>NZ_JBBOCG010000001.1:0-3635000 GCF_038002365.1 Paenibacillus sp. FSL P4-0338 | reverse complement strand
ATCGAACTCGGAGATAGCTGGTTCTCCCCGAAATAGCTTTAGGGCTAGCCTCGGTGAATGGAGTGGTGGAGGTAGAGCACTGATTGGGTGCGGGGCCCGCAAGGGTTACCAAGCTCAGTCAAACTCCGAATGCCATTAACTTCTTGCCGGGAGTCAGACAGTGAGTGCTAAGATCCATTGTCAAAAGGGAAACAGCCCAGACCATCAGCTAAGGTCCCCAAGTGTGTGTTAAGTGGGAAAGGATGTGGAGTTGCACAGACAACCAGGATGTTGGCTTAGAAGCAGCCACCATTGAAAGAGTGCGTAATAGCTCACTGGTCGAGTGACTCTGCGCCGAAAATGTAACGGGGCTAAACACACCACCGAAGCTATGGCTAGATGCTTTGCATCTGGGGTAGGGGAGCGTTGTATGTAGGTTGAAGGTGTACCGTAAGGAGCGCTGGACAGCATACAAGTGAGAATGCCGGTATGAGTAACGAAAAGATCAGTGAGAATCTGATCCGCCGAAAGCCCAAGGTTTCCTGAGGAAGGCTCGTCCGCTCAGGGTAAGTCGGGACCTAAGGCGAGGCCGAAAGGCGTAGTCGAAGGACAACAGTTTGAAATTACTGTACCACCGTAATCCGCTATGAGCGATGGGGTGACGCAGGAGGGTAGTGACGCGGACTGATGGATGTCCGTCTAAGCAGTGAGGCTGGTGTGTAGGCAAATCCGCACACTATTAAGGCCAGGCTGTGATGGGGAGCGAAAATTATAGTAGCGAAGGTCATGATCTCACACTGCCAAGAAAAGCCTCTAGTCAGGAGAAGGTGCCCGTACCGCAAACCGACACAGGTAGGCGAGAAGAGAATTCTAAGGCGCGCGGAAGAACTCTCGTTAAGGAACTCGGCAAAATGACCTCGTAACTTCGGGAGAAGAGGTGCCTCGGTAGGGTGAATAGCCCGAGGGGGCCGCAGTGAAAAGGCCCAAGCGACTGTTTAGCAAAAACACAGGTCTGTGCGAAGCCGTAAGGCGAAGTATACGGGCTGACGCCTGCCCGGTGCTGGAAGGTTAAGGGGAGTGGTTAGGGGTTAAACCCGAAGCTGTGAACCGAAGCCCCAGTAAACGGCGGCCGTAACTATAACGGTCCTAAGGTAGCGAAATTCCTTGTCAGGTAAATTCTGACCCGCACGAATGGCGTAACGACTTGGGCGCTGTCTCAACGAGAGATCCGGTGAAATTTTAATACCTGTGAAGATGCAGGTTACCCGCGACAAGACGGAAAGACCCCATGGAGCTTTACTGCAGCTTGATATTGAATTTGGGTACGATCTGTACAGGATAGGTGGGAGCCGTAGAGGCAGGAGCGCAAGCTTCTGCGGAGGCGCCGTTGGGATACCACCCTGATCGTATCTAGGTTCTAACCTAGTACCGTAACCCGGTACGGGGACCGTGTCAGGCGGGCAGTTTGACTGGGGCGGTCGCCTCCTAAAGAGTAACGGAGGCGTTCAAAGGTTCCCTCAGAATGGTTGGAAATCATTCGCAGAGTGCAAAGGCATAAGGGAGCTTGACTGCGAGACCTACAAGTCGAGCAGGGACGAAAGTCGGACTTAGTGATCCGGTGGTACCGCATGGAAGGGCCATCGCTCAACGGATAAAAGCTACCCTGGGGATAACAGGCTTATCTCCCCCAAGAGTCCACATCGACGGGGAGGTTTGGCACCTCGATGTCGGCTCATCGCATCCTGGGGCTGAAGTAGGTCCCAAGGGTTGGGCTGTTCGCCCATTAAAGCGGTACGCGAGCTGGGTTCAGAACGTCGTGAGACAGTTCGGTCCCTATCTGTCGTGGGCGCAGGAAATTTGAGAGGAGCTGTCCTTAGTACGAGAGGACCGGGATGGACGTACCGCTGGTGCATCAGTTGTTCCGCCAGGAGCATGGCTGAGTAGCTACGTACGGACGGGATAAGCGCTGAAAGCATCTAAGCGTGAAGCCCCCCTCAAGATGAGATTTCCCAGTATGTAAGACCCCTTGAAGACGACGAGGTAGATAGGTTGGAGGTGGAAGTGCAGCAATGCATGGAGCTGACCAATACTAATCGGTCGAGGGCTTATCCAAATTTCTAACACGCAGATTTGTTTCGGATTCAGTTTTCAGGAATCAAGTTCCTGAACGCAACGAAATTCATTCACACATTCGTGATGAACCGAATTTCTAGCGGCAGCGTCTGTTTCACAGACGCATGTTTGGTGGCGATAGCGGAGGGGTTCCACACGTACCCATCCCGAACACGACCGTTAAGCCCTCCAGCGCCGATGGTACTTGGACCGAAGGGTCCTGGGAGAGTAGGACGTTGCCAAGCACTCAAGACCACTGTTGATTATCAATGGTGGTTTTTTGTTTGTGTTTGTGTTTACCATTAAAGTCTATGATGGAGGTGCCAGCTTGATTATCTGGCTTAATGGTGCCTTTGGATCAGGGAAAACACATATAGCAAATGAACTCCAACGCAGAATTCCACATTCGTATGTATTTGATCCGGAAAATGCCCGTTTTTATATCAGGGACAATATTCCTGCCGAGATGTCAGAAGCTGATTTTCAGCACCATACGCTCTGGCGTGACTTTACCTGTTCGATGCTGACATACCTGGATTCAGGCTATAGCGGAACCATTATTGTACCTATGACACTAGTGAAAGAAGAGTATTTCATAGAGATTGTGGGCAGGCTGAGAAGTGAGGGACGGGATGTCCGTCATTTTAACTTGACTGCTTCCTCTGAGACCTTACACAGGAGATTGGAGAGCCGTGGTGAAGGGCCAGGACTCCTGGGCCGCTTTACAGATGGAGACATGTCTTAGGGGCTCAAGAGTAAACTCTTCGCATACGACGTAGATACTGAACATAAATCAGTTTCCGAGGTTGCAGAGATTATTATGGCCTTGGTGGAGAATCCAGTAAGTAATGAATAGAGCAATAATATTTCTATTGTATTATACTATTTTATTTGATATAATACTTTTTGTTGTCGAAAGATTGTTTGCTTATCTGGCTCGTTGGTCAAGGGGTTAAGACACCTCCCTTTCACGGAGGTAACATGGGTTCGAATCCCATACGAGTCACCACATTCATCTTTGAAAAATTAATGGTTGTATATCTCATGTAAATGTGTTATGATCATTAAGTTGCTTCTTCGATGGAGGCTTAGCTCAGCTGGGAGAGCATCTGCCTTACAAGCAGAGGGTCGGGGGTTCGAACCCCTCAGCCTCCACCATGCAGAGTTTGTAAGCCAGAAAAGAATATCTATTACTGACGCGGGGTGGAGCAGCCCGGTAGCTCGTCGGGCTCATAACCCGAAGGCCGCAGGTTCAAATCCTGCCCCCGCAATATTTGGAACCGTGGTGTAGTTGGCCTAACATGCCTGCCTGTCACGCAGGAGATCGCGGGTTCGAATCCCGTCGGTTCCGCCATTTTTATGGCGCAAGGGATGAGAAATCCCTGGGTTCGTTGAAGCATAGGCATCGTAAGGAATACTTCGCAATCTCGTAACGGAGTGAAGAGTATCCCGTCGGTTCCGCCATTTTTATTGAAGCAGTTGAATACATACCGTGTGCGGACGTGGCTCAGCGGTAGAGCATCGCCTTGCCAAGGCGAGGGTCGCGGGTTCGATTCCCGTCGTCCGCTCCATATTTTGCGCCCTTAGCTCAGCTGGATAGAGCGTTTGACTACGAATCAAAAGGCCGGGAGTTCGAATCTCTCAGGGCGCGCCATTATTATTTTATTGAATGTCTTCATCTGAAATTTAATTATCCATTGTGGATATATATGATATTAAGCCGGCGTGGCGGAATGGCAGACGCGCTCGACTCAAAATCGAGTGGGAAACCGTGGAGGTTCGAGTCCTCTCGCCGGTATTAAAAAAGGTTTATGACATTGTATTTCGTACAATGTCATAAACCTTTTTTTGTATTTTTATTGCACCGAAACTTATAATAACTGATTGAGCCTGCTTTCAGGCTCTTTCCCGTTTTGCACACGTTTTATATTATCTATAAAGAAATCGTATCTTTTTTTGTGGAATTTCCGGCCGTCAGGCATTCCTGCGGTATGGGGAGTAAGGACCACATTGCCCAGAGTGCGGAGCTCACTATCTAAGGGAAGCGGTTCGGATTCATACACATCCAGGCAGGCGCCGGAAATCCCACCTTTTTTTAATGCGTCAATCAAGTCTGTCTGATTAACAATCCCGCCGCGGGCCGTGTTGATGAACAGAGCGCTACTCTTCATTTTTTGAAATGCCGTCTGGTTGATCAGATGCTTGGTCTGCTCAGTCAAGGGAACATGTACACTTACGATGTCCGATGTGCTTAGAAGAGTATCGAGATCCGTCATTGTCACCGAATCGTCAGCCTGTACTACGGTCTTTCTTGCATAAGCCAGCACCTTCATATCAAAAGCGCTGCAAAACGCAGCGACTTTCTTTCCGATAGCACCCAGACCGATAATCCCAATGGTTTTGCCCTCTAGTTCACTCCCTGTGTACTCCAACTGATGTTCATTCATCCTGTTTTTCATGAAATGATCAAGAAACGGTATGTTTTTATAATAAGCCAGCATTAGTGCCATTACGTGCTCGGCCACGGCCTGTGCATTCACTCCTGCCGCATTAGCCACCCAAATGCCGAGCTCTGTACAGGCAGGGATATCGACATTATCATAGCCTGCACCTGTCTGTACCAATTTTAATTTTTTGGCACTGGCGAGCAGGCTAGGGTCCACTTGGATATGTTCAGGAATGAGGACCTGGCAATCTTCAATATGATGCAGCATATCTTGTCCGGGCGGGACAATGACAACGTTCCAGTCTTGCGGAAAATACCCGGTAATCTTTAATTGTGCAGTTTCGTTAAAATGACCAACGATGAGAATCTTCATGGCTAAACCACCTTTTCATAACGTGGGTTATTTGACCCCTTGTCTGTGTTAATGATAATTTTAGACATAAAGAATAATGTTGTAAAACGCAAATGTTTTGTGAACTATATTAATATTTTCTATATATTGAGGAGGTATTCGATGTATTTTCCTGGGATAGAGGCATTTTTAGCTATCGTAAGGACCGGGAGTATAAGTAAAGCGGCAGACATGCTGCACCTGTCACAAGCAACGGTAAGCTACCGGCTAAAGACTTTAGAGCAGGGGATGGGCGGCCTATTGGTGGAGCGAAGAAAAGGGGCAGCCAAAATCAGCCTGACCCCAAAAGGGGAGAACTTTTTTAGTATTGCGGAAAGATGGGAGGCGCTCTGGAGGGAAACTCAAATTTTAAAGGCGAATGGTTCGCAGTTAAGTCTGGCCATAAGCGCTGCCGAAAGTATAAGCCACTTCGTCTTGCCTCCGGTATATAGAATGCTTAATCAGCACACTCCGTCCATCCGATTGCAAATTCGTACGCAGCATACGCAGGAGGCTTTTGATAGTATTGAGCGGCGTGAGATGGATGTGGCGTTTGTGGTACGGGAAATTGTGTCGCCTAGCGTTACTGTTCAACCGTTTTTCACTGAAGAAATGGTGTTGTTGCGCTTGGCTGTAACAGGGCGGCAGGCTGGAGATACGGTAGAAATGGAAGAATTGGCGGCAGAGCATGAGGTCCTCGTCAATTGGAATCGGGAGTTTCAATTCAGACATGACCAGTGGTGGGACCCGCTGTGTCCGTCCCGTGTACATCTGGACTCAGCGGGACTCATCACTACTTTTTTGACGAATGCCAGACAATGGACGATTGTGCCTGCTTCGATTGGCGTCCATATGATGGGGATGGGAGAATTTGTTCTTCAGAAGCTGGCGCTGTCAGTGCCCCCCAGAGTAGGCTATAAGGTCACTCATAAGTTTCCAAACCAGGCGTTACACGAGCCCCTTCAGATTCTTGATAACTATCTGCGAGATACATTTGGAGTCCAATGACCTGGCCTGCTGTGTTATACAATCCCATTTTGTGATAATCTCTCCAGAAGTTGTCCGTATTCAGAAAAAGAAATACCCGGCCGCCTGCCTGATTGCCGATAAAGGGCTCCTGTTCAGGCTTCGACGCCCGGGCCAGCAGAAGGGTAGCGCCTGCTGATCCGGGAGGGGAGACTACGACCCATCTTTTCTCCTGCTCGGGTGATAGAGATCTTCAACTAATGTGATTTCTAGGCAATGGTACAGCTCTTATTATTTTACTATAAATGGACCTAATCTACACCAGCTCAACCACTACCATCTGGTGATTCTCCAGATAAGGAAGGGTATAGGTAATCTCGCTATCCTGGTTGAACGTGAACGGCAGCTCTGTCATGGCCGGGGCCAGGTAGACCCGGTGGACGGGTCCGGGAGACGGGAGCCGCAGGCTGACTGTAATATCATGGAGCGGTACGAGGTCCTCAATGACTTCAATCCGGCCCTTCAGGGAAGGGGCAGCATAGAGCAGATGATTCACATAACGCTGTTCTGCCTGCTGATACTGCAGGGTCGTTATGCCGCGGGCCGGCAGATTCGTACGCAGTGACGGCTGAGGCAGCAGCCGCGACAGGGCATGCAGCACCAGCTCCTTCAGAATAAGAGAGCCCGCTTCGGCGTACTCGCTGAATACTTTCCAGGCAATATAGATTCCGCCCCTGCTCTGGGCCATTCCCGGACCATTGTTCTCCATGGCGCCAGGTGTGTGCTGGTGGGAACAGAAGGTGAAGACGTCACGGTTAAAATAAGGGTTCTCCAGATGTCCGAGCGCCTCTCCTTGTCCTTCCTGCAATTCGATTAGCTGGCCTTCGCCGTACATGACAAAAGAAGCAGGCAATAGCGCACCTGGAGTGAAATAGGGCTTGAAATACGCGGGCTGGTACGGGTTCTCTCCAAGCCAGGTGATTCCCAGGTCCAGGGCAAATGCATCCCCGGCCAGATTTAATCCCGAGCATCCGGTAACCAGCACCTTGCCGCCGCCAGCTGTGAAGCTCTCTATGGCATCAGCCAGCTCAGGCCATACAGATACCTCATCCGGGAGAATCAGCACCTTGTACGCGCTAAAATCGCTGAATGTATCTACGATATCATACAGGTAATGCCCTTCGGTCAGCATCCGGACCACTCCGGCGTCAGCCAGATTATGCTCCCCTCTGCGTGCTTGCCCGCCGGGACAGGCCTCCCGTGCCGCTTCCAGCGATAAGACGGCAATGTCGGCCACAGCAGTGACCCCGCTGCACCATTCCTCCTTCGCCTCGACCTCGCTGTAGGCAGCGCCGATCAGGGTGTAAGTCGCTTCATCCATCAGGCCGGAGGGATGGAGCTGGTCACCGATGGAGCATCTGGCACCGTGGGCCAGGCTAAGCGCAGTCTCGAACCGCAGCGCGTTCGGATGCTTATAGCCGCCGAACTCCCCCCAGGAGGTATGGAATTTGCCGGTCATGCCGAGGAATTCCATGCCCAGCGTCTGGGCATAGCGTGCGGACAACGGGAAATGATCATAACCCCAGCCTCCGGTGGGCAGGGACTCCAGCTCCAGATGGCTGTTGACCTGCACGAGGTCACGGCGTCCCCGCTGCTGATGGCCGTTGTTATGATAGACAGGAAGGCCGGGCTTCACGGCATCCAGGGTCTCCCGAACACGGCGGGCATAATTCAGATAAGTCTGCTCACCGAGGGCGATGACGGCAGCTTCATCGCGGGGATCCTGGCCCGCAGCCCGCAGAGCGGTGACGCAATATTGGCAGCGGCATTTACGGCAACCAACGATATCCAGGAAGATGCCGTCGGCATCGTAGCGGGAAGCCGCCTCATGAATCTGGGCCAGCAGGATGTCCAGATAAGGCGTGTTCATACAGAATTCGTGGTAACCCGGTGTCATGAAATCCTTCACCCACCGGGTCCGGTCCTCGGCGTCGCGGATTAGCCATTCCGGGTGGCGGCGGGCCAGCTTCTCGTCCAGGCCGGCTGATAAATACACCGGTGTACGGACTCCGATCTCATGGGCAGCCTCAATCATTTCACCCAGCAAGTCGAAGGTGAGCTCGGGGTGCATCTCATTGGCTTCACTAGGATGATAGGCCCAGCCGTGATGGCATTTGGAGAACACGGTGACAGAGTCTACATGACCTGTACGCAGCATGGACTGGAACTGGGCTCTCGAGAAGTCCCGGCCAATGCCGGGAATGGCTTCTGAGGTATGGAAATCAAGATGAACCTGACGAAAACGCATGGATACTCAACCCCTTATGGAATGGAATGAAAAGAAGATTCCCAGTCACTGTACCTCTTTAATGCGGGATCTGCCAGTGTTAATATAGACTTGGAATAGCACAAAACCGACTTTGGAGGGGAGGAGGCATCATGCTATGCCTGGAGTTTCCAATTCCGCCGCTGCCGCAGTTTGTCACGGTGGGGCATGCCGTCTGGTCACCTGGCGACCGGCATTTCGCCCGCACCTTCGGTGTATATGATCTGCTGCTGGTCAAGCAGGGAACACTCTATATGATGGAAGCGGGCAAGGAATATGCGGTAGGGCCGGGGATGGTGCTGCTGCTTGAGGCTGGATTGAATCATGACGGATATCGTGCCTGTGAAGAGGATACGGAGATCTACTGGGTGCATTTCATTCATGCACCTGAACCGGCATATATCCGGCGCGGGGATATCCCTTGGTCTACACTACTGGCAAAGGGAACGGTGGAGGATGAGGAGCCTTCGGTGCAGCAGCGGCTGTATCTGCCGAAGTTCGCAGCCGTTGATCTGGAGGGGCTGGAGCCGATCCTGCAGGAGATGAACGAGCTTCATAACCGGCTTAGTGCAGAGAATGCCATGCGGCTTCATCTGCTGCTGGCCGGGCTGCTGGCGGCGCTTCAGGCGGAATGTGAGCGTACAGCTCAGCCGCCGGAGCCGGCGGTCCGGCTGGCCCGGGCGGCCGCAGCCTATCTGGCGGTGCATTGGCGGGAGCCGTTCCATCTGGCGGGGCTTGCAGAGGAGCTGCATTTCCAGGCTGATTATATTACCAGATGCATGAAGCAGCATATCGGCACCACGCCGCTGCAGTATGTGCTGCACCTGCGTCTGGAAGAAGCGAAGAAGCTGCTGGGCGGTACGGTACTGGGCATCTCGGAAGTTGCTGAACGGGTAGGCATTCAGGACCCCAATTATATGACCCGGCTGTTCAGCTCCAGATTCGGAGTGACCCCCGGAGCCTACCGGCAGCGGCTGCGCCAGCGGGATGAGGCTGCTGCCGTTACCGGTCCGGGGGAGGGCTGAGCACCGCCCGGGCAGCGGTCAGGAGCCCAGCATCCGCCCGCGGTATTGGCTGGGACTACAGTTAAATACCTTGCGGAACTGGCGGGAGTAATAATTCTGGTCATGGAAGCCGCTGTCCAACGCCACCTGCGAGATGCTCAGGCCCGGGCTGCGCAGCAGGGTGCAGGAATAATCCAGCCGCTTACGGATGACATAATCCATAGGAGTGGTCTGGTAGTTACGGGTGAAGACCCGCAGGAACTGGCGGGTGGACATATAGGCGCGGTCCGCCATTGATTGCAGCGTGATTGGCTGCAGGAAGTGTTCTTCGATGTAGGTAACGGTCTCCCCGATCCGCAGCGCCTTGTTATCCTCATGACTGCTGCTGTTCTGGTAATAGCGGGAGAGCATTCCTACCAAGGCTGTGAAGTAGGTACGGATCATCAGCCGGTAGCCCTCGGGCTGCTGGTCATGCTCCTCGAGAATCTCATCCAACAGCCGGGTAGCTTCCCGGAGCTGCCTGGCTTCCAGCGAGAGCATCCCCTTGAAATACATCTCCTTCCGGTAGAACGGCTCAATATAGAATAAGGCCTGGAAGCCGGGCAGGAGCCTCAGCTCGGACTGCTGGAGCAGCTGCTCCGGCTGGAACATTACGTTCACGTATTCAATTCCGTCAACATTCTTGTAGCCATGGGAAACGTTGCTGTGGATTAGAAACACCTGTCCGGCCTTGACCGGCACCTCTCTCCCTTCAATGATGTGTATGGCGTGTCCTGACAGAATAACGACAAGCTCCGAGAAATCATGGCTGTGGACGTAGTAATCATGGGTCAGCGGGCATTTCTGGATTCTGAAGGTAAAACCCGGCTCAAGGCCGATATCCCGCGCTAGGATTTTGGTAGTCATGGCCATATTATGCTAAAGAAGGTCGGGATCGTCAAGGCGCAAAGACGCGGGCGGCGCTACCATTAGGATGGCGGGTGTACCGGCCTGGCTGTGGCCGGGCAGGGAACCCTGGGCCAAGGTCAGGAGGGCAAAAAATGCGAAATATACTTAAGGATAGAATCACACGGAATAACAGAACCCCCCGGATACTGTTCCTCGGGGACAGCATTACAGCTGACGGACAATATATCCGGTTGATCCGGGAATGGCTGAACATGCACCGGCCGGAGTGGACCGCCGAGCTGATTCCATCCGGCGTACCCAGCGAGACGGTCTCGGGTCTGAGCGAGGCGGCGCATCCCTATCCGCGCCCTTGCGTGCATGAGCGGCTGGCCAGAGAGCTGGCGGAGGCTGCTCCTGATATGGTTATAGCCTGCTATGGCATGAATGACGGAATCTATCATCCCTTCTCGGAAGAGCGGTTCGCTGCTTATCAGGCGGGTATGCTGGCACTCAGCACCCGGGTCGGTGAAGCTGGAGCCGGGATCGTACTCATGACACCTCCGCCGTTCGATGCCCTGTCCATGAAGGGGGAGCTACAGCCCGCAGACGCGGCGGACTTCAGTTATCTGGCGCCATACAAGGACTACGATCAGGTGCTGGAGCATTATGCGGATTGGTTGCTATCCGGGGGCTGCCCTGCGGACAAAGTGATTGATCTGCGTACACCGGTGCTGGAGCTGATCCGGCATGAGCGCTCGCAGAACACCGCTTACAGATATGGAGACGGTATCCATCCGGACTCCCCGGGGCACCGGGTGATCGCACGGACGCTGCTCCGGGAATTGTCCGGCGGGGAGCCGGAACTGCAGATTGACAAGTATTTTGGCGCGGGATTATAGTAAGGACACCTTAAGAGCCGGGAGAGGGATCACATGAACGTACTGCAGACGATCCGTTCGCGTAAATACTTGCAGCGGATCCTACTCAGCTTTATGCTTGTTGTTGCCATTCTGGCTGTAGCTTCGCTGCTGATGAACTCGGGTGCCCGCAACAAGGTGCTCAGCCTCCAGAATGAAGCGGACCGCAAGCTGCTGACCCAGATCAATTACAATATCGAGAACATGAACGGGATTGTAAAAGATCTGGCGGTCTCCCTGTACAATGACGAGGAGATGCTGGCGCTGAAGTCCGGCGCTGATTACAGGCAGAGCATCCTCAAGATTGAGCGGCTGAATCATACGGTCGCAGCCTCTCCGTACCTGCATGCGGCCGTCTTTTATAATGGGGCCCAGCACCGGTTCTTCTCGTCGCTGAACCATGAGATTAACAATAGTCTTCTGTACAGCTCCTTGCAGAACTATATGGATTCCCGGGCAGATCTGCCGAAGCTCCAGCTCATTCCGCTCGACCTGGACGGCAAGGGCGGGGGGATTGATGTCTTTGCCTTCTTCCTGTATGACGGGGATACCTTGGGTTCAATCAATGACAATGTGCTGATCCTCACGGTAAAGCCGGGATGGATGCTCGATAATATGAAAGCGCTTAACCAAGTGGCGGAACGGCAGAATGATGTGTTATTCGTGACCGATACCGACGGTGAGGTGCTGATCGCAACCGGCGGGCAGGTTCCTGAAGGGCTTAACCTGAAGGGAGAGCTGCTGCCGCGGATCAGCGCTTCGGGCAGGCCGCTGGATTCCTTCAACTACAGTCATGACGGCAGGAAATATAAAGTGACTTATCTGAGCAAAGCCCTGAACAACTGGCAGATTATCAGCATGCAGGATTACGATGTGGTGCTGGGCAGCGTCCGGCAGATGAAATGGACGGAGATCGCGGTCACGCTGTCCGTCGTTCTGCTGGCCGTGCTGTTATCTGTGTTCTTCGCGGTGCGGCTGTATAAACCGGTAGGCCAGCTGCTGACTCTGGTTCCAGGGGATGTGCGGGCCGCGCCGCAGGCCAAGGATGAGCTGTCGCTCATTGCAGCCAATCTTACGGAGATGATCAGTAAGCTGAAGGGGCTGGAGCTGGAGCGGGCCTCGCAGTCCAATATTGCCAAGCTCTATCAGCTCCGCAGCCTGATCGCTTCAAGCCACAGTCTGGATGAGCAGTCCTTCCTGCAGCTTAGGGAGCAGCACGGCATCGATATTGCCTATCCGTCCCCTCTCCGGCTGGCGCTCGTGCAGATCGACAACCTGCAGGGGCTGGCGGCAGAGCCGGGGCTGCCGATGGAATCGCTGCTGTACTTCGCCATCTCCAACATCGGACAGGAATTATTGCGCCTTCAGGGCTCCTGTGAAGCTGCAGATATGAAGAGCGGGCATCTGGTCTTCATTGCCGGGAGTGCGGACGGGGAGCTGGCGAAGCTCGAGGAACGGTTCAGGGAGCTCCAGCAGACGATCGGCAACTATTATCATATTACTTTTACAGTCACGCTAAGCGAGGTCTTCACGGATTACCGCAGCATCACGGCGCATTATAATCTGGCGCAGCGCCACGCCAATTACCGGATGATCTACGGCAAAGGTGCTGTGCTTGAGCCGGAGATGCTCCGGGCGAATGAAGAGAATGAAGCGCTGCGCATTCCGCAGGAGCTGGAGCGGCAGCTGACGGAGGGACTGAAGGGCGGAGATCTGGCAGAGACCGAGCAGACGATCCGCAAGTGGAGGGCGCTGCTTGGCGGCTTCAGCTACGAGAATATGTATTCAGCGGTGCTTCATCTGGCCGTGACTCTGAGCCAGACGCTTGCCGAGATGAACAGCCGGAGTGTCAATCCGGTCTCGCTTAACCTGCAGGCGATCAACCGCCGGATTCTGGAGAAGGAGACGCTGGATGAGATGGAGACGGTCCTGCTGGAGGTGGTGCGGGAAGTTGCCGAGCAGCGCAGGAGCGGGCGCGAGGACAAGAACCGGCTGCTCGCGGACACGGTAAAGGAGATTATTGACAAGCATTACGCCGATCCTGACCTGAATGTGCAGCGGATTGCCGATATGCTCAAGATGAATCCGGTCTATCTGGGCCAGGTGTTCAAGGCGCAGGAAGGCACGAGCGTGGTGGATCAGATCAACGCCGCCCGGCTGGCCAGTGCCAAGAAGTACCTGGAGCAAGAGGATTTCACCGTAACAGAGATTATGGAGAAGGTCGGGTTCGGGAACGAGAGTTATTTTTACCGCCTGTTCAAGCGCTGCTATGGCACCACGCCGAAGGAGTACCGCCTGAAATCAGCCATTGACCGCAGCAGATGATTCCACTTTCCCAATATGTAAGGCAGGGTCCGCTACATGAGCACTGTTCATTTGGCGGGCTTTTTGCTGTGCCGTGCAGAAGTCTGCCCCCTCTAGACAGGAATCTGGTAACAATACAGCCCGGCTTTACAGCATTCTTGCAATTGTACAGTAACGCAGCGGCCTGATTCTGCGCTATGTTAGTCGTGCAAAGCCTGGGACACAGGCAAACAGCTGCAGCTAAGGAAGGAAAGGAAGGGGCTCAAGGTTATGTTGAATAAGGTTCCGCTGGCGGAACAGCAGGCAAGTTCAGGAGCGCCGCCGGCCACGCGCAGACAATCCTGGCTCCGAAGGGAGCTGGCCCATTTCAAAAGCAACCGGGAGCTGTTCCTGCTCTCGCTGCCGGGACTGCTGTACAAATTGATTTTCGCGTATATTCCGATGATTGGTCTGATTATCGCCTTCAAGAATTACCGGTATGATCTCGGGATCTTCGGCAGTAAATGGGTCGGGCTGGATAACTTCCGTTATTTGTTCACTACGGACACGGCGTGGCGGATTACAAGGAATACGGTCCTGTATAACACCGCTTATATTCTGATAGGCACCTCAGCGGCGCTGCTGCTGGCTATTCTGATGAATGAGATTAAGGCCAAGTGGAGCAAGTTCTATCAGACGGCCTTGTTTCTGCCCCATTTCCTGTCATGGGTGCTTGTGGGTTATGTGGCTTATGCCTTCTTGAACCACTCTGACGGCTTCATCAACCGCACGCTGGAATCCTTCGGGCTAAATCCGGTGAGCTGGTACCAGAATCCCGGACCCTGGCCGGTCATTCTGATTC
The DNA here is from genome assembly GCF_038002365.1 of Paenibacillus sp. FSL P4-0338. Taxonomy (NCBI): domain Bacteria; kingdom Bacillati; phylum Bacillota; class Bacilli; order Caryophanales; family Paenibacillaceae; genus Paenibacillus; species Paenibacillus sp. FSL P4-0338. The sequence goes on along the minus strand of NZ_JBBOCG010000001.1, from coordinate 3,620,826 downwards.
TGGTTCAATTGTGGAAAGTGGTGGGGTTCAACACGCTGATTTATTTTGCCGGCATTATTGGCATTAACAGTGAATATTACGAGGCGGCGCGGATCGACGGGGCAACCAAGCGGCAAATGGCCTTCAAAATCACGATCCCGCTGATGGCCCCAATCATCATTATTATGCTGATTCTGTCGATCGGCAACATGTTCCGTGGGGATTTCGGCCTGCATTATTTCATCCCGAATAACTCCGGTTTTCTCTATGGCTCTACGGATATCATTGATACTTATGTGTACCGTGCGCTGCGTGAGGTCGGCAATGTGAGTATGTCTGCGGCTACCGGGTTCTATCAGTCGGTTGTCGGTCTGGTGCTGGTGCTGACAGCTAACGGAATTGTGCGCAAGGTCGATCCCGATAATTCCCTGTGGTAAGGAGGTGCCCGAAGCGTGGGCAAAAAATTTGAATTCTCGAAGCTGTTCATTAATCTGCTGTTTATCGTGCTGTCGCTGGTGGTGATTCTGCCATTCCTGCTGGTCATCGTTGTCTCGCTGACGGATGAGAAGTCATTGACCGAGAACGGGTACCAGTTCATTCCTTCATCCTTCAGTCTGGATGCCTACCGCTATCTGCTGGACGCTCCCGATATCCTGCTCCGGGCTTATGGCGTTACGTTCACGGTGACGATCATCGGCGCGCTGGCTGGACTGCTGCTGACCGCGATGACCGCCTACGTGATTTCAAGGCAGGATTACCGGTATAACCGGGCGACGACGTTCTATGTTTTTTTCACTATGCTGTTCAGCGGGGGTCTCGTTCCCTCCTACATTCTCATTACTCAGTACCTGCATCTGAAGGATAGCCTGCTGGCGCTGATTCTGCCGATTCTGCTGTCGCCGTTCAACATTATGGTCATGAAGGGCTTCATGTCCAAGATTCCGCTGGAGATCATTGAATCGGCCAAAATCGACGGGGCGCGGGAGTTCCGCATTTTCTTCCGGATTATTCTGCCGCTCTCGACGCCTGCCCTGGCTACGCTGGGTCTGCTGATATCCTTCACCTACTGGAACGAATGGTTCAACGCGATGCTGTACATTGACGATCCGAACAAGGTACCGCTGCAGCTGCTGCTGGTGCGGACACTCAACAGTATTGAGTTTCTCACGACGAACTCGGAATTTACCGGACAGCTTGGCATTGACCTGAGCAGCTTCCCAAACAGCTCCGCGCGGATGGCTATTGCCGTACTGGCCGGCGGACCGATGCTGGTCATCTTCCCGTTTTTTCAGCGGTTTTTCGTCAAAGGGCTTACGGTTGGCTCCCTAAAGGGTTAACATACAATTACATGTACTAAGTACAGGAGGTCACTCACATGAAAAAAGGGCTGGTTGGCGTATTGGCATCCGTAATGCTGCTTGCATCCGTGCTGTCAGGCTGCGGAGGGAACAATAACGGCGGCAATGGCAATGCTGCTACAGGTACGGAAGGAAGCGGAACGGGGGTTGCGCAGAGCGCGGCACCGGAATCCGGGAAGGACGGCGAGCTGAAGCCGGTCGAACTGACCTGGTATTATCCGCTGTCGCAGCTGCAGGCAGACCAGGATAAGGTGCAGGAGGAAGTGAATAAGATTACGAAGGCGAAGATCAACGCCACCGTGAAGCTGATGCCTGTAGCAATCGGGGACTATGTGCAGAAGATGAACACCGTGCTTGCGGCAGGCGAGAAGTTCGACATTCTCTGGACCGGTTATATGCTGAAGCCGGAGGAGCTGGTGCGCAAGGGAGCGATTCAGCCGATGGATAAGCTGCTTGACGAGTATGCGCCGGAGCTGAAGAAGGATGTGCCGCAGGTGATGTGGGATGGCCTCTCGGTGGACGGGGAGATCTACGGTATTCCGAACCAGCAGATCAACGGCTCCCGGTATGGCTTCATCATCCAGAAGCGCTTCGCTGACAAGTACAAACTTGATACCGCTTCCATCAAAAAAATAGCGGACATCGAGCCATTCCTGGCCCAGATTAAGCAGAACGAGAAGGATATCATTCCGTTTGGCGTATTCGGCACTTCCTTCATCAATCCGCAGTCGCATGATGACAAGTACTGGGTAGTTCCGGGTCTGGATGACCATTTCTATATTAAGACAGATGATCCCTCGTATACGCTCCAGCGGTACCCGGAAGAAGAACTGGACAATTTCCGGCTGGCCAGCAAGTGGTATAAGGATGGCTATATTTACAAGGATGCCGCTACCGAAAAAGCGAATGATTACCTCGCCAAAGGCCAGATTGCCGTCGATTTCAACGTGACGCTGAAGCCGGGCGTCGAGGCTGAGGTGAAGGCCAAAAACGGCGGCAATGACGTCATCACCGTTCCGCTCAGCGACTGGTTCTCCAACGGTTATTCGGCTACAACCAACCAATCGATCAGCCGTACGGCCCCTAATCCGGAGCGCGCGATGATGTTCCTGAATCTGGTGAATACCGACAAGGAGCTGTACAATCTGCTCTGTAACGGGATTGCCGGTGAGCATTATGATAAGGCAGACGGGGAGTACATTAAGGCCAAAGCGGATTCCCGCTACCTGCCGAATATGGACTGGGTGTTTGGCAGCGTATTCAACTCCTACCTGAAGGAAGGACAGCCGGAGAATGTGTGGGAAGAGACCAAGAAGATCAATTCCGGTTCCGAGGTAAATCCGGTCGGTGCCTTCAAGTTCAATTCCGAGCCGGTGAATACCGAAATCGCCAACCTGAATGCGGTGTGGGGGGAATATAAGCGGGGACTGGTGACCGGTACGCTTGATTTTGAAGAAACCTGGCCTGCGCTCTATGGCAAGCTGAAGGAAGCCGGCGAAGAGAAATACGTGGCGGAAGTTACCAAACAATTCGAACAATTCCTTAAGGATAAAGGTCTGAAGAAGTAAGGGTAAGGTGTAAGGACACAGAATAGATCTACACGGCTGAGGAAAACCGGAGAAACCTGCTGCTCATGGGGGGCTTCGCCAAACTGAAGTTGGCGCAAGCCCCTACATCCTACGTTGAAAGGAAGAGGAGCCTTGGTGAAAAAAAGTTTGCTTGCTGCCCTTGCAGCCAGTCTGCTGCTGATGCCGTTTCTGCCGTTTGAAGTCCCTGCCTATGCGGAGGGGGGAACGTCCGGGACGGCTTTTTATGTGGCTACGAATGGAAGCGATTCCAACTCTGGGACGCTGAATGCCCCATTCCAGAGTCTTGAGAAGGCGCGCGATACGATCCGTACGCTGAAGGCGGAGGATGGACTGCCGGACGGCGGAGTCACCGTGTATCTGCGGGAAGGAAGGTATGAGCGGACCTCCAGCTTCGAGCTGCGTGAACAGGACTCCGGCGAAGCTGACAAGCCCGTCACGTATACGGCTTATCCGGGAGAGGAGGTCACGCTGTCCGGCTCCCGCCAACTCGCCAAGTCAGCCTTCGTTCCGGTTACCGACACGGCCATTCTCAGCCGGATCATCAGCCCGGAGGCGCGAACGAAGGTGCTGGCCGCCGATCTGGGAGCGCTCGGCATTACCGATTACGGCGAGCTCAGCCGGCACGGGTATTATCTGGCCAATGATCTGAGCGAGGTGCCGCCGATGGAGCTGTACGTGGCCGGGCAGGGCATGACACTGGCCCGCTGGCCGAATGAAGGCACGGTCCAGATGGATGAGATTCTTGATCCTGGCCCGACCCGGAAGGACCCGAACGGCGAAGTGCATACGCGAGGCGGAACCTTCACCTACACGTATGACCGTCCCCAGTACTGGACGCAGGCTGACGACATCTGGCTGGACGGGATCTTCGGTTATAGCTGGGAATGGTCGTACAACAAGATTGCTTCCATTGATACGGCTGCCAAAAGCATCACTCTCCGCTACGGGGAGATGAGCGGGATCTTCAAAAACTGGTACCCGGATTTCCACTTTGCGCAGAATCTGCTGGAGGAGATCGACATGCCCGGCGAATATTATATTGACCGCCAGGCCGGGAAGCTGTATTTTCTGCCGAACGCGGAATTTACTGCCGGGAATCCGGATATTGAAGTCACGATGCTGAAGAGTCCAATGATCAACGCCTTGAACGCCTCGTACATCGACTTCTCAGAGCTGGTGCTGGAGAACGGCCGCGATTCCGCAGCGGTGTTCATGGGCGGCAAGCAAATGCGTATTCTGAACAGCGAGATCCGCAATTTCACCAACAGCGGGGTGCTGGTCAATACCCAGAGCCGGTTCTATTACAATAACTTCGAAGGGGCACCGGGAACGGATCACGCCGTTGTCAGCACGCATATTCATCATATCGGCGGCACCGCCGTCACGCTGACTGGGGGCAACAAAACGACGCTTGCCCCGGGGAACAACAGGGTGGAGAATTCGCATATTCACGATTTTGCCTACTATCACAAAGCCTATAATCCCGGAGTACTGCTGTCCGGCGTGGGCAACCGCATGTCGCACAATGAGCTGCATGACGCACCGCATCCCGGCGTGCTGATCTTCGGCAATGATCATAACGTGGAATACAACGAGATCTATGATGTATGCACGACCTTCTCGGATCTCGGCGCGATCTATATGAACGCGGGGGAACAGCCCCATGAGCGGGGAACGGTAATCCGCCGTAATTACTTCCATAACATCGGGGAGAGCAAAGCGGGTGTAGAGGGCGTATACCCGGACAATTTCACGATGGGTCTGACTATTGACGAGAATATCTTTTACAAGATGGGTAATTCCGCTATTAAAAATAACGGCGGCGCCCATATCCTGACCCGTAACAATATCTTCATTGACAGCAAAATTCCGTATGACTATGCGGATATGTTCCTGGGCGATGAGCCGGATGATCAGGTTCCGCTGAATTATATGCCGAAGTGGCAGGCCTTGTTCGCGGCGAATAATAATTTCACCGGAACGCCTTATCTGGCCAAATATCCCGAGCTGGCGGATTTCTTCACGGAGAACCGTTATTATCCTGACACCAATACGTTTCAGGGCAATGTTATCTACAACCCGTCGGTTCCGCGCAGTGTAACGACCAATGTGTACGGGGCTTATGACAAGTTCGGCCTGGTCCAGTATGCTAATAACTGGGTTACTGCGGGTGATCCGGGCTTCACCGACCTGGCGGGAGGCGATCTGTCGCTGCGGCCGGATGCGGATGTATATGATGTGATTCCCGGCTTCCCGGACATTCCGTTCGGCGAGATCGGCGTTAACGGTAAGGCAGGTACGACAGCCGGTGCGGACAGCTATCCCGTGCAGGGGGTCAGTGTCTATGACAGTGAAATTACCGTAGACCGCTGGAAAACGGTGAAGCTGCGGACGGCGGTTCTCCCCTGGAATGCGGATAATCCGGCCTTGACCTTCACTTCGGCTGATCCTGCTATCGCGGCAGTGGACGGGGCAGGAACCGTGACCGGCCGGACGGTAGGGACCACAGTAATCACGGTGGCTTCGGCGGAGAATCCGCTGCTGAGTGCGACGGTTACGGTTCATGTGGAGGCCGGCGATGGCGTGATGGACTTCACGGATTTCGAGTCCGGCGCGAACGGCTGGCTGCAGGATGCGAACCGCAGCATTGAGAAGATTGGCACGAACCGCTGGTATAAGATTCTGAACGGAGCCTCCGCCCTTAGCCCCAAATCCTTCTCAGACTATGAGCTGAGTTTCAAGGTGAAGACCCCGGCGGTGATGGGCGATAACGCGACTCTGTATATCTTCGACCGCCAGGCCGGAAGCGGCTCTACCCGGATCGGCTATAAGACCCGCGCGGACGGAAGCTCCGCCTGGCTGCTGTACAATTCTGCCTGGACGGTGCTAAAGGAAGTGAAGCTACCGGGGCATGACCTGCAGCCGGATACGGAATATGCGGTCGGCATGCTGGTGAAGGGCGGCGATATCAGCGTCTATCTGGACGGAGCGTTCCGCCTGAAGGGCAATGACCCGGGGCATAATGCGGAAGGGAAGGTTGGCTTCTATGTCAGCAATGTCAGCCAGATGCACTTCGATGACATTCAGTTCAGGGAGCTGACGACAACGCTGGCCGGGATTATTCCGGCAGAGAATAACGTGCGTCTGGCCGCAGGGGAGCAGCAGCAACTGCAAGTCTCCTTCGATCCTGCGGATACGCCGGATACTGGGGTGACCTGGCAGTCTGCTAACCCGGCTGTAGCAACAGTGAACAGTACGGGCGTTGTGAGCGCCGTATATGAAGGACAGACCGTGATCACGGTGGTCTCAACGGCCAATCCGCTGATTACAGCCGATATTGCCGTAACGGTTTCCAATATCATGCATGAGACAGACTTCGAGAACGGGGGCAACGGCTGGCCGGTGGACCCGAACCGCAGCATTGCCGCTGATTCGGACGGCAACCGCAGATATAAGCTGCTGAACGGTGCCACCGGACTGCTCGACCGCAGCTTCACCGCCTATCAGCTGGAGTTCAAGCTGAAGACGCCCGTCGTGATGCCGGATAACGGCATCCTATACATCTTCGACCGCCAGGACAGCAGTGGCTCTACCCGTATCGGGTACCGGACCCGCGCAGATGGATCTTCGGCCTGGATCTTGTATGACACGGCCTGGCAGAAGCTGACCGAGACTGTGCTGCCTGGACATGACCTGCAGCCGGATACGGAGTATGCGGTGAAGGTAACGGCGAAGGGCGGGGACATCGCCGTATTTGTAGACGGCGCACCAAGGCTCTCCGGCAGCGATCCGGGCCACCGCCCGTCCGGCAAGGTGGGCTTCTACACCACCGGCTTCGCCTATCTGCTGTTCGACGACATCACGTTCTCGGTGATGCCATAAGGGGAATGGGTGCTCTTCTGCGGACCGGTGCGATTAGAGATAAATCATGGATACGGCAAGAAGCCGCTCCCTTACGGGGCGGCTTCTTTGCCTTGCGCGGCCGTCTATCCGGCCAGCGCCGACCGGATCTGCCTCGTGTAGAACAGGCGGACAATGAAGAAGTAGATCACCTGAATGAAGAAGAACAGGCCCAGCACAAGCAGGGACTCCCTGAATATGGAGTATTGGAACATATGTGACAGTGCGGTAAGGGCAACGGCTCCATGCACAAGCGCGACAACGATCGGGGCGAAGAAGAGCAGGCTGATCTGGCGGTTCAATATCCGGCCCAGCTCTTTGTCACTCAGCCCCAGCTTGGAGATGGCCTTGAACTTCTGCTTATCCTCATCCAGATCGCTGTACAGCCGGAAATAGAGAAAGCTGCCGGCAGAGACAAAAAATACGATTCCGACAAAAAAACCGATGAACATCACGGGGCCAAAGCTGTCATTGGTCTTGGAGGTTAAATACTCGAGCGCATAAAAAATATACTGCTCATCATAGGGAAGCTCATTCGTCAGCTTTGCACCTGCCTTCTCTGCTCCCGGCTGTCCAATCGCACCGTGCCATGCATAATAACGGCTCACTTTGAGCGGCTGTCCAAGCTTGCGGGTCCACTCATCGGGGACGACGTAATAACCGCTGACTCCCCGTACGGCCCAAGATACGACAGCCTGATCCGCCTCGATGACGATTCCTGGCTGCAGCTCGACCGGCTGATTGAGCATGTCTTCCCCCTCGCGGGACAGGCCGAAATCTACAACGGCTGCTTTCCCTGCGGTAAGCCGGATGGGATTTAGCCCCAGCAGCCCGGCTACGCTGTTGTATTCGGATTGCTTCACCAGAACCAGTGTCTGGACGCTATCTGCAGCCTTATAATAGTTAAGCTTCAGACTCATTTTTTCGGCAGCAATCCCGGCTTTGCCCAGGCTTTGGTCAATTAGCTGTATATGGGACTGTGCCTTGCTGTCCCCGTCCAGGGACTGATAGGTGAACAGATAAGGGTTCTTCTGCGTAAGCGCTCCGTTTATCATCGACTGGAATCCGTACAGGGCTCCTATCGCGCTGAAGGATACGGTAGAGATGATGGCGACCAGGAAAAAGGAACGTGCGTTGTCCTTCATCCGGTAGGAAAGATCAGAGAGCAGCAGCATATTGGTTCTGCGCCAGAATAGCTGCTCACGCGCCTTCAGCTTACGGATCAGGTACACACTGAGCTGTGTGAATAGCAGATAGGTACCGATCGACACCATAATGACCACCGGCGCGAGCAACAACACCACACTCAGACCACTCGCCCGAAGGGACAGGAAGTAGCTGATTCCCAGCAGCGTTACCACCAGCAAAGACAGCAGAAGCGAGGCCTTCGGCTCCGGCTTGGGCTGACGGTTTGAATGGATGAGCGTGATCAGCTTGCCGCTGCGCAGCACCGTAGAGATGAACAGGGAGATCAGGACGAATAGTAGCAGGAAGGAGATCAGTGTCAGCACCATCGCCTTGAACGGGAAATAGAATTGCAGTGGCTCATTAAGCGCAAGCACATTCTCCCCGGCAAGCAGAATTCCTTTGGCAAAGATAAGGCCTAGTCCAATGCCGCTGACCGTCGCGCCTGACCCGACGATCATATTCTCCAGAAAGATCATCCGCCGCAGCTGCCGGACCGTCATGCCATGCATCATCATCAGCCCGAACTCCCGCTTGCGCGATTGCAGGAAGGCGCTCATGGAGTAGAGCACGAAGAAGAAGGAGAACACATAGATCACCCATTTGGAGACCGAAAGAGCAAGAGCCGCACTGGATTGAATATGTTCCCCGCTCAGTACCGGATGATAGGCGAAGATGGAGAAGGTGAAGAAGACCATTACCGTAAACATACTGCTGAGAAAATAGGCGGTGTACAGGCGTTTGTTCCGGGAGACGTTACGGAATGCGAACTGGCGGAACGTCATGGCTATACCCCCCTAACAGCGAAAGTGTATCAATAATTTTCTGGAAAAAGCTCTGGCGGTTATCCCCCTGGTGGATCTCTGTATAGAGCCTGCCGTCCTTAATGAATACCACGCGGTGACAATAGCTGGCGGCTACAGCGTCATGAGTAACAAGCATCATCGTTGTGGACTGCTGCCGGTTGAGCGTTTCCAGCAGATCCATCACATCTTTGGCTGCCTTGGAATCGAGATTTCCGGTAGGCTCATCGGCCAGCAGCAGCTTCGGAGCATGAATCATGGCTCTGGCGATCGCAGTCCGCTGAGCCTGTCCGCCGGAGATCTCATAGGTGCGTTTATTCATAATGGAGCCAATCCCCAGCTTCTCGGCAATGTCCCGGGCCTTTTGCTTCATTTCACTAACCCGGGTCCCATCCAGGGTCAGCGGCAGCACTATATTCTCTTCGACAGTCAGGGTATTCAGCAGATTGAAATCCTGAAAGACAAAGCCCAGCTCGCGGCGGCGGAAGACTGCCAGCTCATTTTTGTCCAGCTTGCCCGTGTCCTTATGATTGATCCTAATGCTTCCGGTAGTCGGAACGTCCACGGTGGCAATTATATTCAGGAGCGTTGTTTTTCCGCTGCCGGAGGGTCCCATAATCCCCACGAATTCTCCGGCTGCGATGGTTAAGTCAATGTCGGTCAAGGCCCGGTAGGCCACGTTTCCTTCATAGATTTTACTGACCTTTTGAACCTCCAGCATAAGGCTGTACTCCCCCTCACTTGTTCTGTAACCAATATACCGGAGACGGCAGCGTCTCAACTATCGATTTAGATGTCACTTTTATTACACGTCTGTAAGCTAAGTATCCGCCGTCAAAATAATCCGCACCACCGTTCCTTCACCAGCCGCCGATTCCAGCTCAAGCCGGTGCCCGAGACGGTCGGCGGACTCCTTCGTCAGATACAGTCCCATTCCTGTAGACTCCCGCAGCCCGCGCCCGTTGCTGCCGGTGAAGAAGGGGTCGAATACCCGTTTGAGATCAGACGCCTCAATACCAATGCCCCGGTCCTTAACCTCAATAACTGCCTCCGGTCCTCTTATATAGCAGGATATAGTGATTTTCCGGCCGGTCTCCGTATTAGCCGCCGCTGAATATTTGATGGCATTGTTCATAATTTGCGACAGCATGAAGAACAGCCATTTCTCATCGGTCTGGGCGGTAAGGCCGTGAGTTGGGGCTTGGACCTCGGGAAAGATATGGCTGCGGATGAACAGGCGTCTGTGATCATGGACCACCTCGTTCACCAGCTTCGGCAGGACGACAGGCCTGATGTGGAAATCCTTCTCAAAAGCCCGCAGCCTGGCCATATACAGAACGGTATGCAGTCCGCTGCGCATACGCTCCAGCTCCTCGCGGATGCTGGCAAACTCCGGCTCGTCCATATTCTGCACGGTCAGCTCGATGACTGACAAAGGCGTCTTCATCTGATGGACCCATTGGTCGATGAAAGTCAGATGCTGCTCCTGCTGCTGCTTCACCGCCGTCAGCTGCTGCTGATAGTAGCCGTATTGGGCATGCAGCAGCTGCTCCAGCGCTGTGGATACAGGGTGGTTCTCCAGCTTCTGAAAGGATTCGTCCAGCGTCTCCAGAGGTCTGCTGAGGCGAAGATAATAACGGCGCCTGCTGATATATTGGTAGATGAGATAGCAACTGAGGAAGAAGAAGCCAATAAAGACCGCATAGAGCGCGGTCGGCAGATCGCGGTAGCCGTCCAGCCAGTAAATGGACAGCATAGCACCGAATTGCACGATCTGCACAGCCAATAACAACATATGCTCACGGAGAAACAGCTTCATGGCTGGGCCCCTGACCAGCTGTTGTTCAGCCGGTATCCCGAACCCCTGACGGTAAGCACAGCATCCTCCATCCCCAGCTCCTGGAATTTCTTGCGGACCCGTGCGATATTCACGTTCAGCGTGTTCTCATCCACAAAAGCCTGCGGGTCCCATAGCTTCTCCAGCAGCGCTTCCCGGCTGGCAACCCTCGGGTAACGCTCCATCAGACTCTCAATGAGATCCGATTCCTTGCGGGTAAGAGGCACGACCGCCTGCCCGTACTGCAATTCAAGCCTTTCAGGATACAGAATCAGCCCTTCCTTCTCCAGCATCAGCTCCTCGCGCTTAGCCGCATATTCCCCGTAAGCGCGGCGGAGATGGCTGTGGATTTTGGCCAGTACAATCCCTGAGTGAAAGGGCTTCGTAATATAATCATCCCCGCCGTTCTCCAGCGCCATAATCTGGTCCATCTCCCCATCCCGCGCCGAAATGAACAGCACAGGACAAGTAGAGATCTTTCGGATCTGCCGGCACCAGTAATACCCGTCATAGCTGGGCAAATTCACATCCAGCAGCACCAGATCCGGCCTTACCTGTTCAAATTCTTGTAGCACCTGACGAAAGTCTTTGACCCTGCCCCCCTCATAACCATACTTCTCAATCGCTGACAGCAGCAGGTCTGCAATCTTCGGATCATCTTCCACGATCAGAATTTTGGACATCTCTAAGGCTCTCCTTATCTTGTTCAGTTAAGTACATATATAACACGGGTGAGGGAGTAAGGGAAGTTAGCGGGGAGGATGGTTGGAAGTCATAAAGAGTGGAAGTGCTATAACATTAGGCTCACTACCCGCAGCAGCAACTTTTATTTTAACCATTCTGTGCCTGGAGACAGACATAGAGGATCGTATACCATTTAGGTACCGGGAGTTAATGAGAGTATAACGGCCCGAGAGCTTTTTATGAAAGGAAACTATATGCTAAATCACCTGTTTTCACTTGCCAGACAACCTGTGCTCTGGCAACGAAGCGTTGAACCCTTTTGGAATGACGGGTATATCTCGAAGCAAATGCTGGAAGCTCATCTGAATCCGGACTGGGAAGCGGCGAGCCGCAGGCATAGCGATATTGACTGTTCAGTGAAGTGGCTTAGCCGTCTGATCCCGCCGGGAAGCCGTATTCTTGACCTTGGTTGTGGACCGGGGCTCTATACCAAGCGTCTCTTTGAACAGGGGTATAACGTAACGGGACTTGATTTCTCAAGACGTTCAATCGCCTATGTGTTCACGCAGAAGACGAATTGGAGTAAGCAGGCCAGTACCTCGTGGACGGTGCATCCAGACGGAGGTTTTTGGAATGCTGAACCGCATGTATGTCTCGAAGCGTCTTATTTCTTCGAGGGGCATACCGTGGAGGCCCGTCAGACCCTCATACTTGCCGATCATGAGCTGCATCATTATTTGATCTGGAACACGGTGTTTACACAGGAGACTCTTGCGGATGAAGTGTTGCCTTGGGGATTCCAACCGGACAGTGTTTACGATGATAGTTGCGGCAGTCCGTATACGGGGGGAGCAGACACGCTATGTTTTGTACTTAGGAAAGGATAATATGCATAGGAAAAGCAAGAAAAGAAGGGATATGCTCTTCTTTTCTTGCCTCGTCTAGTTACACGATATACGCCGAATGCTCTCTGTTACTCCCCTGATGCAGTAATCAGTTCATAGAGCTTATTCAAATTTGTCCTGAAATAGGTTGTGAAGTACCAAGCCCGGTATTTTTCAGGGATTTCGATCTCTTCAATACTCTGCTGATTCTGAACGGCTTCGGTCACGATGGCGATCATTCTGCTTATGTATCCCTTCACCGCATGAAGCTGTTGCAGGGAGCAGACCTCACCATGCCCTGGTACAATCGTCTCCACGTCCAGCGATTCAACCTGCTCCAGAATATACAGCCATTCCTGAGGATTGGCATTGGCTAGAACAGGGTGGTGGTTCGAGAGTACGAGGTCCCCGATAATGACAATTTTATCTTCCGGTAGGTACACAATAGCATCGCTCTGCGTGTGTCCTCCGCCATATGTAATGAGCTGCGCGCTGCGGTTGCTGCCATGAATGGTCATATGCCGGTCAAAAGTCACGCTCGGTACTGTATGAACCAGCTGCGGCAGCATGTTCACGAACTCACGGTCCGTTGCATTCTCCCAAGCCATTTCTTGCTTCAGCTTGCTATCTGTCTCCTGCTCGCCTTGCAATTCCGCTTCCCGGATCGCCTCTAGCATCTTCTCTCTGTTGTTCTGGTACTTGGCTACCCGGTCTCTGGCGAATGTATTCATCGTCTCACGGGTGCCTGATGTTGCAATCAGCTGAGCGTCAGGCACAAACACCTGATTGCCAGTAGTATGATCGCTGTGCCAGTGTGTGTTGATTACATAGGATACAGGGTTCCCTGTGAGATGCTCAGCAGCAGCCTTCAAATCCTGTGCTGCTTCCAGCGTCGCGAATGTGTCCACCACCAAAGTGAGTCCCCCCAGGTCAATAATGGCCGCGTTTGCGAGTGAGCCTGTGCCTGGAACCGCAACCGCTGCAACGGTGCTGTCTGCAATATATTGCAGCCGGAAATGCCTGGAGCCTTCAAATGATTCAATCCTGTTCAGCATAGTAATCTCTCCCTTCCAACATGGGAATATACTATACGCTACAAGAGTCCGCTAGACAATATTTTTTTCCATAAAGTAGGATGTGTAATGCTCCACCAATCTGGGATCAAAAGGTCAGATCGTTGTATTTTGTGTAGTCTCCCGCTCATACCAATACCCCGGAATTCCCCGCGCAAGACGCAGCAGCGCCTCCAGGAAGAAGTAATCGCCCCAGATCATGAAGTCATCCGGGGAGGCGTTGCCTCTGACCGAATAGGAGCCGTGCCGCAGAAATCCCTCTTCTGACGGGTGGCCTGCGGTGAAGTAGCGATTGATCAGCGAGTCCATGGATTTGTTCACGGCGTCACAGAAATAGTCCCGGTCGGGATCATTCTCCGGCAGATGCTCCAGCAGCTCTAAGAGACCGCATACGGTGATGGCAGAAGCGGAGCTGTCGCGCGGGGTGCCTTCCTGCTGCGGGGCATCGAAATCCCAATAGGCTACATGGTCGGCGGGGAGATGCTCCACGAAGTAGCGGGCCATTCTTTTGGAGGCTTCGAGGTAATGAGGCTCCTGGAAGCTGCGGTAGGCGAGAGCGAAGCCGTAGACACCCCAGGCCTGTCCCCTCGTCCAGGTGGAGCCGTCCTGATACCCTTGTGCCGTACCTCCACGAAGGGCATCCCCCGTCTGCTGGTCGAAATAAAAGGTATGGTAAGAAGAGTCATCGCCCCTCACCAGGAAGCGGCGGCTTGTCTCGGCGTGGATACGGGCAGCCCTGGCATAGACCGGGTCGCCGGTCTGTTCACTGGCCCAGCAGAGGAGCGGCAGATTCATCAGGCAGTCGATGATGATCCGTCCCCCGTTGTCTTTGTCGCCTTCGGGCCCCCAAGCCTGAAAGAGCTGCGGACAAGGACGCCAGCGCTTCATCAGCTGGTCCGCTGCCTGCAGGGCGAGCAGACGCGAGGCTTCATCCTTGTCTGCAATCCAGCGGGCCTTGGCCGAGAGAGAGTACAGGAAGCCGATATCGTGATGATCCAGTGCCTGCCCGTCCAGCATGCGCTGGTGGAAGGAATCGGTCGCCTGGATGGCGGCGGCATGAATCTCCGGGTCCCGGCTGTATTCATAGCTTAGCCATAAAATCCCAGGCCAGAAGCCCTCTGTCCAGTTGGTGTGGCCGGTCAGATGATATTTGCCGTCCCCCATACTTACAATCGGAAATCTCTCCCCAAATCGCTTCACATTAAGCCGCGTAGTCGTAAGTGTCTGCTCAATCGCCTGCTCCCAGTTCATACCCGCCATAACCTCCATAATATCGCTATAGTGTGCTTAACCCTATTATAAGCCGATCAAGCTGTAGGTTTGTTGCGCAAAACTATAGTTATATTGCGGATCTGCTATCAACGGAGCTGCCCGTAGACGCTCCAGCTGTTGACTAAATGACCGGCGGCGAACAGACAGGCCGAAACAATGAACAACCAGGACTGGAGCCAAACGCCAAGCAGCAGGAAATAGAGGGCCGGGAAGACGGCCATAGGAACGGGGATGCCCAGCCAGGGCTTGAACAGCGCCGTAAAAGCTCTCCCGCTCCGGAAATAGCGCACCCAGCCGCCGTAGTAAACCAGCAGGCAGAGTGCCATCAGTACAGCGGATACTCCCAGGGTCTGAGCAGAAATCAATCGGCCGAAAAGAATGGGTAGCATGAAGCAGGTAATCTGCCCTGCCCGCTCCAGGAGCGTGAAGACCAGCGGGGCGGAGTTCAAGGAGTCAGGAACACTCCGGGGCGGGAAGAATAGGAATATAAGATTCGGCAGTAATACGAGTAAAGAGATGATAAAACCCAGAGCATGTAGTCCCATCGCAGAAATCCGCCTTCCTCTGTGCAATGATAGTGGCCATACCTGACAAATACATAGCATATCTCTATAATTGCATTATATATCCTAGAGAGCCTGGAGCGGGAGGAAGACATGCAATTTCAACCTATATATGAAGATGGGGAATTAATAATGCCGAAGCTCGAGCTTGATCTGTCTGCGAACCCTTCGGTTGGTATTATCACAGATTTGAGGCGCAAGCAACTGTTAATGGAGCAATTGTCCCGGGATTCCGGCAATTATTTGTCATGGGCCGGGCAGAACGAATATATGCGGCTCACGGTAGAGGAGCTAATCTCGTTTCTGATCCGGATGTCGGGACGCGGGGAGCGGGCGGCTGTGTTAACTGATTATTTTGCGCTGAAGGAGGAACGTAAGGTCAGATTGATGCAGCTTAGCTCTTCGAAAAGGGTGTATGTGACCCTGCTGCGGGCTTTTTTCGCCCATCAGTCCACGCTCGTATTGGAGGAGCCGTTTTTCTATCTGGAGGAGCAGGACCGCCGCCAGCTGAAGCGGATACTGGATGATCTGTCGCAGCAGAAAAGGATACTCATTCTGACCTCGAATCTGGAGGATGCATTGATCTCCTGTGATGTCATCTACCGGCTGAGCGGGTCCGGGCTTCATCAGCTGGATATCCGCGATTCGGAAGAGGACAGGCAGGAGGCGCAGAAGCAGGATGAGGCCAACATCACCTTACAGAAGGTCTCGACCAAACGGGAGGATAAGGTGATTTTATTTGATCCGCCCGAGATTGATTTTATTGAAAGTGTGGAAGGCTCTATCCTGGTGCATGTCGGCGGTGAGCATTATGACTGTGCCTTGACCTTGACCCAGCTTGAAGCGCGGCTGCTGAACTTCGGCTTCTTCCGGTGCCACCGGTCTTACATCGTCAATTTGCAAAAGGTACGCGAGATCATTACCTGGACGAAGAACAGCTACAGTCTGCGGCTGAACACCGGCAAGGAGGCCGTGGTTCCGTTATCCCGCTCCAAATTGCCGGAACTTAAGGCGCTGCTTAAGCTGTAAAAGGTACCGTTCAGGCCGGAATGGGTACAATTCACCCGGTTTTGGTGGCTGAAAGGCTGGAATCCGGATAACGTTAAGCCATCAACAACTAAAGGATGTGGCGAGATGGCGGTTATTCAGGTAGAGCAGGTCCGCAAGACCTTCGGGGCTAGAGATGCGCTGACAGAGGTGTCCTTCAGTATTCCAAAAGGGGAGATTTTCGGGTTCCTCGGTCCGAGCGGTGCAGGCAAAACCACTTTAATCAAGATTCTGACTGCACAGCTGAAGCCGACTGGCGGAGCGGCCAAAGTATTCGATCAGCCGGCAGAGGCGATGCAGCAGTCGGCCCAGAAGATGCGTTTTGGCATTCTGACCGATAACAGCGGCCTGTACGAGCGGTTGTCCATAGAGGAGAATCTGGAGCTGTACCGGAAGCTGTATGATCTTCCCCGCTCTGCGGTGGATCAGGTGCTGCAGTTCGTTAATTTGAGCAGTGAGCGCAAGAAGAAAACAAACACGCTGTCCAAAGGGATGCGTCAGCGGGTGATGCTGGCCTGCGCCATTATCCATGAGCCGGAGCTGTTGTTCCTGGATGAGCCGACCTCGGCACTGGACCCTGTGAATTCAGCGCATATCTATAAAGGCTTACGTTATCTGAACGAGAAGGGCACGACCATCTTCATCACCACGCATGATATGGCGGAGGCGGAGCTGCTGTGTAACCGTGTGGCGATTCTCTATCAGGGACGTATCCAGACCATCGGCTCTCCACGGGAACTGAAGCGTCAGCACCGCGAGAACGTGATCCGGGTGGAGCTGACCAGCGGAGAGGCTCATGAGCTTCCGGTGGATGGGGACACGGCGGACCGGATCGCGGATTGGATGAAGCGGGGGCTCATTGAGCGGGTAGAGACGAAGGAACCGAGCCTGGGTGATATTTTTATCAAAATGACGGGAAGTGAGCTGCTATGAACATCTCCTATAAGCGGGCCAGCGCGATCTTTGTGAAGGATTACAAGGAATTCTCGCGCAATTATGCGCTGTCCATTATGCTGCTGTTTCCGATTCTGTTTGCGCTGCTGTTCAAAAGCGCAGGTACATCCTTGCCGGGAGCCGCCGGACTTCTGTTCAACAGTTCGTTTGTGCTGCTGACCTGCTTCGCTCAAGCCTGCCTGATTGCGGAAGAGAAGGAGCGTAACACGCTGCGGTCCCTTATGATGACTCCGGCTACTACAATGGATGTGCTCATGGGCAAAAGCAGTCTGGTCTTTGTCATGTCAGCGGTGGTTCTCACCATCTCTGCCTTGTTGTTTGGCTATGAGCCTGCAAATATAGGGGCATTTGTAGCCGCGATTGTTCTTTCCATTGTTCTCTACACGGCAGCCGGGACGATCTGCGGTCTCTATTCCAAAACCTTGCTGGATGCGTCCTTATCGATCATTCCTGTAGCCTTCATTTTCATGGGCGCACCGTCGGTAGCAATATTGGCGAAGGATTATCCAGTATTAGGAGTGCTGGACTACATGCCAAGCAGCCAATTAATACATTTGCTGAACCTGAGCCCTGCCGGTTATTCGGCGGCAGAGGTGTGGCCGCCTCTTCTGATCATTGCGGCGTGGACAGCCGTGCTGACGCTTGTGTCTGTGCTGCTGTACCAGAAGCGGCTCCGGGATGAATAGACTGGCGGTGCTGTGCGGATTGTGGCGCAGGCCGCGCCAAAGGCTGGATAGAACGCAAAGGAAGCCGCTCCGGGGAGGAGCGGCTTCTTGGTGTATAGGAATTGTGCTTGCACGCAGGCGTATGGCCCAAATGTATGCGGAAAACAGCATACATTGTGCTCGGATGCAGGCGCATAGCCCGAATGGTCATTTTATTCAGCTTGCTGTACAGCAAGCATCAGGCTTTTACACCATATTAGGAATCTCTACGGCAGGGTCTGTATCAGCTTCATAGTCTACGCCTTCGGTACGGAAGCCGAACAGATGGAAGAAGTCGTCCTGATAGCCTGCCAGATCCGCCAGCTCAGGCACATTATCGGTCTCCAGCTCATTCCAGCGTCTCATGACCTCGATCTGCACATCTTCGCGCATCTCCCAGTCGTCAATGCGGATCAGGTGGCTGCCGTCCGCAGCGGCTTCGCCGCCGTTATACAGATGGTCTGCGAACAGACGGTACATCTGCTGGATGCAGTTCTCGTGCAGCTCCTTCTCCTTCATGACTCTGTACAGGGCGGAGATATACAGCGGCACTACCGGGATCGCCGAGCTGGATTGGGTCACCAGTGCCTTATTCACAGATACGAAGGCCCGGCCCCCTGTGGCGGAGAGCTGATCGTTCAAGGCAATGGCGGTCTGCTCCAGATGGTTCTTCGCCTGGCCGATAGTTCCGTCCTTGTAGATAGGATGCGTAATCTTGGGTCCGATATAAGAGTACGCTACGGTAGTTGCTCCGTCAGCAAGCACACCGGCCTCCTGCATCTGGCTGATCCACATGCCCCAGTCTTCTCCGCCCATCACGGCTATGGTCTGGCGGACTTCATCCTCTGTAGCCGGTTCAATGGTAACGGTGGAGACTTCTCCGGTGTGGAAGTTCATCGTCTTGTTCGAGTAAGCTTCGCCTACCGGCTTAATAACCGAAGAGAACACCTCTCCGGTTACCGGATGGGTGCGGCGCGGGGAGGCCACGCTGTAGACGACCAGGTCAACGGTGCCGAATTCGGCCTTGATTAGTTCGATCGTTGTGGTCTTGACGGCGTCCGAGAAGGCATCGCCGACGATGCTGAAGGATTTCAGCCCCTGCTTGGCCGCTTCACGTTCAAAGGCAGCAGAATTGTACCAGCCTGCGGAGGCGGTGCGGGTGCCTTCAGCAGCCTTGTCGAAGAAGACGCCGATGGTGTTCGCGCCCGCGCCAAAGGCAGCGGCAATTCGCGAAGCCAGTCCATAACCTGTGGAAGCGCCGATGACCAGCACGTTCACCGGGCCGGTAAGCTTCTTTTGGGACCGTACATAATCGATCTGTTCCTGTATTTGTCCGGCACATCCCTCCGGGTGAGCTGTTGTGCAGATAAAGCCGCGTGTTTTTGGCTGAATAATCATCAAGGATATCCCCTTTGTTTTAGTTTTTAACTTTTTTCGTTAATATAGAGTATAGCAAATGATGGCATAGAAAGATAAGCCTTCAATATAATGAATAGCAATTTTGTAGGCCTGCCGCTAAGAAATTGCAACTTTTCCCAATCTGCAGCGTCAGTGGGTAGAGAGGCTACGGAGAATTTAGGGAGGGTCTGTAATGGGCAAAAGATTATCCGCACTTATACTGGCCGTGCTGCTCTTGGGCGGCTGCAGTGGAGGGGGTTCGGGCATGAATTACGCGGAGAGACAGGCTGCTGCAGCAGGGCTCGATTCGGGTCTGGCTGACAGCAGCAACCGGCTGGGCGTGAAGCTGTTCGGCCAGTTATGGAAGCAGGGGAGCGGGAACCTGACGATATCCCCGTACAGTGTCGCTACCGCTCTGGCCCTGGCTTATAACGGCAGTGCCGGAGAGACGGCAGAGGAACTCGGGAAGCTGCTGGGCTATGCGCCGGACGAACGGCAGAAGCTGAATACTGGCCATCAGTCATTAATGAAGCTCTTGAATCATGTAGGACCGGGCGTGGAGCTGAAGATCGCAAATTCGGTCTGGGGGATGAAGGGCCTGCCGCTGCGCAGGGAATATCTCAAGACCGGTGAGAACTTCTATGATGCGCAGATTAAGACTACGGACCTGGCGGCAGAGGAGTCTGTGAAGGAGATTAACGGTTGGGTAGCAGACCATACGGAGAACAAGATTCAGGAGATGCTCACGGAGCCGCCCGGACCGCTGGCTGTGGCTGTCCTTGTCAATGCGCTGTATTTCAAAGGCAACTGGACAGATGTGTTCGAGGAACAGGCTACGAAGCAGGCCGACTTTTATCCACTGGACGGACCGGCAGCGCAGGTAATGATGATGAAGCGGAGCGGTATGTTCGAGTATGCAGCTCATGAGGATTGGCAGGCGGTGAAGCTTCCCTACGGAGAGGGACAGCTGGAGATGGTAGTGGTCCTTCCGGGTGAGCAATCCTCTCTCTCGGAGCTTGTGGGTCAACTGGAGCAGGGAACTCTGCCGCTCGATGAGGATTTTTCCAGTACCCTGGGGACGCTGCTGCTGCCGAGATTCACGGCCAGCTATGGGACAGAGCTCTCCAAAGTGCTGCAGGCGCTGGGCGTGAAGCTTGCCTTTGATCCGAACCGGGGCGATTTCTCCCTTATGGCGGATCTGGACAGCCCGATTTTTGTGGAACAGGTCATCCACAAAACCTATATCGATGTGAACGAGCGGGGAACGGAGGCAGCGGCTTCCACTGTAATTGGTATGCTTACCGGAGCAGCAGCGCCCCCTGCAGATAAGCCCTTTGAAATGAATGTCAACCGGCCGTTCCTGTTCATGATCCGGGACACGCAGAGCGGAGCTGTGCTGTTCCTTGGGGCGATTGAGAATCCGCAGTGCACGGATTGAATTCAGGCTGGGATGAATTTCAAGCATTTACGCATAAATGATCCCTTCACAGGTCACAATAGGAAAAAACCAGAATGAAGGGATTAACGTGAATGCTTTTCGCCTGAAAAAACAACTGTGGCGGCGGTGGAGACGCTGGAAAAAAGCTCCCTGGGTAGGTGCGGCATGCCTCGTACTGACGTTGCTCGCCTGGCGCGGCATGCAGGTTCCGGAAGAGATCAGCACGCTGCTTAAATCTTCGTCATTCCTGAGCGGCAGCGCAGGGCAGAATCTGGAACCCGGAAGCAGCTTACCGGCTGTAGCCGCCCTATATAACCATACAGATGATGATGCCGAAGAGGATGCCGCCGTGTTGAACAGTCAAGAGCTGCTGAAGGCTGTGGGCAAGGAAGCCATCAGCAGAACAGTGCATCTCAAGACGCTCTATGTAGCCGGTGAAGAGGTACAGACCCTGCCGGGCAAGCAGACCCCGGCCCAGCTTAACGAGCTGATTGTCCGGCATGCGGGCTGGAGCGGCTGGATTAGCCGGGAAGGGGACCTGTGGCTGGAGCAGCGGGTCAATGACCTGTCGCCGCTGACCAAAAAAGAAGCCTACTTCGGGGTGGACGAGCAAGGCAACCTGACCTTGTTCCAAGGACCGCCCGAGGCGGAGCGGGTCATGAAGACCTTTTTCCAAATGGACATGGGCTCGATTAAATCCTCTTTACCCAAGGGGATCTGGGAGCAGCTTCATCAGGGCATCCGGGTGCAGGATCTGGAGGAGTACAACAGCGTACTCTCCACATTCAGCGACTATGCGCGGGATTCCTCTGAACAGGTGATGCATGCGGAGTGAGGGAGACTATGGTATTAGCAGCAGTAGCATGAAGACTCGTGGCGCACAAGTGGCCTGCGGGTCTTTGTTGTGTTTGGCATGGTTCATTTCCCCGGGGACAAAATTTTTGTCTCCCGGGGAATTTTTTTTGCTATAATGGGTGGAAGGAATACATATGTTCGCTTTAGGGCCGGAGGGATGGATGCAGTGGGCCTGCATCCGCAGGGTTATTCTGCCTTGGCGTCTATCCGAAAGTATCCGCCCGGGCATAGAGGAGAGAGAAGGATCTTGCGCATTTTGGGGATTGATCCGGGGCTGGCGATTGTCGGCTTTGGCTTCGTAGATAAGGTTGGCAACAAATTAACACCGGTCCAATACGGCTGTATCCAGACCGAGGCACATACCCCGGAAGAAGAGCGTCTGCTGCATGTCTATGAAGGCATGGTGCAACTGATTGATAAATATAAACCGGATGCGGTAGCGGTAGAGAAGCTGTTCTTCAGCCGCAATGTGACCACGGCCTTACCGGTGGCGCAGGCACGCGGGGTGCTGATTCTGGCAGCCGTACAGCGCGGGCTTCCGGTGGCAGAATACACCCCAATGATGGTGAAGCAGGCTGTAGTCGGTTACGGCAAGGCGGAGAAGAAGCAGGTGCAGGAGATGGTCAAGCTGCTCTTGAAGCTGACGGCTGTACCGAAGCCCGATGATGTGGCGGATGCGCTGGCGGTGGCGGTATGCCATGCCCATTCCGTGAGTCTTAATTCCAAATTAAATGAGGTATTGCGAAAATGATAGATTTTCTTAGAGGGCCGGTTGCGCATCTGGAGCCGGAATATGTTGTGCTGGATGTTCAGGGCGTGGGGTACCGGGTATTCTGCCCGAACCCGTATGCTTTTGCCAAGACTGAGGGTCCGGTGACTGTGTTCATTCATTATCAGACCCGCGAGGATGCTACGCTTCTGTTCGGATTCCCGTCGCGCGAGGAGCAGCGGCTGTTCCGCAAGCTTATTGAGGTATCGGGCATCGGCCCGCGTGTCGCGCTGGGCATTCTGACTGGCGGAACGCCGGATCAACTGATCGCGGCTATCTATCAGGAGAATATCACCTTCCTGACGAAGCTGCCGGGAATCGGCAAGAAGACGGCGCAACGGATGATTCTGGACCTGAAGGACAAGCTGGACGGCTTCGGCGGGGCAGCCTTACAGACGGGATTGTTCGCAGTAGCGGCTGAAGCGCAGAACAAGGCGGAGGCGCTCCCGTGGGAAGAAGCCAGAGATGCCCTGAAGGCGCTTGGTTACACCGATGCCGAGCTGGACCGGGTGCACTTGAAGATGAAGCAGGAAGGCACGGATACCGGACCGGTGGATGTGCTGATGAAGAAGGCGCTGGGGCTGCTGTATATCGCCAAATAGGTCCCAGAAGAACGGAGTGAGAAAGAATGGATGACCGGATTATATCGGCTAATCTGATGATGGACGAGCAGGCGGTGGAATTAAGTCTGCGCCCCCGTTATCTGGGTGAATATATCGGCCAGAACCAGGTGAAAGAGAACCTGAAAATATATATAGAAGCGGCCAAGATGCGCAGTGAAGCGCTGGATCATGTGCTGCTGTACGGGCCTCCGGGTCTCGGCAAAACGACGCTGGCCAATATTATTGCCAACGAACTTGGAGTCAATCTGCGGACCACCTCCGGCCCGGCAATTGAACGGCCCGGCGATCTGGCGGCGCTGCTGACGAACCTTCAGGAAGGCGATGTGCTGTTCATTGACGAGATTCACCGTCTGCACCGGACGGTGGAGGAGGTCATGTATCCGGCGATGGAGGATTTCGCGCTGGATATTATGATTGGCAAGGGGCCGAGCGCACGGTCGGTCCGGCTGGACCTGCCGCCCTTCACGCTAATTGGGGCAACGACACGCGCAGGACTGCTGTCTGCTCCGCTGCGTGACCGCTTCGGAGTGGTCAGCCGGCTAGAGTATTACACCATCGATGAACTGAGCTTCATTGTGGCCCGCAACGCCGAACTGCTGGGCATTGAGATTCTGGGCGATGCAGCGGAAGAGATTGCCCTGCGGGCCCGGGGGACGCCGCGGATTGCCAACCGTCTACTGAAGCGGGTACGCGATTACGCCCAGGTCCGGGGCGACGGAATCATCACCCCGGAGATTGCTGCCGAATCGCTGAAGATGCTCCAGGTGGACCCCCGGGGACTGGACAGTATCGACCATAAGATGCTGCAATCCATGATCAGCTCCTTCCGGGGCGGGCCTGTTGGGCTGGATACCATCGCCGCTACGATAGGCGAAGAGAGCCAGACCATTGAGGATGTATACGAGCCCTATCTGCTGCAGATAGGTTTCTTGCAGCGCACGCCGCGCGGTCGCATTGTTACGCCTGCGGCATATCATCATCTCGGCCTTCCGCTTCCACCGCAGCCTAACTGATTGCTGAGAATCCTGCCTATACCGCAACATCTTGCGTATGATCTAGGTACAAACTAAAGTTGATTATCACTAATACTTTATAGGAGGCCTACAATGAAACTTGCGAAGTGGACAACAACAGGAATCGGGCTGCTGGGCCGGGGGGCAATGGCTGCATTGCTTGCAGCAGGCAGTCTGCTCATTCCGGCAGATCACGCCCGCGCCGATTCCGGCGGGCCCATCCGGGTTGCACTGTATGCCGACATTGGCAGCAAATATAAATCTACCGTACCGCTGGTAACCCTGCAGTCTGAGCTGAGCTTCAGCCTGCTTCCGGCAGCCGGCGGCAGCCCGTTATTGTCGGTTCCGGCCCAGAACAAGGTCCGTGTTAGTCTGGACGGGTTCCGGGTGAAGGTGCTGGAGACGCCAAGCTGGCAGACCGCTGCGGATGCGGCGAAGAAGCTTCAGTCTTCTTCCAATAAGCCGCAGATCTTCATGATTGCGAGAGGCGGCGCCAAGGTATATCAGCTATATACCGGAGGCTATGCCAGTGAGAGTGCAGCCAATAACGGGCTGAACGCCGTCCTCAAAGCCGGTCTGGCGATTCCTGAGGGGCAGACCCCTGCGGTGGCCGGAACCAAGCATCTGACTGCGGGCTCCTACGCTACACTCGAGGAAGCCCAGGCGGTAGTCAGCAGCCTGACCACTGCCGGCTTAGATGCCTGGCCGGTATTCATATCCGGTGATGGCGGCAGTGCGCGTACCGAGGTATGGGCAGGCGAGGCGTCAAGTGACAGCGAGCTTGCGGCGGTCTCTGCTTCGGCAGCTGCGCTGCTTCCTCAGCTTGCTCTGACGCCTGTGGCTCCGGGTGCACCCGGAGTAATGATCCGCATGGACGCAGGGCTCGATTTCAACAGCGAAATCCAGGCCTTTCATTATCTGTTATCCGGAAGTGACACGAAGTTCATCTTGTCCGGCAATGAGAAGGGAATCATGCTTACGGAAAGGTCCAAGCGGATCTACCGCGGCGATATGGAGCTTGGCAATCTGAATGGTTCATTGTCTGTCATTAACGTGGTTCCGCTGGAGCAATATCTGTATGCCGTAGTGGGAGGAGAGGTATCCTCCGGCTGGCCGGAAGAAGCGCTGAAGGCCCAGGCTGTAGCGGCACGCAGTTACGCGCTGTCCCAAGGGAACCGCTTCGATGTTGCCAATGTGGTGGATACAACGCTCAGCCAGGTCTATAACGGAATCGGTGCAGAAGCACCCACAATCATCAAGGCGGTCGATGCAACGGCAGGCGAAGTGCTGCAGAGCGGCGGCAAGGTCGTAGAGGCAGTTTTCTCCTCGAACAGCGGCGGCGTTACGGCTGACCCTTCAGAAGTATGGAACAGTGGCGGCAACTATGCCAGTGTGCCCAGCGCAGAGGATATAGCTGCGGTGGGTTCGGCCAAGAAGTGGTATTATGTACTGCTGGACAGCGGCGTCTCCGGCTATGCCCGGGAAGATAACATCAAATTAACAGGCGATAAGACAGCCGCAGGGCTCCCCATTGCCACAGCCACAACCAAGGATGTGAATATCCGGCCGCTGCCTGTTGTTGACAGCAGTGCTGCTCCAGCAGGCAAGCTGAATCCGGGCCAGAACGCCGTAATGCTTAATCAGGTCTATGAATCCGGCAGCTACAGCTGGATCAAGGGTCCGTATTCTTCAGCTGAGCTGCTGAAGAGCCTGACCGGCAAGACCAGCGGTACTTTGCCCTCTTCCATAACCACTCTGGAGGTTACCCGGCGCGGGCCATCGGGGAGAGCGGTAGAGGTCAAGGCGAACGGCCAGATCCTGCAGGTGAAGTACCCGGATCTGTTCCGTTCCTCCTTCGGCGGATTGCCCAGCACCTTGTTTGATATTGTACCTGCCGGAAGTTATACTGTATTAGGCGCTGACGGCTCTACAGCTGCTATCGGCAGCGCAAGCTCTGCCGGAGTGCTGTCTGCCTCGGGCCAAGTAACGTCCAGCGGCAGCGGAACGGTTGTGATGGGCGCGGATCAGACCTCCAGAGTCGTGACCGGCAGTCCGGGCTTCTATTTCATCGGCTGGGGTTACGGGCACGGACTCGGCATGTCCCAATGGGGCGTGAAGGGAATGGCCGACAAAGGGTATGATTATAAGCAAATATTGCAACACTATTTCAATAACGTTACTATAATTAAGAATTAAGGAATGAAGATCCTATTATGAATGTTGAACTTTATGATTTCAATCTGCCGGAGGAGCTGATTGCCCAGACTCCGCTTGCCGACCGCAGTTCATCCAGACTGCTGCTGGTAGACAAGGAGAACGGCCAACTGGACCACGGTCATTTCACGGATATACTGGGGCAGTTCCGCCCGGGCGATACGCTTGTACTTAATGATACACGGGTTATTCCCGCCAGACTGTTCGGAGTCAAGGAAGATACCGGAGCCAAGGCGGAGGTCCTGCTGCTTAAGAATATGGAAGGGGACCGCTGGGAGGCGCTGGTGAAGCCCGGCAAGAAGCTGAAGACTGGAGCGGTCATCGTCTTCAGCGAAGAGCTTCGTGCCGTGATTGAAGATGAGGCGGATATGGGCGGGCGGACACTCCGCTTCATCTATGAGGGGATTTTTCAGGAGATTCTGGACAGGCTCGGCTCCATGCCGCTCCCTCCTTATATCAAGGAAACCCTGGATGACCGTGAGCGGTATCAGACCGTGTATGCCCGGCATGAAGGATCGGCGGCAGCGCCGACAGCCGGACTGCATTTCACCACAGAGCTGCTGGAGCAGATTGCAGCTATCGGTGTGAATATCGTCTATGTCACACTTCATGTCGGTCTCGGAACCTTCCGTCCGATGTCTGTCGAGACCGTGGAAGAGCATGTCATGCATGCTGAATATTTCGAGCTGTCCCAGGCAGCGGCGGATGCACTCAATGAAGCCAGAGCAAGAGGCGGAAGAATAATAGCTGTAGGCACAACCTCCTGCCGGACTCTGGAGACCGTAGGCAGACAATGCCAGGGCGGGCCGATTGAGGCATGCAGCGGCTGGACGGATATTTTTATCTATCCGGGTTATGAATTCACTGTCGTCAATGCACTGATCACCAATTTCCATCTGCCCAAGTCAACCTTGGTTATGCTGGTAAGCGCTTTGGCTGGACGGGAACTGATTCTCGCTGCGTATGAAGAAGCGATTAAGCAGCAGTACCGGTTCTTTAGCTTTGGCGATGCAATGTTCATTTATTAAGCAAGAGGAAGGGTTAAACCAATGGCAGCAATTACTTACGAACACATTAAGACCTGTAAACAATCCGGGGCACGGCTCGGAAGAGTCCACACCCCGCACGGAATTATTGAGACACCGACCTTCATGCCGGTAGGCACCCAGGCTACTGTCAAGACGATGAGTCCTGAAGAGCTTAAGCAGATGGAAGCACAGATCATTCTGAGCAACACGTACCATCTGTTCCTTCGTCCGGGTCATGAGATTATCGGCGAAGCGGGCGGCCTGCATAAGTTCATGAACTGGGACCGCCCGATCTTGACCGACAGCGGCGGCTTCCAGGTATTCTCCCTGAGCGACATGCGTAAGATCACGGAAGAAGGGGTTCATTTCCGCTCCCATCTGAACGGGGATAAGAAGTTTCTGTCTCCCGAAGTGGCTATGGAGATTCAGAATGCGCTCGGTTCAGATATTATGATGGCCTTCGATGAATGCCCGCCTTACCCGGCAGAATATGAGTATGTGAAAAAATCGCTCGAACGCACCACCCGCTGGGCCGAGCGTTGCCTCAAAAGCCATGCCCGTCCGAATGACCAGGGACTGTTCGCCATCGTACAGGGGGGCATGCATGAGGATCTCCGCCGCCAGAGCGCGGCTGATTTGACTTCCATGGATTTCCCGGGGTATGCTATTGGGGGACTCAGCGTCGGAGAGTCCAAGCAGCTTATGTATGAAGTGCTGGATTACACGGTTCCGCTGCTGCCACAAGGGAAACCACGCTATTTGATGGGCGTAGGTTCACCGGATGCGCTGCTGGAAGGGTCAATCCGCGGAATAGACATGTTCGACTGTGTTCTGCCTACCCGTATTGCCCGTAATGGAACAACGATGACCAGTCAGGGAAGACTCGTCGTGCGCAACGCGCAGTATGCCCGTGATTTTGGGCCGCTTGATCCGGAGTGTACCTGCTACACCTGCCGGAATTATTCCCGCGCTTATCTGCGTCATCTGATTAAGGCCGACGAAACCTTCGGCTTGCGGCTGACAACGTACCATAACTTACACTTCCTGCTGGAATTGATGCGTAAAGTGCGTGAAGCCATCATGGAAGATCGGCTGCTTGATTTTCGCGATGAGTTTTTTGCACAATACGGATTATATGATAATCTAAAAGGCTTCTAGAGAGTACGGAGTGTTCATGTTTATTCTTGAAAGGGGGGAAATGATATGTCACAGTTTTATATGGCAGCAGGTTCAGGCGGCGGAGGCAGTATTCTGGGTCTTGTAGGTCCTTTTGTACTGATGTTTGTCGTGTTCTACTTCCTGCTGATTCGTCCGCAGCAGAAGAAGACCAAGGCACGTAACGGAATGCTCAAATCGCTGAAAAAGGGCGATAAGGTAGTTACCATCGGCGGTCTGCACGGAACGATCATGGAGATTTCGGATGACATCGTTATTCTGCGGGTTAATGATGTGACCCGATTGACGTTTGACCGTGGTTCGATCAGTCACTCGGTTGTGGAAGTAGAAGACAAGATGTAAGGGTCTCTACCAAATTACATAAAAATCGGCGTTTCTCCTAGGAGAAACGCCGATTTTTTTAAAATATAAGTATTTTTATGTTTTACGCTATAAATTATCCTTCTATTTCTCGCTGAAACGGTACCGTCCTTTAAAAGGACGGCAAAGCCGTTTCCACTTGTATGCTCCTCATATGCGGAAATGATTGCACTACCTTGTGTTGGTGACCCGGCCCCGCAATCTCAAACCCTGTTCCCCGCTGCGCAGGGTAAGCTTGGCAAGCGGTACGGCAATAGCCGTGGACAGCACAGCCAGCAAGGTGCCGCCAATCATGTCGGTCAGCCAGTGAATGCCGAGATAGAAGATTCCAAAAACGATAATAACGGCTGAGATTGTACTAATCACCATCCAGCGGCGGTTGCCGGAACGGTAAGCGAGCAGAGCCATGGAAACGGAGATGGCGGTATGCAGGCTCGGGAAGCAGTTATTGAGGCCGGATAGCGGCCGGTATTCCTGTTCAAACTTCGGGAAAACGTCGAGCATGATGAACCGTACCCCGGCAGGCGCATAGGACCATACCTCGTTAACCGGAAAGTACAGATAGAACGGAATAGCGATAGCATAGGTTAAAATAATGGTGTAGCAGGTCGCATAGAGGATCACACGGTTTTTGTCCAGCAGATAGATCCCCAGTGAGGCCGCCAGCACGGCTTGCAGCATGAAGATATAGAAGAAGACAATCACCGGTGTCAGCCAGGGAGCGTAGAACAGCTCTTGAACCATCCTGACGAAATGCCCCTCCAGCCCGAAGATAAAACCTGTGTAATCTGCGGTCAGCCGCATCTTTTCTTCGATCTGCAGCTCATATTTATTCAGGGCAAGAATACTGAACATCCCTATAATAATGAGTGTGAATTTATAGGACCTCAGCAGCTCTCTTCCGATTTCAACTAAGGCCATCAGCGGATTGCGCCGTGCGCCGATCCAGATTAAGATCACAACAATGGCAACGGTATACACAACTACAAGATTCATGGATTGATACAGCAAAGCATTCGAAGCCTCCTTGATAATCGCTCATATGAAGTCAGACATAGGTAGTGTACCATATTTTCAAGGGAAGGTTTCAAATTTCGAAAATTATATTAATTAGGATTTCTGTAAATTAACCCCAAACACTCCTCCGAGTGCGCTAATGCCTGCGGCCGCCAGAACCCACAGGAAGTCCATTCCCCCCGGCGAACTGTCAAGCGCCAGAAATCCGATCAGCAGCACAGCCAGTCCGTATAACATGCCTGTGAGTGCTCCTTGGTACCAGCCTCTGCGGACGGCCCTGCTGCCTGCGGTCAAGCCTCCGAATGCGGCAGCGACGCCGTGCACAATGTAGGTGTACATAGTGAGGTCCTGTTCCTGCAGTCCGCTGCCCCAGAGCAGGAGGGAGAGGATGAACGCACCCAGCATCATCCACAGGAACGAGCGGATTAAACCCGATAATACCGGACTAGATATTTTCCATGAGAATAGACGCCTGATCAGAGACATGGTAAAACCCCCTAAAAGTTTGTTAACCGGATACTAATTATTGTATGGGGAGGCTTGCCCCAATAGTACAAGAATAGGCGGTATGACTTTTACCAGTAATTAAGCAGCAGCTTTCCGAATGTTCCCCTTACGGTCAGGTCAGAATAGGGGTACATTAATCCCCCTATATGGGGGAGTAGCGGAAGGGGAGCGAAGAGAATATGTTCCAGCATATTACGACCCATGTCTTTCTGACCGTGCTGATGTATATCTTCATTTTCCTGAGCATGCGCATCATGGGCAAACGTGAAATCGGCAAGCTGTCTGTATTTGACCTGACCATTTCCATCATGATTGCCGAGATCGGTGTCTTTGTGATTGAGGATATCGAGCGCCCCATCTATGATGGTGTTGTGCCTATGGCCACACTGGTGCTGATTCAGGTTATCGTCGCACAGCTCAGTCTGAAGAGCCGGAAGCTGCGCCTGATGGTGGATGGCAGACCCAGCATCCTGATTTCGGACGGGAAGATTCACCGGGGCGAGATGCGCAGGCAGCGGTATAATATTGATGATCTGCTGGTGCAGCTCCGCGGGCAGAATATTGTCAGTCCGGCAGATGTAGAGTTCGCTATCCTGGAGACAAGCGGGCAGTTAACGGTGATTGAGAAGAATGCCAAAGTCACCTCATCCAATCAGTCGGGCAACAGCAGCTCCGGCGCAGAGCGGAAGGAGAAGAACGGCGGTAGCCAGAAGGACTCCGGCGATGCTGAATCATCCGGCGGTGACTCTGCTTCCGTGAAGCTCCCGAAGCATAAGATCCGTTATGAAGGACTGCCGATTCCGCTGATTATGGACGGTAAGGTGCAGGACAGCAATCTGGAGATGATCGGCAAGAACCGGTTCTGGCTTAGAACCCAGATCCGGCAGAAGGGTGTCGCTGATTTCCGGGATGTGTTCCTGTGCTCCGTGGATCATAAAGGAGAGCTCTACATTGCCCCGATCAGTCCCGATAAGGGGAAGCAGACCTAACTGCGCCAGCGTCTGAAAAAGGGCACCCGTTCCAGGTCACGCCTGGAGATCAGCCCGGATAACAGGCAGATGCTTAGATAGATGGCCATGCCACAAATAGCAGCGGCCAGAAATTGTATCCACTGCGACTGTGAGATTGGAACAGACGTATAGACATACGACATCCCGGCGGCCATGATGACCGTAGCGGCCAGGATTTTCAGCGGGTCCGACCAGCGGAGGGACATTGCGGTCAGCCTGACTACACTGTAGCCGTGCAGAAGCGTGACAAGTAAGCTGTTAACCATAATGGCGATGATGGCGCCCAGAATGCCGTATTCGGGCCGGGAGGCCAGCAGGAGGATCAGCAGGATTTTGACAATAGCTCCTATCAGCGTATTAATCAGCGCCTTGCCCGGACGGTCCATGGCCTGGAGGGCCGCCTGCAGTGGGGCCTGGACATATAGAAACACAGCGAATGGGGCCATCATCCTAAGCATAGGGGCAGTATCCGCGGCATTGCCGTACATTAATGTGCAGAGAGGTACGGCAAGAATATACATAACCGCAGCAAATGGGGCACCGGTCACCATGGCGAGCCGCAGGGCTTGGTGCATTCTTTTATGAATCGTGGGCAGATCGTTGCGGGCGGCCGCCTCGGATAAGGAAGGAACGAGGGATACGGCCAGCGAGGAGCTGAGTACACCCGGCAGCAGCAGCAGCGGAATCACCATTCCCTGCAAGGAACCATATTGTGCGGTTGCGGCCGCAGCCGCGATTCCGGCAAGCGCGAGGCTGCGCACGGTAATGATGGATTCCAGAAGGTAAGAGAATGAGCCGATCAGTCGACCGGCCGTTACCGGTATTGAAATGCCGATTAGACGCTTAAAGACAGGTGTAGTTGTATGATCGGGCTCGTGTCCGGCACTGCCCTGTGTACCTTGATTAGTTACATCCACGGAAGGCGGGGGTTCAGACCTGTCTTTTTTGTCGTTAAAATAATATTGCCCCAGCAGGGCCAGCATTCCGGCGATCTCCCCCACAGTCACGCCAAGCATGGCACCCGCAGCCGCAAAGGCGATGCCCTTCGGCAGCAGCATCCAGGAGAACCACAGCATGAAGAAGATCCGGATGACCGATTCCAGCACGGAGGAGAAGGCCGAGGGAATCATGTTCTGCCTGCCTTGAAAGTATCCCCGGTAGATGGATGAGACGGCGACGATGGCGATCATGGGGGTCATGCTGACGAACGTATAATAGACACGCTGGTCCGTCAGAAGAACGCTGGATACCCAGGAGGCGGTGAACAGGGCGACGAAGGTGAACACAATGCCCAGCGACAGGCTGAGGGCAAGGCCGGTTTGCAGGATTTTGCGCGACTGCTCCGGGCGGTTCTCCCCTTCGGCTTCCGCCACCAGCTTGGCAATGGCCAGCGGGATTCCGCCCGTAATTACCGTAATTAGCACAATGAAAAACGGGTATCCGAGCTGATACAGACCCACCCCCTCAGCACCGATGATCCGGGGCAGGGCAATCCGGGGAATGAAGCCAAGCATCCGGTTAATGATACCGGCGAGCAGCAGGATGATCGTTCCTTGTATAAAGGTCTGTTTCCTCACAGGGCACTCCTTCTTCCTACATATGAGATGAAACTGCAGGTGAATTACCGCCATAATCAAGCCAGGCTTGTATAAGGATATGCCAGTACAGGCCTACTCCATGACAAGCATTCCATAGACAAGTTTTTTGACTGAAAGCAGGAAAGTATGAGCGCAGGGTCGAATACGTAGCACTGAGCATACGTAATTGAGGAATCTTTGGAGGTGCCTGCACGTGGAATCGGAACAATGGAGATATGACGAGCTTAGTGAAGATATCGAAGCCATGTGCATCAGCAAAGCGGAGGAATTCCGGCTCCTCGGCTATGAATATGTGACCGGTAAGGATATTTGGGATTGTATCAGCCGCAATTATGCCAAGGAGGGAAGACCTCCCCTGCACAGGCTGGTCAATGACATCTATTCGCTCAAGTCAGGCAGTTATATGACTTATCTGACCTTGGCGGCCTACCGGGGATTGAATTAACGGGGGGATTTGTCAAAAGGAACGATTTTCTTTTGCAAACGGGTACGCGAAGCAGTAAAGTAAGTACAGAGTGTTCAGACTTGTCCTATCAAACGGAGGTATCCTCGCTGTGCAGCAGAACCTGCCGTTTCTTTGTGTGAATCAAGACACCGTCATTCCTTATGAATTGACGGTCATTTCGCACGTAGCTATAATAGGAATATTGAAGTAATGAAAGGGGAACTAGCTAGAGCATGAAGAGAATGATGAGCTTTATCATTACCGTGGTCGTTCTAACCGGCGTCATGGTATTTACTACTCCCGGGCTGCTGGACAGAGTCCGTCTGGGTCTTGACCTTAAGGGCGGATTCGAAATTCTGTACCACGCCGAGCCAATGGATACGGGAGGAACTCTGACCCGCGCTTCGCTGCAGAAGACTGCAGAGAGCCTGGAGAAGCGGGCGAATGCACTCGGAACCAGCGAGCCTGAGGTGACCACCGAAGGTACAGACCGCATCCGTCTGAAGATCGCAGGTGTTACCGACGAAGCAGAGGTCCGCAAGAAAATGAAAGAACCCGCAGTTCTCACCTTCCGCAGTGCCAAGGAAGGGGATGCTCCCGGAGTATTCAGTAAGATTGAGCTTGTAGGCAGTGACTTCGTGGAAGGTGCGGCAGAGGTTCAACGCGACAGTCTGAACCGTCCCGAAATCAGCATCTCGATCAAAGACAAGAAGAAATTCGCAGAGATTACCGAGCGTCTGCTGGGTAAGGAACTTGCTATCTATCTGGATGAGAACCTGTTATCTGCGCCTCCGACGGTACGAGCTGTGCTGACCGATGGTAAGGCTTCGATCTCCGGGGGATATACACTGGATGAAGCCCGTGAGATTGCCGATACGATCAACCTCGGTGCGTTACCGCTGAAGCTGACAGAGAAATATTCCCAGAGCGTAGGGGCTACACTGGGTAAGCAATCCCTGGATGAGACTGTCAGAGCCGGTATTGTCGGTTCTGTAATTATTTTGATCTTCATGCTGCTTATGTACCGTCTTCCGGGCGTACTGGCCAGCTTCGCGCTGATCCTGCACACCTGGCTGCTGATTCTGGTATTTGTCCTGGCGGACTTTACGCTGACCCTTCCTGGGATCGCCGCGTTCATTCTCGGTATAGGGATGGCCGTCGATGCCAATATCATTACCAATGAACGGATCAGGGAAGAGATGCGCAGCGGGAAGGGCATTATGTCTTCCGTCAAAGCAGGGAACAAGACCTCCTTCCGTACAGTTATGGATGCGAATGTAACCACTATTATCGTAGCGGCTGTCATGTTCGCCTTCGGTACTGGTGCGGTCAAAGGCTTCGCACTGATTCTGATCGTGGAAATTGTACTAAGTATCGTAACAAACCTTTATTTTGCCCACTGGATGCTGACTGTGCTGGTTAAAGCCGGCGCACTCAAGAAGCCGAAGCAATTTGGGGTAAAGGAGAGTGACATCAGTGCGCTTTAAGAAAGAGCTTGACTTCGTACATTTAAGTAAATTTTTCTATATCTTCTCGATCGCCATTACTGTAGCTGGTCTGATCTTTCTGGCGACCTTCGGCCTGAATTACAGCGTTGACTTCAAGGCTGGTTCCAATGTGGACGTGTCGCTCTCGAAGAGTGTCACGCTGGCTGAGCTTCAGCCGGCTCTAAAGGATGCAGGCATTGGGCATGAGCCGACGATTACCATCGGCGACAAGCGGGTCAACATCCGTTATGATCAAGAGCTGAGTGATACACAGAGCGAGACCCTCAAGAAGTCAATCAACAAGATTGATGAGAAGGCGTCTTTTGAGATCAACACCGTAGATACCGAAATGGCCAAGGAGCTGGCCCGGAATGCGATTTATTCTGTGCTGCTTGCCAGTATCGGGATTATCATTTATGTTAGTATCCGGTTTGAATGGCGTTTCGCGTTGGCTTCCATTGTGGCGCTGCTCCATGACGCATTCATGGTAGTGGCGATCTTCTCGATCTTCCGTCTGGAGGTTGACATTACCTTCATTGTCGCGGTGCTGACCATTATCGGTTACTCGATTAACGATACGATCGTTATCTTTGACCGGATACGCGAGAATCTGCGCTTCGGTAAACAGAAGTCGTATGAGGACCTGAAGCACCTGGTTAACAAAAGTGTAATGCAGACACTCATGCGTTCTCTTTATACAGCCTTCACCGTATTTATCGCCGCGTTCTTCCTGCTGATTATGGGCGGCGAGTCGATCCGCATGTTCTCGCTGGCCATGGTTATCGGTCTGCTCTTCGGAGCCTATTCATCGATCTTCATCGCAAGTCCGCTCTGGCTGCTCCTGAAGAAGCGCCAGAAGCCGGCTAAGACCCCGGCCAAAGTCTAACACCCGCTTGTTCTGTAAGCCGCGTCTGTAGCGACGCGGCTTTTCGGAATCTTCGGGTTAGGGCGTCTTGCTTGATTTCATCATCATGAGTTTACCTGCTAGTGGTAAGGAGGGCCTCGTTATGAATGACAAACCATTACCCCGGAAACAAACTGTTGCCTGGACCGGAATCCTTAGTGATGTTCTGCTTGCTGTAGCCAAGGGAAGTATCGGTTATCTGTCAGGCAGCAAAGCATTGTTGGGGGATGCAATTTATTCGGGAGCAGATGCCGCTGCCAGACTGGCGGGGGTGATTCCGTGGAACCTGAAGCAGAGTCACAAGACTGCAGGCGCAGCCGAACGTGGCCGCACTGTACAAGGAAGCAAGGAGCCCATGGCGGCTATTCTTTTCTCTGTGCTGATTATTATGGGCGGGCTGCAGGTTGCTTTCTCGGCTATCCGTGATTTGACAAGGGGACATCTGTCGGCACCGGAGGAGTCAGCGCTTGTTGCTGTCCTGCTGTGCATTGTGTTCAAAGAGGCGGTATTTCAATACCAGTACCGTTATTTCAAAAAAAAGGGTGACGGCAGTCATGCAGCTTATGCCGATAGCCACCGGTTCAGCCTCTATACGTCTATAACTGTATTTATCGGAATTGCCCTGGCCATAACTGGAGGATACTTGAACTGGCATCCTCTGCTCTACATGGACCCCATTGCAGCTCTGCTGACCGGATGTCTGATTCTCCGCAAAGGCTATTCATTAATTGCTTCCTCTGTGTACAGCAAGAAGATTCAGGAGCTTCCTTCCGAGGAAGCAGCCAGCTTCATCGAGACGGTTCAGCGGGTACACGGAGTCATCCGGGTGGAGCAGCTCCGGGCGCTGGAGGAAGGCGACTATGTGAATCTGCATGTAAAGATTAGTGTGAATCCGCGGATCAGCGTGATGGAAGCACAGGATATTTCGGAATGTGCAAGGAAGCTGCTTCAGCACCGGTTCGTTCATGTTGGTGAGGTTCATATGGATGTTGTGCCGTATGATCCGGGTTATCCTTATAAAAGCAATCACGAGCTCGTGGACAACGATATTCCCACGCTGCTTCAGTAGTCTGCAAGGTGAGAGAAAGGTGAGCTGTATTGCTTCATTCAAAAACAAGCTGGCAATCTCCGGCAGCCGATTCCGAGCGTATTCAGGAACTGGCCCGGAGCCTTTCTATTTCTCCGCTCCTTTCTTCACTGCTGGTGCAAAGAGGTATGGATACCGCTGACAAGGCGCGCGTATTCATGGATTCAGGAGCGGAAGATAGACATGATCCATTCCTGCTCAAAGGAATGGCTGAAGCGGTGCCACGGATACAGAAGGCACTGCAGGAGGAAGAGCATATTCTGGTGTACGGTGATTATGACGCAGACGGGGTATCCAGCACAGCGCTGATGATCTACCTGCTGCGTCATCTCGGCGCCTCCTTTGACATTTATATTCCCCATCGGTCCAATGAAGGCTATGGACTGCATAATCATGCGCTGGACTGGGCGGTCCAGCAGGGTGTATCTCTCGTCATTACGGTTGATACTGGTATCAGTGCCTATCATCAGATTGCCTATGCCTCGGAGCTGGGCATTGATGTTATTGTCACGGACCATCATGAGCCGCCGGAGCTGCTGCCGGAGGCGTATGCCCTGATTAACCCGAAGCTGCCGGACTGCCCGTATCCGTTCAAGGGTCTGGCCGGAGTGGGGGTGGCTTACAAACTGGCTGAAGCGCTCCTGGGCAGCGAAGTGCCGGAGGAATGGTGTGAGATTGCCGCCATCGGCACCGTAGCTGACCTGATGCCGCTGCTGGGCGAGAACCGCAGTCTGGTGCGCAGAGGCCTCAGCAGCATGCGGAATTCATCCTTCCCGGGCATCCGAGCGCTGCTCTCGGTGAGCGGTATTGCGATGAACACCGTCAGTGCGGTGAATATCGCCTTCGGGATGGCTCCGCGTATTAATGCCAGCGGAAGACTGGATCATGCTGGCCGGGCGGTTACACTGCTGACCACGGAAGATTCGGCAGAAGCTGAGCAATTTGCCGGTGAGCTGGATCTGCTGAACAAGGAACGCCAGCTGGTTGTGGAGCGAATTGTCACTGAAGCCACCGCCAAGCTGGAGGAGAGAATCAGCCGGAGCGGACTGCCGGATATTATTGTGCTGGCGGACCAGGGCTGGAATGTCGGCGTAGTCGGCATTGTGGCCTCCAAGCTGCTGGAGCGGTATTACCGTCCGGTCATTATTCTGGACATTCATCCGGAGACCGGGATGTGCAAGGGCTCTGCCCGCTCTATTCCGGGCCTGGATATCTATGCAGCCTTATCCTCATGCGCCGGACTGATGGACCACTTCGGAGGACATCCGGCTGCGGCGGGGATGAGTCTGCCGCAGGATAAGCTGGAAGCCTTCGATGCGGCGCTGAACAGCTATGCTGCGTCTATTCTGAAACCGGAGGACTTCGTAGCTGTTACAGCTGCGGACGGCGAGGTCTCCATTGCCGATCTGACCCTCCAGGCTGCGCTGGAGCTGGAGCGGCTTGCCCCGTTTGGCATGGCCAATCCGCTGCCGAGATTCATTCTGCGCGAAGCGGTTGTGAAGGAGACCCGGAAGATGGGCCAGGAGGGCAAGCACCTGAAGCTTGTGCTCCAGCAGGACAAGCTGACGATTGAAGCTGTAGCCTTCGGCAAGGGTCCGCTGGCAGAGCTGCTTCCGGACGGAACAGTCGTGGATGTATTGGCAGAGCTGTCCGTCAATGAATGGAACGGCTCGCGCAAGCCCCAGCTGATGCTGCAGGATCTGGCGGTGCCGAAGGCGCAGCTGTTCGATCTGCGCGGCGCAGCTGATGCTGTCAAGCAGGCAGCGCATATTCAGGAGCTGCTCCGCACCTATAGCGGCAGCAATCCGGGCCGGAGTGCTGCGGTCTTCCAGAACAGCCGGACGACGCCGCTGCGTGATCTTAAGGGCATGTCCCTCTGGGTATACGATGAGTCTGCCGGGATCTCTGCTGTACATGAGCCGGAAGGCGCGCATGATGAAGAGGGACTGTCGCTGCTCTGTGTGCTGGATATGCCCGAGTCCCCGGAACAGCTGGAAGCGCTGTTCACTGCTTTTCCCCGGGCGGAGAACATTGCCCTGCTGCATTCGATCCGTGACGGGCGTGACCGGCTGCAGGTGCCGACCCGTGATCATTTCAAATCGTTATATAAATGGATCGCCGCAATCGCTGCATCTCCAACTCCTGAGCATGAAGTGCTGCTGCGGCTTAGCCGCCAGTCGGCGCTTGGTGTGCGTATGGTGAGCAGAATGCTGGATGTGTTCGATGAGCTTGACTTCATTGAGCGCAGCGGCGGCACAATCACCTTTGTCCCGCAGCCTGCCGCCAAGAGTCTGAGCTCATCAGAGCATTTCGTCAGACTGGGCAAGACGGCGGAGATGGAGCAGTATTTCATGGAAGGCAGCCGCAGTGAATTGCAGGAGTTTATGCTGTCACGGTCATTGGTTCAAGTAACTTCAGCGGGGTGATTCCCGCTTACTTTTAGGAGATGATGATGTTGGATTTCAAAGACAATATTCGCGTAATTCCGGATTTCCCCCAGGCGGGAATCAGCTTCAAAGATATTACTACACTGCTCAAGGACGGCGCTGCGTACCGTGCAGCCATCGATGAGCTTAAGGCTCTGGTGGCCCACCTGGAGATCGACGTCATTGCCGGACCGGAGGCGCGCGGCTTTGTAGTAGGCGCACCACTGGCTTACGCGCTCGGGGTAGGCTTCGTGCCTATCCGCAAAAGCGGCAAGCTCCCTTATGAGACAATCGAAGTAGGCTATGATCTGGAATACGGCAAGGATACCCTCGCTGTGCATACCGATGCGATCAAGCCCGGCCAGAAGGTGCTGATTGCGGATGATCTGCTGGCTACAGGCGGTACAATTGCTACTTCTGTTAACCTGGTAGAGCAGCTTGGCGGCCAGGTGGTCGGCGCTGCATTCCTGATCGAATTGACAGCCCTGTCCGGACGGGACAAGCTGACGGATATTGAAGTTGTTACCTTGTTGACTTACGAGGATTAATCCTTGTACCCGGCAACTTTTCCCGGGAAATATAAAGCGGACTGCTGTCGAATGAAGACAGCAGTCCGCTTTTTTTGAAATATAAGCATTTATATGTTGCACACGATAAATTATCCTTCTATTTCTCGCTGAAACGGTATCGTCCATTAAAAGGACGGCAAGGCCGTTTCCACTTGTTATAGGTTGAATTGGGTGGACAATAACAGTTGAGAGGTACTTAATGTGCCGATTTGTCAGCTTCCTGTTCATTGGACAGGCCCAGTACCTCGATCAGCTTGAAGAGCAGGGCAAGGACCATACCGACGATAGTCGCCAGTGCCATCCCTTTCAGCTCTACACCGCCGAGCTTCAGCGAGATGCCGCTGATGCCGACAACCAGGACGAGCGTAGCAAGAATCATGTTGGTGGCTTTGGAGAAATCGACTTTCTGTTCCACGAAGATACGCAGGCCTGACGCCGCAATAACCCCGAACAGCAGCAGGGATACACCGCCCATGACCGGCAGCGGAATGTTGGCAATAACCGAGGAGAACGTTCCGGAGAACGACAACACAATGGCGATTACAGCAGCTCCCGCGATAACATATACCGAGTACACCTTGGTCAGAGCCATTACGCCGATATTCTCACCATAAGTGGTATTAGGCGTAGATCCCAGGAACCCGGAGAGAACAGTTGATATCCCGTTACCCATCAATGAGCGGTCCAGTCCCGGGTCCTTGGTGAGGTCCTTGCCGACAATATTGCTGGTAACCAGCAAATGGCCGATATGCTCTACAATGACCACAAGTGATACAGGAATAATAGTCAGAATGACCTGCCAATTGAAGGATGGGGTGATGATCGTGGGATGCGAGAGGAAGCTTGCTTGAGAGATGGCACCGGTATTCACCTCACCCAAGATATAAGCGAGTACATAACCGGTAACAATACCGATGAGGATATGAATGATTTTGGGGAAGCCGCGGAACAGCACGGAGCCGAGCACGGTAACACCAAGCGTGACGAGCGACAGGGAAATCGCTTTGCCGTCAGGCGTCCAGTCGGCGGTGGCCACACCATCAGGAGCAATCAGTCCGGCCATCCGTGCGGCTACAGGCACAAGCTCCAGTCCGATCGTGGCAACTATCGCTCCCATGACTGCAGGAGGGAATACAATATCAATCCAGCCGGTACCAGCATAACGTACAATTAAGGCCACAAGAATGAATATAACACCAGTCACGATAAAAGCGCCCAGTGCAAGCGAATATCCGCGCTCATGATCGCCGGCATGCTCTTTCAGCACAAGCAGTACCGGAGAGATGAAGGCAAAGCTTGAACCCAAATAGGCGGGGATTTTGCCGCGGCAGATCAGAATGTATAGCAAGGTGCCGATACCGTTCATCAGCAGGATCATGCCGGGATCTACCCCGAACAGGTTGGGAACAAGCACGGTGCTGCCGAACATGGCGAACAGATGCTGAAGACTCAGGAGGAAGCCCGGGCCCCAAGGGAGTCTTTCGTTAATTTGAATTTCGCGTTGCAATGGAGTTCACTTCTCTTTCTGATCTAATTTGATTTGACAATTCTTATCTTTATAAAAAACCGCCTTTACTAGATTAAATAGAACAGCGGTTTTTTACAACAACATTTTTACCCGTGCCACAAAATTGTCTTTTCTTGACCCTTTCCCTGACAAGAATACCACGCTATGGCAAGTGTTGACGGAATCCCTCGTAAGCGTCATAATTATAGACAACTTTAACCTGAGCGTAATGCAGCCGGGAACGTATGGAACCTGCAAATTCTGCATGCTTGCAGGTTCATTTTATTATAGAAGGGAAACGGATACGACGAGAATGGGCATAGAGCAATTAACCGAAAAGGCTGGCGCCTATATAAAAGAAAAAGATCTTCTCCGCATCCGTGAAGCTTATGAATTCGCTGATCAGGCTCATCACGGGCAGGTCCGGAAGTCGGGGGAGCCATACATTCTGCATCCGCTAGCGGTCGCAGATATTGTCGTAAATATGCAAATGGATGTCATATCCATTATTGCTGCGCTGCTGCATGATGTTGTGGAAGATACGACGGTGTCCCTGGAGCAGATCCGCACGAAATTTGGCGATACCTGCGCAATGCTGGTGGACGGCCTGACCAAGCTGGAACGCATCCGCTTCCGCTCCAAGGAGGAGCAGCAGAACGAGAACTACCGCAAGATGTTCATCGCTATGGCCCAGGATATCCGTGTGATCGTGATTAAGCTGGCGGACCGTCTGCATAATATGCGTACGCTCAAATACCAGTCCGAAGAGAGTCAGCGCCGGATTTCTTATGAGACGCTGGAGATCTTTTGTCCCATTGCGGACCGGCTGGGGATCTCTGCGATCAAGTGGGAGATGGAGGATATTGCGCTCCGTTACCTGAATCCGCAGCAGTATTACCGGATTGCGAATCTTGTACACAAGAAACGGGCAGAACGCGAGCAGTTCATTGACAGTGTCATCGGCCGCATCCGTGCCAAGCTGGATGAAATGGGCATCGAAGGCGATCTCTCGGGACGCCCGAAGCATATCTACAGTGTCTATAACAAGATGAACACGAAGAACAAGCAGTTCAACGAAATCTATGATCTGCTGGCTATCCGCATTATCGTCGACAATATTAAGGATTGTTATGCCACTTTGGGTATTATTCATACGCTTTGGAAGCCGATGCCTGGCCGTTTCAAGGACTATATTGCTATGCCCAAGGCGAACATGTATCAGTCTTTGCATACAACCGTAGTTGGTCCGGGAGGAGAGCCGACGGAGGTCCAGATCCGCACCTGGGAGATGCACCGCACGGCCGAATTCGGGATCGCTGCCCACTGGGCGTATAAGGAAGGCAGCAGCAACAACGTCAATCCGGAGAACCGGATGCCGTTCTTCCGCGAGATTCTGGAGCTGCAGCATGAAGCCAAGGATGCCGAAGAGTTCGTGGAATCGCTCAAAATGGACTTTTTCTCCGATCTGGTCTTCGTATTCACGCCTAAGGGTGAGGTAGTAGAGCTGCCTGCCGGCTCGGTGCCGCTGGATTTCGCGTTCCGCATTCATACCGAGGTGGGGAACCGGACGATCGGCTCCAAGGTGAACGGGCGTATTGTTCCGCTTGACCATAAGCTGAAGACCGGAGATATCGTGGAGATTCTGACCTCGAAGAATTCATACGGTCCGAGCCGCGATTGGCTGAAGATTGCACAGTCCTCGCATGCGCGGAGCAAGATCAAGCAGTGGTTCAAGAAGGAGAAGCGCGAAGAGAACGTGGAGAAGGGCCGGGAGGCCATTGAACGTGAGCTGAAGCGTCTGAACGTGGAGGTCTCTGACTGGCTGACAGAGGACAAATTGTCGGAGGCTGCGAAGAAGTTCGCCTTCAATGATGTGGAGGATATGCTGTCGGCGGTCGGCTTTGGCGGGATTACCGCCGCTCAGATCGCTTCCAAGCTGACCGAGAAGCTGCGTAAGGACCAGGAGGAGGCCGCAGGCCATCTGGAGCTTACCTCCGAGATGAAGGCGATCAAAT
Source organism: Paenibacillus sp. FSL P4-0338 (assembly GCF_038002365.1). Taxonomy (NCBI): domain Bacteria; kingdom Bacillati; phylum Bacillota; class Bacilli; order Caryophanales; family Paenibacillaceae; genus Paenibacillus; species Paenibacillus sp. FSL P4-0338. The sequence continues at coordinate 3,577,548 of NZ_JBBOCG010000001.1, read as the reverse complement.
CCAGCGGAGAGAAGCGCAACCAGCCGACCAACGGGGTACGTGTCAAGGGGATTGATAATCTGCTTGTGCGCTTCGCGCGATGTTGTAATCCTGTGCCGGGCGACGATATTATCGGATACGTGACCCGTGGACGGGGCGTATCGGTACACCGTGAGGATTGTCCGAACATTCCGAACGAGATGGACGGGGAGGAAGCAGCCCGCGTGATCGAAGTAGAGTGGGAAGGCAGTATGGAGGCTAATTACAGCGTTGATATTGAGATTACCGGCCACGACCGCAACGGGCTGCTGAATGAAGTGCTGCAGGCAGTATCGGAGAGCAAAACCAATATTTCAGCGGTCACCGGGCGCTCCGACAAGAACAAAATGGCGATGATCCATATGACGATTCTGATCCGCAATACCGATCACCTGCAGTCTGTGGTCGACAAAGTGAAGCGGGTCAAGGATGTCTATACCGTTAACCGCATTATGCAATAGAGGTAGTAAGGCAAGGAGCTGAAGAATGAGATGAGAGTAGTTGTGCAGCGCTGCAAGAACTCCAGTGTGACGGTGGACGGAGCAGTGACCGGAGCGATTGGAGAGGGCTTGCTGCTGCTGGTCGGCGTAACCCATGAGGATACGGAGAAGGATGCCAAGTATTTGGCGGACAAGGTTGCCGGACTGCGGATTTTTGAGGATGCGGCCGGTAAAATGAACCATAGTGTGACGGAGGCCGGCGGGGCCATTCTGTCCGTCTCCCAGTTCACGCTGTACGGGGACTGCCGCAAGGGCAGACGCCCCAACTTCATGGCGGCAGCGGCTCCGGCTGAGGCAGAGCGCCTCTACGACTACTTCAATCAGGAGCTGCGTGCCGGAGGGCTGCAGGTAGAGACCGGCGTGTTCGGAGCGATGATGGATGTCGCCCTGACCAACTGGGGACCGGTTACGCTGCTGTTGGACAGCAAGGGTTAGGAATGGAGGCGGCAGACGCCGCCTTAACTGTAAATATAAGGCGTGCCCAGAAAGCGCGTATCTTCTAACCGGTGAAAGTCCGGTCACGGGAGGGGCCAAGCCCCCGTGTAGCTAGGATGCCTGCGTACGGCGAAATCCGTGCGTAGAAGCGCATCGACAAAAGTCCGGTCAGAGACAGGGCGAGCAACCCGCCAGGCCGTAACATGAAGTGAATCCTGCCGCGTCGTCATAAAGGCCCCGCAAGGGGGAAGAGAGGAAGTCGAACCTCGCTTATATGGGTGAAGACCATGGAAGCTGCAGAGAACTTGGAACGGCAGTGAAGAATCCTCCGGCGTATGGGGATCGGCATGGAAGGAAAGAAGACATAGTGAACTGGGGAGACCCTCCCCCACACGGGAGGATTTTTTTTTTAGAAACCCGTAAAAAGACGCTCTATAAGTCCAAAAGATGAAATGAACCGTCTGTGGGAAGGGAGTCCGAGGGGCTCATAGTACCGAGGAACCTAAGGACAACATAACCTTAGGGAGAGAAGGAGCCCTGCTTTGTTTATGCTTTTGGAGGAGGTACGAGTGAGTGAATGCCAGTAGGCTAACGACACCTAAGGAAAAAGTTCAAGAACTCCAAGAAAAGCTAGGTCATGCGGCCAAGGAGAACAACAAGCGTAAATTCCATGCACTGTACGACAAAGTCTACCGCTGGGATGTGCTGAGTGAAGCCTGGAAACGGGTGAAAGCGAACAAGGGGGCTGCCGGAGTAGATACGGTGACGCTCGCGGATATTGAGAAACAAGGAGAAGTGCAATTTCTCAAAGACTGCGAGCGAGCATTAAAGGATGGTAACTACCACCCACAGCCCGTACGGCGGCACTATATCCCAAAGAAAGACGGGAAACCAAGACCGCTGGGCATACCCAGCGTGCGCGACCGAGTGGTGCAGATGGCAACCAAACTCGTCATTGAACCGATCTTCGAAGCGGATTTCGAAGAAGTATCCTTCGGATTTCGCCCGAAGCGAAGTGCGAAAGGAGCACTGGATCGAATCCGGAAAGCCTGCAACCGCAAAGGAAATTGGGTAGTCGACGTCGACATCCAAGGTTACTTCGACAATATTAACCAGGAGAAACTGATGAAATTGGTACAAATGCGTATCAATGACAGACGAATCCTGAAGTTAATCCGGAAGTGGCTTCAGGCGGGAGTCATGGAAGAAGGAAACGTAAGACGTTCCGATTTAGGCACACCACAAGGTGGAGTGATCTCACCACTTTTGGCGAACATCTATCTGAACTATTTTGACCGACTGTGGGAAAAACACGGGAAAGGAGTAGGTGAACTCACGAGGTATGCAGACGATCTTGTGGTGGTCTGTAAAACTAAAAAGGACGCCGGACATGCGTATGAACTCATACGCAGAATCATGGAACGTCTGGAGCTGACGCTACACCCAACCAAAACCCGTATTGTCGGCTTATGGACAGGAGACGAAGGATTCGACTTCTTAGGAATGCACCACCGGAAAAAGAAGGCAGAAACATCCCAAGGCAAGGTGTATTACACCACGCAGCAGTGGCTAACGAAGAAGGCGGAGGAACGAATTCGAGGCGTGGTTAAAGAAAGATTAGCACCGCCCAGCATGCGTTCGAAATCGTTTGCGGAACACGTGGAATGGCTCAATCCCAAGATTCAAGGATGGAGAAACTACTATTACACAAAGTACAGCCAAAAGAGGTTAGCAAAACTGGATTGGTATATTCTGCAACGATTTACCCGGTGGTATGCGAAGAAGAGACAACGAGGAAGATGGATGAGATCCCGGTCAGAAGTTAGATATTTGACCATCCAATATGGACTAAAAACGCTATTGTAATCTGCATGCCGATGAATGACAAACATCGGAAAGCCGTATGAGGGAAAACCTCACGTACGGTTTGATGAGGAGGGGCTGGGTTGCACCAGCCCTTTACTCTAGAATTTATAGGTTTCACACGATAATTTATCCTTCTATTTCTCGCCGAAACGGTACCGTCCTTTAAAAGGACGGCAAAGCCGTTTCCACTTGATAAGATATATCACGGGACTCCACATGGTGGGGTCTTTTTGCTTCGAGTTAACCAGGGCCGGATAGCAGCAGCTCTGACTGGATAGACTATGAATGATGCATCATTATTCACAAGTGCGGGGAGCAAGCAGAATGAGACAAGCACCAAAAGCATGGATGTGGAACACGATTCAGGCCCATGTGGCCGGGTCGATGGCCGAAGCTTCAGCGACAGCCAAGGAAGCCGGAGACCCGAAGGAGCCGCAGGGGCTTCAGCGCAGAGGCCGCGGTCTTTTGCCGCGTACCTGACCGCAGAGAAGGCAGGCGCGGAGTGGTATTTTTTGAAAATATAAGAATGTATATGTTTCACGCTATAAATTATCCTTCTTTTTTCTCGCTGAAACGGCACCGTCCTTTTAAAGGACGGCAAAGCCGTTTCCACTTGGCGCGGTGGCAGTAGGTACGGAACAGAATTTACGGGAACTGCTTAGGCTTCGTTATAAAGCGTGGGAATGAGGGTAATAGATTGACGAGACGACAGCAGCTTAGAGAGGAGATATGGATCTCATGAGTAAAGTAGCTTTTCTGCTCGCCAATGACTTTGAAGATTCTGAAATGAAGGTTCCTTACGAAGAAGTTTTACAGGCAGGACATCTGGCAGAAATCATCGGTCTGAAGAAAAATGAGACCCTGCTCGGCAAACAAGGAAGCGCATCCTATGCCTCCGATAAAGCGGTCAGCGAGGTCACAGCCGAAGAGTATGATGCGATAGTCATTCCAGGCGGATCTTCGCCGGAGAATCTTCGTCTTGACCCGGATATTCTGCAATTCGTGAAGGATGCTGACCGTGCAGGCAAGCCGATTGCCGCCATCTGCCACGGCCCGCAGATTCTGATCAGCGCTGAACTGCTGCAAGGCCGCACCCTTACTGCCTACCCGCCGCTGAAGGATGATCTGATCAATGCCGGCGCGGAGTTCAAGGATGAAGAGGTCGTCATAGACGGCAATTACATTACTTCACGCACACCCAAGGATGAGCCCGCTTTTGTGCGTGAGCTGCTTAAGGTGTTGTAATACATGAAATACATGCATAACCCGTTTGGCATAATACAACTTTATGGGAGGGATTTACAATGACTAGAAGAATCCAGGCCTATTTCAGTACAGAAGATGCAGCGGAAGGTGCTAAGACTTCTTTGATTCCTTATGGTGTAGAGGGGATTGAGGTATCGGCTTTAACCGACCCTTTGGATAATGGAGTAAATAACCGGCGTAACATTCTGATCCCGCTGGGGTCTACCAATACTGCTTCAACAGGTGCCGGGGGCGTGTACGCTGCCGGAGGTGCAACGGGTATGGGGTCCGGTGCGGCCATTGTCCCGGCAGTTGTGACCGATGATGATCTGAAACGTACGGATGAAGTTCGCGCTGATGAAGTACGCAGTGAGGGCGAAGTTCACAGAGGCGATGAGCTGACAAGCAGTGACCTGGAGCACCTGCATTATGTCATGGATCTCAAGGTAGCCGAGAATCATTACAATGAGGTTGTAGAGGTTCTGCGCGGCAAGCAGGCCTATGTGGAGATTTTTGATTAAGAAGATTATGTTCAAGTTCAATCTATATCGTTTCTATTTCAGCTCCAGCCCTCCGTTATAGAGAGGCTGGAGCTGTTTTATATGCAGCATAAAAGGGAGGACGGCGGGATAGATGTAGACAGGAGCAGTGGGATGGTGTAACCTATGGATTAGCATGACAGCGGGGATTTAGACGGTTTGGTGAAACGCTTTCTTTTCTGTAATGCAACTGTAACACTACATTCATTATTCCTTAATATAGTGTGTTTATAATAGAAGCATGACCCCCTTTTTTATAATATATGATGATGGACCTGCAGCAATCGGCTGCAGGTCACTTTTTTGTTTTAAGGGTTGGAGCAAGTGTGAGTGCCAGCAGAATGAAGCGGACTGAGAAGCGCCTATTTGTCCAAAAATCGCTAATTTGAGGCAGACGCGGACTGACATTCCGTTATTAAGTTGATTTGAGCAGATAACAAGGCCTATGTAGGCGCATAACGGAATCTGAGTCCGTTTAAGCCGGGAATTATGAGTTTTTGCCCCAATAGCGGAATCTCATTCCACTTAGCGGAAGGAAAGCTGGTGGCAGCTTATTTTATTCAATCCTTGACTTTAGCGCAGTGGTTCAGTAGAATCTAACAGTATAGGTAAGTTTATATTGTTTTGATGACGGGACCAAGTAATCCGTAACCCACAACCCCAGAGAGGAATCCCGCAGATCATGGCTGTCGTCCAGGTAAGGAGGACCGCGCGCTGATCCGCACGGCTGTAAGGATTCTGTTGATGAACGGATGAATGACCTCCCCGAGAACGCACGGCGAACGCAGGCAGCAGGATTGCCTATAGTCAGTAGCCGATTGCGCGTAGGCGGGCGTTAACCGCTTAGAGCGGAGCTTATGCAGAGCAAGTTGCATTGAGCCCGGAATGTGGGTGGTACCACGGGTGAATTATTGGTTATGATAATCCCTCGTCCCTGTTGTAATTGAACAGGGATGAGGGATTTTTTGCTGTTTTTAGGGGTTATTTTCAGGAGGGATAGACTGTGGCTAAAGAAAGATTCGAGAAACCTACAGGTACGCAGGATGTACTTCCGGGTGCAGTAGAGAAATGGCAGGTAGTGGAGGCCAAGGCAAGAGAGCTGTGCCGCCGCTTCAATTACCGGGAGATTCGTACCCCGCTGTTCGAGCACACCGGGCTGTTCGAGCGCGGAGTCGGTGAAACAACGGATATTGTAGAAGGTGAGATGTATACCTTCAAGGACAAGGGCGACCGCGATCTGGCGCTTCGTCCCGAAGGGACAGCAGGCGTGGTACGCGCGTATGTTCAGAACAAGCTATACGGGGAGCCGGATGTCAGCAAGCTGTATTACATCGGACCGATGTTCCGTTATGAACGTCCGCAGGCCGGCAGATACCGCCAGTTCCATCAGTTCGGCATCGAAGCCTTCGGCGCGGTGGACCCGGCGATTGATGCTGAAGTCATCTCGCTCGGGTACCAGTTCTACATTGATCTGGGGCTGAAGGATGTGCGGGTAGAGCTGAATTCGGTCGGCAACGCGCCGAGCCGTGCGGCTTACCGCGAGAAGCTGCTGGATTTCCTGAGACCTATGAGAGAGAGCCTGTGCAGCGACTGCCAGCGCCGGATGGAGCGCAACCCGCTGCGTGTGCTGGACTGCAAGGTCGATCAGGACAAGTTCGGCGGAGCGCCTTCCATTCTGGACAGTCTGGATGAAGAGTGTACAGAGCATTTTGCGAAGGTGAAGGGGCACCTGGATGTGATGGGTGTGGAGTACAGCATCAACCCCCGCCTGGTGCGCGGTCTTGATTATTACACGCATACGGCGTTTGAGTATAAAGCGGCAGGCATTGGCTCCATCGATACGGTGGGCGGCGGCGGCCGGTACAACGGTCTGGTTGAGGAGATCGGCGGACCGGATCAGCCGGGTATCGGGTTCGGTATTGGCCTGGAGCGGATTCTGCTGATCCTGGAGAATCAGGGTGTCGAGCTGGAAGCGGCAAAGCCGCTGGATGTGTACTTCGTTGCACTTGGCGAAGCAGCAGATCTGGAGATCACGAAGCAGTTGTTCCGTCTGCGCAGCCTTGGATTCTCTGCGGAGCGCGATTACCTGGGACGCAAGATGAAGGCGCAGATGAAGTCGGCGGACCGCATGTCGGCCCGGTATACGGCGATTCTCGGTGAGGACGAGCTGAATAGCGGCGTCATCGCACTGAAGTCGATGGAGACCGGCGAGCAACGGACGGTGAAGCTGGACGAGCTGGCAGAGGCGCTGATTCAGAATTAGGCCAAAAGGCAAGCATATGTAATTTTAATCATGAAGGGGTAGGATAAAAGATGACCAGAAGCCATAACTGTGGACAATTAACGACAGCGAGCATCGGTGAGACAGTAACATTGAACGGTTGGGTGCAGACCCGCCGTGACCTTGGAGGCGTGTTGTTCATTGACCTGCGCGACCGCACAGGGATTGTACAGATTGTATTCAACCCTGACTATTCCGGAGAAGCGCTGCAGATTGCCGATAAGGTCCGCAGTGAATACGTGCTGTCCGTGACAGGTACTGTGGTTAAGCGCGATGAGGAGACTATTAACCGCAACTTGCCGACCGGTGAGATTGAAGTGCAGATTACAGACATCGAAGTGTTGAATGCAGCTAAGACACCTCCATTCTTCATCGAAGACGGAGTGGAAGTAGACGAATCCCTGCGTATGAAATACCGTTACCTGGATCTGCGCCGTCCGGAGATGCATAAGACGCTGCTGCTCCGTTCCAAAGCGGCGAAGATCTTCCGCGATTTCCTGGACAGCGAAGGCTTTATCGATGTAGAAACGCCGATCCTGACCAAAAGCTCTCCGGAAGGCGCACGTGACTATCTCGTGCCAAGCCGTGTGCATGAAGGGGAATTCTTCGCGCTTCCGCAGTCGCCGCAGATCTACAAGCAGCTGCTGATGGTAGGTGGCATCGAGCGCTATTACCAGATGGCCCGCTGCTTCCGCGATGAGGACCTGCGCGCTGACCGCCAGCCGGAATTCACGCAGTTCGATATTGAGACCTCATTCATGCCGCAGGATGAGCTGCTATCGATGATGGAGAAGCTCATGCAGCGTCTGCTGAAGGAGACGATCGGGGTTGAGGTATCCGCACCATTCCAGCGGTTGACGTATGCCGAAGCAATTGGCAAATATGGTTCTGACAAGCCGGACCTGCGGTTTGGCCTGGAGCTGGTAGAGATGAACGATATCGTTGCTGAGAGCGGTGTGAAGGTATTCGCTTCCGTGATTGAGAAGGGCGGAGAAGTGAAATGTCTGAACGCCAAGGGCTGCGGCACATGGACCCGCAAGGAGATTGACGATCTTGGACCCTACGCTGCCCGTTACGGCGCCAAGGGTCTGGCCTGGATTCAGGTCAAAGACGGCGAGTTCAAGGGACCGATTGTGAAGTTCTTCTCCGAGGAAGAAATCGCTGCCGTGAAGGAGCGCACAGGTGCCGAGGATGGCGACTTGCTGCTCTTCTCCGCTGATACCAAGAAGGTGGTAGCGGATGTACTTGGCGCCCTGCGTCTGAAGATCGGCCGTCAGCTTGGCCTGATCGATGACAGTGTGTTCAAATTCGCTTGGGTAACAGAATTCCCGCTGCTCGGCTACGATGAGGACCAGAAGCGTTATGTGGCTGAGCATCATCCGTTCACACGCCCGATGGATGAAGACTTGCATCTCTTCGATACCGATCCTGGCGCGATCCGTGCGCAGGCCTATGATATCGTACTTAACGGCTACGAGGTAGGCGGCGGTTCCCAGCGTATCTACAAGCGTGACGTTCAGGAGAAAATGTTCAATGCACTAGGCTTCTCGCAGGAGCTGGCTTATGAGAAATTCGGCTATCTGATGGATGCCTTTGAATACGGCACGCCTCCGCATGGCGGCATCGCGTTTGGCTTCGACCGTCTGATTATGCTGCTGGCAGGCCGCACGAATCTGCGTGAGACCATTGCCTTCCCTAAGACGGCAAGTGCAACGGACCTGCTGATGGATGCCCCATCCCCGGTGGATGCGGGACAACTGGAGCAGCTGCACATCAAGCTGGCACCGAAACCGGAGAAAGAAAAGAAATAAATCAACTATGGACTGACGGGGCGCACCAGGAGAGCAGAGTGACGTCCCGGAAGCCTTGCCCAAGGAGGCTGACATCATGCTGAATCAGTTCTCGCGTACGGAGCTGGCGATCGGGCCGGAGGGCCTGGAGATTATGAAGAACAGCACAGTGGCTGTGCTGGGGATCGGCGGAGTCGGCGCCATGGCGGCGGAAGCGCTGGCCCGGACCGGAATCGGCCGGATTATCCTGATTGATAAGGATTCGGTGGATATTACCAACATCAACCGCCAGCTTCATGCGCTGACCACGACCATCGGCCAGAACAAAACCGATCTGATGGTGGACCGTATCAAGCTGATCAACCCGGAATGCGAAGCAATTGCGCTGAATATGTTCTACACCGAAGAGACGTATGAGGAGCTGTTCAAATACAAGCTGGACTATGTGATTGACGCTTCGGATACGATTATCTATAAGATTCACCTGATCAAGGAATGTCTGGCCCGGAAGATCCCGCTGATCTCCAGCATGGGCGCGGCCAACAAGATGGACCCGACCCGCTTCCAGGTCGCCGACATCTCCAAGACCACCATGGACCCGATTGCCCGGGTAATCCGTACCAGACTGCGCAAGGAAGGCATCAAGAAGGGCGTGAAGGTAGTCTTCTCCACCGAGAAGCCTATGAAGCCACGCGCGGATGTGACGGAGCAGATTGTGCCTGCGAATGCGCCGGACCGGCGCAAGGCGAAGCAGCCTCCGGCCAGTACTTCTTTTGTACCCCCTGTAGTCGGCCTGATTATGGTCAGTGTAACGGTACGGGATTTGCTCGAAACGGGCGGCATTACATTTGAATGAATTCTATCAGTTAAAAGGGTGTGTAGCTGGTTTTCGGCTATATGCCCTTTTATTACGGTATGTATTGGGGCCCCCGCAAAGTACCTGAATAGGCTTCGGAGCTAAAGCCGCACTTTGTGGGGTTATTTTACGGTATGTTTTGTTGGGAGATACTTGACATCCTATGAGATGAACTTAAGTGGAGGTTGTTACATGAAATCGAATATTTGGCGGAATAGCGTGGGAATGGAGCCGGGCGATAACTGGAAGCAGGAATGGGCGGCCGGCATTCTGTCGTATTTCGCTTCGGTATATATTGTGATGGTTAACGCAGCGATCCTGGCAGATGCAGGCATGCCGCTGCGGGCCGGGATGGTCGCCACGCTGCTGACAGCGGTGACAGGCTGCCTGCTGATGGCTTTTGGCGGCAAAACGCCGATTATCGTCGTCCCGGGCATGGGGATCAATGCCTTTTTTACCTATACGCTCGTGCATTCCATGAAGCTGGACTGGCGCGAGGCGCTGGCGGTGGTGGTGGTGACCGGGGTGCTGTTTGCCATTGTGGCCTTCACCTCGCTCTACCGCATTCTCAGCGATGCGATTCCCCATAATCTGCAGCATGCGATCACCGTCGGCATCGGGCTGTTCCTGACCTTCATCGGCCTGCAAAAAAGCGGGATTGTCATTGCCCACGCCACCACCTTCGTCGCCATCGGGCATTTCAGCGATCCTGCGGTCATTACCTCGGTGGTGACGCTGCTGCTGGCGCTGGTGCTGTTCATCCGCGGCACGCGCGGCGGGCTGCTGATCAGTATGCTCGCGGGCACAGGGCTTGCCTATCTGCTGGGAGCCGCCCATGCGCCGAAGAATACCGAGCCGGGACATGTGTTCAGCGGTTACGGCAGCGTGTTCGCCAGTATGGACTGGAGCGGATTCGTCAGCCTTGTCTTCTGGATTGCCGTTTTCCTGCTGCTGCTGATTGTGGTGTTTGAGAATATCGGCCTGATCTCTTCCCAGACGCTGATGGCAGGACGTCCGGAACGCTTCAAAAGCAGTCTGCGGGCGCTCTCGCTCGCCAACATCGCGGCAGGTCTGTTCGGCAGCAGCCCGGTGGTCGCCGCTGCCGAATCCACCGCCGGGATTGCGGCAGGGGGCCGCTCCGGCTTAACTTCACTCGTCACCGGCCTGCTGTTCGGAGCGACCTTCCTGTTCATCCCGCTGCTGGCTTATGTGCCGGACAGCGCGATTGCGCCGATTCTGATCGTAATCGGCGGGCTGATGGTGCAGAGTGTGCGCGAGATGGATCTCGGCGACATGACGGAGCTGTTCCCTGCGTTCCTGGTCATGGTGATGATTCCCTTCACCTACAGCATCGTGGACGGCATGGCGTTCGGCTTCATCACCTATCCGCTGGTGAAGCTGGCTACCGGCAAGGGCAAGGAGGTTCCTCCTGCCTTGTACGGCATTGCCGGACTGTTCATTGCGAACTTCGTGCTGCATGCGCTGATGGGCTAACGGCAAAGGTGGAAGGGGGGGGAGCACTGCTTCCCCATTTCCGCTTATCCGCAGCCCCGGCAGCGGCTAGAAATATATGGCTTTCCCTATCCTGTTGTGATAAGATGGACTGCTCACATCACTTAAGGTGCATGCTTCCGAAGCGAGTTATGCTCGTAGTGATTCAGGAAGTGAATGCCCGCAAAACTTTTAGGAGGTAACTGAAATTGGAAGACAACTTTCAAAGTGCCTATCAAGAGGAAGAAGACAGGCTGAACCACGCGCTGACAGAGATTGACTCTACCCTTGAACGATTGCGCGGAACTCCGGTATACACAGGACACGATTATACGGAGCAAGTGCTGGAGGATTCAAGGGAGCAGAGGCGCAAAGATCTTGCCAAGCTTAGGCAGGAGCCTTATTTCGGACGGCTTGATTTTCAGGGCAATGATGAAGAGGAACGCAAGGCACTCTATATCGGCAAAATCGGCGTAGACCGCGAGCAGGTAAGCGACCGTCCGCTTGTCATTGATTGGCGGGCACCGGTGGCAAGCCTGTTTTATTCTTTTACCGGAGGAACGGAGGCCGCCTCATATGAAGCGCCGGAGGGGCTGATTGAAGGGCTGGTCTATCTCAAGCGCAACGTAGTGATCCGCAAGCAGATCCTGGAGCGGGTGGCGGATACGTATAACCGTGACAGCGACGCGCCGGCGGTATCGGATGAATTCCTGGTCTACCGGCTGGGGGAGAACAAGGATAACCGGCTGCGGGACATCGTCTCCACGATCCAGGAGGAGCAGGACAAGATTATCCGGGCGGCCAAGAACACGGCGCTGATCATCCAGGGGGTCGCGGGAAGCGGCAAGACCACCGTTGCGCTGCACCGGCTGGCGTTCTTATTGTATCAATACAAGGAGCAGGTCTCGGCGGAGAAAATGATTATTTTCGCCCCGAACCGCATGTTCCTGGACTATATTTCAGATGTGCTGCCGGAGCTGGGCGTCGGCAATATTGCCCAGAGCACGTTCCCGGACTGGGCGGCCGAGGTGCTGGGTGTGGACTTGCCGGAGCAGGATGCTTCGGAGGTCATGAGCCGCTGGTTCGAGACGGCGGGAGCAATGCCGGTCATCACGGAGGAGACCCCCGGGCGCTTCAAGGGCTCAACGGTGCTGATGGGCGTCATTGAATCCAGCGTCAAGCTGCTGGAGACCAGCGCTGTGCCGGAGGGGGATTTCAGCCCTTGGGACGGGGCAGTGCTGAGCCGCCAGGTGATTCTGCGCTGGCACAATGAGGAATACGCACCGTATCCTCCGGCGAAGCGCAAGGAGCGGGTGATGGCAAGGCTTCACCGCTGGATTGAGATGGAGCTGAAGAAGAGCCCTTCAGCGGCTGCGCTGAAGGAACGCAAGAAGAAGGGCACGGCACGTGAGAAGGCTTACAGTACCAAATGGCCGAAATACGAGCCGCTCGCCATCTACAAGCAGATCTTCCGGGCGGCGAAAGCACCGGAGGACTGGCCGGCGGGAGCGCCGGAAGAGATTCCGCCTGCCGTGCTGAAGGAGACCGTCAAGGAGCTGAAAAAGGGGATTCTGCGCGAAGAGGATCTTCCTCCGCTGTTGTATATCCATTATCTTCTGAACGGGAACGAGGGTACGGAGCGCTTTGACCATATCGTGATCGATGAAGCGCAGGATTTCTCCCCGTTCCAGATTGCTGTGTTGGATCTGTATGTGAAGGGACATTCCTTCACGATTCTGGGTGACCTGTCGCAGGGCATCCACGCCTACAAGGGAGTGCATGCGTGGAGAGAGATGCAGACGCTGTTCGCTGAACAACACACGGCATACCATGCACTTACCCGAAGCTACCGCTCAACGATGGAAATTATTGAGTTCGCTAACGGCATTCTGTCTGCGGGCGTGGGCAGTGAGCTGCTGGCCGTTCCGGTTTTCCGCAGCGGGAATCCTGTGCGGCTGATCTCCTATGAGGAGGATGTGCTGCCGGGAACGACTGCGGCTGCACCGGCAGACCAGCGGCTCAGCGCGGTCAAGAGCGCCCTGGCGCAGCTCTCCGGGCGTGAATACCGCACGGTGGCGGTATTGACCCGCAGCCTGCGGGAAGCCTCTGAGCTGTACGCTGAGCTCGCTGGTCAATTCGAGGATCTTCATCTGATTGACGGCAGCATCACGGAATACCGGGGCGGCTTGTCGATCCTGCCCGTCTACTTGTCCAAGGGGCTGGAGTTCGATGCCGTCATTCTGGCGGACGCCGACAGTGACCATTATGGAGCGGCGGCCTGGGATGCGAAGCTGATGTATGTGGGCTGTACGCGTGCCCTGCATGAGCTGTGGCTGCTGAGGGGCGGCGAATTACCGCCTTACGTTCAATTGAACGCAGAGGAGACCGTCTCCGGCTGGCCGGCGCTTGATGAGAGTAATTAAGATATTCAGTCTGCAAGAGGGATAATAGCACGGAGAAAAGAGGGGTGTCCCCCAATGCCAGATTAATGGCATTGGGGGACACCCCTTGTTTGTCTGTTATGGATAAGTTAAATGTATGCGAAAAATCGATTACAATCGATGAAAGGGTATTGGCTACTCCTGGTTAACGCTGTCTGTCGAACCGTACAGCTAAGTCTTATTTATGCCTTATTCTTCGCATCGAACTGGAACCGTTCCACCTGTCCCTGCATATCCGCAGCCATACCGGAGAGTGCCGCAGAGGAGGAAGTGATCTCCTCCATCGAAGCAAGCTGCTCCTCGGTAGCTGCGGTTACGCTCTGGAAGGAATCGAGCGCGGCCCGGGCAATTGTGGCCATCTCCTGGACGGAGGCGGCTACTTCGGAGCTGCTGGCCGACATTTGCTCCGTAATAGCCGAGACCTCATGGATCTGCTCGCCGACCTGCCGGGTGGACTGTTCGATCTGCTGGAAGGCCTCGCTCGCTTCCAGGGTAAGCGCCATGCCCTGCTCCACATCCTCTGCCACCTTATGCTTCATCACATCATACGCGCTGGCGATCAGGCTTACCATCTCGGAGATGGTCTCCTGAATCTGTCCGGCGCTGCTATTCGTGGCCTCCGATAGCTTGCGCACTTCACCGGCCACGACGGCGAAGCCCCGCCCGTGTTCTCCGGCCCGGGCCGCCTCGATGCCGGCATTCAGCGACAGGAGATTGGTCTGCTTGGCAATGGCGGAGATCGCCGTGCTGGTCTCAGCGACTCTGGCGCTTAAGCCGTTAAGCTCAGCGATCAGGCTGCCGGACTGCTGCACCGATTCTCGTATAGTTCTCATCTGTTCGCCGACCTGCTGCATTCTGGAGCTGCCGGTAGAGACATCCGTTTCCGTAAGTATAGCGGCACTCACAATTGCCTCTGAAGCGGAAGCGATTTTCTGAATGCCAGTGGACATCTCCTCCATCGTTGTAGCGACTTCGGCGGAAGCATAGGCCTGGGTCTCCACGCCCCGGGTGGATTCCTCCACCAGCTCCGTCACATACTCGACCGCCTTGCTGTTCTCAGCCGTGCTGGCTGTGAGCTGTTCACTGGCAGCGGCGAGCTGGCCGGAGGTCTCGGCAACCTCCTGCACCATGGTGCGCAGTGAAGAGACCATTTCATTATAATTGCCGGCAAGCTGACCGATCTCATCCCTGCGGCTGGTCTGGACGAATTCATCCAGATATCCTTCGCTTACCCGCTTGGCCGAACGGTTCAGGCGTTCTACGGGCCCGGTAATGCGGCGGATAATCAGGAAGGTAATCACTGCAGCAAGCAGCAGCGCAACCACGAGAACGATAGCAGCCTTGTACAGAATCGGGTAGACCGCCTTCGTGTATTCACTCTCTGGAAGCACTCCGGCCAGGGTGAAGCCGGTCAGCTCATTGGTAATGTAGTATCCGTCCATTTGCGTATCGGCTGCAGTATCCTTATAGGAGATTTTGCCCGCCGGACCTTGCTTGGTTCCTGCTGTCATTACGTCTGTGGCTTCCGAAGCAACCTCCATGGCAGGGTGGTAGATCACCTTGTTATTTCCATCCAGGATGAAGACATATCCGCTATCGCCCAGACTGACATTCTTCGCCAGCTCCATAAGCTCCTTCATGCTGATGCTGATTGTAACAGCACCCTTACCGTCCGGAAATGCCTTGGAGATCGGCAGAATATAGCTATTCGTTACTTTGGAGAAAATGGGATTGATCACCGATGTTGTCTCCGGGGTCTTAAGTGCATCTATGTACCAGTCGCGTATCCGGGGATCATAATTGTCCAGCTTGGAATCCGGCGCGAACATGTATTTCCCATCCTCGTTGCCTATCGCCACGATCTCTACCTCAGGATGCTCCAGCTTGAAGTTGTCGATCAGCTTGCGCAGCTGTGGAGAATTGTTCGTCAGCCCGGCGCTGCTCATCTCGTACGCCACCTCATTCACTGCGGCACTCTCCAGCAGGATCAGCTGCGACAGTGTTTTATCCAGGAGGTGGATGCTGGAGCGTGTGGTGTCTTCCATTTTGGAGCGCAGGGCCGATTCTGAGGTTTGTGTGGATATGGCTATCAGAGCCAGTGAGGGCAGCACAATAGCTGTAATGATAAGCAGCATCAGTTCAGTTCTGAGCTTCGTGATACGGAATAGGCGCTTTCGGTTTTTTTTCGGTGTTGGCATGGAAGTTCCTCCTGAATTTCTGAATGGATGGCGGTTAAAATTTATTTCCATATCTCGAAGTAACTAGATATTTTAATATATATTTCGACAGCGATCGACCAAATAATTAGTATTTCGTCAAAAAATTAACTCAAATTCTTCTCAATCTGTTCCTCATTCCAGGTAGTACGCGCGCCAGCTTTTCAGGTGGAGAACGATTATAACTATTCTTGAACTTGTAACCCCGGGCGGCCTGTGGCTTAATAATAAGTGTCCGGCCGGGCAAGATTACTTCTGGAAGGAGGCTGAAGATATGTTTTCAGAATACGAGGTGGTTTCCGTCTAAGACGGAGACCTGTTTAGGGGGAGGCCGCGAGGCCTCCTTATGTATAACGAGCGAACACGAGCAGATATGTAATTCCGGTTCCTACAATATATAGAATGACACTGACCAACCACTGACAGATTGCTGCTGATTCATAATGAATGTAGACGATAACCGTAGGGTTTAATATAATGAATTTAGGTGATTTACCAAATTTGAGGAGAAGAAAGGAGGCAGGTGGAATGATTATTCAGAACAGCACCGTGATCGGACTGAACGGAACACACCTGTTGAAGGAGGAAATTGAACGTGAGTTACGTCAATGGAAAGGATGTGCTCCCCCCGGGGCTGCTCGAAGAGCTGCAGGGTTACATACAGGGTGAGCTGTTATACATCCCGAAGAAAGCGGAAGAACGGGTAAGATGGGGCGAGAACAGCGGCTCCCGGCAAGAGATTGCTGCCCGCAACGAAGAGATCTTCTGTAGTCACAGCAGCGGCTGCTCGGTGAACGAGCTGCAGAAGAGATATCACTTATCCGAAGAAAGCATCCGCAAGATCATTTCAAAAATGCGGCAAACGCGGCTGGCGATGAACCGCTAGTCTGGAACGCATATGAGTTCTAATTATAGAACAAAGAGCATGGCTCGCGCCGGTGGCGGCGGGGTCATGCTCTTTTTAAGTCTATTTCTCGCTGAAACGGTACCGTCCTTGTAACAACGGCAAAGCCGTTTCCACTTGCGTTCGGGACAGGTATGGTATGATAGGAGAAGTGTATGTATTCTATCGAAATCTTAGATGATAGCAAGGAAGTGTAGGGATGGATTTATTCTCGCAGGGTGAAGACAACGGGAGCGGACGGCTGCTTGCAGACCGGATGCGGCCCGGTAATCTGGATGAATATATCGGACAGGAGCATATTGTAGGCAAGGGCAAGCTGCTGCGCAGAGCGATTGAAGCGGACCAGGTCTCTTCTATCCTGCTGTACGGGCCTCCAGGCTGCGGAAAAACCACTCTGGCCCATATCATATCGCATCACACCCAAGGTGAATTCGTGCGGCTGAATGCGGTGGAGGCTTCGGTGAAGGATGTGCGGGAGGTCATTGAACGCGCACAGAGCAATAAGGCGCTGTACGGCTCGAAGACGATTCTGTTCCTGGACGAGGTACACCGCTTCAACAGCTCCCGCCAGGATGCGCTGCTGCCGGCCGTGGAGAAGGGGACGATTACCTTCATTGGTGCGACAACAGAGAATCCGTTCCATTATGTGAACGGGGCCTTGATGAGCCGCTCGACGCTGTTTCAACTGGAGTCCCTGACCAGCGAGCACAGCCTGATCGCGATGAAGCGGGCGCTTGCTGACGATCAGCGGGGGCTCGGCTTCATGGATCTGAAGGCTGACGAAGACGCGCTGCTGCATATCGCCGCCATGGCGAATGGCGATATCCGCCGCGCTTTGAATGCTCTGGAGCTGGCGGCGATGACTACGGCGCCGGAGCGTGACGGCAGCGTGCATATTACGCTTGCAGTGGCGGAGGAGTCGATCCGCCGCCCGATTGTCAAAGCGGACGAATCGACGCAGTACGATGTGCTGTCCGCTTTTCACAAAAGCATCCGCGGCTCCAGTGACGCCGCCCTGTTCTGGTTCCTCTACGCGGTGGAGAAGCTCGGCATGGACCCGATGACCTTCATCCGCCGCCTGATCGCGGCCAGCAGTGAGGATATCGGCCTGGCGAACCCGCAGGCGATGGTGCAGGCGGTTAGTGCGCTGGATGCCTACCGCAATAACGGCTGGCCGGAGGCCAAGCTGAATATCGCGCAGGCGATTCTGTTCGCTGTAGAGAGTCCCAAATCTGACGGGGTAGTGACCGCTATCGCGAACGTCATGAACAGTCTGGAGGATCTGAAATCGGCTGAGGTGCCGCTGCATTTGCGGGATACGCACTATAAAGGCGCGTCCCAGCTGGGCCATGAGGGCTACCAGTACCCGCATAATTTTCCTGGCCACTATGTGAAGCAGGATTATCTGCCGAAGGCAATTTCCAATAAGGTCTTCTATCAGGCCACTGAGCAGGGCAACGAGGCCAAGATCCGCCATAACCAGCAGCTGCGGCGCGGGCAATAGGGCTTCGAGGAAAGCCCGCTCCGTCTGTTCCAGCCAACTGTACATTTTACAAACCGAGAGCAGCCATTCTCCCTAACCGGAGGAGGCTGCTCTTTTGACGTTGTAGGCTCCTTAGTAAATGGCGGGTTCGCTCGTTTGGGCTGCGTTTGCTGAATATTCAGGCTTCGCTGGATGATTTACCTTGCCGAATGTCGGCTGGAAGGTGGAGGTCAAAAATGAAAGGGATAAATCCCTCTGGTCCAGCCGAAGGTGGCTAGCTGAGCAATGAGGAGCACTAGTGCCCCTGAATTCTCCGAACTGGAGCTAAACGAGCGAATGAGGAGCACTAATGCCCCTCACTCCTGGTGGCCCTATATGTAGTCGAATGGAGAATCCGTTAGGCGGCGTCAACCTGTGCATTCTACCACCAATAGCTGACGCTGGAACGGTAAATATGATAGAAATGGAAATTTATTGACAAAAAAACCGGTATACTTAGAAAAATGTAATGTAAATATATAGAATTAATTTACTGTATGTGGTATATGTGTAGGTAGGGGTATTTTACCTTAATTTGTAATATGGAGGTGGTAAATGGAACGTACCTAAATACTATGTCTAATAATGGACACTGGGGAGGTATTTGTGCGTGCCTGAGTCTGGACGGACTGAAAAAGCAAGAAATCGAAGGGAGATGAGTAAGGATGAGTCAAAGTAAACGGAAGACCGGCTGTATCGCTTCACTAAGCCTGATGTTAGCCTGCACCATTGTATCAGGGACGGCTGTTCGCCCGTCTGTCACCGAAGCCGCCACCGCCGGAGTCAATTATGCAGAGGCACTGCAGAAATCGATCTATTTCTACGAGGCCCAGCGCTCAGGTGAGCTGCCGGCGGACAACCGCGTGGAATGGAGAGGCGACTCGGGGCTGCAGGATGGTGCCGATGTCGGCCATGATCTGACGGGAGGCTGGTATGACGCAGGGGATCATGTCAAATTCGGCTTTCCGATGGCGTATACTGCTACCATGCTGGCATGGTCAGTCTATGAATACAAGGATGGTTACGTGCAGTCCGGGCAGCTTGATGAGATTCTGGACAATATCCGCTGGGCCACAGACTATTTTGTGAAAGCGCATACTGCGCCGAATGAGCTGTGGGGACAGGTAGGTAACGGCACGGCGGACCATAACTGGTGGGGACCGGCGGAGGTCATGCCTATGGCGCGCCCGGCCTACAAGATTGATGCTGCACATCCCGGCTCGGATCTGGCTGGTGAGACTGCCGCCGCCCTTGCCTCAGCTTCCATTATTTTCAGGGATTCAGATCCCGCTTATGCGGACAAGCTCCTGCTGCATGCCAAGCAATTATACAATTTTGCCGATACGTACCGGGGGGCTTACTCCGATACCATCACTGACGCCAAGCAGTATTACAATTCGTGGAGCAGCTATGCCGATGAATTAAGCTGGGGCGGTGTCTGGCTATACCTGGCGACAGGTGAGCAGACCTATCTGGACAAGGCGATTGCCGCCAGTGATCTGTGGGGCACCAACCAGGCCGGTGACTGGGGTTACCAATGGACCCAATCCTGGGATGACAAGCATTACGGGGCACAGCTCCTGCTGTCCCGCATCACCGAGGACCCTAAGTTCATTCAGTCCACGGAACGCAATATGCAGTTCTGGACGACCGGGGTGAACGGCACCTCTGACCGGGTAACGTATACTCCAGGCGGGCTGGCCCATTTGGATCAATGGGGGGCGCTGCGGTATGCAGCCAACCATGCTTTCCTTGCTTTTGTCTATGCAGACTGGATTACTGATCCGGTGAAAAAGAATACCGCCCAGGCCTTCGCAGAGCGCCAGATTAACTATATGCTGGGCGACAATCCGCGTAATAGCAGTTATGTCATCGGCTTCGGCGCGAATGCACCTGAGCATCCTCATCACCGCACCTCACACGGCTCCTGGAGCGATAGCCAGACCACTCCGGCGGACCACCGGCATGTGCTCTACGGCGCACTTGTTGGCGGCCCCTCCAAGACCGATGCTTACACCGATGCGATTAGCGATTATGTCTCGAATGAAGTTGCAACCGATTACAATTCGGCCTTTACCGGCTCTCTGGCCCGGATGATGATGCTTCACGGGCAGGGGCAGAGCCCGCTTGCGAACTTCCCGCCGGCCGAAACGCGTGAGGATGAGATGTTCACGGAGGCTTCCGTGAATGCCAGCGGCAGCAATTTTGTGGAGATCCGCGCGGTCCTCAATAACCGTTCCGCATGGCCTGCCCGCTCCAGCAGCCAGCTGTCCTTCAACTACTATCTGGACATCAGCGAGGCTGTTGCTGCGGGATATGGTCCCGGCGATATCACGGTTAAGGCCGGAGGCTATAACCAGGGAGCCACCGTCTCACAGCTGCTGCCTTACGATGAAGCGAACCATATCTACTACACCAAAGTAGATTTCTCCGGCACCCCGATCTATCCGGGAGGACAGTCTGCTTACCGTAAGGAGGTTCAGTTCCGCATTGCCGGACCGCTGAACACCACCTTCTGGGATAACAGCAATGACTTCTCCTTCAAGGGAGTGGCCGCGAATGCTTCAGCGGCAACGAAGAACCCTTATATCCCGGTATACGATGCAGGTGTCAAAGTGTACGGGGAGCTGCCTTCCGGCGGCGGAACGCCAGGTGAACCGCAGGTTCCTGGACGTCCGTCCGGCCTCCAGGCTGAGCCCGGCAATGCCAGCGTAGCCTTGAGCTGGAACGCAGTCAGCGGTGCAACGTCGTATACCGTCAAGCGCTCTTTGGTGAGCGGCGGACCGTACACTACAGTGGGTACAGCTACTTCAGTAGTCTACAGCGACAGCGGACTAACGAACGGAGTGGACTATTATTATGTGGTAACCGCTTCGAACAGCGTAGGGGAGAGTACAGCGTCTGTACAGGTGACCGCCAAGCCGCACGAGATTACAGTGCCTGCCGGCGCTCTGCGTGTGCAGTACCGCACCAATGATACCAGTCCCGGGGATTCACAGATCCGCAGCCAGTTCCGGATTATCAATACAGGAACCGAGGCCATACCGCTCAGCGGTCTGAAGCTGCGTTACTATTACACTGTTGACGGGGACAAGCCGCAGGAATTCCACTGTGACTATGCAGCTGTCGGCAGCGGGAACCTGAACGGAAGCTTCGGGAAGCTTAGTGCACCTGTTACCCTGGCCGACTCTTATCTGGAGATTTCTTTTGCGGCAGGAGCAGGAAGCCTGGCGCCAGGGGCAGACAGCGGGGAGATTCAAGTGCGCTTCAACAAGTCCGATTGGACGGCCTACAATGAGAGCAATGACTATTCCTATGGAGGTACCCAGCAGACCTTCGCAGATTGGAATAAAGTCACCTTGTACCGTGCAGGAACACTTGTCTGGGGCCTCGAACCCTAAACCATACCAGAGAGGAAGTATGCCGAAATGATGAAGATGAAGCTAAGTTCATTCAAGAAACCGGCCTCTATAGTCATGTCTGCCGTTCTGACCCTTTCCCTCACCAGCGGAATCTTAAGCTTCAGTCCGGGAACCGCCAAGGCGGCATCGGTGGAGAAGACCAGATTCCTGCAACTGTATGACCAGCTGAAGGACCCGGCCAGCGGGTATTTCTCGGCTGAAGGCATCCCGTATCATGCGGTAGAGACCCTGCTCAGCGAGGCGCCTAACTATGGGCATATGACTACCTCCGAGGCCTATAGCTACTGGATGTGGCTTGAAGTGCTGTATGGCCATAACACCGGGGACTGGAGCAAGCTCGAATCAGCCTGGGACAATATGGAGAAATATATCATTCCGATTAATGAAGGCGATGGTGTGCAGGAGCAGCCGACCATGAGCAGCTATAACCCGAACAGCCCGGCCACTTACGCCTCGGAGCTTCCTCAGCCGGATCAGTATCCAAGCGCACTGAACGGCAAGTACACTCCGGGTAAGGACCCGCTCGATGCAGAGCTGAAGGCCACCTACGGCAATAACCAGACCTATCTGATGCACTGGCTGGTGGATGTGGACAACTGGTATGGCTTCGGCAACTTGTTGAATCCTAAGCATACCGCCAGCTATGTGAACACCTTCCAACGCGGCGTGCAGGAATCGGTGTGGGAGGCGGTCTCCCATCCTTCACAGGATAACAAGACCTTCGGCAAGCCGAATGAAGGCTTCATGAGCCTGTTCACCAAGGAAAATAGTGCGCCTTCCGCGCAGTGGCGTTACACGAACGCTACGGACGCCGATGCACGCGCTGTGCAGGCCATGTACTGGGCCAAGGATCTTGGCTATACCAATACGGTCTATCTGAACAAAGCCAAGAAAATGGGCGATTTCCTCCGTTACGGCATGTACGATAAGTACTTCCAGAAGGTCGGCAGTGCGGCTAATGGTTCGCCTCAGCCGGGAACCGGCAAGGATTCCAACCAGTACCTGATGGCCTGGTATACCTCCTGGGGCGGCGGTCTGGGCAGCGGCGGAGACTGGGCCTGGAGAATCGGCGCGAGCCATGCGCACCAAGGGTACCAGAATGTGGTTGCAGCCTATGCGCTGTCCACTGCAACCGCAGGGCTGGTTCCGTCCTCTGCCACAGCCGGAACGGATTGGAGCAAATCGCTGACCCGCCAATTGGAATTCTACAACTGGCTGCAATCCTCTGAAGGAGCGATTGCAGGCGGTGCCACTAATAGCTACGGCGGTTCTTACAGCGCTTATCCTGCCGGGGCCAGCACATTCTACGGCATGCTCTACGACGAGGCACCTGTCTATCAGGACCCGCCATCCAACAACTGGTTCGGGATGCAGTCCTGGAGTATGGAGCGCGTAGCAGAGCTGTATTACATCCTGGCTTCCAGCGGGGATACCACCTCGGATAATTTCAAAATGGCCAAACGGGTCATCGAGAACTGGATTGACTGGTCTTCAGATTATGCTTTTGTTGGCAGCCGTCCCGTATCGGATGCCGCCGGCTATTATCTGGATCAGCAGGGCAACCGGATTCTGGGCGGAGCCAACCCGCAGGTGGCTACCGTGTCTGCACCCGGCGAATTCTGGATTCCGGGCAATGTGGAATGGCACGGCCAGCCGGATACCTGGAACGGCTTCAGCTCTTTTAACGGCAACAGCAGCCTGAAGGCAGTGACCAAGGACCCGGGGCAGGATACCGGCGTACTGGGCAGCTATATCAAAGCGCTCACCTTCTTCGCCGCAGGGAACAAAGCAGAGCACGGCAACTACACTGCGCTTGGCGGAACAGCTTCACAGCTGGCTAAGTCCATGCTGGATACCGCCTGGGGCTACAATGACGGCCTTGGAATTACCACTCTGGAGAAGCGAGCCGATTATTTCCGGTTCTTCACCAAAGAGGTCTATTTCCCGGCAGGCTGGAGCGGTACCTTCGGCCAGGGCAATACCATTCCGGGGAACGCGACAGTTCCATCTGACCCGGCTAAGGGCGGCAATGGAGTGTATGCGAGCTACACCGATATTCTCCCGAAAATCAAAAATGATCCCAAGTGGAGTTATCTCGAAGGAAAATACAATACTTCCTACAATAAAACCACTAAGACCTGGGACAATGGCGCACCTGAGTTCACCTATCACCGCTTCTGGTCACAGGTGGATATGGCCACGGCCTATGCCGAGTATGACCGGCTGATTAATAACGGCAGCGGCCCTATGCCGACAGCTACCCCTACAACCACGCCAACGGCTACTCCAACAGCAACACCAACCGCTACACCGACAACAGTGCCAACAGCCACACCGACAGTCGCACCGACGGCTACACCGACAACAGTGCCAACAGCCACACCGACAGTAGCGCCAACGGCTA
Organism: Paenibacillus sp. FSL P4-0338; assembly: GCF_038002365.1. NCBI lineage: Bacteria > Bacillati > Bacillota > Bacilli > Caryophanales > Paenibacillaceae > Paenibacillus > Paenibacillus sp. FSL P4-0338. The sequence goes on along the minus strand of NZ_JBBOCG010000001.1, from coordinate 3,553,618 downwards.
CACCGACAACAGTGCCAACCGCTACACCGACAGTCGCGCCAACCGCTACGCCTGCCGTAGGGAATTTGGTCGTTCAATACCGTACAACGGATACGAACGCCACAGATCCGCAGTTCCGTCCGCAGTTGCGGATTGTCAATAACGGGACCACAGCGGTAGACCTCAGCAAAGTTAAGGTCCGGTATTACTACACGATTGACGGCGAGCGGGCACAGCAGTTCAATGTCGATTATGCGGCCCTCGGCGGAAGCAATGTGCTGGGCAGCTTCGTGAAGCTTGATTCTGCAGTGACAGGCGCAGACCATTATCTGGAAATATCCTTCAGCGCCGGCGCCGGCAGTCTGGCAGCAGGTGCGAATACCGGCGAGATTCAATTGCGCATTAACAAGACCGACTGGAGCAATTACAATGAGGCTGAAGATTACTCCTATGATGCAACCAAAACATCTTTCACCGACTGGAACCGGGTGCCTCTGTATCTGAACGGTGTACTGGTCTGGGGCGCTCAGCCGCAATAAGGCTGAAGCCCTGTGAGTCAGCCCAGGCGTGACTCTATATCCTGACCAATCAATGAAAAAGAACCTTCAACTCCACGATCTGTGGTTTTGAAGGTTCTTTTTTGGATGTACTAAGAAGCATCTATGCGAAAAACCGAATACATTGGATTCAGCACCAGCACTGTTCACCCGTTAGGATGTTGTCTTTAGGGGAGCTCTGGCTGAGAACGCAGTCAGGCCTGTGCCAGCGGCACAACCTTGTCGGCCGTCTCAATCGTTCCGCCGCCAAGGCAGGTCTCGCCCAGATAGAAGACCACGGCTTGTCCGGGCGTAATGGCTTTTTGCTGAACATCAAAGGCCACATGGACGGTTCCATCGGCCTGCTTCGTTAGCGTAACTCCCTGATCCGGCTGGCGGTAGCGGAACTTGGCCGTACATTTCAGCGGCTCATCGCCAAGGGTATCCGGATCGATCCAGTTCACCCCTGAGGCTATAAGACTGGTCGAATACAGGCTGATATGCTTCTCGCCTTGCACCACATACAGGGTGTTGCTTGCCAGATCCTTCTCGGCCACGAACCAGGGCTCGCCTGTCCCCGAGCCGCCGATACCCAGCCCCTGGCGCTGGCCCAGCGTGTAGTACATGAGGCCGTCATGCCGGCCCTTCACTTCGCCCGTAGCGATATCGACCATATTGCCTGACTGTGCAGGCAGGTATTGGCTGAGGAATTCGCGGAAATTGCGTTCGCCGATGAAGCAGACGCCGGTGCTGTCTTTTTTCTTCGCGGTATAGAGTCCGGCTTCCTCGGCAATCCTGCGTACCTCCGGCTTCGGCAGATGTCCGATCGGGAACATGGCCTTCGAGAGCTGGTACTGGTTCAGCGCATTGAGGAAGTACGTCTGGTCCTTGTTGTTGTCCACGCCGCGCAGCAGCTTGAATAGTCCGTCTTCTTCCACGACCCGGGCGTAATGCCCCGTAGCGACATAATCTGCGCCAAGCTGCAGCGCCTTGTTCAGGAATTCGCCGAACTTGATCTCGCGGTTGCACATCACATCCGGATTCGGGGTCCGGCCAGCCTTATATTCTTCAAGGAAATAGGAGAAGACTTTATCAAAGTATTCCTTCTCGAAATTAACGGTATAGTAAGGAATATCGATCTGCTCGCAGACGCGGCGCACATCCTCGGCGTCGGTCTCGGCCGTACATACGCCGAACTCGTCGGTATCATCCCAATTCTTCATGAAGATGCCGATGACGTCATATCCCTGCTGCTTCAGCAGCAGCGCTGTAACAGAGGAATCCACACCGCCTGACATCCCGACGACGACCCGGATATCCTGATTAGCTTTTGTCATCGTGATCACCATTTTCTGTACACAAAATACCGGCGTTCTCACTGAACACCCGGCTCATTGTGTATTATAACATACCTGTCTACCCCAAACGAGGACACATAGGCTATAAAATATAGCGAAAAACCGTCCGGAATTGACAATTTGTCCACCAGTGGCGAACAAAATCGCGAATTATTACCGTTTGCTGTTCCAAATGTGTCTATAGATATGATAACATAAGCTGAGAGCAGACATCGGAATACGTTGATATGACATATCGCATGTCCAGTCACGCTGAATAGCCACCACAGAACCAGTAACTATATGAAAGAGGTGCCCCTTTGAAAATATCAACCAAAGGACGTTACGGATTAACCATTATGATGGAGCTTGCCCTGAAATTCGGCGAAGGGCCTACATCACTTAAGAGCATCGCCGAGAAAAACGGACTGTCTGAGCATTACCTGGAGCAGCTCATCGCCCCGCTGCGCAATGCAGGCCTGGTGAAGAGCATCCGCGGAGCCTACGGCGGTTATATACTGGCCCGCGAGACCAGCACCATTACCGCCGGAGACATCATCCGCGTCCTGGAAGGCCCAATCTCCCCGGTAGACTTCACCGAAGAAGACGACCCGGCCAAGCGCGACCTCTGGCTGCGCATCCGCGACAGCATCGCGGACGTCCTGGACTCCACCACCCTCTCCGACCTGATTAACTTCAAGGAAGAGAGCCAGGCGGATAATTATATGTTTTATATTTGACAGGGGACTGAAACCTGTTGATTTCAAAGGGATTGTTGAAAGTGTTACCCGCAAAGTACCCGCATATAGAGCCCACATATTGGTTGTTAGAATAAACCAGCTCATTTGCATAAAGGCTTCAGCTCGTCCTTCTCAAGAAATTTGGGGAGGACTTTTTTGTTTGGAATTCTGAACAGCCCTGCTGACCATACTAGTCGGCAGGGCTGAATTATTATATATAGTTTACCTAAGCATTATTTAGTCAGGTCATCCACTTCATCAGTAAACGCGCTCAAGTATTGTTTGAAAATTCCTGTATCAAGTTTAGAATTTGTATCGTTTGCTTTCGGTGGGGTATCCTGAATTTGTTTGTACATCCGATCAATTTCCCCTGAGAGTTTTATCCATATTTTCTTTATCGAATCATATTTTGTATCCAGGCCTCTTATGTAGGCATCGTATTCTGCCTTTTTATTCATTGCTTTCCCTAATTGTTCGATTGTAAAATCTATATCCATATTTTCACCTGTACTACTTGTTCCACTACTAATATATGAGCTTATATCAACAAAGCCAACATTCCAAATGTCAGAAACGACAAAGTTTCTGATGTCGGTCAGCATACTTTTAGGAGATTGTTCACCTGTGGCAGAAGAAACATTGCCTGAGTCAGAAGTATCAGGCACGGGCTCTTTGAAGAGCTTTCTGATCTCATTAAATGCTGCTTTTTCCTTGTCGGATGAGGAGTAGCCCCAGCCAATTTTATCATCTTTAATGAGAATGACTAGTTCACTTTTAGGGTTTGATGGTTTCTCACCTTGAATTAAAATAAGCTTATCTTTTCCGCCTGTGGAATCGGTATAATCTTCCGACTCAATGACCGTTGCATTCTTAAGCTTGTTATCTTCTGGGGTTTCAGTTGATTGTGCCATTTGGAAAATCGCTTTAACATCTGGGTGGATTTTATCAGAAACAAATTTCTTTTTCGCTTCAATATCTGATCCATTTAAGAAAGTATTCACATATTCAAGTGCCAGGTTTTCCAAATCAGAAAGCTCTTTTTGCGGCTCGGGTGAGTTGGTTGGTGAAGCGGAAGGGATGGACGATGTTGCGGACTCTGTAGCGGTCGGAGATGCTCCTGTGTCCTCTGAACTATTATTTTTTGAGTTACTGCATCCTGAAAGAATTACTGTCGTTACGATGATGCAAAAAAAAAGTTGCTTTTTCAATTTCTTTCCCCCTAATTCTGATACATATATCAAAATCTACTTTATCAGAATTGGGGAATATTTACTATGGCATTATGTTCTCCCCGCAATGTCTATCAGTAACTGATTGAGCTTGCTTTCAGGGACGCAGGAACTATTTGGCTAGCGGGTCTATTTATTTTATCCCCCGCCCAGCAGCCGGTGAAGCCGTGCTGCCAGCTTTTGGCCGATATTGGCCTCAACGAGCGTAAGGTCCCACAATACCGCATGGGTTCGAGGGTCGGCAGCATCGGTTTTGACTGTAAGGGTCAGCTCCTGTTTGCCTTCAACTGAAACCTGAAAAGACAGCGGCTGATTCTCGCCTGGTGCGATATTCACATCCAGGGAGTAAAGCTCTTCTCCGTCGGCGCTGATCATGACGCTGCTGGTGCCGCTGCCCTTAGCAGGTATAGCATCGTTAGGGACGCCAAAATTCCCGGCTAACTCCTTATACTGTCCATCCAGGCGCAGGGAGAACTCGTGGAGTCCCGGATGATCAGGGCTATAAAGATTAACCGCCGGTTCAATCTGCTCCTGCGCTACAGTGAAGCTGCTAAGCGTTTCTTCCCACCGTATTTCTCCCTGCTCAATAGGGAGCTGGTCCAGCGCTCGGATCTCCCCGCGGCCATGATCCAGATAATAGTTGATACCGCTCACGGCGGAGTAGACGATTAACGTCAAGATAGCGACTGATGACAGGAGCTTGAGCACACCTCTTGGGGTTGTCCGGTCGCGGCGGATCAGCCGCTGGGCACCGTAGCCGACAGTCGCGCCGAGCGTATTAATGACGATATCGTTGATATCGAACGAACCCAAATGCGTTACCATCTGAATCAGCTCAACTCCCGTAATGGCTGCTAAGAAGACTAAGAAGAACGGCAGGAAACGGCAACGGATCAGCAGCGGGATGACGAGGCCGAACGGTACGAAGGCCAGATAGTTACCCAGATCGAAGACCCATAGATTCAAATAACCACCACCTGGAAAATGCAGCGGAATTCCGTCAAAGGTCAGTTGATACCTGAGGCCTGTCTCCGGCAGAGCTGTTGAGCGGTTGAAGCCGGCAAACAAGAAAAATAAAGTAAGGATCGTGTAGAGACCTAAACCGATCCAGATGGCGGTCCTCGTTTTGCCTTGGAACATGATGTTTGACCTCTCTTTATCCTTAGTTTAGTCTCCCTTGCAGGGATAATATAGGAAGTACTTTATACCGGGATAACCAGCCAATTTTTAATGTAGGAGCAAGCGGATTTGCTATACTCGCAATACAGCCGGTTACGATCTCGTATTTGGATTTAAATGTTCCAGGCGGTTATCATGCTTATTCTTTGGGGGCAGCTAATAACAGCACCAATATTCTGCTCAATACTGCCAGCATTACCGGCCCGTGACCTTTTCAGGCGTTTCGACTGGGTAAAAGGGCAAAAAACCTGTCAGCTGCCTTAATTGGCAGGAGGTTTTTTTATACTATATCAATCCATTCATCCTCTGTTCTCCTTGACCAGTGGCCTTTTTTACAGCATTCCATTGTACAAAATGCAGTTACTATCGTTCCAGTGCTTCGTTAAGGTCCGATAATGGTCATATTCACAAGTTAAAATTACTTTAACTAATCGCTTGCTGAGGGTTTGCCGCGCCCCGATTAGGGTGCAAGGGACCGGCTTAATTGTAATCTGTACAACTAAATCGCCGGATGTGCTACCGAATCTCTGTTTAGCTGTATTTCGTGCAATTAAAATGTCTCTATACCTGGATTTTCGCCCATCGTGGCAGATTTAGTTGTACAGAATACAGTTAGAACAGGAAAGTCTTCCGTTTTACTGTTTTTAGTTGTACAGAATACACTTATCTCTGATGGTTCGCTACAATCTGGATGCATTCTTTACTCCATCCAAATATGAGCTCCTCCGTCCGTTACACTGAGTCCTCTAACGATGAATGTCTCTTTCATTCAGCATGACCGCAGGCCCGAATAGAGCAGTTCGGGACCCTTGCTTGTAGGCTTCACTGCTCAATTTTTGATTTTACAATTTTGTTAGCGGTAACTTGTGCCGGAAATGAATCATCACTTGTTTGATAGAACACTTCAATCTCTTCACCTTTTTTATATTTAGAAGGTGAAACTTCATTTACCCAAATGGCTTGAGAGTACATATTAGTTTCTAGAACCTCCTTGTAATTCTTACTCAAATCTTCTTCTTTTAATTGAGCAATGACTAGAATCCTTTTATTGTCTACATCTACTGTGTGTACAGTTCCCTTAAAAACAGTGTCATCCTTACTGCAGGCAGTAACTACTAACAAGAACATAAAAATAAGAGCCCATTTAGAGATAGTTGTTTTTGGTAGCATGGACCCTCTCCTTTGAAGGATTAATCGGTTGATACAGTTGTAATCTCCGCTAGCGTTAATATGAATTTTACCGCCTTATGGGTTTAAGTTCCAGCTAAGAAACATGGTGAATTCCCTGTTTGTTCTAGAAATTCTTGCCCTTTAATTTCTCTTCCCGGTTCTAATTATCCCCTCAGTTGCATATACTGTTTCGAAACAAGAACATCTGTTCTATTTTACCATTGCTTAAAAATCTTAATCCTGGTTATAATACAAACAAATGTTCTTACTTGAGCCCGGAGGCGATTAATCATGAAGATGAGCATCGGCCAAACTATAGAGATGATATATCTGGACCAAGCGGGGAAGATTACGCAGCGGACCATTGAGGTGCGCGGGATTCGGGACGGCCGGATTCGTGCCACCTGTCTGAGCACCGGCCAGCCCCGCGTATTCCTGACCGCGGGCATCCTGTCATGGCATCCGGCACGGGGGCGGAGGTATGCCTAAGGACCGGATCATTCTGCTCTCTGACTGCCAGTCTTTCTATGCCAGCGTGGAGAAGGCCGCCCATCCCGAATATGCGGATCAGCCTGTCGCTGTGGGTGATCCGTCGCGGATGAACGGGATTGTCCTGGCCGCTTGCCCCCTTGCGAAATCCTATGGCGTAACTACCGCATCACGCGTGGGGGAAGCCCTGACGAAATGCCGGGAGCTCGTGGTTATCCGGCCGCGGATGGGGACATATATTCAGGTCTCGCTGCTGATCTCCGAGATCTACCAAGGGTATACCGATCTTGTAGAGGCGTTCAGCATCGATGAGCAGTTCCTGGATGTGACCGGCTCTCTGCGCGTGTTCGGAGGAGATCTTCCGGAGATGATTAACTCGATCCAGCAGCATGTTCTGTTATCTACCGGAGTGTGGACCCGGGTGGGCATCGGCCCGTCCAAAATCCTCGCCAAAATGGCCAATAACCTCGCCAAGAAGAAGGCGGGCGGAACCTTCCGGCTGGATTACGATAATCTGGAGACAGAGCTATGGCCGCGCCCGGTGCATGAAATGTTCATGGTGGCGGGCCGGATGACCAAGAATTTCTACCGTATGGGCATTACGACCATTGGAGATATTGCCCGGATGGAGCTGGGCGAGCTGAAGCGGAGAATGCGCAGCACTCTGGGCAAGCAGAGCGATATTCAAGCGGAATATTATTGGCAGACCGCACGCGGCATCGATCCCAGCCCGGTGGTGACCGGGATACGCCAGGAGATGAAGTCTGTCGGCCACGGAAAAGCGCTGCGCTGGAATCTGTATACCCGGCTGCCGGAGATAGAGGTGGTGCTGCTGGAGCTGGTGATCGAGGTCTGCCGGCGGGCGCGGAAGTACCGGTACATGGGAACGGTGGTGTCCGTTGCGGTAGTAGAGACAGATGGCAACACCTCGAATGCCTACAGCCGGCAGACGACACTGCCGGAGCCTTCGTCGTTAACCCATGAGGTGGCAGCAGCAGCCTACCGTCTGTTCGTGGATCATTGGAGCGGCCTGCCGATAAGCCGGTTGACTATCTCTATATCCCAGCTGACGGATGACAGTGTGATGCAGCTGACCTTGTTCGACGACCGGATGCGGAGCAGTAACAGAGAACGGGCGATCGATCAGATCAAGAACCGGTACGGAAGCGGGGCGCTGATCCGCGCGTCTTCTTTGCTGGAGTCTGGGGTTGCTCTGGAACGGGCGCAGCAGATTGGGGGGCATTATAAATGAGCAAGCTAGACGGAAACGAACGGTGGAAATCCAAAATGTTAATGACAGAGCATGTCCAGCAGTATGAACAGAAGCAGGGGACAGAGGGCAGGAAAATGATTACGGTAGAGGAGCGGACGATGGTGCGTGACCTTATCCTGCTGCCTTACCTGGATACGATGGTCAGTAAAAGCCTGAAGGAGCTTGAGCTGTCGAGCAGCATTCTCAAAAGGGCTTTCATGATCGCCGGCCAGGCGATTCAGCAGCGTATAATGGAGGATACCTACCAGCTGCAGAAAGAGCTGAAGCAGCATAATATCCGGGTGCTGGCAGATGAGCAAGAGGAGTTCCTGGTATACTACAAGATCTTTTGCCGGGGCTATCAGGAACGCTTCGGACTTACGCGGGATGTGATGCGCACCGAGATCAGCCTGCGGCTGACCAGGTACACAGCGGAGCTTGGAGCCGGTCTGAAAAACCAGCATTTGAGCAGTTAGTATCAGCTACAGCGCTTTGGTGAAGAAAATCTCCAGCGGCTCATTGTCCGGCAGCAGGCAGCCTGAGTCCCGGTAGCCCAGTTTCCGGTAGAAATGCTGGGCCTCTTCATTGGCCATCGAGGAGGTCATGACCTGCTTGTGGCCCATGGCCTGCATCGCCTGCTCCCAGTGCAGCACCGCCTGTCTGCCGAAGCCGGCACCCCGGTAAGGCTCATCAATCCACAGCAGATTCATAAAAGGGATCTGATCCCAGAAATAGCCGTAACGCAGCCAGCCAATGTCCAGCCCGCCCTCGCTCAGAATGTAAATCTCCTGCTGGTTTATTTTCGGGAGAAGAAGTGAGTTCAGGACATGATGGTCACGGCTTGCGAGGTAATCATAATCGGCTTCGGTTGCGGTTCTAATGTTCATGCGGCGGCTCTCCTGTCTGTCATTGTATAGGGTGTGAGGAACGTGTGTGAAGAACGATTTACAAAAGTATATCACCTCTGGTAGCCAGGTTCAGTGTAGCAAACGGCTATAAGCAAACAAGCCCCTTCCCGGGGCTTGTCTTTGTCTATCCTATAATAGTTCTCAGGCTTCGCCGCCAGCTTGTCCGCTATACAGAATGCGGTATCCCAGCGGCTCCAGCGTCATGCGGATTTTCTCCCCATCCTGCTCTACAGGCTCGCCGCTCAAGGCATCCTGCCAAGCTCCGCCGCCCAGTGATTGCGTCAGCGTCAGCCGTTCGGCAGAGTTGTTCATCCAGACCGCGAAGCGGGTGTGCTCATTCCAGCGTTCATACACCATACCCGGGCTGCCCGGATCACTCAGCAGGAAGCGGAACTGGCCGGTGCGCAGCACCTCGTGCTTTTTGCGCAGGGCAATGAGGCTCTGATAAAAGCGCAGCAGCTCCCGGTCCTGCCGGTCCTCTTCCCAGATCATGCATTTGCGGCAATCCGGGTCATCCCCGCCTGTAATTCCGATCTCATCTCCATAGAAAATACACGGCGTACCGGTGAACGTGAAGAGGAAGGTGATGGCCAGCTTCAGCCGCTGCTTGTCTCCGCCCAGCCGGGTGAGCACTCTCGGGGTATCATGGCTTGCCAGGAGATTGAACAGCACTTCATTCGCCTGCCGGGGATAGCGCATGAGCAGCCCGTAGATCTGCGCGGCGAAGGTGTCCACATCCATGTCGTTGTCCGCGCCGAAGAACTTCAGCAGCCGGTCAGAGAAGGGATAGTTCATCACCGAATCGAACTGATCGCCCTGCAGCCAGCTGAGGGAGTCGCTCCACACCTCGCCAATGATGAACGCTTCCGGGTTAATCTCTTTGACCGCCTTGCGGAAATCCCGCCAGAACACATGGTCTACCTCATTAGCGACATCCAGCCGCCAGCCGTCGATATGTACCTCCTTGAGCCAGAACTTGGTGATATCGAGCAGATAATCTCTGGCTTCCGGGTTGGCAGTGTTGAGCTTGGGCATTCCGCTGAAGAAGCCGAAGGTATCATAGTTGGCCTTGCCGTCTACCACCTGAACAGGATAATCATGGATATGGAACCAGCCTGCATATTTGGAGTCCGCTCCATGCTCCAGCACATCCTTGAACGGTGCGAACTCGGAGCTTGTATGATTGAAGACGGCATCGAAGACCACCTTAAGCCCTTTGGAATGGGCCAGGTCCACCAGTTGCTTGAGCTTATTGAGATCCCCGAAGTTTGCATCGACCGTTCCATAGTCAACGGTGTCATATTTATGGTTGCTGGGAGCCTGGAAGATCGGGGTCAGATACAGCGCCGTTACGCCAAGCTCCACAATATAATCCAGATGATCAATCATCCCCTGCAAATCACCGCCAAAATAGCTGTCGTAGGTGGGGTGTGCCCCCCATTCGAGCGTCCCTTCGGGGTCATTCGCCGGATCACCGTTAGCGAACCGGTCCGGCATGATCTGATAGAAGACCGCAGATTTCGCCCATTCGGGAACCTGCAGCAGGTCGGCCTCGTGGAGATAAGGCATTTCGTAGTAGCCTCCAGCAGGCGCAGGCAGCCCGTCTGTAAAGAAGCCGGATTCTAGCATCCATACCGTCTCCTGACCGGTTTCCAGCCGGAAGCCGTAGGAGAAACGTTTGAACTCGGGGAAGATCTCTGCTTCCCAGTAATCGAAGAAGCTGTCAGTAGCCACCTTGCGCATGTTCAGTTCCTGATGATGCTGCTCCCAGTCGTATTTGTCGCCAATCAGGGCAAAGACCCGGTCTACGTTGTTTTTTTTGCTGCGGATTCTTAAATGGAAGGTATCCTTGTCATACGCATACGCCCATCGTCCCTGCGTTGAATGATAGAGACATTCCAGCTCGATGGAGGAGGCGGATGAGGGGTGGGACACTGCTTGTCTGCTGAGAGCCATATGAAATTCCTCCTGGGATTTGTATTGTAGATGGATATTATGAGATATGAGCTTTAGTTAATACCCTGGGACCGGAGGTTTCAAACAGCAGATATTCGTCTTGAGAGTGGTTAAAATAGGGTGCCCTGCACCGGCTCCGGCCCAGCTCTGCGGATCAGCTCCGGGTAGTCACTCCGGACATCGCCTACGGCTGCGGAGACGGGATAGGCCAGCATTTGCTCCGCATCGTAAGGCCGCAGCAGCTTCATCAGGGCGGAAATATTCCGGTTGCTGCGCTCCAGCCACTGCGCTTCCCCGTCCGCATCCAGAATGACCGGCATCCGGTCATGGATGTCTTTCATGAGAGTGTTCGGGGCGGTGGTGATGATCGTGCAGGTGGAGATTCTGCCGCCGTCCGGACCGGTCCAGATATCATATAGAGCAGCCATGGAGAACAGCTTCCCGTCCCGCATCGTGATCCGCAGCGGCTGCTTGCCGCCTTCCTGGACCTTCCAGTCATAGAAGCCGTCTGCGGGAATAACACAGCGGCGTGATGCCACCAGCCCTTTGAACGAAGCCTTCTCCAGCAGAGTCTCACTGCGGGCATTGATTAGCTTGGCAGCGTTCTTGTCCTCCTTGGACCAGGAAGGGAGCAGTCCCCAGCGTAGTTCTCCGAGCTTATTCTGTATGCCGTCATGAATAACCGCAGCAATATACTGCATCGGAGCCGCGTTATACCTCGGTGCATATTGGATGAGCGGATGCTCCCGGATGAAGTACTTGGCGATCAGCTCCTCCAGCGTTACCGTGATCGTATATCTTCCGCACATGTTCTCTATGCCTCCCTGGATCGTTAATGGTTTACAGACCGGACAGCTTGTCTTAGCATTATATAAGATGAGACTGAGGATTGCGAAGGGGGACGGCGGGCAATGATTATCGTAAGCTCCTGCCTGGCAGGAATGAAGGTCAGATATAATGGAACGGATTGTCTGGAGCAGGGCATCCGGCAGTTGCTGGACAGCCGGCAGGCGGTTGCTGTATGTCCCGAGCTGCTGGGCGGCCTCTCTACCCCGAGAGAACCGGCAGAGATTATAGGCGGCAGCGGCAGAGATGTGCTGGAGGGGCAGGCCCGGGTGGTTGACAGAACAGGGAATGATGTAACAGCAATGTATGTAGAGGGTGCTTATGCTGCGCTGGAGCAGGTACGGAGCTTAGCTGCCACGCTTGTTGTCCTTAAGGAGAATAGCCCTTCCTGCGGCAGCTCCAGGATCTATAACGGAGAATTTGCCGGCATGAAAATCCCTGGAGAAGGCGTGACCACAGCTCTCCTGCGGCTGCATGGTATTGAAGTGATCTCCGAGGAGCAGCTCGCGGCGCGGTTGCCGGGAATAGAGGGCTGATCCGGGGTACTGGCCATGGACAAATGTTACAATATTGTGTTTATTAACAGGTGGTAAAACAGGCAGTTCAGCAGTATAATCTAGTAGTCCTGTAAGAAAATCCTGAATTTCAAGAAGCGGAGAATTTCGTTATGAAACCCATCTATTTGGACCACGCCGCCTCAACACCGGTTCATCCGGAGGTGGCAGCGGTTATGTATGATATGCTGTTGAACGAATACGGCAATGCGTCCAGTGTGCACCAGTTCGGACGGTCTGCCAAGAGAATTATAAATGGGGCGCGCGACAGAATCGCGGGCTTTTTGGGCTGTTCCCCTGAGGAGTGGGTCTTCACCAGCGGCGGCACGGAGAGCGATAATCTCGCGCTGTTCGGCGCAGCCTATGCTTCTGCTTCCAAGGGTAGACATATCATTACTACAGCGGCCGAGCATCATGCAGTGCTGCATACCTGCGCGGAGCTGGAAGGCCAGGGCTTCGAGGTCACCTATCTTCCTGTGGATTCTACCGGACGTGTCTCTCTGGAGGATGTGGAATCGGCTCTGCGCGAGGATACAGTACTGATTAGCATAATGTATGTGAATAATGAAGTGGGAACTGTACAGCCTATAGAAGAGATTGGCAGATTAGCGGCCGAACGGGGTGTGCTGGTGCATGTAGATGCTGTACAAGCTCTGGGAACATTGCCCCTGGTGCTCCGCGACCTGCCGGTCGACTATATGAGCTTCTCGGCCCACAAGATCGGAGGTCCGCAGGGAATTGGAGGCTTGTACGTCCGGCGGGGGGCGCCGCTTACGCCAATGCAGCATGGCGGACTTCAGGAGCGCGGCCGGCGGGCGGGCACGGAGAGTCTGGCTCATACCGCCGGGTTCGCCAAGGCCGTTGAGCTGGTTGTGCAAGGGCTGCCGGGTCATCATGAGCAGGCTTTGGAGCTCCGCAGCACGCTGCTGGAGGAGCTGGACAAGCAGGTCGGAGCAGAGAGCTATGTCGTCAACGGAAATGAACAACACAGAGTGCCTGGAATCCTGAATATCAGTTTTCCCGGAGCCGGGACAGATGTGCTACTGATGAACCTGGACATGGAACGGATTGCGGCGGCCAGCGGCTCAGCGTGCACCTCGGGTTCTCTGGAAATCTCGCATGTTCTCCGGGCGATGAAGCTTCCGGAAGAACTTTTGAACTCTGCGATTCGCTTTAGTACAGGTTTGGGTAATACTAATGAAGAAATGCAGGTTGTTGCCCAAAAAGTTGGAACCGTTTTGAGCCGGCTGCGTACTAGAGACTAGGCGTCCGTGCATTCTGGCAGCCGTGTAAGAGGTACTCCGGCCCATGGGAACCCGTAAGCAATACTAAGGTGAGGGGACTTGGAATACCATGAAGCTTCAAGATATGATTGGCCTCACTGTGTATGAAGTTGAAGAGGGTACTGAAGTCGGTGAAATAATCGATATCGGACTGGATTCAAACTGGAATATTACGGGTATTGAACTGGAGAGCAAATCTTTTTTCTCTAGTCATGTGAAAGTTGTGGCATGGGATAATATTGCCGCTTATGGCGAAGATGCTGTCATGATCCGCAATAAAGAGTCGATTATTAAGGTCGACGCTGACCATATATCCTACACTTTCCTCTTGGGAAAGAACAAATTGAAGGACAGGCAGGTGCTTACAGCATCGGGAACGGTGCTTGGGCGGATATCGGATGTTTATTTTGACCAAAAGTTGGGAAACACAATAGTAGCGCTGGAAATCAGTGACGGGCTTGTAACTGATTTGATCGAAGGCCGCAAATGGCTGCCTTGTTCTGGAGAGATGACTATCGGAGAGGATTCTGTACTGGTTCCCGCGATGAGTGAAGAACGGCTCCAAAACGCCATTAATATTGTTAACGGATAGGTGGAATGTATTATATGAAGTGTCCAAACTGCAACTCCAAGGATATCGGCAAGATCGGCTCCCACCAGTTCTATTGCTGGGGCTGTTTCATCGAACTAACGGTCAACGGCGAGAAAATGTCGGTGTATCAGGTTGAAGAGGATGGCACGCTCAGCTCGCTTGACGATCTGTTCTCGGGTGAAGAGGTTGCACAGGATTTCCCGCAAATCCACGCCTCCTCTTGAGCATTGCCTGATTCATAACCGGCCAACAGTTACATAGATTCGCCGTGCCCAAATACCGGGCGGCTCTTGAAGCCGCCCGGTATTTGGGCTTTTTTTGAATTGAGGCTTCCCGCTGGTGTGGATAAGGAGGGGAAGTTGAATGTATGTGAAAAAAAGAACATATTGAGTAGGCGAATGGATGTGTGGGCCGGATGTAATCGAAAAACCGATTACATTGGACTCGCGCGAGCGGCGTTTACAGGGAGCTCCGGACAAAGTTGTATCTTTGTTATACGGGCTAAGGAATTGGTATGTTGTCTCCGGGATACGGACCCTATACTGAAATCGACTGGCACGAGTCCAGAATTCAACAAGGTTCTACACGAGGGGGAATGTTCAGATGTACCGCAAAGGAATATCCAAGCTTCTGATTGCCGGATTGCTGCTGTCAGGAATTCAGCTTCCGGGAACTACAGGAATAGCGCAGGCAGATAGCGGGGAGGACGCAGCAGGGCTGTCTGCAAGTACAGGACAGGTAGATGCAGCCCGGGCGGCAGGGTTCACCGATATGAAGCAGCACTGGGCTGCGGCCGCAGTGAACAGGCTGTCAGCCGCAGGAATTCTGCAGGGGGACGAGGCAGGACAATTCAGACCGGGACAAGCGGTCTCACGGGCAGAGATGGCCGCCATGATCAACCGGGTGTTCCGTTACGCGGATTCAGGCAGCACTGTATTCAGTGATGTAAGCGCTTCTTCCTGGTATGGCAAGGATGTAAGCCGGGTGAATGCCGCAGGTGTTATTCAAGGCTACGCGGACGGCCGGTTCCAGCCGGGAGCGGCTGTCACCCGCCAGGAAGCTGTAACCATGCTGAGCCGGGCGTTCATGCTGGAGGCCGGCTCCCCGGGTGCGCTGGCTGCGCAGTCTGATGCGGCAGCGGTCAGCGGCTATGCCCGGGAAGCCGTGAGTGCGATGCTGGACGCCGGTTACCTGCGCGGCGATGCGGGCGGCAAGCTGAATCCGCAGGCACAGATGACCCGGGCCGAGCTGGCCGAGCTGCTGAGCCGGATGGTCGGGTGGATCAGCTCCGGCGAGGGAAGCCAGAAGCTTGGAACGGTGTCCGGCAATGTCATTGTCAACCGGGCGAATGTGCAGCTTGATGGCGGAACCGTCAGCGGCAATCTCTACGTCACAGCCGGGGCAGGAGAAGGGGAAGTTGCCTTCTCAGACATCAAGGTGCAGGGAACGGCACATATCTCAGGAGGAGGCGACCATTCCGTGGTATTCCGCCAATCCATTCTGGGACAGATCAAGCTGAACAAGCTTACCACTCTGGTACGAATGGTACTGGAGGAGGGCAGCACCGCAGCCCGGATCGATTTGCTTAAGCCGGCGAAGGTGGAGATCGGAGCGGGCTCCCGCGCAGAGGCTGTGGTCATCGGCGCAGGCGCTGCCGGATCAGAGATCGTGAGCCGGGGGCAGATCGGCCGGCTTGAGAACCAGGCGGACCGTGTGCTGCTGAACGGTCAGGCACTCAAGACCGGCGAGACGCTTAGGGACTTGTCCGGCACGGGAGCTACAGCGCAGGCAAGTGCTAAGGCTACCTCTGCCCCGGCCCAAGTGGGCGGCGGAAATGCAGGCGGTGACACACCAGCGCCAATCTCAACACCTTCACCTGTGGCGCCGGTGCCGACAGCAACGCCTGCTGCCACACCAATCCCCACGCCGGCCCCGACTCCTCCAACCCAGAACAATCCATGGGAGCTGGTCTGGAATGACGAATTCGACGGCCAGACCATTGATGAGGGCAAATGGAATGTACAGGATACCGGCACGGTGTACAATAACGAGCTGGAATATTACCACCCGGATAATGCTTCGCTGACGACAGAGAGCGGGCAGAGCGTACTGGAGCTGGAGGCCCGGAACCAGGCTTACGGCGGGAAGAATTATACTTCAGCCAAGCTGACCTCCAAGATGAAGGGCGACTGGACCTACGGCAAATTCACCGTGCGGGCCAAGCTGCCGGTTCAGCAGGGCATGTGGCCAGCCATCTGGATGATGCCAACCGATGATGAGACGCAGTATGGACCTTGGCCGGGAAGCGGCGAGATGGACATTATGGAATTGACAGGACCGGTTGCCGGCAAGGCAGAGGCGGATCTCTATCCAAGAACGGTCCATGGCTCGATTCACTACGACATTCCGCATGCGTCCCAGACCAAAACCTATGTACTGCCGGAAGGCCAGACCTTTGCAGATGATTATCACGACTTCACGCTGGAATGGCTTCCGGGCCTGATCCGGTATTATGTGGACGATAAAATGTATTTTGAGACGAGTGACTGGGGAACGATGGCCAAAGGCCAGCCGGATTACTATACGTACCCTGCTCCGTTTGACCGGCCGTTCTATATGATTCTGAATCTGGCTGTGGGCGGCGACTGGCCGGGCAATCCGAAGGCCGACTTCAAGTCGGATAAAATGTATGTAGACTACGTACGGGTCTACAAATACAAGAACCTGGATCAATGGCCGGATGTAACAGGAAAGCGGCCGGTAGATCCAGGACTGTCGACCCCGCAGCGTCCTGCCCTGGCAGACGGGAATCAGATCTACAACGGGGACTTCAAGGGTACTGTAGCAGCCCAGGGTCAGCCGGAATATTGGGAATTGATTGAGAATGAGGGCGGAAGCGGAACCGTCTCCGTCATTGCGGATCAGGATAAGGGCAAGGCGGTGAAGGTTGCTGTCCATGAGGCCGGAACCCAGAACTACTCCATTCAGCTTGCGCAGAAGCCGCTGCTGCTGGAGAGGGGCAAAGCCTACAAGGTAACCTTCGATGCCAAAGCGGACGCAGCCCGGCCGCTGATGAGCAAGCTGACCGAATTCGGCGGCGGATGGACGGCGTATTCCGGGGAGCGCAATTTCCAGCTTACACCGGACTGGCAGCCGTATGAGTACAGCTTTACGATGACGAAGGCTTCAGACAATAATGCCCGCTTTGAGTTCAACCTGGGTCTGAACAACATCTCCGCCTACTTCGCGAATGTAAGAGTGGTAGAGACCGAAGCGCCGCCGGTAGTACGCACTCCGCTTGCTGACGGCAACCTGATCTATAACGGAGGCTTCGATCTGGGAGAAGCACGGCTTGGATATTGGAGCTTTGCCGTTAAGCAGGGCTCGGAGGCAGCGGCGAAGGCCAGTGTAACCAATACACTTGCTCTGCCGATGATGAAGCGGGAGTTCCGGGCGGACGTGCAGAAGGCCGGAGGATCGCCGGAGGATGTGACGCTGACCCAGGCAGGAATTCCAGTGTCCGCAGCAGCCGTCTACCAGCTTGCCTTCGATGCGAGATCGGCCGAGGCGCAGCCGCTTGGCATTAAGCTGGCGGGCAGCGGTGGTCAGACGGTCTATCCTGACGGAACCACCTTCACTCTGACACCGGAGTGGAAGAGCTATACAGCAGAAATTGAGCTGTCCGGCGGGTCCGGCACGGAAGCTGCGTTATCGTTCCTTTTGGGCGCGGCTGCGGGACAGACCGAGATTGACAATGTGCGTCTGGTACGGATGACCGATCCGCCAGTGCTCATGAACTACCTGCATCTGCGGGGGGACCAGTTCTGGAGAGCCTCGGGAACCGGCCTGATTCCAAGCGGTGAAGGCGGCAAGGATATCACGGATATGGATAAGGGCGACTATGTGGAATACAAGGTGGTACTGCCTCAGGCAGGCAGTATTGTTCCGGTTACCCGCGTATCCAGTGTGCTCGCGGATTCCGAGCTTACGCTGTCAGTACTGGATGCCGGCAAGCAGAATGTGGTGACGGAATCTGTCTACAGCGCGGCAGTTGGCGATACCGGAGGCCTTCAGTCTTACCGGGCGATCGTTGGAGCACCGCTAGCACTGCCTGCGGGAAGCTATTACATCCGTCTTGGCGGCAGCGGCTACAATCTGGCCTGGCTGGATCTGTCCCGCGAGCTGGTGGTGAACGGCAGCTTCAAGGACGCTTCCACTGACAACTGGACGCTGTTCAAGAAGGACTGGGAACCGGATGATCCCGGGAAGAGCACTGTAATGAAGGCTGTGTATGGAGAACTGCAGGTTAGCCTCGGTGGAACTGGAACGGAGGCTTGGCATGCACAGGTGAAGCAAGCGGGCATCCCGGTAGAGCAGGGCAAGAAATATCTGCTGCGCTTCGATGCGGATGCTTCGTTGGCCCGGGATATTAAAGCGCTGGTTCAGCGTGACGGGACTGAGGATGGCAACTGGACTCCTTATCTGGAACAGGAGCTTAGACTCAGCCAAGACGGCGGACACTATGAATATCTGTTCACTGCCCCGGCAACCGATCACGCTGCGGTGCTTCAGTTCAGTCTCGGCAAGATCACCGAAGAGCTCGGAGCGCACACGGTCAATCTGAGCAATATCTCCTTGCTTCAGGTAAGCCCGGTGCTGGACGGTGAGGCTTACGGGGAGAATCTGATTCCAAACGGCGATTTCTCAGAGCCGCTTAAGGGCTGGAGTACCTACTCCTCCGACAACGGGGAGTTAGCCATTGACAATGTGGATGGCGCACTGCAGATCAAGGTGGGTTCCACGGGAACGAACACCTGGGACCGGCAGGTCTTTTATGAGGGAGCCGCTTACAACGAAGGCAATCATTACACACTTACCTTCAAGGCCAAGGCATCGGCTGAACGCAAAATGAATATCAGCATCGGCTGGCTGGATGTTGCGGACAATTACAAATGGCACGGATATACGAGCGAAATTGTTGATCTGGGCAGTGAATATCAGGAATATACCGTAGAATTCGATGTTGTCGGAGGCAGCACCTCCATCGGCCGCATTTCTTTCGAGCTGGGGGATATCAAGGATGGCGGCACCGGGCATCTGACGGTGGACGTGGATGATATTGTGCTAACGAATAACGGAACAGCAGCACCTTGAACATGCTTTGGATTTTGTTATTCAGGCTTACGATTTGGTATTTAGACTGGACTCAGACACTTCTATAATTATTACATGGAGGACGGGCAACCGTTCTCCATGCTTGCTTCAGAACTTCCCCCAATTCTTCAGCCCAATGCGTATACATAACAGGGAATGAGTATCGTCCAACAGAAAACAGGAAAAGAGGAGAACCATTCATGATGCTGAAATTCAATACCGCAAGAGCAGCGGCTGCTTCGCCTGAGGATATTCTAAGACAGGCATTCGCAGACCGGATAGACGAGGGCGGCCGGCTAAGCGCCGTCTTCACGGATTCCCAGTGCATCGGGGCTGCTGGCGTAGCGGGCCTTCCGCTCCGGCTGCCTGCCATTCAGGAGCTGCTGAAGCTCCCGGAAGTGGCAGCGCTGCTGCCGAAGGAGGCTGGCACTTCCGCGCTGTTCACCGTGAATGATACAGGTACGGCACTATCCCTGCATATCCGCCATGCGGGAAGACAGGAACAGACAATAGCTATACCGGAGGCGGCTGCAAGCGCGGCGCTGGTGCAGCTTCAGGCTGCGCCGGGCTGGGCGGGTGCCCTTAACGCTGAAGGCGAGCATGTCATTGACCTGCGCTCCCCTGTTCCGGGTCCGCACTTCGCGGTCAATCTGCTGCTGGGCAACCGTCTGGAGTTCCCTCATCCGCTTCAGACTACACCGAAGAGCGTGGTAGACCGTCTTGGCGGCGGCAGCTTCCGTTCCCATGCGGCTACCCAGGTGCTGGCGACCCGCTGGGATATGCGCCAGGAGGAGAATGGCTTCCCGGCCAACCGTCAATTCTATCTGTTCGAGGACGGGAAGCAGATCTTCTATTCCGCTGATCCGGGCGGAGAAGGCATTGAATCGGCGGTCTGCCGCCATTCACAGAATGTAACCATCATCACGTACCGCCTGTCCGGCGGACTTGAGATTACACGTACTATTTTCATTCTGCCGCATGCTGAAGGTCTGCCGCTGGCGACCGAGATGCAGCGGGTTACGATTACGAACCATGGAGAGAGCAGCCGCCAGCTTCGTCTGGTGTACACGGGCATGTTCGGCTCGGCAGCACCGGGCGCTCTGTTCGAGGATGTGCTGTACAGCAATGTTATTATGCAAGGCGGCGTATTGCAGGACGCTGATGGAGCCGTAGCTGCAATCAGCCCTGACTATTACCCGGAAGGCGGGCGCCATGATCTGCGCTTCCACACGATGATTATCCACGGGGAAGACGGACCAGTGCTGCCGCGCGAATATTGCGTCAGCTACAATGAGTTCGTCGGCACCGGCTCGCTCCACCGGCCATCCGGCGCATTGAAGCTGAGCAGCATTCTGCACCGCAAGGGGCCGGGCTTCTTCGCGGTAGCGGGGGAGATTCAGGTTGCTGCCGGAGCCTCGGCAGCAGTTGACCAGCTGACGGGCCTTGTCTCCGACAAGAGCGGTGCTTCCTGGAGCGATACAGTGCTGGAGGAAGAGGTGGGTGCGCTGATCGCCCGCTTCTCAAGCCGCAGCTCGGCCGAAGAAGCCTTGGCACAATCCCTGAAGTTCGTGCGGAATTACTCCAGGTTCCTGCAGGTATCCTCCGGGGACGCGGATTTCGACCAGTTTGTGAACCGTAACCTGCCTTTTCAGGTGCTCTACCAGAGTTTTGTCTCCCGCTCCTTCTGTCAGACCCAGAAAGGCTACCGGGAGATCGGCTTCCGTGAAATTCAGGATATGTATGCCTCGATGTATTATTTCGTCGGGATGGGCCGCAGCGGCCTCGTCAAGAGCCTGCTGAAAGAATGGACCAGCATGGTATTTGAGCTGGGGTATGCGTACCACAATTTCTTCTGGGCCGGCAAAGAGCCGGGCAAATGGTCCGATGATGCGCTATGGCTGATCCAGGCTGTCTACCGTTATGTCATGCTGACCGGGGATGCGGAGTTCCTGGATGAGTCTTGTCCGGTAGCAGGCACGGAGACCGAACGGCCTGTATTCGAGACCCTGAAGGCGATTATTGTCTATTCCGGACAGATCTCGATCGGACGCCACGGCCTGCCGCTGCTCGACTTCGCAGACTGGAACGACTGTCTGAAGCTCGATGACACCTACCTGAACGGCCCGGCCAAGGAAGCACTCTACCGGAAGCAGCTGGAGGCCGGCGGTGTCTTCGGGGATTCGCTGGAGAGTGATTATTCCGAGAGCGTCATGAACGCCTTCCTGCTGAAGGTGGCGGTTGATGAATTGTCCGCCCTGGCCGCCCGCAAAGGCGAGCAGGCGTATGCAGATGAGCTGACCGGCTTCGGAGCCAAGCTGCGCGAACGCATCCAGGAGCATGCCTGGAAGGGAGATTTCTTCGCCCGTGTGCTGTTCAACCGCTATCCTAACGAAGAATATACGTATCTCGGCGCTGCCGGGGACGGGATGTCTTCCGATCCGGCGAAGGACGGCTCGTACTTCCTGAATTCGTTCAGCTGGAGCATTCTGGCGGGTTGTGCGGATGAGGATCAGATTGCAGTGATGCTGGATACCATGAAGGCGCATCTGATGACGCCTTACGGCATGAAGCTGGTCTCGCCGGTAGCGCTGGGCCGGGTATCCACGCACACGGCATCGGATGAATACTTTCCGGGTGACCGCGAGAACGGCGGCGTATTCAAGCATGCCTGCATGATGGCTGCTGCGGCTATGTTCAAGGGGGCCAAGGAAGTATCCAGCCCGGATCTGGCGGCAGAGCTCTGCCGCTTGGGCTACTGGCTGCTGGACCGTATTATGCCGTTCAAGACGATGGCTGATCCGTTTGCCGTCTGCGGGAATCCGCGGTTCTGCACCCAATACAACAACAGCGAGACTGGTGAGAACATCGGTCCGATGCTTAGCGGCACCTCGACCTGGCTCACCCTCTCGCTGATGGAAGCGCTGGGTATTGAATATACGGAGCAGGGCATAGCACTGAGTCCGGTGCTGCGGGAAGAGCAGACGGAGCTTACCTATACCTTGAAGCTGGGCAGTTCCTCCTACAGGATTCAGGTCCGCAAGCCGGAGGGCTTCCACCGCATGCAGGACGGGGCAGCCCGCCTGACGCTGGACGGCCGGGTACTGGAGGACGGATTGGTACCGGCCATAGATGACGGCTTCGCCCATGAGGTAGAGCTTATCTTCGCGTAACTGACGGAATTACAGCGCCCGGTCACGGTATTCATGCGGGGTCATCCCCGCATATTCCTTAAAGAGCTTAATGAAATAATGGGCGTTGGAGTACCCGAGCTCCGAGGAAACTTCATAAATTTTGAGCGGCGTATGGATAAGCAGATACGCCGCTTTTTCCATCTTTACCTGACTGATATAGTCGCTGATCCGCTTGCCGGTCTCCAGCTTGTACATTTTGGAGAGATAGACCGGATGCATCTGGACATGGTCGGCGATGGCCTGTAGGGAGACATAGTGCAGATTACGGTTGATATACTCATGAACCTTGCGGATCAGCACGGTCCGGCTGTTCCGCCGTTCGGAATCCGTATGCTCTCTCAGCAGAAGGATAACCTCCATGGCCCATTCCCGCAGCTTGTCCGGCGTCTGAAAGGGAGCTTGCTCCAGCAGCGGATTGCCGGCAATCTCGCTCAGCAGCTTGTTATTCTTGTGGGCGAAGTAATAGAAGGCCGTCTCCAAGTGCAGACGGGCTTCCTGGATATGCTCCAGTGAACGCTCCGGACTGTGAACCAGCTCCGAGACGATAGCGTTCAGCTTGTCTTCAATGCCCTGCCAGTTGTTCGCTTCGAACATGTGGAACAGCAGCGGGGGCTCATACAGCGGCTGGAGAATCTCCACGGGCTGGGAGCTGCTGTTATCCGTGGTATCGAGATAGATGCCGGTCTCGCTGCCGATATGCTGGCGGATGGCTGAGATGGCGGATTGATAGAGAGTATAGACCTGATCCGGGAAGTCTCCCCAGCCGGTGGTCACCACGGACAGGCCGCCTCCCATCAGGGTACTGACATGATTCTGCAGCTGATAGGCAGCCTGGGCCACCTCATTTCCAGGATTGCCGCCGTGTTCCGAATCCTCCCTGGGCTGCAGCAGGAATACGAGATAATCATGCACATCCTTGCAGGACCAGATTAGAAACCGGTCTTGGAACAGCTCCTGGGCGATATTAATGATCGCATATTCAAACAGCAGCATGCTGTGCATATCCTGGCGCCGGAAGAATTCCTCGGGACGGACCACGGCCAGACAGACCGGCAGACCGGCCCTGAACGGCAGGTCGAACTGGTCCAGCCGCTCCTGGAGCTGCGGCCCGGGCAGCTTCCGTCCCTGCAGCAGC
This sequence comes from Paenibacillus sp. FSL P4-0338, assembly GCF_038002365.1. Lineage (NCBI taxonomy): Bacteria > Bacillati > Bacillota > Bacilli > Caryophanales > Paenibacillaceae > Paenibacillus > Paenibacillus sp. FSL P4-0338. The sequence continues at coordinate 3,530,088 of NZ_JBBOCG010000001.1, read as the reverse complement.
TCCCCGAGCAGGCGATCCCGCAGGATCGGCAGATGCTCGCGGAAGGTCTGCATCGTCCGCTGGTGAGAGGACCAGGCCTCCCAGTCACTGCGCAGCTTCTCCTGCAGCTTACCAATAACCGCGATCAGCTGGTCGTTCGCTATTGGCTTAAGCAGGTAGGCGCTGGCCTGCTCTTCAATAGCCTTGCGGGCATATTCAAACTCCGCATAGCCGGTCAGCATCACCACCCGGATATGCTTCCAGCGCTTACGGATGGCGGCAATCAGCTCGGTGCCGGACAACTCCGGCATATTGATATCTGTGACTACAATATCGATGGGATAACGCTGGAGCAGCTCCAGCGCCTCATACCCGGAATAAGCTTTGTGGACTTGTCCGAAGCCCATCTCCGCCCAGGGAATCGAAATGGACAGATCATCGACCACATAGGGTTCATCGTCAACCAATAGAATTTGGTGCATCAGGTTCCTCTTTCTTCTCCATACGGAGAGTTGTTATTAGACCGCCTTCCGGTGAAGGCGCAATCATCAGGCCGGAAGCCTCGCCGTAATGTAATTTGAGGCGTTGCTGGACATTCCATAGCCCGCAGCCTCCATCCTCACGCGTGGTTTCGTTGATACGTACCTGAAGTGCTGCAATAGCTTCCTCCGTCATACCGGCACCATTGTCCTCTACGGTAATGAGAATGGCTTCCCGGGTATGGCGGCCGGTGATCCGGATGGAGCCTGGGCCGATTTTTCGCTCAATGCCATGAATGATACTATTCTCTACTAGAGGCTGAATCAGCAGCCGCGGAATGTGCAGGTCCAGCAGCTCGCTCTCCATATCCACCTCGTAGCATATACGCTGCTTCCGCAGGTTCTGGATCTTCAGGTAAGTCTCCAGCAGCTTCAGCTCATCCTGAAGGGTGGTGAGGGAATGATCGACTCTGGTAATATAGCGGTAATATTCACCCAGACTGAGTGCCATGGCCTCGACAGACTCTGTATCTCCTATGGCGGCCTTGCTCTTGATGAAGAACAGGCAGTTGTACAGGAAATGCGGATTGATCTGTGATTGAAGCTGCTTCAGGTGGGCATCCTTGGCCCGGAGCTGCTCCAGATAGACCTGCTCGATCAGCGACTGAATCTTCTCGGCCATGTCATTGAATTCCTCATTAAGCAGCGTGAACTCGGGATTGGTCCGGGTATGGATACGGGTAGACCAGCGCCCTTCCTTCATCCGGTTCAGCGAACGCAGCAGCAGGCTCACCGGACGCTGCACTTGGCGGTAGAGCTGCAAGGAGAATAGCAGGCTCATCACCAGCAGGATGGCCGATCCTGTCAGGAAGGAAGAGCGGCTGCTGCGGATCGGCTGAAGAATCTCCTTCAGCGGTGAATAATGCACGACTTGCCAGTCGATGGCCGAGGAGGGCACCGAGCTGACCAGGAAGCTGCCCTGCTTAAGGTCGAAGATGTCGGAGGTACTCTTCCCGGCTGAGATATTCAGTGCCGCGGTGACCTGCTCCGCCATCTGCCGGTCCGAACTCCGCGAGAGGATGAAGCCGAATGACGGATGGTACAAGAAGGTGTCCCCCGTGTTCTGCGACTGGTAGGCATCGAACATCCGTTCAATATTGGAGACCGGCAAATACATGGACATCAGCAGCTGTGCCTCGCGCGGCCGGCTTGTTGCCTGAGCAGGGTCTGACAAGAGCAGCCGGAAGCCTGCCTCCGCGCCGGCCCTGTCCGACGAGATATACTCCCAGCCTGCCGGAAGCGGCTTGTGCAGGACAGAGACATCGAAGGACAGCGAAGAATCCGAGCCCAAGGTCTCCCCGCTGAAGGGCTTATACAAGACAATCCGGTTCTCCCACGTACTGGAGCTGGTCTGGAGGGACAGCTTCTCGAGCACCGTCATAATCGTCTGGGCGGGATCAATAAGATGGCCCAGCTGCGTAATCTGCTCATAATCGCGGATGGTGGGATCTCTCTGCAGGGCATACATGCTGCCCGCCAGCTGGTTGATGTTGTTATCCATCTGCTGGGTCAGGAATTCCAGATGATTGAGGTCGGTGGTTTTGATCTGACTGGTAATGACTCCGACATCCTTACGGTAGGACATTCCGTAGAACAAGAGTGTGGCAGCAATCAGCGAGAGCAGGATTGCCACCATTTTAACGAACAGGTTGGGACGCCATGCCACCATAAAGATCATCCTTTTCAAGACATTTGCTGTAATATGGAGAAGTGTATCATAAGATTATGAACTCTACGAAAAGAAGGTGGTTTCATGAAAGTCCGTTCCCCGCTATTGCTGCTGCTCCTGATCCTGTCAGGCTGCTCCTGGCACAGCACCGAATATAGTCAGCCGCCGGCTTCACCGCAGAGTACAGCCCCTCACTTCGATATTAAGGAAGGCAAATATGATCCTCCGGTAGACCTGTATACGGTCGGTTCCGTGAATCCCAATCTGAATTTCATCAAAGGGGAGAGCCTGGAGCACAACGTACATACGGCCTGGGCAGAGAAGCGGCTTGGCATCCGCATCCGTTATCTCTGGACGATCTCCGGCACCTCAGAGACCTACGCCAACAAGCTGAGGCTGGAGCTGGCCAAAGGCAATATGCCCGACATCGTAACGACCAGAGATGCCGATATTATCCAGGAGCTGATTGATTCAGGGCAATTCATGGAAGTCGGCGACCTGTTCGAGCAGCATGCGTCCGAGGTGTGGAAGAAGGCTGTTGCCGAGGATGCTTCGGCATGGAACCCCTTCGTGCGCGGCGCACACAGGTATGCCATTCCCATTATGGATTATGAATATAACTCCGATCCGCTGCTCTGGATCCGCCAGGATTGGCTGGACAAGCTGCATCTGAAAGTCCCGCAGACCCTGGATGAGCTGGAGCAGGTCATGGATGCCTTCGTCAACCGGGACCCGGACGGCAACGGGATCAAGGATACCTACGGCCTGTCGGCCGGATTCCGCAACGGCCCCAGCACCTGGATGGGAGACAGCAGCTGGGTGTTCGGCGCCTATGGTACGGTTCCTGAGCAGTGGAACCGCCGGAGTGACGGGACCCTGGAATACGGCTCCATCCAGCCCGGGGCAAGGAAGGCTGTCCAGCTCATGAAGCAATGGGTACAGCGCGGTTATCTGAGCGCTGACAGTGCCTGGTTGGATGAAGAGGGCGCGGCGAACCAGTTCATCTCTGGTAAGGCGGGTATCATTGCCGGACCCTATTGGATGCGCGGCTGGCCCCTGTCCTCTTTGACCAAGAGTGACACTCAGGCGCGTGTCCGGGCAATTGCTATCCCTTCGGGGCCGGGCGGCCTCACCATGAGAAGAGGAACCCTGCCTGTCAACGGTGCCATTCTGATCAATAAGAAGATGAAGCACCCTGAAATCTTTTTTACGTATCAGAATTATTTGTTCGATTCATACGCTACCTCGACCGGCGAGTTCGCCCATGGTCTTGCAGAGGGCTATGACTTTACCATGGCGGGCGGCCAGCCGAGCGCCCAATCTTCGGCGCTGCCGCTGGGCGGCATCCGCGTAGCCTCGTACACGCTAACCTTCGACGGGGCCCGGATTCCCTCCGGGGTCATCCGGGAGATCCCGAAGGACATTGCCCCTCTGCTGCTGGGCCAGAAGGAGGCTTCCCGCAAGGAGCAGTTCACGGGTCCTCCGACAGCGACGATGCAGCGCGACGGCGAGCTGCTGAAGAAGCTGGAGCAGAAAAGCTTCATCAAAATCATCTTCGCGGACAGCCCGCTTGAAGAATTCGACGAATTCGTGCACAAGTGGAACACCTACGGCGGACTTACCGAAACCATGGAGGTCAATGCCTGGGACCGCAGCAGCCGCTAGATGCCGCAGGGACAAGAAACCGCCTCTATAATAAGGCGGTTTCTTGTCGTAGATAAGCCTCAAGGCCTCTGCCTGTTTGCCTGGCGGCGGCTCCATCAAATCTGTTCCTCTTGAGCGGTATTCTTTCTATATATCGTACAGAAGGACGGCAGCAGCCGCCATACCAATGTGGCGATTGGAATAACAAATATTGAAGATGAGCCGCCATGATCCGCATAGACAAAAGGACCCCGGCGGATGCCGCTTGCGCATCGCCGGGGTCCATCACCTGCCTGCAAGTTAATTGCTTGTGTATTTCAGCCAATCGTAATAGGCGTATAGCGGGTTCGCTCCGTTATAGGAACCGAGCCAGGAATCCACACCCGTTCCGTTCCAGAGGTTCATCATGATTTTACCGGCCCGGGAGGGGATGTTGCTGGTTGCCGTATGCTTCAAGACCCCGTCTACATACCATTTAATATAACCCGGCTGCCAGTCGAAGGCGTACGTATGATAGCTCTGGGAAGCATCAAAGCCAAGATTGACAATCTGCTCATGACCGCCAACGCCATTGGTGTAATAGTTGAACTGGACCTTGGTGGTATCCTTGCCGAGGAATTCAATATCGATCTCATCCCAAGGCGTCCCGTCTGAAGGCCCGGTGTAGGTGAAGAAGGAGGAGACGATCCCGCTGTTCTTGGCCGGCTTCATACTGACCTCGTATTTGCCGTAGCTGTACTTGTTCACAGAGCGGTACTCCGCGCCGTCAAATTTATTATTGCTGGGACTGGTCAGGGCCAGACGAAGCTGTCCGCCACTGGTGAAAGAGATGTTATTCGCACGCCAGGTACAGTTGAACATGGAGCCATTCGAGTATCCGTCTGCTTTTTGCCAGGTTGCGGGGTTGAAGTAAGTCAGAGGCTCATTAAAGACGGTGGCCGCCGAAACGGACGGAGCTCCTGTCAGCAGACCAGCAAGCAGCAGGGTCATTCCTGCACCGAATAACTTGTGTAGCTTTCTCCTCATATACAATACCCTCCTCAATAATGTAAGCGCTTTACAATATGATTGTAGCGAACCTTGAGCCCGGCCACTATACCAACCTGCGAATTAAAATAACAAAAAACCAATTTTTTGCAGAGCGGAGTATTTCATTCCCCTCCCACACATACTAATAGGGCATGATGGTTAAGGGCTGTACAAGTTCAGGAGGGAGATTATGGAGGAGTGGTTCCGCAGTAAATGGCTCCGCTGGATGATCGGCGTGCTGCTCTCACTGATTATTCTATATTTCGTCTGGCTGCTCCGTCCGATGCTGAATGGGGTATTCCTGTTTCTAAAAGCGATCCTGGCCCCGTTCCTGGCCGCCATGATTATCTCCTATGTGCTGAATCCGGTGGTCACTATGCTCTCCCGGAGAAAAATGCCGCGCAGCGCAGCCGTCCTCCTGATCTATGCGGTGTTCCTGACCTCGCTTGCGGTGATCCTGATTAATCTGATCCCGATGTTCATGGAACAGCTGGAGGAGCTGAACGAGCATCTGCCGGAGATGACGCTGCACGCGCAGGGGCTGATGAAGGGCATGAATTCCAGACTGATTCCGCCCGGGGTGGAGGCGGGAATGAATAACTGGTTCTATCAGCTGGAGAACCGCCTAGCCGAAGGCATCTCCCACTTCCTTAATAATATCGCTTCAACCATTGGCCTGCTGTTCAACGCATTCATTGTGCCTTTTCTCGTGTTCTATATTCTGAAGGACTTCGAGGTGTTCGAACGGATGGTGGTATCCTGTCTGCCACGTTCGCGCCGCAAGTCGATTGTGATGCTGTTAAAAGACATTGATGAAGCGCTCGGCAACTATATCCGCGGGCAGTTTCTCGTCTGTATCATCATCGGCGTGCTCGCTTATATCGGTTACGCGATGATCGGCATGCCTTATGCGCTGCTGTTCGCCTGTGTTGTCGCGGTATTCAACATTATTCCGTATATGGGTCCTTTTCTGGGGGCGGCTCCGGCTATTGTAATGGCTTCGACCTTGTCATGGCGCCTTGTCCTGCTGGTGGCGGTGGTGAATACCTTATGCCAAATGCTGGAAAGTAACGTGATCTCTCCTCAGGTTGTAGGACGGAAGCTGCATCTGCATCCGCTGCTGATCATATTCGCACTGCTGGTCGGCGGAGAGATCGCCGGAATGATCGGATTGATTCTAGCCGTTCCTTTCTTCGCCGCTGCCAAGGTGGTTATTCAGCATATCATTGGCTATTATATCCGCAGAAGACCGGCTTGAGGCCACCGTAATTCACCCCATCACTTGCAGGAATAAGGGGAACTGCGGCTACTTCGGGTGAAAGGATTGACGGTACATGTATCTTTTGGTTATAATGTGGTGAATATTACGATAAGAAGAGTTATCATAGCAGTGCGATGAAGAGGAGTATTAATTCGTGAGACCGTTATTGCAGAGAGCCGGCACCCCAGGTGCGAGCCGGTTAACGGGCCGCAGTGAACTCACCTCCGAGTAATGGCGCGAGCCGCAGGTTCCTTAGGGAGACATGCGAGTGAACCGCCGTCGCCTCACCCCCGATACAGGGTGTCAAAGTGAGTGCCGGACAAAGAATGTCCGCCGCTAACTAGGGTGGTACCACGGGAATTCAAACCTCTCGTCCCTAGCGATTATACGCTAGGGATGGGAGGTTTTTTGCTGTAATAGGAAACTATAGTTTCCTGTTGCTGTGAAAAAGGTGTGTGAATTTGTGAATAAGAGTTCTTGGAAGGTTTCGTAGAATGGCTATTTTGCTGAATGTGACTGAAGTTCTGGTTAAAACCGAATACAATCGGCTGGTATAGCGGCACACGGCCTGAATGTATGTGAAAAACAGCATACATTGTGCTCGAAAGCAGGAACACCGCCTGAATGCATGTGAAAAACAGCATACATTGTCTTCGCACAAAGGTATACTTATTCATCTGTTAGGATGATTTTGTCCCGGTTAGCCCAGCGAATCATGGGCGGCTCTTGAGCTTTGCTGTTCCGCCGGGGGAACAGATGGTGTTTACCTAAGTTACAGAGTAATGGAACGGAAAGAAATTTTGGAGCCGGAGCAACGTTAGTGGCCGCCTTTAGATTCGGATTTCGACCGCGGAGAGCGGCTCTAATCATGAAATCTGAATCTAACAGCGGGTGGAGGCCCAAAACTTTTTTGTAGTGGAGACTAATCTCTTAACTTTTTAAGACAGCAGCAGTACTACCTAATACAGCAACACTCCAAGGAGGAGCACAAGATGAGCGATAATATTGGATACCGCGCCCAGACCATCGAGCCGAAATGGCAGAAATTCTGGGATGAGAACAAGACCTTTAAGACAAGTGAAGAATCTGGCAAGCCGAAGTTCTACGCCCTGGATATGTTCCCGTATCCTTCCGGCGCAGGACTGCACGTAGGCCACCCGGAAGGCTATACCGCCACCGACATCGTGTCCCGCTTCAAACGGATGCGCGGCTACAACGTGCTGCACCCGATGGGCTGGGATGCCTTCGGACTTCCGGCCGAGCAGTATGCAATGGATACCGGCCAGCATCCGCGTGATATCACCTTCAAGAACATTGACAATTTCCGCCGCCAGATCAAGTCGCTGGGCTTCTCCTACGACTGGGACCGCGAGATCAGCACGACAGATCCGGGGTACTACAAGTGGACGCAGTGGATTTTCATCCAGCTGTACAACCGCGGACTGGCTTATGTGGCCGAAGTATCGGTGAACTGGTGCGAGGCGCTGGGAACTGTTCTGGCGAACGAAGAAGTCATCGACGGCAAAAGCGAGCGCGGCGGCCATCCCGTCGTCCGCAGACCGATGCGCCAGTGGATTCTGAAGATTACCGAATACGCCGACCGCCTGCTGGAGGATCTGGAGGAGCTGGACTGGGAAGAGAGCATCAAGGATATGCAGCGCAACTGGATCGGCAAATCGACCGGTGCTGAGGTGACCTTTGCGATTGAGGGGCATGAGGCGGTGCTTGAAGTGTTCACTACCCGTCCCGATACCCTGTTCGGAGCAAGCTATTGCGTACTCGCACCCGAGCATAAGCTGGTGGATGCCATTACCACAGACGAGCAGAAGGCCGCCGTTGCTGAATACCGCGACAAGGCTTCCCGCAAGAGCGATCTGGAACGCACCGATCTGGCTAAGGAGAAAAGTGGTGTGTTCACCGGCGCGTATGCGATTAATCCGGTGAACGGCGCGCAGGTGCCGATCTGGATTGCCGACTACGTGCTGGCCGGCTACGGTACCGGAGCGATTATGGCCGTTCCGGGCCATGACGCCCGCGACTGGGAATTCGCCAAGCAGTTCGGCCTGAACATCATCGAAGTGGTGCAGGGCGGCAATATCGAAGAAGAAGCCTACTCCGGTGACGGTCCGCATGTCAATTCAGGATTCCTCGACGGTCTGTCCAATACTGAAGCGATGGCTCAGATGATCGCCTGGCTGGAAGAGAAGGGCAGCGGCAAGGGCAAAGTGACCTACCGCCTGCGCGACTGGCTGTTCAGCCGCCAGCGTTACTGGGGCGAGCCGATTCCGATTCTACACCTGGAAGACGGCACGATGAAGACTGTGCCTGTGGATCAGCTTCCGCTGCTCCTGCCTGATGTGGATGCTATCAAGCCATCGGGCACCGGTGAGTCCCCGCTGGCGAATGTGACGGAGTGGGTGGAGACGGTTGATCCTGAGACCGGCATGAAGGCCCGCCGCGAGACTAATACTATGCCTCAATGGGCCGGTAGCTGCTGGTACTACTTGCGCTATATCGATCCGCACAATGATCAGGAGCTGTGTTCACCGGAGAAGCAGAAGGAATGGCTGCCGGTTGACCTGTACATCGGCGGAGCCGAGCATGCGGTGCTTCACCTGCTGTATGCCCGCTTCTGGCATAAGGTACTCTATGATATCGGCGTAGTCGATACCAAGGAGCCGTTCCACAAGCTGGTCAATCAGGGAATGATCCTGGGGAACAACAACGAGAAGATGAGTAAATCGCGCGGCAATGTCATTAATCCGGATGAGATCGTTGAAGCCTACGGGGCAGATACCCTGCGCGTCTATGAGATGTTCATGGGGCCGCTGGAGGCCACCAAGCCTTGGAACGAAAAGGGCGTCGAAGGCATTCACCGCTTCCTCTCCCGCGTATGGCGCCTGTTCGTGAATGAAGACGGCAGCCTCAGCGCGAAGATTTCAGAGGGCGGGGGCACAGATGAATTCAAACGCACCTGGCACAAGACGCTGAAGAAGGTCACTGAGGATTTCGAGCTGCTGCGCTTCAATACGGCGATCAGCCAGCTGATGATTTTCATCAATGACGCTTACAAGCAGGAGAGCCTGTCCAAGGAAGCGGCGGAGCAGTTCGTGCAGATGCTGTCCCCGCTGGCACCGCATATTGCCGAAGAGCTGTGGCAGCTGTTGGGTCACGAAGGAAGCATCAGCTATGTTGCCTGGCCGGCCTATGATGAAGCCTTAACCGTAGATGCTGAGGTTGAGATCGTGGTACAGGTGAACGGTAAAATCGTCCAGCGCGCGCTGATTTCGGCGGAGATGGGCCAACAGGAGATGCAGGACCACGCTCTGGCCCTGCCGAATGTGAAGGCAGCCGTCGAAGGCAAAACCGTACGCAAAATCATTGCCGTTCCCGGCAAGCTGGTAAATATCGTAGTGGGTTAAGCGAAGAACGCAATTCTGCCCGCAGCAACGGAGGTATCCGTGCTGCGGGCTTTCTTGGTTTCGGGGCGGCGGACCCGGACGGAGGTGCGGGTACCGCTGGCTGCCGCGCAGGAAGTGGCGAGACAATGAATGGGCATTTCTAGCGGTCGGTGCGGCTCTGTGCAATGCTGCCAAGTCCGAACAGCTCGTCGAGCTTTTCCACATCCTCATCGTACTTGTCATGTGTTGTGGTAATCAGTCGTTCAAATACCCCCTCCAGACTGGTCTGTAAATGATTCAGGGCTTGCGCGGTAATGCCCCCGCGGACGGCAACCCGTTCCTGCAACTCCTGCGGGGTGAACGAGCCTTCGGTCAGCAGCTTACCCGTACCCAGTAGCATCTCACCCGCCAGCCGGGTAACCAGGGCTTCGTCGATGCCGGTTGCTTCTACAGCCGCTTCAATCCACCGCTCCAGGAAATAGCTCAGAAAGGCCGGACCGCAGCTGGAGAAATCCGAGGCGATCCGCGTATGACCCTCCGGAATTTCCTCAGGAACTCCAATGCAGGAGAATAACTGGAGCAGCAGCAGCCTGTCTTTTTTATTTAACCGGCTTCCAAAAATGCACAGCGAACTCCCGCCTCTGACGGAATGGGTGATGCTGGGAATGATTTTGGCGACCTTGGAGGGCAGGACCGATTCCAGATGGTAGAGCTGCACAGGGCTTGTAATAGATACAACAATCTGATCGCTGCGCAGATAAGGGGAGATCTCATCGGTTACCCTCTTGAACTGCAAAGGCTTGACGCACAGGAGCACAAGGTCGCTCTCTGAGGCGGCTTCGATGTTGCCGGAGCATATCGTAATTCCGGGATGAAGCTTCTTCAGCTCCATCAGCCTGCCCGGGCTGCGGTTGCTGGCCATCACATCACATGGATCAAGGGCTCCCGACCGAAGGAAGGTGTCGATCAGCAGACTTCCCATGCTGCCTGTTCCGATAAATCCCACTTTCATCCTGTGGTACCTCCTTTCTTATGCTGCTGGCTTGCTTACAGGAATACTCTTCGTTAAGTGTATGCAGGCCAGACTTGGACCAATGACAGGTTTTAATCGGATTTTTGAATAAAATTCCAGTTTGATGAGGGAGGACAACCTGATGGATAAAAGAATGATCATTTGCGCCATCACCGCTGCGCTGCTGGGCGGCAGTCTGGTGTGGGCCGCAGACCACAGAGCACAGGACGCCGGCATTGCCGGATGGTCAACGCTGAATGCCGGAATGGCGCAGGCGCTGGGAGTGGCGGACGAAGGTGAGGCAGGCAGTGCAGCCGCCGGGGGTGATGGCGGGAGTGTGGTAGCGGGTGGAAGTATGGCAAGTGGAGCGGCAGGCGGTGAGGAAGTTGGTCGCGGTACGGCGGGGAGTGTCGAGGTAACTGGTGGCGGTACGGCGGCGGGGGATGGGGCGGTTGGCGGGAATGTTGCAGGTGAGGCGGGTAGTGGAGTTGTTGGCGGTGTGGCCACCGGTGGTGGAACAGCAGGCGCTGGAGCGGCAAGTGCCGGGATAGCGGGTGCGGCGGACTCAGGAGCGGCGGGAAGCGGCGGTGCAAATGGAACGTCGGCTGCAACAGCTGGAGCCGCTCACATTGCAGCTCCGGCAGCGGCTGACGGCCGGATTAATGTGAACACTGCCGACATCAAGCTCCTCATGGATCTGCCGGGCATCGGAGAGAAGAAGGCGCAGGCGATTGTCGATTATCGCACCAGTAAGGGAGCGTTCCGCAGCGCGAACGAGCTAGGGAAGGTTAAGGGCATCGGCCCCAAGCTGCTGGAGAAGCTGAAACCGCTGGTAGCCTTTTAAGACCGCCGTCCTGATTGTCTACGAACAGCCTGTCTGCCGGGGCATAATAAGTTTCAACTGCACTCTGTACATTAGATTAGCCCTCAATCCGCCTGAAAACTAAATCTGCTGCACTTCGAACATTAGAATTTTGAAAATGTGGGTCTTTGGAGACTAAATGAGAGAATCCATTGTATGAAGTGCAGCAGAACGTTACTTAGGCGCTGAGAATGCATCTTCTACTGTATGAAGTGCAATCACCCCCCGCTCTACGGATGAGCAAATGCAGTGTAGAAGTGGCAGGACGGGAGATCTAAGCGAGAGATAGGCGAAATGTAGGCTGTTGCGGGCTATCAATATCCTAGTGAAAACGCAGCCAGGTATGCTACAATAATGAACAACTATTTAGAGAAAGTGGAGATTGCTGATGACTGTGGCTTACCGCAAGAACTGGGATACATACTTCATGGATATTGCCTGCATGGTCTCCACCCGTTCGCGCTGTCCCCGCCGCCATGTCGGCGCGGTGCTGGTGCAGGGGAAGAAGCTGCTGGGTACGGCCTATAACGGTGCGCCGATGGGGGTGCCGGACTGCTCGGAAGCAGGCTGTATGGTATCTGAGCAATACGAGCGTGAGATGATAGACGGTGTAGAGACAATGGTCAAAAAGCAGCGCTGTATCCGTACAATCCATGCCGAGCAGAATCTGCTGCTGTTCACAGACCGGAGCGACCGGGAAGGCAGTACGGTCTACGTTACGGATGAGCCGTGCTGGACCTGTGCCAATATGCTGGCTAACAGCGGAATCGTGGAGATTGTCTACCTTCGTCCTTACAAGAAAGACATGGAGAAGGTACAGGCGATGCTCACCTCCAAAGGAATCGTGTTCCGTCAATTGGAGAACTACGAGCCGCCTAAGGAAACGATGATTTCGATATCTGAATAACGGCGTACACCGGCGGAATTTCAATTATAGCTCCAGAGGAAGAACCTCTGTACACGCATTCGTATGCGTATGCAGGGGTTCTTTGGCGTCTAGAGCTAATTAGGAAGGAGAGATGATCATGAACAGGAGGCCTCTCTTAAGCTTCACGGTTTGCTGGGTGGCGGGAAGTGCCGCAGGTTGTATGTTCTCTGGCCGCAGTCTGCTATTCTGCCTCGCAGGGCTATTGTTGCTGCCTGTAGTCTGGGCGGTGAGCGGCGGAATACGCTGGAGGAAGGCTGCGGTGTTGGTGACAGCACTGATCCTGGCAGCCCTATACTGGGAATATAGTGAGGTACGCAATGTGAGTCTGCTGCCTGAGGTGCTGGGGCACCCGGTGAGCGAACTGAATGAAGCATATATAACAGCCGCAGGCGTTATCGCTTCTCCGGTGGAGCGGGACGGGGACCGGGTTGATTTTGTCGTGAAGCTGTCCGGGATCAGTCTGCATCAGCAAGGGGAACAGTCTGCCGCAGCGGGAGCAGTGGGGAGTGACCCTGAAGGTGAACGTGTAACTGTACAGATCAAGCTCCAGGAGGAAAGTGAGATAGCAGAGGCAGCCTTGTGGCAGCGGGGAGACCGGGTGGTCATTGAGGGGGAATTGATCCAGCCCCAGATAGCGCGCAACTTCGGCGGATTCGACTACCGTGCCTATCTGCTCACCCAAAAGATACACTGGCTGCTCAAAGGAACAGGTACCGCCAGTGTAAAGGTTAACCCTCAAGTCTCGTGGGAGCCATCCACTATTCTGCGCTGGAATGATAAGGCAAGATCAGTGCTCGGTGCAGAAATGAGCCGCTTATTTCAGGAGCCTCATGCGGGTTATATGAAGGGCCTTGTCATCGGCATCCAAAAGGAACTGGACCCGGAGACCTTCAGACAGTTCTCGCAGCTCGGGCTCACTCACATCCTGGCCATTTCGGGGATGCATGTAGCGGTGTACGTCGGAGTAATCCTGGTTCTGCTGCGCCGCTGCCGCTTAACCAGAGAAACCGCACTGACGGTGACTCTGCTGCTGGTTCCGGTCTATGTGCTGCTGTCCGGGGCCGGGCCGTCCGTGATCCGCGCCGGGATCATGAGCATGATTGCCCTGCTGGCGGCAAGACTGGGCATGCTCAAGGATGGGCTGAATATTCTGGCTGCATCCGCTCTGATGATGCTGGTCTGGAATCCTTATTTGCTGCTTAGTGTCAGCTTTCAGCTGTCTTTTCTGGTGACGGCAGGACTCATGGTGTATACACCGCTCGCTGCGCCCCTATTCAGGCGGTTACCGGGCTGGCTGGGCAGCAGCCTCTCGGTAACGATTATTGCTCAACTGGTCTCGTTTCCACTGACGATTTATTACTTCAACCAATTCTCGCTGTTGTCCGTTGCGGCCAATCTGCTGCTGGTTCCCTTCATCACCTTCTTGGTGCTGCCTTTGGGAACACTGGCGCTGCTCCTTGGGAGGGTTTGGAATGCAGCCGCACTCCTGACCGCGCAGCTTGCGGAGATACTGAATAATATCACTTTTGCGGCAGTGGAGTGGGTGAACGGGTTCACCGCCGGGATACTGATCTGGGCTTCGCCGTCAATCCTGTGGATCTGCCTCTACTACGGTCTGCTATACGGTTTGCTATACGCCTTGAAGCGGCAGACAGAGGCGAAGCTGGTTCCCCAGTTCATGGACGATGAGACCCGTCCGCTGGCGGAGCTGGAGAGGCCGGAACCGCGAGGTAACATCCGTGGCAGAGCTGGCCGCAATAACGTTCTGAATTCGGCAGGGGCTGCAAACAGCGGAAGAGCCGAGCTCACCTTTCAAGCCTATCCTCAATCAGGCCTATCACGCTGGAGCAATTCCGCAGCCATACTGTGCGCTATAGGCCTGAGCATTCTGCTCTACAAAGGCTATAACGCCGAGGTTATAAGCGATGGCTCCGGTTCCATCAGCTACCTGGATATAGGTCAGGGGGACAGCATCCTGATCACCACGCCGGGCGGAGCACATATCCTCGTGGACGGCGGCGGGACCGTGAGCTTCAGCAACCGGGAGGAATGGCGCATCCGCCGCAGCCCGTTCGAGGTTGGGGCGAAGACGCTGCTGCCGCTCCTGAAGCAACGGGGCATCCACCGGCTGGACGCGGTTATTCTGACGCATGGCGATCAGGACCATGCCGGAGGGCTCCAGGCGGTGCTGGAAGGGATGCCGGTATCGGCGCTGCTGTTCAACGGAACATTGGCTGACACGGAGCCGTATACCAAGCTGATGGCGACAGCGCTGGACGCGGGTGTCCGGCTGTATCCGGTGCAGCAGGGCAAGATGCTGGCCCTGGACGAGGCCACGCGGCTGGACTTCCTCTGGCCGGAGCCGCGAGCGGATGGACATACCCTGCCGGAGGAAGTGGAGGACCAGAACCACGAATCGGTGGTATTCCGGCTGGAGATGAACGGGCGGAGCTTTCTTTTCACAGGAGATATGGACCAGGCGGCAGAGGAAACAATCTTACATTCCGCAAATCAATCCGGTATTAAGCAAGGCAGTCTCATCGACGTCCTCAAAGTCTCCCACCACGGCAGCAAAACAGCCACCAGTGCAGACTGGCTGGCCTTCTGGAACCCCACAGCAGCTGTCATCTCAGCCGGTGTGAATAACCTTTACGGACATCCGCATGGGACCGTGCTGGAGCGACTGGCCGATATGGGAACAAGCATCTACCGGACGGATCAGCAGGGGGAGATTCAGCTCAGAGTGGACAAGGAGGGCATCACCATATGCTACAAGCTCACCCCCACCCCCGTCCCGCACTAAGACTCTGTACCTGTAATCGTATATAATAAAATCATATGAGGGGAGTTGATCGTATCCTTATTGTTCTGGCAGGACTCCTGCTGCTGCTGATCGGCCAGACGATCTACCTGCTGAATTACCGGAGACAGGTCAGTCAGATCAGCAGCCAGCTGTCTTTTATCATGGAGCATGAATCCCGTAAGCTGGTAGCTACCCAGTTGAAGCCGAGGGAGATCGGCAGGCTGGTGCGGGAGTGCAATAACCTGTTAAGCCGCCAGCGGGCGATGGGAGAACAGTTCAGCCGCAAGAATCAGGAGATGAATCTGGCGATTACCAGTCTGTCGCATGATATCCGGACGCCGCTTACATCGCTGGATGGTTACCTTCAATTGGCGCTGCGGACAGAGGCGGAGCAGGAGAAGGGGCGGTACGTAGCGCTTGCCCAGTCGAGAATACAGCAGATTATCAAGCTGGTGGATGAGCTGTTCCTTTATACCAAGCTGCAGAATCCCGAATACAGCCTGGAGCTGCAGCCGGTGGACGTTATGGAGGTGCTGAAGCGGAATCTGTTCACGTTCATTGATGATTTCACCCGGTCCGGGAATGAGCCTGAGCTTCAGCTGCCGGAGAATTCTCCCCGGGTGATGGGGGATATCCATGCGCTGGAACGAATCTTTACCAATATCGTCGGCAACTATTTCATCCACGGCAAAGGTCCGTTGACCCTAGAGGTTGAAGACAGGCAAGATATGCTGTGTATGCGCTTCACTAATCATCTTAAGGCAGGTAGAAGAGTGGATACGGAGCAGATATTTACCCGCTTTTACAAAGAAGATCCGGCGCGTACCCGGCATTCCTCAGGTCTTGGACTCTCGATTGTGAAAGCGCTGATGGAGAAAATGAACGGGCATGCAGAGGCCGGGTGTACAGCGGATACCTTCAGTATATTGATCGGATTCTCAAAAAGGGGGGAGGAGCATAGCCGTGAGTACCCATCTCAAGGATAACGGGCACCGCCGGATCATTCTCATCGTTGAGGATGACGAGCATATTAACGCAATTCTGTATGACGGGCTTACCGCCGCAGGGTACCAGTGCACCCAGTCCTATTCAGGCAGTGAAGGGATGCTGAATCTGGCGGAGCAGGAATATCATCTGATTGTCCTGGACCTGATGCTGCCCGGACTGTCCGGCGAGGCGTTCATGCACCGTTTGCGTGAGGAGCTGAAGTGCCGGATTCCGGTAATTGTTCTCTCGGCCAAGGATCAGCTGGATCATAAGCTGGATCTGTTCTCGCTGGGCGCTGATGATTATGTGACCAAGCCTTTTGAGCTGGAGGAGGTGATTGCCCGCATCCATGTCCATATCCAGCGGACGGCTGCCGGTGAGCCGCTGAAGGAGTTCAGGCATAAAAATCTGGTGCTGGACTGCACGGCCTACAGTGTCAGGATTCATGGAACTGAGCTTTCACTGACCCGCCAGGAATTCAGAATTGTCGAGCTGCTGGTCAGGAATCCCTCCCGCGTGTTCACGAAGCAGGATCTCTATGAGCTGGCCTGGGAGGAGATCTATCTGGGCGAGGACAAGACGATAACGGTACATGTCAGCAATATCCGCAATAAAATCAAGGCGCACGACAGCGAAGCCTATATTGATACGGTCTGGGGCATCGGCTTCCGGCTGAGTCCATGATGAACTTTGAACTTTCTTAACCTTTTGTTGGCGAACTATTAGTCTTCATCCTGTTAACTTAGGGTAAGGAGGTGGCAGATATGACAGATTGCATCATTGAACTATGCGGACTGACCAAGATGTACCACTCGAAAGCAGCAGTGCGGAATGCCAATCTCAAAATTTACAGAGGAGAGATTGTCGGCATCATCGGGAAGAACGGTGCGGGCAAATCTACCCTGCTCAAAATGATCAGCGGACAGGTGTATCCAACCTCGGGAGAGCTGCATTTCTTCAACCGTGCGGCGGCGGGGGGCCAGTCTTTTTTTGAGCGGATGGGGGTGCTGATTGAGCAGCCCGGGTTATATCCGAACGTCTCGGCCTATGAGAACCTGAAGCTGCTCGCCATCGCATATGGTCTAAGTGACAGGGATACCACGATAGAGAAATTACTGCGGCTCGTAGGACTGGACCCTAAGAATACCGCCAAAGTTAAAAGCTACTCCATGGGTATGAAGCAGCGGCTGGGAATCGCGGTGGCTCTGCTCGGAAGTCCCGATGTGCTGATTCTGGATGAGCCGATTAACGGGCTTGATCCGCAGGGGATTGTAGAGATTAGGGAGCTCATCCTGGAGCTGAACGCAGCGGGTCTGACGATTCTGATCTCCAGCCATATACTGGAGGAACTCTCCAAAATCGCCACCAAGTATGCCATCATCCATCAGGGAGAATTCGCCGAGGTGATCTCCAAGGAACAATTACAGCAGCGCTGTGAGGAACGGATCGAGATTAGCGTGGAGGAAGCGCGGGAGACTCTCCCGGTGCTGGAACGCGAGCTGAAGATTACACAATATAAAGTGGTGGACAGCCGCACGGTGTATGTATACGACGAGCATATCAGCATCCGGCAGATCGTCCAGGAACTGGCGCAGCATGGGATAATGGTAGATTCCATCTCAAGACATAAGCAGAGCCTGGAGCAATATTTCCTGGAACGCACGGAAAGTGCAGGTGAACGCCATGATTAACCTGTTGCGGATGGACCTGTACCGCTTCACGCGGAACAAGATTATGTACCTGCTGCTGCTCTTGTTCTGTGCCTTTCAGATCTTCGGCATCTATATGATGAAGCAATACGAGCAGCCGGTGGAGGGCCGTCCGATGCTCAGCAGCTTAACGGAGAGCGAATTCATCCAGCACACCATCTCCCAGCCGCCTTCATGGATGCTGATCTATATTGCGGTGTTCACGATCTACTTCTATATGAGCGAATGGAATTCCGGATTCCATAAGAATTATGTTTCCATGCGGCAGGCAAGAATCCACTCTGTCTTCTCCAAAATGGCGATTCTCGCCCTATTCATTACGATACTGTTCCTGACCCTGCTAATTGCAGACGGGATCGGCAGGAGGTTGTTTATGGGTCCGACGGATCTGGGAGAACTGGGCATGCTCATTACTCTGTTGGCCAGCCAATTCCTGCTGCACTGGGCGTTCTCCCTGCTTGTTCTATGCATTGTTATGATGACTAAGAACCTGCTCATCAGCTTGAGCGCCGGCTTCATTCTGGCCCTGAATGTGATCGGGATGGTACTTGGGGCGCTTGAGAATCAGTTCACGGGCACTCATCTGACGCAATATCTGCTGATCAACACGCTCGTACGTGTCAAGGATTTAGGCAGCACGGCTGACCTGATTCACACGTTCGGAGTGGCTATTGCGGCGATTCTATTCCTAAGTTATTTTGCTGTCCGCTACAAAATCAGGGAGGATCTGAACTAGGGAGTGGAGTAATCATCACTCGGCGGCACCTGGATCAAATTTTTCTGCATTCCCCGGGCAGCTCCCCGCCCTGAATCCAGGCCTCGACCAGCTTATTGAACAGCTCAGGCTTAGCCAGAGGGACTCCATGTCCCATCCGGGGAATCACCACGCCCATAGAGCGGGGGTTGGCGGCCACCAGATCCCGGGCGGATTGCTTCATGACAGATTTCTCACGTTCACCTACAGTAACCAGTATCTTGCCTGAGGCCTCGCTGAACCCGGCTGGAATGCGGAACGACATATTCTCTTCCAGCACCCGGATCAGCGTCATTAGCTCCATCTGCCGGCTCTCTTCAACATACCGTTCCAGGTACTCCTCGCCCAGATAGAGCGTCTTAGCCTGCAGCTTCGCGAACCATCTGTACTTAATCAGCGGAAAAGACAGTCTGACCGCCGGCCCGATCAGCCTGCTGGTGGAGGGAATCGGCCGCACTAACGCGCTGTTGATGATGGCATAATCGATCATCTCCGGTCTTATCCCCAGCATCTGAACCAACACCTGTGCACCCAGTGAGAATCCGGTAACAACAATCTTTCGTCCCTTAGCCCGCTCCTCTATGAGTAATACAAGTTCCTCCGCACTGCTGCAGATCGTGAATTCCTTATCCTCCCGGCTGAACCCGTGCCCCGGCAGATCCGGGACCAGACAATGATAACGGTCGAACGCCGCGACCTGCTTCTCCCACATCCAGCCGCTCACGCCGCCGCCATGCAGGAAGACCACCAGATAATCCCCATTCGGGTCTCCGTACTCCTGAATATGTATAGCCACTCCGCACACCTCTTTCCTGTAAAAAGATCATCCCTACTCCTACGTCCTAATACTCATATGGTCTCATAAGTAGAGTCGGTTACACCCTAACCGGGCACGCAACCCTCAGCAAGTGAACCAATTTTAGAGGCTGATATTGCACCCTTTGCCGACTTCTAATCCTACATTCAAGTAAGTAATTGTATTTCCTGCATTAGAAAACGCATAGCTGACCGTAAAAAGCGATTCTATTGTATTTCATACAGTAGAATGTTGTGTTTTGGGTGAAAATTGGCCCTTTTTCAAAATTCAATTGTACCGAATACAATAGATTCTATTTTGAAGGCTTTTTTACAATATTCCATTGTACAAAATGCAACTGCTATCGTTCCAGCGCCTACAGCATCCAATGACTGCTATGAGAATGAGACACTGGTTCGTTAAGAGCCGGTAATGGTCATATTCACAATAATAATTCTGACACTGTACTAGCTTGGATGCATCTAACAGAAAAAGCCCCGGCAGCTTGTCCAAGCTGCCGGGGCTTTACTCTACTATACAACAACCTAACATAAGTTGAATCAAAGAAAATAACGAAAAGCAAAAAGGATCAGAGGGGAATTTTGGAACTGTAAGAGCGGTAGCGTCCGCCTGAAAGCTTTCCGTACGTAGGAAAGCTCGCTATCTACAGCATATGCTAGGTTTGGATTTCTACCGCGAACGGCGGTCTAATCAAGGAAATTTGTATACAACAGCGGCCGGAAGTCCAAATATTCTCCGTAGTGACGACTGAGATGTGAGCCGGATTTTTAAATTCAGCTTATCTTAAAACTGGAAGTCCTCATCCCGCAAAGGCTCCACATTCATAGCCCGCACATAACCGTTCCCCTTCTTCGAGAAGAAGTCATGCTGCTTCGTGTGGGTCATGATCCCGTTCTGCACGATCGGGTTAATCTCTTCCTCATCGAACAGCGGGTCATGGCCAAGGTTCATCATGGCCTTGTTAGCGTTGTAGCGCAGGAAGGTCTTCACTTCCTCTACCAGACCTATCGGCGCGTAGATCTGCTCGGTGTATTGCTCCTCGTTCGCGTGGAGCAGACGCAGCAGGCCGACCAGGGTCTGGTAGACATCGCTCTGGTCTTCTTCGGATAGCTCCTCGAAAATCTCCTGGGCCAGCACGCCGACATAGACGCCGTGGATGCTCTCATCGCGCAGGATCAGGTCGATGATCTCGCCGCTGCTGGTCATTTTGCCCTGTCCGGCCAGATAGAGCGGGTAGAAGAAGCCGCTATAGAACAGGTAGCTCTCCAGTAGGACCGAGGCGGACATCGCCAGATAGAGGTCTTTCTTGGTCTCAATCTTTTGATAATACTCCGAGATCGTCTGGGCCTTGAACTGCAGGAACGTATTGTCCTCCACCCAGCGGAAAATCCCGTCAATCTCCTCAGTCGAAGCCAGTGTGGTGAAAATGCTGCTGTACGACTTCGCATGAATCTGCTCCATCATCCCCATGAAGCCAAGGACCGCCTTGCGCTGCAAGCCGTCCACATGCTCCATAATTTGCGGCATGCCTACGCCGCCCTGAATCGTATCGAGCAGGGTCAATCCGCCCAGCACCTTCATATAAGAGTCCTTCTCGATCTCGCTTAGCGTGAGCCAGGACATTTTGTCATCGGATAGTGGTATTTCATCATCGGTCCAGAACTGCATAATATTCTGGTTCCAGAACATCAGCGAGAAATCGTCGTCGGGACGGTTCCAGTTCACGGCTTGAATTGCGCTCATAATCGTATATTCTCCCTTTCTGTACCTGTGCCCCTCTTAGATGGAGCAGGCCAGGCATTCCTCGACAGACAATTTGTTGGTCCGGGTGTAGTACAGGGATTTCAGCCCTTTGTGCGCCGCATACAGGTAAGAACGGGCCAGCTCACGGGTGGTGACATCACTGTTCACATGCAGGACTGTTGAGATACCCTGGTCGATATGAGGCTGAATCTCCGCAATCAGATCAATCACCTTGAACTGGTCCATCTGGTAGGCGGATTTATAATAGAACACATTGTCCGGACGCAGGTAAGGCATCGGATAGTAGGTAGTCGAGTTGGCATAAGTGCGGGTCTCGATCTGCTCCACGATCGGCATAACGCTGGAGGTAGCATTCTGGATGTACGAGATGCTCGCAGTCGGCGCAATCGCCAGACGGTAGGCATGGTACAGGCCGTGCTTCATCACCTTGTCACGCAGCTCTTTCCAATCCTCTGTAGTAGGAATGGTGATGCCCTCGAACAGCTCCTGCGCTTTTGCCGTAACCGGACGGTAGTCTGTAGTCAGATAACGGTCGAAATACACGCCGCTGGCGTAGTCAGACTGCTCGAAGCCATAGAACGTTTCGCCTGTCTCGGCGGCAATCTCCATACTTTTCTCAATCGAATGATAGTTCATCGTCATGAAGAAGGTGCGTGCGAAATCACGGGCCTGCTCACTCTCATAAGCCACTTTATTCTTGGCAAAATAACCATGCAGGTTCATTACGCCCAGACCCACGGAGTGCATTTCCTTGTTCGCCTTAGCCACGCCTGGAGCATTGGAGACAGTTGTCATATCGCTGACAGCCGTCAGTGCCAGCATGCCCTCATGTACGGATTCACGGATCTTACCGTGCTCCATCACGTTCACGATGTTGAGGGAAGCCAGGTTGCAGCTGATATCGCGGCGGATCTCGTCCTGCTGTCCGTAATCGTTAATCTCTGAAGTCTCCTGCAATTGGAAAATCTCCGTGCACAGGTTAGACATCTTAATCTGACCCACATTCCGCAGGGCGTGAGCAGCGTTGGCATTGCTCTTGTTCATAATATAGGGATAGCCCGATTCAAGCTGGATCATGGCGATCTTGGTCAGCATGTCGCGTGCGCTCATGGCGATTTTTTTCTTCACGCGCGGATCAGCGAGCAGGGTGTCATACATGACGTCCAGATCCATGTCATCCAGGTGCGTACCATACGCCTGATAGACTGTGTAAGGAGCGAACACATGCAGCGGCTGATTATCCTGCGCCAGCTTGTAGAAGCGGTTAGGCACGATCAGGCCAATAGACAACGTCTTCAGGCGTGTCCGTTCGTCGGCGTTAATCTTTTTGCTATCCAGGAACTCCAGTACATCCCAGCCAAAAATATTATAATAAGCCGCACCCGAACCCTTACGCTGGCCCATCTGGTCTGCATAGGAGAAGCCGTCTTCCATGAGCTTCAGGACAGGCATGATGCCTTTGGCCGCATCCTCGACACCCTTAATGGTCTCGCCGCGCGAGCGCAGCTTGGACAGATTGACGGCAACGCCGCCCCCGATTTTTGACAGCTGCATGCAGGTGTTCAGCACATAGTTGATCGAATTGAGTGAGTCATCCATTTCCAGCAGGAAGCAGGAGACCATCTCGCCGCGGCGGCTTTTACCGGCATTGAGGAAGGTTGGTGTCGCCGGCTGCAGGCGCTGTTCCATCATCGAGCGGGCCAGTGTGCGGGCAGTCTCTACGTTGCCCCGTCCCAGATGCAGAGCCACTACGGCTACGCGGTCCGGATAATGCTCCAGGTACTGCTTACGGTCATTGGTTTTGACGGCATAGTCGGTATAGAACTTGGAAGCCGCCATATAAGAAGGGAAGCGGAAATTATATTCATGGGCGATCCGGTAGACATCCTCCATCTCAGCAGCGGAGTAGCGGTCGTACAGGTCCTCGTAGTAGTCATTGGCAATCATATAATCAATCTTGGCCTTGGTATCCGTGAAGGTCAGGCTGCGCCGCTCCACTTCCTGCATGAACTCGGCTACTGCCTCCTGGTCCTTATCCAATTGGAAAAAGCCGCTTTCGTCTCTCTTCATCAACATGTTGTTCAATTCAATATGCCGCAACCCGGTCCACCTCCTGTTTTATGCGCTGTACGTCCCCGAAGGTTCCCGACAATTCAAACTTGCCGACCACCGGTACGTTGTAACGCTGTGCAATCAGATCTGCGCTATGCGCGTATAGCTCACCCCAGTTTTTGTTGCCGCTCGCGGCAATACCCTTGAGTCTGGAATGGTTATGCTCAAGGAACGTAGCCACCTTCGCTGGAATCTGTCCAAATCCGGTGGTGTATGTAACAAGCACATAAGGCTCGTCGATCGTCATATGCTCTTCGATTTGAACCGCCGGAAGCTTCAATTTATTAATGAATCTTCTAACGTTGCCGGTCTTGGAATCGTAAGCAATCAACATGGCTCCTAACCTCCTATAACATGTAGCCCATTTTACTTGACAAATGAACAATAGCGGTTTTACTAGATTTATGGGCTTAGCTCTTATATACACTATATTTAGTAATGCTTAATCATTTTATATACCATATATTGAAAAGTCAAGCGGTGAACAAGCTCTCACAGCCGCCCCAAATGCCTCTCTAAATCGCCAATCCCACGCCCCGCCTGCATTCTATTCTCTTATAATTAATTAGTATTTTTTTTAAGCAATTTGCGGGGCTGGGGAATGGTCCAGATGGGGCATTTGGAGAAGGGGAAGGCTCGGTGAATTTTGGTAGCGTTTTAATTAAAAATATACATAAACAGGGAACCGTTTTTGTCCGCAGGAGTCTTATTAGGGGAGAGGGGAGAGAACATGCAGAGTAAAGAACTAACGTATAGCATGACCTGTGCCTCATCGGTATCGCTGCGCGAGATGATGGAGACTTATGGACCGGATGTATGGAATTATGCTTTTTTCTTAACCCGCAGCCGGGAGCAGGCGAACGATATCAGCCAGGAGGTATTCCTCAAGGCCTACAAGAACATGAGCAAGTACCGGGGACAGTCCACTCTGAAAACCTGGCTGCTCACCATTACCCGCAACACCGCGTTCAGCTTACGGCGCAATAGCTTCTGGCGGAGGTTCACTCCGCTGGGCAACCATCAGGATAAGGGAGGCACTTTGTCCGCAGAGCAAGAGGCTATCGGCAATCAGTACGCGAACCGCATCTGGGAGATCATTATGGAGCTGCCGGACAAATACCGGGAGGTGCTGGTGCTGGACATTCAGCAGGATCTGTCGGTCGCTGAGCTGTCCGCGCTGCTTGGAATTGCGCAGGGGACCGTCAAATCCAGACTCGGACGGGCCAGAATGAAAGTGAGAGCAGCGATGAAGGAGGAAGACCTGTGAAGACAAGACAAGAGCATGAGCAAGTGAAGGTGATGAGCGGGGAGAAGGACTGGTATAAGCAAGCCGGGCGGAACCCGCTTGCAGAACCGGGATTCACGCCACAGCTTATGGCGCAGATTGAAGAGGCTGCCCATGAATCCTCCAATCGTACAAGCCGCCGCCGCTTCAGCCGTATGGCCGCCTTCGGCGGACTGGCGGCCATCCTGCTGCTTGGCGCGCTGGTCTGGCCGTTTAGCCCAGGGGCCGGGCTTGATCCGGCAGGAAGGCTGGCAGCGGTCTTTAAGCCTGGATCGGGAGCGGCTGTGTTTACGCCGTCGGCGTCTCCTTCGACTACGCAGAACGCAGCTTCATCAGCATCGCCGCAAGGACTGGGCCTATACGAGATATCGGCAGAGTTTGAATTAGGCGGTCTTAAGTACTATATGCCTCTTCCACTAGACCGCAATAAGGCTGCTGCGATGGCTGTTGAGACTTCTGCTGGAATTGTCTGGTCGCCTCCGCCGCCGGTGGTTGACTATCTTAAGCCTAAATACACACATAATACAGAGCCGTATACTCTTTATCTGACTCCAAAAGGACATGCAGAGCTATCTAAGGATTCAGCACAGCGGTTGTATGTCTTTCCTTTATACGCTGGAGGCGCACAGTCATATTTGTCACTGGGAGGTTTATTTGGAGCAGGAGATTATCTTTTATTTTCCAGCGGCAGCTTTACTATTGGAGAGAATGCGAAAAGGTCAGGGTCCAAGCTGTATGTGATGGATGTCAGACAGGCAGGAGCGGGTAAGATTCCTGTTCCCCGAGAGCTACTAATCTCAGATGAAGTGTATGAAGTCTATAAATCATTTATGGCTGTTAATCCCGAAAAAGCAGAGTTTTTGGTTGTATATTATACGGATGATGGAAGAGGCGGTTATACACAGCATAATAAGCTGTATGATATTGCAACTGGCAGTGCTCAGGTACTTTCGGCTGAAATCACTACAGAAAATGTAGAGAGACCCTCCAAGCTCCATTATGGAGAGCTTACCCTTGATTCTAAAGATCATGTGACCATTGTCCATTACGAAGTTAACGGAGAGAAGCGGAGTACAGAGGTTGACATGAAGACGGGCGAACAGTGGTTCTACGACTGGTGGTATGAGGAATACGGTGAGAAAATTGATGCCTCCTCAATAGAAAAATGATCATTTGCCTGTTATCTATGTCCCTTGCGGACTGCAAGGCCCTTATTGTAGTGCGAATGCGTCTTAACCGGGTGAGTTATTTCGTATTTTCAATCTAATCATATAGATAATTTACTAAAAAAAAGCTATACTTTTTGATAATCTCTCTAAGTAAACTTGGTTTGTGTTTACTTCTGGAGTTCGATATCGAAGAGTGGAGCGGGATCAATGAAGAAGCTGACTATTGAGGATGTGGCCCAGAAAGCGGGCGTATCGAAAAGCACAGTCTCGCAATTTTTGAATAAACGGTTCAAGTATATGAGTGAGGCGACCAAAAACCGCATTGCCGAGGTCATCGATGAGCTGAACTACCAGCCCAACGGGCTTGCCCGCAGCCTCAAGCAGAACCGCACGCATATGGTTGGTATAATTGTGGCCAATATAGATTATTCGCTGTCCATTCAGTGCATCCGGGCCATTGAGAATGAGCTGCAGCGCCACGGCATCCAGGTGATTATCTGCAACTCTGATGAGAATGCAGACAAGGAGAATACCTATGTGGAGACGCTGGTCGCCCGTCAGGTGGATGGCCTGATTATTTTCCCGGCGGGAGATCAGCCTGCGCCTTACACCCGACTAATTGAAGCGGAATATCCCCTGGTCTTCATGGATCGGCTGGTTGACGGCATTACGACCCAGAGCCTGCTGCTGGATAATGAAATGGCGGTGAAGACCGCCATCCGGGAGCTGACCGGCCACGGCCATGAAGCGATTGCTATCCTATCCCTGCCGCTTGGCGTACATGCGATTACCCCGCGTAAAGAGCGAATGAGCGGTTACAAAAAAGCGATGGAGGAAGCAGGTCTGCCGCTGCAGGGTTCGTATATGCGCAGTGTGTCGCGCGAAGATATCGCTTCCGCACTGGACGAACTGCTGCAGTTGCCCCAGCCGCCGACAGCGCTGCTTGCCGCCAATGATCTGGTGCTGGGCGAGATTCTTAAATATGCGAACCGCAACGCCATCTCCATCCCCGGCCAATTGTCAGTGATCGGCATTGACGATGCGGAATTCGCCCGAATCTATAATCCTGATATTACAACGATCCGCCAGCCCGCCTACGAGATGGGAATGCAGGCAGCGAAGATTATGCTCTCATTGATCAACGATAAGGATAGCGCGATACCTATCACCTACAGATTCCCGCCTTCCTTGCAGCAGGGCGATTCAGTGCAGCCTCCGGCTAAGCTGGAATAGCAACTGCATTTAGTACAATGGAATGCTGTAAAAAAGGCTTCGAAATAGAATCTATTGTATTCGGTACAATTGAATGTTGAACAAAGGCTATTTTTCACCCACAACACAACATTCCACTGTATGAAATACAATCAGCTACTCAAATGTAAGAGCAGAAGTTGGTAACAGGTGCAAGATGGAGGCTTAATTGCAATCCGTACAACTAAATCGCCGCATGTGCCGCCGAATCTCTGTTTAGCTGTATTTCGTGCAATTAAAATGCCTCTGAACCTGGATTTTCGCCCATCCGGGCAAATGTAGTTGTACAGACTACAGTTAAAAGAGAAAAGCCTTCCATTTCCCTGTTTTTAGTTGCACAAACTACACTTATCTCTGATGGTGCGCAAAAAGGTGTCCCAAGCCGACCGGCTTCTGGGACACCTTTTTGCAATTGCAGTTTCTGTTACAGTCATACTCTTACGGGAAGCCTGTTTATTTCTTAACGCCCGTGCTCATGAAGGCTTCCAGCGCGTCGCGGGTCGGCAGTCCGTCCATATCGCCAGGCGACATCACGGCGAGTGCGCCGATCGCATTACCGCGCTTCACGGCTTCTGCTACGCTGAGCTTCTCCAGCATGGCGCTGATCACCCCAACCGCGAAGCCGTCTCCGGCACCGACCGTATCCACAACCTGCTCGACCTTGAAGCCGTCCACATAACCCTCTTCACCAGCGGAGGTCTTGTAGTAAGCGCCCTCAGGACCGAGCTTGATCACTACAAGGGATACGCCGCGCTCCAGATAGTAGCCGGCAATCTCCTCCGGAGTCTCAAGACCGGTGAGGATTTTGCCTTCTCCGTGTCCGGGCAGGAACCAGTCGCAGCGGGTAGCCAGGTCGTTAATAGTATTGACCATAGTTTCAGTGTCCGGCCACAGGGTCGGGCGCAGATTCGGATCGAGCGATACAGTCTTGCCGCGCTGCTTCATGAACTCCATGGCATGCAGCGAGAACTCGTGACACGAAGCCGAGAGTGCGGAAGAGATGCTGGTCACATGCAGATGGCCTGCGGAAGCGAAGTAATCTTCATTAAAGTCGGCGAGGCTCAGCTTGGAGGCGGCGGAATTTTTGCGGAAATATTCCACCTTGGGATCTCCGGTCAGTACCTTGGATTTGATCAGCATACCTGTAGAGAATTCCTTGGTCGTTGTGATGCTCGCGGTATCGATCTTCTCCTTATTCAGCGCCGAGGTGATGAACTGGCCGAAGTTGTCTTCGCCCAGCTTGGTCACATAACCGGTCAGATGCTCCAGGCGTGATAATCCGGTGGCTACATTGCTCTCCGCACCTGCCAGCGCCTTGGAGAAGGAAGTGACCTCATGCAGGGGGCCGGCTTCATTGGCGTAGAACATGGCCATCGGCTCCCCGAAGGTGACTGCATCCAGCTGTTTATTCATGAATAGTTCCTCCTAAAATGAACTCGTTATTATGATTCGGGATAGAATATAAGTTGAAATTATCACATAAAACGGTTTTGTACAATATAGCAATGCTCAATATGCGGTCTTATTTTGTACAGAAAGCAGGCGGGTAGATTCGTTTATCCTTGATACATAAGCGTTTTAGTCGATTTTCGAAGGATTGTTACCGCTTCCTAAATAAATATATATTGACTGTTGGCGGCAATGTTATTACTATTTTCTTAGAAGGATAAAGCCTGATGTTAGTAAAATAGATAAATTAGTTTATCTAAATAAATATTCTTAAGTGGAATATAACCAGAGAGGAAGTAACAACCATGAAGAAAATCAAAGTATTGCAGAATATCACCTCTGTTGGCGTAGTAGCTGTTATCCGTGCGGATAATGCCGATGATGCTTATGCCATGTCGGTGGCTTGTATCGAGGGCGGACTGAATAATATTGAAGTTACCTTCACGACTCCGGGAGCCGAAGTAGCAATCAAGCGCTTGGTGGAAGAATACGGGGGCCGCGCCGTGATTGGTGCCGGTACCGTGCTTGACCCGCTGACGGCAAGAATTGCTATTCTGGCGGGTTCGGAATTTGTGGTCAGTCCTTCTTTTGAAGAGGATACCGCCAAGATGTGTAATCTGTACGGCATTCCTTATATGCCAGGCTGCATGACGCTGAATGAGATGAAGGAGGCCCTGAAGCTGGGCGTGGATGTGCTGAAGCTGTTCCCTGGCAGTGCGTTCGGACCGGACTATGTCAAGGCGGTTAAGGGGCCGATGCCGCATGTGAACATTATGCCTACCGGCGGCGTGGATCTGAACAATATGGAAAAATGGATCAAGAACGGCTGCATCGCTGTCGGCATCGGCGGCAACCTGACCGCACCGGCCAAGGAAGGCCGCTATGACCAGATCACAGAGCTGGCTGCACAGTATGTAGCGAAGTTCAAGGAGATTCAGGGTCAGTAAAATATATGTACACAGGAATGTCTTGCCTCTATGGGGCAGGGCATTTTTTTGTTGACCGTTAGATGAGCCTAAATGATGGAATTGCTGCCGTTCGGGGCAATACTTATAATAGAAGCAGAGTGCCCTAAGCGCCTGCGGATATTGAGAAGTATACCTGAAAGGTGATGCCATGACTGGCGACGATCTTCGCAGCAAGCTGTACCCGACACTGGTAGTGGAAGAAGCCGATTATGTGGAGATTAGGACTGCAGTCCACGGCTGCAGGGTGACAGCGGGAGCTATTTATAAGCTGTATCGTAACTATAATCATCCGCAACTTTTTGAGCAGGGAGAAGTATATGTGCTTGATGATGCTTCCAGGGAGAATTATGCGGTGCTCCTGGTGTGCGCAACTACATTATATACATTAAAAAGAGTATTTGAATGATTGCTGCATCCCTTGTATGCTTAGTAGGGATTGTGGACTATAAAATAATCATTACAGGCTTGCAACAAATTCGCAGTCTTGCGCGTCAGTAAGATTGCATAGAGAGGGGGAACCTTCGTGGTGGAGCAGGGACTCATCAGAGCCGCTCAAGCGGGCGATCGCGACGCTCTAATCACCCTATTGCGAGAAATTGAAGGGCATGTATATAAGACGGCCTTCTACATTCTGCATAATGAACAGGATGCTCTGGATGCCTCCCAGGAAGCGTTGATCCGGGTGTACACCAAGATCGGCTCCTATGAGGAGAAGGCGCAGTTCAAAACATGGGTTCAGCGAATAGTAACCAACATATGTATAGACAAATTCCGGAGAACGAAGCCTACCGTTTCTATCGATGAACACGAAATGGTGTTCCAGGATAAAAAACATAACGTAGAGCGCGAAGTGATGTCGGGTTATCTGGCGGAGGATATCCGTGAGGCCATCGACCAGCTTCCGGAGCATCACCGGACGGTAATCGTGCTCCGCTATTTACAGGATTTTTCTTACAACGAGATTGCAGACTGTCTGGATCTGCCTCTGAACACGGTGAAATCGTACCTGTTCCGGGCGCGGCAGCAGCTGCAGAATAGACTTCAGGAGTATCAGAAAGGTGGTGTGTCAGGATGAAGTGCGCGGAGGTGATGGAATGGATGCACCGCTATTTAGATCATGATCTCAGTCAGGAAGAAATGCTTGAAATGTTCCGTCATATCGACGATTGTCCTTCCTGCGCGGAAGTCTTGGACCGGCTGACGCTGCTCTCCCAGCAGCTGGAGCAGCTTCCCGATGTGAAGCCCCCCTTCAGTCTGGTTGACTCTATCCTGCCTCAGCTTGAACAACTGGACCGTGGTATCACGGAAGAGCCTGCTGTAATGGAGCCGGAAGATCCGAAGGTGATTCCTTTCTCCCGTTCGAATAACCGGGGCAAGAAGTCCAAAGGCCCTTCACTGGCTGCGCGGACAGGCATTGGTGCTGCGGCGGCAGCTGTGATTCTGCTTATCGCCGTATTCAATATGCCGAAGAGCCTGCCAGGTGCAGATATGGATATGTCATCCAAGTTAATGAGCAATGGGGCGGCGAACTCCAGCATGAGTACGGAGAGTAGTGCGGACACGCTGCAAGCGGATGGACAGAATAATAGCGGCGGCAGCAGTGAGCATCGAAAGACGGACCAGAACGCGCCGGGTGAAAATGCGGACGTTAATTTGAAATCTGCACCGCCTGCTTCCAGTGAGGGTGCTGATCAGCCGTCCGCAGCTGGCGGCGGTACGGCTTCAGACAAGGTGCCTGCGGTAAGCGAAGCTCCGCTCAGCAACCGCGTCGCTACTGCACCGCCGGCGGACCGCCCCAAGAGCACCAAGAAAGCGGATAGCCGGTCGGCGGAACCCCAAGGCACGCAGTCGGGTGCGCCAACACAAGAGAATATAGCGGACGATAAAGCGGCTGCGGGGGATGCACGGATAGCGCCTACTCCAGACGCTAACGAGGCAGGAGCCATGACGCTGATGGTTGCAGAGTCCTCGTGGACTTCACCGGACGGGCAGCATACGGCTGAGCTGACAGGCCAAGAGGTTGTGATTTACAGCTCGCCCGCAGAGGGTGCGGGAGAACGGACTGCGTTGACCTCTCTTCCTATAGAAGGTAACTGGGTCTCCGGTGTGTGGTCGGAAGACGGCAGCCAGTTCACCTATGTGCTACAGCTTGAGGACGGTACGCAGACGACGAAGGTATACACGATTCCGGCAGAGGGCGCAACACCTGCTCCATCCGCTTCTCCGGCTCCTGCCAACTCTTCGGCGCCAACCCCTTCTCCTGCGGCTTCTGCTTCAGCAGTCCCCAGCCCGGCTATCACCCCGGACGCGGCAACGTCCGATAAATAACCGGAACCTTCTTCTAGCCTGCGGAATATGCTAAGGCAAGAGGACATGAATTACAGGCTTTGCGAGTATCATCGGTATGACCGGCGGCCGGGAGAGTTTCTAGAACTGCTCCCTCCGTCGTTTATATAGATGCGCCGCTGAAACGGAGTAACTTTGGCCCTGGCTGCCGAGGTTGCTCCGTTTTTGCTTGCGTTCCCGGGGCAGAATACAGTGATAAACATGCCTATGTTTTGAGCCGTTTTTTTGATAAAATGTACGAATGTATCACTCAAGAAAATAAAAAAGGAAGTGGCAGGATGGATGCCAAAACGGCGGCCAAAGACATCAAGCAAGGAAAGGTCTCCCCGCTGTACCTGCTGTACGGCAGTGAGAAGTTCCGGATGAATGAATTCGCGGCCATGCTGGAGGAACACCTGATAGCCAAAGAAGACCGCGATTTCGCGGTGATCCCGTTCGATCTGTCCGAAACTCCGGTTCAGGCGGTCATTGAAGAGGCGGAGACGGTTCCGTTCATGGTAGAACGCAAGCTCCTGCTGGTGCGGGATGCGGCTCTGTTCACGGCAGGCAAGGAGAAGGCGAAGCTGGAACATAACGTGGAGATGCTAAGTGAATATATGCAGCACCCTGCCGAATTCAGCGTGATTGTATTTATGGTGAACGGCGATAAGCTGGATGAACGTAAAAAAATCGTCAAAAGCATCAAAGCCTCCGGCACCGTACTGGCCTTCAATCCCTTGGGTGCGGAGGAGCTGCTGCGCTGGGTGGAGAAGGGCTTCCGCGAACGCGGCTGCTCTCTTGCGCCGGGGACGGCAGAGGCTCTGATTGCAAGCAGCGGAACCGGACTCCAGGGTCTGACGGCGGAGATGGACAAGCTGTGCCTTTTCGCCGGTACAGGCGGGCGGGTGGATGCGGCAGCGGTGGAGAGTCTGGTCCACCGGGGGACCGAGCAGAATATCTTCACGCTGGTGGAGGATATTGCGAATCTGCGCCTGGACAAGGCGCTGAATACGCTCTATGAGCTGCTTAAGCAGCGGGAGGAGCCGATCAAGATCGCTTCGCTGATTGCCCGGCAGTTCAGAATCATCCTGCAGGTCAAGGATTTGTCAGCCCTGAGCTATTCGCAGGGACAGATTGCCTCCCAGCTCGGACTGCATCCGTATGCAGTGAAGCTGGCCGGAGAGCAGGCTCATAAGTTCGGAAGCCAGCGGCTGCGGCAGATCCTGAGTATTCTGGCGGATCTGGACTATCAGATGAAGACGGGAGCTGTCGATAAGGTGCTGGGGCTGGAGATGTTCATGCTGCGCCTCGGAGCCTGAATAGAGCGGCATCTCATGGAACGAATCAAAGAGCCTGTCCATCCGTGTGATACACACGGATGGACAGGCTCTTTGATTGTACAGCGGAATTCAATGAATGAAGCTAACAAGCATAAAAAAACCTAACCGTATGCAGCATAGCGGTCAGGTTCTTCAATGCTCGTTATGATTGTCGCCCTTGGCTTAGGCTTGAGCCTTGAGAGCGTTCAATTTCTTAGCCAAGCGGGATTTTTTGCGGGCAGCCGCATTTTTATGAACCAGGCCTTTAGTTACAGCCTTGTCCAGCTTTTTGGAAGCCGCTTGGAAAGCAGCCTGAGCTACTTCAACTTCCGTACCAGTCACTGCTACATCAGCAGTTTTCACAGCTGTACGAAGCGCGGACTTCTGGGAAGCGTTCAGTGCACGGCGTTTCTCGATCGTCTTGACGCGTTTTACCGCGGATTTGATATTTGGCATTGCATTCACCTCCTGAAAGACATTCGAAATCAACAAATGATTCACAACTTAAAATAGTTTAGCATGAAGGGTGGTAAAAAGCAAGATAAAAAGCTTTAGAATTCCCTTAGTGCGGTTTGTATAAACGGCGGCTTTCTCTCGCACACTATCAGCAATATGCAAAAGGAGGCTGAACTAAGAATGGAACTGGATCTTCAGCTGTATTCGGTACGTACGGACTTGGCGGTGGAAGCGAAGGAAATGGCAGAGCAGCACGCCAATATGCCTATCCCGGGTGTCAATGAGGAAGTAGAAGAAGCGGACGGCATCAAGGTCACGAGACTTGCTGTAGCAGACCTTGCCGGCTCTCAGGCGATTGGACGGGCTATCGGTAATTACGTGACCCTGGAGGTGCCTGGGCTGCGCGGCGGGGACACTGGGCTGCAGCAGAAGGTCTCTACAGTGTTTGCCCGGGAATTCGAGCACTTCCTGGATAAAATCGGCATTGACCGCGATTCCAAGGTCCTTATCGTGGGACTGGGCAACTGGAATGTGACGCCCGACTCGCTCGGCCCGCTAGTCGTTGAGAATGCGCTGATTACCCGCCAGTTCTATGAGCTGGTGCCCGACCAGATCTCGCCCGGTTACCGGAATGTCAGTGCTATTGCTCCCGGAGTGCTCGGCCTGACGGGGATTGAATCCAGCGAAGTTGTGCAGGGGATTGTGGACCGCACCAGCCCGGATGTCATTATAGCTATTGATGCGCTGGCCTCCCGTTCACTGGAGAGAATCAATACCACCATCCAGATTGCTGACATCGGCATTCATCCCGGCTCAGGGATCGGGAACAAACGCAGAGGGCTGACCAAGGAGGTGCTCGGTGTACCTTGCATCGCCATCGGCGTCCCTACAGTCTGCTATGCCTCCACTATCGTCAATAATGTGCTGGAGATGATGCGGACCCATTTCGGGCAAATGGCTGACGGGGGCGCTCATACCAAGGAGATTATGGGTCTCCTTGACGATATCTCTGAGCAGGAGCGTCTAGCCCTGGTGAAGGAAGTGCTTGAGCCGCTGGGCCATGACCTGATTGTGACCCCCAAAGAGATCGATGAATTCATTGAAGAGATCGCGAACATTGTGGCAAGCGGACTGAATGCCGCCCTGCATGAAGCGGTAGATCCGGGCAATGTCGGAGCTTACACTCACTGATCTGTCACTTATCACCTGGCCCGCACCGTCTGCTATAACGCAGAACGGGTTGCGGGCTTTTTGTACATTCCGCCGCTTCACCTCTCTATCTATGCTCCCTGCTATCTCTCATTCTGTGGTTCTAGCATAACCCTTCCGCTCATAGATTTGGAGTATGAGAGATTACAGAGGGCTTAGAGGAGGACATAACAATCATGAACAGAAAATGGTTTCAGCTATGGAATATAGGGCGGCTGCGCGGACGGCTGATGGATATTCTGTCGCTGGGAAGGACGATGCTGCTGCTGGCCGGAGGTTCGCTTGTGTTATTCATGCTGCTTGGAGCCGGCGGATTGGCCGGGCAGAAGCTGAATTCTTCGCCCATTCCTTCTATGAAAGGTCTGGCGGCTTCGCTCTCCAGCGGATTCTTCATGGAGCTGCTGGGCATGGAGGTTCCCCATCTGCCGAAGGGCGAGGAGCCTTCAGCCTTCTCCGGGGACAAGGTGACCTCGTTCGTATTCCGGCTGCTTACCAGTGTTGATCCAGGTGATCCCAAGAGTCTGGTCTCGCGTGAGATGCCAGGACTTGCTGCCGATGATCCCTTCCTGCTGCGGCAAGGCTCAGGAGGAAGTACAGGAGCGCCGGCGGACTATCATCCGGGGGGCGATGAACTGGCCACTGGGGAAAACCCCGATGCAGGGGGCGATCCTGGAGCCCTCCCAGATTCAGGGAACGGTACAGAGACTGGTAATGGCCATGACAATCCGGGGGAAGGCGTGGTACAGCCCGAGGCTTCGCCTATTCCGGACCCGTCCGGTACAGAACCTGACGAGGGTTACTCCGGAAGCGGAGATGCCGAGAACGGCACGGGAGATACTTCGGTCAAGCGTATTCTCGTCTATCATTCCCATCCGCGGGAGGCATATAATCCGCTGATGGGCGCACAGAGCGACAACCCCAGCTCGGCCGTTCCTTCCAAGAATGTCATGCTGGTAGGCTCCTATATTGCCAAGAGACTGGAAGAACGCGGGATCGGAACGGTCCATGCCCAGGAGGACTATGCTACAGAGGTGCCGGGCTACAACTGGAACTTCTCTTATAAATATTCACGTATGACTGTGAAATCGGCCATGGCCTCCAATCAGAAGATGAGTGAGCTGATTGATATCCACCGCGATTCACAGCGGCACGGCAAAACAACGGCTGTGATTAACGGGAAAAATTATGCCCAGGTATATTTTATTTTGGGGCATGCGAATAAAAACTGGAAGCAAAACGAGGCCTTCGCCAATAAAATCCATCAGCTGCTGGAGAAAAATTATCCTGGAATTTCACGCGGGATATGGGGGAAATCGTCCGGAAACGGGAATAATGGGGAATATAACCAGACGTTGTCCCCGAACAGTGTGCTGATTGAGGTAGGCGGAATTGACAATAGCGCCGAGGAGCTGAAGCGGACGGCAGAACTTCTGGCAGATGCGATTGCTGATGTGTATTGGAGCAGCCGGGATGCCGAGAAGGCGGCTGCTCCAGATCAGGGCAGTACGCAGTCTGGAGGTACCGGGGCAGAGACATCAACAGGTTCCTGAACGGATTATAGCTGAAAAGGAGCGGGGATTATGACACGGTTCGGTAAAAAGCTGGTAATGTTCGGAATATGGGCAGGCGTGGGGCTGCTGGTCGGCCTGCAGTTCGGCGGCGGCGGTTCGGGAGTCTCCGGTATACTGCCGGACTGGAGTAAGCCAGCCGGGAGCAGCGCAGCTGGCAGTCAGCTTCCGGCTGGACAGAATGGTAGGGCCGGGACAGCGTACGTTCCGGCTGCCAGTACGGCCCCGGGCGGCCAGGCTTATGTATACGTACCCGTGACTATTGATCCGGTAACGGGCGCTTACACCATGCTGCCCATGCAGCAGCAGGTTGCAGGTACACAGGCGCAGACGTCTGGCGGTACAGGCAGCCTTCCGCAGCAGGAGGTGAAGGACTACTCTGCGCTCAGTCCCGAGCAGATTCTGATCCCGGAGGAGCAGAAGCCCACGGTGGATGTGCTGGCCGATAAGACTGCTGGCCTGCTTCAGCAGGCTTCGCAGAAGGGCATCCGCTGGGTGGTCTCCCTCTTCGACTCCTCGGAGGAGTGAGTAGGAATAGCCCGGAATTTCCCGGGCTGTAATGAGGTTTAAGGCACAAACGGCTGCGGATGATGGAAGTCCGCAGCCGTTTGTGTGTTTTTTTGCAGGATTCCGCCTGCGATTGTAGAGGGTCCAGGCGTTTTCTTTCTTTTCCGGCGGCTGGCGGGATTGATGGGCGAAGCCCGTACTGTTATAATAAGTGGATTAACATTAGGCTGTCTGTGGGGGTAAGGAATGACTGACGTTCAGAAACGACAACAACAAATTCGCAATTTCTCGATTATTGCACATATAGACCATGGCAAATCGACACTGGCTGACCGCATTCTGGAGTATACGGGTGCGCTCACTTCGCGTGAAATGCAGGAGCAGGTTCTGGATCAGATGGATCTGGAGCGCGAGCGCGGCATCACCATCAAGCTGCAGGCCGTACGTCTGACGTACCGTGCCGATGACGGACAGGAGTATTATCTGAATCTGATTGACACACCGGGGCATGTCGATTTCACCTATGAGGTATCCCGCAGTCTGGCGGCCTGCGAAGGCGCACTGCTGGTGGTGGATGCGGCGCAGGGGATCGAGGCCCAGACGCTGGCTAACGTGTATCTGGCGCTTGATAACAATTTGGAGATTCTTCCGGTGCTCAACAAAATCGATCTTCCTAATGCTGACGCTGAACGCGTGAAGCAGGAGATTGAAGATGTCATCGGGCTGGATGCCAGTGAAGCCGTGCTGGCTTCCGCCAAGGCAGGCATCGGCATCAAGGAGATTCTGGAGCAGGTAGTGAAGCAGGTTCCGGCGCCGACAGGCAGCTCGGAAGAACCGCTCAAGGCGCTGATCTTCGACTCCCATTATGACCCGTACAAGGGCGTTATCGTCTATGTCCGTGTAATGGACGGCAGTATCCGTGCCGGTTCCAAGATTAAAATGATGGCCACCGACAAAACCTTTGAGGTTATCGAGGTTGGAGCCTTCATGCCGCGCATGACCATTGTGCCGGAGCTGAACATTGGCGATGTTGGCTTCATTGTGGCCGGGATCAAGCATGTAGGCGACACCCGTGTCGGGGATACGGTGACGGATGCCAAGAATCCGACGCCTGAACCGCTGCCGGGCTACCGCCGGATTAATCCGATGGTCTATTGCGGTCTCTATCCGATTGAGACTTCCGATTATAATGATCTCCGTGAAGCGCTGGAGAAACTGCAGCTGAACGATGCTTCCCTGAGCTTCGAGCCAGAGAGCTCCAGCGCCCTGGGCTTTGGCTTCCGCTGCGGCTTCCTGGGACTGCTGCATATGGAGATTATTCAGGAGCGGATCGAACGCGAGTTCAATCTGCCGCTGATTACTACCGCGCCGAGCGTTATTTACCGTATTAAGCTGACTAACGGGGAGACCATCCAGATCGACAATCCGTCGCACTATCCGGAGATCGGGACGATTGACTTCATCGAAGAGCCGTATGTCAAAGCGGGAATTATTGTGCCTAACGACTTCGTGGGTACCGTGATGGAGCTGTGCCAGAACAAACGCGGTGAATTCGTCAACATGGAGTATCTGGACAGCAACCGTGTAACCATTACGTACGAGATTCCGTTATCCGAGATCGTCTACGACTTCTTCGACCAACTGAAATCCGGCACGAAGGGTTATGCATCCTACGATTACGAGATCTCCGGTTACCGCCAGTCCAATCTCGTGAAGATGGATATCCTGCTGAACAATGAGCAGGTCGATGCACTGTCCTTCATCGTTCACCGCGACCGCGCCTACAACCGCGGCCGGGTCATCTGTGAGAAGCTGCGCGGCATTATCCCGCGCCAGATGTTCGAGGTGCCAATTCAGGCATCCGTCGGCACGAAGGTGGTTGCGCGTGAGACCGTTAAGGCCATGCGTAAGAACGTATTAGCCAAATGCTACGGCGGCGATATCTCGCGTAAGCGGAAGCTGCTGGAGAAGCAGAAGGAAGGCAAGAAGCGCATGAAGCAGGTCGGCAGCGTCGAGGTGCCGCAGGAAGCGTTCATGGCCGTGCTTCAGATTGAGTAGCAGCATATAAGCTCTTCCGGAGCTTTCGGTTTATCGCAGAAACGGGTGCCGTCCTACGCAGGGCGGTGCAGCCGTTTCTTCTTGCTTTTCAGCAGCAGGTGCTGTGGCAGGCCTGTATATTAATAGAACAAAGGAGACAGCTAATGAACACAGCTAAGAACACTGCACACCATGGCCGTCCCCCTGAGGCCGTATATATTCACATCCCGTTCTGCACCAATAAATGCTTCTATTGTGATTTCAATTCTTATGTGCTGAAGGACCAGCCGGTGATGGACTACCTCCATGCGCTTGACCGTGAGATGGAACTGACCGTGCAACACACGCCTCCGGGTGTGATCAAGACGATTTTTGTCGGCGGGGGTACGCCTACTGTACTCAAGCCTGATGAGATGGCTTATTTCCTGGAATCGGTCCGCAGGCATTTCCCGCAGTGGGATGAGCACATTGAATTCTCAATGGAGGCTAACCCCGGCACAACCGATATCGACAAGCTCAGAGTCATGAAGGAAGGCGGCGTCAACCGTGTCAGCTTCGGGGTGCAGGCGTTTCAGAATGAACTGCTGAGCGGAATCGGCCGGATTCATGATGTGAACGACGTATACCGCAGTCTGGAGAATGCCCGTGCGGTCGGGCTGGATAACCTGTCGCTGGATCTGATGTTCGGCCTGCCGAACCAGACGGTGGATATGCTCAGAGAGAGCATTGACAAGGCGCTGGCGCTGGATCTTCCCCATTATTCCATCTACAGCCTGAAGGTGGAGGAGAATACGCTGTTCCACACCCTGTTCAACAAGAACAAGCTTCCGCTGCCGAATGAAGAGGATGAGCTGGCGATGTATTTGCTGCTTATGTCTACTATGGAGGCCGCAGGGTATACGCAGTATGAGATTAGTAATTTTGCCAAGCCGGGGCTGGAGAGCCGCCACAATATCACGTACTGGCGCAACGAGGATTATTACGGACTGGGCGCAGGGGCGCATGGATATGTGGGCCGGCAGCGGCACATGAATATCAAGGGCGTGAACCCGTATAACGAGGCTTCGCGCAGCGGGCTGCCGCGTCTGGACAGCTTTGAGATCTCCGAGCAGGAGGCGATGGAGGATTTCATGATGGTCGGCCTGCGGATGCGCGAAGGAGTATCGGATAAGGCGTTCCGTTCGCAATTCGGAAAGCCGCTGGAGGCTGTTTTTGCAAGGCCGCTGCATAAAATGTTGAAGGCCGGGCTGCTGGAGCAGTCCGGGGACAACTATTGCCTGAGCAAGCAGGGAATCCTGTTTGGCAACGATGTTTTCGGGGAATTTGTCGGTGCTTTGACAGAGGTTTAATTTTGAAATAC
The DNA here is from genome assembly GCF_038002365.1 of Paenibacillus sp. FSL P4-0338. Lineage (NCBI taxonomy): Bacteria > Bacillati > Bacillota > Bacilli > Caryophanales > Paenibacillaceae > Paenibacillus > Paenibacillus sp. FSL P4-0338. Next base: position 3,489,915 of record NZ_JBBOCG010000001.1, on the reverse strand, counting down.
CCCTTGAATTGTAATTCACTGTGTTGTATATTTATTCATATTAACAACAAGGGGTGAGTCAAGGTGCTTGTCAAAACGGATCATTTCCAAAAGGCTTCTCCAGCGGGAGAGCAGCAAGTGATATGCAGAAATGCTACGGTGGAGGATGTAGAGCCGCTGTATCTGATGATAGAGGAGTATGCCAGGCAGGGGATTATGCTGCCCCGTTCAAGGCAAGCACTGACCCGCCAGATCGACCAGTTCGTAATTGCCGAGATTGGCGGCAAGTTTGTCGGCTGCGGTTCCTTGTTCCGGCTCGGTAGTGACCTTGTTGAGGTACGTTCCATCGGGCTGCGTGATGAAGGCAAGGGCAAGGGCGTGGGCTCGATGATCCTGGAGAAGCTGGTTGAAGAAGCCAGACGCCAGCGAATCCCGAAGATTATGGCGCTGACCTATGCTGTGGACTTCTTCCTCCGTAATGGCTTTGATGTGGTGCAGAAGGAGATTTTCCCCGAGAAGGTCTGGACCGATTGTGTGAACTGCAAGAAGCAGCATGCCTGCGATGAGATCGCCGTGCTGAAGAGACTGGACTAATCCGGCGGGCCATAGCCCCACGGTAAACTATATAATAAGAAACCACTGTTCTCCCGGGAAGCTGATGCTTCAGGGTGACAGTGGTTTTTTAATACAGCTTCCGTATTATTGTGCATAGATAAGCTTGCGCTGCTGCTCTACAAGTTCCGCAAGCTTCGGCGTGGCATACGCAGAAGGGTGAAACGAAGGGAACATCGTATTATAAGTAACTCTAACGCTGGACCCGTCCGTCATCTCAATCTCCATCCAGTATTTGTCCCCCACCCAGCTCTTGGTCTGCTTGGACAGCTCCTCGAACGGGAGGTATGTTAGCTTGGGGAATTCACGGATGAATACGGCGTTGGCCTCCGGGGTGAAGTCCATCAGGTCAGAACCGTCATTGCCGCTCACAAAACGGACAGTTTGTATTTTGCCCTCGATATCCAGCAGATCGTTAAGGGTTCTGGCTGCCGGATTGCTGGACGCCAGATATAGCCGGTCCCCCGCCCAGAGTCGCGCCGATGTCTTATAGCCCTCTACCTCGTAGAGCAGTGTGCCTGTCTTAAGATTTGTCGCATCTCCATCCTGCAGCTCAGCGCGCGGACACTTCTGTTCGGATTTGCTGTAGGTGATTTTGCCGATCTCCTTGCCTTTGTCCAGTGGGGCGGGGTTAGGATTGGTATTATCGTAGTACATGACTCCGTCCCATTGCAGGAGGGATACATAATTCGCATCCACATCGATGCACTCGACCGGTAAGATTTTACCGGTACAGCCCGTAAGTGCCAGTGCAGTTAAGAGGCCTGCGATTATAGCCCATAATGTAGTTTTCTTTAAACGCATTTTTATCACTCCCTGAGTATTGGACGGCATCGTCAGGGAAATGGTTGCGGTGAAATATCCAAAATCTTGCTTTGTCTAAAATAGGCGCAATCAAGTTGCTGAACTCACTTGACAATGCCGAGGTCAGTTTGGTATTTTTGTATTAGTGGTTAGCACTCATCTCACTAGAGTGCTAACGAATCGGAGCCACAGCCGGGTAGGAGGGAATGACATGTTAACTGAACGCCAGAGAATGATACTGAATGCCATTGTCGATGACTATATTTCTTCTGCTGAGCCGGTGGGCTCACGCAGTATCTCGAAACGCGGGGATGTGGGCTACAGTCCAGCCACGATCCGCAACGAAATGGCCGATCTGGAGGATCTGGGTTATCTGGAGCAACCTCATACGTCGGCAGGGAGAATCCCGTCCCATAAGGGCTACCGCTATTATGTGGATCATCTGGTACCGTGGAATTCCGCCGAAACGGCCGAACTGGGCACGATCCGCGCTTTTTTCGCCGAGAAGCTGAATGCTACAGAGCAGGTTATCCAACATGCGGCAATGGTCCTGTCCAATATGACGAATTATACTTCCATCCTGTTGGGACCGGAAGTTTTTCATACTTCATTGCGCCATTTCCAGCTGCTTCCGCTCGATGACAAGACCGCTGTGGCGATTATCGTTACCAGCACAGGGCAGGTAGAGAACCGAACCGTGAGTCTTCCTCCGGAGATATCTGTGTCCGAGATGGAGAAGGTCGTGAATCTGCTGAATAGCAAGCTGGTCAATGTACCGCTCTACAAGCTGAAGAGTCAGCTCTATTCCGAGCTGGGCGAAGAAATGCAGCGCCACATCTCCCATTATGAAGAATTAATGCAGGTGCTGGATAAGGCGCTTGAGAGCGACCAAGATCAGCGGATTTACTTAAGCGGAGCCACGAATATGCTGACCCAGCCGGAGTTCAAGGACGTCGACAAGGTGAAGACGATTCTCGATCTGCTGGAGGAGACGCCCACGCTGCTCAAAATGCTCACCCCGGCCAGCAGCGGAGCAGGAATGCAGGTGCGTATCGGTACAGAGAATAAGCATGAGGCTTTTGCCAACTGCAGTCTGATTACCGCCACCTATTCCCTGGACGGCAAGCCGCTGGGGAGCATCGGTATCCTGGGTCCTACCCGTATGGAGTACGCACGTGTAATGGGTATTCTGGGGATTTTGTCCCGGGATTTGACAGCGATGCTGGCACACTGGTATAAGTGAACAGAGTATACTAGTCCATGTGAATGATATTAAGGAGGTGAAGACAACTTGAAAGAGGAAGAGGTTCAGGAAATGAATGAGAAGAATGATCCCTCGGTGAATGAGAATCACGCGACTGAAGAGGCTGATACCACAGCAGATAGCGGTTCATTCACGGCTGAAGAGGCCGGCGAGGCGGCTTCAGGCAATGAGGAATACAGAAAGCTGCAGGAGCTGGCAGATGAGCATCAGGCGCGCACCTTGCGTGTGCAGGCTGATTTCGATAACTTCCGCCGCCGGACCCAGAAAGAAAAGGAAGAGCTGGCACAGTACGCAACGTCTAAGCTTGTAACCGAACTGCTTCCGGTAATGGATAACTTCGAACGCGCACTGGCGACACCTGCAGCAGGTGCAGACGCTGAAGCGTTCATCAAAGGCGTGAATATGATTTTCCGTCAGCTGGAGGGAGTCCTTAAGTCTGAAGGGCTTACAGCTATGGAAGTGGTAGGACAGCCTTTTAACCCTGAATATCATCAGGCGATCATGCAGGTGGAGAGCGAGGAGCACGAGGAAGGCATCGTGACGGAGGAGGTCCAGAAGGGCTATCTCCTGAAGGATAAGGTTCTTCGTCCGGCCATGGTCAAAGTCAGCATGTAGTTCTGTTCTATATAAGATAAGCGGGTAGAGCTTGTGAAATTAATTTCCACAATAATATAAATGGATGAAGCCCCGGGCTTCACATTATTTCTGAGGAGGCACATTACAGTGAGTAAAGTTATCGGTATTGACTTAGGAACCACGAACTCTTGCGTTGCGGTTATGGAAGGCGGCGAAGCCGTCGTTATCCCGAATCCGGAAGGCGCGCGTACAACCCCATCGGTTGTAGGCTTCAAGAAAGACGGCGAGCGCATCGTCGGTGAAACGGCAAAACGCCAGGCCATTACGAACCCGGACCGTACGATCGCTTCGATCAAACGCCACATGGGTACAGGCCACAAAGAAAGCATTGACGGCAAGGACTATTCTGCACAGGAAATCTCGGCAATGATTCTTCAGAAGCTGAAATCCGATGCTGAAGCTTATCTGGGCCAGACGGTAACCCAAGCGGTTATTACAGTTCCTGCTTATTTCAATGACAGCCAGCGTCAGGCTACCAAGGATGCAGGTAAAATTGCCGGCCTTGAAGTGCTGCGTATCGTCAATGAGCCAACAGCAGCTGCTCTTGCTTACGGTCTGGAGAAATCCGAAGATCACACCATCCTGGTCTATGACCTTGGCGGCGGTACTTTCGACGTATCCATCCTTGAGCTGGGCGACGGCTTCTTTGAAGTAAAGGCCACCAGCGGTGACAACCGTCTGGGCGGAGATGATTTTGACCAACTGGTTATGGATTATCTCGTAGCTGAATTCAAGAAAGAGCAAGGCATTGATCTGAGCAAGGACAAAGCGGCGGTTCAACGTCTGAAAGATGCTGCGGAAAAAGCGAAGAAAGAGCTGTCCGGCGTACTCACAACTACAGTATCGCTTCCGTTCATCACGGTAGTTGACGGAGTGCCTCAGCACTTGGAGATCAACCTGACCCGTGCCAAGTTCGACGAATTGACTGCAAGTCTGGTTGAGCGCACACTGGGACCTACCCGTCAAGCGCTGAAGGATGCTGGTATGACGCCTGCGGACCTGAACAGAATCGTACTGGTCGGCGGATCGACTCGTATTCCTGCCGTACAGGATGCGATTAAGAAGCTTACAGGCAAAGATCCGCACAAAGGTGTTAACCCGGATGAAGTAGTAGCCCTGGGTGCTGCTGTTCAAGCGGGCGTACTGACTGGTGATGTAAAAGACGTAGTCTTGCTCGACGTAACTCCGCTGTCCCTCGGTATTGAAACTGCAGGCGGCGTGTTCACGAAGATGATTGAGCGCAACACTACGATCCCTACAAGCAAATCGCAGGTGTTCTCGACCTTCGCAGACAGCCAGCCTAGCGTGGAAATCCACGTATTGCAGGGTGAACGCGAGATGGCGAACGGCAACAAGACGCTGGGACGCTTCATGCTGAACGAGATTCCACCGGCACCGCGCGGCGTACCGCAGATCGAAGTTACCTTCGACATCGATGCCAACGGTATCGTTAATGTCTCTGCTACAGATAAAGGTACCAACAAGAGCCAGAAGATCACCATTACTTCTTCCAGCGGTCTGAGTGACGCAGAAGTGGAACAGATGATGAAGGATGCTGAGCTGCACGCTGAGGAAGACCGCAAGCGTAAAGAACTGGTTGAAGCCAAGAACGGTGCTGACCAGCTCGTATACTCCACAGATAAAGTAATCAAGGATCTGGGCGACAAGGTCGATGCTTCCGAGATCGACAAAGCCAATGAAGCCAAGGATAAGGTGAAGGCTGCACTTGAAACCGACAACCTGGAAGAAATTACTGCCGCTACAGAGGCGCTGAATGAGATTGTACAGCAGTTGTCCGTGAAGCTGTATGAGCAGGCTGCACAGGAACAGCAGGGTGCTGAAGCGGGTCAGGATGCTTCTGAAGGCAATGCCAAGAAGGATAATGTGGTAGATGCGGATTACGAAGTGGTTGACGATGAGAAGAATCAAGGGTAACCTTAGACGATAAGTTCTAATGTGGTGAGAGGGAAGGTCAAGACCGGGGCATCCCGTGTTTTGGCTTTCCTTTTACCATGTATATAGGGGAAATTAACGATGTACGGAGGTGAAAGCAGTGGCAGATAAACGTGATTATTATGAGGTTCTGGGCCTCGGAAGAGATGCTTCAGAAGACGAAGTGAAGAAGGCTTACCGCAAGCTTGCGCGCCAATACCATCCCGATGTGAATAAGGCCAGTGATGCTGAGGCTAAGTTCAAAGAGGTTAAAGAAGCCTACGATGTCCTGAGTGACGGGCAACAACGGGCGCGGTATGACCAATATGGGCATATTGACCCTAATCAGGGAATGGGCGGCGGCTTTGGCGGCGGTGGCGGAGATTTCGGCGGTCTTGGTGATATCTTCGATATGTTCTTCGGCGGCGGCGGTGGACGGCGTGATCCGAATGCACCACAGCGCGGCGGCGACTTGCAGTATACGATGACCATTGAGTTCAAGGAAGCGGTGTTCGGCAAAGAGACCGATATTACCATTCCGCGCACGGAGACCTGCGATACCTGCTTTGGCTCCGGAGCCAAGCCCGGTACGAAGCCTGAGACCTGTTCCGTCTGCCATGGCAGCGGGCAGCAGGAATTCGTACAGAATACACCGCTTGGACAGATGCGTAACCGCCGTCCCTGCTCCCATTGCAGCGGCACAGGCAAAATCATTAAAGAAAAATGCACCACCTGCGCAGGCCAGGGTAAGGTGAAGAGACAGCGCAAGATCCATGTGCGTATCCCTGCCGGTGTCGATGACGGCGCACAGCTGCGCATGACCGGTGAAGGCGAAGGCGGCACACGCGGCGGCCCGGCCGGAGATCTGTACATTGTAATCCGTGTGAAGAATCATGATTTCTTCGAGCGCGAGAACAACGATATTATGTGCGAGGTTCCCTTGACGTTCGCTCAGGCTGCGCTTGGTGACGAGATTGAGATCCCAACGCTGACCGAGAAGGTGAAGCTCAAGATCCCGGCAGGCACCCAGACCGGCACCTTCTTCCGCCTCAAAGGCAAAGGGGTTCCGCACCTTCGCGGCAACGGCGTCGGTGATCAGCATGTCCGCGTTATCGTCGTTACGCCTAGCAAGCTCAGCGATGAGCAGAAGGACCTGCTCCGCCAGTTCGCCTCCCACAACGGAGAGAACACGCATGAGCAGGAGCAGTCTTTCTTCGACCGCGTGAAGCGGGCGTTCCGGGGAGACTGAACTTTTAGGTAATGTGAAATATGAATGGAAGAGCTTGTAAAATAACGCCCCATCTCCATTAGTTGAACTGTGACCCACAAGAAAGACACTTTGAAAAAAGTGACCATCTTGTGGGTCTTTTGTGTTTTAATCAGAATATTGGAAAAGGAGCGGGATAAGGCTGTGGGAAACTTAAATCGAACCCTATTTACGGAAGATATCATCAGAAGATTAGAGAAGAATCCAAATGTTCAGCGAGTATCCGAGACGAATATTTCGTATACTGCTGAGTTTAAGTTGGCGGCAGTGAAGGCCTACAACGAGGGGACACCCCCGTCAGAAATATTTCTTAGGGCGGGCTTTGACCTGGATCTCATCGGTTCTAAAAAACCAAAGCATAGTTTGAAACGCTGGAGAGATAGCTTTGCTAAATATGGTGAACTGGGACTACTGGAAGAACGGCGTGGCAAAGGCAGCGCTGGGCGAAAGCCTGCAAGTCCCTTGTCTGCTGACGAAGAACTGAAGCGCGCAAAGGCGAAGATCAAATTACTAGAAGCTGAGGTCGACTTTCTAAAAAAGCTCGAAGCGCTCGAACGGAACAAAGGAAGACCTTAACACCTTCGGAGCGCTACGAGATCATTTATTACACCCTGAGAGCCCATGGACTCAGCCGCATGACGCGTTATTTCTGTGAAGTCGCCGCCGTGAGCACCAGTGGCTATTACAGATGGCTGGGCTCCGAGCAAAGACGCCAACTTCGTACAGCCGACGACGAACGTGACCTTGTTCTTATTAAGCAACACTTCGACGCATTACAAGGAAGAGCTGGCGCTTTGGTGATTAAGATGCGTTTGGAGCACCTCAGCGGGGTCACCATGAACCACAAGAAGATTCGCCGATTAATGCGTAAGTTTAACCTTGTCGCGGCCATACGGCAAGCTAACCCGTACCGTAAGATGGCAAAGGCTACGCAGGAGCATCAGACCTGTGCAAACTTACTGAAACGCCAATTTGACCAGAACGAGCCGGAGAAAGTCTTTCTAACCGATATCACGTATCTGCGGTACGGAAACGGACAGTGGGCTTATCTTTCGTGCATAAAAGATGGAGCAACGAGACAAATTCTTGCCGACTGTGTAGCAGGGACACTAGAGTTACCACTCGTTGAAAAGACGATTCGGCGCCTGCTGGAACGGCTGGATGGAAACCTTCATCCAGAAGCCATTTTCCACTCCGATCAGGGCATGCACTACACGCATCCTAAAACTCGTCTTCTCATTGAGCAGGCAGGTTTTCAACAGTCCATGTCCCGTAAAGGGAACTGTTGGGATAATGCATCGATGGAGTCATTCTTTGGGCATATGAAAGATGAAATGAGCGTTCGAGATTGTCAGAATCTTACGGAAGTCAGGGCTCGTGTTTCGGAATATATTGCCTACTATAACTCCGAGCGATACCAATGGACATTAAAAAAGATGACTCCTGACGAATTCAGGAGTCATCTCCTAGCGAGCTAGCTCTAGGGTGTTTCTTTTAAACCGTCCTCAAATCGGGTCACAGTTCAAGTGGAGGCGGGGCGCTGTTTTTTGTTGGTTGTTAATTGTATTAATGATTCTATTGTATTTGCAACAACAGAAAGCTTCTAAAATTCACCAAAAAGAGAATCTGTTGTATATCATACAGTAAAAATTCTCCGAATGTGCATTTTCAAGCGGAAATCAAAGAATCAAATGTATAAAATACAACAGAATATCTATTAGGATGAATTAAAGGGGAATCTAATGTAGTAAATGCAATCAGAGGTAGTGTACGGTTATGTCAGCAGCGTCTGTTCAAGTGCTCAAACGGTTCTTAACCAAACAAATAAAGGCTGTCCCGAGTAGTCAAGTAATGACTACTGGGACAGCCTCTTAAGTTTAGTCTACTACTGAATCAAACCGCTCTTGCTCAGCAATTCATAGAGTGCAGCGGCTGCTGTCTCACGGGTTGCCGGAGCTGTTGGATTGAAGGCAATTCCTGATTCGCTGGCGAAGACGCCGGCTTTGGTCAGGGCTAGCAGACTGTCCTTGGCGTAAGGGGCTACCTTAGCGCTGTCGGAGTAAGTTGTGAACGAAGGATTAGCAACAGCCTTCAGCTCAGTGCCTGTCAGTTTCACTGCTCTGTCCAGAATGACAGCGAGCTCTTGGCGGGTTACTTTTTGCGTAGGTGCAAACTTGCCGCCTCCGATACCCAGAATCAGACCGGCCTTGGAAGCTGCGGCGACATCCTTAGCGTACCAGTCCGTTGATTTCACATCGGAGAAGGTTACGCTGGCATCGGTACGCAGACCCAGTGCACGGGTCAAGAGGGCTGTGAACTCGGCGCGGGTCAGGTTGCTCTGCGGTGCAAAAGTAGTTGCCGAAGTTCCTTGGATAATCAGCTTGTCAGCCAGTGTCTGGATGGCAACAGCTGATTTGGAATTAGCGATGTCTGTGAAGGCTGCTGCCGGTTTGCTGACTGCTGCATACACGGAGAAGCCTGGACGGCTTACGGTCACAAGGGTTGTTCCATCGGCTTGTGGTGTGAAGACCGAAGCAACCGGAGTCACCAATCCGTCTTTTTCAAACAGCACACCAGCAGTCTTCGATTCAATCTTGCCTGGTACAGTGAAGGTGCGCTTGATGAACACGTTGGTTGGAACATTCAAGTAAGTGCTGCCTGTAGCTGTAGTCCATGAAGCTTCATAAGATACCGGGGTTCCAATGATCTTGGCACCCGGAGTACCTGCAATCAGCTTGCCGGCTGCATCCGGCTCTTGCTTGATTACTAGCTTCAAGCTCTGGCCCGCAGGGGAAGCCGCAAGTAAGGATACAGGCAGAGATACAGCAGATCCGGCAATATTTACAATAACGGTGCTGCCTGCTGGCATACCTGCGAGTAATTTCAACTGCTCTGCGGTCAGGCTCAGTTCAGCAGACTTATCAGCGATACTGCTGACGGAGATGACAACGGCTGTCTTGGCAGCAGCTGCTTTGGCCAGAGCGGCCTTCAGATCGCTGTCGCTGACGGTTACTGTCGTTACACCATCCTTCGATGCAGTTAGAGGTGTTACCGTTACCTGTTGAACCCCTTCTTCAACAAGGGACTTCACAGGAGCTGGAACTACTACAGGTGTTGGCGTTACTACTGTGCCGCCACCTCCACCACCGCCGCCACCATTGTTTCCACTGCCAGAGACAGTAATAAAGCGGAATGAGGTGTAGGTGCTGTAGTAAGAATCCTTATTATAATCAATTTTGATCGGAGTCTTGGTGTTATCTTTGGCTTTGATTCCAAGAATCTCAAGCTTGTAGACCCCATCGGTCAGGCTGGCAACTGCCGGGTTGCCGCTAGCATCCAGGATTGGATCACCATTATGGTCATATGGGTGATAGGTGGATGATATCACCGTACTATAGTTGCCAGGCTCGAAGAACTTATCCGGCGCACCGGTCGTGGATACTTGGAAAGAGCCCTTCTTGATATCATCAAGCCCAATCAGATTAACTTCATAGTAGTTAATATCTTCAGCCTTCAATTTGTAGTTCAATACTGCACTTGAATTAGTGTAGACAATCGGTTGGCTCAGTGCAGCTTCCTGAATGCCTGTGCCCCAATCAGGTTGTCCGGTTGTCTTATCTACATTGATTGCAAAAGGCAAGTGAAGTGTTGGCTGCCCGTCTGCTTTCAGTACGATATTACCTTGCAGCATTTGTGGCTCAGTATCAGCAGCAACGGTGACCTTCAGGTTGAACGTGGAGGCACCTTTCGCGGCTGCAGTTACCGATGATTTGTCGAGAGCCGCAGATACCTTAGGATCACCATAGTTCCATTCTACGGAAGCGGAATAGGTGAGCGTGCTATCACTCATATTCTTCAATTGCAGGACTTTCGTAGCTTCAGAACCTGGAAGTAATGTGCCAAAGCTTGTGGATGGATTGTAGTTGATTACGTTCTGAGGCACAAAGTTCTTGTCCAGAATGGAGATAGGTTCAAACGCCTGCAGCAGTGCGGGAGTGTTAATTGCATCTTCTACATTGGCGCGTCCTGGACCTTGACGATAAAGATCTTGTGGTTGGCCGTTAACCTTTAGACCTACTGCGGTATTGGCTAGTGCCGCACGGATATCGAATGGTGTATAGTCCGGATGGGCTTGTTTAATAAGCAAAGACAAACCTGCAACATGAGGTGTAGCCATGCTGGTGCCGCTAATACGGTTGTATGCTTTGGAATAATCTGTTTTCGGATGACCTTTGCCATAAGCTGGCCATGTAGACAAGACTCCGTCACCAGGAGCAACAATGTCCGGCTTGATGCTTAGATTACCATCAAAGTTCGGTCCTAACGATGAGAAATTACTCATTGTATCACCAGTTGTCATTTCATGTTTATATTCTGAACCAAAGGTGAAATATGTTGGATTATCACCATTTGCCAGAATTGCTCTGGCTAACTTGCGTCCCTTGGAGCCTTCGATGTCAAATGTAGGTATACTTTGGTAACTATTACCTAGATTCACGCCAATGAAACCATTACGATCTTTGTAGTCTTCGTCTAGAATAGCTTGAAACTCATCGTCCACTTCCTCGGCATTTCCGTTGAAAATTACGATTGCTCTAGCTTTACGCTCTTTGGCATTCGCAATTTTATCTGCAAAGCCCAGTTCACCACGTGATACCAATACGATGGAACCGCTGATGTCTTCAGCAGGGTAATCTTCTTTCGCTCCAAGATCAGCGTACACAACACGTACTGGTTTAGTACCAATGATAGTGGCAAAATCATCATTTGCCAGCTCATACGCCATCATATGGAATGGAAAGTAGGTATCGTAAGTAACAGAAGTTACTGAGTTTGCAATTTCCGCCTTGAATTCGCCGGAGTAAGCGTCAATAGGGCTGGTCACTGAACCTACTGAAATGGCCAATTGGGAAGCAGCTGGAGAACCCATTGAGAAATATTGGCCATTTTCCCCGTTATTCCCATTTGCAATGACAGCAGTCACTCCAGAGAGAACCGCATTATTAATCGCAATGGAATCCGGAGAGTTGACATCCTTCTCGGAATCGGAGCCGAGCGACAGGTTGATGACATCCATTTTGTCCTTCACCGCACGTTCAATCCCATCAATGACTTGAGCGGAAGATCCGGAGGAGGTGTCCGGTTTATCAATATTGCGCCCCAATACTTTATAGACGTACAGTTTTGCTCCCGGAGCTACGCCCTTTTGAGCAACATCGCCTGTTGCTGCATACTGACCAATGATGGTTCCGGCTACATGCGTACCGTGGTAAGTTCCTGCATACCCTACACCATATTCTTTATCTTCCCCCGGAGTCAGCGGTACTTCTTCATAGGGATCATTGTCCTGATAGAAGGAGTCATATCCGCCCTTATAAGCCGCAGCAATATCCGGATGCGTGTAGTCAACACCGGTGTCGATTACACCGACTTTCAGTCCGGTCCCGTCGAAACCGTGGTCGGCTGCCCAATCGGCATGAATCTGCTTCAGGGGAGCATTGTCGTTTCTGTAAGTCACTTCGGTTACTGTCTGATCAGGGAGAGCATACCAGGTGCTGTTCGGATAAATGGAAGACACGCCGGAGATCTTCGCCAGCTCAGGGATTTTGTTAGCCGGAACGGTGACTTCAAAGCCGTTCAGAATTGTGTCGTACTTGTAATTGACAGTGAGGTCAATCTTCTTGGCTTCAGCCTTATCCAATACTTCTTCCTGCTGTCTATTTACCGCAGCTTCAGTCGCTGTATTGGCGAGCGCTGTAATTCCTTGTCTGGCAGCATATTTGCCGACGGCAGCAGGCTGGCCGCTGAGTTGAACGATAACCCGGACAAGATTTGAGGAGTTGGTGTTAATCTGTGGAGAAATATAAGGCTGATTCGCTGGAATCAAGGCTGGAAGATGATTGCCTGATACGGGGGTCTTCAAGCTGCTGGCGGCGAATGCCGCGCCTGGAATCATACTTGCAGCCACACCCAATGATAAAGTTAGTAATGATAGTTTACGAGGTAATTTTGTCCACTCCAAATGTAATCCCCTCCACAATATGATGTTGGTTCTGGCTTACATCTCTCCTGCTACAGACAGTAGGCGGATTCTCCTTTTCTATTAATCCGGTTTATTTCCGTCAAGATTACTAGGAAAAATATTAAGAAGATTTTACCACTGGTTATTTGTAAAATCCACACAAAATTTATAAGGTTTTGAGAATTATTTCGATTTCAGTGGAAAGTTATATGACATATTTATTATTGTGAATTTAAAAAGAATGAAAAAAGACAAAAAATTACAAAATATCAGATCAATAAACAATTTTCGTCATAAATACTGACATGAAATTAGGTAGTAAGAAGCTCTAAAAAATTAAAGAAAAGCAAAAAGAAACGGAGGGGGAATTTGGAACTGTAGGAGCGATAGCGTCCGCCTTTGTCTGCGGATTTCAACCATCAAAAAATTATAAAATCAAGAAATCTGCAGACAACAGCGGCCGGAGGTCCAAATGTTCACCGCAGCGACGACCAAGCTTCGAGTTCAAATCTTATATAGATGGAAAATGTATAAATTCCTGTCCGGAAATCCAAAATACCCAAGTAAGCTTGAACGCTGAATACCAGGCAGAAAGCAGGGAATTCCGATGTCTGAAAAAAGTATACTGGCCTACTTCAAAACCCCGGAAGAAGCGGAAGGGGTCTCGCGTAAGCTGCAGGCACTGCGCGCAGAGGAGATTTCGATTGACCGGTTCAGCAGGTTTGGGGGGAGCGGGCAGGAGCCGGGAGTGAATCCGGTTACCGGCAATTTGGCAAGCATGGATTCGATGACAGCAGTCAGTGACCATACGGGTATCTTAGCTGCGGCGCATACGAGCGGGAGCGGAATGAGCCACGGCGGGGATGGCGGACCGACAGGCAGAAATATTCTGCTGACGGTTATTGTCGATGCGTCTGTCCATGGTCAGGCGATGTCGCTGATTGAGGAAGCCGGCGGAATGATTTGAAGCTGAAGAATCAGATAATACATTGGAGGCTGATGGCAAGCTATGGACAGAGAGAACTCGAAAATCTTTTCCAAAACCGATAAAATGAAAATGCTCTATGAGGCGAAGGCCGAGGATGTTGAATTCTCAGCGGCTGAAGCAGATCAGGATGATATAGAGGCCATGGACCGTTCCCGGGAGGCGGACAAGCGGCAGCTGGGAGAGATCATGAAGAAGGAATAATTCAGTAAAGTCAAGAAGAGATGAACAGGCGAATTGTTGCTATCGATACCCTGCGTAAGTGGGGTATTTTTGTGTTGTGGCGTGTATAATGGAGTGATATGCGAAGCCGGGAGGATACATAAGTGGATACAGTGATAATGTGGGTGGGGCTGGCGCTGCTGGTGGCACTCTTAACCTTTCTGAACCAGAAACAGGTCTATTCCTCCAAAGTGAAACAAGCTTACCGGGGGTTACGAATGCTCGCTGATAAGGTCCAATCAGAGCAGTCGGAGGCGGCAGATCTTGGACGCTGGGAAGCTTCCATTGCCGAAATGGAAAAGCACCCCAATGAATTCAACAAGCTGGACAAGGAGATCGGCCTGCGCCAGGTCTTCGCCTTGTATCTGGAGCGGCATTATCCGCAGGATACTAGACTTCCAGAGCTGCGAGAAGCGGCTGCATACCGGAAGGACAGCGTATGGGGGATTAAGATAGGAAATTAAAAAAAACATATCATCCAAAAAGCCTGAACAGCCGTTAATAGGAGTATATAGAAATAAGAGAATATCGTCCGCATATCAGTTAAAAATTGAGATGTATAGGGAGCAGTCAACATGGAAAATCTAGCAGACCAGACAGTTACAGACGAACTGGTTGTCAAAGCTTTGGAAAAGAATCTCGCCATGATCCGGTTTGACCTGGACCGTCGTGTCGCCTATGTCAATGAGCTCTTTGCCCAGTCAGTGAAATACAAAACGGAGGATATGTACGGCATGCAGCACAGCCAGCTGTGCTTCCCTTCATTCGTGAACAGTCCGGATTATGAGTTGTTCTGGCAGAATTTAATGGCTGGCCGGAGCTTCCAGGACAAAATTGAACGGATGGACGCAGAGGGAAATTCGGTCTGGCTGGAAGCTACATATATGCCGGTGTTCGATGAGACAGATACCCATGTCATCGGCGTATCCAAGGTGGCCACCAACATTACGGAGAGACAGAATAACATGAGCCATGTCGTGGAGCTGATGCAGGGAATGGCGGATAGCCTTAATCAGCGTGCGGACAAAGGAATTGAGCGGAGTCAGGAGCTGCTGCTGAGTATTGACAGGATTGCCGAGGTGTCGAGCGAGAATACCGAAACCCTGCTAAGTCTGCAAAAGCAGGCGGCTGCGATCCGCGGCGTAGTGCAGACCATCCGTGATATTGCTTCCCAGACCCATCTGCTTGCCCTGAACGCAGCTATTGAGGCTGCACATGCCGGAGAATTCGGCCGGGGATTCGATGTGGTGGCCAAAGAGGTAAGAAAGCTGTCCGCGATGGTGCAGGATCAGATTACCGAAGTCCGGGACAGTGTCCAGGCCATTACAGAAGAGGTCGGGAGAATATCCATTGGACTGAACCAGGTGCAGGATAATGTGCAGCTCAGTCAGCAGCAGATTCAAGTGGCTCTGAATGAGTTCACGCTGATCGCAAGCTCTGCGCAGGAGCTGGACAACCAGGCACGCGAGGTTATGAACATTATCTAAGATGTGCTTACTCTGAAGTTGAGCATTTATTCCGTATAATCTATCGTAAGCAGTATGTAGCCTGTGTACACCAGGTGGACATGCTGCTTTTTTATTACATAGAGCTGGATATGCTGCAGAAATGAACCTTTTACCGCCCGGATTTGTTATAAGAAGCAGAACGAACAAGAAGGGAGGCCATGCTTAAGTGGATAACAAGGAATTATTCCAGACCTACAACAAGGAGGTATACCGCACCTGCTATTATATGGTGCATGATGCTGCCGATGCTGAGGATCTGTGTCAGGAGGTATTCATCACTCTCTTCCGCAGCGAGTGGCAAGGCATTGAATATCTGAAGGCCTGGATTATGAAGATCACCGTCAACACCTGCCTGAATCATCTGAAGCGCAGGAACAGCCTGCAGCAGAAGCTGAAGGCGCATCTCCATATGTTCAGGGAGAATCCGCAGCCGCTGGTAGACAAGCTGGTGGAGCAGAAGGAAACGAAGCTGGAATGGGCGGGATACATGTCCCGGCTCCCGGCGAAGATCAGGGTGGTGCTGACTCTGCGGTATATGCATGATTTCAGTCTGGAGGACATCCGCCGGATGCTGGACATCCCGCTGGGGACCGTGAAGTCCAGACAGCACAAGGGACTGCGTATGATGAAGAGGATTCTCGAAGAAGCGGGCGTTCAGCCCATAGCGAAGGAGGACGAAGAATATGGACAGAACCGAAGCGCAGTTAAAGCGTCGCTTAAATGAGGATCAGGAGCTGAATTACCCTGATTTCGAGCAAATGTGGGGCCGGATGGAGCAGGCCGGATATGCTTCCTCCAAGGGCGGCAGCCGTGCAGGAGCAAATAGCCCGGTCCGCCACCGTAACTGGCGAAAAATCACTGTCGCAGCCTCATTCAGCGTAGTACTGGTGGCTGTTCCTGTGTATGCCGCTGTGCAATATGACTGGGGGAATCTGCTGAACCATAGAAGCGGTGTTCAGGCTGCACTGTCCCAGAACCTGGGCCAGCCGCTGGGCCAGACGGTCACCAAGGATGGAGTAACCCTGACGCTGCATACGGCGCTCACCGATGAGAACCGGACAGTGATTCTGTACAGCCTGGATGTCGGTGGAGATAAGGGCAACGGAACGTGGAATGTGAACGGAATGTCCCTTAAGGATGCCAAAGGAAACGGCAATGACATGGAATCCAACTATCAGCAGTGGGATGAGAAGAACCAGCGGTACAACGGTTATTTCGAGACGGACTGGAGTCCGGACCAGGAGACAGTCAAAGTAAGCCTTAGCGCAAAAGGAATTCAGTCCTACTCCCAGCAGGAGGTGGACCTGAAGCTGGATACGGACTCGCCGGAGCGGCAGAGCTTCCCGGTTAACCGGGATGGACTGGAGTCCTTTGGCGTGCAGCCCTTTAAGGAAGGGAATGAGCGTCTGATGCTGTCCACAGACACTATTTTTTCCGATCCTGAAGCGAGAAGGCTGGCGTCCCCGCAAATTATGGCGTACCGGGATGGGCAGCTTGTTAAGAAATCTCAGGGAAGCGTAATGGGCAAACCGGGAGATAACGGAGAATATACTTCCCTTGAGTACTACAAGCCTGCTGATGTGCCGAAGGATGAAACCACGTATAAACTCAGTTACACCAAGCTTGAACGCAATATTGATGGTCCGTGGACGTTCGATTTCGAGCTGAGCAAGAAGCAAATGGCTGGTGCGACGATGAAGACAGCCCTGAATCTGCCACTGGAGGCCGGAGACTCGTTGAACATGATTGAGCAGATGGTGGTAACACCGACGCAGATCCGAGTGGCTGTGCGGAGTAATACGGAGCCGTTCCCTGATTTGCCGTATGTTAATTATACTCTTGAGGTGAATGGTCAGAAGCTGGATGGCGGATTATGGTATACAGGCTCTGAGGACCGTAAGCTGATGACACTGCGCTTCGAGCGGCCGGCAAATCTTGAGATTACCAAAGACACACCAATGACGCTTGAGGGGAAATATAAAGTTACAGTGCATGAGGATGACAAGGCGCCGCTTGAATTAAAGAACATCTCTGGCGAGAAGCAGACACTAATCCGGCAAACCGGCGGGTATCCGGTGCAGTGGACCTATTATATGCAGGGGGCAGACCTCTATGTGGAGACGAAGAGTGATGATCCGAATTTTGGCGGTGTGAATCAGACCTACATCGGTAAAGGCAAAGACCGGCTCATCAGCAGCATTGTAACCACTAAGTTCAGAGGAGACGGAAATAACCATAGTATTAATAAGTACAAGGATTTCAAGGGAAAAGAAGCTTCAATATATATGTTCTATTACACAACAAATGCACCGGACAAAGAGACACGGGTACAGCTGCAAGGACAATAGCAACATTATTTTACGGGAAGAACCTTGTGTTCTTCTCTTTTTTTCGTATACAGTTAATAGATACGGCTGATGTTTAGCCGAAGGATCATACGGCAGAGGAGAGAGGCACGGTGGATGTAAAGCGCTGCGATTGGGTGAACACGGACCCGGTATACATAGCTTATCATGATGAAGAGTGGGGCAAGCCGCTGGTTGATGGCCTGAAGCTGTTCGAGCTGCTGATGCTGGAGGGGATGCAGGCCGGGCTGAGCTGGTATACGGTTCTGAAGAAGCGGGAGGGCTTCCGCGAGGCTTTTGACGGCTTTGATCCGGAGAAGATCGTGCTGTATGGGGAGGACAAAGTCGAAGAGCTGATGCAAAATGCGGGAATTGTCCGCAACCGTCTGAAGATTAAGGGCGTGATTACCAATGCACAGGTGTATCAGCAGATCTGCCGCGAGGAAGAGGGCGGCTTTGCCGGTTATTTGTGGAGCTTCGTCGGCGGGACGCCGGTGGTGAATCACTGGAAGAACAGAGCCGAGGTTCCCGCGACGACCCCTCAGTCCGATCAGATGAGCAAGGCGCTCAAGCGCAAGGGGATGAAGTTCGTCGGCTCGACGATCTGTTACGCTTTTATGCAGGCGTCCGGGATGGTGGATGACCATGCGCTGGATTGTTTTTGCCGGACTCCCCCTGCTGCTATAGAGAGTTGAACGGCAGTTTGGCGCTGAACGGGTAAGAAATGCTATACTAGCTAAGATACGTTTGGAGGGAGATTATGCTCGCAAAACTTAAGTCTATGCTTCCGAAGTAAGTTTGTTCGAAGCAGAATCGAGAGAAGTAACGCTTACAAACTAAGTGTATGCTTTCGAAGCGAGTTTTGCGCGAAGAAAAGTCGGGTGCAGTAATGCTCGCAAAACTTTTAGGAGGATTCATTACCATGCTATGGCACGAATTGACGGTACATACAACGGAGGAAGCACAGGAGATGATCTCCAATCTGCTGGTTGAGGCCGGAGCGGGCGGAGTCTCTATTGAAGAATCCGGGACGCTGAATAAAACCCGGGATACACGTTACGGTGAATTATACGATGAACCGCTCAATGACA
Source organism: Paenibacillus sp. FSL P4-0338 (assembly GCF_038002365.1). Lineage (NCBI taxonomy): Bacteria > Bacillati > Bacillota > Bacilli > Caryophanales > Paenibacillaceae > Paenibacillus > Paenibacillus sp. FSL P4-0338. The sequence goes on along the minus strand of NZ_JBBOCG010000001.1, from coordinate 3,471,248 downwards.
TCCCTGAAGGGGAAGCGGTTATTAAAGGATATTATGCGGAATCGGTGGACATGGACGCGGTTGTGGCCGAGGTGGCTCCAAGGGTGGAAGAGCTGAGAGAGTTCGGCATCGACCCCGGGCTGGCACAGATCTCCTGGAAGACAGTGGATGAGGATGATTGGGCTCATGCCTGGAAGCAGTACTTCAAGCCACTGCGCGTCTCCCGGCGGCTGACCATTAAGCCGACATGGGAAGAATATACCCCGGCCTCTGCCGATGAGAAAATCATTGAGATTGACCCCGGTATGGCCTTCGGAACCGGGACGCATCCGACAACGGCGCTGTGCCTTCGCGCCCTTGAGAAGCATATTGTCAGCGGTGACGAGGTCATCGATGTAGGTACGGGCTCCGGCATCCTTTCTGTCGGAGCAATGCTGCTCGGTGCAGCCTCCGTCCTGGCGCTGGATCTGGACCCGGTCGCCGTGGAGAGTGCCCGCGAGAATGTGGCGCTGAACCGGCTGGAGTCAGCGGTCACCGTGAAGGAGAGTGACCTGCTCTCGCTGCTGGGCGGTGAGGGGGCGGCGGATACCGTAGCTGGAGAAATGTGGCCTTCAGCCCGGTCAAGCAATACGGCTAACCAAGAGGCCGTTCCTGTTGGTGCCCCGGCGGCAGACGGGCTGGGAGTGACTCTGCCGGTCCGGGTGGTCGTGGCGAATATTCTGGCCGAGATCATTGTGCTGTTCACGGACGATGTCTACCGTGCGCTTCAGCCGGAGGGGATCTATATTACCTCGGGGATTTATAAGGATAAAGAAGGGCTGGTCGCGGAAGCACTGAAGTCTTCCGGTTTCGAGATTTTAGAAGTAACCCGCGAAGAAGATTGGGTGGCGTTCACAGCCGGAAAGAGGTAGACATGGGTTCCCTGGATCAATTTTTAGTATATCCTTTACAGCAGCTTCCGTTTTTTCTGATTACGATTGTTATTGCGTTTACGGTGCATGAATTCGCCCACGCTTATTTTGCCAATAAATTTGGGGACCCTACAGCGCGCCTGCTGGGCCGTATGACCTTGAATCCGGCGGTGCACTTTGATCTCTTCGGTATCATTCTGCTGCTGATTGCGGGCTTCGGCTGGGCGCGTCCGGTTCCCGTGAACCGGGATAACTTCCGCCGTCCCCGCCTGATGGGTGTCATCGTCTCGGCCGCCGGGCCAGTCAGCAATCTGCTGCTGGGTATTCTGGGTGCGCTGATCTATGCGATTCTGCTGGGAACAGGGACAATGGATTCGATTAAGAACGACCAGGTGCTTCAGGCACTATACTGGTTCTTCGGGATGTTCATCCACTTCAACTTCTTCCTCTTCGTGTTCAACCTGATTCCGCTGCCGCCGCTGGACGGTTACCGGATCGTAGAAGATATCGCACCGCGTCCGATCCGGGGAAGACTTCAGCAGTATGAGCAGTATACGGTTTTCCTTTTTCTGCTGATTATCTTTATTCCGGGTCTGCGCGCCTATACGATAGAACCGCTTAGCTACTGGGCTAGCAGGACCGGCAATGATTTCGTCCGGCTGTTCCTGGGCATGTTCGGGGTCTGAGCAGAGCAGTATGGACAGGGACTGTTCAGTGCATGGCAAACGTTGTAGAATATAATGTGATTATTAAGTAGATGAATGATACGTGTGAAGCGGCGGCCGGGACCTGATTTGACGGGGACTACGCCGCTTTTACGCTGAATAACGGACAGGATGAGGATGAGAGATGCAGCGTTATTTCGTAACTCCGGCACAGTTCGGACAAGACAAGGTTAGCATTGACGGTGAAGACGCCCGCCATATTGCCAAGGTCATGCGCGGCAAGGCCGGGGATAAGCTGATCGTCAGCGACGGCGTGTCCCGTGAAGCACTGGCTGAGATCGCTGAAATTGAGATCGGCCTGGTCACCGTGAGCATACTGGAGCCTCTGGCCATGACTCATGAGCCGCGCATCCAGATTACCGTCGCCCAGAGCCTGCCCAAAGGGGACAAGCTGGAGACAGTCATTCAGAAATGCACGGAGATCGGGGCTGTAGCCTTCATGCCGTTCCTCTCAGAGCGGACCATCGTGCAGTACGATGAGCGCAAGGAGAGTAAGCGGGTAGAGCGCTGGCGCAAAATCTGCAAGGAGGCTGCTGAACAGGCGCACCGGAATATTGTTCCGCAGGTGCATTCACCGCTTAGCTGGAAGCAGCTGCTCCAGAGCTTCAGCGGCTATGATGCCGTCTATTTCTGCTATGAGAAGGAAGAGGGTCTCCAGCTTCGCAGCGCAGCCGCGCCATGGCTGGCATCGCTTCCGCAGGAGGCTGCGGCCAAGGTGCTGATCGTTGTAGGGCCAGAGGGCGGCTTCAGTATGGAGGAATGCCGGCTGGCTGAGGAGGCCGGAGCAGTCTCTGTCGGGCTGGGGCCGCGTATTCTGCGCTGTGAAACCGCAGGTATGGTTGCCGCCGCCTGCATTTTATATGAATCCGGAGAAATGGGAGGAGCTTAAATCATGCCATCTGTAGCTTTTTATACACTGGGCTGCAAAGTCAATTTCTATGATACCGAGGCCATCTGGCAGCTCTTTAAGAATGATGGATACGAGCAGGTAGATTTCGAGGGTTCTGCCGATGTCTATCTGATCAATACCTGTACGGTGACCAATACAGGCGACAAAAAAAGCCGGCAGATGATCCGCCGGGCGGTCCGCCGCAATCCTGACGCTATCGTAGCGGTTACCGGCTGCTACGCGCAGACCTCACCGGGAGAGATTCTCGATATTCCCGGCGTCGATCTGGTGATCGGCAACCAGGACCGGGAGCAGATCATGACGCATGTAAAGAATATTCAGGAGTCGCGCCAGCCGGTCAATGCGGTTCGCAACATTATGAAGACACGCGAGTTCGAGGAGATGGATGTGCCCGGGTTCGCTGACCGGACGCGGGCGTTCATGAAGATTCAGGATGGCTGCAACAACTTCTGCACCTTCTGCATCATTCCATGGTCGCGCGGCCTCTCGCGCAGCCGTGATCCGAAATCAATTGTCGCCCAAGCGCATCAGCTGGTGGAGGCCGGATACAAGGAATTCGTGCTTACCGGCATCCATACCGGCGGGTACGGGGATGATCTGGAGAACTACCGTCTCTCTGACCTGCTCTGGGAGCTGGATAAGGTGGACGGGCTGGAACGTGTCCGCATCAGCTCCATTGAAGCGAGCCAGATTGACGAGAAGCTGCTGGAGGTGCTGAACCGCAGCACCAAGATGTGCCGCCATCTGCATATTCCGCTCCAGGCGGGTCATAACGAGGTGCTGAAGGCGATGCGCCGGAAGTATACCACGGAAGAGTATTTTGCCAAAATGCAGCTGATCCGTCAGGCCATGCCGGATGTGGGGATCACAACCGATGTGATCGTCGGCTTCCCTGGTGAGACGGATGAGATGTTCCGGGTAGGCTATGACTTTATGAAGGCGGTCAACTATTCGGAGATGCATGTCTTCCCGTATTCCAAACGGACCGGAACCCCGGCTGCGCGGATGCTCAATCAGGTGGATGAGGAGATCAAAAATGCACGTGTGCAGGAGTTGATCGATCTCTCCGAAGAGATGCAATTGGCCTATGCCAAGCGCTTCGTGGGCCAGACACTGTCTGTCATTCCGGAGCGGGCCGCGAAAGGCTCGGCTGGACGGAGCGTCCAGCACGGCTTCAGCGACAACTATCTCCAGGTGCTGTTTGGCGGCGACGATTCGCTGCAGGGCGAGCTGTGCCAGGTGAAGGTAACCGAAGCCGGCGTGAATGAATGCCGGGGCGAGCTTGTTAGTGTTAGCCGGGCAGTGGCGACCCCCTGACCGGACAGACTGCTACAGGATGTCTTCTGTGCCTTCGGCGGCAGGAAGACATCCTTTTTTTCGTTATCCCGTGATTAGCTATTTAAATAGGACTTAAAAAAACAGATTGGGAAAAGTGGCGGAGGCATTTTATATAGTTACATAGTCCTGAATTTGCCCGGGATTCGTGAAATACGGAAAATGGGGTAAAGACTTGGGCCGGATTTGTCGATATAGTGGAAGAGAGTGGGAAAAAAGTCCACCGATAATCAGACCGTCTAAGGAGAGAACAGATGACCGTGTACAGGAAAATGACAAAAACGCTCCTCATTATGATATTGCTCGTTGTGGCCGCTTTTCCGGTAAACGTCTTTGCTGCTGCTGGAGACACTATCTCCATTGAATTCGACAGTGCAGCCAAGGTTGAGCTTACCGTGGGCCAGTCACCGAAGCAGCTTAAGGTATATGCCAATGTAGAGGGCTCCGCGTCCAAACGGGATGTAACGGCAGCCGCGACCTGGACCTCCTCTAAGCAGGAAGTGGTCACGGTACTTAACGGCCAGCTTAAACCGGTAAGTGCAGGAACGGCGATGATCACAGCAACCTACAATAATGCGATAGCTTCTGTAGAGGTATCGGTCACCCATTCCTTCAAGGAACTGAAATTGACCCGCAGCACAGAGGGCAGCTATAAATTAGGCGACAAAGAGGAATTGCTGTCTGTTACGGCAACCGCCATCGGCGGAACTTCGGCCACTGCGGAGAAGGATGTCACGAAGGACACGGAATGGAGCAGTTCGAATACGGGTGTGCTGACTATTGCTGCAGGCAAGGTTACACTGGTCGGTGAAGGTAAGGCTACCATTACCGCCAAGTACAAAGGATTAACCGAAACAATCAAAGCGGTAGTAGAGCTTCCTTATGCCGCTATTGTATTGAAAGACAAGAAAGACACCATCGTCAAGGAAATGGAAATGCTGGTCGGAGACAACCCGGTCAAGCTGACCGCCAAGACCAAAGCCACTTCGGCAAGTCAGGAGATCACCTTGGGCAATGAGGTGGAATGGAGCAGCTCCAGCGAGAGCGTAGCTACTGTTAAAGACGGCGAGATTACCATCCTGGGTGTGGGTAAAACGGTCATCACCGCAAGCTATCTGGGTGTCACCCAGTCGGTGGATGTCTATGTGCGTGCGCCATATGAAGCGCTTGTGCTGAAGCCTGCCGGCGACCAGTCGCTTTTCCTGGGGGAGAGTCTGAATGTAACCGCAGAAATGCGTAATGCCATCAATTCAACCTCGAACGAAACAGCGTCCGCAGTCTGGACCTCAGATAACCTGATGAATGCTACGGTAACTGCCAATACGGCAGATGCAGGTAACGCTTATGCCACTGTTACGGGTAAAGCAGTAGGAACCTCAATCATCAAGGCTAACTATCTGGGAATCAGCAAAAGCTTCAAGATCACCGTCTATCCGACCCTGACTGAGCTGGGCTTGGAGAAGACGGAGCAGGAAATATACACGGCGGATGCGGTCAGCCTGCCGAAAGTGAATGGAACCAAGTATGACGGAACCAAGCTCGACATCAGCGATGAGATGGAGTGGACCTCTGCGAATGAAGAGATTGTGTCTATCAAGGACGGAAAGTTTGTCGGCGGCAAGGCAGGCACAGCTATCCTGACCGGTAAGCTCAAAAATGGCGAAGTGACCTCCGCTTCCGCTACAGCCATCCGGTCCAAGACAGTTCAGTTTAACGTAACGGTTCAGAATAAAGTGTTGGTCCTGATCGGGCCTGATGAAGCACTGGGTGTAGTCATTGGTGAAGAGTTGCAGCTGCCTGCTGTCCAGGCTGTACTGGAGAACGGCGACGAGCTGGACGTATCAGGAAGCATTAAGTGGGAGCTGAGCGGCAGCAATGCTGTTCTTAAGCAGACAAGCACTGTGAAGACTATTAAGGGACTGGTCAAAGGTACGGCAACCCTGAAGGGAACCTACTCCAATAAGACAATTAGTTTTCCGGTGACGATTGCACAGAAGGTCGTGAAGCTGGTAGTGGACCCGGCAACGCTGGAAATGAACATCAAGGCCTCCAAGTCCATTAAGGCGACCGGATACTTTTCAAACGGTAAATCTGCCAACTTCTCGAGTGCAATGAACTGGGAATCCTCGAACCCTGCTGTGGCCACCATTAACGGGACTTCGGTCAAAGCACTGGCTGAGGGAACTACAACCCTGACCGGTTCCTACCAAGGCATTCAGGCGACGGTTAAGATTACGGTTGTTCCCAAGCTGATGAAGCTTACGGTCAGTGAGAACCGGCTGAATCTTGCACCGGGAGCAGGCAAAAACGTAGTGGTAACCGCACTGTATGATACCGGACGCACTGCAGTTGTCACAGGAAGCATGGTCTGGACCAGCTCCAAACCTGCTGTCGCCAAGGTGAATGCTGCCGGGCAGATTACAGCAGTGAGCAAAGGTACTGCATCTATTAAAGGAAAACTGGGAACCAAGACAGTCTCCGTATCCGTTAGTGTGAAGTAGTGTAATGCTGCCGGCGGTTTGAGCGGCCGCAATAAGACCTGTACATTCGTCCATGTGGACGGTGTGCAGGTTTTTTGTTTTGGCTGGGAATGTGTAAGATTTAGGATTCGCACGGTAGGGGTATCACATTTGAATACGAATGTATGTTCCTTTTATTATATACAATCCCAAATAAATGGAATACAATCACACTAGAACAAGCTCAAACCTATAACAGGAGGCGAAACATATTTCTATACCGCATGATGAAGCTTTCAAAAAGCTGTTGGAGACGTTTTTTCAGGAATTCATTGAACTATTTTTTCCTGAGCTGGACGCCATGCTCGACTATAGTGAGACCCGGTTTCTGATGCAGGAACTGCTCGTGGATATTGTCGGCGAGGAAGCGAGGGAACTGGATTTGCTGCTTGAGACCCGCTACAAAGGACTGGACGGTTATATCCTAATACACCTGGAACCGCAATCATATAGGGATACCGTATTCCACGAGAGAATGTTTATTTACTTCAGCCGTCTATTCGAGCGCTACCGCAAAGACCATAAGCTGATTATTCCGATTGCGATCTTTACCTCAGATGAGGTCCGGGAAGAGCAGGACACGCTGGAGATGTCTATTCCGGAGCACTCCATTCTGCGCTTCCAGTTCCTTAAGGTGGAGCTGCGTAAGCAGAACTGGCGGCGTTTCATCGACTCAGATAATGCAGTGGCTGCTGCGTTATTAGCGAAGATGGGTTATACTACAAGAGAAGCGAGAGAAGTACGGCGGGAATTCCTGCGAATGTTCATCAAGCTCAGGACACGATTGGATCAGGGACGGCTGGCGCTGATTATGTCAGTGGCGGATTTGTATTTCAAGCCGGACCGGACACAGGATGAGGAGATTCTAAGAGAATTAATCGATCATTACCCGGAGGAGGGAGAAGTCATTATGGAATTGATGCCAGCCTGGAAGCGTTGGGGATATGAAGAGGGCAAAGCCGAAGGTATTGAGGAAGGCAAAGCAGAAGGAAAAGCAGAAGGAAAAGCAGAAGGTCAGGCGGAGCTCATCCGTAAATTGCTGCTCAATGGATTTTCTCCCGAAGCGGTCTCTAAGGCTGTTGAACTGCCGCTGGATAAGATTAAGAAGCTGATGTAAATATAGACCTGGGGTGAAGGTGCCCTAGGTCTTTTTTCTATGGTTTGCGTGAATCTCGCCTTTGTTGATTATACTTCCCTTGCAGATTGGATTAGTACTGTCCGGCGGATTTGAAGTATAATGAGGACTGCGATTACGATTCTTGGAAGACTTAGGACTGCAGCCGCTGCTCCAGCCTGGACCAGACGCGCAGATAGCATAACGGCAGTACACCAAGCGAACAGACGACGTTGAAAATAGTCTGGGCATGGGCAAGCTGGGCGGCAGGTCCGCCGCCGATCCAGGCGGACAGGGATTGCAGCGGCCCTATGAAGGGCAGAAAGAGTAAGGCGCCGCCGACATTCAGTGTCACATGCGACCAGGCGACGAATACGCCGGAAGGCGTACTGCCGATGGCGGCAATGACGGCAGTGACGCAGGTGCCGATATTCGCGCCGAGGACGATGGCGATGCCAAGCGCAGGCGGCATCACGCCGCTGGCAGCGAGGCCCATCGCCATGCCGATAACTGCGGCGCTGCTGTGCACCATCGCCGTCAGCACAGCCCCGGCGGCCAGCCCCCAAAGTGCGCTGGTTGCGGCATGCCCGAGAAACCAGCTGAACAGGGCGCTGCCTTCCAGAGCAGGGCCGATGGACTGCATGACCGCGATGCCCCACAGGACGAGCGCGAAGCCGGTGACCGCGAGGCAGATGAACTGCAGCGGTCCCGAGATCCGGCGGCAGGCCTCAAGCAGCCGCCGGGACTGAGGGGCCAGCTCGCCGGCCATCACGGCGGCGGCCCACAGGCAGAGCGCCGCGATCAGCAGCGGCGCGGCCAGTGTGCTGATCTGCAGGCTGATCAGCTCCGTTGTCAGGCAGGTGCCGATGTTGCTGCCGAGAATAATGCCAAGCGTGCGGGCATAGGTCAGCAGCCCGGCATTGACCATGCCGATGGTCAGCACCGTTACAGCGGTGCTGCTCTGCAGCAGCGCCGACAGCAGGGCACTGACGATCAGGCCTTTGGCCGGTGTGGAGGTAGCCTTGTGCAGGCTGCGCTTCAGCAGCGGACCGGCCAGCTGCGACAGCGAGGCTTCCATCACCTTCATGCCGGCGAGGAATATGACAAGACCGTAGAGGACAGGGAATAACAGTTCACGGATCATAAGGACAAGCTCCTTTTTGAAAAGATAAGAAATTATAGGTTTCAAACGATAACTTATCCTTCTATTTCTCGCTGAACGGTACCGTCCTTGAGAGGATGGCATAGCCGTTTCCACTTAACAGAATTTATATTGTTTCGGGGTCCCCGCAAAGTACCTGAGTCATCACCTACGCTAAAGCCTCACTTTGTGGGGTTATTTTACGGGGGTTGTACCAATATATGAACGCCAGGCATAGGACATGTATATTAATCTGGCAACAAGAATAGGGAGTTGAAGGTATTGGCATCAGTAATTCTGGAACGAAACCGTAAAAAAAGAGTAGAACAGGGCCACCCATGGGTCTTCGCCAGTGAAGTAGCATCTGTAGACGGAGATCCGCAAGCAGGCGGGCTGGTAGATGTTCTGACTCATCAGGGTCGTTATCTGGCTACGGGATATTACAATCCGGCTTCGCAGATCCGGGTGAGAATTCTGTCGCAGCACAAGCTGGCGGCGATGGACACGGCGTTTTTTGCACAGCGGTTCGAGGACTGTCTGCGGCACAGGGAACGCTTCCTGCCGGGGGCGGACGCTTATCGTCTGGTCTATGGGGAAGCGGATTTTCTGCCGGGGCTGATCATTGACCGCTTCGGTGAAGTCCTTGTGGTGCAGCTGCTGACACTGGCTATGGATCAGCACCGCTCCGAGATTGTGGAGGCGTTGGTGCAGGTGATGGCGCCGCGCGGCATCTACGAGCGCAGCGATGTCAGTGTGCGTGAGCTGGAGGGACTGGAACAGACCACGGGTGTGCTCTACGGCGAATGCCCGCGCCACATTACCGTAAGTGAGAACGGGCTGAAGGTGATCGTCGATATTGAAGAGGGGCAGAAGACCGGCTACTTCTTCGATCAGCGGGAGAACAGGGCATCGATTGCTCCGCTGATGAAGGGCTGGGGCGGGCGCAGCGGAATTACACTGCAGAACGTAGCAGCAGAGGAGGGTTCACTCCAGATGCTGCCGGTCAACAAAAGCGGCAAGCCTGTCACTTTCCCATACTGGGATGGTGCAACTGTGCTGGAATGCTTTGCGCATACGGGAAGCTTCACACTGCATGCCTGCAAATACGGCGCTAAGAAGGTAACCTGCCTTGACGTGTCTGCGCATGCCATCGAGAGCGCAAAGGCCAACGTGGAGATCAACGGATTCAGTGACCGGGTGGAATTCGTGGTAGATGATGCATTTGCCTTCCTGCGCAATCAGGTCAAGGGTCAGGAGGAACGCACCGAGCGCGCTACGGGCGGAGCAGCGGCAGAAGGGAAAACCGCAAGCAAACCGGCTGCCAAGGCGGACACCGCGAAGCCGATGACCGCCGGTGGCGGCCGCACATGGGATGTTGTGATTCTGGACCCTCCTGCTTTTGCCAAGACCAAAAGCGCAGTGGCAGGTGCCGTTCGCGGGTACAAGGACATCAATCTGCAGGGCATGAAGCTGGTGAATGACGGCGGATATCTGGTCACGGCCAGCTGTTCGTACCACATGCAGCCGCAGCTGTTCCTCGATACGATCATGGAAGCAGCCAAGGATGCCGGCAAGGTGCTGAGACTGATCGAATGGCGGGCCGCAGGCAAGGATCATCCGCAGATTCTCGGGGTGGACGAGGGGCATTATCTGAAGTTCGCCATCTTTGAGGTACGCAGCAAATAGAAGTGTCTGAACCGGCGGGCCAGCCGGTTATGCGGGAAGAGTCTCTTTTATAGAGGCTCTTTTTTGATGTATTTGGTACAGTTAAAAGACCGCCCAAAACCAGAATAGTTGCGATAGCTGTATTCTGTACAATTAAAAACAGCCCGGAGAGTCTGTGGAGGTGAAAACCGGATTTTTAATTGCAGAGACTACACTTAAACCTGTTAACGCGTCATTTAAGCCGCTTGTAGTTGTACCAAATACACCTAAGTACAAATCAGCCCGAGTCCCGCGCCCGCCCTCGCCACCCGCCCCGGTCCCGCCACCGCCACTCGTCCAGTCCCGCGCCCGCCGTGCCACCCGTGTCACCCTGCCCAGTCTCGCCCCTGCCGTGCCAACCGTGACACCGCCGATTCCCGCCTACGCCGCACCTATCTCTTGCCGCCCATCCCATTGACCATCGCCGCACCATCCGCCCCTGCCCCAGCTCAGTAACATCCTCCCCTTTCAATAGTTGATTTCCCTATCCCGGCAGCTGGGACGTTCCCTCTATAATCAAGGTACAGATTCTAAGGGGGGCCGTTATATGAAACAGAAAAAAATACATGCCTACGTCTTCGTATTTCCCAGCTTGTTCCTGACCCTGGTGTTCGGCATTTATCCTCTGCTATGGGCCTTGCGTTATATGTTCTATGACTATCAAGGGTTTGGGACGCCTGTATTTATCGGCCTCGATAACTTCGGGCGGGTGCTGCGCGACCATCAGTTCTGGTCCTCTGTCGGCAATACCGGGATCTATGCACTCGGTAAGCTCGTGGTGACGATTCCGATGTCGCTGCTGCTGGCGATTATCCTGAACCGCAAAATGAAGGGGCGTTCCTTCCTGCGGGCGATTTATTATCTGCCTACCATCTTCAGCGCCTCGGTTATGGCGATTGTCTTCTTCATCATTTTCAACTCCTATAACGGCATCTTGAATCAGCTGCTAATCCGCTTCCATATCATCAGCGAGCCGATTGGCTGGCTCAGCGCCGACCATGCGATGATGACCACTATCATTATTGCTATCTGGGGTGCGGTTGGTAACTATATGCTGCTGTTCCTCGCAGGACTCCAAGGCATTCCGAATGATCTATATGAAGCGGCCTCGCTGGATGGGGCGAATGAATTCCAGAAGCTGAAGAATGTGACCATCCCGCTGCTGGGACCGGTGATGCAGATGATTATCATGCTGGCGATTACCATCTCGCTGAAGGGCTATGAGAGCATCATGGTGCTTACCGAAGGCGGGCCGTATGGCAAAACAGAAGTCATGTACCTGTACCTGTTCAAGCTCCTATTCCCGGTATCGGCGGAAGCACAGTCCATCCAGCAGCTCGGCTACGGCAGCGCAGTCGGCTTCACCACTGCGGTCATTGTGGGCGGTGTGACGCTGGTCTACTTCCGGATCTCCAAGAAATTAAACGATGTGTACTAGAACCGACAGGAGGAGAGCAGAATGAATAACACTCATACCCGTTCCGACATTTCCCCGCTGCTGACCCGCTCACTCGGCAAGGCTGTGCTCTGGATCTTTCTGATTGCGGCCGCCCTGCTGGCCTTGTTCCCGATCATCATGGTCGTGCTGGGCTCGTTCAAGACGAATCAGGAGCTGACCGGCAGTGCAACCATTTGGCCGTCAAGCTGGCATTTCTCGAACTATCTGGAAGCGTGGAAGAACGCCAACTTCTCCCGCTATACGCTGAACAGTATATTTGTAAGCGTGGTCACCACTGTCGGCACTTTGCTGGTGGCTTCAATGTCCGCCTATGCGGTAAACCGGGTTTCTTTTATCGGCAAAAAAGCGTACTCCCTGCTCATGGCCTCAACGCTGTTCATCTCCATCGGCGCCGTGGTGCTGCGTCCGCAATTTGACCTGATGGTGATGCTCGGCCTGAACAAGACGCTCTGGGGCGTCATTATTATCCTGATCAGCGCCCATGCCACCTGTTATTTCATCTTAATCGGCTTCTTCCAGAGCATTCCGCGCGACCTGGACGAAGCGGCGATGATCGATGGCTGCAACTTCTACTCTGTCTACCTGCGTATCATCCTGCCGATGCTGCGGCCTGCGCTGGCGGTTGCCGGGCTGGGGGCGTTCCAGGGGTCATGGAATGAATATATTCTGCCGCTGGTCTTCACGATGAGCAATCCTAAGCTTCAGACGCTTCCAGTTGGGCTGGCGAATCTGCGCTACGGAATCGGAGCGGCGTCAGAGGTACAGCTGATGATGGCCGGCGCGTGCCTGTCCATTTTGCCGCTGCTGGTGGTCTATGTGTTCGCCAACAAATCCTTCATGCAGGTGACGCTCGGCGCAGTCAAAGGTTAGTCCCGGAAAGAGTAGTGTTCCGCCCGCACTGTTGTTACAATGGGTTGCAAGGAGTGGTTCACGGATGAAACTCGGTTTCTACAAGCAGTCTTTGAAGAAAAGAATTCAGGTGCTGTACATCTTCCTCGCCATTCTCTGCATCAGTGTAACCGGGGTCGGCTCGTATCTCTTTGCGGAGCGCAGCATTCAGGGCAGTGCACTTGAGCTGAAGCAAGGTATTCTGAACAAATCCGTTCAGGTGATGGACGAGCACCTCCGGCATATCGTTGTCTCTTCCTATTCCCTTATGCTGGGTGAGAGCTTCGGCCAGGCGATGAAGGATGTCAGCAACAATAATACCTCTCATTATTATCAGAATCTGTCGCTGCTGCAGACTTCTTTTGACCAGCTTAAGCTGGTGGAGCCGCTGATCGATGCGACCTATCTCAGTACGCCGATTGGCGATTTTTACTCCACTAAGGATTTCCCCGACAGGAAGACCAACTTTATGGAGAAGTATGGCAGCTATCTGGAGCGGCCGGGCTGGAATACCCTGTGGCTGGGGGCCCATCAGAGCGAGCTGTTTCAGTCGAAGGGCCGGGTGCTCTCGCTGCTGCTGAAGCCTACGGTGATTGACAATCATAATTTCCCGAACGTCTATATGGTTGTGAACATGAAGGAGGAGGCGATGAGGTCTATCCTGGAGCAGGATCTGATGAATAATCAGGTTCAGCTCTTTTTGCTGCAAAAAGATGGATCGATGGTCATCCGGCCGGAGACGCAGACCTACGCGTTCAATACGGAGCACAATTTCGTCAGCCGTTTCAACCAAGGGACGGTAGGCGATTTCAACTATATCAATGCCAAAGGCGAGGAGCTGCTCGTCAATTACAGCACGCTGTCGATGAATGAGGACTGGGTCATGGTCAGTATTCAGTCCAAAGCAGACCTGCTGAAACCGCTGAACCAGATCCGTTGGCTGATCTTCTGGATTATGCTGATCTGTACCCTGGTGGCGCTGGCCTTGTCCAACCTGCTCGCCTCTGCACTGCTGAAGCCGCTCAACAAGCTGCAGCGTCTGATGGTGGAGGTGGAATATAACGACCTGGATGTGCGGTTTCAGAGCCGGTATGAGGATGAGGTGAGCGCCGTCGGCCATAAGTTCAACCGGATGCTGGACCAGATTCAGGTTCTGATTCAGGAGGTACGGACCTCGGAGCAGGAGAAGCGCAAGTCGGAGGTCAAGGCGTTACAGGCGCAGGTGGACCCTCATTTCTTATACAATACGCTGAATACGATCTTCTGGAAAAGCGAGAATGGCGAGAAAAGCGATGTCAGCGAGATGATTGTGGCCTTGTCGCTCCTGTTCCGCCTGGGGCTGAACAACGGGAACGATATTACGACCCTCCAGCAGGAGGTCCAGCATGTCCGGCAGTATTTGCAGCTCCAGCAGAAGTGCTATGAGAATCTGTTCACCTATACGATTGAGGTGGAGGATGATGCCTATCTGTCCGTCCGGATGTTGAAGATTCTGCTTCAGCCGCTGGTGGAAAATTCAATCCTGCACGGCTTCCGCGACAAAGCGGAGCTAGGCAGGATTGAGATCCGCATCTACCGCTCTGCCGGATTCCTGATCCTGCGGGTCACGGACAACGGCTGCGGCATGGATGCCGCTGCGCTTGCGAATGCGGTAAATGGCACCGAAGCAGAGCGCAGGGGGTATGCATTGTCCAACCTGCGAAGCAGGCTCAGCCTGCATTACGGTGAATCCGCATCGATTGCCTTCAGCAGCATTCCCGATATTGCTACAACTGTAACCGTCACCATACCGATCCTCTAGGAGGCTGCCATGAACCCATTGACCCTGTGCGTAATGGATGATATTCAGACTGTCGTCAAAGGAATTGCTTCAACGATCCCGTGGGCGGATCATGGAATCGAGGTAGCAGGGACCGCCGGCAACGGCGAGCAGGGCTGGGAGCTGCTGCTGGAGAAGGACCCCGACATCGTTATCAGCGATATCCGTATGCCTAAGCTCAGCGGTCTTGAACTCATGAAACGGGCTGCCGAAGCGAAGCTGCGGGCCAAATTTATATTCATCAGCGGGTATTCGGATTTCAGTTATGCGCAGGAGGCGATTAAGCTGGGTGCCTCCAACTATTTGCTGAAGCCGTTCACCCAGCCGGAGATTGTGGAAGCTGTGCTGAAGGTGAAGCAGACTATTCAAGAAGAGCGGACGAGAGCAGAGCAGATACAGCAAATGGAGCAGAAGATGGTAGCCAGCCATTCGCAGCTGCGCCAGGATTATCTTACCGCTCTGCTGCGCCAGGAGACCCATATCAGCCTGAGTGACAGCCGCTGGCAGGAGCTGGGCATCGACCTGGATGCCGGCAATCTGCTGGTGATGGCTATTGAGCTGGACTGTTATACGGAATACGGGTACACCCTGCATCTGGATGACAGTGAAATCATTCCCTTTGCGATCAAGAACATCCTGGACGAGACGCTGAAAATGCACACGCGCGGCGTTGTACTACGTGAGAGCAGACAGCGGCTGGCCGCGATCTTTAATCCGCCGGACGCCATGGATACGGCAGCGCTGCTGGAGCTGTGCCGTGAGAATGTGGAGAAATACAGCAAGAATACCGTTTCGATCGGCCTTGGCACAGCGGCACGGGGACCGCGTGAGATCAGGGCCTCCTTCGTGCATGCGGCCAAAGCGCTGGCCTACCGCTTTTACAGTGAGGGGAATTGTATCTTCCGCTTCACGGAGCTTGACCCGGAGAACCGCGCAGCCCCGGACTATCCTGAGGAGAAGGTGAAGGAGCTGTTGTACGCGCTCAAATCCGGCAATGAGGAAGGCTGCCATGAGATCATCGGTGATATCTTCCGGCAATGGACCCTCTCCGGCAGATATCCTGACCCGCTGTCGATGGTCCGGCTGTTGTCCGGGCTGACCTTTGCCATGTACCGCGCGTTCTGTGATGAAATCACGGAGGAGGAGCGCATACAGCTGGAGGCTGACCTGACGGCGCTGGAGGAGAACCGTTCTTTAACCTTTGGCGGCTGGAAAAGCTATATCAATCACTTCGCCAGCATGGGCTGTGAATTCGTCGATAGCAAGCAGTTCCGTGATGTAACACAGTCCATTAACCGGGCCAGAGAGTATATCCGGCTGCATCTGGAGGAGAATCTGACCCTGAACAGCTGCGCGCAGGCTGTCCATCTGAGCCCGAGCTATTTCGCAGGCGCCTTCAAGAAGGAGACCGGCATGACGCTGATTCAGTATATTACCAAGCTACGGATGGAGCGGGCGAAGGAGCTGCTGATTGCCGGGGCGCAGGTACAGGAGATTTCCCTGATGCTCGGCTATGAGGACCGCCCTTATTTTAGCGGCCTGTTCAAAAAATACTGCGGACTTACGCCCACAGCGTTCCGGCAGAAATACCTGAAATAAGCAGGAGCTGAAGGAACAGGGACAAGCATTTTTTCCCCCTTACAAAGTTAGAATGTCCCTCACCCCACTGAAAGCGGAACCATTATGATTACGTTAACAGATAGCCGATTACAGGCTGTCAGGACAAGCACAAGGGGGCATAACGATGGATAAAAAATGGGTTGTTGCAACAATGAGTACAGTGCTGGCACTGAGTCTGGCCGGCTGCGCTGCCGACAGCAATAAGGAGCCCGCGGCAAGTAACAGCAAACCGGCGGACACCAAGGGAGACAACGGAGCAGCAAGCGGCGGCAAAACCAAAATTATCTACTGGACACCCGACCGTCACGACGCCGACTTCATGAAATCAAAGGTTGATGAGTTCAACAAGACGAACAAGGATAACATCGAAGTGGAAATGACTGTGATGGGGGATAACTATCCGCAGGCGGTAGATATCGCTTTTGCCAGTAAGCAGGCTCCTGATGTGCTTCAGATCAACGACTTCCAGACCTATTACAAAAAAGGCTACATGGCCCCGATCAATGACTATATGAGCAGCGAGATGAAGGAGACCTTCAAGGACAGCCTGCTGGAGAACAAGAACACCGTTGACGGCAAGACCTATACCCTGCCCAATACCGGACAGATCTGGAGACTGATCTATAATAAAGATATCTTCAAGCAAGCCGGCATTGAGAATCCGCCGAAAACACTGGACGAGATGGTTGCTGCCGCCAAAAAGATTACCGAAACCGGCAAAAAGGACGGCGTATACGGCTTCGCCAGCCCGTTCAAGAGCTCAAGCGGCTTCTGGCGTGCATCCAATACTGTAGCAGGCGCGAGCAACAATACCGGTATTGACGGCTACAATTACAAGACCGGCCAATTCGACTTCAGCATGTACAAGGATATTGCGCTGGCCCTGCGTCAGATGAACGAAGACGGCAGTATGCTGCCGGGCGTAGAGAGCCTGGATATCGATCCGCTGCGTGCGCAGTTCGCCCAAGGCAAAATAGGCATGTACATTAACCACTCCGCAGAGCCCGGCGTCTACAAAGACCAGTTCCCGACCACCGCTAATTGGGCTGCCGTTGCTGTACCGACTACGGACGGAACGATAAAGGGCGCATCGCAGATCATCGGCGGCTCCTACATCGGCATCAGTGCGGACAGCACGCACAAGGAAGCAGCGTGGAAGTTGATGGAGTATGTGTACAGCGACAGCCTGCAGAGCGAATATTATGAAAAAGGCTACGGCATCTCGCTGATCCCTACGGTTATCAGCTCCGGCAAAAAACCAAGCATTCCCGGCATTGAAGGCTTCCTGCCGAAGCGCTATGACGCGATTTACCCGGCGAACCCGCTTACCATTACAGAAGGTTCACTGGAAGGCAGCAAATGGAGCGATGCGTTCTCGGCATTCGTCTTCACCGGCGGCGATGTGGACAGTATTATCAAAGACCTGGATACCCGGTATAATGCTTCATTAGAGAAAGCAAGAGCCTCCGGCGCAACGGATATTGTAGCCGATCCAAGCTTTGACGCATCGAAGCTGCAGGGGAAATTATCCACCGAAGAATAAGAGCTTACAGGTGGCGGCCGATACATGATGGTTCGGCCGCTTTTTTTATCAATAGAGAGGGGCAGATCCGAAATGATTATAGAGAATAGCGAAGCCGCAAAGACGGTTCTGAATGAGAGTTCGTCCCGCACCCTGCTTGCAAAGGGAGGCTCGATGATGATGGTGGAGGTTACCTTCGCTGCAGGCGGCATCGGGGAGGTTCATTCCCATGATGCGCATGAGCAGATCAGCTATATTGTGAAGGGCAGCTTTGAGGTCAAGGTCGGGGAGGAGAAGCGTATTCTGAAGGCGGGCGACAGCTTCTATGCCGGCTATAATGTTCCGCATGGTGTGAAGGCGCTGGAGGATTCCGTGATTCTGGATGTGTTCAATCCGTTCCGTGAGGATTTCTTGGAGAAGCAGGAATGAAGGATTATTATCTGAGTACACCTGAGCTGCGCAGTGCTGCCGCTTATTATGCCCGCCATTTCCCCATCGAGGCGCAGAACTCGGTCCAGATTGCCGAACATGCTGTGGACAATGAATTCATTATTCCTTATACCGGCGATCTGAGCCGCTGGATTCCGCTGGGCAAGCCGGTGGCGGACTGGCTGCATAATCCTACGAACGACCCCGAATTCACCTGGGGCATCAACCGCCACTGGCATATGCTGGATCTGGGCAAGGCCTATCTGATGAATGGCAAGCCGGAATACGTTACGGCCTTTATGCAGCATTTCCGCAGCTGGCGCGGGCAGAACCCGGTTCCTGTGATCCCGTCATATGAGGAGGCGGTATTCTTCCAGAAGCCGGGTCCATGGCGTCTGCTGGAGACCGGCCTGCGCGTGCAGTCCTGGATCTCTGCGTATAAATATATGGAGGACAGCCCGCTGCTGGACGGATGTTTCCGCAGCGAACTGCTGGAGGGGCTTGCGGAACATGCTGAATTCCTGACCCGTTACCTCGGCAGCACGGAGATCAATCATGCGATTATGCATATGCAGGGCCTATACATGATTGCTGTCTTCCATCACGGGCATCCGTGCGCACCGTATTGGCGGCAGCTGGCCGGGGAGCGCCTGGAGCTGTGCCTTTTGCATCAGGTCGGACCGGAAGGGATTCAGATTGAGCTGACCACCCATTATCATGATGCGGCCATCGAGATGTTCGGGACGCCTTATCTGCTGGGCGCTTTGTCCGGCCACCCGTTCTCTGCCTGGTACGGCGGACAGCTCCGCAAGATGGCCGCGTTCACCGAAGCGCTGGTCCGCCCGGATGACCAGTCCACCGGGATCGGCGATTCCGACTGGATCAGCAGCGGCCGGCAGCGGCTGACACTGCTGGGTGCCATTCTGAAGGATGATGCGCTGATTGGACGCGGCACAGGTAATGCAGAATGCCTCTGGCTGCTGGGAGCCGAGGCATATGAGCGGTGTGTGCAGCTTCAGGCGGAGTCTGCGCCTTCGGTGAACAGCGTGGCTTTTGTGCAGACCGGATATTATGTGATGCGGGACCCGCAGCAGTATCTGTTCTTCGATGCCGCAGAGATGGGCGGAGCGCACGGTCATGCGGATGCGCTGAATCTGGAGTGGATGTGGAAAGGGCAATTGCTCTTCACGGATACCGGCCGGTACACCTACGAGGAAGGGGAGTGGCGCCGTTATTTCAAAAGTACCCGCGCGCACAACACCATCACCGTAGGCGGGTTGGATCAGACGCCGTATATCTCCACCCAGCAATGGGGCGAGCCTGTTGCTAAGGCCAGCACCTTCCGCTGGGAGAGCAACAGCCGTTACCATTTCATTGATGCCGCGCATGACGGATACATCCGTCTTCCCGGTCCGGTCATGCACCGGCGCTGGGTGCTGCTGGGCGTGGAGGTGCCGCTGCTGCTGATTGCCGACTGGCTGGAGGCGGATGGCGAACATGAGCTGGAGCAGCGGTTCCATCTGCACCCGGAGGCGGTGCTGGAGCTGTCTTCCGAAGCCGGAGCGGCTGGAGAAGCAATGACCGGAGCCAGAGAACCCGAAGTCGCAGCCGCACAGCCTACAGTAACCGTGGTCTATCCCGGCTCTACAGTGAAGCTGAATATGAGCTGGATGACCAGCGGCCTGATGGATGAACAGTTCACGGTTAGTAAGGAGCAGGGCTGGGTATCGGAGGTCTACGGCTCCAAATCGGAGATTCCGGTAGTAGAGGGCCGGGCGGCCTGGGCCGGCAAGGCTGGAATTCTGACGCTGTGTCTGCCCGAAGATGCGGCGGACGGCAGCGGTCCGCTGCACGTGAGCACCTGCGTGGTGGATGCGGAGCGGCGGCGGGTCGAGCTGTCCTATGTATACGGTGATGCGATCGGCACGATCGTAATCGGTACGGACACCCTGGGCTGGACGGAGCGGAAGGAATAAGGGTCTAGTTGTTAGCCTTGAAACTAATTTACATGAGTTTATGCAGACTTTTCCGTCCGCCGTTTGCGCGGCTCCGGGAGAGTCTTTTATTTTGCAAACAATGGCAAACGTACGTTCTGGAGCGTGTGGTGGAGGTATGCTATACTATTGAGACGAGAAGTTTCATAGATTCTGGTGTCATAGAGTGCCAGGGTTCAACGGAAGGAGTCTGCTGAAATGACGGTTAACTTCATCATCGGCCGCTCGGGCAGCGGCAAGACGACTACAATATGGGAGCGGGTATCCTCCAGGCTGAAGGCAGAGCCGCTGGGAGCCCCGATCATTATACTTGTTCCCGAACAGGGATCGTTCGGAGCGGAACGGGGACTGCTGGCGGCGGGCGGCGTGAAGGGAAGTCTGCGCGCCCAGACGCTCAGCTTCTCGCGGCTTGCCTACCGGGTGAAGCAGGAGACCGGCGGCAGCGCGAGTCTGCCCATCAGTGAAGAAGGCAAGAAGATGCTGATCTACAAGATTATCAGCAAACGCAAGGAGGAGCTGAAGCTGTTCGGCGCTTCCTCGGACCGGCCGGGATTTGTAGAGCGGCTAAGCAGTCTGCACACGGAGCTTAAGCGCTGCTGTCTTGGAGCCGGAGACCTGGAGGAGCAGATCGGCAGAATGCGGGATGCCACGCTGGGCAGCCCTATTCTGGCCGGGAAGCTGGATGATCTGCATCTCGTCTTCAGCGAGCTGGACCAGGAGATGTCACAGCTCTATATAGATGAAGAGGATAGACTGGCCGAACTGGCTGAGCATATTGCGGACTCTGCCTATATCCGCGGCGCCGAGATCTGGGTGGACGGCTTCCACGGCTTCAGCAACCAGGAATTTGTCGTCTTACGTGAGCTGATGCAGTACGCGGACACAATGACTATTGCGCTCACAGTGGACCGGATCTATCCGGCGGGCGTTGCCCCGCATGAGCTGGATCTGTTCCATCCGGCGGTGGTTACTTATATTAAGCTGCGGGGAATAGCGGAGGAGATGGGACTTACCGTATGGGATGAGCTGCTGGCTCCGCCCGTCCTCCCAAGGTTCAAGGACGCTCCCGTACTCGCCCATCTGGAGCGCGGATTACAGCGCCGGCATCCCTGGGCAGGACCGGCTGAACAGGTGAAGGAAGCCATCAGCATCCGGGCTGCGGCTTCAGGCCGCACCGAGGTGGAGGGCGTGCTGCGGGAGATGCAGGCCCTGGCCAGAGAATCGGGAGCCAAATACGGGGAAATGGTAGTATTCATGCGCAATATGGCCGATTATGAGCCGCTGATTGCTCCGTTATTTCAGGACTTCGGCGTTCCGTTCTTCCTGGACCAGAAGCTCAGTGAGCTGCATCATCCGCTGGTGGAATTCATCCGCTCCGCCCTGGATGTCGTCCGCCGCCGCTGGCGTTATGAAGATGTGTTCCGCTGCGTGAAGACAGAGCTGCTGCTGCCGCTGGACGGAAGCATTACCCGCACTCATATGGATGAGCTGGAGAATTACGTGCTGGCCTGCGGCATTCACGGCTACCGCTGGACGGACGGGCGATCCTGGAAGGGGATTCCCCGCCTGTCGCTGGAGGGAAGTGAGGCTGTAGATGAAGCCATGCTATCCAGAATGGAAGCCTGCCGGAGTGCGATTACAGGACCGCTGCAGGCGTTTGAGAAGAGAATCAAAGCCAGCCGCAGCGGCCTGGAGCTATGCCGGGCGGTATATCTGCTGCTGGAGGATACGGAAGCGGCACGCAAGCTTGAAGGGATGGGAGCGGAGTCTCTGAAGCAAGGCCGTCCGGAGGCCGCACGGGAGCATAGCCAGCTCTGGGGCGCTGTTCTGGGTCTGCTGGACCAGATTGCTGAGATGATGGGCAAAGAACGGATAGAATTCAGCCTGTTCGCCGGGGTGCTGGAGACCGGTCTGGCAGAGCTTAAGATGGGGCTCGTGCCGCCCGCACTTGACCAGGTGCTGGTAGGTACGATGGACCGTACCCGGGTGTCGGGGGTGAAGTACGCCTTCCTGCTCGGTTTCAACGAAGGAGTGGTTCCGGCGCAGTTCAAGGAAGACGGAATTCTTTCCGAGGGGGAGCGCCTCCTGCTGGAGAAGTCTGGTATGGAGCTTGCGCCGGGCTCATCCCGGAAGCTGCTGGATGAGCGCTTCCTGATCTACAATGCGCTTACGACGGCCAGCAGGAAGCTGTGGATCAGCTATGCTGTGGCTGACGATGAGGGCAAGGCGCTGCTGCCTTCGGAGGTCATCCGCCAGCTGCAGGGAATGTTCCCGCATATGTTGGATGAACAATTCCTCTCCGGCTTCCCGCAGAGCGGCAATGACGACGACGCTGTCCATATGGACTTCATCGGCCATCCTGAGCAGACGCTCCGCATGCTGCTGCTTCAGCTCCGCCAGTGGCGTCAAGGAGCAGAGATACCCGGCATGTGGTGGGAGGTCTATAACTGGTTTGCAGCGGAGCAGGGCGCAGACAAGCCTGCGGGTGAACAGGCAGCGGAATACCGCCATGCGGATCTGTCCATGAAGCTGAAGCTGGAGCGGTTGCTCAGCTCGCTGTTCTACCGCAATGAAGGCATACGGCTGAAGAAGGAGACAAGCCTGCGCCTGTATGGCGGTTCCACGCTGCGCGGCAGCGTGTCACGGATGGAACGGTTTGTCGCTTGCTCCTTCTCCCATTTCGCCTCCTACGGGCTGAGGCTGAAGGAGCGCCAGCTCTACAAGCTCCAAGCCCCGGATATCGGGCAACTCTTTCATGCGGCCCTCAGTGAGATGGCGAAGCGGCTGCAGGAGCAAGGCCGCAGCTGGGGCAGCATGACTGCGGAGGAATGCCGCACGGAAGCGGGGAAAACCGTAGACAAGCTGTCTCCGCTGTTACAGGGAGAGATTCTGATGAGCAGCAAGCGCTACGGCTATATTTCTCGCAAGCTGAAGAATATTGTCGGCCGCGCTTCGGTCATCCTCGGGGAGCATTCGCGGCGCGGGAGCTTCGAGCCGGTCGGGCTGGAGCTGGATTTCGGCCCGGGACAGGAGCTGCCTCCGCTGAGAATTACACTGCCGAACGGCTGTGTCATGGAGGTGGTCGGGCGGATTGACCGGGTGGATAAGGCTGAAGGGGAGCAGGGGATTCTGCTGCGGGTTATCGACTACAAATCAAGCCAGAAGGACCTCAAGCTGCATGAGGTCTACTATGGATTGTCGCTGCAGATGTTAACGTACCTTGATGTGCTGCTGACTTATTCCGAGCAATGGCTTGGCCAGGAAGCTCTGCCTGCCGGGGCGCTCTATTTCCACGTTCATGATCCGCTCCTGACCTCAGCCAACGGAATGAACCGGGAGCAGGCGGAGCAGGAGCTGATGAAGCGCTTCAAGATGAAGGGCTTGCTGACCGCCGACCGTGAGGTGGTCTCGCTGATGGATACCACACTCGACAAAGGGTATTCCTCTATTGTTCCGGTAGCGCTGAAGAGCGACGGCAGCTTCTACAGCAGCGCATCTGTAGCTACCCCAGAGCAGTGGGGGCAGCTGCGGTCCTCGGTGCGCAGCACGATCTCGGAGATCGGTACCAGCATTACGGAGGGGGATGTGGCAATACAGCCTTACCGCATCCAGCAGGAAACGGCTTGCACCTTCTGCTCCTTCCGTCCCGTCTGCCAGTTCGATGAGACGGTGGAAGGCAATAGCTATAACATTCTAAGTAAGCCGGGCAAAGAAGTGATCTGGGATCTGCTGTCCCGCAAAGGAGGAGAGAAGCTGTGAGCACAAGACCTATACCCGAGACGAAGCCGGAAGGCAGTCTGTGGAGTGACGACCAATGGCGCGCCATTGCCGAGAGCGGCAGCGATATTCTCGTGGCGGCGGCAGCCGGTTCCGGCAAAACTGCGGTTCTCGTCGAGCGGATTATCCGCAAGATCAGCAATGAGGAAGCTGGCTTCAGCGTGGACCGGCTGCTGGTGGCAACCTTCACCAAGGCTGCCGCCTCCGAGATGCGCCAGCGTATCCGGGAAGCGCTGGAGCGTAAGCTTGCGGAGGACAGTGAGGGCGGGAACGAATATCTGCGCCGCCAGCTTGCTCTCCTGGGCAGAGCCTCCATTACCACGCTGCATTCCTTCTGCCTTGAAGTAATCCGCCGGTATTACCAGATGATTCCGATTGATCCCGGCTTCCGTATCCTGAATGAGCATGAGGCGGAGATGATGCGCCAGGAGCTGCTGGAAGAGCTGCTGGAGGAGAAATACGGCGAGGTTGCCGAGGACGGGGAAGATACCCTGTTTGTGCAGCTCGCAGACTGGTTCAGCGGTGAACGAAGCGATGATGCAGTGCATTCGCTGATCCAGCGGCTGCATGATTTTGCGCGCAGCCATCCCTGGCCTGCGCAGTGGCTGCGGGATACCGCAGCAGACTTTGCGCTGCCGGATGCTGAGGCTCTGAGCCATACGCCTTGGGTGCAGAGCATTCTTGCCGAAGCCCGGCTTACGCTGAAGGGCGCGGTCAGCCAGCTGGAGCAGGGGCGTGAGATCGCGCTTCAGCCCGGAGGTCCGGCGCCTTATGCGGAGAATCTTGCTGCCGATCTGGAGATGGCGCAGGGCCTGCTGGACGCGGTGGACTCGCAGCCCTGGGCCGGATTGTATGATATCTTCATGGAGATCTCCTTCGGGAAGCTGAAGCCCTGCAAGAAGGATGCCACTGATCCGCTGCTTCAGGAGAGCGTGAAGGCGATCCGGGATCAGGTGAAGAAGAGCCTGCTCGAGCTGCAAAAATCCCTGTTCGGCCGTCCGGCGGAATCCTTCCTGGGGGAACTTCATACGGCGGCTCCGCTGATGCAGGAGCTGGCGGAGACCGTAATTGCGTTCGGCGAGCGCTACCGGCTGGAGAAGGCAGGCCGGGGGCTGGTGGACTTCAGTGATCTGGAGCATTACTGCCTGCAGATTCTGCGCCATAAGGACTCGCAGCCCGGGCGTTCTCTCCCGTCGGATGCGGCGATGGAGTACCGCAGCCAGTTCGACGAAGTGCTGCTGGATGAATATCAGGACACCAACAGTGTACAGGAGGAGATTGTCCGGCTGATCTCCCGGGAAGCCCCCGGCAACCGCTTCATGGTCGGGGATATGAAGCAGAGTATTTACCGGTTCCGCCTGGCGGAGCCGGGCCTGTTCCTGGACAAATACCGCAGGTTCAGTCATGGGCTGTCTTACGGAGACAGTGCAGGCAACAATCTGCATGACGGTGAGGCAGAGGGCCGGGCGGCTGGGACTGATCCGGGACAGGAGGAACGGGAAGATGGCCTGGTCATCGATCTGGCCCGCAATTTCCGCAGCAGGCTGGAAGTGGTGAATGCGGTGAATATGGTCTTCCGGCAGATCATGGACAGCAATGTCGCGGAGATCAGCTATGATGAGAGGGCAGAGCTGGTGTACGGAGCGAACTTCCCGGGAGCTGCGGAGAAAGGCCCGGATACTTATTTTGCGCCGGAGCTGCTGCTGATTGATAAGGGAGGCTCTGCCCCAGGGCCGGCGGACGAAGCAGCAGAGGGCGATGAGCTGCCCCTTCTGGAGCTGGAGGCTGCTGAGAGTGAGACTGCACAGCTGGAAGCCCGGGCTATTGCCCGGCGTATCTCGCAGATGACGGGAATGACCGGCGGTGAGCCGCTGCTGATCTATGATAAAGCACTGCGGATCATGCGTCCCGTAGTATACGGCGACATTGTCATTCTGCTGCGTTCGGCCCGGGTATGGACGCCGCTGATGATTGAGGAGCTGCGGGCTGAAGGGATTCCGGCGTACGGTGACCAGAACAAGGGGTATTTCCAGGCTACGGAGGTGGAGATTGCCCTCTCCCTGCTGCAGATTGTCGATAATCCCCGTCAGGACATTCCCCTAGCCGGAGTGCTGCGCTCACCGGTGGTGAATCTCCGGGAGGAGGAGCTGGCGAAGGTGCGGCTGTGCAGCAGAGGGACGTTCTACGATGCGCTGGTTGCGGCTTCTGAAGCAGGAGAGGCACTGCGGGACAATCCGCCGGATCTGTTCTGGGATGCCGCGCTGCTTGCGGGGCAGGATGCCGGTACCGGTGACACAGCCGGAGAGACAGCCGCTGCGTCAGAGCTTACGCCATCGTCAGCAAATGAGGGTGTACAGGAAGGTATAACTGACGGAACCGATGCTTCGGCGGCGCTGCGTGATATTCCTATTACGCTGCAGCGTAAGCTTAAGTCCTTCAGGGATAGGCTGGAGAACTGGAGAAATGCTGCCCGGCAAGGAAGCTTAAGCGAGCTGATCTGGAGGATCTACCGTGAGAGCGGGTATCTGGAGTGGGTCGGTGGGCTTCCCGGAGGCTTTCAGCGCCAGAACAATCTGAAGGCGCTGTATGACCGGGCTGTTCAATTCGAGAACGAGACCTCGGCCAGAGGACTGTTCCGCTTCCTGGTGTTCATCTCACGGCTGAGAGAGAACGGCGGCGATCTGGGGGTTGCCGGAGGAAGCAGCGAGGAGGCCGGGGGCGTCAGAATTATGACGATCCACAAGTCTAAGGGTCTGGAGTTCCCTGTTGTTTTCCTGGCAGGCATGGCCAAAATGTTCAACCGTCAGGACCTGCATTCTCCGTTCCTGATGCACAAGGAGCTTGGCTTCGGGCCGCGCTTCGTGGAGCGGGAGACCCGGGTCAGCTACCCGACACTGCCCTATCTGGCGATTAACCGCCGTTCGCGGCTGGAGCTGCTCGCTGAGGAGATGCGCGTGCTCTATGTCGGACTGACCCGTCCGCGTGACAAAATGATTCTGGTCGGCACGGTCAGGGATCTGCCGCGCACGGTTTCGGGCTGGGCAGCGATGCAGGGCCGCGAAGAGCTGCTGTTGGCGGATCACCTGCTGGCCCGGGGCCGCAGTTATCTGGATTGGGTGGGACCGGCGCTGATCCGCCACCCTGCCGCTGCTATTCTGCGCAAGCTGGCAGGCAGCGAGGGGCCAGTATCCACGGTGCTGCATGGCGATGAGTCGAACTGGAGTATTACGGTGACTGGAGCAGCGGAGCTTAGCCCGGGCGCTTTCCTTGCCGGGGACGGCGATCAGGACAAGAACGAACAACGTCGGGTCATTCTGGAGGCGCTCCACAGGGGCAGCGCGGTGTCAACACCTGAGACCCCGGCTACTGCACAGATTGCGGAGAGACTGGGCTGGACTTACCGGTACACGGCAGCCTCAAGCATCCCTGCTAAGACCTCGGTCACCGAGCTCAAGGGATTATTATCGATGCAGGAGCAGCCTTCTTACGACCAACTGGAGGAGCGGAGGCTTCCGGGTGGACCGGACGAACGGAAAGAGCGCGGGTATAGGGACAGCCTGCATCTTCAGCGGCCGAAATTCATGGAGCAGCGGGGACTTACCCCTGCCGAGCGCGGAACGGCTTACCATACGGTGATGCAGCATATTCCCCTGGATGAGCCGTTAGACCGGTCAGTGCTGGAGGCTACGCTTGAGCGTCTTGTAAGGCTTGCTATCCTTAGCAGGGAACAGGCGGATGCGGTGGTGCTGGAGGAAGTTGGGCAGTTCTGCCGGAGTGAGCTGGGCCACAGACTCTTCCACTCTGTATGGAAGACCAGAGAGCAGCCCTTCAGCTACACGATGCCAGCCGGTGAAGCCTACCGGGGGCTTGACTATCTGGATGAAGCGGCTGCCGGACTTGCGGATGAACGCGGCGGCGGTGATTTTGCGGAGACAGTAATGATTCAAGGGGTGATCGACTGCCTGTTCCGGGAAAAGGGACGGCTGATTCTGCTGGATTACAAAACAGATCATATCCCTCCGCACGGGGACGGGCTTGCACAGCTGTCAGACAAATACCGTTTCCAGCTCGAGCTGTACAGCAAGGCGCTGCTGGATATTCTGGGCGAGCCGGTCAGCGAGATATGGCTGTACTTTTTCGAAGGCGGACATGCTGTGAGATTGTGAGCGGTGGAGAAGGGTTGCGGTAACAGCGGCGGATATAGAGTGCTGAACGGTAGCTAAGACAAATTATAGGCTTGCGGTCTGGCGAGCGTTGGCTGAGCGAATGAACTGACTGTTTTTGTCCCTTAGAATGTTGCGGAATGTTGTACTTATTACAGCTTGAGTGTAGACATTGCTGCCGTGTTGGATCGGATTGCTGTATGAAATACAAGAATAGCTCTGTACATCGGCCTGTAGCAGGGGGAAAGTTGTCTTTCTTGCAACAATTCCAGTATAAGAAGGCTTCTTGGCGCAGGAAGGTTGTATTTCGTGCAGGATTAAATGGCCGATGATGAGGTGCAGCCGCTGTCAACCTACTTCAACCTCGAACAGAATGAAAGATCAATGAAATCAGAGGACAACAGCGGACGGAAGTCCAAATGTTCAACTAAGCGACGGCCAAGCTTTGAGTTCAAATCTTAAGTGCTTTTTATATATGATTGCCGCAGACAGGCGGGGAAAAGAGGGCGGAAATGCGCATATTGCATACAGGAGACTGGCATCTGGGGCGGACGCTGGAGGGCCGAAGCCGGCAGAAGGAGCAGGAGCAGTTCGTGGATGAGCTGGTGGAGATTGCCGATTCCTCCGGGACAGATCTGATTCTGATGGCGGGGGATGTCTACGATTCGGTGAATCCTCCGGCTGCAGCGGAGCAGCTGTTCTATGACGCGGCGGCCCGACTGACGGCAGGCGGCCGTCCGCTGGTGGTTATCTCGGGCAATCACGACCAGCCTGAGCGCGTAGCTTCCGTGTCCCCGCTTGTCCGCAGGCAGGGGATTACGCTCGTCGGAATGCCGACTTCGGAACCGGTCACTGTGCATGCGCTCAGAACCGGCGAGATTGCCAAAATCGCTGCACTCCCTTACCCCTCTGAAGCCCGGCTCGGCGAGCTGCTTGCGGGGGATAGCGGAGAGGCTGAGCTGCGGCTGGCTTACAGTGCCCGGGTCGGGCGGCTGATGAATCTGCTTGGGCGCGAGTTCACCCCGCAGACCGTCAATCTGGCGATGAGCCATATCTATGTGCTGGGTGGCGTGGAGAGTGACTCCGAACGGCCGATCCAGGTCGGCGGTGCGTATACCGTTGATCCTTCGGCACTCTCTTGCGGCGCGCAATATACGGCACTTGGGCATCTTCACCGCGCCCAGCGGGTCAAAGGCGACGGGATGATCCGCTACAGCGGCTCCCCGCTGGCTTACAGCTTCTCTGAAGCAGGTCAGGCCAAATCGGTGGCCATGATTGATGTCGCGCCGGGTGGGGAGCCGGTGTTCGAGGAGATCTATCTCCGCTGCGGGCGGCCGCTGGTCAACTGGAAGTCTGCGGGCGGATTGCAGGAGGTCTACGGCTGGCTGGATGAGGGCCGGGACGCCGGGGCGTTCATCGATCTGGAGCTGCGGCTGACCGAGGCCATGTCCATGAACGATATCCAGCGGCTGCGCAAGGCACGGGAGGGCATCGTCCATATTCGCCCGATCTACCCGCAGATGGAGCAGGAGCTGGAAGAAATGTCCCGTTCCCGCATGCCGGTACAGGAGCTGTTCCGCAGGTTCTATCAGCGCCAGACCGGCGGCGCGGAGCCGGATGACAGCCTGATTGCGCTGTTCCTGGAGCTGGCGGAAGAAGAGCGGCACGATGCTGCGGAAGGGGAGGAGAACTGATTTGAAGCCGATATTGTTGAAATTATCCGGGCTGCAGAGTTACCGTGCGCAGCAGGAGATTGATTTTGCCAGCCTGACCGAGACGGGGCTGTTCGGGATCTTTGGTCCGACGGGCAGCGGTAAATCCAGTCTGCTGGACGCCATTACACTGGCGATGTACGGCAAAGTGGAGCGCGCCGTGAACGGAACCCAGGGAATTATGAACCATTCCGAGGACCAGCTCAGTGTGGCCTTCACCTTCGAGCTGAACTCCTCTTCCGGGGCGCGGCGCTACCGTGTGGAACGGAAATTCAAACGCACCGGGGAGCAGTCGGTCAGCAATACAATCAGCCGTTTCATCGAGGTCAAGGCGGACGGCGATCTTGTGATGGCCGACAAGCTGGCCGAGGTTACGCGCTGTGTCGAAGAGCACATCGGGCTGAAGATGGACGATTTCACCCGGGCTGTTGTGCTGCCGCAGGGCAAATTCGCCGAGTTCTTGTCGCTGCGTGGCGTGGACCGCAGGCAGATGCTCCAGCGTCTGTTCCATCTGGAACAGTACGGCGATGGGCTGGCACTGAAGCTGAGCCGCCGCGTCAAGGAGAACGAGGCGGCGCTGCGCGCTCTGGAAGCCGAGCAGCAGGGGCTGGGCAGCGCGGGCAAGGCAGATGTGGAAGCGGCCGCCGTCCGTGTGCAGGAGGCGATCCGTCATGCGGCGGATTGCCGGGGGCGGCTCACGGAGGCTGCGGAGCGCGCCGAGCGCTTCGTCCGCATCCGCGAGCTGCAGGAGGAACGGGCCCGCCGCGAGTCGCAGCGGCAAGGTCTGCTGGCCAAGGAGGAGCAGATCCTCCTCCTGGAGCAGAAGCTCGGCAAGGCGGACGAGGCCGAGCGGAGATTGCCCGCGCTGAAGGCTTGGCGCAGCGCGGAGGAGGCCTGGAAGGCCCGGGTGGCACGCGCCGGGGGCCTTGAGGGCTTGGCCGCCGCCGCCGTGCAGGAGGCGGCGGCCGGGGCAGAAGCGGAAGCAGCGGCCCAGACCGCGCTGTCCGCAGGCGAGCCGGCCCTCCGCGAGGAGGAGGGCCGGTACCGGCGCGCGCTCGAGCTGGAAGCCGAGCTCGGCGCGCTGCACAGCGAGCGGGCGGCGCTGCAGGCGCGCCGCGAGGAAGCCGCCCGGGGCCTGGCTGCCGGGCGGGAGAGCCTGGCCCGGGAGCGTGAGCTTTTGGCCCGCGGCCAAAAGAAACAGCACGAGCTGCAGCAGAGCCTGCAGCCGCTGGCGGTCCGCTCCCAGGAGCGGCAGTCTCTGCAGGAAGCCATGCAGAGACTGCAGGGACTGCGTTCTGCCGAGGCCCAGCGGGAATCGGCAGAACGTGAACGCCAGGGCCGCGCGGCGGTGCTCGCGGCGGCGGAAGCGCGGCTGGCCGCCGCCGGGTCCCGGCGGCAGGCGCTGGATGCCGGGCGCGGGGAACTGCTAGCCGCCGCCGCCCTGGACCAGGAAGAGCTGCGGACGGCCGAAGGGGCAGCGGGAGACGCTGCCGGCCGCCTGGAGGGGCATATCAGCGCGCTGGAGGCTGCGCTGAAGGAGCAGGAGGTTCACCGGCTCTCGCAGGCGCTCGCCGGTGAACTCCAAGAAGGGGTTCCCTGCCCGGTATGCGGCAGTGAGCATCACCCCTCCCCTGCGCTTCAACAGAAGCAGGGAGACCCTGAGGAGCTGGACAATAGGCTCCGCCATGTCCGCGTTCAGGCCCGGCAGGCGCTGGAGGCGCGCCATTTGCTGCGCAGCCTGCTGGAGCAAGATAGCTCGTGGCTCGCTGGGCTAGCGGGAGCCGCGTCCGAAGAGGCGCTGCACCAGTCAGCCGCTGGCGCGGCCGGGGCGGAGCCGGCTTCGGACAAGACGGCAAGCATTACTTCCCACGCCGCACCCGTACCCAAGCTCTCAAGCAGTTCCGGTTCGGATGCAGCATCTAACTCTCTGAACAGTTCTGATTCACACGCCGCACCTGATTCCTTAATTACCCCAGAGTCTCCCGGCTCCCAGACATTCGCGCAGCTTCCGGATGAACAAGCTCTATCCGCGCTGGATAGCTGGTTGTCTGCCTTGAATGAGCAGCTGGCCGCGCTGCGAGGCCGCTCCGCAGAGCTGCGCCGTGCGGCTTCAGACTGGCAGCGTTCCCTGCAGGAGCTGGAACAGGTGTATCACAAGGAGGCGGCAGGTGCCGAAGCAGAGAAGACCTGGCTGCAGGGGCTGTCTGCCAAGGCAGAGGAGCTGGCTGCTTCAGCCGGCAAGCTAAGGGAGGAATGGAGTCGTCTCTTCCCGGAGCTTGCCCCGGAGGAAGCGGAGAGAACGTATCAGGAGATGCTCGGCAAGGATGAACGCGCTGAGGAGATCCGCAGCCGGCTGGAGATCAGCGTCAAGTTCCTGGACGAGAAAAACCTCGCTGTGCAGACGCTGAACGAGCAACTGGCCGGATTGGATAAGGAGCTGGCACAGTGGGATGCGCAGCTTGAAGGCAAGGAGGCACTTGCCCGCGATAAAGAGCAGCGCCTGCGCGAAGGGACCGGCGGCCAGCCTGCCAGGGAGCTGCTGGCCGCCTGTGAACGCAGGCTGCTGGAGCTGCAGACTGCGCTGGAACGCAGCCGGCAGGAACACCGCCGGGCAGCGGATAAGGCGCAGCAGCAGACCCGCGAAGCTGCGGTAGCCCGCCAGGCGGCAGAATCGGCGCAGGAGCATTATACCGCCGCCGCCGCCCAGTGGGAGGAGAGTCTGCAGTCTTCGCCGTTTGCTTCGGCCGCAGAGGTGGAAGCCTCATCGCTGGAGACTGGAGAACGGGCACAGGCCGCTGAACGTGTGAAGTCCTACCGCGAAGAAGAGGCGGAGTGCCTGCTGCAGCTGCGGAGCATTGAGGAGAAGCTGGCTGGAGCTGTGCTCAGCAATGAAGAATGGCAGGAGAGCCAGGACGCGCTGCTAAGGTGCAAAGAGGAGGATGAAGCCTCGCTTCAGGCCCGTGCACGGGCAGAGCGGGATCTGGAGGATCTGCAGCAGCGCCATATCCGCTGGGTAGAGCTGGAGGACAAGCGGGCTGGACATGCGGCGATGCAGGAGCGTCTATCCAAGCTGCAGACCGTGCTGCGCGGCAATGCTTTTGTGGAGTATATTGCTGAAGAACAGCTGATGCAGGTATGCCAGGCTGCGTCACAGCGTCTAAGGTTCCTAAGTAAGCAGCGTTATGCGCTGGAGGTGGATTCAGGCGGCGGCTTCGTCATCCGGGATGACGGGAACGGCGGCGTAAGACGTCCGGTGTCCACGTTATCCGGGGGAGAGACCTTCCTGACCTCCCTGTCGCTGGCGCTTGCCCTGTCAGCCCAGATTCAGCTGCGCGGACAATATCCGCTGCAATTCTTTTTCCTGGATGAGGGCTTTGGCACGCTGGACCCGGATCTGCTCGACACCGTCATCACTTCACTGGAGAGACTGCATAATGACCAGCTGTCCGTCGGTATCATCAGCCATGTTCCCGAGCTTCGGGCCCGCCTGCCGCGCAAGCTGATTGTAGTTCCCGCAGAGCAGGGCGGTGGGGGTTCAACCATTCTTTTGGAAAAAATGTGAAAGACGGGGTTGGTTGTGATGAGAATCACAGATACACCTCCAACCCCCTGTTATAATACAGCTAAGCCGACATTATTTGAAACACCTCGGCGGACGTATGACAGGGAATCTACTCCTTCTCATACGTCCGCCGCCGAAGCAGCTCATATGAGCTGTGAAGGGTGTTTCCTTTTTTTTGTCTTTTTTTGGTGAAACTCAAAAGTAGCAGCGGGATTACCGAATAGAGGGAGCGCCCTCCATTAAGGCAATCGAACAAAATGTATGCGAAAATCCGACTGCATTATGCTACAGCGAGGGTTAGCGAGCCAATTGTGCTGATGAAGTTATGCCCGGAGCAAATGTATTCAAAGAACCGAACACAACGTGCCGCCAGACCTGTTATAATACAGTCTGCCCACCCTATACTCTGTTATCATGATCCTCCACTCCCTGCCCCCTGACCCTCCTCCGCCTGATATCCTGATTCCATCCCCAACACTCTGCTCCCCCACTTTCCCTCACAATCCCAACCTAATCCGCCCCAATCATCTAGTTTTACCAGAATGTAGTCTTCCGTCTTTCGTAATTGCTCAACATCCTGTATGATTAGAGCCATACATTGAAATTTGTCGTGAAGCCAATCAGGCCGGAAGCCCGAAGACATTCAGGCGTGTGCGTCCCGCAGAGCTCAAGCTGAACAGAACGATACTTGATCCTCTTCTGGGTGATCTCCTGGGAGTACCGGGTGGTTATTGCACGGAAGAGAGTTGTGTTCATGTCTGTTATCTCAGCCAGTGCTGCGGATAGTGCCGGATGCAAGCTTCTGCATTACAAATTTTCTGGGAGGAAGCGTGGTATGGAAACTGTATTCAGCAAAATTATCGAAGGTACAATCCCGTCCAAAAAGGTGTTCGAGAATGAGCGGATTCTGGCGTTCCACGATATTGAGCCTGCTGCCCCTGTGCATGTGCTGATTATCCCTAAGAAATACATTGCTTCCATGAACGAGGTTACGCCTGAGGATCTGCCGCTGATCGGCGAGATTCACGCTGTAGCACAGCAGCTCGCAACAGAGCTGGGAATTGCTGATTCCGGCTACCGGCTAATTAACAATTGCGGTCCGGACAGCGGGATGGCAGTGCCGCATCTGCATTATCATCTGCTGGGCGGAGCCAAGCTTGGTGCCTTGACCGGGAACTCCAATTCTCATGCCTAAGTAAGCAATCTAACTATATGCAGCCTGACTGAAAAAAAATAACGCGAAGGTTGACACCTTATTTAGGTTTGACCTATAATGAAAGGTGATGAACCGTGTTGTTATGCTCTTGGACGGTCTGGTCGGAGGGAGGGAAAACTGGTGTCTGAAACGAAAGTTCGCAAAAACGAGACAATTGATGCTGCACTTCGTCGCTTTAAACGTTCCATTGCTAAGGATGGTGTCTTGGCTGAGGTGAAGAAACGCAAGCATTATGAGAAGCCAAGCGTAAAGCGCAAGAAGAAGTCTGAGGCTGCTCGTAAGAGAAAGTTTTAGGAGGATTACCCACGCATGAATCTTAGCGAACGATTGAACGAAGATATGAAGCAAGCGATGAAGAGTAGGGACAAGTTCACACTCTCCACCATTCGAATGGTTCGTTCTACAATAAAGTATCTTGAAATAGATTTGAAGAGAACATTAGACGACAACGAAGTGCTTGATATCCTTAGTCGTGAGATCAAACAGCGCAAAGATGCCCTCCAAGAATTTGAAGCAGCGGGTCGCGATGAGCTTGCCGCGAGTACTAAGGCAGAAATCGAGATTATCATTAAATATCTTCCCGAGCAGCTTACCGAAGAAGAAATTAAAGTAATTGTACAACAGACCATCCAGGAAACCGGTGCTTCTTCGAAAAGTGAAATGGGTAAGGTGATGAGCGCACTGATGCCTAAGGTCAAAGGTCGCGCCGATGGCAAACTCGTGAACCAGGCGGTTCAGCAATTTCTGCAATAATATAACGCTAGCACCCCTTTCATTAGGGGTGTTTTTCATTATGTGGATCTTTTTGGATAGACCTGCGTATATGGAATACTAAGAATTATATGCAGGCGTACATACAATGATAAGTTGAGAATGCAATGGTTCATGTACAAAAGGGGGGCGCAGGCTTGAATAAGTTACGTACCATCATATTCTCCTGTATCGCGGCGCTGATGGTTCTTCTGTTCCTGCCGGTGGCGGGGACGATTCAGGCAGATAATGAAGCGGTCCGTGCACCGGGAGCGGCTTCGGGTACAGTAGTCAGCGGACCTGTGTTCATTATTCCGGTAGACCAGGAGATTGAGCGGGGTCTGCAGAGCTTTCTGGAACGGGGCTTTCAGGAAGCGGCGAATTACGGCGCAGTTCTGATTGTGCTGGAGATCGATACGCCTGGAGGACGGGTGGATTCCGCCGAACGAATCGGCACCCTGGTCAGAGACAGCAAGATCCCGGCAGTGGCCTATAT
Organism: Paenibacillus sp. FSL P4-0338; assembly: GCF_038002365.1. Classification (NCBI taxonomy): domain Bacteria; kingdom Bacillati; phylum Bacillota; class Bacilli; order Caryophanales; family Paenibacillaceae; genus Paenibacillus; species Paenibacillus sp. FSL P4-0338. The sequence goes on along the minus strand of NZ_JBBOCG010000001.1, from coordinate 3,435,503 downwards.
CAAAGGCAACGCCGCATCGGCAGGCAGCTATATCGCGCTGAACGCGGATGCCATTATCATGAAGCCGGGCAGCATGATCGGGTCTGCTTCGCTGGTGGACATGAACGGGAAGAGCGTGGAAGACGCCAAGATGGTATCGTACTGGAAATCCAAAATGATCGGGGCTGCCTCGCTGAATGGGCGTGATCCTGAAGTGGCTGCCGGCATGATGGATGTTCATCTGGTAGTTAACCGCCCGGAACTGGGCGTGAACAAGCAGGCGGGCGAGATTATCGCTCTGAGCAGCAACGAGGCGCTTCAGGCCGGTTACGCCGACCGGATTGCTGGAACGGAGCAGGAGGCGATTACCTGGCTGGGCTACTCGACAGACGACATTTTTCGCATTGAGCATACCGGTGCGGAGAAAATGTCGCAATTTCTGACCCATCCGGTGGTCATGACGATTCTGCTCTTCGTGGGCATCGCCGGTGTGTTCATCGAGCTGCTGGTGCCCGGCTTTGGGGTGCCCGGAGTTGTCGGTACGCTGGCGTTCGCCCTTTACTTCTTCGGCAACTATGTGGCTGGCTTCGCCGGGGCGGAGACGCTGCTGCTGTTCATTCTGGGACTGGTAATGCTGATTCTGGAGCTGTTTGTGCCGAGCTTCGGTATTCTGGGGATACTCGGGTCCATCAGTCTGGTGGCTGGTGTTGTAAGGGCTGCATACAGCTTTACGCATGCGCTGTTCAGCCTTGGCATTGCTTTTTCGGCAGCGGCTGTGGTCATTGTGTTTGTAGCCGTGGTCTTCAAGGAGCGTGGGATCTGGAACCGTTTCATCCTTCAGGATAGCCTTACCAGAGACAAAGGGTTTGTTCCTGTCCCGGAGAAGCTGCGTCTGATCGGAGCCTCCGGCATGAGCGTAACCCCGCTGCGTCCGGCTGGAACCGCCACCTTTGACGGTGAACGGATAGATGTGGTGACAGAAGGCGGGTTCATCGAGGCGCAGACTGCCGTATCCGTGGTGAAGGTTGAGGGCGGCCGCGTGGTCGTGAAGGAAGCTGCGAAATAATTGTTGTCTATCAAGATATAGGAGGTTGATAAGCGTATGTTAGAAGCATCTATGATTACTTTTTTGCTGATCGCGGTAGCCGTGATTATTGTACTAAGCGTCTTCTTCAGCTTCTTCCCGGTAATGCTGTGGGTATCTGCATGGGCCTCCGGGGTCAAAATCAGCATTATCACGCTGGTAGCGATGCGTCTGCGCCGGGTAACACCTAGCCGGATTGTCAATCCGCTGATTAAGGCGACCAAGGCTGGGCTGGGGCTGAATATCAATCAGCTGGAGAGCCATTATCTGGCCGGAGGGAACGTGGACCGGGTAGTGAACGCGCTGATTGCCGCCCAGAGAGCGGATATTCCGCTGGAATTCACACGTGCCGCCGCCATCGATCTGGCCGGACGCGATGTGCTGCTGGCGGTTCAGATGAGCGTTAACCCGCGTGTCATTGAGACGCCGATTGTTGCGGCTGTGGCCAAGAACGGAATTGAAGTCAAGGTCAAAGCACGTGTAACGGTGCGGGCCAATATCGACCGGCTGGTCGGCGGTGCGGGCGAAGAGACGATTATTGCCCGTGTCGGCGAGGGGATTGTAACCACAGTCGGCTCCAGTAATTCGCATAAGGATGTGCTGGAGAATCCGGATTCTATCTCCCGCACTGTTTTATCCAAGGGTCTCGACTCAGGGACGGCCTTTGAAATTCTGTCCATTGATATTGCGGATGTGGATGTAGGCAAGAATATTGGTGCGTACCTGCAGACTGAGCAGGCAGAAGCGGATAAGCGCATCGCCCAGGCGAAGGCTGAAGAACGCCGGGCGATGGCGGTTGCCCATGAGCAGGAGATGAAAGCCCGCGTGGTCGAGATGAAGGCGCTGGTCGTTGAATCCGAATCCCAGGTACCCTTGGCGATGGCCGAAGCCCTGCGCTCCGGTAAGCTTGGTGTGATGGATTATATGAATCTGAAAAATATCGAGGCAGATACGCAGATGCGCGGCTCCCTCGGCAAACTAAACGATGGGGACGACGCCAGCCGTCCGCCCCACAAATAAAGGGATGTGAGCTCCCATGAGCAGCGTGATCTATTTCCTGGTGCTTGCGGCCATAGCGATCATCACCAATCTGAACAAAAAGAAGGGCAAAGACAAACAGGCCCCGCGCGGGGGGATGCCTACCTTTGGCGGCGGCGGAGGGGACATCGGTAATACGCTGCCCCGCCGCCGGAAGGCCGGGCGTGCGGAGCAGCAGGGCAGTGGCTTCCCGGCGCCTGCCGGGACAAGGGCGGACACAGACCTGCCTGCCCCGCAGCCGGATGTACATGAAGCCCCGTCTTCGCCAGCCTGGGCTGAGGCTGAGCAGCCGGTTGCCGGTGATGAGACCGGCGAAGGGGTGTCTCTGGAGCAGGCCGATGACCTGGATAGCTTGGAGGCCCGCACAGCACGCATGCAGCGGGAGCTGGAGGCGCTGCAGGCTGCCTTCGACGGAATGGCGGCTGCCGTCCCGTCTGCGGGCTCTGAAGCAGGCGGAGAGGGCATTGGCGCAGCATCACCGGCATTCGCCAGCCATCCGCTCACGGGCGACCCTGACACGCTGCGCAGCGGCCTGGTGTGGGCGGAGGTGCTGGGTCCGCCCCGTGCCCGCCAGCCGCATTCCACGCGGCGTTAAGACTTTGCCTTCGCCTCCTGATCAAACCTGTAATGCTGCAATAAGCCTGGATCTATTCCTTAGCGGGAAAGGATTCAGGCTTTTTTGCTGTTGTACCAGGAGACTGCATGTGAGTTCTTCTCATAAACGGCCGCCCCGCCGCATAAGGTGTACAGAAGGCAGGAAGGGGGAGCGTCTACTTATGACCCGTATCGGCCGCAGGCTGCGGGGATGGACAAACGGGGTACTGGATCTTCCGCAGGATGTGCTGCAGGAGATGCCCCGGATCACCCTGATCGGCAATAAGGAGCTGTATATTGAGAACCACCGCGGCGTGCTGCATTTCTCTTCGGAGCAGCTCAGGCTGGCATTAACCCAAGGAGTGCTGGAGATTTCCGGCGAAGGACTGGTCATCCGCAATATTCTGGGCCAGGAGCTTGCCGTCATTGGAGTAATCGGTGAAATCAGATATAAGGAAAGTGGGGAGAATCCATGAAAGAACCGCCTCTGGCATCACTGCGGGGGTTCGTTACACTGCATGTGAGCGGACCGCAGGTGGAGAAGTTCATTAATGCTGTAACCGGAGCGGGCATCATCATCTGGGATGTGAGGCCTGCCGGGGACGGCGCTTCTTTGAATCTGCTGCTGGATGACTTTTTCCGGCTCCGCCCGCTCCTCAAAAAGACAGGCTGCCGTATGCATGTTACAGCCAGGCACGGACTTCCGTTTCGCCTCGCGCGCTTGTGGAGACGGAAGTTTTTTGCCGCAGGGATACTGATCTTCGGTGTAGGCCTGCTGCTGCTCTCCTCCATGATCTGGAGCGTCAAGGTGGAAGGGAATACCCGCATTCCTACCGAGGATATTCTGGAAGCGGCACGCAAGGAAGGTGTCTATCCGTTTCAGTGGATTTGGCGCATGCAGGAGTCGGACGAGCTGTCCCGGGAGCTGACCACCCTGGTTCCGGGCTTGACATGGGCCGGGTTCCACCGGACCGGGACGAGCATTACCATCCAGGTCGTCGAAGCCGACCGCCCCGAGAATAAGCCGCTGCTCAGCCAGCGCCATCTCATCAGCCGGACCGATGCGGTGGTGACCGAAATCTATGCGGAGCAGGGCAGACCGGTGGTCAGCCGGAATTCGCGGGTCAAAAAAGGGGACATCCTCATCTCCGGAGCGCTGGGTGACGAGGAGAATACCGAGTTTGTAGTCGCCAAAGGCATGGTTAAAGGCCTTGTATGGCATGAATATAATCTGGAGGTGCCGCTCAAAAGAACGGGCAGTGCGTATACAGGAGAACGCAAGGACCGCACCTATCTCGTTCTCGGCAAGTGGGCGATTCAGCTGTGGGGCTATGGGGACTCCGGGTTTGCTAAGTCCCGTACGCTTTCAGAGCCCGACATGCTGTCGTGGCGCTCGTTTCAGCTGCCGCTGGGCCTGATGACTGAGAAGGAGCTGGAGATCAAAGCTACCGCTGAAGCGCTTACTCCAGAGGCAGCCAGAGCGGAAGGATTGACGCGGGCGAAGAGCGATATTTTCGCGCGATACGGCGCTGATAGCGTCATTAAAAGTCAAAAAATTTTGCATGAGAAGAAAGAGAATGGTAAAGTTTATATGAAAGTGCTGTTTGAGGTGGAAGAGAGAATTGCGGAAGAACTTCCGATAGTAAACAATTGAGGAGAATGAGGCTACTTGTCAGAACAGACTGCAAGCATTCAAATATCTTTGCACAATGCGGGAGAAGCGCAATCCCTGTTCGGCCCGCAGGACGGATTCCTGAAAATCATTGAGAAAGAAATTCCGGCAGTTATTAACTCACGCGAGGCCGAAATTACGATTCGCGGTACGGAGCGGGAAGTGGACATGCTGGGCCAGCTCTTCAACGTGCTGCTGTCACTGGTACGCGGGGGTTATATATTGAGCGAACGCGATGTGCAGTATGCCGTGGAGCTGGCGAAGGATTTCCGTGCCGACCAGCTGCTGGACCTGTTCAAGGGCGAGATTACAACCACATTCCGCGGCAAGCCGATCCGTGTCAAGACGATTGGCCAGAAGCATTATGTGAGCACCATCAAAAAGCGTGATATCGTCTTCGGCATCGGCCCGGCGGGCACAGGCAAGACATATCTGGCTGTGGTCCTCGCGGTGACGGCGCTGAAGGAAGGCTCGGTCAAACGGATCGTGCTTACGCGTCCGGCTGTAGAGGCCGGGGAGAACCTGGGCTTCCTCCCGGGAGATTTGCAAGAGAAGGTAGATCCGTATCTGCGGCCGCTCTACGACGCCTTGTACGACGTTATGGGGCCTGATCAGGTGGCAAAGGCGCTGGAGCGCGGGCTGATCGAGATTGCACCGCTTGCCTATATGCGCGGACGTACGCTGGAGGATGCTTTTATCATCCTTGATGAAGCGCAGAATACCACGCCCGAACAAATGAAAATGTTCCTCACCCGTCTGGGCTTCGGCTCCAAGATGGTCATCACGGGCGATGTGACCCAGATCGATTTGCCGCGCGGCAAGAAGTCAGGGCTGATCGAAGCCAAAACGATTCTTTCCGGTATCGAGGAGCTTGGCTTTGTCTACTTCGCTGAGCAGGACGTTGTCCGTCATTCCCTTGTGCAGAAAATTATCGTTGCCTATGACCGCTCTGCCGAAAACCTCCAATAAAAAAGGGGATTGTCTTCATGGCCTCAAAGCAACCATCGAAATTAAGCGGATTTGTATATAGCAGTAGCGGATGGAAGTATAGCGCGGTGACGCGCTATGCTCTTTTCCTGTTATTGGCCGTTGTCTTCTACCTCAGCCTGTCCTCTGATCTGCTGCCCAAAAGGTATGATATCAAAGAGGGAACCCGCAGTGCCAAGGAGATTACAGCTCCCAAGCAAATCCTGGACAACAACGCCAAGCTCAAGGCCCAGGAGACTGCTGCAGAGAATGTGACCAACCGTTATGCCATTATTCCTATCCGGGCGGAGAATCTAGTAACTCTGCTGCTGGACCGGATCGGCGGGTTGAATCAGGATGATACGATTTCACAGAGTGAGAAGACAGAGATTTACCGGGAAGAGATTCCGCGGCGGGCGAATGATTTTATTCTTAATTTCGTGGCGGCCAGCCAGAAGGCCGGGACTTACTCCGAGCATCTGCTGGATGAAATGCAGTCCGTTATCAAGGATCAGGCCTACGTCATTCCGGAAGAGACCTATATCAAGATCCCGCGCCTGACTCAGCAGGATATCATCGAAATGAAGCCGGTGGCCCGGGATATTGTCACCAAGCTGATGAATGACCAGATTACCGACGCCCAGAGCGCACGCGCCAAGGTGGCCGAGCAGGTCAGCGTCAGTTCGCTGGGACAGCGGACCGCCCGCGAGGTGGTTCAGGAGCTGGTGCGGCTGGTGATTACCGCCAACAAATTCTATGACGAGGATGCGACCAAGGAAGCGAAGGTGCAGGCCCGTCAGAATACGCCGGATGTGTTCATCGAGCAGGGGGATGTGCTAGTCGCCAAGAATCAGGAGATTACCCCTGAGCTGTACAAGCTGCTGGATGAGAACGGTCTGCTCAGTAAAGAGATTAATTACTGGCCGCAACTCGGCCTGCTGCTGCTCTCTGCACTGTTGTCCTTTGGTCTGATGACCTTCATCCGCTACAATGGCGGAGCCTCAGGCTTCAAATACAATAACTCCCAGCTGCTTATGCTGGTACTGGTCTTTATTATTACGATTGTTATGATGAAGCTTACGGCCTTCCTGCAGACCGATGTGCGGACATATATCGGCTATCTGGCACCTGTGGCTCTCGGCGCGATGCTGATTTCCATGCTGCTGGACATGACCTTAGCTTATTTCTGTTCCATTCTGTTCAGCATTCTGGCCAGTATCCTGCTGAATGTTCAGCAGAATACTATCTTTGATTTCACCTTCGGCTTCTTTGCCCTAATCGTGAGTTATGTTGCCATCTTCTCGACGCACCGCGCCGGACAACGTTCAACGCTGCTGAAGGGCGGCATTATGGTGTCCCTGCTCGGTTGCCTGACTGTGGCCATACTGACGATGCTGAGCGGAGGCGTATGGAACGAGACGAATACGTTATATGCTCTGGGCTTCTCCTTTGCCGGGGGGCTGCTTACCGCAGTGCTGGTCATCGGCTTGATGCCGTTCTTCGAGGTAACGTTCGGCATTCTGTCGGCACTGAAGCTCGTAGAACTGTCTAACCCGAACCATCCGCTGCTGCGTAAGCTGCTTACTGAGACGCCGGGCACCTATCACCACAGCGTGATGGTAGGTAATCTGTCCGAGGCTGCGGCCGAAGCGATTGGTGCGGACGGACTTCTGTGCCGGGTAGGCTCGTATTATCATGACATCGGCAAGACGAAGCGCCCGTTCTATTTCATAGAGAACCAGAACAATATGGAGAATCCGCATGACTCGATTGAGCCGAAGCTGAGCAAGTCGATCATTGTGGCCCACGCCCGGGACGGGGTGGAGATGCAGAAGGAATACAAGCTGCCGAAGCCGATCCGCGATATAGCGGAGCAGCATCACGGCACGACGTTCCTGCATTATTTTTATCATAAGGCATTGAAGCTTGCAGAAGATAAGGGGGTAGAGCCGGACTTCACGGAGGAGGATTTCCGTTATCCCGGCCCGAAGGCGCAGTCAAAGGAATCCGCAGTCGTCGGGATCGCCGATAGTGTGGAGGCCGCCGTCCGTTCGCTCCGTAAGCCAACCGTGGTGCAGGTGGAGACTATGATTGAGAAAATTATCAAAAGCCGGCTGGATGACCATCAGTTCGATGAATGCGATCTGACGCTCAAGGAGCTGGATATTATTTCGCGGACACTGAAAGAGACTGTTATGGGTATTTTCCATTCCCGGATTGAATACCCCGAGGATGTGCGTAAGCCCAAAAAAGAGGAAGGGGCCATCAAAAATGAGTCTGAGCGTCGTTTGGAACAATGAACAGGATGAACATGAAATTAACGGCGATCTGATTGCACTGCTGGAGCGGATTCTTCAGGCAGCAGGCATTGCTGAAGGAATTGACACGGGGGAAGTGGATCTGACCTTCGTCAATAACGAACGCATTCACGAGCTGAATCTGGAATACCGCGGTATTGACCGTCCGACAGATGTGCTCTCCTTCGCAATGAACGAGGCCGGAGAAGACGAGCTGGAGATTAAATATGATTTAGCAGATGAAGACGAAGAGCTGGAAGAAGTACCGAATGTGCTTGGGGATATTATCATCTCGGTTACCCGGGCGCAGGAGCAGGCTGAGGAATACGGCCATTCCCTGGAGCGGGAGCTGGGCTTCCTGTTCGTGCACGGGTTCCTGCATTTGCTGGGCTATGATCATCAGGAGCCGGAGGCTGAGGCCGAAATGATGTCTAAGCAGGAGAAGGCTCTGGCTCAGGTCGGGTTGACACGCTAATGGTCAAGAATACGGCGGTGGGCCACAAAAAATTCTGGCATTCCTTTCGCTTTGCAGCGCACGGCATTGCAGCGGCCTTCAAATCGGAGCTGAACATGAAGGTGCACAGCGGCCTTGCTGTTCTGGTAGTGGCTGCCGCCGCTGTGTTCAGACTTCCTCCGTCAAGCTGGATGCTGCTGCTGCTGGCCATTACGCTGGTGCTGACAGCCGAACTGCTGAACACGGCGATTGAAGCGACGATTGATCTGGTGTCGCCTGAGGTTCACCCCTTGGCCAAGAAGGCCAAAGATACCGCCGCAGGCGCCGTGCTGCTTACGGCGGTGTTTGCCGTGATTGCCGGAATCTATGTTTTTTATCATCCCGTGATGGACTGGATCACAGGTCTTATGTCATAATCAGTTTACAACTTCAGCTGGTGTAAGAGGCGGACCCGCTTTGCGCGCTCCGTCATCTTTAATTAGAGTGACATTTTCAGGGCAATGAATGAAGTGGGTGCTCAATAAAACTAGGCTAATGCTTACGAAGTGAGTTTTGTACGAGAACTAATCGAAGAAGCGTAAGCTTACAAAACTTAAGCTGATGCTTACGAAGCGAGTTTTATTTCGATGAAGATTCGATGAAGCGAATGCTCAATAAAACTAAGCGTATGCTTACGAAGCGAGTTTTGTACGAAGATTAATCGAAGAAGATGAAAAACTTTTAGGAGGACAACTATGGATTCTGCGCTACTTCTTCAGGAAGCGATCAAGGCAAGAGCCAATGCATATATACCGTATTCCCACTTCGGGGTGGGGGCAGCGCTGCTGGATCAGGACGGCAAAGTCCACCACGGCTGCAACATCGAGAATGCCGCTTACGGTCCCACCAACTGCGGGGAGCGGACGGCCATGTTCCGCGCCATTGCGGACGGCCATAAGCCCGGTACCTTCAAAGCTATAGCAGTAGTAGCAGATACGGATGGCCCAGTATCACCTTGCGGCGTCTGCCGCCAGGTGATGGTCGAGCTGTGCGGCCCCGATATGCCGGTCATTCTCGGCAACCTGAAGGGCGATATTGTGGAGACTACGGTCCGTGACCTGCTTCCTGGCGCCTTCGGCCCGGCGGATCTGGCGCAGGGGCAGAGTGCGGAGTGATGGCAGGAGCTAGCGTGTGCGTGCGGGAAGCGTGTGGGTCTAAGCATTGCAACTAATCAACTATTCGCGCCGCAGTCAAGCGTGTTCCCGGAGGTAACCAATAGCGCTGGTGCTCCGAAGTTAACTGTATATTCTACAACTAACTCTCCCCTATTCCCGCCAAAAGTTGATTTAAGTGTAAATTGTACAACTAAATTCATCAGATATCGTCGAAAGTGACGTTGATGAGGAAAATAGATGTATGAATTACAACTAAAGTCTATTTACCGCTGATTTGGAGCGGAATAAGTGTACAAAATACAATTAAGACAGTTGTAGGCATGGCAGGTTAGTTATTGTAGGCATGCCGGGCTAGTTATTGCGAGTGGGCATGGGCAGGATTCGGTGTTCAACAAATTAGTCTTTCCCGCTTCGCAGTCAAGCGTGTTCCCGGTGGGAACGGCAAGCGCTCATGCTCCACAGCTCTCTGTCCCGCGCAGCATGCTGGCCACAGCCAATCAAAGGCGCCGCAGTTAAGCGTGTTCCCGCAGGGAACGGCAAGCGCTCATGCTCCACAGCTCCCTGTCCCGCGCAGCATGCTGGCCACCGCCAATCAAATGCGCCGCAGTCAAGCGTGTTCCCGCAGGGAACGAAAAGCGATCCTCCTTCCAAAGTTTCTTGCCGCGCCAAGCGCTGCATCCACGTCAATTCCGGGTGTCCAGAGGGCCGGGGCCCTTGGGGTCCCCCTTGGCGAAGGGGGACTTAGGGGGATCGAAAATCTTTTGAACGCTTTGGAATTAAAGTTTGGACGATTCTAACCACGTAGTAAGGAAGGAAGATCATATGAAATTCAAATCAGGGTTTGTCGCCATTATCGGCAGACCAAACGTAGGCAAATCAACACTCATGAACCAGGTAATCGGCCAGAAGATTGCCATTATGTCGGACAAGCCGCAGACCACACGGAATAAGATTCACGGAGTATACACGGCGAATAACTCACAGATTGTATTCCTGGACACCCCGGGTATCCATAAAAGACAGTCCAAGCTCGGCGATTACATGAATCAGACCGCGATGAGCACGCTGCATGAAGTGGAAGCGGTGTTGTTCCTGGTGGATGCATCTGAGGGAATGGGCGGAGGAGACCGTTTTATCGCGGAACAGCTTGGCAGCATTAAGACTCCGGTCATTCTGGTCATGAACAAGATTGACAAGATTGAGCCGGAAGCGCTGCTGCCGATGATTACGGAGTATAACAAGCTGCATACGTTCGCCGAGATCGTGCCGATCTCAGCCAAGATGGGCAATAATGTCAACACGCTGCTGGAGCAGGTGCAGAAATATCTGCCGGAAGGCCCGCAGTATTATCCGGACGATCAGATTACCGATCACCCCGAGCAGTTCGTCTGCGCGGAGCTGATCCGCGAGAAGATTCTGCATCTGACCCGTGAAGAGGTGCCGCATTCCATCGCAGTGGCGATTGAGGATATGAGCGTGGAACCCAATGGGGTTGTGCATATTTCGGCGGTTATTTTTGTCGAGCGCGATTCCCAGAAGGGAATTATTATCGGTAAGCAGGGAGCGCTGCTGAAGGAAGTCGGACGCCGTGCGCGGACGGATATTGAGAATCTGCTGGGCTCGAAGATTTTCCTGGAATTATGGGTGAAGGTGAAAAAAGACTGGCGTAACCAGGACCGCGTCCTGCGGGATTTGGGCTTCCATAAAGAATGATCACCTCTCAAGCCGCCTCTACTTGGCAGGAATTGCACGGATAGATCCTGGGGCATCGCACATCCTACATCTGAAGAGACATCGTGTTTCCGAAGAAAGGATGAATACGAATGCGGAATTTTTCGTGGAAGTATTTTGCAATGACTGGAGATCTCGATGCGTATTTGCTGTACAGGGAAGCTGGGGATTCGCCCGAGGGCAGCGGAACGCTGCCGGCGGAGGAAGAGATGGCTATCGATGAAGAAGCACAATAAGAACTGGTTGCTTGCCGAGTGGTTGGGGGAAGAGGCATGCTATACAGGGTGGAAGGGATCGTCATCCGCAGCATGGACTACGGTGAAGGGAACGCCATTATTACGCTTTGCACCGAGAACGCCGGTAAAGTAGGGGTTCTGGTGCGGGGCGCCAAGAAGGTCAAAAGCCGTCATGCTGCCCTGATCCAGTTGTTCACAACAGGTGAGTTCGTGTTCTTCCGCAACAACGGTGGACTGGGAACACTCAATGCCGGAGAGATCACGAAGTCCCATCATCCGCTACGTGAGGATCTGGTCAAGGCGGCGTATGCATCGTATGCCTGCGAGCTGCTGGACCGGGTACTGCATGATGAAGAGACTGGCAGCTTCTGGTACCGCCAGCTAACCGCCTGCCTGAATGCACTGGAGGAAGACAAAGAGCCCGGCATTATCAATAATGTATTTGAAATGAAGGTACTGCAGGCTGCGGGTTACGGGCCTCAGCTCGACTCCTGTATCGTCTGCGGCAAAGACAAGCCGGATGAGGAGCTTAGAATGAGTCCCCGTCTGGGGGGAGTTCTCTGCCGCAGCTGCCGGCATAACGATCCGCCGGCCATGGAGATTTCCCCGCGTGCCTTGAAGCTGCTGCGGATCTTCGCGGCGCTGGATCTGACCAGGCTGGGAAATGTTGATGTGAAGCCGGAGACCCGTGCGGAGCTGAAGACCGTCATGCGGGGATTCATGGATATGCAGTTGGGGCTCAGACTGAAGTCCCAGAGCTTCCTGGACCAGCTCGATAAATACAATATTTGACGAATCGCAAATTATCCGTTACTATAAGTTCAGTTTCTTTTATAAGATTGCCGTGTTTGCTCCAGAACTGGAGAGAGTGCGTGGATCGGGAAAGTAGTGGGCGGTATTGTCGCAGCAGCGAGCCGGGGGTAGTGGAAGCCTGGCGGGACGACGTTCATGAACAGGGCACCCGGGAGTACGGAAGCGGCAGCATGAAAAGTGGATTTCGTGATTTTTGCGTAATCAAGTAGGGTGGAACCGCGGGAGAACATATTTGAGCTCTCGTCCCTATGTCTGTTCATCAGGCATGGGGGCGGGAGCTTTTTGGCTTGTGGCTGTGGGGGACATTCTTCTTCCATCATAGACCGCAGGTACATAGAAGCTGGTGCCGCCTCCATCGCGCAGCAGCAAGAGCCAGTCATAAGCAAGAGGCAGTACACACTTGTAAAGCGAAGGAGCCGGTAGTTATGAACTTTCAGCAGATGATTCTGACCCTGCAGCAGTTCTGGGCAGCCCAGAATTGTATTCTCGTCCAGCCGTATGATACGGAAAAAGGGGCGGGCACGATGAACCCTATGACTTTTTTGCGTTCCCTGGGCCCGGAGCCGTGGAAGGTTGCTTATGTGGAGCCTTCACGGCGCCCGTCTGACGGCCGCTACGGGGAGAACCCGAACCGCCTGTATCAGCATCACCAGTTCCAGGTCATCATCAAGCCGTCCCCGGACAATATTCAGGAGCTGTACCTGGACAGCTTGAAGGCACTTGGCGTAGATCCCCTGCTGCATGATGTGCGGTTTGTCGAAGATAACTGGGAGAATCCGTCCCTGGGCTGTGCGGGTCTCGGGTGGGAAGTGTGGCTGGACGGTATGGAAATTACCCAATTCACCTACTTCCAGCAGGTTGGCGGAATTGAAGCAAGTCCGGTAGCGGTGGAGATTACCTACGGGATGGAGCGTCTGGCCTCTTATATTCAGGATAAGGAGAATGTATTTGACCTGGAATGGGTAGACGGCATGACGTACGGAGATGTTTTCCATCAGCCGGAGGTCGAGCATTCCACGTATACCTTTGAAGTCTCGGATGTCAAAATGCTGTTCAGCTTGTTCAACACCTACGAAGAGGAAGCCCGCAGAGCAATGGAGAATCACCTCGTCTTCCCGGCGTATGATTACGTGCTGAAATGCTCGCATACCTTCAACCTGCTGGATGCGCGCGGCGCGATCAGCGTAACGGAACGCACAGGCTTCATTACGAGAGTACGCAACTTGGCCCGCACCGTAGCGGCGACATATCTGGAGGAACGCGAGAAGCTGGGCTTCCCGCTGCTGAAGAAAGAAGGTGCTGACCATGTCTAAGGATATTCTGTTCGAGATCGGTCTGGAGGAAATCCCTGCACGCTTTATCCGGGCGGCGATGGAGCAACTGAAGGACAGAACGGCGAAATGGCTGGAGGCCTCGCGGATCAGTCATCAGGGCGTCAGTGCATATGCAACACCGCGCCGCCTTGCCGTACTGGTGAAGGATGCCGCTGAGCGGCAGGAGGATGTAAGCGAAGAGGTTAAAGGACCGTCACGCAAAATCGCACTGGATGCCAGCGGCGAATGGAGCAAGGCTGCACTGGGCTTTGCCCGCAGTCAAGGAGCCACGCCGGAGCAATTCACGTTCAAGGAACTGGCAGGAGTTGAATACATCTATGTGACCAAGAGCAGCACCGGCATTGAGACAGCCTCACTTCTCTCTGAAGGCTTGGCTGGCATTGTCAGCAGCATGACCTTCCCGAAAAATATGCGTTGGGGCGCTTATGATTTCAAGTTCGTGCGTCCGATCCGCTGGATGGTGGCTCTCTTTGGCCAAGAGATCATTGACCTTTCGATTACCGGAGTCAAGGCTGGCAATGTGAGCCGTGGCCACCGTTTCCTTGGTGAAGAGGCTGTGATTACGGAGCCTGCTGCATACGTTGAAGCCCTGCGCAGCCAGCATGTGCTGGTGGATGTGAAGGAGCGCGAAGAACTGATTCTAAGCGGTATTCATAAGCTTGCGGAAGAGAAGAACTGGAAGATTGCGATCAAGGAGGATCTGCTGGAAGAGGTCCTGTTCCTGGTAGAGACGCCGACTGTGCTGTTCGGTACCTTTGATCCGGCCTTCCTGAATATTCCGCAGGAGGTGCTGATCACCTCGATGCGTGAGCATCAGCGTTACTTCCCGGTGTTTGGTGAAGACGGCAAGCTGTTGCCGTTCTTCGTAACGGTACGTAACGGGAACGCGGTATCGCTGGATGTCATCGCCAAGGGGAACGAGAAGGTGCTGCGCGCCCGCTTGTCGGATGCCAAATTCTTTTATGAAGAAGACCAGAAGCTACAGATTAACGATGCTCTGGCCAAGCTGGAGAATATCGTCTACCATGAAGAGCTGGGCAGTGTAGGGGACAAAGTGTGCCGTATCCGTGCCATCGCTGACCGCTTGGCTGTGAAGCTTGAGCTGTCTTCAGAGGCAGCTGCGGAAGTGAGCCGTACAGCGGATATTTGCAAATTCGATCTGGTGACCCAGATGGTAGGGGAATTCCCTGAACTGCAAGGCACGATGGGTGAGGATTATGCCCGTAAGGCCGGGGAAACAGAGCAGGTGTCCAAAGCGGTCTTCGAGCACTATCAGCCGCGCTTCGCCGGAGATGCCGTTCCTTCTACACAGGCAGGTCTTGTAGTCAGCCTTGCTGATAAAATCGATACGATTGTCGGCTGCTTCTCCATCGGAATTATTCCAACCGGCTCCCAGGACCCGTATGCTCTGCGCCGTCAGGCGGCAGGCATTGTCCAGATCGTGCTGGAGCATCAGCTGAGCCTAAGCCTGAAGGAGATTTTTGCAGCGGCACTGGAAGTACATGGAAGTTCCCGTGCAGAGAAACATTTCACCCCTGAACTGCGTATAACCCTGTATGAGTTCTTCGGTCTGCGTGTCAAACGTCTGTTAGCCGACAACAATGTACGCTATGATGTTGTGGATGCAGCGCTTGCGGCAGGCTTCGATGATATCGTTGATGTAGTAAGCAGAAGTCTGGCTTTGATGAATGCTGTAACCGATCTGGCTGATTTCAAAACCACTGTGGATTCACTGACCCGTGTCAGCAATCTGGCCGCCAAAGCTCCGGAAGGTGTAATTATCGACCCGGCCCTGCTTAAGGAAGAAGCGGAACAGAAGCTG
This sequence comes from Paenibacillus sp. FSL P4-0338, assembly GCF_038002365.1. NCBI lineage: Bacteria > Bacillati > Bacillota > Bacilli > Caryophanales > Paenibacillaceae > Paenibacillus > Paenibacillus sp. FSL P4-0338. Next base: position 3,420,329 of record NZ_JBBOCG010000001.1, on the reverse strand, counting down.
TATGCGACTTGGCAGAGTATTCATGAGCCTTACCGCACTGCCCTTGCTTCCAGACATGCTGCTGAAGCCCTGCAGATTCTGTCGGGACTTGAAGCAGCAGTTACCGGATTCTTCGATTCTGTAATGGTTATGGCCGAAGACGAAGCCGTCCGCTCGACCCGTCTGGCGCTGCTGGCTGGCATTCATACCGACTCCAAGTTGTTTGCTGATTTCGGCAAGCTGGTGTGGTAGTTCAGGCAGCTTTTAAGTAATGTTTGCGATTTTATGGTATAGATCGAGGGTTTAGGGTATAAATATACGGAACGGTGCCAATGCGTAGTTGACATTCGTTCCGTATTTATGCTTTACGAAAGAAGGATTTTTGACCATAGGGAGCGTAATATATATTACACAGGAATTTGGTGAGGCTGAACTTGGGAACTTCCCGGCTAAGGAAGATTGTTGTGGACGGTGATGCTTGTCCGGTTAAGCAGGAGATTATTACCGTGGCGCGCAGGTTCGGGCTTCCGGTGCTGATGGTCTCTTCCTATGATCATGTGCTGCGGGCGGAAGAAGGCGTTACGGTGGTTCAGGTGGACCGCGGGGCAGACAGTGCCGACCTCTATATCGCCAATCATATTTCTGCAGGAGATGTCGTAATTACGCAGGATTATGGACTGGCGGCGCTGGCGCTGGGCAAACGCTGCCTTGCTCTTTCGAACCGGGGCCAGGAATATGAGAATTCTACCATGGATTTTATGCTGGAGAGCAGGCATGCCAAGGCGGTTGAACGCAGGCGCGGGAACTATTCCAAGGGTCCCAAAGCGATTACCGCAGAGGAAAAAAATCTTTTTCAACATAAACTGACAAAACTTTTAACAATTTTGCAGGAGAATGTCCAGCTATAGCGAATTATATTTAACTGTATAAGAGATGAAGGTGGCTAATGTGGCTAGCGGACATGGTCCTATTCCCGAAGAGGTTATCGAGAACGTGCTGGCGCGGCATGATATTGTCGATACAGTCAGCAAGGTTGTCCATTTGTCCAAGCAGGGTAAATATTTATGGGGCCTCTGCCCGTTCCATTCGGAGAAGTCCCCTTCCTTCACTGTAACCCCTGACCGGGGAGTCTTTCATTGTTTTGGCTGCGGTATGGGCGGAAATGCCATCAAATTCAGGATGGAAATCGAAGGATTATCCTTCCCCGAAGCAGTCAGAATCATGGCGGAAGAGAGTGATATCCCTGTTCCTGAGGGGAGAGGCGGGGCGCTGGCTGCCCCCGATCCTGAGCGGGACCGGCTGATTCAGGCGTATGAATTATCGGCGAAGTTTTATCATTTTTTGCTGAAGAACACGGAATACGGCACTGCCGCCATGGATTACTTAAGAACCCGGGGGTTCAGCGACAAAATGATTGACCAGTTCCAGATCGGCTACGCGCCGGACCGCTGGGATACGCTGCTGCAGTTTCTGGAGAAGCGCAGCTTCGATCTCGCCGAGATGGAGAAGGGCGGACTATTGTCTGCCAGAGGGGAAGGCAAAGGATATCTGGACCGCTTCCGCGGCCGGGTTATTTTTCCGATTGCGAACCGCATGGGTAAGACGATCGCCTTCGCCGGACGCATTCTCGGGGAGGGGCAGCCGAAGTATTTGAACTCTCCCGAGAGCCGGTTATTCAACAAAAGCCGTATTCTGTACAATCTGCACCAGTCCAAAGCATCCATCCGCAAAACGCGGCAAATCGTCCTGTTCGAGGGATACGGTGATGTCATTTCGGCGTGGGAGGCAGGTGTACAGAACGGGGTAGCCACGATGGGAACCTCGCTCACTGAGGGTCATGTGGCCCTGATGAAGAGCCTTGGAGATGAGATCGTGCTTGCCTATGATGGAGATAAGGCTGGACAAGCTGCCGCCCTTAAGGCCATTCCTATCCTGGAAGCCAGCGGACTGCGGGTCAAGGTAGCACTGCTTCCAAGCGGCCTCGACCCGGATGAATTCATCTCCCGGCATGGCGGGGACAGATTCAGGGAACAGGTGATTGACTCTGCTGTGTCTTCCATCAAATTTAAGCTTATATATCTGAAAAAAAACCATATACTCCTAGAGGAAGACGGCAAAATTGCCTATGTCAAGGAGGCTCTGGAGATTATCGCCGGGCTCCCTTCTTCAACGGAGCGGGAGGTATACTTGCGGGAAATCGCCTCCGAGCTTGAGCTGTCCTATGACAGTCTGAAGCAGGATTGCAATTTACTTCGTGCCTCCATGCAAAAAAACAACCCCGAAGGGGATAATAACGACAATAGGTGGAATAATGGTAGGCATAAAAAAGGGCAAGTGCAGACACCTACGTTGCTGCCTGCTTACCATGTTGCGGAACGGCGCCTGTTATCCTTAATGATTCAAGACCCGGAAGCAGCAGCCTATGTGGGTGAACGGCTCGGGGAAGAGTTCAATATTGATGATCATGCGGCAATCGCCGCTTATCTATATGCTTATTATGCGCAAGGCAAACCACCCGGCATCAGCCGGTTTCTATCATCGCTTCAGGACGACCGTCTGGAGAAGACCGCAACGGCCATCTCCATGATGGATACCCCTCCGGACTGGAATACGCAGGTTCTGGACGATTGTATTCGTGAAGTGCGGAAGTATCCTCTGCAGCGCAAAATTGAACCCAAGCGTGAAGAGATGATTCAGGCGGAGAAATCCGGTGACTTTTTGCGTGCAGCACAAATAGCAAGTGAAATTTTAGCCCTAGAGAGACAATGAGCTGTTGACAGGATGTACCTAGGGAGGAGGGAGTCGAATTATGGCGAACGATCAGCACACTGAACTGGAAGCGGAATTTACTCTGGATCAGGTTAAGGATCAGCTTATTGATCACGGGAAGAAAAGATCATCACTTAATTACAAAGATATCATGGAGAAATTGTCGCCATTCGATCAGGACCCCGAGCAGATGGAGGAATTCTACGAGCAGCTGAGCGATCTGGGGATCGAGGTTGTCAATGAGAACGATGAAGAGGTGAACAGCCTTCGTCCAAGCGAAGACAATGAGGACAAAGAAGGTGACGACTTCAGCTTTGACGATGATCTGTCGCTGCCTCCGGGTATCAAGATTAACGACCCCGTCCGGATGTACTTGAAGGAAATCGGCCGCGTGCCGCTGTTATCGGCTGACGATGAAGTAGAACTGGCGATGCGAATCAAGAATGGTGATGAGGAAGCGAAGCGGAGACTGGCAGAAGCGAACCTGCGGCTCGTGGTCAGTATCGCCAAGCGTTATGTCGGACGCGGCATGCTGTTCCTGGATCTGATTCAGGAAGGTAACATGGGTCTGATCAAAGCGGTTGAGAAGTTTGACCATAACAAAGGCTTCAAGTTCAGTACCTATGCGACCTGGTGGATTCGTCAGGCGATTACGCGTGCGATTGCCGACCAGGCCCGTACGATCCGTATTCCGGTGCATATGGTCGAAACCATCAACAAGCTGATCCGGGTCTCCCGTCAACTCTTGCAGGAGCTGGGACGCGAGCCATCGCCGGAAGAGATTGCAGCGGAGATGGAGCTTACCGTTGAGAAGGTTAGAGAGATCATGAAGATTGCCCAGGAACCGGTATCGCTGGAAACACCAATCGGTGAGGAAGATGATTCGCATCTGGGAGATTTCATTGAGGACCAGGAGGCGCTGGCGCCTGCCGATGCAGCGGCGTATGAGCTGCTGAAGGAACAGCTGGAGGATGTGCTGGACACGCTGACTGAGCGTGAAGAGAATGTGCTCCGCCTGCGCTTCGGACTGGATGACGGACGGACGAGAACCCTTGAGGAAGTGGGCAAGGTGTTCGGCGTAACCCGCGAGCGGATTCGCCAGATCGAAGCCAAAGCGCTTCGTAAGCTGCGTCACCCTAGCCGCAGTAAGCGGCTGAAGGATTTCCTCGAATAGACCTTACAACCGGGACCTTCTGCTGCACGGTGGCAGGAGGTCCTATTATGTTGTCAAGGGGATTCACCAATGCTGTAGCCCCGACATGTGCGGGAGCTTGTAATGAAGTGAAGGCAAGTTCTGGAAAGAGGGATGCCGGTTGAACCTGGAGAAACGTGATACTATATTAAGAGAAATTCAATATTGGAGAAGAAGCAAGCTTCTGCCGGAGCAATACTGTGACTTCCTGACCAACCTGTATGATGATCAGGCAGAGACGGAGGACAGCAATCCGGTATCGTTACGGAATCTCCAGCAGGGAAGCATCAAAATTTGGCTGTTTGGTTTTGGAATTATTTCCTTGATTTTCTTGATTAGTCTTTATTTTAGCGTTTTTCCCTGGCCTTTGCAACTTGCTACAGCGCTCAGCGTCCTAATTATTTGTTATGGATATTCAGCGATTTACCTGAACCGCAACAAGACAATCAGTCTGATGCTGGCGGGGATCGGCAGCATTTTAACGTTGGGATTCGGATTATGGCTGATTGAGCTGCATAAGCTGAATGCTGATTTTTGGACACCGCTGCTGATTGCGGCCTGCGGGCTGCTGTGGTGTGTGCTTGGTTTTTTTCTGCGTATCGGACTGCTTCATTTCTGCGGATATGCCTTCTGGGCTCTGCTCTATGCAGGCTTCTTCGGACATGTCCGGCCGGACGCCTCTCTGCTGGAGCTGGAGCTGCTCTGGCTTCCGCTGTGTGTGCTTATGATCTGGATGAGCTGGTTGATGTATCACAAGGTTAGCGGGGTCTCAGGGGTGTACCTTGGGGCTGGTGTGGCTCTCTGGCTGATGCCGGAGGTGGACGCGCTATGGCTCAGAGGAGGATTCCCGGAATGGACCTCGCTTATAATAATACTGAAGATTGCAGTGGGCCTTGCGCTGCTGTTCCTCTTCAGAAAAAAATGGATAACGTGGGTGGCCTCATGAACAACGTAAAATTATCAGACCGGCTTCAGCTGCTGCTGGAGCAGGTCCCTGCGGGCAGCAGACTTGCCGATATCGGCTCAGATCATGCTCTGCTGCCAGTTGCCGCTGTGAAGAGCGGCCGTGTGCCTTCGGCTATTGCCGGAGAAGTAAATCCGGGACCCTATGAAGCGGCGCTTCGTGGTGTTGCGGAAGCAGGACTCGGTGCAAAGATCGCGGTACGGCGCGGAGACGGGCTGGAGGTGCTGGAGCCGGGGGAAGCGGACTGTATTACCATTGCCGGAATGGGCGGCTCGCTGATCGCGGCCATTCTGGAACGCGGGCAGAAGGTTGGCAAGCTGGCAGGGGTGAAGACGCTCGCGTTACAGCCCAATGTAGGCGAGGATATTCTGCGCCGCTGGCTGCTGCGGAGCGGCTGGGTGCTGGTCTCGGAGCATATTTTGGAGGAAGACGGCAAAATCTATGAAATCCTGACCGCTGTCCCTGAGGGTGCTGAAGCGGCGGGGACGAATGAAGAGCTGTACAGCGAACGTCTGCTTGCCGGAGGGAAGATGGCTCTTGATCAGGCGCTGCTGCTCGAGATGGGACCGTTGCTGCTGCAAGCGCCAAATGAAGTGTTCGCTGCTAAATGGCAGGGTGAAATCTCCAAGCTGGAGAGCATCCTGGCCTCACTTGCACGTTCGGAGCTGGGGGCGGCTGAGGAGAAGAGCAGCAGAATCAAGCTTCAGATTAAACGGATTGCGGAGGTGCTGGAATGTTTGCCAAAGGACAGACCGTAATTGGATATATGGAGCAGCTTGCCCCAAAGCATCTGGCTGAGGAATGGGATAATGTCGGTCTTCAGGTCGGCAGTCTCCAGAAGGAAATCACCGGGGTGCTGGTGGCACTGGATGTCAATGAGAGCATTGTGGATGAGGCGATTACCAAGGGCTGTAATCTGATTATTGCCCATCATGCGGTGATTTTCCGGCCGATCAAAGGGATCCTGACGGATACCCCGGCAGGCCGCTTATATGAGAAGCTGATCAAAAACGACATTGCCGTGTACATCAGCCATACGAATCTGGATGTGGCCGAAGGTGGAATGAACGACTGGATGGCTGATGCGCTGGGTATTGAGAATGGTGCACCGATCAAGGATATTCATACCGAGCAGCTGTCCAAGCTGGTTGTATTCGTGCCGAAGGATCATCACCAGAAGGTGCTGGATGCCATTCTGAACGCCGGAGCAGGCTGGATCGGCAATTACAGCCATTGCAGCTTCAATATTGAAGGCTATGGCACCTTCATTCCGCAGGAGGGCACGGCCCCGTACATTGGCACGCCAGGCAAGCTGGAGCGGGCTGAAGAAGTCCGCATCGAGACAATTGTGCCCCATACGATCCGTAACAAGGTGGTACAGGCCATGCTGAAGGCTCACCCGTATGAAGAGGTGGCTTATGACCTGTATTCCATGGACCTCAAGGGACGCAGCCTTGGACTTGGAAGAGTGGGGAAGCTGAAGGAGCAGGTGACGCTTGGCGAATTCATCGAGACAGTCAAACGCGGGCTGGATGTGGAGAGCGTGCGGGTGGTTGGAGATCTGGACCGCAAGATCCGCAAGGCGGCAGTCATGGGCGGGTCCGGTGCCAAGTATTACAGCAGCGCTATCTTCAAGGGAGCGGATGTGCTGGTGACCGGCGATATCGATTACCATACGGCACAGGATGCGCACCTCGCAGGAATCGCCTTGATCGATCCGGGCCATAATGCGGAGAAGATCATGAAGGTGAAGGTAGCGGAGTATCTCGCCGGCAAGCTGACGGAGCACAAGTACGGCACGGCAGTGCATGCCTCGCAGCCGGATACCGAGCCTTTTATATTCCTGTAGGCCGTCATTATTTGCACTTGTGCACTAGGCGGCATATCTGTATAATATACAATGTTGTTTCGGAAAGTTTGACAGACAATCGCCGGTATGCGTGAGAGCGCATGCGGGAGGAAAGTCCGGGCTCCACAAGGCAGGGTGCTGGATAACGTCCAGTCGGCGCGAGCTGAAGGATAGTGCCACAGAAATGGACCGCCGATGGCCGCTTTCGGGCGGCACAGGCAAGGATGGAACCGAGGTGTAAGAGACCCCGAGGAACGCTGGTGACTTCGTTCCTGGTAAACCCCATCTGGAGCAAGACCTAATGAGACGCAGCCGCTTCCCTAACCGGAAGCCGCAGCCTTCGCCTGAGGCGTGTCTAGGTTGGTCGCTGGAGCTGTGCAGTAATGTATGGCCTAGATAGATGATTGTCGCTTATGGTGGGAGGGTAGTTCCCGTCTGAACCACAACGAGCACAGAACCCGGCTTACGGCAAACTTTCCTAACTGACAACTTTAATAAGACATTACAGTAATCACAATTTCTGCATAATAAGACGGCGGCCTCCTGAGGGGGGCCGCCTTTTTGTATGAAAACGTAGAGGTGAACTGAATTATAGAGACAACACACGCTCCTCATACCGGGACAGCGCGGTGGTCAAACGCTGCACCGCGAGCGGTAGCAGTTCCGGCCGGGTATGGGTGAAATTCAGGCGCATCGTGTTCTTCATGGGCTGCTCCGAATAGAAAACTTCGCCCGGAACGAAGGCAACCCCTTGCTCCACGGCCAGCGGCAGCAGCTCGGCGGTATGAATCCGGGCCGGCAGGCTGAGCCACAGGAACATGCCGCCGCGCGGCTCCAGGAAGGATGTGTCCTGCCAGCTTTGCGAAGCCAGCTCTGCCGAGAGCAGCTTCATCCGTGACTTGTATTCCCGGGAGACCAGCCGGATATGGGCTTCAAGGTCGAAGGACAGCAGCAGCTCATGCAGGGCGCGCTGATCGATGGTGCTGGAGTGCAAATCGGCGGCTTGCTTGGCTCTGGCGATCATTGTGACCAGCCCGGCGGGGCCAACGATCCAGCCTGTCCGCAGTCCCGGAGCTACGATCTTGGAGAAAGTACCTGTATAGACCACGCAGGTATCCCCGCCCAGATTCCTGTCGATGGCTGCGAGGGCCTTAGGGTAGGCTTCTGGGGATTCATCGAACCTAATCTCTCCGTAAGGATTATCCTCCAGTATCAGCACGCCGTATTTCCGGCATAGCTCCACCACTTGCTCACGGCGTGCCCTGCTCCAGGTTGCGCCTGAAGGATTGTTGAAGGTGGGAACGGCGTATAACAGCTTAGGGCGGTGCACTCGAAGCTGATCTTCGAGATGCTCTGGCAGCAGCCCGTCCTCATCGCTCTTTACAACATGGATGTCTGCACGGTACGAGCCCAGTACCTGCAAGGCGGCCAGATAGGTCGGTGCCTCTACAAGTACGGTGTCTCCCGGATCAAGCAGAATTCTGCATAGCAAATCTATGGCCTGCTGGGAGCCGGTAGTGAGGATCATTTCCTCGGTGGAGACAGGGATGCCCTGTTGCCCCAGTCTGGCGGCAATCTGTTCACGCAGCGGAAGATAGCCTTCTGTCAGTCCATATTGCAGCGCAGAGCTGTCGCCGCTCAGAACGCGGCTGTAAGCCTCCCGGATCGCTTCTGCCGGAAACAGCTCTTCGGCAGGCAGCCCGCCGGCAAGCGAGATGATGTCCTTACCCTGTGTGATCTTAAGGATATCGCGGACTGCGGAGGACCCCAGGTGGTTCGTCATATCCGCATAGTTGATCTTCATATTCATGCTCCCTGCTATTCTGAATTTTGTAGTATCATAACGGTATAGCGGTATAACAGTAAAGCGGTAAATATAACAGTTAGGAGGCGGCAGACCATGCATATTGATTTACTCCGCAGCGGAGACAAATCGCTGCCCCGGCAGATTAGTGAGACGATCGCACAGCGGATCACCTCGGGTCTGCTCCAGCCGGGCACACAGCTGCCGTCCGTTAGAGGTCTGTCTTCCTCCTTGAATGTAAGCCAGGTAACGGTAAGCAAGGCTTATGCTGACCTGGAGCTGCGCGGACATATTCTGTGCAGCCAGGGCAAGGGCTGTTATGTAGCAGAACGGGACCGAAGCAGGCAAGTGGCAGAGGCGGGGTCGGGGTGGCAGGACGGCTATGATGACTATCTGCCAAGGGCCCAGCTATGGCGTAATTTCGATTATTCAGAGGTGGACTATCCCTTTCATCTGGCCTCCATCCACAGCAGTTTGCTCCCACTGGGACCTATTGGCACGACCATGGCAACACTTGTGAAGGAGCAGCCTGAGCTGATGGCCACCTACGGTAATTTTCAAGGAGACCCGGAGCTGCGCGAGGTGATGCGCAGGCACCTGCAGAGCCGGGGAATCCAGCTGGGCGCCAGTGATTTGATGATCACAAGCGGCGCACAGCAGGGGATCGATCTGGTCGCCCGGACCTTTGTCGGTCCGGGGGATACGGTGTATCTGGAGGCACCCAGCTATACTGGGGCGATAGATGTTTTTGCAGGGCGGGGGGCTGAGATGATCTTCGTTCCGATGGACGGGGACGGAATGCGGGTGGACCGGCTTACCGCAATGTGTGACCGGAGGCCGCCTAAGCTCATCTATACCAATCCGACCTTCCAGAATCCGAGCGGGGTCACCATGAGCATGCCAAGAAGACAGCGCCTGCTGGAGCTTGCCCGCAGCTACCGCTGTCTCATTGTGGAGGATGATCCGTTCAGTGACCTGTACTTCCATCAGCCGCCCCCGGCGTCCATTAAATCGCTGGATACCGCCGGACATGTAGTCTACATGAAGAGCTTCAGCAAAGTTCTCGCCCCCGGCTGCCGGATCGCCTGTGTCGCCGCTCAGGGCAATATCCTCTCCCGGCTGATCGCCGCCAAGTCGGCCAGTGATCTGGGCAGTCCGCTGCTGACCCAGCGGGCTGTACTGCCCTTCATCGAGCGCCAGTATGACGAGTACGCAGCGAAGCTGCGGTCAGCGCTGCGTGTCCGCCAGGAGGCGGCAGCGAGGCTGCTGAAGCAGTATGCTCCGGCCGGGGTAACCTGGCAACTGCCGGGGGGAGGGCTGAATCTGTGGCTGCAGCTGCCGGAATCCCCTGCAATTGAGGAGCTCCACACTCTCGCCGAGCAGGAAGGGATCTCCTTCCTGCCGGGCGATGTCTGCTATGCCGGGGATATACCCTCCAGGCATATCCGCTTAAGCTATTCGCAGCTGACGCAGGAGGGGATGGAGCGCGGACTCCGCAAGTTCCTGCTGCTGTTGGAACGGCATCTGCACTCTTAGCAGCTTATTGTATAGAATCCAGCTGTTTGCCGACCTGCTGCGGGAACAGCTGGAGCGGAACCTGGCCTCCTCCTGCGGCCTGCAGGGTACGGTAGATATCCACCTGGCCCCAGCCGTAATACTTATCATGACCAGCGGTGCCCAGATCGATGGCATTAGAGGTCAAGAGCGCGGTCACTTCCTTGTTCGTCAGCGCAGGGTTCAAGGAGCGCACCAGTCCGGCCAGCGCCGCTACATGGGGACTGGCCATCGAGGTGCCGGATAACGCAGCATACTGATTATCGGGATAGGTGCTGGCAATGCTCTCCCCGGGTGCAGCCACATCGATGTAGTCCCCGTAATTGGAGAAGGAAGCACGCTCTCCCGCCGCATTCGTTGCGGCGACTGCAATCACCTCTTCGTAGGCTGCCGGATATCCCGGCCGCTCCGTATTGTCATTGCCGGAAGCGGAGACAATCACCACATCCCGGTCATAGGCATATTTAATTGCATCATGCAGAAACTGCGAGTCGGCATAGTTGCCCAGGCTGAGATTAATCACCTTAGCCCCCTGATCTGCCGCCCAGATAATGCCTTCGGCCACCGAATAGGTGGTGCCTGCCCCGGAATTATCCAGCGCTTTTACCGGAAGGATCTTGTTATACCAGCTGATGCCGGCGACCCCTTCTTCATTATTGGTTAACGCTCCAATTATGCCGGCCACATGGGTGCCATGTCCGACATCGTCGTCCGGCGTGCTGCCGCTCGTAATCGCATTGTAGCCCTTGAGCAGCTGCCCCTTCAGATCCGGGTGGTTCGCTTGAACACCGGTATCCACAACGGCGATTACGATCTCCTTGCTGCCCTTGGACAGATTCCAGCCCTGCGGGGTTTCAATCGCCGGCAGATTCCACTGGTAAGTGGAGAAGAGCAGGTCATTGGGCGTAATTACATTTGCTCCCGGATTTTCGCTGACCGCATCATTGGTTAAGTACATATAGTGAGGCTCTGCGTACAGCGGATGCCACTTATTGGCGAAGTAGGTCTTGAGCTGGGAGTAACTCATCTTGTCCGACCGGAAAATATAAGCATACCCCAGCTTGCGCGGCTCCTTGCAGCGGATATCGGCGGCGATGGTCTGAAGCTGTGCCGCAGTGGGATGTCCGTTCGGGAAGCGGACGACAATCTCATTCTCGTAGTAATGGCTGGCGTTCTCATTGTCATGTCCGGTCTTGACTGTGATGTCCTTCAAGGTATCGGCGTGGACAGATTCTATCCGGTACTTGCCTTCCTTCGGGTACGGAATGAGCCGCAGATTCTTGAGCTGATGCAGTGCAACACGGTCCAGAATCTTCTGGTTAATCAGGGCGATGACAGCCATTTGACCCTCCCGGTTACGCTGGGCTACGAAATAATACTTTTTGTCGCCGATGATGAACGAGGGGGATTCATAGGACTGGTGGCCTTTGATCGCAGATTTGGCGGTGTTCAGATAATGAAGCAGCTGTTTATTCTCCTGATCGGTTCCTTCGGGCAGAGAAGATTTGAAGGTAGTTGTCTTACGGGTGTTGAAATCAACCAGCATCAGCATGGTAATATGCCCGTGCCCCTGTTGAAGGCTCTGCGCATATGCTGAGATAGCTTCAGGCGAAGCGTGATGCATATCGGCCAGCAGGGTGCTCAGATGTCTGTTTACATCGACGCGGTTCAGCTTGTCAGTGGCCGTTACATCCTGCACAAGGGTGGTTTTCTTAATCACTTTTTCCTGAGAGGGATTAGGCACAGATGCTTGCTGAAGGGTACCGCCGCCGCCTTCCGGCCGCAGGGCGAAGGTGAGCAGCAGTACGGTCAGCGCGGCAGTAACTATACCGGCGACGGTTAAATTTTTACGTGACATGATTTCCGCTCCATTCCTCGTGGTTTCATATACCTGTTAGAGTTCGGAGCAGAAGCCGGTTTTATGCATCTTACGAAAAGGCTACCGCCGTCCTTGGTTTTATGTTAATATCAAAAAGAAAGCGCCTTCCGGGGCGTGTACTGCTCTTTCCAGAAGCAGGATTCTTCTCCGCTATCAGTACGGTGGAGGCTTAGGAGATTTTGTGATACTATCAAGAGAGTACAACTGCAATGTCTAAGTGTCATTAACAACTACTAATGCAAGGAACAATAAGGGGGAGCAACCGCCATGTCAGCAGCCAATGTGCAGAAATTGTGTGAATCGACGAGAGAGAAGCTTAAATCCGTTATCGAAAAAATGGAACTGTTCCTGAATGAGCATGCACTGCCGCAGCTTGTTACCGAAGAGGATGAAGAAACGCTGCATTTTTATCGGGGGTTCTTGTCCGATCTCCGCCATCTGCTGGTGTTCTCGGAAATGTCTTATGAGAAGCTTGGGCTTGCACTGCGCCGCGCTACCTTCGATGAACCTTTTGCGCAAAAAGCGCTATATAATGTATATCATCTTGGAGTTAATAACTTCTTCTATCCTAAGAATGAGAGTTATTCGGAGGATGGACGTTACGCCTATACCGGGCAAGATGCGATCCGTTTCCGCAAGAAGCCAGTGCGTCCGGCACGCGATATCATTATGGAGATCACCAAGGTCTATGAGGAACTGCGTGATGATCTGACTTATTATGAGAATGATTATTTGACGGAGAAGCGGATGCAGAATCAGCTGTAATTGATTGTCAGGTCTATAATCTTTTTTCTGTAAAAGGCTGTCCCAACTGCCGACATGGCTGCTTGGGGCGGTCTTTTTGTTATTTCTGGTGAGCAGCCTTCAGCCGCATAGCCAATTTCCCTGGCGGGCATAATACATGGCGAGGTGATCATTATGACAAACGCCAAACCGCTTGTGAAATGTAGTGTGAGCAACTGTCATTTTTGGGGAGAACAGAACCTGTGCCGTGCCGAGGAAATTGTCATTGAGATCGATCAGCATGCAGGCAGCCGTTACATGGAGGAATACGCAGAGGAGATGACGGCGGGTAATCATCATGATCATGCCGGAACCTCGTCCGCAACCTGTTGTCTGACGTTCAAGCCGAACGCCTGAGAAGGAGGCCCTTATGGATAATCCGAATGATGAACCCAAAGTGGACCGTTCCGCCCGCAGAAAGGTAATTTTGCGCCCGCGCAGCAGAGTCGATTACCCCCGCCGGGACAGAAGCCACAATGAGGAGTATGCAGCTGAGCTCAGCCCGCTCCCATCGCAGCTTCAGAGCACGATGGAACGGAGCGGCGAAGCTCAGCGGACGACGGGTGGCGTGAGCGAGGGAGAAGACAAGAGAATCGGCTATATAGGCCTGGGCTTCGGTGTTGTCTCCTTATTCATCTGGTCCATTATATTGGGGCCAATTGCCGCGGTTCTGGGGTATTATGCGTATGCCAGAGGACAAAAATCAGCCGGGGCCTGGTCAATGGGTCTGGGGATTGTATCCACTTTAAGCTATTTTGTCTTAATTCCTTTTGCCCGTTAGAGCCGGCTGAATCCACACATCCGATTTCCAAAACAGGCTATCAGACCTAACTATGCAGGTCTGAGGTCTGTTTTTTCGCTTAGGCATATAGTAATTGCTGATAATAAATAGTAAAGTTCAAATATAAGACTTCGTGTGAAAGAGGGAATGGATGCATGTCAATCAATGCCGCTGGACCAAGCGGTCAGTTGAAATGGGTAGACTTAAGAAGCTCAAGCATGAAGCGTGAGGATACCAAAGCGAACCCCGGAGTGACCGGTTCCTCGGCGGCAGCGTTCACCGCGATGCTTCAGCAGGCGGCGGGGACGTCTCAAACCACTGACAACAGCAATAAAAGCACATACGTTGCTCTTGCAGGTACCTCTTCGATGGATAATCTGCTGTGGCAGCAGCTTGGGGAAGCAGCAGCGTCCAATAGCGGCATTTCCGGGGAAATAACGCAGACCGTGCCGACGGATTATGAACAGCTGATTCAGACTGCCAGCGCGAAATATGGCGTTCCGGTTGATCTGATCAAGGCGGTTATTGATACGGAATCCTCCTTCAATCCGAATGTTGTATCTTCTGCCGGTGCCAAAGGACTGATGCAGTTAATGGACGGAACAGCGAGCGGCCTGGGTGTCTCCGATCCCTTCGATCCTGCCCAGAGCATTGACGGCGGCGTCCGATACCTCTCGTACCAGCTTAAGCGGTATGACGGACAGGAGAAGATGGCGCTGGCCGCCTATAATGCCGGGCCGGGCCGGGTGAACAAGCTTGGAGTCAGCAGCGATGCTGAGCTTATGGCGAACCTCTCTGAGCTTCCGAAGGAGACTCAGGCTTACATTGCCAAAATAGAACGCGCCCGCGCGCAATTCGCGGTATAATATAAGGATCAAACGGAATCTGCACCCTGCTTCTTTTGCGGGTCGGGCCGTTTGATCCTTTTTGCAACATATAAGCAGTTATGAATTCTACTCAACAAAGGAGAAGGCCGATATATGCTGTATTGGGATTACGCCGCTGCTGCCCCTCCCTATGAGGAGGTAGTGCAGACACTGGAGCAGGTGATGAGGAAGCACTTCGCCAACCCCTCTTCCCTGCACCGGGCGGGAGAAGAGGCGGACAAGCTGATTAAGCGGGCGCGCGAGGTGTGTGCAGCTGCGCTTGATGTGCTGCCGCAGGAAATTATATTCACCTCGGGTGCTACCGAGAGCAACAATCTGGCGGTCAAAGGGGCTGCACTGCAGTATCAGAGCAGGGGGCGGCATATTGTGACCACGGAGCTGGAGCATCCTTCCGTCTACGAGAGCTGTCTTCAGCTACAGAAGCTGGGTTGGGAGGTTACCTTCGTAGCTCCTAATCCTCAGGGAGTGGTCGAACCTTCGCGGATTGCCGCTGCGGTCCGGCCGGATACGGTGCTCGTCAGCGTGATGCATGTGAATAATGAGATCGGCACGGTTCAGCCGCTGCGCGAGATCGGACAACAAGTCAAGGCGGTGAACCGCCGGACGTTATTCCATGTTGACGGCGTGCAGGGCTACGGGAAGCTTGAGGTTGAACTTAAGGCCTGGCAGGCAGATATGTACAGCCTGTCTGCACATAAATTACGCGGGCCGCGCGGGACGGGACTTCTCTATGTGAGAGAAGGGGTGACGTTGTTTCCCTTGTTGACTGGCGGTTCCCAGGAACAAGGTAAGCGCGCCGGGACAGAGAATGTGCCGAATATTGTAGCTTCAGCCAAGGCCATGCGGATGAGCGGGGAACAGCGGGAGGCATTCAGCGCCCGGATTCGTCCGCTCAAGGCGCAGCTGGAGAAATATATAGCAGGGATACCGGAGCTTGTACTGAACAGTAGTAGGGACGGGGCGCCGCATATTGTCCACTTCTCTTACCCCGGCATGAAGGGGGAAGTCTTGGCCCGCAGGCTGGAGGAGCTTGGGATGGCGGTCGCCACACGCTCCGCCTGTTCCTCGCGTCTGGCCGAGCCGAGCCGGATTCTGCTGTCGATGGGCAGGGATACCGCTGCTGCGCTTGGCGGCATACGGATCAGCCTGGGGGACAGTCATACGCAGCAGGACGTGAGCCGGCTGGAACAGGCGCTGCTGGCAGCCGTCCAATCCTTGAAGATTGCAGAAGGAGGCATGAAATAACCAATGACAACAAGAGAGACAGGTAGCGGAGCACAGAATGCAGGATACGCAAGCAGCATGGACTATGCCGATATGCTCCTGCTGCGCTTCGGAGAGTTCATCCTGAAAGGAAAGAACCGCAGCCGGTTCGAGAAGACCGTACTGCGGCATGTGAAGGAGATGGTGAAGCCGTATCCGAATGTGAAGCTGACCCGGGAATTCGGGCGGATCTACGTCGAATTGAACGGTGAACCCGCAGGAGAATTAACGGAGGCGCTCGTAAAAGTATTCGGGATCGCCTCGATTAGCCCGGTGAAGGTCTCCCGGCCGGAATTTGAGGATATTCTTGCGGCCAGCCGGACCTTCCTCCACCTTATTGCTCCGGCAGCGGGAACCAGCTTCAAGCTTAGCGCGCGCCGGGTGTGGAAGGGCTTCCCTTACGGCTCTATAGAGATGAATAAGCTTATAGCTACACCGCTGCTGCAGGGCTATCCGGGGCTGCTTGTAGATGTGAAGTCTCCCGATTTGGAGCTGAAGATTGAGATTCGAGAAGGTCATACTCTTATTTTCTGCGAGAATATTGCCGGAGTCGGCGGCTTCCCTCTGGGAACGAACGGCAAAGCTATGCTGCTGCTCTCCGGCGGGATCGACAGTCCGGTGGCTGGCTGGTCATCCATGCGCAGGGGGCTGGAGGTGGAGTGCATCCACTTTTACAGCTATCCTTATACGAGTGAGCTTGCCCGCCAGAAGGTTGTAGATTTGACGCGTATCTTGTCGCGTTATGCCGGTGTAATTAAGCTGCATCTGGTTCCGTTTACGGAGGTGCAGACCTCTTTTACCGGGATCGGGCAGGATAATCTGATTATTACGCTGATGCGCCGGGCTATGCTGCGGATTGCTACCGCCCTTGCGGAGAAGGAGGGGGCGCTTGCGCTGATTACCGGCGACAGTCTGGGCCAGGTGGCCAGCCAGACTCTGCCCAGTATGAATGTGATCGGGCGTGCAACGGCTCTGCCGCTGCTGCGTCCGCTGGTGATGATGGACAAGAGTGAGATCGTGGAGCTCTCGAAGACCATAGGTACGTATGACTTGTCCATTCTGCCATATGAAGATTGCTGTACACTGTTCGTGCCCAAATCGCCGACAACGAATCCGAATATGCGGATTGTAGACAAGATTGAAGCGACGCTGCCAGGCTATCAGGCCTTACTTGATACGGCGGTTGCCGGAACCGAGACCGTACTCATTACACCTTATGGCAACGAGAAGCCGGAGGACTTAGTACCGGCACAGGCAGGCCTTCAGGAAGAGTGGTTCTGAAGAGCGGGGTCCGTCCGGCGGCGCTTCCAGTGTCCCGCAGCCAGGATACCGGCAATTACTGCGGCGATGAACAGAATGTGCAGCAGCGGATGTGCCTTGAAGTAAGGGGCAATAACCTTCTCGCCGGAAATCATAGTGGAGGCTGTGAAGCCGAGTACGCCTGACCCGAGATAGATAATCCATGGATATCTGTTGATTAACCGGATAAACAGGGTACTTCCCCAGACCACAATAGGCACACTGATCAGCAGTCCCAGCACCACTAACGTAATATTATGATTCGCTGCACCGGCAACAGCAATGACGTTGTCCAGTCCCATGGCTGCGTCTGCTATCACAATCGTCCGAACAGCTGCCCACAGAGTTCCGCCGGCCTGAATATCCGTCTCTGCACTGCCGCCGGACAGCAGCTTATAGGCTATAAGGATCAGCAGCAGCCCGCCGATCGCCAGCAGCCATGGAATCTTTAGCAGCCACACCACAAGAATCGTCGCGATGATTCTCAGGATCACTGCACCGCCTGTGCCAAGCAGAATCGCCTGCTTCTGCCGCTTTCCTTGCAGGTTCCGCGCGGCCAGGCCGATGACGATGGCATTGTCGCCCGCCAGAATAAGATCGAGGAACACAATATTTAGCAGAGATAATATGAAATCCGCAGCGGATGTATTCATCCCGGGTCACTCCTATAGGTTTGATAGCTTGCAGTCCTCTTGCAGCCAGTCAGGCCGGAGACTATAGATATACGCTGCAATCAGGCCGTACATGCACAGTTTCTGAAATAGCGGGACAAGAAGCATAGCTTGTCGCCCCCCGGCATACATGTAGATACATGGAGTTCAGGGAGGCTGAGGTGGATGGATTCATTATTGCTGCTTGGTGAAATTCTAATGATTAATCTGGTGCTCAGCGGAGACAACGCCATGGTCATTGCGATGGCCAGCAAAAATCTGCCGGAGAAGCACAGGAAGCTGGCTGTCTGGTGGGGGGCCGCCGGAGCGGTCGCGCTGCGTTGTATCCTGACCTTCGCCGCAGTGCTGCTGCTCAAGATTCCCTATATTGAGGCTGGAGGGGCTATGCTGCTGCTATGGATTTCCTTCAAGCTGCTGCTCGAGGACGAGGAAGAGCTGAGAATTGAGGGAAGCCCCAGCGTCTGGAAGTCGGTACGCACCATCCTGCTGGCGGACTTCATCATGAGTCTGGATAATGTACTGGCGATTGCCGGGCTTGCCAAAGGTGATCTGGCACTCATCGTAATCGGGATTGCGATCAGCATTCCGATTGTCGTCTGGGGGAGCGGCATTATCGTGGGCTGGCTGCACCGCTTCCCGGTGCTGATCTTCATCGGTGCCTATATTCTGGCGTATACCGCCGGGAACATGCTGCTGCAGGATGCCAAATTCGGCCCGGTGATTTCGTTCCTGTTGCCGTCGCTTCATGCTATGCTGCCGATACTGCTGGGCATTATCGTGGTTGTTACGGGCATGCTGAAGCACAGGAAAGTATCCGCAGGCTGATAACCGGTAATAATAAGGCTGTACCAAAAGCTGGAAGGCTTTGGTGCAGCCTTATTTCGTTTTTCTAGAGAATGCTCTGCCGCGATGTGTGAAGAATGATGGTGTTTTATGCGTTTATCAGCTAAAATAAAGGGAAACCTGTCGCCGGATTTGTCTGCTGAAGGGGCAAGGACTGGTGAAAAGACACGAAATTTTGAAGGGATAGGTGAAAGATGTCTTCCAAAAATGACATGAAACTGGGTGTGTTCATCGCCGCCGCCGGCCTCGTGATTCTGCTGGGCAAGCTGGGGGTGTTCGGTTTTCTGGGACGGGCCTTATGGCCGCTCATCATTCTGGTTCCGGGCCTGTTCCTGCATGTGCTCTTTTTCACCCGCCGGGCTTCTGCATCTGTACTCATTCCAGCGGGCATACTATCGGTGTACGGCTTGCTCTTCGGCTTATGCAATACCTGGGGCTGGGACCTCATGAGACACTTATGGCCTGTTCTTCTGCTGGGGATCGCGGTGGGACTGTACGAATATTCGCTGTATGCTTCAGTCAGAACAAGAGGCTTGACCACCGCCGCGGTAATTCTGGGGCTGCTTAGCCTTGTGCTGGTTATCTTCACCCTGCTCGGCACCGGGGCGCTCTATCTGCTCGGTGCTGTGCTGGTAGCTGCGGGACTGTGGCTGATGCTGGGGAGAGGCAGACCGGGAAGCCGCAAGAAGTGGAACGGTGGCTGGTAAACAGACCGGCAACACGCCCTGATAGGTTAATTCAAGACCGCTGAGCCGGACATGAGGCAAAATTAGAAAAATTAAGCGGACTTGGCAACGTTTTTTTCAGAAAAAGACTTGCTTTTCATAGTACTTTCACTATAAAATTAAGGAATGTTGGAGCGTCGGCTTTCTGCCTGGCGCTTCTTTTGTGAGACTGCCGTGACATGCTAAGAATTTAAACAGTTTTAATTTGATAAATGAGAGGATTTGGATACAAATCATGCATTCAAGAAAAGATATCCGTAATATTGCGATCATTGCCCACGTTGACCATGGTAAAACAACACTCGTCGATCAGCTTCTCCAGCAGTCCGGGATTTTCAGCGCGCACGAGCACGTTCAAGAACGCGCCATGGACTCTAACGATATCGAACGGGAACGTGGAATTACAATCCTAGCTAAAAATACAGCAATCACTTATAAAGAGTTCCTGATTAACATCGTAGATACACCTGGACACGCTGACTTCGGCGGCGAAGTAGAACGGATCATGAAGATGGTTGACGGTGTACTGCTCGTTGTTGACGCTTATGAAGGCTGCATGCCGCAGACCAAGTTCGTACTGCGCAAGGCGCTGGAACAGCACCTGACCCCAATTGTAGTCGTGAACAAGATTGACCGTCCGGCTGCGCGTCCGAAGGAAGTTATTGACGAAGTGCTGGACTTGTTCATTGAGCTTGAAGCCAGTGACGACCAGCTTGAATTCCCTGTAGTTTACGCATCTGCGCTTAACGGCACATCGAGCATGGTTCCTGAGAAGCAGGATGAGACAATGCTTTCACTTTATGAAACAATCGTTGAGCATATCCCTGCTCCAACTGAGAAGGTTGAAGAGCCGCTGCAGTTCCTGGTAACTCTGATGGACTACAACGAATACCTGGGCCGTATCGCTATTGGCCGCGTCAACCGCGGTGTAATCAAGCAAGGCCAGTCCGTTACAGTCATCATGCGTGACGGCAAGAGCAAGACTGCCCGTATCGAGAAGCTGTTTGGCTTCCAGGGTCTGAAGCGCGTGGAGACAGAAGAGGCCGGCGCAGGCGACATCGTGGCTATTGCCGGTATCAAGGACATCAACATCGGTGAGACGATTGCTGATTCGCAGCATCCTGAAGCACTGCCTGTTTTGAAGATTGACGAGCCTACCATGCAGATGACGTTCCTCGTGAACAACAGCCCGTTCGCAGGTAAAGAAGGCAAGTGGGTTACTTCCCGTAAGCTTCGTGAGCGTCTGTTCAAAGAACTGGAAACGGATGTGAGCTTGCGTGTAGATGAAACAGACAGTCCTGATGCGTTTATCGTTTCTGGACGCGGTGAGCTTCACCTTGGTATTCTGATCGAGAATATGCGTCGTGAAGGTTATGAAATGCAAGTGTCCAAACCACAAGTAATCATTAAAGACATCGATGGTGTTAGATCTGAGCCGCTTGAGCGCCTCATGATTGACATTCCAGAAGATAGCATGGGTTCCGTTATGGAAAGTCTGGGCAGCCGTAAAGCCGAGATGGTCAACATGATCAACCACGGCACCGGCCAAGTCCGTCTGGAATTCCTGATTCCGGCACGCGGCCTGATCGGCTACAACACACACTTCCTGACGCTGACACGCGGCTACGGTGTAATGAACCATGCCTTCGATAGCTATGCTCCACTGGTTGGCGGCCAAGTTGGCGGACGTCATCAGGGTGTGCTTGTTGCAAGCGAAAGTGGAACAACAACCCAATACGGAATCGTGGGTGTTGAGGATCGTGGTATTCTCTTCCTGGATGCAGGTACAGAAATTTATGAAGGTATGATTGTAGGCGAGCATACACGTGATAACGATATTATCGTTAACATTTGTAAAGAAAAAGCACTTACCAACATGCGTACCTCAGGCAAAGATGATACTGTAAAAATGAAGACACCACGTAGTTTCTCTTTGGAAGGTGCACTTGAATATTTGAATGATGATGAATATTGTGAAATCACTCCTAAATCTGTACGTCTGCGCAAAAAGATCCTGAATAAGGGCGAACGCGAGCGTGTAGAGAAGCAGCGTAAGGCGGCGCAAGCCAGCCAAGCGTAAGCGGATGACAATGAAGCCGCCGGATGAACAATCCGGCGGCTTTTATTATTTTTCCGGTAACGGATCTTTCAAATTGCAGGGATTAATAGCAGTACAAAACGGCGGCGGGTGATATAATGTAAGCGTAACTTATGATCCGGGAGGAGTGACGGGTTATGCAAAGCTGGTTCGCTGAGCACCCAGTTATCGCTTATATTGTCATTTTTATCTTACTGACTTATGTGTACAACCGAGTATTCCGCGTCAATCAGAAGCTGCCGGTCGGCAAAGAGATCGTGCTGTATGTGATGATGGCGGCAGGCTCAGGCATGCTTCTTATCTTCCAGCATGACAAGCTGCCGATCATCCAGTGCCTGCTGGTAGCGGTCGGGCTGATGCTGCTTGTGCGGGTCCGCTACCTGGTGGAGGCCCGGCAGAAGCGGAAGGCTGCAGCGGCTGCAAAACGGCAGTAGGCGCAACTTTTGATGATAGGGTTCGTCTAAGTTATTACGAAGTTATCTACTTCAATTCCAGTTGAATGAAAAGGAACTAAATGGATTATGAATACAAGCAAGGGTAATTTGCCACCCAGAAGGAACGGCCAGCAAGGAAGCGCCAATACTAACAGGCAGCAGCCTAGGTCTGCTGCTTCAACTACAACCGCAAAGAAAAAAGCGCGGAAGCCGAAAAAGCGCGGATTCTTCGCCCGGCTGATGAGAGTGCTGCTCACCATTCTCCTGATTGCTGTTATAGCTGCATTAGGCTACGCAGGGTATTTGTACTGGAAGGTGGATCACGGAGGATTCGGAGTGGACCAGTCGGTTGCCGCAGGGCAATCCGCCTCGGAGAAGCCGCTGACGATGCTGCTGCTCGGTACGGACAACCGTCCGAAGCACCCGTCCAACCTGACGGATGTGATCATGGTCGCGGCCTTGAACCCGGAGACCAAATCGGCTACAGTGGTCTCATTACCCCGCGATACATATGTCGAGCTTGGCGGATACAAGAAGACGAAGATTAATGCCTTTTACTCTCGCTTCAAGAGTAAGGAGAAGACCTCCGGGACTCTGGCTGAGGATGAGATGAAGAAGATGATGGGCAAATATCTGGACATTAAGGTCGATTACGCTACCGTGCTGGATTTCCAGGGCTTCCGGGATATTGTAGATGAGTTCGGCGGCGTGGACGTTAATATCAGCGCCAATATGTGTTACACGGACAGTGTGGACGGCACCAACATTAATCTCAAAAAAGGCGAAGCCAAGCTAAATGGTGATAAAGCGCTGGATTATGTGCGTTACCGCAAGTCCAACTGCAAGCCGGCGACGAAGCCATCGGATGATTTTGAACGCAATAAGCGCCAGAACGAGGTACTGACTTCATTGATCTCTCAGATGCAGTCGCTGGGCGGCGTCCTCAAAATCGGCCGGGTGCTGGATGCGGTGGATAATAATCTGGAGAGCGATATCGAGAATGCGCAGATTAAGAGCCTGATCGCAACGTACTGGGATATACCCAAGGAGAATGTCGAATATGTACCGGTAACCGGAACCTGGCGCAGCCCCTATGTATATATTAACGATAAGGAGCTGGACGCAGCTAAGAAAAGCCTCCAGGACCGGATATCCGGAGTGTCCGCTGCAGTGGTCTCAGGCCAGCCTTGAGCAGCGGGCAGGGTACAATCTGTAAATTGAATGCAAGTTTCGTCCTGTGCTATAATATAATAAATTGAAAGTATTCTTGCCGCATAGGGGGCCTGTAACTATGTCTGAAGCCGTTGCTCAGCTCAATGAAACTCTGCTAGCTATGCTGCAATCGGAGACGTTTGTTCTTCTTAATACTGTGGATGCAGAATCCGGAGGACCTACGTCGACTGCGATCTCCTGGATCTATGCTGTGAGCCCTTCCATTGTCCGGCTGGCTGTGGACCACCGCTCCAGACTGGTGAACAACATGAAGGTTAATCCCAGGGTAACGATTACCGTGTTTGGCGAAGGGACGGTGCATGCCATTAATGGTCATGCTGCGGTTCGGCTGGACCCGTTGCCGGATGTTCCGTTTAAGATGTGCTGTTTTGATATTGAGATTGAAGCGGTCCGCAATGCGCTGTTCTATGGTGCGCACCTGGAATCTGCTCCGAAATATGCGAAGGTATACGATGCACGTGCGGCTGAGAAGCTGGACGGACAAGTGTTTGCCGCCATGCAAAAAGCCTAGTGTGCTATCACTAGGCTTTTTTTGAAATTAGCTCCTATCGGGTATTGCCTTGCGGCTCAATATCCTCCGGCAGCTGCGGAATGATCCGGCCGATAATATCGGCCATCTCGGAGGCGAAGCCCGAGACCGGGTTGCCCTTGGAGATATGCTTGCCCATCTCGGCCAGCCTGCTGCTGAGGTCCATGTCGGCAGTCACCAGGACTCTTACGCCCCTCGGGTCCTTGCGGATCGCTTCAGCTACTGAATATTTCACACTTCCGACCCGCGAACGGGTAAGGGCGCCGTCCACATCAATGCCGACCACGGCAAGGTTGTTCATGACGACACAGTGGACGCCTTCCACACCTGGGACTCTTCGCGCTAATTGTTCAAAATGATCCTTGAGTGCCACATCGCTGTCGTGCTTGCCTTCTGAAGGTTGTTTCGAATCCGGGGTGGCCTCCTGTACGGCTGTACCATCTTCCGACAATGTCCGCACTCCGCGGTTCCCCTGGCTGTGCACCGCTTCAGCCGACTGTTTATCCTGAGGAGAGGGTGATGTCTCTTTATTAGCGATACCGCAGCTTGTCAGCAGCAGCAGTACCAGCAACAGACACATTGATTTTCTCATATGTGAGTACTCCTTTCAGCCTGAGAACTAGTAATTTACCTTATCTTGCCCTTGCTGAAAAGAGTTATGTATGATCAATCAAACCAGGCGCTGTGGAGGGGATAACATGAAAAAGATATTCGTACTGGACACTAACGTGCTGTTGCACGACCCCAATTCGATTTTTGCTTTCAAGGCGAATGAGGTGGTCATTCCTGCTGTAGTCCTGGAAGAAATCGACTCCAAGAAGCGTAATGCCGATGAAATCGGCCGCAACGCCCGCACCGTATCGCGTCTGTTAGACGGGCTCCGGGAGCTGGGCCACCTGCATAGCGGGGTGGTACTGGACCATGGAGGCACGCTGAAGGTGGAGCTTAACCACCGAAGCTTCGTCAAGGTACAGGAGATGTTCGGCGAAATCTCCAATGACAACCGGATATTGGCTGTAGCGCTCAATTATCTCCATGAGGAGAACGAGAAGGCTGACCCGAGTCCTGTGGTACTTGTAAGTAAAGATGTTCTCGTCCGCATCAAAGCGGATGTGCTTGGCATAACTCCGGAGGATTATCTGTCCGACCGCACCGGCGATCTGAATGAGCTCTATTCCGGCTGCCAGTCGCTGATGGCCCATCCTTCACTGATTGATGAATATTACAGTCACCGGTTCCTGTCCACGAAGCAGCTGTCGCTGTCCTATCCGCTGTATCCGCATGAATTCGTAATTCTGAAGGATGAGATCGGCAGCGGCAAATCTGCGCTTCTGAAGGTCAACAGTGATGCCTCCCGTCTGGAGCCGCTCTATCTGGGCAACGATGCGGTATGGGGCATCAGCGCCCGGAATGCACAGCAGCGGATGGCACTTGAGCTTCTGCTGAATGATGATATTCCGCTGGTGACCATCACGGGCAAGGCGGGTACAGGCAAGACGCTGCTGGCGTTAGCCGCCGGGTTGTTCAAGGTAGAGGATGAACACAAATACAAGAAGCTGCTGATTGCCCGCCCGGTGGTACCGATGGGTAAGGATATCGGCTATCTGCCAGGAGAGAAGGATGAGAAGCTCCGTCCATGGATGCAGCCGATTTATGATAACCTCGAATTCCTGTTCGACACCAAGAAGGCAGGGGATATCGATAAAATATTGATGGGGCTGGGAAGTATCCAGGTAGAGGCGCTGACCTATATCCGCGGCCGCTCCATTCCGTCGCAGTTCATTATCATTGATGAGGCGCAGAACCTGTCCCGCCACGAAGTGAAGACGATTGTCTCCCGGGCCGGCGAGGGCAGTAAGGTGATCCTGATGGGGGACCCCGAGCAGATTGACCACCCTTATCTGGATGCTGCGAGCAACGGCCTCAGCTATATCGTTGAGAAGTTTAAGCAGCAGGGCATTAGCGGACATATTACACTGGAAAAGGGCGAGCGTTCGCATCTGGCTCAGCTGGCCGCCGATCTGCTCTAACCTCCAACAACAAACCTTATTCCAGCCGGGAGCTCAAGACTCCCGGCTTTTTGCTGCCCGCCCCCGGAAGCGGCGGGAGAGTTTTTGTGCAGTTAAAAAGTGCGATCAGCGGAGGGAGCGGAATTGTTCTGGAGAAGCGTAGCGTTCGCCTTTAAAGACGGATTTCAACCTCTAATCAGTTATTGAATAAGAAATCGGGCTTTAACAGCGATCGGAAGAATAATCCGCACACGCAGCGTCTTGCGCACCTGGGTTTTAACCTGCACTGAACAATCCCACCGTTTCCTTCTATATAAAGAGAACGGTTTCACAACCCAAGACAAGCGCCAGCATCTCTGCTAAAATGAGGAATAAGAAACGCTGAAGGAGAGAGCGCATGTGCTGAAACGCAAAAATTACTGGCTGCTGTTTGCAGTTCTGCTGCTGGCCCTGACAAGCCTGTCACCCAGCATGGAGCTGAATACGGATCATGGAAGCTATCCGCCCAGACAGCCGCTGGACCAATCAGAGCGTCCTCCTTCAGGGGAAGCAGGGGAAATCGAGAGCCTCCAGATCCGCGTCTCACTCAGTACAGAGGAGTTCAGCGTATTGGAGCAGATTAGCAAAGAGTACACTTTATCCAGCGGAGTCAGCGTGATCCTTAAGAATGTGGAGGCGGAAGACGTGGGAGCACAGGTGCGTGATGAACTAACCATTGGGACAAGCCCGGATATCGTGATGCTGGACGGTCACAGCATTTATGATCTGGCCACCAGGGGCTATTTGCTGCCTGTAGATATCTACCAAAGTGTTCCCGGGAGCACGCCGCTTACGATGCTGATTCCGCAGATGCAGTGGAACGGATATAACTGGGGAGTGCCGCTGGATATCGATCCCTATGTCCTCGTGTATTCGCCGGAGCGGCTCGCCGGAATGGGTCTTGCAGAGGTGCCCGCAAGCCTGGAGCAGTGGAATATGCTGCTAAGCCGGCTGAAGGAGGAACCGGAGAAGAAGCGTTATCTGCTGGCTATGGATACGCGGAATCCTTACGGGTATGCCGCCGTGCTGCATAGCATGGGCAGCAGTCTGCACTCCGCCAGCCTTGAACAGGCTAAGTGGACAGAAGCAGCGCGCAGCTCTTTGTATCTGACCAGCCGGTTCAATAAGGAGATCTGGGGGCTGCTGCAGGATGGGAAGCTTGCGGTGGCGGCTGTGCCGCTCTCGGAGTGGAAGAAGCACGGGAATTCGACGCTGGCGGTGCAGATGCCGAAGAAGCAGGAGGGTATATCAAGCTATGAGGTTATTCACAGCCGCTTTTTTGCCCTTCCGGCACAATCAGGCAGTCCGGAAGCAGCGGTCAAATGGCTCGCCTACGTCACTTCAAGCACGGCCCAGCTGGAATGGCTGGAGAACACGGACCGTCTGCCGGCACTGGATGAGTTGTACCGCTCCGCTCAGCCCAAGATTGGCAAGCTGCCAATGGACGCCGGCTGGTTCCTTGCAGAGGATAATACCCCCGGTCCCGGCTCTGAGGCAGAGTGGAGCCGGAAGGCGGAGGCAGCACTTGATTTGTTAACCGGCAAGCTGAATGCCGCCGCTTATGAAGCGGTAGTAAAGCTTCCTTTAGAATGAGAGGGACAGCTTCACATGCAGAATGCCGTCCGAGCTTGCGACCTCGGTGGCCTGCAGGAAGGAGACGATCTTCGCCGGATAGAAGCCGAGATCGAATTCTTCCTCCAGAGCCTGGCGGGTGGTATCCGGCAGCTCCAGACCATTGAATACCACATGATCAACATGGAACATCAAGCCGTTGACAGGCTCCTGCTGTATGGTATAGCGGCCGGTCAGCGACAGCGACAAGCCCCCGCTTTTACCCGTTGCCGAGACTGAATTATCCTTGAACGCAAACCGGAAATCCTCAAACAGCGGGTTCTGGGTGACCAGGAACTCATTAAGATCCTTTTCGGACAGGGCCAGATTATAGGTCATCCCCTTGCGCACCAGTACGCCATCCCGGCTCTGGACGAACTCCGGCAGCTGCTTCATGGCAGAAGCCAGCGCTTTGAAATACTTCCGCACCTCATGCAGGCCGATATTCTCCCAATATTTACTGAACTCCTCCAGCAGCCGCTCCATACTCTCAGGATCTGTACTGGCCTGAATCCCGCCTGTAATCTCCTTATCTAAGGCAAGCACACGCTTCTGCTGCGCTTCGAGCGCTGTTTTGAGCTCTGCCAGCTCCTGACTGCTGCGCCGGGCGGCCGTGAGTGTGCTTTTTAAATCCTTGTACTGCATCTCATATTCCGTGAGCGTCTTCCGGTCCTGCCCCATAATAATCTCATAATAATCGAATAGAGCGATTAGCCTGCTGATGCTTTTGGCGGAGAGGAATGCGGTAAGAAGTCCATCCCGCTCCCCCATATAATAGGCCCGCACAACAGCGCCCGCCCGTTCCTGCTGATCCGCGATATTACTCTGTTTGGCAGCAGCCTGCTCTTCCAGCGCAGCGGCTTTGTGCTCCAGCGTCTGTTGTTCTGCGGTAATCCGGGCAATCTCACGTTCAATCTCTGCAGAGGACAGCGTCTGCTCCAGCAGCTTGCGGGTCGCTTCATCATCCGGCATAGAGGGCGGCGGAGCGCTGACTCCTGAAGTGAAGCCGGAACCGGCGGACAGATACACCGGAGAAGCCGGCGGCATAGCGATGCAGGTGAGGATCAATATTGCTGCGAATAACCGGCGAACCGTATTACGGGATAACACTTGCACCACCACCTTGAACAGAGTTAGACAGGTATGTACTATTAATATGTTTCAGCCTGCTAAAATATCATACTCTGTTTTGCGTCCCCCCGAACTACAATTTTGCAAACAAAAAGAACGGAAATGCTTCTTGAAGGCAAGAAGCCATATCCGTTCATTTCTATATATGCGTTAGAGCGGCAATTCCATCTCAAATATCGTCCAATAGCTGAAGCCTGTAAACGTCAGGATCATATACCCCCAAAAGAGCAGGATGTAGGTCTTTTCCGTAAATTTCATATAGCCCAGAATGACAAAAAAAGCGGTTTGCAAAAAGAATAGCAGGGCCATTTCCGTCAGATTACCGGCAAAAGCCATAAGTCCGATGGTGAGTGTAAAAAATCCTAAAACGCGAAACATGCGGTCCAAGAGAGGGTCCCCCTTCCAGTATGAATCCGGCTAACAGCTGCTTACCATTTATTATAACGGCTCTCTAAAACACTGTAAACGAATTCATTGAAAAAAATTCAAAATTTCATAAAATATATGATTTTTATTATTGACACAAGCCCTCTGAGCGGAAGAGGAGAATTTATAGCAAAAGTAGTATGAGGTGCAGACAAATTGGCAATACAAATTAGTATCAAATAGATTCTATGAACTCTAATAGAGGCATAGAAATGTAGTAAGCAGCTTTTATCCCTATTCACTACCCGGCGGAGCTGCCGGTTCTGAAGATGGTTATTTCATGATGTTGTTAGGAGGGTTAGGCTTTATGACAGCCGTTAGACAGGATGCTTGGAGTGCAGAAGATGATCTGATATTGGCAGAAATAACGCTGCGTCATATCCGCGAGGGCAGCACACAGCTTGCTGCTTTTGAAGAGGTGGGTGAAAAAATCGGCAGAACTTCGGCGGCCTGCGGTTTCCGCTGGAACAGCTGTGTGCGCAAAAGCTATGAGGATGCCATTGGGATTGCCAAAGGACAGCGCCAGAAACGGAGCTATCTGAAAAAACAGCCTGCCTCGCGCGGGGCACAGGTCGCCGGACTGATTCTCGGTGACATTGAGGAAGACTACAGCCGCAGCGAAGGATTAAGCGAGAACAGCTTGTCTATCGATGCCGTCATCCGCTTTTTGCGGCAATGGAAAGGAACGTTCCAGGAGGCCGGAAGACAGCTTAAGATGCTAGAGCGTGATCTGCGGGAGAAGGAAGAGGAACTTTCAGAACTGAGAGTAGAGAATGAACGTCTATCCAGAGAAGTGAATCTTGCCCAGAGCGATTACCGTGTGGTTAATGATGATTACAAGGCGCTGATCCAGATTATGGACCGTGCCCGCAGGCTGGCTTTTCTTAATGAAGAGGATGAAGAGAAAACCCGCTTCAAAATGGATGCGAACGGAAACCTGGAACGGATTGAATAGAAGATTTAGGCAGCAAGCCCTGCGTCCGCGTGCGTTACAGCAACGGATTAGCAGGGTTTTTGTTTTGCTTTTGCAGAGACAAGAAGGATATAATTAGGAAAATTATTGGAGCAAGGCATAGCAGGGGGCAGGGTTTAGCATGAGAGTAGATGTGATAGGCGCGGGGTCACTGGGCCTGCTGCTTGCAGGACGGCTGATTGCCGGCGGGGCTGAAGTGCGGATATGGTGCAGGGGGAAGGAGCAGAGCAGGGCGCTAACCGCAGAGGGGCTGACTGTCAGCTATGAAGATGGCAGGGAGGCAACACGGCTTCCAGGAGGGAGTTTCTCCGCTGCGCCGGTACAAGAATATACACAGTGTCAGCTGGACAAGCCCGGGGAGGTTACGCTTTTAACGGTTAAGCAGAAGGTGCTTCATGAGTCTTTGCCAGAGATTCTCCGGCCGCTAAGCGCCAGGAAGCTTGTCATCGTAGGATTCCAGAACGGCTGCGGACATCTGGAGCTGCTCAGGGGGCTGTTGCCGGGGTCATCCATCTGGGCGGCTGTAACAACAGAGGCGGCCAAGAGGAAAACATTAACAGAGGTTATTCATGCTGGTAAAGGGGAAATATGTATAGGGAAGAGCAGCTCTACTATTAATATTCATGAAACTGATCTGCAGGCATCTGAGCCTGAGGCTATAATTAGTTTCATAGAAGCTCTTGCCTCAGCAGGATTTCACGCTTCTCTGTCGAAAGAAGTGGATACCATCATTTACCGGAAGCTTCTGATCAATGCTGTCATTAATCCTCTAACCGCCATTTGGCGGGTCCGGAACGGCGAATTACTGGCCTCCACTGCACGTGTACAGCTTATGAAGGAACTGTATACAGAGGCAGCCGGGATATTAGAGGCCTGCGGGATTTCCCTTGAGCATGGTGCCTGGGAGGCCATTCTTGAAGTGTGCCGCGCAACCTCGGGCAATACATCATCGATGCTGGCTGATGTACTTGCTGCAAGGGAGACTGAAATCCGCTGGATTAACGGAAGCATTGTAGATATGGGGCTGCAGCAGGGCGTTCAGGCTCCGCTCCACCGCTGGATATGCGGACTGGTAGAAGGCATGACTGTGAGGGAGGGGTGAAGCTGTTTGGAATTTCTCCGGAATTCGTTCGGCGTGTTAAGCGTTATTCCGATTGTTCCTTTTTTGATTGTGTATTTCGCAGGAATCGGGCTCAGGCATGATAAGAGGAAAACGATGATGCTGGCGATGGATGTAACAACTTTATTTTTATTGCTGTCAGTTTCGGGACTGTTCAATATTATTTTTGACTCAACCTTTGGATTCTTTCTTATACTACTTATTGTATTAATATCCGCCGGACTGATTGGCGGCGCGCAAAACCGCCTCAAAGGAGGGGTGGACGGAAAACGGTTACTTCGTGCTGTATGGCGGCTTTCTTTCTTTTTCCTGGGCGTAGGTTACGTATTATTTATGGTTGTAGGCCTCATTCAATACATATCACAAGCGATGTAACGTTCCACTGCTCCGGTGAAGCGTCAACGTCACAAAATTTTAAAGAATTAAAAAAAAGTCGTTTTCAGAAAATATTGCTCTAGATTTTTTTGACCACTGGTTGTATAATCATAAACCATATACCACATTCTATTTAGGGGGAACTGCTAGATGAAGAAGAGTAAAAGTCTATTGCTCATGATCGCAATAGTTCTGGTGATCGGCACAGTGCTTGCAGGCTGCGGCGGGAACAAGAACAACAGCGGCACCAATGCTGCGGCGACGACTGCACCAGAGGGCAGCACGAACACAGGAACAACAGGTGACGAGAAGCTGGCTGCTGACCAGACACTCAGAATTAACCTGATGTCCGAACCACCTACTTTTAACCCAGCGCAAGCTCAGGACAGCCAAGCCAACACCGTCCTGAAGACAATGTACGAAGGCTTGACCCGCATGAATGATGAAACTGGCCAAGCTGAGCCAGGTATTGCCGAGAAGTGGGATGTTTCCGCTGACGGTCTGGTATATACATTCCACCTGCGTGATGCACAGTGGAGCAACGGTGACCCTGTAGAAGCTGCTGACTTCGTTCGCGCATGGAAGATTGTGCTCGATCCGAATACAGATCCTACAGCACCTTATGCCTATCAGTTGTATTACATTAAGAATGCTGAAGGTTACTACACTAAGAAAATTACAGATTTCAGCCAAGTGGGCGTGAAAGCTGTCGATGCCAAGACTCTTGAAGTTACACTGGCAGCGCCAACTCCTTACTTCCTTGGTCTTCTGTCCTTTTATACTTATTACCCTGTACACAAATCCGTTGAGGGTAATGCAAAATGGGCTACAAACAAAGACACTATGATCACTAATGGTGCGTTCACATTGACTCAGTGGACTACAGGCCAAACTCTACAAGTTAGCAAGAACGATAAGTATTGGGATGCTGCTAACATCAAGCTGTCCAAGATTGACTTCTCCCTGGTGAACAGCGGCGCAACTGAGCTGCTGAGCTACAAGAACGGCGAACTTGACCGCTCTGGTGGACCACACGGTGAAATTCCGCAAGAACAGCTTCCTATTGTTGCAAAAGAGCTTCCTAACGAATTCCAGAGAAAAGGTATTGCTGCAGTATACTATTATGAATTCAACATTACAGAGAAACCATTCAGTAATGTCAAAATCCGTAAAGCATTAGCCATGACAGTTAACCGCCAATCGCTGATCGACAATGTAACACTAGGCGGACAATTGCCTGCATTTGGCTTCGTACCTCCAGGTATCGCCGGTGCTGACGGTGAATTCCGTAATGCAGTTAAGGACGACTACTTCAAGGAAGATACAGAAGAAGCTAAAAAATTGCTGGCTGAAGGTCTGGCTGAAGAAGGCCTGACTACACTTCCACCAGTTGAATTGACTTACAACACCAGTGAAGGCCATAAGAAGGTTGCTCTGGCTGTAGCTGATATGTGGAAACAAGCTCTGGGTATCACTGTTAACACTGTGAATCAGGAATGGGCAGTATTCATCGATAACCGCCAGAATCAGAACTTCCAGGTTGCCCGTGCAGGCTGGACTGCGGATTACAATGATCCGATGACCTTCCTGGACATGTTCGTAACAGGCGGCGGTAACAATGATACAGGTTATGCCAACCCTGAATATGACAAACTGGTTAAAGAAGCAAAAGCAAGCTCCGATCTGGCTAAACGTCAAGAGCTGTTTGCACAAATGGAAAAAATGATCATTCAGGATGATATGATTGTTATTCCATTCTACTACTACACTAACAACTCCCTCACTAAAGAGTATCTGAAGGGTGTAACGCTTGATTATAGTGGTGCTATTGACTTAACTCGTGGATATTTGCTTGAACATTAAATTGTATTACTCTTCAGCTTCGCTTAACTAAATAGTGGTTATCTGGAGGGGAGTTACACTTCGGGATATATATGTGGAATTCCATATATATCCCTTTTTTTTGCATTTCGGGCTTTTTGTTAAAGTTTTCACGAACTTACAAAATAAGAAATTAGACAAATGGCCATTTTTTTCATAAAATCTAATTATGTGTCTCAAAAAAGTTAAAGGAGGTGTTGATGGGGATGGTTCGTTATGTTGCTAATAAGTTTTTCTATATGCTTGTCTCACTATTTGTGCTGATTTCAGCGACCTTTTTTCTGATGAAAGCTATTCCGGGGGACCCATTCACGGCTGAAAAGAAGGTTCCGCCAGAAATTAAAGCGCGTTTATACGAGCAATATGGACTGGACAAGCCGCTCTATCATCAGTATTTCAAGTATTTGGGTGAAATTGCCCAGGGTGATCTGGGTGTATCCATGAAGCGTCTGAATCAGGATGTAACACACTTGATCGGCCAGACGTTCTCGGCGTCTCTGAAGCTGGGGCTTATCGCAATTCTTGTGTCGGTTATTGTCGGAGTTTTCCTCGGCATGATGGCGGCACTCTATCACCGCAAGTTTATTGACAGTGCAGCAATGGTGCTGGCGGTGCTGGGGATTGCGGTTCCGAGCTTTGTAGTCGCCTCGCTGCTGCAATATGTGTTTGCTTACAAGTTCCATATGTTCCCGGTCTCCGGGTTCAAAGGGCCGATGTATTATGTTTTACCTGTAGCTGCGCTATCGGCACAGCCCATAGCCTTCATAGCGAGGCTGACGCGCTCCAGTATGCTGGAGGTCCTGCATGCCGATTATATCAAGACTGCTAAGGCCAAGGGCCTAAGCTGGGCTGCCATCTTGAGCCGGCACGTGTTGCGTAACGGAATTCTGCCGGTGGTAACCTATATGGGACCTATGACAGCTAACATCGTGACCGGTTCTGTCGTTATTGAGCAGATCTTCGGTGTCGGCGGTATCGGCAAGCAATTCGTCGAAGCGATAGGTGTCCGCGATTATACTGTTATTATGGGGATTACGATCTTCTATGGTGTACTGCTTATGGTAGCGCGGTTCATCACTGACATTGCTTATGTGTTTATAGATCCGCGTATAAAACTATCTGGCGGAAAGGAGGGCTAACGAGTGGCTTCTGACAAAAACTTGGTATCGCAGGATGCGAACCTGAAACCGGAAGATTTCCGTAAGATTGGAATTGATGAACGGCAGGCTGAAGTCATTCAGCGCGAAAGTCTGTCCGCTTGGCGGGATTCCTGGGAACGCCTGCGCCAGAACAAAATGGCAATGACGGCTCTAGGGGTTCTTGGCCTGATCGTACTGGCTGCGATTATTGGTCCGTTGTTCTCAAAGTTCAATTACTATTCTAATGATTTGCTCAACACGAATAAGCCCCCGTCATCCGAGCACTGGTTTGGTACAGATGATCTGGGACGCGATATCTTTGTCCGCACCTGGTACGGCGCACGAATCTCACTGATTGTCGGCCTTGCCGCTGCTGCAATTGACCTCTTTATCGGGGTTATCTACGGCGGAATCATGGGTTACTTCGGTGGCCGTGTAGACAATATCATGAATAAGATCTCTGAAATTTTGTACTCCATTCCATACCTGCTGGTAGTTATCCTGCTGCTGGTTGTACTTGAACCAAGCCTTGGTACCATTATCCTAGCGCTGACGATAACGGGCTGGATTACGATGTCCTGGATTGTGCGCGGCGAGATTATGCAGCTTAAGAACCGTGAGTTCGTATTGGCTTCGCGTTCGATGGGTGCAGGGTCCAAGCGGCTGCTGTTCAAGCATCTTTTGCCGAATGCTGTAGGGCCGATTATTGTAACGATTACGCTGTCCGTACCGAATGCCATCTTTGCCGAAGCGTTCCTGAGCTTCCTCGGTCTTGGT
Organism: Paenibacillus sp. FSL P4-0338; assembly: GCF_038002365.1. Taxonomy (NCBI): domain Bacteria; kingdom Bacillati; phylum Bacillota; class Bacilli; order Caryophanales; family Paenibacillaceae; genus Paenibacillus; species Paenibacillus sp. FSL P4-0338. The sequence goes on along the minus strand of NZ_JBBOCG010000001.1, from coordinate 3,385,312 downwards.
GTACAGGCTCCGGTAGCTTCACTCGGTTCGATGATCAATGACTCTCTGACCGGCTGGCTTTATTACCCGTGGCGCTTCCTGTTCCCGGCGATTCTTATCAGTTTAACGATGCTTTCCTTTAATATTTTTGGTGACGGTCTGCGTGATGCGCTTGATCCTAAGCTGAAGAAATAGGAATTAAACAATGATGGAACCCATGCGGCAAAGATATTGGCATGATATTTCAAGACCCGATGACTTCTTTGAACCCAATGATCCAAGTGGGCAAACAGATAACCGAAGTTTTGATTAACATCAGAATATATCAGCGGCCGAAGCGAATAATCAAGCTATTGAAATGCTGAAGCTAGTGGGCATTGTGAATGCGGAGGCTCGCTTTAACCAATATCCCCAAGAAATCTCTGGCGATGTGCTACATTCGCTTGGGACCTCCATCATCCTGACAACACATTCTTGGCGTAATTGCCGTGAGATGTGACCGGGTAATCGTAGTACACCAAGGGTCTTGTGCGGCTGGTGCCGCAGCTTACCCGAAGAAGGGCGAGCCGGTGATACCAATCACTTTAGCTTCCCCGGATCTGATTAAGCCGCCGGTCGGTTGTCCGTTCACAGCGTGCTGCAGCGAAGCAGTGCCCCCTGTGAAGGAATGGATTGATCCCGGCATCACAGAGTTCAGTGATACGCTTATAGCGCACTGCTGGAATCTGCATTCGATGGCCAAGGAGGTGCAGTTCGTTTGAGTAAGAATCTGAGCAAGAATCTGATTGAAGTAGAAGGTCTTAAGAAATATTTCAATGTGGGCAAAGGAAGAGTTCTTAAGGCAGTTGATAATATTAGCTTCTCAATCCGCGAAGGCGAAACCCTGGGAATGGTAGGGGAGTCCGGCTGCGGCAAGACTACTGCAGGCCGTACAGTTCTCCGCTTGTATGAGCCGACTGCAGGCAGCGTGAAATACAATGGTACAGATATTTACAAATTGTCCGGCAGCAAGATGAAGACGATGCGCCGTGATATGCAAATGATCTTCCAGGACCCGTATGCCTCGCTTAACCCGCGGTTCACGGTGTCTGACATTATCGGTGAAGCGCTGGACATTCATGGTCTGGCCGGAAGCCGGCAGGAACGCAAGAAGCGGATTGAAGAGCTGCTGGATATGGTTGGTCTTAACCATGATCACGCCACCCGTTATCCGCATGAGTTCTCCGGCGGACAACGCCAGCGTATCGGGATTGCCCGCTCGCTTGCCGTGAACCCTAAGTTCATCGTCTGTGATGAGCCGATCTCGGCACTCGACGTATCCATCCAGGCACAGGTCGTTAACCTCCTCAAGGAGCTGCAGGACCGTCTTGGACTTACTTATCTCTTCATCGCGCATGACTTGTCCATGGTGAAGCATATCAGTGACCGCGTCGCCGTTATGTACCTGGGCAAAATGGTTGAGCTGGCGGAAAGCGAAGAATTGTACGCTAATCCGCTACATCCTTATACCAAATCCCTGCTCTCTGCGATTCCGGTTCCGGACCCAGAGGTGGAAGCGAACAAAAAACGCATTCATCTGCATGATGAGCTGGGCAGTCCGATTTATGCTGCCGGCGAAAAAACAAATGACAGCGACTTTGAGATGATTGAGGTGTCCAAGGGACATTTCGTTGCCAAACAGTTTGCCTAAACTTAAAATGGCAGGTGGAACGTAGGCGGGAGCATTCAGCTCTCGCCTATTCTTTCAATTTACGGATATCCTTCATAAGGATGCTGTATATTACTTTGACGCCGCCCCTAACTTTGGATACAATCATAAAGGGTTTACCGATTTATGGATTACATATAGCAGCAGGTTATTGCAGAACAAGGAGGCCACTATCCATGAATGTTGTACAGGAACCACTGCCGGGCGGATCAGCGCTCGCCAGTGACTATATACATCAATACGAAGCAGTAGGACATTTGTATAGCGGGGATTTCCGCAGTCAGGAGAGCCGGGCTGAACGTGCAGCATGGCTAGATCGTACAGGAAGCCTGCGGGCAGACCGCGCAGAGGTTGTCTCATACTTGCGCAGCTATAACAAGAAGCACAATACCCATGAGGCAGTTCTACGTTCGCTTGAATTGCTGGAACAGCCAGAGACTCTTGTTGTGACAGGCGGCCAGCAGAGCGGCTTGTTCACAGGCCCTCTATTCGTGGTCTATAAGGCCGTTACTACCATTCAGGCAGCACAGGAGGCAGCGGCCCAGCTTGGGCGGCCGGTCGTTCCGTTGTTCTGGATTGCAGGAGAGGATCATGACTGGGATGAGGTCAATCATACCTATGTGCTTAACCGGACAGGCGAAATTACCCGCATTAAGCTGGATAAAGGCGAAGGACCCCGGTCCTCGGTCAGCGAGATCAAGGTGGATGCCGAGAGCTGGCTTCAGGCGGTTGCGCAGCTGGACGGCTTATTACAGGACAGTGAATTCAAACCGCTGCTGATGGAGCTGGTTACGGCTGCATCTACGGGCGCCGGGAATATGACGGAGGCGTTCGCCAAGCTGATGGGATCTTTGTTCGGTAAGTTCGGGCTGATTCTGCTGGATTCTGCCGATCCTGCCCTGCGTAGGCTGGAAGCGCCCATGTTCGCTTCCATGATTGAGCGGAATGACGAGCTGGAGGCAGCTTATCTTGCCGCAGCTGAACGGATTACGGCCAGCGGATATGAGCTTCAGGCCGATGTGACGCCCGGTAATGCGAATCTTTTCTATATTCATGAGGGTGCACGGCTTCTGCTCCATAAGGTGGAGGGGCGGTTCGCAGACCGGAAAGCTACTGTATCGTTCTCCCGTTCCGAGCTGCTGGAGCTGCTGGAGATCCATCCCGAACGGTTCAGCAACAATGTGCTAACGCGCCCGCTAATGCAGGACTATGTACTTCCTGTACTTGCTACGGTGCTTGGACAAGGGGAAATGGCTTACTGGGCCATTCCGCATCAAGCGTTCAAGATCATGGACGGACAGATGCCGCTGATTATTCCGCGCATGTCTTTTACAGTTATTGAGGGAACGCTTCGCAAGCATATGGATAAATACGGTTTATCCTTCACGGATGTGCAGACGGGTCTGGATGATAAACGCAAGGCTTGGCTGCACGCTCAGGATGAGCTGAAGCTCGAAGACAAATTCGAAGAGATTAAGACGGCATTCTGCGGGATGTATGAGCCGCTGATCGAGCAGCTTGGCAGCATTCAGGCGGGTCTGCTGAAGCTGGGGAGCAATAACAAGGATAAGATTATCGACCAGATCTCCTTCCTGCAGGGCAAAGCTCTGGATGCGATGGAGAAGCAGAATGAGGCTGCACTTCGCCAGTGGGAACGGATCGAGTTGTCGCTTATGCCGCTGGGTAAGCTTCAGGAGCGGGTCTATAATATGATGTATTATCTGAACCGGTACGGGCTGGAATGGCTGGAGGAATTGATGGCTGTGCCTGCTGACTACAGCGGAACACACCGTATTATTTATATGTAAGCAAATTATTCTAGGGGGTCCTACCATGAGTTCATTATCCAAGCAAAACAGTATTGTTGCCGATATGTCGCTTGCACCCGAGGGGCATCTCAAAATCGACTGGGTTCGCCAGCATATGCCGGTACTGAACCGTATCCGTGAGCAGTTCGAAGCCGAGCAGCCGTTCAAGGGGCTCAAGGTATCGATCACCCTTCACCTGGAAGCCAAGACCGCTTATCTGGCCAAGGTAGTACAGGCTGGTGGTGCTGAGGTAACGATTACAGGCTCCAACCCTTTATCTACCCAGGATGATGTGTGTGCTGCACTCGTTGAGGACGGCATTACCGTATTTGCCAAGTACAATCCTTCTCCAGAAGAGTTCAAGGCACTGAACATCCGGGCACTGGAGAGCAAGCCGGATCTCATTATCGATGACGGCGGCGATTTCGCCACACTGCTGCACTCCGAACGCCCCGATCTGATGGAGAATGTCCGCGGGGGAGCGGAGGAGACGACGACAGGCATCATCCGGCTGAAGGCACTGCAGAAGCAGGGCATGCTGAAATTCCCGATGGTGGCGGTAAATGACGCTTATTGCAAATATTTGTTCGATAACCGCTACGGTACAGGACAGTCGGCATGGGACGGCATTGTCCGCACCACCAACCTGATTGTGGCCGGCAAAACGGTGGTTGTGGTCGGCTACGGCTGGTGCGGTAAAGGTGTAGCGATGCGGGCCAAGGGGCTTGGGGCGAACGTGATCGTTACGGAAGTGGATGCGATTAAGGCAGTAGAGGCGCATATGGACGGATTCCATGTCATGCCGATGCTGGAAGCTGCGAAGCAAGGTGATTTCTTCGTTACAGTCACAGGTAACCGCTATGTGATCCGCGGTGAGCACTATGATGTGATGAAGGATGGCGCGATTCTCTGCAATGCCGGACATTTCGATGTGGAGGTCAATAAGCCGGAGCTGGCTGAGCGCTCGGTGTCCCAGCGGACGGTGCGCAAGAACATCGAAGAGTATCAGCTGAAGGACGGACGCAAGCTCTATCTCCTGGCTGAAGGACGTCTGGTGAATCTCGGCGCGGCTGATGGTCATCCGGCAGAGATTATGGATACCACCTTCGCACTCCAGGCCTTGTCCCTTAAATATGTGAATGATAATTATAAGAGTATTGGCGTCAAAGTGGAGAATGTTCCCTATGAGCTGGATGAGCAGGTAGCGCGTTACAAGCTGGAAAGTCTGGGGATATCCATCGACAGCCTGACACAGGCGCAAGTCGAGTATCTGGACAGCTGGAATCTGAACGACTAAGGATATGGATCTGCACGAGCCCGGAGCCAATCACATTGGCCCGGGCTTTTGCGTGTCTGCAGGGGATGCAAGAATAGCCTCTTGACAAATAAGAAAAAATTACCTTGCTCCGGAAAAAGGTTTTTGATTTTTAATGGCGAATCTATTATGCTTAGGTGGTGAAAAGTGGGGCAAAGTGGGGAATCGGGATTCAGGGGTGGGGTACAAGCATGTTTATGGGGGAATACCAGCACAGCATTGACGATAAAGGCCGGATCATTATCCCTGCCAAGTTCCGTGATATGCTCGGAACCTCCTTCGTGGCGACCCGCGGCCTGGACTCATGCCTGTTTGTTTATCCCATGGAAGAATGGGGAATCATGGAGCAAAAGCTTAAAAGCCTTTCACTGATGAAATCGGATGCCCGTGCCTTCAGCCGCTTTTTTTTCTCGGGAGCGACGGAGTGTGTATGGGACAAGCAAGGCAGGGTGAATCTGCCGGGAAATCTGCGGCAATATGCCAAGCTGGACAAGGACTGTGTTATTCTGGGCGTTTCGAACCGGGTGGAGATCTGGAACAAGGAGCTATGGGAGCAGTACTTCGAACAGTCAGAGGAATCGTTCAACGAAATCGCCGAGAAATTGGTGGATTTCAATTTTGATCTATAAAACATAACATTTCGAATTACTGCCTTGGAGGGATGCAGCTTGTTTCACCACATCACGGTACTAAAAGAAGAAGCGACAGAAGGGCTGCACATCAAGAAGGATGGCCTATATGTAGATTGTACGCTCGGGGGAGCCGGGCACAGCGCCCTTATCGCATCCAAGCTGAGCGGCGGGGGACGGCTGATTTGTCTGGATCAGGATGACTGGGCACTGAACAATGCGAAGGAGAGATTGTCCGGATACGGCGACAAGGTGGTGACCGTCAAGACCAACTTCCGCGATCTGGAGCAGGTGCTGAAGGGACTGCCGTTTGTTCCGCAAAAGGACGGAGTTCCCCAAGTAGACGGGATTCTCTTTGATCTGGGGGTATCATCTCCGCAGTTTGATGAAGGGGAACGAGGCTTCAGCTACAACCACGACGCCCCGCTGGATATGCGGATGGACCAGTCGGCACAGCTGAGTGCGGCAGATATTATCAACACCTGGAGTGAGCAGGAGATTGCCAGGGTGCTTTTCCAGTATGGAGAAGAGAAATTCTCACGGCGGATTGCCCGGAAAATTGTAGAGCGCAGGGAAGAACGCCCGGTGGAGACAACCGGAGAACTGGCCGAGCTGATCAAGGAAGGCATTCCTGCGGCTGCAAGAAGGACCGGAGGACATCCGGCCAAACGGAGTTTTCAGGGGCTGCGGATTGCCGTCAATGATGAGCTGGGTGCTTTTGAGGAAGGGCTGCATGCGGCTGTACGCTGTCTGGCGCCTGAGGGAAGGGTATCCGTAATTACCTTTCACTCGCTGGAGGACCGGATCTGCAAGCAGATTTTCAGCAGCTATCTGAGCCGTTGCACTTGTCCGCCTGACCTTCCGTACTGCGTGTGCGGTGCTGAGGGCACCCTGAAGCTGATCAACCGCAAGCCTATTGTGCCGGGGGAAGAAGAGCTGGAGCTTAACTCGCGTGCCCGTTCAGCCAAGCTGCGTATCGCAGAGAAATTGTAGATGACGATAAAGGAGAATCAGAGATGGCTTATACCCGCGGAAATTTAGCAGTTCAACCTAAGAGAAAACAAGAGGCAAACCCGCTGTACCGTGAGAAAACGAAAGTTGTCACCAAGCGCAGAGTGCTGCCGCTGCAGGAGAAGCTTTTGTACATGCTGACACTGGGAGCCTTTATTCTGGTAGCAGCCTCCCTGATCTGGCGTTACGTCCATATTTACGATTTGAATATGCAGGCCCAGCAGCTGGACAGCAAAATCGCGAGCAACAAAAAGCTAATTGCCACGTACAAAATGGAGAAGCAGACGCTGGAGCAGACGATTGTCCCGCGGGCGAAGGAAATGGGCTTTGGGGTCCCTTCTGAGGAATCTACTATCTATGTTCCGCTTAGCAGCCAGGCTACTGACAAAGCCGGTATAAAATAGCGATGTACGGCAATCGCAATAATAGAGGTTGTGAGGTACCTTATGGTTAAGAGAATCAAACTTCGCACGCTGTTTATAGGAGGGTGTATTACCCTCTTTTTTCTTGTTTTAGTTGCCAGAGTATTCTGGATTCAGGTTCTGCAAGGCAAGGAGTGGCAGGAGACTGCCGCTAAGCAGTGGGCCCATACTTCAACCATTAAGGCCGTCCGCGGGGTGATCGAAGACCGTAACGGCAATGTTCTGGCCAGTGATGTGCCTGCCTACACGGTGGTGGTTAACCCTGAGGTCATTGCCGAGAAAAAAATCGGTGAAGAGGTAATTCAGGGTTTGCATGAGCTGCTGAACAAACCGGTGGATGAGCTGAAGAAGCTGGTGGAGGCGAAGGATAAAGACGGGAAATACCTGAAAAACCGCGAGATCCGTAATGAAGGCTGGAAGATTGACCAGGATATGGCCGATAAAGTGACGGCTTTCGTTGAGAAGCTCAAGAAGGAGCATGATACGCTGGAAACCGGTGTCGGGCTCGTCAGAGAGCAGAAGCGCTATTATCCGAAGGGTTCGCTCGCTGCGCATATTCTGGGTTACACCGACAGGGATGGCAAAGCGGCCATGGGACTGGAAAAGTATCTGGACAAACAGCTCTCCGGTACGGACGGCGAGTTGAACTACCAGAGTGACGGCAAGGGCATCAAGCTGCCCGATTCGAAGGATACATTCCAGCCTGTGGTGAATGGAAGCAACTACAAGCTGACGATTGACAGCACGATTCAGTTCTATATTGAAGAGGCTATGAAAAAGGCGTATGCGGAGTATAAGCCGAAGTCGATCAGTGTGATTGCGGCCGACCCGAAGACGATGGAAATTCTGGGTCTGGCGAATATGCCTACTTTTAACCCGAATGAATACTTTGATCTGAATCAGGATGCGGCCGGCTTCTATAATCATGCTATCATGACGAGATTCGAGCCGGGTTCAACGTTCAAGATTGTACCTCTGGCAGGTGCTGTGCAAGAGAAGCTGTTCAATCCGAATGCCACCTTCCAGTCCGGTTCTGTCCGGATTAAGGGATACAGCAAGCCTATCTTTGATATGAACAGAGCCGGTTACGGAACGATCAGCTTCCTGGAAGGGGTTAAGCGGTCGAGTAACGTTGCGTTCGTTAAGCTCGGTTACGAGATGCTGGGCAAGGAGAAGCTGCTGCAGTATATCACGGATTTCGGGTTCACGGAAAAGACAGGCATTGACCTCCCGGGAGAGGTTAAGGGTATTGTCAACCCTGATCCGAACAGGGCGGTAGAGAATGCAACGCTTGCCTATGGACACGGTAAGCTGTTGGTGACCCCGATTCAACAGCTCACAGCCGTCGCTGCGATTGCGAACGGCGGCAAGCTACTGGTACCGCATGTGGTGAAGGAGGTTACCGATCCGAACACCGGCAAGACCACGGTTACTCAGCCTGAGGTTGTACGGCAGGTGCTCTCCGAAGCAAGTGCAAGGGAGACAGGCAGCTATCTGGAGCAGGTAGTGGCAGATCAGCAGCACGGAACCGGCCGGCATGCCTACATTGAGGGTTACCGGGTGGCCGGCAAGACAGGTACGGCGATTAAGCCAGACGGTAAAGGAGGGTATGACCGCGACAAAGTTCGCTCCTCCTTCCTCGGTTATGCACCGGCCAATGACCCCAAGATCGCAGTCTTCGTCATTATTGACGAGCCTGCCGATGCGGCCGGCGGCGGTGCTGCTGCGGGTCCGGTCTTCAAGGATATCGTCTCACAGGCGCTTCCTTATATGGGCGTACCCAAAGCGGGAGATGTCACGGGCCCTGCCGACAAGAAGACGGTGAAGGTCGAGGCCGCCATCCAGCGTAAAGCGCCGGATCTGACCGGCAAGACGGTGAAGGCGGCAAGACAGCAGCTCATTAATCAGGGCTTTGATTTTGAAGCTGTAGGCCAAGGAGCGAATGTAGTCAGCCAGTACCCTGAGAAGGGCACTGCACTGACCGCCGGGCAGCGGATCTATCTGTTAAGCGAGCAGGGAGAGAACCTGACGCTTCCAGATCTGCGCGGGCAGTCTCTGCGCGATGCTCTGGAGATTCTGAACCTGCTGAAGGTGGGGATCTCCGTCAATGGAGAAGGTTATGTCACGGAGCAGACGCAGACCAAGAATAACGGTAAAACCCAGGTTGCGCTGACGCTTAGTCCTCTCAATGAATACGGCGAGAATATCCCTGTTGCCTTAGCCAGTGATGCCGATAAGGAAGAAGCTGCTAAGTAACACCCATATAGGCTTGTTCTAACCTCTGTTTGTCCCGAATAGTCATGAAGATAAGAGATCATGTCTATGAGTGAAAGCGGGGAGAACACTATGAAGGTATCAAAAGTCGTTAGCCGGCGGAGAATGCTGTGGACGCTGCTGGGACTGGCCGTGTTGTTCGGCGCGCTGGCTGTGCGTCTTGCCTATGTACAGTTAACTCAGGGTGAGAAGCTGAGCGAGAAAGCCGAGGATTTATGGCGGCGGAATATCCCCTTCACCGCCAAACGCGGTGAGATATTGGACAGGGAGGGTGTGGCGCTGGCTTATAACATCAGCTCACCGACGATTTATGCCATTCCTGTACAGGTGAAGGAGAAGGAACAGACCGCGAAGCAGCTGGCTCCGCTGCTCGGGATGACCGAGGAGAAGCTGGCCCAGCTGCTGACCCAAAAGAAAGCCTCAGTGAAACTGCAGCCCGGCGGCCGCAAAATTACGATGGAGCTTGCCGCGAGCATCCGTAATTTGCAGCTGCCGGGCATCGTTGTCGCTGAGGATAACAAACGGTATTATCCCTTCGGGGATCTGGCCGCACATATTCTGGGTTTCACTGGTATCGATAATCAGGGGATTACCGGGATAGAGAGCATCTATGATAAGCTGCTTCAGGGGAGCGCGGGCAATATCTCCTATCTCTCCGATGCGGGAGGCCGGCTGATGCCCGGGTCCTCCGAGAAGTACACTGAGCCGCAGGATGGACTAAGCCTGCAGCTGACCATCGACAAGCAGATTCAATCCATTATGGAACGCGAGCTGGACCAGGCCATGGTGAAATATCAGGCGCAGGGGGCCTGGTCTATCGCCATGGACCCCCGTAACGGTGAGATTCTGGCGATGGCGAGCCGGCCGGGGTATGAGCCGGGGGCTTACCAGGAATACGATGCCGAGGTATATAACCGGAATCTTCCGATCTGGATGACGTATGAGCCGGGTTCCACCTTCAAGATCATCACGCTGGCTGCGGCTTTGCAGGAGGGGAAGGTTGATCTCCAGCATGAGCATTTTTTCGATCCGGGCTACATTGAGGTCGGCGGAGCTAAGCTGCGCTGCTGGAAGAAGGGCGGGCATGGAAGTCAGACCTTCCTTGAAGTGGTCGAGAACTCCTGCAACCCGGGATTTGTAGCCTTGGGACAGCGTCTGGGTAAGGATACGCTGTTCAAGTACATCCGGGATTTCGGCTTCGGGAGCAAGACGGGCATCGATCTGAACGGTGAGGCGAACGGAATTCTGTTCAAGCCGGCACAGGTGGGTCCAGTGGAACTGGCGACCACTGCATTCGGCCAGGGGGTATCCGTCACGCCGATCCAGCAGATTGCTGCGGTATCGGCAGCCATCAACGGCGGCAAGCTGTATACTCCGCATGTGGCCAAGGCCTGGATTAACCCGGATACCGGGAACATTGTCTCCGAGACTGAGCCGGAGGAAGTGCGGCAGGTGATCTCGGAGGAGACCTCGAAGAAAGTGCGGGCTGCCCTTGAGAGCGTGGTTGCCAAAGGCACGGGCCGACCGGCATTTATTGACGGCTACCGTGTGGGCGGCAAGACGGGGACAGCTCAGAAAGTAATCAACGGCCGGTATTCTCCTACGGAGCATATTGTTTCCTTTATCGGCTTTGCGCCAGCGGATGATCCGCAGATCGTGGTCTATACGGCGGTCGATAACCCGAAGGGAATTCAGTTCGGGGGTGTAGTAGCCGCTCCAATTGTCCAGAATATTCTTGAGGATTCTCTTCTGTATCTGAAGGTTCCAGAGCGTAAGGATCAGCTGCCGAGAACCTATAAATACGGAGAGACCCCCATAGTGACGGTCCCTGATCTTACGGGGGCAACTGTTCAGGATATCTATGAGGATCTGAATATGAATTTCATGCTGGTCCGTTCCGGCACCGGCAACACCGTGATCAATCAGGCTCCGAAGGCGGGGGCAAGAGTGCAGCAGGGCTCAACCATCCGGATTTACATGGGAACGCCAAGTGAACCGTAAGCTTTGTTATATACTAAAAAACTTACAAGTGCTATTTAATAAAAGTGGATAATATAACCAAAATATAAGGATTTTATGCAGAGTGAGGGATAGGTATGTTAATTAAAGAACTCTCTTCTTGTCTGGCTGCTGCCCGTCTATACGGGGACGGAGACATAGAAATTTCAGATTTGCAGGTCGATTCTCGCAAGGTGGGTCAAGGCGATATGTTCATCTGTCTGCCCGGACATACAGTGGACGGACATGATTACGCACCTCAGGCTGCCGCTAAGGGCGCGGCTGCCCTGGTCTGCGAACGGAAGCTGGACATTGACCTGCCGCAGATCGTGGTGGATGATTGCCGGTATGCCATGTCTGTGCTGTCGAATGCCTTCTTCGGTTCACCGAGCAGCCGGATGAAGCTGATCGGCATTACCGGTACTAACGGCAAGACGACCACCACCTATCTGATTGAACGGATCATGCAGGATCATGGGGTGAAGACCGGCCTGATCGGTACGATCCAGATGCGGTATGACGGTCAGAGCTATCCGATGTCCGGTACGACACAGGAATCGCTGGAGCTTCAGCGCACTCTGAATCATATGGCGCTTAAGGGTGTACAGTGCTGTGTGATGGAAGTATCCTCTCATGCGCTCCAGCAGGGCCGGGTAAAGGGGACAGACTACCGCACCGCGATCTTTACGAATCTGACCCAGGATCACCTGGATTACCACCATACGATGGAGGAGTACCGCGCAGTGAAGGGCTTGTTCTTCTCACGGCTCGGCAACGTGATCTCGCCGTGGAAGGAAGAACGCAAATATGCTGTTCTGAATGCAGACGATGAAGCCAGCGCCTATTTTGCCGCCCAGACCGCAGCCGAGGTCATTACATATGGTATCGACAAGGCTGCCAATGTCCGGGCCTCGCAAATATCGATCACCGCCAAAGGAACTTTTTTCCACGTGGAGACGTTTAAGGGTGAGACGGATATTTCGCTTCGCATGGTCGGCAAGTTCAACGTCTATAATGCGCTTGCGGCCATTACGGCTGCATTGCTGGAGGATGTTCCGCTTGAAGGCATCAAGGCCAGTCTGGAGTCGGTTGCCGGTGTGGACGGCCGTGTCGAATCGGTGGATGCCGGGCAGGATTTCGCAGTAATCGTTGACTATGCGCATACACCGGATGGTCTGGAGAATGTACTGAAGGCGGTATGTGAATTCGCAGCAGGCAAAGTGCTCACTGTCTTCGGCTGCGGCGGGGACCGCGATACGACCAAACGGCCTCTCATGGGCAAAATAGCTGCCAAATACAGCGACCATGTGCTGGTCACCTCCGACAATCCCCGGACGGAGGACCCGCTGCAGATTCTGGCTGATATTGAGGCGGGTCTGCGCGAGGATGGCGTGGAGCGCGAGCGCTACGAGATGATTCCGGACCGACGGGAAGCCATCACAAAAGCTGTTGAAATGGCAAGCCCCGGCGATGTAGTATTGATTGCGGGGAAAGGTCATGAGACCTATCAGCTGATCAAGGGAGTCGTTCATGATTTCGATGACCGCATCGTTGCCAAAGAAGTGATAAGGGGCCGAAGCTATTGATTATTAGAACATTGCATAATGTCGCGGAAATGTGCGGAGGAGAGCTGTCCTCATCCGAAGCTAAGGATATAGAGATTCAGGGAGTTGTAACCGATTCGCGGAAAATATCGCCGGACTGCCTGTTCGTCCCGCTGGTTGGAGAGAACTTCGACGGCCATCACTATGCCGCCACTTCCCTGGCGGCGGGAGCTGCCGCTACCCTCTGGCAGAAGGATAAGGGGCCTGCACCCGCAGGCGGCGCGGTTATTCTGGTAGAGGACACTTTAGCGGCACTGCAGAAGCTGTCCTCCGCCTACTTGGCCGAAGTTGCCCCCCGTGTAGTTGCTGTTACGGGAAGCAACGGCAAGACGACAACCAAGGATATGATTACGGCACTGCTGGAAGTGCAGTACAAGGTGCACAAGACCCAAGGGAACTTCAACAATCATATCGGCCTGCCGCTTACGATTCTCTCTATGGACAGCGATGTTGAGATCGCTGTGCTGGAGATGGGCATGAGCTCAAGGGGAGAGATCGCTCTGCTGTCTCTGCTCGCTTCTCCTGACGTAGCGGTGATTACCAATGTTGGCGAATCCCATCTGCTGCAGCTTGGCTCCCGCAAGGAGATTGCCAGAGCGAAGCTTGAGATTGTGGACGGACTTCAGCCGGGCGGGCTGCTGATCTATAACGGGGATGAGCCGCTGCTTGCCGAGGTTCTGGCAGAGCCAGGGTTCCGCGCGCCTGAAGGGCTGAAGACCTTCCGCTTCGGGCAGTCGGCTGACAATGATGATTATCCGACCGGGCTCATGACACACAGCGGGGGGATGACCTTCACCTCGCTGCAGCATGGGGAGCGTGCCTTCACCCTTCCGCTGCCGGGACAGCATAATGTAATTAATGCGCTCGCTGCGCTTGCAGTGGCACGTCATTATAAGGTGACCGATGAGAATATGGCAGAAGGACTAAGCGGCCTCAAGCTGACTGGGATGCGGATTGAGGTTATTCAGGCGGCCAGCGGGCTGGTTCTGCTGAATGACGCCTACAATGCCAGTCCGACCTCCATGAGGGCGGCGATTGATGTGCTGCAGTCTATGAAATGCAGCGGCCGCAGAATCGCAGTGCTGGGAGACATGCTGGAACTCGGGCCGGAGGAGCTTCAGTTCCACCGGCAGATCGGCAGCTATCTCGACCCGGAGCTGACGGATGACGTATTCACCTTCGGCCCGCTGGCGGTACAGCTGGCGGCGGCGGCCTCGGAGCGGTTCGAGGCCGGGCATATCTATGCTTTTACAGATAAAGAAGACTTGATCAATGCCTTGAATGCGAAGTGCGGCAATAATGATGTTGTGTTGTTCAAAGCATCCAGAGGAATGCGGCTGGAGGAAGTGCTCCACCGCTTGAAAGAACATTCTGAAGCGAATTCTAACTAAAGGAGGGGTGTACCCATGGATTATCAATTGCTTCTGCTGACTATTGCTGTGTCCTTTATCCTTGCGGTCATTGCCGCTCCGCTGATCATACCGCTGCTGCGCCGGCTCAAGCTGGGACAGCAGGTTCGTGACGACGGGCCCCAGACCCATCTGAAAAAGGCGGGAACCCCTACCATGGGCGGCGTAATCATCATGGTCGCGTTCACGCTGTCTTTTCTGAAATTCTCGGTGATTAATTCGGATTTCTATGTACTGCTGGCTGCTACGCTGGGCTATGGACTCATTGGATTCCTGGATGATTATATCAAAATTGTGTTCAAGCGCTCCCTCGGCCTTACGGCGCGCCAGAAGCTGATAGGCCAGCTGCTGGTTGGCGTCGTGCTCAGCGTTCTGCTGATCTCGGCCGGGCATAATACCAATATCAGCGTTCCGGGAACCTCCTTCAGCTTCGACTGGGGCCCCTGGTTCTATTATCCGTTCATTGTGCTGATGATGATGGCAGTCACGAATGCCGTTAACTTCACGGACGGTGTGGATGGTCTGCTGTCAGGCGTAAGTGCGATTGCGCTGGCTGCCTTCGCGGTGGTAGCCATGCAGGCAACCTCGATTGCCGCTGGTGTCTGTGCGGCTGCGATGATTGGCGCAGTGCTTGGGTTTCTCGTATTCAATGCCCATCCTGCCAAGGTGTTCATGGGCGATTTCGGCTCCTTCGGGATTGGCGGGGCGATTGGCGCGATTGCTATTGTCACCAAGACCGAGCTGCTCTTTGTGGTGATCGGCGGAATCTTCGTGGTTGAAATGCTGTCCGTAATTATTCAGGTCGCTTCGTTTAAGACACGCGGCAAACGGGTATTCAGAATGAGCCCGATCCATCATCACTTTGAGCTGGGCGGCTGGTCGGAGTGGCGCGTAGTCGTCTCCTTCTGGGCGGTGGGCCTTGTGCTGGCGGCAGCTGGACTATATCTCATCAAGGGGTTGTAACGAATGAAACATCCGGATCTGTACCGTGGTCAAAAGGTGGTCGTCCTGGGGCTCGCCAAAAGCGGCGTCCAGGTGGCCAAGGTGCTGCATGAACACGGCGCTGTGGTGACGGTCAATGATAAAAAGGAAAGAGATCAGAGTCCCGAAGCTTCCGAACTGGAATCTTTGGGAATTTCTGTTATATGTGGCGGGCATCCGGAGAACTTGATCCACGAGGGTGTGGAGCTGGTTGTGAAGAATCCGGGGATTCCCTATTCGGTCGCTCCCGTACAGCAGGCGCTGGAGCTGGGGATTGAGGTGGTGACCGAGGTAGAGGTAGCTTACCATCTCTGCGCTGCCCCGATGATCGGCATTACCGGTTCCAACGGCAAGACCACTACAACGACCTGGGTAGGCCTTATGCTGGAGGCGGCAGGGATGCGCCCTATTGTGGCCGGGAACATAGGAACGCCGCTCTCTCAGGCCGCACAGGAGGCTGACGCGGACAACTGGATGGTGGTCGAGCTAAGCAGCTTCCAGCTGAAGGGCACGGAAGCGTTCCGGCCCAAGATTGCTGCCTTGCTGAATGTCGCGGAGACCCACCTGGACTACCATGGAGGCATGGAGGACTATGTAGCCTCTAAGTCCAAGCTGTTCGCCAATCAGGGACCGGAGGATACCGCTGTGCTGAACTGGGATGATCCGGTCTGCCGCGAGCTGGTGCCCTATCTGAAGGCGGGAATTCTGCCCTTCTCCATGAATGAGGAGCTGGTGCAGGGCATCTTCGTCCGCCCGTCCTATGTGGCGGATACGGTAGACGAGCTGAAGCGGGTTATTATCTACCGCGATTACACCGAGAGCGAGACCGAAATAGCTGATGTCGATTCTATCGGACTTCCCGGCCGCTTCAATGTGGGGAATGCGCTGGCTGCCTGCGGCATTGCCATTGCCGCAGGGGCGGACCCGGCGGTGCTGGGTCCGGTGCTGGCTTCCTTCCGCGGGGTGGAGCACAGGCTGGAGTATGTAACAGATAACGCAGGTGCGGCCTATTATAACAATTCCAAGGCTACCAATTCCAAAGCTACCTCCATGGCGCTGGCCTCCTTCCTTAAGCCGGTCATTCTTATTGCCGGGGGCCTGGACCGCGGCTCGGATTATATGGAGCTGCTGCCTGTCCTCGGGGAGAATGTCAAAGCCCTGGTGACGCTTGGACAGACCCGGGACAAGCTGGCGGCTGTAGCCCGGCTGGCAGGAGTAAAGACGGTCATCTCCGTCGATAATGGGGAGAGTGCCGCTGCCGTGCTGGAGCAGGCTGTGCGGGAGGCTTCCGCCCTGGCGGAAGCTGGGGATGTAGTTCTCCTGTCCCCTGCCTGTGCCAGCTGGGATATGTTTACCTCCTATGAGGAGCGCGGGCGTATTTTTAAAGAGGCGGTGCATAACCTTTAAGTAGGGGGGTGGATAAGCCCCTACTACGGATGCAAGAGGTGTGCTCCTGATGAACAAATCCCGTCATGCGCCCGATATCTGGCTGCTGCTTCCGATACTGGCCTTACTGGCTATCGGTATGGTAATGGTATACAGTGCCGGGTCCGTTCTGGGCTTCCGCAATTATGGCGATTCGTTTTACTTTGTCAAAAGACAGATGCTGTTCGCAGGCCTGGGCCTCATCGCGATGTTCATTGCGGCGAACACCGATTATCTGGTGCTGAAAAGGTTCGCCCGGCCGCTCCTGATCGTGTGCTTCGCCCTGCTGGTGCTGGTGCTGATACCCGGCATCGGAGTGGTGCGCGGCGGGGCACGCAGCTGGATCGGCATCAGCTCCTTCGGCATTCAGCCCTCGGAATTCATGAAGATGGGGATGATCCTCTTCCTGGCCAAATGGCTCGGAACCGAGGAGTATGACATTTCCAGCTTCATGCGCGGGCTGCTTCCGCCGCTTGCGTTGATCGGCTCCGCGTTCGCGCTGATTATGCTTCAGCCGGATCTCGGCACAGGCACTGTCATGTTCGGCGCGGCCCTGATGATGGTCTTCACAGCGGGGGCGCGGATGAAGCATCTGCTCTCCCTTGGTGCGCTGGGGCTGGCCGGGTTCGCCGGACTCATTGCAGCGGCGCCTTACCGGCTGCAGCGGATCACCGCCTTTCTGGACCCCTGGTCCGATCCGCTGGGCGCCGGTTATCAGATCATCCAGTCACTCTATGCGGTGGGTCCCGGCGGGCTGGGCGGACTGGGCTTCGGGATGAGCCGGCAAAAATACAGCTACGTCCCGGAGCCGCAGACTGATTTTATTTTCTCAATTTTGGCCGAGGAGCTGGGGTTTATCGGGGGGCTGGCCGTACTGCTGCTGTTCCTGCTGCTGATCTGGCGCGGAATGAAGGTCGCTATGAGCCTGCCGGACCGCTTCGGAAGCTATCTTGCTGTAGGCATTGTATGTATGGTAGCGGTTCAGGTTGTCATCAACATCGGTGTGGTGATCGGCCTGATTCCGGTAACCGGCATCACGCTTCCGCTGATCAGCTACGGCGGCTCATCGCTGACCCTGATGCTCACAGCTCTTGGCATTCTGCTTAATTTATCACGTTATGCGAGGTGAAAGACATGCGTATTGTACTTAGCGGCGGCGGCACGGGAGGACATATTTATCCTGCCGTAGCCGTAGCCAGACAACTGGAATCCGAAGATACGGATTCTGTCTTCCTGTATATCGGAGGCAAGCGAGGTCTGGAGAGCAAGCTGGTTCCCCAGGAGAATCTGCCTTTCCAGTCCATTGATATTACAGGCTTCCGCCGCAAGCTGTCGATGGATAATGTGAAGACGGTTATGCGGTTCCTGAAGGGGGTCAAAGCCTCCAAAGCCATGCTGCGCGAGTTCAAGCCTGATGTGGTTGTCGGTACCGGGGGGTATGTCTGCGGGCCTGTAGTGTATGCAGCCTCGCGGCTCGGCATCCCGACCCTGATCCATGAACAGAATGCGATTCCGGGACTGACCAACCGTTTTCTCAGCCGGTATGCCAGCACGGTCGCGGTGAGCTTTGAAGGCACAGAGGCGGCTTTTTCCGGGGCCAAGAATGTAATCTATACGGGCAATCCCCGGGCCACTACGGTCATGACAGCGAACCCGCAGCGCGGCTTTGCTTCACTAGGAGTTCCTGAAGGTAGTACGGTGGTGCTGGTTGTCGGAGGAAGCGGGGGGGCCAAGGCGATTAACCGTGCCATGATTGAAATGGCACCATTTGTGGGTAAGGGGAATGGTGTTCACTATGTGTATGTCACCGGAGAGTCTTACTTCGAGGATACCCGCAAAGCGGTACGCGAGCAGCTCGGCGGTATTCCGAATTGGCTGCATGTCCTCCCTTATGTTCACAATATGCCTGAGGTGCTGGCCTGCACTTCCCTGATCGTGAACCGGGCAGGCGCCTCTTTTCTTGCAGAGATTACCGCGCTTGGCATACCCTCTGTCCTCATTCCGTCTCCTAATGTAACGAACAACCATCAGGAAGCCAACGCCAGAGCGCTGGAAGGTGAAGGTGCGGCAGTGGTGCTTCTGGAGAAGGATCTGAGCGGAGAGGCGCTGTTCACAGCGGTTCAGAAGATCATCGGAGCGGATACGCTGCATCGCAGCATGTCGGAGGCCTCAAGACGCCTCGGCAAAAGAGATTCCGCTTCCCTGGTAGTCAGTGAGCTGCACAGGCTGGCTGCAGGCCGGGGACGCTAGAATCCGGGCTTACATTGTCACACACACGGAGCTCCGAACATAGGATGATCCTATAATCGTGACAATCACCCAGAGCGCTTCTTGATGTCTGAGATTCGGAGACGGAATTCGTTCTGACCCATTTCGCAGGACAGCGGGGCCAGGAAGTGCTTACGGTGGGTGAGCGGTAATCTCGGAGGTGATACATTGGACAAATTGGTGATTGAGGGTGGAACCCCCCTGTCAGGCACCATACGTATCCATGGAGCAAAAAATGCGGCACTGCCGATTCTGGCAGCGAGCCTGCTGGCCGAAGGAGTTCACTCACTGCATAATGTGCCGAAGCTGCTGGACATCGAAACGATGCTGCATATTCTGCAGCGGCTGGGCTGCAGGACAGTGCATGAAGAGGAGACGGTCACCGTCGATACATCCTTTCTCTTGACCTCTCATGTGCCGGAGGACCTGATGCGGCAGATGAGATCCTCCATATTCCTGATGGGGCCTCTTCTGGCCAAGTTCGGGGAAGTGACGATCTATCAGCCGGGAGGCTGTGCGATCGGGGAGCGCAAGATTGATCTCCACCTGCAGAGCCTCAAGCTGCTCGGGGCAGAGATTGAGGAGACGGGCGGCAGGATCTGCTGCCGGGCTGCTAGCTTGAGAGGCTGTGATATCCATCTGGATTATCCCAGCGTGGGCGCCACGGAGAATATCATGATGGCCGCCGCCATGGCCGAGGGCACGACTACCGTCTCCGGGGCAGCGAGAGAACCGGAAATCCAGGACCTACAGAACTTCCTCAATGCGATGGGGGCACAGATTATCGGGGCAGGGACCGATACGATCACCATTCAGGGTGTCCGCAAGCTCCATGCCTGCAGCTATGAGGTGATCCCCGACCGGATTGTTGCCGGAACCGTGATGATTGCCGCCGCCGCCACGCGGGGCAATGTAACGCTGACCCACACCAATGCAGGACATTTGACCTCCCTGATCCACATCCTGAGGCGCGCCGGTGTTCAAATTACAGTGTGCAATGATATAATTAATATCAGCTGTATGGGACGTCCCCGTGCGGTTGAGCGTATTGTTACCTCTCCGTATCCGTCCTTTCCTACGGACCTGCAGTCCCAGGTAATGGTTCTATTGTCCCTGGCGGACGGGTTCAGTGTAATTAAGGAGACGGTCTTTGAAGGGCGCTTCAAGCATGTGGAGGAGATGGCCCGGATGGGAGCGGATATCTCTATTGATCTTAACAGGGCCTTCATACGCGGCGTTCAGCGGTTGTATGGAGCAACGGTTGAGGCCACTGACCTGCGGGCAGGAGCTGCCCTAGTAATCGCCGGACTGGCTGCTCAGGGAACGACTGTTGTAGAGCAGGCTCATCATATAGACCGGGGATATGACGGCATCGAATTACTGTTTCAAAAGCTGGGGGCGCGCATTAGCCGCAAGGTGCCTGTGCCTGACCCGCTGGATTTGGCCAATTAAAGCTCCCTGTCTCCTTCGGCGAAGCCGTGAGGAAGGAGACAGGGCCTTATTACGGAGATATGAGAATGCCAAAAACGCGAATACCTCTTTTGAAAGAGGACAAGCCTAGCAAGAGAAAAAACCGTAAAATTATCATCATCCTGGCACTGCTGTTCACTGCGCTGCTGGCTGTAATCTTCTTCCGTTCGTCGATCAGCAAGATTACAGCCATTGAAATGCAGGGGGATAAATATACGTCCCGTGAGCAGCTGCTGGCAGCAAGCGGCCTGAAGATCGGAGGACAGTTCTTTGCAGTCTCCGGAGATTCCGTGGGGAAGGCGCTGGAGGAGCTGAAAACAGTTCAGGAGGCGCAGGTCAGCAAGAAGTTCCCCGGTGTGGTTACGATCACTGTGAAGGAGTACCCGGCGGTTGCCTATGAACTGGACCAGGCAGGCGTGCTGGAAGCTATTCTGTCGAGCGGGGCCGCCGTCTCTGTGACGGATACCGGAATTGCTGTAGAGAAGCCGATATTGACCAACTGGAAGGCTGACGATCCTTATAAGACCAAGCTGTGCCAGGCGCTGGCCGGAATTCCGAATGAGCTGACCAGTGATATATCGGAGATTGTACCTTCCCCGACGTTGTCTTTTCCGGACCGGATCAAGCTCTACACACGTTCACGCTTTGAGGTCATAACGGCCATTTCGCTGCTCAAGGATAAAGTAGGCTATTTGAATCAGGTGATTCAGACGGAGGAGCCGGGACTTATCAAAATGCTGGAGGCGGATTCCTATGTTCCATTCCATTCTGAAGCCGGGGACAACGGAGAAGACGCAGATGCACAAGAGTAAATAGTCCCTACTAATGAAGCGGAATAAATGCTACAATCTGTTTTACGGGTAATAAGCAATATCCCTCTTTTTTCTGCGGATTTTTTGAGATGCAATTCAGGATATAGCCGCTGTTCTCTTGTTTTTCTTGTTTGAAGGTCAGGTGCTGATCCCGCTTAGCGGAGGGCGCCTGCCGGTACGTGAATACCTTGTCATATTATTCCTCTCAAAAAATTTGTTGAAAAAAGAGGGAAAGGATTAGGGATGTTGAATATGTACAGAGATGTTTCCCGCGACCGGGATCAAAAGCTTGTTTATTATGATTATAACAGGAGGTGCCATAGGGCTTGAGCAACAATGACATCATTGTTAGTTTGGACATCGGTACATCCAAAGTTCGGGCAATAATCGGGGAAGTTACTAGTGGAACCTTCAATATTATTGGCGTTGGATCTGCTGATTCGGAAGGGATACGCAAGGGTGCGATTGTAGACATCGATCAGACTGTGCAATCGATCAGGAGTGCCGTAGAGCATGCGGAGCAAATGGTCGGTATTCAAATATCCGAGGTGTATGTCGGCATATCCGGCAACCATATCGGCCTGCAATCCAGCCACGGCGTAGTTGCCGTTCAGAATGAGGACCGTGAGATCGGCGAAGATGACATCGACCGTGTAATCAAGGCAGCGGAGGTTATTGCACTCCCGCCGGAACGCGAGGTCATTGATGTTGTCGCCAAGCAGTATATCGTCGACGGCCTTGAAGGTATTCAGGACCCGCGCGGAATGATCGGCGTCCGCCTGGAAGTGGAAGCTACGATCATTACCGGTGCCAAGACCCCCATACATAATCTGCTCCGCTGCGTGGAGAAATCAGGTCTGAAGGTTAAAGATCTTGTCCTTATGTCTCTCGGGGCTGGCGGATTAGCGCTCTCCAAAGATGAGAAATCAATGGGGGCTGTACTGGTGGATATCGGTGCCGGACAAGCCACGATAGCCGTATATGAAGAAGGTTCCCTTAGTGCAACCTCCACGATTCCGATCGGAGGAGAATTCATAACCAATGATATTGCGTACGG
The DNA here is from genome assembly GCF_038002365.1 of Paenibacillus sp. FSL P4-0338. Lineage (NCBI taxonomy): Bacteria > Bacillati > Bacillota > Bacilli > Caryophanales > Paenibacillaceae > Paenibacillus > Paenibacillus sp. FSL P4-0338. The sequence continues at coordinate 3,363,142 of NZ_JBBOCG010000001.1, read as the reverse complement.
ACTTCGGACACTTACCGACCAGGCCGAGAAGGTCAAGCTGAAATACGGCTGTGCCTGGATCGATGATGCTGCTTCGGAGGTCGTCTTCAAGGTCCTGCGTATCGGCAGCAATGTGGAGAAGGAATTCAACCAGGAGGATTTGGCAGCGATTATCGAGCCAAGAGTCCAGGAAATCTTCCACCTGATCCGTCAGGAAGTGAAGCGGCTTGGTTATACGGAGCTCCCGGGAGGTTATATACTTACGGGTGGCACAGTTTCGATGCCAGGGGTGCTTAAGGTAGCCCAGAACGAGCTCGCAGCCTCCGTACGGATCGCTGTACCGGATTATATCGGAGTGCGTGACCCCGGCTTCACCGGCGGCGTAGGCATCCTTCATAATGTGGTACGCAACTACCGCGGACGGAGCAGCGGCGGAAGTGCCAACAAGAAGACCGTTAACCGCAGCAAGCAGAGCGCAGCGCCGGTTCAGGATTCTTCCAAGAAGCCAGGTCTGGTGGAACGACTAAAGAATATGTTTAGCGAGTTCATATAAGTGTAATCCAGATATACTTGGATTGGCCATCCAAGCACTACTCGAGGGGGAGATGGAAACAATATGTTGGAATTTGATTTTGAAATGGAGAGCTTGGCGCAAATAAAAGTCATCGGCGTCGGCGGTGGCGGAAGCAACGCTGTGAACCGGATGATTGAAAATGGCGTTCAGGGTGTTGAGTTCATCACGGTTAATACAGACGCCCAAGCGCTGCATATGGCCAAATCGGAGCATAAATTACAAATCGGGGATAAATTGACCCGCGGACTTGGCGCAGGAGCGAATCCTGAGGTTGGCAAGAAGGCGGCAGAGGAATCCCGCGATCTGATCTCGAATACGCTGAAGGGCGCGGACATGGTCTTCGTTACCGCAGGTATGGGCGGCGGTACCGGAACAGGCGCAGCGCCTGTCATTGCCGAAATCGCTAGAGAATGCGGAGCATTGACGGTAGGCGTCGTGACCCGCCCGTTCACTTTTGAAGGCAGAAAACGTGCCAACCAGGCAGAGCTTGGAATCGAAGCGCTCAAGGAAAAGGTTGATACGCTGATTGTGATTCCAAATGACCGCCTCCTAGAAATTGTGGATAAGAAAACTCCAATGCTGGAAGCGTTCCGTGAAGCGGACAATGTACTCCGGCAGGCGGTACAAGGCATCTCCGACCTTATTCAGGTTCCCGGACTGATCAACCTTGACTTTGCTGATGTGAAGACGATTATGACGGAGCGCGGTTCAGCGCTTATGGGCATCGGGATTGCCACCGGTGAGAACCGGGCGTCTGAGGCGGCCCGCAAAGCGATTATGAGCCCGCTGCTTGAAACCTCCATCGAAGGTGCACGCGGTGTCATTATGAACATTACAGGCGGCTCTAACCTCTCCCTGTACGAAGTGAATGAAGCTGCAGAGATTGTTACTTCGGCTTCGGACCCTGAAGTGAATATGATCTTCGGTGCCATTATCGAAGAGAGTATGAAGGACGAGATCAAGGTTACTGTTATTGCGACCGGCTTTGAACACAAGCCTTCTCCAATAGCTCCTGTACGCCGTCCCGCGGCAAACAGCGAACCGGCTGCTGATAATAAGAGCAAGAGTGAGAATCTTCGTCCGTTCGGGAATCAGACAAGCTCTGATCAGCTGGATATTCCAACCTTCCTGCGCAACCGGACACGCGGCAATAATGATTAAGATTAAGAGCCATTAATAGCATAGACTGTTACGGAAGCACCGTATCACGCAGCTTTGAACTGCGGGGTATGGTGTTTTTTTGCTTTTCAGGCTGTATAATTACGTTAACGGGAGACGATACCATGGAAATGCTGGACCCCCGGGTGGATTTTGTATTTAAGCGGATTTTTGCAAGCGAGGGCAACAAGGATGTACTGCTCGCTTTTCTGAATCAGATATTCTTGGATGCGGGCGATCTTCCCCTGGAGGAAGTGGTGCTGCTCAATCCTTATACGGATAAGGATGATCCGCTGGATAAGCAGGCGATATTTGATATATGGGCCAAGACGGTGGACGGCAAGCTGATTAACATTGAGATGCAGCTGTTCAACAAATATGATATTGAGAAACGCACGCTGTATTATTGGAGCAAGCGTTATGCCGGGCAGCTTCAAGTCAGCGGGAAATATACCGAGCTTAAGAAATGCGTGACGATTAACATTCTGAATTACAAGGTGCTCCCTAATGAACATACACATAGTGTATTTCATTTGCGGGAGGACAGCAGCGGAGCGCCGCTGACAGATGATATAGAGATTCATTTCCTGGAGCTGCCCAAGCTGAACCAGCCGGTTACGCCCGGCGAGGGCGGCCTTGTGAACTGGCTGTTGTTCCTGAAAGGCATTGACTACTCTGAATGGGAGGTGCTGCAAATGAATGAGCCAGCCTTGAAGAAGGCGATGGAGACGCTGGAATTTCTGAGCCAGGATTCGGAGGCCCGCCGCAAATATGAGGACCGCCAGAAATTTCTGATGGACGAAGCCTCGCAGCGGGATGGTGCGCTTAGAGAAGGCTTCGCTAAGGGAACTGCGGCGGGTGAACTGGAGGCCAAGCGGGTAATAGCAAAGAATCTCCTGTCGATGGGAATGGATCGTGCTTCAGTGCAGAAAGCAACCGGACTCTCCGAAGAAGAGCTGAAATCTATCAATAACTAAATACGTTTCTCATGAAGCCAGCCGCTTAGGGCTGGCTTTTGTGTTGTGCACTGAAGTTCCTCTCAATGCCCATAAGTCGACAAAAAAACTGCAAGAACGCCCCCCATGTTTAGACAGACTTTGGATACAGGAGTTTCTATACTAATCTTATCGTCTAAAAAGAGAGCCTGCACCGAGGCCTCCGGATAGATATCCGCTTGCAGGCAGGTGAGAGCGATGGTTGTCTATATTGACTTGATTTTTGCCGCCAATCTGCTGATCGACGGAGTCCTGCTGTGGCTGACAAGCTGGCTGGTTAAGCACAAGGTATCCTGGTGGCGGCTGACTCTCTCAGCGCTGGCGGGTGCACTCTATGTCGTCATGATGTTCGTACCGGAGCTGTCCTTTCTGTATACCTTTCTCATCAAATTCGGGTTATCGGTTTTGATGATCTGGATAGCCTTTGGATTTAGAAGTCTGCAAAGCTATCTTCGGGCATTTGGGGCGTTTTATATCATTAATTTTGCGGCGGCGGGAGGGATCATAGGCGTTCATTATCTGCTGCAAAGCTCTGGTGACCTCTGGAAGGGCATGATCTTCACCTCATCGGGAGGCCAAGCTTACCGGCTGAAGATCGGGTTCTGGTTCGTGCTTGCCCTGCTTCCGCTGGTGCTGTTGCTCTTCAAGCTGATCCAATCCTCCCGCCGGCACAGAGAACAACTGGATTCCTATATTGGGGAAGTGACGGTGGAGATCGACGGAGTGTCGGTTACCTGCCCCGGACTGCTGGATACCGGGAACCGGCTCAGCGATCCGCTGACGAGGATTCCGGTCATGGTGATGGAAGCCTCGCTGTGGGAGGGCCATTTGCCGGCTTCCTGGAAAGGAAGGCTGACCCAGACGGGTGCAGATACACTTGTACTGGAAACGGACGGGCAGTCGTTCGCCTGGCAGGACAGGATACGGCTGGTGCCGTACAGAGGCGTCAATCGCGGGGCATCCTTCATGCTCGCGCTGAAGCCGGATAAGGTGAGTATAGAACTTGGCGGTGATACCTTTTGCAGCACAAGGGTACTCATCGGGCTGGATGGCGGGACACTGTCGGGAGACGGCGCGTACCGGGCGGTCATACATCCTGACCTGACCCACAAAGAGAGTGCTCCAGAAGCGCCGGCTGACAAGGTGATGGGCTAAGTAACCTATAGGAGGAACAATAATGGTCAAATTCAAGCTTGTGCTGCAACTGCAGTATTACCGCATGCTGTTTCTGCTCGGTCTGAAGAGCCAGGAGATTTATTATATCGGGGGAAGTGAAGCGCTGCCGCCGCCGTTGACACGCGAGGAGGAGGAATTCCTGCTCCAGCGGCTCTCCAGCGGGGATGCAGCAGTCCGGGCTATGCTGATTGAGCGCAACCTGCGGCTGGTGGTCTACATCGCCCGGAAATTCGAGAACACCGGCATTAACATCGAGGATCTGGTATCCATTGGCGCGATCGGACTGATTAAGGCGGTCAACACCTTTGATCCGGAGAAAAAAATCAAACTCGCCACCTACGCCTCACGCTGCATCGAGAATGAAATTCTGATGTATCTGCGGCGTAACAGCAAGACCAGAAGCGAGGTTTCTTTTGATGAACCGCTGAATATTGATTGGGACGGCAACGAGCTGCTGCTCTCGGATGTGCTGGGCACGGAGAACGATACGATCTACCGGAACATTGAGGAGCAGGTCGACCGCAAGCTGCTGCAGAAGGCGCTGGAGAAGCTCAGCGAGCGGGAACGGCTGATTATGGAGCTGCGGTTCGGGCTGCGGGGCGGCGAGGAAAAAACGCAAAAGGATGTAGCTGATCTGCTGGGCATCTCCCAATCTTATATTTCGCGCCTGGAAAAAAGAATTATCAAGCGGCTGCGCAAGGAGTTCAACAAGATGGTGTAAGTGATAAACGCTGAGGAATAAAATGCCGGGCCGGGGAGATAATGTACAGTAATGTTTCTCCTTGGGAGGTTAATCATCATGACCCGAAATAAAGTCGAGATTTGCGGTGTGGACACCGCCAAGCTGCCTGTTCTCACGAACGTGGAAATGCGGGCATTGTTCACTTCGCTGCAGCAGCAGGGCGAGCGATCCGCCAGAGAGAAATTGGTAAATGGCAACCTCAGGCTTGTGCTAAGCGTGATTCAAAGGTTCAATAATCGTGGAGAGTTCGTGGATGATTTGTTTCAGGTAGGCTGCATCGGACTCATGAAAGCCATCGATAATTTCGATTTATCGCAGAATGTCAAGTTCTCCACCTATGCGGTGCCGATGATCATCGGAGAGATCCGCCGCTACTTGCGCGACAACAACCCGATCCGGGTATCCCGCTCCCTGCGCGACATTGCCTATAAGGCGCTGCAGGTGCGTGACAGCCTGACGAACCAGAATTCGCGGGAGCCGACGATCTTCGAAATATCCGAAGCGCTCGGTGTTCCGAAGGAGGATGTTGTCTTCGCCCTTGATGCGATCCAGGACCCGGTCTCTCTGTTCGAGCCGATCTATCATGACGGCGGGGACCCGATCTATGTGATGGATCAGATCAGTGACGACAAGAACAAGGATGTCTCCTGGATTGAGGAGATTGCGCTGCGGGAGGCCATGCAGCGGCTGGGGCAGCGTGAGAAACGCATTTTGTCGATGCGCTTCTTCGAAGGTAAGACCCAGATGGAGGTCGCCGACGAGATTGGCATCTCCCAGGCTCAGGTCTCACGGCTTGAGAAATCAGCAATCCAGCAAATGCAAAAGCATGTAAAGTCCTGACCACAGTCTATAAATGAGCGGAGGATATTCCGGATGGCGGCAACTAGCGGCTAGCCGGGATATCCTTTTATATGTCCGGGGCACAGAGGATCTGGAATCAGTCATGCGGCCAAGCCTTAAGGACATATACTGAGCTATAGGTCTGAATGTACAGGGGTGGCAGGATGATTGAGGAAACGTCAGCTTCGGGTAAAAAGATGAAAATCTCCGATTTTCAAACCAAAGATGTAATCAATATTGTCGACGGTAAACGGCTGGGCCAGATCAGCGATCTGGAGCTGGATTTGCGTAGAGGCGTCATTGACGCTGTGATTGTCCCGGGCTATACCAGATTCATGGGGTTGTTCGGCGGCGGTGCCGATCTGGTGATTCCATGGCGGAATATCGTGAAGATCGGTGCGGATGTCGTGCTCGTGAAGCTGGAGGAGCCCCGCATACCGCAGGGACAGGAAGACCGCGAGATGATGTACCTGGAACGGCCGGACCGCAGTGAACGGCGCACTTATTAATGAGGTGCGTCTTTTTTCTGCGGATATGGGTAAAGTCATAGGAGAATGTTTTCGGGGCTGAGTGTGGTACACTTAAGCGGAGGTGAAGAGATGGAACCGTTTATGCAAAATGGCACAGCGAGCATGCTGCTGCATCTGGAGCCGTGGCGTGAGCCGTATAGGAGCATTACTGCAGGCTTCACCGGCAGAGCAGGCGGCAGCGGCAAAGAACCGTATGACAGCTTCAATTGTGCTTTTCATGTAGGCGATGATCCGGCGGATGTGCTGGCTAACCGCAGCCTGCTGGCTGCGAGTCTGGGCTTCCGGCTTGCCGATTGGACCTGCGGGGAACAGACCCATGGCAAAGAGATCGCTGTCATTACAGAACAGGATCGCGGCCGGGGCAGCCTGGACCGGGCCTCTGCCTTTCAAGCCACTGACGGGCTGCTGACGAATGTGCCCGGGGTGCTGTTGACTTCTTTTTACGCTGATTGTGTGCCGCTGTTCTTCCATGATCCACTGAACCAGGTGGTGGGGCTGGCGCATGCAGGCTGGAAGGGGACCGTGGCGGAAATCGCGGCCGCGATGGTGGAGCGCATGGGACAGACGTACGGGAGCCGTCCTGAGGACATACAGGCTGCTATAGGGCCTTCCATCGGAGACTGCTGCTATGAGGTGGATGATTATGTAATGGACCCTGTCCGGCGCCTGGAGGCCAGGCTGAACCTGCCGGCTGTGGCGGAAGGCGCGCGGGCTGTATATAGACCATCGGAGACAGACAGCAGCAAAATGATGCTGAACTTGAAAGAATTGAATCAACGCATTATGATAAAAGCAGGAATATTGCCGACTCATATCGAATGTACAACTTGGTGTACAAGCTGTAACAGTGATCTGTTCTTTTCGTACCGGAAGGAAAACGGGGTCACTGGGAGAATGACGAGCTGGATCGGAATAAAGGAGAGTTGAAATTTTGGCCTCGCTACAAGAAAGAATAGCCACTACCCGGGAACGTGTCGCACGGGCCTGCGCGGCCAGCGGCCGGGATGCCAGTGAAGTCAAGCTGATTGCGGTAACGAAATACGTATCGCTGAATACGGTTGCCGCTGTGCTGGAGGCAGGTCTTGAGGAGATCGCCGAGAGCCGCTGGCAGGATGCGGAGCCGAAATGGAATGCGCTTGGGCATAAGGGAATATGGCACTTTATCGGGCATCTGCAGACGAATAAGGTGAAGGACGTTATCGGTAAATTTCAATATATTCACTCTCTGGACCGGCTGTCGCTGGCCAGGGAGCTGCATAAGAAGGCGGAAGCTGCGGGACTTGTTGTGAAGGTGTTCCTGCAGGTGAATATTTCAGGCGAGGATACCAAGTTCGGCCTGGCGCCGGAAGCGGTGGAGGACTTCCTGCGGGAGATCGCTCCGCTTGACCGGGTGAAGGTCATCGGCCTGATGACGATGGCCCCTCACGAAGAAGACCCCGAGGCGACCCGGCCGGTATTCCGCGGACTCCGTGAGCTGCGTGACCGCTTGAATCTGTTGGGTTTGACACCTGAGCCAATACAAGAGCTGTCGATGGGCATGTCGAATGACTTTGAAGTGGCGATACAGGAAGGAGCCACCCGGGTACGCCTGGGAACGGTATTAGTAGGTCATGAGGAGGGAGAATGATGGGCGTGATGAACCGATTTATGAGTTTCTTGGGTTTGCAGGAGGAAGAGGAGATTGTGGAACGGGAGCAAATCTCCCGTGATGAGGATGAATACGAACCCGCCCCTGTAGAAACACGCAAGAATCAGAGGGCCAACGTCGTCAGCATTCATTCCCAAAAAAATGTGAAGGTTGTGCTCTACGAGCCGCGCTCGTATGACGAGGCGCAGGAGATTGCCGACCATCTGCGTTCACACCGCACGGTAGTAATTAACCTGCAGCGGGTGCGCAATGACCAGGCGATGCGGATCATCGATTTTCTCAGCGGAACTGTTTATGCTCTGGGTGGAGGAATATCCAAAATTGGGGGCAATATATTTATGTGCACACCGGACACCGTGGAGATTCAAGGCTCCATTACCGAGATCCTGGGTGACGAGCAAGATTACAACAGAATGAGGTGAGCAGGTTTTGAACGAAGTATCTTCAATTATATACATCCTATTCCAGATTTACTATTACATGATTCTCGTATACATTCTAATGTCCTGGCTGCCAAATCTGCGTGAGAACTTTATCGGCGAGCTGCTGGGCAAGCTGGTGGAGCCGTATCTGGCACCGTTCCGGAGGATTATCCCTCCGCTGTTTGGAACGCTGGATATTTCCCCGATTGTCGCGATTATCATGCTGCGTTTTGCCGCAGTCGGGCTTCAGTCTATCGTAACCTCGGTCTTCGGCTGAGTCCCATGAAGAATGAAATCTACGGGCATTTCCACCCGGACGAGCGGCCATTTGTGGACAAGGCCTGGGAGTGGGTCACGAATGCCGGGGAGTATCATGAGACGAAGCTGACCGAATTTCTGGACCCCCGTCAGAGCTATATTCTGCAGAGTCTGGTGAACCGCCACCCTGATGTGATTGTGCGCTGGGAGGGCGGTTCTTCGGATGCCGAGCGGAAGCGCGGGCTGGTGGCTCCGGATTATCGTGACCTCACGGATGAGGATATGGAATTAAGCGTGCTGGCGATCACCTCAGGCGAACAGAAATTTCTCTCGCTGGAGCATGGGGATTATATGGGAGCAATCCTGGGACTTGGCATCAAAAGAGGCAAGATCGGTGATATTCATGTGCTGGAAGACGGCTGTCACGTAGTGGTGGCTGCTGATATCGCAGATTACCTGTCCATTCATTTGACCGGTGTACACCGGATTAACGTCAGTACGGAGATCTTGCCGTTATCCGGGCTGCGCAGCAGTGAGGTCAAGCTGGAGGCGATGGAGTTCACAGTGGCATCCCTCCGGCTTGACGGGATTGCAGCGGATGTGACGCGGCTGAGCCGGAGCAAGATTCTGGCCCCGATCAAGGCCGGGCGCGTCCGCGTGAACTGGAAGGTCGAGGAAGATCCGTCCTGTTCGCTGAAGGACGGGGACATGGTCTCGATCCAGGGCTTCGGACGGTTCAAGGTGCTGGAGATCGGCAGCTTGACGAAGAAGGGCCGTTACCGGATTTTGGTAGGCAAATTTGTCTGAAGTCTTTGCAGGATTACAGCTGTGCTTGTCGAAATTGATAATCTCAGGGAAATATGGACATTTAGCAGGCCGTGCGCCGGTAATTGTCTTTCATCTATAATCTTCACCGAAATTTCTAGGAGGTGCACAGCATGCCATTAACACCGCTCGACATACATAACAAGGAATTCTCCCGGAGAATCCGCGGTTATGACGAAGATGAGGTCAATGAATTTCTGGATCAGGTGATTAAGGATTACGAGAGCGTGATCCGCGAGAATAAGGAACTGCACAACCAGCTGTTAACCCTTCAGGAACGCCTGGATCATTTCGTCAATATTGAAGAGAGTCTGTCCAAGACCATTCTTGTAGCCCAGGAGGCTGCAGATGATGTGAAGAACAACTCCAAGAAGGAATCCCAGCTGATCCTCAAGGAAGCGGAGAAGAATGCGGACCGGATTATCAACGAAGCGTTGTCCAAATCCCGCAAGGTGGCGATCGAGACCGAGGAGCTGCGCAAGCAGGCTTCGATCTATCGTACCCGGTTCCGGACGCTGCTGGAAGCCCAGCTGGAGCTGCTGTCCCAGGATGACTGGAATGCGCTGGAGAGCCGTGAGGTTAGCGAGAACGCGCTCTGAGCCTAAGATGACGGTTAGCTTGTACCCTAATACACAAAAACTCCTTAGCAGTAGGTCAATCAAGACCTCTGCCAAGGAGTTTTTTTGTGCATTTTAAGCGGGAACGATAACTTTGCCTGTAATGTGGATGGGGCCCCTAAGGTTAATTTCGCCTTGAAGATCTTCCACATTGGAGGCAAAGATCTGAAATGCATAATAACCTTCGGGAAAATCGGTAAGGATCGTCTGAAACATGGTTGTCATTCGAATCGGATCTCCATCCGCCGGGATAGCAGCTTGTTCGGCACTGCCTACGAGAATTCCATTCACAAGCAATTCCAGCAGGAGGGTGGGTTGAACGGGCGGTGTGGCAAAGACGTTAACAGCCTCCCAGCCAACAGTTGTAGCAAGCTCAACGAAATTGCTTGGAGCAGGAGGAACAGGCATACCGAATTCCAAGATCAGGTGGGGTGTTCCATCGATTGGAATCGGAGGTCCAAAGGATAGATTGGTGCTGACACTCCGCGCAAATTCTACTAGGGTATGCGACATTTTTTCACCTCCATATTATGGCATAGTTCCATCCTATGTTTTGAGTGAATATTATGTTAGAGACAACATCCTATGGACTTTGAAAAATATCGGTAATTATGGTGGTGATAGCTATGAATATCCTATTGATAACATCAGGCTTCCAGGGCGTCTATTCTTTCTTCGAGCAGCGTATCGCAGAGGCTTTACAGAAAGCGGGGCATCATTGCAAAGCTTTGCAGCCTGGCAGTGTGTTGAATGAAATAAAGCTTAACCAGCATTTTTGGCAGCCGGAGCTGATTCTGCTTATGGCCGGTGTGAAGGTTCCAGAGCCTGTGCTGGAGTACATCAGACAATCCGGGGTGAAGTCGGCGGTGTGGATGACAGAGGACCCCTATTACATGGATTGGACGGCTCCGCTGATTGCTTATTTTGATTATATTTTCACGATTGACCAGGCTGCAATGGAGCATTATCGGGCGCTGGGTCATCCCCGGGTCTATCATCTGCCGCTGGGTACAGACCCTGATCTGTTTCACCCCGCAGCCGTATCCGATGAGTATAGAAGTGATATCTGCTTAGTAGGCGTGCCTTACAGTAACCGGATTGAGCTTATAGAAGCCTTACTTGCAGGCACAGCCTATCGCATCCAGCTGGTGGGGCGGGGGTGGGGCCGGCACTATCATGAATGGAAGCAGGGCGCTAACCGCAATGTGGAGCTGGTGAATGCCTGGGTCCAGCCGGAGACGGCTGCCAAGTTTTACAACGGGGCGAAGATTGTGCTGAATATTCACCGCCCTTCCGCTGAGAAGTACAACCGTAACCGGGCAGGGATTATCGCCACAAGCATCAACAACCGTACCTTTGATGCAGCCAGCTGTGAAGCGTTTCAGCTTACCGATTATAAAAGCGGGCTCCGCCATCAGTTTGACGAGGGCACTCAGGTGGTTTCTTATCAGGATAAGCATGATTTGCTGCAAAAGATCCATTACTACATGGCGCATGACGAGGAGCGCAAGTGGATTGCTGAAGCAGCAAGACAGCAGGTGCTGGCAGCCCATACCTTTGAGCACCGGCTGCATGATTTGTTGATGAACGTGCAAGCTTAATAGACGGATTCACCGGACCTGATAGACGCTCCGCAGTTAATCTGCCGGGCGTTTATTCAGGTTTGCCCATAGACTAAGTCCGCTATTTTGTCCTCCATTTGAAAATTTAGTCTTCTAACCTATAACGTTTCGAAGAAGGATACATATGATAGCAAGTAAACAGCGGGGGAGGTATTCGATTGCCAAAGGTTACGATCATTATGACCAGCTACAATAAGGCCGCATATGTCGCAAAGTCCATTGAATCCATTCTGAATCAGACGCTTACAGACTTTGAATTCTACTTAATGGATGATAACTCGAATGAAGAAACTCTGAAAGTGATTGAGCCCTATCTCAAGGATAAGAGAATCAAATTCTTCAGAAGTGATACGGAAACCCTGGAGCAGAGAGTAGCGAAGGTCAGATATTCCGCGCTGATCAATCAAGCCCTCGCTCAAGCACAGGGGGAGTATATTTCCTATGCTACCGATGATAACCGTTACAGAAATACTAGACTTGAGCAGATGGTGAACTATCTGGAGGAGAATCCCGAAGTCATGATTGCCTACTCTGCGTCGCTGGTCAACTACTTGAACGAACAGGATGAAGTAACCCGCAGCCAGCTAAGACCAGCCAAAAAAGTCGTTTCGGTGGCCCCTTGCGTCATCGATCATTGCTCCATCCTGCACAGAAGCTCCATTCTTCCGGTCATTCATGACAAGTTCGGGTCTTACTGGGATGAGAATCCGGAGTTCTATCGAATAGGTGACGGCCGGTTCTTCTGGCGGCTGAACCAGTTCTGGGACTTCTACCCGGTGGATGAGATTCTGGATGATAACTATATCACCGAGCTGTCCATTCACTATCAATTACAGCATCAGGAGAAGAGCCAGTTCATTCAGATGCTTCCCCCGCAGCGAACCTGCAAGGAGCTGAGAGAAGAACTGAAATGTATCCGGCAGCACAAGAAATAAGGCCTCTGTATAGAAAGGCACCACGAGGAGGGAAAACGGATTGTCCATCTATCTGTCCAATTACTGGTCGCTCTATAGTGAATTTATCCATACTGCGCAGGAGCTGAAGTACAGGAATATCCCTCTGGCCCTGATGACGAACTTCTATCAACAAATCAACGATGAGCTTAGGAGCGAAATGGGGAGCAGCGATTTTAAGCTGAAGCTGGAGCATTCCGGTATTCATGAGCAGCACCAGATTCAGCCTTTCTTTGACAATAGGGTTGCGCCGCTCTATCAGCCTGTGAAGTCCAATCTGAAGGGCAAAATACTGATTAATCTGGACTATATCAGAATGTCGGAGCAAACGATCAGCGAGCATTTCAGCGGAGATTCAGCCATGATTCTGTCCCGCTCCAGAGCCACCGAGCTCTATGGAATCCCGAATGTATACAGCCTGGGCTACAAGCGAGACACCAAGGCAGAGGCAGAAGAGCTGGTCCGGCGCGCTGCTGACCTTTTCGCGAAGGCCGAAGGACATCCTGCGTTCAGCAATGAATTTTTTACCCAGACCTTCCTGAGCCGGATTCCTTCCATTGTAGATACCATTGAAATGGTATTTAATCTCTACAATGACTTGCCGGTAGCCTCTGTAATGGTAGGTACGACAGAAGATGTAGCCAGCCGAGCGCTTGCCGTCGTTGCAGGGATCAAGGGAATTCCCAGTGTATGTCTGCAGCACGGAATTCTGATGGGAGAGGAAGCCTTCATTCCTGTATTCTCCAGCCATATCGCAATCTACGGGCAATATGAACATGATTGGTACGTGCGCAGAGGGCTGGAAGCCGGGCGGATCGTGATTACCGGCCATGCCCGTTACGATGATATCTTTACTTCGAAGATTACGTCTACAGAGTCTTTTAGAGAAACCTACCAGCTTGATCCTCATAAAATCACCTTACTAATCGCTACAGGACCGACGCTGGATGAATCCAAGATCCGCACCCTGCTCACCCAATTGGCCTCACATCCGCAGTTTCAGCTGATCATCAAGCCCCATCCCTGGGAGCTGTCCAAGAAGCTGATTTCGCTGTATACCGGGTACGAAGAAGAATATAGCAATGTTCATGTGGTTACCGACCGCAAGGCAGACACCCGTGAGCTGATTATGAAATCGGACGCTGTGGTCGCCACCCTCTCTACGGTTGCCCTTGAAGGCCTTTTATTCGGCAAGCCTGTATTTGTCTACAAATTCATTCAGGCTAACCGTGAATATGATTACTATGATGCCCTTGACCGCTATATTCAAAAAGAACCCTCTGACTTAACCAGTATCATCGCCCGCTATTATTCCAGCAGCAATATAGAGAAATTAAACTACAAGACTGTAAAAGAGAAATTCTTGCAGCAAGCCTATCAGATTCCTGACTCCGGCAAAGCGCTTGCGGATCTCATGGACCGCCTGATCCATGGAAGCGGGAATCGATGAAGCGGGAGGTGGAGAGCATGTTCTTCCGGAATAAAAGCATTCTGATCATCGGCGGTACCGGCACCATCGGGAAAAGTATTGCGAAGCTCCTTCTGAAGCAGGAGCCAGAGATCATCCGGATTCTCAGCAGAGACGAGTATAAGCAGTTCGAGCTGCAGGATGAGCTACATGGGAACGCAAGAATTAGCTACCTGATCGGCGATGTCCGGGATTATGACCGTGTGCTGGCTGCCATGGAGGGAATAGATTATGTGTTCCATACAGCTGCTATGAAGCATGTATCCTTCTGTGAATATAACCCGTTCGAGGCTGTACTTACGAATATTATCGGCACTTATAACGTGATTCAGGCAGCGAAGCAGCAGAAGGTAGGTAAGGTCGTTTTTACAAGTACAGATAAGGCCATTTCGCCGACCAACAACTACGGGGCCACCAAGCTGTCTGCTGAGAAGCTGATTTCCTCTGCCGTCACCTCGGGCGGATCCGGCCAAACGGTGTTCTGCACCGTACGGTTCGGGAATGTGATGGGCTCCAGAGGGTCTGTCATTCCCTTGTTCGTGAAGCAGGCGAGAGAAGGCAGGGCGATCACCGTAACAGATCTGTCCATGACAAGGTTCATGATGACGCTGGAGCAGGCGACCCGGCTGACCGTTCAGTCCCTGCAGCTGGCGAAGGGTGGTGAGACTTTTATTCTGAAGATGCCGGTGATCAGGCTGAAGGATCTGGCTGAGGTTGTAGCCGAGGAGGTGCCGAAGAAATTCGGGGTGCGCCCGTCAACGGTGAAGATCCTGGAGATCGGCCTGAAGCCAGGCGAGAAGAGATATGAAGAACTGATGACCCACGAGGAATCCTTAAGTGCTTATGAATTAAAGGATGTATATATTGTCCCTTCCCCCTATGCTGCACCGCAGTCCTACCGGGAAGCAAGCAGGCCGAAGCCGGGCACTTACAGCTCCGAAGGAGAGATTCCGCTGACCAAGGAGCAGGTTAAGAAGCTGGCATCGGAACAAAATCTAATCTAGTGGAGGCTACTATGAATATACTCGTAACCGGAGGCGCCGGCTTCATCGGCAGATGGGTGGTCGGACGTTTGTTAAAGGATGGACAAAGGGTATGGGTCATCGATAATCTGGTGAATTCATCGCTGGATAATCTGAAGGAGTATGAAGATCACGAGCATTTGCAGAAGGTACAGGTCATGGACCTCAAGGACAGAGAAGCTCTGAAGGAGCTTTTCCGGGAGAATTCCTTCGACCTGTGCTACCATCTGGCGGCAAGCATTAATGTGCAAGACAGCATTGATGATCCTGAGACCACGTTCAATAATGATACGCTGGCCACCTTCTATCTTCTTGAGGAATGCCGCAAGCAGCAGGTGAAGATGGTCTTCATGAGTACCTGCATGGTCTACGCCCGGGCGGCGGATGAACAGGGAATTGACGAGCAATCCCCTATCAAACCAGCCTCTCCCTATGCAGGGGCCAAGATTGCTGCGGAGAACATGGTGCTATCCTATTTCTATGCCTATGATCTGCCAGTGGTGGTCGTAAGGCCGTTTAACACGTATGGTCCCTATCAGAAAACCGGAGGCGAAGGCGGTGTCGTGGCGATCTTCATTCACAGCAAATTAGAAGGCCAGCCGCTTAATATCTATGGGGACGGCACCCAGTCACGGGATCTATTATATGTCTTGGACTGTGCAGATTTCGTAGTGGAGGCGGGCTACAGCGACAAGCTGCACGGAGAAATTGTCAATGCAGGCACGGGTGAGGATATCACCGTCAATCAATTGGCCGAGCTGATTGCAGACGGGCAGGCACCGGTCCAGCATGTTCCCCATATTCACCCGCAGAGTGAGATCCAGAAGCTGTTATGCAATTACAACAAGGCAGAGAAGCAATTGTCCTGGACACCTAAGGTTACCATCCAAGAGGGCATCCGGCAGACAGAGCAATGGATTCTGGAGACCTTTCACCGAAAGGAGCCGAACCAATCATGAGTAAGAGCAAACTGGCCATTGACGGCGGGAAGCCTGTACGTGCCCACTACTTGCCGTATGGGAGACAGATGATCGATGACGAGGATATTGAGTCCGTGGTCAAGGTGCTGCAAAGTGATTATTTGACCAGCGGCCCGGCCATTGAGCAATTCGAAGCAGAGATCGCAGCGTTTACCGGGGCCCGATATGCGGTGGCCTTCTCCAGCGGAACTGCGGCCCTGCACGGGGCCTGTTATGCCGCCGGGATCGGCGAAGGGGATGAGGTGATTACGACGCCCATGACGTTTGCCGCTACTGCGAACTGTGTGCTGTATCAGGGGGGCGTACCGGTATTTGCCGATATCGATCCGCGGACATATAATCTTGATCCGCAGCGGATTAGGGAGAGAATTACGGCCAGAACAAAAGCCATTATTCCCGTCCACTTCACGGGTCAGCCGGCAGAGCTTGATGAGATCCTGCAGATTGCCAGGGAGCATAATCTGATCGTGATTGAGGATGCCGCCCATGCGCTGGGTGCGAGATATAAGGATAGAAGCATTGGGGCTATCGGGGACATGACTATGTTCAGCTTCCATCCTGTAAAGCATATAACAACGGGAGAAGGCGGAATGATTACGACCAATAACCCGTTATATTATGAGAAGCTGCTGCAGTTCCGCACCCACGGCATCACCAGGGATGAGCGCAAGTTAAGGGAGAACCACGGGCCCTGGTATTATGAGATGCAATTCCTCGGGTACAACTACCGGATCACAGACATACAGACCTCACTCGGCATTTCCCAGCTGCGCAGAATCGGGGGCTTCATCGAGAAGCGCAAACAGCTTGCCGCCTTGTATCTGCAGGAGCTGGGCGCGACCAAGGAGCTTATTCTGCCGCATCAGCTTCCAGAGGCGGAGTCAAGCTGGCATCTGTTCATTGTCAGACTTCAGCTCGCAAGGCTGAAGGCCACCCGCAAGACGGTCTTTCAGGCGCTGCAAAAGGAGAACATCGGCGTAAACGTCCACTACATCCCCGCCTATCTGCATCCGTACTACGAAAGTCTGGGGTTCCGCAAGGGAATCTGTCCGGTCGCTGAAAGCTGCTACGAGGAATTCATTACACTCCCGCTATATGCGGGCATGGAACCTGAAGATGTGCTGGATGTGGTCGCCGCGGTCAAGAAGGTGATCTGCCACTACTCCAAGTAAAAATAGAGAAGGGAGTGATTATTGTGGCCAAAGTGAAGGTGATTGCTGAAATTGCCAATGCCCATTGGGGCGACCCCGGCCGGCTGCGGGAGCTGATCCTTGCAGCCGCACGCAGCGGCGCTGACGGGGTGAAATTTCAATGGTTCCATTACGACAGCCTGGCGGTGCCGGATTTCATCCATTATCAGACGTATATCGATTTGTTCATCGGCAAGCAGCAATGGGCGGAGGCTGTCCAGCTTGCCAAGGCTGAGGGACTGGAGGTCTGGGTAGACCTCTATGATGAATGGGGCGCTCAGCTACTCGCGGAGCTTGAATCGCAGATAGACGGCTTGAAATTACCCACAACCGTACTCCAGTCGATCCCCTTGACTCTAGCCCTGCACAGGTTCAATAAGCCCTTACTCATCGGCGTAAGCGGCTGGCTGGAGGAAGAGATGGATTCCCAATTATCCTACATTCGGAGCCATTTCAAAGGTCCAATCGTGCTGATGCACGGCTTCCAGGGCTATCCGACCCGGACAGAGGATTCTAACCTGAGCCGCATCGCCCATATCAAGCAGACCTATCAGCTGGAGGTGGGCTTCGCGGATCATGAGGATGCTGATCATGAAATGGCGGTCGATCTTCCGGTCTATGCCTATCTGCTGGGGGCTAGTGTCATTGAGAAGCACATTACCCTGAACCGTGCGGAGAAAGGCATTGACTATTATTCCGCGCTTGAGCCGGAGGAATTCGGGCGGATGGTGGAGAAGCTGCGCCGGGCAGAGTGTGTACAGGGCAGTCTCGAAATTAAGGAATCGGAAAGAAGGTATCTGGAGGATTCCTCTCTGAGGATCGTCTCCCGCAGAGAGCTGCGCCCGGGTGAAATGATCACGCCTGAGAACATATGCTATAAACGTTCCTCTATGCCGGATGCCCTCATGGCAAGCAATGCTTCCCTACCATTTCCTATGATTGCCACCTCAGTCATTCCTGCGAACACACCCCTCACGCCCGGGAAGGTAAAAGCACCCAAAATCTGCATTGCTGTCATCTGCAGATTGAAATCCACCCGGCTCCGCCGCAAGGCGCTGCGCGAGATTCACGGTATTGCCGCCATCGAAAGATGCCTGATGAATTGTCTGGCTGTGCCGGGCGGCTATGAGGTAATGCTGGCCACCTCGGATCTGCCGGACGACCAGCTGCTTACGGCGTTCACCCTGAACGGTCTGGTGAAGGTGGTCACCGGCGATCCGGACAATGTGGCTGCAAGAATGCTGAGCGTGGCAGAAGCGGCCCAGGCGGATATCGTAGTCCGGGTGACCGGCGACAATCCGGCGGTCTCCCCGGAGATGCTTAAGCTTCTGATCGACCGGCATCTGGCAAGCGGTGCCGACTTCACCTACGCCAAGGAGTCGACCATAGGGACGGTGGGGGATGTTTTTACCGTTGAAGCGCTGAGCAGGCTGCTGCACTATTCCAATCCGCTTACGCATGCGGAGTATCTGTCCTTTTACTTTTTCAACAATCCGCATCTCTTCAAGATCAATGCTGTGGACCTTCCTGCGGAGTGGGTGCATCCCAAGTGGCGGTTAACCATGGATGAAATTCAGGATCTGGAGCTGTTCGAGTCGGTCTACCAGGCACTGAATGTGGGGGCAAGACCGCTATTCTTCGAGGAATTGAAGGCATTCCTGCAGGAACACCCTGAGGTGGCTGAGCACAACCGGGGTATTCAGGTGAAATGGCGGGATGATACGGAGCTGGTTAAGGAGCTGAATGCAGCAACCACCCTGAACAAGAAATTATAACGTTAGCGAGGCATCGGATGATGATAAATAAAGCGAGCCTTGTGCTGGGGACGGCCCAGCTGGGCGGAAATTACGGGATTGCGAATGCAGCTGCGAACCCCTCTGTTCAACAGAGGAACGAACTGCTCCAATATGCCCTCTCTTCAGGGATCGGTTATTTGGATACCGCGCCGGGATACGGGGACAGCGAGTCTATCATCGGAGATTGCCTGGAGCACACTGAGCCGCAGAGCCGGCCGCAGATTGTGACGAAGCTCCCTTCCGTCCAGCGGTTGCGGCTGCACACGGAGGAAGCGCGGAGAAGGTTCGTCATCTCTTCCGTGCATGCTTCCCTGGACCGGCTGAAGTGTTCTGCGCTGGATATCTGTCTCTTGCATGATCCGCTGGATATGATATACCAGGGCGGCGAAATTCTGCGAGTGCTTCAGGAACTGAAGCGGCAGCACACGATCCGCAGAATCGGCGTATCCGTGTATGATGCGGAGAATATTGCGAACTTTATGCGCGTGGAGGGGCTGGACAGTATTCAAATTCCGCTGAATGTCCTGGACCAGAGATGGCTCGCGAATGGAATGCTGGAGCGGCTCGCCCGGAAGGGAACAGAAATCTTCGTCCGCAGTGTCTATCTGCAGGGCCTGCTGCTGATGGCACCGGAGCAGCTTCCGGCGGGGCTGAAGCAAGCGGAGCAGCCGTTGTTACGATTAATCAGATACAGCAAGGAAACCGGGATACCGGTTAAAGAGCTGTGCTTCCTCTATGTGAGGGATCTTCCGGGGGTAACCGGGCTGGTGATTGGCTGCGAGACGGCGGAGCAGGTGCAGGAGAATCTGCGGATGATGGCATTGCCCCCACTAAGCCCGGCGGTGAGACAGACGCTTGGTGAATCCTTTACGGATATTCCTGTAGAGATCATTGACCCCAGGAGGTGGAAGTAACCGGATGCGTACTCTTCAGGAATTATTTAATCTGCAAGGCAAGGCAGCGGTTGTGACCGGAGGGGCTGGTTATCTGGGCAGAGCCATAGCGGAGGGGCTGGCTGAGGCTGGTGCGGCAGTCTATCTGGTAAGCTCAAGCGGGCAGCGCTGCAAGGAGACCGCTGAAGCAATCGCCCGCACCACTGGAGCAGCCTGCTTCGGCAAGGCTATGGATATCCGGCAGGAAGCCTCTGTCAGACAATGTATTCAGAGCATCGCTGAATCGGCCGGAAGCATTGATATCCTGGTGAATAATGCCGCGTTCAGCTCAGCGGCCAGCTTGGCCGCCATGAGTGAAGAGCAGTGGCTGACAGGGCTGGACGGGACGATCAATGGAACCTTCAGATGTGTCAAGGCCGTCCTTCCCTATATGGTTAAGCAAAAGGGGGGCTCCATCATTAACGTCTCCTCGATGTACGGGCTGGTCTCACCTAACCCGGAGGTCTACGGAGACAGCGGGATGAATAATCCCGCCAATTACGGGGCTGGTAAAGCGGCGATTGGCCAGTTTACCCGCTACATTGCCTGCCACTTCGGGCCACAAGGAATCCGAGCGAATACCGTATCGCCGGGGCCTTTTCCTAATGCAGCGGTTCAAGCTGCCGATCCCCAGTTCATCCGCCAGCTGGAAAGGAAGAATCCGCTGAGCAGAATCGGCACCCCAGAAGATTTGAAGGGAGTGATGGTGTTCCTCGCTTCCGCTGCCTCAAGCTATGTTACAGGTGAGAATATCTCTGTCGACGGAGGCTGGACTGCATGGTAAGCACAGCAGCTAATCCAATGAATATATGGATTCGGGCCGATTCCTCGTATTCTATGGGCACGGGCCATATCATGCGCTGCCTGACACTTGCAGGCGGGCTTGCCGCCAGAGGCGGGCAGATCACGTTCGTTTGCCGCGAGCTGCCGGGGAATCTGGCCGACTATATCAGGGCCCAGGGCTATGCGGTGGAGCAGCTGCCGCCGCCGGATGATCCGTCGTACGCCGCATTCTGGCTTCAGGTGGATTGGCGGACCGATGCCATGGAGACGGTGCAGCGGCTGGAGGGGGCTGCTCTTGCAGATTGCCTCATTATCGACCATTACGGGATTGATAAGCGGTGGGAGATATGGGTACAGGGGAAAGTGAAGAAGATAGTAGCCATCGACGATTTAGCGGACCGCCTGCATCAATGTGATCTGCTGCTGGACTCCAATCCATCCGCTGCCAGGGACCGTTACCAGGGGCTGCTTCCTGCTTACTGCACGAAATTGACAGGCACCTGCTATACGCTGCTGCGGCCGGAATTCCGTGCGGCTAAGCTGGGGCTGGCTGAACGGGACGGAAGCATAAACCGGGTTCTGGTGTTTTTTGGCGGCACCGATCCTACAGGGGAGACTCTCAAAACCTTGCAGGCCCTCCAACATCCCGCCTTCGGTAATCTGCAGCTGGATGTCGTAGTTGGCGGAATGAACCGCCGCAAAGAAGAGATTGCAGCGTTATGTAGCTCGATGCCGCAGGCCAGCTTCCATTGTCAGATCGATTACATGGCTGACTTAATGCAGAAGGCAGACCTCTCCATCGGAGCAGGCGGAAGTACGACCTGGGAGCGTTGTTACCTGGGCCTCCCTTCGCTGTGCATTATTACGGCGGATAATCAGCGGGAGATCACGGCCTTGGTTCATGCGCAGGGGGCTGCATTAAGCCTGGGGAAGAATAATGAGGTGACCGCTCAATCGATTGAGCAGGGGCTTAAGACTATGATGGCTGATCCGGCCAGGGTACAGGCCATGTCTGAGCAGGCGCTCCGCCTGATGGGCGAGGATAAATGGGATGAGGTCATAGACAGGATTATGGGAGGAGACTATGGCAGACCTACGGGACTATAGGCTTGAGAAGCTGAGCCAGGAGCATAGCCGGCTAATATGGGAATGGCGCAATGCCGATCACATCCGGCCCTATATGAATCATGACGGGATCATTCTACTTGAAGAGCATCTTAGCTGGATGCATGCCATAGCGGAGGATGCAAGCCGGGTGGTCCGGATCTGTTGCTATCTGGACACACCGGTGGGCTTCGTGCAGTTCTCGCAGATCGACAGGGTCCACAAGACCTGTGAATGGGGCTTTTATATAGGGGAGAGGAGCTGTCCTCCCGGCTCCGGCACCATGATGGGAATCTTGGCGCTGGAGCATATTTTCCGGGAGGAGCAGTTAAGTAAGGTGTGCGCGCAAATTCTTGATTTCAATCAGAGAAGCTTGTCCTATCACCGCAAACTAGGCTTCGTGGAGGAAGGCAGGCTAGGCAGGCAACGGATCAGAAATCATCAGCCTGTGGATGTGGTCTTGATGGCCCTGTTCCGGGAGCAATGGGAGAGCCGCAGGCTACGGCTGACAGAGGAGGCAACGACAGGCCATGAAGGAAATCAGGATCGGTAACCGTACCATCGGCAGCGGGCATCCGCCTTTTGTCATCGCAGAGATGTCCGGTAATCATAATAAGTCCCTGGACCGTGCGCTCGAAATCGTTAAGGCCGCAGCCCGGGCCGGCGCTCATGCGTTCAAAATCCAGACCTATACGCCGGACACCATGACGCTTAATCTACGAAATAAGGATTTCATGATTGGTGAATCGAATGGACTGTGGAAAGGGAGATCGCTGTATGAGCTGTATGCTGAAGCATATACGCCCTGGGAGTGGCATGAGCCTATCTTTGCTTCGTGCAGGGCGCTCGGGATGATTCCATTTAGCACCCCGTTCGATGAGTCCTCGCTAGAGTTCCTGGAGAGCCTCGGCGTCGACTGCTACAAGATTGCTTCCTTTGAAAATAATGATATTCCCTTATTGCGGAAGGTGGCCTCCAAAGGGAAACCAATGATTATTTCCACCGGGATGGCCTCGCTCGGCGATATTGAACAGGCTATCGGTACCATAACTGCGGCTGGCTGCCGGGAATATATACTGCTCAAATGCACCAGCAGCTACCCGGCTTCACCCGAGCATACCAATCTCAATACCATTCCGTATCTGCGTGACGTCTTCCGTGCTCAGGTCGGCTTGTCCGACCATACTCTGGGCGTAGGGGCAGCAGTAGCAAGCGTAGCTCTGGGCAGTACCGTAATCGAAAAGCATTTCACCCTGAACCGTGCGGAAGGCGGGGTGGATGCTGCCTTCTCTCTGGAGCCGGCAGAGTTTGCTTCCCTGGTCCGGGAGACAGATACGGCCTGGAGAGCACTCGGCGGCGTCTCCATCGGCCCCACCCCCGAAGAAGAGAAATCCCTGCAATTCAGACGGTCTGTCTATACCTCCAAGGACATCAAGGCCGGAGACCTGCTCACTGCGGATAACCTCAAAGTCATCCGTCCCGGCTACGGCCTCGCGCCAAAGTATTATGACTTGCTTCTCGGCAAACGCTTGAGAACCGATCTGCCCGCCGGCACTCCGCTGAGCTGGGACCTGCTGCTGTAATCCGCCTTGACAATTGGGGCGAAAACGTCTATAACTAGAACATATCTGTATCCATTGAATCTAAATTCGATGACGGGACAAGTACGATAAGGTAACGTTCTCCAGAGAGTCGGTGCTTGCTGCGAGCCGATCGTTCACGCCTTACCCGAAGATCCTCCCCTAGAAGCTAAGCTGAAGCGTGTATACGTGTGTAGGCTCCGCCGTCTGCCGGACGTTATCCCGGACCCGCAAGGTTGTCTATTGCCTGCGGACTGAGATTGTACTGAATCCACACCCCTTAGGATGTGCGTGCAGTGCAAATTAGGGTGGTATCGCGAGCGTCGTCTCGCCCCTTTGGGGGCGGGGCGGCGTTTATTTGTGTGGTGGGCATCCCCCTAAATCGGCTTAGATCCCCCTAAATCCCCCTTCCAAGGGGGACCCCAAGGGCTGGCCGCCCTCTGGACACCCGCAGGCAAGTGCATCGAGGTTGGGCGGGCGTCCGCGGAAGGGGAAAAATTTGTTCGGCGTAGGACCGGCCCTTCTTAGGCTGCCCTATCGGGTACGCCTGCGGGGCCTCAACAGCGCTAAAGGCAGGGCGTAACCCGTCCAGTGCTGCCCTCCGGGATCGCGGGCCGGGTGGCCCAAGAGCTAACGGCAAGCCCCCCGTCCAGTGCTGCCCTCCGGGATCGCGGGCCGGGAGGCCAAGAACGAACGGCAAGGACCCCGGGCGGAAGCCCGGTGGTGCACTAGCGCAGTTAAGGCCCCGCAGGCGTACCCGTCAGGGGAGCCTAAGAAGGGCCGAGGACTCCACCGAAGTAATCCTTCCCGTCCACTGACCCTGCTCCTTACGCGATGCACTTATTTCGGGTGTCCAGAGGGCGGCGCCCTTGGGGCCCTCCCTTGGCGAAGGGAGGGTTTGGGAGGGATCGAAAAGCTTTTATAAAAGGTTAAAGGTTTTGAAATATTTTTTTAAACGAAGGGATTGACCATTATGCATAAGGTAGACGTCAAAGAAAAAGCCCGGGCCAGAGATGTCCGGATCTTGAAAAAGTGGAGCGAGGAGGACACGTTCCGCCGATCCATGGAGAACCGTGAGGGACGACCGAACTATGTGTTCTATGAAGGGCCGCCGACGGCGAACGGAGTGCCGCATATCGGGCACGTGCTGGGCCGGGTCATCAAGGATTTTATCGGCCGCTACCAGACCATGAAGGGCTTCCGCGTCATCCGCAAAGCGGGCTGGGATACGCACGGCCTGCCGGTAGAGCTCGGGGTGCAGAAGAAGCTCGGCATCTCCGGCAAGCAGGATATCGAAGAATACGGCGTGGAGAAGTTCATCAAGGAATGTAAGGAAAGTGTCTTCGGCTATGAGAAGCAGTGGCGGGAATTCACAGAAGCGATCGGCTATTGGACGGACCTGGATCATCCGTATGTAACGCTGGACAATACGTATATCGAGAGCGTGTGGAACATCCTGGCTACGGTTCATGAGAAGGGCCTGATGTACCGGGGGCACCGCGTTAGCCCTTACTGCCCGAGCTGCCAGACGACCCTCAGCTCCCATGAAGTTGCCCAGGGGTATAAGACAGTTAAGGATCTGAGTGCTACCGCCAAGTTCAAGCTGGACGGCAGCGGTGACTATGTGCTGGCCTGGACGACTACGCCTTGGACGCTTCCGGCACATATGGCGCTGGCGATGAATCCGGCGATGGAATATGTGCGTGCGCAGCAGGAAGACGGCGTATATGTACTGGCCAAGAATCTGGTGGACGAAGTGCTGAAGGGCGAGTACACCATCCTGTCTACACACACTGGCGCTGACTTTATCGGCCAGAGCTATACACCGCCGTTCGGTTATATCAAGGCGGAGAAGCATAATGTGATCGTCGGAGCCTCTTTTGTAACGGATTCCAGCGGTACCGGGATCGTACATATGGCTCCGGCACACGGGGAAGACGACTATAAAAGCTGCCGCGAGAATGGGATCAGCTTTGTGAATGTAGTAGATACTTCCGGGAAATACACAGATGTAGTGATTGATTTTGCCGGACGGTTCGTGAAGGACTGTGATCTGGATATCGTGAAGGTGCTGTCTGAACGCGGACTGCTCTACCACAAAGAGAAATACGAGCACAGCTATCCGTTCTGCTGGCGCTGCGACACCCCGCTGCTCTATTACGCAACAGACAGCTGGTTCATCCAGACGACAGCGATCAAGGATCAGCTGATTGCCAACAATAACAGTGTAGACTGGTACCCAGACCATGTGCGTGAAGGCCGCTTCGGCAAGTTCCTGGAAGAGCTGGTGGACTGGAATATCAGCCGTAACCGCTACTGGGGTACGCCGCTTAACGTATGGGTATGCCAGGATACAGGCAAGGAATTTGCACCGCACAGCATCGCCGAGCTGAGAGCAATGGCGATCGGAGAGGTCGCTGAGGATATCGAGCTGCATAAGCCGTACGTGGATAATATCCAGCTGCGCAGCCCGTTCAGCGAAGGCGGCATCATGATCCGCACTCCGGAAGTGATCGACGTCTGGTTCGACAGCGGCTCGATGCCATTCGCCCAGAGTCATTATCCGTTTGAGAATCAAGACCGGTTCGAGGACCAGTATCCGGCAGATATGATCTGCGAAGGGATCGACCAGACGCGGGGCTGGTTCTACAGCCTGCTGGCGGTATCAACCCTGTTCACAGGCAAGGCGCCATACAAGGCGGTTATCGCCCACGGCCATATTTTCGATGAGAACGGTCAGAAGATGTCCAAATCCAAAGGCAATGTCATCGACCCTTGGGAAATCATGAACGAATACGGTACGGATGCCTTCCGCTGGGCTATTCTGTCTGACAGTGCGCCGTGGAACAACAAGCGGTTCTCGCGTGGTCTGGTCGGGGAGACGAAGTCTAAGGTAGTGGATACGCTGGTGAACACGCATGCCTTCCTTACGCTGTATGCCGGGATCGACGGCTATGATCCTGCAGATCACCCGTTCAAGTTGTCTGAGCATAAGCTCGACCGCTGGATTCTCTCCCGCCTGAACAGCCTGATCGTGCTGCTCGATAAGGGGCTGGCCGTGAATGATTTCGTGAACACCTCCAAGGCCATTGAGAACTTCGTGGATGAGCTAAGCAACTGGTACATCCGCCGGTCCCGTGACCGTTTCTGGGGCAGCGGGCTGGGTGAAGAGAAGCTGGATGCTTACCGCACCCTTACGCATGTCCTGCTGACCACAGCTAAGCTGATGGCTCCATTCACCCCGATGCTATCCGAGGATATCTTCACCAACCTGGGCGGCGGGGAGAGTGTGCATCTGGCAGACTATCCAGCAGCAGATGAGAACCTGATCGATCTTGCCCTGGAAAAAGATATGGAGTACGCCCGCGGCATCGTCGAACTGGCCCGTAACGTCCGCAACGAGAGCGGCATCAAGACCCGCCAGCCGTTATCCGAGCTGATCGCGTCTACTCCGGACGACTTCAACGTGGCGGATTATGAAGAACTGATCAAAGAAGAGATCAACGTCAAAAATATCGTTATCGAGCACAGCGACAGCGGCTTCGTAGACTTCACCCTGAAGCTGAACCTGAAGGTGGCAGGCAAGAAATATGGCAAGAGCGTCGGCTTCCTGCAAGGCTTCCTCAAAGCAATGGACAGTGACGCTACCCGCAAAGCGGTGCAAGAAGGCGTTATCGCCATTGTGTCACCGGACGGAGAAGAGCTGCAGATTACGTCTGAGGAGCTGCTGGTTGAGAAGCAGGCCAAGCCAGGCTTTGCCTCCGCTTCCGGCTATGGACTGACTGTGGCCTTGAACACAGAAATCACGCCGGAGCTGGTCCAGGAAGGCTGGGTACGCGAAGTTGTACGTGCGGTGCAGGATTACCGCAAACGTCTGGATCTGCCGATCGACAAGCGGATTGCCCTGACCCTGCATGTCGATGATGAGCTGAAGGCGGCGGTGACTGCATTCGAGCATGTGCTGCGTGAGAATGTACTGGTGACTACGGTGGATTTTGACGGAGATTATACCTATGAGACAGTGGATGCCGGCGGCAAGAGCATCGGTATTCATATCGGCGCTTAACTCCGGAGCGGCCGCGCATTTCCTGTATTGCTTGTCCCTATCTGGCATATACTAGCCGCAAAGGAAAAGTTTCCACGGGTTAGAATGCAAATGACGAGCCCTGTGCTTGAAGAGAGAATTCTCTTCGACCGGGCTCGTTTGTTTTGCGGCGTATAGACAACCAGGAGGTGCAGGGGCATGGGGGGATGGAAAGGCGGGAAGAATCCTGCAGAGCAGCCGAAGCAGCCGGAAGAGCCGGAAGAGCCAGGCAGAATTTTGATCAGAACTACGGACAGCGGGAACAACAGGGAGGACGCACCGCATGAGGAGCAGCCCCCGCATTCTGGAGCAGGCTCATCGGGCAAGACAGATCCGGGCACAGAATATCCTGAGAAAAGTCAGCCAGCCGCTTCTTCCCATCCTAAGCCTAAGGTGGCTGTCACAGCAGCCGTTGATCCGGCCGATCTTCCCCCGGAAGAGAAGCTGAATGCCCTGTACCGGATGACCACGAGTCTGGCCCAGCAGATGGAGAAGTCAAGGATCTCGGAATATACCGAGCTGCTGTATTCCCCCTTCCGGCTGATCTGGCTGAACATCCTCTCCGGAGTAGCCAGGGGGCTGGGGATTGCGCTCGGGTTTACTTTTTTTGCGGCGACGATTATTTATGTGCTTCAGGTGCTGGGTGCGCTCAACCTGCCGATTATCGGCGACTATATCGCGGATATTGTGCGGATTGTCCAGCATCAGCTGGAGCTGAAGACGTTCTGAGCGGCGCTGAACCTGAAAGAACCCCACAATGGTGGGGCCTTGCGATTAGTAGGTAGTGGAACAGGGTTCCAAGACAAGCACAGGGACAGATAATTGTAGAATGTACAACTAAATGCAGCAAAATAGCCTGCTTTAAACGGATAACTGCAATCTGTACAACTAAATTCGCCTAAAGAGGCCTCAACTTAGAATTCGAGCCTTTTTAAATGTACGGAATGCAACTAAATAGGATAGAGCGTATGAATCAGATGTTTTAGTTGTACAAAGTGCATTTAAGCCTTTCCAGCTCCCTCATCGGCTGCTGCGCTACTTCCGTTCTTTTCGAGTCGGGTCCAGCAGGTAGTCGCCTTCCTCGTCGTCCATGTAATGGCGGTAGCTGTTGCCTTTGATGATCGTCAGATGGTTGCCGGTGATGTCGGTAGCCACGAAGTTCTCCCAGGGCTCCACGAAGCCCTCGGTTTCGTCCGCTTCGATCTCCATATCATTGTAAGAGCCGATATTGCTGCCTTCAGCCATCGCAGGGGAATCCGAATTGCCCCAGCTCTCCACGATCTGCCAGGCATCCTCACCATCGAAGCCGTTCTGGTCATCCCGCTCATCCAGACTGGTGCGGCCAAACGGCGGAGTCAGCAGCTCCTCCTCGGCCGGACGGGTGAATGGAGCGCTCTGGCGGGGAGCATGCTCTTTCGTGTAGCGGGTGGAGGGAAGGGCGGCCAGGCGTTCATAAGGAATTGGTTCGCCGCTGGCGATGCAGATGCCGTAGGTTCCTTCGTCCATCGCCCGCAGGGCGGATTCAATATCGTCCAGCTCATGCTCATCGCGCTCCAGCAGGGAGATATCCATGGAACGGTTATACAGCTCTGTGGCGGCATCACCGGGATGGTTGTCGATTTCGGACAGCTCTCCAGTGTTGTCCCGCATTGCCTCCTGCAATCCGTATTGTCCGCTGCTCTTCAGCCTGTGCTCAATATCCTCCTGCTGCTGCAGGAGAGCAGTACGCAGCCCGGAGAGCTGCTTTGATGTCAGATGGCTCATTGCTGTGAGCTCCTTTCGGTAGCTAATCGCTGAAATGGGCTTAGCGCCGGCGCCAGGGAGGAAGGATGGAAGAGTACCCCGGCAGGAACCGGCGAAGCCGTTTTGTTCTAAAGATAGCTTGGCCTCCGGGGCCCTTTTTTAGCGCTGGCAAATAGTGCCCTGCCTTAACCGGTTTGCCAGGTCATGCAATAGACGGGTTCTTGAGGCCTGTGCTACAATATACAAGTCTTTATTCAGTATTCGTACCGCGTAGCCGCGGGAAAAATAAGAACGGAGTGACAACTTCTGTGGTGTACTTTCTGATTGCGCTAATTGTATTTCTGATTGACCAGGGTACCAAATATCTGATTGCCACCCGGCTGGAGCTCGCAGAGCAAATTCCGGTAATCAAGGATTTCTTCATTATTACGTCGCACCGCAATCGTGGAGCCGCCTTCGGAATTCTGGAGGGGCAGCAGTGGTTCTTCATTGTGATTACAGTAATCGTTGTATGCGGAATCGTCTGGTACCTGAACAAGGCCCGCAAGACCCGCAAGCTGCTGCCTACCGCGCTGGCGCTTGTCCTTGGCGGAGCAGTCGGCAACTTCCTGGACCGGATTCTTAACGGTGAGGTTGTGGATTTCCTCATGTTCAATTTCGGAAGCTATACGTTCCCGATCTTCAACGTGGCCGATTCCTGTATCGTGGTCGGGGTGGGTCTGATTATTCTGGACACGCTGCTGGAAGTGAAGGGTGAACAGGAAGTCACCGAGGTGAAGGAATCACAGGAAGTCAAAGAAGGGAATGAATGATTTGAACAAAGACGTCAAAGGGCTGGCGGATTCTGGCGCCCTCGAGGAAGAAAGAGACGTCACCGAATGGATCGTTGCCGAGGGCAATGCGCGGGAGCGGATTGATAAATATGTTACAGAGGCCATGGAAGACGAGATCTCGCGCTCCCAGGTTCAGCTATGGATCAGCAGCGGCCATGTAGTGGTCAACGGCTCGCCGGTCAAAGCGAACTACAAGCTGAATGAAGGCGATAAGGTAACTGTTACGGTGCCCGAGCCCGAGGTTACGGACCTGATCGCACAGGATATTCCGCTTGATGTGGCTTATGAGGACAGCGATGTGATTGTAGTGAACAAGGTGCGCGGCATGGTTGTGCATCCGGCAGTGGGACATCCCTCCGGCACCCTGGTCAATGCGCTGATGTATCATTGCAAGGACCTGTCTGGCATTAACGGCGAGATTCGTCCAGGCATTGTCCACCGGATCGACAAGGATACCTCCGGTCTGATTATGGCGGCCAAGAATGACGCCAGTCATGCTTCGCTGTCCGCCCAGCTTAAGGAGCACAGTGTGACCCGCCGCTATATCGCAGTGGTGCACGGCAATCTGTCTCATGACAAGGGAACCGTAGATGCTCCGATCGGCCGTGATCCGCATGACCGCAAGCTGTATACCGTAACCGAGAAGAACAGCAAGCGCTCCGTGACGCATTTTACCGTGCTGGAGCGGTTTGGTGACTGCACACTGCTGGAGCTTCAGCTGGAGACAGGGCGCACGCATCAGATCCGTGTTCACATGAAGTTCATCGGCCATCCGCTGGTGGGGGATCCGATCTACGGGCGCAGCAAGGGAACTACTATGAACGGACAAGCCCTGCATGCAGCGGTACTGGGTTTTGTACATCCTTCTACAGGCGAGTACAAGGAGTTCAGCGCGCCGATTCCGGCGGATATGGAAGAACTTCTATTTACGCTGCGCAGCAGATAAGTACAAATCAATAGATTATAAATCCATGGTACAGCGGCCGGATTTGCGTCATATTTAGAGCATAGATTCACAACATAGGCCCAGGAGATGAGTAGAAGATTATGAGTATTGAACACTATCAGGCTACATTCATTCAGACGAATTTTGCAGACCGCATCGGCGGCGAAGGATACGGCAAGGACACCTCCATCTACAAATTTGAGAAAATCAAACGCGCCAAAGCCTCGGCGAAGCAGGATTTTCCGAACATTGAACTGATCGACATGGGCGTCGGCGAGCCGGACGAAATGGCAGATGAAGGCATTGTGTCCAGACTTGCACTGGAAGCGGCCAAGGAAGAGAACCGCGGCTACTCCGATAACGGTATTCCTGAATTCAAGGACGCTGCGGCCGTGTATCTTAAGGAAGTTTTTCAGGTGGACGGAATTGACCCTGTAACGGAAATCGTGCATTCGATCGGCTCGAAGCCTGCGCTGGCTATGCTGCCATCCGTATTCATTAATCCGGGCGACATCACGATCATGACCATTCCGGGCTATCCGGTGCTGGGTACTCATACCAAGTATCTGGGGGGACAAGTCTACTCCGTGGAGCTTAAGAAGGAGAACAACTTCCTGCCTGACCTGAACTCCATTCCTGAGGATGTAGCCCGCAAGGCGAAGCTGCTCTACCTCAACTATCCGAACAACCCTACCGGTGCAAGTGCCACACCTGAATTCTTCACTGAAGTAGTGGCCTGGGCCAAAAAATATGATGTAGTCGTAATCCATGATGCTCCTTATGCTGCATTGACGTATGACGGCGTGAAGCCGCTGAGCTTCCTGTCCGTGCCTGGTGCCAAGGATGTCGGTGTTGAGCTGCACTCCCTGTCCAAGTCCTATAACATGACCGGCTGGAGAATCGGCTTCGTGGCCGGCAACCCGCTGATCGTGAAGGCGTTCAGTGATGTGAAGGACAACAATGATTCCGGCCAGTTCATCGCGATTCAAAAAGCTGCTGCTTACGGTCTCTCTCATCCCGAGATTACCGAAGCTATTGCCGTCAAGTACTCCCGCCGCCACAACATGCTGGTGGATGCGCTGAACAGCCTGGGCTTCAAGGCCGAGAAGCCGAAGGGCTCCTTCTTCCTCTATGTAGCCGCGCCAAAAGGCGTCAAGGGCGGACGCCGCTTCGAATCCGGCGAGGATTTCTCACAGTTCCTGATCCGCGAGAAGCTCATCTCCACCGTGCCTTGGGATGATGCCGGCGCGTTCGTGCGTTTCTCCGTGACCTTCGTCGCCAAGGGCGAGGAGGAGGAGAAGCGTGTCATCTCCGAAATCCAAAGACGTCTGAGCGATGTTGAATTTGAATTTTAAGTTTGGTTTATATGGGGCCGCTGCGGAGCAATCTGCGGCGGCTTTTTTGTGGTGCGCGTAATGATAGGGAGGGGTGGCCAAATGTAATCGGAAAACCGATCATATTGCGCCGCGAGAGCCTGTCTAACCCTTCCGGTAAGCCACCCGATGGAAAGCATTAATGTACCGAAACAGCGCTTCACCATCATCCGGCACATTCGCCGTTTCACCCAGCGGCAGCATCATGGCCTGATAAGGCTCCGGTACCATTCGATATTGATGCACATAGGAGGTCAGGACGAATCCGTTCCGCTCCCAGAAATGAATACGCTCCTTGTGCGATTCCGTAGCCCCCGATTCCGCTTCGATGATGACTCCCCGGATGCCATGTTCCTGCACCGCCCAAGCTTTGATCTGCTCCAGTATCCAGGTCCCCGTACCCTCCCCGCGCAATAGCTTATCTACTGCCAGGTAATCGATAATCAGGATCTTGTCCGCAGCTTGTCCCACTACACCGGTAACACCCATCGCGACAACCACCCCCTGATGCACCCCCGCATGTAAGTAGCCAACCCCCCGGTTCAGCATACTGCGCAGAATCCCCTTAGTCTTAGCCCCGCTCGGAAAAGCCTCATGGTAGATCCGCTCCATCCGCCCCCACCACGCTTCATCCCACTCTTCTATAGTAATAAACTCCATGTTCATGATTGTATTCGCCTCCAGTTCCATTCCAGTTTTATCATAACAGAGCAGGGGGGTAGAACGAAATCAGGGTAGATCGCTCGTGTAAAAAAATGGTATATTATGAGAGCTAATAATCAGACTCTTGGGCTATTGGATTTCGTACGACATTATATTTCCATTAGGAGAGAGAAGATGAACACAACACCCACACATGCTGAAACCCATAAGAAAGCTGATATTGCTGAAGACAGTGCCGGTTATATTGATGAACAATTGCTGCCTCAGCAGCTGATCGAAGGCGGGGGGCCTTTTCGGCGAGTTGATCTAACCTGCCTTCCCGGACCCGTGAAATATATAGGATACATGATTGTCTACGGTATCCCCATGTTGTTAGTAGGTTTGATTGTGGCGGTTACTTTTTTTAAATGAGCCGGCCTATTGCCGCTGATGCGGTGTCTTGTGCCATTGGTGCAATTTCTGCATTCCGCAGTTGTGTAATTCGCACGATCAGCGCAGCGCCATAGTGCCCCCTCTGCCTGCCCCTCCCCCAAGGGGGGATGGAAAGTCCTTGTCCCTTGCACCGTTTAGGTGGAAGCGGCGGAGGGGATTTTGGAACTGTAGGAGCGATAGCGTTCGCCTTTGTCTCCGGATTTAATCCGCTAAGCGGTTAATTCAAATCAATCTGGAGACAACAGCGACCGAAAGTCCAAAATCACCGCAGCCGCGCCCTCCTCTAAATCGTCCTGTGAAGAAAATTTGACATCCCCCCGTCCATCTGTCATAATTCCCTATAGTTGAATAGCGCCTTTAATTCAGTCCCGTGAGGCTGGCAAGGTAACGTGAATCGAGGTTCGCGTAAGAAAGCAGGAATCCGTAGGAGTACGGAGGGCCTTTTTCTGCGCGCGGACACGCCATCTTTTTGAATCTGCGGATTTCACTCCTTGCCTGTTTTGGGCAAGGAGTTTTTTTGTTTCCGGGGAACTTGAACAGGCGATCAAGCAGGAGGATGGCAAAGAGGATGGTTACTGAAAAAAATGTCATTATGGACGAAACGGCGATTCGCCGGGCACTGTCACGCATTGCACATGAGATTTTGGAGAAAAACAAGGGTATCGAGAATTGCCTGCTGGTCGGCATCCGGACCCGGGGGATCTACCTGGCTCAGCGGATCGCAGAGCGGATTAAGGAAATTGAAGGTGTGGACATCCCTTACGGGGAGCTGGACATTACCCATTACCGTGATGACCGCGAAGGCGGCGGGGACAACCGGGACGCGATGGATAAGACAGTTGTGAACAGCAACCTGATCCTGCCTCCGGGCTCGAGCGGCACCCGGGACAAGAAAGTGATCCTGTTCGACGATGTACTGTACACCGGAAGAACGATCCGCGCGGCAATGGATGCGCTGATGGATTGCGGACGGCCCCGGATGATCCAGCTGGCTGTACTGGCTGACCGCGGCCACCGGGAACTGCCGATCCGCCCCGATTATATCGGCAAGAACGTACCTACCTCCAGGCATGAGCAGATTGAAGTGTCCCTGAGCGAATATGACGGCAAGGACGAAGTGTACATTATTTCAAACCGGGAGGAACGATAACAATGATGACGGCAACCAAAGTGAAGGAACGCAGTCTGCTGGGGATGAAGGAGCTGGCGGGGTCGGAGATTAACCAGCTGTTAGACAGAACAGCCTACTGGGATAATCAGAGCGAGAAGCTCACGCCGGTGTTGAGAGCACATTTTGTTGCCAATATGTTTTTCGAGAATAGTACAAGAACCCGCTTTTCCTTCGAAATGGCCGAGAAACGCCTGGGTGTACAAGTACTTAACTTCACGGCTGCGGCCTCCAGTGTAGAGAAGGGCGAGTCGATCTACGACACAGTGCGCACACTGGAGTCAATGGGCATCGATGCCGGAGTGGTCCGGCTGAAGCCAGCCGGGGTACTGCAGCAGCTAGCCGAGAAGGTAGGCGTTCCGCTGATCAATGCCGGGGACGGCAACAACGAACATCCGACGCAGGCGCTGCTGGACCTGTACACGATGCGCAAGCATTTTGGCGGATTGAAGGGCTTGAAGGTTTCGATTATTGGGGATATTATGCACAGCCGGGTCGCACGGTCCAACCTCTGGGCACTCACCAAATTGGGGGCAAGCGTGCAGTTCTGCGCACCGGTGAATATGCAGGCTCCTGAGCTTGCGGCCTACGCTCCATATGTGTCTATGGAAGAAGCGCTGAAAGCGGATGTGGTCATGATGCTGAGAGTGCAGCTGGAGCGGCATGCCTCAGGTATTATTTTATCGGCTGAGCAGTACCGGGAGCACTTCGGGCTGACCGAGGAACGGGCGTCGAGACTGGACCCGGCAACGATCATCATGCACCCGGCGCCGGTGAACCGCAATGTGGAGATCGACGATGCGGTGGTGGAGAGCAGCCAGTCCCGGATTTTCCCGCAGATGGCGAACGGAGTGCCGGTACGGATGGCTGTTATGGAGCGGGCGCTGCAATAGCGCAGCAGAACTGCAACAGAAAAACCTCACATAAGAGTATTAATAAATATACACAAAGATGAATTTTTATTATATAATAACTACAGAGCTTACGGCTGCGGCCGGAAGGCACAAAGGAGAATCATAACCGTGATCATCAAAAATGCCAGTGTACTGAACGAAGAAGGCGTACTGGAGCGCAAGCATATTGTTGTGCAGGACGGAATTATCTCGAAGATTCAGGATGCCGCGGAAGCGGTAGAGGAAGCCGGAGAGACCGTTGAAGCGGAAGGTAAGCTGCTGATACCGGGACTGATCGATATGCATGTGCACCTGCGTGAGCCGGGCTTCGAGCATAAGGAAACCATTGAGACGGGTGCGCGTTCGGCGGCCAAGGGCGGATTCACGACCATAGCTTGTATGCCGAACACACGCCCGGTAACTGACAGTGCAGAGATCGTACAGCTGGTTAAGGATAAGGCGCGCGAAGCGGGACTTGTGAAGGTTCTGCCTTACGCGGCCATTACCAAGAATGAGCTGGGACGCGAGCTGACGGATTTTGCGGCACTGAAGGAAGCGGGAGCGATCGGCTTCACCGATGACGGCGTAGGCGTGCAGAGTGCGCAGATGATGAAGGATGCAATGAAGCTGGCGAAGGAACTGGATATGCCGGTGATTGCCCACTGTGAGGATAACTCGCTGGTAGAAGGAGCGCCGGTAGCTGAGGGCACTTTTGCCGACAAGCATGGCCTGAAGGGAATTCCGAATGAGTCGGAAGCCATTCATGTAGGCCGTGACATTCTGTTGTCTGAAGCAACGGGTGTTCACTATCATGTGTGCCATGTCAGCACCGAGCAATCGGTCCGGCTGATCCGCCAGGCGAAGCAAATCGGCATTAAGGTGACCGCCGAGGTATGCCCGCATCATCTGCTGCTCTCGGAGGAAGATATTCCGGGCATGGACGCCAATTGGAAAATGAACCCGCCGCTGCGCTCGCGACGCGACGTGGAAGCTTGCATCGAAGGGCTGCTGGACGGCACGCTGGATATCATCGTGACTGACCATGCCCCGCACAGCGAGGAAGAGAAAGCCAAAGGCATGCAGCTTGCACCGTTTGGCATCGTCGGCTTTGAGACGGCCTTCCCGCTGCTGTATACCGCTTTTGTGGCCACAGGCAAATGGGATCTGTCCCTGCTGGTGCAGCGGATGACCGCTGATCCGGCCCGGGTGTTCAGACTGAATACAGGCAGCCTTACAGTAGGGGCTCCTGCCGATCTGACCCTGATTGACTTGAATGAAGAGAAGGCAGTAGATCCTGCAACGTTTGCGAGCAAAGGCCGCAATACACCTTTTACCGGATGGAAGCTTAAGGGCTGGCCGGTGAAGACCTGGGTAGACGGCACAGCCGTATGGAGTGAGGCTTAACAGAAGTAAGCAGTAGCCCATGCAGCCCGGCTGCATGGCTGTGACATAAGAATCAGACTACAGAAACAAGAAGGAGTGGAAGGCATGCAGGCGAGATTGCTGCTTCAGGACGGAACACTGTTTACAGGCACCGCATTTGGCGCGGAAGGCGAGAAGACGGGCGAGGTTGTTTTTAACACAGGAATTACAGGCTATCAGGAGGTACTATCGGACCCTTCGTACTGCGGCCAGATCGTCACCATGACGTATCCGCTGATCGGGAATTACGGCATTACCCGTGATGACTTCGAGTCCGTGCGCCCTTTTGTACACGGCTTTGTTGTGCGGCGTCACGAATCCGTACCCAGCAACTGGCGTGCTGAATACAGTGTAGACGATCTGCTCAAGGAATATGATATTCCCGGCATCAGCGAGATTGATACCCGTATGCTTACCCGCATTATCCGCCACTATGGCACCATGAAGGCGATCCTCACCACTTCTAACAAGCGTGTGGAAGAACTGATGGAGATGATGGGTGATACTACTATTGAGGAGCTGCGCAATCAAGTGGCCCGTACCTCTACGACTAAAAGCTACACTAGCCCGGGCAATAAGGAGCGTATTGTGCTGGTCGATTACGGCGCGAAGACAGGCATCCTGCGCGAGCTGAACAGCCGTGGCTGTGATGTAGTGGTTGTGCCTCATGATGTTACAGCAGACGAGATCCGCCGACTGAACCCGGATGGCATTCAGCTCTCGAACGGCCCTGGGGACCCGAAGGATGTGCCTTATGCGGTACAGACAATCTCCGAGCTGCTCGGCGAATACCCGATCTTCGGCATCTGCCTGGGACACCAGCTGTTCGCACTGGCTTGCGGCGCTGATACAGAGAAGCTTAAGTTCGGCCATCGCGGCGGGAACCATCCGGTGAAGGAGCTGGAGAGCGGACGCTGCTTCATCACCTCCCAGAATCATGGCTACACCGTGAACGAGGAATCGATTGCCAGCACAGACCTGGAAGTTACCCATATCAATAACAATGACAAGACCGTTGAAGGACTGAAGCATACCCGCTACCCCGCTTTTTCGGTGCAGTATCATCCGGAAGCGGCGCCGGGACCGCATGACAGCAGTTATCTGTTCGACCGCTTCCTGCAGCTGATCGCAGATCACAAGGCGCAGCGGCCGGCCGGATCGCGCCAGGCACAGCTTGCGGCCAATGCCAGAATCACGGCACCGAAATCATCCGCACCCCAGCTTGAAGCCGTGAAAGGAGCTCTATAACATGCCTAAGAACAATAAACTCAAAAAAATTCTGGTTATCGGCTCCGGCCCGATCGTTATTGGTCAAGCTGCCGAATTCGACTATGCAGGCACACAGGCCTGTCAAGCCCTTAAAGAAGAGGGCGTCGAGGTCGTGCTGATCAACAGCAACCCGGCGACGATTATGACCGATACCAATATGGCTGACAAAGTATACATCGAGCCGATCACGCTGGAGTTCGTTACCGGCATTATCCGCCAGGAGCGCCCGGACGGGCTGCTGCCGACCCTCGGCGGACAGACCGGCCTGAACATGGCCGTAGAGCTGGCCCGTGCTGGAGTCCTGGAGCAGGAGAATGTGAAGCTGCTGGGGACCCAGCTCGAATCCATTGAGAAAGCAGAAGACCGTGATTTGTTCCGCGACCTGATGCGTGAGCTGGAACAGCCTGTGCCGGAAAGTGCGATCATTACCAGTGTGGAAGAAGCTCTTGGCTTCGCCGCAGGGATCGGCTATCCGCTGATCGTTCGTCCGGCATACACGCTGGGCGGAACCGGCGGCGGGATCTGCGACAACGAAGAAGAGCTGCGCGAGACCGTTAAGGCAGGTATCCGTTACAGCCCGATCGGCCAATGTCTGGTCGAGAAGAGTATCGCCGGCATGAAGGAAGTCGAATATGAGGTTATGCGTGATGCGAATGACAACTGTATTGTAGTCTGCAACATGGAGAACTTTGATCCGGTTGGCGTACATACGGGCGACAGTATCGTTGTGGCGCCTAGCCAGACGCTGTCCGACCGTGAATATCAGATGCTGCGCAGTGCTTCCCTGAAGATTATCCGCGCGCTGAATATTGAAGGCGGCTGTAATGTTCAGTTCGCACTCGACCCGCAGAGCTATCAGTACTACGTCATTGAAGTGAACCCGCGTGTAAGCCGCTCGTCAGCGCTGGCCTCGAAGGCGACCGGTTATCCGATTGCCAAGATGGCGGCCAAGATTGCCCTCGGTTATACGCTGGATGAAATTGTCAACCCGGTAACCGGCCAGACGTATGCTTGCTTCGAGCCTACGCTGGACTATATCGTCAGCAAGATCCCACGCTGGCCATTTGACAAGTTCATCTCGGCGAACCGCAAGCTGGGAACGCAGATGAAGGCGACCGGAGAGGTCATGGCGATTGGCCGGACTTTTGAAGAGTCGATTCACAAGGCGATCCGGTCGCTGGAGATCGGTGTCCACCGTTT
Source organism: Paenibacillus sp. FSL P4-0338 (assembly GCF_038002365.1). Lineage (NCBI taxonomy): Bacteria > Bacillati > Bacillota > Bacilli > Caryophanales > Paenibacillaceae > Paenibacillus > Paenibacillus sp. FSL P4-0338. The sequence goes on along the minus strand of NZ_JBBOCG010000001.1, from coordinate 3,323,922 downwards.
CCGTCTGCCGGGAGCGGAGCTGCTTGAAGAGAGTGTGTTGCGCTATAGACTTGCCAAGCCGGATGATGAACGCCTGTTCCTGATCGCGGAAGCCTTCCGCCGCGGCTATGAACTGCAGGAGATTCAGGATATTACGAATGTGGACTGGTGGTTCCTCTCCAAGATCGAGGGGCTCGTGAGCTTCGAGGAGGAGATCCGTGCCGAAGAGACCTTGTCTGCTGAGACGCTGTATCAGGCCAAGCGCAAGGGCTTCACAGACCGGGCGATTGCCGAGATCCGTGCCGAAGGCCGTCCAGGTGGAGCATTCACTAAGGAGTCAGAGGTACGTGTGCTGCGTCTGCAGCAGGGTCTGGTTCCGGTATTCAAAATGGTAGATACCTGCGCCGCTGAATTTGAGGCCACAACACCATATTACTACTCGACCTATGAGACGGAGAATGAGGTCATTCATTCCGACAAGCAGAAGGTTATTGTCCTCGGCTCCGGCCCGATCCGTATCGGCCAGGGGATTGAATTTGACTACTCCACAGTGCATGCGGTGTGGGCGATTCAGAAGGCCGGCTATGAAGCTGTAATTATCAATAATAATCCAGAGACCGTATCGACGGATTTCAATACCTCGGACCGTCTGTACTTTGAGCCGCTGTTCTTCGAGGATGTCATGAACGTGATTGCTCAGGAGAATCCGATCGGAGTCATCGTACAGTTCGGCGGACAGACCGCGATTAACCTGGCTGCACCGCTTGCTGCTGCAGGCGTGAACATTCTGGGGACCAGCCTGGAGAGCATCGATGAAGCCGAGAACCGCAAGAAGTTCGAAGCGCTGCTGGCCCGTCTGGATATCGCACAACCTAAAGGCAAGACCGTAATCAACATCGATGAAGCCGTCGAAACCGCGCAATCCCTCGGTTATCCGGTGCTGGTTCGTCCATCGTATGTCCTGGGCGGACGCGCCATGGAGATTGTCTACAACGACACAGAGCTGCTGAGCTACATGGTTGAAGCGGTAAAAGTGAATCCGGAGCATCCGGTGCTGATCGACCGTTACATGCTGGGCAAGGAAGTGGAAGTGGACGCCATCTGCGACGGAGAGACAGTTGTCATTCCGGGCATCATGGAGCATGTGGAACGCGCAGGGGTTCACTCCGGCGACTCTATCGCTGTCTACCCGCCGCAATATCTGGATGAAGGTCTGAAGCAGAAGATTGCCGAGATTACCATCAAGATTGCCAAGGAGCTCAAGACCATCGGTCTGGTGAACATCCAGTTCGTCATTTATCAGAATGAAGTGTATGTCATTGAGGTCAACCCGCGCTCCTCACGTACGGTTCCGTTCCTGAGTAAGGTAACAGGTATTCCGATGGCGAACCTGGCGACCAAGATCATTCTCGGCGGCAAGCTGAAGGAAGATGGGTATACTGAAGGCTTATGGCCGGAGAGCGATTATGTGTCGGTAAAAGTACCGGTGTTCTCTTTTGCCAAGCTGCGCAGAGTAGAGCCTACGCTCGGACCGGAGATGAAATCTACCGGAGAAGTCATGGGCCGCGACAAACTGTATGCCAAGGCGCTCTACAAAGGCCTGATCGGTGCAGGAATGAAGATTCCCGCCACCGGCGCAATCATCGTAACCGTAGCCGACAAAGACAAGGCTGAAGCAGTTGAACTGATGAAGGGCTTCCATGCCATGGGCTACAAAATTATCGCCACCGGCGGTACAGCAGCGGCGCTGGAGCAGGCCGGGCTGAACGTAATGAATGTTAACAAGCTGGATGAAGGTGAGCCGACTATTCTGGATCTGATCCGCGGCGGTCAAGCGAACTTCGTCTTCAATACACTGACCAAGGGCAAAACGCCTGAGCGTGACGGATTCCGCATCCGCCGTGAAGCGGTAGAGAACGGAGTCGTATGTATGACCTCGCTCGATACGGTAACGGCGCTGCTGAGAATGCTGCAGACGATTAACTTCTCGTCCCAGCCGATGCCTGCTTTTGTTGGACAATAAGATAGAGGGTGAGGCAGCTGTAACAGGCTGCTACAGGAACGGTTTGCGTTAACGCAGACCGTTCCCCTATGCCCGGGACCTTGAAGCCAGAGGCGATGGATACGATAACTAAGAAAGAAGGTTGGCGAATGGAACGGACAGCAGCAGAGCAGCAGCACGGGCACGAGAATGTCGGACAGATTGAGAAGTGGAATGAAATGGCCGGACGGCTGATGGTTGCATTGGATTACCCGAATGCAGATCAGGCGCGGGCGCTGATCGAACAGCTCGAAGGAATCCCCTGTTATATGAAGGTGGGCATGCAGCTGTTCTATGCAGCCGGTCCTGACTTCATCCGGGAGCTGAAGGAGCGCGGATATTCGGTATTCCTAGATGTCAAAATGCATGATATCCCCAACACCGTACGGGGCGGGGCAGAGAGCTTGACCTTGCTCGGCGTGGATATGTTCAACGTACATGCCGCTGGAGGAGCCGCCATGATGGCGGCTGCACTGGAAGGAGCGGCCCAGGCGGTCAGCCTGAAGCCACCCTTGCACATGCCGCTGATCATTGCAGTAACACAGCTTACCAGCACCAGCCAGGAAGTGATGAACCGCGAAATCGGCATAGCCGGAACAGTGACTGATGCAGTGGTGCGTTACGCCAAGCTTGCAGCGGAAGCAGGCTTGCATGGAGTGGTAGCATCCCCGCAGGAATCCGTGGTGATTGCTGAAGCGTGCGGACCCGAGTTCCGTACGGTTACCCCTGGTATCCGGCCCGCCGGGGCGTCCCTGGACGACCAGTCCCGGGTCATGACGCCGAGGCAGGCTATCCGCCAAGGCAGCCACTACCTGGTAGTGGGCCGGCCGATTACAGCAGCGGCAGATCCGCGTGCAGCAGCACTGACTATTATTGAGGAGATGAGCCAAGCATGAGCATATTAGAGAATCGAAGTGAACAGGTCGCAAGTCATCTGCTGGAGATCGGAGCGGTAGCCCTGCGTCCGCAGGAGCCGTTCACCTGGACCTCCGGCATCAAATCGCCGATCTACTGCGACAACCGTCTGACCATGGCCTTCCCGGCCGTCCGCAACTACATTGCCGAGGCCTTCGCAGAGCTGATCAGAACCAGCTACCCGGACGCCGAGGTGATTGCCGGGACAGCAACCGCCGGTATCCCGCATGCGGCCTGGGTGGCCGATAAGCTCGGTCTCCCGATGGCTTACATCCGGGACAAGGCCAAAGGCCATGGCAAGCAGAACCAAATCGAAGGACTGATCACACCCGGCCAGAAGGTCGTCGTGATCGAGGACCTGATCTCCACCGGCGGCAGCTCCATCAAGGCTGCGCAGGCCGTACAAGAAGCAGGCGGCCTCCCGTTGGCCGTACTGGCCATCTTCAGCTACGAGCTGGACCGCGCCGAAGAAGCCTTCGCCGCTGCACAGCTTCCGCTCCAGAGCCTGTCCAATTACAGCACACTGATTAATGTGGCGTTGGCCCATGGCAAGATCGCGGAGAGCGATGTAGCGCTGCTGCAATCCTGGCGCCAGGACCCTGCCGCCTTCGGCGTGTAGAGAAGAGGACGTATAAAAGAAGCTCAGTCCCCTTTGAAGGGGATCGGGCTTCTTTTTGAGTACTTTCACATGATGGAACTCCTTTTTCGGTCGGGCGCCCGTTCACTCTCGAAACACCTTTTTAGGGGATAACTGGAAAAACAGCATTTATTCAATGGCTCAGCACATTTCTGGAGACTTTAGTTGGATAAAATACACTTGTTGAAACCTGAAATGGACAATAACGCAGATACCGCCAGAACTAGATGATCTAAATCCACTTATTTCCTTTTAAGAGGAGATTTCCACCAAATTAAGTGTACAAAATCCAACTGTTTCCCCCCAACTGCTCATTATCTCCACAGCCCCTAATTAGCTGCGCACTCTCTTCCTGTTTTCAACTCATTTTTTATAATCCATCCCCCCAGTAATCTGCTCCAGGCGAGCGTTATCCTTCAACCAGCCACCTAAGCTTTCGGGCAGAAATTGCCATCCGATCCGCTGAGCAATCCTCTAATTTTCTTGCAAAACTGGGCATGATAAATAGCACCGGGACATATATTATTGTGATGAAGGAGAAGAGGGTATCATGAATTGGATCTATTTTGCCAAGTTGTTCAGGACCAGATTTCAAGCGGGCTGCCTTGCCAAAAGACTGGAGCAGGACGGCTGGATCTATGGCTATCATGATCCGAGTTTTGTGGAAATATACCGTTCGCGTAAGGGCCGTTATGGTGTGCGTTTTCTGCCTTAGACAGAAAATCCAAAATCATCCTTGACTTTATCCATGGGTATATTGTATATTATCTATTGTCGCTGTTTAAATAATTATTAACTGACGCGGGGTGGAGCAGCCCGGTAGCTCGTCGGGCTCATAACCCGAAGGCCGCAGGTTCAAATCCTGCCCCCGCAATTACCTTATTACACCGGACAGCACTCGTATAATACGGATATCCTAGTCCGGGCCCTTAGCTCAGTTGGTTAGAGCGGTCGGCTCATAACCGATTGGTCACAGGTTCGAGTCCTGTAGGGCCCACTTCACTTAAACCCTTACCTAGTAAGGGTTTTTTACTATTTACAGGCTCGTAGGAGCGAATATGCTTGAGTGGGGAAAGGCCATATTTTTAAGCTTGCTAACGGATTTGCTAACGGAGACTTTTATTCCACAGGTTCAAGCTGCTTTTCTGCGAATTTATTGAGTTCATTTTCAATTCTGTCAACGGCCTCTTCCTGCATGATCGGCAACAGATGGGAGTACCTCTCATTAAACATCGCTGGAGTCATGCCCAGGCGTTCGGCGGCAACCTTCGGATTTATTCCAATCGCTAACAGGAATGAAGCATGGGTATGACGCTGATCATGGAACCGAATCTTCTTAACCCCGGCTTTGCGAACAAGAACATCCATCCCCTCTGTGATTCGCTTCGGCTTAATATAACCTCCTCCGGGATAACAGCATACCAGGTCATTGTCCTCGTAGGCTTCCCCGTAATCTTTCTTGTAGGCTTCGATTTGTGAATAGCGCTCCTGAAGATCGTCAATAATATTCTGAAAGAGCTTGACCCGCCGGATCGAATCATTTGTCTTGGGCCGCTGGATTACCAAGCCATCCCGTGTCCAATTCGCTGTCTGAATAACCTTCAGCTCTTTCTTCTCAAAGTCGATATCTTTCCACCGCAGCCCCAGAATTTCACCGCGCCGCATTCCAGTATATATGGCTAATGAAAACGCAATGTAATGAACATGATGCTTCGAGGATTGCAGAAATTGAGTGAATTCTTCAATGGTCCAGAACTGCATTTCTTTCTGTTCGTTTGCATTTACCTTACTCCGCATGGACACCTTACTCATGATGTCTTCAGCCAGTAACCCCGATTCCGTATATGCAAGCCTGAGCGCGCGTTTCAGCACTCCGTGAATGTTCTTCACATAATCCTTTGAATACTTCTTCCTGAGTTCAGCATAAAAGCCTTTGATGGCACGCGGGGTAAGTGCCTGCAATTTCACTTTACCGAGTACCGGTATAATTCGGGCTTCGATAATGGTTTTTTCGGTATCGTATGATGTTGGCTTGAAGTTAGGCTTTGCATGAGTCTCCAGATATTCGTAGAGATACTTTTCCAAGGTGATGTTGGTTGTTCTAACATCCAATCCTTTCTCGGCATCTGTCATTGCCTTTCTGCAGGCTGACCAGGCTAAAGCTTCAGTTTTGAATCCTCCCTTTGTTTTTTGGTTCCTTTCACCGGTTAGTGCGTCCGGGGGAAGATCGAAAACATAAGTGTACGTTTTTCCTCTTGGATAAACATGGCCTTTCATAAGCTCCTCCTTAGAAATTTAATCATCAGTAAAACTTTTGTTTGCATCACTCCCTTCAAAATTTCAGAAGTTCAAGGCATCATCAATGGCTTCCATGGATAAATATAGCCTTGTTGACAGTTTACCGTGTCGCCAAGCAACACGCGATAAGTTTATAGTAACGTAGCCTTTATGATCGCTAGGGATAGAGAGATCTCCAGCAAGTAAAGTGGCAGAATCATGGGACATGTACGATGGCATATCGCAGCTCTCATAATTTCCATCAACCTCAATCTCTAACGGCTTGTCCCAATCAAAGCCTTCAGATTGTTCAATGATTAGCGTATGTGGCCGGGAGCAGTCGCCATCCCAATTGTAATAAGCGCGAATATGTAAGTTGACTTGATTCGTTATGTATCCTTCTGAAGAGTCACGAATGATATCACGAGTAGAAGCTGCTGATTCAATGGCAGATAAGAATATACCTTGCCTTACACGATCTTCAATTTCTTCATAGCGTTTCTTTGCAAAATCTAGCGGAACACTGAATTCCCGGGATATGTATCCTATGGCTTCACTTCTCACAGATGACAACCTTAACTTTTCAAGCATAAAGAAGGGGATGGCAGCGTAAAAAACAAAACGGTCTGCCTCACTCTCTTGCGCTTTGGTGAATAGTTCGGGCATAATTGTTTGATTTCCAGCATGTCGGAGCATATGGCATAGTTCATGAAGGAATTCAAGACGCTGTTTGTCTTCAGGAAGACGCTTATCCAGGAAGATAGTATATACGTCTGGAGAAACTTCAATGCCTTTGCTTTTTTTATGATGGTAATGGACCCACACATTGAATTTTGCTGCCAATGATTCGACAGTTAAATGCTCAGGTTTGGTGATCCGATGTACTTTGTACAATTCAATTATCTTTTGTTCGAGTGGGGGAATCTTATAATTCATAATCATGTTGTTCACCTCAATACGGGATCATATGTTCTTATTTTAGTTAAAAAGAAAAGCCATTTCTGGCTATGGTATTTCTATCGGTCTTCACCTTGAATATCTCCAGGCTTCCGGCCTTTCTCTTTCTCCTGCAGTATCTTGAAAATTTCTCGCATTTCTTCACGGCGCTCTTCCGGTGCAGATAGATAATCTCTGAAGAAAATACCGTGCTCTGGATTGTTGATAAACGCTTCAAATTCAGTTTGATTTTTAGAGTTCACAGTCCTGGACTTAGGTATATCTGTTCGGCCAAAGAGATAGTCTGTATCAACATCGAAGCGATCCGCAATGTCATTTGCGAATTTAAAAGGAGGCTCTCTTTCATCCCGCTCATACATACCAATTGCACTCTCACTCAATTTGAATAAGACTCCAAAGTCCTTTTGAGTAAGATTATTATCCGTACGAATTTTACGTAATCTTTGACCGAATGTCGCCATCGTTTCATCACCCGTCTATACAATAACACATAACGTGTTATTTTTTAATAAAGAACACAAAACGTGTTGACAGCACAAAACGTGCGGTGTATATTTATTTCAACAACACGAATCGTGGCTTTTTTAAGAGAGGCGGTGTGTAAAGGAATGAAAGAATTAATTGCAAAGAGATTGATTCGACTCCGTGGTGAAGCATCCAGAGAAGAAACGGCGAATGCAATTGGTATTAGCATAAGCGCACTTCAAATGTATGAGAACGCTCAAAGAGTTCCAAAGGATGAAATTAAAGTAAAGATTGCCGCACACTATAAACAATCGGTACAGACTATTTTTTTTGATCTTGAACCGCACGAAACGTGCTTTTTAAACAAAAACTCTGCTACCCAAGAGGTGATCTAGTCATGGCAAAGACATTAAAAACACCTTCAACATTTGCTGAAGCCCTTCGCTTAGCTGCTGATTTGGCAGAACAGAATGAGAAGCTGGAACGGCAACTCACAGAGCTTCGCCTGAATGGAGAATATCCTGAAGTACTACGGCCCGCTCATATCCAGAAGTTGCTGGGTTTCAGCCCCCCGAAGGTGAATGAGCTGACCAAACATCCGACTTTCCCTCACTTGAACCGCAACCGGCAAAAGGGTGAGGCTGTTACCGTCCTTAAATCAGATCTGTATCAGTGGCTGAAAACTGAAAGGTACTAATATGTAAGCCCGCCGAGTTATACCGACAACAGTGATTGTGGGTTCGGCTATGGGAATTGCTTAAGAACATCATACATCAGGCCTCTGTCCAAGTACAATTTGCTTTAAAAGGGTTGAATAAATAATGGAGGAGCAGTTGCATATGGGTAGCCTTAAGAGTTTGCTCAGTATTCAAGATCGCTTGACGGAGAAGTCAAATGAAATTGAAGCAATTAAAGCGAAACGAGGTGAGTTGTTCATCAATTTCGCTACCAATGAGGACTTAATTATTTCTCTTTATTATGAAATTGAATTTAAAAAGCTTGAACTGCTATATATAAAACGGGAACAGATTACAGAATTAAAGGACTCTACGAAGGTTTACGACATAGAGCTCTACCAGCACCTACTCAAACGTCTGGGAGCCATCACGGACCGGTGTATCTCATCTATCCTCAAACGGCTCTTTGAAGGAGGGTACGGTCAAGAACTAAGAAGGAGAGGGCTTGTTAAGGAATACATAGAAGCAAGCCCACAGCTATCTCCTCAAGGATGTGTGATTAAGGGTGAATTCGTTCACAAAAGTTCCCCAGTATGGAGAATACCAGATGAGTGAGTGGAACAAATTGGAGTTTGCAGAGGCGCTGTCTACTAGATACATGCGACTTATAGTTTTGTCCGATGCCACCAACTCCTTGATTGAAGAAGCAGATCGCCAAAAGGCAGAGGAAGAACTTCACCTTCTACGTACCGTTATTCTGGATCTTCCCAAAGACATTTTGGATTTAGTGAGGCAACGTATCTCCTTATAGCATAGGACAAGCCTTGTATTTATACTGAACGCAATTTTGCGCTCAGTTCGCTGTAATGAAAGAACTTTGGTATTTGTAAATACTCAACGCAAAATTGCGTTAAGCCCAATCATGAGAGCGGGGATGTAGATGTGCAATCCTTAGTAAATGATAACCCGCTAATCAAAAGTATGGTTGGAGAACGGATATGGGCCTTGAAGCCGATTGATACAGAGTTATTTGCACAGGAGCTTGAAGCTTATTTTGCTAGAGGCTATCCAGGGTTCAGAGTGATATCCCATGAATACCCTTATATTTTCTTGAGCGATGAAAGGGTGTCCGACTCAGGGAGATAGATACAGGCCCAGAGGGCCGTTCGGAGTAACTACGATATTCATATGGATCTGTGAGTATCCCACCAATTAAAGGAGGAAGGTCAATGCAACAGTGGAGCAATAATGCATGCCTGGGGTATGTTCGCGCAGCTTTGTTACGCAAAGGCTGGGCTGAGGATCAGATTAGAGAAGTCGTTCGTGCCGTGTATTTTGAATTTGATTTCAAGACCATTGAGGAAGCGGCCAAGTTGTATGAAAGATCATTTGATTAACAGGCATATAAGGAGATGTGGTGAGGGGATCTCTTGTACATGAAATAGGAAAATCAGATAACAACGAAAGGAGTAAACAAAAGTGGGGAATACAAACTTATTGCCGGTGATCACGGGGAGAGCTGCTGCAGAATACCTGCAGGACTGGCTGCACATCTCTGCAATAGTGAAGGTTGTGTCTGACGACCGAAAGCATCTCTATTTCAGAGGTAAGGATCAGATCGGCAGACGGATGGAATATCGCGTGGAGACGGTGGCTGAAGCGGATTATCACAATATTTATGAACGACCATCAAATCCCCAGCAACCGGAAGAATGGGAATGGGCTGATGCGATCTCAGTGAAGAGGCAGGCCTGACGGAGCCGATCCATATTATGGCTGAGACTATAGCTTCCTCAGATGAAACACCGCCTGATGATGGCTGGAGGGATACCAGCCGAAACCTACCGGTCATTGCCGGGAAGGTCGCGGAATCCGCCATAGTGGGAGGACTAATCTATCCCCTATGTACAGTTAGGTGCTTGACGCATTAGAACTACATAACGAAGGGTGGATGTTAATGACAAACGGACTCACGGTTCAATCGTCTGCAACAAACCAGGATGAGAACGGTCATTTTGTGTATGTCGAGAATGGACAAGCCATGACCGATAGCCGGAGCATTGCGGACAAGTTCGGCAAGCGTCATGCGGATATTCTGAGAAGCATTAAGACACTCGAATGCAGTCCCGAATTTACTGAACGCAATTTTGCGCTTAGTGAATATTCGGATAGGTCGGGACGCAAGAATCCGTATTACAAGGTGACCCGGGACGGCTTTGTGTTCCTGATTACGGGCTTTACCGGCCGTGAAGCGGCGACATTCAAGGAAGATTATATTGCAGCCTTCAATCAAATGGAGAACCAGCTACAACAACAAGGTAGGCTTGCTTCCGCATCACCCAATCCGTTGCTCATTAGCGAAGCGGCATTCACTCAAATGAAGGAACGCGTACAGGAAGTAGAGCAGCGGCTGGGCGATGTAGTCAAGGAAGTCACACTCAAGACCGTGGAGCAGAAGAAGCTGCATGGGGCAATAGATCGCAGGGTGAGCTTGCTTACAAATCAGGCAAGCAGGAGGCCGGTATTCTACCGGCAATTGTACCGGGCTATCTATGCCAAATTTCAGGTTACCAGCTACAGAGATATCCGCAAAGAAGACTTGGAGAAGGCACTGCAATATGTGGAAGGCTGGAGACCGATAACTTAACGCGGTTCTGCGCTCAGTTGTTATTCACTCCACCAATGAGCGATTCTCTGCGTCCAGTGGACTGAACGCAGTCTGTCGTTAAGCGAAACGATCCATTATGGGTTAAACGCAGTATTGCGTTCAGTAATTACAGGATAGTGAACGCATTCCTGCGCTGAGCTTGGCAGAGGGGATGAACACAATTTTGCGCTCAGTGCCGGGGCATAAGAGGGAGGTGAGGAATTCATGCAGGAAGAGATGACGTTACCCTTACTCGCAACCATCTGGTTTGAACGGAATCCGCTGCAGCATCATGTGCTAGTCAAGAACATTATGCGGAGTGAACAACAAAAAAGGTACATAAGCACCGCAAATGCTTACGTACCTGGTCCAACACGCGCGGCTATTATCTCATAAAACATTCAGCAATGCAATTTCTTCACTTAGCGCAATTTTGCGTTCAGTAGACCGCAGTGACAAGGGGGGCGTGCGATGAAGCATGTCGAGCAAATGGATCTGTTTGATCTCATCGATGTTCAGATCGAGCAGCCGCCAGAGGTCTTGAATGGAATGTACTATGAGCAGGCAACCGGCCTATTCGTGTCGTTTGTATGCGGACGCAGGCATTATGAGATCCCCGCCAAGGGTTGCGGTCTGAACCGGGAATGGCAGGAGAGAACCAAGCGATTCAGGGCGATCTAGGCCCGACAGAATACAGGAGGCGATGCCGTGGATTCCAGTGTTAATCCTCAGCCAACGGATGGTCACATCAGAATATCGCATGAAATACACCGAGAGCTGATCCGGCGGAAATTTTCTCAGCGCCAGCGTGATGTCATAGATTTTATCCTGACGCTGAGCTGGGGGTGCGGGAAGCCATCGGCGATCATTCCGGAATTGAAGGATTTTGCTGAAACAGGGATAGGTAAAAATCATATCCGTGGTGTTTTAGAAGAGCTTCTTCAAGGGAACGTCATTCTTTGGGACAAAGAGTTGAATACTTTTCAGCTGAATAAGCATTACGATCTCTGGAGCATGGAGTCAGTCGTCAGCGCGAATCCCAACAGGTTCAAGGAGCTGATCAATCTCAATCTGGCGAGGCCATCCCCTAATTTACTGAAGTCTACCGTTCCCGAAAAGGGAACTGAGTTCCCAAAAGAGGAACCGAGTTCCCCAAAAGGGGACCGAGTTCCCAAAAGAGGAACCGAGTTCCCAAAAGAGGAACGGAGTTCCCTAAAAGGGGACCGAGTTCCCGAAAAAGGAACCGAGTTCCTGAAAAGGGAACTAGCCAGTTCCCAAAAGGGGAACCATACAGTTCCCAAAAAGGGAACCGTCACACGCAATTATCCTAGTCGTATCAAGGGTTTCAGCGTTTCTAAAGTTAGTATTAAAGCTATTAAAAGATTTAAAAGAACTACTACTACAACAATAACAACAACTAGAACCATTGCGGACACGTTGAAAGCAGTTCATGAGCCCCATTCATTCCAGAACAACTTGCTGGACTACAAAAATAACTTTGTCGCAGGCGGCAGGCTAACCCCTTTTGACGAAAAAGACCTGCTGTCCTTATACAACACCTACGGAGGAGAGTGGCTGCATACCGCTATGAGAGCGGCCTATCGGCTCGGGGCGGATAAGCGAAACCTAGCTTATGTCCAAGGCATTCTCCGGGGCTATCGTGAGCGGGGGGACATAGATAAACCGGAATCCAGGAAGCCCGTAGAGCCTTCGGCAACGCCGCAGGTTCCAAGGAGCTACGAAGGTTCGCGCAGCCAGGGCGGAAGAAGCAGGAAAACGCAGATACCCATCTTGATCGATGATGGCGGCGGGCCGATACCTAGCCCGGATGAACTGGCTGAGATGATGCGTAAGGCACAAGAGATCAAGGAGGCCAAAGCCTTGGAACGAACCGCAGTACGTCAACGCTAAAAACTCAGATACCAACAACGAATTGAAAGGACGGAATAGATGAGCACTCATGTGAAATTCAAAGAAAAGAAGAAGTGCAGAGCCGTGCGTCCCACACGGGAGCAAAAGGGAGTGATCAGCCTACACCGGTTGGCACCGGAGAATTGGCTGGTATTACATGCAACTCCTGCGCAGATGGAGATTGTTCACAAAAAGAAGGGAACGACACGTTTGTTGAACTGCTAGTAAAGCTATAGACGCAGCGAATGCTGGAAGGGGGTTGGGCTTCCGAGAGGGAGAGTCATGCAATTCAATCAGAACATACGCTCTCTTTTGTGATGGGAAGCACTTCGTTTACAACTACCGAGCAGGCGGGCCAGTTACAACTATTCTGATGTGTGGGAAGGAGGGGCAGGATTATGAGTCAACTCTCCACCAAGCCGATTCATCCTCGTGCCATGGACATGATTAACAGGGCTATTCGGCCCCTGTTATCCCCTGGTAAGGGGTGCAGTATTGACCGACTGAAAATGTGTGTGTGTCCGGAAGCGGATATCGCCAAATATGAATCAGTCGAGACCTCCTTCGGATCACTGCGGATTACTACCAACCCGTATGTCACGAAGGGTGTGGCTTATGTGGTGGAAGATTCGGGACGCGGTGAGATCAGTTTTGCTTGGGTGACTCGCCAAGACTGAAGTAATCGAGAATGAAGGAGGAGCTGCTGCCATGGAAAATGATGAGAGTCTAATCGTCAACATGAACTAAGCAAGCGAAGGGGGGAAGGTGATTGATCTGCCTTCATTGCGGCAATAGGTGCCAGGAAGTAAGAGAGTACGCTTTCCGGTGCATTATCTGTAACAAGGAATTTGAACAAAGCTCTTGGGATTTCGGATTGGAAGAGACAGAGGGCTTACCCAGGGGGGAGTGCGAGGAATTGAAGAACTTTCAGGTCACGGAGCTCAACATCTCATTGGTGCCGGTCGATTGGTTATTTGCAAGGTACCAAAAGTTGAAGAAGTCAGTAAAGATAACAGTTGCCGTAGAGCATGAACTGATGATCATTAAGGGGCATTTGGAGAAAACGGGTAAATCTTCTGCCCGTGCTTGCGCTGAAGAAGTGGAACAAATTGAAATGAATATTCCTGTAGCGATCCGGCAGCAATACGTATCTATCGTAGAGTATCGTTTGAAGCAATATTATCAGGCTAATAAACGGGTTAATTGGTTGAAATCAGAGTTAATGCAGATAAAGCCTAAAGAACCCAAGGTCACGGCGGGGATGGAACTTACCGGCATTAGTGGACGATCTGGAATCCCTCACTCTTCCACGGAGCAAGCGGTCATGAGTATGTACGATAAAGCCGAACGGCTTCAGGATGAAATATGGGAGGTTGAGGATCAGTTATACCCCATGGAAAAAGCTTTGCGTAGCCTTGATCCTGATCAACTTATGCTGGTTGAAGCCAAGTATTTTTGCCGGGTAGAAGAGTTGGACGAGTCCCTCATGAACAAATTTAACTGGTATCGTGCCAAGTATTATCAGGTGAAGAAGACCGCACTTATTTTATTGGCGCAGTCCCTGCGGATCATCTAGAAACCGTTCATAACCTGCATACTTCTCAACTCAAGGTCTGTATGTACAAGCACACATATTCTCAGAGCCATCTTTGTTTGGGATCGCTGAAGGCCGTATCAGTCGGTTGACCGTGTATCCAGATCGACAGAAAGTGGTCGTAAAATCTTTGGTTCATTATGAACGGGGCTGGGCGTATAACCGGCCCCCTGAAGACATCAAAATTCGAGAGATCATTGAAGAAGTGGTTTGGCAATTTGATCATAAAGCAGTGGATTGGCTGAATGAGGCTATGCGTTAGTTTGTAAAAATCAAACGGGTTATGAGGTGACTTATGCAACTGGGTTTATTTGAACAAATGATATTGTGTCGTGTCTTAAGAGAAGCGGGTTATGAAGAAGTTCACTATGCACATTCTAATGATAGATGCCATGTATTTCACACTGATTTGGGATTGGTTCCTGTAGATCGGGAGACAGGAACATTCGAATCCAAAGATTATAGACAGATGTTTCAAAAGTAAATTAGCAAATGGAAATAAGGTAGGTGCAATTTGCGAGGAGGGGAGATTCAAATGAGAACATATGACATCTATTCAAATGGTGTACGTATTGGTGCGGTCATGGCAAAAAATTATAAAGAAGCTGTAAATAACGGATGTAGCAAGTATCAGCTCAAACCAAAGAAAGATAATGTAACTGCAAAGTTACAATAAGCTGCTGGTCGGTTGACGCATTTACGTATAAGAAAGGCAGGGAACCCAATGTATGATAAAGAGAAAATGTTAGAAAAGTTAAAAGGGTTAAAGGCTCTGGCAGAGCGTGGAGTTGCTGGAGAAAAGGAATCCGCGCAGAAGATGCTCGAAAAGCTCATGGAGAAATACGGAATCAATGAAAATGACATTGCTGCCGAAACCGTAGAAATGGCATGGTTCAGGTACCATGACGATTCCGAATTTCGTCTGCTGAATCAAATACTTTACATGGTGTTGGGGGATTGCGATTATTACAACAAGTTAGGGGCTTCAAAGAGGAAGTACAAAGTATTAGGGGCTTATTGTACGGCTGCAGAGCATTTAGAGATAGAACTGAATTTTGAATTCTATAAGAGGGCTATGCAGGAAGAATTAAAGCTATTCTATAGCGCATTCATGAATAAAAACAAGTTATTCCCCTCTGATGAAAAGCCCAAAGCAAAGTCTACTTGTAAGGATTTGTCGCGAGAAGAAGAACTGAGGCTTTCTTTCATGATGGAGGGTATGGAACGACGCACTATGACGAAAATGATTGAGCGTGATTGACGCATACGCAGTGGGGAGGAGTTGATGTTATGGCACTTGATTAATCGGTTTGTGTGATTTGTTTTTGTGATTTGTCGCAGCCTGGTTTATGCCCAAAATGAAAAAAACTGATGAAGACAGGAGGCTACTCATGGAGTGTACGATCTGCCGGACATCTCATCTAGTTGAGCTAAGAACTGTTTATGGTGATAAAGAACCTGTTTGTTTGGCTTGTTGGCTGGAATTTTATGCTTCTGATGATGATAAAGAGTTTCTGCAAGACTTAGAGTAATACGCTGAAAGAGACCATAAACGCTAAACATCCAATAGCCGAAGGGCTTGAACTATGGAGGGGATTAACGATGAAGAGCACATATGCCTGCTCTTTTAAAGGATATGCAATTCACCAAGTTTTACGTGCCAATAATTCAAGGTACTACATCATTATCAGTAAATTATTCAAGGGCAAGGTTTACGCAACTATAACTGACTGTGAGTATGCCATACTGTCCGCCTGACGATGGCTCCAGGGATAGGAGCCGAAACAGTTCCGCAGGGAATGCGTGGCTGTCGCGGAGATCCGCAATACATTGAAGGGGAATTGAAGTATAGGGATAATCAATAATCTGAATGAGGTGGGTTGCACGGAGCGATTTATTCCATCCAAAAATAGGAGGGAGTACTGCTTCCGGTTCCGCAGCGCTGCACACAGTCAAGAGAAAAGCGAAGGAGCGAAAAGTTATGGATGGAATACTTGAAAAATACTGCTGCCGATCATGTGATTTCACATTCCTTGTTGATCAATCGAAAGTTATTTCTAATAACCATCTTTTAGAGTTGAATTGTCCGAGATGTGAGGGGACTGCAGAAAGGATAGCATCGTCAGATCCGGACGGAGATATCGCTGACCAATTAGGCGGATGCCTTTGGCCGAAGTAATTAGTCTGAGTGTATTGGATAACTGACGCATATAGCGAAGGAGTGAAGTGAATCTAAATGAAATTGGAGTACAAGGGTGTTAATGATCGTGGTCGTGCTGAGTGGGTTGATAAGGATTTAACTAGTTCTTGGTTCCCGGAAGGTAAACCTTTAGAAGAATGGCATCTTCTGCAATACAGGCCGTTTGTAGAGGAAATCCAGGCTACTATTGGTCGCGAGTTAACGAAACCTGAACTTGAAACAATTCATTGGCTTTCGGGGTATGAGAAAGACACAATAAGTAACATCATGGGGCTTATTAAAGAAGGGCGAAGCAAGTAAGCTTGCTTCCCGTTCCGAAGATACGTTCCGGTTGACGAGTAATGCATAAAAAAGGAGGATGAGAGATGATCTGCCCTATATGTGATAAAGAAATAATTAATTACAGTAAAATTAACATGGAACATACTCTTACTGAAGAACATGCAATCTGTAAGGATGAACACCATATTTATAGTTATCAGAAGACACCACAAATGTTTGTAGAACAAATTGGTGGAGTTATCTTCCGTAATCATCAAGATGATTCAGAAGAAAATATAAAACAATATAGAATGGTGGTAGAACTGAATAGGCAAGGTTATCAGAAGAGAAAACGCTAAATCAATAAGATTATTAAATTTTACTACACCATAAGATAAATGAAGGAATGATTTAAGTGAAGATAGCTATTTCCACAGGAATTAAAGGAATGGGCATAAGACATCATGGTTATACAACATTTGAAGAAATAGAGAAGCGCGATGACAAAGACAAGGCCAGAATAATTATTTCCAAACTTAAAGAAAATGGGATATGCGTTCTTCCTATTAAGGGGAGTATTGAATTCATATATTATGAAGTTGTTAATGAATCTTAAGTGGCTTAAATATAATATTTTTATGAATAATGAAGATATCAGTGTAATTATAGTTAGTTCCAAAAAGCATACTTTTTGAGACAGCGGAATAACTGGTTATTAGTTCGTTTCAAAAGACCATAAAATCAATTTTGGAACGTCTCAGTGATTCAAGGGATCATTTGAGACGTTTTTTCTATTAGGAGGAGGTTCCATTGAAGATCGCTTACGGAAGAGTTTCAACAAAGGAGCAAAATGTAGAGCGTCAGCTCTTAAAATTCCGGGAATTAGAAATAGAGGAGCGCTTTGTATTTGTTGATAAGCAAAGTGGCAAAGATTTTGATCGTCCACGTTATCAGGCCATGCGGCTTATGCTACGTGAAGGTGATTTGGTTTACCTGGATGCTCTAGATCGGCTAGGCAGGGATTATGACGGTATCATTGCGGAGTGGCGATATATCACACGTGAGATCGGTGCGGATATTGTGTGCCTCGATAATGAAACATTGTTTGATTCCCGTAAGTTTAAAACGATGGGGGATTTCGGAAAGGTTATGGAGGATCAGTTCCTTAGCCTTCTGGCATACGTGGCGGAACAGGAACGGAAGAAGAACCGTTCAAGGCAGGCCGAAGGCATTGAGGTAGCCCGGGCGGAAGGTGTTACTTTTGGCCGACCCAAACATGAGATTGATAATACATTCATTGAAGCATATGAGGCGTGGAAATCCGGCGAGTATACTGCAACGGAAGCGATGAGAAGAATCGGCATGAAGAAGCCTACTTTCTATCGTAGAGTGAGAGAATATGAAAGTAATCTTGAATGAAAAAACGGGAACCTGTGTTCTTGTTTGTCCGTATATAACAATTGGAACTAATACATCAAGGGAGGACTTCAAATGTTATATTTGGATAGCTGTATTGAAGGTGCTCAAAAATTTATTGCTGATGAAACTGTTGATTTAGTAATTGCCGACCCGCCGTATAATTTGAAATTTAAAGGGACAACTCAAACCAAGAATAAGAGACCCCGTTTTCAAATTTTCCCCAATGATAACCTGCCGTTTCCCGACTACCGCCGATTTTGTCTTGCTTGGTTGAAACAAGCCTATCGTATTTTGAAACCAGGTAGCCATGCCTACATTTTTATCGATTGGCGTACATATCCTGATATGGCACGATGGCTTAAGATTACCGGATTTACGATCAAAAACTGTATTGTATGGGATAAGAAGAATATGGGCATGGGATGGCAATACCGGTATCAGCATGAATTTATCATTATGGCAGTGAAAGGTACGAAGAACGTTCGGCGGATACGCACGCGGAATCAAACAGATATCTGGCAGATCCCGCGCATTCCAGGCAATCAAACGATTCATCCTACAGAGAAGCCGATAGATATGATGAAGCGGATCATTGAGAACAGTAGTGAGGAAGGCGAATATGTTGTTGATTTCTTTGCAGGCAGCGGAGTGGTTCCAGAAGCTGCAGCAACTCTGAATCGGCGCTGGGATGCATTTGAAGTGGACCCGGGTTGGTATGTTGTTTCTGCGGAGCGAATGGAGAGGGGACGTACATAATTCATTTTTCTTGCATACTTTTATAAGGCGCAATTCTTTATTCTGTAATAACCTCTTAAGGGTGGAATAAATCGTTAACTGATTGTGCAGCAGCAAGATAGCTTAATAATTTCATGAATACTCATTAATGAGTACATATTATGAATTTACATGTAATTCGTTATTTAGGTGAAGTATCGTTTTAGGATTATCACCAGTTAGTGTGGAATGACGAGTTCAATAGTTATTGAAATAAAAAAAGAAGAGGGTGGGGAAACAGAAGAAAGGACGCTCATATTAAGTGCATTTAAGGCAGCTAGCTTTCTTTTCTCGCTTATTTCTATGTAAAGTAAAATGGATGAATTTTTGGTCAACATAGGGCTACTCCGGGGTCAGGAAAGTTCAAAAAAGGGTCGGAATTGCTGCCCGTCTTGATGTTTCTTTCTTACGTGGAGGATTATCTTAATAGATGAACTATATAGACCTCGTCATCCCTCCGCAGTTTTTGCGGAAGGAACAGTTCAAAAATACTTCGAAATAGTCGGGTCATACGCAAACTCGGTGCCCAGGACTTTGCGCCTGTCTTTCATAAGGATATGCTCCATAAGGATTAAAGAAGCGTCTTCTGTATTTTGGAAGACGCTTCTTTGAGCAACCTGTGAGAAAAGACAGCCCTGGCCTACAATTTCCATTTTTGCTGTATTATCCTCGCACAGTATATTGTATTTGTTAAGTGCTAGCTGTAACTGCGGAGGATCGTAAGCGTCGAATACTTCCCTTCTTAATAAGCTAGGCCTCTATCCAAAGAAAGCTGGCGAAAAGATGGAGGCGAAGAGGATATCACTCCGGGCTTCGATCCCGACCTGTTGTATGATCTGGTCTGAGCTTTGGAATCGTCATGCTAAACCTCAAGTCGCTGTCTTGCGGTAGCAATTTTAGCTTAGCCCGTTCTTCACGGCGCAGTTTGCCTTCTGTAGCCGACAACGCAACAAGCACAAAATACTACAGGAGATCATGCCAGGGGAAGACTTCGTTCTTGTGCGATAACGACTGAATACCCGTCATCTCGTCGCAGGAGTGGACATGAACACCGACTTCAAGTAGGCCTGAAGCCGCTTGATGCGCGTCATGTACCTGGTGAACTTCTTGATGAAATTCCACTTCATCCTTGAACTAGGGAGTCTACATGTAACGGCTTTGTTGAGGCTTCAAATCCCCCTCTTTTACCTGCACACTAGTCACGCGAGGGAAGATGCGTACTTAGCTGAGCACGCCCAAAGCAAAAAAGGACAGTAGAAGGCCATGGCCCTCTCTCGTCCTCGATGTCTAAGAGTTTCATTATCTAGGATAGTTTTACCTGATATATTCACCGCTGCGCCAGATGACAGCACTTGCTCTTTCATTGATTGGCCTGCCCAAGTCCCTCCCACTCGTTACAAACCGCTGTAACATCATTAAATTTATTAGGAATATTAGGTTTGCTGAATTTCGATACATATACAAATTTATGAGTAGAGTAATGTACAACTCAGCATGTATCAACAAAAGCAATGCATAATTATCATAAGTTCGACATCTAGTTTAACTGAAAGCAATAGCATTTATATTTCTTACTTCTGCTGCAGCGCTTGTGACGTTTGTAGCTGTCGTAAATTCTATGCTTACCGTATATGCGTTGGTGGTTGTGGCAGGCGAAGTATCCACGTAAGTGTTGGAAGAAAGAAACCTCAACGTACCGGAACTGTTACCCGTTCTGGAGATCTGCAATTGATTAATCAAGACTCCATTCCTTCTTAGGTTAACGTTATACGCGACGCTCCAGTTAGATCCTACAACCACTGCCATTTGCACACTATTGTCGATTTTCACCCGCTGTCCTGCCACTACAGGTACATTAAGAGTCTGAATCGTTGTTTCACCTGTTAATGGAACAGACAAAGAGGCAGTCTGACTGTCAGCAAACAAGGAAGAATTTGCTGGCGCAGAAGCTCCAGTGGCTCCTGTCGTGCCCGTAGCACCTGTAACTCCGGTCGCACCCGTAACGCCCGTAGCACCTGTAACCCCGGTGGCTCCAGTCGCACCCGTAGCACCTGTAACCCCGGTGGCACCGGTCGCACCCGTAACGCCTGTCGCACCTGTAATCCCGGTGGCACCGGTCGCACCAGTATCCCCGGTGGCTCCAGTCGCACCCGTAACGCCCGTAGCACCAGTATCCCCGGTGGCTCCAGTCGCACCCGTGATGCCCGTTGCACCTGTAATCCCGGTGGCACCGGTCGCACCCGTAACGCCTGTCGCACCAGTATCCCCGGTGGCTCCAGTCGCACCCGTAACGCCTGCTGCACCTGTAATCCCGGTGGCTCCGGTCGTACCTGTAACGCCGGTAGCACCTGTATCCCCAGTGGCACCGGTCGCACCCGTGGCACCGGTCGCACCCGTGGCACCGGTCGCACCCGTGGCACCGGTCGCACCCGTGGCACCGGTCGCACCTGTGGCACCGGTCGCACCCGTAACGCCTGTCGTACCAGTATCCCCCGTGGCTCCAGTCGCACCCGTAACGCCTGTAGCACCTGTAACCCCAATGACTCCGGTCGCACCCGTGACGCCCGTTGCACCTGTAATCCCGGTGGCACCGGTCGCACCAGTATCCCCGGTGGCTCCAGTCGCACCCGTAACGCCTGCTGCACCTGTAATCCCGGTGGCACCGGTCGCACCCGTAACGCCTGTCGCACCAGTATCCCCGGTGGCACCGGTCGCACCCGTGATGCCCGTTGCACCTGTAATCCCGGTGGCTCCGGTCGTACCTGTAACGCCGGTAGCACCTGTATCCCCAGTGGCTCCGGTCGCACCCGTGGCACCGGTCGCACCTGTGGCACCGGTCGCACCCGTGGCACCGGTCGCACCTGTGGCACCGGTCGCACCCGTGGCACCGGTCGCACCCGTAACGCCTGTCGCACCTGTAATCCCGGTGGCACCGGTCGCACCCGTAACGCCTGTTGCACCTGTAATTCCGGTGGCTCCAGTCGCACCCGTAACGCCCGTAGCACCTGTATCCCCGGTGACTCCAGTCGCACCCGTAGCACCTGTAACCCCGGTGGCTCCGGTCGCACCCGTAACGCCTGTCACACCTGTATCCCCGGTGGCTCCAGTCGCACCCGTAACGCCTGTCGCACCTGTATCCCCGGTGGCTCCAGTCGCACCCGTAACGCCAGTAGCACCTGTAACCCCGGTCGCACCCGTAACGCCTGTCGCACCAGTACCCCCGGTGGCTCCAGTCGCACCCGTAACGCCTGTCGCACCTGTAATCCCGGTGGCACCGGTCGCACCCGTAACGCCTGTCGCACCAGTATCCCCGGTGGCACCGGTCGCACCCGTGATGCCCGTTGCACCTGTAATCCCGGTGGCTCCGGTCGTACCTGTAACGCCGGTAGCACCTGTATCCCCAGTGGCACCGGTCGCACCCGTGGCACCGGTCGCACCCGTGGCACCGGTCGCACCCGTAACGCCTGTCGTACCAGTATCCCCCGTGGCTCCGGGTTCACCCGTAACGCCTGTAGCACCTGTAACCCCGGTGGCTCCGGGTTCACCCGTAACGCCTGTAGCACCTGTAACCCCAATGACTCCGGTCGCACCTGTGACGCCCGTTGCACCTGTAATCCCGGTGGCACCGGTCGCACCAGTATCCCCGGTGGCTCCAGTCGCACCCGTAACGCCCGTAGCACCAGTATCCCCGGTGGCTCCAGTCGCACCCGTGATGCCCGTTGCACCTGTAATCCCGGTGGCACCGGTCGCACCCGTAACGCCTGCTGCACCTGTAATCCCGGTGGCTCCGGTCGTACCTGTAACGCCGGTAGCACCTGTATCCCCAGTGGCACCGGTCGCACCCGTGGCACCGGTCGCACCCGTGGCACCGGTCGCACCTGTGGCACCGGTCGCACCCGTAACGCCTGTCGTACCAGTATCCCCCGTGGCTCCAGTCGCACCCGTAACGCCTGTCGCACCAGTATCCCCGGTGGCACCGGTCGCACCCGTGATGCCCGTTGCACCTGTAATCCCGGTGGCTCCGGTCGTACCTGTAACGCCGGTAGCACCTGTATCCCCAGTGGCACCGGTCGCACCCGTGGCACCGGTCGCACCCGTAACGCCTGTCGTACCAGTATCCCCCGTGGCTCCGGGTTCACCCGTAACGCCTGTAGCACCTGTAACCCCGGTGGCTCCGGGTTCACCCGTAACGCCTGTAGCACCTGTAACCCCAATGACTCCGGTCGCACCTGTGACGCCCGTTGCACCTGTAATCCCGGTGGCACCGGTCGCACCAGTATCCCCGGTGGCTCCAGTCGCACCCGTAACGCCCGTAGCACCAGTATCCCCGGTGGCTCCAGTCGCACCCGTGATGCCCGTTGCACCTGTAATCCCGGTGGCACCGGTCGCACCCGTAACGCCTGTCGCACCAGTATCCCCGGTGGCTCCAGTCGCACCTGTAACGCCCGTAGCACCAGTATCCCCGGTGGCTCCAGTCGCACCCGTGATGCCCGTTGCACCTGTAATCCCGGTGGCTCCAGTCGCACCCGTGATGCCCGTTGCACCTGTAATCCCGGTGCCGGTCGCACCCGTAACGCCTGTCGCACCAGTATCCCCGGTGGCTCCAGTCGCACCCGTGATGCCCGTTGCACCTGTAATCCCGGTGGCACCGGTCGCACCCGTAACGCCGGTCGCACCAGTATCCCCGGTGGCTCCAGTCGCACCCGTAACGCCTGCTGCACCTGTAATCCCGGTGGCTCCGGTCGTACCTGTAACGCCGGTAGCACCTGTATCCCCAGTGGCACCGGTCGCACCCGTGGCACCGGTCGCACCCGTGGCACCGGTCGCACCTGTGGCACCGGTCGCACCCGTAACGCCTGTCGTACCAGTATCCCCGGTGGCTCCAGTCGCACCCGTAACGCCTGTAGCACCTGTAACCCCGGTGGCTCCGGGTTCACCCGTAACGCCTGTAGCACCTGTAACCCCAATGACTCCGGTCGCATTGCACCTGTAATCCCGGTGGCACCGGTCGCACCCGTAACGCCTGTCGCACCAGTATCCCCGGTGGCACCGGTCGCACCCGTGATGCCCGTTGCACCTGTAATCCCGGTGGCACCGGTCGTACCTGTAACGCCTGTCGCACCAGTATCCCCAGTGGCACCGGTCGCACCCGTGGCACCGGTCGCACCTGTGGCACCGGTCGCACCCGTAACGCCTGTCGTACCAGTATCCCCCGTGGCTCCAGTCGCACCCGTAACGCCTGTAGCACCTGTAACCCCAATGACTCCGGTCGCACCCGTGACGCCCGTTGCACCTGTAATCCCGGTGGCACCGGTCGCACCCGTAACGCCTGTCGCACCTGT
The DNA here is from genome assembly GCF_038002365.1 of Paenibacillus sp. FSL P4-0338. Taxonomy (NCBI): domain Bacteria; kingdom Bacillati; phylum Bacillota; class Bacilli; order Caryophanales; family Paenibacillaceae; genus Paenibacillus; species Paenibacillus sp. FSL P4-0338. Next base: position 3,299,826 of record NZ_JBBOCG010000001.1, on the reverse strand, counting down.
AATCCCGGTGGCTCCAGTCGCACCTGTATCTCCGGTGGCTCCGGTCGCACCCGTAACGCCTGTCGCACCTGTATCCCCAGTGACTCCGGTCGTACCCGTAATGCCTGTGGCACCTGTAACCCCGGTTGCACCCATAACGCCCGTAGCACCTGTAACCCCGGTGGCTCCGGTCGTGCCTTGAGCACCACTTTCTGCTCCTAACAGCTCATTAGATACCAGACGATGGGCAGTCACAAGTTCTCCATTCTGATTTTTTCCCCATACTGAAATTTGTACCTCTCCCACGGCAATATCACCCGTTGTAAACACAAATTCAAATGCATCAAAATTAGTATAACAATCTTTAGTTATCACCTGGTTGGGTAGAACATTGAACAACTCTTGTATATATAATGTACGGACACCAACTAAATAATATCCTTGAACCAGAACAGTGTAGATACTAATGGTATTACGATTATCTAGCCTTAAAGTGATTTTCTGGGTGGGACGCATACTAGTTCCAAAAACGATATTATTTTCAATAGGTCCAGTTGATAAAACTGCCATTCTTATATGCCTCCTTTGCCCGGTTCTGAATTCCCCGGATCGAGATCATAATTATAATTATATTTATATACGTAAATCACTATTTTCGTGCTGCACTAAAAGCCCTTTTATATATTCGAGAATTGTTTGGAAGACTCGCATTTGTCTTGCAATAACCGTTTGGAAGGCAACAAACTTGTAAACTATAAAATGAGAGAGAACAATTTCATAGTTCCAGACACAAACATATACATCGTACAAAGTAACAATCATAATATAAGCAATCGCTGCGAGTTCGGAGGAAAGAAACATGCTAACAGAACATATTCTGGTACACGATGGCCAATTATTTGAACAAATAGTATCGGCGTTGTCACAACAAGCATGAAGTTTGCCGATGCCTTCGGAGAGCTCTTTGACATTCTTTTCATCAAGAAGCTATGAAGAGACTCCATAATCCATACTTTTTCAGAACATTCCTCGCACGTTCAACTTGCCTACCTGAGTTATGATCATACAGTAGACATATTGCTTAGAGGAGGTAGGACATCATTGCATATTGTACTTGTTGGCGTAGAGCCAGAAATCAGTGATCCCCATTTAAAATTTCATGTATGTGGTACGTTTGAGGAAGTTAAGGAAAGCTCTTTGATCCTGCTGCCGGAATACGTCCTGATTCATGAAGAGGAGGCCCGTAGCCTCTTACCGTTAGCGGAGGAGATCCCCGTAAAGTTTGTCGTGATTAGTGAGGCAACCAGCCTATCATCGACAGCAATAAGAAGCTGGACCGCGTTGGGCGCTTCGGACGTATGGCTGAACGGGAGCTGGCAAGAGAAGTTGCTCGAAGCTCATCATCTGGTAGAGGCGGAGCCTCAACAGATCGCATTGCCTGAAATGAACTTCAGTCGAACAGGGGAAAGGATCGTTATCGCTGTAGGCAGTGTGTATGAAGGGGCTGGCAGCACGCATACAGCGCTGCTCATCTCTCACTATTTGGCCCGGTATGCGAAAACCAAAGTGGCGGTGTGGGAAGGCGGGAATCATCCGTGTTTCTCTTTCCTGGAATATATCAAAGAAGGCGATTTCTCGAACCATCCCCGTTATGAATTGAATAATGTGGCTCTCTATAAGGCTGAGGTATCCGAATATTGGATTGGATCGCTGATGAGCGACTATCGCTTTACGGTGCTGGACTTAGGGAGTTTACAGGGCAGCAAGCAGGCTGACCTATTTGTACAAGCTAGCGTACCTGTACTGGTGGGGTCCGGAAGTGAATGGCGTGTGAAGGAGCTGATCTCCTTCTGCAGGGAGCATAGCCGGGTGCCGCAGGAATACTGGCGCATTGCCCTACCACTGGCGAACGAACCGAATCGGGAAATGGTGGCGGGATGCTTAAGCGGCAGGCCCGTATTTGCGGTTCCGAATCATCCAGATCCGTTTCATCCCCAGACGGATACAGATGAATTACTTGAAGGCCTCTTATCTCCGATTTTGCAAAAACAGAAAAAGCGGGGACTTGGCCGTTTTTTCTAACGGAAAGTTCAATTCAATTATTGCAAGACCTGAACTGCTTCAAGCGTTGAAGCGGTATTTTGTGCTGTCCGGAAAGGAGGTGAAATTCAAAATGAATCGACAAGGACATATAGGAATGGCGATTTTGGCAGGTTCGGCAATGCTCTATGTTTCGCCATCTCTGCCCATCGTACCTGCTGCCGTATTGATTGCCGCTGCGGGCATCGGCGGGCTGCTGCCGGATCTGGACCATAAGACCAGTACGGTTAGTAATAAGCTTCAGTTCTCTGCAAGGACGCGAAAGAAACTGAAGGGATTATCCGCTTTATCGCTGGGGATGGGAATATTATGGTTTGTCCTACATCAGCCGATGCCCTGGATATGGGCAGCATCAGGCTTGATTCTCGCCTTAGCCTCTCGGCTACGTGTGCTCCTCCTAAGCGGTCTTGGACTGCTGCTGCTTACCGGATATGAACTTTACAGCCTGCATTGGCTCACGCTGCTTACTGGCGTTGCTTTGCTGGTAATGCCATTTGTTAAGCATCGCGGGATTATTCATAGTCCGGAGTTTGCTGGTGCCTTGAGCCTTGGCGTAGTCTCTTTTACCGCGACACAGCCGGTTCTGTTCCAAGCGCTCGGCTTAGGGTTGCTGGCAGGGTGGTGGTCGCATTTGGCGGGGGATGCAGTGACGGTGGAGGGCATTCGTTCTGCGGTTCTCCCAAGGCTGAAGGTGGCGCTGAATCTGTTGCGAAATGGAGGGGCTGCCGAGCGATGGATCGCAAGAAGCTGCTGGCTCTGCAGTATCGCACTTTGGGTGATCATATTCTATTAAAAATAGAAGGGAAGAATAAAATGAAAATTAGAAAGACAGGGACCCTCATCATGATGGTCCTATTTAGTATGTTTATGTTGCCGATGTTGGCCTATGCCGATGACAATCCAATTACTAAAATCAAAGAAAAAATGAAATTCAACTGGAAAGTACTCGATGGATTGGATTTTGTATTTACGCCGATTGGACTCGTAATCTCCTTACTGACAATAGCCACACTAGTATTTGTTATCGTTAAAGTCATCATCAAACTGGTCAAGATCAGTACCGGTAAAGGGACCATTAAAGATAAGTGGTTTTGGATTGAAGCAGGTCTGCTTGTATTTATTGTATTCCTCTTCATCAGCGGAGCGTTCTTCAGCTTCCTCGAAAATATCTATAACTGGACTTCTAAGCAAGATATCGGAGGCACGACAACAACGTTCATCCAGATGGTGGATCAGTACCGTAACTGGTCCTAGTGGCTAAATGATGAAAGACAATGACTATATCTCAAAAATGAAAAAAATGTACACCGTTGACCCAGATGTGGTAGATGATTTGAACTGGTTTTTGGTTTTGGCAGGAGCTGCTGGGACGATACTCTGTGCATTGGCCTTAGCGTATTGGCTGATCCGATTTTTTGGGTTCCTGTTTTCGGTTAGCCGGGGGGCAAGAAGCTTGAAGGAACCAAAGTTCTGGAAGCGGATGGCGGTAGCGCTCGGGCTGATTCTGTTATTCATGACGGGATCAATCTTTATGCTGCTGTCACAGTTTTACGATTACATGGCGATTTGGGGGTGGGGAGGTTGAGACAACGATTTCGAGTTCTGGCAGTTCTACTGCTACTTTCGCTTGGTTTCACGAGCAATCTGATGACGATAACGGTTCAAGCATCACCAAGCCAAGCCATTGCTATAAAACAGGCGGATGTGCAGATCGCTTCTGCATTACCACAACCCACCTCAGTACCGTCAAGTGCAGAAGTACCTGCGGAGCGTGAAACAAGCTGGTACATTCCCGGCTGGGTCGATGATATGATTCAAAAAGTCGATGAGATGATTCAATCGTTTAAGGATCTCATGTCCGGCAAGCTGATCAAGGATGCGATAGAAGGGCTTGTTGTTCTCCTGGTGGACGAGCTCATGTCCCCTCTCTATGATGCCTTTGCCCAAAGCTACTTGTTTACACCGCAAATTGCGGAAATCGCAATGGTGCAGTCAGGCTGGTCGCTGTTTATGATCATTGGCTTGGTGCTTCTGTTTATCGGTATTTCATGGTTAACCTTTAAAATCATTCAAGGCAAAAAGGACCTGGGCAGTTTGCTCAAGGTCTTTTTAGTTTGTTTTGTTGCTACGTATTTCTCGCTCACCGCGCTGAATATCGCTAATGTCGGCATCAACTGGATCGCCAGCAAAATGTTCGAGGGGATTATCGGCACAAGTGGCATTGCCTACGAAGGCTTAGAGGGACAGCAGATTCTGAAAGCGATGATAGTCGGTGCCAATGGAATTACAGATGCCGCGTATGCCGCCCAGACCCTCGGTGAACTGACCGTATCCACCAGCGGCGGGATTTTTAATCTGCTCAGTTATTTGTTACTGGTCGTATTGCCCCTTTATGTGGTTGCTGTACTCAAGACGCTGGTACTCATCTTTATGGCGATCCTGGTCAATCTGTGGATTACGCAATCGGCCTATACCGGGAAAATGGAGACGCTGCTCGGGTTTACCAATCTCTATCTGCGGACACTACTGGTCGGCCTGATCTGCGGTTTGCATTGGGCGATTTTTGTGAAAATGCAGACGGATTACGGCGAGGGGGAAGGGTTTTGTGCGGCGTTAGGCATACCGCCCATCATCTTTGCGATTCTCAGTGCGCTCGCGTTACTCGTGTTCTTCTTCTTTTTCTGGTTAAAACCGCTGATAAAAGCCGTGCAGCATCCGGTGACACTGAACGGAGCACAGGTTCTCGATTCTGTGGGGAAATGGGGAGAACGGACGTCAACATCTCTGGATTCCATGGGCAAGCGGATGGGCTCGGAAGGCGTACAGAAGAAGGCACTGAGCATGCAGGAAGCCAGTAAGCGGATGCAGCAAGCAGCAGATCGGATGCGTACTCAGCGCAGTGTAGGCAAAGACAAATTGGCTTCCTCACTCAGCGGCGGGTTATCTGAATCAGTGCAGGGTATCGCCTATCTTGAGCCGGAAGAATGGCTTCAAGAGGGCGGTCAGATCCATGTGGATGCTCTGCAAGAACTGGAATTTGGAGAGTCTGAAATCAAATCTTCTGCGCTGAATATCTCAGAGGTGCTGGGAGACGAAGGGTTCCGCAGTGTTTCCTTGTTAAAGGCTCCTGTGGCCCAGCGTAAACTGCTGACAGAGAAACTAAGTACCCTGAAAAAGGAATACCAGGAAGATGTGCAGTGGGATGAGGATACCGGTGAATTGATCCTGGCCGGGCAGACCCTAGATATGCTGCCACAGCTGGTGCGGGAAGGATTCGATGTCTCTGCGGTCCGTGAGGGGATGTATAAGGATGGAGCGTTCGTGGATCTGAATGGTACAGCACAGATATCACTACTCACCGACTCCAAGGAGGCGGAACACGCAGCGGAACAGGTTAAAGACGCCTTACCCCTCTATACACAGGCGAAGCTGCCTCAAGGTAAGGCTGCATCGGCCTACCATACGCTGCAGGAACGTGCCGATGAATATCCATGGGCCAAAGACCTGCTGCTGGAGCAGGATGTGTTATGGTTGCCGGATGATCATCTGGAAGAGGCTACGGAAGTGCTTGAGGGGATGCTGGCCCAGACGACCCGGAAGATCCGGGTGAACTTTCCGCGTCACTCCCGGTTTGCGGCCAGCATGATCGCGGATTGGGAACGTTCCGGTACAGTAGAGGAGCTGGCAGAAGTGCTGCAGCTGGCTAAAGATGAATCCCATGCCTATATACCTGAAGAACATTACAGTGAATTTCAGAAGAAATATGAGAGCTACCGGAAAGGCCGCATACCTTACTGGCGTGCGAAAGATGGTGCAGTCTATGTCATTAAAGACCGTGTGCCGGTTAACTATGGACAACCGCCGCTGGATGGTCTGGATATGGGCAGTTTTGAACAACTGCAGAAAGAAATGCTACATCGTCATGAACGGCAGCGGAGTAAGGAAACACAGCATTCGAGCACGGCGAAAGCCAAAGGGCAGGTGAAATAAATGGATCAGGAACAGCAGGAACGGGAAGAGGAGCTGCTGCGCGCAAGCTTTATGGGCGATATCCGTGAGGATGTAGAGTTTCTAGGATTGTCGCTAAGAGATATTGGCTGGATCGTAGGGACCACGCTCGTGATCGGGGGCTTCCCCTTTTTACTTCCGTTTCCAGTGGTATTCAAAATGACCTGGATCGTAGCCATCTTCATGACTAGCACACTGGGGCAATGGCTCAAGTGGCCGTATCGCCTGAAGCGCTATATGCATGATGCACAGCAAAAGAAGGAAGGAGCCGGGGAAGACCTCGGTTCCTTCCTTGGCGTGGAGGAAGATGGCTGGCTCTACCGCAGCGGGAAAACCTTGCATGTAGTGTCTTCGTTATCGGCATCCCCGTGGAAAACGGCGGTGTATGCAGAGAAACGGACGCGGATCGGCGGCTTTGAACAGTTTCTGCGTGCCATGGTGCAGGAAGGCTTCTCAGCACAAATCTCAGCGGAGCAGATCCCGGATGTTCGCCTAGAGCTGTGGAATCAGAAACGAAACCATCCGGCGAAGAGTCCAGGCATCCAGGCGATGAAGCTGAACCGCATCGAGATGTGGGAGCGGCTGGCCAGAGACGGAAAGGCACTGCGCAGTGAATATACGCTGACCCTCACGACCTCGGAATCGAAAATCAAGATCAGGGAACGGGCAGATGAACCGGCAGAGCTGAATCCGGACGCGCTGAAACGTTTCCGGCTGCTGAGTGAGCTGCAGGAGAAAAAGGATCGTGTGCTCCATACGCTCACTTCGCAGGGTGGGCATAGCACATCGTTATTATCCGGCTTTTCGTTGCCGGAGATTGTGGGGCGCTGGTGGGACCGCACTGCATGGGAGGCTTGGAAGATGAATGGAGATTCATGGGCTGAACCTGGCCCATATGAAGTGTCCGAAGACTCGGACCCCTTAAATGAGCAGGAGTTAGAGCAGGGAGTACTTGAAGCGCAAGGCGAAGCACCAGATGAAAAGCGTTCGTTATTCAGTCCATCGCTAGTCAAGTTCATTCAGGACGATCCACCGGTGGAGGACCACGTGGAGAATGAAGCCATACCAGGTATTCAGGAGGATAAGATTCCCGGACCATTGGTGATCGAGGATGTGGTCCCAGGGTCGTCCTGGCGAAACACGCTACAGCTTGGGAAATGGCCTATAGCCCGATGGCTACAAGGCGGTAAACATGGATTCTCCGTTCTTCGAGCAACCTGGAGTACAAAGCTTTCCCCTTGGCTTGCCAGGTGGATACGGAAATTCCGCGCGGGCCGGATAAAGGTTAGAGCGCGAACGGTTGAACCTCCAGCAGCCGCGAATGAGTACACGCCGGATAAGTTAAGCGAAGAAGGGATTCTGCCACCGAAGCTTCCAGCATCCGGAGTAAGTCAACTTCAAGGGATTATATTGCTGACCTCACCCATACCCAGCGGCAAGTCTTTTCTGGCTGCGAATCTTGGGGTAGCAGTAAGTCTATCCGGTACTGCCGTGAGCATCATGGATCTATCGCCGGATCAGGGAACCCGGACAGTGCTGAATCCGCTGCAGCAACCTTCAGAACTGGACGCCTGGGACAGCTGGTCCGGGAAGGCTGCTGACTGGCTACTGTTTACCCCTACACGTTATCCCACCTTGCAGGAAGTGGAGCAGCTGCTTCAACACCGGGCAGCGGAAGACGAACTGGTCATTGCGGAGGTCCCCTGGAACTACCCAGAACGGGAGGCACTAATGCAGCGGTATCGTACCATTGCAGTGCTCGATTGTGATTACCACCATTGGCTGCGCTTCACTCAAGCAGCCCCGCGCTGGGAAGGGGAATTCTGGCTGAACCAGAGTACCCCGGACATGGTTCCCCGGATGGCCTCTCTGCTTAAGGAGCAGTATCAGCAGACGTATACGGCAGTTTATCCGTACATTCCATCGGCAGCCTACAGCTTGTATCAGGGCCGGCCACTGGCGTTTGATCCGGAGAAGCGTAACTTACTGAACATACACGGAAATAGAGAGGAGACCAATCATGAGCCTGCTCAGACATACGAAGCGGTTAGTTAAACAATGGAAGAAGCAGTCCCGGCAACTGGTGGTGAACATGGTAGACGGCAAGGATGGGAAGACCGGCCATTATGTGCGGGTCCTCATGGTTCAAGAGTATCCGCCAGAGATCATCGCCGGGTATCTGGATCAGCTGGATGGCATCGTTACGCATGCCGGTTCTACCTTACGCAAAACGATCCGGTATGCGCAAAGCGATATCAAATTCAATACTCGGATGAAATACAAGCTGAACCGGTTAACAGCCAGTATTAAGGATCAGAGTGAAACGGACCCGGCACGGAATGCAGAGATTGCCGCGAAGGAGACCATCTTAGCCTTGCGGGATTCCACGCTGTCCAGTGATCACAAGCTGGTCGAAGTGCAGACCTTCTTAACGATATCCGCACCGAAGCAGCACCAGATCGAGGCGGCAGAGGCGGGGCTGAAGCTGTGGTTTGATAACATGTCCGGGAAGCTCAGCGAACTGAAGCGTGAGCAGCAGGAGGCGATGCGTCAAACCGCCCCGGCCTTTGACCCCTACAGTGATCACAGTGAATTTTTCAACAAGACCCATTATGGGCGGGTCACGACTGATTCGGTCGCGGCACGCACCTACCCTATGACCAGAGGCTCGTTCTCGGATAGTGAAGGACTGTATTTTGGTCGCCGGACCGAAGACGGCGGCTTTTGTTTTGTGAATTTATGTGATCCGGATGATCCCCGGGCGCAGAACGTGACCGTGTTCGGCAAGACCGGCGAAGGCAAAAGTTACTTTCTGAAGGCACTGGTGGTCTCGCTGCTGGAAGAAGGCGTGCATGTATTTGTCTTTGACCTGGACGGCGAGTGGCGGGAGCTCTGTGCCTATGTGGGCGGCGTGTATATTGATCACACCACCGAAGAAGGACGTTATTTTGAACCGCTGACGATTATGCCTGCCATCACAGAGATTGATGAGGAATGTGCGCAGTATAATCGCTCCCGGTACAAGATGGCCGAGAAAAGCGGCGTGCGCACCTTCTCGCTGCTTGGGGAGAATCTAACCCGTCCAGAAATCTTTGAAGTAGGCGAAGCCATTCGCAGAGTCTACCGTGCCGCAGGGATTGAGAAGCAGCAGCCGGACACCTGGAATGCACCGACCGGTCCGAAGCCGACTATTCATGCGGTGTTCGCGGAAATTGAAGAGGCGGCTCACAGCAATGCCGATGCCAAAAGCTTGTATGACAAAATCAAAATCTATTTCATCGGAATCTACGATGATATCTTCCAAATCGAAGAGGCCTCCAGCTTTGATCAGAAAGCGCCGCTGGTCGTCTACCGGGTCGGCTCCGGCGAGGAAGACGAGTCCAAGAAGGATGAATCGGCAAAACAAGCACAGATCAAGATGTCGATGGCCTTTGAACAGGTCAATGCGAACATTCATCTGCTCAAAATTGCCGGTGCTCACTTTTCTGCCGTGCTGGTGGACGAAGGGCAGCGACAACTCCAAAATCCGGAGCTGCGAAGTTATGTGTTTAGTTGGTATACCGCGATTCGTAAGCAAAATGGCATGATGATCCTGGCAGGCAACTCCCCGGCCATTATGCTGGATACCGCCAAAGGTGTAGGAATGTGGGAAAACACCAGTGTTCGTGTGTATTTTTACATGGAACAACAGGCAGTGCGATTGCTGTCCTCGCATGCAGATCTGTCACCTGAAATTCAGGAGCTGATTTCACAGAATGAAGGCACGCAGCGCTACATCTTAGAGAACCACAAACGCTACGATGAACTGATCATGCATGTCCCTCCGGAAGAACATGTCCTGTACAAAACACGGGGACTGAAAACCGCAGGGTAGAGGAGGGGGACAGATGGAAGTCAGTAAAAAGGCCAGGGAGATGAAAAAAATCATCGGGCTGCTTTCGGCGCTCAGTTCCCCCGGAATCGGTTTGGTGCTGATATTTCTTGGATTGGCTACACTGGTGGCAATGTTTGTCTTCTTGCCATTCATGATCTTTTCCGATGCCGACAGCTACAAGCCACACTCAGCAGGCCAGTATGCTTCGATGGCCCCTGAGCTAGATGTGGATGGAACAGCATACGTCTGGCCCGCGCCGACCATTGACCGGATCTCTTCAACGTTTGCTTTGCGTGATTTGTTTGGCACCACCCGAATGCACAAAGGGATTGATATTGCCAATGGTGCTGCAAATACGGAGCTACAGCCCATCTATTCCATGGCTGGAGGGACAGTGACACTCGCTGGAGCAGCTAGTGGGTATGGTCAGGCGATTAGGATCGATCACGGCAATGGGCTAGTGACCACCTACGGGCATTTATCTGCTCAGATGAACGTAGCGGTCGGCGATGTGGTGAGCAAAGGGCAGCTGATTGGCAGAATCGGACAAGGGATTGTCGGACGCTCTACCGGCCCCCATTTGCATTTTCAAGTGGAACGCAGCGGGGGGCCGGTTGATCCATTGGAGTATGTCTTTGCTCCAGGTACGGAGCTGCCTACACTGCCGATTGAGCTGGGGTACCGGCCTTTGAACATTCCATATGTGATGCAGTTTTTGGAGAAACGAAAATCAGCATTGGCGGATCATAATCTGCTGCAAATGATTGATATTGCGGGACGCACCAAAAATGTCTCTCCCTATCTGCTGATTGCCATTACCGGCCAAGAGCAGTCTTTTGTTCCGAGGAACAATAACCACGCCTCGGAAATTATCCGCAATCCGTGGAATGTGTTTGGCTGCTGGTGCAAGGGGAAAGGTGCGGGGCTCTCAACCGGTGAGGCTGCGCAGATTGCGGCGAATACGATCATTAAGCTGTCTCAGGATCTTCCGGCCGGAAGAGATCCAATCCAGTGGTTATCGGCCAAAGATAATCCCCGAGGCTACTATGCAGAAGATAACGGATGGTGGATCGGCGTATCCAAGTACTTCAAATTGTTAGTTGCGGGGAGTGGTTGAAATGAATTTAACAGTTGTCATTATCGCAATTCTGCTTTGGGTGTTTTACAAGAAAGGCGGCAATGGCTTACCGACCTGGTTAGTCAAAGCGTTGGGCGTGTTTTTGGTGATCATGCTGCTGCGCAATCTGAATGAAGCCTACCACTTTGTATTTGATGAGTCAGATGCGTGGTGGCCTCTCGTGAAAGAAAATGCGGCGCGGTTGAATCAGCAATTGAGGGACTTATTTCAAACCATGATGAAAGGAAGTTGAGAACACAGTGAGCACTCCAGATCCACCGCCAAAGGAATCCTTTGGACAGTTCGTGAATCGCCTGACGGTCTTGGCTGCGCTGGGAAGTGTAATCGTATTATTTCTGGAGCCATCGCCAGAACTCAGTCACTTGGCACAAACGGTGCTCCGGTATGCAGTCACATTATGGCTAGGTATTGTGGGTGTACCCCATATTGCGCGAGTGGCTTGGAAGCATCGGAAACGCATGGGTCCATGGCTTATCCAGCTGCGGAAAAGGATTCGAAACCGGGAATGGAGATTGGGGGCATCGCCAGCAGATACTTTGCAGAGTAAGCTGCCAAATGCCGGGGGTGTAGAATCGATGCCTTCTGTAACCGAGAGGGGCGAACTCAATCATAGGCCGGTTGTGATTACAAGCGAACAGAGTGTTCAATCGGGACCCTATGCGCTATTCCCGCTGAACCCTCGGCCGCATTCTTCTTCTACATTATCGGCAGAGCAGGCATCGGAGCTCATCTTCAATACGGTCCAGTTGGCAGGACTCAAGATGGAGGAACCGCCAGAAATTCTGTCCATCGATGCGGGGCCAACGCTACAAACCATCTCCTTTCGATTGCCGGCCCGGCTGCAGCTCAGTGATCTGGTTAAGAAAAGAGATGATCTGGCGAACCATATCGGACATGACCGGAGTTTCGCGGTGACCTCATCCCCGTTTTCAAGTGCAGCAGCCTTTATATTGCCCCATACCGAACGGGCATTTGTATATATGAGTGATATGGCAAATGACCTGAAGGTGTTTGCTCAAACGGCTGAACTGCCTATGGTGTTCGGGAAGGATATGTTGGGGAAACCGATCCTGGTGGACTTAGCCAAATTACCGCATTTGCTTGTGGCAGGGGCAACCGGCTCTGGAAAATCTGTTTTTATTAATGGGCTGCTAACCTCATTAGCCTCTACCCGATCACCAGAGCAGGTTCAGTTTCTGCTCATCGATCCGAAGATGGTCGAATTTACGATGTATACCGGCTTGCCGCACCTGATCTCCCCGCCAGTCACTGATCCGACACGGGCGGCATTGACACTCAAGAAGCTAGTGGTGGAGATGGAGAAGCGCTATAAGCGTTTTGCGGAAGCCGGTGTACGAAACTTGCTGCAGTACAACCGGAATCATCCGGGGGATCAGATGCCGTATATCGTGACAGTGATTGATGAATACGCCGACCTGATGGTCATTGCCCGTGCGGATGTGGAAGAAACCGTGCAACGCTTGACCCAAATGGGACGAGCTGCGGGTTTACACCTGATCCTGGGGACTCAGCGTCCCAGTGTGGATGTTGTGACCGGTGTGATTAAATCGAATCTGCCGTCCCGAGTAGCTTTTCATTTGCTGAGTGTCTATGATTTCAAGACCGTCATGGACACAGGAGGGCCACATTTACTCGGTGGCGGGGATGGAATCTGCATGCTGAACGGTGGCGGACAGAAGAGATTCCAGTCGGCAGCAATCAGTGCTGATGATGATGAGACAACCCGGTATATTGAGGAGTTGAAGCGTTATTGGCGGAATGAAATGCGGCTCCGGAAAGTAGATCCAGAAACAGAGGGGAATGAAGATTCTTCTTTGCTTAGAGGAATAGCTGATGAGGAAGTCCATGAGCCAATCGATGGTAAGGATGAACCGGACGGACCGACACCACTAAGCGTGGCTCCATCAGGGGAGTGGGCGGATCTGGTGGAAGAGGAGGTGCAACCAATAAACGAGAGTGTGTACGATCAGGTCATTCGCTTGGCGCGGGAACATAACGGTGTATCCGGAAGGCTGCTGCAGCATGCGCTGAACGTTGATTATGTGACCGCAGCCACCTATGTGGAACAACTAAGTAAAGAAGGAAAAGTCGCACTTGAGTATGATCCGGAAACGGGGTTGAAGCCTTGGCTGGTGGATACTCGGGAGAGTGATGAAGAACTTCTTCTGAGGATGCAACGAATCATTTGCGAGACAGGCTCTGCAAGATCTGCTGAACTGCAGCAAGGACTTGGAATACGTAAAGAGAAAGTGCTCCAGTTAATGAGTCAATTGGTGAAATCGAATTTTTTATTTTCTCCAGTAAGTTCTAAAGCAGGGTATACGATTGCATGGAGCAACGAGCAAATTGAGCAGTTTTTAAAAGGATAATTGTTAGTTTAATGAGTCGGTTATAGGAGAGATACGGTAACTAACTTGAGCCTTGTGAAAATTAATTCGACATTCTTCAGCATTTCGTTTCACTGGCCTACACCATCTGATATTTCAAATTTGTCCACTTTAAGAACTTTCATGTCAATCAATATAGCAAGGCCAGACTATTAATATGGGATTTTATATAAAATAATTAAAAATATTGACAGTAAGAGAACGTGAAGTTATATTATTTTACAGAGGGTAAAAATGGAAAAAAATATCCTCTAGTAATAAAAAAATATAAAGGAGGATATTAAATGAAAAAAAGGAAGGTTGTCACTTTGCTCCTTGGTAGCGCTATACTTCTCTCGCCAACAAATGTGTTTGCATTAAGCACAGACCAAACTATACCTTTAGTTGTTTTTGATACAGCGCAACTTCAAGAGAAATCTTTTGAACCGGCAAATACTAATACGGGGGCAAAGTTGTCAGCAGCACTCACACCACACTGGACTGCCAAGACTACTGTTACTTATAATTCTGGAGCAACTTCAGTTTCAGATTCCTTCACCGACAGTAGTAAGCGAACTAGATTAACAATTGATCGAATATATGCAAAAGTCAAACTGTATGAGGATGGGGGTCATATAGGGAGCGCTGAGGATGATCAATCCAACTTGTCTCATGCAGGTGCACAATTTGGTAGTGGGGCTAGTGCTTCAAACACAGAAGCTTATGGTGCACATAAATTTGAACATGCCGGCTTTCAATCTTGGTACCCAGAAACCTTTGATACCTAAATTCTTTTCATTTTATTTAAAACAAATAATACTAAAGGAGTTTTGTATATGAAAAAGGCATTAGCATCTATTGCTATTATCTTGTTCTCTGTTTCTTCAATATCCTTGCCTGCAAATGCTTCTGGGAATGATATTATTCCCTCAGCAGTAGTAGTAGATACAGAAAAAGTACCACATAAAGAATTTCAACCTCAATTGTTAGATAATCAACAAAATACTCTTAAAGCTGCTGCAGTTGGTCCTCACTGGGTAGCAGACAGTTCATGCGATGAAGGTTATTTTAGCGATAATGTATTGTCATACTCTGCATCTTACACAGATAGTACAAAAAGTACTAGAAAACAAATAGATCGAATTTATGCAAGATTGACAGTGTATAACGAGAAGGCCTTTGCAGCATCTGGAACCGATGATCAATCCAATTCTTCTTATGCTGGTGCAACTGCGTCAGTTCATTTCAATCCATGGGAAGATGGAGAATCATATGGTACTCATAAATTTGAACATGCTGGTTATCAATCTTGGTACCCGGAAACTTACGGAGACTAAACATAACTACAATAAGCAAATTGGCTATTTACCACCAATTTGCTTATTGTAGTTTAACAATCTGAAAAAAGAGGTATCAATCATGGATTTAAAAAAATTCAATAAGTTATTGATAGTTTCTTTACTGCTTACATTAATAGCTTGTTCTGAAAAACCTGCTAATAGCACTCTTGACGATAATGTAAATTCAGGGTTGAATAGCATAGAGTTTGCCAATACCATCCCTAGTACTGCAAATAGAGATAAACTCCCCAACACAAGTGCTGGTGGTGTGTCGCTCGGTTTGTACAATGATAAAGGGGTAATAGAAAAGGATTTTAATTTCAACTACAATGCAGATGAAAAAATAAATAAATTTATTTCAATTGGGAATTTCATTAATACTGACCGAGTATATAAGATAATACTTTTAATTGATTACAAACAAGCTAAATTCAGTGTAGACAACAGGGAGCCCGAAGAAGACTTTACACTTGAAGTTAAAGCTGGAGAGTCGGTTGAAATCCCGTTTCAGTTGCCAAATTTAGATAGGGGATTACACGATATACTATTTGTAATTATTAAATCTCCTGAGAATAAGAGCTTTGATGAGGAGTACAGAAAAAAAACTGATATGAATCATTTACTCTTTCTTAGATTTAGTACTGTAATACAGGAAGAAACTGTTAATGAACAGATTAAATATAATGAATATGGAACAATCGAAAATAATAGTATGCTTGATGGGTTGTTAGTTACAAAAAATAATGATTTAAAAAGATGGCTCACACAAAATGTTGCTTCACATGACATATTAAATTACTATATACGGGTAGGTAATAACAGCAACAAGCAATTGAAAAGATATGCAGTAGTAAATTTATTTGATTGGAAACAAGTTGATGTAATTGACGATAGAAAAATCGTATATTTTGAAGTTTCAAAAGACAACTTAGTAAAACTAAATTCAGGGTTCACTATCAATGAAGATTCTGGCACTTATGATCTTACAACTTTATTAATTCATAATCCTTATCAAAAATTAGATATATATAATAGAGATGTTGAAACAGGTATCAGAGTGGGTGTGAAAGTTAATTAAATACAATAGATCAAACAAATTGTTTCTGATACAAACTAAAGGCTCAATATTTATTCATTAGGTTATTAACGAGTACAGAAGTGGTTGTTCCTTATTTCTACTAGATAATGCGAATTTGTATTCACCTAAGGCTAAAGAATAATTAATCAGAATTATATTTAAAGTTCCCGTTATTGTTCCCTGTTTCAAAAGCCGAAACCCTCGTGGTATAGGCTTTTTTTGTTTTCTATACTTGTAAATGTCCGGGAACCAAAGATGGGAACTATAACAGGAGCCATAAAATGTTTGAGAAATAGGAAAAGGTATAATAAAGATTATTAATGGGCATCGAAAATATCCCATGGTTTATAGAAAAAGTTATAGTATTTGGGAATACCATGAAGCAGAGTTCCAACTTGCAAACGTTGCCCTGCCTTGAGATACGGCTGACGGAGACTCGAATAATTCATCCCTATAATCCCATACTTTTTACGTACTTTTCGAACACGTTTCACTTGAACAATTGAGTTAATCTTATATCATGCAAGAAAACAAAAGAGGCCGCCCCGGCAATCCTAGGGGCGGCCTTTGCGTTGAGAGAGGAGAGTGCCATGCAGGAAGTTGGATTCAAAGAGGCAGGAGAACTATTGAATACGCCAGTCAGCACATTGCGGCGCTGGGTCGTCTTATTGGAGGAGCAAGGGTACACCTTCAATCGTGACGGCAAGCGCAGGCAGCTGGATTGGCAGGATGTAGGTATGCTGCGGGAGGTCAAGCTCAGACTCCAGGAAGAAACACTGGAAGAGGCGATTCAGAAAGCCGTCTCTTCATCTGTGTTTACGCAGGAGGAAACTCATCAGCAGGAGTCACAGCCCGTGATCGAGGTAAGCGAGTGGGAGGCTTTCGACTCCCACATAAGCAGCCTGAGAGAGAACTTGTTTTGGCACGGTCAGGAACAAGCAGTGAGCACTTTGCTTATGGCTTGGCGAGCACTTAAGGAGACGATAGGAGGGGAATAACATTGGATATTAAGCACAGCCTGGCTGAGCTGCAGGCCTTACCCACGCTGCAACAATCACACACGGATAATCTGAAAAAGGACACCGGCAAAGAACGGGTCTGGTTGTCCCGAATGACCGTTGCGGATGGTATGGCCTACAACCATCAGGTCACCGTGGAAGTGTTCTCGAATGGTAAGTGGAACATCGTAGATACGTACCAGGCACAATAAGGAGTGAACATGAAATGATAAAGACTTATGCAAACTGGGAAGGAGATTTGGAGGATTACCTTCAGATCGGTGATGTGGTAGATGAGGAGATGGCCGACCACTTTCTGAATGTCCTGCCTCCGGCCTGCTGGACGGCGAAGATCATCCAGATCGGAGAGCCGAATAGCCATGTGGGGGGCAAAGCCACCTACGCCACCTTAGAAAAAACAAGTCAAGGCTGGGTGTACCGGGGCAATTGTCACCGGGGCGAGACGGAGGGGCGATCATGACCGGCAAAGCGCAGGTCATCGCCTTCGCCAATCTGGGCGGCGGGGATGCCGTTCAAGGCGTGATGAAACTGATCCGCAGCTATCCCAAGGATCAGCGCGTGGTAGTCGCGGAGTTACCTTGTGTCGGTTTGCCGCGCGTGGCCTACACCTTCGATCAGCAAATCGCTGAACTCCACAAAGAGCGCACCATGGATCAGTTCCTGCTCGATCTGGACCGTCAAGCCCTGAAGCCGATCCAGGACTACATGGTTCAGCGAAGCAGCGTGGACTACTTACTGGTCAATCCGCGCTCCCAGCCGGAAGCGCCCGTGATTCGTAAATTGTCTTCGAATCAAACGCTGATCTCGGCAGCAGTAGTGCTGCGGCAACAGCTGGAAGCTGCCTATGATGTGATCATTCTGCTCACACAGGGTTCGCTCATCCAGCCCACGACTCACTTCGCACTCCGGACTTCAGATGCTGCTCTACTGTATAGCGCAGATGCCATTGATTTTGTCGGGAATTATACGCATTACCGCCGATTAATTGAAGTGTTCAGTGTGAAGCCGGAGCGACTTTATCTGTTCAGTGCGGATACCAATGTCAAAATTGATGAAGCACCTGTGTATACCAAATTCGCTGAGCTGATCAAACGCTGGAAGGCGCTTGAACCGAACCAGATCCCCATAAGGGAAGGACAAGCTGCCGGACGTGACAATGAAACGGTGGGGATCATTGAACCGCTGGAATACTTGGATGTTCAGATTTCCATTCAGCCAGTCAACAGTGAATGGTCAGAGGGGGATGCCAAGAAGATGGAGGGGCTGCTGAACTTTGTCCGTTATCGGCTGCAGGAGGATCATCTGGACGAATACGTACAGTCTCTGACCCATGAACCTTCACGGCAGAAGATCCGTTATTATATCTCGGATCTGATCCGGGAACAGAATGACTATGCCCTATCGATTCCTCTGAATGAAGTGGTGGAATGGGTGCAGAAGGAAATCACTGAGCTTGGGGTGCTGCAGGGTATTCTGGATGATCCCACGGTCAGTTCGATTGAGATCAACGGTCCGGAGCAAGTGATCATTGAGCAGGGCGGGCAAGACATACACCGGCCAGATATCAAGTTTCAGAGTGTGTCTCACTTGTACGAAGTGATCAACAAAATGCTCATGCCGATCGGCAAACCGATCTCCAGCACCGATCCGATTGTGGATGCCAATTACCGGGGCTTCCGGATCTGTGTAGTTGCGGATACGAAAGAGTACCAGGGGGTTAGTGCTAATGCACCGCTGATCAGTATCCGGAAGTTCCCGCCGGATGTGTACACCGATGAGCAGTGTATCCAGTATGGAAACATCTCGCTGGAGATGGCCGAATTCCTGCATTTCATTGTTCCGAAGGGTGCCAATCTCGTCATTGGCGGGGGAACCAACAGCGGCAAGACCACACAGCTGATTCGCCTGCCGATGTGTATGGAGCCGATTACCCGAATCATTTCTATCGAAGATTCTGAGGAAATGATGCTGGCCAGCAAGCGGCAGTATCTGCATTATCCGAATCTGCCTTCCCTGTTAGTGAAGGAGGTCGAGGATGAGAAGAAGAGCTACGGCATCGCCAAGCTGATCAAAGCCTGTCTGCGGCTCAAGCCAGAGGTGATGTGCATCGGGGAGATCCGGGATGAACCGGCAGCGCAGCAAAGTCTGATCGGGATGAACACTGGACACACCGTCTGGACGACCATTCATGCCAACAGCGCAAAAGAGGCGGCAACCCGGTTCCTGCAGCTGAATGGAAACACGATGGCTGCGGCCAGTCAGATCTCCGGATCGATTGACCTGATTGTCTTTCAGAAGAAATTGCCGAATGGAGCGCGGGTTGTAACCGAATTGTCGGAGCTGATTGGCTACCGGGGAACCGAGGAGCCGGTGCTCAATCCGATCTTCAAATACGATTACAGCCGGAAACGGCATGTACGGGTCGGCAAGATCCAGTCCGAGTCGCTGATGGAGAAGATTTATTTGAAAGACCCCGCGCAGGAAGACCTCCGGCGCTGGTGCGAAGCGAAGGAGCTGAAGGCCATATGATGATCATTCTGCTGCTCTCAGCGGGTTTTCTGGTCTCCTTTGGCCTGTTCTCGTTGCTGCCTGCGGCAAACAGTCGTTCCAGGCAGCTGCGTATCGCCTTTGGATTTGAGCAAACCCAAGCGGAAGCGAAGGCGGCAGGCATTCACCTGGAATGGCGTAACTATGTGCAGCTCCTGGGTCTCGCCCTTGTCATAGGTGCAGGGGTGGCCTACTGGACGGCGAACATCTGGTTTGTCGGCGTGGGGATCGCAATGGGCGTGATTGTACCGAAGATGATCATTTCGGCGGTGAAGTTCAGACGCAGGAAAGAGGTGCTCCTGAACTTGCCGGGGAATCTGCGGCTGCTGTCCTCCAAGTTCCGGGATTGTAAGTCCCTCCAGAAGTCACTGGAGATGTCCTTGCCGGTGATGAGCGGTGTGACGGTTCCCTACTTTGAACAGATGTACGCTTCGCTCCGGATCGGGATCGATGTCCCCACGGTGCTGGAGCAGATGAAACAAGCGGTTCAATTCAAAAAGTTCGATGATTTCTGCGAAAAAGTACTCGCCGGGAACAAAGATGGATTCCACGCCCGTTCGGTCGAAGGGATTCGGGAGAGCATCGCGGACATCGCTTCAGACATGCATCTGCTGCAGGAGATCGATATTGAGAATGAGAAAAAACGGATGGAGCCGTTCGTGGTGTTCGGGATCAGCTTGCTCTTCCCGTTCCTGTTCGGTTATCTCGAAAGTCAGCTGGTACTGGAGTTCAAGGCAGCAACCACCTTGCAGACCGGATTCGGCAAGCTGCTGCTGGCAAGCATGATTGTCAGTGTCATGATTGGACTGTGGAAGAAGGATTCGCTGCTGCGCCTGAATCTGGATGATTTGTAAGGGAGGTGAAACATGATTACATCCATACTGTTTGGGCTCGCCGCACTATGTATTGTCATTCCTGTTCTGCGGATCGTCATTCCCGGCTTCCGGCGGCAGCAGCAGCTCATGAATCTGGCGGCTCTAGTCAACCAGTCCGATGCGCAGCGATTGCGGCTGCAGCAGAATGCCATGGTCCGATCCCTAGCCGACAGGCTCTCTGCCAGACAAGGAAAGAGGCAAAGTAGTAAGCAGCGCGAAATGTACGGCATGCTGGGGTACCCGGTAAGTTATGAGATCTATCTCGCCAGGGCGATCATTCAAGCCCTCTTGCCAGGCGGGTTTGCCCTTGTGCTGGCGGGTATGGTGCAGCAAGTCTTTTTTGCCATTGCCGGACCGATTCTATCGTTTCTATTCTTTTGGCTCCAAATGCGGCAGATTTCCCAGGCATATCAAAAACGGCAAAATCAGCTGATTGCGGATTTGCCGTTTTTAATTAGCAAAATGATCACTGCGCTGGAAGTAGGCAAGCCGTTAAACGTGATTTTTCAGGAAGTGAGTGCCCGCTGTGGTCCTACGTTATCTGCGCTGCTCAAGCGCCTTGTTGCCAATATGGGGACGATGTCGCAGAAGGATGCCTTGCAAATGTTTGCCAAAGAGGTCCATGTGCCTGTGGTGTATGATTTTGTGTCGGTGGTCAATGTCGTGGCGGAGAAAGGATTTCATGAAGCTGAGGACGATCTGAATGGTGTTAAAAACGATTTGCGGAATTTAAGCAAGCTTGCCCTGCGGGAACGCACCAGGGGCAATCCGGGAAAGATGAACCTGTTCTACGGAATGGTCATTATCCATGTGGTGGTGTTCTTTTTTATGATGCTGATCAAAATGTTCGGCGCGTTTAATTCCCTATAAACATGAACTGAGAGGATGATTGACGAATGAAGAAGCTGATGAAGAGAATGGTTGAAGGTACAAAGCAGGTAGTGGTGAACGCTCCAGGAGTTCTGGCGGTAAGGCTGAACCGGTTCCGAACAGAAGAACGCGGAGATGCGATGCAATGGGTGATTGGTATTCTGATCACGCTGCTGCTGTTCATCGCAGTGTATCTGCTGTTCAAGGCACAGATTAACACCTTTGTCGTAGATAAAATCTTCGGCAAGATGAACTCGCTTGACTAAGGAACGCGCCATGCGCCGCAGATGGAAACAGTTTATCCGGAGCGAGAGAGGAGATGGTATCATGTCCTTCTTCTTTCTGATGATGATCGTCCTCATGATTGCACTGATTGTCGTGACCATTGTGCAGTATGTAATGATTCGTTCCAACTTGCGTACAGCAGCCAATGAAGTGCTGCAGGTGATGAAGGTGGAGAATGGGGCAGACCAGGCGACCCGGACTCGGCTGGATGGGTTACTTCAAAGTATGGGGATGAATCCGGCTAAGGTCTCGCTTGTCGCCACCCCGAAGCCGGTACAGCGCGGGGATCGCCTGGAAATCACCGTCACTCGGGAGTATGACGTATTTGCCCTGAAGGCAGTGGGTGTGAACTATACCGTACCGATCACCGTCCATCTCCCCGGACTGGCACATGTATTCTACAGGACGGGGGAGTAGGATGTGGATCAAAGTCTTAGGGGCCATTTTATTTGGTCTGATTCTTGTGGTGCTGGTGATGGATCTGCTGGTGGTGGACAGTGTATATGACTCGACAGGGAGAACGATAGAGAATGCGATTGACGCAGGAATTATCCGTTCCGGCATTGTGACGGATGCCCAGCAGGGGCTTGTGCTGCTGGAACAGAGTACGCTACGCTCCGCAACCCGAGAAGCCTTTATCCAGAGTCTAGGCCTGAATGCTGCGATGGAGAACCCGGTGATGAAGAGCAGCAGCTTTGAACTGCATCTGACGTATGATTCCGGGGATGTTCCCTGGATCGATGTGGTGTTTCGCACGCATGTTTCTTTTGCGCTTCCAGGGGTGTCGTATCCAGTAACTGTTCATCGCAATATTCCCTATGAAAGTATCTATAAATAAAGAGGGAGGCAGTATAAGCCTTTGAAAAAGCTATGGAATAAGTATACCCGCAGCGCATTGATCGTCCTGCTCGGACTGATCCTTGCGCTGGTTGCGTTTCAGATGAGTAGCCGGAACATTGCCCAGCAGGTGCAGACGAAGAAGATCATTGTTGCTGTAGCCAATATTGATCCGTATATGCCAATTACTAAAGACCAATTGAAATTCCGCGAAGTCGTGGTCAGTGAAGTACCGGAGGATGCGCTAGAAACCGCAGATGAGCTGGATTTCAGCGATGCCTATGCCTCCAAGTATGGATTCATGGCTGGCGCTCCGATTCGCAAGTCGCTGGTGACAACGGCAGCGGCCTCTGGCATGGGGGCTGCAGTCTCCTTACAGGAAGGCATGCGGCAGATTGGGGTGAAGACGGATCTGGTCATGTCCTCCGGAGATGAGGTCAAGCCTGGTATCCTCGTGGATGCCTATGCATTCGTCTCCGATACGGCAACGGGGCAGTCGAAAAAAATGATTCTGCCGGAGTTGTCCCGTCTGAAGGTTGTGAAACGGCTAAATGCGGAAGGGAAGGTTCCTGATCCTGCAGACGGTGGAAGCCTGATTCCCGCCGTAATTGTACTTGAGGTGACACCGCAGCAGGCCGCACTGCTGATGGAGGCGCAAGAAACAGGGAAGGTCTACCTGCTGCCAGCAGGCACACTTCTTCGGTGAGGAGGGATTGTATGAAGAGAATCAGCCTGTGGATGGGGATGATGCTGCTGCTTGTGAACTCCCCTGTAACTGATGCCGCAAAAGCCCAGCCTGAAACCGGAGAAGGAAGCACGGTCATGTCAGCCACCTATGCCGTTTATGGCAATCCTCTAGGCAACCTACGTCTCGCCGGTCAACCGGCGCAGCTTACGCTGAGTGCTTCCGGACATCTTCAGTTTAACCAGTCGCTGAACCTTACGGTGGAGCAGCAAGGCGACTCTGGTTGGCAATATGCAGTTTCACTGGATGAGTTTACGGTCCGGCATGATGTACAGGGTGGAAATCTCCAGGCGAGAATTCCAGCAGGCTATGCATCCTATCAGGTAGCTGGTCTGATTGCGGAGCAAGAAGCTGCAGGGGTTACCACCGGCTCAGGTGTATTTGCTTCCGGATCGCCCCAGGTGGTGATGGAGGCTGCTGAAGGCTCCGGGCGGGGGAGCTTCAGCGCTGAGTTGCTGCTACAGGTAGATCTTCCTGCCTTGATTGAGGTGGCCGAAGTAAAGAATACTGATCAGGTCTCTCCCGGTGATCAGGTGGGACTGCTTGCCGGTGAGTATCAAGCGAGTCTGACCTTTACCCTGGTTAACGGGCTATAAGAGAATGAAGAATTGAGGTTGTCCATGAAAAAAGTAAACGTTCGTAAAATCATGAGTGTATGGTTGCTCGGATTCATCGGCTGTCTGTGGCTGTCTGCGGCTGTTCATGCCGACAGTTCCTTTGTGCTGTCTCCGGTCAAAGCCGTGGAAGAAGGCCGGGGCTATTATAAGGACCAGGTGAAGCCGGGGGACACGCGTGAGTATACCTTTGTGGTCCGCAATGCCAAGGATACGCCGGTGCAGCTCAAGCTGTATCCGGCTGATGCCCTTCCGGCACAAAATGGGGGCCGAAGCTTCTCGGAAAAGGAGCAGCGCCTGACTCTGGTCGGGTCCTGGCTGGAGCCGCAAGGCGTGAAGGCCATCACGCTGAAACCGCAAGAAGTGCGTAGCTTCAATTACGTCTTGCACGTACCGGTGGATCTTCGCCCCGGTCAGTACGTGGGAGTGATCGCTGCCGAAGAACTGATCAAGGCAGAAGAACCGGCTGCAGGTTCAGAGGGGCAGCAGGCTTCGGTGGCCATCGATGTGGTCAACCGCAGCGGGGTACAGATCGTTCTGGAATACAAGGCCGATCAGGCCAAGCATGAGATGAGTATTGATGATTTCAAGCATGATTATGTCAGTACGGGCCATTCCCGGCTGACGATGAAGCTAAGTGATCGCGGAACGATCCTTGAGAAGCCCACCGGCAAGATCACGGTCCGTGACGGGCAGGGGGAGATCAGGTATGAGCAGGAATACGCAGCGGACTCGATTTACGCGGGGAGCACTGCGGATATGGTCTATATCGTCAATGACCGGCTGCTGCTGCCGGATGTCTATGAGGTGAACTATACCGCCTCCTTCTCAGGCAAGACGATCAGCCGAACATTTACCTTCAAAGTCACACCTGAGCAGTCCAAGACTTCCCAGGCCGCATTGACGGAGGCAGGCAAGATTGAAGTCACACAGACGTTATGGGATTGGCTGGAGCTGCATCTGTGGGTCGTGGTGATCACGATTGTGGTGATTCTGATGTTTGTTGTGTTGTTGTTCTGGCTGCTGCTTCTGCTATGGAAGCGGAAAAAGGAACAGAAGGAAGAAGCAAACCTGTCTGTTTCAGCGCCTGTTAGCCAAGATAAATGATTGAGGAGGAGCAATATGAAGAAAGTATTAGTAGGTCTGTTCATGCTGATGGTTTTAAGCATGCCGATGTCTGCCTTTGCTGCAGATACAGATGAATCCGAAGTGGTAGTCACCGGTGCGGGACTTCAGATCACCCAGACGAAACCGGCATTTAAGGATATCACGCTTGATCTGAAGCAGAACCAAACGTCAGCAGCGGACAGTAATCTGTATGTCCTGGATGCACGCGGTACGGCAGCGGGATGGGGAGTGGTCCTTCGGGCCACGGATTTCAAACTGACCAAGATGGTGAGTGGCCAGAATGTTGACTTTGTTATTCCGGCCTCGTCCGTATCGTTTACCACGCAGTACAAGACTGCAATTGCAGGTACACCTATCGATTTTGCTGCAGCCAAAGGAGAACTGGCCAATCATCAGGTACTATCTTCCGGAGACAGCCGGATTGTGGGGGTGATCCCATCGGAAGGTGCCGGTACACATCAGTTCGGAATTGCCTATACCCTGAACGTTCCCAAGCTGATTACAGGTAGCAACGGCCAGCATGTGGGCTTACTGCAGGGAACCTATACGTCTACCTTTACCTACACGGCAACAGCCGGATTATAACGAATAAGGAGGAGCTGTTTTATGAATAAGAGCAAATCGAAGAAAAAGGGGCTACGTTCACTGTATGTAGCCCTATCATTGGTACTTCTATTTCCTATACTGCTATCGGGGAATGGAAACAATGCAGAGGGGGCTGCCTTTACTACAATAGACAGCATTACCTACGACCATAACGATACCACCTATGGCACGGTATTCAACCTTTCTAATGGGACCAAGGTACTGCAGAACTACATTTATCCAGTTCAGACGATCACTGCCGATAAAGTCCGGATGTATTATGAGAACTATTCAGATGAAGTCGGTAAAGTGTATCTGCAAGGAAGCACAATGTACTCTCAAATGAAAGGCCAAAGTGCGGTAAAGCTATTAGAACAAGTTTCTGATTTTCAGGTCCTCGAAAATGGCTATTCGTGGTCCATGGCGACTAACTACAGTTATTTTGCTCTGAAAACGGATGGAACCGTATGGTCCTGGGGGAAGGGGACTGGTGGACAGTTAGCCATCGGTGGTGCAGCCGATAAAAGCATCCCTACTGAAGTGCTCGATCCGTCCGGAGCAGAGTTGTCAGGCGTGAAGAAGTTGTTCTATCTTTCAGATAGTTCGATTCTAATCGTGAAAGATAAGGCGGTGTACCTTGTCGGTGAAGCCTTTGGAAAAACATCCTTCACCACACCGACCTCTAAGGCTGTCGATGTAACCTCCATCTTTCCAGCGTTTAGTTCAGCAAACAACTTTGATATGAAATTTTTGAATGGACAGAATCATGCGGTCATATCCACGCGTCCAGGAGGATCGGGATACTCCGATATTAAAGCTAATGTATCTTCTCGCATTTTCACAGTCAATGGCTCATCCTATACGCTTTCAAACTGGTTCACCTATCGATCGCCTATGGACACATCGAATGAGTTGACGAACAATACCTTAATTCCATTACCCAGCAACATCAACCTATCGAATGTACACAGATACATGTCTACCACAAGTCAAGGTTCAAATTATTATTTGCTGCAAGGATATGTGTCCATTCAGAATGGCGATCTGAGTTATTGGGGGACATCGTTGTCAGAATTCTACACCTCCGCTTTTTCACCCATGAAAGTTATTGATACTGGGGTTACAAAGGTAACTTCCGATTATAGTGGTACTTATTGGTACCTTAAGAATGGGAAGGTATATGCAGTGGGGCTGAATTATTTTGATAGGTCTGGTATTGCTGGAGGTTCATTAGCTACTCCTGTGAGAATAACCGGACCACTCAACCAGATCGTGAACATAACCGATTTGGCAGCCTCAGCAGATAACTACACCTATGCATTAGCGGCAGATCATACGGTAACGGGTTGGAGTAAAGCGTCCGATTTCTTTACATTGCCGAAGAAGTTTCTTAAATTTTACTCGGTTACGAATCGAAATGGTGCAGCCTATCTGTATGGCATTACAGAGGACGGAGTCTTGGAAATGATTAATGGCCGTTCCAGCTATCCTCTTACTGGCGGATTTCCAACCGTATATCCACCTGATTATGTCGCTCCTATCGTGCTAGATTTGCCAACAAATACAGTAGCCCTAGACAAGTTTAATCGTCATGTGGTTACCGTGAATTATGGTTCTTCTACCGATATTCAAACTCGTGAGTACTCGGTTGATGGTGGAACCACATGGAAGAATTACACAGCTCCCATAGTATTAAGTCAGTCAGGCGCAATTAGTTTTAAAGCACGATCAGGAGCAGGCGCTACCTATAGCCCAATCATGTCTCTGGATGTGACCAATGATCCTGTCGTTATCGCAGCTGGATATCCCAAGGTGGTAGATAAGGGTAATGGAACTTATACAGTCGAAAGTGGAACAACACATACCAGCGTGAAAGTCCAAGTTCGCAATGATAATGGGTCGTGGACAGAGTATACAGGACTGGTCACGCTGCCCCAAGGCAGTCATGTAGTGGATGCAAGAATCCTAAACCTGGCAGGGGATGAACTGGCGACAGCTCAGGCCTCAATTAATGGGCCGACTCCCATCCCAACAGTGGCCCCTACATCCACCCCTGTGCCGACAGTAGCCCCAACAGTTGCACCAACACCAACGGTCACCCCTACGGCGACACCCGTGCCGACAGTGGCCCCTACGGTCACCCCGCAACCAACCATAGATCCAGGCTGGGGCAGTCCGATTGGTTCAGAGGATATTTCCTTTACGGTCCTGGGCGGCGGCTTCAGTTCACAATTCAACGGGTTACTGCTCGATACGGTGACGATTGGTACAACCAATCAGTATCAGGTGCTCAATAGTGTCACGAATTCCGTGATTGAGGATTCTCGCGGCACCGGCGTGGGCTGGAACTACTCGCTCAAGATTACGGATTTTGTCAGTGATCCTGTGGTCGATAACAGCCTCGGAACCAACAGCCTAGTCGTGAAGATGCCTACAACGGTTCTGAGTGTAGATGTTACAGATACGACCACGCTGGTAGGTCAAGATATGAAGCTCAGTCTGAATGGATCGTATGTTTTTACTGCTGAACCCGTCATTCTCGCCAAAGCGGAAGCGTTTCAGGGCATGGGACAATACCAGCTGCCGATGAGCTATATGCTTCGGGTACCGGACAAAGTGGAGGTAGTGTCAGCGGGCAGCGGAAGTGCCTACCAAGCCGGAGCTCAAACCGGGCTGCGTGTCGGAACCTACCGGTCACAGTTCACGTTTACGCTGGCTTCAGGGATATAATCGTTATTCCTTTACAGGTCTCACTCCATTTACTGTAACTGTTTTTGAAGTCCATTGAGCGAAGAGGAACCGGTGATTGCCGGTTCCTTATTTTTGTTTTCTCGTCTATGGCATTGGGCAAGCAAAAAGGGCATACTTTTTGTATACGCCAGCCTTGATAAATTGAAGTATGCTTGTTACTGTAGGATTACTAGAGAAAGGAGATGGCCATGAATCAGCCTGTATCCGATATTCTAAAAGAAATCGAAGCTCTACCCGAGAATCAACGTGAGCAGCTGCTTGAAGTACTACATGCGAAGTATGCGAGGGCATTCATGAAGGGAGAGGGGTATACGTTTTGGTGTCATGGACCGGATGGAATGTTTGACCATATTCACGAGGAGGAACAAGATATGAACATGGATAGCAGCCTGAAAGAAGCCAACCGGAGAGTAGATCAGGTGCTTCCTGATTTATGGGCCAAAGCAGAGCAGAATTTGAAAGAAGCAGAAGCAGAATATCAACGTAAAAAAGGAGAGAAATAAGCTAATATGAAACATATTAGTTTAGCTGCGGATGAATCATAATCGAGGAGATGTTTACCTTGTCCTGTACCCTTTTGACGATGAAGTGGTGGAAAAGCTGAGGCCGGGCATTATCCTGGGTACTCAGGGAGATCGCTCCATCGTCATTAAGGTGACCACTCATGCTGAACGTGCGAATGAGACCAAGGATCTTGTTCTGTTACACTGGAAGAAGGCAGGGCTCAGTCAGCCTTCTGTCGCTAGATGCTCCCAATATGTACCGTTGCATCATGATAAAATCAAAGGCTTCTTAGGAAAATTACATGATGAGGACCTGCTAAATGTACTGGCAAAGTTTTATGAATAGCATCACGACACAAGCGCCGTTGAGGGGCTTTTTATTTTGCCTTTTTTCAGTGTGAAGGTGCGGTGGGGGAGAGGAGGGAGGGGGTGGGTATTTCATTTGGAAAATATTTCTTTACAAATGATATACTATAAAATATACTATGCGTATATCATGAAATGAGGTGCTTGTTCTGAACCCTTCAAGAATGGGTAGACCGCCTTCAGCGAACCCAAAGAGCAAAGCCGTTCCCATCCGGCTGGATGCGGCCACTGAGAAGATCCTGCAGGACTATTGCGATAAGCATAACACCAACAGAGCCGAGGCTATCCGCGAAGCGATCCATCGTCTGAGTGAAGATGAAACTCGCTATTTCTGGAGTCCGGAGTGGAGAGCTTTGCTAGGCGATAACGAGAAGAACCTGATGAATATATCTGAGGAATTCCAAGGGACGATCCAACTGTTACTGCAGCTAATACAACAAATGAAGATCAAAACGGGGAGTGAAGCAAATGAGTCGGAGTAAAATGAGAGTAGGCAGTGTGGTTCTAGCCATGATAATGGTACTAACCTTGATCACAAGTGTTGCATCCGCAGCCCAAGTCGTGGTTTCGGTGCAGGTCAATGGAACAGCACTCAAGTTCTCGGACGCGAAGCCGTACTATGAGAATAACCGGGTGATGATACCGATCCGGTTCGTCAGCGAAGCTCTGGGGGCGAAGGTGGGTTATGGTCTGGATCGATCCGTAACCATCGACTTGGGTACGAAGAAGATCCTGATGAAGATCAACAGCGATACTGTTACCGTTAACTCGGTCATTCAGAAGCTGGATGTACCTGCGCGTCTGCAACAGAACCGTACTTATGTACCCTTACGGTTTGTTTCTGAGGCTCTCGGTGCGGGTGTGGGCTGGAATCAAGAAAAACGTCTGGTGACGATTACGACAGGAGCAACTGCAACACCGGTAGCGAGTCCGTCTCCTTCGGCCACGCCTGCTGCGGGTGGGAATAATATGTTTAAAGTCGGGTTTGAGAGGCCTCGTGAGACAGAGCTGGGTAAGGCATTATTTGTTGATAATATGAAGATTGTAAATGGAAAGTTGAATTTTACATTGCCGAAAGGTGCAGCAGGCAGTAAGGGGACAGCTAAGGGAGCCTTAACTAAACTTGAGCCAGGTAAGAGCTATTCATACCCTATAGGGAAGAATGCTGGTGGGTTAATGATTTCAAAGCCTGAGTCTAACGGAGACAGTTGGGAATCTTACGCTATCAATCTGGATACGAATTTTAATGAAGATATGACTGAACTTTTTGGAACCATTACAAACGATGTGATCGTCTTTGGCGAAGGAAACGGCGGCTCCACATTGACAGAAGTTATTCAGTTATTTAAAGCTTTAAAATAAAATAGACACAGTATTTTATTTGTTAAAGGGCCTGATCGCTATAAGCGGCAGGCTTTTTTTATGCAAATATTCTTTGGAAGGTGAGATTGCTATGAAAATATTCAGGACATGCAATGTCTTACTGGTGGTAATAATCAGCGCGTTAATAATTGGGAAAAGTGTGTCAGCAGCAGGAACGCCTATGCTCTATAAATATGTCCAATGGGAGTATGGAACCGAAGATAGCTCTAGGTTTGCGGGGTATATTCCAGCAATTGATAAAAGAGTGCTTAACAACCCTTGGCAGCTCTATCAATGGGCTGGATTGTTTACCTTTTCAGATGGGCAAACAAGAATTGTTCCTAATTATGATGTCTTTAACGTTAAGAGGACTCCATTGGATCAGAGTTTTAATAAAGAGAATGGTTTTGGACTGGTCTTTAAAAGTGAGGCAGCGTTGGGTGACTTATTTGACTCTATTTGGGCGGGGCAATCTATTGGAACCAAACAGCGTCAGTATTTCCGTGATCAATTTGTTCAAACTGCCAATGATCCTATCTTTACAACAGGTCATGATTATTACTATACTGTCTGGAATAATTATCAATTCCTCCGCACATCCGGCATTGTCCCGCGCATGGGCATTAAGTTCAACAGCACCCAAAAGATCAGCGCTGACTCCTACCGAGCGCTCTATGATGTTTCTCCTTGGCCTAAATTGACAGTATCCCAGGGAAATGCACTGAATGTGGCCTTTTCTTCCTATGGCTACTCCGAACGGGACATACGGGTCATAGCAGCCCCAAAGGGAGCATTTCCGGACTTATCCAAAGTGGTTAGTCTAACGGATGGTAAACTGATCCATGCTAGTGAAGCGATCCATAACGGCAATGTGAGCGTGAATGCAAGGGACATCTCCAAAGTCCTTGGTAAAGATGTTGATATTATCGTGGATGATGGGTATGGCCGGACAGCTATTAAGAGCATTTCCCTTCCGGATGAGCAGGCGCTGGATTTTGTACCTACAAAGCTGATGCTCACGGATGGTGGTCAACTTTGGGTGAAATTTCGGTATAGCGGTGATGATATCATGGCCTCCGATCATGTGAATACGCGGGGGATGCCGATGAATGCGGCAGTCAAGATTGGGGGCGTGCTTACCGCAGAGTTTTCGCTGACCTCGATGTATAACTCTCTTCCAGCAACAATAACGAATGGACAGGAATTCAACTACATGCTCGGTAAAATAGAGATTGGTGATGATCCGGGGAAGTACTATATCAAAGTAGACGCTACGATCAATAACCCTGTCCATCAGGATCGGGCGTTGGAGTCACCAGCGGCGGCTTACAACAACAATAAGCTACATGGAGAATGGATGATTGAGCGTGTAGCTCCGAAGGCTGATTTGATTGCTGTATCGATCACGGCTTCGCCGAATTCCATAACCAAGGGTGGTCAGTCTAGCATCATCGGCAAGGTTAAGAACGACAGTGCGACAGCGCAGAATGATGTACTCATTCGTTTCTATGATAACGCCAGCACAATCTATGAGACGCGAAAATCTTTTGCAGCAGGTCAGACGCTAACCGTAGGGCCTTTTAATTGGACAGGCAACTCGACAGGGGTCCACAACCTTACTCTCTCCGTAGATCCCGAGAAAGAGAAGACAGATCAGAACCGTAGCAATAATATTGTCACGACAGGCTGTAGTGTTGTCTCAGGGGCTTCAGGAAGTGGAAGCGAATGTAATCAGCCGGAGGCTGCTGGTGAATGGTCAGTGTCCTATCCAGTGATTACTGGTTATCCTACGAAGTACTACTCTTCAAGCTATACATCAGCGGATGGTAAGACTCACTACTTCACTCAGTATTATACAGATTACGGTGATCCTAATTGGAGCAATACTCCTGTAACGTACCAGGAGAATCTGAAGATCTCTGCAGAAGTGAACACCAAGCAAGGCATAGCAACAGATCTTAATCACCCCAGAGAGGCGGACAGGGAGAGCCGCGGTTCCTGGGAGATTATCCCCTACGCCAAGAGAAGCGGAAAGGATGCCAATGCAATTACCAGAGCCGGTTACGGCATTGAGCTAAAAGTGAATACAACGTACAACACAAATTGGGAGACGAAGATACCGACAGGCCTAGAAGAAACAGCATATTCGTTAGGGGGAACTTACTACGGCCCGGATGCGGTGTACGCTACCTTCTATGACCCGAACTGGAAGTACGAGCGTCAGGTCAAACTGGAGAAGACCGGTGGGGACCGTAATAATGCGACCTGGGAGTTACCATTGACCAAGATCACCTCCGACTCCGGTAAGGTTTATCAGAGCCGTAAATACATGACCTCTATGAATGCTACAGATGGCTATTACCGGATCAAAATATCAACCGATCCTGCTGGAATGAATGGCTTGGTGACTTGTATTACGAAGCAAGTTGAGATCTATGGTGGAATGTATGACGATGTGCAGAATGTGAGACGGACAAACTAAACAGAAAGTAGCTAACCCCATCGATCTCGGTGGGGTTTTACTTGTGAGCACCGAGAGGGCTCACTGAAGGAGGAAATTATGATATCTAACTTATGTACACTGCTGAAGGTAATCGTGATCTGTGGCCTGCAACTGTTATTCCCGGATCTAGGAGTATAAAGTGATGGCCATAGTAAATATGTTGCTAATAACAAGTCTACTCATCCTTTGTTGTTGGTTCAGTTACACTGATATTACAGAGCGGAGGATTTCAAATAAGCTGACTTATCCTGCGATTATAGTTTTGCTTGTGTTCAGGATCGCGTGTAGTCCGGAATATTTATGGGGACTGGTCCCAGGTGCGGTCTTATTTCTGATCTTCATGATCACCCCCCGTTCCCTGGGAGCCGGTGATGTGAAACTGGTTGTGCTGCTTGGATTATGTATCGGCCTGGAACGAGCGGTGGTAGCTCTGTTGTTGATGTGCGGTTTTGTTTTTCTGTATCAGGGAGGAAGAAGGCTACTTTCAATGGAGGTTTCGAGTTCAGTGCCGCTTGCACCATTTCTCACTTTAGGGTTGCTAGGAATTGTTGTCGCTTTATGACTTTAAATTGTCGATTTACAGATTGTTACAATCATGCTAATGTGAAACTACACTGATCGGAAGCACCGGCGTGTAGTCCGAAAGTATCGGCGCAATCGCCCTGTTAGCTTAAGCTGGCAGGGCGATTTTTTTATTTAGGCGCTATACATTGACAGTGGGCTTAGTAGAAGTTTTTTCGATTCGAATCATTTATTTCTTTGGTCAAAATGGAGAGTTAAGGTGATGCTTTCGAAGTGCATTTATTTTAAATAACAACTTATAGTGGAGATTCTTAACGAAGTAAAGGAGGACTTAAAAGTACATTTAAGTGATTTCTTTTTAAACGAGCTAATGAAATAAATATGATTAAGACTTAAATGAAAAAGGTTTGTCTGTTCCAGTACATAGTAGTAGAAAATCATTAATATGAAAAATACAAACTTAGTTTGCATTTTAGGAGGGGAACAAGAATGGACATTTCAATTAACAACTGTAACAATATTGATTCCGGTGTTATTTATATAGAGAATGGAAGATTAAATATTAAATATGCTATCAATGGTACTGGAAAATCAACGATTGCCCAAGCTATATCCTTGCATACATCAGGTGGAACTCTGAAAGACTTACGTCCATTTAAATATTTAAATGATGGAGTAGATGCGCATAACCCAAGCGTTGCAATATCTGATACCATTCAAAAAGTGGCTATCTTTGATGAAAAGTATATTGAAACCTATGCCTATAAAAAGGATGAGCTATTAGCAAATAGTTTCGAAATTTTTGTTAAGACTCCCCAATACGAAGAACATATGCGTGAAATTTCTGAATTGATTTCTAGCATACAAATTGCTTTTCGTGATGACCCGGAGCTAGATGCCTTGATTAATGATCTGACAACTTTTATTGAGGGTTTTGGAAATACGCAAAACGGCTATTCAAAAGCCAGTGATCTTGCAAAAACTCTAGGAAAAGGAAATAAACTTGAAAATGTTCCCCAGGAACTTGTCGCATATGCTCCCTATTTAAGAAAACCTGGAACAAATCTGAAGTGGCTAAAATGGCAAACTGAGGGGAAAGATTATTTGGAAATTACTGATAAATGTCCGTATTGTGTTTCCAATATTTCTACACCAAAAGAAACAATTTTAAAATTAAGCCAAGAGTATGATACAAAATATCTTTCTTCATTAAGTAAGTTGCTAGTTGTATTTACCTCTTTAGAGGGTTATTTCTCAGAAGCTACAAAAGCAGCTATGCAAATAATATCTAGAAATGCTACCGGTTTAACAGATGATCAGATTGATTTCCTTAAACGTTTAAAAGATGAGGTGATTACATTACGAAATAAGTTGACTGGTTTAAAGTTTCTAGGTTTTACTTCATTAAGTAATGTAAACCGAGTGGCTGATGCATTACGTGAAAATAGAATCGACTTAGCTTTTTACAGTCAGCTTGAAAGTGACTATACAAAAGAGAAGATTGATAGGATTAATACTTCACTTGACGAAGTAATTACGGTTGCCGGGCAATTACAGGGACAAGTTGCACAACAAAAGATAGAAATAAGAAGGACTATAGAAAAACACAGTAAGGATATTAATGGCTTTCTTGAATCTGCGGGGTATCAGTACAAGGTCTCGATAATTCCGTCCACAGGAGAGAGCTATCGATTAATTTTGACGTATACTGAACAAAGCGAGGGTATTGGGAATGTAAGACAGCATTTAAGCTACGGTGAGAGAAACGCTTTTGCTTTAGTACTGTTTATGTATCAAACTCTTAAGGAGAATGCAGATTTTATCATCTTAGATGATCCCATATCATCTTTTGATAACAATAAAAAATTTGCTATTATTTCTATGCTTTTTAGAGGAGCGAATTCTTTCCAAGGAAAAACCGTATTGCTGTTAACACATGATTTTGAACCAATCATTGATATTGTTTGTACATTACGTGATATTTTCGCACCATCAGCAAAAGCGTATTTTATTGCAAATATTAACGGAACACTAGACGAACGTACTATCACAAATGCAGATGTCAAATCATGTGTCTCACTATGTGAAAGCAATATTGCCGATTCTGCAGATATAATTCATAAGCTAATTTATTATCGACGACTTCTTGAAATCAACGATCAAAAGGATGATGTTTGGGATTTACTCTCAAATGTGTTTCACAAAGATAGAGATATTCCGAAAATTAAAAATGAAGATGGGGATTTTAGGGATATGACTCCTAGTGAAGTTGAGCAAGCAACGAGAATCATTCAGGAAAGAATAGATGGATTTGATTACTCGATTGTATATGCTCGAATCAAAAATATTTCAGACATGATTGAGTTATATCGTCGATCTGCTAGCGGCTATGAAAAGGTACAGATATATAGAATGTTGAAAGATGGTGATTTAGAACGGGGCAGTGCAATGAAAAAATATGTGGATGAAACCTTCCATGTTCAAAACGATTATTTATTCCAACTTAATCCTAGAGAGTACAAAATTGTTCCACAATATGTTCTAAACTATTGTGATATTGAAATTCGTGCAATTGAAGAAAGTCTTGCACTAGTAGTTGGATAACTTTTTTATATAAAAAAATTATAAAGCGGCATTAGTAACCTCTCCACCTCATCGTATATAGAAGGTCTGACCCCAAATCTGGTTGTTATCTTTTGCAGTCCCGCAATTTTTGAGGGTGCTATATATTTGCTCAAATAGCAACCTAATTGAGGCCTATTACAATTTACGGCTCGTTTGATGTGTTTTTGATTTGTGGAATTCCCTCCATCTCATAGAGTCATTAGGTTGTTAATCCGATACTTAAAAATCATATGGCCAAGATACTATTGCACATAGACCGTTTGAGTTGGGGAGTATAAGTAGTTAATTGTAAAGTTTCGATAATTCAGAAGTAGTATATATTTTAACATGTTAGGAGTATATTATGTTTTTAGGATACGTTGATCAAATTGAACGTGTTGATAATATGTTTTACATTGTATTTGATGTTGTAAGTGAGCATCAATTAAAGAAATTGCTCGAAGACCCTGTAAGCGCAAAACAAATAAACCTTTCCGATGCTTATAGTACCTTTTGTCTAATGCTGAAGGTGCACAAATGGAGTGATGTACCTGCATTACAAAGAGAAATTGAAATAGATCGATGGTATAAGATAGAAATAAATGATTCTGAATCCAATCTAGTTAATGCGATACGATATGATGATATGAATTCTAATAATGGTGTAGATGTAAATGTTCAGATTTATTTTCTTGACAAACGGGTTAATTCAACTAAAAATATTTACCATTTATTTAGTCTAAATGATTTTCCTAAATCTAATGAAAATGAACTTACAAATTTATTAACTCAAAATCGATTTGCAAGCAAAACATTTCTTGCAGTTTACAACGTTGGACAAGGCAATTGTTCCGCAGTTTGTAATTCATTAAATTCGTCTCCTATCGTCTACTATGATTTTGGCGGGGGCTGTTATAGCAATGCTCATACATACCCTAGTGGACAACAATATTGCTTTACCAATAATCCACCTATTGTACTGTCACATTGGGATAATGATCATTGGTCATCGGCAAATCATTTGCGTTCACCATGGGCAAAAAATTATCCTTGGATTGTTCCTGATCAACCGCTCAATGCAACACAATTAAAGTTTGCCTCAGAGCTAGCTTTTTTAGGGAATTTATATATTTGGCCACGAATTTCCACACTCAAATTAATTCGTACTGGTTATGGTGCTTTTTTTTATTGCGATGGTACTAGCAAGAACGATAGTGGTCTTGGGTTTCTTTACTCTAGTGAGCAAGAGGATATTAGGGCTTTACTTCCAGGTGACGCTGCGTATAAATATATTAATTCTAGATTTAAGAATGATCTCTCCTCAATTGTAGCAAGTCATCATGGCGGTAACCGGAGGCTAGACCCGCCGCCTTTTGCCCGATCAACTCAATCTAATACTAATATAGTATATCCATATGGATTGCATAACTCATATGGTCACCCAGGAGTATTACGTTTTGGGGAACATGTGCATTTCGGATGGAATAAAGACATTCATACTTATAAAGGACATGTTGGCCTTGGTATATCTTCATTGCCACCAATAGGCTGTTCTACGAACTATTGTGACCTTAGGATCGTGCAAATCTAACTTTGAGGCGTGAATTTTTTAGGAACAATAATTCTTGAATTTGGAATAAATCTAAGACGTTAAATTAAAAAGTAGATAATAACTAAATAAAAGTTAAAAGCCCGTCAACTTTAACTGGTCAGCGGGTTCATTTTTATTCATTAGTTAAGTATTAGGCAGATAATCCGGATTGTTTAAAATCTGATCAACAATAAAAAGCAAGTCATCATCATTCATATATTCATCACCGGCTTGTTGAGCATTATACTTTACCGGATCAACATCGGAGGGCGAAATACTTGAAGTACCTGGCATCGATCGCAAGGTCGACAAGGGTATATGTACCTGATTTGTTGACGTCTGTTGCTTCGATGATGACACTGTCTTCCAGGTAGTTATCTTTCTCTAAATCATATTCCTCTTCGGTATCAGCGCTCCTCGCTTTAGTTGCATCAACAATGGTTATACCTTTGGCTTTGGCCTTAAACTTGAGTTTTACGACAACCGTGTCTTCATTGATGCCGTATTTTTCACCTAGACTGGCTACTAAGCAGACAGCACCGTTTTGTTCAATGGGTTTATTGTATACCTTATAGCCGGTTACCTCTTCAAACCCGAGATATTGCAAGTGCTCTTTGTCGTACTTCATTTCAAAGTCTTCAGCGTAAATTTTCTTAACATTTTTCAGTGATATATCTGCTGTGAACTCTTTGCCTAGACCAATATTTTCTGGAGCGATGGCTACATCAATCGTAGGCTTCAATGCTGGTTTTGAATAGGAGTTGGTGTTGGTGTTGGCGCAATCGAAATCATTGATACGTCCGAAAAAGCTCCTACTTTAGCCACTCCTCCCATAGTACTGTTATACAATTAAGACTACTCAGGTAACTACTTTTACTAATAGTTACTTTTGCATAATGTGGGTAAATTGATCCAGTATCTTCTACTTCAATTGCATTTATAGCATTCAAGACAAAATTTTTAATGTAAAATTTACTATTATAGTAATTTAGAACTAATGTTTTTAACTCTCATAGGAGCGTGGGAATAGATGGCGATTGCTTTTCTAGTTACCCTCTTACTTATCGTCGTCGCGATCATGTTTATCCGAAAAAAGACCTCGGTGAAAATTGATCAGGTGTATATGTCGGAGGCGGGCAAGTTCCGGGTAGAAGGGAACGTGCAAAGTTTTATAATACAAAAAGATGATCGATTCGAATTCCTTGTCGAGGATGGAATCATTACGGCTTGCAAGGATCGGACGCGCCATAAGGAATTCGTGTACTACGGGGGAAAAGATAATGATTAATCAGTTAAAACGAACAGCGGATCGATTTCTGGATCGTGCGGCTTCCGCTGTCCAAGGATTTACAGGGGAGTCTGAACGCAGAGAGTTGGTTATGAGCTTTAAAGAAGTGTACGCATCGTATAGCGAGAAAATCAGCCGAATAGTCGAACGAATTAACGATGAGATTAACCAATTTAATGATCGGATTGAGAAACTGAACAAGTACCGAAATACAACTGTAAAGAAAAACATCGCTTTTTTAGGGGGTGGGCTTTCACAGTTGGGCAATATCAAGAACGTCGAACGTTTTGCACCTGAAGCGAGAATTGATCCTGTCCACATGCCTAGTAAGCATCTGGAAGCGGTCGAGAGCTATATCGAGACGATTGACTGGAGTAAAGATGATATTTTCTCAAAAACCTTCTTTAAGGGGATTATTGGTGTACATCGGGAGACAAAGAAAGTGAATGTAGAGGCAGTACAGCAAATCGAAGAGTTCAAGACGAACGGGAATCGGATGTTAGAGCTTGGAAATTTGAAAGTTCGTTTTGTACAAGAAGATATACATATTTTAGAAATGTACCAAGAAAGTGTAGGAATGATTGCAGACACGATTGAGACTAAAGTTCTACCGGAGCTCCAGCTCATCCATGCATTCCTACAATGTGAAGAAATCAAAAATCAAGTCCTTTCAAACCGGGAATTGTCGGTATCTGCTGAGATGGATGCTGGGGTGTTAGTTTCAGGACGCTATAAGAATCATTATCGATTTGTGAAGAACGCGTTTCTTTTCTTCGTCGTTTCCTCAAAAATTTACGACTCTCCTGTGTTAACAAAACTACTTACCAATGAGTCGCACGACGTAGAACGAGAAGCTGTCTCTGATTATGGCAGAATCATTACAGAGCAGACAATCCAGCTGGAAAAATATCGAATAGATTGAGGAGGAAAAAATGTCTCTGCGAAAAGTAATAGATGCAAGAACAACGCTGCTGGAACAGGAGCAGAAGCTGTACACCTCTGCTATCACACAGATTAATTCGGAGATGAAAGGGTTGTTGACCAACAATTTCGGTTCAAAGCTTATTAATAACTGCGGTCGTGATCTCGCCGGCGAACTCGTCCGTAACTTTTTTGATACATCAGATTATTATGTTACTGCCGATCAGCTGATGGAACGAATTTTAAAGTTTAAGTACGACAGCGAGTATGATCCACTGATGGAGACTAACGCGCTACGGAAGTCGATATTTAATTATAATGACCTTGAGAGCTCCACAACGATAGTAGCAATTATGAACGATTTAGAAAGTTCAAAGCAAAAGCTCTTCGAAAAAGAGAAGTTTGAGAACGAGAATGGTAAGCTGAAAGCTCACTATAAAGATCGAAACATGATTCATAAAGGTAAGCTGCAGTACCGTTCAGACCGCCATGCTAACGGGACTATGAAAGATGACTACACTGGTAAGACAGAGACCTCGAAAAAAAATTCACGTGGGGAACAAGTGAGTCAATTACATGTGGAGCATACGCAAGCTTTGAGTACTGCATATGTGTACAATCGCTATTTGAAAGAGGGTGCGGAGGAACGGATTAAAGAATTTTATAACTCCTCAGATAACTTTACAATGATGTTCAAAACCGCAAATCAATCCAAGGGCGATGTCAAGGTTGAAGTGAAAGTAAAAGTGAAGGACTCTGATGGTGTAAGATACGAGAAAATCGACATTACACATAAAGCAACTCCTCACCAAATAGCAGAAGCCATTGAGAATCGTTGGACGCACCTTCCTGATGAAGCGAAAAAGAAGATGAAGGAAGCTGGTTACCTTGATGATGAAGGCAAAGTCCCGAAACATGTAAAGGCGGAACTGGTAAAGAATTATCGTAGATCGCAAAACGCTGAAAGTAAAAAGATTTTGAAGGAAACTGACTATAAGAAAGTGTCGAAGGACGCTGCCAAGCATACCGCAGAATCACTCGGTAAAATGTTGGCTGGCCAGGTCATCTATTATACGGTACCACCACTAATTTACGAGCTTCGAATGATTTTACAGGATAAGAAGGTTAATCTGAAAGAGGCATTGCATAAGCTCGAAAAAGCGGGAGAGCGTGTTGTTAAGTACGTCTTCTCTAAACTTGGTACAATATTCAATAACTTGGTGAGCCAGGGATTGAAAAAATTTCTAAAATCGTTTTTCGATATACTCATCAACGTAGTAAAGTCGACCATTCAGAAAATGCTCAAGCTGCTGAAGAATCTTGTTCTGGCTGTTGTGGATGCGGCTAAAGTAATTGGAGACAAACGTGCGACCCCAAGCCAGAAGGCAGACTCCGTCTTTCAGCTGCTGTCTGTGAGCGTAACTTCATTCGTGCTTGAACTGTTGTTTGAGTATGTAGAGCGCCAGTTTGCGATTCCTGAGCCGCTTCTACTGCCGCTCCAAGTAATCACTACCGTCATCTGCACAAACCTTATTATGTTAGTCTTGGAGCATGCTGACCTGTTTAATTTTCGCCATGGCCTACTGCTAACGAATATCCAGCAGGTCATTCAGCGGGAAAATCAGTTGTACATACAGAGCATTGGTAATCTAAGCGCATCAGATAGGGAGGAAACGGAAAGGAAGTTACAAGAAGTTGCTGCCGAAATTGAGGAGGCGAAACTGCATCTACAGCGGATTAATCCACATACAGACTCAGTGCAAGAGGATCTTCAAAAAATTAATACAGCTTTTGATATGAATATCGACTTTGAAAAAGAATGGAAAACATACTTGGGAGTTGTATACTGATATGCTCTATATTATTGCAGTCATCATCGTCGTTCTTGTCATTACAGGCTGCTGCGCGAAATTGAACAGCCGTTAATTGCGAAAGGGATAAGTACTTATGGAATTTAGAAAATGGTTAATCGGTGTACGTCAGGACTTTGGTGTCACTCCGCTCTGCAATGGGAAGCCAGCGCGTGCCCCGCATATTGGTGATTTTTGCTTTCCATTGTGCTGGAGATGTACTAGTGTGGTCGGAAGTACGATTATCTGCGCCGCAATCCATCTCGCGGTGCAGATAGATTACTTCCAATGGGGAGGCAACGTAATAGGTATGGCTGCCATTCTTTTCATTTCACCTATGTTGTGGGACGGGTGGATACAATACGGGAGGCATCGGGAAAGTACTAACGTCAGACGATTGGTTACAGGCTCACTATGCGG
This sequence comes from Paenibacillus sp. FSL P4-0338, assembly GCF_038002365.1. Classification (NCBI taxonomy): domain Bacteria; kingdom Bacillati; phylum Bacillota; class Bacilli; order Caryophanales; family Paenibacillaceae; genus Paenibacillus; species Paenibacillus sp. FSL P4-0338. Next base: position 3,257,736 of record NZ_JBBOCG010000001.1, on the reverse strand, counting down.
TATCGGGGTCTGGTTTTGGGCGAACCTTTTGCTTTCAGTACTTGATTAAAATGTATGTCTTATTCAAACTCACTAATTATTTTTCACGGGATAACTTAGGGGGAAATCTGGAAATGATCATTGGGGAATGTAGTATTGTTACAGGGATCACCGGTTACGGTAATGTTAGACAGAGCAGGAAGTTTATCTCTGTGATAGCTACAGATGGCTTTTACCGGATGAAAATTTCCACCGATCCTGTAGGGATACATAGTTTAGTGAATTGTATCACTAAGTAAGTAGAAATCTTTGGCAGCATGTATGATGATGTGCAGAATGTCAGATGGACAAAATAAAAAGAAAACAGCTGACCCACCCCATCGTTCTCGATGGGGTTTTACTTGTGAATAACGAGAAAGCTCATATGAGGAGAAAAACATGATATCTAACTTATGTACACTGCTGAAGGTAATCGTGATCTGTGGCCTGCAACTGCTATTTCCGGACCTAGGAGTATAGATTGATGGCCACAGTAGATAAGTTGCTGATAATATCCCTAATCATACTTTGCTGCTGGTTCAGCTACACGGATATCACGGAGCGGCAGATCTCCAATAAGCTAACGTACCCAGGAATTATAGTTTTGCTTGTGTTTAGGATGATGTGTACCGCAATACTTGTGGGGATGATCCCAGGCGCAGTGTTGTTATTGGTCTTCATGATCAGCCCTCGATCCCTGGGGACTAGTAATGTGAAATTGGTTGGACTGCTGGGGTTGGGAGTTGGTCTTGAACAAGCGGTGGTAGCTCTATTGTTGATGTGTTTTTTGTTTTTCTGTATCCAGGAGGAAGAAAGTTGCTGTCAGTAAAGGCCCAGATTTCTGTGCCATTGGCACCATTTCTGACTGTTGGCTGCTAAGGACCGAAGTTACTTTATGACTACAGATTGTCGATTTACAGATTGTTACAATCGTGTTAATGTGAAGCTACATGGATCGGAAGCACCGGCATGTAGTCTGAAAGTATCGGCTCAATCGCCCTGTTGGTTTAGGCTGGAAGGGTGATTTTTGCTAATAATCTGTTTTGCTTGAAATACGAGAATTGTTTTCTCTTTTCAAATGATTCTAGTGCTGGGACTGAAAAATTATTGACTGTGAAAGCTTATCAATGAGCAAATAAATTAAAATTAGGAGGAATCCATATGCTGAAGATTTTTTTGTATCCATTGTATTTTATTGTAGCCGTGTTAATGATCGGTGCGCTTGGTGTGGCTTCAGATGTTATGCAATTGACAAATTTTAATATACTAGAATTTATTAGGGAAAATTCACCGAATTCACTTTATTATTTAGGCATAATCATCATAATTATATATATTATCTTAGTGGCAATTGGATTTTTTCGTAAGGTGGGCCGAAGTAATTCATCCCAAGCTGAAGGGAATACAAAAATATCTCAACGAATGAAAAATCGTGATATTAGTAACTCCACTATTAATCAGTCAGGCAGGGATACAAATAGTAAATAACAAATAATTTGAACAAGGTTATTTGTTTTATATTAATCCATTTTAAAGGGGTTATTAGGAAAATGAGATTATTTAATACAACCATCTTTTCAACCTGGTTCAAACCTAAACAATCAATAAAACAGCGTGTATCGGCCAGGGTGGTAAATAACTCAAATGTTTACCAAGTAGCCGGAGACATGAATATTAATCAGTTTCCAGAAGATATGCTGAAAAAATTGATGGAAATGGCCTCAAAGGACCTTAATATAGATGGTCCTCAAACAATTGAACCTAAAGATGATTTGAGTATAGATATAGATGAAGCAAACGAATTATATGTAAAATTAATGGAAAGTAAAATACGTGATATAAATTCTTTACTTGATAATGGTGAAATTGCAAACTCAGAAATGATCATTTCTGAATTAATGGGTATATCTGGTTTTGATAATATTGAAAGTAACTATAAAATTCATTTTTTTTATTTTATGGGGTTAATCAGTCTAGAGAAAGATAATACAAAGGAATCATTTTATTACTTAACTAAAATTCAGGAAATTGAGAGCAAGAATAAATCATATTATATTTTAAAAAGTAGGATAGCATTAAAGGATCAGAACTCAATGATGTTCATTGAAGCAATTAAAGGGTTGAGAGAAATAGGCCATGATAACAATGACATATTAATTAGAGAAATGAATTATGAATTGACTCAAGGGAATACTGAAATAATCATTAGTTCTTTCACAGATCTTGATGTGGTAAAGCCTGAATTTGAAAGTAATTCAGATGCTTTATATTATTTGGGCGCGGCTTATTTGAATGAACATAGGTTTATTGATGCCAGAAAAAACTTAATCAAGTCAGATTCATTGAAGAAGTCTAAGTATAAAAAGTTTCTTGTAATTTTAACTGAGATAATCCCGATACTTCGGCAACCTGGAATTATATATTTAATTTCAAAAGAAGACACGATCATAATAAAAAGGTGCTTAGATGAATTGTTAAAATTAAGTGATTATTTTTTAGAGAAAACAATCGTTATTAAAGCCGAATTCTGGGCTTATGTTTTGAATTTGAAGCTTTTGCTAAATCCTTCTGAAATAATTGCAGATACCGAAAAATTCCCTGAGGATCTTCGAAGTAATGAGAAGATTCAGCTTATGATAGCTGAGGCATTTTCATTAATTGGTGAAGAAAATCATGCTAATGAAATATATCAAGCTTTGTACCAGAAAGAAAAAAACCCCCAATTGTTAATAAAAATTCTCAAAAGATATTATGTTCAGAACGAGTTTTGTGAAATAATAAATATTTTAGAAGGTATTGAGGATTGGGAATATGATGAAGAGGGAAACATTGCTGGATTATATCTAGCATCCTTTTCAAGATTTAATGATTTTGAAAAGACATTGTTAAAGTTTGAAGAATTTCGCGAAAAGTTTCCAGAGGCAATAATGCTGTACACAGATTTCTCGGTAGTTGCTTTTGAGCAAAATGATCTTGGCTTGGCTAAAACATTAATGCAAAAAGCAATATCTCTAATTAGTGAGGAATATTATCCAGTGAGGTTTTACATAGCGGAAATCTGTGAATCAATCGGATTAATTGAAGAAGCGATTGAGGTCCTTCGTCCTTTAGAACCGCATAATGTTAAAGCGTCAGAAATAATGGTTAGATTACTATTGATTTGTGAAGAACCCACTAAGAACGAAATTGCTGAACAAATTACTAATAGATTAATTCAAACAGGGAATGCAAATCTAAATATTCTATACGCTAAAGCGGAAACTGTTATAAGACAAGATAACATAAGTGCCGCGTTAGAACCCTTAATAAATGCTTTTCAGTTAACTCCTAATATGTATTCAGCCTATAATATTGTTGCAGTAAAGTTGCAACTGCAGCAAAAAGAAGGTTTTGATGAATATATTACTTTTCTAAAAAATAGTAGTAATCCAAAAGCAATTATGCTGGCAGCTGTTGCTCTTGATTTTTTGAATAATAATGGAACTGCTGAAGAATTAGCATATACCGCATTAATATCATTAGGTTCAGAATTTGATGAGACCGTATACATGCAGTATATAATGTTTTATATGCAAAGAGGGAATCGGGCAAGAAGAGATGAAGTAGTTATTGATTTTGATAATGTTGAAAGAGACACAGTGATTACATTGGTTGATGATGCAGGTCTGCATAAATATATTTGTATTAACTCTGAAATCAATCTTGAGGAATTTGAGGGATTAGGTGCGTTTGGTTGCGAGCATTATAAACATGATTCTGCAACTGCAATTAAGCTTTTACGACGTGAATTAAATGAAACTGTTGAATTAGATGGAACTAATTACTTAATCCGAAATATTACTAATAAGAGGATATATGCATTTAGGTATTGTCTGGAGAAATATACAGAGCTCTGCCCCCAATCTAGCCTTATTAAGGCTATTAAAATAAATCCTATTAACCCAGCCTCTTCTTTGTTTCCATTTTTAAGTGACGGTAGAAGAAGCCATGAGTTTCTTTTGGAAAATTATAACTTCAAAAATTCTATTGGTTTACCAATCTCTGCTCTCTGTAACAAAGATTATCTTAGGTATCCTGAGGCCTTATTATCATTGTTTGATAAATCAGGACAGATTTTTTATGCCGGTGAAACCAATGGTGTTTATATTAATAATCAGAATATTGTTCTTTCTTTATCATCTTTAATTTTGCTAAAAACACTAAATTTATTGGATAAACTAGATCCCATTTCGGATAAAATTTATGTGACAGAAAGTTTATATATAGCAATGAAAGACATCTTTGGGGACGTTAGCGAAAACGAAGTGAATGTAAGCGGTAGGATGGGGTTAACAGATGAAGGATTATTCTTGTACATACCAACGTCTGATGAACAAAAACAAGCAAAAGTTAACTATTGGCGTGATATTTTATTGTTTTTGGAAAAAGTGAACAAAGTCCCTGTGATTGCTGAGAAAAAGAAAGATCTTAACACTTCTCCAATTATGAATGAATTTGAAATGGATACAATTGAAGCGGGTAAGCAATTAGAAGCAAAAATCATTTGTGATGATTTATTTGTACGAAAAATTACAAATAAAATAATTGGAGAGGGTAACACAATCAATTCAATAGTATTATTGCTATCTATCAGTGACGAGAGTGAAATGCTTGATACTATTCATTTATTATCAAAAGTAAATTATCTATACTGTTTTAACGCTTCTGTAATGTGTAATCTGATAGAGAGATTAGTTACAGGGGTTTATTTAGTTGGACCCGGAACAAGACATGAGAAATTAATGCAAATAATAAAAAACGTTTTAGCGTATCCCTTATTATTCGAAGAATATTTACCTATTTTAAACCAAGTTATTTATGGATTATATGATAAACGCTATGATCAAAATATTGATCTTATTATTCGAGAAATAATTAAGGAAATTAAAAACGCTGCTAGGCGTTACGCAATTCCTTCAGCATTTGTAGTGAATTATTTAAGGCTTTTGGCAGGTATTGATTTAAAAAAGGCCAGTTATATAACAAATATTTTTAATTTATAGATTATTCAAGCGTAATGAGCGAATAAATCCTGGATTGCTCCAGGATTTATTGGTCACATATTTGGTCACGAACTCTTTATAATCCAATTTATCCTATAGTCCCGAACCCCAATAAAATCAACGATTTAATAATAGAGTGTAAGGCGTTTAACCCTTTCCTCTATATCAGTTGGTTAGAGCGGTCGGCTCATAACCGATTGGTCACAGGTTCGAGTCCTGTAGGGCCCACTTCACTTAACCCCCTTGCCTAGCAAGGGGGTTTTACTATTTATGGCTCTATACTCCATGTTAACAAATTGACCCGAAACATGCTTTTGGGGAACGAAAAGCACGGATCTTTCACTGGAAACCAAAACGATTGCTAACGTACAATGCCAAACGCTGGCCCACTGAAATCTTTTTTCACCAGTCCAAAAACAACTTGGGTTTTGACACCCATCAAGTACGTTCCGCTCAAGCGATTATCCGCTTATGGACGCTTTTAGCCTGGACACATCTCTATTGCACGGTAGGTTTGGGTAACTTATCTGGATAAACAGGAAAGAAAGGCTGTAATGGTCTCAGCCTCAGACAGTCTTAATTACTTTCCAGCGACCATTCGGACTAGTGAGATAGTCTATTTTTAAAATAAAAACTATGATATGTTAATAAAGTTAATTATACCCTTCCGATGTAATGTTTCTTTGAGAATTTGAATGATTTGAATTATGGAGTGAGTTTAAATTTAGTTTAAATAATTTTAGGAAGCGAAAGGATGAGGAAAATTCTGGGAGAAGTAATTCGAGAAGTTAGAAGTAAATTAACATTAACGTTTCTTTTTTTCTGGATTGCAATAACTGCCGCTCTTATTTCCTTTGCTGTTTACAGAAGCCACAACTATCAGTTAAGGGATTCTCTAGAGTATTTCTCATTTATTTTGAATGGCGCATTGCCTATTACCTTTCCAATTTTAGCTGTTTTGGTATATGTAGCTTCATTTTCGGGAGAAGTGAACCATCGTTTTTTGGTCTATACTCGTATGCGTAGGCCAATAATAGAAACTATATATATAAAACTAACAGCTAATATTATCCTAACATGTCTTTTCTTTTTTAGTCTGATTTTCATATCCTTTCTATTTGCTTATTATATTGAACCTTATTTGGGAATTGCTGATTATGACCCAGAAGGGTTTGGATTGACAAAAGATAATATAACAGCAGATACCTACACACGGTATACATTCACGCAACTTCTTGAATATGGAACTTTTACATATAGCATTTTGTACTCGCTTTGGGTAGGAATCAATGCAGCCCTATATTCAGCAATAAGTTTTTTTCTAGTATTAATTATAAAGAATCGTTTTCTAGCGCTAAGTCTACCCTTTATCGGATATATTATTGTCATATTTACGCTTATTGCATTGGATTTAGAAATTTACCGGCTAAGCTATGTTATTTTTCCTTTCGACCGTATACAAAGTCCAATATGGACTGCTTTTGTTCCATTCCTGGTTCTTGTAGTTATTCTCTTTTGTTTAATGATATATGTAAGACGCAATACTTCTAAGGTTGACAGTTTCTCATGAGATATATTAAAAGTATTTTTGATGAGTTCTTATCGTGGAAATGGTCTGTTCTATTTATTTTCATATTCATATTTGGTTGGGGTCAGCGTCAACATCTCATTAATTCCTCCATATCTATAAGATCTAGATTAAATCAGTGGGACCTATTAATCGGTATTTCCGGTGATCCAATTTTGTTGCTCTACCTAATTCTCCCTTTCATGATCCTTTTATCTTGTCTAACTATTCGGGAAACATGGAATTTAACTTATCTGGTTCGCTTACAAAGTTGGTCGAAATGGGTTTTGTATACAGTTAAAACATTCAGTCCGGTAGTTGTAGTCACTACAATATTAGTGTTGATTACCTCATTTCTTCTAACACTGGGTTTACCGTATGAAACAAATTGGAGTTTATTTAGTTCAGCAGATATTTCTACTTTTAATCATATGAGTTCATTATCAAGACAATCTAATTTATCTCCTTACTTAGTCATTATTCTTCAACTTTGCTTGTTAACTTTTTTCTTGCTTTCTGTACATGCTTTCATTGCAACTATTTATATTTATTTTTCCAATCTACTGTATTTAGGGATTGTCAGTTTCGCTATTTTATTATACAACCTGGTGACTTTTAGGTATTTTCCAGAATTCCCAAAGCTGATAGCTTATAACTACATGACATTTCCATCAAGTTATGGGACATATCGTTCTGTTTATCCGGCATTTTTGATTATAATAGCAATTTTATTGATTAGCCTCTATGTAATACCTCTTCTAAAAAAATGGCGGTGATTAAAATGTGGATAAAAGATCGCTATCCTTATTTAGTGTATGCTTTGTTATGCTTATTCGGTATCATTAGCCCATTTCATAATCCGTGGGGAGAATCGGTGACGGTGTGGGATACGCTATATCTCCGTTTCTACGGCGTTTCACCAGAAGCTGGGTTTTCCTTATTGTCTTTTCTGTTCTATGTTGTTGTATTTATGGGTTTTGTGTATCTGTTTCAGGTGTACATTACGGAATATTTATCAGGCCGTTTCTATTATGTTGCGATCCGCTCCCGATCCCTATACCGCTTGTTCGCACGTCTAGGTATCCAAGTAGGAGTGGGGGCAGCTATGTTACTTGTTACATTACTTGTCCTGACAATAGTTGTCAGTCTAGCCTCCGGACAAACTCTTGAGCCAGAAGTTACTGTACAGTCTGATGTGAATTTTAATCAAGTACTGTATCAGTTCCTGATCAATGGCTGGTTACAAATAATGAGTGGGATCATGATTGTATTTGTCACTGCCTGGTTGTTCAAGGAGGCGTCCCACAGTCTTATAGCACAGGGTGTGCTGGTACTCGCAGCTTTGCCGATTATTAATGTCGGGAACTGGCTACCATCTGGGCTGAATAGTATGGGATATGTTAATGGACAGTGGGAGGATTTACTTCGGATTACAGGGGTGCTTGTCATATATTTGATCATCGAAGTCAGCGTAGTTTTCTATTTATTTAGGAAGAAAAATATAGCTTTTTATTAATACAGATGAGTAAACATCTTGAAATAGAAAATTTCCTAAGGACAGGGGACGATGAGATGAATCTGATAGAGGTTGCAAATGTTAATAAATCTTTTAAAGGTAACTTATTGCTGAATCAGGCCAATGCAATTTTTGAACAAGGAAAAATATACGGAATCACAGGTCCGAATGGCTCGGGTAAATCCGTTTTATTTAAGCTAATATGTGGATTTATCAAGCCCGATCAAGGGGAAGTACGCATTCATCCCAAATATCGCAGTAAGCGTACCGATTTCCCTAGTAACTTTGGAATCATTATTGATCGTCCAGGTTATTTAGAGGGGCATACAGGATTTGAGAATTTAAAGAAGTGGGCAAAGATTCAGCATAAGATTAGTGATCAGGAAATTCACAATACGATGCATCTTGTTGGATTAGATCCTGCTGCCCGCCAAAAGATGAGGAGCTATTCATTAGGAATGAAGCAAAAAATCGCATTGGCCCAAGCAATTATGGAGAATCAGGAAGTGCTGATTCTTGATGAACCTTTCAATGCGCTAGATATCGATAGTGTAAAAAAAATTCGCGAGCTACTGCTGAAATACAAGCAAGACGGGAAGACCATCATTCTGACAAGTCATAATCAGGAAGACATCAATCTGCTATGTGATCATGTTTATGAAATCCGTAATAAGAAATTAGAAATGGTGCTGCCTCGGTATGAGACATAGTTAACAAATATAATATAAAAGTTTTACCATAATTGAGTCTGTACAAATAATAAACCCTTCTGGCATTAAGCCCGGCGGGTTATTTTATAACGTTCGCAAATTCTAAATAGTTGTGTCCATGATCTTCTTAAGGGTTTTAATTTTTATTACTTGTTACTTCCATTCTTTTGTTCTTTAGCTCTCTCACTGAAATATAAGCTGATAATAGCAATTACCAATAAAGCCACACCTACTACATTAGAGAATACAGGCTCATTGTTTGAAAATGATCGTATTAACAACCGAATATTAATAGCAAGAGCCCCGAACCAACATATGTAAACAAACAATTTGGTATTATTTTTCATTATTTTACCTTTCAAATACATTATTTTATAATTATACAATATATACCAACTAAGGAGGGATGCTTATGGAAGAATACACATCTAACCAAACATAGAAGGCAAAAAGAACAAGAAAAAGATAATTAGAACGATCACGCTGGTGATTCTGCTCATAATGAGGTAGGCTTCACTGGGGCCGGAGTCGCCTTTGACCATCCAGCCGTAACGCATACGCCAGCCCATGGCCGGGAAGAAGATATTCAATACTGCAATCAATACGAAAATAACAGCGAAAATAACAACCATTTTTACCAGCTCCTTTATCCATTTACGAAAGCCCATTGCATGAAGTTGCATATTTCTGGATGCGGGAAGTATGATTTTGACAAGAAGGAGGTCATTTATGAAGACGATATTCAAAAAACTAAGTTTCTGGCTACCTGTGTTGTCTTCGCTGGTCTGTCTCTATAATCTGTCAGGAGAAGACGACAAGAACTTATTGCTGTTCTTAACCAGTCCCTTGCTCCTAATCTTTAACCCCGAATTAACAAACCTGAATTCTTCTATGGAGAATGAGCAAGCTTTCCAGTACATTCTGTATGGCATTCATTTTGTCTCCTGGTTAGCCTTTGGCCTGATCATAGAGTGGGGGTTATCATGGGTATCACGTAAATCACAGGAACGTCCCCCAAACCACTAATTAAAGAGAGTCCAGTCCCACATGACAATTATGTCACACCACCCCCTATATTGTTAGCTCATTCGATGGGGAATTCCGTTTCTGCCTCTTATACTGGAAATATATTGATTCACTTCCGAGAGGGGTTATTCACCAGTGACTGAAGCTATCAAAGCAATTATATTAGGGATTATTGAGGGGTTGACTGAATTCTTGCCGGTCTCGTCTACCGGGCACCTTATCCTTGCAGGGGATCTGCTGGACTTCGAGGGGGAGGGTGCGGTTACCTTCAAAATCGTAATCCAGTTAGGTGCGGTAATGGCTGTATTGCTGCTGTATTGGAAAAAGTATGTGAACATCGGGATGAATATGCTGAAGCTGGATTTCCCCAAGAGCAAGGGACTGAATGCCATCCACATGATCCTGGCTATGGTTCCGGCACTAGTGGTGTATCTGCTCTTCAAAGACACGATCAAGAGCCAGTTATTCGGCCCCAAGCCGGTTCTCATTGGTCTGATTGCCGGTGGACTATTGATGATCTTCGCTGCACGCAGCAGGAGATCCGTTACGTCAGAGACGGTAGACGGGCTTAATTATACCCAAGCCTTCGGCATCGGGCTGTTCCAGTGTCTGGCGCTGTGGCCCGGGTTCTCAAGATCCGGCTCGACGATCTCAGGGGGCCTGCTGCTGGGAACCAGCCAGAAAGCCGCTGCGGACTTCACCTTCCTGATTTCAGTACCAGTAATGTTCGGAGCCAGCCTCCTGGACCTCTATGACAGCCGGAATGCGCTGAATTCGGATGATCTTGTGCTCATGCTGATCGGGTTCGTGACGTCCTTCCTCGTAGCCATGATTGCAGTAGTCACCTTCATCAAGCTGATCAAGCGGCTTCGACTGGAATGGTTCGCGCTGTACCGGTTCGTGTTAGCAGGGCTGTTCTATGTAATTGTTATACTGTAGAATCCTGCACTCAGTCGTATTCCTTAGGCTCCTGAAGCAGGATGGAGAAGGTCTGGGTCACGTGGTCCACTTCAATCGTCTCGATACCCACAAAATCCGGAATTTCAGGATGAACAGCATCGACGCTGTATTCAGGATGAGTCAGCAATAATTGAATGACTTTTAGGGCTTCCACGTTGATCTTGATCCCCTTTACAGTAGAATCTCTTGTTCTGATCTATAGTCTGTATTATCCCCGCAGCGCTTAGCGAATATGTCTGTGGATGATATTTCTGTCTTCGTTACGTTCCATAACAGCCATTAATTGCCCCTGAAAAATACGTCTCTGGATCTGGTCGATCCGCTGCAGCGCGAGAGGGACGGGAACCTGGAACGCTACAGCCAGTTCGGTAACGGCATCCTCACGGAGTTCAGGCAGCGTATTCGCGGAGATCATGACATAAGGCATGGAGGCATACAGGATGAACCGATCGGATTCATCTCTCTGTGCCTGCGTGAACACTCCGGGCATAAGCGTAGACTTGCCGGCATGCCGCAGCAGATGACACAGCTCGTGAAGGAATTCCAGCCGCTGCAGCTCGGGAGGGAGACGGTTGTCGATGAACATGCTGTACATTCCGGCCGTAGCCTCAATTGCCTTGCTGCGGACATCCAGATAGTGTACCCAGATATTGAGCCGGTTCGCTATGTAATCGATGGAGATGTCGGACGGCTTGCGGACACCAATACGCTGGTATAGATCCTCTGTCCATTTCTCCAATGCGGTCATCTGATAATAGCCTTGCATAATCAATCACCCCATATATAAGATCGTATGTTCGTGTTATTGGCCAAAAGAAAAGCCCGAAAGGGCTAAGCAGCAGTTCAGCACGTAACTCATCACCGGCTGAAATATGGAACGGGTGTTCCTATGTATGTAAGCATAAAGGAATTACGCTCGAATATCAAGTGTTTTTCCCAAGGTGGGGTGCGTGGCCTGACTCAGCATCTGAACCATATCCTGGGCGCTGCTCTGCGCCTGCTCCTTGGCAAGACTCATCACCTGCAGCCCTGCGGCCTGCTGTAAGGATGACTGGCTCATCACTACGGATAATGCAGCAATATCCATCCGTCATTCCTCCCTCCATATGTTGTGAAGCCATTGCTTCATACTCTATATCGACCACTGGACGCCTGTCCGTTAGGTGAATGGTATTTCTTTGCCAATTGGCCCATGCAACGGAGCGGAATTCCACATATTCTGTGCTGTATTCAATATTCAAGAGGAGGAATTAATCATGGGAGCAGAGTATGGTTGCGGTTGTGGAAATAACGTAGGTGGAGTGAATCAGGGACCTCCAATCGTTCCGGTAGTAAGCCCTTGGACTTCGACAGGTGCAATTCTGGTTCTGTTCATTCTGCTGGTTATCATCACAAAAGCCTGTTTGTTCTAGAACAGCCTATAGCCAGTGTAGCCCTGTCCGGCCTGTGCCGGATAGGGCTATTTCTTTTTTTTCTTCTTATGAGCACGGACCGTTGGCCCGATCTGGCGTGTGATTCTGCCTGTGGCTGCATCAGTTTCAATGATATAGAGCTCCTTGATTGTTCCTGCAAGCGCGAACCATTCCTGTAAGGCTTCAGCTTCGGACATAGGGCCGTACAGCCGTTTGCCCCGATAACAGATATAGAACACATCGGGCTCTCCATCTATGTTATATTATCCCATTTCATTCTACGCTTTATCGCAGTGAAATTGAATAACATCCCCCACATGCCGGCTTACTTGAAAATAAACTCCACACGCGTACCGTCTGCGAACGCCTCCAGCTGATTGCCGACCCAGCTTCCCGCTCCGCGGTTATCACTGGGGGTTATGTACTCAATATGGGCCCCGGCTCCGCCTTCCGCACACATGGCCATCGGCCATTCGTCCCGGTCATAGCCTTTCTTGGTGGGAACTCCCTTCAGCGACGCCTTGCGGTTCTCCTCAGCATCCTTGCGGTTGATGGTACAGATGGCTGACTCTCCCTTGCGGATGGCCTTTTGGATGTGCCTCGCGGTCTCCGGGTAGCGGTCTGCCGGGAACTTCAGCTTCACGATCTCCGAAGAATGACCGGAAGGGGTCTGCGGCAGCCATTGCCCGTTCTCCTCCAGCAGGTAGGCGGACAGACTGAGCAGGGCGATAATCATGAGACTGATGATGGATTTTTTGGCTTTCATATCTGCTCCTTTGGATGTGGGTATGGGTATAATGCCTGTGCCCTGAATAGTATAGCGTAAGAATAACGGATTGGGACAGCCCGAATTCTGTGCAGCAGCCGTGCTGAAGTTCCATAATTCGTCATAATATGTACAAACACAATGAAAAGGATGGTGGAAAATGTGGAACAGCGCAACCTCAGGGACCTGCTGGATTCGGCCTCGCGGCTGATTGGTGATGTGCAGTGGCAAGCGGCTTTTCGTAAAATACAGATGTCTCCCGCTGACGCGGAGCTGGGGGCGCCCGCACGGAAGCTGCTGGAGACGCTGTACTGGCTGCAGGGCCAGGGAATGATCAGCGGCCAGCATGATTACCTGGAGAGCCCGGATGATATCAACAACAAGCTGAAGAATACGGCAGGCAGTTATGCCGGACTGCACGGCTATGAGATGGGGCCGATCAGCAACCAGACGGAGAAGCTCATCAGCAGTCAGCGGCAGGGCGTAACGGACAGTGCGATCCGCTGGCACAAGGCCGGGGGCATCGTAGCGATGACCTATCATGCCAACCTGCCGGGTACGGCACCAGCCTGGACGAATGTCTCCATGAGCCTCAGCGAAGCTAATTTCAGCAAGTACATCACACCGGGAACAACCGAGTATACGGCGATGATTGCCGAGCTGGATAAGGTCGCTGTTTTCCTGAAAAAACTGAATGACGCCGGTGTCCCCGTCCTCTGGAGACCTTACCACGAGATGAACGGCGGCTGGTTCTGGTGGGGGCAGAAATCCTCCTTCGTGACCCTCTGGGAGATCATGTTCGAGCGGTATACCGTCTATCATCAGCTGCACAATCTGCTGTGGGTGTGGAGTCCGAATGCCAAGAACAAGAATAGTGAGGAGCCGGCCAAGTATTATCCGGGCAGCGGCAGAGTGGATGTGCTGGCGGCGGATATTTTCGAGGGTGATTACAAGGGGGAACATCATGATACGCTCTGGGACCTGGGACGCGGCAAGCTGATCGCCATCGGCGAGAACGGGGAGCTTCCTCCGCCAGCTGTGCTGGCAGGCCCGCAGAACAAATGGAGCTACCAGATGACCTGGGGCAAGATGCTGTACGAGCGCAATAAGGATGCAGTGATTCAGGCTTTTATGAGGAATAGTGCCATATTCTCCAGAGACGACTATTCGGCCAAAGCGGCGGCGTATGCTTCTTCAGGAGGGGTACTCCCCAAACCGGGCCTCTATGGGCAGTATTACAACAATATTACGCTTACCGGCACGCCTGCCCTCACCCGGACAGATGCCAATATTAACTTCGCCTGGAGGCAGGCCGCGCCTGATCCGGCTGTTCACGCAGATCTGTTCTCGGTACGCTGGAGTGGCCGAATAAGCGCTGCCTACAGTGAGACCTACACGATCTATTCGTATTCAGATGACGGAATCCGGATATGGATCGACGGGAAGCTGGTTATTGACAGCTGGATCAAGCAGAGCGGGCAGGAGCGGCAAGGCACAGTGAGTCTGATTGCGGGGAAGCTGCATGAGCTGAAGGTGGAGTACTATGAGAACCAGGGGGATGCGCGGGCGGTACTGATGTGGGAGAGCCCCAGCCAGGCCAAAGGCGTAATTCCGGCAGGAGCTCTCTATCTTCCCTGAAAAAAGTGTAACGAAGCCTCAGATATGCTCGCGGTAGCTGATATTGTTGGCGACTTTCTCGTCACGCACGGCTTGGCGCAGGATATCCTTGACAGATTGAACCTTACGGATCCTATAGAAGGGGAGCTGTGGTGATGAAGCATCATCCGACAAAATGATCAGCGTCCCGATGCCCAGCATACGCTGCATAACCGACTGGGTGACGGAGAAATCATTGACCCGCAGCAGCTCGATTTCTTCGACATCCTTGCCGATCAGCCCGCTCTTCACCATAATCCGCTGGGACGTAATCGTATACTTGGTGGTATTCAGCCCGATCAGCCCCTTGAGACGGTCAGAGATGCCGGCAGGCTTGCCCTGCCATAATTCTTGTTCAGGACCGGAGCTGTGGCCAGCCGCCGGACGACGTGCTGCTGCCGGAGAACCGGCCTCATCTGTACCTGCCCCGCATTCCCCGCAGAATTTGGCGCCTTGCTTGTATTCCGCACCACATGCTGTGCAATAAGCCATGATAGATCTTCCTCTCCTTGAACGGATAAATTCATTATAGTATAACAGGAATTGCCAGTCATCAACTGGGTTATTGGCCACCTTTTCTCCCTATGAATACGCTTAACCGCTGACATATGTTTCATTACGCCGAATTTTACATTAATTTCATTTGCACTTAACAAAAATCGATATTATTCTGTTAAGTGGAGGGATATTAACTATGAGACAAGCTTTACTTGCAGGACTGCTAATGGCCGTCATGATCCTCAGTGCCTGCGGCAATAACAGTGCTGAACCGGCTTCCCCGGAAGAGGTACAGGAGACGGTACAGAACTTTTACAATGAAATGTCGAAATTCGACGAAATGGGCAAATCCTCGCTAGAGAACTTCAACACCACGCTCACCTCTTATTCCACCGGACAAGCGACGGACAAAGAATTCCAGAAGGCTGTGGACAGCTTCCAGGATACCGCCTCCGAGCTTGCAGATCATGTGAACGATATCAAGATTGCGGGCGGCCTGCCGGATACGATCCAGAAGCTGCTCAGAGATTCGGTGATCGCTTTCCAGAGTGCTTACCAGATCAAGGAGAAGGCCTCCAAGAGCGCAGTATCGCCAGATGTAACCGCCGAGGAATTCGAAGAGATGAATCAGCAGGCGGACGTAGCGATGCTCTATGGCATCTCCAAGCTGAATGAAGCCAGAGAAGCCGCCGGACTGATTGATCCGGAGCAAGCCGTACCAGGAACCGTGTCAGATGCAGGCACAGATGCCAAGCAGGAACCGGGTACTGGAAGCGCAGGGACTACGTCAGTGAAATAAGCAGAGACAAGACTTGTTATATGCAAAAGGGTTCAGATGAAGACGCTGTACAGCATAACTGTGGGCGTCTTTTTGCTGCCGATTGAATTATTTGTCCAACACTATCCTCCACATTTGCAGTTCTAATCATAAATATCATCTCCGCTCCTTTCTACTCCTTTACCCTAATGATGGCATCAGATTAGCTGAAATACTAGAACCACGGGGTGGCCGTTCTAATGCAGGTGTGGTGCAAGTTCAACCCTTTATTATGATCAGCTGAACCCCTTCTCTGTGTCCTTAGACTGACATTAATTTCTGCTTGCCTAACAAGATGGATCACGGATATAATACAAACATACGTTCGGTTCATAGGCGGCAAGATGATGTAGTCCGGGTTATAAACAACAGAGTGGGGGAATAGCAATGGGCAAGAAGCTTGAAGCGGGCGGTCTGCGTGAGAGCAGCCGAATCATGTTGACGGAGCATAAGGGCGGGATCAAGAGGGACGAACGGGAGACCTGGCATAGCCTGAAGCCGGTGCTGGACGAGCAGAAGCTGGAGGAGATTGAGCATACGCTGGCCTTATCGCTGCGGAGTCATGTGCGGGTAACGCTAGTGCTGTATGATCCTCTGGAGCAGAGGAAGCTGAGCGGGTTCGTGACCTCCATTCACACCCACTCGAGGGAATTCAAGCTGCAGTGGGCGGAGGAATGGAAGTGGCTGCTTGTAGATGACATTGTAGAGGCCTATATTGTCTAAAAGGTAACCGCTCTGCCTGGGATCAGCCCGGGCGCGCGTTACATTTTACTTGCTGCGGTGTCCGTCCGTCTTCTCATAGGCAATCAGCGTGACCTGCGGGTTCCCCGTCATCCGGGCAATCTCCGATTCCGCCTGGCGGATTACCTCCACCACATCCTCCTGATCGCTAAGCGGGGCTATTCTGTAGCTGTCACTGTGGATGTCCATGTTCATCCCCCTTTCCGTTAGAATGACCTGACTTAAGGTCTGCATTCTTATTCTGACCTGTAGGTGCACAGTTCATCCGGGGAGATCAGGCGCTGCACAGCTTCTTTTTGCGAGAAAAACGGTCATTGGTGCAAGCAACCCGGACAAAGCGGGCATTTACTATACCAGGGGGTGAGTAGATGCTTACTTTGGAGCAGGTGAAGCAGAAGTCTGCCGCAAGGCTGGCGAAGCTGCATCCGGCCGTATTGGCCGGGGCGAACGAGCTGATTAGACGGAGTTATAACCGGGGGGTGCAGATCCTCATTACGCAGGGCATGCGCACGATAGCGCAGCAGAATGAGCTATATGCTCAAGGGAGAACCAAGAAGGGCGACATTGTGACCAATGCCCGGGGAGGCGACAGCTACCATAATTACGGACTGGCAATAGACTTCGCGCTGCTGCTGCCGGATGGCAGGAATGTGTCCTGGGATATGAACCGTGACGGGGATGGTGATCAGGTGGCAGACTGGCAAGAGGTGGCGCAGGAGGGGAAGAAGCTGGGGTTCGAATGGGGAGGGGACTGGACCTCCTTCAAGGATTATGCTCATCTGCAGATGAGCTTCGGCCTTAGCATCCAGGATCTGAAGGCAGGCAGACGGCCGACCGCCCTGCAGAGTGCAGCCGCCCTAAGCCGCATAACCGGAGGTGAGCCAGAGGTGAACAAGGATATCCCGGTTAATATTACACTCAATGGTAAGAAGCTGACGACCGGCGTTCTGGACGATGCTGTAACCTATGCGCCTGTACGTGCGATTGCAGAAGCGCTTGGAGCCAAGGTCACGTATAATGCGTCCAGCAAGACCGTGAACATTGTGAAGGAATAACTTCTCTGCATAGATGCTGTCCCGGATGGGGAAATTATCAGCGATTAACCACATCCATGAAGGGGGCACAACATTTTGAACAAGCTGATCACAAGTCTTGCCTGCGGTACGGTCCTGTCCATGAGTCTGCTCGGAGCAGGTGACATCTCCGCAGCCTCAGCACCCGGCGGTATGATGACTACTACTCCGGGTGTTATGAGCACAGCCGCTCCGGGCATGAACAACACCACTGACGGACGTATGGGGAACATGGGCAATATGGATGACCGCATGATGGACCGCGGCAACACCATGATGAATCAGACCCGCGACACTCTGCGCCGGGATGATACCATCATGGGGGACAAAATCCGTACGGGCGACAACAGCCCCGTCTCCCCGTTGAACAACAATAACACAACGGGCCGCTACCGGGCACAGAACACGACCACCACAGCCAACAACGACAACCGCTCCAACTGGGGCTGGCTCGGTCTCGTCGGCCTCCTGGGCCTGGCAGGCATGCGCAGCAGAACCGGTGAGCGTGACCGCCACTAATCTGGGCAGGACACCGCAGTTCTGCGAGTAAGGAACAGCAGCGTCATGCAGTAAAGCCCGTGTCAGTCTCGGCTGAGCGGGCTCTTTGCTGCATATGCAGAAGAAATATTGGAAAAATGAATTGCGTATCCCCCGGATACGTGATATTATATTTCTTGTCGCGTTAGTTCGCGCGCATAACATGCCGGGGTGGCGGAACAGGCAGACGCACAGGACTTAAAATCCTGCGGTACGTGAGTACCGTACGGGTTCGACCCCCGTCCTCGGCATCCATAGTAGTAGTGAAGGACGCATTCAGTGAATGCGTCTTTTCTATACATACGGGTTAGAAACGGCTTGCAGGATAGAAACAGGAAAATGTGCGGTTAAGATAGAATTATGCAGTAGAGGAACTCCGCAGCTCATTGGAGAGATAGAGCGCATCCCTGAATCCTTGCAGGTAAATGGCGCGTTCAGTAATGGCTTGAAGGGAGAACTGCGTGTCTTCATATTGGAAGGCCGCATCCTGCTGCTCCTCCGGTAGGGCGTTTCTAAGCTGGTGGAAGAACTGAACACTCTCTTGCAGGAGCATTTTATAAGTAGCATCTGTATCCAGCAGATCCTGGTACATCGCTTCCAGCCGGATACGGATTAAGGGTTCGGTTAGAGCTTCTAAAGATTTATACAAACTAGACACCTCCCTGTCTTAACCTTATAAGGTTATTATATAACTCTATAGGTGTAGTTGTAAAGTTAAATTTTAACTCTATAAGGATAATGGAAGTGGAGCAAAACTATACATATATAATAAGTAGAGGGGAGCTACGCCTCATGTTGAGAAGCAACTTAAGAATCCTGATGGCCAAACACCGGATCGACGACATCACCGAGCTGATGGAGAAATCAGGCCTGAGCCGGAATTCGATTAACAAGCTGTATCGGGAGACGGACTTGGAGACCGTTAAGCTGGAGACGCTGGTCAGGTTATGCGATACGTTTCAGTGTAAGCTGTCGGAGTTGGTTGAGTATGTGCCGGGGGAGTAGGGATTTTAGGAGTGGGGGAGTGCCTTTGGGGGTACTCTTTTTTATTTGGAGATTGTGTATTTTTCTTGTTTTCAATAATCATATTTGTGTTGTCCATCAATACCTCCAGTAGACACTGCTTAATGGTTTCAGGGGTTATAGTTAAAGCTGAAGGATGGCAACCGCTTCTCACACCTCCCTTCGGATCATACAAAGTTAATAGATCAACTAAGGTAATCTCCAGAGCAATCGATATTTGTTCTAGTACTTTGTATCGTAGGGTTCTTTTCTCCACGTTCGAACTGCCCGATGTAAGATGTGTTTACCCCTGCACTTAGTGCAAGCTGCTCCTGACTGAAACCATTTTTCAACCGTAAAATCCTGATATTTTCCCCAATAAATTCGATGTTGTTCATTTCCCTTCACCCCTAATCAAACGATAGAATTTTTTTGTAGGAGGCTCAACAGGATATAGTACGGATTTCAATGCTTATAGTAGAGAATTGATACGGAGTGTGGTTAAACCGTGGATTTCTTTTGGTAATTGTGATTAAAAGAATAGTCACATACGGTAACCTAAATTTATTTAGCTATTTGGTTATTTATATAATCCAGTATTTCTTTAGAAGGCTCAGCTTGCATTTTGATATAGTCGCTTATCAGTGTATTACTTGAATCAGTATAGGAAATCTTAACATAAAGCTCCGTGAAAACTTCAGTCACGGTCGTGTCTAATAATGTCTTATCTAGAACAAACGCACGATATAAACTAATTCCGTTAGTATCGCTATTGGGTGAGTAATCAATTTGTTCCTCATTTAACGCATTGCTAACAAAAACATCGCTAGTATCTAGTCTAGTGAGCATATCGGGGTTTAAAGAAAAACTCATCATTAGATTTGTCATTTGAACCTTTGGTTTCTTGACAAAAATTTCATAAACTATTCTGTCAGCATCTTTATCAGCAGCAAGGTTTATTGTAGCTGTCAGTTCATATTCCGTTGGAAGTGCAGATGTAAATGAATTTTTTTGTTCAATATTTTTCATAACATCATCTAATTCAATGGTATAGTTTTTCGTATATCCTTTACCGTCTATTGAGGCAGGAGGATTTAATTCGGTTACATTAGTTTTATTATCACAACCTGATGATAAACTCACAATTAATAAGGAAAGAATTAATAATGTTAACTTTTTCAAAGTGACTACCTCCAATGTTGTTATACAACCACCCTATCCAATATCAAATAAATAGGGTGGTTTATTTTGTTAACTAATGTTATAAATATTAATTATTTATCCATTCCTCAGTTGTGTGCTCCTTACCTTGGAGGTAATTATTATATGCTTGAGTTTGAATATATGTATCATTGTAATAATGTGCAGCCGATTGTACTTTTATTGCTGAATAGCCTTTTGCAGGTACGAAATCCTTAACTCCTTGACGGCTATTTTTGTTTTTATCCCAATAAATCGCGTAATAATGTTTATAGACATTTCGATTGGTGCTTTCAAAGAGAGTATGCCATGCATTTGAATACCATACTTGACCTTGTTTTGTTGGATAAGTGTACGATACTAATGTTTGTGCTGTTGCAACTTGGGTTGTATCAATAGAAGACATTACTAAATCTGCTACACAAGTCACAACTGAATAAAACGTGTCGATAATACTTGTAAATACAATTAAAGTTAGTCCCTTCACTATATTGAATATCCCTGATTTTCTATCCTGTTGTGCGGGCTGTGCATAAGAACCATAGGTGGTAAGCACTACTTTGGTAGCTCCTTCACCTGGATCAACTCCTTGAGGAGTATACTGCAAATCTGATTTTGAAACGGTAATTGGCAAACTGTTAATGTCGATTATATCATCTTGTACTACGTATTCATTCTGTTTCGATAGATTGAAATCCTCAATACTCAACTGATCGGGTATATCAGAAGGAGACGCAAATACCGACATAGGTCCGCTAGCGGTTAATAAACAAAGTGTACTAAATGCAATAATAGTCTTCTTTAGCTTTAAGTTCATTGTTTTACTTCCTCTCTAATTTTAGATGGTGTAATTTTCTATATCTCTTTTTATTGGATTTATTGATTCATTAATGGTTTTAATGCCAATTAATAGTTTAAAAATACTACGCAATATGTAAAAATAATGTGATATACATCTTTATATTCAAAAAAATAGTAAATTATAGTATTTTGTTATTGAGGATGTGATTAATTACTCTATTTAAAGGTAATTTTGTAATAATTTAGGTATTTTTGGAATATGATTTTACTGGTCCGCTAGTATTTTCGTCTGTAATATTAGTGGATAATTCCCAAAGTTACTGAGATTTAATGCAGTTAGGTGTTTCTGCTGAACTATAACGCCGCGAAGCTAGTGCCCCATCAGAGATCATAGTTGGGAAAACGGGTAATGATATGTAAATCCAACTTCTCGAGGTGAGCGGTATGACTATTTTTGTTCGTGACTTGACTCCGGAAGAAGGCAACCGACTCAAGCGAATTGCACGAAAAGGAGCCGACCCTGTTCAGGTTCGTCGAGCTCTGCTTATTCTGGCTTCTGCCCAAAAAATGAAAGTACCGGAAATTAGTCGGCTTTATCATATCTCTGGCGAACATATTAGACACACGATTCATCGGTTTAATCGGGAAGGGATGGTTTCAACAACGCAGACCCGTCCGCTGCGGGCGACCTACAACCGCCCGCATGGAGTCAAGCATCTGCTTGCGGCATTGGATTTGAAAACAGATCAGTTGTATGGTCATGCTTCAAAAACGAAGAAACATCAGGATATTCTTCGTTTCTTCCATGTGCTTCGGCGCCGGTTTCATCGGTCGGAACGCTTGTAGATCATACTGGACAATTTTTCTCCGCATTTACACCACAAAGTGAAAGAATGGGCCGCAGCGAACAATGTAGAATTAGTCTATACTCCAACATATGCATCGTGGCCTAACCAAATCGAATGTCACTTTGGGCCCCTACGAAAATTCGTCCTCGAAGGTAGTGATTTTGCCAAACACCAAGATTTAGGGTTGGCCATTCAAGCGTATCTTCGCTGGCGAAACAAGAATAAACGTAAGGCCATTATTCTACGCGAGCAAAATAAGATCAAGGTTGTCTGATGGGGCACTAGTTCTAAAATATGTCCGGGCGTAAATTCAATCCTACAGGTTAAGTTGGGCACTTCGGGGGTTGCTTCCAGCACTTCGGCAATGATTGGTAAATCCATAGAAGCTACAAGGTAGTGTGGCGGACCATACCGGTAGCGCTCCTTACCAATGACTATGTCCTTGAGACCTTGAACGACTATGCATAGTGAAGGGTTGTTAAGTTTGTAGGGAGGTTCAGTCTCGGTTGAATGGTATGGAACGGAACAGCGGGAGAAGCTGAGGGACGAAATTAATGTAGACTGAGGACCATCTATATGAGTATGCCGGTCCACGAGCGCAGCAAGCTCTTTTTGCAAAAAATCATTAAGGTCAAACATACGGTTCCTCCTGTAAAGGCTTTATCTTTAGATCTATGTAATGTTCATCATGTTTTAACCATCCCTTGTTATTCGCGTACCTTATTTTAACATAGGAATGTGAAATGCTAATAACAAAACCCCGTCAACCTTTTGCCGCATCGACAACTGCTTTATGCAAAAAAAGAGCTACTGTCGTAGCTCTCTCACAAAAATTATTCTGGCATGATCCAGACAATCTCGCAGATTCGTACGAAAAACTTCCGGCCCCTGGTATCCAATACAACGTGGTCTGGCTTAACGTCCACTAAGCAGCCGCTAATTCCTCCGCGAGTGGTTTCGAGCACTACCTGCTTACCTTTTACAGACATTAAGGTTTCGACTACGTAGGGATCAATAGGATAGACCATGATTGCTTGCGGCATCTGTTGCTGCATGGGATACATTTGATTATTCACCTAATCATTATTAAATGAAAAATGGAAGCAAGTACAAAGCTGTAATGGCACCAAAGGGGATAGGTCTTGGATAAAAGCGGCGGCGCGGGTAGAAACCCGGATAGTATCCGAATTGTCTGTAGGTTGTTGCGTTAGCAGGCATTCCGTTCATCTGGCCCACCATTTCATTGGTGGGAATGGCAAGTGTGACGTAGTTCTGATCGATATGAGCAACAAACCCGTCGTGAGACTGACCATCACTTGTAGTAATACCAACATATTTATTCATACAATTCCAGGCAACTTGTTGATAATTCGTTTCCATGGGTAACCTCCTCAAATACTATCTCGTCAACAGTCTATGGACTACAACCCATATCCATCACGGCATATGCCCATAGCTCAAAAAATTCATAATGAATTAAGCCCATTGAGACGAGAGATAAACGATGAGAATGGATATGGGGAAACGAATATAAACGGTGCGAATGATTGGAGGAAAGGGTTGAGGATGAACCTGAACTCGAAAAGTTGTTATACGAAGGGATTGGTTAAGCGCTCCAATAATGATTTTTTCATTTCTGTTGTATTTCTTCACAGGATCACCTCAAGTACCATTGATATGGAAACTGCAGTCTCCCGAAAAAATCAAATTTTCTTTTAAAGTCGGCAAAAATAAACACTTAAGTATTCACGAGTTGGTTATGCTAGGGAATAAAATAAAAACAAACTGACAATTGTTAATAAAATTTTCATATGACTCTTAGGGATACTTGGATTATAATGATGTCTAAAAAAGAAAACGGGGAGTTAGGGATGAATCAATTTAAAGGTGAAAAAAGCCTGGTTTCGGAGAAAAAGGAGCGTTTTTCTTCCAGCGGTTTTATTTTAGCGGCCATCGGCAGCTCAGTAGGGCTAGGGAATATGTGGAAGTTCCCTTATATTACAGGGGAAAACGGGGGAGCGGCATTCTTCCTGCTCTTCGTTATCTGCTTGATGCTGATCGGTTTGCCGGTGCTGCTGGCCGAACTGGCTATCGGACGCAGCGGGCGCGGAAGCGCAGCGACTTCGTTCATACGGGCCGGAGGCGGGAAAGGCTGGAAGGCTGCCGGAATTCTGCAAGTGATAGCGCCGTTTCTAATCCTTTCTTTTTATATTGTTGTTGCAGGCTGGACGCTGAACTACGCGGTAATTGCCTTCAATGGGCAACTGTTCAGCACAAGTGATTATGCAGGAGAATTCAGTTCATTTATCACAGGATACATGCCGATTGTCTGGCAGGGCACAGCGATGTTGATCACGGCAGGCGTAGTCATCCTTGGGGTATCGGGCGGGATTGAGAAATTCAATAAAGTCCTGATTCCCGGCCTGGTCGTTCTTCTGATTGTACTCATGATCCGCGCGGTAACCTTGCCGGGTGCAGGCGCAGGGGTATCCTTTTTCCTCAAGCCGGACTTCTCGGTGCTGACGGCCGAGTCCGCACTTGTTGCCTTGGGACATGCTTTCTTCTCGCTGTCGCTCGGGATGGGGATTCTACTGACTTACGGTTCTTATGTGGGTGAAAAACAGTCGCTGGGTAGCGCTGCTCTTGCGATTGGGGCTGGAGATTTGCTCTATGCATTTATCGCCGGACTGATTATTTTCCCGACGACGTTCTCGTTTGGCATTGCCCCTGATCAAGGGCCTTCACTGATTTTTGTCGCGCTCCCTGCAGCGTTCTCGGCTATGCCATTCGGCTCCTTCTTCGGCGGTCTGTTCTTCATCCTGCTGGCAATTGCCGCCTTGACTTCGGCCGTTTCCCTGCTTGAAGTGCCTGTATCCTTCGCTATGGAGCGCTGGAACTGGAGCCGTCAACGTGCGGTCTGGATCTTGTCCCTGATCTGTTTCCTGTTTGGTATTCCTTCAGCGATGTCGCTGGGAATGTTCCCTGAGCTTACGTTCGGCGGCAAAGCCCTGTTCGACTGGATAGATTTCATCACCTCCAACATTATGCTGCCGCTTGGCGGACTGCTGGTTACCATTTTTGTCGGATATTTCTGGAAAGGGGCAGCAGAAGCGGCTGGCCTGCAGGCACGTTGGTTCCGTGTCTGGTTGTTCATGCTCCGGTATGTTGCGCCGATTCTGGTGTTCCTGGTGCTACTCCATACTTCGGGCATTCTGACCTTCTAAAGTATGCTGCATAAAATTAAAACAAGGAACCCTTTCAGCAAACGTTGCTGAAAGGGTTCCTTGTTTTAAGCTTTACGACACGTTCAATCCTCATCTTCTGCCAACGCATATCCCACGGCATTGTTCTACTGCCTACTCCCCGTGACCCGTCGATTGACGGAAAACCGGCATGGTCTTCACATGCGTAACCAGTGGAGGTCTATCGGGATTTTCGATTTTGGACAGAAGCATCTCGGCGGCAAGAAAGCCCATTTCGGACCGGTGGATATGAACGGTGGTCAAGTGGGGTTCCACGATTCGCGACTCTGGGGAATTATCGAATCCGCAGACTCTAACCTCACCAGGAATTTGAATATTTAGGTCCTTTAAGATACGAATGACATTAATAGCGATGAAGTCATTGGCGCATACGAACGCGGGTGGAAGATTAGTTATGCTTGCTAGCCGCTGCTTAAGCCACTTATAGTCATCGATATGCCGGTCATCTTCGAGAATGCAGAAGGATTCATCAAGATCAATCCGGGCGGCATACATGGCTTTGGTGAACCCATCCCAACGCTCGTTGAAGCTCATACAATGGCGGGAATCGCCGATAAACCCAATCTCCGTAATTCCTTCATCAATTAGCTTCTTCGTTAGACTGAAAGTGCTGTGAATGTTCTCCATCAGCAGTAGATCTGCCTTCATCTCTGAAAACGTCAGTTCTGCTGAACCGTCAATGAACAATGTCGGGATCCCGAATGACGTAATAAACTCCGAGTAGCTCTTGTCAAACAATTCGATACAGACAATGCCATCTACCTTACTTTTGTCGAAATTCACAGGAAGAGCCGACGAATCGAGTTCATTCTCCCGAACGATATGTATCGACAAATTGAAGCCTTCGGAGCTGATTTTTTGTTCGAGGCCGCTTAGCAGCGATGTGCCAAAATGTGAATTGTTCGGCATATTTGCTGTAAGCAGGGCAATATTACCGGTTCTTTTGGCAGGTGTGACTTCTTGTTCAAACAAGGCGAACTGCTTGTAATTCATATCCATAGCTTTCCTAACCACTTTGCTGCGTGTCTCATCCGGTATTGAGGGATTATTATTTAATGCTTTGGATACCGTATTCCTAGAAAGTCCAAGCGAATCGGCTATATCTTGAATGGTTACTTTTTCTTTGTTCAAAGAGAATGGCTCCTTTAGCAGAAGTATTGCAATCTCGACCAAAATAATCGTAGTACAAATTGATGTAAATGTCAACTTAATTGTTACAAATGAACAATTTATGTAAAAGTAAAAAGAATGAGTATTGAGGTTTATATTTTGTGCAAAAGTAAACAAATGCATAATAAAATTGGACGGTGTTCATTAACCTCGTTATGGAATTTTTATAACAAAAAAGTACTATTTCATAGTTTAGAGCTGTAAAACTAATAAATATTACGTTATTATAATGAAATGGAATTATTTATTTGTTCATATGTTTACTTTTTGTGGTCATGAAAGTCTTGACGAAGTAATCGTGATGTTGTAAGTTTAATTTGCTAGCCGTTAACAGTGACTTGTGGAAGCACTTACTTTTGCGCGAGGAATATTCAAAATCACATTATTTGTTTTGCAAATGAGTGTTGAGAGGGAACGGTATGGGATTTGACCGCGCTAGAATGGTTATCACAGCCGATAAAAAGAACATCGAAGCGGCGAAACGCAGCAAATTATTTGTATGTTGGACGAAGCTGCAAAAATGCTGAAGCCCGATGCCGGACGATGCGGCATGGCGCATTGATATTTTGAAGAAGATCTATGGGCCGGACATGAAAGCAGGATTGGCTGAAAATCTAACAAACAGGTTACGACAGAGCGGGGAAATAGCCAGTTACATTATATTACATACCGTCGGAGCGTGAGTTCATGCTGCACTGGGCCATGCTCTGACTATTATTATCCTGGAGGAGTGGGAGAAACATGAATTATACAGAGAAGTTCCGTCCGCAGTATCATTATTCGCCACAAAAAAACTGGATGAACGATCCGAACGGAATGGTGTATTACGAGAATGAGTACCACCTCTTTTATCAGCACACTCCGTTCGCAAGCCAACCTGATTTCGGAAGAATGCATTGGGGGCACGCGGTAAGCACCGATCTGGTCCATTGGGAGGAGCTTGAAGCATCCCTGCCGCCAGGTGAGGACGGTGCGATTTTCTCTGGAAGCGCGGTAGTCGATACACATAACACTAGTGGTTTTTTTGATGATTATGGTTCAGGGCTTGTGGCGATCTATACGAATAACGACAACAAGGCTCAGCCAGGTAAGCCGCAGGTTCAAAGCATCGCCTACAGCAGAGACAAGGGACGGACTTGGACGAAATATGAAGGGAACCCGGTCTTGTTCCCTGAGACAACGCTTGATTTCCGCGATCCGAAGGTATTCTGGCATGAGGATACATCTAGTTGGATTATGACTCTGGCTGTTCAAGACCGTGTGGAGTTCTACACCTCTCCGAATTTGAAGGAATGGACATTTGCGGGTGCATTTGGCGCCGACGTCATCGGAACACATCGCGGCGTTTATGAATGTCCGGATCTATTCTCGATTCATGTCGATGGTGATCCCAATCAGAAGAAGTGGGTGCTCATTCTAAGTGTAGGCGATTGTAATGGAGTGAACCCGAACGAACCTGAACCACCGGCAGGCGGCTCCGGTATGATGTACTTCGTCGGCAGCTTCGATGGTAAGACATTTACACCGGACGAGCCTATTCTTTCGATTCATGATGTGAAATGGATTGATTTCGGGTCCGATTTCTATGCAGCCGTCACCTGGAGCGATATACCGGAAGGAGACGGCCGCAAGCTCTGGATCGGCTGGATGAACAACTGGCGGTATGCCGGGACGCTTCCGACTGACAAGTGGCGGGGAAATGCATCCATTCCACGGGAGTTGAAATTGAGAACCTATCGGGAAGGCCTTCGTCTGGTGCAGGAACCGGTAAAAGAATTGAGAAAGATAGGTTCACCGCTTATGGCTCTGGAGAATGTAACCTTGGTTCCGGGTACGAATCCGCTGGCGGACATCACCACAGATAGAGCGGAATTGATCGTGGAATTCGAAATTGGAACCGCAACGGAGTTCGGAATGAAGGTTAGAAAGTCTGCAGATGAAGAAACGGTGGTCGGGTACGATACCCTGAACATGGAGTTGTTTGTCGATCGCACGAATTCAGGCACTACGAATTTCCATCCGGACTTCGCAGCTAAGCACCAGGCACCGCTGCTGCCTGTTGATAACCGTGTACGCATGTCCATCTTCATGGATTGGTCTTCGATTGAAGTGTTCGGTGGTGAGGGTACAGCGGTCATCTCTGACATGATTTTCCCCGCTTCCGAAAGCAACGGACTTGAGCTCTACGCGGTAGGAGGAAATGTAAAGCTGGTGTCGCTCCAGATCAATGAGCTGGGAAGCATATGGAGAGATAAGATCAAGGAGGAAGCTCATGCGAATCGGGGCAATTGAAGCAGGCGGAACAAAGTTTGTATGTGGTGTCGGGAATGAATTAGGGGAAATTGAGGATCGGGTTCATTTTCCGACGCGTCGACCTGAAGAGACGATGGAGAATGTCATCGCCTACTTCCGGGATAAGAGAGTCGATAGCATAGGGATCGGATCATTTGGTCCGATCGACCTCGAACACTCCAGTCCGACTTACGGTTATGTGACGACAACGCCAAAACCTGGCTGGTCCGGATATAATTTCGTAGGTACGCTAAAATCCGTCTTCGATGTTCCGGTCGGTTGGGATACGGACGTCAATGCTGCCGCGTTGGGCGAAGCCACATGGGGTGCAGCACAAGGATTGGATAGCTGCGTCTACTATACGATCGGGACTGGCGTAGGAGTCGGCGTCTATACCGAGGGTAACCTGGTACATGGACTTGTTCATCCAGAGGGTGGACATATCCTCACAAGGCGGCATCCGAACGATGACTTTGGTGGCAATTGTCCCTATCATGGCGATTGTCTGGAAGGCATGGCCGCCGGCCCGGCGCTGGAAGCAAGATGGAAGGCTAAGGGTGATACACTGCCGGAAGACCACCCGGCATGGGAGATGGAGGCGTTCTACATCGCGCAGGCCATATCAAATGTCATCCTGACGTTATCCCCTAAGAAAGTCATTCTCGGCGGGGGCGTGATGAAGCAAGTCCAGTTATTCCCGATGATCCGGGCGCAGGTAGGCAGCATTCTCAATGGATACGTGAGTGCCAAGCCTATTGTATCGGATATCGAACAATACATTGTCGCACCTATGCTCGGCGATAATGCTGGCTTGTGTGGGTCCTTAGCACTGGGAGTAAGAGCATTGGATTTAGGCACCGGTGTAAGTTAGTAGTTGAATCATATCAGAACAAGAATACATAAGGAGCCGCCGAATTGGCGGCTCTTTATGTATTTGGTGGAGAAATCTGTGCGTAGAAGCGTCAAGAACTTGGAACGGCAGTGAAGAATCCTCCGGCGTATGGGGAGACCCTCCCCCACACGGGATTTTTTTAGAAAACCGTAAAGAGACGCTCTATAAGTCCAAAAGATGAAATGAATGGTCTGTGGGAAGGGAGTCCGAGGGGTTCATAATGCGTGCGAGTTGTTGATACAATGGCTTTTGGACAGACTATATTAGGAATCTTAATGGAGGATGTTTGTGATGGCGCTGCATCGTAAAATTTATCTTGCCTTTGTTGTATTTATATTGGTTCCGATCAGTTTGTTGGGGATCGTATCCTACCGTTTGTCTTACGCCGCGATCAAGGAAAAGGTGGGCCAGGAAACACTTCAAACCTTGCGGGCGACAGACCTGAATATTCGAAATGTGGTAGAGCAGGCCGATTCCTTCTCCGGGTATGTGATTGCATCCGAAGAAATACAGAGTTTCTTAAAACATAATAATAAGGATTCCCTGCTGGACTTCTACTACCAGCGCCAGGCCATTGCCGGAATTCTGTACGGTCAAAATGCGCTGGATGATCTGATTCTGTATAGCGCCGGGGGGAGCGACTATCACTTTATGAACGGGGACATTCTTCCGTTTAGAGATTTTCAGCAAACGGATTTTTATCACCGTATGCTGGAAGCCGAGGGGAAGAGTGTATGGCTCCCGCCCACGGAAAGATATCCGGATCAAAAAAAGTGGTCGTTCATGCTCGGGAGGACGATCAAGGATACGTTAACGTTGAAAAATCTCGGCTACCTGATTCTCGAAATCAATATCAAACGCTTCGATGATATCTTCCTCACGCGTTACCCGGATGGATCAAGGGAACTCCTGATGGACAGCAACGGGAACATTCTCTATGAAGCCAATCACGACAACATTGGAAAACGTCTGGAACTGCCGATCGTGAATAGCTTGTCCTCTGGGACCGAAGGTACCCTGATTGATACGGAAAGCGGTCAGAAGAGTCTGATTTCCTATATCACATCCGATTCGCTGCATCCGGGGGATGCCCCCTACTATCTGATATCTATCAAGCCTTGGAGCGCCGTTTCCAAGGAGACCGATTACATCCGCAATACGACGGTTTGGCTGGTTGGTTTTGTCATCCTGCTGGCTGTACTGTTTAATTTTCTGTATGTACGGCAAATCGTAAGCTTCATCATTCAATTGCTGGCCCGCATGAAAAAAATAGAAAGCGGTAACTTGAATGCATCCATGCCTGTATACCGTTCGGTAGAACTGTCGCGGCTGGCTTACGGCTTCAACCGGATGAGCAACAGGCTGCGCCAACTGGTCGAGGAGGTTGGGCTGGAGCAGGAGCATAAACGGAAGGCCCAATTTCAGGTGCTTCAGAACCAGATCAACCCGCATTTTCTGTACAATACGCTTGAATCGGTGAACGCGCTGGCGCTGATGAACCATCAGAAGCCAATCAGCAATATTGTGATCAATCTGGGCAGGCTGCTGCGGTCCAGCATTCATGCGGACGATGAGGTTACAGTCAATCACGAGCTGAATCATGTGGTCAGCTATATTGAAATTCAGAAGGTACGGTTCGATGACCGCTTCTCCTACAAGATTGACGTAGATCATGCCTTGCTGGACCACCATGTACTTAAGCTGGTGCTGCAACCGCTGGTCGAGAACAGTCTGCTTCGCGGATACAGCAAGAAGAAGCCCGATTTCTCCATCCATATTACCGGAGGAATCAATGCGCGGGGGGATGGCTATCTTCGGGTGCAGGATAACGGAACCGGGATTGATGACGACACTTTACAGCGTATACTGCAACAGATGTCGGCTGCCAAGCCCGGGCTCGTCCACGGACTGTCCAATGTGCAGGCTCGCTTGCGTATGTGGTACGGGGACTGCTATGGTCTGATGATCTGTTCCCACCCTCATGAAGGAACGGCCATTCAATTGAACTTTCCACTGAAACGGGAGGCAGCTAAATGAAATATAAGGTACTGATCGTTGACGATGAGCCGCTAATTCTAAAAAGCCTGCAAACTTCAATCAACTGGAGCGGCATGGATTGTAAGGTCATCGGAATCGCGGAAGACGGCGAGGAAGCGCTGGAGCTGATGCAGTTAGAACTTCCGGACATCATATTAACGGATATCTCCATGCCGGGAATGAACGGTATCGAGCTGCTGGAGCAGATAAGCCGCTGGTCCGAGCGCCCGGAAGTGATTATTCTGAGTGGATACAGCGATTTTGAATATGCCCGCAAAGGACTGCAATACCGGGTGTTCGACTATATACTCAAGCCGATTGATCCTCTGGAGCTTGAGAAATGCATCCGCAGTATGATCGCCTGGTTCCAGGAAAAGGAGCAAGTCAGACACTCCACAATGAAACAGCAGCTCTATGATGCGATGATGGGCAGCGGGTTTGACTCCAGTAAGTTCCGCAGTACCGCCATGTACCGGACTGCAGTCATTCTGGCTGACGATTCCAGCGCTTTGCATCTGGTGCAATGGGAAGGAAGGGCGATTCCTGAAGGACTTCGCAGATTCGTCTATTCTACCTCTAAGCGCTACACTGTGGTCGTATTTTACATAGAAAGTGAGGACGATGATTTTGCGGAGTTGACTGCGGCTGAATTGCAGGACCTGGGCAGTCTTCTCGGGGATGACATGTTGATCGCTGCCGGGCCGGTGGTACGCGGGTTGGAGGAACTCGCGGAATCGTATGATGAGGCAGCCGGCATATTGGATCTGCTGCAAACGCTGAATTCGGCGGAGACTTCTCAGCACCGGGTGTGGACGATTCAGGAGGTGGACCAGTCGCTGTCGAGCCGCAAAACGCCGGCCAAACAGATTGGAGCAGCGCTCGCATATATGAATGAGCATTATCGCGAGGATTTGGCTATTGATCAGGTGGCGAAGCATGTAGCCATGAGCACTAGCCATTTCAGCGCACTGCTTAAGCAGATGACGGGCAGCACTTTTTTAGAGCATATGACGGAGCAGAGAATACAGCAGGCCTGTATGCTGCTCTCGGGAACCAATATGAAGACGTATGAGATTGCAAACCAGGTAGGTTATACCGATCAGCGTTATTTCAGTCAGGTGTTCAAGCGCAAAATGAACATGACGCCGAGTGAATACCGGGCGGGATTGTCCCGGAACGCAGATGTATGACCTTATATGAATGACAGAATAGATTTTTCAACATGAATCATAGAAACGCCTCGTTTTTAGATGCGCTTACAAAAAATATAATAGAGTTGTAAACAGAGAAAACAAGTTCTTGAGAGCACTTACAAACAAAGAGGAGGTAATGATTTTGAAGAATCATGGGGTCAAATGGGTAAGCATGATGCTAATGGCGGGGCTGGTGCTTGGCGGCTGCGGGGCGAAGAATAATGCTTCGGAAGAAGTGAAGGGCAGTGAACCAGCAGAGAAGAAAATTGAATTTTTTCAATGGAAAGTGGAAGCGGTTAACTTTTTTGATGAAAAGATCAAAGAATTCGAAGCTGCTAATCCCGGGGTCAAAATTGAGCAGGTCAATGTTCCCGACGGTCCCGCGGTGCTGAAGACCAGAGTTGCCCGGGGGGATATACCGGATATCTTCATTTCCTACCCGATTGAACAAGACTATGTGCTCCGCGCACAAAACGACTATCTGCTTGATCTTACTAACGAAGAATTCGTTAAGAATATCATCCCGGAAGTGCAGGACCGTTATTTGATCGACGGCAAAATGTATGGAGTGGCCTTGAGTCAGAATGCAATGGGCGTCATTTATAACAAGAAAATGTTCGCTGAGAACAAGATCGAGATTCCTCAAACCTGGGATGAATTTGTCGCTACCATGGAGAAATTCAAGCAGCTGGGCATAACTCCGATTCTGATGCCTAATGCGACAGCGGATGTTAGCGCCTTCAATATGAACCTGTTGGCCAACTCGTTTGACAAGG
This sequence comes from Paenibacillus sp. FSL P4-0338, assembly GCF_038002365.1. Lineage (NCBI taxonomy): Bacteria > Bacillati > Bacillota > Bacilli > Caryophanales > Paenibacillaceae > Paenibacillus > Paenibacillus sp. FSL P4-0338. The sequence goes on along the minus strand of NZ_JBBOCG010000001.1, from coordinate 3,223,923 downwards.
CATACTGGGAGAAAGCCAACAAGGGAGAAGCGAAAATCGAGGGTGACCCGCTTTGGGAAGATATCGCCAAGAAAATGCTAGTAGCTTATGATTACGCGCAAAAGGATTCGATCGCTACCAAGGCGGATCAGATCAACCAAAGGTTCGTGAATGGTGAAGGTGCTATGTATGTCATGGGGACATTTATATTGCCGCAATTAGAAAAGCTGAGCCCGGAATTTGAATATGGCATGTTCCCGTTCCCGGCCACCAATGATAAAGACAAGAATCTGGTTCTTGGCGGAGTGGATACCGGATTCACGATATCGTCCAAAGCCAAGTATCCGGAAGAAGCTAAGCAATTCCTTACCTTCCTCACCTCTAAAGAGAGCGCACAACAGTTCTCCGACTATGAAGGCAGTATCAGTGCGGTGAAGGATGTCCAAATGAACAAGGAGCAAGTGAAACAGATCGCTGAGCTAGTGAAAGAGGGACGGTCCTCGAACTGGCCTAACCACTACTGGCACGGAGGGACTGGAGCGGAGAACGATTTCCGTAAATACTCGCAGCAATTCCTGATGAGCAGAGACAGCAAGGCTTATCTAAAGAATCTGAACGACATGTTCATAATGTATAAAGAATAGAGAAATTATAGATAGAGAAAGGGTGTTGACACATGCGACAGAAAGGTGGGCGTGCCTCCTGGATAAATGCCGGGTTTATACTGCCCGGGTTGCTGTTGCTGATTGTCTTTCATACGTACCCGCTGATATCTGGATTTGTTTACAGTCTTACGGACTGGAACGGAGTGGCGAGAAGCTTTGACTTCATCGGGTTGGACAATTACGTATCATTGCTGACGGATGCCCGAATTCTAAATACACTATTATTCACTTTTAAGTATGCGCTGGTGTGCGCGGTCATGGCCAATGTAGTGGCTCTGGCCGCGGCCCTCGCGCTCAATCGCAAGATGCGGTTCAGAAATATGCTCCGTTCGATTTATTTTTTACCATCTGTTCTTGGCCTCTTAATTATCGGGTATATCTGGCGGGAAATCTTCGGCAAAGTGATTCCTTTATTAGGAAATTCTCTTCATATCAGTTTTTTGCAAAGTAATTTGCTATCCGATTCTGACTTAGTATTCTGGGCAGTTGCGTTAGTTACGGTATGGCAGTCAGCTCCTCTGCTGCTTGTGATTTACCTGGCAGGACTGCAGACCATTCCTACAGATCTGTATGAGGCGGCAAGCATCGACGGGGCAAACCGGTTCAATGAATTTGCGAAAATCACGCTTCCGTTGATCATGCCATCCATTACGATATGTTTTGTCCTGGCCATGAAGAATAACCTGATGGTGTACGATTTGCTCGTTGCCCTGACCGGTGGCGGACCAGGCTTCAGTACCGAGTCCGTAACGATGCTGATCTATAACGTCGGAATTCTAAATAACCGCTATGCCTATGGGCTGGCCTCCTCGATTCTGTTGTTTATCATCATTCTCTTGACCGCTCTGCTGCAAGTTGTGCTGTTGCGGCGGAAGGAGGTGCAGCTGTAATGAAGTCGAACCGTTATGCAAATTGGGCTATTCAGCTTCTGGTATGGCTTGGAGCCGCACTGATGCTGTTTCCGCTCTATCTGACTGTTACCGTTGCACTGAAGAAGCCTGGGGAGGGCGGCAATATTATGACTTTTCCCAAAGAAATATACTTTGGGAATTTCAAACAGGCCATTGAGCTTGGACGATATTTCGAGGGATTGCTGAATTCGACCTTCATAACAGTCATCTCCCTGTTCCTGATCATTTTGTTCGGGGCGAGTACGGCCTATGGCATTTCCCGAAGCCATTCCAAGTCTTCCCGCCTTCTGTACTACTTCTTCATCAGCGGAATGTTCGTTCCGTTTCAGGTGCTTATGCTGCCTCTGCTGAAGCAGATCAGCGCGGTGGGGCTACTGAATAAATACGGTGTTATATTGCTCTATACGACTTACAGCCTGTTCCAGAGCGTCTTTCTCTACACCGGCTATCTAAAGTCGATTCCGAAGGAACTGGAAGAAGCGGCTCAGGTGGATGGATACGGGCCGTTCAGACTGTTCTGGAAAATCATTTTCCCGCTGCTGAAGCCGATGACCGCCACGCTGATCATTCTGAATACGATCTGGATCTGGAATGATTTCCTGCTGCCGCTGGTTATGCTGTCCGATCCTGGCGAATATACGCTGCCATTGCTCCAATATGTATTCCAGACACAATATTCTACGGATTTCAGCCTGGCATTCGCGTCCTATCTGCTGGTTATGCTGCCGATATTGCTTGTATATTCCGGCCTGCAAAAATACATTATTAACGGGATCGTAAGCGGTGCTGTCAAATAGTGCAGGCCCGGATCTGAAGGGAGATTATAAAGAGATGAGTGAACTATACAACCTGATTCATAAACAGCCCGGCAAAAGCAGACGGCAATCGAGCTGGGACCAAACCGGGGGGAACCGGGATAATGTCACGGTCAAGGCAGGTGCCTCCTTATCCATCGGTCAAATGAAGGGATCAGGAATCATCCGTCACATTTGGATCACAATCGCTTCTGAAGAGCAGTATGTATTCCGGAAAATGCGTCTGCGCATGTTTTGGGATGGAGAAGCCGCGCCGAGTGTCGATTGCCCGATCGGTGATTTTTTCGGAGTCGGACATGGAGTAGCCAGCCATTTTGTGTCTCAGCCTCTGAATATGATTACTTCGCAGCATGAGATAGAGACCAAAGCGGCGATGAACTGTTTCTTTCAAATGCCCTACCGCAAAGAGGCGGTCATTGATATCGTGAATGAATGCGAGCAGGATATCGTGTTGTATTACTATATCGATTACACAGAAATGGCCGTAAGCGATGATTGCTTTTATTTCCATGCCCAGTGGAGACGCGAGAATCCAACGCCGGGCAACATGGACCTTGCGGCGCTGCGTCCGGCGCATGATCTGCAAACCGATCCGTGGTGGAGCGAGAATCAGGTGAATGCGGCCAAAAATCTGTCGGGAACCGAGAATTACTGCATCCTGGATGCAGAAGGAGAAGGTCACTACGTTGGCTGTAATCTGAGCATAGACCATATCGACCCGATTCCTGGCTTCAGCTGGCCGGGGGAAGGCGACGATATGTTCTTCATCGACGGAGACCAGTGGCCGCCGACGCTGCATGGCACGGGTACGGAGGATTATTTCTGTGCGGCCTGGGGATACCCCTCGGGTAAATATGATTCCCCGTATCACGGGATCTCACTAGCGGCACCGCTTCGGGGCTATGGACCGGCATGGCGCTCGAAGGCAACGATTCCCTTTAAGGATTATTCCGGTAAATGGACTATGTACCGCTTCCATCTATTGGACCCGATTATATTCAGCAAGTCCTTGCGCTTCAGCATTGAGCATGGCCACGGCAATAGTCAATCCAATGACTATTCTTCGGTCGCTTACTGGTATCAACGTGAGCCGCATAAGGCATTTCCGGAAATGCTGCCGGTGAATCTCCGGCTTCCGCTGTCCGAGAAGGAGAGCGCACGCAAATTTTATCAGGGCTTCTAGCAGGCGAGAGAATACATTTATTCAATATTTCCCGAGGAGGAATTTTTAATGAAGGGCAGCAGACATATTTTCTTTATGCCGGAAAAGGAACGGGCACCGATGCCTGGTACTGACGTATGCGGGGACTTTATGCCATTTTACCATGAGGGTGTTTACTACCTGTTCTATTTATATAAATTCTGTATTTATTATACCACCACGAAGGATTTCGTAAGCTACACGGACCCGGAGCCGGCACTTATTTGCGGCAGTCCCGAAGATCAGCACTGGCATATCGGTACCGGCAGTGTCATCCACCGCGACGGCGTCTTCCATTTCTATTTCTCGGCATTTAATGAGGGGCATAAGGATATTGAAGGGAAATTCGAGCAGGTGCTGATGCGGGCAACGAGCACGGATCTCAGAAGCTGGACCTTTGATCCTGACTTTTTTGTGACACCGGATGTGGAGCATTACGGCAATTTGCACTGGCGTGACCCGCATGCCTTTTGGAATGAAGAAGCGGGCTGCTATTGGCTGGCCGTAACGGCGACCGAGAAGGATGAACTGCTCCACCGGAGCAGCTGTACCCATATCATGACTTCTTCGGATTTGAACGAATGGACGCACAGCAAGAAGCTGTACGCCCCTCGAATGTTCGACTCCCAGGAATGTCACGACTTCTTCAAGATCGGCGATAAATGGTATATGATCTTCTCCAACCTGACCCGCTGGTGGGAGACCCGTTACCGGATGGCTGACAGCCCCGATGGGCCATGGATCACGCCAAGCTTCGATGATATGTTTGACGGACGGACGTTCTATGCAGCTAAGACCGTAACCGACGGGGAGCGCCATTATCTGGTGGGCTGGCAGGGCATCCGGATGAACATGGACGACAACGCCAAGTATCAATGGGGAGGCAGTGTGCTGGTTCATGAACTGGTGCAGCGTCCGGATGGGACGCTTGGCGTGATGCCGGTCCCGGCGGTGGAGCAGTCCTTCGACCGCCCGCTGGTGCTTGACCCCGAAGTCCATCTGGGTGAATGGAGCGGGACAACCCGCATCACGGGTATTGAACGTTATGGTTTTGGTTGGCAGGAGCTCGCGCAGCTTCCAGAGCATGCTCTGCTCCAGGCGGATGTAGACTGGAAGCCGGGAACCGGTGCCTTTGGCTGGATGCTGCACACGGGTGGAGACAAGCTGGAACAATGGTGCCAGGTTCGTATAGAGCCTGAGAGGGGAAGACTCCTGTTTGATCGTTCGAACAAATTCCACGATGATTATCATTATATCGAAGAACGTCCAATCTCCCTCAAGGCAGGGGAGCCGGTCCGGATCAAGGTGATCATCAGCGGCAACATCGTTGTCGCCTATGCCAATGATGTTGCGCTGGCCGCCAGAGCCTATGATTTCCCTACAGGGGGATCCGGCCTGTTCATTGAGAACGGCGAAGCGGTATTCACAAATGTTGAGATCAGAGGAAATGCTGAGGCAACACTTTAAACTAATAATTCAAAAGAACCTCCGGTTGCCACTTTGTGATGGCAGACGGAGGTTTTTTTGAAAGCCAAAAATATTGAACATAGGATAAAGAACTTGGAATATAAAGCGCTTTCTTAATGTTATATACTCAAGGCACGTTAAAAGAAAGGGGTTGCAAACAGTGTCGAATTTGTTCTACAGGCCGGCAGGAGCCTGGGTGGGAGACCTCATTCCCTACTATAAAGACGGTACATTCCGGTTGTTCTATCTTCATGACTGGAGGGAGAATAAGAGTATTCACGGGGAGGGAACTTCCTGGTTTGAGCTACGCACAAGCGATTTCGTACACTACGAGGAAATGGGGGAAATGCTGAAGCATGGAAGTGTGGGCGAGCAGGATCTCAACTGTTATACCGGCTCGATCATCGAAGCCCAGGGAGAATATCATCTGTTCTACACCGGCCTCAATCCGAATCCGGAATTCGTAGAGAACGGGGTGCCGCTCCAATGCGTCATGCACGCCGTGAGCACGGATATGGAGCAGTGGATGAAAATTCCTGAGGATACCTTCTATTCCGACGGTATTCAATATGAAAGGCATGACTGGCGTGATCCCTTTGTATTCTGGAACGAAGAGGCGGGGGAGTACTGGATGCTTCTCGCCGCAAGGAACAAAGAAGGGCCTTCCCGGCGCCGGGGAAGCATCGGTCTCTGTGCTTCGAAGGATCTGAGGCAATGGGAAATCCGCGAACCGTTCTGGAATCCGAACCTGTACGTGACGCACGAATGCCCGGACTTATTTCAAATCGGCGAATGGTGGTATCTGGTCTACTCCACGTTCTCGGAACGGTTCGTCACCCATTACCGCATGAGTAAATCTTTAAGCGGACCTTGGACGGCGCCGAGAAACGACGCGTTTGACGCCAGAGCGTTCTATGCCGCCAAAACATGGAGTGACGGAAATAAGCGTTACGCCTTTGGCTGGGACCCAAGCAAGGAAAACGGGGATGATTACGGGGATTGGCAATGGGCCGGGAATCTGGTCGTGCACGAACTCGTTCAGGAACAGGATGGAACCTTAACAGTTCGTATCCCGGAGACGGTCTCCCGTCATTTTGCCAAGGAGCAGGCTGCCGTGTGGGGTTCCCGGCTTGGGGAGTGGAAGGAGTCAGAGGGAGGGATAGCGGCGGCGGCTGACGAGACCTTCTCTTGCATATCTGCGGGTTCCATGCCGGAAACCTGCAAAATTTCGGCCCGGTTATCCTTCACCGAAGGAACCAGAAGCTGCGGGATTATGCTTCGTGCAAGTGAGGACAATAACGATGCCTATTATGTTCGCCTTGAACCCCTTCATAACCGCCTGGTGTTCGACATGTGGCCCCGCCGGATCGAGGGGGAGATGCAGTGGCATATCAAAGGAGACCACCCACATGCGGTAGAGCTGGAAGTACCCATAGAGTTGCATGCCGATACGGATTATAATATCGAGATCGTTGTGGAGAATTCGGTATGCGTCGTATACTTGGCCGATCAGGTCGCCTTGACTACACGTTTGTATAATTTAAAAACCGGCAACTGGGGCTGTTTTGTTCAGGAAGGCCGGGCGAACTTTGAACAGGCATCCCTTTCAGTTCCCAACTAACAGGAGGTCTTATAAATGAAACGTTATGTCAAAAGGCTGACTCTCTCGTTATCTCTGGTTGTCCTGGCGGCGACGGTGAGCGCATGCGGAGGCACAAATAATAATAACGGTGCTTCAGAAACCGGATCGGCAAATCCGCAGAAGGTGGACAAGAAAACATACAAGTGGTTCGTGGCCCGCGGCGTAGACAGCCCTCCGGCTGTTACTGTAAAAGAGATTGCAGAGGAGTTCTCCCGGACGCATCCGGAATTCGAGCTGGTTCTGGAGGGCACGGGTGACCGCCCTTCCTACCTGCAGAAGCTGCGGACATTGATTGCCAGCAATGAGATGCCCGCCATGTTCGATACAGATTCGGATGCCTATGCTTCCAAGCTGGTGGAGCAAGGCAAACTGGTCGATATGAAAAAACTGCTGGAGGAGCTGGGGAAATATAAGGATTTCCGTCCGGTGGCCCTACAATATCAACAGTTTGCAGACGGCAGCATGTATACTTTCCCGCTGGAATATGGCATCGAGGTATTCTGGTACAACATCAAGATGTTCAAGGATCTTGGCCTGGAGCCGCCGAAGACGTTCGATGAGTTCATGGAGGTTGCCGAGAAGCTGAAGCAAAGTGGGGTTACGCCGATTGCCGTAGACGGCAAGGATAAATGGCCGGTTCTCCGGTATCTGGCGTACAAACCGTTCCGCATGACAGGCAATGATTTCATCGAGAATGTAAAGCAGGGCAAAGCATCCTTCAAGGACCCGGCCGGCATGGAAGGGATTAAGTTTGTTCATGATCTGGGCACCAAAGGGTACTTTCAGCAAGGGTTCACTGCAACGGACTACACCGCAGCGCGCGATTTGTACCTGAGCGGAAAAGCTGGTATGTATTACATGGGTTCATGGGAAACCATGAACTTCGTCAATGATAAAGTAAGCGCGGAAATGAAGGACAATATCGGGTTTTTCCGGCTTCCCATGATGGAAGGTGCGACAACGGCTGACAATGATTATTTTATTAACTCGGGCATTGGCGTTGCCTTCAACCAGGAGACCTTCGATGATACGATGAAGGAATTCGTCAAATACCTTCTGGAGCAATACCCGAAGGCCTATACGGAGAAAGGCCAATTCTCGCCTTTCAATTATTCACTTGATCAAGAGCAGGGGATGCCGGAGCTCTTCTACAAGATTCAAGATGAAATCGCGAAATCCGGCAACGTGTTTGCGGTTCCGTGGGATACGCGCCTTGATCCGGCCACGAATGAGCTGCTCGGCAACGAATTGAATGCCCTGGCTCTGGGAGCCCATACTCCGGAAGAATTTGCCGAACTAATGGATCAGGCGATTAAAGAAAACGCACCGAAATACTTCAAATAGCGATTCTAAACAAGGCGGCCAGCCGCAAGCTGGTTGGCTGCTGTAAGTACAATAAAAAAACTAAAATTAGGGAATGAGCAAGCCTATGGATAAAGTCCTGCGCAACCGCAAAGCCGCTCTCGTCTTTCTGCTGCCTGCATTATTGGTGTATTTGCTCACCGTGCTGGCGCCTATTCTTTGGTCGATGTATTTCAGTTTCTTCTCCTGGGACGGAGTATCCGATATGCTCTATATCGGCTTTGACAATTACACCAAGATGTTCGGCGGAGATAAAACCTTCTGGAAGGCATTCAGCAACAATCTGATCTATGTCTCCATTATTGTAGCCATGCAGGTGTTGCTCGGTTTGCTGGTTGCCATCCTGCTGACCAGCATCACCAAAGGGAGAGAGTTGTTCAAAACCTTATATTTTGCCCCTGCCATCATCACCTCAGTAGCGATAGCCCAGTTGTTCCAAAATGTGTATTCGTTCGAGCCGGTCGGAATCCTGAACTATTGCCTGCAGCAGATCGGTCTTGGCGACTGGAGCAAGCCTTGGCTGTCCGACCTCAATTGGGCTCTGAGTGCGGTATCGGTACCTGAAGGCTGGCGTTATATCGGTCTTTATATGATTATCCTGTATAGTGCGTTGATCTCCATTCCTGCCGATATCGAGGAGGCGGCCAGAATAGACGGAGCTTCTTCGTGGAAGCTGTTTCGTTCGATCAAAATGCCGCTGATTAAGCCGGTTCTGATGGTCTCAATTATTATGGCGACTACAGGGGCGCTGAAAGGGTTCGACATCCCGTATATCATGACGAACGGGGGACCCGGCCGCGTAACCGAATTGCTGCCGACCTATATGTATAAAACCGCATTCTCCAGTCTGGACTTCGGCTATGGCAGCGCGATGGCTGTATTTATCGTCATTGAAAGCCTCATTGCAGTTGCCTTTATCAGACGGATGATGGACAGTAAGGAGACCTGATGATGAAAATTTCTGGATATTCCAAGGCGGTCCTTCTAGTTGTTTCCTTTGCGCTGCTTGTCATTCAAGTGTATCCGCTGGTTTGGGTGTTCATCTCCAGTTTTAAGGGTCCTAACGATTTCTCAGGGGATAATCCGCTCAGCCTGCCAAGCCAATACACCTTCGATAATTATTTCAATGTGTGGAGCAAAGGGAACCTGGGGACTTATTTTTCCAATAGTATCATAGTCGCCATGACGACCATCGTGCTTGTGATCTTATTCAGTGCCATGGCTGCTTTCGTGATCGAGAAGATGTCCTTTAAATGGAGTCAAAGTGTGCTGTTCTTATTTCTGTGCGGCATTATGATCCCGATTCAGGTCGTGCTCATCCCGCTGTTCATTCTTTATAACAAAATAGGAATCATCAATACGCTCGCTTCTCTTATTTTGCCCCAAGTAGGTTTTGCCCTGCCGATCTCGATTTATCTGTTCGTGAGCTTCTATAAATACATTTCGAATGAGATCATGGAGGCCGCTGTAATGGATGGCTGTGGTGTGTATCAGGTGTTCTGGCGTATGATTTTCCCACTATCCCGGAATACGATCGTCACAGTTGTCGTTATGAATCTGATATTCGTCTGGAATGAATTTATATTCGCCAATACGTTTATTCATGATCTGAAATCACGGACCATTCCAGTTGGCTTAATGGATTATATCGGGCAGTACGGTTTAACGGATTGGGGAGCGACCTTTGCTGCCATCAGCATCACGACCATTCCGACGATGGTGGTCTATTTCATGTTCAACAAGAGCGTTATTTCCGGCATGACCGCAGGAGCAACGAAAGGTTGATCTCCCGTATCCCTTGGCCAGAGGGTATACTGAAAGTACCAGGCTGCAACTTTGCAGGGTCAGGGGGATCTCATGAAAATACACCGGCTGTTCCTGTCGATCAGCATCCGCAGCAAAATCATTATACTGTCCATCGCCTGTTCCTTGCTGCCGCTTGTGCTGATTGCTTCCTTAACCTTCGTCTATGTAAGCAAAGTGATCGAAAACAAGATGTCCGACACCACCTCCAATCTGCTGGGCTCCATCAATTGGAATATCCAGACGTTCGTGAACGATGTGGAGGCGATCTCGAAGCTGATGTTGTCCTCCCGTGACGTTCAGAATTTCCTTGCCTATAGCAAGAATGATTTCAAGGAGATCTATGACCTTCAAAATGCGACCCGCAGTCTGATCGTCAATATTACCAACAACAAATCCTATATACGTTACGTTTACGTGGGCAGCGGGCAAAGGGAACTGATTACCACAAACCAATGGGACAGGTTAACGTACGACAATATCTATCAGGCAGTCTCACGGACGAAATGGTATCAACAGGTGGGAGATATGGGCGGGCGGGGCTTGTGGCTGAACAGCGATGAAGTCCGGCTGGTCAAGGACACTCCGAACCTGCTGCTGTATGGTAAACAGTTAAACAACCTGGAGACGCTCGAACCGATCGGCATGTTAATCATTTCAATCGACAGGCGGGTCTTCGATGAGATGTTTCGAAACATTTCCAATGCGGAAAACGGGAATTTGATGATCCTGGAGCAAAATAAAGTCATTTATTATAACTCCCGCACAGCCGGCCTGAAGCAGCTTCCTCCCAAAGAAATGAATCTGCTCTACGGTTTGCCCGAACGAGGCACCCGCATCGAAACGATGGGCGGAGAACGGTATGTCATCACCTTCGATACCAATCCGGTAACCCGGTGGAAAGTCGTCAGCATGATCCCTTATTCTAATATCAATTCGGAAATTGTCTGGATACGTAATATTACGCTAACACTGACAATGGTGGCTTTCCTGCTGGCTGCTTATGGTTCGTATTTAATCTCGAAGCGTATCACGAAGCAATTGACTTTACTCTCCTCTGTTGCCAGAAAAGCGGCCAAACGGGAGAGGATCGAAGGAATCCTCTTTCAGGAGGAAGATGAAATCGGGAAAATAGGCAATCAGTTCTTAAGGACCTTCCGCACCAACTCTGAATTATCGGACAAATTAATAGAAGCCAGGCTGAAGGAGCGGGAAGCAGAGCTGCACGCGCTGCAAAGTCAAATCAACCCTCACTTCCTGTACAATACGCTGAATTCCATCTATCTGATGGCCGAACGAATCGGTGCCAAAAACATCTCGAAAATGGTCATGTCGCTGTCTAACATGTTTAAGTTAAGCTTGAATAACGGGGACTATATTACCACTGTCCGCAATGAGATCGACCAGGTGAAAAATTACTTGGAGATTCAAAATATCCGCTATAACGGAAAGTTCGAGGTGACCATTGAGCTTGAACCGGAAATTGGGCATATCCGTATGCTTAAGCTCCTGATACAGCCGCTGGTGGAGAATGCGATTTTTCATGGAATCGAGCTGAAGGAGAGCCAAGGGAATATTTACATTCGGGGACGTATCGAAGGAGAGACGCTTGTATTCGAAGTCGAGGATGACGGCGTAGGCTTTGATCCTGCGGTTACGCAGCCTAAGGGATATGCATTAAGGAACATCCAGGAGAGGATTCAATTGCATTATGGCCAGAACCACGGGCTGCGCATCGACAGCATTCCAGGCACCGGAACCAAAGTTACCGTAAGGATCGGAATCATGGATGAAGACCGGCTATGAAGGTGGGATTACATCATGTATAAACTGTTTATAGCGGATGATGAACAGCTGGTGGTGGAGACATTGTCGGCTGTGATCGACTGGAACGCGTATGGTATAGGGATCGTAGGGACGGCAACTAACGGCAAGCAAGCCCTGGAACGGATTCTTCAGTCCGATCCGGACATTGTGCTGACAGATATTCGGATGCCCGGCCTGAATGGGCTGGAGCTGATCCGTGCCTTGAAGGAGAAAGGCCGTAAGGCGGAATGTATCATCATTAGCGGGTATTCCGAGTTCGAATATGCCAAAGAAGCCATCAAGCTGGAGGCTGTGGATTATCTGATCAAGCCGGCAGAGCTGGAGGAAGTAGCCAAGACTGTCTCAAGAGCGCTCAAGCGTCTGGAGCGTAATGCGGATGCCACGGAGAATCGCCCTGAGCTTCGGAATGTGGCAGCCTTGAACCGGGCGGCGTTTACAGATCTAATCGTCCATGCCAAACGCCCATCGTTCGATCAGACGCCCTACGAACGGTATAACCAGTTTGCGGTCCTCGTGATTGGAAGTACGCAGACGCTGTGGCTTGAACGAATGAAGAATAATGGCGCTACGGATGCGCTCCTCAGCTTTTTGACGAATCGCGGAATCGTTGTGGACCTGCTCTACGAGCAGCAGAAAGTCATCTTATTGTGTATGGCGGCCATGGAGGACAATGAGCCGTTAACAGAAATTGTGCTGGCTGCAGCCGAAGCCTTCTCGAATGACAGCTCAGCGGACGATATTTCATTGTCGTTTGGACTGGGGCCGGTTGTAGCTGGAATTATAGATGCAAATCTCTCTTTTGTGGCCGCTGACAAGGCATGTGAAATGGGGGTGTTCTTTGGGGTTCCGGTTATGGAGGGAAGCCGCTTAGAGGAGATTACCCGCATATCCTGGAAGTGGCTGAGCGAGTGGTCTGACTACCTCCAGTCCTTCGTCCGTTACGAACAGAAAGAATTCGAGGAGATGCTTGAACGCTGGATGGAATGGGGGACGGGTCGGCTGATGGCTCCTGTTCTGCTTAAGAAGGCAGGCATAGAGTGGGGGAACAAGATGCTCGATCTGATTGAACAGGACTATGGAATTAAGATTGAGAAAGTGATCGGCGCCCGCCCGCAGCTGATGGACAGGATACTGGACACGACGGACTGGGCGTCTTTGCAGCAACAGTTGCAGGATTTAGCGAAGAGTGTGCAATTCTATTTGAGTGTAACTAAGACTACCATGAAGGAAAAAGTGGTTCAGGAAATCAAAGCGTATCTTGAAGCCCATTACCATGAAAATATCGGGCTGGATCAATTGGCCGAACGGTTCGGGCTCAATTCCTCCTATGTAAGCAACTTGTATTCCAAGTCGACCGGACAGACCATTCTGGAATATATCACTTTGCTGCGCATTCAGACAGCGAAAAAGATGCTGAGAGAAAGCAGCTTCAAAATCTTCAAAATATCCCAAAGTGTCGGCTATGATAACCAGCGGTATTTCTGCCAGGTATTCAAGAAGGTTGTGGGTGTAAGTCCCGGCCAGTATAGAGAAGAACATATGATGAAAAGTGATTGCTTTTGATAGAAATACCGAACATTTTGAAAGTTGAGTGCAGAGAATAATGAATTTTATCATCGGGCAGGTTTGATAATATTCAATTGTAAGCGCAGACAGTAGATGAAAGGGGAGGGCATTATTGAACAGTAAGAGTAAAGTGGTACTAAGCGCAATGTTGGCATGCGGACTGCTCGCCGGATGTGGAAGCAAAGGGGAAAACGCGCAGCCGGAGGCGGGAAGTTCGTCGGCACCCAAAGAAGAGAAGGTGTCGCTCACGTTCTGGAGAAACTCGGGCAATGACGCCGAGAATTCAGCCTATGACAAGCTGGTGACCTCGTTTAATGAAGCGCATCCAAATATCAAGGTTGAGATGAGTCCAATTCCGTATGCCGATTACGATACCAAGCTGAGAACATCCATTGCTTCGGGCAGTCCCCCTGATATTATGGCCGTCGACGGCCCGAATATGGCTTCTTACGCCCAGGCGGGTGCTTTACAGCCGCTGACCGCCTTTTTCAAGAAGGACGGTAACCTGGAGGATATTCCGGAATCGACCATTGCCACGTATACCTATAATAATGAAATTTACATGGCTCCGCTCACTGAATCCTCCATTGCTCTTTTTTATAACAAAAAAATGTTCGAAGCGAAGGGAATCCCTCTTCCCTCCAAGAACCCGGAAGAGCCTTGGACTTGGGATCAGGTGCTGGATGCAGCTAAAAAGCTTAACGACCCGGCCAAAGGCGTGTACGGCATTGACCCGGCGCAGGGCTTCGGTAATGCAGGAACAGCAGCATACTTTAAATATCCGATTATTTGGCAGTTTGGCGGCGAGATCATGAGCCCGGATGGAACAACCTCCAAAGGCTACCTGGATAAGCCGGAGACCAAAAAGGCGTTGCAATTCTTCTCCGACCTGTATAATAAAGATAAAGTGTCCTCTCTCGAATACCCGCCAGATCCGTTCCCGAACAGCCAGCTGGCGATGACGGTTGACGGCTCCTGGTCACTGGGCAATTATGCTGACAAGTTCCCTAATTTCAAATTAGGCGAAGATTATGATATCGCGCCGCTTCCGAAGGAAACCCAGCAGGCTGTCGCGAACGGAAGCTGGTCGCTGGCCATTTCCTCGAAGAGTAAGAATGCTGAAGCTGCCTGGCAGTTTGTAAACTGGGTGACGGGTTCTGAAGGGGCTAAGACCTATTGCTCCATCACAAAAGATATTCCGGCCCGCTATTCAGTAGCCAACGAGTTCCCTGAGCTGGGTCAATATCCGAAGAATATCTTCGTCGTACAGAATCAGAAATTCGGCAGACCGCGTCCGATTACACCGGTCTTCCCTCAAATGTCCGAAGCGGTAAACAAGATGATTGAGGAAGTGACCATCGCCGGACGCAACGCGGATGCAGCCATTGCCGACGCCATCAAAAAGATTGACAAGGCATATGCAGATCTGCCGAAAAAATAATAAAATCTCCAAACATTACAGAAACGGCAGCCGCCCTTTATCAAAAGGGCGGTAAAGCTGTTTCTTCTTTCAGCTTCAAGAAGCTTTAAAATTCAGCTTTACGTTGTGGGGTTATTTTGAATTTTTGGACCATAATGATAGCAAGGGGCGCGGTTGTCATGTTCTACTCGTTACGCAGCAGATTGATGTGGGCTTTTTCGGTCCTGCTGATCCTTCCGATTACGGCGGTTGTCTTCATCCTCAGCAAGGAATCGTCGGAGCAGATCCGTAAATCTACCCAGACTTCCACGCTGCAAACCATAGACCAATTTGCCTCCCATGTCAGCACGCTGCTGACGCAGATTGAGGATATGGGCAACCAGGTGCTGAGCAGCGACATCACCCAGGAATGGATAACCGCCGACCTGAACGATGAGAGCACTAATGGGGAAAAGTATCTGGCCAAGCAAAAGCTGCGGGAGCTGTTATCCTCTTATGCGATCAATAATTCGAATGTGATTTCCATTTCCACCTTTGCGGACGGAAAGGGCGGGTTATGGACACAGGACCTGGGCTACTTGAAGAGCGACTGGTACAGCCAGTTTATGGAGCAGGACGTACGCTGGACGCAGGCTCATAAGGACAAGGATCAGGCCGACGACAGCATACGTTCGCGCGAAATCAATAGCCTTGTGCTTCCTTTGGTGCAGCTCCAGTCCTTTAAGGATGTCGGAGTAATCAAACTTAATTATCCTACGGTGCTGCTGCGCCAGGATTTGGATAAAATCAGCTTCGGCAAAAGCGGCAAAGCCTTCCTGCTGACGGCTGATGGCCTGAGTGTACTCAATCAGGATCTGAGAGGGGCTGAGGGGCTGCTTAGAGACGGGCTTGCTACTGTGCAGAAACAAAGTGGAGGACAGACCAGCGGGATTTTCCCGCTTCACCAAGGGGGGACCGACTATCTGTTCTTTTACCGCAGGCTGCCTGCACAGAACTGGCTGATCGTCGGCGAGGTGCCGGAGGCGGAGCTGTATGCCACCATCACCAAGCTCAAAGAAACGCTGCTCCTTGCCAGCTTTGTGCTGCTGCTCCTTGTCATTATTGTGGCGCTGTGGCTCTCTACCGGCATAACGAAGCCATTAAGTGCCATGGCCCGGGCCATGCGGCATGTCAAAAACGGGCAATTTGAGCTGGCGTTGAAGGATATGCCCAAGGTTAGATCGCGGCAGAGCGAAGTGGATTATGCGGCGGGTGTATTTGAGCAGATGACCCATCAGCTGAAGTATCTGATCGAGACGGAATTCGAGACCAATCTACGCCGGAAAAATGCCGAATACAAAGCGCTCCTGCTGCAGATCAATCCACATTTTTACAACAATACACTGGAGATCATCAGCGGTCTGGCGGCGATGAAGCGGGAGGATCTGGTCATGGACGCCACGGAAGCACTGGGTAAAATGATGCGGTA
This sequence comes from Paenibacillus sp. FSL P4-0338, assembly GCF_038002365.1. Taxonomy (NCBI): domain Bacteria; kingdom Bacillati; phylum Bacillota; class Bacilli; order Caryophanales; family Paenibacillaceae; genus Paenibacillus; species Paenibacillus sp. FSL P4-0338. The sequence goes on along the minus strand of NZ_JBBOCG010000001.1, from coordinate 3,207,797 downwards.
TTCGCTGAGTCTCGATACGGATCTGGTTCAAGTCAGCGAGGAGCTTGGCTATATCCGTGACTACCTGTTCCTCCTAAAGCTGCGGCATGAGGATCATTTGATGGTGGAGGTCCGGCAGGATTCTGCCGCGGATCAGCTGCTCATCGCCAAGTTCATTCTGCAGCCGCTGGTAGAAAATGCGGTGAAGTACAGCCTGGAAAAAGGGGGAATCGCCGAGGTGGCGATCACCTCCAGCGTGTGTGGAGAGCGCCTGCACCTGCAGATCCAGGATAACGGTTCAGGAATGACACCGGAACTGATCGCCAGCATTCTTGCCGATACGGAGCTTAGGGACAGTGTGGGAATCTTAAATCATAAAGGGGACAGCATCGGACTGCGCAATGTACTCTCCCGCTGCCGTCTGTATTACGGCGGGCAGTTTGAAGCCGTGCTTGATTCGAAGCTAAATACAGGAACAACCATTACACTGAAGCTGCCGCTGATAGAGAGGTGATTATTATGTATGATATTATGCTGGTGGATGATGAGAAGGGGGTCCGCAACAGTATCAAAGCTAAAATCGATTGGGAAGCCGCCGGATTCCGGGTCGTCTCGGAGGCCTCAAGCGGCAATGAAGCGCTGCAGCTGCTGGAGCAGGGACCGCTGCCGCAGCTCGTCATCTCCGATATCCGTATGCCGCAGATGGACGGCATTGAATTTATCCGTATCTGCAAAACGAAGTATCCGCTGCTTAGGACGGTTGTGCTGTCGGGATACTCTGACTTTGATTATCTGAAATCGGCCATACAGCTTGGAGTGAAGGATTATTTGCTGAAGCCGGTAGCCCGCGCAGAACTGAATGAGCTGCTTGGCAAGCTGGGTGAAGAAATTAGACAAGAGCAACAAAAACTGCAGGCCTCAAGGCAGGATCTGCTGCAGAAAAATGAGCAGCTGCGGCTGCTGCAGGAGAATTTTTTGCTGCAAATGGTCAAGGACGAGTGGTACAGCTTGGCGGCGATCAAGGAACGGCTGCAGCAGCTCCAGCTGACCCCGCTGACGGCGGATGATCTGAAGCTGCAGTTTGTCGCTGTGGAGATGAGAGTGCCGGCAGGGCGGATGGCGGACCGGCAGGAGCGCCGGGATCTGCTCAATTTGGCTTTTCAGATGTTATGCCGGGAGACGGCTGCCAAGCGGGAAGGAATCTATCCATTCAGCGATGTCGCCAATTCCGCGATGATGTATTTTCTGGTTATTATGAAGCCGGGGCCGGAGCATACCGATCGAACGGACAGGTTCGTAGAAGAACTGAAACGAAACATCGCCAGTTACCTGAAGCTGGAATGTGTGACGGGAATTGGCGAGGAAGTGGAGGGACTCAAGCGGCTGAAGAACGGTTATGCTTCATGCATGCTGTCCTGGAGTCAAAGCACCGTGTATAAAGATGAAGAGGGCGAACGGAGCCGGGTGATGGAGCTTACGCAGGCTTTTACCCCGGAGGTGGAGCGGAAGCTGGTGCAGGCGATTGAGAATTTGGACATGAGCACCTTCCGCCAGCAGCTTGACACCATTTTCAGTAGCGACAGAGATACGCCGATGTTTGCTTTTACCTTTCTGGCCCTGCGGATGCTGCTGATGTTCAGCTCCATCGCCAAAAAGTTCGAGCTCGGCGGCTCCGCCCTGCAAAAGTATTTGTGGAACTGTCAGATGACCATTGCCGATTACCAGTCGCGTGAAGGCGTGCGGGGGCAGATCGATGAGCTGGCGCAGCTTGTCATGGGCGAAGTGAAGAAGCTCCGCTTCTCCAGCGGACAGCATATGGTCGAAGCGGTCAGGAAATACGTGGAGGAGAACTTCTCCTACGAGCTGGCGCTCTCTTCTCTTGCTGAAATGTTTCATCTGAATGAGACCTATTTATCCGGGCTGTTCAAGCAGCATGTGGGCATTACGTTCAGCGACTATGTCACCAAGCTGAGAATGACCAAGGCGGAGCAGCTTTTGCAAGAGAACGAACTGAAGCTGACTGATATCGCCATGCTTGTCGGCTATTCCAGTTCCAGCTATTTCAGTACCTCTTTCAAGAAAAACAGCGGCAAAAGCCCCAAGGAATACCGTGAATGGTATTTGAAGAATCAACCCTGAGAACATCACAACTTCTGAGCCGATCATATTGAAATAATTTCTCTGGCCGATCAGCTACAATAGTGTCAACTAAACAAGGAATAGGAGTATGCAGCATGAATGTTTCCGGGGAGAAGCAAGCGCATAAAAGGAGCAAAACTATAAGCAAACTGGCGTGTGCGGCTGTAGTACTGCTGGTTATCGCAGGGTGCACTATTGGCGGCAACGGCAATCATAGAAGCAATACTTCTACAACTCCGTCCAATGCCATCTCTACTACTGCACCTGCCGTCTTCCAGTTTTCTGATGATCCCAATTACTACACGGAGCTATACCGCCCGCAGTATCATCTGTCGCCGGAAAGCGGGAATATGAGCGATCCGAACGGAATGGTATATTTCGAAGGTGAATATCACCAGTTCTACCAGAACAGCGGCCAGTGGGGTCACGCCGTCAGCACGGATCTGATTCATTGGCAGCATCTGCCGGTAGCGCTCCTGCGCGATTCGCTCGGGGAGATTTGGTCAGGCAGCGCCGTGGTGGACTGGAAGGATACGAGCGGTTTTTTTGGCGGTGAAGCGGGACTGGTTGCGATCTTCACCCATTTCAAAGGGGGAATGCAGTCGCAGAGCCTGGCGTACAGTTCTGATAAAGGACGCACCTGGATCAAATATGAGGGCAATCCCGTGATTCCTAATCCGGGACTCAAGGATTTCAGAGATCCCAAGGTGTTCTGGCATGAGCCTTCGCACGCTTGGGTGATGGTTGTCTCGGTGGACAACCGGGTGAGATTCTATTCCTCTCCAGACCTGAAGACCTGGCAGATGACCAGCGAATTCGGCGCCGATCAGGGCTCGCATGCCGCCGTCTGGGAATGTCCGGATCTGTTTGAGCTTCCCGTGGAAGGCAGTAAGGAGACCCGGTGGGTGCTGGCGCTCAGCATCGGCAATAACAGCTCAACCCGTGGCTCGGCGGCGCAATATTTCATCGGCAGCTTTGACGGACAGACATTCAAGAACGAGAATGAGCCCTCCAAAGTGCTGTGGACCGATTACGGAAAAGACTTCTACGCCGCAGTGTCCTACTCGGATATTCCGGAGAGTGACGGCCGCCGGATCTATGCCGGCTGGATGTCCAATTGGCGCTATCCGTTCTCGATGCCAAGCGCTCCGTGGAAAGGGAATTTGTCGCTGCCACGGGAGCTGAAGCTGCGCGAGATTCCCGGTGAGGGATTACGCCTCGTCCAGCAGCCGGTGCAAGAGCTGGAAGCTTTGCGTGGCCAAGCGGTCAAGGTGGAATCCCAGCGGCTAGAGCCAGGCAGCAATCCACTGGCCGGTCTGCACGGGACCTCCTATGAACTTGATACCGAGTTCACCGTGAAGGGGGAGGCGGAATTCGGAATCAAATTGAGAAAAGGTGCAGATCAGGAGACCAATATATCGTATAACAACGCTAATTCAACGCTAACGGTGGATCGAACCCAATCAGGCGACAGTTCATTTGAAGCCGGGTTTGCTGAAACAGTCCAGGCGCCCTTAAGAGCGGTGAACGGTAAAGTCAGGCTGCATATCTATGTGGATGAATCGACGCTGGAGGTGTTCGGCGCAGACGGTGAGACTGTGATTTCCAGTATTCTTTTCCCGGAGGCTACCAGCAATGGGTTGGAGCTGTATGTGAAACAAGGGGACGTGACGCTGGACAAGGCCGTCTTTTATCCGATGGCCAGTGTATGGCGGAATGAGGATCCGGATAGCTCGGAACCGCTTCGCGTCCTGCTTAGCCAATCTAGTGTCGATGTTCCGCTTGGCGGCACTACGGAAGCGGCAGCGGCGGTCGTTCCGCTAGCAGCTCCCCAGGAGCTTACTTGGGTGTCGAGTGATGAGGCCGTTGCACAGGTGGAGAGCCGTTCCGGAACAACCGCTGTCGTAAAGGGGCTGAAGGAAGGCCAGACGGAGATTAAAGCTCTTGCCCCGGGTGGGCAAATATATACCGTAATGAACGTGTACGTCTATAAACCGGATTGAAATGGAGTGAAAAGATCATGACAAGCGTTACAGCGGCAGCTGAGTCTGCCTCCAAAACTGCCCCATCCAGCAAAAAGCCCCGCCGGTTTCTGCGGGGAGAAGAAATAACCGCCTGGTGGTTCGTGCTGCCTTCCTTTGCTTTGCTGCTCATCTTTGTGTTCTATCCGATGCTGCAAGCCTTTGTGATCAGCTTTCAGAATTATAACCTGGTAGGATCGACCCGCAGCTTCATCGGGCTGGACAATTACAAGTCTCTGATGACGGACAGGGATTTTCTGGCCAGTCTCAGGCATTCGTTTCATTTTGCCATCGTAGTGATTCCGATTCAGACCGCGATTTCACTGGGCTTGGCACTATTAATCCAGAAAAAGTTCAAGCTTACCGGTCTGTTCCGCACACTCTATTTCATTCCGGTAGTCATTTCTACGGCTGTGGCCGCAACGGTGTTCAAACTGATCTACAACAAGGAATTCGGGATTCTGAACAATGTGCTGAAGACACTTCATCTGCCCACTACCAATTTCCTGTCCAACCCGGATACGGCGATGAACGGCGTGATCATGCTGGGAATATGGAAAGGCGTAGGTTTTTTCATGATTATCTTCCTGGCCGGACTGAACAACATTCCGCAAGATTTATACGAGGCGGCCCGGGTAGACGGTGCTACCAAAGTTCAGCAGTTCTTCCGCATTACGCTTCCTTTGCTGAACCGTACCACGGCCTTCGTGGTGATTATGACGACCATTGATGCCATTAAGCTGTCCGGCCTTGTGTTTGTATTGACCAGTGGAGGACCCAACGGGGCTACCGAAACCGCAGTCTATTATATCTATAAAATGGCCTTCCAGCAGATGCAGATGGGCTACGGCACCGCTGCCGCCTTTATTCTGTTCGCGATTGTTCTCGCCATCTCGCTCGTGCAAATGAGACTGTTCCGGAACGCGGAACATTAATGGAGACGCTTCTGTAGTCCATTTTGCTGCAGAGGAATTTTAAGGAAGCGGCTGTTTCGTAAAACTACTAGGAGGAATCCACATGAACCGCTTTGCAAGCATTGCCAAGTATACGGTGATGACCGTTCTGGCTGTCATTTCAATTATCCCGATCCTCTGGATGATCTCGGGTTCACTACGCCCTTATGAGGAATTATTCAAGTACTCCTCCAGTCTGAATATTCATTTGTTCGTTCCTGTTCAGCCAACGCTGGCTAACTTCAAAGAGGTTATCTTCAGTGAGGGCAACCCTTTTCTCCGCTATATCGCTAATACACTGTTTGTGGCAGGGATTGTAACCCTGCTGGTGCTGTTAGTGAATTCGATGTCTGCGTTTGCTTTTGCCAAGCTGCGTTTCCGTGGCAAAGCGGTTGTCTTCGCCCTGTTCATGTCGGCGATGATTATTCCCGGTGAAGTAACGCTGGTCCCGAACTATCTGCTGATGAATTATTTCGGCTGGCTTAACTCCTATAAGGCGCTGGTGATTCCTTCGATGCTGTCTGTGTTCGGAATCTTTCTGCTGCGGCAGTTCTTCGCGGAGATTCCGGATGAGATTCTGGAGGCGGCCAAAATCGACGGAGCCTCGATGTCCCGGACTTTCTCCAGTATTGTCTTGCCTGCGGCTGTCCCGCCGATGATCACTCTTGCGCTGATGACCTTTCTTGGCAACTGGGATTCCTATCTGTGGCCTCTAATCGTTATCAATGACGAAAAGAAACAGATGATTCAGGTAGCCATTGCCACGTTCTCCTCGGTGGAAGGAACAGATTGGTCCAAGATTCTTGCCGCAAGCACCATTTCCACGGTTCCGATCCTGATCCTGTTTCTGTTCCTGCAGCGCTATTACATTCAGGGCATTACGATGTCCGGTGTGAAAGGGTAATGGAAGGAAGGGGAATAACGATGAAATACGACAAGGTGGCTCATGCTGACGATACTTGCTCCAATGTCTGCAATGGCCGCCCCGGCTGCCATGAATAACAACAGCAACCTTACGTATGAGGCAACGAAGAAGACCGTGATCGAAAAAGCAAGAGGCCCATGCAACCCCGCATGGGCCTCTTACTCCGTTCAATTCACTTCAAACCACCCGGAATCGCAACCTCATGCCCAACGGTAGCTGCCATGCGGGCTATCGATTTCGGGTCGGGATTTTTGACATTTACGTCGATACGAGGGGTGTATGCGGCTTCCAGCCGCTCAGCTTCTTCGTCGGCACAGAGCGGGATCATCTCGTTCTCTTCTTCGCGTGCAATCAAGTTGTAGTTGTGTTGCATGGAGATGAAGCGGGCCCAACCGTTTGCTTTCTGGAGATGAAGGGCCTTTGCGAACTGCCAAGTTCTCATGGTGGAAGCGCCCCAATAGCGCACTTTGCCCATTTTTACGAGATCATGGAGGGCTTCAAGCGTCTCTTCCCACGGGGTAAAAGGGTCAGCCCCATGAATCTGGTACAGGTTGATATAATCCGTTCCAAGACGTCTCAAGCTGTGGTGAATTTCCGTCATAATCGCCTTGCGTGAGAGCCCGAATGAATTAGGTCCTGAACGCATGGGAGCACCCAGTTTGGTGGCAATGACGACGTTCTCCCGTGTAGCATAATCCTTGCGCGCCCTGCCGACGCTTTCCTCGCTGGTTCCGTGCGAATACAAATTAGCGGTATCGAAGAAGTTGATCCCTCCCTCAAGTGCGTGTCTGATCACAAGGCGGCTGCCTTCCTCGCCCAGCGCCCAGCCAGGGTAACCACTGAGGGGATCTCCAAAGCCCATACAACCGATGCAGATCGGGGGATGCTTCCAGCACTTCGGCAATGATCGGCAAATCCATAGAGGCTACAAGGTAGTGCGGTGGACCATACCTGAAGCGCTCTTTACCAATGACGATATCCTTAAGACCTTGAACGACGATGCATAGTGAAGGGTGTTAAGCTTGCAGGGAGGTTCAGCCTCGGTGGAATGGTAAGGAACGGAACAAGCAGCCGCTAATCCTACCGCGAGTGGTTTCGAGCACCACCTGCTTACCTTTTACAGACATTAAGGTTTCGACTACGTAGGGATCAATAGGCTAGACCATAATTGCTTGCGGCATTTGTTGCTACAATTCCAGGCAACTTGTTGATAATTCGTTTCCATGGGTAAACCTCCTCAAATACTATCTCGTCAACAGTCTATGGACTACAACCCATATCCATCACGGCATATGCCCATAGCACACAAAATTCATAATGAAATAAGCCCATTGTAACGAGAGATAAACGATGAGAATGGATATGAACGCAATCATTACAATAGCCTTGAGCAGTCCCGACAGTAGCATAGAATTGATCTCCGCCAGTTACATCTGAAGGACTAATGTTAAGGAGTGAGAAAATCATGAGTAAACGTGAAATACAACTATTACCTCCAACTACCTTGCATTAAACAGTAGCAGATGGTAATCTTTGTATTAGTAACTACTGTTTATTGCACAGTACTAAATAAAGCGTGGTGATAAGTATTGAATGTTCAGTTCAAGAAGGGTGTGCTGGAGCTTTGTGTTCTTGTTTTAACATCGCAGAAAGACCGTTACGGATATGAGCTGGTGGAGCAGATCTCGCAGAAATTCGCCATAGCCGAGGGCACCATCTATCCGTTGTTAAGAAGGCTGGCGGCGGATGGATTATTTTCCACCTATTTATCTGAATCGGGTGAGGGGCCGCCCCGGAAGTACTATAAGATTACCGATGAGGGAAGGAGAGTCATGAACGACATGATTGAGGAATGGAATGCTTTTGCCATAGGAGTGCAGGAGATCATTGGGGGGGATCAGATTGAATAAAGAGGCCTATCTGAATGAATTGGCACGGTATCTGAAGCTGCTTCCTCCTGAGGAATGTGCTGATCTTATGGGGGAGTTCAAGGAGCATTTCGAGTATGCCCGGTTAAGCGGGCGGTCTGAAGCAGAGGTGATCACCAAGCTGGGTCATCCCCGGTTGATCGCCCGTGAATTACTGACCCAGTCGCAAATTGAAAAAGCGGACAAAGCCCCAACGCTCTTAAACGTAACGAGAGCGGTTAAGGCAACGGTTAGTTTGGGATTATTCAACTTAGTTATTGTTCTGCTGCCTTTTGTCGCCTCTTTGGCGATCTTGGCCGGGGTATTCGGCTTTGGATTTTTCTTGATCCTCTCTCCGGTTATATTAATAATTCAGTATCAGTCGGCCATGCTTATCTTCAATGGTATTTTTCTGATGCTTGTTTTGGCCGGCGGGGGGCTTCTGATCGTCATCGGAGCACTAAAGTTCACCCGGGTGTATTACCATCTTGTGCTCCGGTACCTGAAATATAATATGACAGTCATCAAAAAGGATGTGACCTCTTTTGAAAAATAGATTCCGGAACGTAACCAGACTTGCCCTTCTATTAATTGCTGTCGGAGTCATTGGAAATGTAGTGCTGTATCTGTTAGGCAATTCACCATTCAATTTGGTTGAGCTATCGGTTGAACAACCTGTCCGGATGGACAAGACCACAAAACTCCTTATCCATGCAGAGACGGGGACGGTGGATGTGGTTCCTATTCAGGGAGATGAAATCAAGGCAACCTTAGGAGGAAAGACGACCAAGTCGCTCCTTAAGGATTACCGGCTGAATATTACTCAGGATCAGGGACAGACCAGCATTGAGGTTGTTCAGGACAGCCGATTCCGCTTTTGGGATATCTATACGGATCTTAAGCTCACGGTAGGGATTCCTGCAACCCGGCTAGACCAGCTTGAGGTGGTAACGGACACGGGAAAAATTGATGTCGGCCCCGTCCTGGCGAAGGAATATCGGGCAATAAGTGACACGGGTTCTATCAAGCTGGATATAGAGGAGGGGATCATTCATGCGGAGACGGATACTGGTGAAATCACGGCCTCGCTTGAGCGCATCCGTCAAGATATCCATGCCACCTCGGATACTGGAGATATTACCATACAGACCGCTGAAGCGCCTCAGGCGCTCCGTACCCAATTCTCTGCGGATTCTGGAACCGTTCAGGTGACGCTGCCGGGTTATCAGGATGGTACTATCGGTGAGGGCGGGCCGCTCGTCAAGCTTATCTCTGACACCGGCGATCTTAAGATTGAACATTCAGGCGAAGATCAGAAAGAAGAATAAGATTGATTTTAGGAGGCGACCCCTTGATAACACAGATTCCCGGCAAAGAAGTCTTAATCAAGACTGTTGATCTATGCAAAATCTACTCCTCAGGCAATGAACAGTTTCTCGCAGCTAAAAGCATTAATCTCGAAGTATACAAAGGTGACTTTACGGTGATTATGGGCAGCTCGGGCTCAGGCAAATCTACGTTGCTATACCTCCTCAGCGGCCTTGACGGGATTACTTCCGGAGAAGTGATGTTCAAGGGACAGCGAATCGATGCATACACAGAGAAAGAGCTTACGGATTTCCGGTCCAACAAAATCGGCTATGTGTATCAATCGATCAATCTGGTTCCTGATTTCACCTTGCTGGAGAATGTGGCTTTCCCGGGATACGTGGCTGGCCGCAGCGCAAGCGGGGTGAACGAGCAGGCATTAAGCCTGCTGCACCAGATGGGGATCGGGGCACAAGCCGGACGCCTGCCGTCCCAGGTATCTGGAGGACAACAGCAGAGAGCGGCGATTGCCAGGGCGCTCATCAATTCGCCGGAGGTGATTTTTGCGGATGAGCCTACAGGGGCATTAAGCCAGGAGCAAGGCGCAGTGATTCTGGATCTGTTGACGGAGATGAACCAGAATGATCAATCGATCCTTATGGTGACGCATGATATCCAGGCTGCGTGCAGAGCGGACCGGTTAATCCTGGTCAAAGATGGCACGATCGACGGGATTCTGGAGCTTGGCAAATACGCACCGGATCAGTTGAAAGCGAGAGAAAACCAAATTTTCATGTTCATGTCAGGGGAGGAGAGGTAGCGGATGTATGCGGTATGGAAACTATGCTGGACGAATCTGAAGCACAAAAAAGTGCAAAACAGCTTCATTGCGATCATCATCATGCTGGCAGCTCTGCTCCTCTCGACCGCCGTGTCCGTTCTCAACAACACCAACCGGATGTATGGGAGTATGCATGACCAGTCCCGTGGCGCTCACCAAATATTGCAGATGGAGAATGGCATCCACGATCCGGTCGAGGTACATAAATGGTGGGAGGAGCAGTCAGGGGTAACGGCTTCGGATTTGATGCGGTACCGCTATCTGTCCAGTATGTCTCACGCCGGGAAAGAGATCCCCAATGTGGACTTGTTCATGATGGATGCGCCCGAAGGGCCTTTTCCCGTGGACCGGCTGCAGTTCGTGGAAGGGGAAGAACAGAGCACACCGGAAGCAGGAACGGCCTGGATTCCCACCTCGCTGGCTTATTCCAATGATATTCATGTGGGCGATTCGGTTGAGTTCAAGACAGATGAAGGGACCATCCGGTTGAACGTTGCGGCCGTCGTTGTGGATATTTCCTACTGTTCGCCTTTTGCTACAAGCGGGAGAATCTGGCTGAATCATGAGGATTATAACACGCATATGACCCTGCTGCCAGGCGGCGATAAGTATATGACCGGACTAAGATTTGAGGATTACAGCCAACATAGGACCTACTGGGATAGATTCGAGCAGTCTCTCGGGACCCCCTACCTGGAGTCGGTTAAGGACTTCGAGAGCTTGTCTTCCTATTATATGATTGCGAACCAGGTGATCAGCTTTATGATGATTTTTCTGGCTGTAGTCATGATCTGCGTGGCCCTGTACACCTTGGGATTCACGATTGCCGATGCCGTCCTCTCTAATTACAGAACGATAGGGATCATTAAATCTGTCGGATTATCGTCCCGCAAAGTCATTATGGCCTATGTTGCGCAATACACCTTCCTGGCGCTCGTATCGGTCATTCCGGGGATGCTGGTCAGCAATATCCTCTCCGGCACCATTGTTGCGGGTTCCATGGCTTATCTCAACACAGGTTCATCAGGGATGAATGATCTATTATCAGTTACAGGCGTGGGGACCAGCATTGCTGTTGTTGCAATAATTTTCCTCTCGACCCTGCTGTTTGCGAATAAGGCGCGCCATGTTGAGCCGGCCCAAGCTGTTCGTTATGGCATGTCCGAGAAGGAATACTCCCACCAATCCAGGGGTAATGGAACATGGAAAAGAAAGCTTCTGCAGCTAGGCACTCTTCCCACCTCGATGATTATCGGGCTAAGGAGTGTCACCAAGAATATCCGGGGTTCGCTGCTGATTGTGCTGATCTCAGCGTTGTCCACTGCGGTACTTGTCTTTGGGTTCCTGTTCGTATACAGCATTGCTTCCATCCATGGAACCATTGCCAAATGGGGGTATGATTCGGCCGATCTGTCCATCAGAATCGATAATCCAGCCAAAATGACTTTTGCACAGCTTCAGGAAGAAGTCCTCTCCGACCCAAGGGTTAAGAATTACTCGCGGTACGGGGATGCCAATGCGGTGGTGCCGATTCCTCCGAAGGACGGGTCTGCCGTGAAGCAGGATACGATGGGAATCTTACTGACGGTCGCGGATGGAAACTATGATGAGATAGGCTATGAGAATGTGGACGGTCACAACCCTGTGTCTGCCAATGAAATCTCGGTTGGAGTGAATGTCGCCCGAACGCTGGGCATCCAAGCAGGGGATTCTCTGGACATTTATATTGAAGGGGAAGAACATACACTGACCGTCACCGGAATCTACCAGGCGATCGCGAACATGTCCAATTCGGGGCGGATTACCGCCGATGTCATCAGAACGAGTAATCCGGATTATGGAAGTGAGATGAGCACCACTTTTATTAATCTGAATGAGGGTACTTCAACCGATTCATTCGTGAATGAATTGCAAGAGCGGTACGGCAGTGTACTCGGCATCGCCAGTCAGGCTTCGCTTGTGGATGAGGTATTCTCCCAGGCGGTCAAAATCATCGTGCTGCCAGTGTCCGTCATGGCGCTGTTGTTCATCGTCATTACGTTCGTGATCATCTACAGCATTTGCCGGATCAATATGAAAAAAGAGAGCCGAACCTACGGCATTTACAAGTCCATCGGCATGACCTCACGCCAGATCCGTCTGTCGGAAACCACCGGAATCCTGGTCGTATCGGGGATCGGTGCGCTGGTAGGGATTCCTGTAGGTTTATTAGGCCTCCCGCCACTGCTGAACGTGATCCTGTCCGATTATGGGATTATTCAAGTTCCTTTGATTATGAATGGGGGAGGTATCACTGCGATGATTCCCCTGAGTGTCATTGCCGCAGGTTTGGGGTGCTGGGCAGCATCTAAATCTATTCGAAGTGCGTCGCCGCGGGTGTTGGTGGTGGATTGATGGGGGGGAAGGTGTTAATAAGAAGGAATAAATACTGCACTAGCGTGAATATTCTAAATATTCATGCTAGTTTAATTCGCGGGGGGATTAAAGAAGATGAATAAAAATATCTTAAGATTAATCTTGATTTTAGTTGCAGGTATGATTATTTGGGGTGGAATATCTCTGTATCGTTCTCCAACAAACGAAATCAATCATTACATATCTGAATTTCAGTTCAGTAAAAGTGACCCTATTTTATATCCTGTAAATATCTCTAAATTTCTTGCATTTAGCGAGCAGGAGAGTCTTCCCGCTCCATCAGTTAAACTAAATGTCCTCAAACGATCTTTAAATACTACTGAAGTATTAGCCAGTTTTGAAATAATGGTATATGGTCCCGAAAATGTATTGAAAGAGATATACTCCGGCCAACTGAAGTTTTTCTTAGTTCAAGACGGAATAGAATGGAAAATTAGTGCTGTTGAAGTTATAAATGAAATGAAACATAAATAACTACTAGTCTCTTCAGTGACAATGGAAATTAGGTGGGGATAAACACTTTGCATAGATTTAAGTGACTTTATTTGGAGAACCCATCTATAAAACCTCCAATATGGAAGATGCATATTGTTATATAATTCAAGTTAAAGATAATACATTGGATCATTGGATATTTACTGCTTATGAAGGTCAGAGTGGGCCGGCCATTGGATACGAAGGGGTTAATGATAAAGGAGCTGAACTTGCTGCAAATGCTCTTCTTGACGAATTAGACAAAGTTATTCCAAAAGACTTTGAGGAAATACTTTTTTATGAGGACTTTGAAACCACCATTACTTATGGTTATAAAGCCGGAGTATGATATTATAACGAGGAATTAGGTAATGTTAAATGATAAGGATTAATTATGCGAATTCCCTGAAAATTGTTTGTAATTCTTCGTTTCATCATATTCCCAAAGAAAAAGTCTATTAATGGACAATGCAGTTTTTTTCCCAGTCATCCTCAGCGCATTTTGAAATGGTAACTTGAATAACTTCCTTTATAGCTTCTAAGTTGAATTCAGGAACTACCAAAAACCCGCGGTCTCCGGTCACACCTCCTTCAGCAAAAACATGAACACCCTTTAGTTCCTTTTTACCTTTATATAACGATTAATTTGTTATTCATGAAGTCTTATCACCAACACCACTCAACCTACCAGCAAGCTCCTCCTCCCCCGTTAAAACCTCTACCATAATCCCCACTCCCAAGCGAAATCCATACTTGAAACTCTTTTTCTTAAAATAGAATACTGCGGGTCATTGGGTATGATATTTTCATCGGGATGCAAGTTGCCGTGATACAGGCTCTCTAGGATACTATCCACTTGCCCATCTCCTTCATCCTTAAAGTACTTTGTGTTCAACAATAAAAGATATAAACTGTTAAATCCACGTAGTATACTCTACAGAACGATAGAAATATGGTTTTTTTAAAGGAGGTACCCATGAAAAAGAGAAAATTACTGCTTTCATTCATTCTTCTATTTGTTATTGCCTACATCGCGTTTGGGGCATGGATATTGCATGATACCAAGCTCCTTTTAGAAGAAGCGATGAAAAGAGACGCTAATATGAATTACATGAGTCCTTCAGTATACAGCAAAATAAATCCTGTTGAACGTGGTATGACATCCGATGGCTTTGAGTACCATTCAAGCTCTCATCATATCGGTTTTGTATTGCCGCTACATTACTTCGCAGGTGCAAAAGTATATGTGACTCAGAAATATGATGACGATTATTTTGGATTCAGAGAACCTGTTCAGTTAACGCTGAAATTGAAAGCCGGGAAGTGGTACGCGACAAAGGTAAGTATTCAGCCCTAGCGGGAATATCATACTTGGCTCTAATGAAATGACTGCTGCCCACCCCGGCACAGTCATTTTTATTTTCCAGCCACCCAACCCCTATAATCTGACAGGTTATTCCTCCAGGATGGAAATGATACTATGAATTAGGGCACGCTTTGCGAGTCTTTCCTATTGTGATTCGTCCCTACTATAATTCATTCCAACAAGGAGACTACATGCTTACTTCAAGAAAATATACAGTATTCGATCTGATCAGGATTCCGCTTCGGGTGATTCCGGTGCAGACGGCGGCGGCGATAGGGTATATGCTGGTGGATGCTCTGATGCCTGCTTATCAGACGCTGGTGTTGGCTTATTTCATTAATACGGCGACCCATATTGTGAATGGGAGGGCGGAGTATTCGTTAATCTATAGGCCGCTAGCGCTGATTATGGTTTATGTGATCGTCACTCATCTGCTTCCCAGCCTGATGCAGCTCATAGAGTTGACGGGGCGCAACCGGCTGAATGTGCGGCTGAAGCGGGAGATGGTGCTCAAGCGGGCGCGGCTTGCATATCAGCATATTGAGAATAAGGAGACTGCGGAGTTAATCCATAGGGTGTGCGGAGATCCGGTGGGTCATTTCATGGGCGGGTTCAACAATCTGATGAATGGACTGAATCTGCTGATTGGGACCGCTTCGCTGCTTGTGATTGTGATGTCGTCCACGTTCATTACGGGGATTGTGATTGTGCTGGTTACGGTGCCTTTGTTCTATATCGCCATGAAGACGGGCAAGGCGAATTATGTGCTGGGGATGGATGCGCAGCGGATACGGAGGAGGAGTGCGGATCTGGCCCATATCCTGACCAGCCGGGAGGATGCGGAGGAACGCACGTTATTCGGGTATAGTCCGGCGCTCAGGGATCGGTACGACAAGCTGTATGATCAGACGTACGCGGTGGAGAAGAAGATACAGATCCGCAGCTTCCTTCATCTGAAAAGCGGCTCGATCATCGCCCTGCTGATCGGCATCATTATTGTGGCCTTGCTGCTACCAGCGCTGCACTTGGGCGAGCTGTCGATTGGCCTGTTCATCTCGCTGGTGACCGCGATCTTCAGCCTCGTGCAGAGGATGTCCTGGCAGTTAGCCGAGACGATGCAGGAGCATGCGCGGATGAAGGAGTATCTGAAGGACTTCTCTGCTTTTGCCGGACTCAGTGAGAAGACGGATGCTGCTGCTCTACCTGTGGAGCTAGACGGCTTCGTCTTTCAATCGCTGGAATTCAGGCAGGTGAGCTTCCGCTACCCCGATACGGAGAGATACATATTGAATCAATGCTCGTTCACTATGGTTAGCGGGAAGAGCTATGCCATTGTCGGAGACAACGGGGCCGGTAAGTCTACCCTGATCAAACTGCTTACCGGGATGTACGATACCTACGAAGGTGAAGTCTTCATTAATAATAGGAACCTGCGGGAGTACAGCTACCCGGAGCTGAAAGGCATCATTGCAGTAGTCTTCCAGAATTACGCCAAGTATGCATTGACGATACAAGATAATATCCGGCTGGGGGATATCCTGAAGCTGGATGAAGAAAGAATCCATCACTGTATAAGCGAGATGAATCTGGACGGGATGGTCCAGGGGCTGGAATCCGGTCTCAATTCCTATGTCGGCAAAATCAAAGAGAACAGCGTTGATCTCTCCGGTGGACAGTGGCAACGGCTGGCGATAGCGAGACTCTTGTATTCCAGCTCAGCTATCCATATCATGGACGAGCCTACGGCTGCCCTGGACCCCATAGAAGAGAGCCGGCTATATGAAATGTTCAGCAGCATCCGCGCAGACAGGTTCACCATTTACATCACCCACAGACTGGGCGCTGCGAGAATCTCGGATGAGATCCTGGTGGTGCGTAGCGGGCGGATTGCGGAGCAGGGCTCCCATGAGCAATTGATGGAAAAGCCGGACGGCATATACCGGAAGATGTTCGCCAGCCAGAAGTCGTGGTATGAAACAGAGAGTAAGGTGCAGCATGGATAGAATACAGGGGAAGGGATTCCTGAGGAACGGAGCCAGATGCCTGCGGCTGTTATTCCAGGTGAGTCCCGGGAAGTCTTACACATACATCGGCATTGCCTTGCTCCAGGCGGTCTCATGGGTGCTGCAGGTGTTATTGTTGCAGAGATTTTTGGATGCGGCTGCTGCCTATGCTACGGACCGAATAGACTTCAAGATGATTCTCTTTTCCTTAGGTGCGCTTGCCCTTATGTATCTGTTCTATCATATCATGGACGGACTCGGGAATTGTTATGAGGAGATTTACGGGCTAAGCGTGGGCAAGCACCTGAACCTGATGATTTTTAGAAGAGTAGATTCTCTGCAGGTCTCTGAATTCGAGGATACGAGGCGGCTGGATTATATCCACAAGGCTGTGAACGGGAGCGGCAAGCTGATGTGGATCGGGACTACCTTACTGGATATTCTGTTCTACTATACGACTTATTTCGTGTTCATCGGGTGGTATCTGTTCACGCTCAAGCCGGTGCTTGCGCTAAGTATTGTCGTCGTATTTGTTCCGGTGATGCTCTCTGAGTGGGTGATGATGTCCGCATTCAAGAATCTGGAGGCGGCATCTGCCCCGATCCGGCGGGAAAATGAGTACTATGAACAGTGCTTGACGGACAAAGCGTATCTCTCGGAGACCCGATTGCTGGGAGCTACTTCCTTTTTCGAGAATCTGTATACCTCTGCCCTGCAACGGTTGAACGCTATTGTACTTCGGACGCAGGTACGCAAGCATCTCGTTCAGCTCATTCTGAATATAGTGACGGTTATTGGCTATGGCCTGATCGTGTATATGCTGTTTGTGTCTGTGATGAAGCAGGAGATTTCTATTGGAGCTTTTGCGGCGGTGCTTGCTTCGATTGGCAGTCTATACCGGTTCATGAACAAGCTAATCACCGAGAGAATCGCCTGGGCTACGGAGAATATCGGTTCTACTGAGAATTTTCTGGACTTCATAACCGAACCGGCCGAGGAAAACAGCAGCATGCCAAGGCCCGAAGACAGTGATATTGAGTTACAAGGTGTCCGGTTCCGCTATCCGCTGGCGACCCGCAATGCGGTGGAGCAGATCAATCTAATCATTCCGGACAAGCAGACGCTGGCGATTGTAGGCGAGAATGGAAGCGGGAAGACCACACTGTGCCGCATCATTATGGGGTTATACCCGCCAACGGCAGGAGAAGTGTGGTACGGGAACGTGGAGGCTTCGCGGATTAGCTATGAGCGAACGTCGGCTGTTTTTCAACATTATCGCAAGTATAATGAGACCATCCGGGAGAATGTGCGGATCAGCCAATATTCGAAACCAGCAGATGTCGCAGTAGTATCCGTGTGTGTGGAGGCCGGGGTGCTTTTATCCGGTGAAGGGGTTAAGGAAGGGCTGGATACGATGCTGGGACGCGAGTTCGGCGGCACGGATCTATCCGGCGGTCAGTGGCAGCGTGTAGCGATTGCGCGCGGATTGTTCCGGGACAGCGACTGTATGATCTTGGATGAACCTACGGCGGCCATCGATCCTCTGGAGGAGACCCGTCTGTATAACGGCTTCGCCGCCCTGTGCCGGGATAAAACCGCAATCCTCGTCTCCCACCGATTAGGCTCTGTGAAGCTCGCGGACCGAATTCTCGTGATGAAGGACGGACGGATCGTGCAAGACGGCACGCATGAGAAGCTCATGAGCACGGCGGGCGAGTACCGGACGATGTATGAGGCGCAGCGGAAGTGGTATGTGTAGGGGAAGGGGACACAGGCTTAACCCGTACTTTTTCAAAACCTCCCTTTTGGAGTTCGTTATAGTTCCCGTGTGTGTATTTTATGGTGTCTCCAGCGTTGTGTATAAGGGCCAGGGGCTCGATGATTTCAAGGGTCAGATCGTCTGTTCTAGCCGTATCTAACGCATCTGCATTTTCAAACTTTAGATAATTGGCATCTACTGAAACGGTTTCTATTAAATACGAATCGGGTTGTGAAGTTGCTGATTGGGAGTCTGTTTGCCTCAAGTAGACACCAACCATAATAGGAAGAGCAGCCAGACCTGCAATTATGAAACTTCTTGTTCTACGGTTGATCATCACTTCATCTCCCTATTCAGATCCTTTATACTAAAATTATACCCTATCTCATGTATTATGCCTGTTACCTGCTTGATTAACTTGATAGTGAGTGCCATGGAATGAAACCGATTACATCAGAGTAAAGCCTGGATTCAAAGTGGGGAGGAATAGCAATAAATGGTTTACTAATACAGAGCTAAACGATAAGATGAAGCCAAAACCAGTTATTGCCGATGGGCAAAGAGAGGAAGCAGAATGAAGCCCGTTACCGTATATGATATCGCGAGGGAAGCCAACGTCTCGGTTGCCACTGTATCCAGAGTGCTTAATAATACCGCCCCCGTCAAAAAAGAAACGAGAGAGCGGATTACTGCGCTGATTGACAAGCACCAGTTTCAGCCCAACGCGCTTGCGCGAAGCCTGATCCGCAAAGAAACCGGGATGATCGGGTTCATCCTGCCGGATATAACCAACCCGTTTTTTCCGGAGGTTCTGGCCAGCTTTGACCGGGAGACGAGAAAACTGGGCTATACCTGTTTTTTGTGCGATACCGTCTCTTCGGACGAGGAGACAGACCGCCAGTATGCGCGGGAATCACAGTATCTGGGGATATTGATGGAGAAGCAGGTCGATGGCATCGTGATGATAGGCGGCAGGCTGGATTTGTCCAAGCCGGATGAATCGCTGGTGCGGGAGGTAGAAGAAGCGGCCAAACGTGTTCCGGTGCTGATGATTAACGGAAATCTGCCCAACACGAAGATTCACAGGGTGGCGGTCGACCAGAGGCTGGGGGCGGAGCTGGCTGCACAGCATTTAATCGATCTTGGACACCGGGATATCGCCGTCATTGGCGGTTTCGTGCATATGTCCAATACGCAGCAGCGGCTTCAAGGATTCCGGACGGCTATGCGAAACAACGGTCTGGAGGTCCGTAAAGAATGGATGGTTCATGGGGGATTCTCTGTCAATATGGGCTTCAAGTTTGCAGAACAGGTGCTGAATTTGCCGGATCGGCCTACAGCTATCATATGTATGAACGACCTGGTGGCCATCGGCGCACTGAAAGCGGCTGACCGGGCGGGACTTGCCGTGCCGGCAGAATTGTCCATTGTTGGTTATGATGATATTCCATTTGCGTCCTTCAGCATTCCTGAGCTGACTACGGTTTCACTGATGGCGAACGAAATCGGCCATCTTGCGGCAGAAATGCTGCACAAGCTGATTGCCGGCAAAAACGTGCCCCGTTTACATTCGGTTATTCCCGAGCTAAGGGTACGCCAAACGACAGCGCCTCCCCAGAAATAATGGATTTAAAAATATAAATTAATAGTTGACTTTGAAATAACGAGGGCTTATTCTGTTGAAGAAAGCCCTTACATTTTGATTTTTAATGAAACCCATTTCACCTATAATCCGATTACTTGCTGAATGAACAAGGAAACTCCCTGGGAAATTTGCGAGAAGAAGAGAGACAGGATGAATAACGGGTTTCATTTTTTTATTTAATTGTGAAATGGGTTTCATTAATTTAACAGTCGGTAGCTGCTATCTAATCAATTAAGGAGGGGTCTTATGTCTACTGCTTCACCTGCCCAATTGACAGAGAAGAGGTATACCAAACCCAAGCGCGGCCGCTGGAAACGTTTTAAGAACAACAAGACATTGCTGCTGATGTGCTTTCCGGCGATAGCGTTTTTTCTCATCTTTTCCTATATGCCTATGCCTGGGCTGTATCTGGCGTTTATCAAGTACAACTATTCTGACGGCATCTTCGGAAGCGCCTTTGCCGGGCTGGAGAATTTCCGGTTCCTTGTCATGACGGGTGATCTGTGGCGCCTGACCTTCAATACCATCGCTTATAACATCGCGTTTATCCTCCTTGGGAACATGCTTCAGATTACGGTCGCTGTACTGTTGAACGAGATGCGGTCCAAATGGTTCAAAAAAGTATCCCAAACCATGATGTTCCTGCCGTATTTCGTATCCGCCGTTCTGATCGGCCTCATCGCCTACAACATTCTGAGCTATGATTATGGCATTTTGAACTCGGTCCTGCACTCCTTGGGACTTGATCCGGTGAAGGCTTACTCGAGTCCGGGGGCGTGGCCTTTTATCATAGTCATCACGTATTTATGGCAAAGCACCGGATATGGCTCTATTGTGTATTTCGCCGCCATTATGGGGCTGGACAGTGAGATTGTGGAGGCTTCGGAGATCGACGGAGCCAATGCTTTTCAGCGTATCCGGTATATCGTACTGCCTTGGCTCAAACCGACCTTTATCATTCTGCTGCTGTTCTCGCTTGGCGGAATCCTTAAGGGGAACTTCGGATTATTCTTCAATCTGGTGGGGGCTAACAACACAGCGTTATACGCCTCTACGGATATTATCGAGACCTATGTGTTCCGCTCGCTGATGACCAACTTCAACTTCTCGATGGGCAGTGCGGTCAGCCTGTATCAGTCCTTGTTCGGATTCATCGTTGTTCTAACTGCTAACTGGCTGGTCAGAAAGGTATCGCCTGACAATTCACTTTTTTAGGAGGACTTGCCCATGGATGAGACTTTTGTAAGCGCACGCAAAAAAAAGGATACCAGCGGCCTTGTCGTTCAGTGGATCGGATATCTGTTTATCGGCTTGTTCGCCCTCTGCTGCCTGTTGCCGTTCTTGCTGGTGCTGGGCACCTCCTTCACCTCCGAGTCGGCCATCAAACTCTCCGGCTTCAACTTCTGGCCCAAAGAATTCAGTACGTTCGCTTATAAAATCGTGTTTGAGAATCCCGATCTGATCATCGGATCGTATATTGTAACCATAGTTATGACGATTGTAGGTACAGCGATCGGCCTGCTGCTGGTGGCTATGACGGGATATGCGCTGCAGCGGCCGGACTTCATGTACCGCAATAAAATTTCTTTCTTCATTTACTTCACTACACTGTTCTCTGGAGGTCTGGTGCCGTTCTACCTGCTCATCACCCAGTATCTTCATTTAAAAGATAACTATCTGGCGGTTCTGCTTCCTGGTCTGCTAAGTCCGTTCCTGATCATTATGATGAAAAGCTTCGTCCGCTCTATTCCTCATGCCATTACGGAATCGGCGAAGATCGACGGAGCGGGCGATTTTACGATTTTCCTCCGGCTGATTCTGCCCATGACCACGCCCGCCCTGGCCACAATCGGGCTGTTCATCGCCTTGGGTTACTGGAACGAATGGTATAACTCCATGCTGTTTCTGTCGCCAGATATGAAATATCGCACCTTGCAGCTTTTTTTGTATAACGTGATCACCAGTGCCGATTTTGTCCGTAATTCCGCTGCCGCCTCGAATGTGCAGCTTCGTGATGTGCCGCTCGAGTCCATGAAGATGGCGACAGCCGTAGTTGCCACGGGTCCAGTCATTTTGTTCTACCCGTTCGTACAGCGCTACTTCATTAAGGGTATCACTGTAGGGGCCGTAAAAGGCTGATCTTCCAGACCCTTCAATTCTACTGCAACGATGTGCCAAGGCAATCAAGCCTTCTCACATAAAGTAAATTAAATACAGGGAGGTTGTACAAGAATGGGGATCAAAAAAGCATCAGGCATGTTGTTGACACTCCTCTTACTGTTTACGCTGGCCGCCTGCGGTGGCGGAAATAATGCGGCTAACAATGGGGCAAATACGACGAATGACACTGGAAACAAAGACAGCTCGGCGCCGGACACCTCCAAGTTCGTAAAAATCAGTTATGTAGTGCTGGGTGATAAGCCGAAGAATGGACAATTCGAAAAGGTGCTGGCCAAGGTCAATGAAATTATGAAAGAAAAAATCAATGCCGAGCTGGAATGGAAATGGGTCGAATGGGCCGATTGGCAGACCAAATACAACTTGCTGCTGGCCTCTGGGGAGAAGGTTGATCTGATCACCATCGGAACAGATTGGCTCGATACCTGGGCCAATGCGCAGCGCGGAGCCTTCATGAATCTGGATGAGCTGCTGCCGAGGTATGCACCGGAAACCTGGAAATCCGTCCCGGAGAAGGATTGGAACGAGAGCCGTTACAACGGCAAAATTGTGCTGATTCCTGAGAATGATTACACGCAATGGGTCAACCATGGATTCTTCTACCGCGGCGACTGGGCGAAGGAGGCCGGGCTCAACGAACCGATCAAAAATTGGGAGGAAATTGGCCAGTATCTGCAATATATCAAAGACAACAAGCCGGATGTCATTCCATGGGATATGGCTTCCGGTGCGGTGACATGGGGAGGCTATATTCAGTCCTATACGGATAACCTGGACCTTCCGCTCTCTACAGGCTACATGCCCGTATTTACAGCGGTATCGAACGATGAGAAATATACCGTAGCTGAACCCATCTTCAGCGATCTCTTCCTGAATTATGCCAAGCTTATGAAAGAATGGGCTGATAAAGGATTCTGGCGCGAGGATGCGCTCAATAACAAAAATGACAACCGTATAGCCCTCAAGGCCGGGTTATCCGGTCTGGACCAGCATCACACACAGACCTTCTCCACGCTGCGAGTAGAGATGGACAAAGCAGAGCCAGGCTCTGAGCTGCAGATGTTCCCGTTCAACCGGACCGGCGGGAAGAATCTGATGGAGCTGTCGATTACGCACGGCGGTACCTCCCTAGGTGCCCACAGCAAAAATCCGGAGCGGGCGCTGATGGCGTATGATTTGATCCGCAACAACGAGGAAATCTATCATCTGATCAACTATGGTATTGAAGGCGTTCAATATGAGATCAAGGATGGAAAAAGAACATTGCCAGCCAACTACAATGAAGCTTCTGACAGCTTCTATGCAGATTTCTGGGGTGGCCGAATGGATAAATTCGAAATCCCAAGTGAGACGGTGTGGAGTGAAATCGGCACACTCTATGACGAATACGACAAAATCAAAATTCCGTATCCTTACGGTCAGTTTGTCTTCGACAAAACTCCTGTGGAAAGTGAACTGACTGCGATCTCGCAGGTGGCCGGGGAGCTTGGGCCGGCTATCAACTTCGGGAAGGTAAGTGATCCAGCCAAAGCAGTGGAGGAGTTCAGAGCCAAAATCAAGACTGCCGGATATGATAAAGTCAAGGCTGAATTGCAGAAGCAGCTGGATGCGTTCAAGAAAAAAATGGAAGATGCGAAATAAACGGCTATATAAATTGAACTGAAAAATTTAAGTTAAAGGAAAAGTGGCGGAGGGGAATTTTGGAACTGGAGGAGCGGGAGCGTCCGCCTTTGTCTGCGGATTTCAACCGTTAAAAACGGGATAAATCAAGAAATCTGCAGACAACAGCGGCCGGAAGTCCAAAACTTCTCTGGAGTCACGGTTAATCCTAAAACCTAAAAATCATTAGTTCAATTTATCTAATAACCTATTCTTAAGACCGGATAAAGGAGAAGCGCATGAACGAGTCCAGAAGCAAGATATGGCTTAATGCGGAGTGGTGTTTCAATCGCGGGGATGTACCTGAGGCATGGTACAAGGGATATGACGACAAAGATTGGCGTGAAGTCACACTTCCGCATGACTGGGCCATCGAGGCTGATTTTTCCAGAGATTATTCCAGCGGCAGCGGATATCTGCCCGGCGGAACCGGCTGGTACCGCAAGCATATTGTGTTGCCGGACCGGCTGGAGGGCAAGCGTGCGTACCTTACCTTTGAGGGCGTCTACAACCATTCACAGGTCTGGGTTAACAGCTATTATTTGGGCAAACGGCCTTATGGTTATAGCACGTTCACTTATGAAATCACGGATCTGCTGGTGTATGGCGGAGCCGTGAATACCATTGCGGTAAAGGTGAACCATGCGGAGACAGCAGACACCCGCTGGTACACCGGTTCAGGGATCTACCGTGATGTATATCTGACATTTACGCATGACATTCATGTTGCAGAGTACGGTGTTTTTGCATCGACAGCTGAAATTGGCCGGGAATGGGCGGAGCTGCAGGTCGAGACCCGGATTATGAACGAAACAGGGGAACCGGCAGAGATCTGTGTACGTCATACTCTTGTGGATGAGGAGGGTGTCGAATCGGGTACCTCGGCCAATCTGCTCGCGGCGGCGGGCGGTACGGAATTCAGTCAACAGGTCATTCAAGTGAAGGAACCGAAGCTCTGGTCGCCGGAAGCCCCCAACATGTATACGCTTCTTACAGAAGTTATCTGGAAGGGTGCAACGGTTGATGAGGTCCGCACTCCCGTTGGCCTCCGGAGCATTCAGTTCGATCCGGCAGAAGGGTTCAAGCTGAATGGAGAGGCTCTTAAGATCAAGGGAGTCTGTGTGCATCATGACGCCGGTTGCCTCGGCGCTGCCGTTCCTGGCGATGTCTGGGTCCGGCGGCTGCGCTACCTTAAGGAAATGGGCTGCAATGCAATCCGCATGAGCCATAATCCGCCGGCTCCGGTTCTCCTGGATTTATGCGATCAAATGGGATTTATGGTGATGGACGAAGCTTTTGATGAATGGGAGGGCGTCAAAAACAAGTGGTCTACCGGACATAATGTATATCCTCCAAAGCACTTCGGCTATTATGAGGATTTCCCGGACTGGGGCATTACGGATATTCAGGAGATGGTGCAGCGTGACCGAAACCATCCTTCTATTATTATGTGGAGTATTGGCAATGAGGTAGACTATCCTAATGATCCGTACTGTCACCCCTACTTCCAGACGATGACCGGCAACAATGATGCCAACAAGCCTGCTGAAGAACGTGTATATGATCCGAACAAGCCGAATGCTGAACGTCTTGCTGTCATAGCCGGTAAATTGGTGGAGGCTGTGAAGGCATGTGACAAGACAAGGCCAGTAACGGCTGCGCTTGCTTATCCGGAACTAGCCAATCTTATCGGTTATTCCGATACGCTCGACGTGGTCGGCTATAACTACAGAGAGTCTTTATACCAAAAGGATAGGAGCTCTTACCCGGACCGTGTGCTCTATGGCAGCGAGAATTCTCCGGGACTGCAGGAGTGGCTGGCGGTCCGCGATAACACCGATATTTGCGCACAGTTTATATGGACTGGAATCGATTATCTGGGAGAAGCGCATGGCTGGCCGATACGGGCTTCGCAGGCAGGGTTCATGGACCTTGCCGGCTTCCCGAAACCAAGCTATTACTACCGTCAGAGTCTGTGGAGCGATACGCCGATGGCTTATCTCGCAGTCCGCAGGGCAGATGAACCGGGAATATCTGACACTGGTGGACGGTCAGGTGGCGAGCCAAGCTGGAACTGGGAGCCGGGCGAGCGGTTGATCGTAGACGGCTATACCAATCTGGCGGCTGCGGAACTGTACCTTAACGGCAAGCTGCTGGGGCGAGGACATCCGGATGAGAGCGGGGAGCTGCTGCTGAGCTGGGAGGTGAACTTTGAACCGGGAACGCTGCTTTTAACGGGGAAAGACCAACAGGGCAGAACGGTCAAGCGGGAGTTGCATACGGCAGCAGCGCCGGAGCAGCTAAGGCTGACAGCCGATACCCTGCAGTTGCGGGCCAACCTGCGGGATATCGTCCATGTGGAGCTGGAAATTGTGGATTCGGCGGGCATTGGGGTATATAGCGCTGAGGTTCCTGTCACAGTGACCGTAGAGGGCGCGGGTAAATTACTGGGATTGGAGAATGGAAATGTGCAGGATCTGGAGCCTTACCGTTCCCATACCCGAAGTACCCATCACGGCAAGCTGCTGGCGTATATCAGGACCGGAGCAGTCTCCGGAACGATTAAGGTCACTGCGGTCACTCCAGGACTATCGCCGGCAGAGTTTGAAATAAGCTCTTTATAGATAGCAATTGCATTATGGAGGGCATGACGACGCTATTCGGTTTCTCCGAATGGTGTCGTCTTTTTCTCAATTTCCAAGCTGATAATGATATAATCCTACATAAAAGCTCTACTAAGCTATCTAAAGTCACAACAAACAAGGAGAAAACCATGGCCATCCAACTCGTAAACGGCGATCTACTAGAAGCTAGTGAAGATATTCTGGGGCACCAGGTGAATTGCCAGGGGGTGATGGGTTCGGGAATTGCGAAGATCCTGCGGGACCGTTATCCGAATTTATATCCTGAGTATAAAAAGTATTGTGACCAGTACACACCTGACGGGTTGCTCGGACACTGCCAGCTGGTGCAGACGGGCGCGAAGTACACGGCGAATCTGTTCGGTCAGCTGAACTATGGAAGGAGCAAAACCCGGTATACGGATTATGCTGCGCTGGAGCAAGCGTTAACTACACTGAAGACAGAAGCACAGGCCAAGGGGCTGTCTGTGGCGCTCCCGTACAATATTGGCTGTGGGCTGGCAAATGGGGAGTGGAGTGTGGTAGAGGAGATGATCGGGAAGGTTTTTGCAGACTATGAAGTTACTTTGTATAAGATTTAAATATCACTAAAAATAAAGCCAGATTGCTTACAAGCGGTCTGGCTTTATTTTGTGCTCCCTGTACTGGGTGGGCGTCTGCCCCGTCTGCTGCTTGAACTGGCGCATGAAGTGAATCTCGCTGGCGTAGCCGCTCATTTCGGCGATTTTTTTGACGGAGGTGTCTGTGGTGGTGAGCAGGTATTTCGCATGTTCGATCCGGCTGGTAATGACGTCGGCCATCGGGCTTACGCCGAAGAAGTCCTTGTACAAGTGCTGGAAGCAGGACCGGCTCATGGTCAGCTCGTGGGACAGTCCATCTATCGTCCAGTTCAGGAAGGGCTGGTTGTAGATTTTGGTGCGGATAATGGACATCTTGTTGTAATGCGTGTTGCCGACTTCCTTCTGGGTTGAATGAATCCGGTTGCTGAGCTTAATGAAGAATAATTGCAGATATAATTCAATGGTCTCGTCCTTATGCGGGTTCTCGGAATAAGCCTCATAGCACAAATTGTTAATGATAATCGACAGCTCGTTCAGGTCGCCAATCGGGATCACTTCATCCCTGGGGATCGCCAGCCGGTCCAGTAGCGCTTCATCCCCCGGCTTGTCCAGCCGGAAATGGAACCAGTCATTGGTGAACTGTGACCCGTAAGCCCGGTAGAACTGGGGCGTATGTTCACTGTACAGAATGAAGGAATCTGGACCTGTCACCCGGCTCTCTCCCTCCAAAGTGAAGATGGCTGGGGTCTTCAGCAGCAGCAGCATATAGTCTCCTGACCCTTGGGGCCTGTTGATAATAAAATCCGCGTCATGGCTGTGATTGTAGCCGATATTGTGTATGTTCATATGAACCTCCTGCGCAGCAGATAGGTCTATTGTAGAAGCTAAGGGTGCCTTTTGTAAATGAGGATTGCACAATAAGTTAGTACTTACGCACGATGTGTAATTGTTCTGCGGCCCGGGTTTATCTATGCTTAAGACAGGTAGCAGTAAGAGCTTACAATGAAGGCTGAGGCCGGAGAGGATGATTGTGATGAAAGAATGGATTGGTTATACCAGAGGGGTGAATCTCGGAGGCTGGCTGTCCCAGTGTCCGTATCAGCATGCCCATTATGAGAGCTTCATTACAGAGAAGGATATCGAGACGATTGCCTCCTGGGGTCTGGACCATGTCCGGCTGCCGGTGGATTATGAAGTGATAGAGGATACGGGGAATGCTGAGACTTACGCCGGGTTCAAGCATATCGACAATTGCATCCGCTGGTGTGCTGCCCATGGGCTGAATCTCATTATTGATCTGCATAAAACACCGGGCTTCTCCTTCAACAGCGTGGCCGAGAATTCCCTGTTCGATGATCCTGCGCTCCAGGAGCGGTTCCTGGATCTGTGGAAGGCGATTGCCAGCCGGTATGCCAGTTATAAGGATACTGTGGCTTTTGAATTGTTGAATGAGATTGTGGAGAAGGACAGCAGCCGCTGGAATGCGCTGGCTCACCGGACAATTGCCGAGATCCGCAAGCACGCCCCGGAGACCAAAATCGTTATCGGCGGCATTCAGTGGAACAGCGTGCACACCCTCGTGCTGCTAGATCAGCCGTATGACGAGAATATCGTGTACACCTTCCACTTCTACGAGCCGTTCCTGTTCACACACCAGCGTGCGGCTTGGGTGGAACAGATGCCTAAGAGCAGTATGGAGTATCCGGGTGACCTTGCGAACTACCGCAGTACTTCGGCGGCTATTGGCGCTTTTGGCTCCGGGCTGCATGCAGAAGGTATCCACGAGATGGGGCCGGCGTACATGACCAGTCTGATTCAGAACGCGATTGATGTCGCTGCCGAGCGGAATGTGTATTTGTACTGCGGGGAATATGGCGTTATTGAACAGGCCCCGTCACAGAGCGTAGTGAACTGGTACAAGGATGTGCATGGAGTGTTCGAGCAATACAAGATCGGCCGGGCCGCATGGACGTATAAAAAGATGGATTTCGGCATCTCCGACCGTTACGAGAGCAGCATTACGTCTGAGGTTATTTCTTATTTGTGAGCGGCTTAATACTCTTTATGAAGCGAGGTCTTATAAATGAAAATACAAATTACAGATAAACCCGGAGTATCGATCTCCAAGGGAATGATAGGGCTCTTCTTCGAGGATATCAACTATGGTCTGGACGGCGGGCTGCATGCCGAGATGATTGAGAACCGTTCCTTTGAGTTCATGAAGGCACAGGGCGACAGGGGGAGCTACAGCGAGAGCCATGACGGTCTTTATGGCTGGACAGCTTATCCCGCAGAGGCCAGCGGAGCCATGCTTCAGATTGGGGCGGAGCATCCGCAGAATGAGGTGAATCCCCATTACCTGGCGTTTACCGCCGGGGAGACGCAGAACGCTTTTACCAATAAGGCCTATGATGGCGTGTCTCTGAAGCCGGGACTTACGTATGAGGTATCCTTCTATGCCAGAGCGGAGGGGTATGCAGGGGGCATTGAAGTTTCGGTTGAGAAGAATAGCACAGTTATGGCGCAGGCTGTCATCGCGACAGCGGTAGGGGAAGAGTGGACACGCTATACAGCGCAGCTTAGCAGCATTGAGCCTGTATCGTATGGGGATTTCGTCATCCGGCTGGATGCGCCGGGCACGGTCTGCTTCGACTTCATCTCCATGATTCCCTCCGATGCGGTGCTGGCTCTGTTCCGCCGGGATCTGGTCGGGCTGCTGGAGGAGATGAAACCAGGCTTCCTGCGGTTCCCCGGAGGTTGTATTGTTGAGGGTTATAACCTGGAGAACCGCTACCAGTGGAAGCGGAGTGTAGGAGCCGCCGAGCAGCGCAAGAATAACAGCAGCCGCTGGGCGCTGCACGGGAATAATGAAGAGAATCAGTACACGAGCGAGTACAGCCACTATAATCAGAGCCTGGGGATTGGGTTCTATGAGTATTTTCTGCTGTGTGAATACCTGGGGGCGCGGCCGATTCCGGTGCTGAATGTCGGGCTGGCCTGCCAGTTCCAGTCTACTGAGCATGTGGGCGTACATGATGATGATTTCCAGGAGTATATTCAGGATGCGCTCGATTTGCTGGAATTCGCCAACGGACCGGTGGATTCACCTTGGGGCCGCCTGCGGAGTGAGATGGGCCACCCTGAGCCGTTCGGGCTGGAGATGATCGGGATCGGCAATGAACAGTGGGAGACGGAGCATGCGGACTTTTTCACCCGATACGATCTGTTCGAGCAGGCGATTCATGCAGCGTACCCGTCTGTGCAGCTGATCGGTTCTGCCGGGCCGGATGTCAGCTCAGATAACTACACCCGGGCGTGGGAATATTACCGGAAGCGGGCTGAGGGTAATCCGAATTTCGTCTACGCTATCGATGAGCATTACTATGTGAAGCCGGAATGGTTGTGCGAGAACGTGCATTTCTATGATGAGTATCCACGTAATATCAAGGTATTCGCCGGGGAGTATGCAGGCCATTATGGCAACGGGATGAATATGCCGCACTTCAACAGCTGGGGCGCTGCGCTGGCAGAAGCCGCATTCCTGACGGGCCTTGAGCGCAATGCCGATATCGTCGTGCTGGCCTCTTATGCGCCGTTGTTCGCCAGACTTGGCTACGCCCAGTGGTCGCCGGACATGATCTGGTTCGATGGCGAGAACAGCTATGGCACGCCAAGCTACTATGTGCAGCAACTGTATAGTACACTGATGGGAACGAAGGTGCTGCAGACGGAGCATGACCAGGAGGAGATTCCTTACACTGTTTCTTTTGATGAGGAGCAGCAGGTTCTGTATGTGAAGCTGGTGAACACGCAGGACCGTACCGTTCGGGTGGAGCTGGAGACGGCGCTGGGCTTGAACGGACGCGGGGTGGCCTATGTGATGCAGGGCGAGGAGACGGAAGTGAACTCGATTGAGACTCCGCGCAACATCGCACCTGCCAGTGTGCCGCTTGAGACCGCAAGCCGGATGGTTTATACACTGGAGCCGAAGTCGTTCCATGTGCTGCGGATGGAGTGTGGGGTGGAGTAAAATAAGGCGGGCTGAGCTGAGGTGAAGCTCACAAGAATAGATTGTACGAAGATAAGGGGAGACGGGAAGTTGCCGTCTTCCCTTCTTTTTGCGGCAATGAAAAGAGTAATTCCAGTTAACATAAGACAATTTTATTTTATTCCATTCATAGCTATTAAATTGAAATTTAGTGATTTAATTCATATTTATGCATGTAAACTATAGGTACATTAATAGATAAAATAACATAATGTGGAGGTTAATAGTATGATTGGAAGAAAGGTTTTTAAAACAGCCGCTATTTCTTGTCTTACATTAGCATGGTCCTTTCCCGTTTATGCGGATAAGGTGGAAGTTCATGATCATTCTGGAATGGAAATGCATGAACATGCTTCTATGCAAAATCAATCATCTGAAGTGAGTGATACTTCTTCTATGGTTCATGGTGTGTTAGAAACTAAATATTCTTACACTGGAATGACGCTCGATCAAGTTAGAAGTCATTTTGAGAAACTAAACTTGAATCTTGAGGACCTCGTTGCTCAATCAACAATTAGTATTGATGATGGTGTTGCATCTATTAATACAGAACTCCCGGAAGCAACCGTATTACTTGATAATCAATCCGTTGAAGTTGTGGATAAAGAGTTTATGTTTCATGAAGTGACACCTGGTGCCCATGATTTGCAGGTGTATAGTTACGATACTTTAGTATATGATAGCGAAATCAATATTGAAAAAGGTACTAACCAGCTTCCCGTAGAAGTAAATTTAGACATTAATGAAATTGTTGAAAGAGCAAAAGAGAAAATGGAAAATCCACAAGAGAAATCTATTTCTATAAACGACGTTCTTTTTCAGCCACAAACCGATTCATTTGTGACTCCTATGTCTGACCCGGATAGTTGGAATGGTTATCATGTCGGGCAAATTTTAGGTAAAGGGAAAGGGAAAATGTTACTATTAACTAATCAAGGGCATGTTAGTTGCAATAAATCAGATTATGATCAAGGAGCCAACTTTCCGTACAACAATTCAGACTGTGCCCTAGCAGTTTCAGGAGGTGCGCTCTTTCAATCAAATAAAGTCTTGTATAGCGCCTATGAACAAGGGGTGTTCTGTGTAAAGGAAGCTATGAATTCTGTTGAGAATCCTTCTGCAGCGAATGGTTGGTGTAACTGGCAAGCTAAACCAAACGCGGTATTCGTCCATAACTATCTTAATAAAGGTTACAATTGCTCAAGTTTCATGTTCTTAGGTAATGATGAACGATTAAATAAATTTTAATTAATCTGGAGGCGGTTTATAATTATGAGAAAGACAATAATTGTTTTTTATAGTACAGTTATTATCTTTTTTATAATAATCTTTATTGTAATGTATAGTTTGTTCAAACCAGATAATCCACAAGAAAACTTTGAAATAACATTTGGCTACAATATTAATGATTCAAATCTTGCCTTTGTTGATTCAGCATCTGCATTTACCAAACGGGAAGGTCTTAAAGCGCAAATTTCCTTCCCAGATTCTATAAAAAATGATTTTGATGCTACTTTTAAAGTAAAACGTCAGTCGGATGGAAATATAGTTATTGAGCAGAAATTTGAAAATAAGGTTGGAGTCTCGGGGCAGTTAATAACCTTGAATGTATCTGATTGGCCTTCCGGGATGTATGAGTGTACCTATGAATCAAACAACGAAATTCTTGCTGAAGAAACACTAATACTCAAGTGAAAATCTAATTTCAGTGTTTCGCTAAAATGGTAAATTTCGGGGAGCTAGTGTTGAGGTATTCCGTGCAACAATTTTGCATGGTAAGTAAGAAGAAACAAGCAAGTTACCAGTTATGTGTGCCGGTAGCTTGTTTGTTTTTTTGTAATGAACCAATAGTTACTCCTTCAGCCAACGCGCATTGAACAATTTGACACCGCCAACATCCCGGTATAAAATAAACTAAAATGATAGATTAATTTATCATTTTAATCACTTTAATATCATTAAGTTAACAAACCTATTACTCATTCTAAAGCAGAGGCAGGCCATATTCATGAAAATCAGTGTCAAAGATACCAAACGAAAGGCTATTCTGGATGCGTCTACGGAGCTGTTGGCGCTCAAGCAGACGGCTACGCTGCAGGAGATCGCGGATCACGCAGGGGTTGGAATTGCGACGCTGCACCGCTACTTTTCCACCAGGGAGCTGCTGCTGGATGCGCTGGCGCTGAATGCGATCGGGCTGGTGGAAGAAGCGCTTGGGGGCGTTACCGCAGAGGAGCACGATATGCTTCCATTCCTGACGGAAGTGTTCGAGGTGCTGATTCCATTGGGCGGCAAGGTGTCTTTTCTCAGCAGCGCCGCCTCCGTGGACGAGAATCCGCATATTGTAGCCGAGGAAGCACGGATCAAGCAGCCGCTGCGGGAAGCGGTGGAGGGCTGGCAGGCACGCGGTCTGCTGAATGCCGGAATGACCGCCCACTGGATCATAACGGTCATGTATAATCTGTTGTTCGTTGCCTGGCAGGAGATCCAGAAGGGGAATCTGGCGAAGAATGACGCTCCGAAGCTGCTGGTTCATACAGTCCTCCAAGGCTTCGGCAGAACAGGGCATGGGGACGGCAGGTAACCGTGAAGAGGGCTCGTTCTCCAAGATGAATAGAATCTGTAGTGGAATAATAAGGAGGAATGTGTATGTCAACACTGCAAGTAGAGATCGTAGACCGCTTGGATGAAGAACAGAAACGTGAGGTCGCCAGGCTATACTATCAGGCTTTTACCTTGAAATTCAGCGGAATATGGATCTTCTCCCGTAAAGAGCAGGATATTGTGGATGTTCTGAGCCGCTGTCTGCATTATGACAAGGCCCTGTATGCGGTGTATGAGGGAAGGGTCGTAGGCTTTGCTGGTCTGGAGATAGGCGTTGGCTTCTTCATGACACTGAATTACCGTTCGCTCAGACAGACCTTCGGGCTGCTCGGTGGCGCTTGGCGCTATGCAGCCTATGGCATCTTCCGCCTGCTCCATGGCAATACCCCCTCTAATGCAGTGCATATCGATCCGCTTGTAGTGTCCGAGCAGGCCAGAGGGCTGGGCGTCGGAACCCGGCTGCTGGAGGCCGTCTTCGCGTGGTCTCGGGAGGCGGACCGCAGTAAGGTGCTACTGGAGGTTGTCGATACCAATCCGCTGGCGAAGAAGCTGTATGAGCGGGTGGGCTTCCGGACCTTCAAGGTGCAGAATACCCGGTTATTCTCCTCGCAGGCCGGCTTCCACAAAGTGCTGCATATGGAGAAAATGCTGAATTAGCCTGGCACGCATTCCCGGTCCGCAGGAGGATCTGCGGACTTTTGCGATTAGTGGTGGGGGGCGGACTGAGATTCCGCT
Organism: Paenibacillus sp. FSL P4-0338; assembly: GCF_038002365.1. Lineage (NCBI taxonomy): Bacteria > Bacillati > Bacillota > Bacilli > Caryophanales > Paenibacillaceae > Paenibacillus > Paenibacillus sp. FSL P4-0338. The sequence continues at coordinate 3,173,636 of NZ_JBBOCG010000001.1, read as the reverse complement.
ATTGTGGATTTACAGCGCCATAGTGACTTTTGGCGGACTGACAATCCGCTATTGCTGCTCAAACAGGCTGTTTGGGTGACTTCTAGGGCGGATTGCGGAATCTCTGTCCTCGAACAAGCGAATAAGTAGCAATTTCGGCAATATAGCGGAATCTCAGTCCCCAACATGAGGCTCGTACACATCAGTTCCTCCCCCCAAGCTCGTCGCAAAATCGTATATTCCAAGAATCCGCAGAGCTGATCTGTGGGTTCTTGCTGCTGGGGAGGGAGGGGCAGACCTGACCGGGAAAAGGGCCGAGCGAATGCTGCGGATGGTCAAGTGTGCATAGGTAATAGAAAGTGTGTGGTCAAGGGCATCGGCTAAACTGCTATGGCCAAGTTTTCAAAGTGGCTGCGGACTGAGATTCCACTATTGTGGATTTTCAGGGCCAAATGAACCTTTGGCGGACTGACAATCCGCTATGCTGCTCAAACAGGCTGTTTGGGTGACTTCTAGGGCGGATTGCGGAATCTCTGTCCGCGAACAAGCGAATAAGTAACAATTTCGGCAAAATAGCGGATTCTCAGTCCGTGCCATCAGGCTCGTACACATCAGTTCCTCCCCCCAAGCTCGTCGCAAAATCGAATATTCCAAGAATCCGCAGAGCTGATCTGTGGACTACTGTTTTATTAGGGTCTGGATAAATCGCCCGAAAGACTGTATATTAGACTTTATATTAAGTTAGTAAACTTAATTAACTATATATAGAACGGAGTATGAATCGTGAAAATTCAAACGGCCGGGACCCCCAAGGTCATGCGCAATCTGAATGAATTTCTGATTCTGGACCGGATCATCAGCGGCGGACCGCAATCCAGAGCGGATCTTAGCCGGTATACGGGCTTAAGCAAGCCTACCGTATCCTCGGCCATTGCTCATCTTATAGAACGCGGACTGGTCAGAGAGACCGGCAGAGCGGAGAACACCCAGGGCCGCAAAGCGACTCTAGTGGAATTCAACCCGAAATGCTTCTTTACCTTAGGGGCAGAGGTGGGGGGAAGCAGCCTGCGGATAGCACTTGCGGATATGAGCGGAGAGATCTGCTATTACAAGCAGCTGTCTATGCCGGAGAGCGGACTGACAGAGGCGGTGTGCCAAGACTTTCTGGTGCAGAGCATAGAGGGAATGCTTGCGGATTCCGGGATTTCCCGGGAGAAGCTGCGGGCCGCAGCCTTCGGGATTCCAGGCGTAGTGGACCCGGCAGATGGCAGCGTATCTGACCTGGTTGCCCCGCTGCGCGGGTGTGAAGGGGTGCTCGCAAGGACTAATCTGGCCCAGCTGTTCCCCGTGCCTGTCGTGACGGAGAATGATGTCAACCTCGCGGCTCTGGCGGAGTATACCTCTTCGGGGATGGAGGTAAGCGGCTCTCTGCTGTACTTCTCCATCGGCGAAGGAACCGGGGGCGGTCTCATTATCCACGGGGAGATCTACCGGGGGCTTGGCGGCGGTGCAGGCGAACTTGCCAATCTGATGCTGAGCGCAGGCAGGCTGGAGAATGTACTATCTGCAGACGGATTAAGGCAACTGGCTAACCGGATGGCAAAAGAACACACAGGTGCAAGTGATACGGCGTATCTGCTGTCCATACCTGGAGAATTAGCGGAGCAGATATGGGATGATGTGCGCAGAGGTGAGCCTCTTGCACTGGCTATTATCGAAACTTACTGCAATCTGCTTGCAGAGGCAGTGGGCAGTATTTGTACAGTGATGGCTCCAACGACTGTGGTCCTTGGAGGCGAACTGGGCAGCCATGGTGAGATCCTGCTGGAGAGGCTGGAATCCCGGCTGGGCGGACTTCACCGGAAGCCCCGGCTGGCTGCTTCCAGCCACGGGGACAAGGATGTAGTTCATGGAGCGGTCCAGACCGCGGTCCAATTGGCTTTTCGTGAGATGCGGGCATAAGGAGCATAAGCTTATATTAAATAGAATGACGGGGGAATCCTAGATGAATATGTTAACTGCAGGAATTGATGTGGGCGGAACCAAAACACTACTATGCCTAACAGATGAAGAAGGAACGGTGCTTGAACAGTACAAAGTAGAGACGCAGCTGAGCCGGGAGCCGGAGGTGTTCTTCCGCTGGTTATTCGCCGAACTGGAGCAGCTCTGCAAGCGTAACGGCACTACGCTCACTTCTCTGAAGGGAGTAGGCATCGGGTTCCCGGGAGTCATGAATGAGCGCACCGGCACACTGACCAGCGCACCGGCGCTCAATTGGCCTGGAGCCCTGGATATCCGTCAGGTAATTGCCGCTTATTATCCCGGACTGGTGGTGCTGGACAATGATGTGAATATGGCAGCTATGGGCGAGTATGCAGCGGGATCTGCTGCGGGGTCTGAGCATTTCATTATGATCACGGTCGGCACGGGGGTGGGCAGCGCCTTGTTCCTGAACGGGCAGCTCTACCGGGGAGCCAGCTTCGCTGCGGGTGAGATTGGCTATCTCATCGTTGAGCCGGGGGCGGTTCATGCTGCTGCTGATCCGGAGTACAGTGAGTTCGGTCCTTTTGAGATGGAGGTATCCGGCACGGGAATCGGGGCGAAGGCGGCTGCTAGGCTGCACGGGAATAACAGCAGTTCATTGATCCGGGAGCTGGCACAGGGCGATACAGTCCGGGCGGAGCATGTATTTGCAGCGGCGCAGCAGCAGGATGAGACAGCGCTGGCGCTGCTGGATCATGCGTATGAACAGATGGCGGCGGCGGTCAAGAATATTGCGATTACGCTGGATCTGGAGCTGGTGATTCTGGGCGGCGGTGTCGTGGAGAAGAACCCGGGCTATGTGCAGGAGGTTGCAGCACGGGTCAGCCGGTATACACCTGAGCAATCGTTATTGATCCGGCAGGCGGTGCTCGGTAATCAGGCGGGAGCGATAGGTGCTGCGGCCGCGGCCCGAAGCAGGCTGAACGCAGGAACCGGGCAGAATTGAGGGTATGAAAATGAGACGCGGAACAAGTATAATGAGATTCTCTGTAGGCAGCAAGGAGAGCGAGGTCCTGCTGAAGATGCGCGGGCTGTATCTGTTCACAGGTCTGGCCGGGGGCAGCTTCAACCCGTATGTCACCTCCCTTCTGGTTCATCAGGGCATGACGAGCCAGAGAATTGGAGTGATGATGGCCTTCGGCACCTTGCTGGCGATTCTGTTTCAGCCGTTATGGGGAATTTTGGTGGACCGCTATCAACGAACAAGACTGGTACTGATGCTTACCCTGATTGTTCCCGGCACCATAGTCTATCTCTACAATGTAAAATGGCTTGTCGTTATTGTGCTTGTATACAGCTTGTATACGATTTTTCAGAGCACCCAGACGCCGATTGCCGACTCTTATGCAGTGAATGCAGCTTCAGCCGCAGGCACCTCGTTCGGCACCATCCGGCTGTTCGGCAGTATCGGCACGGCGCTGGGAGGGTACTTCGGCGGACTGTATCTGAACTGGATGGGAGTTACAGAGCTATGGATTCCCTTCCTGATCTTCAACCTGCTTGCCCTTCTGCTCGTGATTACCATCCCGGTGAATGTGGAGCGGCGGACGCAGCATGTAACCTTCACCAGCGGAATCAGGCAGCTGCTGGGCAACCGGGTCTTTCTGCTGTTTCTCGCCGGCTGTTTTCTGGTGAACCAGACGCTTACGGCCTTCAACTCCTTCTTTGTCCTGACCTTCCAGATGGCGGGCGGGAGCTTCGCATGGTCAGGCATCGCCCTGATGATTGCTTCCATTACCAGCGTTCCGGCAATGCTCGTGGCCGCAAGAGTCCTGAAGAAGTACGGTTATGAGAAAACATTGATGCTGGCATCCGTTGTCTACATGCTCCGCTGGGCGATCCAATGGCTCATTCCTGTTCCCGGTGTTATGATAGGTGTCCAGACGCTGCACGGCATGTCGTTTGGTTTCTTTTACATTGCAGCTGTGGAATATGTGGCCTCTATTACGGGCAAAGAGCTGCAAGCCACAGGGCAAAGCCTGTTCAATATGGTGTTTGTCGGTCTTGGCGGCATTGCCGGTAACCTGCTGAACGGGTATCTGCTGGAGACCGGCGGCCCGGGGCTGATGTATTTCTCCTGTACGGTCAGCGCCGCGTTAGGTGCATTGCTGCTGTACAAGGTAAGCTCTATTTCACGTAAGAAGCAGCAGTCTGAATAAGAAGAAGGGGGAAGCTCTATGAAGCGCAGTTGGTATAGTCGGATGCTATTCTCATACTTCCCTGTCTTCCTGCTTGTAGTCACTGTTCTAATCTTCCTGGCCTTCATGGTCATTACGGAGCTGTCCCGCAGCGAGACGGAGAAGGCCAACTACATATCCACCAGCTATGTGGCGGATACGGTGGAGCGGACCTTGAATGATATAGAGCTGGGGGTGCTGCAGGAGATCGGAAACAACTATTCCTATAATGACTTTCTGGATGCGCCCTCCGGCACGGATTCGCCCGCTGGCAGCTCGTATGAAATTGTGCAGAGTATGAACCGTCTATCTGAACGCTTCAGCCTGATTGATTCGATCTATGTCTACCGTAACAAGGACAAGCTGATGCTGGGCCAGAGCGGATACGTGAATCCTGGGCAGGGCCAGGGGCTGGAGGCGGAATATTTGCAGCAGCTCTCCGTGAATAAGGAGCAGCAGGGGTGGAGCGCTGTACGGATGGTTCAGCCCAGGAACTCTAAGGACTTGCGGCCGGTAATCAGCCTGGCCAGCAGGCTGCCGATTCCATGGGGCTCCGACGGCTATATTGTTATTAATGTCAGTGTGTATCGCTTACAGCGTCTGGTGGACAGCTTGACGAGTGGAGAACTGTCCTTCCTGCGGATCAAGGATGTCTCGGGGACGCCAATCTATGATTCTGCTCCCGCCGCAGACGGCGAGAATAACAGAACGCTCTCGAAGGTCGAGGCGAAGGATCTGGGCTGGACCTTCGAGAGCGGGCTGCGGGCCGGGCGCTTATTCGACTGGATCTCGGTGATCTCCTACGTCTGGTTCATTCTCGGGCTGCTGACGATTGCGCTGGGCGTAGTGTATATCATCTACATCACCCGGCGGAATTACCGGCCCATCCATCAGCTAATGGTGCGGATTCAAGGACTTCAGCCTGCGGCCAAGGATGCCGCTCCTGACGTAGCTTCCGATGAAATGGCCCTGATGCATAATGCGCTGGACCGGCTGGTGCAGATCACCACCGACTATGAGCGGGAACGCTATGAGAATTTGGTCATTCAGCGCCGGGAGCTGTTCCAGGATTTCCTTAGCGGGCAGCGGCTGGAGGATGCGGCAGAACGGCTGGAGTCGCTGGACCCTTTTGAGGGCACCAGGGAGTTCGCAGCCTTCGTTGTATTCGCAGCCGAGCTGAACCGGGAGAGGGACTGGCATGCGCTGCCTGCACAGGATCAGAACCTGCTGAAATTTGCCTTAACCAATGTACTGGGGGACCTGATAGCAGATAAGCCGCTTCAGGCCTGGGCCGAATGGATCAGCGGGGAGCGGCTGGGGATTATTATTGGCCTCCGGTTCCAGCCGGTGAAGGATGACAGCGATACGATGCTGGAGCTGGCAAGAGACTGCCACCGCTGGATTATGGATAATCTGCGGGTATCCCTGACCTTCGGATTGGGTACGGTCGTCCAGGACTGGCGGGAGATCCGGAATTCTTACGCGGCAGCGGCTGAGGTGCTGAGTCACCGGTTGGCACTGGGAACAGATATTGCAGCAGTCCAAATGAATCAGCAGGACGATTCCGGACTCCAGAGCTATAAATACTTCGGGAGCTTCACCCAGCTTGTCCGTGAATTCCGCCTGTCGGGCGAGAACTGGCGTATCCGGCTGGACGAAATCTTCGATTCCTTCCGCAAGGACCGTCTGAAGGACGAAGAGATCTATATGCTGCTGGAAGTGCTGCTCCAGGCACTGGAGCAGGAGCTTAAGGGCATAGCGGAGACGCTGGACCGTCAGCTTGCGGCAGCATGGAGCGGCGGTCTGCGGGAACGCATCCGGGGAAGCACCGATCTTGAAGAGATCCGGGAGCTGCTGACCGGCTGGCTGAATGAAACCTACCATGTCTATGTGTCGGTCAATGAGCTGAAGAGCCACCGGGTGATGATTACCGAGGTTAAGCATTATATTGAAGAGCATTATGCCAATCCGGATCTCTCCTTGAATCATCTGAGCGAACGGTTCCAGATCTCTGCGAAATACGCCAGCTACCTGTTCAAGGAAGAATTCAATATGAAGTTCGTGGACTTTCTCGCAGAGCTGCGGCTGATGAAGGCCAAGGAACTGCTGGATACGACTTCAGAGAGCATACAGGATATTGCACTGCAGATTGGATATGCTAATTCCATTACCTTCGGACGGGTCTTCAAACGTATTACGGGCATGACCCCGGGGGATTACCGCAAATTGAAGCTCCATAAAGATGAATAAGCACTGCGTAAATCCGGCTTCAGCTGATTCCGGGTTTGCGCTTTTTTTGATTAATGGGTGAGATATGGGGCAATGGGTGATATGTACATGACGTATTATGTTATATATAAGTTAGGTATTTAAGTTTAAAAATACAATTTTCGTGAAGGATTTCTACGATAATTGTATATTCGAAATGAAAAATGCTGCAATTTCATTGGGTTTTTCATGAAAATACAATAAGAAACATGTATATTGTCGAATTACGCAAACGATGTAATAATTCATCACATGGTCAAGCCGCAAGCATCATACAGAGACAACAGGCTGATTGAAATCAGAAATCGAAAGGGATAGGTGGTAGGAAATATGACAAATGTTAACGGTAAAAGAAAGTTGGCTCTCGGTCTCTCGGCGGTTCTTATGTCATCTATGGTATTGTCTGCATGCTCGTCTAAAGATTCCAGTGAAGCAAGCGGCAACGGTGCAGCAGCAGCCGGCAGCTTGAAGATCGAAATTTTTGACCGTGGCAATGCGCCCGCCGGTGTTACGGCATCCGATAACTTCCTCACTAATTATGTTAAAGAGAATTTCGGTAAGGCTAACAATATCGATGTGGAATTTGTCCCTATCCCCCGCTCAGAGGAAGTGACCAAGCTTAATGTCCTGATGGCCAGCGGAACTGATGTCCCTGATATCGTCTTCACCTATGACTCCGGGACCTTCAACAAATATGCCGAGCAAGGCGGGCTGACGGATCTGACTCCGCTGCTGAAGGAACACGGACAGAATCTGACCAAGTTCCTTGGCGAGGATACTCTGCGCTACGGTCAATACGATGGCGTCCAGTATAGCATTCCCGCCAAACGTTCAACGGTAGGTAAATATGCTTCCTTCATTCGTCAGGATTGGCTGGATAAGCTGGGGCTTCCCGTTCCGGCTACCTCAGAGGAGCTGTACAATACACTAACTGCCTTCAAGACCAAAGATCCGGGTGAAACCGGCGGCAAGGTGATTCCGCTGGGCATGACGATTGCTGCGGCGCAGTATGATTCGCTGGTCTGGTCCTTCATCAAGCCGGTCACTGAGCAGGAGCGCTACGAGCTTACACAGAACCTGAGCTCCCGGGACTACCCGATTCTGCTGCCTGGATTCAAGGATGCCATTCAATATATGAACAAGCTGTATAACGAAGGGCTGATCAGCAAGGATTTCGCCCTGGACGAGAATAAAGAAACTCTTACACAGAATATCGGGAACGGGCTTGTGGGCGCATTCAGCGATGATAACGATGCGATCTTCTACCCTGACGGTGCTTATGATGTGATGACGAAGAATAACCCGAAGGCTGTACTGAGCGCCATTGATCCGTTCACGAACAGCGAGGGGAAGACAGCCAAGCCGGTATCTGCTCCGAACGGGATGTATATTATGATTCCGAAGTCCAGCAAGCATGCGGTGGAAGCTATTAAGTATCTGGACTGGATGTCTGCAGATGGTCATCTGCAATATATCCAGAACGGGATTGAAGGCGAGCATTACACGCTGGAAGGCGGTGTGCCGGTCTCCATTCCGGATATGTCTGTCGAATCCTCCAACAAGCTGTCAGGCGGCGGGGATATCGGGATTATCGCGAACGGACGGATTTTTGAGAGCCAGGACAAGAATAATGAAGCCTTCGTGAAGAGCTTCCGCACCAAGTATCAGGACATCATCGCAAAATCACTTACAATTTCTACCACTAATCCAATTGAGCCGGTGTTCACCAGCCGTCCGATTGAGGCAGAGAGCAAATACGGCACGACACTTAGCGATAAAATCAAGCAGTTGATGGTGAAATCTACAATGGTCTCCCCTGGCGAATTCGAAGTCACCTATGAGAGTATGCTGAAGGACTACATGTCAAGCGGCGGACAGGCCATTCTGGATGAACGCAAGGCTGCCTACAGCGAGCAGAAATAATTGAATTAGCGGTCCGTGAGGGAGGGGGAGCGGCAGGGCTGCCGGTCTTGGCTGCTTCCCCCTACAGCCTCAGGGGCACAGTGGAGGAGGAATCGTTGTGGGATACACCCGTTATTTCCGCAGAAATTGGCAGATGTACGCATTGCTGGTCTTACCCATCCTGTTCTTTATTATTTTCAAGTACGGTCCAATGTATGGTGTGCAGATTGCGTTCAAGGACTTCAACTTTTTCAAAGGCATCGGTGGCAGTGAATGGATTGGTCTTGACGGATTCCGCGAGGTATTTGCGAATCAGGACTTTTATATAACCTTACGCAACACGTTGATGCTGAACTTTCTGGATTTGATCGTTTCTTTTCCCGCCCCCCTAATTATTGCGATCATGCTGTTTGAGCTGAAGGTGGTCTGGTTCAAGAAGCTGTCTCAGACGATTCTGTATATTCCGCATTTTATTTCCTGGGTAATCATCGGCGGGATTGTATACCAGCTATTTGGCCAGCAGTCCGGGATGATTAACAACCTGTTAACAAGCTTGGGGCTGGATGCCATTCCCTTCCTCTCTGACAAAAATTATTGGCTGATCACTTACCTGCTGACCGGTGTCTGGCAGAGCGCAGGCTGGGGGACGATTCTCTATCTGGCGGCACTCGCGGGCATCAATAAAGAGCTGTTCGAAGCGGCGGAGGTCGATGGGGCCGGAAGAATCAAGCGCATTCTGCATATTACGATTCCAGGGATCAAGCCGACGATTGTTACGCTGCTGATCATTAATCTGGGCAACATGATCTCGATTGGCTTCGAGCGGCCGTTCGTAATCGGTAACCTTGCGGTTATGGAATACTCGGATGTGCTGAGTACCTTTGTCTACCGGATCGGTCTGGAATCGGGGCAGTATACGCTGGCTACGGTGGTTGGATTGTTCCAGGCGGTGGTCGGACTTCTATTCCTGCTGGTGGCGAACTATATTTCCAAGAAGCTTACAGACGAGAGCATCCTATAATCAACCTTTGGATCGGGAGTGTACATTATGAATGAAAGAGCAGCTAACAAGGCGTTTGATACATGGATTGTGATCTGCTTGACCTTATCGGTGCTGGCATGTCTGATTCCGTTCGTGCATATTCTCGCTGTATCCTTCAGCGGAACGGTCCCGATTGCTTCGGGCAAAGTTACTTTGTTCCCTATGGACTTCAATATTGAGGCGTATAAAAAAGTGTTCGGTGATGCCGCGATGATCCGCTCGCTGGCCTTCACGATATTCCTGACGGTGCTGTTCACAGCACTGTGCATGGTGATGACGGTTGCGGCGGGCTATGCCCTGTCGAAGAAGGATCTGAAGGGCCGTAAAATCTTCATGTTCATCATTGTTGTCACCATGTTCTTCAGCGGCGGTATTATTCCAGAGTATATTCTGACACGGGAGCTGCATTTGCTGAATACGATCTGGGCGCTGGTGCTGCCCGGACTTATTAGCCCCTTCTATATGATTATCCTGATTTCTTTTCTGGCCGGGATTCCGGACGCGCTCAAGGAGTCCGCTGAGATCGACGGCAGCAGCCAGTTCGGGACGCTAATCCGTATCATTCTGCCGTTATCCATGCCGGTGCTTGCTACTCTAAGCCTGTTCTATGCCGTCGGCAGATGGAACGGATTCCAGGATACGCTGATGTATATCACGAAGCCGGAGCTGTATCCGCTCCAGCTTAAGCTCTATCATATGATCCAGAACAGCCAGGTAACCGATATGATGAGAATGGAGGGGAATGCGATCAGCACGGTTGTGCCGGAGAGTCTGAAGGCGGCTACTGTAGTGTTCGCCACAGTGCCTATTCTACTCGTCTATCCATGGCTGCAAAGATACTTCGTCTCCGGTGTGATGACCGGAGCCGTGAAGGGCTGAGGCTATTGACTATTATAGTATTGTCTGTTGCAGGTTCAGTATAATTCACGCCCTAACAGGGCTGGCAGATAGGGGAGTCAATCAGATGTTCAAGAAGATAACGGACATTAATGATAAATGGACACAGGAATCCATGGAGCTGCAGATTAATGACCGGGAGAGCCGGTACTTCGGGGGTGTGCGTGATCCGCTGAGCGGCGTAGCCTGGCCGAATCACACCGGCACGGCCCAGTATCTGGCGGCATGGGCGGCTGCTCTGGTGAATGAGCAGTCCCGGTATTACCGGGATCTGGTGCTGCTGGAGCAGCTGCATGAGGGGATGGCGTTCATGCTGCGGTTCCAGCATGAGGACGGTACGATCTCGCCGGGCTGGACGAATTATCATTCACCGCCGGATACAGCGTTCGTGGTGGTCGGATTAGCCAATATCCTCACGCTGCTGGAGCGGCAGAGCTGGCCGCCGCTGAAGCCGGTGACGGATCAGATTAGAGTCTTCCTGGAGCGGACGATTCCGGCGATGCTGACCGGGGGTGTGCATACCCCGAATCACCGCTGGGTGCTGACTGCCGCGCTGGGGTCTTTGTACCGGATTTTTGCCCTGGAGGAGCTGCAGGCAAGAGCCGGGGAATGGCTGCAGGAGGGGATGGACATTACGCCGGACGGCGAATGGACGGAGCGGAGTAACGGAATCTACAACACGGTCAGTGACATTATGCTCTATTACGCCGCGCAGGATCTGAACCGTCCTGAGCTGCTGGAGCCGGTCCGCCAGAATCTGCGGATGATGAAATATCTGGTTCACCCGGACGGTGAGGTGGTCACTGATTATTCAGGGCGGCAGGATTTCGGCAGCGTCTACTCGCTGGCTGACTATTATCTGTGCTATCAGCTGATGGCAGAGCATGACCATGACCCGGAATTCGCAGCTCTTGCGCTGCTGGCAAGCCGCTCAGTTATGCATCCGGGCTCGCTGCCCAATCAGATTATGCTGGGATTCCTGCTCTATCCGCAGATGCAGGCGGCTTCAGTCGCGCCGGGAGAACTGCCGGACAGCTACCGCAAGGTAATAGATGGCGCGTTCAACCGTCAGGAGCTGATCGGACGAATCGGGCAGGACGGCTACGGCGGACCTGTCCGCCACAGCAAGCAGCATACGGAATTCGGCGCTCCGGTTGCCCGGGTGCGCAGCGGAGAGACCAGTGTAAGCGTGATGACCGAGGCCTCCTCGCTGTTCTCGCTGCGGCATGGCCGGGCAAGGCTGCTGGGGGTTCAACTGGCTTCAAGCTTCGAGCCGGGACTGATTACGATGGATTCACTTACGGAGACAGCGGACGGATTCCAGCTGGAGTCAGCTGCCGATAAAGGCTACTATGGCACTATTCCCGCAGATAAGCTGCCTCCGCGCACCGGCTTGCCTACCAGCCCGTGGTATCTGCTGCCGCATAGCGAGCGGCCGCTTACCCATAACCAGACCAGCAGTGTCTGCGTGAAGGTAAGCGAGTGGGAAGCAGGCTGGGATCTGCACTTCTCAGCACCGTCCCCGGCAGATGTGCTGACTCAGATTGTCCTGCTCTTCGGCAGCGAGGGCAGACTCGAAGGCTCCGCGCTGACGCCGGTACCGGGTATGAGCGAGACTTCCTTCTGGGCTGCCGGGACGCTGCGCTACAGCTCCGGGGAGGATTGGATGGAGCTTGAGCAGGGCTGTCATGAGCATCATCTGGCCGATATCCGCGGGATGAGTTATCCCGAAGGCTGCCAGAAAGTCCTCGTAACACTCATCACTCCGCTTGAGTATACTCTGCGGATTCGTCTTTCCTGACAGATGCCTATATAATGAGAGTGTTATCAGGATTTATCAGGATGGAAGGGTTCAGCCAGATTAGAAATTACGGTGTATGGAGGTAAGCTGAGCAATGAATATTTCATTTAATAGCCCTGCCACTTTTTGGGTGGAGGCGCTTCCAGTCGGGAATGGACGGCTGGGAGCCATGATTTTTGGCGGCATTGAGAAGGAGCGTCTGGCGCTGAATGAGGACACGCTGTGGTCCGGGTACAAGACAGACTGGAATAATCCGGGGGCTCTCGAGGTTCTTCCTAAGGTTAGGGCGCTGATTGCAGAAGGCAGGAATGAAGAAGCGGATGAACTATGCAAAAAAATGATGGGTCCATACGCCCAGTCCTATCTGCCGTTCGGGGATCTGCTGCTTACGATGGAGCACGGGCAGACCACAGACGGAGAGTATAGCCGGAAGCTGGACTTGTCCACGGGTGTTGGTACCGTCTCCTATGTAATCGGCGGTGTCCGGTATACCCGGGAGGTCTTCGCTTCTCACCCGGACCAGGCGATCATTGTCCGCTTAACGGCCAGCGAGGAGCACCGGCTCAGCTTCCGGGCGAAGCTGGACAGTCCGCTCCGTCACCGTTCGGAAGCAGACGGAGAACACTACACGATTAGCGGACATGCTCCTGAATATGTGGCACCGAATTATTTCGAAGTCGATCAGCCGGTCCGTTACGGTGGAGAGTCCCCGCGGAGTCTGAAGTTCCACGGCCGTCTGGCTGCGGTCCAGACTGGAGGCCGTCTGGAAGCTAGTGCTGACGGCATCCAGGTTACCGGCGCAACGGAAGCGGTTCTATACTTCAGTGCGGCAACCTCCTTCGATGCGGAATCCGGCACAGTGAAGGCGGATTATGATGTAAGTCAGCAGACAGATGGGGCTGTACAGCAGATCATCAATGAGCCTTATGCTGGGCTACTAAGCCGTCATGTTGACGACCACCGGGAGCTGTTTGACCGGGTAGAGCTGCATCTGGGAGAGAGCCTGGCTCCAGAGGGCATGCCAACGGATCAGAGAATTGCGGCCTACGGCAGCAATGATCCGGGGCTGGTAGAGCTTCTGTTCCATTACGGCCGTTATCTGCTGATTGCCAGCTCCCGCCCCGGCACTCAGCCGGCGAATCTCCAGGGCATCTGGAATCAGGATACCCGGGCACCTTGGAGCAGCAATTACACGCTGAATATCAATGCGGAGATGAATTACTGGCCGGCTGAGATCTGTAATCTGTCCGAGCTGCATCAGCCGCTGATTGACTATACCCGGAGGCTGGCGGTCAACGGCAGCGAGACGGCCCGGATTAACTATGGCGCACGCGGCTGGGTAGCCCATCATAACGCCGATCTCTGGGCGCAGTCGGCTCCCGTTGGCGGCTACGGCGACGGAGATCCGGTCTGGGCATCCTGGGCGATGGGCGGGGTATGGCTTACCCAGCATCTGTGGGAGCATTATGCCTTCAGCGGCGATCTGTCCTATCTGCGGGAGACCGCATATCCGGTAATGAAGGAAGCGGCCTTGTTCTGCCTGGATTGGCTGATCGAGAACCCGGACGGGTATCTGATTACCTCACCATCCACTTCTCCTGAGCATAAAATCGTAGACGGCGACAAGAAGTATGCCGTCAGCGAAGCGGCAACCATGGATCTGTCGCTGATCGCGGAGCTGTTCACGAACTGCAGCCTTGCTGCCGGATTGCTTGGGCTGGACGGCGAATTCGCGGCTGAGCTGGAAGCGGCACGCGCACGGCTGCTGCCACTCAAGATTGGTGCCGGAGGGCGGCTTCAGGAGTGGTCGGCGGATATGGAGGACGAGGATGTACATCATCGCCATGTCTCCCATCTGGTCGGGGTCTACCCCGGCAGATCGGTAACGGAGAAGTTAGCTCCCGAGCTGTATGAAGCTGCCAGAACCTCGCTTGAGATTCGCGGAGACGGCGGAACCGGCTGGAGCCTGGGCTGGAAAATCGGACTATGGGCCAGATTCAGACAGGGCGACCGCGCCAAGCAGCTGATCACTAACCTGCTGACGCTGGTTCAGCCGGAGGCCGTTAACAATGAACGCGGCGGCGTCTATCCGAACCTGTTCGACGCTCATCCGCCGTTCCAGATTGACGGGAACTTCGCGGCTACAGCCGGAATTGCCGAGATGCTGCTGCAATCCCACCAGGGAGTTCTGGAGCTTCTGCCCGCCCTGCCTTCAAGCTGGAGCGAAGGACGGGTGAAGGGACTGCGCGCCCGCGGCGGCTATGAAGTGAACCTGACCTGGAGCGCTGGCATTCTCGGGCAAGCGGAGGTTACCGCTCATCTTGGGGGAGAGTGCCGGGTTCTGGCAGAACGGCCTCTAGAGATTACGCGCGGAGAAGACCGGCTGTTGGTGGAGCCGGATTCGGACGGCCTGGTGAGTATTGAGATGCAGGCAGGGGAACGTATCATGGTGAGGTATGCGGAGTGAAGTGGGTAGAGTAAATAAAGAAGAGTAGATCAGAGACTGTATAGTTTGCAGCGCACTCGGAGGGATGGAGTGTGCTGCTTTTTTGCGTAGAAATAGGAAATTGGCCGGGTTCCGCCGGGGCACAGGCCAGGCGAGGTCGCATGTAACCGAAAAACCGAACCATTGGGTGTGGCGGCGTGCGGGCCGAATGTAATCGAAAAACCGATTACATTGCGCAGAGGCGGAGGAGCGTGGTTCGAAACATGTGCTGGCGCGAGGGGGGCCGGGTGTATGCGGAAAACCGCTAATTTTTCCCGCCCCGCTTATCATTTTGTTATCAATACTATCAAATTGTTATTTGTAAACGATTTCCATAGAGCTATAATTCAATCTGTAAGCGCTTTATAAAGAAGATTCTTAGGAGGGTACAGATGCTCAATCGTAAACGAATGATGAGCTTAGGGCTGGCGCTGGCCGTCTTGGCAGCCTCGGTGCTGCCGATGCGGACACCGGTCTATGCTGCGGCTGAGGGAGATGCGGCAGTTGTTCTTGCTTCGGACTTTGAGGACGGCACCGCACAGTGCTGGACCAAGAAGGGAGACGAACAGCTTACAGTAACGAAGGAGGTCTATCATGGAGGCACATACAGTCTGTACGTGGATGGGCGCACCAAGGATTGGGAAGGGCCCAATCAGGTTCTGACGGATCATATGACTCCGAACACAGCCTACACTGTGGGAGCATGGGTGAAATCTCCGGCGCCGGTCAAATTCACAGTACATACCCAAATCGGCGAAAAAGAGGACTGGACGCTTGTAGCGGAACTTAGCGGAGCGAAGGGGTCGGGGGAATGGACGTATCTGGAAGGTACTTTTATTACAGGCGATAAGGTAGGCTTCACGGAGATTTATGCAGAAGCCGCAGCAGGAACATCCTTCTACGTGGATGATATCAAGATTACCACCGCAGCTGCTGAAGTCCCGGAAGGGGAGGAAGGGCTGCGCACGGATTTTGAAGACGGAACGCTTCAGGGCTGGAAGAACCGGATTGGACCGGAGTCGCTGTCCGTGAGCCAGGATACTGCCAATACCGGGACCAACAGTATGCTGGTCGAAGGAAGAGAGCGCAGCTTCCATGGGCCAAGCCTGAGTGTGAAGGAGCATCTGCGGCCGGGCAAGAGCTACCAGTTCTCGCTGTATGTCCGTCTGAAGGAGAAGCCGGAGGCCGACAAAAGCCTGCAGATGACGGTGTATAAGAAGGCCGGCTCCGAGAGCTGGAATGCAATTGATAAGGTTGATATTAAGGCCGATCAGTGGGATCAGTGGCATCTGCTGAAGGGGACTTTTCAGTACAGCGACCAGCCGTCTGAGGTGAACCTGTTCGTGGAGACTCCTTATGTTACAGAGGAGACTGTGGATACGTTATCTTTTTATGTAGATGATGTGGTTGTTGAACCCGCACCTGAGATGAGCATTGAACAGGATATCCCTGTGCTAAAAGACATCTATGCGAACGACTTCGCCATTGGTGCCGCTGCGTACTCCTGGCAGATGGAAGGGGTCTATGGGGAACTGCTGAAGAAGCATTTCAACAGCATCACAGCCACCTATGAAATGAAGCCCAAATTCCTTGCTCCTTCCGAGGGCACTTATGTGTTCGACGGGGCGGATAAATATGTGAATTTCGCCCAGGCGAACGGAATGGGACTTCGCGGACACGCGCTGTTGTGGCATGTGGATGCTGCCGAGTGGATGTTCACGGGTCCTGACGGCCAGCCGGCAAGCAGAGAGCTGCTGCTTACGCGTCTACAGAGTTATATCGAGACCGTTATGCACCGCTATAAGGGCAAAATCTATGCCTGGGATGTAGTGAACGAAGCGATTGCCGACAATGGCGGCGGCCCGGACGGGATGAGACTGTCCCCTTGGTATAAGCTGATTGGTCCGGACTATATCGAGAAGGCTTTTGAATTCGCCCGTGCGGCGGACCCGGAAGCGAAGCTCTATTACAATGATTATTACACAGAGGTACCGGAAAAGCGTGAGCATATCTACAAGCTGCTGAAGACGCTCAAGGCGAAGAATCTGATTGACGGCGTGGGCCTCCAGTCTCATCACGGACTATTCTCCCCATCCATTTCGGAGATTGAAAAGACGATTCAGCAATTCTCGCAGCTTGGGTTGGACATTCAAATCACTGAGCTGGACGTAGATTCGGGCATCAGCCCTTCTGCTCCGCTGCCTGCGGATATTGCTGCGCGGCAGGGCAAACGCTATAATGATCTGTTCGAGCTCTACAAGAAGTACAAGGATACGATCTCCTCAGTCTCCATTTGGGGCGTGCAGGATGAGAAAAGCTACAACAACCATGCTATGTTGTTCGATGAGCAGCTGAAGGCGAAGCCTGCTTTCTGGGGGGCGGTGGACCCGTCCAAGCTGCCGGCCATTCACAATGTAGCCGTGGCGCTTGAGGGTACGCCTCAGGCAGGCGCAGCCGGGAAAGCCCTATGGAGCAAAACAGCAGGGATTCCACTTGAACAGGGCAGCACAGTATCTGCCAAGGTTCATACGCTGTGGGATACCGATAACCTGTATGTGAAGGTAGACGTAACCGATGCAAGTCAGAACGGGGAAGACAAGGTTGAGCTTTTCCTGGATGAGAACAATGGGAAGACTACGGCGTATCAGCCGGATGATCGCAAGATCAGCTTGCCGCGTTCGGGCTCCGGGACCGAAGGAGTCAGCTTCACCAGCACAGAACGCGAGGGCGGTTATATCATTGAAGCAAGAATTCCGCTCGTAACCGTCAAGGGTGCCGCAGGCGCGGAGCTGGGTCTTGATATCCGTGTCAGTGACGCCGGTGTTCCGGCTTCTGTTCCTGCCTACTGGAATGACAGAAGCCGGTCCCAGGACACAGATACCAGTCATTACGGTGTTCTCCGGCTCTCTGCCATGCCTAATTCGGCGGAATCGCTGAAGGGTCAGGTGAAGATCGACGGACAGATGGATACGCAGTGGGAGAAGGCAAAGCCTTTTCAGGTGAAAATGACTGCCGCGCCTTACAGTACCACCGCAGAAGCCAGATCGATGTGGATGGAGGACAGCCTCTATCTGATCATTGATGTGAAGGACGCCTTGCTGAAGGCGGATGCTGCGAATCCATGGGACCAGGACTCCGTGGAGATCTTCATCGATGAGAATTTCAGCAGAACCCCGTATTATGAGGGGGATGACGGCCAATACCGGATTAACATTAATAATGTGGCATCCTTTGGCGGAGGAGCCTCGGATAGCAGATTGACCAGCGCGGTAGTCCATACGGACACCGGGTACCGCGTGGAAGCCAAGATACATTTCGGCACGATCAAGGGGGCGGCGGGAAGCTCCATCGGGCTTGATCTCCAGATCAATGATGACCGGGGCGACGGCACCCGCAGTACGAGTAAATGGAATGACAGGGGAGAGGATACGTGGCGGGATACCTCAAACTTCGGGATTTTGACCTTTGTGGCACCTGAGGCGGCACCGCCAACCCCTACAGATGGGACTTCTTCGTATCCATCGCCAGGCTCGTCACCACCTGTGAAATCACCGGCTCCGGCAGCGGTCTTCGCAGATGGCAAGCTGACCGTTCAGACTTCCCCGGATAAGGCTGGAGTGCTGAATGTTGATCTCACGCCGGATGTAGTAAGTCAGGCCGTGCTTCAGTCGCTGGACAGCGGCATTCTGAAGATTGCTGTCAAGCCTGCCTCCGGGACCGAAGTGCTGCAGCTGGGGCTTCCGCTTCAGGGTCTGGCTGCACAGCCGAAAATTAAGGAGATTCGTATTGAGAGCGGCTTCGGGGCAGTGCTGAGCCTGAACACACAGCTGCTGAAATTGCAGGATACGCTGGCCGGGGATGTTCTTCAGCTTCAAGTGAAGCGCGTAGGCCAGGACGGATGGCCGGCAGCAGTGAAGACCCGCTTGGATGGAGCGGCTGTACTGGACTTCTCGCTTGCGATCCGTGGAGCTAAGAACACAGCAGTGGACGCTGCTGCGCTTACCCTGCTGCTGCCTTATGAACTTAAGTCAGGCGAGCGGGCGCACCAGCTTGCAGTCTATCAAGTGCTGGAGAATGGTAAGCTTGCAGTTGTGAAGGATCGTCAATATGATCCGGCTACAGGCTATGTCTCCTTCCAGACCAAGGAGCTTGGACAGTATGCGGTTGCCACAGTGAAGCTGCCGGATCATAAGAGCAGCAAATGGGCTGCCGAGAGCGTTGAGGCTCTGGCTGCAAGCGGAATACTTCCTCTGGGAGCAGAGGCTTCCTATGAGACAGGGGTATTGATGAACCGGGCGGAATTTGCCCAGCTGCTGGTCGATGCTTTTGACCTTCAAGCTGGAGCAGCCGCTCCAGGCTTCAAGGATGTCAGTAAGGATTCCCCGTATGCCGAGGCTATCAACATTGCTGGAGCCTTAGGTATTGTAAAAGGTAGAGCAGACGGGCTCTACAGTCCGAGCGATACACTCAGCCGTCAGGAAATGGCGGTAATGCTGTATAGACTTGCCCAGCTAGAGCAGATCAAGTTGAAGGCCGATCCAGCAGCGGTTCCAGAATTCAAAGATCTGAACCTGTTGACACAGGAGGCAACCATCGCTATTGAGAAGCTACAGGCTGACGGAGTCATCCAAGGCACACAAAACGGCTACTTCATGCCTAAGGCCCAGATGACCAAAGAGCAGGCTGCCGTGGTAGTGTACCGTATAATCAGCCTCAATTAGTAGAGTAATGTCCGCAAGTCTATAGCATTCGTTCGAGCAGCGGTTCTCCCGATAAGGGGGCCGCTGCTTTTTGTGGTGGGATGGAGGGAGCGTATCATGCGGGAGGCCAATCGATGGATAGAGAGTGTCGCTAGGGGCGAGTGGATGTCAATAGCGAGAGTGAGTCGCTAGGGGCGAGTGGATGTCAATAGCGAGAGTGAGCCGCTTGGTGCGGTTGGACATTGATGAGTGGAGAGTAGTTTGGAGCGGGTGGATATTAGTGATGGGAGTAATAGGGCTGCGATGCTCATGTTGGACGACTGTTTTGTCTACCTTGCCTGCGTTGCCCCGATACTGCGTCAGGAAATAGTTGGATTTTGGGCACTTGTTCGCGCTTGGAA
This sequence comes from Paenibacillus sp. FSL P4-0338, assembly GCF_038002365.1. Taxonomy (NCBI): domain Bacteria; kingdom Bacillati; phylum Bacillota; class Bacilli; order Caryophanales; family Paenibacillaceae; genus Paenibacillus; species Paenibacillus sp. FSL P4-0338. The sequence continues at coordinate 3,153,941 of NZ_JBBOCG010000001.1, read as the reverse complement.
TGCCCCTCGCCAGACAGTAGTTGGAAAAAAGGCACTTGTTACGCCGAGATTAGAACAAAAAGAAGATTTCCTCGAAAATAAATAGCATAAATCCACCTAATTTCCTCAAAAGCTCCAAACCGGCTAAATTAAGATATGTTTATCCAATTAATTCTCTAGTAGGTTGTGCAACCATCGCTGGGGCGGCGGCTTAACTGGAAGTTACTCGATGGTGCCGGGCCATGTCATGACTAGGGGATAGTTTCTGTAATGGTTTGTCCTTTTTCAGTGACCTTGCCCCGCGCTTAAACAGCGGAGAGAACGGAACGACCCGCGGAAAAGCGGCAGCGGTCGCCTTTGTGTCCGGATTTTCACCGCTAAGGTAAAAATACAATAAAATCTGGACACAACAGCGATTGTAACAACGGTCCGTTCGCGGAGCGTCCACCCAAGCGCCACCGTAATGCTATCTCCAAAACTGTTGTGGTTATCATTTTGTTATCAATGCTTTGTATTTATCATGTAACTGTCATGTCCGGCTAGGTATTATTAATTTATAAACAAAGTAAACGGATACACGTTGACCAGCAAAGGGGAGCAGGAGCATGAAAAACTTGGTTACGCCAGCCAGCGTAAAAGGCGAGAAACTGGATGTAAATGCGGGGAGTCCCCGGAAAAAATCGAAATGGAAATCGACGATTAGTCTCGATCTGATGGTTCTGCCGGCTTTGATCCTTACCTTGATCTTCGCCTATATTCCGATGACAGGACTTGCGATTGCCTTCAAGAATTACAAGCCGGGCTTAGGCTTTAGCGCCTCCAAATGGGTGGGGCTGGAGCATTTTGAATATCTGTTCAGTATTCCCGAGAACGTTCAGATCATCTGGAACACACTGATTATTGCCGGTCTGAAAATGATCGCCAACCTGATCGTTCCCTTCTTATTCGCACTGCTGCTGAATGAGATCCGCAAGATGGCATTCAAAAAAATGGTACAAACCATTGTCTATATGCCCCACTTCCTGTCATGGGTTATCCTGGGCGGTATCATCTCCGACCTGCTGGCCAGAGATGGAGGCCTGATCAACCAGGTACTGGTCAGTGTATTCGGCATCCAGCCGATTTTCTTCCTGGGTGACGGGAACTGGTTCCGGTTTGTCGTAGTAGTGAGTGATGTTTGGAAAGAGTTCGGCTTCAACACCATCGTCTTCCTGGCCTCTCTGGCGGGAATTAACCCGGCACTCTATGAAGCTGCTGAGGTTGACGGAGCTGGACGCTGGCAGCAGACATGGTCTATTACAATGCCGGCCATGCTGCCGATTACCATCGTGGTAGGAACACTGGCGCTGGGTAACGTGCTTAACGGCGGCTTCGACCAGATCTTCAACCTGTATAACGCGCTTGTCTTCGATAAAGGGGACATCATCGATACATTTGTCTACAGACTAGGAATTGTTGACGGTAAGTTCAGCTTCTCCACAGCGGTCGGATTGTTCAAATCCGTTGTCAGCTTTGTCTTGATCGTAACAGCTTACCGCCTTTCGTATAAATTTGCTAACTACCGTATTTTCTAGAATGGAGGCCAATGTGGCATGTATCATAAAACAAAACCTTACCGCATCTTCACCGTGTTCAACTATATCCTGATGATCGCAGTCTCAGTCATGTGTGTTGTCCCACTGATTCACGTCCTTGCTGTATCGTTCAGCGGGAAATCGGCAGCCAATGCCAATCTGGTGGGTCTGTGGCCGGTAGATTTCACAGTGGACGCCTATACCAAGACCGTAGCCAATGAGAATTTCATCCGGTCCATCTGGGTGACCCTGCAGCGCACGGTGCTGGGAACGCTGTTCAGCATGGGGATAGTCATTCTGGCCGCCTATGCGCTGTCCAAAGAGAACGCCCGGTTCAGACGCCGGAACATGTATATCTGGCTGCTGGTCTTCACCATGCTGTTCAGCGGCGGTCTGGTGCCGATGTACATTCTGATTCAGAAGCTGCACCTCATGAACTCCATATGGGTACTGATTCTGCCGGGGGCCGTCTCGGTATGGAATGTCATTCTGCTGCTTAACTTCTTCCGGGCCGTGCCCAAAGAAATGGAAGAAGCCGCCTTCATCGACGGCGCAGGTCATTTCAGAACACTGTTCAGCGTGTATCTCCCGGTATCCATGCCGGCCATTGCTACGCTGTCGCTGTTCACGATTGTCGGTCACTGGAACTCCTGGTTCGACGGCCTGCTGTATATGACGGATCACCGCAACTATCCGCTGGCGACCTTCCTGCAGTCGGTCATTGTCCAGCAGGACTTCAGTAAGGTGACCGTACGGCCGGAGGATCTGGAGAATATCTCGCAAAGAACGGTCAAAGCCGCTCAAATCTTCATCGGAATGGCACCGATCCTCATCGTGTATCCATTCCTGCAGCGTTTCTTCGTGAAGGGAATTGTCCTCGGGGCGGTTAAGGAATAGCCGTCCTTCCTATTAAAGGGGGTGATGCACGCGCTGGAAGTGAAAAAAGATTGACTCATATAATTAATATGATTAAATTTTAATTAAAGGGGTGCAAGATTAAATGATAAAGAAAATGAAATTCTCTGCTGCGGCAGTGTTATCCACGGTCATGCTGGGCAGCTTGCTGGCTGGATGCGGCGGCAATGCTGACAACAAGAAGGCAGAAGGGGACAACAAGCCGGCGGCAAGCGAAGATGCTATGTATTCGGCTCCCTTTGAGAATGGTAAATATACAGAGCCGGTAACCATCTCAACCGTATTTCCCATCGCCAGCAGCCTGAAATTCAAGAACGGCGAGAACATCGAGAATAACGTGCACACCAAATGGGCCAAGGATACGCTGGGCATTGACATCAAGTATCTCTGGACCGTAAGTGACCAGAACAACGCCTATGAAACCAAGCTGCGCCTGATGCTTACTTCTGGTGAGAAAATGCCGGATATCATCTCTTTCCGCGGCAGCCCTTCCCTGATCTCCGATCTGATTGACAGCGGCCAGTTCACCGATGCGGGCGAATTGTTCGACAAATATGCTTCCGATATCTACAAAAAAGCGATGGCCGAAGAGCCAACCGTATGGAATCCCTACATGAGAGACGGCAAACGTATGGGTATCCCGATTCTGGAAAACGCTTATAATAATGATCCGGTCATGTATATTCGTGAGGATTGGCTGAAGAAGCTGAACCTTAAGGCTCCGACGAATCTGACTGAGCTGGAAACCGTGCTGGATGCGTTCACGAATCAGGACCCTGACGGCAACGGCAAGAAGGATACAACGGGACTCGCTGTAGGCTTCAAAAACAACCTGAACACATGGATGTCGGAAGCCGGATGGGTCTTCGGAATGTTCGGCGCTATGCCGAACCAGTGGAACAAGACAGCGGACAACCAGCTCGCTTACGGTTCTGTTCAGCCGGAGATGAAGGAAGGCCTGGCAACGATGCAGAAATGGATGAAGGCAGGCTACATCTCCTCCGAATCCGGTCTGTATGATGAGAACAAAGCAACAGAAGCTTTTACAGCAGGCAAATCCGGTATCATTGTCGGCCCTTACTGGATGACAGGCTGGCCGCTGCCGGATCTGCAGAAGAACGTTCCAGGTGCAGTGCATAAGGCTTATCCGCTTCCGGCAGGCCCGGACGGCAAGGTAGGCAGACACGGCACGAAGATCGCCTCCGGTGCTGTATTGATCAACAAGGATATGGAGCATAAAGACGCATTCTTCGTCTACCAGAACTATCTGTTTGATAACTGGGCCAACCCGGACAGCACAACCTTCGTGAACGGCTTCGCCAAAGGCTATGACTATGATATCGCTGAAGACGGAACCGTCCTGAAAGAGCAGGATACGGATAAGATTCCAGGCGGCTGGGTGGATGCGATCCGCTATACCCTAACTTACGATGGCGCTATTATTCCTAACCTGATGATGAACACGCTTGCTAAGCTCGCTGGCGGCGCAGAGCCTGCTAACCAGTATGAGAAGAATCTGTCCGAGCGTATTCCTGAGCAGATCTTAGCAGCCAAGATCATCATCGACCAGAAGGACAGTGTAATGCCTGAGATGTTCACAGGTACACCTACTGAAACTCAGCTCGCCCGCGGAGATATGCTGGAGAAGCTGGAGAAGGAAATTCTGAACAAAATTATTTATGACAAAGCATCGGTAGACGAATTCGATACCTTTGTAGAGAAATGGAAAACTACAGGCGGCGACAAAGTGACCACAGAGGTCAATGAATGGTATCAATCTCTGCAGAAATAAAGATATAAAGAATAAGGGCGGCCCCTAGGCCGTCCTTTCATTTGGAGGAGGGCAATGTGAAATATCGTCTGTCGATCTTTCAGTGGCTGTCGTTTGTCCTGATGCTGATGCTGCTGATCATTGTAGGTGCGTTTTGGCTCATCTACCGGCTGAACGTGAAGGACATTCAGAATGAGCTGAGAAAAAATAAAATGTACGAGGTTGAATTCATGACCTCCCAGCTATCCACGCAATTTGAACAGGTGCTGACAAATACCATTACTTTGTCACAGGACCAGTCTGTGCGTGGATATCCTTATATTCTGAAGTTCGGGGATCAATATTCCAAATATGAGATGAAGCTGACCATCATCGATAAGCTGGCTCTGAACACGGCCTCTACCTCCTGGAAGAATACAGTTATTCTGTACTATGAGGATGAGAAAGAGACGGTATCCTCGGATTCCTCCTTCTCCTTCAGCACTTTCAGTCCCCCGGAGCAGGTGCGGAACCGCTGGGTGCTGCACATGGATAAGGAAGGCAAGGGATATTACTCCAACATCATGCGCAGTCATATTAGCTCGCTGTTAATTGAGGTCAGGATTTCTCTGGATAATCTGGTGAAAATGATGGATCAGTATGTCTCCGGTATGCCGCTGCTGTACGATGCCTCTGAGCGGGCCTTTATTCAGCCGCGGGCAGCATTTCCGCAGGAGCTGTTACAGTCGATCAGTCCTGGGATTAACGGGGACAGGGGAACCATCTCCGCTACAGAGAACCGTACAGAATACCAGATTAACTATAAGAAGTCGGACATGCTGGATTTGTATTTCATAGACGCCTATCCCAAGCGACAGTATATCGAACCGATTAACCGCAATAACCGGCTGTTCCTCTATGCGGTACTGGTGGTGCTGGTTGGTATTATGTTCTACACACTGCTGCTCCGCAAGCAGGTCCAGAAGCCTGTGATCATGCTGCGCAAGGCGATTGACCGGTTTGACCGGGGCGACTTTTCCAGCCGTGCCGTTGATCTGCAGGTCAATGAGTTCAAGGTGCTCGGCAATTCCTTTAACCGGATGGCGGAGAATACACAGACGTTGATTGAGCAAGTCCTGCTGGGCGAGATTGAAGTCAAGGAAGCGAAGCTGAAGCAGTATCAGGCGCAGATTAATCCGCATTTTCTCTATAACTGCCTGAATTTCATTCAGAGCAAAGCAAGCATCGAGGATTATCATGCGGTCACCGCGATGACGCTGCATCTGGCCTCCTACTGCCGGTACATTCACAAGATTGAACAGCTGGATTCGACGCTTCAGGATGAATTGGATTTCGTCGAGCATTATTTGCATATGATCCATTTGCGCAAAAAAGAAATCACCTTCGAGTTCGGTGTCACGGCAGAGGCGGGCAGATACCGGTTGCCAAGGATGATTCTGCAGCCGCTCGTGGAGAACTGCATTAAGCATGGCATTGAACCGAGCCTGAGGCCCGGCATCATCTCGGTTGCCGCCGAAGAAGATGCTTCGTATCTGCTGATTACCGTGAAGGATAACGGAATCGGCATGACGGAGGAACGGCTCGGCGCGGTCCGCCGCCATATCGAGGACAATATCATCAGTAATGAACAGCTCGGAACCGGGCTAAGGAATGTGAATCAGCGGCTGCGCTTGTATTTTGGCAAGGACTCGGGGTTATCCGTAGACTCCGTGCTGTCCGAAGGCACCTGTTACCGGATTCGTATTGAAAAGGAGGGAGAAGCTCATTCTGCAAATTCTGCTGGTAGATGATGAACAATATGTCGTAGATGATCTGGAGCTTGCTTTTCCATGGCAGGACTTCGGGATTGAAAAAGTATACAAAGCCTACTCCGGCGCCCAGGCCATGCAGATGATCGGACAATACCCGGTGGATATAGTCATTACGGATATTGCCATGCCCGGGATGAGCGGGCTGGAGCTGGTGAAGCAGGTGCGGAAGACCCACCGGAGAATCAAGTGTATTCTGCTAACCGGCTATGCTGAGTTCGAATATGCCCGGGAAGCCCTTCAGTATGGGGTGGTAGAGTATCTTGTTAAGCCGCTGGATCACCAGAAGCTGCGTGCTGCTCTGGAGGGCACGATTAAGACCATCAAGAAGGAGCTCGACCGGACGGCATCCTATGAGCAGGCGATGCTGGCCTTCCGGGAGCATCTTCCGGCGCTGAAGGATAAGCTGCTGGCCGAGCTGGTTCAGGGCAAATCCTATCCGCAGGAACGGCTGAAGGACAAGCTTCGCGGATATCAGATTGATTTTCAGCTAAATGACCGGGTCTTCCTGATTCTGATCCGCCTGGAGGAGCATTTCACGAACTTCGGGCTGGATAGCCAATTGCTCTTTGAATACGCGGTGACGAACATTGCCTGCGAGCTGCTGGGCTCCGGCTTCGAGATGTGGCATGGCCGGGATGCGCATGAGAACCTGGTGTTTATTGTGAAGAGCAATGAAGCGGGGGCGGTTGACCCGGGCAAGATTCTGAAGCAGCTAACCCATAATACCCATCAGCTGCACAGCAGTGTGAATGAATATCTGAATGGCGGAATTTCGGTCATTCTGTCCTACCCGGGCGAATTCCCGCTGGATATCCGCGCCATGTATGAGGATTCCCAGTCGGCGTTAAGACAGCAAGTAGGCAATGACAAGGGCTATTTCATCTCCTTGACGGACAAGCAGAAGAGCTCACCGGTCCAGCCGCTCAAGGACTTATATGCTTCCCCGACACTGATGCATCTGCTGGAGACCGGCCAGTGGCAGGGGTATAAGGAACGGCTGCAGCAGATGAAGGAGTTCAGCAACAGCCTCCCGGCCTATAACGAAGAATATATTGAGGAGATCCGCACCATGATTCTCGGCTCCTTTCACTATATTGCCCATAAGAATCATAGTCTGCTGTCCGATCTGGTCGGGCGGGAGCTGCTGGATAAGACTCTATTCCGTTCCTTGTCCCAGCTGATCAGCTGGGGAGAAGCGCTGGTGGATACCTTGCACGGCAAGCTCGAACGGGATACACAGAATAACCGGATGGGCATCGTCAATGAGATGCAGAGCTGTATCGCGGCTAATCTGGCAGAGGCCAGCCAGCAATTCGTTGCGGATGCAGTCTCGCTTCATCCGGCATATGTCTCCAGACTGTTCAAGCAAGTCAGCGGGATCAGCATCAGCGAGTATATCCTGAATCTGAAAATGGAGCAGGCCGTAGCAAGCCTCCGTAACTCCGATCTGAAGATCTATGAGATCTCCGAGCAGCTCGGCTACGCCAACAGCCAATATTTTATCAAAGTGTTCAAGGAGCAATTCGGCATGACGCCCCAGGATTACCGGGGGAAATTGTAGGGGGGATGCGTGGTCTCGTCCCGTAATATCAGAGGTCTCGGCTCATTTGGGCTGAGGCCTTTTTTGTCGGATGTATGCGGAAAACCGAATACATTCAGCGGCAGCGGCGCGTGAGCCGAATGTAATCGAAAAACCGATTACAATTGGACTGGACGTGGCGCGTGTGGCGGATTTTATTAGCTAAAATTTAAATATGATAACCGATTGACATAAATATGTTAACCGGTTATCATAAAGTTGCATCCGAAATGTATGCGCATTCAAAACAATCAAAAGTACGGGGGGAATTCATTTGAAATTGAGAAAAGCTGCAAGCTTCGCTATCGCTCTGACGGTGGTCACCGGATTACTCGCAGGCTGCTCCAAGGGGAATTCGGCAAACGGTGCTGTTAAGGAAGAAAAGGGAGAGACGCCAGCAGCAGAGCAAGCCGCCAAGGATGTTAAGCTCACCTTCTTCAATACCTCTGCAGAAGTCAATACCGTATTCGAGGAGCTGTTCAAGAAGTACCATGAGCAGAATCCGCAGGTGACGATTGAACTGATTCCTACACCGATCGGCGGCGCGCAGCTTGAGAAGTTTCAATCCCTGCTGGCCTCCGGCAATCCGGCGACAATCGTGAATCTGGATGCAGGCACCATACTTCAATATAAGGATGATTTTCTGGATTTAGAGCCGGAGAAGGCGAAGTATGAAGCCCTCACTAATCCGGGAGCCATCGATGGCGCATTGCTGGACGGACAATTCCTGGGTATTCCCTGGACTGCCCAAGGCTATGGCCTGCTGTACAACAAGCGTGCGGTAGAAGAGGGTATCGGCGGTGCCTTTGATCCCGCATCGGTGAAGACCCGTGATGATCTGGAAGCGGTCTTCAAGAAGATTGAAGCCTCCGGCAAAGCACCGGTCATGCTTCACGGGGCAGACTGGTCGCTTGGCGCCCACTATCTGGGATTGACCTATTCCCTGCAGTCGCAGAAGGTGGAGGACAACCGGAAGTTCGTGGAGGAGCTGAAGAACGGGCAGGTTAAGCTGACGGAGAATCCGGAGTTCACCGGACTGATGGATACCTTCGATCTGCTGAAAAAATACAACGCACGTAAGAGCGACCCGCTCGTTGCCGATTATAACCGCGACAGCGCGGATTTCGCCAAGGGAGCTGCCGCCTTCTACTTCATGGGGGACTGGAGCTGGGCGGTCATCGGAACGCTGGAAGGCCGCGATGCCGACTTCGGTATCCTGCCGCTGCCGGTGAGCAATAATCCGGAGGATTTCGGTAACACGCAAGTCGCTTACAGCGAGCCTAAGCTGTTCGCCATCGATGATTCGAAGTCTACGCCGGAGCAGCAGGAAGCCGCCAAAGCGTTCATCGAATGGATGGTCAGCAGCGAGGACGGGCAGAAGGCCATTATTACCGACATGGGGCTGTCCATGCCATACAAGGATCTTAAGGCGAAGAGCACGAACGTCATGTCCAACGCCGTTAGCGAATACGTGAAGCAAGGGAAGATTATCAACATCGGGGTCATCAATTACCTGCCGCAGGATTACTGGGCCAAGACCGGAGCTGCGATGCAGAAGTATCTGGTAGGCAATATCGACCGCCAGGGGCTTGCGCAGGAGGTTCAGGATTACTGGAAATCGTACGCAGGGAAATAGAGAATTTCTTCGTTTGTGCTAAAAGAACAGGCTGAACTGGGATATTCTCCAGTTCAGCCTGTTAAGAGGAAAGGGGGCAGCACTATGAACAAAAAGCTATCACTGAAGAATGCGGGGACGTTTCTGGTCTTCGGAGGTCCCTCAATCTTCGCTTTTGCCGCCGTAGTGATCATACCGTTCATCGTCGGCTTATATTTGACCTTCACGAATTGGGATGTCCGTACAGGCGACAGCAGCCTGATCGGCTTCACGAATTATCTGGAGGTGTTCAGGGATAAGGTGTTCCTTCAGCAGCTGTGGTTCACCCTGAAGTATGTCTTCTTCACCGTGGTGATTGCCAATGTCTTCGCTTTCTTCATCGCACTCGCCCTGACGAGAGGCGGGAGAGGCGAGCAATGGCTGCGCACAGGTTTCTTCACACCCAATCTGGTCGGCGGGATCGTACTCGGCTACCTGTGGCAGACGCTTTTCTCACAAGTGCTGCCTTACCTTGGCGCTAAATACGGCTGGGAGCTGTTTCAGACCTCATGGCTGACGAATACGGGGACGGCATTCTGGGCGCTGATCATTGCAACCGCCTGGCAGCTGGTCGGGTATCTGATGATCATCTATATCGCGGGCTTCACTGGCGTTCCGAATGATGTGCTGGAGGCAGCAAGCATCGACGGGGCAGGGCGGACTTCGGTGATCCGCAGAATTATTCTGCCGCTGACGGTTCCTGCAATCGTCATCTGTATTTTCATCTCCCTGTCCCGGTCCTTCTTAACGTATGACATTAACCTGGCCTTAACCAAGGGAGGACCGTTCAATTCAACGGAGCTGGCCACCTACCATATCGTGCAAAAAGCCTTCCTCTCCAATCAATACGGTGTCGGCCAGGCAGAGGCAGTTGTTCTGTTCGCTGTCGTAGCGATTATCGCGTTGACGCAATCCTATCTGCTGAAGAAGCTGGAGGTGGAATCTTAATGAATGCTAACCGGCGTATCCTCTCGGGCGTGCGGACAGGATTCCTGTACCTGCTGCTGTTTGCCTTTTTAACACCGTTCCTGCTGATTATTATGAACTCCTTCAAGACCACCCAGCAATTCTTCGAGAGCCCGCTGTCCCTGCCGGCAACGATTAATTTCAAGAACTACGCCAGCGCTTTTGACAATATGGACTTCATGCAGGGGTTCATGAACTCGCTGATCATTACGGGGATTTCTGTCACGATCATTATTATTTTCTCGGCGATGACCGGGTACTTGTTCGTCCGCTACAAATGGAAGGTGAATTCCATCTTCTTTTTCCTCATGCTGGCCTCCATGGCTCTGCCCTTCCAGGTGCTGATGATTCCAATGGTGATGCTGTACGGGAATATGGGCCTGCTGAATACCAAGCTGACGCTGCTGTTCATGTATCTCGGCTTCGGGGTGCCGTTTGGCGTCTTCACGTTCCACGGCTTTATCAAAGGGATTCCATACGAGCTGGAAGAATCGGCGTTTATCGAAGGGAGCACCACGCTGCGGACGTTTTTCAGTATAGTGCTGCCTTTGCTGAAGCCGGTGTTCGTCACCCTGCTGGTGCTCGATGTGCTCTGGATTTGGAATGACTATCTTCTGCCCAGTCTGGTGCTGCTGTCGCCGGATCAGAAGACACTGCCGCTGTCCACGTATACCTTCTTCTCCTCCTATTCTGTGGACTATGCGCCGCTGATGGCCGGGCTGATTATGACGATTATTCCCGTGCTGATCATCTACCTGTTCCTGCAAAAACAGATCATCAAGGGGATCACGGAAGGGGCGCTGAAATAAGGGGGAGTTGACGATATAGCTGAAATCTAACCCGAATTCCTCTATAATTGGAACTAAAAAGCAAGGTGGTTCCTATGGCGAATCTGAAGGATGTTGCGAAGCAGGCAGGACTTTCTGTGAATACAGTGTCCAGAGTCCTTAACAATAGAGGGTATATCAGTGACAAGACGAAGGAGAAGGTCTACCGGGTGATGAAGGAAATGAATTATCAGCCGAATGAAATGGCCAGGGCCTTGTTCCGCAAAAAATCCAATATGATCGGGCTGATCATCCCGGCGATTTCCCATCCTTTTTTTGCCGAGCTGACTGCCTATCTCGAATATTATGCAGACCTTAAGGGCTACAAGCTGCTGCTCTGCAATTCCAACCGCAACGTCTCCAAGGAAGTAGATTATATCGAGATGCTCAAAAAAAACCAGGTCGATGCCATCATCATGGGCAGTGCCGTGCTGGATGTGCAGCATTATCTTCACCTGGGCCTGCCGATTGTCTCCTTCGACCGTGTAATCTCTGAGGACATCCCCGTGGTCACCTCGGATAATCTGGAGGGCGGCCGGCTGGCTGCCCGGTTATTAACCGGCAAGGGTTGCCGGCACACGGTCTATATCCAGCGGGGCATCGACGGTCCCCAGCATCACTTCATGCTGGCCGGTCTGAGAAGGCAGGGGTACGAAGAGGAGATGAAGCTCGCCGGGCTTACGCCGCTGTACTTGCAGCTGGAGGTTGAAGAGGGGAGCTATACCGGAGGGGACACCGCCATTGCCGCCTTCCTTCAGGAGCATCCTGAGATTGACGGCGTATTTGCCAGCAGTGATGTGATTGCCGCCGAGGTGATTCATGCCTGTAACCTGCTGGACAAGGAGATTCCTTCAGCGATGCGCATTGTGGGCTATGATGATGTGCAGCTCGCCTCCATGATCTCACCGCGTCTAAGCACGGTCGGGCAGCCGATTCAGGAGATGAGCGAAGCCATTATGGAGCTGGCCGTCCAGCAGATCGAGGGACAGGCGGTGACGATGGTGAATACATTCCCGGTAACGGCTGTGGAGCGCGGCACGACCTGATACCCCGGGCGGGCAGCTTCCCTGCCAGCGTCTGCCTTAGTAGAGCGTCAGATTTAAATTTATGGATTGGACCAGTAAGAGGAAACCACCTGAACTATTGGGTTCGGTTTTTCGCATAATCAGAGATAAGTATATTCGGTGCAACTAAAAACAGTGAAAAGGAAGGCATTCCTCCACTAACTGTATTCCATACAACTAAATTTGCTGGAATGGGTGAAAATCCAGGTATAGAGGTATTTTAATTGCACGAAATACAGCTAAATGGAGATATGGCAGCACACCAGACGATTTAGTTGTACGGATTGCAATTAAGCCATTCTTACAGTTTTAAAGCTGCTGCTGTCCTATTATATTAACCGGTTAACACAGAGCCATGCCCTGTTCCGCTGAACAGAGGAAGGTGGCTGACCCGGGTCAGGAGGTACGGATGGCTGTAACCATCAAAGATGTTGCCGAGAAGGTCGGCGTCTCCGTCACTACCGTCTCCCGTGTGCTTAATAACCGGGGATACCTCAGTGAGAGTCTGAAGCAAAAGGTGAACGATGCCATGGAGGAGCTGAATTACCATCCGAGTGAGGTGGCACGCTCCTTGCTGCGCAAGAAATCCAATATTATCGGCCTGATTCTGCCGGATATCTCCCATCCGTTCTTCGGAGAGGTAACCAAGCATATTGAGGCCTATGCTTATGAACAAGGCTATAAGCTTATGCTGTGCAATTCCCTGCATCACAAGAAAAAAGAGAAAGAGTACATCGATCTGCTGCGGGCCAGCCGGGTTGACGGCATTATCATGGGCAGCCATACGATGAGCGTGAACGATTACAAGTCGATCAACCTGCCGCTGGTGTCGCTGGACCGGCAGATCTCTAAGTCGATCCCGTTCATTGCCTCAGATAACTATCAGGGGGGAGTGCTGGCCACCCGGCTGCTGCTGCGCAAAAAATGCCGGAGCATCGCCTATCTTAGCGGGAATCTGCGCCTTAATCTGCTGGCCAAGCAAAGGCATGACGCCTTCCTGGAGCAGGTCAAAGGGCAAGATGTTGCGTACACCGTAAGGCAAACCGATCTGAACGGATTCAAGTATAAGGATTACGAGAAGCTGGTTAGCAGTCTTTTTCAGGAACGTCCTGAGCTGGACGGCGTATTCGCGAGCAGCGATATGCTGGCGCTGCAGGTGCTGAAGCAGTGCAGAAGGCTGGGCAGAGACGTGCCCGGTCAAGTCAAGGTCGTAGGCTATGACGGAATTGCCGCCCTGAATGCGGAGGAGCTGACTACCATCGTACAGCCGATCAAGAAGATGGGCGAGCTGGCCGTTCAATATCTGCTTCAGCAGATTGCCGGCGAGCCGGTCCCGCTGGAGACCATTCTTCCCGTCCGGTTATCGGAGAAGGGGACCACTTGAAGCACACAGGATTTATTCACATTCGAACGATATGGAGGGAAAATAGATGAATTTCATTCACCGCGTGGCCCCGGAATTAAGAGAGGGGATGGCCGGATTGCCGCCGCTGCATTTGCCGGGGGATCTGGCCGCAGCCCGGAATATGCTCCCGTTGCCTACTGAACCGTCGGGCCGCGTCCGCATTACGGAGCGGGTCCTGATTGCCGGTTCCGGGCCGGTGCGGATCAGAATCTATGAACCGGCGAAGCGGAGTAAGCATAAGCTGCCTGCCCTGCTCTGGACTCATGGGGGCGGCTATATTCTGGGCCAGCCGAGCGGCGATGATGCGTTATGCGAGAGCTTCGTCCTTGCGGCCAACTGTGTTGTCGTGTCGCCCGATTACCGCCTTGCCCCGGAGCATCCGTACCCGGCAGCGGTGGAAGACAGCTTCGCGGCATTGGTGTGGCTTGCAGATCCGGGGAATGATCTCCAGATTGACGGGGCCCGGATTGCTGTAGGCGGCGCGAGTGCGGGCGGCGGTCTGGCGGCTGCCTTGGCCCTGATGGCTAGAGATAAGGGAGGTCCTGCCCTCTGTTTCCAGCTTCCGCTGTATCCGATGCTGGACGACCGCAACATTACACCTTCCAGTTATGAGGTAACTCACCCTGCGGTGTGGAACCGGGCCAACAATCTGGTGGCATGGGAGATGTACCTGGGCGGTCCTGCCGGGGGCGCAGACACCTCCCCGTATGCGGCACCCGGCCGTGCGGATCAACTGGCGGGGCTTCCGCCCGCCTATACCTGCGTCGGACAGCTTGACCCGTTCCGGGATGAGACAATTGACTATGTGGCGCGGCTGGCACAAGCCGGTGTAGAAGTGGAATTTCATCTCTACCCGGGTGGCTATCATGGCTTCGAGCATGTCGTTCCTGCAGCCGAAGTCGCCCGCAGAGCCAGAGAAGGCTATATCCATGCGTTAGCAAGAGCCTTGAACTCTTAAATTGTAAAAAGAGGACGGGTTTTTGAAAGTATTGCGTACACAGAAACCATAGAATGAATAGGACGCAAGGATATTGGAGTGCCAAGGGGGAGTGCGGGTGTTTAGACTCGGAGAGACAATACGGTTTGAAAATAAGACGAACGATGTGCTAACAGTGGGCGAGCTGCTCGTGGATATGATCTCCAATGAGTATGGCGAGGACACGGTATGTGATGGATATACGCGGTATTTTGGCGGATCGCCTTCGAATATTGCCATTAATGCAGGGAAGCTGGGCATCCGGTCGCATGTGGCTTCGGCGGTGGGCAGGGATAGCCTCGGCAACTACTTGATGAACCGGCTGCAGAGCGCCGGAATGGCGACAAGCGGCATCCAGCAAGTCGATGATTCTACCAGTATGGTGGTGATTACGAAGAGTCAGGCTACGCCGGTTCCGATCTTTTACCGTGCGGCAGATTACCAGCTGGAATACAATGAGGCGCTGAAGCAAGCCTTGATTCATTCCAGCATTGTCCACTTCTCGTGCTGGCCGATCTCCAGGAACCCATCCCGTAGGGCGGTAGAGCGGGTGATCGAGACAGCAAGGAAGCATAAGGTGCTGATCGGCTTCGACCCCAACTATCATCCCTCGATTTGGCAGAAGGGGGAGGACGGGGTAGCCTATGTCAAAAGCATCATCCCGAAGGTCGATATCATCAAGCCTTCCGAGGATGACGCGGAGCGTCTGTTCGGACCCGGCACGCCGGAGGAGCAGATTGCCAGATTCCTTGCGCTTGGCGCGAAGCTGGTCATTCTGACGCTGGGCAAGGACGGGGCACTCGTCTCCACCGGCAGCGAAACGGTGTCGTTTGCCACCAAGGCTACGCAGATTGAAGATACGACGGGAGCAGGCGACGCCTTCTGGTCCGGATTCTATACAGCTATTATCAAAGGGTATACGCTCATAGAGGCGCTGGAGCTTGGATTTGCCGTCAGCGCGTACAAACTGAAATTCACCGGTGCGGTAGTCGATCTGCCTGCGCTTGAGGTCATTAAGCAACAATTCAACCTGTAGGAGGCTCTGAGATGACACTGAAGAATCAAGTACAGTTAATTACCTATCCCGATTCACTGGGCGGAGACCTGAAGCAGCTGCATCAGGTGCTGCGCGGTCCCTTCGCCGGGCTGTTTGCCGGGGGGATTCACATCCTTCCGCCCTTCCCCTCTTCAGGGGACCGCGGCTTTGCGCCGCTGACTTATCTGGAGATCGAGCCGGAATTCGGCACTTGGGAGGACATCCGCAGCCTTGGGAAAGAATTCGATGTGCTGGTGGATCTGATGGTCAATCATATCTCCAGGCAATCGCCGTATTTCCAGGACTTCCTGGAGCATGGCCGGGCTTCTGAATATGCGGATCTGTTCATTACCCTGGACAAAATCTGGGAGAATGGCGAGCCTGTGCGTGCGGATATCGGGAAGATGTTTCTGCGGCGGCCGCTGCCGTATTCTACCTTCACAACCTCTGGAGGGGAGGAAGAGAAGGTCTGGACCACTTTTGGCAAAACTGATCCTTCCGAGCAGATTGATCTGGATATCCATTCTCCGCTTACCCGCGACCTGCTGCGGCAGTTCTTCCTGAACTTCAAAGAGCAGAATGTCAAGATCGTCAGGCTGGATGCGGTCGGGTACGTGATCAAGAAGCTGGGCACCAGTTGTTTCTATGTGGAGCCGGAGATTTATGAATTCCTGGATTGGATCAAGGAGATGGCCGATTCGCTGGACATAGAGCTGCTGCCGGAGGTGCATGCACATCACAGTATCCAGACTAAGCTATCAGAATACGGCTGCTGGATCTATGATTTCATTCTGCCTTACCGCGTGCTTGAGGCGCTTACCGGCAGATCCAATACGGCGCTGTACGACTATCTGCGGACCCGCCCGCATCAGCAGTTCACGATGCTGGACTGTCATGACGGTGTTCCGGTGAAGCCGGATCTGGATGATCTGATCGATACGAAGGAAGCGCGGGAGCTGGTGGATCTCTGCGTGGAGCGCGGGGCGAATCTGAGTCTGATTCTGTCCGAGGAGCATAAAGCGCCGGATGGCTTCGATGTCCATCAGATCCGCTGCACCTATTACAGTGCACTGAATGAAGATGACGATGCGTACCTGGCAGCCAGAGCCATTCAATTCTTCGCGCCGGGTATTCCGCAGGTCTATTATGTAGGCCTGCTGGCTGGCCGTAATGATCTGGAGCAGGTGGCCCTGACAAGCGAAGGACGGGAGATCAACCGCCATAACTATACGCTGGAGGAGATTGAAGCGGAGAGTGAGCGGGAGGTCGTGCAGCGGCTGATGAAGCTGATCCGTTTCCGCAATGAATATAGCGCCTTCAATGGAACCTTCCGGGTACTTGAGGCAGAGGCGGATGAAATCAGGCTGATGTGGGAACATGGAACAGCATATTGCCGGCTGCATATTAACCTGCAGAATTATAAGTCTGTTATCGAATATATAGATCAGCAGGGACAAGAAGCGGTATACTGGGTCTGATTCTAATTCGTTAAGGGGGAATGATGATGGCTACAATGCAAATCAGCCTGTTCTCGGCAAGTCTGAAGCGGGAGGTCACGATCCAGGCCATATTGCCGGTGGATCTGCCGGAGGGCTGGGGACTGCCGGCCTGGTCCGGTCAGCCCTTGAGATCGCTCTATCTGCTGCACGGCTTCTCCGGCAGCCAGAACGACTGGCTGAACTTCTCCAGGATCAGGGAGCTGGCAGACAGGCATCAGGTGGCAGTATTCATGCCGGCCGGGGAGAACCGCTTCTATGTCAATGATGAGCTTAGGGAAGAATATTACGGTGAGTATATCGGCAGGGAGCTGGTAGACTTCACCCGCAAGCTGTTCCCGCTATCAGCAGCCAGAGAGGATACCTGGATCGGCGGCTTGTCGATGGGCGGGTACGGTGCGATCCGCAACGGCCTGAAATACGCGGAGCGCTTCGGCCGGATCATCGCCTTATCCTCGGCCTTAATTCCGTATAGAGTAGCCAATATTGCCCCAGACTATAAAGACGGAATTGCCAGTTATTCCTACTATGCCAGCGTCTTCGGCGATCTGAGTAAGCTGCTCGGCAGCGACAAGGACCCCGAGCAGCTGGTGCGTGATGTGAAGGCGCAGGGACTTGCCCTGCCGGAGCTGTACATGGCTTGCGGAACCGAGGATATGCTGCTGGATGTGAACCGCCGGTTCCATCAGTTCCTAGACAGCGAGCAGGCTGCCCATTACTATGAAGAGGGCCCGGGCGACCATAACTGGGTGTACTGGGATAAGCATATCGAAGCTGCGCTGGACTGGGCGGTTAATTGATTTTCTAAGAAGCGCTTAAGAAAATAACGAAAAGCAAAAAGAAGCGGAGGGGAATTTTGGAACTGTAGGAGCGTTAGCGTCCGCCTGAAAGCTTTCCGTAGGAAAGCTCGCTTCGGAAGCATCAGCTGTCACCGGATTTCTACCGCGATTAGCGGTTAAAATCAAGAAATCTGGGGACAACAGCGGCCGGAAGTCCAAATATTCACCGTAGGACGACAGAGCTTTAAGTTCATTTTTTCAGCTTATATAACCGCAAATTGCATACTTATACGCCCCTGGGTCTGGCCTAAGAAGGTAACGGCTCAGGGGCGTGCTGAATTCCGGGGAAAGGAAGAGGCGGGGATGATCCGAACCAACAGTATCGTGTTCAAATTTTCGTTGCAGATGACAGTGATTCTTGCGATCCTGCTGTCCATCCTTGTTCTGAGTAATATCTACTCCCTGGAGGTTGTGCGGAGCAATGCTCTGACTAGCTCGCGTAATACACTGGCCCTCTATCAGGCCAATATTCATAATAATTTCAACAATTTCTCCAAGGACCTCATAGAGGTATTCGACCATAACGTGGATGCCGCCGTGAATTCGGCGGGGATGGATGAGAACAGCCGGTATTTCAGGGTCCAGCAGCTCAAGAATAGCCTGCAAGCAAAAATAGCAGGCGATAATTCGAGCGACGGCATGTTCATCAGGCTCTCGGATGAGCTGGTGCTGGAGCAGTTCAACCGCCGGATTCAATCGGAGGATAAGCTGGCTCTGGTGGATTTTATTAATATGCATACATTCAGTACGGCTCCGGCAGAACATAGCGGGGAATGGAAGGTCTTCCAGATCCGCGGCGAGTCGTACTTGTTCAAATATATTACTTATTCAGAGGTCAGCTTCGGAACGCTGGTGAAAGCGGACACGCTGCTGGCCATGGTCGACAGGGGAGGCAATGATCAGAACCGGTATGTGCTCAGTGATTCGAAGGGAACTATACTGGCAGCGAGTAATATCTCTCTGCAGGAGGGAGAGACGACGCTTGAGAGCTTAACCAGGCAATATAAGCGGGATTACCTGATTGTATCTGAACCGATCGGCGAGTTCGGGCAGATGACCCAAATGGTTGCCAAGGGCAGTCTGTTCTCGGGTCTGAAGCTGATTCAGTGGGGGATCGCCCTGCTGGCAGTTCTCTCGGTCATTGTGGTACCGCTGGTGCTGAGATTCCTGACGAGGGATGTACTGAGGCCGATTCTGGAGCTGGTGAAGGCGGCGAAGGCGGTTGAACAGGGGCAGCTGGAATACCAGATTCCGCAGAATACCCCCTACTCTCTGGAATTCTTGAAGCTGTTCCATGCGCTGGAGTCCATGGTCAGTGAGATCAAGGATCTGAAGATTCAGTCCTATGAAGAACAGATCGAGATCAGCCGCGCCGAGATCAAGTATCTGCAGATGCAGATCCGGCCCCATTTTTTCCTGAATGCGATCTCAACGATCACCAGCTTAAGCTATCAGAATAAAAACGAGGAGATTCGCCGGCTGATCCACTGCCTCTCCGAGCATCTCCGGTATATGTTCAGAGGGGGGCTGATGGAAGTGACGATGGAGGAGGAGATCCGGCATACTGAGAATTATATCCGGATGCAGGAGATCCGTTATCCTGAACAGATTTTTTTCATGATCGAGATCCAGGAGGAAGCGCGGCAGGTGCCGGTTCCGCAGTTCATGATTCAGACCTTTGTGGAGAATACGTTCAAGCATGCTATGTTCGTTCAGGAGCTGCTGTCTATTTTCATCAGGGTGCGGATGGAGCAGCGGGACGATAGTTCATTTGTCAGCATTGTAATAGAAGATAACGGGGCAGGCTTCGCTTCTGAATGGCTGGATCAGCCGGAGCGCGAAGAGGCAGGGGAGGATGGAGGCAGAGTGGGCATTGCCAATATCCGCAAGACCCTCAGACTGCTCTACAAACGGGAGGATCTGCTAAAGCTGTCGAATATCGGGTCTACAGGTGCGAGGGTTGAGCTGTGGATTCCTGTGAAGCCAACGGAATGGAGCCAGCCCGGCTTAGAGGGAGGATAATATGCGTTGTATGCTGATTGACGATGATATTCCTACAGTTGAAGCGCTGCGCAGCATCGTGAATTGGGAGGAATTCGGAATTACGGAAGTGCTCACCGCCCATAATATACAGGATGCGAAGCAACTATTCGAGAACGGTGAGCCGGATCTGATGATTTGCGATATTGAAATGCCGCGCGGGTCGGGCATTGATATGATCAAGTGGGCCAGAGACCGTCATTATGAAGGCGGATTCATCTTCCTGACCTGTCATGAGAGCTTCACCTTCGCCTCCAAGGCGATCTCGTATGACGCCGACTCGTATCTGGTCAAGCCGCTGGACAAGCAGGAGCTGGAGGCAGCGCTGCGTAAGTCTATGGATACGTTGAAGAACAAAGTCATGCTAGGCGAATACAGCAAGCTGGGCCATGCGTGGCTGAAGAACCAGGATCTGATAGAACGCAGCTTCTGGAGTGATGTGCTGACGGCGACGATCTCTCCCCGGCCCCAGCTGATCCAGAGTGAGGTGCAGAAGCGGGAGCTGGCAGTTCAGGTGCATGCGGAGTATAGGCTTCTGCTGGTAAGCGTTCCCCGCTCCCAGATTGAACGGGAATGGGATGAGAGCATCTTTCATTACGCCCTCTCGAATCTGGTCTCTGAAATTCTTAGCAGCCGGGTGGGCAGCGGACGTATAATTGCTTATCAGGTCGATAAAGTATTCTACAATACGATCATTGCCGAGAGTCCGGCGGATATGAAGGAGCTGGAGGCGGGTGCCGGAGAGATCATCCGGCTGTCCAGGCTGTATCTGAAATGTACGGCTACCTGTTACTTCAGTGAGCCTGCGGCGATCTCCCGCCTGGCGCAGCTGAAGACGGAGCTGGAGCAGGCGGACGAGTCGAATATTATTTTCCGGGGCAAGCTGCATTTGCCGAATAAGCCCTTCCATGTGGATCTGACCGAGCGGTTCTCCCTGGATACGGAGCTGTTCACCTTGCTGTTCGTCCAGAAGGAGAAGGCGCAGATTGTGAACCGGCTCAAGAAAGAACTGGAGCTGCTGACGAGTCTGAACAAGCTGGATGCGGCCACGCTCCATTCGATCCGCGAGGACCTGCTTCAGGTGGTCTATTCGCTGCTTGCGCGGCACCACATTCAGGCGCACCGGCTCTTCGAGGGCGAGCTCAGCCAGCAATTGACACAGGATGCAGAGAGCAGTGTGTTCGACTTCATGAAATGGGCGCAAGCGCTGACGGACAAGACGGTGGATTCCATCAAGGAGGTGCTGCAGTCTGAAGGAGTGGTCGAGCGGGCCAAAAGGTTCATTCAAGAGCACTACACCCAGGATCTGAGCCGGGAGGATGTTGCAGCCAGCGTATATCTGACCGCGGATTATTTGGCCAAGGTGTTCAAGAACGGGACCGGCCAGACTGTGAAGGAGTACCTGAACGACTGCCGGATCAGAGCGGCGAAGCAGAGGCTGGTGGAGAGCACAGCGAGCATCGGAGAGATTGCGATGGATACCGGCTTCGATACCCTCTCTTATTTCTCCACGGTATTCAAAAAATGGACAGGCGAAACCCCGGCAGCCTATCGCTCCAAGCATAAATCCGCCCTATAGTTATGACAATGATACCATTAGGAAGCTCCGTATCTCCTACCGGAGGCGGGGCTTCTTGCTGAGCAGGCAGGTATCGTGCCTAAGGTGCGCAGCATCCTGCTGGTTGACTGACTGGAGGTGCTGGAAACTATGTTAAGGGAACTAGGAGAAGGTTGCTCCTGCGCAGAATTTAGTTGGATTTTATACACCTGTTGCCGAACGTATGAACGCTGACGGAGGAATAGTTGGATAAACAACACTTAATTAGACATAATTCCGGCAAAGCAGAGAAAATGCTAATATTAGATGCTATTTTTCCACTTGTTGAGGTAACTTTAGAAGAAATGGAGAAATTAGAATACGTTTTTCCACTTGTTTGTTTGCCAAGGCCGGGCGTTCTGCCGCCGTCCCCCAGAGAACTAATTAGCAATACAGAGCCGAGAATCCTCACCACCCGCCCAGTGCGGTTTTTTATAAAAACAGCCCGTATTATTGAAAGCCCGCCCCCCTCCAGGGCCGGTACAATGAGAGTGTAAATACAGAACAGGAGGCATGATGATAATGAAGAACAAGGGGTTAGGTTCACTGCTGCTGTCCATGGTAATCTGCGGTTCGCTGCTCTCCGCCTGCGGCGGAAATTCCAATACATCGTCCAAGAATTCCGGGGATACGGAAGCTAAGGCCAAGGTGGCTGAGATTGTATTCGCACTGCCTTCCTTTAACCGGATTCCCGATGATCTCAGCAAGGTAACGAATGCGATCAACGCCATCACAACGGAGAAGATCGGGGTGAAGGTGGACTTCCGTCTCTTCGGCCCGGCAGATTACGCCCAGAAGGTCAATCTTGCGCTCCAGAGCGGGGAGAAGATGGATGTCTTCACCACCCTCGGACAATTCTCCAACTATGTATCCAAGAGCCAGGTGGCCCCGCTCGAAGAGCTGCTTCCTGAACACGGTAAAGAGCTGACAGCCATTCTGGACAAGGATTTCGGGCCGGATATTCTCAAAACCACCACGATGGACGGACATATCTACGGCATTCCGGTAAATAAAGGGATGGCACTGCCGACCAATATTATCTACAACGCGGATATGCTCGCACAGGCGGGCGTAGCAGCAGACTCCATCCAATCGGTAGAGGATCTGCCTGCCGTGTTCGGTGCGGTGAAGCAGAAGCTGCCGGATGTGGTTCCGTTTGGCCCGATCAACGTGAATCCGACGGATACGGGACTTGTGAACTGGATGAAGGGTGCAAGCAAAGTGGATTACCTGACTGATACCACCGGAGTCGGCGTCGTGATCGGTGACAACGGCAAGGTCGTTAACTTCTACGAATCGGATGTCTTTAAGAACGGGATTCAGATGATGAGAGACTGGTTCGACGCCGGGTATCTGCAGAAGGATACCGCAACTACGACGATCACAGCCATGGAGATGGTGTCCTCCGGGCGCGGTTTCTCTTTCCTGGGCGGCTACAGCGGCATGGAGGTTGGCAAGCAGCTGAGTGCGCAGGTCGGCAAAAATATTGAGACCAAGCGCATCGCCCCATTTTACTTCGATACAAGCGCCGTGAACTCGGTAACCTGGATGGTCTCCAGCACCTCGAAAGAGACGGAGGCCGCTGTGAAGTTCCTGAACCTGCTCTACACCGACAAAGAGCTGATTAACACTATTCTCTTCGGAATCGAAGGGGAGGATTACCTCAAGGTAGATGAGCATCATGTGAAATTCCCGGAAGGCATGGACGCCAATACGGTGCCTTATACAGCCATGCTCAGCTCAGGGATCGTAGGCTCCGAATCGCTCCAGTATCAGCTGGAGGGAATTGACTGGTCGGATGTCGAGCTGAAGCTGAAGGAGAATAAGGATACCGCAAGATCGCCGTATTTCGGCTTCATTTTCGATCAGGGTCAAGTGAAGACGCAGATTAGCGCTGTGAATAACGTGGTCAGCCAGTTCCTGCCGGCACTCGTCAGCGGATCGGTGGACCCGGAGACCATCATCCCGAAATTCATCAGTGCGCTGAAGGATGCCGGTGCAGAGGCTATTATTGACAGCAAGCAGCAGCAACTGGATGCGTGGCTTGCCGCGCAAAAGCAATAATTATTATATGAATATGCTGTGGGCGGAGCGGTAACTGAGGCTCTGCCCCCTGCCATGGAGGTGAACCGGCATGACTGCCAGACGCAAGTCCCCATCCAAGCCGCTCAAAAAAACATTGCCGCTCCTCATACTCGCGGGTCCAGGCCTGCTGTATTTTCTCATTAACAGCTATTTCCCTATGTTCGGGGTGTTCATCGCCTTCAAGGATGTCAATTATGCCAAAGGCATCTTCGGCAGCGACTGGATCGGCTTCAAGAACTTCACCTTTCTCTTCCAGACCAGTGACGCCTGGATTATGACCCGCAATACGCTGCTGTACAACCTGGCGTTCATCGCGCTTGGAACCGTAGTCTCCATTATCATTGCCATTCTGATGTCGGAGTTGCTGAATAAGCTGTATTCGAAGCTGTTCATGACCGGGCTGATTCTGCCGAATCTGATCTCGATGATCGTGCTTTCGCTGCTCGTCTTCGCCTTTCTGAATGCCGACAGCGGATTCGTGAACCATTCGATTCTGCGGCCGCTCGGCCTACCGGAGATCAACTGGTATTCGGAGGCGAAGTACTGGCCGTACCTGCTGGTCCTGATTCAGATCTGGAAGACGGCAGGCTACGGATCGATTGTTTATTTTGCCTCGATTGCCGGAATTGACAAGAGCATCTATGAGTCGGCCAAAATCGACGGTGCCGGGAAACTGAAGCAGATCCGCATGATTACCCTGCCGCTGCTGAAGCCGACCATTATTGTGCTGGTGCTGATGTCGATGGGCCGGATTTTCAACTCCGACTTCGGCTTGTTCTATCAGGTGCCCATGAACTCCGGTGCGCTGTACAGCACTACCCAGACGATTGATACGTATGTCTACCGCGCCTTGATGCAGCTCAATGATATCGGAATGTCGGCCGCCGCCGGTCTGTATCAGTCACTGGTCGGCTTTGCGCTTGTGCTTACGGTCAATGCCATCGTCAAGAAGGTCAATCCAGAAAACGCATTGTTCTAGGAGGAAATTCAGATGATCCAAACAAGAGGAGAACGGGCGTTTACGGTATTTTCTGCGGTCGTGATGATCCTGCTGACGGTTTTTGCTTTTTTGCCCTTCCTGCTGATTGTAATTGCTTCGTTCACTGAGGAGACGGCCCTGATCCGCAACGGTTATAGCTTCTTCCCGGAGCATACCAGCCTGGAGGCGTACCGGTATATTAAGTCCTCGGCGTATATTTTCATCAGAGCATACGGGGTTTCCTTTCTGGTGACGATCCTTGGAACCGCGATTGGACTGCTTATAACAAGCATGCTGGCTTATCCGATGTCGCGGTCTGATTTCAAATATCATAATACGCTGGCCTTTGTCGTGTTTTTCACCATGCTGTTCAGCGGGGGGATTGTGCCTTCGTACATCATGTGGACCCAGTATTTCCATATCAAAAACACACTGTGGGCGCTGATCCTGCCCAATCTGCTGGCGAACGGGTTCAACGTCCTGCTGGTCCGTAACTACTTCAAGAATAATGTGCCGCTGGAAATTATCGAAGCCGCCCAGATCGACGGTGCCTCGGAGCTGCGGACCTTCTTCCGCATCATGCTTCCGCTGTCCATGCCGGTCATGGCAACGGTCGGGATGTTCATGGGCCTGGCCTATTGGAATGACTGGATCAATGCGTTATATTTTGTATCTAAGCCGCAATTGTACGGTATTCAGAATCTGCTGATGCAGCTTATGAGCAACATCCAGTTCCTCAATTCCGGCCAGGCCGGGAGTGTGCTCGGAGCCGACACAGTATCGCTGCCAAGTACAGCGGTGCGGATGGCGATGGCGGTGCTGGGTATTGTGCCGGTGCTGTTCGTCCTGCCGTTCATGCAGAAGTACCTGACCCGCGGCGTGGTTATCGGAGCTGTCAAAGGCTAAATATGAAAGGAGATGAGCGTATGAAAGTGCAAGAGGTGATTGACCGGATTCTGCTCGATTGCTGCGGGGGACGGAGGCTGGAGCAGACCTGCGATGTGCTGGCGAGCGGCAGTGAAGAGATGGAGGTCACGGGGATTGTCACAACGTTCATGGCGACGGTGGAGGTCATCAAGGAAGCTATTGCTGCTCGCGCCAACCTGATTATCACTCATGAGCCGACCTACTATACCGGCAACGATACGCTGGACTGGCTGCAGATGGACCCGGTATATCTGGCGAAAAAAAAGCTGATCGAGGAGCACGGCATTACGATCTGGCGCTTCCATGACCATATGCATCTGGCGGATACGGACCGGATCTATGACGGCCTGCTGAAGGAGCTGGATTGGGCGGATAAGAAGCTGGACGACAAGGACGCCTGGGGATATCTGATCGAGGAGACTACCGTGGGCGAGCTGGCCGGCTTCCTGAAGCAGCGGCTGGGTATGAAGGTGATTCAGATTGTCGGCAACCCGGAAGCGCCCTGCTCCCGTATCGGCATTCTTGTCGGCGGCGGCAGCCTGGGACTGGGCCGGGAGCAGATGCCGATGGAGCTGATGCAGGAGAAGAACCTGGATGTGATGGTCTGCGGCGACATTACCGAGTGGACCTTATGTGCTTACATCAATGACGCTGCGATGCTGGGCATGAACAAGGCGATGATCGTGATCGGTCACGAGCGCTCCGAGGAATGGGGCATGAAGTATATGGCGCAGTGGCTGGCGCCGCTGGTGGACGGGGTTCCGGTTACCTTCGTGGATGCCAGGGAGCCGTTTGTGTATTTGTGAGGCAAAAGCAGCCATCCACCGCTACCGGGAGGATGGCTGCTTTTTATACTACTGCAAGACGTAATTGCCAGTAGCTCTGTAATTACCTGCCTTGGCATCCCAGGTGAAGATCCCCTCTGCCAGATCCCAGCCGCCGCCCTCGTCCTTGAAGTCCTTCCAGTATTGGTGCAGGCGCCCCTTCTTATCGATCTCGGCTCCCTGATCCCCCATGAACTGAAGCTTCTTGGTCAGAGTGCCATAGTTCAGGCGGTAGACCGAGACTTGGGTATTCGAGGGCAGATAATCCACGGTAACCGCCAGTTGCTTCTCCGTTGGAGAGACAGCGAAGATTTGCATATCCGCTTCATCCTCTCCGAACTCCATAATCTGCTTATCAATTAATACAACTACACCCTTGGAGTTCACCAGATACAGATTGCCCGACTCTGTGAGCAGGAAGCTCTCCTTCTTCTGATCGTTATTCAGGTCTGCGGTCTTCAGCAACCGTACCGTTTCCCCCGGGAACTTTTGCTTCAGCAGTGTCTTGGCATCCAGCGCTTCAGCATAGGCCGAAGGGGCGGAGGCTACCAGTAACAGGGAGGCTAGCGCTCCTATGAGCTTGTTCTTTTTTATTTTCATATGAAGAAGTCTCCTTTCTTCCGGTTCTCCAGTAAATGATCTACCGCCGCCTGTTCGATGGGCAGACCCCCGGTGTAACGCTCCATATAAAGGGCAAAGCCCTCCACATCAGTAGGGTTAGGCGCTACCTCCTGTCCTTCCATGTTACAGAACACCTTAGAGGTCAAGTAATCCGCCAGGCTCTCGTTCGGCTCCTTATGCATCATATAAGAGGCCAGAATAGCTATTCCCCATGCGCCGCCTTCACCAGCCGTAGACAGGACTGAGACCGGAACATTGAGTGCTGCAGCACAGATCCGCTGGCCAACCTGCGGGGTGCGGAACAATCCGCCATGCGCTGAAATACGGTCAATAGTTACCCGTTCCTGCCCGGTCAGAATCTCCATTCCGAGCCTTAACGCAGCGAAGGCGCTATACAGATGCACTCTCATGAAGTTAGCCAGAGTGAAGCGGCTCTGCGGCGAACGGACGAATAGCGGACGTCCCTCAGCAAGTCCGGTGATGTTCTCGCCTGAATAGTAACCGTAGCTCAGCAAGCCGCCGCCATCCGCATCTGCTTCCAGTGCCTGGTTCAGCAGGACGCTGAATAACTGGTCCATGTCTGGCGTAAGGCCCATGGCCTCATAGAATTCACGGAACAAGCCGACCCAGGCATTCAGGTCGCTGGAGCAGTTATTGGCAAGTACCATAGCAACCGGGCTGCCTTCCGGTGTATTCACGATATCAATCTCAGGGTGGACCGCACTTAGATTCTGCTCCAGCACAAACATAGCAAAGACCGACGTCCCTACAGAAATATTGCCAGTTCGTTTCCTGACACTGCCTGTAGCCACCATACCTGTTCCGGCATCGCCCTCCGGCGGACATAGCGGGATACCGGCCTGCAAACGGCCTGACGGGTCGATCAGCCGGGCACCTGCTTCACTGAGCTTTCCTGCATTCATACCGGCTGTATACACTGTAGGCAGGATATCTTGCAGCTTCCAAGGATAGCCTCTCCCGGCAATTAGAGTCGTGAACTGCTTCACCATAACTTCATTGTACTGCTTCGTTGCTTCATCGATGGGGAACATCCCGGAGGCATCCCCGATTCCGAGAGCCCTGCAGCCGGTTAGCAGCAAGTGAACGTAACCCGATAGTGTCGTAAGATAATCTATTCTGGCCACATGCTCTTCACCGTTCAAAATAGCCTGATACAAGTGGGCGATACTCCAGCGCTCTGGAATTTTGAACTGGAATGTCCCGCTTAGCTCCGCAGCAGCAGCGCTTGTTGTAGCATTGCGCCAGGTACGGAATGGAACGAGCAGCTCTCCCGCTTGGTCCAGCGCAATATATCCCTGCATCATGGCCGAGCAGCCTATGGAGCCGACGGTTTGCAGAGTGACGCCATAGGTCTGCTGAACCGCTTGCTGTAATTGCTGGTAGGCTGCTTGCAGACCTTGAACTACCTCCCTGAGATCGTAAGTCCAGTAACCCTTAGTGAATTGATTCTCCCATTCATAGGTGCCGGAGGCGATCGTTTCAAAATGGTGATCGATCAGCACAGCCTTGATTCGTGTGGACCCGAACTCAATCCCAAGCGACGTTTCTCCCTGAACAATTGCCTGTTTGACGGAATGCGTCATGACAGCGTTCCCCCTCTAGCTAAAATTGTCCAGAATATAACATATACAAGGGATAGTGTCCAACCCTTCCGCTCATTTTTGAAAATATAAGAACTTATATGTTTCAGACGATAACTTATCCTTATATTTCTCGCTGAAACGGTACCGTCCTTTAAAAGGACAGCGAAGCCGTTTCTACTTGACCGGTTTTGCCCTGATCGGCTGTTGCAAATATGCAATGCACCCCCCGTAAGAAAAATAATTTATTTTTTTTGGCCGCGCTAAAATGTCTTGAAGTCTTATCTCTGACCCTTTGACTGATCCGCCGGACAGGATATGCCTTGGAGCGCTGGATTTAATATCCATCCAACCTGGCTGGAGAAAACAGTGTGGTTATTTTGCGACTGGCGGGTCCTGCCGGAATGCAGAAAATATAACCCAGATTGGGAGCAGTATTCCGGTATGTATAAGAAGCACTAAAGATATTAACGAAAAGCAAAAAGAAGCGGAGGGGAAATTTGGAACTGTAGGAGCGGAAGCGACCGCCTGAAAGCTTTCCGTAGGAAAGCTAGCTATCTACAGCATCAGCTGTCACCGGATTTCAACCGCTATTAGCGGTACAAATCAAGAAATCTGGTGGCGGGCAGCGGCCGGAAGTCCAAATGTTCACCGCAGCGACGACGAAGCTTTGAGTTCGACCCTTAATAGGCTTGAATTTTAAGAGAACAGCTGCCCAACAATCTGCCCAATCCGCCAAGCCAGTCGCAAAAAAACAACAGAAAAATGCCTTGAATTCAAGGCATTTTGGAGCTATTGACCGGTCATATATTCTGTATTACGATGGCCTTGAGAAAACTTTCACAAAGAAATTCAGTCTCGCAAATCAGCAAGAATGAGACACACAGAAGGGCCATCATTTTTTTTGACAAGTGTAGTGAAATAATTCACATAAAGAGGAGCAGATGAAATGACAAAAGTAATTTCAGCCGCCAAAGCAGCGGAACTCATCAAGGACGGGGACACAGTAGCAGCGAGCGGATTCGGATTATCCTGCTGGGCAGAAGAGATGGGGATCGCCATTGAAGAGCGCTTCGTGCAGACCGGACAACCGAAGAATCTGACCGTGATGCATGCCAGCGCCGTCGGCAACCGCCGCGATAAGGGCATGAGCCACCTGGGGCATGAAGGCCTCATCAAACGCTGGATTGGTGGTATCGCCATCGCTTCCCCGGGATTGGCCAAGCTGATTGAAGAGGATAAATGCGAAGCCTACAACCTGCCGCAAGGGGTCATTACCCAGCTCTACCGCGAGATTGCTGCCAAGCGTCCAGGTGTGATTACCAAGGTAGGCATGGAGACCTTCGTCGATCCCCGTGTTGAGGGCGGCAAGATGTCACCTTCTACGAAGGAAGACATTGTGAAGGTGATTGAACTAGAAGGCGAAGAGTGGCTGTTCTACAAGACCTTCCCGATTCAGATCGCCCTGATCCGTGGAACCGTAGCTGACGAGAATGGTAACCTCACCCTTGAAAAAGAAGGCCTGCACATGGAGGTTCTGCCGATCGCCCAGGCCGTCCGCAACTCTGGCGGTATCGTGATCGCTCAGGTAGAGACCGTGGCCAAGAATGGAACCTTGAATCCCAAGGATGTGAAGGTTCCGGGCATTCTGGTAGATTACCTCGTCGTGTCCACCCCGGAGAATCATTACCAGACCGAGAATACGCAGTATAATCCGGCGTTCTCGGGCCATGTCAAAGTACCGGTAGATTCGATTGAAATCCTGCCGCTGGATGAACGCAAAATCATCTCCCGCCGCACAGCCGTAGAGCTTCAGCCGAATACCATTCTGAATCTCGGTGTCGGCATCCCGGTGAATGTAGCGAACATCGCTGCTGAAGAGGGCGTGGACGACCAGCTGATTCTGACGACAGAGGCAGGCTCGATCGGCGGGGTTCCCGCAGGTCTGAAGGACTTCGGCCATGCGTACAACTCAGAGGCGATTGTAGATCATGATGCCCAATTCGATTTCTATGACGGCGGCGGCATTGACCTGTCGGTCCTTGGTCTGGCCCAGACGGATGAGTCGGGGAACGTGAATGTCAGCAAATTCGGCACACGGGTTGCGGGCTGCGGCGGATTCATCAATATCTCTCAAGCGGCGAAAAAGCTGGTGTTCGCGGGTACTTTTACAGCGGGCGGGCTGCAGATTAAGGTAGAGAACGGCAAGCTGCACATCATTCAAGAGGGCAAAGCCAAGAAATTCATCTCAAAGGTACAGCAGATCACCTTCAGCGGATCTTATGCCGCCAAGGTTCAACAGCCGGTTGTGTATGTTACGGAACGCGCCGTCTTTGAACTGCTGAACGGTAAAATGACCTTAACCGAAATCGCACCAGGCATCGACTTGCAGACAGAGATTCTGGATCAGATGGACTTCAAGCCCGTAATTTCACCGGACCTGAAGGAGATGGACGCGGCTATGTTCCAAGAGAACTGGGGCATGCTGAAGTCGATTATCGCCGATAAGAACCGGGTTTTGCAAGAAGTATAGTCAATGTAAGTACCT
Source organism: Paenibacillus sp. FSL P4-0338 (assembly GCF_038002365.1). Classification (NCBI taxonomy): domain Bacteria; kingdom Bacillati; phylum Bacillota; class Bacilli; order Caryophanales; family Paenibacillaceae; genus Paenibacillus; species Paenibacillus sp. FSL P4-0338. The sequence continues at coordinate 3,122,827 of NZ_JBBOCG010000001.1, read as the reverse complement.
TAAGCTGAACTTATAAACTAACTAAAAAAGGGATGATACCATGAACGTAGAGTTGAACCGCTGGAGGATCTTGATTGCCTCAACGATCATTAATATCTGTGTAGGCGCCATTTATGCTTTTAGTATTTTCGCACTTCCATTAACGAAGGTTTTCAGCGTGAGCATGCCGGATATTATGATTGCTTTTACCATTAATGCAGCGATTTCCCCGATTCCAATGATCCTAGGCGGTAAGCTGGTGGATAAAGGAGGAGCCAAGAAGGCGGTCTTCATCGGCGGTGCGATGTTCGGAATTGGTTTCATTCTCTCGGGTCTGGCTACTGCACCTTGGATGCTGTATATCACTTATGGTGTTATTACCGGGATTGGCCAGGGAATCGTGTATTCCTCGACCATCGGGAACAGCGTGAAGCTCTTTCCGGATAAAAGAGGTCTGGCAGCGGGGATCGTTACCGCCGGATATGGCGGCGGCACCATTGCTATCGCTCCTATCGCTAATGCGCTGATCACCAGCAATGGCGTACAGTCTGCCTTAATTACACTGGGTGTTGCTTTCCTGGTGATTATTCTAGGGCTTGGGTTGCTCGTCAAACCCGCCCCGGCCGGCTATGCTCCTGAAGGCTGGACCCCTCCGGTAACCGGAGCAGCCAAGGCTTCTGTGAATGTACCATGGAATGAGATGATCAAGAAGCCGTTATTCTATGTGATTGCCTGCCTGTTCCTGATCGGTGCCCTGTCTGGTATGATGGTAACCGCGAATGCTTCTGTAATCGGTCAAAAAATGTTTGGCTTAACCGCAGCCGCCGCAGCGCTCTACGTAAGCTTGTACTCGCTGAGCAACTGCCTGGGCCGTGTGTTCTGGGGCGCAGTGTCCGATAGAATCGGCCGCGTGAAATGCCTGCTCATGATCTATCTGGTCATTGCAGCTATGATGCTCACAATTGCTTTATCGTCTTCTGTCGCCGGATTTGCTGTCGCCATTGCCGGAATCGGCTTATGCTTCGGCGGAACAATGGGCATCTTCCCGTCCATTGTCGGTGAGAAGTTCGGGATGAAATATTACGGCGTGAACTACGGTGTCACCTTCATCGGCTACTCGGGAGCCGCGTTCTTCGGACCGAGAATTGCCGGTAGTGTAGCGGCAGCCAATGACGGCAACTTCACGAATGCTTTTTACATCGCGCTGGTCATCTCCCTGGTCGGCTTCGCCTTAACCTTCGTCTACAAAGCGATGGAGAAGCAGAAGGCTGAGCCAGAAGTGGCTAAGGCGGCTTAAGAAATGGCCGGAAGTTCATATAAACAACATTAATTAATATATGGAGGTAATTATAATGTCGTTTACACAACTGTTAGGAATTAAATATCCAATTTTCCAGGGCGGTATGGCTCAGATTGCCGTGTCTCCACTGGTAGGCGCTGTGTCCAATGCGGGCGGGCTGGGAATTATCGGCTCCGGCGGCTTCACCGCCGACCGTCTCCGTGACGAGATCCGCAAGGCCAAAGCAAGCACCGATAAGCCGTTTGCTGTCAACCTGATGCTGATGATGAACAATATCCCTGAGCTGATCCAGGTTATTATTGAAGAAGGCGTGAAGATCGTAACCACAGGCGCAGGCACCCCCGCTCCTTATATGCCGATTCTGAAGGAACATGGCATTATCGTAATTCCGGTAGTCCCTTCCGTCAAAATCGCCAAGAAAATGGAAGCGCTCGGTGTCGATGCGATTGTGGCTGAAGGAACGGAAGCTGGCGGACATGTAGGTGAAACTACGACGATGGCCTTGCTGCCGCAAGTTGCCAGCGCGGTATCGATTCCGGTAATCGGGGCCGGCGGAATTGCCGATGGACGCGGGATTGCCGCTGCTTTTGCACTCGGAGCTCAAGGTGTTCAGGTTGGAACCCGGTTCCTCGCGACTGTGGAATGCCCGACACATGAGAACTTCAAGCTGGCAGTCATCAACGCCGATGATACCAGCACAACTGTAACTGGCCGCAGCTTGGGCGGTCCGGTAAGAAGCATTAAGAACAGTATGATTGCCGAATTCCTCAGAATGGAGAATGAGAAGGCATCGCGTGAAGAGCTGGAGAGCTTAAGCCTGGGCTCGCTGCGCAGAGCTGTATTTGAAGGGGATACCGATACCGGCTCCGTGATGGCTGGACAGATCTGCGGGATGGTGAACAAGATTACTACCGTGGAAGAGATGATCACCACTATGTTCGCTGAAGCGCAGGAAGTCATGGACAAGATGGGCAAAGTAACCTTCGAAGCTGTAGCACATGCCTGATTAAAGTTTGCTCCGCACCAGCCAAATGGTATCATTGATCTAATGATGCTGTTTGGCTTTTTGTCTAGCCGGAATGTAAGCGTTCATATCAAGGGTTAGGACTGATGAATGTGACCAAAAAAAACAAAAACACCCATAAACCCTCAATCGACGAGTTCGTGGAAGAATATCCGTCTACGTTATTTGTTACCGATCAGAACGGAAATATCCTAATCTCCAATGAATTCACCGCACTAACCATCGGCATCCATCTGGAGGAGCTGCTTAAGGCGAACGTTCAGGATCTGGTCAAGGCGGGTTATTACACTCATTCCATTACTATGGAGGCTATTGCGACCAAGCAGAAGGTATCCCGGACCGTCAATACCTCCAGAGGCTTCCATGTCTTCTCGTCGGCGATTCCCATTCTGGACAAGGACGGGGAGGTTCAGCTGGTCGTTACCACCTCCAACGAATTCAGCCAGGAGCAGAACTATTATGAAGCCAATGTGCCTGTCGCCCAGCAGATCCATAAGCAGTTAGGCGGTATGGCAGCGGAGAAGAAGAAGGGCATCGTGGCCGAGAGTCTGGCGATGAAGCAGATTATTAAGGTCTGCAACCAGATTGCGTCTTATGACAGTAAGGTGCTGATCTACGGCGAATCCGGGACGGGCAAGGAAGTCATTGCCAAGTACATCCATCTGAAGAGCGAGAAGTGGAAGGGTCCGTTCATTCCGATTAACTGCGCTGCGATTGCTCCGGCTCTATTTGAATACGAATTGTTCGGGTACGAGAAGGGCGTGCTTGAGGGCCAGACGGAGGTCAAGGCCGGTATGATTGAAATTGCGAGCGGCGGCGTACTGTTCCTTGATGAGATTGCCGATCTGCCGATGGAGATGCAGGCCAAGTTATTGCGTGTGCTTGAAAATAATGAAGTGAGACGCGTAGGCGGAATTATGAATATTCCGGTCCATTGCCGTGTGATCGCAGCCACCAACCGGGATCTGTGGAGTCTGGTCAAGAAGGGGCTATTCCGCGAAGATCTGTATTACCGGATCAATGTGATTCCGATTTATATTCCGCCGCTGCGCAACCGCAAGCTGGACCTGGTAGGGTTAATCTCCAGCTTCATCGCCAGCTTCAATAAGATGTACGGCAAGAAATATGTGCTCAGTGCCGAAGAGTTCGACAAGATGCTGAACGAGCCCTGGCATGGGAACGTGAGAGAATTAAGGAATTACATCGAGAGACTGGTCGTAACCGAGCATGTGGCCCTGAGTCCGCAGGAAGAGGAGCCGGCCTACGACTGGTTCTCCCTGGACCATTTTATCGAGAAGAATAAGCAGCAGCTCTCTACCCTGAAGGATTTCACTGCCATAGCGGAGGGCCATTATATCAAAAAAGTGCTTAAAGACTGCTCCGGAAATGGTACAGAAGCGGCCAAGCGGTTGAGTGTGGACCGGTCGGTGATTTACAGAAAGCTGAAGAAGATGGAAGAGGTATTGCGGAATTAGTTGAACCAATTCCCAGGATAAGGCGTATTACTTCTATGCCTATATTCTATGGAAATGGAGTGAATTGAATGAATTTGTCATTATTGCGCCGCCGCTCTGCCTTTTGGACAAGAACCGTACTTGCGGCTACCCTGGTGCTGACACTGACGGCTCCGGCTGTCCATGCCGCCGCTGTTCCCCCTGCTTCTTCGGCCGCTCCGGCTGCAGCGGCTGTAACGGGCAAGCCGCTGACTACTGAGAATGTGGATGCCTTCCTTAAGCCGTTCTTCAGCTCGAAGGAGGTGCAGGCACAGCTTGCCGGTGCTGTTGTGGTAGTTGTTAAGGACGGCAAGACCGTAGTGAAGGAAGGCTTCGGATATGCAGACAAGGCTGCCGCAAGCAAGGTAGACCCAGACAAGACCGTCTTTCGCCTGGCCTCCGTCTCCAAAACCTTCACCGCCACTGCTGCCATGCAGCTCGTGGAGCAGGGGAAGCTCGATTTGAAGGCGGATTTTCAAACCTATACCGGCAAGCTGGCCTTCGACAATCCCTTCGGCGTTCCGGTAACGGTTGCGGATCTGTTGACTCACACAACCGGCTTCCGTATCCAGGACCCGATGCCGGAGGATTTCAATCAGGATTTCACCACCAAGGTGTCGATTGAGGAATATGTGGTGAAGCATATGCCGCCGGTGGTGCGCAAGCCGGGCACCTCTTACATGTATGACAACTTCGCTTCGATGCTGCTCGGTCTGGTGGTAGAGAAGGCCAGCGGCATGCCGTATGAGGATTATATGCAGCAGCATGTATTCGCCCCGCTGAAGATGGATTCAAGCGGCTTCCTGCTGGAAGGTAAGCTGAAGGACAATCTTGCTACTGCTTATGATGCTACTGGCAAAGAGGTCGATCTGTACAATGTGACGCCAACCGTGATGCCTCAAGGCGGCATGCTGTCTACTGGCGATGATGTTGGGAGGTTCATGACGGCTTTTCTGAACGGGGGTGCGGTTGACAATACCCGTATTCTTAAGGAAGACACAGTACAATCTATGGAGGAATACCGCTCCGAGATTCATCCTTTGCTGCCGAATACCACCTACGGCTTTGAAGCGCCTATTCAGCTTCCGGGAGCCGGCAGCAGCTCCAAGATCATTACCAAGGCTGGTGATTTAGTCGGGTTCAGCACGTATATGGTTCTAATCCCCGAGCAGAACACCGGGGTGTTCATTGCCTATAATCAGCAGAGTGCACTGCGGGAGCAGTTCTATCCGGCCTTTATCCAGACATTCTTCCCGCAATATGCCTCTCCGGTGAAGCTGGATGCCTACAAGCCGAAGAGTGCTGAAGCGCTGAAGGCATTCACTGGCTACTATGCGGATCTCCGTATGAAGAGTCTGGTGTCTACAGTCTCTGTGCAGAATGGTGCGCTAATGATTAACGATACTTTTCTGGGTTCCCGCAAGCTGATCCAGGTAGATGATAATCTGTTCACGGATGAGCTGACCGGTAAGTTAACGGGCTTTGCTCTGGAGGCAGACGGACAAAGCGCTTATATGAAGGAGCCTTACCTCAATCCGTTCAGCTACGGGCAAAAGGGGCCGGATGGCGTCGGTTATGCCGATGTTCCCGCAAGCCATCCTTATGCAGCTCCGGTTCAGATGCTCCAATCGCTGGGGTATCTGACGAATGATGCCACGCTGAGCTTCCAGCCTGAGGCGGGCATTACGCGCGCCCAGTATGTGCGGCTGATGATGGAGAGCAGCGGACTCAAGGGAAGTTCGACTGAGAAGCTGGCCTTCCCGGATCTGCAGGGCCATCCCGATGCCGCTTTCATTCAGCAGGCAGTTGAGCTGGGAATGATTGAAGGAACAGCAAGCGGAGAATTCCAGCCGGACCGGGTGATCTCCCGCCAGGAGGCTGCGGTCATGATATGGAGAGTATACAATAAGCAATACCCGGATAAAGTGTTCCAGAACGTGAAGCTATCCGGTACTACAGATAAATGGGCCGTTCCGGCCGTGAAGATGGCCGTTGCCCTGGGCCTGTACGGACCAGACTTCAAGCCGGATGCCAAGGGCGCCGTGGACTACAAGTCCACAGCCGCACTGAGCAAAAAGGAGAACGCCGCCATTCTGTACGCGCTGTTCTCGAACCCGATCGACCAGATCGTGAGCAAGCTGTCGCAGGCTGCGGAAGGCGGGAAGTAGGAACCTGCGGTTTGCACAGCAGGTATGACTAATGTGCCGGAGCTTTGGGATGATGCTATTTATGAAGCTGTCTAGTCGAAGCTTCCGGCGACAATGAACACAGGACCGGCCTTGGGCTGGTCCTGTTTCGTTGTGGAACCGCCGTGCTGTATAAGGGCGGGTATGGGGGCGAGAGGAGTAGAGGAGTAAATGAGTAAATGAGAGGGATAAATCCCTTTGGTGAGGGTGGAGGTGGGCAGGATGAGTAAATGAGAGGGATAAATCCCTTTGGTGAGGGTGAAAGTGGGCAGAATGAGGGAATGAGAAGGATAAATCCCTTTGGTGAAGGTGAAAGTGGGCAGAATGAGGAACCGAAGAGCACTAGTGCACCTGATTCCGCCGAAAGCGGGTGATATGAGGAAATGAAGAGCACTAGTGCACCTGATTCCGCCGAAAGCGGGTGATATGCTGAAATGAGGAGCACTAGTGCACCTGATTCCGCCGAAAGCGGGTGATATGAGGAAATGAAGAGCACTAGTGCACCTGATTCCGCCGAAAGCGGGTGATATGCTGAAATGAGGAGCACTAGTGCACCTGATTTTGCTGAAAGCGGGCGATATGCTGAAATGAGGAGCACTAGTGCACCTGATTTTGCTGAAAGCGGGCGATATGAGGAAATGAAGAGCATTAGTGCCCTCAGTCCGCCCAGCGCTACTTACTGATGTGCGGACTGAGCGCCCAGCCCCTCCAGCCATGCTGCTAGTTCAGCAGCATGGCTGCGCAGAGCGGCGTCCAGGGGAGTGAGGCCGTCCCATGGGGAGGGCCAGCTTAGCTCGGCTCCCTGGCCGAGCAGGTATTCGGCGGCGGCGCGTTGTCCGCCGTGGCAGGCGCACCAGAACGCAACATTTACCTCGTCCGGTGCTGTTGAACCGGAGCTTGCGCCCCAAGGGAAGCGGCGGGAGAGCAAGTATCCGGCGAAGTGGGCTTCCATCCTATCAAGCAGCCCGAGCGCCGCCGCATGCCAGAGCGCTGAATTGGCCCCGCGCTCCACCAGCCGCTGCGCTGCCCGCCACTGTGCGAATGCCACGGCATCGTCCAACGGGGTCCCGCCAGCGATGACGGCGCCCGAGGCCTCAATGTCAGCGCCGGCGTCAAGTAGAAGGTCCAGCACCTCGATGTCATCGCAGCTTGCTGCCCAGTGCAGCGGCGTCTCGCTGTGCGGTCCGCCGAACTGGGCATTCGCGTCTGCCCCAGCTTCTATCAGCGCCGTTACAACCGCTGCATTATTGGGATAATGCCCCGGCCAGTCGGTAGCAATATGCAGCAGTGTACGTGACATCCCTCGATCAGTGCCGCCGCCTGTGTTCTCGCTGTTTGCTCTTGTCCCAACGTCGCCACTATTAGCATTACCATTGCCTTCGTTACTAGCCCCAGTGTTACTAATGTCCTCGCCGACAGTCTCTGTAATCCCGGCATCGCCAGTCTCCCCGCTCCCGGTCCCTTCGTTACTTGCACGCCCCTCTTCAGCCCCAACAATCCGGGCTTTAGCGAGCCCCGGGTTTCCAGCCAGTAATTGTGTCAATCCCGGCACATTGCCGGTACGAATCGCCTGCACCGCCAATACTGCCAGTGGATCATCATATGCCAGCCAAGTCTGAGGATGCTCATTGTTCATCCGTTAACCCCTCCGTTTTCGGTTCGACAGTGTCCCATAGTCATCACTGCATCTTCCAGCATCTATAGATTTCCTTCATTATAACAGAATAACAGATGCCTAATGATGGAGGCGACTTCATCCGAAGTGATCCATTCTCCAGGGTATGGTAGAATAATTCCAACGATCCGGGAGGGGGAGAACCATGCAATTTGAGATTAGCCTTGATTTCGCAGATGAACGTTTCCGGGAGTTTGTAAAGGAGAACTTCTGCGGTGAACGTGAATCGATACGTAAGAGTGACATAGACTCAGTGACCACATTAAACCTGGGAGGCCGGGGAATCTCAAGCCTTCAAGGGATTGAACATTTTACAGCCCTTCAGGAGCTGGATTGCAGCAGGAACAGCCTCCGTACCCTGGACCTCAGCCGGAACACGAAGCTGGAGAAGCTGGAGTGTCAGGAGAATATGATATCCACATTGGACTTAAGGAGTAATCCCGGACTCACGTTACTCCAATGTTGCTATAACTCGCTGCATGAACTTAACCTTGAGCACAATACAGCATTGGAGCAGCTCGATTGCAGCAGCAATTATATCATTACTCTGAATATCGCAGAGTGTAAGGAACTTGTGGAAATCCGCTGCAATCATAATCATCTGACCCGCCTGGAGACTAGCAATCATCCCAGACTTACGAGTCTGCGCTGCTTCAATAATCATGTTACGGGTCTGGACCTCAGCCATAATGTTAAGTTGACCAAGCTCTATTGTTCTGAGAACAAACTGACGGTACTGGATACGAGCCATAATCCGCAGCTTGTGGAGCTGGATTATGCCAATAATCTCATCACCCAGCCTGATCATGAGGTGGAGGGGGTAGGAACCTTGCTCTATGACACTACCTTCACTTGCTATAGCGCAATTCTTTCCTATTCGGGCCATGAGCTTCCTGTGACAGCGGAGGTAAAGACCAAGACTGAAGCGGAGCATTTAACCTCTCGGATTCAAAAGGTATGGGGTGAATTGGACAAGCTGCTTGACCTTGTATTGCAACAGATTGCCGAGGCCCATCCGGATGAAGATGTGAATGAGCTAGAGCTGGCCGAGTTAATATTCACTGAAGATTATTCCTTCCGCATCGGCTATGATGCCGGGGATGCACCTGCTGGCAGGCTCTGCATCTATGCAGCATTTGACCCTGAGGGAGAGCTTGATCCTGAGCTTATCTATGAAATGTATTAGGCAGGTATGCCATAGACAAGAGGCCCATGCGACTATGCATGGGCCTTGTGCTGCTGAGATATGACGGAGCTTTTACAGCTCAACCCTCCAGTTGCCCAGCCGCTTGGCGATTTCCGGGTCCTGGTGGGAGAAGAACAGGCTCTCGCCTGTGTCGAGCGTAGCAATCTGAGCCATATCCTCTGCACTTAGCGCAAAATCAAAAATATCAAAGTTCTCGGCAATCCGCTCTGTACGCACAGACTTCGGAATCGCCACGATATCACGCTGGATAAGCCAGCGCAGAACAACCTGCGCGACGGATTTATTGTGCGCAGCGGCTATCCCGGTCAGCATTTCGTTGCTGAACAGGTTGTTACGCCCTTCAGCGAACGGTCCCCAGGACTGAATCTGCACACCCTGTTCCTTCATAAAAGGAGCGTTATTCGTCTGCTGAAGGAACGGATGTGTCTCCACCTGATTGACGGCAGGCACAATCTCGTTGTGGACGATGAGGTCCATCAGGCGGTCTGGCATGAAGTTGCTGACCCCGATTGCCCGGATTTTGCCTTCACGGTACAGTTCTTCCATCGCACGCCATGCTCCGTAATAATCGCCGAACGGCTGGTGAATGAGGTACAGATCCAAGTAATCCAGCTGCAGCTTCTTCAGGGACTTGGCGAACGCGAGCTTGGCACTCTCATATCCGGCATCTTGAATCCATAGCTTAGTGGTGATGAACAGCTCTTCACGAGGTACACCGCTGCGCTTGATGGCGCGGCCGACCGCCTCTTCATTCAGGTAACCGGCAGCAGTATCGATCAGGCGATAGCGTGCCTTAAGTGCCTCATACACTGCATTCTCACATTCTTCAGCATCTGGAATCTGATAGACACCGAAGCCGAGGATCGGCATAGTCACTCCATTATTTAAGGTTACAGTCTGCATGGTCTTGTCCTCCTAAGGTATATTTAGTGTAATGGCAACCGGCCAGATTTCCCGGATAACAGGTCCGGACAGCAGGCACCTCTGCGGGGATTCCGCTGGCTGCCGATTTGCTATACAATAAGCCTATCGCCTTCGTGTAACACGAAGTCAAGCAGGGCTTATTATTATTTTCAGGGAGGCATATTATGTATACTGTCAAAGAAGCTGCCGCTATGACTGGACTTACTGAGCATGCTGTACGCTTTTATACGGATAAAGGTCTGGTACCAAGCATTCAGCGTGATAAGAATAACATCCGGCTGTTCGATGACGAATCGATCAACTGGTTGTACGGGATTAGGTGCCTCAAGCAGACCGGCCTCCCCATTGAAAGCATCAAAACCTATGTCGATCTCTGCCTCGAAGGGGATTCGACGATTGCACAGCGTTTTGCCATGATGATGGAATACAGGGAAGCGGCACTCCTTCAGCTGGAAGAGGCCAAGCAGCGCGTTGCCCATCTGGAAGAGAAGGCCCTTCAATATCAGGCCATTCTGGAGCAGCGCATTCCCGACCTGACCAATCCCGGCAACTGGGGAAAGCTGCTGGACCAGGACGTTAAGGTTCCGGCGCGCCGGAAGAGAATGGTGCGGTCTTCTTAGGAGCCAGAGAGTTAGGAGTAAATGGGGTAAGCGCATTAGTGCACCGCATTTAATGAACGTGAGCAGTTAACTAGCTATCCTAGCAGAAAGAGGCGATCTGCATGACTATTTGTTTCATTTGTGAGAAGCAGCTGGGGAATACTCCCCAGCCGCCTGGGGGATATATATATGAAGATGAGCACTGGAAGGTATGTCATTTTCCTGCGGAGCAGTCCGTGCCAGGGCAACTGGTGCTGGAGTCGAAACGGCATCTGCTCGATTTCGCTGAGATGACTGAGGATGAAGCGGGTTCTTACGGGATTGTGGTGAAAAAATTAATATCGGCGCTTAAGCAGGTGGCGGGGGCTGAACGAGTCTATACCGTCATCATGGTGGATGGGGTTCCCCATTTCCATGCCCACTTCATTCCGCGATTGAGCCACAGCGCCAAAGGGGTTGCACTGATTTCCCAGCAGAACTCGTGTACCGAGGCAGAGGCGGAGGAGTTGGCCGGAAGAGTACGGCTTTTAATGAATTAGATCCATGCCCACCCCAGCCTCCCAATCGACTTCGTTCGTCAGGATTCGCCAAATCCTTTGCCCGTTCACCTTGACACCGTGTATACCCCATGACATAATAATTCCAGACTAAATGACTATGATAAGTTGGACATCATAGGACAACAAGAGAGAGCTTTTACTAGACGAGGGGGAAGTTATAATGAAGAAGAAATTTGTGCCAGGCGTTCTGATTGTACTACTCGGATTGGTTATTGCAGGCTGCGGTAATGCAACAAAGAATAACGCAGGCTCCGCTGAGACAAACGGCGCGGGAACAGGTACGAAGACTATCGTTGCTGCAACGAGTGGGGTAAGCAACCCTTTTAGCTACGAGAAGGACGGGCAGTTGACAGGTTACGATGTGGAAGTAATGAAGGCGATTTTCAAAGACCTTCCGGAATATAAGCTAGAGGTGCAGGCTATTGAATTCGAAGGGATTCTGACCGGCCTGGATAATGGACGCTTCCAGCTGGGGGCGAACAATTTCAGCTCCAACCCCGAGAGACGCGGCAAGTACAATTTCTCTCTCCCGATTATTGAGAATGCGAATGTATTCGTAGTCCGCAAGGACGATAATACCCTTAAGGCGGTAGAAGACCTGAAGGACTATAAAGCCGTAACAGAAGTAGGCAACTCCGGTGCCACCCTGCTGGAGAATTATAATGAAGCGAACCCGGATGCCAAAGCAGAGATTATCTATACCGACGAGAATTTCGTGAAGCAGTTCGAAGGTATTGAAGCCGGCAAGTACGATGTGCGCATCATTTCCCGTGTCTCTGCCGAGAAGGCTATTAAGGAACATGGTTTCACCAACCTGAAGGTGGTTGCGTTCTCTACAGAGAATAGTGATCCAGGATCTTATATTCTGCTCTCCAAGTCTGCGGACAGCACCCTGCTGGATACCGTGAACAAGAGAATCAAGGAAATGTATGCAGACGGCACCCTGCTGAAGATTAGCCAAGAGCAGCTTGGCGGCGACTATTTGCCTAAAAAAGAGCTAATGGAGTAACCGGAGGAAGGTGATCGCATGAAATTTCTAGTCTCGGGAGATGCATTATTCTCCAGCAGTAATTTATATAAGACGATGGACCCGGAGCTGCTGGCTCTTTTGCAAGGGGCCGATGAAGCTTTTACCAATGCAGAGTTCGTGACTCCGCGTCTGAATACCGCTCCGGCGGCAGGGCGCGGCTACCAGACCAGTGTGCGCCCCAAGGCGCTGGACGAATTCGGGAAGCTTAATATCCGTTATGTGAGCTTTGCGAATAATCATACGGGGGACTACGGGACCCAAGGTCTTGTGGACACGATCGAAGAGGCGGAAGCCCGTGGTCTGACCCCGCTTGGCGTGGGCATGAGCCTGCATGAAGCGCGCAAGCCGGTGTTCGTGGATACGCCAGACGGGCGAATTGCGATCATCACCATCGATGTGACGAGAAGCGAAGTGTTCGCAGCCTCGAACCCGGGAAATGGCGTTCCGGCACGTCCGGGCGTCAACCCGCTCCGCTGGTCGCGCACGTATGTCGTGAATGATCAGGACTTCAGCACCTTGAAGGAGATCAGTGAACGCATCGGCATCGCCTCCAGTATGGAGGAAGGCAAGCGGATTGAGACATATAAAAGCAAGTCGGAGAACCACTATGAATTCGGCTCGCTGTTTGAAGGCTATTTAACCTTCGAGAAGGGGGAACAGTCCCGCGTCAAGACGGCAGCGCATGAGCAGGATCAGCAGGAAATCTACCGCAGCATCCAGGATGCGGCGGAGCGCAGTGATTATGTTTTTGTCAGCCTGCATACGCATGAAGGGGAGAATGAGAACTGGTACTCCGATTATCCGGCAGAGTTCATTGAGACCTTCGCGCGGGGTGCGGTGGATGCCGGGGCGAGCTGTGTCTTCGGACATGGTGCCCACTTCACCAGAGGGGTGGAGCTGTACAAGGGGCAACCCATTTTTTATAACATAGGCAGTCTGTTCATGGAGTTCGAAGCAGGAGAGTCGATTGTATCTCCGGAGATGTTTACCGCCTACGGGTATGCCGAGAATGAAGCTCCATCTACCCTGCACAAGAACAGAACCAAGGACAGCGAAGGGAACTGGCAGGGCTTCTACAGCGACCGCAAGTTCTCGGAGAACTTCCTGGTCATGTTCGATCTGAGTGTAGAGGACAAGCGGTTCAGTTATGAGCTGATTCCGATTGATCTCAGACTGACCCATGAGACAGTGACGAAGCGCGGGCTTCCGGTACTGGCTTCGGATGAAGCGGCGGCTTCCCTGGTGGAGCGGCTGAATGCGGTAAGCAACGAACGGTATCATACTGAAATTATCTATGAGGGCAGACGGTTGACCGTCAGACCGTGTTAGAGCGTCGCCCTGTAAATTGAACGTGGAAGGAAGTCAATCGGTATGGGAGAGATTTTTGATATCAACGCGGTGTTCTCAGCGATTCCTCGCCTGTTAGAGGTCCTTCCTGTGAGTCTGCAGATTACGGTCATCTCGATGATCGTCGGCCTTGTGTTTGCCCTGCTGTTCGCCATTATCCGTATGCGCCGAATTCCCGTGCTAAGCCAGCTAGTCACACTGTTCATCTCGTTCATTCGTGGAACGCCGATCATTGTGCAGCTGTATCTGACTTATAACGGAATTCCGTTGTTACTCAAATTCATTAATCAGCAGTACGGGACGGATTATAATATCAATGCCATTCCGGCGATGATCTTCGTGCTGGTCACCTTCGCATTTAATGAAGCGGCGTACAACTCGGAGACGATCCGTGCGGCGCTGCAGTCGGTGAATAAGGGCCAGATCGAGGCCGCTGAATCCCTGGGGATGACGTATCTTCAGGTGCTGAGAAGAGTCATCGTTCCGCAGGCGCTGGTGGTGGCAATTCCGCCGCTGGGCAATGCCCTGATCGGACTGCTCAAGGGGACCTCCCTGGCCTTCGTTGCGGGAGTGATTGAAATGACGGCCAAGGGGAAAATTATCTCGGGCAGCAATTTCCGCTTCTTCGAGGTGTATCTCGCGCTGGCTATCATCTACTGGGTCATGACGATTCTGATTGAGCAGCTTCTCCGGTTTCTGGAGAAAAGGTTCTCCATTCCAGATTCCGCTGCCGGTGCTATGAACCGCGGCTGGTTCTCTTGGGGAAGGAGAGAGATCTGATGATTAAGGTAAGCCATTTATCCAAGTCTTTTCACGGTAATCTGATTCTGGACGATCTCTCCGTTGAGATTAACAAAGGGGATGTTGTGGCCATCATCGGTTCGTCCGGTGCGGGCAAGTCTACCTTCCTGCGTTCGCTCAATTGTCTGGAGCAGGCGGACCAAGGCACGCTGGATCTAGAAGGCTTCAAGGTCGATTTCAGCACGATTACGAACAAGCAGCGGCTGGAGCTGCGGAAGCAGACAGCGATGGTGTTCCAGCAATTCAATCTGTTCCAGCATCGGACGGCGCTGGATAATGTGAAGGAAGGCCTGAGGATTGTGAAGCGGATGAACGACCGCGAGGCCGCGCAGATTGCACAGGAGCAGTTGGAGCAGGTAGGTCTTGCTGACCGTGCTAATTATTATCCGAAGCATCTGTCCGGCGGTCAGCAGCAGCGGGTGGGCATTGCCCGCGCGCTCGCGATGAATCCGAAGCTGTTGCTGCTGGACGAGCCGACCTCAGCGCTTGACCCCGAGCTGGTGGGCGAGGTGCTGCAGACAATCAAGAAGACCGCCGCCACAGGTCAGACGATGATTCTCGTCTCGCATGAGATGAGCTTTGTATATGAAGTAGCGAATAAGGTGCTTTTCTTGGACAAGGGCAAGATTGTCGAGGAGGGAACGCCGGACGAGGTGTTCAATCATCCGAAATCCGAGCGGGCTAAGGAGTTCCTGCAGAACTACTTCCGCAATAAGTCGAGTATTTAAGAGCATATAGTAAAACCCCCGGAAAGGGCGCAGGTTTGCGCTTTTCCGGGGGTTTTTGGCTATGCTGTTCGATTCGATTTGAAAGAGTCAAGTTAAACACTATTTTTATATATGGTGATATTTTTCATGTGCAACAGTCTCCTTTTTTAGATATAATTTCCTTGAAACAAGGAGGGATTGTTATTTATGAGAAAAATTATCAAGATTGCAGTTGCATGTACATTTTTATTAAACCTAGCTTTTGCATCTACTATATTAGCAGCTCCAATCGACAAAAGTAATTTGAAAGAAGTCCAAACGTTGGATGGAGGTAAGTCATGGGTAGGAGAATGGAATGGGGATGATACAATTATTGTTGACTCTCAGGGTAATGTTATGACCGTTAGAGATGTGAGAGAAACATCAAGCTCTAGACCCACTGTGAACCCGAATATTATTAGAGATAGATTGCTTGCACCAGAATCAATTCAACCCGAATTTGAAGTCCCAAACGAATCTTTTGCCGCCTTGGTATCCGCCTATGGTCATGCATGGTCATACCAAGCCGAAAATAGTAGTGGAGTGAACTGCTATGCCTATGCAACAAAATATCCGTATTGGATTAACCCTGGAGACGGTGACGGCGTATCCAATCAAGGTGATGCGCAATACTATACAAATGTCAATTATACCGCAAATCAAGTTATACAGGATGGAAATACTAATCCTCTTTATTTCAAATCAGGTTGGAGAATACTCTCAAGTAGAACTGCAGCTGTTAATAGTGATGAACATAGAATTGCTTTACGCATTGGCTGGGTTGATACAAATGGTAACGGCAAAGTTGATCTTCCTGATTACCTGGGTATGGGTGGCGACCTTGTTGACTATCATTTTATGTTACAGAATAGTAATGGTTTGTGGTCAGAAAAACATGGTGAACAACCTTCGCAAAACACTGCAATATCAGATCCAAGCAGTATAGTGTGGAATAATGGCCCTTACTATAATTTCTATACGAGTGCAACAGTTTATATTGCAGCAAAAGTTCATTGAAAAGTTTACTAATCAACTTTCGCAGCATGAAATCGGCAAGAAGAACTTGATGTAGTTGGGTAGCGGCCCCGAGAGTTCTTGCAGAATTATTTCCGTAATAAGACGAGGAATTAACCCGGATAGGTAAAACCCCCGAGAAAACGCTAAATGGCGCTTCTCCGGGGGTTTTTGGTGTGCAGAAGAAGTTAATAGCCTTACAAGTATGGTCCTATTTGAAGGTTGTATTGTACTTGTGCTTTCTCATCTGCTTGATCCCGATGTTTTCCAAACAGATCAGCACATTTGATCGCTGTACTTTCGTTATTAATTCTAGCAGATGATTCTAGGCTTTGTATGATAAATTGGATGCCTTCTTTGCGCTTGTTGTGTAGATGATAAGCTGCTAATTCTGCAAGGAATTTGGTATGCTGATCTGACATAATCTGCTGGTTATAACCGCCAAACTCTGTAGCATATGTCTGATATGGGATAAAGTTAGCAAATCGTTCCAGAATATAATCAACATTCCATCCGTAGCGGTTAGCCGATGTTAAGATATTAGATAAAGCAACGAATATCTCATCACTTTGAGGTGAGATATGATCGACATACTCTGAAAGAACTTCCTGTTGACCTGACATGACCTGATAGAGCAAAGTATTTGCTGTACCCCACTCCTGAAACTGAGCTACAGTCCTTCTTGCATCTTCATCATCTTTGGATACCCAGCTTGCATCTGTGTAGAGCGTGACGAACTTTAGTGCTGATGTATAATCATGATGTTCCTCACATATACTTGCGCGCATTAGATGAGAGTAATAAATATAGAAACATAGTGGTTTTTCAGGTTTTTTCTCGTCAGTCATCCTGCGATTTGATTTACGTTGAAGATTATAACGAAGCATAGCCAGATGGAGCATATCCTGAGCTAATTTATCTGCTTTTGCCCATTTATGTAGTGAATAATACACATTTACTAAGTTTTTAATCCCATCCAACTGATCCGCCTCATCCAGCCTGTTCAAATAACATTCAAAGATATGCGCCGCCTGCAGATTCCGGGTCTGATCGTCGCCAAGGGCGATCCGGAAGAGGCGGTACTGGCACACCGCCAGCCGCTCGGAGTTCTGGTATTTCTCACAGTCGCTCACATTCTTGTAGAGCAGAGCCGCAGCTTGCCATTGCCCCTCCTGAAATAGCCCCTCAGCTACTTCAAACAACATGGGAGCGTAGGTCAGCTTCTCCAGCAATTGCTGAACCACCTGTTCAATGCAATCCAGACGCCCAAGCTCGGCTGAACGCAAAAGAAACGGCCTCAAACGCCGCCAGGTGGGGGGGGGAGTGAAGAGAACATTCGTCTACATATAAGCTGTAGAAGTGGTCCTCTGGCAGCTCCATCCCTTGGGTAATCCGTACCAGATGGTCCATAGCAATAGGCTGCTGACCCTTAAGCAACCGGCTAAGTGTTCCTGAATTAATACCCGTGTGAATGGAGAATTGATGAATGGACATCCCCTGCTGAGACAGATACATTGCCAATGCATCTCGAATTGTGGCAATCGTTGCGACCATGAATACACCACCTGACTGGATTCCAAAAAATATTTATAGTTGTAATAATATTCTATAATATTCCAATGGTCAATATTTCAAATGAGTACAAACAGTGAAATAGTGGCAATTGACAGAGAGAAACGCAGCAAAATGAAGAAAGCTTGAACAAAACTGAATTAGTTGCGACTTTTTTGTTTTATTACCGTATATATACCTTTATTACGACTAAAATACGCCAAAAGGAGCGATGCATCTTGAATTTCATGAACCAGAATGGCGATAATATCCCAGGGTTCAAGCTGCCGAAGTTGAAGCCGGGCATGTACAAAAGGATAGGGGTGGGGGTAGCGGCTGCGGCTGTACTTTTGTATATCGGCGCCACCTCATTTTATACGGTGCAGGAGCAGGAACGTGCGGCTATTCTGACCTTCGGCAAGTATACGAGTGAGAGCTCAGCCGGGCTTCATTTCAAGTGGCCCTATCCCATCCAGGATGTAATTACCGTGCCTGCGGAACTGACCCAGCGGATTCATATCGGATACCGCCAGGAGTCGGATGGAGCGGTGCCGGTGGATGATGAAGCCATGATGATTACGGGCGATGAGAATATTGTCTCTGCCGATGCGGTAGTCCAGTGGAAGATCAGTAATATCCGTGATTACCTGTATAACATTGATGACCCGGACAAATTCCTGCGTAACTCGGCCAGCTCCTCGATCCGTGCCGTGATTGGTTCTGAGAAGCTGGACTATGCGATTACCGACGGGAAGACGGTCATTCAGGATAAGGTCCGCGTGCTGCTGGTGGATCTGCAGAAGAAATACAACACCGGCATTCAGATCATCGATATCAAGTTCCAGGATATTGAGCCGCCAAGCGGCCAGGTGGAGGAAGCCTTCCGCGAGGTGACGAATGCCCGTGAAGAGAAGAATACGAAGATCAACAACGCCAAGAAGTATGAGAACGATATCATTCCGAAGGCGCGCGGTGAAGCGCAGGCCCTGCTGGAGCGGGCCGAAGGCGAGAAGAAGTCGCGTATCCTGAATGCGCAGGGGGATGTGGCGCGGTTTAATGCGATTTTTGCAGAATATGCCAATAATCAGAGTGTCACCGAGAGCCGGCTAGTTCTGGAGACCCTGGAGACGATTCTGCCTAACGCCAAGATCTTCATTACGAACTCGAACAGTGACACTGTGAACTATCTGCCGCTAAATGAGCTGATGCGCAGCACCAAGGATAGCACCTCTGCTCCTGCCGCTGTGAATCCGGCGCCTTCAGCCGCACCGCAAGGAGGAGATGCCAAGTGAAAAGAAACCCGATCATCCTATTGATATCATCTATCGTTCTAATTATTCTGCTGGCTGGCTCTATGTACATCGTGAAGGAAGGGGAATATAAGGTTGTTCTCCGTTTCGGTGAAGCGATGCGTGCGGTGGAGGAGCCGGGGCTGAAGTTCAAGCTTCCTTTTGTCGAGAATGTCTCGGAGCTTCCCAAGTATCAGATGACGTACGAGAGCTCGCCGACCAGCATTCTGACCAAGGACCAGAAGCCGATTGTGGTCGATAATTATACCGTCTGGAGAATCACCAACGCCTCGCAGTTCCTGAGAACCGTGCAATCGGTCAGCGGCGGGGTCCAGCGTATCGATGAAGCGGTCTACAACTCGGTGCGCCGTAAGCTGTCGGAGGTCAACTATGAGAATATCATCAGTGAGGATACCGGACGGGGCAATATTAACGATGAGATTACTAAGGACGTAGTAGCCGCTTTGACACGGGATAACTACGGTATAGAAGTCATTGATGTACGGATCAAGCGTACCGACCTGCCGGAAGAGAACAAGCAGAGCGTGTACAACCGGATGATCTCGGACCGTCAATCCATTGCTGCACGTTATCTGTCCGAAGGGGACGAGGAATCCCGGAAGATCACCTCCAAGGCGGACCGTGCCTCCCGGGAGCTGATGGCCCAGGCTGAAGCCGACTCGAAGAAGATTATCGCCGAAGGCGAAGGGGAAGCCGCCAAGATCTATAACCTGGCCTATGGCAAATCTCCTCAATTCTATAGCTTCTACCGTACGTTGCAGAGTTATGTGACCACGCTGAAGAATGAGCCGGTCATCATGATCCCGATCGATTCGCCTTATGCGAAGATACTGATGGGACAACAATAGTGTAATAAATACAAGAGCAGCACTCCTCCTATATGGAAGAAGTGCTGCTCTTTGGTTTGAGAGTATGTGCTTTTACATGAAAATCAGCAGCAACGTACCCGCTACGAAGCAGTAGTATGAAAAGTAAATCAGATTGCCCTTCGCCATAATGCCGATGAACCAGCGCATGGCATAGTAGGTGGCGACGAGGGTGGTGAGGAAGGCGATCAGGTAGGGCATCGCCAGCGCCGCACGGTTCGGATCATTCGCGATATCGGATGCGCCGAGGATCAGGCCCCCGATACTGATCGGAATGTACAGCATGAAGGAGAACTTCAGGGCGGTCTCCTGCTTCATCCCTACGGCAATCGAGGCAATCACGGTTGAACCGGAACGGCTGATCCCTGGAATCAGCGCTACGGCCTGGGCCAGCCCGACGATGATGGCATCCTTCACTTTGAGATTGCCGTCTCTTTTCTGGCCGCGCAGATTGCGGATCAGCCAGAGGGCAACCCCTGTAACAAGTAAGCTGATGGATACGGTATGTACAGAGGTGAAGACGCGTTCGATCGTATCCTTGAAGAATACGGCAGCAACCGCTGCAGGGATTGTGCCGATAACGATGTAGATACAGAACATGAATTCGGACCGGTACTTCGTATCGCGCGTCTTCAGATAACGGAAGAACCCTGTGATTAAGTCCATGATATCTTTGCGGAAAATAAAACAGATGGCGATCAATGAAGCCGTATTCGTTAAGATTTCAAAAGAGAGTCCATTCTGCTTCATCCCAAGCAGCCGCTGGGCAATGATTAAGTGCCCGCTGGAGGAGACGGGAATCGGTTCCGTCACCCCCTGTACGAGGCCTAACAGTAAGTAATTTAGCCAATTGTACCAGTTTTCCATGATTTCCTCCTGAATTTGAACTGCAAATAATGTGGATTAAGCCTGCCGTCTCCGGTACCGCTTGGAAAAGACGTACAGCCCGAAGCCGAGCAGGAACAGGGTTGCCGCTGGAAGAATGTATGGCTTGACGATCTCATCCACATGCTCCCATTGTGAGCCCAGCTTGTAGCCCAGATAGACATAGATCGAAGTGATCGGCAGCATGGCCAGGAAGGTATACAGACTGAATTTGAACACATTCATTTTGGCAATCCCGCAAGGGATGGAGATCAGCGTTCTCACACCTGGAATGAAGCGCCCGTAGAAGGCCACACCGCTGCCGTATTTCTCAAAAAAACGGTCGGAAGCGTCCAGGTGATGCGGGCGGATGAACAGATACTTGCCGTATTTATTCACCATAGGTCTGCCCCCGAACCGGCCAAGGGCATACAATGTCAGCGGACCGAGGGTGCCGCCGACCGTACCGGCCAGAATGGTCAGCAGAAGCTTCATATCCCCCAGATACACCCAATATCCGGCAAGCGGAAGCACGATTTCAGCAGGCACAAATTCAAAGGATAAGGCGATCATGATTCCGGCATACGACAAATCTTTGAAAAAAAGTATAAACTCCGTAATCCATTCTGTCATGCATTTCTCTCCCTTCTCAAACAAAAAGCCCCCTATTTAAAGGGGGCAGTCTCATCAACTGTCAGCACCCTCTCATCTTTGCAAGGCATCCGGGATGCCTCTAGTGCTGTGACTTATATGCTTATAGCATGCCGGTCACAGCGGTATCATCGGGCGAAGCCCTCCACCGAACTCTGGATAAGAGTATTATTCAATTTGATAACATTAAAACACAACTGTAACCCATTAAGCAAGTTTGGGAGAAGGGAGAAATTTTGGATGAAAAGTTGAAAGCGTTATCTCAGCTCGATCTTAAACACATCGCCCGCCTGCCCGCCGAAGACTGCCATTCCGCCTTGCGGCAATTGGACTGAAGGTTTTTTGCTAACTTTGGAGTGGCTTACAATCATCCCGTCCGCATCATAGACAACGTATCCGCCGCTTGGGGGAGCTGTAACGGTCATGGTTTTGCCGGCCGCCTTCTTATCGATCTTGAACCAGACGCTCTGGCCGCCCGCAGGAACGGTGCTGGTAGAGGCCGGCCCTCCGTAGATCGGCTTCACGGCATCCCCGCTGATATAAGCATTGCCGTCGATGGTTAAATATTCGGCACCGTTCTGCTTGGAAAAGGTCAGATCGAAGGCATCCCTACCGTTCATGACCGGGATTTCAGCCGCATTGACGGCGGTGTTCTCGTCCACAATCCGCGTCCCGGTGGCGTAGCCCTGTTCAATCTTCACAGTCTTCGTCAAGATGGAAGGGGAGAGGTAGAAGAAAGAATTGATTTTCTCATCCACAGCGTAGTAATGCTTCCCGTCTCTCTGTGCCCAAGCCTGCTTCGTAGAAGCTTTCAGCGGATTAGCATCCAGCTTCTGATACTCGTACGTGACCATCAGCATTTGACCGATACCGGGGATAGTTAAGTGGGTGTTCAGCTTCAGATAGGTTTTGCCGTTCTTCTGCTTATCGAAGCTCACAGCGGCACTGCCGTCCGGGCTCGTGAACTGTCCCTTGCCGGTATAGATATACTTCTGTGCAGGAATCAGACCGCCCTCCAGCTCAGGCAGGTTGAGTGCTCCATTCTTAATGGCTATGGCAGTGGTTGCGCCGACAGTACCGTATAATCCCGAATAGGCTTCCAGCTCGGCAGGCATAGCCGCTTTGACGGGAGGAGTGAAGGTGGCGTCCGGCAGAATCTGCTTAATCTTCTCGGTATCCTTCAGGTAGGCCAGCAACACATTGGTGGCGAAAATGGTGTTATAGATTGAGCTTCCTCCTGAAGAGAGCACCGCGATGGAGATATCGGATTCCGGCAGGGTAATCAGGTCAGCGTGATACATGATGGTATCTCCGCCTTTGGATAAGGCCTTGATTCCGTAATCACCGAATGGTGCCAGATCTACGGCATCCCAGCCCAGACCGTAATTGAAGCTGTTTCTCTCCTCAGGCACCCAGAGCCCGTTCTTGTATTCAGGCTGCTGCATCGCTGTAGCGGAGGCTTTTGACAGAACATCCGGGTGCTTGCCGTTCAGCATCTCGGCGAATGTAGTCAGATCCTCGGCTGTGGAATAGAGGCCGCCTGCTCCGAGGATATTGGCATTCTCGCTAGGCAATGCCTGCGTTAGACCAGGGAAGTAGGTCTTGGCGAGCTGCTGCCGGTTAAAGGTGTCCAGCGGCGTCTTGGTGGAGCTTAGCTTCAGCGGAGTGCTCATGTGCTGATCCAGGAACTCTGTATAGCTGCTGCCGGTCACCTGCTCAATCATCAGCTCCAGCAGTTGAAAGCCGTCATTGCAATATACGGAATATGCGCCGGGATCAGATTTGAGCCGCTCAGACTGAAGCCTTGTCAGCAGGTCATCATGATTCTGTGTATCGCTATCATCCATCAGAATGCTGTTCCCGTAGTGGCTGCCGTACAGGCCCGAGGAATGGTTCATTAACATGCGGGGTGTAATCTTCTTGTAGCGCTCATCGGCCATCTTGAACTGCGGCAGATACGTAGTCAGCGGCTGGTCGATGTCAATGATCTGATCTTCGGCAAGCATCATCGTGGCTGCGGAGACATGCATTTTGCTGACGGAGCCGATGCCGAACATGGTATCCTTCGTGATGGGAGTTCCGGCTGCCTTATCGGATACACCGAAGCCGCCCGACATTGTAACCTTGCCCTGGTCCCGGACGGCATACTGGAGTCCGCTTACTCCGTAATCGGATAAGATCTTCTTACCCAGCTCCTGCGCTTTGGCCTGCGCTGCCGTCTCCTTCTCCTGCGCCGACACCTGGGCTGCGGGCATCACCAGCATGGCCGCCAATACGACTGAAGTTAACTTGTTCATCATGAATTCCTCCTCTTGTGTCTCTTAGGTAATCTTCCTGAAGTTATCATACAGGCAGAAGAGAGGAGCATGGCCTGAATAACCCTGAAACGCGGATTACGATCCCTTAAGCGCATTTTATATAGAAGCTTCGCGCGAGAAGGGGAGGACCACCATATTGTTGAATTCCCGATGCCCGGCCTCAATCGTCATATTGCCGCCGTACTTCTCGCAGATTCTGGATATATTGGTCAGACCGATGCCATGGTATTCCGGGTCCGGCTTCCGGCTCTGCAAAGAGGTAGTCTCCGGGGCGGTATGATTCAGGATGCGTATGAACAACGCGGATTCACTGGAGTGCATCTGGATCAGAATGTAGCGGTCCTCGGCCAGCCGTACTTTTTTGGAGGCTTCAATGGCATTATCCAGCATATTGCCCAGCACAACGCACAGGTCATAACGGTCGATGTGAAGCTCCCCAGGCAACAGCTTAAGCCGGGTATCGATGCGGATGCCGTTCGCTTGTCCGATATTCAACGTGTTCGTGACCAGCGCATCCACCGCCAGATGGCCGGTGTTGACCCGCTGGTAGGCATCCTCTACTTTATTCAGCGTAAGCTTGATATGCGCAAGAGCCGCCGCCGGATCATCCCGCCGGATACACTCTTCAATGTAGAGGAACTGCTGATGGGTATCGTGGATGATTCTTTTGATCGACTTGAAGCTGTGCACCGTCTTCTCATAGTTGGCGTCCTGATAGTTCATCTGGTGCTGGAGCTGGGCGTTCTCATGCATGAACTGGAATTTGTCCGTTATCGTATCGAAGATATAGACAATCATCACATTCAGGAACAGGAAGCCGAGAATCGCAAAGAAATAATAGAAATCCTTCGTGCTGTTAACCGTAAGAATGTTGATCTGATAGGTGCTGATGAGCGGGACGAGCAGGAACATCACATAATACCGGTAGGGCAGGGATACGCTTCGGCGCTTGGAGATCAGCCGGATGATCTGAATCACCGGGAACATAATAATGCAGCTCAGGATCAGCCCCTTGATGAAGGCCGGCCGGTCAATCCCCGTACCCCCGTCCATGCTGGTGTAGTCTACCGAATCTATCATTGAGAAAATATACAGCGAGATAAAGCTGACCACCGTCATCAGCACAGCGTACAGCATGGAGAAGATCACCTGCGTCTTCATCTCCACCTTATAGGCTTGCGCCATACTGAAGATCATCAGCAGGGCTACGCCGGAGGAGAATAGAGGGGACAGCGGGCTGACCAGGTAGAGGAAGCAGAGCACCCCGTAGATGAGGAAATAAATGATCCGGTTAGGCTTCCTGGCGGACTTATCAAATACAGAGGCAAAGAAGAATTGGGTCTGAAAGCACATCACCAGCACCACACAGACGACAAGGGTCAGATTATAGTGTGTCATAGGAGCTGCCCTTCATGATCATGAATTTGGTGTAGAAGTCCTTAACCTCTTTGATTTTGGACCGGCCGATCGGGAACTCCTGCCCGCCCGACATCAGCACGGAGCCGCCCGCGAACTTGTGGACATGCAGCAGATTGATAATAATCGAACGGTGGATATGCAGGAAATGGCTGTCCCGCAGTGCTGAAGCGTACTCTGCAATAATTCCTCTGGTCTCATAGATTCCCGTGGTGGTAATTACATTCAGCTTGCTCTTGACCGTCAGGCTCTTAGCCGCCTCAATCCCGATAATATCATCATGCCGCAAGACGACCTCCTCATACCCGGACTTAATGACCATGAACTTCTTATCCTGGGCCTGGAAGTAATCACACAGCTTAAGAATTTTCTCCTCCAGGAGCTGCGGGGCGACGGGCTTGATCAGATACTGGAAGGTAATCACGTCGAAGCTCTCCACCATATATTCAGGGTAGCTGGTCAGGAAGATAATCTGTTCGTCAAAATGCTTCCGGCTTCTCAAACGGCGCGCCGCCTGAATCCCGTTCATACCTCCCATCTCCACATCCAGTATCAGGATATGGAAGGGGGCTCCGCCCCGTTCATAGTGGGAGATTAACTTCTCTCCCGAGGGAAACAGCTCGATTTCAAATTCGGTATCCGTCTTGACGGACAAGCCGACCAGAATCTTCTTCACCAGCTCCCGCTGCTGTTCTTCATCCTCACATACCGCTACCCGATACATCCAAGAGTCCCCCTTCACTTCCGGCTCCATGCCTAAGCAGATATTTGTACACAACATTATATAGTATTGTCCAGGGGAATGAGCGGATCAGGGGCCAAACGCATAAGTTAATCCCTGGACTGCAAAAGCGGAGCGGTGAACATCCGGAGATCAAGGCGAACGCTACGCTTGGTACGCGGGTCGTTCCGCCCGCTCCGCTGTTTAAGCGTATGGCTCAGGCACTGCTGCTACTTCCACAGCCGCAGCAGCGGCCCTGTTTCGCCATAGACGGGATCACGCTCCGGCAGCGGGACTTCGCGGATCTCGAGGAGCGCCGCAGCGAAGTCGTCTGCATTGGCCTGGCGGGTGTTATAGTCCATGCCGCCGGGATATGCGCCTGCAATACGGAAGTCCGGCGTGGCCGAGAGCTTCTTGTGTGCCGTCCCGGCAGGCAGCGCCACAACATCACCGGCCTCAACTTCGGCGGTGTATCCGGCATCTCCGCCAAGCTGAAGGCTGGCGCTGCCGGAGATCACGCCCAGCACCTCATGCGCATTGCTGTGATAGTGGTGATAGGGGAAGACGCCATTCACCCAGCTATTCAGCCAACCATTGTTATTGAAGATCTGTTCTGTGTCTTCCGGGTGGTCCCGGAGAACACCTTTGTACAGCACGGCGGCAAGCTGAGGATTGTTCGGGAGCAGGCCATCAGCGTGGAAGCTGAGCTTGATTATAGATTCATCTTGCTCACGGCTTGTTGAATGATGTTCTGGCATAACGGATCATCTCCTTTGTATATAGAATTACCCTGATGCTTGTAATGCACACCATGGCTTTATGGGAGGGATATTTTTTCTTTGAATGGCGCTATTTCCTGCGCTTGACCTGCTTGTAAAAGGGTAATTGATGGCATGCAGTGTAACATAGCTGTTATAGAGGGTTGTAAAAGGGAGGGATTATAGTGAGAATTATCCGTAAAATCAGTACCCTGCTGGCGGCCGCGCTGCTGCTGCCTGCCATTCTGGTGCCGCCGGGGGCAGAGGCTGCTCCGGTACAGGCGAAGGCTGCGCCGGCCGGGACGGTGGCCGCTGCCGCTTCAGCGGCCCAGAGTCCGGTAACGAACGGCCTGGTGCCCCTGACGGGGGCCATCAATGGAAATCTGCCGATCCATATGTCCATTAAGGTGGAGAGCGGGGGCAAGCTGACCGGCAGTTATTATTATGATAAATACAAAAAGACGATCAGACTCACCGGCAATGTCAACGGTAAAATCGCCCATATGTATGAGTATGATGCCAAGGGCAAGGAGACCGGTCATTTCCAGGGCTGGTGGATTCCCGGCACCGGATTCGCCGGGGTATGGAGCAATCCGGACGGTACCCGCCAGCTTCCGGTAGAGGCATTGACGTCTGCCGCCGCAGCGAGCTCCAAGGTGCCATCCGCTGCGGATTGGCAGGGGGAATGGTATATGCAGAGTCAATCGCCTTTCTATGGATCTTATGTTGAATTCAGCAACGTCAAGAGCGATAAGCTGGTCTTCTCTATCGATGCCTACGATGGAGCCCATTCCGGCCAGTTGCATGAAGAATCGGCAGTGGTCCGCAAACGGATGGCCGTCTACAAGGAAGAGGACGGTTCAGTGGTCTTCTTTTATCTGCTGAACGGCAGCCTGCATGTAACCAGCCCTTCGCCGGTGTATTCTGCCGGTGCTAATGTAACCTACACCGGCCAGTATACAAGAGACCCGCAAGAGAACGTCTACACTCTGAGGGACACTGGTGTCTTCAAGACAGCGGCAGATGACAAAGCCTTCCGTAAACTGGTAGGGGAAGATTATGACTTGTTCCTGTACAGTATGCAGCTGCTGGATGAGCCGAAGGATCTGGACGGCAAGGGTGCGCGGGTGGTGCGGGGTGGCGTGAGAGGGCTGTTCACCCTTACGGAAGCCATCATCATGTATGATAAGCAGGGCCATTTCTGGGCGGCTGCGCTTGATTCGGATGAAGCCTCTGATTCAGACGAGGTTCCTGAGACCTTCGTGCGGTTCTATACGAATGTGTCCGGCACCAGCAAGCTGCCGAAGACCATGGTGAAATGGATGGAGGCTTTTCCTGATTACGCAGTAGTCTATATGAATTTCTGAACACGCCAGAGCGTTTTAAGTTCCCTGTAATGGGTACTAGAAAAGAGTGAGGGTCCGTCTGGCATGGGTAGCTACTGCACGAGAACCAGTGTACACCGGTTATGTCAGCGGATTCACATGTCCTGCAGCCTTTCACTGAAAGGAAGGGACAGCGCAGATGCGCAGGTCCTGCCGCTATAATGAAAGCTGCGGGTGCAACAAGAAACGGTATGCCTAACCCCTGACCGGGGGGCGGCATACCGTTTTTGTATAGACTCTGTAATCGCCGGAGGTCCGGCACGAAATCAAGTATATAGACGCTTCCAGTTCGTATACCAGCGTTCGACCTTGGCGGAGGGCTTCAGCTTCAGGTCCCGCCAGAGCAAGCTGCGGAGCTTCTCGTACTGCTCCTTTGGATGTCAGTCAGCGGAAATCCCGGATAGAGACGCCTCCCCGTTCTAACTGGTTGGTATTGAAGCAGCGGAATAGTAGCGAGTAAGGCTTATCCGAGTCTATTTATTTTGGGGGACGATGAGTATAGAAACAGGTGTTTTTACACATTTATTGCGAGGCACATGAATACCATTAAAGTAAATAAGTCCAACTAAAAAGAGGAGCGATGTTATGGTACGCCATTACACCCAGCTGGAAATCATTAATTTATCAAAATTGCCACCGACCACAGTGAAGAGATGGCTGGAATATTTCTCTTACTTCGTACCGAGAACCCGGCAAGGAGATCAGGTGCTCTATCCCTATGAAACTTTGAAACTATTAAAACGGATCAGTGAACTGCGCATGGAACGCTATCATCTAAGCACCATTGTCCGCCTGCTGATAGAGGAGGGATTCCCGATGTACACCAAGAGTGAACAAGAGCTTCCCGTACCAGAGCGAACGCAAAGCCGTATAGCCGAAGTCCCGGAGTCGGACAGACAGCAGCAGCTTGTGGCCTCGCTCTCCTCCCTTGCTAATGAGCTGATCCGGATTGCGGATCATTTGAATCACTTGAAGATGCAGTAGTAACAAGCCGGGAGAATGGGACGGGCGGCACCTGATATGACCAGGGCTTGTCCAATTTATTGTGTGCTAGTGTGTCTGTTGCATCTTACATGCCAGACTGAGGGTTTCAGCTTCCGGAATAAGCAGCGAACAGGAAATTGCCCTATCATAGCATCAAGTTCCTTCCGGCTGCTGTATAACCCTTCCTATAACTCCATTACCGGCTCCAAAAATAACTTATTCATGAATCTCCGCCCGTAGGGAATTATAGAATCAGAGAGATTTCTCTAATTCGACGATAAGGACGGAAATCATGAAGCAGACTTCTGAATCAACAGAGGAAGAGAAGAAACTGAAGTGGTGGCAGCTTAGCCTGCTCGGCATTGCGGGGACGATCGGCACCGGGTATTTCCTCGGCTCGGGTCTGGCGATCTCGATTGGCGGCCCGGCGGTGCTGCTGGTCTACCTGCTGGCGGCGGCGGGGACGTACGCCGTATTCGATGCGCTTGCGCGGATGACAGCGGCGCAGCCGGAGCAAGGCTCCTTCCGCTCCTATGCCAAGCAAGCATTCGGCAATTGGGCCGGGTTCGGCAGCGGCTGGTTATACTGGTTCTCGGAGCTGCTCATTATGGGCAGCCAGCTCACCGCACTGGCCATATTCTCGCGGTTCTGGTTCCCGGCCGTTCCGATGTGGGTCTTCGCTGCCGGGTATGCGGTGGTCAGTCTGGGGATTGTATTCTTCGGCAACAAGGGCTTTGACCGGGTGGAAAACGTGCTGGCCGTCATTAAGGTGGCGGCTATTCTTATGTTCCTGGTAATTGCAGCCGCGCTGCTGGCGGGCTGGATTGGGGGCGGCAAGTTCACCCCAAAGGTGCCGATGAGCTATAAGGAGCTGTTCCCGTCCGGTGGGATCGGGTTGTGGTCCGCATTCATCTTCGCCTTCTATGCTTACGGCGGGATTGAGGTGCTGGGGATTATGTCTTACCGGCTCCAGAAGCCGGAGGAAGCGCCGAAGGCGGGGAAGGTGATGCTACTGGGTCTGGGAACGGTATACATTTTGTCCATTGGACTTGCGGTCATTATGGTACCGCTTAGCGCTTTTAACCCCAAGGAGAGTCCCTTCGTCCTGGCCCTGCGCAGTGACCATCTCGCCTTCGTGCCGTATCTGTTCAACGGGGTGCTGATTATTGCGGGCTTCTCGACGATGACTGCGTCGCTGTATGCCATTACTTCGATGATGCTTACGCTGTCCCAGGAGGGGGATGCGCCCAAGGTATTCGCGAAGAAGTGGAAGGACAAGTATCCGCTGCTTGCACTGTGCCTGATCGCGGTCGGTCTGACGGGTACGGTGGTTATGGCCTTGCTGCTGCCGGGAAAAGTCTATGAATACGTCACCACCGCCGCCGGCCTGATGATTCTGTATAACTGGGCGTTCATCCTGCTCTCCTCGGCCAAGCTGCTCAAGTCAAGTCTGCTCAGCGGTATGAAGCGCTGGAGCGGGCTGGTGCTCATTCTGACTGCGGTCAGCGGAACGCTGTTTCATAAGCTTAGCCGCCCGGGCTTCTATATCAGCCTTTTGATTGTAGCGTTGATTGCGCTGAGTGACTGGATGGTCCAGCATTACCGTCACAAAGTCTAATGAAAGAACAGCAGCCGGACGGCCTGAATCCCGAAATAGAGGCCGAACCCGACCAGCGACAAGCCGGACAAGACAGAAATCGCCTTCAGCACTCGCGAAGTCAGGAAGGAGCGGAACATGCTGGAGGCGGCCGCCATGGTTACATCCCAGAGCAGAATACCGAGAACAATGGCGCCGCTGTAAATCAGAAGCTGCTGCATCGGGTATTCGTTAACTGCTTTGGCTAGAATCGAGCCGTAAATACCCAACCAGAACAGGATGGACAGGGGATTGAACAGCGACATCAGGAATCCTGAAATGAAGGATTTGGACAGGGAAGCTCCGCTGCCTCTCGTCTCTGCTGCCGTAATCTCGCCCGAGTGCATGATGCTCTCGATACCGGTATAGACCAGCACGAAGAAGCCGAACAGCCACAGGAAGGCCTTGACGAACGGGGCATCCAGCAGATGGATCATCCCCAGATAGACAAGCAGCATGTAGATGATATCAGCGCTGATCGCACCTAGACCCACCGCCCAGGCCGGCATGAAGCCTCCGCGCAGCCCCTTGTCCAATTGGGCGGCATTAATGGGGCCGATGGGTGCTGACAGGGATAAACCGAGAACCATATAACCTATGAAAATGTTAATGTTGTCCTCCTCCTTTCTATATAGATAGCTTATTCGGCAGGAGGACATATTAGGACCCGAAGAAGGCCCGCGAAGAATCGCGGGCCTCTTGCTGTACAGATGCCGGAACCTGCCGCGTTACGCGTGGACCGTCTCCGGTCTCTTGACGAGCAGCGGCGGAGGAATCAGCCAGCCTTTTTTCTTCAGCAGATGAAGATTCTTCATGCCGATGGCCGCCTTGGTCAGATGATATTTGGCGAATAATGCGCCGATATCCTCACGGATGGACTGCCCCATCGCCTGGCTGCATGCCACCATCCCGACCGCCAGATTGGCTGCAATCATGGCCGCAATCTCAGGGTCTGTGAACCTTGCGCCCACCGGAATATCCTCCAGTCTCGCTTCAGGACGGTTCGGGAGCGCCGGAGCAGCTGCAATACCCTGCTCGGACAGCAGTTCGTCGCACTCACTGATCTCCAGCTCTGCCTGATCAATCATCCCGGCCAGAATTTTTTTCAGATCGCTGTCCCCGGTGTGATACATGTAAGCTCTGTAGCTTGATAAAGCGCCCTTCGCTGCCATTGAGGTCTGCCAGAGGGTGAAGATCTCACCATAATGTAACGGTTCATCCTTGGGGTTGCCGCCTAGAATTCCTGTCATAGAGGTAAGCTCCTTTACGGGTTGGATTTTGAACATGGAATAGCATGCCCGCAGGTAACGGAGATATTACAGAGCGCCATTCTGAAGTTGTTGACACGGATAAGAGGCTGCCCGTTATGCCATAATAGGCAGATGTGAGGTCAGGGTGGTGTTCCCGGTGATCTCCTGTACTGGCCTGTTCGTTGTGCTACGGCTGGTATCTGATTATAAAAGGCAGGTCCAAGGGGTATAAATACAGCAGTTAGACCGACAATAAGCAGGATGCGAATATAAAAGAAGGTGGTTCGTCCATGAACGGGTCAAAAGAGTCCCAAGGGGAAAATGGTTCAAAAGGGGCATTAATCGCGCTCGCCTCCATCCCGCTGATTATGACACTGGGCAACTCCATGCTATTGCCGATTCTGCCGCAGATTTCCAAGGAGCTGGGAATAGGAGCGTTCAAGGTCAGTATGATCATCACGGTCTATGGCCTTATTGCCATTCTGATGATTCCGATTGCCGGATATCTATCCGACCGCTTCGGACGGAAAAAGGTCATTCTGCCCAGTCTGATCCTTGCCGCCCTGGGCGGAGCAGGATGTGTTGCCGCTGCCTGGTTCTTCAATGGAATCACGGCGTACTGGATCATTCTTGCCGGACGGTTCGTGCAGGGGATTGGAGCAGCAGGCGCCTTTCCGATTGTCATTCCCTTTGTGGGCGATCTGTTCAAGGATGAGAAGGAGGTCAGCAAGGGGCTCGGAATCATCGAGACCTCCAACACCTTCGGTAAAGTGCTGAGCCCGATTCTGGGGGCTTATCTGGGCACCTTGCTGTGGTATGCCCCTTTTATCGCCATTCCCGCCCTTTGCCTGATTTCCTTTGGGCTGATGATCTTTCTGGTCAAGAAGCCCAAGACAGAGGAAGAACCCGAGAAGACCAGCCTCAAGCAATTCCTGACCGGCATCAAAGAGGTGCTGCATGAAAAAGGCCGCTGGCTGTACGCCATCTTTGCCATTGGCGGGATTTGTATGTTTGCCACTTTCGGGGTTCTGTTCTACTTATCTGAGACCCTGGAGTCCAAATATAATCTGCATGGCGCTTACAAAGGCTTCGTGCTGGCTATTCCGCTGGCCGTGCTGTGCCTCGCTTCCTACAGAAGCGGCAAAATCATCGGCAAAAACAAGCTGCTGATGAAATGGCTCGGCTTCGGCGGCATGGCTGTACTGACGGCTGCCATGCTGATTACAGGCTTTAACGCGAATATCTATTTCATGGTAGGCTTCTTAAGCTTAAGCGGGATCGGGATCGGCGTAGTGCTGCCTTGTATGGATGCGCTGATTACGGAGGGGATTGAGAAGGAGAGCCGGGGCACGATCACTTCCTTGTACAGCAGCATGCGCTTTATCGGGGTGGCGCTGGGGCCGCCCGTCGTCTCTCTGCTGATGAACCGGGGGCACTGGACCTTGTTCGGCACCATGGCAGGAGTCGGTGCGGTTGGCGGCTTACTATCGTTCTTCGCGGTAACGCCAAGCAAGGAGGACTCTGAAGGCGGAGAGCGGCCGGAGCGTAGCACGTTCAAGGCGAAGAAGGGGAACCCGCTGCGCCAGCGTGCGCGGTAGGTGGTTAGTAAGTGTAAGTGTGTTTGTACGTTTTTATGGTTGAAGGGGCGCCCCATATGAGGCGCCCCTTATTTGCTCTTCTCCACTATAAGAAACACTAAAGAATAAACGACAAGCGAAAAGGAACGGAGGGGAAATTTGGAACTGTAGGAGCGTTAGCGACCGCCTGAAAGCTTTCCCCAGGAAAGCTCGCATCGTAAGCCTTAGCTGTCTCCGGATTTCTACCGCAAACAGCGGTCTAATCAGGAAATCTGGAGACAACAGCGGCCGGAAGTCCAAATGTTCACCGCAGTGACGATTACGCTTCGTTATAAAAATACAGTGTTTCTTATCCCCCTACACCTCAATGATAATCGGCAGAATCATCGGACGGCGCTTCGTCCGCTCATACAGGAACTTGCTGAGCGTGTCCTTCAGCGTCTGCTTGATCAGGTTCCACTGGCCGAGATCCGCCGGACTCATTTTCTGGAGAGTAGCCTTCACGAGCTGGTTAATCTCATCCATCAGACTGTCTGAATTGCGGACATAGATGAACCCGCGTGAGATGGTATCCGGTTCACTAAGCAGCCGTCCGTCAGCTTGACTTAGGGTAATTACCGTAATTAGCACCCCGTCAGCGGACAACTGTCGGCGGTCCCGCAGCACTACATTGCCGATATCGCCAATTCCCAGACCGTCCACGAAGATCTGCCCCGCTGTGACCCGTCCCGACTGGCGGACCACTCCGGCTGCCGACTCTACAACCTCTCCGTTCTTGAGCAGGAAAATATGGTCTCCCCGCACCCCGACCCCTTCAGCCAGCAGCCGGTGATGATGCAGCATCCGGTATTCGCCGTGGATCGGGATGAAGTACTCCGGCTTCATCAGGGTCAGCATCAGCTTCAATTCCTCCTGGCTGCCGTGGCCGGAGACATGCAGCTCGCTGCGTGAGCCGTAGATGACCTTGGCCCCGAGGATATAGAGATTATCCACGATCCGCGATACATTGCGTTCATTGCCCGGTATCGGATTCGCCGCGAGCAGCACGGTATCTCCGGCCTGAATCTCCATCTGCCGGTTGCTCGCATTCGCCAGGCGGGATAACGCGGCCATCGGCTCACCTTGGCTGCCTGTGCACAGAACAGCCACTTCCTGCGGCGGAAGCTTCGCGGCCTCTACAGGCTCGACCAGCATTCCGTCAGGGATGTTAAGATATCCCAGTTCCCTGGACACACTTACAACATTCACCATGCTCCGCCCCAGTAAGGCCAGCTTGCGTCCGGTAAGACCGGCAGCATCGACAATCTGCTGGAGGCGGTGAACATTGGAGGCGAAGGTAGAGACGAAGATTCGCCGCTCAGCCTGCTTGAAGGCCTCCTCCATATGTGCTCCGACCAACTGCTCGGAGGGAGTGAAGCCGGGACGTTCTGCGTTCGTGCTCTCGGAGAGCAGGAAGCGGACGCCTCTCATGCCGATCGCAGCCATTTTGTGAATATCCGGGTATTGCTTGTTGACCGGAGTCATATCGAATTTGAAATCTCCCGTGTGGACGACTGTCCCTTCGGGGGTATCGAACACCACGCCCAGACAGTCCGGTATACTGTGATTGGTCCGGAAGAAGGTGGTGGTCACCGCACCGAAAGTGAGCTCGGAATCGGCATCAATGCGGTGAAGCTGGGCATCCCGGAGCAGCCCGTGCTCCTTCAGCTTCGTCTCGATCAGGCCGAGGGTCAGGCGGGAGGCATAGAGCGGGAGGTTCATCTGCTTAAGCAGGTAGGGAATGCCGCCGATATGGTCTTCATGCCCGTGGGTAACAATCAGGGCCCGCACCTTGTCGCGGTTGTCGAGCAAATAAGCGATGTCGGGAATGATCAGGTCAATCCCCAGCAGGCTCTCATCGGGGAATTTGGACCCGCAATCGATGGCGATAATATCTTCACCATATTGCAGGATATACATATTTTTTCCGATCTCGTGGACTCCACCTAAAGCGGCAATCCGCAGGCGTTCTTTTGACATTGTTACAACTCCTCCTTTTATCCGTATGCTTATTATGTTAGGAGGGAAGGCTTACTATCCGGTATCCCGGAAATAACATTCTTCACATTACTAATATAACATGGTATATTAGGTTGTGTCTTTCCAAGAGAAAGCGGTAATGGAGGTGCTTGATATGGCCAATGACTCAGGCTCGAAGCCGATGTACGAAATGATCTTTCATACGCTGCGTGAGCGAATTACGAATCATGAATATAAAGCGGGGGAGCGGGTTCCCTCAGAAAAAGAACTGTGCAGTGAATTTGGGGTGAGCCGGATTACCTCCAAGAAAGCACTGAAAATGCTGGCTGATGAACATCTAATCGTCCGTCAGCCAGGCAGAGGCTCCTTCGTAGCCGATGCGAATTCGCTGATCATGAAGCCGTTTGACAGCCAGCAGACGGTCCGGCCGGCAGGCAAGAAACGGATCATCGGACTGGTGATTACACACTTCAGTGATATGTACGGCACAGAGCTGATATACGGGATGGAAGAGGCTTCGCGGGAGAATGACGCATTTCTGATTGTGCGGCGGTCGTTCGGGATTCCCGAGCTGGAGGAGCAGGCGATTCAACAGCTCTTGGGGCTTGGGGTGGACGGGCTGATTATCTTCCCGGCGCAAGGCGAATATTTCAGTGCCGAGATTCTGAAGCTGGTCATCCAGAAATTCCCGTTCGTCATGATTGACCGCTATCTGAAGGGGATTCCCGCCTCGTCTGTGAGTACCGATAATATCCAGGCGGCCAAGGAGGCCACGCACTATCTCTTCGGGCTGGGGCACCGGCATATCGGATTTCTCGCGCCGCCGCCTGCGAATACAACCGCAATAGAGGAACGGATCGACGGTATTCTTGAAGCTCACATGGAGCATAATCTGCTGGCGAACCGTGAATTATGGATGGAGACGATCACGTCTACCATGCCGAATGTATTTGACCCGGAGGCCCGGATCAGCGATGTGGACAAGCTGGCCGAGCATCTGCGGAAATATCCTCAGATCACAGCGCTGTTCGCAGCCGAATATAGTATCGCCTTGCTGGTCGAAGAGGCGGCGGGCAAGCTGGGACTGCGGATTCCCGAAGACTTGTCCCTGATTTGCTTCGACAGCCCGGAGTCCAATGAAGACTGTAGAGTGACGCATATGCGCCAGAATCAGTTCAGCATCGGCAAACAGGCGTATGAGAATGTGTTCACCATGCAAGGGAACGAGCAGCCCATTTCCCGGATTCTTTTACCGGCCGTATTGATTAAGGGCAAGTCAACAGCACCGGTCCGCAAGGACTGACCTGGCTGAGCAGCGTACCTGGAATTCTTGAAAGCCCAACCGTGGGAGTAAGATCAAAGCCTCCGTTGCGGGGGCTTTTTTTGTTATTCAGCTTCCGATCTGAATATACTATATATACCAATAGGTCATACAACTCTATAAATATACCATTATTATATTGACATATTAATATTATTTGTTTACTATGATGAAAGCGTTTGAAATACTGATATATACCATTTGGAGGTGCGACATACACCCGTGAAGCTACAGAATGAAATTCCGAAGTCTGTTTATGATTTGATCGGCAAGGTACAAGGGGAGTTGCCAGACTCTTCCAAGCTGGCCAAGATGTTCGAGGACTGCATTATCAATACTATTGGTACCACTATTTCGCAGAAAGCGGATGGCACCACCTTCGTTATAACAGGTGATATACCAGCTATGTGGCTGCGTGATTCCGCCGCCCAGGTTCGCCCGTATCTGCTGCTTGCCGCAGAAGATCCTAACATGGAAGCGATGATTGCGGGTCTTGTGAAGCGGCAGATGAATTATGTTCTGCTCGATCCGTATGCCAATGCCTTCAATGAAGAGGCGAACGGCCACGGGCATCAATCGGATCTTACCGACATGAGCCCATGGATCTGGGAACGCAAGTATGAGATTGATTCGCTGGCGTATCCGATCCAGCTCAGTTATCTGCTCTGGAAGAATAGCGGCTGCGTCACGCAGTTCGATGAGACCTTCCGCAAGGCAGCGCTCGAAATTATGAAGCTGTGGAGAGTGGAGCAGCATCATGAGACGGAGTCGGGCTACCGGTTCCAGCGGCTGGATGCACCGCTTACAGATACCTTGACCCGGGAGGGCAAAGGCAGCGAAACCGCTTATACCGGGATGACCTGGTCAGGCTTCCGGCCTAGTGATGATTGCTGTGAATATGGTTATCTCGTGCCGTCCAATATGTTCGCTGTGGTGGTCCTGCGCTATCTGGAAGAGATCGCTCAAGAGATCTACGGGGATCAGGAGCTTGCGGCAGCGGCACAGAAGCTGGGCCAGGAGATTAATCAGGGGATTCAGGAGTATGGAATCTATAATCATCCGGTCTATGGGAGAATCTATGCTTATGAGACGGACGGGCTAGGTCATTACAATCTTATGGATGATGCCAATGTTCCAAGCCTGCTGTCCTTGCCTTACCTTGGCTACACCGACGAGAATGACGAGGTGTACCGCAATACCCGGAGATTTATCCTTAGCGAAGATAATCCTTATTACTATAAAGGACAGGTTGCGGAAGGCATCGGCAGTCCGCATACCCCGGAGGGTTACATCTGGCACATCGCCTTGTCCATGCAAGGACTTACGACACCGGAACGCAGCGAGAAAGAACGCTTACTGCAACTGATCCAGGATACGGATGGCGGCACAGGCTTGACCCATGAAGGCTTCTCGGTCAACGATGCCGCAGCATTCACCCGTCCATGGTTCTCCTGGTCGAATATGCTGTTCAGCGAACTGATTATGGATTATTGCGGATTACGGGTAGTGAAGTAGACCGGATAGTGAAGTAGAAAAGACGGCTTGTCCGTTCTTTTTGAAGCTTTAATGAAAGCGTTAAAATATAAGAATTTATATGTTGCACACGATAACTTATCCTTCTATTTCTCGCTGAAACGGGTGCCGTCCTTAAAAAGGACGGCAAAGACGTTTCCACTTGTCAAACTACAACCAAAGGGGCAAAGACAAATGAAAATGAATAAATTTAAAGTTTCGATGACTGCGGCAATGGCTTCTCTTCTTCTGTTGACTACAGCTTGTTCAAGCGGCAATTCGAACTCCGGTTCGGGAGCAGCCGAAGGGAAGAAGGAGGTCACCATTACCTTCCGTTCGTCGGGCTCCGAAGATACATTGACCAAGTATTTTGAATCGGGACTGATAAAGAAATTCGAAACGGACAACCCGGATATCAAGATCAAGATTGCTCCGGTGCTGGCCAGTGAAGGAGATTACACCTCCAAGATCGTTCTGCAGATGAAGTCGCCCGATACAGCGCCGGACATCGTAGCCGAAGATACCTCGATCATCAAGTCGGATGCCGCAGCCGGATATCTGGAGCCGCTGGATACGCAGGTTGCGGGCTGGAGTGACTGGAAGGATAAATTCATTGAGAACCTCAAAGCCGGTGTGACTGGTGAAGACGGCAAAATCTACGGCATTCCTGCCACCTCCGATACACGCGGTATCTGGTATAACAAAGAGCTGCTGGCACAAGCAGGATTACCGGTACCGTTCAAGCCTGCTACCTGGGATGAGGTGCTGGAAGCCGCACGTACCATCAAGGATAAGCTGCCGGGCGTAACTCCGCTGAATATGATCGTGGGCAAGTCGAGCGGAGAAGGCGTAACCATGCAGACGCTGGAGATGCTTCTGTACGGCACGAACGACACACTGTATAACGATGAAACCAAGAAATGGGTTGTAAGCAGCCCCGGACTATTAGACTCCTTCAAATTCATTAATCAATTGTTCAATGTAGATAAGACAGGCCCTTCGATGCAGGTAGCGCTTAACGGACAAGCCGGCAGCATTGCCTTCCAGCAGCTGTTCCCGCAAGGCAAGCTGGCGATGGCCGTGGACGGAAGCTGGGCAGGATCAACCTGGTTCGAGAACGGCGCGGCTCCGATTGAGAATGTAGCTGACAAGATGGGCTTCGCTCCATTCCCGACACAGAAGGGTCAAGAGCCTGGAGCCATCACCATGTCCGGCGGATGGGCCTGGTCGATTCCGGCACAATCGCAGAACAAGGAAGCGGCGTGGAAGTTCCTGGAGTTCCTGATGAATCAGGAGAATGCAACAGGACGCGTAGTGGCAGAGGGCAACCTGAGCCCGCGTAATGATTCGGTGGACGTAGCAGGCTATACAGACCGTACGTATACAGCGGAGGCGCAAGCTTTACTGGAAGTGGCGAAATTCCGCCCGGCCAATGATCAGTATGCGACTGTATCTGCGCAGCTTCAGAGTATTGTAGAGAGCATTGCTTCAGGCAAGCTGTCGCCGGAAGATGCTGTGAAGCAGCTGAAGGATAATGTTACCCGCTCGCTTGGCGAAGATAAAGTAGAAGTCAAATAGAGGATTTGAGAATTCGAGCGCAGAGGAGAAGCCATTCTCCTCTTTCGGATTTGGAGGGGGAGTGACCTATGAAAAGGAAGTCGCGGGGCGCATTTTTATTTCTGACGCCTTCAGTCTTGCTGCTGCTGATATTCTTTATCGTACCGATTATATTGACCATTTGCTTTGCCTTTACCAATATGGCTCTGACGGGAAGTGCTGCCCGTAACCTGCAATTCATCGGCTTCCAGAACTTCACGAACATGTTCCAGGACCCGGATTTCCGGATCAGCGTCTGGAGAACCCTGGTGTTCCTGATTTTCTCAGCGGTCATCGGGCAGGTCGTGCTCGGCTTCATTCTGGCCCTGCTAATGAAAGAGAAGAATGTTACCTTCCGCCGGATCATCGGCATTATCGTCATTGCGGGTTGGGTTACACCGGAGATCGTTGTCGCCTTCTGTATGGTAGCGTTCTTCAGTGATAACGGGTCCCTCAATCAGATCATCGGCTGGTTTGGCATTAGCCCGGTCTCCTGGCTGTTCAGCTTCCCGATGGTGAGTGTCATCATTGCCAACATCTGGCACGGCACAGCGTTCTCGATGATGGTCTATCAATCTGCACTGGATGAGATTCCCAAGGATATTGAGGAGGCCGCCACGATTGATGGAGCGAGCAACTTCAAGATTCTTAGTTACATCACCATTCCTATGGTAAAAGGCTCGATCGTCACCAACATGATGCTTGTCACGCTCCAGACCCTGGGCGTATTCACACTGATCTATACCATGACCGGAGGGGGCCCGGGAACGGCCACTCAGACCTTGCCGGTATTTATGTACAATCAGGCCTTCGTCAATTATCAATTCGGATACGGCACCGCGATCTCACTCGTACTGCTGGTGATCGGGATTGTTGCAAGTTTGTTCTACATGAAATCTATGAAAGTCAAGGTCTAACCCTGAAGGAGGTGCATCACTGTGGTCAAGCATAGGCTTCAACGTAATATCCAATACGGGATACTGGTCGTTCTGGGACTCTGCTTCCTGCTGCCATTATTCTGGATTCTGCTCGCTTCGTTTGATACAAATGCCCAGCAGGGTATTAGATTCCCTAATTTCACGCTCGATAACTTCTCGGCAGTGCTCGGAGACAGCGGCAATCTGCGCTCATTCGGCGTAGGGATCATTCTCTCCGGAGGTCAGGCAACCCTTGTTGTGCTTGCATCCGTACTGGCTGCGTACCCGTTATCCCGTTATGAGATGCGATTCAAAAAAAGCTTCCTGCTCAGCATCCTCTTCATGACGGCTCTGCCGATTACGGCGGTGATGGTTCCGGTATTTCAAATGTTCCTGTTCTTCAAATTGCAGAACTCGATCTTCGCAACCATGCTCTT
Organism: Paenibacillus sp. FSL P4-0338; assembly: GCF_038002365.1. Lineage (NCBI taxonomy): Bacteria > Bacillati > Bacillota > Bacilli > Caryophanales > Paenibacillaceae > Paenibacillus > Paenibacillus sp. FSL P4-0338. The sequence continues at coordinate 3,081,853 of NZ_JBBOCG010000001.1, read as the reverse complement.
CCTCACTTCCTCCTCCCTGCCCTACGGGATCTGGATGATGAAGAGCTTCATGGACTCTGTACCGATTGACCTGGAGGAAGCGGCCTGGATTGACGGGGCTTCCGTCTGGGGCGGACTCCGGAGAATCGTTGCCCCGCTCATGCTTCCGGGTATCGCCACGATTGCGATCTTTACCTTCTCGGGCAGCTGGGGGAATTTCTTTGTACCGTATATTCTGCTCCAGACGCCGGAGAAGCTTCCGGCATCCGTTACCATCTATCAATTCTTCGGCAGCCACGGCATGGTCGAATACGGCAGACTGGCTGCTTTCTCACTGCTCTACACGATGCCTTCCGTAGTGCTGTATATGTTCTCCCAGCGGTATATGTCCAAAGGGTTCAGCATGGGCGGAGCAACCAAAGGATAATGGAGGGTTACCTACATGGCTAAGCACAAAACCGCACATATCATCTCGCACACCCACTGGGACCGTGAATGGTATATGCCTTATGAACATCATCATCTGTTATTGATTGAACTGATGGATAAGCTGCTCGACACGCTGGACCAAGATCCGGATTACCGCTATTTCCATCTGGACGGACAGACCATTATCCGCGAGGATTATCTCCAGGTCCGCCCGGAGCAGAGAGAGCGGCTGGACCGCTATATTCGTGAAGGACGTATTCATTTCGGGCCTTGGTACGTGCTCCAGGACGAGTTCCTGACCAGCGGGGAAGCGAATCTGCGCAACCTGTTGATCGGGCATATGGATGCGAGGCCGTTCGGAATCATCTCCAAAACTGGCTATTTCCCCGATTCCTTCGGCAACATGGGCCAGGCGCCGCAGATTCTTCAGCAGGCCGGAATTACGAATGCCATCTTCGGGCGCGGCGTGAAGCCGACAGGCTTCAATAATGAAGTCAGCGAGACGGATACCTATGAGTCTCCTTATTCCGAGATGGTCTGGCGTTCCCCGGACGGTTCGGAGGTGCTGGGTGTGCTGTTCGCCAACTGGTACTGCAACGGGATGGAGGTTCCGGCTGATCCGGTGGCCGCCAAAGCTTATTGGGACAAGAATCTCGCAGACGCCGAGAAGTTCGCTTCTACTCCGCATCTGCTGTTCATGAACGGCTGCGATCACCAGCCGATTCAGACCGATCTGTCAGAGGCGATCCGCACAGCTTCCAGCTTGTATCCCGATGTGGAGTTCGTACACTCCAATTTCGACGAGTACCTGAAGGCACTGGAAGCTGATCTTCCCGGCGATCTGGTGACGGTGGAAGGGGAGCTGCGCAGCCAGCATACGGATGGATGGGGCACATTGGTTAACACGGCATCTTCACGGGTGTATCTGAAGCAATTGAACCAATCCGGCCAGACTTTGCTGGAAAAGGTGGCTGAGCCATTGGCGGCGTTTGCCGCGCTGGCTGGAGTACAAGCCTATCCGCATGCTCTGCTGACCTATGCGTGGAAGACGCTCATGCAGAATCATCCGCATGACAGCATCTGCGGGTGCAGTGTGGATGAGGTGCACCGCGAGATGGTGACCCGGTTCGCCAAGAGCAGCCAGATGGCTGAGGCGATTGCCGCCCAGAGCGCGGCTGCACTAACTGAAGCCATTGATGTGGCCGGAGTAGCGGCCTGGGGACCGGATGCGGTTCCGTTCACCGTATTTAATACAAGCGGCTGGTCCAGAACTGGAACGGTTACGGTGGAGCTGATTACCGTCAAGAAATATTTCCCTGAGGGACTGAGTCCGCAGACTCTGGCCAGAGAGCTTGCGCAGGAGCCGCTCGGTGAATGGCGGGTTATGGACGAAGCGGGCAAGGTGTACCCGGCTGGCCTTGCGGATCTCGGGGTTCACTTCGGCTACGAGCTGCCCAAGGACCGCTTCCGCCAGCCTTATATGGCGCGTAAGGTCCGGGTGAGCTTCCCGGCAGCGGATGTGGCTGCGCTTGGGTACCGCACGTATGCATTGGTTCCGGCTGCTGCCGCTGCTGGAGCGGAAGCAGCGGTGCTGGATAGTGTACGTGTACAAGGCAACACGATGGAGAATGCCAAGCTGATCGTTGCGGTTGCAGACAACGGTACCGTGACTGTTACAGACAAGCAGTCAGGTGCGGTCTATGCCGGACTGAACGCATACGAGAATACCGGGGACATCGGCAATGAGTATGTGTACCGTCAGCCGGAAGGCAGCGAGGTGCTGACCACCGAAGGCTTGACGGCTGAGATCACATGCCTTGAGCAGTCCCCGGCACGTGTGGTGATGCAGACGGTGCTGCGCTGGGAGGTTCCGGCCAGTGCAGACGAGACCTTCCTCACCGAGAAGCAGCAGATGGTACCGTTCACCGAGCGTACCGCGCAGCGTTCGGCCCAGATGGTGCCGCTTATGCTGACCACCCACTATACACTGGAAGCTGGAAGCGGAATGCTGCAACTAAGCACCAGCTTCAACAATCAGGCCAAGGATCAGCGGCTCAGAGCCTTGTTCCCTACAGGTCTTGAATCGGACCACCACTATGCGGACTCCGTGTTCGAGGTGGCCAGACGCAATAACCGGCCTGCGGCAGAGTGGATCAATCCGAGTAATGCCCAGCATCAGCAGGTCTTCGTTAGTGTAGCAGATGGAGTCCATGGACTTGCCGTTGCGAACAAGGGCCTGAATGAATACGAGGTGCTGCTGGACGGCAAAAACACCATTGCAGTAACTCTGCTGCGCTCGTCCTCTGAACTCGGTGACTGGGGTGTGTTCGAGACACCGGAGGCACAGTGCCTGGGCCAGCAAACCGTAGAATATGCGATCATCCCTTATACGGGTGACGGTGCGGTATCCGGTGCTTATGCACAAGCCTACCAATACCAGATTCCGTGGACGGTTCTTCAGACCCAAGGCCCGGCAACACGCGTCCCGGCCGTGAATGGACGTCCGCATTCAGGCGGAGTGACCCTGCCGGTATCCGGGCAATGGTTAAGCTGGAACTCCAGTGCTTCGCCGCTGGCCTTCTCGACCCTCAAGATGGCTGAGGAGACGGGTGATCTCGTGGTCCGCTGGTATAATCTGGGCGGCGAACCGGCAGCGCTCAAGGTTCAGCCTGCCTTCGGGGCAGAGGCTGTCTATGAGAGTGATGTGCTGGAGCGCCGTGTCTCGAAGCTTGCGGCAGCGGAGCAGCCTGTGGATAGCTACAAGATTGTCACGCAGGTATACCAGTTGGAGAAATAGGTTATACAATAGGCTATTCAGCATGTTCTTCAAGTAAATGGTAAGGAATTGTAAACGGTACAAACTGCAGTCTCATTGTAAGGTGAGCTGCGGTTTGTGCCGTTTTTTGGTGTACTTGCTGGCCGGATGGTCCAGAGCATCCGGAGGATTGGATCAGGGGCTGGATACGGAATGTTATGCTGTCGATACCTAAATTGGCGATAAGCATTCCGGGTTCTACAAAGGTTCGATTTATGAATCGGTACTCACACTGGGAGAATAATTCTTTCCCGGCATCGCCAGCTTACTCCGAATGACTTTTGACGAGGCTGTAGGTACGTTTGAAGACAACAGCATTGACCTTCTGCATATTGACGGACTTCACACTTATGAAGCAATTAAGCATGATTATGAATGTTGGCTGCCCAAACTGGCCGATAATAGTGTCGTACTGTTCCATGATATTACGGTGCGAATGGATGACTTCGGCGTATACCAGCTCTGGGAGGAACTGCAGGAAATACACCCGGCGGCACAATTTGAACATTCCCATGGACTCGGCATTCTCATGCCCAAAGGCTGCACGACAATCATCTCGCACATGCTCTCGAAATGGGATGAAATCAAGCCCCTCTATGTTTAAAGCCTGTTAATCTCTAAGCATACCCTGAATCGTCTGCACCACCACCTCCGGCTGGTCATGAATAACCATATGGCCGCTCTTCCCGGCGACGATCAGTTCACTATTGGAAGAAAGCTTAAGCATACTGCGCTGGCCCTCCTGCCAGATCGCTTCCAGCTGCTGGCCTGTACCTTCGGAGACTCCGAAGGATGCATAGTCCTGAGGCAAGCCACGGGCGATCACTTTGACCGGGAGGGAGCCGAAGTTCTGTCCGCGGATCGCATCCTCGGTGGAGCTAGTTAATGTTGCTTCCTGCTCCTTGGCGGCAAAATAACTTGGCGTGGAAATAACGTTAATGAACGCCCCGCGGTCTTGTGGCGCAACGAGCCCCGCGAGTAGCTGATCCTGGAATAGCCGAAGCACACCGGAGCGCTTGAGCAGGCTCAGCAGGGAAGCGCTGGGGTTACCGGCAACATTCTCGGCGGCCAGAATCGGCTTCGTCTCGCGGTCGTCATTCTCGGGTCTGGCATCAATCAGCACCAGTCCGGTTACTTCGTCCAGGTAGGTCTGAGTGAAGAGCCGGGCGTACATGCCGCCAAGAGAGTGGCCGACCATCAAATAGGGGCCGGGAATCTCTGCATTCTTCAGTGCCGTATGCAGCTCACGCACGATATTGGCGCCTGAGCGTTCCGTATCCGCCTGTCCGCTCCAGGCATACCCGGCCCTATCATAAGTGACAACGGTAGCCTGTTCAGCTAACTGTTCAGGAATATCTCTCCACGACAGGCTGGTTTCGCCGCTGCCCGCTTCCAGAATGATAGTCGGGGCTCCCGCACCTAGCTGGCGAATGTGCAGGTTATAGCCTCCGGCATCGACCAGTTGACCCGGTGCAGGATAGCTTTTACGGGCGGAATGGGAGGCAATGGCTTCACATAAGAAACCTGATCCTATGAGAAATAGGATGGCAGATACAAGGATCAGCAGCAGCTTAAGCAGCCTGCTTCGCAGTTTCGGTGCAACAGGTTTCGGGTGACTTGAAGAGTGGGTCATGGTGGTGGGCTCGTCTCCTTTTTTACAATACAATTGTATTATTTAAAAGACAGTATAACAGCATGTCCCGCAATTAAGCAATGTCCTGAGGCCTCGAAATAGCGGTCTCCACAGCCGGATCTGACGGACCATCCGTTTGAATTCTCCTCCACAAGGGTAAAATACAAACAAATCAAACCGGAAGAGAAAGGCGGTAAGCTTATGCTGTGGGGATTAATCGGACTTGTAGTGGTGGTATGGCTGTTAGGCCTCATCTTTAATTTCATGGGCAACATGATTCATCTTCTGCTGTTTGTCGCAGCGGTCCTGTTCGTGATTAACCTGGTCAAGGGACGGTCGCGCAGATAAAGGGAAATGAGTGGATAGGATTAGGCCGATAAGCATGTGCCCCTGTGAAGGAGGCATGTGCTTTTTTATGTGGAGTCTGGCGGATGTCTGGACACTTATTACCTCGTTGCCTATAATTAATGAAAATGAATGAAAATGTACATGGAGGAGATTCAATGCGCAAACCGATCATCGCCGTCGATATGGATGATACCATCTGCCATCTCGTGAAGCGTGCGATATACCACAATAACATTGAGTTTCCTACACATCCGCTTCGCTACGAAGATATGATGGATTGGAACACAGACCATCTGCGCCATCCGGACAGCACCATGGACCTGTTCTTCGGCCGACCCGGCCTCTACGAGGAGCTGGAGCTGTTCGACGAATATGTGGTGGAAGAGATGGAGAAGCTGCACAACGCTTATGACGTTATTATTGTGACGGCCGCTGTCCCGAAGACGGTGCTGGAGAAATGGAACTGGCTGCAAAAGCATATGCCGTACATCCCGGCCGACAATTTCTTCACCTGCAAGCGGAAGCATCTGATCGGCTACGATCTGCTGATTGATGACGGCCCGCATAACCTGCTGCCCGCCGTTCAGGCAGGGAAGAAGGTGCTCTGTATTCCGCATCCGTGGAACCTCAGGGTACGGGAGCAATACTCTTTTCCGCTGATGACCTCCTGGGAGGGTGCCAAGGAACGGGTGGATGAGATTTTGCAGGCGTAGGGTGAACGTGAACTTGAATAACGCTTGAAGATGAGCCTCGCTGCTGCGGGCTTATTCTGCTATGTCCGGGAGACTGAGCCGCCGCCTGTCCTGCCATAAATCCGCTGTCGAACATTATCAGTATTTGCGGTATGATGAATATATCATTGCGTTTTTTGCTCCAAGGAGGATTGCGGGTTTGTATATAAGGTTGAAGCGTAAGTTTCGTCAAATTCACAAGCTGAGTCTCACCACGCTGCTCACAGGTCTGGTGACATTGGTGGTTGTGCTAACCTCGAGCATTCTTCTGCTCGGTTCTTATGAGTCCAAGAAGCGGTCCTTAATGGAGACCACGCTTCATCTGAATTATCTCAATGCTGACCGGATGTCTAAGACGATGGATTCCTTATTTCAGTCTATGCACGGGACTCTGGAATACAACGCCGCCAGGCTGTCTGACATAGACGCTATGCCGCCGCAGGAAGTGAATGATTCCTTGGATCTGATGCGCAGCAGCAGCAATTTCTTCAATTCCATCACCGTGGTTGACGCCAGCGGACTCGTCCGCAATGTCTCACCTGCCAGCATAGGGACCACAGGCAAGCACGTCAGCTCAACGAGTAGCAAGGAAGCCTTAGCACTCCGCAAGCCGTATATTTCTTCCCCTTATTTGACGGCCAATACCAAGCGATTAATCGTATTTTTGAGCCAGCCCATTTTCGATGCTGCGGGTACCTATGCCGGAATTCTTAGCGGCACTATTTATCTTCAGGAGAATAACGTGCTGTCTGAGATTTTTGACAATGGGCAGGAGGATGATTCGGGGGCCTATTATTATATTGTGGATTCTGAAGGGCATCTGGTCTATCATCCGGATAAAGCGCGGATCGGCACGGATGTCAGCAGTAATGAGGTGGTGCAGCAACTGATGAATAAGAAAAGCGGAGAACAGCCTGTTACGAGTACCCGGGGCATCGAGATGCTGGCGGGTTACTCCAGTGTGCCTGCCAATGGCTGGGGCATTGTGGTTGTCTCCCCGATTAGCCAGATTCATCAGGAGCTGATCGGGCATTTTCGTACCCTGATCGGGTATTCCGCCTTGCCATTCATCGTCCTGCTGCTGGGCGTAATTCTGCTGGCTCGCAAGTTTGCGCGTCCCTTCGTCTATCTGGCAGATGTCGTGAGCAGAATGGGCAAGGAACAGATAGAGTTGCAGGAAGCGAAGCGGTATTGGAGCCGGGAGGCGTATTTACTGACAGACGGCGTATCGCTTGCCCTGGCAAATATCCAGCAGCAGACCGAGCAGCTGACCCATGAAGCCGAGACGGATGTGCTGACCGGTCTGATGAACCGCAGGTCCCTGGAGCAGACGATCAGCCAGCGGATGAGTTCTGGTGTTCCCTTTTCACTGGTGCTGCTGGATATAGATAAGTTCAAGCAGGTTAATGACACGTACGGCCATAATCTGGGCGATGAAGTTCTGAAGCATGTCGTCCAGGTCATTGTAACCTCGCTTCGTCCGGATGATGTCTGTTACCGCTACGGCGGGGAGGAATTCGTTATTCTGCTGGCCCGGACTACGCCTGCGGAAGCCTTCAGCGCTGCTGAGCGAATCCGTCTTGCTGTCGAACGGAGCCAGGCGCCGATTGCGGCGCAGCTCACGATTTCACAGGGAATTGCCCACTATCCTTCGCATGCCGCCGACCTTACGGGACTGCTTGTGAAGGCGGATCAGGCCTTGTATCTGGCGAAGAGCAGAGGGCGGAACCAGTCGGTGATTACGGAGACATAGCGGATTTACTTTGAATTGTGATTATCGCGCTTTGAGTGCTTTTGCGTTATAATCGAGAAAAATTTCCTGAAGGTGGAGCATTGTGAGAATTGGTACAAAAAGATTACGCCTTCAGACCACCATCACTCTGATGATCTGCCTGATCGTCGTGCTGGTGCTGCTGATTGTGTATATGATGTTCGGCATGAGATTCTCCGAAGAAGCCCGGGCTTCTCTGGAGAACAAGGCCATCACCATTGCCCGCACGGTCTCCCGTACGCCGGAGGTAGTGAACGAACTGCTTACAGAGGCATATTCCGGCAATATACAGCGTTATGCAACCGATATCAGCGTTATCAATGACGTGCAATTCGTGGTGGTGATGGATATGGGAGGCATTCGCCGTTCCCACCCTGATCCCGCCCTGATCGGCAAGCACTTCATGGGCGGGGACGAGACAGATGCGCTGCACGGCAAGGAGACCATATCCGTGGCTGAAGGCTCGCTCGGCTATTCTGTGAGAGCGTTCTCACCGGTCTTCGCCGCTGACGGCAAGCAGGTTGGAGCAGTTGCTGTAGGCATATCGCTGGGCAGCGTCCGTTCCGCCGTTCAGCAGAACCGCTGGATTATCTACTCGGGCATCCTGGTCGGCGGGCTGATGGGGATATTCGGTGCCATCCTGCTGGCCCGCAAAATCAAGCGGATGATGTTCGGCATGGAGCCGGGAGAAATCGCCAAATTGCTGGAGGAGCGCAGCGCTATGCTGCAATCGACCAAGGAGGGAATTCTGGCTGTCGATAAGGAATCGCGGATTACCCTGGTGAATGCCGAGGCCCGGAGGCTGATGGGCAGCGTCGGCTTGAACCAGGAACCGGTAGGCAGAGAGGCTGGACAGTTCTGGCCGCTGCTGCGGATGGAGAAGGTGCTGGAGACCGGGGAAGCCTTGCAGGATAAGGAAGTGGAGCAGAGCGGCATCACGCTGCTGGTGAATGTGGTTCCGGTCCGGGTGAACGGAATCATCGAAGGGGCGATTGCCACGTTCCGGGACAAGACCGAGATCAGTATTCTGATGGAGCGGCTCTCCGGTATCTCCTTGTACGCCGAGGCGCTGCGTGCCCAGACCCATGAGTTCATGAACAAGCTCCATGTCATCATGGGGCTGAATACGATGCGCAGATACGATCGGCTGGAAGAATATCTCACGGATATTGTGCAGAATATCCAGACAGAGGCGGACTCGGTGGTCCGGCAGGTCAAAGACCCGGTGATGGTCGGCTTCCTGCTCGGCAAGCTCAGCAGAATCAGGGAGGCCGATGTGCGGCTGGTGATCCGGGATGAGGGTATACTGCCTGAAGCAGCGGATCACCAGGTGGCGCGGGAGCTGGTGACGATTGCGGGCAACCTGCTGGACAATGCGCTGGAGGCGCTCCAAGGCGCGGACACTAAGCAGATCGAGATTGGATTCCGGCATAAGGACAACCAGCTTACCCTCAAGGTTAGCGATAACGGAACAGGCATATCTGCGGAGAATGGAGCCCACCTGTTTGAACAGGGCTATTCGACCAAAGGCGGCGACCGGGGCGTGGGACTGTATCTGGTGCGGCGAAGTGTAGATAAGCTGGGCGGGACGATTACGTATGGCAGCCGGAAAGGGGAAGGTACCGACTTCACGGTGCAGATTCCTTATAGCGCAAAGAATGATACCAACGCATGAAGCATATGAGAATGATGAAGAGTAAAGATATTTAATGAAAAGGGTGGAAAGCCCATGAAAAGTGGTGATAAGCCATTATGATCAAAGTACTAATCGTTGAAGATGATCCCATGGTGTCGGAGATGAACAAGTTCTATGTGCAGCAGGTGGAGGGCTTCCGAGCCGATGGCTGGGCCAGCTCGGCGGAAGAAGTGCTGGGTATGCTGGAGAAGCAGGCCTATGACCTGATCCTGCTGGATATCTACATGAAGGAGAGCAACGGGCTGGAGCTGCTGTCCGAGATCCGGCGCAGAGGTGTGAAGATCGATGTCATCGTCATCTCGGCGGCAAGCGACAAGGAGAGCATCCAGGAAGCGCTGCAGAACGGGGCGGTGGACTACTTAATCAAGCCGTTTGAGTTCTCCAGGCTCCGGGCCGCGCTGAACGGATACCGGGAGCAGAACAAGCTGTTCCGCAGCCAGGAGCGGCTGAACCAGTCGGAGCTAGACAGACTGTCCCGGTTCAAGCAGGAACGGACGACCTCGCAGGAGCTGGCGAAGGGCTTCACCCGTCAGACGCTCCAGACCATCTGGCGTGCCGTGGAGGCCTGCGGCAGCGAGCTGTTCTCCGCTGAGGATATCTCAGCGGTATCCGGCATCTCCCGCGTCTCCGCCGGCAAATACCTGATCGGGCTGACCGAGATGGGCGTGCTGGAGATGGACCTCGTCTACGGCAGCATCGGCCGTCCGGTGCAGAAATACCGGCTCGCTCCGAACGGTAAGGGATTGATTACTAAGTATATTTGAGTGTAACTAGCTAATTCTGGAGCTCCTGCCGCGCGACCTGCGGCGGAGCTTTTTGAGTTGCGCTGACAGCTGGATGCAGAAAGGAAAGAGATAAATCCCTTTGGATTGGCCCAAAGTGGGCTGGGAGCCGAAAGGGGAAGGGATAAATCCCTTTGAAACCCGGCGAAAGTCGGCGGTAAACGCAAATGAAGAGCACAAGTGCACCTGAATTAGCCAAAAGTCGGCGATAGGCGAAAATGAGGAGCACAAATGCACCTGAATTACTCAAAAGTCGGCGGTAAGCGTAAATGAGGAGCACAAATGCACCTGAATTACTCAAAAGTCGGCGGTAGGCGCAAATGAGGAGCACAAGTGCTCCTGAATTAGTCAAAAGTCGGCGGTAAGCGTAAATGAGGAGCACAAATGCACCTGAATTACTCAAAAGTCGGCGGTAAACGCAAATGAAGAGCACAAGTGCACCTGAATTACTCAAAAGTCGGCGGTAGGCGCAAATGAGGAGCACAAGTGCTCCTGAATTAGTCAAAAGTCGGCGGTAAGCGTAAATGAGGAGCACAAGTGCACCTGAATTAGCCAAAAGTCGGCAGTCAGCGAAAATGAGGAGCACTAGTGCACCTGAAGTAACCTGACTCCGTCTCAACCTCTCTACTACTAATTAATGTTACCTGCCTCCCCATGAAACTACCTGTATCTATCTGACCCTACCCGACTCCACCATACGCCCTCCCCAATACCTATAATCAAATTCGACCAAGTGGAGCACTCTCCCAATCCCCGCCAATCCCCGCGTCCCCGCTTCTCTCTGATAGCGCTTACTTTAATAATTTACAAAACCCCTTTATTACTTTCATAAAAACAAAAGCGCTTTCAAAGCAGCTATGATGAATTTGTAAAAGAGTTAAGGAGGTAAGGTTAACATGCAAAAAGCAATTCAACCCCCACTTTCGGTACCGGAACAGCAGCCTGTTGTACTGAAGCAAGGAGAACAGGGCTTCGTCCAGAAGGTTCTGCATTTAAAGGTAGGCGTTATTCCGCTCCCGCTCTACGTGGTATTTGCACTCATTATTTTTGCGGCTTCTGTGCTTGGTGAACTGCCAAACGACATGATCGGCGGCTTTGCAGTAATTATTGTCCTGGGGGTGCTGCTCAGTGATCTGGGCTTCAAGCTTCCGATTCTAAAAAATATCGGCGGTCCCGCGATCCTCTCGCTAATGATCCCATCGTTCCTGGTGTTCTGGAATGTGCTCGACCCTTCGGTGCTCGAATCAGTCAACACGCTGATGAAGACATCGAACTTCCTCTACCTGTACATCTCGATTCTAGTAGCCGGAAGTATTACAGGGATGAACCGGACCACGCTGATTAACGGCTTCATCCGTATTTTCATTCCGATGATGGCCGGAACGATCGCTGCAGTCGCTGCGGGGATGGGCGTAGGGATGCTGCTCGGCTATAGCGCACACCGGACGTTGTTCTACATCGTTGTGCCTATTATCGGCGGCGGCGTTGGGGAAGGCATTCTCCCGCTGTCCATCGCGTTCTCGCAGATCCTCGGCGGGGAATCCGGCTCCTATGTGGCCCAGATGATTCCGGCGGCGGTGATCGGCAACGTGTTTGCGATTATCGGAGCGGGACTGCTCAAGCGGATGGCTGACAAAAATCCGTCCATCACCGGTAACGGTGTACTCGTGAAGGCGAAGGACGGCCAGAAGCTGGCCGGCAGCACGTATGACAGCCTGAAGCCTGACTTCCTGCTGATGGGTGCCGGACTGCTGTTCGCCTGCGGATTGTTCATCACCGGACACCTGCTGTCGCCGTTCGTCGGCATTCCGGGTCCGATCCTGATGATCTTCGCAGCTGCACTGCTGAAGATTTCCAAGCTGCTGCCTGCCAAAATTGAGCAGGGTGCTTATCAGCTCTATAAGCTGGTGTCCGGCACGTTAACCTGGCCGCTGATGGTCGGCCTCGGGATGCTGTACATTCCGCTGAAGGATGTCGCCGCTCTGATCTCGCTTCCTTATATTATTGTCTGCGCTACCGTTATCGTGGCGATGACGATCACCGGCTATTTTACCGGCAAATGGGTCAATATGTATCCGGTTGAAGCGGCCATTGTTACCGGCTGCCGCGGCGGCCTTGGCGGAACCGGCGATGTAGCGATTCTGTCAGCCTCCGGACGCATGGAACTGATGCCGTTCGCACAGATCTCCACCCGGATCGGTGGTGCGATTACAGTAGTTGTGGCCACGCTGCTCATCGCGGTATGGGGCGGCTGAGCAGCGTGCTCAATCGGCAAAAGAGACGCCTGAATCACATGAAATCGCATCCAAACGTGTCTAAATCATGGACAATTTGCAGATGTCAGCTTTTGTATTGCCAATCCATTCATTATCGCGGAGAATGACTACAGGAGCATATGAAACGCATAGTTGACGGGGCTGCACCCGGGCCTGGAAAGGTTCGGATGCAGGAAGTTCCGCTATATATAGAAAGATCCGAGAGGGATGTAACAAACGGTTAACCAGTTGAATGGAGGAGTTAATATGGAACTATTAGAAGAAATTATGTTGCTGCATAAAGGCGGTAAGCTTGAAACTACCCTGAAGCATCCGATTCTGTGCAAAGACGACCTGTCCAAAGTCTATACGCCGGGTGTGGCGAAGGTCTGTCAGGCGATTGCCGACGATCAGTCCCAGGCTTATGAGCTAACCACGAAGAAGAATACCGTAGCTGTCGTATCCGATGGGACGGCTGTACTGGGGCTTGGCGATATCGGGCCGAAGGCGGCCATGCCGGTTATGGAAGGTAAGGCAGCGCTGTTCAAGCAGTTCGCAGACGTAGACGCCGTGCCGATATGCCTGGACACCAAGGATACCGAAGAGATTATTGCGATTGTAAAAGCGCTTGCCCCGACGTTCGGCGGCATTAACCTGGAGGACATTTCCTCTCCGCGCTGCTTCGAGATTGAAGCCAGACTAAGAGCCGAGCTGGACATTCCGGTCTTCCATGATGACCAGCATGGTACGGCAATTGTCGTAACTGCCGGATTGCTGAACGCACTCAAGGTATGCGGCAAGGATATTAAGGATGTCAAAATCGTAGTCAACGGCATAGGTGCAGCAGGCATCTCCGTCTCCAAAATGCTGCTGCATGCCGGAGCGGTGAACCTGATCGGCGTGGACCGGGAGGGTGCGATTAACCGGCTGGCGGAATATGAGCGCAGTCATTGGAGCGATTTTGCCCAGATTACGAACCCTTATCTAGAAATCGGAAGTCTGTCCGATGTGATCAAAGGCGCGGATGTCTTCATCGGAGTCTCTGCACCGGATGTGCTGAAGCTGGAAGATGTGCTGAACATGGCCACCGACCCGATTGTCTTCGCTATGGCGAACCCGATGCCGGAGATTGATCCCGCCATTGCTGCGCCGCATGTAAGAGTCATGGCGACCGGCCGTTCTGACTATCCGAACCAGATTAACAATGTACTGTGCTTCCCTGGGATATTTAGAGGGGCGCTGGATTGTGAAGCTACGGATATCAATGAAGACATGAAGCTGGCGGCTGCAGAGGCGATCTCCTCCGTGATTGACCCGTCTGAGCTGCATGAGAAATATATCATCCCAGACGCCTTCGATCCGCGGGTAGTAGAGAGAATCCGCATGGCTGTAGCCGAAGCGGCAGTTAAGAGCGGCGTAGCCCGCAAGAACCTGCTGGTCGGCATTAACTGATACCTATAATAATGAAGATACACCAAACGGCAAGCTCGTCAGATGAGCTTGCTGTTTTTATATGTTTTGGGGTACCTGCAAAGTATCTGAGTCATCATCGAAGCTATAGCCCCACTTGGTGGTTTTTTTTGCAAGCTGGAGGTGTTATTCAGGCAGTGTACGGCTATAGGGGAAAGAGCCGCCTGGCGCTGGTTATGATTGCGGAATTTGGGGTAATGAACGGGAGATTCTGGGCCGGATACGGGAATTCCGGCTGTACATAAATATGATACCGGAGGGAACGAGATGAGTGAGCACGAAGTGGAAGCCATCGGCTGGGATGCCATAGAGGAACAGATGACAGGGCTATACGGACAACAGGAACCGAAGCATTATGCTGCAATGCTGCCGTATAGCCTGGGGGGCAATGACCCGCTGAACGGAATTAGCGCCTATGCAGCCGAGCAGCCATATCCGCATTGGCATTTCGTAACCTTCGGGTTCTCCGAGCTGTATGAGAAGGAGTCTGAAGACCTTGAATACAGCGGCTACGGCTTCGAGCTGACCTTCCGTCTGGCGCGTAGTAGCGGCGAGCAGGAGCCTCCAGCCTGGGCGATTAATCTGCTGCAGAACATGGCCCGATATGTATTCTCCAGCGGCAATATCTTTGCTTCGGGGCATCATCTGGATGCCAATGGCCCGATATGCCTGGGGGCTGCTACCCGGCTGACGGCGCTGGCGTTCACCGATGACCCGGAGCTTCCGGCTGTGGATACGCCGAACGGCCGTGTGGAATTCCTGCAGATGGTAGGGATCACAGCGGACGAGCTGGAAGCGATGATGTCCTGGAATACCAATGCCTTCCTGGAGGCCAGTCAGGAGGTGCTGCCTCTCTATATCACCGATCTAGCCCGGGATTCGCTGCTCCGGCTTCCGGTCATCCAGGAAGCGGTACGTCAGGGCATTGAACGTGACGGATCACAGACGGGCATTCTGTATGTAGATGAACTGAATTATGAGCCGGGCAAAAGCCGCCTGCTCGGCACAGCACTTGCTGTCCTGACCATAGGAGCAAGGCAGGCACCGACTATAGCCAAGCTGCTGCGCGGCCGTCTGCTGAAGGGGAAGCCGCTGACACTGAACAGTAAGCAGCGGCAGGTGATGCTGGAGTTGAAACCCGTTAACGGGACTGTGGTCAACGAGGATTTTGTCAGCATCGGTTTGACGGAAGAGGTGGTCCTGGAGCTGGAGGAGAAGCTCCAGCCTAAGGAAGGGGAGCTCCGGCTGTCTGCCGCCAAGGAATTGAAGGTGCAGATCCGCAAGACCTACATCAAAGACCAGGAAGGTAATGTGGTCGAAACTATCGGCTAACCGCGCGGACGGCAGCTTTTTTTCGGCAAATAGATACCCGTCTATCCCAGAGCCGTTTCATGAGGAAATTAAACATAGCTGTATTCAGCCTGAAGACCAAATCTTTAGCTTATCTTTAGACTTGGTTTAGTTTGAATTAAGAATACCCGGCTATATTTAAGTGAACAAGAAACGCTGCTCAAAATAACGGAACGGGAGTCCACTATGGCCAAATTGAATTTGTTTATCCGCGTGTGTATTGCCGTGCTGCTGGTGCTGGGAATAATCTACGTCAGCTCATTAGTAGACTTTATTTTTACCCCTATCATCTCGTTGTTCAAGGTTGTGATGGTGCCGTTAATGCTGGCAGTCTTCTTCTATTATCTGCTTCGGCCCTTGATTGACTTCCTGTCCTCCCGCAAAATGAAGCGGACGCTGGCAATCCTGCTGGTCTATCTGGTGATTGCTATTCTGCTGCTGGGCTTCATCGTGGGGGTCTGGCCTTCGCTGCAAAATCAGCTGCTGAACCTGGTCAACAATATGCCGGGTGTGCTGAGAGCCGTGGGAGAGCAGCTTAGCAAGCTGGAGAACACGGAGTTGCTATCGAATCTGATTCCCGAGAATATGAACCTGTCCAGCCAATTGATAGGTTATTTGAATACAGGCTTCTCACTGGCAACGGGCTATGTGACCGGGCTGTTCTCATTTGTCTCTAATTTTGCGATTGTGCTGTTCACCTTTCCGATCCTGCTGTTCTACATGCTGAAGGAGGGCGGGAAGTTCGGCGATAAGGTTGTAAGCTTCTTCCCCAAACGGTATCACGAGGAAGGCGCGGGGGTGGTTGCCGAGATTGATAACGTGATGGGGAGCTTCATCGTCGGCAGAGTGCTGGTCAATCTGGCGCTCGGCGTGCTCATGTACATAGGGTTCCTGATCATCGGGCTGCCGTATGCGCTGCTGCTGACACTGGTGGCGGTGCTGATGAACTTTATCCCGTTTATCGGAGCGATTCTGTCTACTGTGCCGATCTTCATCATCGGTCTGATCGAGTCTCCGTCTACGGCGGTCTGGTCGATTGTGGTCGTGCTCGTTGCGCAGCAGATTCAGGATAACCTGGTTGCCCCTTATATCTTCGGTAAAAGCATGGATATCCACCCGCTGACTACCATCATTCTCGTCCTGGCCGGCGGCGATTTCGGCGGCATCATCGGCATCCTGGTCATTATTCCGGTCTACATGATGCTCAAAATCATCATCGTCAAGCTCTACCAGCTCTTCCTCAGCAAGCGCTGGGATGAGGAGCCGGCAGCGCCAATGGGACCCGTGGAGCCGGTGCCCGGGGGCACGGTGTCTTCTGCGGCTACGGGGGAGTAAGTGGAAAAAGTACATCTAATCTGCCCAATTCTAAGGATTCGCCTAAAGTCGGCCCCAGTAAGTGTTGTTTATCCAACTAATGTGGAGAAGAGTATCTATAGCGCTAAATTAGATGGACTAAATCCATTTGCTTCTGTCAAAAGAAACTGACAATGTTTCTTTGAGCTAACGGGCAGGTTAGTTATAAAAGAACTATACATTGATAATACAATTTGTTCCAGCTACAATCATAGAGAATATAGCTCGCATAATCTCTTGGAGGGCGACTATACTTTAACCCTCCCAAAAAATGGAGGATTAGTTTACTATGTCATTTAACTGGATAAACGCAGAAGAGTATTCTTTTAACAGCTTCTTGTTAATGGACAGATGGATGGTACGCATGATATGTAACAATTATGCCGGATGGGGCGAGTATTGTGATAACTTGAGCATAGCTTTAGCATATAACCCATCAGTAGCATGGTATTTTGCACATAAAAGCCCTGAAAGCAAGCCTTCGATTGAAAAAATGATTGCAGTGGCGCCCAAAAATCTTACACCTCATGATATTCGAAAAGCAGAGGTATTTGTAATTCATGCAATGGAAACTTCGGTCGTTTATGTTTATCCCGATATTATGAACCAAAACTGTGATTATATTTACGACTGGGATAAACAGTTACTATTTGAACTTGCAGATTTTACGGATAAGGTAGTTCTCGACGTAGGAAGCGGTACAGGAAGGCTTGCATTTACCGCAGCAGAAAAGGCGAAAAGTGTGTATGCAAGCGAACCTACCGATATGCTAAGGGAGTACATGCGCGATAAAATCAAACGTGAGAATATTAATAATGTTGTAGTCGTAGACGGTACGATCGAGAAAATCCCTTATGAGGATAATTCCTTCGATATTGTGATGTCGGGGCATGTAGTCGGCGACAATTATGACGTTGAGATTGCTGAACTGGCTAGGATTGTTAAAGACGGTGGTTACATTATTGATTGTATCGGGGAAGATAATAGGAAAAGGGAACCTGATGAAGAATTAATAAAAAGAGGTTTTGAGTCGTTTTATCATGTTAGTAAATCTGGTGGCGATATATACAGGTATCGTAAGCTAGTTCGTAAATAAATGCGTGTCATTGATAACGTGTTAGCAGGCTCTGTATTTACTGACAGAGCCTTTTTACTTTTCAATCATTCCGAAAATTATAGAGCTTTCCTTGCATGAAAAAAAGGACTCGCGTTAAGCCAAGTCCTTATGACCTTCCAATCTGCTACTCCCGCATCAAAAACGTCCGCGTCCGCTCCAGCTTTGGACTGCCGAAGATCTCCTCCGGGGTGCCGGATTCGGCAATGTCCCCGTTGTCCATGAAGAAGACGCGGTCCGCGACATCGCGGGCGAAGCTCATTTCATGGGTGACGATCATCATCGTCATGTTCTCCTCAGCCAGCTGGCGGATGACGCGCAGCACCTCGCCGGTCAATTCAGGATCGAGCGCCGAGGTAGGCTCATCGAACAGAAGAATATCCGGGCTGAGCATCATCGCTCTGGCGATGGCGACCCGCTGCTTTTGCCCGCCTGACAGCGTGGAGGGGTAGACGTCTGCTTTGTCAGCCAGACCTACCTTGGCGAGCAGCTCCCGGCTCTTGGCCGTGATCTGCTGGACACTTTCCCGCTTCAGTGTGCGCGGGGCAAGCTCCAGGTTGTCCCGCACACTGAGATGCGGAAACAGATTGAAATGCTGGAACACCATCCCCATGCTTGAGGTGATGTCTCTAATCGCCGCCGTACTGGCGTAGCGTCCGTTCTCAACGAGCGCTTTCCCGCAGATCGAGATGCTGCCGCCGGTGACTTCCTCCAGATGTACGAGGCTGCGCAGCATGGTGCTTTTGCCGGAGCCCGAGGGTCCGATCACCGCAACAACCTCGCCGGGCTTCACATCAAAGCTTATCTGATTCAGCACACTGAGACTGCCGAAGTCCTTCTTCAATTGCCGTACTTCAATCATGTTACTCATAGCGATACAGCCCTTCTACTCAAATTTGAAACGTTTCTCCAGCAGCTTGAAGAACAAGGTCAGCACCAGGGTCATCAGCAGATAAATAACGCCCGCTACGACAAAAGGCGTGACGGTGAAATCACGATTCACCGCCGTCTTGGCGAAATTCAGCAGCTCCGGCACCGCCACGGCATACAGCAGAGCGGTATCCTTGACCAGTGTAATGGACTCATTGGCAACCGCAGGCAGCGCCACGCGGAACATCTGAGCGAGAATAACCTTGCGCAGCGTCTGCCACCGGCTTAAGCCCAGAACCTTGGCCGCCTCATGCTGGCCTTTATCGATCGAGAGCAGCCCGCCCCGGAAAATCTCGGCGAAATAAGCGCCGTAATTCAGGATAAAGCCCAGGCTGGCCGCTACAAAACGGTCCATGACCAGATATTGCCCGATCACGGGAATCTGCGGCAGCCCGAAACAGAAGAAGAACAATTGCAGTAAGAGCGGCGTTCCGCGCATGACGTAGATATAAGTGTGTGCGATCCAAGCCAGCGGCTTGAGTGTGCTTTTGGCCATCAGCGTGACCACCATCCCGAGCGGAATGGACAGCACGATCACGATCAGGAACAGCAGCACCGTAGTCCGGGCGCCTTCCAGCATCGGTCCGGAAATTCTAATAATATAATCAATATCCATGGCTTAACCGGCTCCTAGTTCAATACTTTATTCTCTCCGAACCACTTGGTTGAGATCTCGGCGGCTGTTCCGTCACTGCTCAGTTCATCCAGCGCCTTCTGCAGCTCATCGAGCAGTGCTTCATTGCCTTTCTTAATTCCGATGCCATATTGCTCAGGGGCCAGCGATTCTTCCATCAGCTTGTACGTATCCGGTTCCTTAGCTATGTAATATCTGGCAACAACCTCATCGATGACTACCCCGTCCAGACGGCCCGACTTCAGGTCGGTCAGTGCCAGTACATTATCGGTGAATTCAGACACGCCGCCAAGCTCGGCCTTGATCGGATTCGCATCCAGGGCATCGGCGGCAGAGGAGAGGCTCTGCAGTCCGACCTCTTTGCCTGCCAGATCCTGAAGCTTCGTAAGCGCTGAGCCCGCCAGCACGACAACCACCTGGCTGTTCTCCAGATAAGGCTTCGTGAATAACACCTTGTCCTTGCGCTCGTCCGTGATCGTGTATCCGTTCCAGATCATATCGATCCGTCCGCTGTTCAGCTCAGACTCCTTGGCGGACCAGTCAATCGGCTGGAAGGTAACCTCCCGGCCCATCTTCGCGGCAGCCGCCTTCGCATAATCAATATCGAAGCCGACAATGTCATTGTTATCATCCCGGAAGCCCATCGGAGCGAACTTGTCGTCGATACCGATCACCAGCTTCCCGTCCTTACCGCCTGAACTGGAGCAGCCAGTGACCACTGCAAGTGCCATAATTACGAGTAGAACCCATATTCCCTGTCTCTTCATCTCTCTAATCCCCCTAGTAGATTGCCTGCCGCATCCGTTGCTTTAGTTCGTTAATACGTTATCAGTGTATCATAATAACATATCATGTGAGTTCATGTCGATAGAGTTGAGAGAGGCAGATGTGTCCAAAATAAATCTAACTTCTCCTTCCCGGAACTGATCGTGTTCATGTGTGCTTGGCTATCCGTTTGAACGGCCAACCGCCTCCATCCCGGCAGTGCCGGAATGAAGGCGGTTTCAGATAACAGCTATATGCGGTAAGGCTCAGACTGCCGTATTTACACCAGCTTCTCTACCTGTTGCTTCAGTATTGCGTGTTGCCTGATTGGCTGGTCTTGCCTGAGGCAAAGCCTTTGAACAGGGTGGGGACACTGCGGTAGCGGGTGTTGGTAATTTTGGCAGAGCTGCTGCTGCTGTCTGTGCGGAAGATGGAATCCTTGACGTTCGAGATGTCAGAGTTATCCAGAGTGAAGTTCACCGTGTACGAGGTTCCGCCATTCTGGCGGGCCAGCTTGCCGATGTCATTCGCTTTGAAATTCTTGATGTTGATCGTGCCCGCAGCGTTCGCCTGGAACACTTTATCGTAGGCTTTGTACGCACCCCCGCCTGTAATATTGACGGTGCCGGAGGCCTTCAGGGTCAGGGCATCCTCGCCGACATCCTGCCAGGTCACATTGGAGATGGTAGCATTCCCGTAACAGTGAACCCCGTCTGCGCCGGGAGCGCCGATAATTACATTTTTGAGTGTAGCATTCTTTTCCAGCCGGAAGATGGGCTTCTGGTTCTCTGCCTGACTGCCGTCTCCTAGCGTGCTCGGATTGGCGACAAACGTCTGGCCGCTGCCGTCATACGTCTGCCCGGCCGGTACGACAATCGTCGAATTCACCACAATCGGCGTTGCGGCAGATACCTCGGGGGGACTGGCAACATAGAACGAAGACAACAGTGCAACCGACAGGAGCAAGCCAACTACCTTTTTCAAAAACATTCCGCCCTTCAGCTGTAGAATTAGGTCCGGCGCACCGGTTCCTTGTGGCATACCAGCCAGATGTGCACCTCTGACGGCACCCGATATCTAGCCTATTCAGAACACGTGTGCATAGAACAAAATCCTTTTAATGAGAATGATTTACATATTTCAGACACAATTAGGCAAGGGTTGCAAGCTGAGAGATAAAGGATAACAATAGTAGAATAATAGAGCCGTAGAAACGGGGGAATTGAGAATGACTGAGGAAGAGCTTGACGCAATGTGGGAGAAGCAGATGCAAGAGGAGAAAGAAGAGAAGGTGAAGAAGTACAGCATTCTGAACACCTTGGCGCTACAAGGGCAGACTGTACTGGCGGGCTCCTCGCTGATGGAGTTTTTTCCGGTGAATGAATTGCAGCAGACGCTGGAGAAGCGGACCATCATCTATAACCGCGGGATTGCGGGCTATGTGACCAGGGAATTGCTCGATTCGCTGGAGGTATGTGTGCTGGCGCTTGCGCCTTCGCGGCTGTTCATTAATATCGGCACGAACGATATCAGTTCAGCGGACGGGGAGTATGAGCTAGGGAAGCTGCTTGCGAATTACAATGAAATTCTGGCCCGGATCGGGGCCAGGCTGCCGGAGTGCAAGGTATACGTCATGGCCTACTACCCGGTCAACGCCAAGGCCGACTTTCCCGGCATGGATGAGGAGCTGCGGGCGAGCTACTTCCGGACGAGAACCAATGCGGCACTGCTGGAAGCGAACCGGGCTGTGGAGGAACTGGCGGTCAGGCACGGCTATGAGTTCATCAATGTGAATGAGGGACTGATGGACACCGAAGGAAATCTGAAGGAAGAGTACACGATGGATGGCGTTCATATGTATGCTAACGGGTATGCGGTGGTGCTGAATAATCTTAAGGGGTATTTGTAAAAGGCAGGCACAGAGACGTAAAAATAGCGCTGTCAGGTTGAAGTGCCATGCCTGTTTTGTCTACTTCTTTTTTTATGTCTTCATCGGTCATTGTTATTTTTAATATTTGCCTTTATTAAGGTTTTCTTTGTCTGTTGGGGATCGATAATAATCGATTTTTTATCTAAAGAAGTTTCATTCAGATCAACCCCTACATCAATAACCTTAATATCTCTCTGATCAACTACTTTGCCGGAACCATAGGAAGTTTGATAATGAGTAGTTTTTACAAATGAAAAATAGAGTCCCTTGTATAGTTACTGATGCTCCAATTTCAGAGCCATCGCTGCCATCAGGTGTTCCGCATTGGCAGGTATTACTCCAATTGTTAATGCCAATAGTGCAGTGGAGAGTAAAGCAGCTATTCTTTTCATTGTATAGAATAGTACCTTGGCCAATGCATAGTCTATACCTTACATTAAATCCCTTAATAGCCCCGTCCCTCAAATCAACTCCCGCCGCCGCTTCAAATACACATACAGCACGATGCCCGACAGGGAGCAGACGGCGGCGCATAAGCCGATGAATCCGTACCCTGCCTGGAGTCCGCGGAGCAGGCCAAGCTCGGTAGTGGAGCCGTAGAATGCTTTGACGGCTTCAATCACCCAGCCGATAATGTAGTTGCCGATGACGCTGCCGAGACCCATCAGAGTCACGACGAAGGTAATTGCGGTGTCGCTCCCGTTCGGGTACCTGCGGGCAATGAAGGCCATAACGGTAGGATAGATAATAGCAATTCCGGCCCCGGAGAGGGCGAACAGAAAGGCGAGACGCTCCCCGCCGGCCAGGGCGGCGAAGGTGCAGACCGCTGAGAAGCAGGAGAAGATAATCAGCGAGAGCACGAAGCCGATCCGGTCTGTCAAAGCGCCGAGCAAGAGCCGGCCTAGAGAGAACACCAGGAAGAAAGCAGAGAGCAGGCCGGAAGCCCGGACGGTGTCCCAGGCATAGGCTTTTTCCAGAAAGTTAACCAGCCAGCCGCCCACTGCCAGCTCCGAGACCACGCCGAAGGACAGGATCATCACCATCATCCAGAGCGCGGGATCACGCGTCAGCGTGCGGAAGGAGGTGCGGTCCTCCTGCGGCAGATCATCCCCGGGATACGTGCTGCGCAGCGCCGAGAGTATCGGCAGCAGACAGAGCGACAGCATGACCAGATACATCCCCCGCCAGTCCAGCAGATGTCCGAACACGCTCAGCGACATCACTCCGGTTGCGAGCAGCGGCGCCACAGTTGAGCTTAATCCATAGAAGAAGTGGGATAGGTTCATCATCATCCCCGTGTTTTTGACGAAAATACGTGCCCCCAGAATCGCCAGTCCGATCTCCAGCATCCCGTTCCCGATATACATCAGGAAGTAGGAGGAAGCAAACAGCGGATAGCTGTGCGACAGGTAGATCAGCACCCCCGAGAGGACCATGGAAGCGAATGAAATGATAGTGACGGCCTTGATGCCCCATTTGCGGACAAGCACAGCGGTGAAGGAGCAGGCGATCAGATATCCCAGCGCATTCAGTGAGAGCAGGGTGCCGAGCTGGCCTTCGTCCAGATTGAACGACAGCTGAATCCGCGGAATGGCGGGCCCTTTAATATTCTCCGAGATGCCAAAGACGACAAAGCCCAGAAAGATTGTTACGAGCTGCATGATATAGACGGTGTTACGTTTACTGCGTGGTGCGCTGGCGGAATTGCCGGATTGAGCTTTCACAGTAAATAGCCTCCTGGATGATTCAAAATAGTTGTGCCTTACTTACGTTCAACCAGGCGGAAGCGGTAATTCAGGCTTTCCGTGGTTGTGGTAATTAGTCCGCTCATGTATTCCTGCCGGGTGTCCCGCTGAATCATAAGCTCAGGCATATGCTCAGGCGGAATAATGTCCAGGCATCCGCTGCGCAGATCCTCCAGCATCTCCGGCGAGATATTATCACCCGTGATAACGATGGTGGCCGGGTTGATGATGCTGATGATCGATACCAGTGCGTGTACAGCCAGCTTGCGGGGATCCCCCATTCCTTGGAGCAGCCGGAGCTGTTCTTCTCTGGGTATGCCGTAAGGCAGATAAGACACCTCACCGCTAAAAAAGCTGTTGCCGTTCAGCAAACGTCCGTTCACCATGAAGCCGGCCCCCGGATAATGATTCTTGGGGAAGGTCAGCACGGCAAAATGACTCTCTTCATCCAGCAGCAGCTTCTGGTACAAACCATACACCGTCAGATTCATATCATTCTCAATAATGATCTCAACCTCTTCATATCGTTCCTTCAGGAAAAGTCCGAGCGGCTGCTCTGCAAGCGCAGGGACATCGCAGATGCCTATGCGGTCATGCTGCACTACCCCAGGAATGCCTATGCCGATCGCCTGCACATTCGGATGGTCTGCAATCATCTCATCCAGCCAGTCTCTAAGGGTATCTGGAGTAATCTCTTCACATTCCTTGACAGCTTCCTCTTTGATTTCACCGTTCAGATTGGCAAGCGCACAGGTAATGGATTGACGGCCGCCCTCCGAACGCACAATCATACAGATAATAGAAGAGTAATCTGCGTTGTACTGATATTTTCTCGCCGGTCTGCCGCCACTGGATTCTTCCCAGCCCAGCTCCAGAATTTCACCGGTCTGAACCAGTTCATTCAGAATGGTGCCGCAGGTAGCCACGCTCAGCCGCGTCTGCCCAGCGACAGAGGCTTTGGTGCCGGTACCGGAGGTGCGCAGCGCATTTTTCACCAGCTCTACGTTTATTTTCTTGACCAGTTGTGTATTATGAGACGGCTGTGTCATAGCGGATTTCCCCTCCCGGATGATTCTGCCGATGTTATTAAAAGAGTTATAATAAGTGTATTGTAGTCAGTTTCCGGTGAAAGGGCAAGATATAATTGGTGGAGCAGATTGCTGCATTGTTTCATAACAAAAAAGCCTACTCCGCATGGAGTAAGGCTTCTTACCGAGTATTACCAATAATATAACCTGAAGCCCCTATGCCACTGTACCAGGAGGGCCGCTGATTCCAGTCCTCCTTGAAGTGGGGTTCTTCTATCATATTCCTGGAAAATCCGCGCTGAGACGGTAACAACCTAGGCGTATCCAATATTTCGCCAATCCTCTGTACAAGAGGCAGCACAGTGCTAACGCAGCTCACTCGGTGTCCGCAGCTTGACCTGCTTGAACACCCGGTTGAAGGTGCGGATATTGGTGAAGCCGCATTCCAGGGCGATATCCAGAATGCTTTTATCGGTGCCCAGCAGCAGTCGTTCAGCCTGGTTGATACGGATGCTGTTCAGGTAGGCGATGTAGCTCATACCTGAGATGCTTTTGAAGAAGCGGGAGAAGTAGAACAGACTCATATTGGCATGCCGGGCGGCATCGGCCAGGGTGATAGGGTGCATGTAATGGACATCCAAGTACTCCAGCACCTCCTGCATAATCTTCATATTCGTAATGCGCCGCTTATCCTTATGCGGATTCACGACATCCAGCGGCATCTGCCGCAGAATCAGCGCACACAGCTCGTGCAGCAGGCCGGTCACCAGCTGTTCATGATGCGGGGGCTTCTCCAGATGCTCCTCCAGCAGCTCCTGCATAATTGCAGGCAGGCGGGGGTGAATCTGTTCTGAAGCAGACTGGCTCTGGTCCAGAAAAGGAGACATCAGCCGCTTATTCAGGGGCCAGCCTGCCGGATATCCGATCAGTGAAGGATTGAAAATAATCATCAGCAGCTTGGACTCGCTGTTCCTGCTGTCATAATAATGGATATCTCCGCTGCTGCATACGGCCAGATCCCCGGCGGTCAACACCCGTGTCTCGGAGTTGATCCCCATCCTTATCGACCCCTCCAGACAATAGACAATCTCCAGATCATTGTGCCAGTGGGCCAGAAAATTAATATTCCGGCTCACAAAGGCCGTGAAGGGAAACGCGTAGCCGTACGTCCGGTTCTCATGAAACGCTCTCATGGTTACTCCTGTTCTCGTCCTCCCGGCAGTTCGTCAGGAAGCGGTTTCAGTGATTAGATGCTTATCGCATCCTGCAGTCTTAAATTTAGCAAAAATTGACCATTCTCACAAGCAAAATGACGAGCAGAAACGCCAGCAATGGATTACAATTTCTTCAGGAAGACCTGATATTAATCGATCTATAACCCGAACTTGGATAAATAGGACAAAAAGGAGAGCTTGATATGGCAAAGAAGGCATTGATTGTAAAAGGTGGATGGGACGGGCATGAACCGAATGAGGTAGCGGCGATTTTTGCAGATATCCTTACGAATGAAGGCTTCAAGGTTGAAGTCTCGGATACGCTGGACAGCTTTAATGACGCGGAGGCGCTGAAGGCGCTGAACCTGATTGTACCGGTCTGGACCATGGGTGAAATCAAGGGTGAGCAGTGCTCGGCGGTTCTGGCGGCTGTGGCTTCCGGCGTAGGGATCGCGGGCTGTCACGGCGGGATGTGCGACTCCTTCCGTAACAATACGGAATGGCAATTTTTGACCGGATCGCAATGGGTGGCGCATCCCTTCAATGACGGGGTGGATTATGAAGTGAACATCGTGAAATCCGGCTCCAGCCCGATTGTGGAAGGCATGCAGGACTTCATGGTGAAGTCAGAGCAGTATTATCTGCATGTCGATCCCGCGGTGAATGTACTGGCTACCACCACTTTTGTCATGAGTGAAGGGGAGCATTCGGCTAATGGCGTCATCACGATGCCGGTGGTCTATACGAAGAAATGGGGCCAAGGCAAGGTATTCTATAATGCGCTTGGACATCATGCGGATGTGTTCGATATCCCGGAGGCCAAGGAACTGATGCGCCGGGGCTTCTTGTGGGCAGCCAAATAAACGAAGGACAAGGTGGGAAACAGCGTGCGTAAAGTAAAAATCGGGATTGTCGGCTGCGGGAATATCAGCGGCATTTATTTTGAGAATTTGACGGGAACCTTCAAGAATACTGAGGTCTACGCTTGCTCGGATCTGAATCTGGAGCGGGCGCAGCAGGCTGCAGAGCAGTACGGGGTTCCGAATGTATGGACGACAGCGGAGCTGCTGGCTTCGGAGGAGATTGAGATTGTCGTGAATCTGACGACGCCGAATTACCACTTCGAGGTGTGTAAGCAGGCGCTGCTGTCAGGCAAGCATGTATATGTAGAGAAGCCGCTGTCGCTGTCGCTTGAGCATGGGACTGAGCTGGTGGAGCTGGCTAAGGAAAAAGGATTGTTCATCGGCTGTGCGCCGGACACCTTCCTCGGAGCGGGCCTGCAGACCTGCGCGAAGCTGATCGCGGACGGGTATATCGGAGAGCCGGTAGCGGCGACAGCCTTCATGCTCTGCCACGGGCATGAGAGCTGGCACCCGGACCCTGAGTTCTATTACCAGGCCGGCGGCGGCCCGATGTTCGATATGGGACCGTATTATCTGACGGCTCTGGTATCCTTGCTGGGCCCGGCGGCTACGGTATGCGGCATGACCAAGACCTCGTTCCCTACCCGGACCATCACCAGTGAGAAGAAGTTCGGCAAAGTGGTGGAGGTCGAGGTGCCTACACATGTGGCCGGAACGATCCAGTTCGCCAGCGGTGCTGTTGCAACGATGATTACCAGCTTCGATGTCTGGCACAGCACACTGCCGCGCATTGAGATCTACGGCTCGCTGGGCACCCTGATTGTGCCCGATCCGAACACCTTCGGCGGCCCGATCCTCCTGCGTCCTGCGCACAGCGCAGAATTCAAGGAGATTCCAGTGGTGCACAGCTATGAGGGCAACAGCCGGGGAATTGGCGTGGCAGACATGGCCCGCTGCACCCAGACCGGAGAGACCCCGCGCGCTAACGGCGAGCTGGCCAATCATGTACTGGAGATCATGCACGCCTTCCACACCAGCTCCGATTCGAAGCGTTATGCCGAGCTGACCACCACCTGCGAGCAGCCGAAGCCGCTGGCTCCGGGACTGATTAAGGGATACTTGGAGTAGCGGAAACATTTCAACAGGCAGCGTTCTGTCCCCGGTTGCGGGGAGGGGCGCTGTTTTTTTGTGAGGTTCCACTTTGTTTGAACTTGTATATACAAGTGTAATGTATGTCAACAAGTTCTTCATGGAGGTGCTTCAATTGAATCAAGAGAGTAAGGCCCGGCCAGCGGAATGGTGGCGGCGGTCCACCGTGTATCAGGTATATCCGAAGAGCTTCAAGGATACGACGGGGAATGGAACCGGCGATATCAGAGGTCTGACGGAGAAGCTGGATTATTTGCAGGAGCTGGGGATTGATATTGTCTGGCTCCAGCCGGTCTATGTCTCGCCCGGACATGATAACGGTTACGACGTGGCGGATTATGAGCGGATCAACCCGGAATTCGGTACGATGGAGGATTTCGACGAGCTGGTAGCGGAGCTGCACGGGCGCGGAATGAAGCTGATGACAGATATCGTAGTCAACCATACCTCGACAGAGCATGAGTGGTTCAAGCAGGCGATCTCCAGCCGGGACAATCCGTACCGTGATTATTATATCTGGAAGGACCCGGCGCCAGGCGGGGGAGTACCGAACAATTGGCAGTCGAAGTTCGGAGGTCCGGCCTGGCAGTTCGATGAGGCGTCAGGCCAATATTATCTTACTCTGTTTGACAAGACACAGGCGGATCTGAATTGGGAGAATGAACAGGTCCGCGGCGCGGTGAACGAGATGATGCTGTTCTGGGCCCGCAAGGGTGTAGATGGATTTCGGATGGACGTCATTAACCTGATCTCCAAGGACCAGCGCTTCCCGGATGATGACGGGAGTGTGCCGCCGGGAGACGGGCGGAAGTATTATACAGACGGTCCACGGGTCCACGAATACATCCGGGCGATGTACGATGAGGTGTTCGGCCCGCATGAGCTGATTACGGTCGGTGAGATGTCCTCTACGACACTTGAGCAATGCATCCGTTATTCTAGTCCCGAGCGGCGGGAATTCTCAATGACCTTCAACTTCCATCATCTGAAGGTGGATTATCCGAACGGCCGGAAGTGGGAGCTCATGCCTTACGATTTCGAAGCGCTTAAGCGGCTGTTCAGCGAGTGGCAGACCGGGATGCAGGAGGGCGGGGGCTGGAACGCTTTATTTTTCAATAATCACGATCAGCCTCGCGCGCTCTCCCGGTTCACAGACGACACGGCGTACCGCGAGGAGAGCGCCAAGCTGCTGGCGACTACACTGCACGGATTACAGGGCACACCCTATGTCTATCAGGGAGAAGAGATCGGGATGCCGAATCCCAAATGGCGGGGGATTGAAGAATTCCGCGATATCGAGTCGCTCAATATGTACCGGATTCTGTGTGAGCAGGGAGCAAGCTCCGGGGAGGCGCTCGCGATCCTGCAGGAACGTTCAAGGGACAACTCCCGCACGCCGATGCAGTGGGATGACAGCGCGAATGCAGGCTTCACCACCGGAACGCCTTGGCTAAAAGTGGATGAGCGGTACCCGGACATCAATGTGCGTCAGGCGCTGGAACAGCCGGATTCGATCTTCCATCACTACCGCAAGCTGATCGCTCTGCGCAAATCGCACGCTATTTTCGTGGACGGATTATACCGCAGGCTGGACGAAGGACATCCCGAGGTGTTCGCTTATGCACGGACGGGGGATAATGAGGCGCTTGTCGTGGTCTCGAACTTCAGCAGCAAAGAGATTATGTTCCGGCTTCCGGATGATCACTGGGCGAACTTAAGCGCTAAGGGGAAGGGTAAGCTCCTGCTTGGCAATACCGGAGAGCATCCTGCACTTACGGAGGAGCTTCAGCTCCGTCCGTATGCTTCATATCTGTGGCTAGTCAGCCGGGACTAGAAGAGACCGAAATTGCGTGAATGTACGTTGAAATCGGAAAGGCTACTAGGCATTCATCAACTATGCGAGGAGTGACAATATGGCTATAGACCGCAAAAATGTTGAAGACATCGTCCGGGCGGTGGGAGGCAAGGAGAATATTGAGGTGGCTACGCATTGTGTAACGCGCCTGAGATTCTCGCTCTATGACGAGAGTAAGGTGGACGCGGCGGCGCTGGACCGCAATGACCTGGTGAAGGGTCAATTCTCTTCCCAGGGGCAGTTCCAGATTGTCATCGGACCGGGAACGGTAGATAAAGTCTATGATGAGATGATTCAGCTGACCGGCGGTGCCCGTTCCTCCAAGGATCAGGTGAAATCAGCCGCAGCCCGGAACCTGAATCCGCTTCAGCGGATCATCAAGACACTGGCGGATATCTTCATTCCCATTCTTCCGGCCATCGTTACTGCGGGTCTGCTTCTGGGGATCAATAACCTGCTGACCGGCCCGGGGATCTTCTTCAGCGATTCGCTGGTGGATGTCTATCCGCAGTGGAAGGACATTGCTGCTATCATTAATACGATTGCCAGTACGGCATTTACATTCTTGCCCGCACTGATCGGCTGGGCAGCCGTGACCCGCTTCGGGGGCAGCCCGCTGCTCGGGATTGTGCTGGGTCTGATTCTGGTGCATCCAGACTTATTAAGTGCTTACAGCTATGCTAACGCTTCTACGGAAGGTACAGTTCCAACCTGGAATCTGTTCGGCTGGCATCTGGAGCGGATCGGTTATCAGGGACAGGTGCTGCCGGTCCTGGTATCGGCCTATATCCTTGCCAGAATTGAGAAGTTCCTGGACAAGCGCGTCCATGATTCCGTCAAGCTGCTGGTGGTGGCACCGGTGACGCTGCTGATTACAGGCTTCCTGGCCTTCACAATTATCGGACCGGTTACGTTTGGCATTGCCAATGGCATCACCTCCGGCCTGGTGTATATCTTCGATCATTTTGCCATACTCGGCGGATTAATCTACGGCGGATTCTACTCGCTCCTGGTCATTACAGGCATGCATCACACCTTCCTGGCCGTTGACGTTCAACTGATCGGCAGCGAGAAAAGCACCTTCCTCTGGCCAATGCTGGCACTCTCCAATATTGCCCAGGGTGCGGCAGCACTGGCGATGATGTTCGTGGTCAGAGAGCAGAAGACCAAGGGTCTGGCTGCGACCTCCTCCGTCTCGGCCTTCCTCGGAGTTACCGAGCCGGCCATCTTCGGGGTGAATATCCGCTACCGCTATCCGTTCATCTTCGGGATGATCGGCTCCGCGATAGGCGGTGTGCTGCTCACTATGAATCAGATCCGGGCTACATCCATTGGGGTAGGGGGAATTCCCGGCTTCCTGTCGATCTTCCCTAACCAGTGGGGTGTGTTCTTCATCGGGATGGCGATCGTCCTGATTGTGCCTTTTGCCTCCACTGTACTGTATGGCCGGGCGATTGCGCAGCGTGCACTGAACAAATCGGAAGCAACAGCAGGCATAACAGCAGCCGATTCTTCCGTTACAGCCCCTGAGCTAAGCAGCCGCAGCTCCGTTCAAGGCTCGCAGGAGCAGGAACCGGTGAATATCCTGGAACTGGCGTCACCGCTTAACGGAACGGCGGTACCGCTTGCGCAGGTCCCTGATCCCGCTTTTGCTGAGCGGCAGATGGGGGATGGGATTGCCATTGAACCTTCCGAAGGCAAGGTATATGCTCCCTTCGATGCTACGGTAGCTCACGTGATTAAGAGCAAGCACGCGCTGATTCTGGAGCATGCCAGCGGAGTCCAGGTGCTGATCCATGTCGGAATTAACACTGTGTCGCTCAAAGGCGAAGGGTTCACGACAACTAAGCAGATCGGCGATAAGGTGCGTGCTGGCGAGCTTCTGCTGGAATTCGATATGGAGGCCATCCGTGCCGCCGGGTATCCATTAATTACACCTATTATCATCCCTGCCGGGCAGGAGATGGTGGAGCGGATCGAGGAGCAGAGCGGACCGTCCACGGCGAAGCAGACCCGTATTCTAACCGTTCATCTTAAGGGTTGACCCGTGCGGATCAGACATGCAATATAAGGAATGGAGGACAGCCCTGCGGGGCTGTTTTTCTACAATTTAGGGCGGCGGTGATGATCGATGAGAGAGAATATATTTTTGCAGATCTATACGGAATACAGCAGCCGTATCCAGGCTGGCCAGCTCGCGCCTGGAACCAAGCTGCCCTCTGAGAGTGAGCTGGCGGATGCTTATAAGACATCGCGGGAGACGGTGCGCAAGGCGCTGAATCTTTTGTTCCGCGACGGCTATATCAACAAAATCAAAGGCAGGGGCTCGTTCGTGCTGGACCTGACGCGGATGGATTTTCCCGTAACCGGACTAATCTCATTCCAGGAGCTGACCGGGACACTTGGGGTTCCCTCGCGGACACTGGTAGAAGAGACGGTCCTGGAGCCGGCAGGCTCCCTGCTGGCCCGGCAACTGCACATCACTGAAGAGATGCCGGTATGGAAGGTCATCCGCGCCAGAGAGATTGAAGCCGAGCGGATTATTCTGGATAAGGACTATTTCCGGTCAGATATCGTTCCCTTCCTCAGCAAGGAGATCGCAGCAGGCTCTATTTATGAATATCTGGAGGCTGAGCTGGGTCTGAAGATCAGTTATGCCAAAAAGCTGATCTCCGTTGAGCCCGCGACTGAGGAGGATCAGCGCCTGCTGGACCTGAAGCAATATCAGCACATTGTCGTGGTGCGGAACTATGTGTATCTGGAGAATACTGTGCTGTTCCAATACACCGAATCCCGGCACCGGCTGGACAAGTTTCAGTTTGTGGATTTTGCCAGAAGGGTTAGGCAGTGAACAGTCAGGATCGGGCTGCCAGAAGAGCATTCCTGACCTAGCTGAATATGAAGCACCATAAAGCAGGGCGTTCACGTATAATCGTGCGCTCTGCTTCTTTTTTTGACTTTTTGCCTGTGTTATCGACATTTTTCGATCATTTGTGAGAATTTTGTGAGAATGATTTGCTTTTATTAGGGATAGGCTTGCATTTCTATGATGAAGAATGGAGTGAGACAATGAAGCGTAACAAGCTGCTTGCACTGCTAATGGTGCCCACAATGCTCCTGTCTATGTTTCCTGCACCCCTTGCTGTACATGCAGATTCAGCAGATTGGGGAGCACGGGCTGCCTATGGCGGAGAAGGTGGGACAGAGCTTTTCCTGGGAGGCAAATTCATTGAACTCGGGATAAGCAACTGGGGAAATTTCGGTACGAAGGGCGATAAGCCCGCTAACTTCCGTGGTACGAATTCAAGAACGAATCTGGGAATGAGTGCCGATCATGACGGTTATGGCACAGGCAAGGACGTGCCGGTCGATTATTATTTGCCGGGCAGACCGGAAGAACGTTTCGCGGTAGGCTACCAGATCGGCGGAAATACATATGCCAAGTCTAATTCGGCGTTGATGAATGTCATGGATATGCCGACCACCGTTGTAAATACCTCGCAGACCGATAAAGGCATTCTAAGTGCGGCTACGGTATCTACTTGGGCGGGCACGATGGAGATTAAGCAGGTCATCAGCTTTGGGGAGAACCAGAAATTCTACCGCAATGATGTGACTATTACCAATCTTACCGATAAGAATTGGGACGGGGCGCGGTATATGAGATCGATGGACCCGGACAATACGGTGGATCAAGGAGGAGAATATGTCACTTCTAATATCGTGACCCACACCTTCGAAGAAGACCGCGTTGCAGTCGTGAAGGCAAGTACTTTTAGTGATAATGATCCGCTGTACAAGGCCTTTGGTTCTAGAGCCCCAATCTTCTTCTATTCCAGCGATCCACGGGCTAAGGCTTCCGTCTTCGGGTTCAGCAACAATAACCCCTATGCTCTGGAGGCTTACAACAGTCCGAAAGCGAAGAACGTGGAAGTCAAGGATGATACGGGGATTACCATGACCTGGGATTCCGGTAAGCTGACTCCGCATGCAAGCAAGACATTCACCTATTACACGAGTCTCGATGAGCGGGATTTCAGTGAAGTCATCTCAGACATTGAGCTGGATGAAGGCGCCAGCACCGAGCTGGTGGAAGCCAAGGCGAATAATGGGACAGTTGCCGGCAACCAGAAGGTGAATATAGTCGGTGCGACTCTTGCTAAGCCAATTGATCCAAGCCATATCCGCATCAATAATCTGCCGGAAGGACTTGGGTTCGCCGTAACCCGGCTGAGTGATACGGAGCTTAACTTCACGCTGACTGGTGCAGCCGTTGATCATGCTAAGGATGCGACCACGAAGAACCTGTCCGTTACCGTCGATAAAGAGAATCTGCTGGGGATCTCCTCCGGTCTGACGACCAAGACCTTCAGTGTAACGTTCAGAGACCCTGCCAC
This sequence comes from Paenibacillus sp. FSL P4-0338, assembly GCF_038002365.1. Taxonomy (NCBI): domain Bacteria; kingdom Bacillati; phylum Bacillota; class Bacilli; order Caryophanales; family Paenibacillaceae; genus Paenibacillus; species Paenibacillus sp. FSL P4-0338. The sequence continues at coordinate 3,047,617 of NZ_JBBOCG010000001.1, read as the reverse complement.
GCTTAGTGTGAACAAAGGGATTGTATCCGAAGCCGTCTACGGCACAGGTGAGATCACCGAGACGCTTGGTGTAACGCTGACTGGCGGCAAGTTCGCCGAAACGGTTGGTGCAGAGGATGTGTTGATTCATGGTCTTCCAGCCGGTCTTGGCACGGAAGTGACCCGAGTTTCCGATACGGAGCTGGAGCTCAAATTCACCGGTGTAGCTACCGTGACCAGCGATGTCTATGGAGCTTATGTGAGCGTGGCTTCCGGGAAGCTTGAGGGAAGTCCGGCAGACTTAAGCACGAACACCTTCAAGTTCGACTTCATGGACAAAGAACCTTATCTCGTAGTCCGGACACCAGTGCTCTACGAATCTGAGGGGAACGACGGCACGATCGGGGATTCCCTTATCCTTGAGCTGAAAAACGGTTCCTTCGATGAATCGGTTATGGATGCCATTGATGCGGCGAATTGGCCGCCGGGCCTTATGCCGGGTAAGATTACCGTGGACAGCCCCACCCAGATTACTGTAGCGATTGCCGGACAGGCAGCCAGCCATAAATCTGCGGACAGCGTGGACCGGGCAGCGGTTACGGTAGCAGGCATTCCTTCAGGAACCTTCGCTATTCTGTTCCGCTCTCCGCCTACAGCGATTACGGCGTCTCCTGATGTGATTCACGATGCAGGTGACGGCTCGGCGGCAGAGACGCTGACGGTAACCCTGCGCAACGGCGCATTCACAGAAGAGGTTGAAGGCGGCGTAAGCGTTAATAATATGCCTGAAGGCTTAAGCTTCAACGTGGTGCGGGTTAGCGGCACGGTACTGGAGATTCATTTTACCGGTCAGGCGGCTGGAAAATACGAGGCTTCTGCTTTTGCTTCAGTCACAGTTGATCCTTCTATTATTGTTGACGGGGTTAAGCCGATGACCTCCAATAACGTTGATCTGCAGTTACCGGGTGCTGGCGCACTGGTGAAACGCGATATGGAAGCATTAACCTGGGATTTGATCCGTAAGGACAATATCGTGCAGAGCTCTGTGCTCAGCGGATTAGATTTACCGCGAACCGGAGCGAGCGGCAGCACGATCACCTGGACATCGACCAATGGAACGGCTGTTGCTACTGACGGCACGGTGACAAGACCGCCGTTCAAAACAGGCGATCAGCCGGTTACATTGACAGCGGTGCTGAAGAATGGGGCATCCGAGCTAACGAAGACCTTCGAGCTGATTGTCAAAAAACAGAACGGAACCAATGAACAGTCGGTAGCAGAAGATACAGAACTGCTTATCTGGAATACGATCCGTGAGGAGAATATAAAGCAGGAATCCGTAACCTCTGCTGTGTATTTGCCAAATAATGGCACAAATGGCAGTATAATTACCTGGACTTCCTCCGATGAAGGGGTTATCGGCACAGACGGTACCGTAACGGCACCATCCTATTCAAAGGGAGATCAGACGGTAACCCTGACAGCGGTCATCCGCAAGGGGGATAAGGTACAGACGAAAACCTTCGTGCTCACAGTTATCAAGCGTCCGATAACAGACGAAGAGGCTGTAAATGAGACCTTGGCTAAACTTAACTGGAACATGATTCGGAAAGATAACGAGAAGCAGGAGCAGGTCCTGACGAATCTGGACTTGATTACCGAGGACACGAGCGGCAGCACGATCACCTGGAGCTCCTCGAAGGAATCAGTTATTACTCCAGCCGGAGTTGTGAAGCGCCCTGCTTATACTGCTGGAGACCAGACGGTAACCCTGACAGCGGTCATCCGCAAGGGGGATAAGGTACAGAACAAAACCTTCGTGCTCACAGTTATCAAGCGTCCGATAACAGACGAAGAGGCTGTAAATGAGACCTTGGCTAAACTTAACTGGAACATGATTCGGAAAGATAACGAGAAGCAGGAGCAGGTCCTGACGAATCTGGACTTGATTACCGAAGACACCAGCGGCAGCACGATCACCTGGAGCTCCTCGAAGGAATCAGTTATTACTCCGGATGGTAGCGTGAAGCGTCCCGCTCATGGTGATGGAGACCAGAAGGTTACTCTAACCGCTACAGTGACCAAAGGCGGTGTGTCCTATCAGAAAGAGTTCGTAGTGACCGTTAAAGCCCAGCAGGAGAGTATCAATGATCAGCTTGATGAAGCTATGAAACTGCTGAGAATCGGCTACAAAGGACAGGATACAGCCAAGAGCGTAACGCAGGACGTTGAGTTGATCTCGAAGGGCTACTATGACTCCGAGGTCGTATGGACAAGCCATCGCAGCGATATTGTCAGCAGCACCGGCGAGGTTCAGCGTCCGCTGAAGGATACGGTGGTAAGATTGACGGCTCGTGTTGCCAAGGAAGGCTTCTTCCGGGAGCAGGACTTCTACATTACGGTCAAAGGAACGGCCACAGTTGACCTTCCTCAGGATGAAGTCAATGTCAAGATCGGTTATGCTCCTGGAGATTCAGAGGAGTCAGTGACCCGCAATCTCTTCTTGCCGAAGACTGGTGACACCGGCTCAGTCCTGACCTGGACTTCGAGTAAACCGGAGGTTCTCACGAACACTGGCCGGATTAAGAGACCGGGACCCGATGAAGAGGATGTGACGGTAGAGCTTACCGTGCAGCTGGCAGACCCGGACCATCCGGGCGAGATTTTAATCAAGAAGTTTACTGTAGTGATCAAAAAACTCAGTGACCAGGAAGCAGCAGAGGAAGCTGCAAGAACTACGGGAATCCATCCCGCTGCAACCTTCGCTGAGGGAGATACCTGGGAGAGTGTCACTGAAGCCTTCGTATTGCTTCAGACCGGCAAATACGACACGAAGATTACCTGGACCTCAAGCCTGCCTTCGGTGATTGCCGTCCAGCAGGATGCAGACCAGGCCAAGGGCAATGTAACGCCTCCGGCCCAGGATACGAATGTCATTCTGACCGCAACCTTTACACGGAATGGCAAGAGTGCTGTGAAGCAATATCTGCTGATTGTGAAGGCGAAGGGTGTAGTTAAGGAAGGCGCCGTCCGTGAGGCAACGTCCAGACAAGCCGGACTGTCTACCCCTAATGATGGTAATCCGCTAGAGCAGGGCGTGATCATTCTTAGAACGAACCTGTCGAACGGAACGAAGATTGACACTATTGTGATTGATGAGAACGAAGTGTACAACCTTGTGGAAGGCGTGAATCCGGACGACCCCGATGCAGCCAACCGGAGTGTAACGATCACCCACGTGGACGATCCTGCTGCACATGCGGATGAGATTGCAGTTGAAATTCCATCCACCGCCGTTTCAATTCTGGCCGGGCGCAAAGCTTCACTGGACATTGTAACTGCGCTGGGCTCGATCCATCTGGATGCAGCCAGCCTGGCACAGCTCGATGCCACCACTACCGACCTGTATTTCCGGATTGTACCCGTGAAGAACGCGCAGGCGAAAGCGAATGTCCAGAGCAATGCCATTCTGAACGGTACGTCCAAGCTGTCACTGGCCAGTGACAAGACGCTTCAGAATCTGGGGGCGCCACGCGAGATTGAGACGAACTATAGCAAGATCAATACCATGGTTCAGCTGCCGTTATCCGAGTTCGCGGATCAGATTCCGCTGCAAAGCTCCGGGGTGCGTGATGCTTTCCTGAACAGCTTAAGAGTATATGTTGAGCATAGCGATGGAGAGATTGCAATCTACACTCCAGAAATTGTGTATCATTCCAGCGGTGAACCTGTAGCGCTGGCGATCCAGATTAACAAATTCAGTACGTTCCAGATTGTGCGGATTACGGACAAGGCTCCTGAGCCGGTAAAACCAGCCGAACCCGCATCAACAACAGCACCAGCACCAACCTCTGCCCCTTCCGTCAAAGGTGAGGCGGTGCCATCAAGCACTGTTGAACTGACTGCGGAGCAAGTGAAGGACTTACAGAATAAGGGTGGAGAGATCGTAGTGGAGTCTGGCCTGGGAACAGTTAGACTAGATGCCGCTGCTATCGATCTGACAGAGGTCAGTAAGCAGTTTGGCCTTGCGGATGTGAAGACAGAAAACATTATCTTCTATGCTGAGCTGAGAGCTTCTGCTCCGGGCAACCTGGAGGCCTTCAAGCTTGCAGCCGCGAAGCAGAAGGTGCAGCCTGGTAATACTCTGGTGAACTTCTCCATTAAAGCGAAGTATCAGGGACAGACAGTACAGGTAACCAGCCACGGCTGGGCGAAGTACGAGCTTCAAGTACCGGCAGAGATGAAGATTACCACTGGGGTACTATACCGGGATGGTAGAATCTATCATCAGCCAACCTATGTAACCATCCAAGACGGACGTTATTACGCTACGATTAACAGTCTGGAGAACGGCGATTTCGGTCTGATCTGGAATCCGCTCGAATTCCCGGATGTGGCGAAGCACTGGAGCAAGCCGGATGTGAATGACATGGGCTCAAGACTGGTGTCGAGCGGCACGAAGGAAGCGGTATTTGAACCGCAGCGGGCGATCACACGGGCTGAATTCACAGCTATGCTGGCGAGAGCGCTCGGTATTGTTACCCATGGGGAGCAGCCAGTCACGTTCAGTGATGTCTCTACAGGCGGATGGTACGGGCTGGAGCTTCAGGTTGCGACCCAGAACGGCCTGATCTCCGGCTATCCGGACGGAACCTTCAGACCGGACAATAACATCTCCAGACAGGAAGCTATGGCGATTGTCAGCAGAGCCTTAAGTATCACTGAGCTGAAGTCTTCACGCAGCGAAGAGCAGACTCAGCAGCTGCTGAAGTCCTTCGCCGATTCTGCATCCGTAGCCAAATGGGCAATTGCTAATGTGAAGGAGAATCTCTCAGCGGGCATTATTCTGGGCAGAGACGAGCAGCGTCTTGCGCCGAACGAGAATATTACGCGGGCCGAGGCATCGGCAGCGATCCGCAGACTGCTGATCCAATCGGATCTGATTAATCCGTAAGTACAAGCATCGCATAAGTACCATATAAGCAAGATCAGGGTCGTCCCTCAAGCCAGATTATGGCTGGGGGGCGGCTTTTTGCTGTGCGGAGAAGGACTGATATAAAAATCCGCAAAAAATGACCATTAACTCAAGCAAAATGACGAGCAAACGGTGTATTTTTCCAGTACAATCGGATGTAGGCGGGAATAATACATTTTTTCGGGGGAAATTCTTTAGTCTGCGCATAGGAAAGTTCAATTAGGGCTTGTACAATAACACTAGCGATTGTAAACGCTTGCTTTCATTCCAGAGGAGGGTATGATGCATTCTATGAATGTGCGGAATCCCGTAATTGCCGGGTATTATCCGGACCCCAGTGTGGTCCGTGTGAATGAAGATTTCTATCTGATTAACAGTACCTTTGAATATTTTCCGGGTGTGCCTATCTTCCATAGCAGGGACCTGATCGACTGGACCCCGATAGGGCATGTCCTTACCCGCCAGTCCCAGCTGGATCTGCGGACTACGAAGAGCTCGTCCGGCATCTACGCCGCCACGATCCGGTATCACGCCGGGCGTTTCTACATGATTACTACTGATGTGCGGGGCATCGGCAATTTCTACGTGACTGCGGATAAGCCCGAGGGTCCCTGGTCTGATCCGATTCTGCTGCCGCACGGGGGCATTGATCCTTCCCTGTTCTTCGATGATGACGGGCGTGCCTATGTCACGGTGCAGAACGGTGCAGGCTATGAATCGCATATTATCCAGTATGAGATTGATCCATTGTCCGGCGAAGTGCTGTCGGAGCCGGTTAATATCTGGAGCGGCGATGACGGCCCTTGGGTCGAAGGCCCGCATCTGTACAAGATCAAGGGCGTCTACTACCTGATGACCGCCTCCGGCGGCACGGCGGGCGACCACCGGGAGATTATTGCCCGCAGCAGCAGCCCTTACGGCCCGTTCGAGGACAAGCCTGAGCCGATCCTGACCCACCGGGGACTGAAGGAGCATCCGGTACAATGCCTTGGACATGCCGATCTGGTGGAGGATACGTCTGGCCAGTGGTGGGCGGTCTTCCTGGGTATGCGTCCCGTGGAAGGCCGGTATTCCCCGCTGGGCCGGGAGACCTTCCTGGCTCCTGTCACCTGGACGGAGGACGGCTGGCCGATGATTGACAATAATGAAGGCACCGTTATTGCTGAGGGCGAGTCCAGCCTGGATGACCAGGTGCTGCACTTTACGCCGGAAGACGGCTTCGGGCCGGAGTGGGCCTTCCTCCGCGCCTATGAAGCGGAGCGTTATTCCTGGACTGAGCGCGCAGGAAGCCTCACCGTGCGCGGGAACAGCTACACGCTGGACGATGAGGCGCCCGCCGTGTTCGCATGCCTCCGCCAGCAGCATCACCGGATGGAGCTGGGCGTCAGCCTTGACTTCACGCCAGTGACCGAAGGCGAGCATGCCGGACTGGCTGCGCGGCTGAACAACCGTGGATATCTTTGCTGGGGACTTACTTGCCGCAGCGGCCGCCGGGTGATGGAGCTTGTAGTGAAGAACGGTGAGGAGCGGCAGGTTCACCAGTATGAGGTAAGCGGTCAAGGTCCCGTTCAGCTTCGCCTCCGTTGCGACGGCCATTCCTACCTCTGCTCCTATTCGGCAGATGGCGTGTCTTGGAATGAAGTCCCGGAGACGGTTCATGTGTCGGTCCTGTCCCCGGAGGTCAACGGCGGCTTCACCGGTGTCTGCCTCGGCGTACATGCCTCGGGCAACGGTACAGAGGATACCAGCCCTGCTTACTATGAAGGATTCTATTATTCCAATATCAAAGGAGATGCCTTATGAATCAGCAACAACCCCCTAAGCCTAACCAACCGATCGTAACTCACATCTATACAGCGGACCCGTCCGCCCATGTCTATGAAGGCAAAATCTATATCTATCCTTCCCACGATCTAGATCATGATGAGCCTAGCAATGACAACGGCGACCAGTATAAAATGGAAGATTACCATGTTCTCTCGATGGACAGCATCGATTCCCCGGTGGTCGATCACGGCGAAGCGCTGCATGTGAGAGATATTCCATGGGCTTCCAAGCAGCTCTGGGCTCCAGATGCAGCTTATAAGAATAACACCTACTATCTGTTCTTCCCGGCCCGCGATCATGACGGAATCTTCCGCCTGGGTGTGGCAACGTCGGAGTCTCCGGCAGGCCCGTTCACCCCGCAGCCGAATTATATGGAAGGCAGCTTCAGTATTGACCCGGCCGTACTAGTGGATGAAGACAACCAGGCGTATATCTATTTCGGCGGACTTTGGGGCGGCCAGCTGGAGAAATGGCAGACTGGCAGCTTCGTAGCGGATGCAGAAGGACCGGCACTTGATCAGCCTGCACTTGGACCGCAAGTTGCGCTGCTTAGCGACGACATGCTGTCCTTCCAGGGTAAGCCAGCCGAGATCTCCATTGTGGATGAAGAGGGGAATCCGATCCTCGCTGGAGATGAAGAACGCAGATATTTTGAAGGCCCGTGGATGCATAAATATAACGGAAATTACTACCTGTCCTACTCTACAGGAACCACGCATAAGCTCGTGTATGCGGTCGGCAAGAACCCGATGGGACCGTTCACGTTCAAGGGCGAGATCCTCTCACCCGTTATCGGCTGGACAACTCATCACTCCATTGTGCAAGTGGAAGACAAATGGTATCTGTTCTATCACGACAGCTCTTTGTCGGAAGGCGTCAACCACAAGCGCTGCGTGAAGTACACCGAACTGAAGTACAACGAAGACGGCACGATCCAGAGTATTAATCCTTATCCGGACGCGGAGTAAGCTGGCGGATAGATTGGCAAAGTAAATAGTGTTACAAGAATAGGCGTGAATAAGGAACATAGGTTGAAACATGAGGCAGCTCTTAACGGGGCTGCTTTTTGGCGTGGCAAGGGTGCGTGGACCGGATGTAATTGGAAACCGATCACAATTGGACTGGGGGCGCCGTGTAGGCCAAATATAATCGAAAAACCGATCACAATTGGACTGGGAACGCTGCGTCGGCCAGTTGGAAAGTAGCAGATTGAGCAGACAGCAGGGGAGGAGGCACAGAATGTCCGCCATCTGAGTAACTATCCAGCATAGCCTGCCGCCACCAGAATGAGCATCCCATCGAATAAGCACGCAGAAACAAATCCGCATCACCGTCCCGGGTCTATCTCACAGCACTTTTCTTTAATTTGACCAGCGAATCTTTAATTTCGCTTCTATCAGTCCCCGCAGGTGCTGCTATATAGTAACCTTGATCACTATCATCCAGTAGGAAGATTCATCCAGTTATTATGAATGCGTTCTCATCAATCTGAAGAATGAGGAGAGTGAACAATGGTAGCTACATCCCGGACACACAGAATTCGTAAGCTGACTTCAGCGGTATTAGGTACAGCGCTGCTGGTGACCCTGCTGCCGCAGACAGCCATGGCTGGAGATACCTGGCCGTTCAAAGGGGAAAGCGCACACGGTGCGAATCAGCCCAGCGTACATGGCTATACCAGCCAGCACATTGCGGACTGGAGTCCGCAGAGAGATCAGGACGCGGTACTGCTGCGCTCCCGGGTTCCCTTGCAGCAGCGGATTGCACCTTTCCAGCAGACTCAGGCCAATCCGGCGCTGAATCCGGCGGTGCAGATGATGAATGTTGCGGGCGATTACGGCAATGCTTTTATTGAGAATGCCCCGTACACTAACAAGTTCGCCCAATACCACTTCAACTTCTGGCAGTACATTGACTATTACTCCTACTGGCATGGAACGGCGACAGCTTATACACCGCCGGAATATTACGACGATCTGGCCCAGTCTGACTGGCAGCAGAAATGGTTCGAGTTCGGCATGCTGAATATTCCCAATCCGACCTATACCGATGCCGCCCACAAGAATGGGGTTATGTCACTGGCCGGGGTGTTCTTCTCGAACAATGACCGGGGACAGCAGACGTATAAGCAGATGATTGTGAAGGACGCGAACGGCAAGTTCCCGGTGGCTGAGAAAATGATTGAAATGGCCGAATACTTCGGGTATGACGGGTATTTCCTGAATCAGGAGGAGCAGAATCCGAATGTGGCGACGGCGGATCTTCCTGACTATATTGCTTTTATGAAAGCGCTACAGGATGGCGGGCTGTATGTGCAGTGGTATGATTCTCTGAATACCGCCACCGGAGCCAATGTCTTCGCCAGAACCTTCAATAACAACAATATCTCCATGCTCTACGATAAAACAGCTCACAAGCAGGTATCGAATTCGTTTTTCTTCGATTATGGCATGGGTAGCTCGCAGATTACCTCAGCAGCGAATTACTTGAATAGCCTCAACGCAGTCCAGGGGACGAGCTACAATCTCTTTGAGACTGGCTTCGCAGGACTGGAAGCAGGGCGCGACCGCTTCAAGAGCGTGCAGGGCTCAGCGCTGAGCAGCAAGCTGTCCGGGGGAATTCCCCGGACCAGCCTGGCGACACTGGGAGCGGACTTTGTACATGCCGGCCTGGATGAGGACATGAATAAGTCCTGGCCGGTCTCGAACCGTACGGATAACCAATACCAATGGATGACGAACCTGCGCGAGCAGTTATGGTGGTCAGGACCGCAGGTCAATCCGAAGAACACAGCGGTATCCTCAGTCAATACGGCAGCCGATGTATACGCCGATACCCGCTACTGGCCGGGGATCGCTTCGGTCATTGCTGAGCGCTCGGTGGTGAAGGATTCTAACTTCTATACCAGCTTCAATACTGGCCACGGCCTCTCCTATTACAAGGATGGAGCGGTATCCAGCGCAGCGGAGTGGTCGAACATGAGTCTTCAGGATGTTCCGGTCACCTGGCAATGGTGGCAGGATACTACCGGTAACCGCCTGAAAGTGGACTTCGATTATGGTCCGGGTTATGACCAGACCGCCAATTCGCGCATGAACTATCAGCAGCTCGGCGGTTACAACGGCGGCAGCTCGCTGGCAGTGAGCGGGAATCTGAACAGCGAGAACTTCCTGCGTCTCTACAAGAGCGATCTTGCCGTTAAGGCTGGTTCCAAGCTGTCCATCGTGTACAACAAACCATCGGCAGACGATACCTCTGTGCTTAGCGCAGGACTCATCTTCCGCGACAACCCGAATCAAGTGGTGAAGGTGCCGGTTGCGAATAGCGGGAAGCATACCACGGGCTGGACTACGGCAGAGCTTAATCTTGGCGCGTATGCCGGACGGGAGATCGCGGCCTTCGGCCTGGTGTTCGCCCCTGGAGCCACTACAGCAGCCAATTACCAGATGAACATCGGCCAGCTGCGGATTCATGACGGCTCGGCGGTAAGACCATCGGCTCCTGCCGGTCTCTCCATTGTCCAGGCGCTGCCGGGCACGGATGAGATGATCGTGAAGTGGAGCATGGACACCGATTACTCCAAGGTAAAGCAATATAATGTCTACGTGAACGATATCTATATGGGCGGAAAATATGATGAGACCTTCTATATTAAGAAGCTTCCGGCCAAATCCGGCGTGCTGAAGGTGGCGGCAGTAGGTGCAGACGGGCTGGAGGGCGATGCGGCAACGCTGTCCTTCGACCTGAATGCGGCGGTATCCAAGGTGACTGCCGAATCCGCTGCGAATGGAGACTTCCTGGTGAAGTGGACGAATCCCGCCGCCGCTCAGGGCAGCATCAAGGTTACGGTCAAGTCGGTGAACTGGACGACCACGCCGCAGCCGGTATCCAGGGAAATGACCGTGCCGCAGGGGGCGGCCTCAGCGCTGTTCCAGAATATGCCCGTTAACGGAGATGAGTATACGGTTACCGTTCAAGCCGGAAATACCGATAAAATAACCTATAACGGAACGTTCACCGACAAGGTGTCCGAGCCTTATGCAGAGAACTGGTCCTGGAACAGCAATACGCTGAACCTGCCGATGCCAAGCTCCCGGGACTGGCGGTATATGTACATTAATGAAGACGGCCAGAACCGGTCGTTCCCGGTCACCTATCTGTCCGGTGCTGCGGGCATGAAGCCGATGATTATCCGCGGCCGCACGACCAAAGCCGCACTGAGCTTCACCTCTACCGCAGCAGTAGTTACCGTGGTCATGGAGGATTACAGCGGCAACAAGTCGCAGCCTGTATACCTTAAAGGCCAACCAACGCCGTAAGGCGCGGGTAGGGAATAAGTACCGCCCATTCTGCACAACATACACAAAGCGCTCACCCTCTGGCAAAATTAGCAGGGGGGAGCGCTTCTTGTGTATCCCGGCTAGCCGTGCCTGCAAGGCTAGCAACTATGTTAGGAGGTGAATGATGCGAAGCCTTTCGCTGTACCGCAAGTATTTTAAAGACAATATGTTCCTGCGCTTCACGCTGATCGTGTCCTGTATCTTCATAGCCACCATTATCGCCTTCTCCATTCTGGTGCTGATGCTAATCTCGGATTCGGCAGTGCAGCGCCAGATGGATATCCAGCGCAAGAGCATGGAGAGCGTCAGCAATTATGTGGAGAACAAATATCAATCTGTTCAGGACATGCTCCGTGATGTGTACAGGGACGCGAGTCTGGCCAGTAATACGACCTTCCTGCTGGAGAATCCCTTAAGGGATTATATCGAGCACCGGCTGGACCGCTTTCTGCTGGGGGAACAGTCCACCTCGAACGCCATCCAGTATTTCCAGAACAAGATTGACGATGATCCCGATATCCGCGGCCTGATCCTGTACAGCGCCAACCAGCAGGTGATGTATTATTACGACAACCGCCGGCAGTTCGAGCGGATCTCGACCAATGCGGCGCATTCTTTTGTGCCCGATTCGATGGTGCTGGGTGAGGAGAGTGTCGTCTCTGTTCCGAATATCTGGGTGCTGAAAAGTATAGGGATGCCGGCAGCCCCGCTGTTCTCGGTAAAGCTGCCGATCAATAATAAGTCCTCGCTGCTCAATATCGGTCAGCTGCTGGTCTACTTCGATTCTGAGGCCATCTGGCAGGCCATGAATAATTATAAGGAGGATTTCAAAGGCGACCTTCTCGTGCTCTCGGCCCAAAATGAAGTGATCTTCGATTCCTCGGGTCAGGGATACGGCCGGAAGCTGCCGAAGCTGCAAGGGATTAACGCCGGTGAGGAGTTTACGATGGAGGGCATGGTCGTCACAAGCCAGACCCAGAGTCAGGCGGGTTATACGGTGGTCAGCCTGATCTCGAAGCAGGAGCTGGCCGAGACTTACAGCAGTGCGCGGAGCACCATTGTGTCCATCGCACTCGTCTGTATTCTATTTGCCGTGCTGCTGCCGGCGATGTTCATTTCTAATTTTGCCAAACGGACCCACCGCATTATCCGCTTCACCCGCAAAGTCAAGAACGGGGATCTGAACACCCGGATTGTGGACGGCAAGGAAGATGAGTTAGGCCAGATTGCCAAGAGCTTCAACAGCATGCTGGATGAACTGAACCAATATATCGACCAGGTTTATAAGGCGGAAATCAAACAGAAGCATACGGAGATCGCTACGCTGGAGGCCAGGGTGAATCCGCATTTTCTGTATAATACATTAGAGGTTATCCGGATGCGGGCGATTTCGAGCGGGGCGAAGGATGTGGGGGAAATGATCTACAGCCTGTCCATGCTGTTCAAGTCGTACGTCCGTCCCAAGCTGAAATATACGTTCAAGGATGAGCTGGAGGCCTGCCGCCTGTATCTGGAATTATTCCGTATCCGGTACAAGGACAGGTTCGCGTATACCATCGAATGCAGCCCGGAGCTGGAAGAGCTCCCTGTACTCAAAATGTCGCTGCAGCCGGTCATCGAGAACTATGTTCTGCACGGCATGCGGACAGGGCAGACTGATAATGTGATCCGTATTGTGATCACAGCGGAGCTGGAGAATATCCGGGTCAAGGTTACGGATAACGGCAAGGGGATTGCGGAAGAGCGGCTGGCCCGGCTCCGCGAGGTGCTGGAGGATCACGGCGAATTGTCCGGGTCCGAGTCGTTCGGGCTGCGCAGTATTCATGAGCGGCTGAGACTGATGTACGGGAAGCCCTACGGCGTAGAGCTGGAGAGTGAGGAGGGGACTGGAACAGTGGTTACGATTACTTTTCCATACCCGCTGAAGGAGGAGAGCGCAGATGTATAAGGTGTTTATTGTGGATGATGAGCCGTTCATTCTGAGCGGTCTGCAGGATATACTCAATTGGGAGGAGCTGGGCCTCACAATTGTGGGGCAGGCGGAGAACGGGCAGGAAGCGCTGGAGCAGCTGCGGGAGATTCCCGCCGATATTCTGATTACCGATATCTCCATGCCGGTGATGACCGGTCTTGAGCTGATCCGTGCCGTCCGGGAATTCCGCCCGGATCTGAAGGTGGTGGTGCTGAGCGGCTTCGATGAATTCATGTATGTGAAGGAAGGCCTGTCGCTCGGGATCGAGAACTATCTGCTGAAGCCGATTAATCTGGAGGAGTTCCAGCAGACGCTGGAGACGATTGTGGAGAAGCTGAACGTCTCCAGGCTGGATATGCAGTGGTGGGAATATACGAATTCTGTGCTGAAGGATAATGTGCTGCTGCGCTGGCTGCGGGGGCAGATTGATCCGCAGGAGCGCTCCGAACGGCTGAATCTGATCGGCCTGCCGCTCACCAGCCGTTATGTGCAGGTTGCCCTGCTGCAGGTAGAGCCGGCAACGGATGCCTTCAGGAAGAGGGTGTCCGATCTGGCCGGGGCAGAGGCTTCGTTCTTCATGTTCTGGGATTCGGATAATGATCTGGTGCTGATACATAACTATGAAGAAGCCTCTGCCGGTGCGGCGGAGATGGCGTTCATGCTGGAGGAGATTAACGGCTTATGCACCAGCAGTGAGAAGCTGCGCTCGGCAGTGGGCTCGCCTGTGTACGGGGTGGACGCCGCTCCCGCAAGCTACGAACAGGCGAAGCAGGCACAGGAGTTCCTGGAGATTCACCCGGAGCGCAGCAGTATCTATTATGAGCAGCTGAGGGACCGGAAGGAGGATCTGCAATCGGTCCTGCCCGAAGACTGGAGCGATTACGCCAAGCTCATTATGTCTAAGAATGTGGCGGGGCTGTCGGAGCAACTGGATCTATATTTTGCAGCCCCAAGTATGGACGGGTTAACGCCAGCGATGCTGGAGGAGATCTCGCTGGAATGGATTCTTTTCTTCCGGGTGCTGATCAAGGATATCCGCAGTGAAACGGAGCGGGAATGTATTGCCGAGGCCTTGACGGCGATCCGCCGGGCGAACTCGCTGCCTGCACTGTCCGCTGCACTCCGGCAGACCTCAGAGAGTATCATCGAACTGCTGGACCGGGAGCTGAAGAGTCCGGTGGTGAACCAGGTGCTGAATTATATCGCGAAATCGTACAGTGAGGATCTGTCGCTGAAGAAGCTGGGCTTCATGTTCAACATTCATCCGGTGTATCTGGGACAGCTGTTCCATAAGATGACTGGCGAATCGTTTGCGGAGTATATGAACCGCTACCGGATCGATAAGGCCAAGGAGCAGCTCCGTTCGACGAACCTGAAGGTTCAGGAGATCGCCAGGAATGTGGGCTATTGGGAAATGGGCTATTTCTACAAGCAATTCAAGAAATATGTCGGCATCTCGCCGACGGAATTCAAGGGGCTGCTGTGAGGCAGCCCTCTTGTGCGTTACAGGAAAGAAGAGTATTCACGTTGATAACGTATTCATTGATTTCTCGCCAGAACATTACAGCCCTTGTAAAAGATCAATAACCTGCCTTTGCAGGTAAGCTTATTTTCTTTATTTCATACCTGAAAAACTATAGTTTCTCTTCTATTTGAAACTGCTTTCATCTTATAAAGTTAAGGTATAGCTCAAGGAAAGCAGCAGCCGGAAAGATCCGGTAAGCCTGAAAGACCAGACAGCTAATTAAAAGGGGGTACGGCAAATGAGTAAGAAAAAGAAACACTTCTCCTTGTTGTTGACAACGCTTTTAACCGTTTCACTGGCGCTAACGGCGTGCGGGGGAAACAGTAAGAACAATGCAGGCGGAGAAGCAGCTTCAGGCGGCAACAAAGCCTCGGAGGCTACAGAGAAACCTGTGGAACTGATCTGGTACACGATCGGGCCACCGCAGAAAGATATGGACAAGGTGCTCACAGAAGTCAATAAATACACACTTGAGAAAATCAACGCAACACTGGATATCAAAATGCTCGACTTCGGCGACTATACGCAAAAAATGCAGGTTATGGCAGCTTCCGGTGAGCCGATGGATATCCTGTTCACCTCCTCCTGGGCCTTCGATTATGTGCAGAATGCACGTAAGGGTGCCTTCCTGCAGCTCGATGATCTGCTGAAGAATCAGGGCAAGGGCATTGTGGATACGATTGACCCGGCCTTCCTGGAAGGCTCCAAGGTAGACGGCCACAATTATGCGATTCCTGCGAACAAAGAGCTTCCGGCTCAAGAGGTCTTCCGCTTCAATAAAGAGCTGCTCGACAAATACAAGCTGGATCTGACCAGCGTGAAGACGATGGCGGATCTGGAGCCGCTGCTCAAAACGATCAAGGAAAACGAGCCTGGAATCACTCCTTACGCGATGGTCAAGGACTTCATGCCGATTATGCCGTTTGACTATGTGATCGAGAAGATGCCGATGGCTGTCTATATGGACACCAAGGATTACAAAGTGGTCAACATCCTGGAAACTCCTGAGATCAAGGAAGCGCTTAAGACGGTCCGCAAATTCTATCAGGCGGGTTATATCTCCCCTGAAGTAGCGACTACCTCGTCGGTAGATGACTTGTACAAAGCAGGCAAATGGTTCACTGACCGTGCATCCACCCAGCCGATGGCCGACAATCTGTGGTCCGTAAGCTACGGATATCCGGTGGTGTCCACACCAGCCAGCCAGCCTTATATCTATAACTGGTCCGTAATGGGCTCCATGCAAGCCATCTCCGCCAACTCCGCGTATCCTGAGAAAGCGATGGAATTCCTGAACCTGCTCAACACAGATCCTAAGCTGCGCAACATGATTGACTCCGGGCTCGAAGGCGTACATTACGAGAAGATCAGCGACAACATGATCAAGAACCTCCCGGATGCTAAGAACTATGATATGCCTACCTTCTCCCTGGGTAACATCATGATCAACTATCTGAACGAAGGCGACCCTGAGAACAAATGGGAAGAATTCAAGAAGTTCAATGATGCCGGTATCAACGCACCGCTGCTTGGCTTCAACTTCGATACGTCCAAGGTGACAAATGAAATCGCCGCCGTTCAGAACGTGAAGGAAGAATTCTGGGCACCGCTGATGACCGGATCTGTAGATTCGGAAGAGTACCTGACCAAGGCTAACGAGAAATTGAAGGCTGCCGGTCTGGATAAAATTATTGCCGAAGCTCAAACACAGATTGACGCCTGGAAAGCAGCGAATAATAAGTAGCATTCTATTAGAGGATCGGGCGGGTGATTAGACTTGGCCCGATCTTTTTTGTAAATATAAGAATTTTCCGGCATAGGAGGAACTAGAAGTATGGGGAAAATAGGAAAGTCCGCCAAAGATGTATTGAGAAACAAAGTGCTGCTGTTTATGGTTCTGCCGGGCACGCTGTGGTTTTTATTCTTCTCTTACCTGCCGATGGTGGGTACGGTTATTGCGTTTAAGGAGTACCGCTTCAGCCGGGATGGCTTCTGGGCCAGCATCATCAACAGCAAGTGGGTCGGCTGGGATAACTTCAAGTTTCTGTTCAGCACCAATGATGCCTATCTGATCACACGCAATACTCTTTTATATAACATAGCCTTCATCGGTCTGGGCCTGATCCTGTCGGTGCTGATGGCGGTGGTGCTGTCCGAGATTGCCAATAAGAAGCTGGCCAAGTTCTATCAGACAGGCATGTTCCTGCCGTATTTTCTGTCCTGGGTCGTTGTGGGATACTTCGCGTTCGCCTTCCTGAGCTCGGAGCGGGGCCTGCTTAACTCCATGTTCGGCAGCAATATCTCCTGGTACTCAGAATCGAAATACTGGCCGTTCATTATTATATTCGTATTCCTCTGGAAGGCCGTCGGCTATAACAGCGTGGTCTATCTCGCCGCCATTATGGGTATAGACAAATCCCTGTACGAAGCCGCGATGATCGACGGAGCCAGTAAGCTCCAGCAGATCCGCAGTATCACGCTGCCGATGCTGAAGCCGATCATTATCATTATGACGCTGCTTGCGATCGGGAAGATTTTCTATGCCGACTTCGGGCTGTTCTATCAGGTGCCGAGAGATTCGGGGACGCTCTACAGCGTGACTAACGTCATCGATACGTATGTGTACCGTGGACTTAAGACTACCGGCGAGATCGGAATGAGTACGGCTGCGGGCTTATATCAATCAGTGGTCGGGTTCGTGCTGGTTCTTACCTCTAATTACATCGTGCGCAAATTCGATAAGGACAGTGCATTATTCTAGGGAAAATGAAGGAAAGTGAGGTCATCCAAATGTCTGCTAACGTTGCGAAATCGCGCGATTTCCATCGGCTGTCGCCGGTGCTGAGTACCATCTTCAACTGTATCGCCGGAGGCTTTGCCATCCTGTGTATCTTCCCGTTCCTGTTCGTTGTCCTCATCTCGTTCACGGACGAAGGGGCGCTTGCGCGGGACGGCTACCGGTTAATTCCGGCCAAATGGAGTCTGGAAGCCTACAAATATGTATTTAGCTCAGGGGACACGCTGCTCCGTTCGTACGGAGTGACCATTGCGGTAACCGTCATTGGTACGATTGTCAGCCTGCTTATTATTTCACTTTATGCCTATGCCATTTCACGTAAAAGCTTCAAATACCGCAATTTCTTCGCGTTTTTTTCCTTTTTCACCATGCTGTTTAACGGCGGTCTGGTTCCGACCTATATTGTGGTAACACAGATGCTGGGCCTGAAGGACAGCATTTGGGCGCTGGTGCTGCCGCTGGCGGTGAATGCTTTTTACATTATGATTCTGCGTACCTTCTATATTACCAGTGTGCCGGATGCGCTGATCGAGTCGGCCAAAATCGACGGCGCCGGAGAGTTCCGAACCTTCCTCGGAATTGTGCTGCCGCTGTCCTTACCGGGTCTCGCTACAATTGGCCTGTTCAGCACCCTGGGGTACTGGAATGACTGGTTCAACGCGCTGCTCTATATTGACAATCCGAACCTGGTGCCGCTGCAGTCGATGCTGATGCGGATCGAGACCAGTATGCAGTTCATTCTGCAGAACTCGCAGAACAGCTCGCTAAGTCTGGAGGCCCTCCGCTCCATGCCGCAGGATACCTCGCGTATGGCGATGGTGGTGCTGGCAACCGGACCGATTATCTTCGCATATCCGTTCTTCCAGCGTTACTTCATTCAGGGTCTTACTGTTGGGGCGGTTAAGGAGTAAGAGATATATAGATTAAGATCAAAGGAGAGGGTGGAGCCAGGATGTTATATAGAGACCGTACACAGCCCGTCAAGGAGCGGACAGAGCATCTGCTTGGGCTGATGACGCCGGAAGAGAAGGTCGGCCAGCTGGTGCAGCTGTTCGGATGGCAGACCTATAATCATACAGATGGAACGATAGAATTGACGGAAGACTTCAAACGCCAGATCCGCGAAGGCGGCGTCGGCGCCTTATACGGAACCCTGCGGGCCGATCCCTGGACAGGTGTTACGCTGGAGAGCGGGCTGGATGCACGGGCCGGAGCAGAGGCTGTGAATTCGATTCAGCGTTATGCGCTGGAGCATTCGAGACTGGGTATTCCTCTCCTGATCGGTGAGGAATGCTCGCATGGACACATGGCCATCGGGGCCACGGTATTCCCGGTTCCGCTGCTGATCGGCAGCACCTGGAATGTGGACCTCTACCGGGAGATGTCCCGGGCAGTAGCACGGGAGACCCGGGCGCAGGGCGGAGCCGTGACCTATTCCCCTGTGCTGGATGTGGTACGTGATCCGCGCTGGGGCCGGACCGAAGAATGCTTCGGGGAGGACCCGTACTTAATCGGTGAATATGCCGTAGCATCGGTGGAAGGATTACAGGGCGAACGGCTTGACAGCGCGTCCAGTGTGGGAGCAACTCTCAAACATTTCGTAGCCTATGGCAGCTCGGAGGGCGGCCGCAATGCCGGCCCGGCGCATATCGGCAAGCGGGAGCTGCTGGAGGTCGATATGTACCCGTTCCGCAAAGCAGTGGAAGCCGGTGCGGTCTCCATCATGCCAGCCTATAACGAGATTGACGGCGTGCCTTGTACCACGAACCGGGAGCTGCTTGAAGAGATTCTGCGCGGCGAATGGGGCTTCAAGGGCATGGTTATTACCGATTGCGGTGCCATCGATATGCTGGCCTCGGGTCATGATACAGCGGACAGCGGAGAGGATGCTGCGGTGCAGGCGCTTACTGCCGGAATTGATATGGAGATGTCCGGCGTCATGTTCGGCGGATATCTGCTGGAGGCGCTGCGCTCCGGGCGGCTGGACGAGCAGCTCGTGGATCAGGCGGCGGCGCGTGTGCTGGAGCTGAAGTTCCGGCTGGGCCTGTTTGAACAGCCGTATGCCGATCCCGATGTGGCAGAGCAGGTGATTGGCAGCGCAGAGCATGCAGAGCTGGCGCGCAGTGTGGCGGCAGAGGGAATTGTACTGCTGAAGAATAACGGAGTGCTTCCGTTGTCTAAGGACAAGGGGACAGTTGCGGTTATCGGGCCAAATGCGGATATTGGCTACAATCAGCTTGGCGATTACACCTCTCCGCAGCCGCGTGACCGTGTGGTTACAGTGTTGGCCGGAATACGGGCCAAGCTTGCCGCGCAGCCGGAGCAGGTAGGTTATGCGCCGGGCTGCCGGATCAAGGACAGCTCCACAGAGGGCTTTGAGCTTGCACGTAAGGTAGCTGCCGAAGCAGATATCGTTGTACTGGCTCTGGGCGGGTCAAGCGCCCGTGATTTCGGCGAAGGCAGCATCGATCTGCGGACCGGAGCCTCGAAGGTGACGGAGAATGCGCTTAGCGATATGGACTGCGGCGAAGGCATCGACCGCATGTCGCTTCATCTGTCCGGTGTTCAGCTGGAGCTGATGAAGGAGCTGAAGGCACTCGGTAAGCCGGTAGTCGTCGTGTATATCAACGGGCGTCCCATTGCTGAACCTTGGATCGATGAGCAGGCAGATGCCATTCTCGAAGCCTGGTATCCAGGGCAGGAAGGCGGCCACGCCATTGCGGATATTCTGTTCGGCGATGTCAATCCGTCCGGCAGGCTGACTCTCTCTCTCCCTGAGGATGTAGGACAATTGCCAGTGTATTACTTAGGCAAACGTTCCCGGGGAGTCCGCTATCTGGAAGGGAATTCGCAGCCGCGTTATCCGTTCGGCTTTGGACTCAGCTACACCGAATTCAGCTATAGCGGACTACAGGTCGAGCCTGCGGTGATCGGGACTGACGGAACGGCTGAGGTTACAGTGGAAGTAGAGAATACAGGCTCCCGCAGCGGTGCGGAGGTCGTGCAGCTATATATTTCCGATCTGGTCAGCAAGGTGACTAGACCGGCCAAGGAACTCAAGGGCTTCCGCAAAATCGTACTGGAGCCGGGAGAGAAGCAGAAGGTGAGCTTCACACTGAATGCAGAGCATCTGAGCTATATCGGGACAGACTACAAGCTGGTGGTCGAGCCGGGAAGCTTCCGCATCGGTGTCGGCAGGAATGTGAATGACACGCTGAATATAGATCTTACGGTTACGGAGGACTAAAGATGGAGCAGATAAACATCGAACGGATTAACCGGTTCATTCGTGAATGCTCGCAGCAGCAGTGGCTGGAATACCGGGTGCTTGATGACTGGAAGGTCTTCTCCACCATCTACCGGCAGCCGGGACACTATGACGAAGCACAGCCTTATTCGGGCAGCGAGTCGTTCGGATTATTTCCGAGCGTGCAAGGCACCACCTATTACTTCCGCACCACCCTGGATATCCCGGCGGACTGGACCGATAAGGATACCGGGCTGATCTTCCACTCCGGCGGCGAAGGGCTGCTGCGTGTGAACGGAGCCTCCCAGCAGGGGATTGACCGCAATCATACCTATGCTTCCCTGAATCCGGAGACGGGCGGCAGACACCCGGAGATTGAGATTGAGCTCTATGATCCGATCCCTGAGCCGGATGACCCATTGAATAAACAAGCGGTCATTCAGCCGCCGGTCCGGTCGATTACCGCAGCGCTGGTCAGAGTGAACCTGCCTGTACAATCGCTGATGTACACAGTTACCGTCGTCCGGGATTCGATGCTGCTATTGCCGGAGCAGGACTTCCGGCGCGTTCGCATGCTGGAGGCCCTGCATCAGGCGATGGATGCTTATGTGAATTTGGGGACTGACGTTTCGCAGGCTGGCAAGGGGATAGAGGCAATCGAGCAGGAACTGGTGGCAAAAGTGAAGACCATCGGCGGCAACAGCGAGGGCTTCATTCATATGATCGGGCAGTCGCATATCGACATCGCCTGGTTATGGCCTGCCCGGGAGACGGTGCGCAAGACCAGCCGGACCTTCTCGAGCGTACATGCGCTGATGGAGGAGTACCCGGAATACCGCTATGCCCAGAGCCAGCCGCAGCTGTTCGCTTATCTGAAGGACAATGATCCTGAGCTGTACGCGAAGGTGAAGGCACGGATTCAGGAAGGCCGCTGGGAGCTGGTCGGGGGCATGTGGGTCGAGCCGGATCTGAATATCCCGAGCGGGGAATCGCTGATGCGGCAGATGCTGTACGGACAGCGCTTCTACCAGGAGGAGTTCGGCCAGCAGTCCGAGATTGAATGGCTGCCGGACACCTTCGGTTATTGCGCCTCCCTGCCGCAGATTCTGAAGCACGGCAAGGTCCGTTACTTCATGACCACGAAGCTTGGATGGAATGACACGAACCTGTTCCCGTATGATCTGTTCCACTGGGTCGGAATCGACGGGACAGCGCTATTATCCTATATGAACCATGGCGTGAATGAGAATACGCTGCCGAAGGATATCCATGAGCACTGGCAGTCCTACCGCCAAAAAGCCGTTCACAGCGAGCAAATGCTGCTCTACGGGCACGGCGACGGCGGTGGCGGCGTGACGCGGGAGATGCTGGAATACCTGTCGCGTTCAGAGCTGATGGTAGGTCAACCTGCCTCTAGCTACAGCACGGCGGCAGATTTCTTCGCAGGCATCGAGCAGGCTGCACCTGAGCTGCCGGTCTGGCAGGGCGATCTATACCTTGAGCTGCACCGGGGGACCTATACGACCCATGCACGGAACAAGCGCAATAACCGCAAGGCCGAGATTCTGTACCGGGAAGCTGAGCTATGGCAGACGCTGGCTGGACACGGGCTGACACCGCAGCGGAGGGAAGAGGTAGGGGAAGCCCTGCATGAAGGCTGGAAGATGATTTTGCTGAACCAGTTCCATGATATTATCCCCGGCTCGTCGATTCCTGAGGTCTATGAGACTTCGGACAAGGAATACAAGAATATCTTCATCCTTGGGGAGAGCTGCCTGAAGTCCGTCATGGAGGCTGCCGTATCGGCTATTGATACCCGTGGAGAGGGACAGCCTTATGTCATCCTGAACGGTCTGGGCTGGACCCGGGATATGGTAACCGAGCTTGCGGTTGGCTCTGAAGTGGTGCCTGCTACTGTCGCCGTCTATGACGGGAACGGAACACGGCTTCCGGCAGAGCTGACTACAGAAGGCAAGCAAACGGTGCTGCGTGTGCGGGTGCCGGAGGTTCCGGCATTCGGGTATGCAACCGTGTGGCTGCGGGAAGAGGCGCAGGGGGCAGACGCATCGGATGCAGGCAATAACTCAATCTCTGCGGCGAACTCCGATACGTTCGAAGATCGTTGGGAGACCGGTTACTACCAGCTCCAGTTCAACGAGCTGGGCGAAATTATCAGCCTGTATGACAAGGAAGCCGGGCGTGAGATTGTGAAGTCCGGGGAAGCGCTGAACCGGCTGCATTTCTTCCATGACCGTCCGATTCTCTGGGATGCCTGGGATATCGACAGCCGTTATGAGGAGCAACCTGCCGGAGCAGCGGTACTGCTGGAGAAGCGGCTGCTGTCCACAGGTCCTGTCTGCGATGTATTGTTCTTCCGCTGGAGTCTAGGCCAATCGGAAATCCAGCAGGAGCTGATCCTGTACCACACCGACAAGCGGATTGACTTCAAGACGAAGGTCGAGTGGCACGAAGCCCACAAGCTGCTGAAGGTTGGCTTCCCGATTGATGTAGTGACCAGCAAGGCTACGTATGAGATTCCGTTCGGCGCACTGGAGCGGACTACGCACCGTAACACCAGCTGGGAGCAGGCGCAGTATGAGGTCTGCGGGCACCGCTATGCCGATGTGTCGGAGCATGATTACGGTGTCAGCCTGCTGAACGACTGCAAATACGGCTATGACACGCAGGGTAGCACCATCCGTTTGTCCCTGCTGCGCGCACCGCGCTGGCCGGATCATTCGGCCGATCAGGGAGAGCATGAATTCACCTATTCGCTCTACCCGCATACCGGAGACTGGCGTTCGGCGCATACCCAGCGCAAGGCCGCTGAGTTGAATCATGCTTCCTACGCGGTAGCCTGCGAGGCGAGTGCGGGACAGCATCCGTCCACCGGCTCCTTCCTTCCCTATGAAGGGAAGCAGGTGGTGCTGGATACCGTCAAGCTGGCGGAAGATGGTAAGGGCAGTATCCTGCGGCTGTATGAATCAGCCGGGGGACGCGAGACCGTTCGGATCAGCTGGCCGCTGCCGCACTCCGCTATCTATCTGTCCAATGCACTGGAGGAAGAGACAGAGTTGCTGCCGGATGAAGACGGCGTGCTGACGCTAGACTTCCATCCATTCGAGATTAAGACGATTAAGATTATTCATCCTACTATAGATTAAGCGAGAAGGAGACTACTACCTTGGAACAATTCAGACTTCCCCGCATTGAGATGCCGGAGCTTACGCTGCCGTCATCCATTCAGGCCGTGCTGGCCGATGCCGAAGCGAAGCTGGCCCACCGGCCTAAGCTGCAGCGCCTGTTCCGCAACTGCTTCCCGAATACACTGGAGACCACTACCAAGCTGCTTGATGACGGAACCACCTTTGTCATTACGGGGGACATCCCCGCCTGCTGGCTGCGCGATTCGGTGGAGCAGGTCATTCATTATGTGCCTTTTGCCGCGGAAGATGCTGACCTGCAGCGGATTATCGGCGGGCTGATCAAGCGCCATACCGAGTATGTGCTGATTGATCCTTACGCCAACGCGTTCAATGAGTCGGCCAATGACTGGCACTGGAATGCCGCCGATGTGACGGAGATGTCGCCCTGGGTGTGGGAGCGCAAATTCGAGATCGACTCGCTGTGCTTCGTAATCCGCCTGGCCCATGCTTATTGGGAAGAGACGAAGCAGACTGATTTCTTCACCGCCGATTTCAAAAAAATGCTGCGCGTCATCACCGACCTGTTCAAGCGCGAGCAGCATCATACCGAAGAGTCCCCGTACCGTTTCACGCGGAATAACGGGATTATAGAGGATTCCATCCGTAACGGCGGCCTTGGGATGCCTGTGAATTACACCGGCATGATCTGGTCCGGCTTCCGCTCCAGCGATGACGCCTGCGATTTCCACTACAACATTCCGGGGAACATGTTCGCTGTGGTGGCGCTGCGGCAGATGCAGGATTTTGCCGAGTGGGTCTTCCGGGATCTGAATTTCCTGGCTGAGCTGAAGGAATTGGAGCAGGAGGTCGATCACGGCATCAAGCTGTACGGCACCTACCGCCATCCGGAATTCGGACCGATCTACGCGTACGAGACAGACGGTTATGGCAATTACAGCCTGATGGATGATGCCGGAACACCGGGCCTAATGTCCATTCCGTACCTGGGTTATTTGAACAATGACGATCCGGTCTACCAGAATACGAGACGCTTCGCGCTGAGCAAGGAGAATCCGTTCTACTTCGAGGGCAAGGCCGCCAAGGGAATCGGCAGTCCTCATACCCCTGCGGGCTACATCTGGCATATGGCACTGTCGATGCAGGGCATTACTGCAAACAGCAAGGAAGAGCGGCTAGCGGTTATCGCCATGCTGGAAGCAACCGATGCCGATACCGGCTATATGCATGAGGGCTTCCACGCTGACGATCCGTCCGTGTTCACCCGCAAGTGGTTCGCCTGGTCGAACAGCTTGTTCTCGCAGTTGATCCTGCGGGCGCTGAAGGAAGGCATTCTCTAACACAAACATACTTTTACACAGATAAAGGAGACCAGATCATGAGTACAATTATTGGAGAAGCACTACCGAACATCCCTTGGCAGGAGAAGCCTGAGGGCACGAATTCCCCAGTATGGAGATATTCCGCCAACCCGATCATTCCGCGCAACGCCATTCCGAACTCGAACAGTGTGTTCAACTCGGCAGTCATTCCGTTTGAAGGCGGCTTCGCAGGGGTGTTCCGCTGTGACTCGCGGTCGGTCAGCATGGATATCTTCGCGGGCTTCAGTGAAGACGGCGTGAATTGGAAAATCAACCATGAGCCAATCGTATTCGAGGGTGATGAAGAGATCACCAAGCGCGAGTACCGCTATGATCCACGCGTCTGCAAGATTGACGACCGTTATTATGTGTCCTGGTGCAACGGGTATCACGGGCCGACGATTGGCCTGGCGTATACATTCGATTTCAAAACCTTCCACCAGCTGGAGAATGCCTTCCTGCCGTACAACCGCAACGGGGTGCTGCTTCCGCGCAAGATCGGCGGCAACTATGCGATGCTTAGCCGTCCTAGTGATACGGGGCATACGCCGTTTGGCGATATTTTTTACAGTGAGAGTCCTGACCTGACCTTCTGGGGTAAGCACCGCTATGTGATGGGTACGGTTGACGGTGATGCTTCCGCGTGGCAGTCCAAGAAGATTGGTCCTGGACCGATTCCGATTGAAACGGACAAGGGCTGGCTGCTGATCTATCACGGCGTTATCAACACCTGCAACGGGTTCGTCTACCGCATGGGGGTAGCGCTGCTGGATCTGGAACAGCCTTGGAAGGTAAAAGCGCGTTCGCGCAACTACATCCTCGGCCCGGAAGAGCTATATGAATGTGTGGGCGATGTGCCGAACGTGACGTTCCCTTGCGCGGCACTGACCGATGCGGCTACCGGACGGATTGCCATCTACTACGGCTGTGCGGATACGGTGACGGGTCTGGCGTTCACAACCGTGGATGAGCTGATCAGCTATATGGATGAATATCCGCTGGAGATTGAGGGGTAACCGGTTATGACCAAACAACAGACGGCACATATTATCTCGCATACGCACTGGGACCGGGAATGGTATCTGCCTTATGAGCGCCATCACATCCGGCTGATTCAGCTCGTGGATACGCTGCTGGACACGCTGGAGCAGAACCCGGACTTCCGCAGCTTTTTCTTCGACGGGCAGACGATTATCATCGAGGATTATCTGCAGGTCCGCCCGGAGAACCGGGAGCGGCTGATACGGCATATCCGGGAGGGCCGGATATTTATCGGACCTTGGTACATTCTTCAGGATGCGTTCCTGACCAGCCCGGAAGCCAATGTGCGTAACTTACAGCTGGGACATCAGGATGCGGCAGTCTATGGTGAAGTGTCCAAAATTGGTTATTTCCCGGACACCTTCGGCCTGACCGGACAGATTCCGCAGCTTATGCAGCAGGCCGGCATTACCAACGCGTTCTTCGGACGCGGCGTGAAGCCGACGGGCTTCAACAATATGGTCTCGGATGACGGCTATGAATCCTCGTTCTCGGAGCTGGTCTGGGAAGGGCCGGACGGCTCGCAGGTGCTGGGCATCCTGTTCGCCAACTGGTATTCCAACGGGAATGAGGTTCCGGTGGAGCTTGAGGAGGCCCGCCGCTTCTGGGAGCGTAAGCTGGGCGATGCCCGGCAGTATGCAGCGACCGATCAGCTGCTGTTCATGAACGGCTGCGATCACCAGCCGCTGCAGACTGACCTGCCGGAGGCGATCCGCACAGCAGAGAAGCTGCACCCGGAGGTCGCCTTCGTTCACTCGAACTTCCCGGACTATATCAAGGCAGTGGAAGCTTCATTGGCTGGCCGCAGCCTGTCTACAGTGAAGGGAGAACTTCGGAGCCAGCGCACGGACGGCTGGGGAACGCTGGTTAATACCGCTTCTGCCCGCGTGTACCTGAAGCAGCTCAACCAGCGCGGTCAGGCCATGCTGGAAAAAGTAGCCGAGCCGTTGGCTGTTATCGCGGGGCTGCACGGCGGAGAGTATCCGCAGCATCTGCTGGATTATGCGTGGAAGACGCTGCTGCAGAACCATCCGCATGATTCCATCTGCGGCTGCAGCGTGGATGAGGTGCACCGCGAGATGGTCACCCGCTTCGACAAGAGCTATCACACGGCCGAAGGCATCGTAGCGGATAGTATGCAGGCGATCACCGCAGCGGTCGACACCACCGGCTTCGCCGCTTACGGCGAAGAGGCGCTTCCGCTCGTGGTGACGAATACCAGCGGCTGGAGCCGCACCGGTACGGTTACCGTTGAGCTGGACGCAGCCCGCCAATATCTGCGCGATGGGCTGCCTCTTGAAGAGAATGCCCGGTTGATGAAAACCGTGGACCTGGCCGGACGGGTTCTGGTCGATGAACAAGGCCAGCCGGTTCCTTGTACAGTAGAGGATCTCGGCCTGTCCTTCGGCTACGACCTGCCGGATGACCGCTTCCGCCAGCCGTATAGCTGCCGCAAGGTGCGGCTGACCTTCGAGGCGGCGGATGTGCCTGCCCTGGGGCTGCGCACCTATGCCTGGGTCCGTCCTGTTGGGGCGGCTGCCGCGGAAGCCGATGCTGCCAGAAGCGCTTCGGAGGGGAACCTGCAAGCTGTGGCTTCAGTCACGGCTTCGCTGATTCAAGGCGCGCGCGTATTGGAGAACGACACGCTGCGGGTCGAGGTTATGGCTGACGGTTCCTTCACGCTGGAGCATAAGCCTAGCGGCAAAGTCTACCGAGACCTCGGTGTCTACGAGAATACTGGTGACATCGGAAATGAGTATATGTACAGACAGCCTGCGGGCGAAGTACCGCTGACGACTCTGGGGCTTGACGCACAGATCGCTGTCATTGAAGATACGCCATACCGCGCTTCCATCGAAATCACCCATGCCTGGGCGATCCCGGCTTCGGCCGATGCCTTGCTGGAAGAAGAGCAGCGGGCATTGGTCTATTACCCGGAACGGCAGGCTAAACGTAGTGCCGCTACAGTAACCCTTAAGCTGCGGACGGTCTTGAGACTGGAGCGTAGCGGCAAAGGCCTGGAAGTGAAGAGCTTCATCGATAATAAGGCTAAGGACCACCGCCTGCGGATGCTTTTCCCGGCGGATCTGGTTACAGCCTCGCACACTGTTGATTCGATGTTCGAGCTGGCGGAACGTCCGAATGAGCCGGCACCGGAATGGCAGAACCCGAGCAATGCCCAGCATCAGCAGTGCTTCGTGGATGTTGCCGGGGACAATGCAGGCCTGACAGTCGCTAATCTCGGATTACACGAATACGAGATTCTGCGGGATGGCCGTGGTACAATCGCCGTGACGCTGCTCCGAAGTGTCGGCGAGATGGGCGACTGGGGCTGGTTCCCTACACCGGAAGCCCAGTGTCTGGGAGAGCAAACAGCAGATCTGCTGCTCCTGCCACATAGCGGGGATGCCGTAACTTCCGGTACCACTGCGGCTGCATACCAATTCCAGATTCCTTGGACCTTTGCGCAGGCAGAGGTTCATGCGGGGACAATTCCCGCTGTGTATTCGGCTGTTCGCTGGAGTAGCAAGACCGCTGCCTTCTCCTCTATGAAGCTGAACAAGGAACGCGGCGATGTGTTGCTCCGCTGGTTCAACCTGACGGCTGAGCCTTGCGAGCTGGAGCTGGAATCCGCGCTGCCGGTTGCTGCCTTCTATACTTCGAATGTGCTGGAAGCAGAAGGTGAAGAGCTTCAGACTGAAGGAGATGCTTCGCTCAAGCTGCCGCTTGGCGGACATCAGATTACAACGGTCGGCCTCCGGCTGCGCTGATCCACGCGAAGAAGGGAGAGGTGGGAGGTATGGATATGGATAAGAATGAACCATTAGAGCGGCGCACCTCCAATAACGGCCCGCTCACCAGTGTACAGCAGCAGATTGCGGCAGCATCCGGGGGACAATGGCGGCTGTCTGCCGGGTCCAAAACCCGGATTGTGGACAATGCCAGATCGGATAATAACAGTGTTCTGAACGAAACGGTCTTCATTGTTCTGGGGGAATACGCGGGTATTCTGACACCTGCTGACAGGATCATGACGGTTGCTTACGGGGATACGGAGGCATCCGCTTCGGGCGATATCGTCATTGAACTGACGGAACATGAAGCTACTGGAAAGCCGGACAGCCAGGAAGCTTACGTCATTGACATCGGGGCCTGTGCGAAGATCACCGCCTCAAGTGAACGTGCGTTGATGTATGGTCTGCGGACGCTGTTGCAGAGACTGGCGAATGACGGCTTCGTTCCTTATGGTAGAGTCACCGATTATCCCGTAATGCCTGAGCGGGCGCTGCATATCGACATCGGCCGCAAATTCTATAGCGAAGACTGGCTCCTGGAGCGGATCAGAGAGATGTCCCGGCTGCGGCTGAATACGCTGCAGCTGCATTTCTCCGAGAACGAGGGCTTCCGGCTGATGAGCGAGAGCCATCCTGAG
The DNA here is from genome assembly GCF_038002365.1 of Paenibacillus sp. FSL P4-0338. Classification (NCBI taxonomy): domain Bacteria; kingdom Bacillati; phylum Bacillota; class Bacilli; order Caryophanales; family Paenibacillaceae; genus Paenibacillus; species Paenibacillus sp. FSL P4-0338. Next base: position 3,017,956 of record NZ_JBBOCG010000001.1, on the reverse strand, counting down.
GTGGTATCGGAGCAGGCTTTGACCAAGCAGGAGATAAAGGCGATTATTCTTGAGGCACAGCGTTATCATGTGGATATCATCCCTTCATTGGATTCACCGGGGCATCTGGGACAGGCCCTCCGGATGCATCCGGAGTGGCTGCTCAAGGATGCAGCGGGCAACGCGGCCCCGGGTGCGCTGGATATTACGAATCCGGCAGCCCGCCGGTTCGTGCTGGAACTGATCGACGAATATGCCGAGTTATTTGCCGGCAGCCGCTTTTTTCATATCGGCGGGGATGAATTCATCAACTTCGCGGAGTTCGATAAGTATCCGCAGCTCGCGGAGTATGCCCGGAATGTGTTGAACATCAGCGGCGGCACGGGTGTGGACACGTATATTGATTACCTTAATGAAGTCGCTGAACATTTGGAGTCGATGGGCTGGACGGTCCGCGCCTGGAATGATGGCCTGTACCGTGCGGATCAGACCCAGCGGGTCGCGCCCAAGCCGTCTATTCAGATCACATATTGGACGAAGTGGCACCCGATGATGGCCCCGGTGGAGGACATCCTCGCCAAGGGGCATCAGGTGATCAACTACAACGACGGCTACTTGTATTACGTGCTGGGCGAACATGCAGGCTACACTTATCCGACAGCTGAGAAAATCCGCGCCTCCTGGCATCCCGGACTGTTCCCGAACCGCACCGGTGAAGCCAAACAGGAATACACGGGAGCCTACCCGCGCGAACTGGTTGGCACCACCTTCTCCATCTGGAGCGACAAGCCGGAAGCACAGACCGAAGGGGAAGTGGCCGCAGGCATTCGCGGCCCGCTGCGGGCGATGGCGGAGTTGGCTTGGCTGGGGAAGCAAGATGCGGCTGAGTAGACAACAGAATAGACAAATCGTATAGCTTTTTATGATTGCAGCAACGGATATCGTCCGCTTTAGGGCGAGGTTCGTTGCTGTTTTTTTTGTATGTCATCGAAAAACCGACCACATTGGGCACGCATAGCATCCATGCACCGGGTGTATGCGTTTTGATTAAGGTAGCATAAATTGAACATGCCATCACGATGTGTAATGATAATGGCGGGTGATAAATGATGGAGGATAACCAAGTGTCAACCGGCGTGAATAAGGTAAGCAAACAGGGCGGGGCACGCAGAGGTGCCGGCCGCAAACCAATCGGTGTTACGCGCAAAATCTCGCTGACGTTGCCGCAGGAAGTTTGGAATGAAATTGACCGTAGCTGCGGCAGAGGTGACTATTCCGTCTCTGAGGTGCTGCGGTCGATCATTGAAGACAGTCTGCACAAGGCAGATCTGCTATGAAGGGACGGGGCGAAGGGTGGTTGTTGAGTCCGGGATACATAGAGGTAGAAGGCGGAGCTCTGTTTCATGAGAGAAAAGGTAGCGGCGAGCCTGTTGTTTTCATCCATGGCAATTATAATGACCACCGGATATGGGAGGAGCAGATGGAGAGGTTCTCCACCAGCCACGATGTTATCGGCTATGATCTGCGGGGCTACGGACATTCGGACACTCCCCGCGCTTCGTTCTCTCATGTAGAGGACCTGAAGCTGCTGCTGGACACCCTTGGCCTCACAAAAGTAACTCTAGTTGGTTCATCCCTGGGCGGCAGCGTAGCCACCGATTTCACGCTGGTCTATCCAGGCTATGTGGACCGCCTCATTCTGGCAGCCCCTTCGGTCAGCGGCCGCAGCTATCCCGCCAGGATGCTATGGCAGGGGATCAAACAGCATATTCAGGTCAGGCTGAAGGGTGCTGAACAAGCTATTGACCATTTTATCGCTAATTCTTATTGGGACTATTACTTCCCTGCGGCAACAAAAGAAAAGGCCAGACAGAAAACGATAGACAATGTGCGGAATCCCGGCAACTTCTGTCGGTTCCCTCCAAGCCTATCGCGCGTCCCCAAGCCTTATGCCATTCATAGATTAGCGGAGATTGCTCAACCAGTTCTTATCCTCATTGGCGCATTGGACCACCCATACAATAGAGAGACCGCAGAAATTCTGCACAAAGGCATCAGACGTTCCACGAAAATAATATTCCCGGACGGCCGCCACCTGCCTTTTATAGAAGAACCTGAGAAGTTCTCTGCGCTGACTGTAGAATTTCTGCGGGATAATCATAATGCCTAAATATCTTAAATTCACATTCTATTAATTTATGCTAACATAATACTCAAAAAAGACAGGCGGTGCAGGTGTGCAGAACATCAAAGTCTATCATTACGATGCATTCAGCAGTATTCCGAACAAAGGGAACCCGGCAGGGGTTGTCCTGGACAGCGAGGGTCTTACAGAGCAGCAAATGCAGGAGATTACAGCGAAGGTGGGTTTCAATGAGACGGCGTTTCCGTTAAAATCCAACCAGGCGGATCTCAGAATCCGTTATTTCACGCCGGGGCATGAGATTAATCTCTGCGGTCACGGGACCATGGCGTTGTTGTATGCCCTGAAGACCAAGGGGATGCTGGGGGACAAAAAAGAGTTAACCATCGAGACCAAGGCAGGAGTTATGCCTATCCGCATCACAGAAGATAGCGGCGAACTCTATATGACGATGAGGCAGGCCAGTCCGCAGTTTGAAGCTTTTAAAGGATCACTTGAGGACTTGGCCCGCTCGATCGGCCTTGAGCCCGGTGATATTGATCAGACCCTGCCGACCATGTACGGCAGCACTGGAACGTGGACCTTACTGGTCCCGATTACAAGCCTTGATGCCTTCACCCGGATGCAGCCTGACAACAAGCGGTTTCCAGAGGTGCTGAAGGAGATGCCCCGCTCGTCCATTCACCCGTTCTGCCTGGAGACGAATGATCCTGAGGCGCATATGCATGCCCGCCATTTCTCCTCCCCCTTCTCAGGGACTATTGAGGACCCGGTTACAGGCACAGCCTCTGGGGTGATGGGGGCTTATTATTCCAGGTACATCGGCGGACAAGCCCCCTCCTTCGAGCTGCTGATCGAGCAGGGCCAAGAGATCGGCAGGGACGGCAGAGTCAGAGTGTCCGTGTCGGACAACGGCAATACTATAGAAGTGACGGGCAACGCCGTTTATGTGAATGAATTTGATGTGACTCTGTGATCTCCCTTATTCCTGCGATTTGTCAGTTTTCCCCTTGCCATAATGTAATCCCGCCTGATAGGCCTGTTCGAGCAATGCCTCACGATGTCCGGGTGCGGAACTAGCAGTATCGTAGAGGAATTCTACTCTGGAGTCCGTGATTCCGCAATAATCGGCAATTCCCACGTTAAGCAGACGGGCGGTTGCTTCATCATAGCTGCGCTTTTTCATCTGCGCCTCTGTTACGCCTGCCAGAGCCAGCCATACGGCACGATAACCATGTAAGTTATTTGTGCCGTAGGCAACCCTGTTGTTCACCACCCGGTCGATATACCCCTTCAGCATGGCCGGCAGATGCCACCACCACAGTGGAAACACAAATGCCAGACCGTCATGCTGCCGCACCCGCTCCATTTCCCGCTCTAGTTCAGGTGAATAGGGTTGTTCCTGTTCACCTGCGGTCATATGGAGTTCTTCCCTTCCCTGCAGGACAGGGTCAAACCCTATCCCATGCAAATCCAATATTTCATAGCCGTGTCCGGCTGCGGTAAGCCCCTCTGCGAAACGGCGGGCGACCTGGAAGGTCAGGGAATCCTGTCTCGGGTGTGATACGACGATTAATATGCTCATGCTGGTATCTTCACTACCTTTCTTAACAGCAGGTTTGTAGCCATGTTCCTTGGCTGATGCTATTATATACAGGAATAAAATAATGCGGAAGTACGCACTTTGCTGTTCTATAGGAAGGTGTATGTTCCATAGGAACATTGAGGTACCCTACATAACGGAGGCAGAAGCAATGACTGAACAGAGTGGCGATAGCGTTCCCAAAAAGTATAGAGTCGGCGTGGAGGCAGCGCTCGAAGTGATGGGCGGCAAGTGGAAGCCGCTAATTATCTACCATCTGATGACCGGACAGAAGCGCACCTCCGAGCTGCTGCGGCTCATTCCCGGCTTAACCCAGAAGGTGCTGACCGCCCAGTTAAGGGGTCTGGAGAGCGATGAGATTATCTCGCGGACCATTTACCAGGAGATTCCGCCCAGAGTGGAGTATGAGCTGACTTCCTACGGCTGGGGGCTGAAGCCCGCGCTGGATCTGTTATGCTACTGGGGAGAGGAGCACCTGGACAGGATTCATGGCGACAGGTCCAAGGTGCTGGAGGACTTTTAGGCAGCAGAGAGAGACAGAGAGGAAAGGGGAAAGAGCATGGAGTTTGCAAGTCTAACCACAGTCGTCACCCTCATTAACATCATTCTGGCCCTGGGCTTTCTGTTCATTGAGCGCAGGGAGGCCGGGTATACCTGGGCCTGGCTGATGGTGCTGTTTTTCATCCCGATACTGGGATTTGTCTTGTATATCTTTTTCGGGCGTAATCTCAAAAAGAAGAATTTCTACAAGCTCTTCATCGAAGAGCAGGAATATGTCCAGGCTGAAGCGGACAAGCAGCTGGCAGCTTTTGCGGAAGGGGCGGATGACAGGTCGCAGCTGCTGCAGAACTATGCCCAGCTCATCAACATGAATATCCGCTCGTCGCACGGCTTGTTATCTAACGATAATGATATTGTCATTTACAGTGACGGCCACCAGAAGTTCGCCGCATTGTTCGCGGATATCCGCTCAGCCCGCGCAGAAATCAATATTCAGTACTACATCATTCAGCCGGACGCTCTGGGCAAGCAGCTGAGGGATGAATTAACCCGAAAGGCGCGGGAAGGCGTGAAGGTGCGGCTGCTATATGACGAGGTCGGCTCGAAGCGGATTTCGCGGCATTTTTTCAGAGAGTTGCGTGCAGCAGGGGGCGAGGTTGAAGTGTTCTTCCCGTCCCTGATCAAGCCGCTGAACTTCCGGATCAACAACAGGAATCACCGCAAGCTGTGCATTATTGACGGAAGCATTGCCTATATAGGCGGGTTCAATGTGGGAGATGAGTATCTGGGGCAGGTTAAGAAGTTCGGCTATTGGCGGGACACGCATCTTCGAATCACCGGAAATGCGGTCAGCCATATCCAGGGCAGATTCATCCTCGACTGGCATCAGGCCGGGAAGCATGAGCGAGGGGATTACGGGGAATTCGTCTTCAACATGGAGCAGCATACAGGGACAAGCCCGGTCCAGATCATTACCAGCGGCCCCAATTCGTCGACGGAGCATCTTAAGAACATGTATATTAAGCTGATTTTGTCAGCCAAGGAGAGCGTGTATATCCAGACCCCATACTTCATACCGGACACAAGCTTCATGGATGCCTGCAAAATCGCCCTGCTCTCCGGGGTGGATCTGCAGATCATGATCCCTAACAAGCCTGACCATCCGTTCGTATATTGGGCCACCTGGGCCTATGCCGGGGATCTGCTGAATTACGGGGCCAAAATCCTGCTCTACGAGAACGGCTTCCTGCACGCCAAAACGATTGTCGCAGACGGGGAGGTTGCCTCTGTCGGGACGATGAATATCGATTCACGCAGCTTCCGGCTGAACTTCGAGGTCAATGCCATTGTGTATGACCGGGCGATTGCCGAACAGCTCCAGGACATTTTCCTAAATGATGTCAGGCTGTGCTCTGAGCTTACCGTGGAGCGTTATGCGCAGCGCTCGCTGGTAATTAAGCTGAAAGAGGGGATTTCCCGGCTGCTGTCACCTATTCTGTAAGAAGACTGGTGATGCAGCCGTACCTATAAAAGGAGGAAGGACAAATGGGGATGCTGGGTCAATATGTCATGGTGGATGAGGATACGCTGGAGCGCATGATGGAGATGGACGGGGCGGAGCTGATGGATACGCTGGAGAAGCTGATTGAAGGCGGGAGTGAACACTACGATATCGACAAGCTGTGGGAGGAACTGCATCTCGCGCTAACCGGAGTCTCAGCCAGTGAGCCTATCGAATGCGATCCGTTAAGTGAAGCGGTTGTCGGCGTCCATGTGTTTGAGGTGGAAGAGGAGGACGGGTTCTTCGCGTGCACGGAGCAGGATGAACTGGAAGATATTATTGCAGCGATGCAGCAGGTGGATTTAGATACACTGGAGACAGGTGACATTGAAGAGGCGCTAAGGCAGCAGGTGACAAGTGACTTTACCGGACTTCTGGACTTTTACCGGAGGGCAGCGGCTGCCGGGAAGCATGTTATTTTCAGTGTGGCTTGAATTATCCTCCTTATATAGCTCACAGAAACGGTACTGTCCTTGTTACAAGGAGGTACCGTTTCTACATAGGAGTGGGGGGTTACGGCTGCAATTTTTTCTGAAGATAATATTTCGTCTGGCCTTCATTGGGGCAATCTTTAATTTCACCGAAGATCTCATACCCCTGCTTCTGATAAAAATGCGGTGCCTGCCAGCTCATCGTGGTCTATTCGCTAACCTTACAGCCGCGCCCCGCTGCTCTGGCTTCCAGCTCCTTCAGCAGAGTTCCGCCGAGTCCATGCCCCCTGTATCCGGGGTCCACGGCCAGCAAGTGCACATTCAGAATATTCCAGACCATATCCCCGGTAACGCCGCCGATGAAGACGCCGTTCTCGTAAGCGGCGAGGGAGATTACCTCACGCTGATAAGGCGGAATGCTGCTGTCCATGCGGCGGCTGTGTTCCTCCAGGAGCCTGGAGATTTCCTGCTGATTCTGAGCAAGGTCCAGTTCTATAATGTTCATGGGTATGCCTCCTTAGTAGCTGAATTCAATTATAGCCATTATATCAAAATAGAGCCTGCGGACGATGCCGCAGGCTCTATTTGTACCGGGAGAACGGCTGGAGTGCCGTTCGTTATTCCGGGGAGATGTAAAGGTCTTGGGTCCCGCAAAGTACCTGAGTTAGCATCGAAGCCAGGTCTCCACTTTGTGTGGCGAGTTTAGTGCAAATAGAAGAATTTATATGTTTTACACGATAATTTTTCCTTCTATTTCTCGCTGAAACGGTACCGTCCTTATTAGGACGGCAAAGCCGTTTCTACTTGTTTTGTCCGCTCTCGGCATTCAGCTTGGCGATCAGCTTATCGCCTTCGACATCGAGATTCGGCAGCAGGCGGTCCAGCCATTTCGGCAGCCACCAGGCTTTGTCGCCGAAGACGGCCATGACGGCCGGAACAAGCGTCATCCGGATGATGAAGGCATCGATCAGGATGCCAAAGGCCAGGGCGAAGCCGATCTGCTTAATCATCGCATCCGGGGCGAAGATGAAGCCTGCGAAGACAGATACCATGATCACACCTGCGGCCAGTACGACCCGGCTGGCCAGATCATAGCCGTGAATGACACTGTCCTTGCCATGGCGGCCATGGACATAAGCTTCACGCATGGAGCTGACCAGGAAGACCTGATAATCCATGGCGAGCCCGTATAGAATACCTGTGACCAGGATCGGCATGAAGCTGAGCAGCGGGCCGCCGGTATCAAAGCCGAATAGGGAATGTAGCCAGCCCCATTGATAGACGGCAGTGGTCACGCCGAAGGTGGCAATAATACTTAACACGAAGCCGACGGTTGCTTTGATAGGTACGATAATCGACCGGAACACCAGTAGCAGTATGATCAGCGACAGGATCACGATGATCCCGATGTATACCGGGAAGGCATCGGACAGCTTCGAGGACATATCAATATTGATGGCGGTGAAGCCGGTCACGCCAAGATTAATATTGTTCCCGGAGGTCAGAGCGGAATTCGGATCGCGCAGCTCCTGCACCAGATCTCTGGTTGCGGGATCTGTCGGGCCTGTGGCCGGAATCAGGCTGATAATGGCGAGCTTACCGGTGGGATTCAAGCCCATCGGGGACACCAGTGTAACATTATCATGCATTTGCAGCTCCTGCACCAGCTTGCCTACGACCTGCATTGAGAGGGTATCGGATGGATTCTTCGGCTCTGCTACGAGCAGGAGCGGGCCGTTGAAGCCTTCGCCGAACCCTTTGGAGATGACATCATAGCTCTGGCGGGCCGGAGTATCCAGGTTCGCCGAGGCGCCGGATGGAATACCCAGCTCCATCTTGGTTACCGGAATTGCGGCTGTGCCAAGCACCAGCACTACGAGTACGATGATGGCCCAGCGGTATTTTACTGTAGCATTCGCCCAGCGATGGGAGAAGCTGTGCTGTGATTTTTTGGCTGCGGTGCTGTGCTTGGTCCGGGCTTTGGCGGTTACGATCCGTTCACCGACCAGTCCGAGCAGCGCAGGCAGCAGGGATAAGGCCAGCAGGACGTTGATCAGAACACTGGCCGCAGCCACAAGTGCCATTGTCGATAAGAAGCCGATGCCAATGACGAGCATGCCGCACAGGGCGATAATAACGGTCAGACCCGCGAAGAATACAGCACTGCCTGCGGTGCCCAGAGCACGGCTGGCTGCTTCGGCTGCGCTTAATTTCTCATCCAGGATCAGACGGCGCTGGCGGTTCACAATGAACAGCGAGTAGTCGATCCCCACGGCGAGACCGATCATCACGGCAAGAACCGGTGTAATATCGTTCATCTGGATCAGGCTGCCGAGGGCAAAGGCACCTCCGACGCTAATGCCGACTCCGAGAAGCGCGGTCAGCAGCGGCAGGCCTGCGGCTACGACTGAGCCCAGCGTCAGGAACAATACGACGGCAGCAACGGCCACGCCGATCGCTTCCGTGGAGCCGATGGCCGGCATGCTTTTGAGCGAGTCGCTTGGAATCGCTGTAATTCCTGAACCGGACTGTTCCACTTCGGTTACAGTATTGATGATGTTATCCGGTACATCCGATGGCAGCGATGTCTGCTGCACAGTGAACTGGAACTGGAACAGGGCAATGCTGCCGTTAGCCGACAGCATCACGCCGGGAACCGGAATGCCGTCAACGATCAGCGGACCGAACGGTGCTGCCTGAGCGGCGGCGGAAGGATCAGCGGCAGCTTGGCCCGCAGCGGCGGAAGGATCAGCGGCAGCTTGGCCCGCAGCGGCGGAAGGATCGGCAGCGGCTTGGCCCGCAGCAGCGGAAGGATCAGCGGCAGCTTGGCCCTCAGTGGCGGAAGGATCAGCGGCAGCTTGGCCCGCAGCAGCGGAAGGATCAGCGGCAGCTTGGCCGGCCGCGGCTGCCGCTGCTTGTGCTGCCAGTTCGGCAGGGTTAATGACATATTCCATGTTGTATACATCATTAATAGCCTTCAGCAGCAGCGCTGTACGCTCAGGCGTATCAAGGCGCTCCCCGTCCGGTACAGTGAAGGCGATACTAGCCTGGCCGCCGGCTGCAGCGGGCAGCTCTTTTGTCAGTTTATCCAGCACTTTTTGCGACTCTGTGCCTTCAATTTTCATCTCGGAGCTGGATTGAATGCCGTTGACTCCAATCAGGGTGCCTACAACTCCGAGTACAATGATCCAGACTGCAATGAAGGCCCAAGGCTTGGCATAAGCCGATTTTCCTAAGCGGTATAGAAAGGTAGACATGTAATGGTTTCTCCTCTTTATCTGTGAATTTAGAAGCCGTTGCGTAAATAAGCAAACATGGAATTCAGGTATTGTTCAAACGGCATGGCATCGGAGCCTTCACTCAGCTGTTCGCCCGGCAGCATGACATTCAGCCGTCCGTCCAAGATAGGCACGAAGGCCCCATAGACGGCACCTACCAGCAGGTGGGTATATCCATCGGCATACCGTCCACGGGTGAACTGCTGCAGCGTCTCCTGGGCGGTGATCTGCAAATGCCGGAAGACATTGAGAATGTAAGGCTCCAGGGACGGATACTGATTCGCCAGGGAGACGAACTGCCGCAGCTTATGCAGGAACTCCGAGGTGAATTGCAGCTTCAGCAGATTGTACAGGGCATCGAGCGGTGTAGCATCCGGCGGCAGAGCAGCCAGCGGGTTATTCTCTTTCTCTTGGACAGCAATAATGCCAATGAAGTAGGCAGCGACTGCCTCTTCTTTACAGGAGAAGTAATTCGCAAAAGTCCGCCGGGAATACCCGGCCTTCTGAACAACATCGTCGACAATGAAGCCGTCCATGCCATGCTCAAGCGCAAGCTCGAAAGCCGCTACGGCTAAGGCGTAGGAGGTGGCTTCCTTTTTTTTGTCCCGCAGATTCAGTTTCGAATTCAAATTTCAACGTTCCTCCTTTCCCTCAGATCTATAAGCTCTATGGAATCTATAGGTTCTATTATTGCTCAAAGGGAAAGATTGCACAATGAGCATTGAGTGGCGGAAATGTGAATATTTTAAATTTGTAATAATGAGCTGGAGAAAAAAGGTGGGGGATGAGGGATGAGTTAGGTGGAAGTCATTGTGAGGATAATGAGAAATGGGGGAGTAGGCGATTAGGCGAGTAGGTGAGTAGGTGAGTAGGCGAGTAGGTGAGTAGGTGAGTAGGCGAGTAAGTGAGTAAGTGAGTAAGTGAGTAAGTGAGTAAGTGAGTAAGTGAGTAAGTGAGTAAGTGAGTAAGTGAGAGGATGAGTAATGTTGGTGTAAACAGACGATAGCGCGAGCAAATTCCCGGGCGGATAAGAGCAGAGCTTAAGAATGCGCCTTCATTCGCGAAGGGACAGCAATTTTGGCTTCTTTTGTCATCTGTGAGGTTTTACATTAAATGGCTGCAGGCGTAAGATTCAATCAACAACCGAATGAAATGACACTGTTCTTGAAATGGCTGAATTCCGTAACGGGAACGGGGGAACCAACTGGTGCAGGCGGCTTAAGGATGGGCTGCTGAGTACCCGGGGTGAATCCTTGCCAGCGTGCTACTATGGCTCTGGTGAGGTAGGGCAATCTCGCTGCCCGAATCCGTCAGCTAACCCCGTAAGCCTCGAAGAGAGAGGATGAGCGCCATGATCGATTAACCGACCACGGAGAGCCCTGCTGCTGTGGTCTTTTTGTTGTGCAGGAGAGGGATAAATCCCTCTGATTGTGCTGAAAATGGGCTGGAGGTGGAAATGAGAGGGATAAATCCCTCAGATGCAGCCGAAAGTGGGAGGATGAAAAGCACAAGTGCACCTGAATTCCGGCAATGTTGGCTAAACGAGCAAATGAGGAGCACAAGTGCACCTGAATCCCGGCAATGTTGGCTAAACGAGCAAATGAAGAGCACAAGTGCACCTGAATCCCGGAAATGTTGGCTAAACGAGCAAATGAAGAGCACAAGTGCACCTGAATTCCGGAAATGTTGGCTAAACGAGCAAATGAAGAGCACAAGTGCACCTGAATCCCGGCAATGTTGGCTAAACGAGCAAATGAAGAGCACAAGTGCACCTGAATCCCGGCAATGCCAAGTTGCGTCTCAGCCCCTACTAACCAAGCAGCCTAAAGTGAAAATTAAAGGAAATAGTGGCGGAGAGGAGCACATTTAAATCATATAACAACATTAATTAGTCAATTTAAATACGAATTAGTCTTGTATGTACCACATTAGTCTGTTTCCGCATCGCCACAATAGTCCATTACCGCATCACCCAAATAGTCAGCTAATGCATCATCACATCACATTACATCGAAAGGAGGGGTTACCATCGCTACTGTATTTATCGTCTGCTTCTGGGTGGGTCTCGTGCTTATCCTCAGTGGCAGCATTCATGGGCACGGTCTGGCAGGCCACCTGCATGTCGGGGGAGGTGATAGCGGAGGGCCGGGCTTTCTGCCGATTCTTCCGTTGATGGTGTTTGTTACCGTCTGGGGCGGCACGGGGTATATGCTTGTCAAATACAGCGGGATGCAGCTGCTTGCCGTAGTGCTGGTCTGTACCTTGATAGCCCTGCTGCCGGGCATTCTGCTCTACACCGTGCTGGCCCGGGTGATGACCCGGTATGACAGCAGTATGAGTGAACTGGATTATGATCCGGCCGGCCAGCTCGGCTATATCAGCATCGCCGCAGCGGATGGGGCAGTGGGAGAGATGAAGTATGTGCTGCACGGGACCATGCGCTCCATCGGCGTACGGGCCTACTCCGGTCAGTCGCTGCTGCGGGGCGATCGGGTGATTATTGTGAAGACAGATAAGGGGATCGCAGCGGTCACTCTGTTCGAACGGGCAATGGAACAAAACTAATGGGGAGTGTCGGAGGAATGTTAATTTTATATGTAACCGGAGCTATTGTTGTTGTGATTCTGCTGGCGTTAACCAGTATTGTGACCGCGTATAAAAAGGTTCCGCCCAATCAGGCTATGATCGTATACGGCCTCGGCGGCAAAAGAGTCGTCCAGGGCGGTGGGACGTTCGTCATCCCCGGCTTCCAGAACAATAAAACCATCTCTATGATGCTGATGAGCTTCGATGTTATCCCGGCACAGGCAATGTTTTCCCGCCAGGGCATCAAGCTCAACTTGGAGGCAGTCGCCCAGATTAAGATTAAAAGCGATCCAACCGCTATTCTCACAGCCAGTGAACAGTTCATTGACCGGCCGGAGGAGGACCGTGAGACGATTATTTTGCATTCGGTGGAGGGTCATCTGCGCGGTCTGATCGGCCAGCTCACCGTAGAATCTATCCTGAAGACCCCTGATGAGATCAACAGCAAGATGCGGGAGACCTGCTCGGAGGACCTCGACAAAATGGGGCTGGAGGTGGTCAGCTTCACCATCAAGAAGATTACCGACGACAAAGGGTACATCGATAATATGGGGGTGCCCGAGATTGAGCGTATCCGCCGAGACGCCAGTATTGCCAAGGCCGAAGCCGAACGCGACATACAGATCAAGCAGGCCGAAGCGGAGAAGGAGTCCTCCATTGCCAAAGCCAATGCCCATCAGGCGACCATAGAAGCGGGAACCGCCGCCCGTGCGAAGGAATCCCTGTTCGAGAAGGAGCTGAATATTAAGCAGGCGGACTTCAAGCTGGAGACAGAAGTGAAGAAGGCGCAGGCGGATCTGGCGTACGAATTGCAGCAGAATAAGATCAAGCAGTCACTGGTTACGGAACAGGTGAAAATCACTCAGATGGAGGCCGAAGCCAACCGCACAGTCCGGGAGATCGAGGTCGAGCTTAGACAGCGGGAGCTGGAGGCAACGGTAATCAAGCCTGCCCAGGCGGAGAATCAAGCGACGATTATGAGAGCGGAAGCCGCCAAGCAGCGGCAGATTCTGGAGGCGGAAGCCGAAGCTGCTACGACGACTAAGCGCGGGCTGGCAACAGCAGAAGCTGATCTGGCAAAAGGGAAGGCGAATGCGGAGATCGTCCAGCTCGCCGGAGCGGCGGAAGCGGGAGCGCTGCAGAAGAAGGCTGAAGCCTACAAACAGTTCACTCAAGCGGCCTTGACTGTGGAATTCCTGAAAATCCTGCCCGAGCTGGCTGAGAAAATCGCCTCCCCGCTGGCCAAGGTAGACAAGATTACCGTCATCTCTCAGGATGGGGCTTCCGCAGGCGTGAATAAAATTACCGGCGATATCGCTAAAATCATGGCCCAGGTGCCTGAGCTGACCAAGACACTTACCGGCATGAATGTAACAGAGGCGCTCAGCGGGTTACTTGGCCGGGAGCATGAACAAGAACAGGAGTAGGAGAGGAGAGCAGTAGAGTTAGGCAGTAAGTAGGCAGTGAGTAGGCAGTGAGTAGGCAGTGAGTAGTTAATAAACCGGCAGCAAAGCCGCCTGCCTGACTGCATCTCTCCACAAAAAAACAGGCGTCAATCTCCAAAAGGAGGCTGACGCCTGTGGTATGTCTTAAGCTGTAGATCAGCGCTGCACCGCTCTCAGGCGGTAAGTGCAGCTTGCGTAATCTCCGCGCAGGTCAGAGACTATCAGGCCCATGCGCATCAGGCGGTCGCCGCCGAGCGGTGTGCCGTCAAAGGCTGTCTGGAACGGACCGGAGCTGTCGCCTCCAGCGGCCGCAGAAGCTTCTGCACCGCCATGGACATGCTCGTTGCTGCCGGCAGCCCCGGTCTCGATGACGTAATCCAGCTCCGGGTTCAGTCCCTTGAGCGTAAGGCGCGAGATTGGCGGATTAGGTCTCGCGAGTACACGGAAGTAAGCGACGAAGGCTTCAGTCTTGTCCCCGCTGACGAACATCCAGGCGGTCTCACCGCTGCCCTCGAACGGACTCAGCAGACGGTACATATCTCCTTGCTGTACCAGTGTGCGGATCTCCTTGTACTGGGCAATCTGCCGGGCGGCCAGGTCCTTCTCGGCTTCGGTGAACTTGGTGAGGTCCAGCTCGTAGCCGAAGTTACCGCTCATCGCCACATCGCCGCGCGTAGCGAAGGAGGTAATGCGGTCTACCTGATGGTTCGGAACGTCAGATACATGCGCGCCCATGCTGCTGGCCGGATAGACGATGCTTGTGCCGTACTGAATCGCCAGGCGTTCCACCGCATCGGTGTTGTCGCTGGTCCAGGTCTGCGGCATGTAGAACAGCATGCCCGGATCGAACCGGCCGCCGCCGCCGGAGCAGCTCTCGAACAGAATGTCAGGGAAGCGCGAGGTCAGGCGTTCCAGCAGATGATACAGGCCGAGCATATAGCGGTGGGCGGTTTCTTTTTGCCGCTCCGGGGCAGCCTTCACCGATGCAATCTCAGTCATATTGCGGTTCATGTCCCACTTGATATAGCGGATCGGTGCACTGGAAAAGACAGCGCTTAGCGTCTCATACAGATAGTCACAGACCTCTGGACGGGAGAGATCCAGGATCAGCTGGTTGCGGCCTTCCGTGCGGCGGCGTCCTTCGGCATGCAGGCACCAGTCCGGGTGCTTGCGGTATAGCTCACTGTCCGGCGAGACCATCTCCGGCTCTACCCATAGACCGAACTGTACGCCTTCCTTATTGACCCGGCCTGCCAGATCCGCCAGACCTTCAGGCAGCTTGCGGCGGTCCTCGAACCAGTCGCCGAGCGAGCTGTTATCCTTGTCGCGTCTGCCGAACCAGCCGTCGTCAAGGACGAATAGCTCAATGCCGAGCGGGCCTGCTGCTTTGGCGATGGTCGCGATTTTGTCCGCATTGAAGTCGAAGTAAGTCGCCTCCCAGTTGTTGACCAGAATCGGGCGGGCCTGATCACGGTGAACACCGCGGCAGAGCCGGGTACGGTACAGCCGGTGATAGGTGCGCGACATGCCGCCGATGCCTTCGCTGGAATAGACAAGCACGGCCTCCGGGGTCTGGAAGGATTGGCCCGGCTCCAGCAGCCAGGAGAAGTCGAACGGATTAATCCCGATGCTTACACGGGTCTGGCCGAACTGCTCCACCTCAGCAGTTGCACTGAAGCTGCCGCTGTAGACGAGGCTGAAGCCATAGACGTCACCCTGATCTTCATCTGCACCCGGGCGCAGCAGCGCGAGGAACGGGTTGACCTGATGGCTGCTTGATCCGCGGCGGCTCTCCAGGGACAGCGAGGCTCCGGGGTTAAGCGGGTGGCGCTGAACATGGCGTTCTCTCGCCCATGCGCCACTCAGGTGTAGTGTGTCATAGGCGGAATCGGCAAAATCCACCGAGGCGCTAAGCGCCTGCTCCAGCCGGAGCGGGGCTTCGCCGTTATGCTCAAAGCGGACAGAGCGGGTAATCGCCTGATGGTCAGCGAACACCGTATAGAGCAGTCTGACCGTCAGACCGGCGTAGTCATCCTTCAAGGTGAGTTCAAGCGTGAGCGCTTCTGCTTCGTTCTCTGTATAGACCGCAGGCAGTCCATCCAGTGCCGGTTTGCCCGGTGTAATTACATAGCCTGCATATTGCAGCTCTGAGATTCGCGTGCCGTCCGCAAGCTGAACCTGATAAGCCGGCCGGCGAAAATCACTCGTACCATACTGCGGATACTCCTGCGGGAGGGCATCCAGCGAGAGGGCGGGCTTCTGCGGGAGCGGGGTTGGTGAGAAGGAGGCGCGTTCACGCAGCTCCAGTGCTCCGGCCAGACTGTCATCATGACGGAGCCGTGCACCCCAGTAGACATGGGCAGGGTAACCCTCTACCAGTTGGATGATGTAGCTGGTGTCCTTGGACTGAAGGTGAAACAGCCCTTGCGATTCGTCTGCAAAAATGTTCATGATCATAACACTCCTTGTGTATTGGAATAAGGTCCGGATATCTGGACCAACTTGAGCCTTACTTCTACGGATACCTTGGAAAAACAATCTACGATTGCCGTGCAGCCGGACTGCGTTAATCCGTTGTCCCGCCGCTGGTCTCGCGGACAATCAGCTTCGTGCCGATCATCGTATGCGAAGGGGCTTCGCGTCCTTCGAACCGCTCGGCGAGCAGCTGAACTGCTGCTTTGCCCATCTGCTCGGGATAGGCGCGGACCGTTGTCAGCGGAGGCTGGACATAGGCCGCCATCTCGATATCATCGAAGCCGACGACTGCCATCCCCGCAGGCACCTGTATCCCGTGATCATGCAGGGCGCGCAGGGCGCCGACTGCCAGCGGATCACTGGCAGCGAAGCAGGCCGTAGGCCTCTTTACACCTGACAGCAGCTCGCTCATCATCCGGTAGCCGTCAGCACTGGTCCAGCTTCCCGTGCGGATCAGCGCCGGATCATAACAGCCCTGACTCTGCATGATCCGGGTGTAATGATGCCTGCGGCGCTCTTCCCCGCTGCCGCCTCCAATGAAGGCGATCTCGCGGTGGCCCAGCTCCAGCAGATGGCCCAGCGCCTGATCGACAGCCTGCCGGAAATGCGTGCGCACGGAGTCATATTCCGTGCGCTCGGAGTAATGGTCGACTAGCACGGTGGTGCATGGGTCCTGGTGCAGCTTCGCAAGCTCTCCCGGCTGGAAGCTTCCGCCGACTACAATAAGTCCGTCACCGGCGGAGCGCAGCGGGGCTGGCGAGCTATGTCCGCGCAGCGTCTGGCCCAGCCGGATGCCCAGCTCCTCACAGCGCATCTCCACGCCGCGCCGGATGGAGCCGTAATAAGGGTCGTCCCGTTCCTCTTCGGCTGTACACCAGAGCAGGAGCGAGATCGTCTTACTGCCCAACTCATTCTCCCGCTTCAGCTGCCGTACCCGTGAGGGCTTGTAGCCCAGTTGCCCGGCCACGGTGAATACGCGGCTGCGTGTCTCCTCGCTGACAGCCAGGGACAGGTCATTATTTAGCACTCTGGATACGGTTGCGGCCGATACGCCGGCCTCCCGGGCGATATCTTTAATCGTTGCCAAGCAGATCACGCCTTTTTAGTTAATAAATTTACTAAATTTTCACCTTAATCCTATCATCCCTTAAGGGTTCTTTCAAGCAGATTTTGAAGAGCGCTTACATGGGAAGGGAATTAACTCAGAATCACCGCCGTATCGCCCGCCCCAACATTCTCGCGGACTGGAAAGACCTTATCAGCGGCAGATTACACCATTAAGCAGGCTAGGCGGACTCAGAAGCAGTTAACCAACCCATTACTCCTCATTTATAGCTGCAAATGGAAATATAAGCGCTTCTGAGTCCGCAAACACAAGAAAAGTTGGTTTTTTCGCATAATAGCGTCATCTGAGTCCGCCAGATGCCAAATAAGCCTAAGAGGAGTTTGGAACAAGCTCCAGGTAAGTCTTGCTTTATTGTTCGGCTCTTTCTCTTCGTAAACGAAAGCCACAGCCCGTTATTCCGTTTGTACGCAAACAAAAAGGCTGCCTATAACGGCAGCCTCTCCACTTTTCCACATTATTACTCTATCTCATCCCTATCATTCTGCGGTACGCTCACTGAATAAATGCCCCACAATCAGATCCGCACACTCCTCAGAAGTGTTCACATGCGTGTTCACCTTGAAGCTATACCCGATGTCCCGGGCCATTAGCTTGTGCTGCTCCTCCGACTGGTCTTCACTCCGGTGCTCCCGGGCCAGGTTGCGCTGGCGGCAGATGTCCAGAGGACAGAATACTTCAACAATGGATAACGGGTATCCGCTGAAAATCTCCTTTACCTTCTCATAATGAGGCGCAAGTCCGGGCCGTTCCACGATAATGCCGTCAATCAGCACATGCTTGCCATGATCCGAGAATACTTTCGCAGTGTGGTACATCATGATAATCGCTTCGCTAAGGTACTTCCAGTAATCTTCACGCAGGTAGCGTTCCCCGATCGTTTCTTCAAACAGATCATTCGCTACCACATAAAAGAATTCCGGTGATCTCGCTTGTATGGCTTCGACTATTGAGGTTTTGCCGGAGCTGGTAACTCCGTTTAGAAATACGATTTGTCCTTTGTTCATTTGACTTTTCTTCCTTTCGTCCTTCGTTTAGTTGCTTTCTGTATTCCCTTCAATCTGCTGCATATAATCCCGGGGAGAGAGCCCGGTGACCTTCTTGAACACCTTGCTGAAATAGAAGGCGCTCTCATAGCCGAGCTTCTGGGAGATCTCGTAGATCCGGCCTTCGCCGCGGACCATCATCTCCTTGGCGGCGGTGATTTTGGTCTCTGTGATATACTCAACATAGTTTACTTTGGCGACCTTGGAGAACAGGTGGCTCAGATAGTTGGGGCTGAAGTTGAACACATCCGCCACCTGGTTGAGCGAGAGCTTGGTACCGAGATTTCTTTTGATATACTCCTGGACATTCTTGACCACCTGCTCCTTATAGCTCTGTCTGCGGGTGGCGAGCATCCGGACGCAGCCATCCCGGAACTGGACGAGCCAGCCGATAATCTCCTCAATCGTATGCATCTGGTAGATCGCCCGGTAGCCCTCCGGCTCCTGCTCGAAGATCTGCTCCACCATGTTCTCGCCGTCCGCTAGCAGGGAGGTCGCCATGTACAGAATGTTGCAGGCAGCATCGGTGGCGGGAACGAGCAGGTCGTCCCGTCCGTCGAAGCTCTCGATCATCCGGGAGATAATACTGTGCAGGGCGCGGGTATCCATTTCTTCAAAAGCTCTGCGGATCTCCAGCCGAGACTCTGAGAAATCAAACAGAAGCTGCTCCTGCAGCGGGGCTTCGCCTTCCGTGAAGAAGACGAAGGAGCGCTCCTTCACGGCGGCGGGCAGCGCCTTCCGGGCAGCGAGATAGCTCCCCTGCAGCAAAAACGGATCTTCCGCCGCGAAGCCGATCGCCCCGATAATGGTCACATTGAAATAATTATGCAGCACGGAAGCCATATCCGCCAGCAAATTCTGGATGTCAGGCATCCAGAGCTGCGGATCGGGTCCAGCAACCGGCAGAATCAGCGCGAAGTTACGCAGATCCAGACTGGTTACATAGCAGGCGCTAAGCGAAGAGAGCGTATCCTTCGCCATCTGTACCGTGCTTGAGCATAAGGCTACCAGCTTATCCCCGCGCGGCGGGACGGTGTCCGGCCCGAGAATACGGCAGGTACAGACCAGATAGGCCGGCGCGGAGAGGTCCACCTCCAGATCCTCCTTTTGCAGCAGATACTGGTTCTTGTTCTCGAACAGACCGCTTAACAGCCGGATGAAGAATTTATCCCGCTGGGCCTGGAGATTGCCGCGGTGGACCAGCTTCGGATAGCTCTCCATGGTCTGGTACTCCTCCAGCATACTAATGGCCCGGCGGATCGATTCGGCCAGCGCCTCCGGGGTCAGCTCCAGCTTCACCAGGTAATCGGTGGCCTGGACCTCAATCGCTCCGCGCGCATACTGGAATTCCTCATAGCTGGTCAGCATGATGAACAGCGGAAGCCGCCCGTACTTGCGGCGGACCGAGCCGGCGACCTCGAGGCCGCTTTTGATCGGCATTTTGATATCGCTGATTACAATGTCCGGGCGGAGGGTGTCGATCATCTCTTCCTCCTGCGCACCGTTGTGGGCGATGCCGACGATTTCAATGTTATATTGCTCCCATTTCAGCATGGACTGGAGTCCGATGCAGACCAGGGCTTCATCATCTGCGATTAATAATTTGATCAAGCTCATCACATCCTTGCTCAGTTTGCAGGGCGCCGGGGGCTATTCTCTCTGCCGCAAGGGCAGCAGCAGCTTCATCCTGGTGTAACGGCCGACCTCGCTCTCAATCGACAAGCCGTACTCCCTGCCAAAAGCAAGCTGCAGCCGCTCGTTCACACTGCGCAGCCCGATATTCTCCAGCATTCCCTTAGCCTCGTCCCCGGGAACGGTTAGGATGGTGGAGATCTGCTCCTCCTTCATCCCGACCCCATTGTCCTCGATCGTGATGAGCAGATCCGCGAAGCCGCTCTTCGTGACCCGGACCACAATATCGCCCCGGCCTTTGGGCTCGATGCCGTGGAAGATCGCATTCTCGACCAGCGGCTGGAGGGTGAAGCGCGGAATAAGCCCGGCGAGCAGCGCTTCCTCTTCAATCTCTGTGACCATGGTAACCGTGCTGCCGTACCGGTATTTCTGAATCAGGAAATAATCATCCAGCAGGCTCAGCTCATCCTTCAGCGGCATCAGCCGCCGGTTATCCTTGGCGATGCTGCGGAGCAGCCGGGACAGGGAGGTCGTCATCTCTGCAATGCCGGTGGCGTTCTGGATCGTAGCCATCCATTTGATCGAATTCAGGGTATTGTACAGGAAATGCGGATTAATCTGGTTCTGGAGCATCCGGTACTCCAGCTCCTGCTTCTGCTTCTCGTCTGCGAGCCGGCTGTCCATGAGGGCCACGATATCCTGGGACAGCCGGTTAATGCCCCGGCCGACATCGCCCAGCTCGCTGTTCCATTCAATACCCGAGTCCAGCAGGAAGTTGCCTTGGGCAATCTTGTCCATGCGTTTCTTCAACTTCTCCACCGGAAGGCTGATTGTGCGGGTCAAATACAGCGTAATGATCGCGCTTAAGACAAGCACGAGCAGACAGACACCGAGCAGGACGAGAATCCATATATTGCTCCGGGGCGCGAACTGGTCGCTGGACAAGGTCTGCGAGAGCATGACACCGCTGCGTACCGGATACGATACCACGATATGGCTTTCCCCATCATTCTGCATTTTCACCATGGACAGCTCGGTACCCGGGCCGACAGGCTTGTCACTGGTATAGGCTACCGGCTCATACGGCTCTTCAATGGCTTTGACCTGATCGCCGGTAAGCTGATAATGATGCTCGCCGAGCGTGAGGAGCAGCCGGGAATGCTCCGGCAGGGCATAGCCCTTCAGCTTGTCCGTAATGACGGAGGTATTCGCGAGCAGGTAGACGGTGCCCATCCGGGTGGCCCCCCGGCCGTAGATCGGGAACACAAAGGGAATTCCGTAGGAATTGGAGAGCGGGTCCTTAATGACCCGGTCCCATTGCTCTTCGGCCTCATTCGTCAGACCGGTGACTTGACCGATATTATGGATCGTTAGCGGAACGGAGGTGCCGAAATTCTCCACCTGCAGGAACTTTCCGCTGTTATCCGTGGCAATCAGGCGGCGTACATAGCTGTAGGAGCGGTTGATCCGCACATCGTCCTGCATCGCGTTGAACACATTCAGCGCCTGCTTGGGGCTGGCCTCCGCCGACCCGAAATATTCGGTAAGCAGGGTGTTCGTAGACGAGTTAGTGCTGCTGGTCATCGCCAGCGTAGTCAGATCAATCAGATCCTGTTCAATAATATGGGAGACGAGCTGGAGGTTGAATTCCGTCGCCTGGATCGTCGTTTTGCGCTGGTAATACGTAATCAGTTCGTAGCTGAACCAGGACAGCAGCGTGGCAATCAGCAGTGCAAAGGCGGTCATGAGCAGAATAATGCGGCTTTTAATAGTAGATTTACGTACCGTGGTGAACACTCCTTCATCTATAACTGGACCTATATAAAGCGTTTTCAACTACCATAGCATATTCCTGCGTTTCATTATAGAGTCAGGGGGAGAAGCTGAGAATTTTACAGGTTTCGGATAAGAAATTACAGGTTCGGGGCAGGCCGTGCGGAGAAAAGCACAGAATAGTGAATGAACTGTGTTTGATTTTGCATCCCCATCGGGTCTGAAAAGGCTTACACTTTGAACTAAGGCCGGATAAGCAAACGTGCCGGCTATGATAGACCATAAGAAGATAAAGGGGATACTTACATGAACTTGAAAAGATTCTACGGCATGACCCTTGCCACTGCGCTCTCCGTGAGCATGCTGGCCGGATGCTCCGGCAATAACAATACGAAAGACGCTGCTGCAACGGCCGCACCTGCTTCGGGCAACGCTGCAACCGCTTCCTCCGAACCAAGCCAGGAGCCGGTAACACTGAAATGGGCGCTGTGGGACTGGGAAGCGACTGCATACTACAAACCGCTGATCGATGCTTACAAGACTGCACATCCGAACGTAACTATTGAGTATGTGGATCTTGGCTCCACCGACTATATGACCATGCTCAGCACACAGCTCTCGGGCGGGGCAGATCTGGATGTCCTGACAATCAAAGACATTCCGGGCTACTCGAACCTTGTGAAGCAGAATCATCTGGAGCCGCTGAAGACCTACATGGGTGACAAATCCATCGATCCTTCGGTATACGGCGGTACGGTCGAGCAAATTGAAGTGAACGGCGAGGTGTATGCGCTTCCGTTCCGCAGTGACTTCTGGCTGATCTACTACAACAAAGCCTTGTTCGACAAAGCAGGTGTAGATTATCCGACCAACGATATGACCTTCGACCAATATGATGAGCTGGCCCGCAAGATGACCTCCGGCAGCGGTTCGGAAAAAGTATACGGTGCCCACTATCACACCTGGCGCAGCGCGGTTCAGCTGTTCGGTATCCTGGACGGCAAGAACACCGTGGTCGGCGGCAACTATGACTTCCTGAAGCCTACCTATGAGCGGATTCTGAAGGAGCAGGAAGATGGCATCGTTATGGATTACGCTACCCTTAAGACCTCCAGCACGCATTACTCCGGCGTATTCTACAACAACTCTGTTGCGATGATGAACATGGGCAGCTGGTTCATTGCCACCCAGATTGAGAAGGTGAAGAGCGGGGAATCCCAGTCGAAGGAATGGGGTATCGTGAAGTATCCTCATCCGGACGGCGTTGAAGCTGGGACGACTCTGGGAACGATTACTTCCCTGGCCGTTAACCAGAAGTCGAAGCATAAGGAAGCAGCTCTTGATTTCATGAACTTCGTAACGGGTGCGGAAGGCGCTAAGGTGATCGCTTCTACCGGTACGATTCCGGCGATTAAGAATGACGAAGTTATCAATTCCATCACCTCCATCGACGGCTTCCCGGCAGATGATAACAGTAAGGCTGCACTGAATACCGTTCAGACTTATCTGGAAATGCCGATTCATGAGAAGAGTGCGGACATTGAGGTTATTCTGAATGAAGCGCATGACAACATCATGACCAAGAACGCTACGATTGACGAAGGCTTGAAGGATATGAATGACCGTGTAGGCCAGCTTTTGAACAATTAAGGTGAACGTGTAACGTTAGTGTCCTGAAGGAAGGGCGGGCGGAGGCCCGCCTTCCATATAAATAGCGGACCTCACAGCACTCACATTAACAGGCATCGATGTAAATCCCACTTTACGGGGATGTTAGATAAGGTTTGGAGGAGAACGAATGCAGAACGAAACCATATTGCGTACAAATAAGAGCCCAAAAAGCCGGTTGTCGCGCGGACTCCGGGATAACCTGGTCGCGTATAGCTTTATTGCGCCGAACTTTATCGGATTTGCCCTGTTCACCCTGGTACCGATGATTTTTGCCTTTATTCTGGCGTTTGTGAAATGGGACGGGGCCAATCCGATGAAGTTCATCGGGCTGGACAACTTCTCCCGGCTGATCTCGGATACCACCTTCCACAAAGCCTTGTGGAATACGATTGTCTACACCATTGGTGTCGTGCCGCTGACCATGATCGTAGCGCTGGCGCTGGCGATTCTGCTCAATCAGAAGATCATGGGCCGTAATTTCATGAGAACGGTCTTCTTCTTCCCTTACGTGGCTTCGCTGGTAGCGGTTGCGGCGGTATGGAACTTCATCTTCAGCCCGACCATGGGTCCGGTGAACAACATCCTGCACCTGATTACCGGCATTCCGCTGGAGGACCTGCCCCGCTGGGCGGCGGATAAGCAGTGGGCGATGTTTACGGTAGTGCTTTTCACCGTGTGGAAAAATATGGGCTACTACATGGTCATCTATCTGGCCGGTCTCCAGGGGATTAACCCGGAGCTGTATGAGGCTGCTGAGCTGGACGGCGCAGGCCCGTGGAGAAGATTCCGCAACGTGACTGTGCCGCAGCTGGCACCAACCACCTTCTTTGTCCTGATGATTCTGGTCATCAACTCGTTCAAGGTCTACGATATCTTCATCAACCTGTTCGCCGGCGCGGATAACCAGCTCAACAATGCTACACGGGTCATGGTCTATCAGATCTACAACACGGCGTTCCGCTCGCTTGATTACGGATATGCCAGTGCCATGGCGATTGTACTCTTTCTGCTGGTACTCGGCATCACCATCGTCCAGTTCCGCGGCGAGAAGAAATACGGACAATAGGGGGATCTATAAGATATGGTTGGTAAAAGTAAAGGACTTAAAATCAGCTTAATGGTGCTTGTATATGCCCTGTTAATTCTGACCGTGCTGGCGATGCTGGTGCCGTATATCTGGATGCTGTCGTCTTCACTCAAGCTGAATAAGGATGTCTTCTCCTTCCCGATGCAGTGGATTCCGGCGAATCCGCGCTGGGAGAATTTCCAGGATATCTGGACCCGGATTCCACTCGGACGCTTCATCTACAATACAGCGAAATTATCCATTATTGTTACGATCCTGCAGCTGCTGACTTCCAGCTTCGCGGCGTATGCTTTCTCCAAGCTGCATTTTAGGGGCAAGAATGTGATCTTCCTGGGATACATCGCGACGATTGCGATTCCTTGGCAGGCTTACATGGTGCCGCAGTTCATTCTGATGCGCTATATGGGCTTGAACAATACCCACCTGGCAATCATTCTGCTGCAAGCCTTCTCGGCCTTCGGGGTGTTCATGATGCGCCAGTTCTATCAAGGGGTGCCGGATGAATTATGTGAAGCCGCCCGGATTGACGGACTGAGCGAATATGGAATTTGGGCGAGAATTATGCTTCCGCTATCCAAACCTGCGCTGTCCACGCTGACTATCTTCACCTTTGTCGCCACCTGGAATGACTTCCTCGGGCCAATGATCTATCTGACCGATACGAAGCTCAAGACCATCCAGATCGGTCTGCGGATGTTCATCTCACAGTACTCCGCGGAATACGGATTAATTATGGCGGCGAGTGTGGTGTCAATCATTCCGGTAGTGATTGTGTTCCTGGCGCTTCAGAAGTACTTTGTGCAGGGCGTTGCTGCTTCGGGAATTAAGGGATAGTGGATTGAGGTTAGTTGAGTAACAGCCTGGCAGTTGCAGCTTTTTGCAGTTTGCCAGGTATTTTTATACCCGAGGAGATGAGATAGTGAATAGAAAGAACCGCGTTAAGAAAAGGCTATTTTCCGTGCTGTTATCGACTGCACTTGTAGCCGGAATGTTCCCTGCACTTGGTATGCCTGTAGCCTCTGCGGCTGCCGCTGATCCGGTCTATGCTGCGGCTTATATGGGCGCGAAGTCGGCAGCAGGGACCACACTGCCAGCCAGTGTCCGTATTGGAGGACAGGAGGCGCCGGTGAGCTGGAATATCGGAGAAGATACCTTCGATGTGCCGTATGATACGGTGGCAGTTACCGGAACTGCAAATGGCGGCCCGGTTACCGCAAGTGTGGAAGTCATTCCGCCAGCGGACAGTCCGCTCGTCTACTTCGTGGACAGCGGCAGAGGAGGCGATTCTTTTGGCTATGGACCGGCTCCCTCACCACTGTATGAAGCGGTCAGAACACTGACTGGCAGTGAACTGCTTAACTCGTCGCCGGACCAGAAATATGTCGCTGGAACCACTGACTGGGGATTCGATGATTCCATCCATAAAGTAAAAAATTCTAAGAATGGCAACCTCACCGATCCCGCCACTGATCCAAGCCTATGGGTGGTAGGACTGCGCGCAGACCCTGCCAGCAACGATATTATCTATAAATTGAAAGCGCTTCAATCCGGAGTATATACCCTTAGCAGCGGTTTCTATGACTGGTACGGCACCCGTGACCGGGCCATTCAGCCACGGCTGGAATATGTGAATACGGCAGGAGTCGCCCAGACGATTTCTTTTACACCGTTCAACACGAACAAGACGAAGTTCATCTCCGGTGAATTTACCGTTCCGGGAGATATTGACACCAGCAGTTCGATGACACTAACCTATGCCAATGTCGGCGGGGAGAAGCCGATCCTTAGCTGGTTCGCTGTTGCCAAGGGCGCGATCAAGCAGAAGTTAGACAATGCCCGCGAGACGGCTGCTTCTACGGTCCGAATTCAGCTGGACGGCAAGGACATCAAGGACGGGAATGTTAACGGGCTGACCTTCAAGGGCTTCGGCGTACTTAGCGGCAACAGTACTAGCGCCCTGCTGATGGACTATAAGTCCGAGCAGCCGGAGGCCTATGCGCAGCTGCTGCAGATTCTGTTCGGGGGCGACCGCCCCTTGATCGACCATGTCAAGATTGAGATGGGCAATGACCGCAATAACTCTACTGGTCCCGACCCTTCAACGATGCGCACGGAAGATGAAGAGGCCAATGTAGCCCGGCACCCCGGCTTCCAGCTTGCGGCCGATGCCAAGGCTGTCAATCCGGCGGTCAAGGTAAGCTTCCTGCGCTGGAATGCTCCGGCTTGGGCTAACAATAACGACAAGATTTATACCTGGTACAAGAAGACCATACTGGCTGCTTACCGCCAGTACGGCTATATGGTGGATTATGTGAATCCCCATATCAATGAGCACGCGCCGGATCTGGCCTGGACGAAGGAGTATGGCGAGAGGGTCAAAGCGGATGCGTCAGACTTCAAGGATGAGCAGGAAAAGGAACTGTATCACAGCATCAAGCTGGTTATTTCCGATGAAGTAGGCATCGGCTCCTTCGGCGATGCGCTGGTGAATGACCTGTCACTGCGGGAAGCTGTGGCCGCTGCCGGGTATCATTACAACACCGATGACGACAGCCAAGGCAATTTCAAGCGGCTGGCGGATGAGTTCGACAAGGAGATCTGGAATAGTGAAGCACAGGCCACCTTCAGTAATTCGGCCTTCCGTCCTCACAATAATATGAAGGACCCTTCTGTGCCCGGGACGGGGATCGGCGGCACCGGCGGACCGCTGGAGATGGGCAATACCATTATTAAGGGCTTTGTGAATTCGCGCCGGACGCATTTCATCTATCAGCCGGCGATCGGCTCCTTCTATGAAGGCGGGCAGTACTCGTTCAAGGAGCTGCTCAGCGCACGCGACCCGTGGTCGGGCTTCATTCATTATGACGCGGGACTGCTGGTCCTGAAGCATTTTGGCGGGTTCGCCAAGACCGGCTGGGAGAACGAAGACAATACGGCAGGAATCTGGCGGGCCGTTCCCCAGGCGAGCTACACCGGAGCAACCGGCACGAACCCCGTAAGCGGGCGCAACGGAACTCCGAGCTATATGACCCTGGCTTCACCTGACAAGCAGGATTTCTCGACGGTGATTATCAATGACAGCGAGGTTGAGAAGATCTACAAGCTTAAGGCTGTCAACATGGCCTATACCGGCAATCCTTCCTTGGAGATATGGGAGACCCGTGCGGCGGAGTCAGGTCATGCTTTTAACAGCAACTATATGAAAGATATTGGAGATGTTCAGGCAGACGGCAGCGGTGTGTATACCATCCGTGTGAAGCCGTTCTCTATTCTCACTGTCACCACGCTGGATAACCGCAATAAGGAAGGGTTCAGCACACCGCTTCCGGTGGAAGGTGAACGCACAGTGCTGGATACCGATGTCACCGGGTCGGTTCAGAATACAGAGGATCAGACGCTATATGCGGATGACTTCAATTATGGCGGCCGGAGTGTTCCTGTGATCGGAGAGGGCGGACAGATCACTGGTGTGCAGAGCTATGTCAGCTCTCGCGGCGGGCCTTACAGCGTCATGCCGCGTTATACGCAGGATCTTAACGGAGCGTTCGAGGGGTATCTGGTCGATGGCACGGATAACTATGTGCTGCGGCAGCAGCTGGACCAGACGACCACCGGAGTAGGAGGGGCCTGGAATGGTGGTGACCCGGTTACTGCTATCGGGGATTACCGCTGGACCAATTATAAGGCGAGTGCCGATGTGTCTTTTGAACAGAATAGCACGTATGGAGGGAACAATTACGCAGCGGTTGGAGCCAGATACCAGGGCGGACCGCAGACGATTAACGGCACCCCCTATGCGCTCAAGTTCTGGTTCGATGGCGGTTGGCAGCTACTGTCCAGCGGGACCGTTGTGGCCAGCGGCAATGCAGCAACCGGCACCGGCGGTGTGAAGATTCCTGATTTCAATACGGCATATGACGTGTGGCATAACATTGCCATTCAGGTAGCTGGTGACACGGTCACTGCATATCTGGATCAGGTGGAGCTTGCCTCCTATACCGATTCGAATGCGAAGCTATCCGGGCGCGTGCAGCTCGCCAGCGGCTTCTATCATGTCCGCTTCGATAATCTGAAGGTAGAGAAAGTAGATGGTCACACCCCTTATTACTCCGAGCAACTGGATAATCTGGAGATGACTGATCTGGCAGAAGTCCCTCGTGCGAAGCTGGTCTATGAAGGCAATTGGGCCCATGAGAATGGAAAAGGCATGTATGTCTATCAGCGTTCTCTCTCTACCAGCCAAGGCGCTGGTGCGGTGCTGAAGTATACTTTTACCGGCACGGGCCTTGATATTCTGGGGCCGAACG
The DNA here is from genome assembly GCF_038002365.1 of Paenibacillus sp. FSL P4-0338. NCBI lineage: Bacteria > Bacillati > Bacillota > Bacilli > Caryophanales > Paenibacillaceae > Paenibacillus > Paenibacillus sp. FSL P4-0338. The sequence continues at coordinate 2,989,315 of NZ_JBBOCG010000001.1, read as the reverse complement.
ACGGATCAGCGAAGCTGGAAGCCGTGGTGGACGGTGAGACGCTGGTAGTCTCGGGCGCTGCGGGCGCAGCGAAGGAGCTGTACCAGACTTTCACGCTCCGTGGACTGAATTACGGTGAGCATACGGTTCAGATCAAGGTGCTGAGCGGAACCCTCGCTGTGGATTCCGTAGCGGTCATTGGCGGGGAAGGCGCAGGCAACCCGGATACAGCGGAGCTTAAGCAGGCGGTGAGTGCTGCTGTTGCGGTCAGCAGGGAAGACGACTACCCGGAGCAAGACTGGAGGATGTTCAAGAATGCCCTGGATACCGCCCAGGCAGCACTGAATGATCCGGTTCTCTACCGGCTGGACCAGGAAGGGGCAACGCAGCTGGCGGAACGTCTGTCTTCTGCCCTTAATCTTCTGCTGTTGGGAGATGTGAGAGAGCTTGCGTCCATTCCAGATAGGGCTACCTACGCAGGTCAAGTGCCGGAGCTTCCGGCCAAGGTAGAGGCCACACTTGCAGACGGTACGACCACACAGGTGGCGGTGAAGTGGAATCTCGATGCGGTCAGCTTTGATACTCCATATGAACGGGTAGCGGTCACCGGCACCTATGGAAGCCTGAAGACCATTGCCTATGTTGAAGTGGTTCCAGCGGGGCTGGTGTACTTCCTGGACATGGGTCTTGCCGGAGATAGCGACACCCCGCCGTATACAGCCATCCGGGATCTCGCAGGCGACAGCCTGCTGAATCACAAGGCGGATCAACTGTCCACAGGGGATACTGTATGGGGACATACGAATACAGGCACAAACTATAGTGTCAAAGGGCTGGGCGGGGATGTAGTCACCACCAATAAAGCCCAGACCGGAGTGTACAGCTCGAATACGAAGAATACGCCGCTGGTCTATAATCTGCCTCTGAGTGCTGGCAAATACACGGTTACTTCCTATCATCTGGACTGGTGGAATAACCTGAACCGGACGATGGATATTACACTCAGCTATCCTGACGCTGAGGGAGAGATTGTGACCGAGACGGTGAAGACAGGCATTGTTGCCGGTGCGGGCGGGGCGGGTGTTCAATACAATTTCACACTGCCGGTCAACGGTACGGTGAAATACTCGGTGAACAATACGTTCAGCCAAGCCTCGCTAATCAGCTATCTGGCTGTAGCAAGAGATAAGACCAGTGTGGACAATGAGCAAGCTGTTGCTGAAGCGAAGAGCATAATTGAAGGAGCGTCTTACAGCGTCAAGAAGGCGCAAGCGAATAGTGAAGAAGCTGTACGGAGCTGGCTGGCGCAGACCATTAGCGGGATGCCGGGCTTCAAGGGCACCGGGGTTACCCTGGGGGACATTACCTTGTCTGCCTTCCAGGCAGCCACTGAGGATACAGAGGGCAGCTTCACTTTCTCGGTAACCCTAAGCAAGGGAGAAGCAGCGGCAGAAGCCACTGCCAGCGGAACAATCACACTGCCGGTAACGGATACGGTTCCGCCGGTTATTACCCTCATCGGCGAGGCGACAGTCAATCTGCCAATCGGTGCAGAATACACCGATGCCGGAGCTACGGCCTATGATGATCAGGACGGAGATATCACTGGCCGTATTACGACAACGGTGACTAGTGAAGTTTATGGCTTGACGGAGCTGGATACGTCCAAGGAAGATATCTATACCTTCCATTATAATGTCACTGATAAGGCAGGCAACACAGCTGCTGAGGTAACCAGACGGGTCGTAGTTGCGCTGGACCCGGATGTAACGAAGCCGGTAATTACTCTGCTGGGTGAAGCAACTGTTCAATTGGAAAAGGGTGCAAGCTATGCAGATGCCGGAGCTACAGCGGCGGATGATCGAGACGGTGATATTACAGAGCGTATCGTCGCAACGATTACGCAGGGTGGGGAGACAGTGCCGGCGCTGGACACTTCGGCCTCAGGCAGCTATGTCTATCACTATAATGTGACTGATACAGCAGGCAATGCGGCTGCTGAAGTGACAAGAACGGTCACAGTAAGAGAAGAGGAGCTGCCGCCGGAAGTGAATCCAACCAAGGCGCCAACTCCGGTACCGACAGCAACACCGGCTCCTGCAGAAGTGCCAGTATGGATATCAGCACCGGCTGCAACGCCTTCGCCAACAGTAGCACCATCCCCTTCGCCGCAGAAGGAGAAGGTTCTTACAGCGGCTGATTTCCCGGCACTGGCTGGTGGGGCTATAACCGTTCAGCTTACAGATGCTACAGAATCGGTACTGCTTCCAGCCGGTTTAGCCGGAATTATAGGAGAGAACACCCTGCATCTTGCCTGGCACACATTTACTGTTGATCTGAGTCCGGAAGTGCTGAAGAGCATCCGGGAAAAGACAGCCGGTGCTGGAGGACAGCCAGAGGGAATGGCAATCCGGCTCTCCGCAGTGAAGACAGCGAGAACAGCTGCGGAGCAGCTGATCAATAACCCTGCGCTGAGCGGGTCCGTCCGGTTATCGGCGGCAAGTGATGTGATCCGCTTTGGCCTGGAAACTGTTGCTGCGGATGGAACTGCCGTACCGGTCGCAACGTTCAAGGAGCCGTTGACGCTTACCTTCACGGTTGATCCTGGTGCTAACCGCAGCGTACTGGGTATCTACTATATTGCTGCCAATGGTGCCCTTGAATACATGGGCGGCAGGCTGACAGACAGTAAGCTTAGCGCCGGAATAAGTCATTTCAGCCAGTATGCGGTACTCGAATATGACAAGACATTCTCGGATGTCAGCAGCAACAGCTGGGCCAGCGGCGTTATTAAATCTATGGCTGCGAAACATATTATTGAAGGCATCTCCAGCTCCGAGTTCCAGCCGCTAGGGGAAGTCACAAGGGCACAATTCGCCGCGATGATTGCACGTGCGCTTGGGCTGAAGACGGGAAGCCCATCCATATTTGCTGATGTGGACTCGGGGCTGCGGTATGCCGAATCCGTAGCGGCAGTGAATGAGGCGGGCATCGTGCTTGGACGCAGCAAGGACGCCTTCGCTCCGAATGAACTCATTACCCGTGAGGAGATGGCAGTAATGATAGTCCGGGCATATGAACATTTGAAGGGAAGCAAGAGCAGCAGTGAATCAGCTTCCAGTTCGTTCAGTGATCATACCCTGATTCGTGACTGGGCTAAGAATGCTGTAAGCACCGCTGATCAGGCAGGGCTGATCAAGGGACGCGGCAATCAGCAATTTGCGCCGCAGGCGACTATGACCCGCGCCGAGAGCGCACAGGTCATCTTCAATCTGCTGGAGCATATGTAATTTCAAACTAACTATAAAGTAAAAAAGAGCAGCGGTTCTCCGGCTATGGGAGGACCGCTGCTCTGTGTTTAGAGGAATTCATTATCCCTTCACCGCTCCAGCCGTAAGTCCGCTAACAATGTACTTTTGGCAGAAAATATACAGGATTAGCACGGGAAGGGAAGTTAACACCAGGTCTGCGAAGATCAGATTCCAGTCCCGGCTGTACTTGCCGTAGAAATTGTACACTGAGAGCGGCATCGTCCAGTCTGAGCTGTCGGTCAGGAAATAGAGCGGAATGGTAATGTCGTTCCAGACAGACATGAAGACCATAATCGCTACGGTGGCGTTCACTGGGACGATCAGCGGGGTAACGATCTTGAAGAACACATCGAACGTATTAGCCCCCTCCAGAAAAGCGACCTCATCCAATGCCTTCGGAATAGACCTGATGAATCCGCTGTACAGAAACACGCTGAACGCCGTATTCAGCGAGGCGTAGATCAGAATAACGCTGGTGATGCTGCCGTAGAAGCCCATCCACTGCACGACACGGATCGTGGACATCGGGGCAATCAGGCCCAGATGCACATTCGGTCCTTCTCGGCCGCGTTCACAATCAGCCAGTCGCCCATGAACATCATCGCCGTTTCCTTGATTCAGGAATTTGCCTACTGCCATATCGTAGCTGTCGCTGAGAATGTCGTGGTGTAGTCTTTCTTGTAGACCTCATACTGTTTGCTCCAGGAAGGTGGCGAACTCGGGAACATCGGACCACTTTTTGCGGCCGGCATTAATGTCCTCGAACAGGGACGGCCCAGGCTGCTGCTCAGATGGATTCCGTTAACAGATGCAGATGCTGCGAATGCCGGAGCCTTTTCTCCTTCCCGCAATGCGGGGGAGTTGGAGACCAACCGCTACGTCCATGCATTCCGTTTGATAATAACCAAGCCGAACATGATCTCTGTTAGTTAAAAAAATACATTAATTTAAAGGTATTTACAAAATATTCAAAAAAGATTCTTTTTATATATAGATAAAAGAGAACGAACGAGCTAAACTAACTTAGTATTACATAATTCCAAAATATAGGAGGTAGTCGAATGTTTAAACCTGTTAATGTCGTTGCAAGTGGCAGTGTCTCACCTATGTTTTGCATAACATGCGATGCAAGAGACAAATGCGTAGATTGTGATGCTTTTGACTTTATTTGTGGAAACAACGAGAGTGGTTGGTGTATTCGTAATGATGGGGATTGATTGAATTTTCATCTATAAACAAAAGAAAGTCTAAGAAGCAATTCTTAGGCTTTCTAATATTTTGAGAAGGAAGTGAAGTTATTAATGTTTAATAGTCCAATAAAAATTAAAGCTGTAAAATTTTTTGAAGAGCAAGATAATTTATATCTATATAATGTTGAGAATAGCGGGATATTTCAAGTCGATGACACAATAGTAGATATTTGCAACAGTGACGGGAAAACTATTGAAGAACTTTACCAACTTCTAAAAAATAATTATACCATGGAAGAGTTAAGTGAATTACTTACTACGCTAGAGAAAGCAGGAGTTTTACTTGTGCAAGATTTAGTGGATGACATTAATACAGATTCCTGTGCTTGTACAAAAGAGACAAACGGGGTCTCTTCTCTGATTCTTATGCTGGTTCAAGAATGTAATCTGAGATGTTCTTATTGTTATGGTGTTAATGGAGAATACAATGACCGTGGCAGGATGGACATGGATACAGCTACCCAAGCTATAGATTTTTTATTTAATCAAGCTTTGGAGGAAGAACTAAGCATTTGTTTTTTCGGTGGAGAGCCATTACTTAATTATAAACTCATTCAGGATATCATTCCTTATGTCCAAAGCAAAGAAAAACTAACAGGGAAAAGAGTAAGGTATAGTATGACCACCAATGGAACCTTGCTTACCAAAGACGTTGTTGACTATTTAATGGAGCATCAGGTAGCAATACAAGTGAGTCTGGATGGAGATCAGAAAACTCATGATTTTAACCGCTATTTTCAGAATAAAGAAGGCAGCTATGATCTTATTCTTAATAGGACTGAGAAATTAAGAAAGAATGGAATGATCTCAGCGAGAGCTACTGTCTCACCGGTTCAACTGGATATTACCTATACATTAAAACATTTAAATGAAATTGGATTCCGAAATGTTGCTATGTATCCTGCAGTTCAGATGCTTGATGTTAAGGATTATGAGGATTACTCACTTGAATTCACCAAACTGGTAAATTATTTTGAGACTTTAATACATAGTAAGGAGTATAAGAAGGCTCGGGAAATCTCAAATATATATAAATATCTAAGAAGGGTTCATTCATCTTCCAAACGGCATTATTATTGTGGGGCTGCTTCCCATATGCTAGCTGTTGATGTTCATGGAGATTTGTATCCATGTCAAAGATTTGTTAGTGAAAAAAATTATTCTCTAGGAAATGTGAATGAAGGAGTTTCCCGCCTTAGGGAGAAGGAAATATTAAATGAATTTAGTCTAGAAGAAAGAACAAAGTGTAGGGAATGTTGGGCAATTAACCTATGTGGTGGAGATTGCCCACATGAAAATTTAAAGAACACTGGAGCTATAGAAGATCCGCTAGAAATTTCCTGTGAGTTTACTAGAAGTGCAATAAATGATTGCATCAGATTATACTTGAGGTTGGACGAGGAGGATAAAGATAAATTGTTTAATAACAAGATGATAAAGGAGGAAGAAATGATTGTCAGTTGAAGTGGAAGCATTGAGTAAAAAATACGGCAGTAATCAAGTCATTAATCAGTTAAGTTTTCAAATTAATAAGGGGATTTTTGGTTTGCTTGGTGATAATGGTGCTGGTAAAACTACCTTAATGAAAATTCTAGCAACACTGCTAGGGTTTAACGAGGGCGATGTAAGTATGTTTGGATATTCGCTAAGAAAAGAGCCTGATGCAATTCGTGCCATGTTAGGATATCTTCCACAAAGTTTTGACTTTTTCCCTGATGCAACAATCATTGAATCCATGAATTATTTTGCTGCTTTAAAGGGGTTAATAGGTCAACGAAGAATACAGGAAGAAATTTCACAAAGACTAATTGAAGTGGGTCTTGAAGAACATGCTCATAAAAAAATCAAGCAACTTTCAGGCGGTATGAAACAACGATTTGGTATCGCTCAAGCTATGTTAAACCTTCCCCAGTTGTTAATTATTGATGAACCTACGGTGGGGCTTGATCCAAAGGAGCGAATTGCTTTTAGAAACTTGCTTCACAGTTTTTCGGAAGATCGCATTGTATTGTTATCTACGCATATTGTACCGGATATCTCAAGCACCTGTGACAATGTACTTATTTTAAAGAAAGGAAGCTGTCTTTATAATGGGAGTGTTGATGAGGCTATCCATAAAGTGGAAGGGAAAATATGGTTAGTTGAAGTGGATAAAAGGCAGTTGCAACAATTAAGTAATGAAAGCCGTATCATATCTGTTGTTAGGAAAAGGGGGTTAATGCAAGTTCGTTTGCTAGATAATAGTCCTCCAGAAAAATATGGGGAATATACACTAGAGACTCCAAACCTGGAAGATGCTTATCTGTATATATCCGATAATGAGAGGGGGCCTTAATAGAGTGAGGGAGGTGAAAGTTTTAGTTCGATTTGAAATACTGTTGTTAAAGAAAAATTTATTATATAACATTTTGGTTTTCCTGATCACTTTTTTGATACCTATGTTTCTGTATTTATCTACCGGTACAAAGGATAAAGAAATGTGGGTATTCTTGTTGCACGGACAATTATTTTTCTGTATTTTAGCAATGCCAATTCTATATTCTTTTCTTTATGACGATGATAAGCAAGCGATGATCTATTCAACCATTATTCCTAAATTGCATTCAAACTACCTATATCTTGTATGTAAAGTTTGTGTTTTGTGGGGGATTATCTTTCTGTCACAATCCAGTTGCTTAATCCTTATTCTCGGAGGTCATGTGTTATTTTATGGAGTCAACTTTTTTGATTTAATACTTCCGTTAATTTACACCTCGTTTACGACAATTGGTATATCCGTTCAAATTGCTGCTCTTTTGAGCTTATTATTAAAAAAACAAGTATACGTAAATATATTTAATATTATTTTTCTTGTTATAGGGATGTCAGTGAATTCTCCGGCCTTTTCGATATGGTTTAACCCGGATTGGATTACCAGTCATTTTTTTGACTCGTCTTTTTTTGTAGGAAGAACTTTTATATTGTGTATTGCATTAATTCTAATGTATTTTAGCAATCGTCTGTGGAAAGCAAGGGGGAGATTATGAACTTAAATCTAATACGATTTTGGTTGCTTCTTTTCTTTGGCAAGGCCAATACAGGAATATACCTGTTTTCTTTAATGGTAATAGTATATTTTAATTTTCAAATGAATGAAGATTTAATTTTGAAAATTAGCCTGGATTTATTATTTATTGCTTTGTTTGCACTGCAAGCGGCTAATTTAAGCAAAAGATATCAAGCAGAGCAATTTGTATTTTTGTCAATTATCTCTACCAATCGTAAAGTTTTTAATCAAGGAATTGTAGCAGTAATCATAACTTCACCTGTGATAATAATAATATGGGTCACATTACGTATCTGGTTTGGGGATGTTCCAGACTTTAATATTGGGCTTATTGCCCTTTTTTCCGGCCTTTTTGCTGTTGTATCAGGTCTTTTGGTAGGAGAAGTAATCCGCAAGCATGGTTTAGGAATACTGGTTCTGATTACTTTATATTTAACAATTGGATTAATTCCATGGACGCTACACGAAAAATTCAGATATGTATCTCCAGTGCTTAATATTTACAATCCCTACCTAATAAACTTTAGAAATATTATATCGATTTTTGCTGCGGTTCTATTGTTTTATGGAATGGCAACTATATTTTCGTATCGTCGAGGAGGTGGGAAGAAAAGTCTGATTACGTGGTTAACCGTTGGAATTGCGTTGTGTCTATTTAGTGGCATACGTATCTATGAATATACGCATGATAAGCGGCTCGAAAGTAATGAATTTAATATTATAAAAATTGGAACAACACAGGTCCATTACAAAGGAATGAGTAGGGATAGGGCTGAGAAGTTCGGTGTTGTTATAGATTATTTATACAATTTAGCTGATGGGCTTCATATAGCTCCAAAGCGCTACTCTTTAGAAATTACTCAACGTTATGCTGTATCCTCTATTGAACCAAAAGTCATGATGAAGAATCGTGACCAATTGATCATTAACATATATTCTAACAAACTGCTAGATTTTAATTATGGATTTGACTGGGTAAGCAAATGGATAGATTACATATTAACTAATGATACGGATACTTCAAAGGATAATATTAATCTCTTGAAACATCAAATGATCAAAAAAACACTTGAAGAAAACCCAATGAATATCTATACGGAAAGTCGTCGTCAAAAACTTACCATTAACGATTGATTTAGTGCGAAATAATGGGAGAAGGTTAAGCTTTGGAGGGTAATATGGATGGGATCAATATCAAAACTATATTTGCATCATTTCGGTACTGGCCGGAACTTGGGAAATTATTATGGAGGGCAAAAAGAAGTTATTTTTCATTAATTATTTTTTGTTATATAATCAAAGGTTTCTTACCAATAATAAATCTTTTTTCCATTCAATTTTTAGTGATGAAAATCGAAGAGCGATCATTCAACGTGATGATATACCCAATTCTGCCTTTAATTTTTGTTCTGATTTGTAGTCTCTTTGTTACGTCTATTCTTGAACACTTTGAAAAGTTATATCAGCTATTATTAATAAACCACTTGCAAGTTTCAATAGTAACAAAAACCTCTGATTTTATGCTTCGTGATTATGAAGATCCTGAAATTCATAATCAACTAAGAAGAGTTATGCAAGATTCGATAGACCGGCCCATCCAAGTATATAAGGTATTAATTAATCTTATAAGCTCAATTATTACTTTGATTTCTAGTATTGTTATTATACTGAATTTCAAGTGGTGGTTAGTGATTATTCTTCTTGTGTCACCTTTATTTTCATTCTATTCGTTATTGAAGTTCGCACAAATTCAATATATTTCAAAAAGAAAAAGATCTCCATTGCAAAGGAAAGCAAGTTATATTAATTTTTTGTTAACGAATGATAAGGCATTCAAAGAAATTAAACTATATCACTTAAATGACTATTTAAGTATTAGGTACAAAGATATTTTTAATAGATTTTATAAGGAGGATAAAGACCTATCAAAAAGACGAACAGTTTTATATCTATTCTTTCAAATAATTAGTACTCTTTTTATCTCGATAGTTCTTTATATTATTGTATATGTGTCATTTCAAGAGAGTCTACTCTTAGGTAGTATATATGGTTTGGTACAAGCAGTATTGCTTACAAACCAGAATATTAATGCTATCTCTCAAGGATTAATTTCCTTGTGCGAGAATAATTTATACTTGGATGAATTATTCTCATTTCTAAATAAAAGTAAAAAAAGTTATGAAAATATACTGTTAAAGCAGAGTTTCGTTAAAATGGATAAAATAGAAAGCATAGAGTTTATAAATGTCTCCTTTATTTATCCTGGTCAAACAGTTTACGCGCTAAAAGACCTCAATTTCAAAATACAAACAAATGACTCTGTTGCATTTGTTGGAAGAAACGGATCGGGGAAATCAACGATAATTAAATTAATGACAGGCTTATATGATGATTTTACAGGTGAAATATTAATTAATTCAATATCAATACATAATTATAGTAAAGATACATTATACAAAAAAATTGGTGTTATATTTCAAGATTTTATCCAATTTGATTTTACTGTTAGAGAAAATATTGGGTTTGGTGACCTCGAAAAGATGGATAATACCTCTAAAATATGGAATTCGGCCCAACTTACTGGTGCAGATGAACTAATTAAAAGTTTCCCCAATCAAATAGATCAACAGCTAGGTAGAAATTTTGAAGGTGGGGTTCAAATTTCTGGTGGGCAATGGCAAAAAATAGCCATATCAAGAGCTTTCTTTAAAGATGCTGATCTATATATTATGGATGAACCAAGCTCTTTTCTTGATCCGGAATCGGAAAAACAAGTATTTCTGCAATTCCAAAATTATATAGAAGGGAAGATAGGTGTATACATATCGCATAGGTATACATCTGTCTTATATGCTAATAGGATTATTGTGTTAAATGAAGGTCAGGTAGTAGAATGCGGAACACACCAACAATTAATTGTTAAACGAGGGATTTATTATAAACTATTTTCTGATGAAGCAGAAGCCTTTCAAAGAGAGCGAGCAATTCAGGGGGAAATGCTCACGTGAATTTCACTAAAAAGGAGCCATCCCAGCAACTATTTCATGGCTGTTGGGATGGCTCCTTTTGCATCACAGGTTGACAAAACCTATTCTCCACACTCTTACTACCCCTTCACCGCACCCGCAGTGAGTCCGCTAACAATGTACTTTTGGCAGAAGATATACAGGATTAGCACGGGAAGGGAAGTTAACACCAGGTCTGCGAAGATCAGATTCCAGTCCCGGCTGTACTTGCCGTAGAAATTGTACACTGAGAGCGGCATCGTCCAGTCCGAGCTGTCCGTCAGGAAATAGAGCGGAATGGTAATGTCGTTCCAGACGGACATGAACACCATAATCGCTACGGTGGCGTTCACTGGGACGATCAGCGGGGTAACGATCTTGAAGAACACATCGAATGTATTCGCCCCCTCCAGAAAAGCTACCTCATCCAGCGCCTTCGGAATAGACCGGATGAATCCGCTGTACAGAAACACGCTGAACGCCGTATTCAGCGAGGCGTAGATCAGGATGACGCTGGTGATGCTGCCGTAGAAGCCCATCCACTGCACGACACGGATCGTGGTGATCGTGGACATCGGCGCGATCAAGCCCATGAAGAAGAACATGTACAGGAAATTCGACCACTTGGTCTCCCGGCGCACCAGAATGAAGGAGGCCGCTGACGAGGTGAAGATATTCAGAATAGAGGAGACGCCGGTAATCAGCATCCCGTTCAGGAACGCGCGTCCCAGTCCCCCTTCACGGAAGACCGTTGTATAGTTGGAGAAGTTCCACTTCTCCGGGAGCCGCAGGGAGAACTTCAGCACCTCGGCGCTGGTCATGAAGCTTCCGAACAGCATAATCAGCAGCGGCAGGATAATCAGCAGGGAGGCCAGGATCAGCAGCCCTTCGACTACATAGTTGCGCCAGGCCATTTTACGTGAAAAGCTCATTATTCCGATACCTCCTTACGCCGCATGAAGATCAGCAGGGGAATGGAAATGATTGTTACGGCAGCGAACAGCAGGGTGTTGACGGCTGTGCCCAGCCCCCAGCTTCCCTCTCCGAACGAGCGCAGGATGATCGTACCTACCACCTGGGAGGCGTTGCCGGGTCCCCCGCCGGTGAGGACGAATACCTCGGAGAACACCTTGAGGCCGCCGATCAGGGTGAGCATCAGATTGATGTTGATCGCAGGGAGCAGCAGCGGAATCGTGATGCTGCGGAAGCTGCGCCAGGAACCGGCACCGTCAATGGTGGCGGCTTCATAATATTCTTTGGAGATCGACTGGAGTCCGGCCAGGTAGATCGCCATTTGGAAGCCGGTATGCTGCCAGATGGACACAAAGGCTACGGTCCAGATGACAATCGCCGGATTGGTCAGCCAGGCCTGGCTCAGCGAAGGCAGGCCCACAGCTTCGAAGATGCGGTTAATCGTTCCGTCGGAGCGCAGCATGGGCGTGAACACAATGCTAATAACCAAAACGCTTAGGATCGACGGAGAATAAAAAATAGCCCGCAGCAGATTTTTGGATTTTAGCTTCATGTTCAAGCCGACCGCAAGCGCGATGCCGAGCAGATTTTTGCCGAGCACGGTAACGATGGCGAAGATCGCTGTATTTTTCATAGCAAGTAGTAGTGTTCTATCTGTGAAAATCCGTTCAAAATTGTCCCAGCCGATGAACTTGACTGCTTCCCGGTCCAGCCGCCAGTCGGTGAAGGAATAGAAGAGTCCGGTTAGCGCAGGCAGCACGAAAAACACAGAATAGATCAACAGCGCAGGCCAGATCAGGTAATACGAGTATAGTCTCTTGGATACTTTCATCTCTTCACACTCCTCTATAGCCAGGAACAGAATAAAGCCCCGGACGGACTTTATTCTGCCTGTTGTAATGGTTATCCGCTCTAATTAAAAGCCCTCTACGCCTTTGTCCTTCATTAGCTGGCTGAATTTCTCATCCCAGGCCTTGAGTACGCCCGCAGCGTCCAGACCGCCGGCGAACTCATCCTGAAGCAGACGGTACAGCTCGCTGCGGTCCACGATCATGTAGGCATCGGTGGTCAGCGTAGTCTTTTTAGGCGTGATATATTGATCGACAATCTCTTGCTTGTAGTCCGGGAGCTTCGGTGTCGTCACATCGCTGAAGTTGGATACGGAGCCTTGGCTGTCGACCATTTTCTGGGCAACCTCTTTGCTGGCGAGGAACTCAAGGAATTTCTTCGCTTCTTCCATATGCTTGGCTTTCTTAGGGATGAACAGCTGGCCGCCCAGCGGGCTTGCGCCCAGATTTGCATCCTCAGAGGAAGGGATGGCGAACAGGCCCAGATGCACATTCGGATCTTTCTCCGCCACGTTCACAATCAGCCAGTCGCCCATGAACATCATCGCGGTTTCCTTGTTCAGGAATTTGCCCACCGCCATATCGTAGCTGTCGCTGAGAATATCGGTGTTGGTATAGCCTTTCTTGTAGACCTCATACTGCTGGTCCAGGAAGGTGGCGAACTCGGGAACATCGGACCACTTTTTGCGGCCGGCATTAATGTCCTCGAACAGGGAAGGCTCGTTTTTGGAAGCCCAATCGGCAAAAGCAGCTGCAGGCCAGATATTCGCCGCCCAGTTATCCTTGAACGGCATGAAGACCGGCGTGATGCCACTGGCCTTGATTTTCTCGCAGACAGCCAGGAATTCCTCATAATTCTTCGGTATGGCAAGACCCAGGTCTGCGAATATATCCTTGTTATAGACGACTCCCTGCATCCCTGTATCCTGGCTGTAATGGAAGCTGTAGACATGATCGTAAGCCGAGAGCACATCCTTATTCAGCAGCCGGCTCACCCAAGGCTCGTTATCCAGAATCTCGAAATTGCGCTCCAGGTTAAGGTCTGTTGTCGCACTCGCTAGATTGTATTGAATCAGGTCAGGCACCTCGTCAACGGCCAGCTTGGTCTGAAGTACGGTGGCGGTCTGCTCTGCCGGAAGCAGCTGCAGATTCACTTTGATATTGGTTTTCTGTTCGAACTCATCCAGCACATCCTGGGCGACGAACGCCGAATCCTGCGAGCTTTTGGAGATGGCCAGCTCGATGGTTACCTTTTTGCCGCTGCTGCTGCCACTGCCGCTGTTTCCGTTTCCGCCGCTGTTGGTAGCCGCAGCATTGCCGGAGCCTGAATTGTCAGACCCGCATGCCGCCAGCGATAAGGTCATTACACCGGCCAGTACGCCTGTTGCAATTTTTTTCAGTTTGCTATTCATGTGATCGCCCCCGTAGTGAATTTTCTGTGAACTGAATCCGTTTACATTGCCCATTATAGAATGAGTACCGCGCAAGGTACATGTGTGTACTTGACACTTTCTGTGTAATATTCTGAACTCGTAGGGGTGCTTGTCGATTTGCCGGTTTGGTTGTAAAGTAGAGCATCATAAGGTTCAAGGAGGGCTCGGGTTTGGCGACTATTGTTCAGAAATTGCGCGGAGGCAGGGTTCAGGCCAGTCTGCAAACGAAGTTCTTCTTCACCTTCATGGTGCTCCTGCTGATTGTGCTGGGCTGCTTTCTGGTCTATGTGAATTATATGGTGATCCAGCCGCTCAAGGACAAGACAGAGAACGAAATGAAGCTGGCGGCTGTCCAGGTCAGCGATCAGCTGAACCTCTATATCAATAACCAGAACCAGCTCTCCCAGCGGATTCTGTCGAACAAAGAGGTGTTCACGCTGCTGTCCGCAGGTGATTACTCACAGCTTACCCTTGAAGGGCTGACCCGAAGCCGCAGGCTTAAAGACATCATGTTCCAGGCACTGGGGCCGAGTCTGAACATTGAGGATATGATGATCTATGATCTGACAGGGGAGCGGGTGGCCTCTTATATCGGATACGCTGATAGCCCGGCTTCGCTCAGGCCGTTCCTGGAAGAGAGCAGCGAGCTGCCGACCTGGAATGCAAGCGGTTACGCGCTGTACCGGCAGGGGGCGGATGCCATCTCTTTTGTGCGGGCGATCAGGAACCAGAATGGTCAGGTATTCGGCTATCTGGCGGTGCAGCTCGACCAGCGGTACTTGAACAGATCTGCTGCGGGACTGGCGGGCGGCAAGGTCTATATTATGGATCAGGACCAGCGGCTGGTCGCAAGCTTCCCGGCACTACGGGAAGGGGAGAAGGCCCCAGAATTCGCAGCGTCTCCCTCTGAATCTGCAGCAGCTAACGGAATCTATCTGAGCAGCGGCCAGAACTATGTGGCTTACCACCGCTCTGCCGAGACGGGCTGGACCACCTATGTGGTGAATCCGAGGAATGTGGTGCTGGGCCCGGTCAATTCGGTGAAATACATCTCTATTCTGCTGATTACCGCGCTGATTCTATTCTCGTTCATCTTCATCTACTTCTCAACCCGGAACCTGCTGCTTCCGATCCGCAAGCTGCGCAGCCAGATTCTGCGGATGAACTACAGCAACCTGAATATGAAGGCGGGCCCGCGTACACACAACAATGAGCTGATTCAACTGAATAGCGCTTTTCAGGAGCTGCTGGAACGGTTACAGGAATCTATCGAACGGGAAAAGCTTGCGCTGCACGAAGAAGTGAAGTCGCGGAATTCCGCCCTGCAGGCCCAGATCGCGCCCCATTTTATCCACAATGTCCTGTATCTGATCAGTATTGCCGCCCAGGAAGGGAAGAATAGCGTGGTGACCGAAATGTGCAAGCATCTCTCGGACAGCCTGCGTTATATTGTGTCCTCCCCTTATCAGCATGTGGCGTTGACGGAGGAGCTGAAGCATACCCGGCATTATTTGTCCCTGATTCAGCATAATTTCGAGGACGATCTGGAGTGGGAGATTGACGGGGACGGGGGGCTTGAGCAGATTGAGCTGCCCCGGCTGGTGATCCAGCCGTTCGTGGAGAATTGTATTGAACATGCATTTAAAAATACGGACCCTCCTTGGAGGATTGAGGTGCGGGTGAAGGTATATAACGGCCTGTGGGCCATCGAAATCCGGGATAACGGAGAAGGCTTCGCGCCGGGCAGGATCAGGGACATTCTGGATAACATTGAGAGCTCCGATTCCGGGGTTAACGAGCTTAGGCATGATACCTCAGGGATTGGCAATATGGGGATTGTGAATACGGTGAACCGGCTGAAGCTGATGTACAGGAACCGGCTGTTCTTCAACATCTACAACCACTTAGGCGGGGAAAAGGGTGCTACGGTCCAGATTATCGCATCTATGAGTAAAGACTTCTACTAGAACCGGGGAGGGACCGCTATGTATACCGCTATCATTGCCGAGGACAGCAAGCCGATTCTGCGGAATATCGAGGCTCTTATGCAGTCCATGGAGCTGCCTGTCCGCATCGCCGCCACCGCACCGAACGGACTGGATGCATTGGAATACATCAAGGCTAACCCAGTGGACATTCTGCTGACCGATATCCGTATGCCTAAGCTGGACGGGCTTGCGCTGATCGCGGAGTGCAGGCTGGTGAATCCGGCGCTCAAGGCGGTGCTGATCAGCGGGTACAGCGATTTCGAGTATACGCGCAAGGCGCTGAATCTGCAGGTGTTCGATTATCTGCTGAAGCCCGTGGAGCGGCAGCAGCTTGCTGAAGTGATGCAGCGGCTGGTAGCCCATCTGCAGGAGCAGGAGGGCAGCAGAACAGGATTGCCGGAGGGATTGCCCTCACCTGGGCAGCAGCGGCCGAAGAGCAGCGAGGAGTTGTTCCGGCAGCTGGAGCAATATTTGCAGGAGCAGCTCTACGCTCCGCTCTCTATTACGGAAGTCGCGCTTAAGTTCCACGTAAGCCCTTCCTATGTCAGCCGGATCTTCAAGCGGTACTCACACCAGACCTTCGTGCATTACAGCATGCGGCTGAAGATAGCCGAAGCCTGCCGGCTGATTACGCTGAGGCCGGAGCTGAAGGTGAAGGAGCTATCTGAGCTGCTATCCTTCGGCGACCAGCACTATTTCTCCAAGGTGTTCAAGGATTATACGGGCGTAAGTCCTACGGAGTATAGGGGAGGGGAACGGTAGCGCTGCGGATAGGCGTTGCCGTTTTTATTTGCCGTATTTTCCCGGAGGAATGCCCGTGATGTTCTTGAAGGTGCGGATGAAGTTGGCATAATCATTGAAGCCGGACAGGTAGCAGGTATCAGACACGGAGTTGCCGGCGGACAGGAGCTGCTTGGATAACGCGATCTTTTTGAGCAGGACATAACGGTAGATGGTGCCTCCGGTCTGCTGCTTGAACAGATGGCTGAGATAATATTTATCCAGATTCAGCTCCCCGGCGATGTGCGCCAGCGACAGATTCAGGTGCAGGTGGTTGTCGATATAGCTCATAGCAGATTGAATATGGGAGGAGATAATGCTGGGCACTGCGGAACGGGTGCGGCTGTACAGCTCGTTGATCAGCACCAGAATCTGAATGAGATACGTCAGGGCCAGCACCTCGCTGCCGTACTGCTTGCGCTCCAGGGCTGTGATCAGCTGAGAGGAGAGGGCGGTATACTCCGAGAGCAGCGGCTCCTCCATCCGGGCCAGGTTATTCTCCCCGGGCTGGCGGTTCTGGAAGCAGGCCAGCAGATTCGTGGTCGCCGTACAGAACGGGTAGACCAGCGGTGCTTTGAAATGAATGGTCAGCCGCTCATAAGGCTCGGGGGAGCGGTTGATGATTTTATGAATCTCATGATTGTTGAATAACAGGACGTCGCCGCGCTCCAGCGGATAGCTGTACTGGTCCACGAAGCCGTTCACGCTGCCGCCCAGGAACAGGAAGATTTCATAGTGGTCATGGATATGGAAATCCCTCGTCGGAGAGATCGGAGAATTGCCGATACCGGCCAGAATATCTCCGTCGAACGTTTCATAATACCGGGCATGCTTCATCGTCACAGCCCCTTTCATGTTGATCACAACATATGCAATAAATCATCATTATTCGCAAAGACATTGCAATAATACCACAATACACTAGAGAAGAAGAATACCTGAGAGGGTGGAACTAGGGATGAGTGGGATAGAACAGCGTAAATACTGGCTGGATACGATGCTGCGGATTGGAACACCGGTCCTGGAGGCGCTCGCCGCACGGAAACTCAAAGAACGGTTACCTGCGGAGTTTCATAGCGGGCGCAGCCAGTTTGCTCACCTGGAGGCTTTTGCGAGGCTGGCCTGCGGGATGGCTCCCTGGCTGGAGCTTGAGGGATTAGATGGTGAAGAAGAGCGCTTAAGAGCCCGTTATGCAGGGCTGCTGCTGGAAGCGATTGATGCGGCGGTCGATCCGCAGTCGCCTGACTATATGGAATTCAAGACCGAAGGCCAGCCACTGGTCGATGCGGCATTTCTGGCCCATGCACTGGTGCGTGCACCGAGAGCGGTTACAGCCCGGCTGGACGCACGGGTCACAGGCAATCTAATTGCAGCGCTCAAGCAGACGCGGCGGACTGCTCCGAGCGGCAGCAACTGGCTGCTGTTCAGTGCGATGGTGGAAGCAGCCTTATATCTGCTGGGCGACCCGGATTATGACCGGATGCGGGTGGGCTATGCGGTCCACATGTTCATGGACTGGTACAAGGGTGACGGAGCCTACGGGGACGGGAAGGATTTTCACTGGGATTATTACAACAGCTTTGTCATTCAGCCGATGCTGGTGGATGTGGTTACCCTTTTCGAACAGGAGAATGAGGAGTATGCCCGGCTTAGACCCTTGGTCCTGCAGCGGGCGCAGAGATATTCATCCGTGCTGGAGCGCAGCATCGCCCCGGACGGGACGTATCCGTTCCTCGGGCGTTCGATTGTCTACCGGTTCGGAGCGTTTCAGCTGCTGTCGCAGGCGGCGCTCCAGCATTTCCTGGAAGACTCGCTGCCTCCGGCCCAGGTGCGCTGCGCATTAACCGCTGTCATTAGCCGTATTATGCAATACCCAGGCACGCTGGATGAGAACGGCTGGCTGCAGCCGGGGATCTACGGCTATCAGCCGGAGCTGGCCGAGAGCTACATTAATACGGGCAGTCTGTATCTGTGCGCCGCTGTTTTTCTGCCGCTGGGCCTGCCTCCTGCTGACCCCTTCTGGTCGGGCGAGGACATGAAATGGACGGCAAGGAGAATCGCAGACGGCGAGAACGTGATGCGGGACCATGCTTTGGAATAAGGGATAGAGACAGACTGAACCAGAGAGGAAGCTCAGGCATGAACATACAGGAACTTAAGGCAATCGTAGAGAACATGAAGCCGGCAGATCTCAGCTTATATTATCCGCAAGGGGATTCGGCTGCTTTTTGGAGTGAGTCGGCATCTTCTGAAGTCTTGCAGGCCAGTATCAGTGAGATTCGTGCAGAGGCACATCGGCTGGAAGGGCAGCCTATACAGCTGCTGACGTATCGTTTGTTTACCCTTTTCCGGCAGACGGGGTCGAGACTAGAGTATGAGCGGCCTTATTTTGAACGGAGAAGAAGGCTGAATACGTATGTATTCCTTAGTCTGCTGGAGCCGGAGAACGCCGCAGCTCTGGAGCAGCTTACAGATATTCTATGGGCGATCTGCGATGAGTACACGTGGTGTGTTCCCGCTCATCTTCCTGAGAAGCATGATGCTGCTGAGATCAACCGGCATATCGATCTGTTCTCCTCCGAGACAGGCTTTACTTTAAGCGAATGTCTGCTGCTGCTCGGGGAGCGTCTCCCGCTGCTGCTCCGCTCCCGGATACGCAGTGAGGTAGAGCGCAGAATCTTCCAGCCGTTCCTTGCGCATGGCCCTTATTTCTGGGAGACCTCGACTCACAATTGGGCAGCGGTCTGTGCGGGTTCTGTGGGTGCGGCTGCACTGCTCCTTGTGAAGGACAAGGACATGCTGGCGGAGATTCTCCTTAAGACAGAGAGAAGCATGAATTATTATCTGCAGGGCTTCGGGGCAGACGGGGCCTGCCAGGAGGGGCTGGGCTACTGGAATTACGGGTTCGGCTATTTCACTTATTACAGCGATCTGCTCCGTGCAAGAAGCGGAGGCAGGCTGGACTGGTTCAAGCAGGAGAAGGTGGCACAGATCGCCCGCTTCCAGCAGCAATGCTTCATTGACGGCAGCTATGTCGCCAATTTCTCTGATTCCGTCCCCCGCGTACGGGTGCATATGGGACTCTCCCATTATCTGGCGGACGTCTATCCGGATGTCCTGCGCCCGCCGTCTGCGCTGCGCGCCCCGTTCACGGAAGATCACTGCAGCCGCTTCGCACCGGCGCTGCGCAATCTGATCTGGACAAGGGCCGGGAAGGAGAAGGAGTCCTGGGAGGCAGGCAGCAGCTATCTGCCCGATGCTGCTTGGCTCATCTCCCGGCATATCTCTGCTGCGGGCGCCTTCGGCTTCGCGGCCAAGGGCGGCCACAACGACGAGCCTCATAACCATAATGATCTGGGCCAATTCATTCTGAGCGGCCGGGGGGAGATCTTCGCGGCCGATCTGGGCAGCGGAGAGTATACGGCGGACTATTTCGGTGCCGGCCGTTACGGTTATGACTGCAACGGGTCGCAGGGCCATAGCGTGCCGATTATTGACGGCCAGTTCCAGGGAGCCGGACGGGAGTTCCAGGCTACGGTGCTGCATGCATCGGCAGCATCGGCGAAGGATGAGCTGACGCTGGAGCTGGCCCGGGCGTACCCGGTAGCCGGACTGCAATCCCTGGTCCGTTCGCTGGTCTGGCATAAGGAAGAGCTGCCCCGTCTGGAGCTGACAGACACCTATCAGTATGATGGGACCCCGGCAAGCTGGACGGAACGGTTCATAACGTGGTGCAGACCGGAGCTGTCGGGTTCAGGGCGAGTATTGCTCCCAGGGACTGAAGGACGCGGTGTCCAGGTAACCTACGATCCGCAGATCGTCCGGCCGGAGATTACTGCACATGTGTATCAGGACCATTATGGCCAGGATACGGTGTGGCATAGTCTGGACTTCCAGGTTCTCCAGCCCGGGGCAGAGGGCGTATTGGTGTTTACTTTTGAGTTTATGTAAGACGCACGGCATGGGTACTACATTCACATAAAGGTGGGATTCAAATGAACAGAACCATAGATCAGACATGGGTAGATGAGGCTTGGAGTAAGGCGCTGGAGAAAACTAGAACGAACAGCATCAGCATCGGGGCTGAGTTCCCGCATGCCAGTCAAGGCGGTAAGTATGTACTGGAAGTGCCGAGCTGGTGGACTGCCGGCTTCTGGCCGGGAATGCTCTGGCAGCTCTATGCCGGGAGCGGCGATGAGAGCCTGAAGGCAGTAGCCGAGCGCTGCGAGGAGCGGCTGGATGCTGTGCTGGACGGCTATGTGAAGCTGGACCATGACCTTGGCTTCATGTGGCTGCTGACCAGCGTTGCCAATTACAAGTTGATGGGCACAGAAGAATCACGGGTCCGCGGGCTGAAGGCCGCCAACTATCTGGCGGCCCGCTTCAACCTGAAGGGCAGTTACATCCGGGCCTGGAATCCCTGGAGAGAAGGCGAGGACAACAGCGGGGTTGCCATTATTGACTGCAGTATGAACACGAGCCTGCTGTTCTGGGCCTCCGAAGTCACCGGAGACCCGCGTTACCGGCATATTGCGGAGGCACATATGGATACGGTGCTGGAGCATTTTATCCGTCCGGACGGCTCCGTCTATCATATTGTCAACTTCAACCCGGAGACGGGCGAAGTGGCAGAGAAGCTGGGCGGACAGGGCTATGCGCCGGAATCGGCCTGGTCGCGCGGCGCGGCTTGGGCACTATACGGGCTGGCGCTGGCCTATCATCATACCGGCAAGCTGAGCTACCTGCATGCGTCCAAGCAAGTCGCGCATTTCTTCCTGACCCGTCTGCCTGAGGATCAGGTGCCGCAGTGGGATTTCCGCGCTCCCGGCGATGTTGGGGAGATCCGCGATACTTCTGCCGGTTCCTGCGCGGCGAGCGGTCTGCTAATGCTGGCCGGGCTGGTGGAAGATTCAGAGGCTCATGTCTACCGGAACGGGGCGCTAAGAATCACTGAATCTCTCTACCGTAATTACGGAACTTGGGACAATCCTGCCGAACAGGGGCTGCTGCTTCACGGTACCAGTAACTATCCTGAAGACCGGAACATCGATGTTCCGCTGATTTACGGGGATTTCTTCTATGTTGAGGCACTGGCCCGGATCAAGGGAGCAGGCCCGTTCTATTGGGAGTAGGAGGAGTATGACAATGACGAACAAGAAGAAGACTCCGGTAATTGGAAATCCAGGAACAGGCGGCCTGGCGACGGCCAATCTGGCAATTCAAAGCAATCCGCTGAAGACACGCGGCGACCTGCTGGCTGCCCTTGACCAGCTGACAGAGCCGCTTCGGCCGCTCTATAGCAGAGGAAGCGCCAGACTTGAGATAGGGATTACGGGAGCGAGCTATCCCGCAGCCACCGCCGGAATGGAGGGCTTCTCCCGGGTGCTATGGGGACTGATCCCGTTGCTTGCCGGAGGCGGGAACAATGAGCTATGGGCCACTGTGCTGGACGGCATCCGGCACGGCACCGATCCGGCCCATGAGGAGTATTGGGGTGATGTAAGGGACTATGACCAGCGTCTGGTCGAGATGGCTGCCTTCGGCTTCGCGCTGGCGGCTGTGCCGGAGCATATCTGGTCGCCGCTTGCTCCGCAGGAGCAAGAGCATCTATACAACTGGCTGAATCAGATCAATTCCCGTCCCTACTACGACTGCAACTGGCTGTTCTTCAATGTGCTGGTGAATGTCGGCTTCCGCACAGTAGGACGGCCTTATGATGCGTTACAGCTGGAGAGGAACCTGACACGGATGGATGCGTTCTATCTGGAGGATGGCTGGTACAGCGACGGCGTTAACGGCCACTGTGATTATTATGGGCCCTTCGCCATCCATTACTATTCGCTGCTGTATGCGAAGCTGATGGAACGGGAAGACCCGGAGCGTTCCCGGCTGTTCAAAGAACGCGCCCGGCTGTTCGCCGCTGAATTCATAGGCTGGTTCGCCCCGGACGGCGCTGCACTTCCTTACGGCCGCAGTCTGGCCTACCGGTTCGCCCAGTCTGCATTCTGGAGCGCCCTGGCTTATGCAGAGGTTGAGGGCTTCCCTGCCGGAGTGGTTAAAGGCATCATCCTGCGCAACCTGCGCTGGTGGTTCCGCCAGCCCATCTTCGATGCTGCAGGTGTGCTGACGATCGGTTACACGTATCCGAATCTGGTCATGGCGGAGAATTATAATGCTCCCGGTTCGCCTTACTGGGCGATGAAGACCTTTCTGCCGCTCGCCCTCGGCGCGGAGCATCCGTTCTGGAGCGAACCGGAGCTGCAGCTGCCGGGGCTTCCGGCGGTGAGTGTACAGCATCCGCCGCATCTTGTTCTAGTCCGCGAGCCGGCTTCCGGTCATGTGGCCGCCTTCAATAGCGGACATCTATCTACCAATGAGCATACGCATACCTCAGCCAAATACGAGAAATTCGTCTATTCCACGGGCTTCGGATTCAGCGTTCCCCGCTCAGAATGGGGATTGTCACAGGGTGCCTATGATTCTATGCTTGCGCTGAGCGAAAGGGGAGATAACCTCTACCGGGTACGGCGCCGGAACCTGGAATCTCAGATCACGGACAACGTCCTGCGGTCGGTCTGGAAGCCTTGGGCGGACGTTGAGGTGCGCACCTGGGTAATCGCAGGCTTGCCCTGGCATATTCGCATTCACCGGCTGGAGACAGGGCGCGCGCTGGATGCTGCCGAGGGCGGGTTCGCGCTGGGACAGGAAGCGGAGCCTTCGCAGCAGCTCAGCGGAATTGGCGCAGCGGCAGCTACAGCATGGGGAACGAGCGGCATCAAGGGGCTAACAGGCTACTCGAAGGCCGAGCTGATCTGGCCGAATGCGAATACGAACCTGCTTCGTCCCCGTACGGTACTGCCAACCTTAACAGCCACTATAGAACCTGGGGTTCATTGGCTGGCATCCGCCGTGTACGGTGATCCTTCGGCGGATTCTCCAGCGGATGAGATCCGCACTCCCGGTCCGATTCTGGACCAATCGCCTGAAGACCTGCTGAGGGTTAAGTTCAGCGGGGAGCGCATTTCAATTACCACTACTGGCGGGTCAGAGATTATAATTCCGTTACAATAAGAACATTAGCTGCATCTTCAATAGGACGTCGGCTTTGGATTTAATATAGTGGAAATAGCAAGTGGTTTCGTCTCTGAACCCATTCATTAGTCTAATCAAGCTCTATGTATAAGTGCCATCTGTACAACTAAATCGTCTGATGTATAGCCGAATAACCGTTTAGGTGTATTTCGTACAATTAAACTGCCCCAATAATCGGGTTTTCACATATTGGGGCAGTTTTAGCTGTACAGAATACAACTAGATGAGTAATTCCGTCCTTTTCACTGTTTTTAAATGTACAGAATACAACTATCACCGAATATTCGCTTCGAACGCCCCTATTTACCCGAACCTCCCCAACACCCCCAAGCTCCCCTATCTCTTTCATCCACCTGCACGTCCCAATCCGCCTAACTTCCCCCAGTCCACCCGCCCGCCCCTCCTTTACAAATTACAAACTCTTGCTAGTTAGACCATGGAGTCTGTAACCGCTCTCCCGATATAATGTGATAAGTATGCGAAGATGAAAGAAGCGGAGGATATAAGAGCATGACATCGAATGAGGAATTTATCATTGCCGCCCCGGAAGGGGCGGTTCAGCTATATCTGGACCCGAAGGGGACTGACTATAAGGGGCTGCGCCGGGTGGCGGAGTCTTTGTGCGCGGATATCAGACTGGTTAGCGGGATAGCACCTGCAATACTCACCCAAGCAGAGCAGCTCACGGGCACTGTTATTATCGCCGGGCCGGTCGGCGGGAATGGGCTGATCGGCAGGCTGATTGCAGAGCGCCGTCTCGATGTCGCTGCTATTGAAGGCAAGCGGGAATGTTACCGGCTGCAAATCATAGAGCAGCCTCTGCCGGGAGTCGAGCGGGCGCTGGTCGTTGCGGGTAGCGATAAACGCGGGACGATTTACGGTATGTACGCTATTTCTGAGCTGATCGGAGTGAGTCCGTGGGTGTATTTTGCCGATGTGGTTCCGCAGCAGGTGGAGCGTCTGGCCCTTCCCGCAAGCAGGCTGAACAGCAGCTCGAGAGAGCCGTCTGTGAAATACCGGGGAATCTTTTTGAATGATGACTGGCCTTCGCTCGGCTCCTGGGTAACCCATGCCTTCGGCGATTTCAATGAGCACTTCTATGACAAGGTGTTCGAGCTGATTCTGAGGCTGAAGGGGAATTTCATGTGGCCGGCGATGTGGAGCGCGGAATTCAGCCTGAACGGGGCAAGCAGCCCTATTGCGAACGCGGTGCATGCGGATGAATACGGCATTGTGATGGGGACCTCGCATCATGAGCCGCTGTTCCGGGCCGGCAGTGAATGGCAGAAGGTCTATGCGCAATACGGGACAAGTAACCTGTGGGATTTCCGCCGGAATTCCCGGGCGATTACTGCATTTTGGGAGGACGGACTCAAGCGCAATGGGACGTATGAAAGTCTGGTGACGCTCGGCATGCGGGGCGAGAGCGACTCGGCGCTGGAAGGAACGGACCAGGAGAACATTGAGCTGCTGAAGCAGATTATCCTGACCCAGAAGGCGCTGCTGAAGCAGTATAACCTGGAGCATCTGCCGCAGGTTCTGGCTGTCTACAAGGAGGTTGAGACCTACTGGTACGGTACATCCGAAGCGGAGGGGCTTAAGGACTGGGACGTTCTGCAGGATGTGATCATTCTGCTGTCGGACGACAACTTCGGCAATTTGCGCAAAATCCCGGAAAAGCATGAGCAAAAGCGCTCTCCCGGCTGGGGGATCTACTACCATTTCGATTATCACGGCGGTCCCCACTCCTATGAATGGGTGAATACCACTCCGCTGGAGAAGGTGTGGGAGCAGATGACGATGGCGTTCGATTACGGCATCCGTGAGCTCTGGGTGGTGAATGTAGGTGATCTGAAGCCGATGGAACTGCCGGTCTCTTATTTCCTGGACCTGGCTTATGATTACGAGGCTTGGGGAACAGATGCGGTTAACCGGACGGCGGAGTATACGGAGCACTGGACCCGGCAGCAGTTCGGGGCCGGAGCCCAGCCGGAGACGGTTGCCGGAATCGCCCAAGTGCTGGCGGATTACACCCGGATGAACGGGCGCCGCAAGCCGGAGATTATCAGGCCGGACACCTTCAGCCTGCTGCATCATCAGGAGGCGCAGAGAATGCTTGCAGAGGCGCTCCGTCTGGAGCGGGCAGCGGCAGCGTATGAGCTGGAGCTGCCTGAAGCGCTCAGGGATGCATATTACCAGCTGGTGTATTATCCGGCAGCCGCTTCTGCCAATGTGAACGCCATGCAGATCTATGCCGGACTGAGCAGGCTGCATGCAAGGCGCGGGAGTGTATTTGCGAACAGCTATGCCGTTCTTGCAGAGGAGGCCATTCAGCGCGACAAGCAGCTGGAGCAGCGCTATAACACAGGAATTTCGAATGGCAAATGGCAGGGCATGATGAGCTCTCCGCATGTCGGCTATGTCCGCTGGGACGCGGAAGGGTGGAGCTATCCCGAGGTCAGTAGGATCATTCCCGGCCCGAAGGCCGCAATGATTGTAGGGGTGGAGGGAGTAGAGCAGGGGTACACCGCAGGGACCGCCGCGCTCCCGCCGTTCACCAATCTGCTGCAAGAGCGATATCTGATTTCCGTCAGCACGGGCGGAGCAGGGTTCCAGTATCAGGCGGTGAGCAGCGCAGACTGGATCAGGCTGGAGCAGGAGCAGGGCTGGGTAGACAGCGGGGCGGAGATTGGCGTATCTGTAGATTGGACGAAGGTAACGGGAGCGGCAACAGGCGAGATTATCCTGACAGGTGCCGAAGTAAGCGTAACGGTTACTGTTGCTGTGGACTGGACAGATCTTGCCGGGTTCCTGCCGATGACTTTCATTGAGGCTCATGGAGTGGTGTCTATGGAAGCGGAGCATGCCATCAGCCGCGTATCCCGCAGCGGGGTGGAATGGAAGATTATCGAGAACTACGGACGGACACTGTCAGCTGTCAAAATGTTCCCCGCCGGCGTCTCCTTCGGCCAGCCGGAGAAGGCCCCGTACCTGGAGTACCGGCTGTTCATCCGGCACGAGGGTGAATACCTGCTTAGCGTCTATCTTGCGCCGACGAATCATTTGTCGCCGGTCAGCGGTCTGAAGTATGCTGCCGGGTTCGATGGGGAAGTGCCGGTCACCGCCGATGCGCTGCCGCCGGATTACGAAGGCGGCAATCACAGCAACGGGCCATGGTGCCGCGCAGTAATGGACAATGCCCATGTCTCCGTGACCCGTCACCCTCTGACTCCGGGCCAGCATACCTTGCGCTTTTACGGCCTGGATGCCGGGCTAGTCCTGCAGAAGCTGGTGCTGTCCCGCGGGCCGCTGCCGGCATCCTATCTGGGGCCTCAGGAGAGCTTCCTGACCCCTCACTCCGTATTGCTGCGGAACTGATTGGGCGTGAGCCCTTTATACTTTTTGAACACCTGATAGAAATATTTCGTATCATTATACCCGGACTGCAGAGCGATATCCTCGATCCGCATTCCGGGATCTTTGAATAGCTGGCAGGCATGCTCGATGCGGACCTTGTGCAGATAATCGATGAAGCTGATCTTAAGCTGCTGCTTGAACAGCAGGCTTAAATATCCGGGGGTAATATAGATCTCCCTGGCGACGATCTCGCGGTTGATATCCTTCATGAAGTGCTCCCCGATATAGCTCTTGGCCGCTTCGAGCAGCTTGTTGCTGTTCTTCTTGGACGTCAGATGCTCACTGACCCGCTGGGCTGTCTCCAGCAGCGACTGGAACAGGTTATCCAGACTGGAGCGGGACAGGACATGGATCAGCTCGGTCAGATTCTGCCCGAAGACTTTATTTACATTGACATTGTTCTCAATACATAATTTATACAGGGCGAAGAACAGGGCGAAGCTCGACTTGATCACCTGGTCCCTGGACACGGTCTCGGGCTGCAGGGCTACATTGAACAGTGTGAGCTTATCGGCAATGTCGCCGGGAGAACCGCCGCGTACCGCCTTCAGCACCTCCTGCTCCTCATGCAGAGGATAGGAGGATTGAGAGGACTCGGCATCGAATTCCCCGCTGTACTCCACGATTTTAGCAATGCCGGTGTAGTTGGTTGTATTCAAAGCCTGGCAGGCCTCCACGAAGGAGTGGCGCAGATGCTCAATATTCTTGTCAATACTTCCGATCCCGGCGGACACAGTGAACTTCAAGAAGCTGGCGATATTCTCCTGAATAATCCGGATATAACCGCTTAATTCCTCCTGATCCGGCAGCTCATCCGTATTCAGAATCAGCACAATATCGTCCTGATGCTCGAAGGCAACACATAGCACAGCCTCTGGCAGCGACTCCTCGCAAATATTCTTCAGCCCGTACTTCAGCAGTTCCGTATCCTCATGCATATACTTCTCATGCAGCAGCTGGAAATTGTCGATCCGCAGCAGAATGATGCCGTACAGCAGATAAGGGAAAACCAGCTGGTTCATCTTCAGATTAGCCAGCAGCCGGGAATACGAGGGACTCTCGGTGAGAATGAGCTGGCTTAACGTCTTCTCCTTCAGCAGGGGCAGACTCTCCCGGAAGCCTTGCCGCAGATGCTCAAGCGTACTAATCTCCAGCTTCTCCGATTGAATCTGCTCCGTGATGGCCAGAACAGTGCTTAGAATCTCCTGCCGGCGGCTCGGCTTCAGCAGATAATTGCTGACTCCCGACCTTATGGCTTGCTGGGCATAGGCGAAATCATCGAATCCGCTCATAATGACTGATTTGACGCTGGGGTATTTCTCAGAGACAACCTTGATTAACTCCAGACCGTCCATTTGCGGCATCCGGATATCCGTTAGCATGATATCGACGGCATAGGTATTCAGGAGTTCAAGGGCCTCAAGTCCGTCTCTGGCTTCTCCTGCAATATGGATGCCGTGCGAATGCCAGTCAATCAGGGTCGTTATGCCTACCCGCGCCCGCTCTTCATCGTCCACAATAATCATATTATACAAGGGACATCCCCTCCGATCTGTCTTCGTATTCTTTATCCGCCCGGCTTTGTCTATTCTTGCATGTCATTTATAATCACCGGAATCACAATTTCCACACGCGTGCCCTCTCCGGGAACACTGGTATAGTTCAGAGCATAGTCACCTTTATAAAAATGCTTCAGCCGTGCCTGTACATTCTGCACCGCATAGCCGCCGACATCCCGGGCAGTGTACACATCTGTCTCGTCAGGCATGGCAAGAATCTTCAGCAGTGTCTCGCTGCTCATCCCGCCCCCGTTATCCTCAATCACGAACCTCAGCTGGTCTCCGGTACGCTGTCCGCTGATGCTTACCCGTCCGCCGCCGCGCTTGCGTTCAATGCCGTGGATCAGCGCGTTCTCAATGAACGGCTGCAGGCTGAGCTTCAGGATGACATAGGAGTACAGCTCCTCAGGTATGTCGATCACATACTCGAGCGATTCCTGGAACCGCATCTTCTGGAGCGTCAGATACAGCTCAATCAGCTCTTTTTCCTTGGCTACACTGGTGAAGCTCTTGCCCTGGTTAAGACTTAACCGGAACAGCCGGGAGAGGTTGATGACCATCTCGCTGATCTTATCCTGTCCTGCCGCCTCCGCTTCCCAGAAGATCGTGTCGAGCATGTTGTAGAGAAAATGGGGGTTAATCTGGGATTGCAGCGCCTTCAGCTCCGCTTCCTGCTCCTTCAGCTTCAGCAGATAGGCATCGTCTACAAGCGTCTTGATGTTGCTGACCATATTATTGTAGCCCCGGCTCAATTGGCCGATCTCATCCCAATATTTGATGTCCACCTTCTCCTCGAACTGTCCGTTCTGGAAGCGCCGCATGGACAACAGCAGCGTCTTGATCGGCGCTGTCAGGAAGGAGGAGAAGAACATGAGCAGAGGAATACTAAGCACCAGGCTGGCTAATACCATCACGAGCACTGCCGATTTGATGGAATTCAGCTCCCCAGTCAGCGAAGAGAGCGGAACACTGTACAGGGTGATCCAGCCATCCTGGTTGATGTTGTAATTGAGCAGCGTATCCTTGCCCTCCAGGCTGACGATGGTGTTGCCGGAGCGAATGCCAGCCTTGGCTTGCTTCATTACGAACTGTGCGGCTTCTGGGCTATAAGTCTCTTTGCCTGCCGACAGAAGCTGTGTACCTTGTTCGCTCAGAATGAGGATGCCGTGATCCTTGTCATACAGATTCGTCAGATAGGTTCTGCGGATCGTCTCCAGATTAATGCCGACGAATACGAAGCCGATCCGGTTCCCGTTCACAATATCGCGGATAATCCGGGTCATGCCAAGCTTGTCATTGCGGTTGCTCTGAATGAATACATTGTTCTCTTCCGTCAGCGGGAACCAGTAGGAGGCACCGTTTAAGGCAACGGTCTGTTTATAAGTATCATTTGAGGTAATTTTGCTCAAACTATACGCACCGCTGCTGTCATCGGTGGCAACCTGAAACAGCGGCTCGGACAAGCTGCCGTACAGAGCCAGATAGTCGAAGCTTCCGGTCACCAGCATCTGGTTCATGATCGACGCAGTGGGTCCGTTATAGAGCTGGTTCTCGATCTTCGCCGAATCCGGGGTATTGCTCCTCAGGGTATCCTGAACGACTGGAGCGAGGCTGAATACCGTGACCCAGTCGGCTAAGGTCTTTTGCATACGGGCGAGATTACTGTCAATCTGCTTGAGCACACTCTGGTTGGAGTTGCTCACCTTATTGATGATCTGCTGCTTGGAGATGTTATAGGAATATGCGCCCAGCGTGCAGGCCACCCCGGTAATCAGCAGGAAGATCAGTATGGTTATCTTGTATCGCAGGTTCATATTCAAGTAGTAGCGCAGCACAGGATCACTAACCTTTTTGTTTTTTATCTTATGCGCAATGCCGAATATACACAAGGGAGCTGACATTCGAAGTCGACAATTTTCAACATTACTCTCTTTTTCTCTACTGACCCTGGCTCTGGTACTCTGGTACGATGTGTTCAGAAACAAAGAAAGCAACCCACGATCCATAACAAATAGGGGGAATTGACATGGTTATGAATTCAAAATCCACACGTAATATACTGCTGGTTACGGCCCTTGCGGCAGTCTCGGTGCTTAGCGCATGCGGAGGCGGTAATGACAAGAACAATAATGCAGGCAGCAGCACGAACGGCGGTACAGCCGGATCTGCGGACAAGGAAGTGACGCTGCGTCTGTTCTCGAACCTTCCCGACCGTAAATCCGGCCAGGGGCTGGCAGAGCAAATGGTAATCGACAACTATATCAAAGCGAATCCCAATGTCAAGATCGATATCGAAACCCTCGCCGAGGAGCCGTTCAAAAACAAGCTGAAGGCGTACATGGCTTCCAACGAATCGCTGGACGTCACGATGGTTCACGGCGGAGCAGAGCTGAATACGCTGGTACAAGCCGGCTATGTGAAAGAGCTGAACCCTGCGGAATACGAAGGAGACACTTACAAATTCCTGCCGGGCGTGTACAAATCCTTCACCTTCAATGACAAGCTCTATGGCTTGCCCCGCAACAGTGACTATGAAGTGATCTATTATAACAAAAAGCTGTTCGATGACAATGGCATCAAGATTCCTACCACCTACGCCGAATTGCTGGAAGCGGGCAAGCAGTTCCGTGCCAAAGGCATTGAGCCGATGTCGATGAACGGTAAGGACCTGTGGAGCTTCGCGGCCTTCTTCCAGGATCTTGTCGTACGCCTCACGGGCGATCAGAACCTGATGCTGGATGCGGTAGCGAAGAAGAAGAATTTCACCGGCGATGAGAACTTCCTGGCTGCGGCCAAGCTGCTGGCAGAAGCCAGAGACACCAAGCTGTTCCAGGAATCGTTCATGACAGCGGACTACGGCGCTTCCCAGAACCTGTTCACGCAAGGCCGTGCAGCCATGTGGTATATGGGCTCCTGGGAAGCGGGTATGGCTACCAATGACAAGCTGCCGGAAGACTTCCGCAACAATGTGAATGTACTGAAATTCCCGGTTGTTGATGGCGGTAAAGGCAAGAACACCGACCTTCTGGCCTGGAACGGCGGCGGATACTCGCTGGTCAGCAGCTCCAAGCATCCTGAAGAAGCCAAGAAGTTCTTCGACTATATGATGTCCGCCGATCAATGGGCCAAGATTGTATGGGATACCGGAGCGGCTGTACCGGCACAGAAATATGAGCTTAGCGGCAAAGAGAGCGAACTGCAGAAGCAACTGACTGAGGTTCTGACAGGGGCTACCAGCACAGCAGGTTCTATCGCCCTTGACTCCGGTACACCTAAGTTCAAGGATGATGCACAGAATGCCTTCGGCAAGTTCTTCGCCGGCGGATCAACACCTGAGCAGCTGCTGGCCGATCTTCAAAAGGCTGCGGAAACTCAATAACAGATCACAAATCACCGATAATAGATCACCACTATAGAGAGTGAAAGGAGACGGGGCGGGAAGCATTCTTGCCCCTCTCTAATCTTAAGGATGGAGTTGGAGTTCCATGCAAAAAGTATTTAACAACAAAATGGCAATCTTTCTGTTCGTCTTTCCGGGGATTCTCCTGTTCTCCCTGACCTTTCTCGTGCCGATTGTACTCAGCGCGTATTACTCTTTCAGAGACACCCTGTCTCCGGGAACGCCCTCGGCATTCATCGGATTCGCCAACTATACGGAGCTGTTGTTCCACGATTCACGGTTCTGGCTGGCACTTAGAAATGCCGTACTGCTCGGTTTGGGCTTTATCCTGATCCAACATCCGATTGCTATCTTTTTTGCCATTATGCTGGACCGCCTGGGCGGTAAGGCAGAGAAGTGGTTTAGAACGATTTTCTTCATCCCATGTGTCATTTCTGTAGTCGTTATTTCAAAAATGTGGCTGTCCCTGCTGGACCCTACCTTCGGCGCCTTCAACAAAATGCTTGATTCCCTGGGGCTTGGAATGCTAAAGCATGCCTGGCTGGGGGATAGCAGCACCGCGCTGATCTCCATGCTGTTCATCCTGATCTGGGCCGGCTTCGGCTGGGGATTGCTGTTCTATTATGCAGGACTCAAAGGCATTCCCGATGATTTGTATGAAGCCGCTTCACTGGACGGAGCCTCCGGCTTCCGATTGCACTGGCGGATTACAGTTCCGCTGCTGTCACCGGTTATTACGGTGCAGATTACTTTGGCTATGATTACCGCCTTGAAACAGATGGAAACCGTGTTCCTGACCACTAACGGCGGTCCCGGCGATTCCACCCAATTCCTGGCCGTGTATCTCTATAACAAGGCGTTCTCGGCCAGCCAATATGGTTATGCCAACGCCATCTCGATTCTGTTCATCTTTGTCTGCCTGCTTGCCACCTATCTCAGCAACAAACTGACCCGCAGTGATGCGACGGAATTCTAAGGAGGAATCACCATGACAAAAAGCACAAAAACCATACTATGGGTGTTCTTCCTGATCGTCGCCCTGGTCCAGCTGTTCCCGCTCATCTGGCTGATTGATTTCTCATTCTTAAGCAGCAATGAGTTCTACTCCTCCAGCGTCCTGAAATGGCCAAGTGACCCGCAGTGGCAGAACTATATCAATGCCTGGGTGGACGGTAAATTCCTGCGCTACTTCATTAACAGTGCCTTCGTTACCTCAGTAACCATTCTGTTAACGGTGATTCTGTCCCTTACGCTGGGCTATGCCTTTACCCGTATGCAGTGGAAGCTGCGCCCCATCTTCTTCACCATTATCCTGCTGGGGATTATGATTCCGATTCATGCGACTCTTCTGCCTAACTTTGCCATCTTCAAGGCGCTGGGCTTAACGAATTCCTATCTAGGGCTTATTCTGCCATATACCGCAGTGTCTGTACCGCTGGGAACCTTCATCCTGACCGGCTTCATGCGGAGTATTCCGAAGGCGATGGAGGAGTCCGCAGTAGTAGACGGCGCGAATATTTACCGGATTGTCTTCCAGATCATTGCACCGCTTACTGCGCCTGCACTGGTTACGGTCATCGTTACAACATTCCTGAACTGCTGGAATGAATTCATTATGGCATCGACCTTCCTCAGTAAAGATGCGCTGAAGACGCTGCCCTTCTCGGTCATGAACTTCGCCGGCCAGTATTCCTCAGACTACGGCTCACAATTTGCGGTCATGGTGCTGACATCGATCCCGGCCATTGTCATCTACGCTATTTTCAACGAACAGATCACCAAGGGCGTGACAGCTGGCGCGGTAAAAGGCTGATCTTAAAGCGGACCAAACTCTAGGCGTATGCTATCAAAACTCTAAGCGTATGCTTCCGCAGCCAGTTTTGCGCAGAGATTCAGGATGCATATGCTATCAAAACTCTTAGGAGGATTATAATGGATCACTTGTTATACGGCGTTGCTTATTATGATGAATACATGCCTTATGACCGTCTTACGGAGGACATCCAAATGATGAAGGATGCGGGCATTAATACCGTCCGGATTGCCGAATCGACCTGGAGCACACATGAGCCGCAGAACGGGGTATTCGACTTCTCTTCTGTACAGAGAGTGCTGGATGCGATGCATGAGGCCGGAATTCATGTCATTGTGGGAACACCTACGTATGCGGTACCGGCCTGGATGGTCAAGGAGCACCCGGAGGTGCTGGCCGTGACTGTGAAAGGGGAAGGGAAATATGGCGCCAGACAGATTATGGATATCACTAGTCCGGCGTATCTGTTCTACTCGGAGCGGATCATCCGCAAGCTGATGGCTGTGGTACATAAGCATCCGGCAGTCATCGGCTACCAGATCGATAATGAGACTAAGCATTATGAGACAGCCGGACCGAACGTCCAGCTAAGATTCGTCAAATACATGAGGGAGACCTACGGAACGCTCGAAGCCATCAACCACCAGTTCGGTCTGGATTACTGGAGTAACCGGATCGACCGCTGGGAGGACTTCCCGTCCGTGGTGGGGACGATCAACGGCAGCCTGGGGGCTGAATTCGCCCGGTTCCAGCGGGGGCTGGTGAATGAGTTCCTGGCGTGGCAGGTCGGAATTGTGAATGAGTATAAGCAGCCGGGACAGTTCACCACCCATAATTTCGATTTCGAGTGGCGGGGCTATTCGTTCGGCGTTCAGCCTTCGGTGGATCATTTTGCGGCGTCGCAGCCTTTTGACATTGCCGGTACAGATATTTATCACCCGTCCCAGGATCAGCTTACAGGTGCAGAGATTGCCTTCGGGGGAGATATGACCCGCTCGCTGAAGCAGGATAACTACTTCGTGCTGGAGACCCAGGCGCAAGCATTCCCCGAATGGACGCCATATCCCGGCCAGCTGCGGCAGCTGGCGTTCAGTCATCTGGGCTCAGGCGCTTCGATGGTCGCTTACTGGCATTGGCATTCGATTCATAATTCCTTCGAGACCTATTGGAAGGGCTTGCTCAGCCATGATTTCCTGCCGAATCCGGTATATAAGGAAGCCCAGACTATCGGCGCGGACTTCAAGCGGCTAAGCGATCAGCTTATTGGACTGAAGAAGACCAGCAAGGTAGCCGTTATGGTTAGCAATGAAGCGCTGTCGGCGATCGAATGGTTCAAGCTGCCCGGCGGATTGATCTATAACGATGTAGTCCGCTGGATGTACGACGAACTCTATAAGATGAACATTGCTTGCGATTTCATCCAGCCGGGAAGCCCCCGTCTGAAGGAGTATGAGCTGGTTGTAGTGCCGGCCCTGTATGCCGCCTCGGACGAAGCGCTCCAGCAGTTGAATGACTACGTCCGCGGCGGCGGCCATGTGGTCTATTCCTTCAAGAGCGGGTTCACCGATGAGCAGGTGAAGGTTCGTCATACGGCACAACCTGGGGTCATTCATGAGGCCTGCGGGATTGCTTACAGTCATTTTGCCACGCCGAATGCGGTTACGGGACTTACCGGCAAGCTGTTCCCTGAGGGAGCTGAAGCAGGCGTTCACACCGTCCGCACCTGGATGGAGATGATTGTTCCCGGTTCAGCGGAGGTGCTGGCCAGCTACGATCATCCCCAGTGGGGCGAATATGCTGCCGTCACCCGCAATACCTTCGGCGAAGGAACAGCCACCTACATCGGTTGTATGACCGGACCTGACGCACTTGCGGAAATCCTGCGCGATACGCTCCAGGTGGCCGGGTTATGGGGAGCGGACCAGCAGCTGTCGTTCCCGCTCATCGTGAAGTCCGGTATGAACCGGCAGGGCCATACCATCCGTTACTACTATAATTACTCAGCCCAGCCGGTCAGCTTCAAATATTCGTATGAAGCCGGCCAGGAGCTATTGTCCGGCAATGCGGTAGAGCAGGATCAGGAACTGACGCTTGATGCTTGGGGCGTTATGATTATTAAATAGACTGGGAACTTTTGCTATACAATAGCTCCACCATGCCGCCGTCATCCCTTCAGAGCCGATGACGGCGGATATCCCTTCAGGCTCTTGAACACATTGCTGAAATACGCCACATCGTGATACCCGCAATGCTCAGCCACCTCCGATACATTGAAGCCCCCCGCAGACAGAATCATTTCGGCGTTGTTCACCCGGATCTTGTTCAGGAACTCCTTGCAGGTGTACCCCGTATTCTGCTTGAATAGCTTGCCGAGATAGACCGGACTCAGTCCGATGCCTTCCGCCAGATCCCTGATCGTAACCTCCTCCGAATAGTGATCCATGATATAGGCCATTACCTTATGGATTCGCGGATCAAGCAGCGGGGCCTCCTGATGATAGGCAATGTTAAGCAGACGATAGATAATCAGCTGAAAAATCGCCCGGGCCTTCATCCGGAAGAGCGGCTGTGAGCCCATCCAGATATGCGAGAACTCCCTGATATCCTCCAGGATTTCTTTGGTCATCCAGCCCCTGGTTACGGCCGCAAACGGCAGATGTACCGGATTGTCCGCTCCTTCCCAAAAGAAGTTGAATGCATAGGAATGGATAGGTGCCTCTGCGAACGTATGGGCTTCCCGGATACTGCCGGAAGGGACGTAGAGAATATCACCGGCTTCCACCGGGAACTGCTCCCCGTTAATGGAATAGACCGCTTTGCCTTCCACAATGAACGTCAGATCATGGAAATCGATAGGGCTGCTGACAATCTCCCACTCTGCAAAAGATCTGCGGTCCACGAACAGCACGATGTTCGGCACAAGCGGTTCGTATGTATGAATGTCCATACCGGACCTTCCTCCTCACTGCTGTAACGCTGATGCACACCACATTATTTTACCACCGGGCTTATGCTCTGCACACCTGTCATATCATAGTACCTTGAGAATCATTCAGGGAAATGGAATTGTTCCGTCCGTATTTTCCTGCTATACTTTTGACAAGTTAGTTTGATAGGGGGTTACACGGATGGCTACGAATTGCTCATTAGCTAGGCAGTCCTCATGCAGAGCCTGATCCGGGGCGATACTTTGCGTGGGGTGCGGCAGGACAATCTTGATCGCCCAAACAGATATTATCGTTTCTAATCGCAGGCTCTGCACCTTATTGCTGTAATCAATCATAATAAGGGGCTGAAGAGCTGTGAAACCAACATTTATTAGAAACCATCAATATAATTATATTAAGAAACAAGCAGATTTTGTGCTGAAAACACTTCGTTCGGTAGCGGACCGCCGTGTCCTGGAGACTGTAAGATACAGCGCCGAGCTCAACGTGACGGGGGCCTTTGCTTCACTGACCGAGGGTCAGGAGCAGATGCTGCGGGCAATCTCCACCTTCGAGAAGGCCGAGGACTTCCAGCAGTATACCAGCGGGCTGGAGCCTTATCTGGAGCCGTTTCCGCCGATTACGCTGAAGCAGATTCAGAAGCTGTTTCCCAAGAATAAAAAGATGAAGCTGCCTGACCTGCAGTCATTTGATTTCCGCTATGTCACGTATCTGGCCTGGATGGACATCGCAGCGAACAAGCTGTTCATCGTCTATCCGCATGAAGGGCAGTTCATTGGTGTGGAAGGCCGGATGCTGCCGTTGCACAAGAAGGGCTACTGCCTGTTCTGCAACCGGCAGCAGGAGCTAGCCTTTCTGAACGTCAAGACCAAGCCGGAGCTTGCGGCGGCAGATAATCTTGCTTCCGTGGGCCAGTACGTATGTATGGATAGTCAGGGCTGCAATCAGAGCATTACGGATATAGGTGCGCTGGAGCGGTTCATCCTCTCGGTGCGCAAATAGCAGAATAAATAGTTAGTTTAACAAAAGCAGAGCAGCGGTTCCCGGTTGGGGACCGCTGCTCTGTTTGTTGTATATTGTAGAGAATCTATCTGCTAGGTTGCGTCATCCTCGTCAAATCTGCCAGCTCCTCCAAAAGCTGCTCCTCCAGGCGGATGATCTCACACATATTCCTGTGAAGCTTCACCCGCGCGGCGGGCTTGTTACCCGAGCACATCCCCTTAATCATGAACTGATTCACCAGATCCCACTTCTCGCCTGCCTTACGGTAGCCTTCAGCTGCCCGGGAGAGAGCAGGCGCCGGACCTTCGCGCTCAAGCAGCTGCAGGAACTGGCTGAACCGGATTCGGCTGATCGGCAGGGCGTTGGCATAGATTTTGAAGGCCGAACTGGCTGCAGCAGTGTTATCAGGCTGTATCCCGGTCTCCAGATAGGCCTGGGCATATGCCCTGAGCTGGACACCCACCTGATCTGGACGAATCTGAGGGGCTGGGCTGGCAAGCACCTCTTGAAGGATCGTCTGCCAATCTGAGCAGGAGCGGGAGGTTTCGCACCGCCCGAATAAAGCATAGAAATGACAGGCTCCTTCAAGGATGCTGAAATCCACTACCTCAAGTTCCCTTCCATAGTAAGCATCGGTCAGATAGATCAGGTTCTTCTCCCGGTCCAGACCTACGGCAAGACAAGCATGGCTCGTATGCAGACTGCAGTAGGCTACACACCAGGGACAGTCATAGGAATCGAAGCCGACCAGCACCGGCATGCCTGAGGACAGCTGATTCTCCAGTAAGTCAAGCATGTAGCTTCGATCCATCGCCGGTTCAGTCCGTTCGATATAACTGAAGGTAAGGCCATGGTACGCAGACAGGTAGCTGGTATTGATCCGGGGCAGACGTATCCGCTCAATCAGCGGCTGGTCCGGGGCTTGCGGCTCATCCAGGGACATCTGCCAGGCATCGCCGTACATGCCTTTGCTGTCCAGGCCCTGCCACTGCGCTACAGACTGGATGCAGTCATCAATACAGCTGCGCAGCTTAGGGTATGGGGTACTCTTAACAGGAGCAATGTTCAACACTGCTCATCATCTCCTTCGCCGAGCAGAAGTGGCTGTGCAGCCGGTCGCGATAAGAAGCGGGAGTCATGCCGCTGAATTCGCGGAAGAGCCGGTAGAAATATTTCATGTCGTAAATGCCTACCTCAAGGGCCACGGACTGCACGCCAAGCTTCGTGAACAGGAGCAGGATGCAGCTGTATTTCATCCGGATTTCCTGGTAGATCTGGATGTAAGATCTGCCGGTCTTATTCTTGAGCAGACGCTGGAACTGGCGGGAGCTCATCGCAAGCTGGCGGCTCATTTCATTCAGCGTGATCCGCTCACTATAGTTACTGATCATATATAGGAGGACATCATGCAGCGGGTCATACTGAAGGACCGGGCGTTCTTCGAAGGGAAGGTCTGCTGCGGTCATAATCAGCTTCGCCAGCTCCAGCAGCGGCGGGTATAGCCGCTGCTCATCTATGAGCAGGCCAGAGTTCAGCATCCCGTGCAGCCGGCCGAGCAGGAAGAGGATTTCCTTGTTCTTCTCCATGTATCCGAACCAATGCTGAACCTCCAGAAGCTTCAGCAGCGGCAAGAGGACCTCTTCGGACAAAGTCCCGGGCAGCTCTCTAAGCACCTTGTCAAGTCCGGGCCTGAGCATACAATTCAGGATCAGCAGCGGCTCGGTACCGCTCAGATCCTGCGGATGAAAGACATGGGACACCCCCGGCGGAATCACCAGCACATCCCCCTGCGTCACCTGCATTTTATCCTCACCAGCCAGATGAATGCCTGTCCCTTGAACCACGTAGGCCAGCTCTACGAAGTCGTGCTGATGACGTACGGAAGTGACCGTTTTTTGAGTCAGGAGCATTTGAACGGGTGAACAGGAGTCGAATACATAATCCCCCCTGAATACCGGAAAAGCTTCCATAAACAAACCTCCGTTTCCTGTTTCCTTATGTTGGCAACTGGAATCCATCCTAGTATATCTCAATATTTTGGCGTATTCAACCATATATTAACAACTTAAAATTTGGTATATTCATGCTATTCATTCCAATTATGCAACCTGAAAGGGGTAGACACATGCAGCATAAAGTCATTGAGATTATCGCCGAAATCAAGGAGGAACCAGGCCTGCTTCAGACGCTCAGCGGAGCTTCTGACCTGACCCTGGACGCCGCACTTGACTCCCTGCAGATCATTAATTTTATTCTGAGAGTCGAGGATGAATTCAATATAGAGGTAGATTTCGACACCTTTGATCTGGAGCACCTGAAATCAGTGGACCGGTTCTCCGCTTATGTCGCCGGGCTTGCCGTACAATGAGGAATGCTGTGCACTGCGGCAGCCTGGAGTCGGAGCGGTACTGGCGGGAGGAGGATCTGGCCTCCTTGCCGGCCATTCCCGATGCGAAGGCGCTGGCTATCGTGCAGGCGATGGATGAAATGCTGTTTGTCTTTTGCGGGAGCGGCGATGTTCTCTTAACCCGCCAGGGGATGAACCGGGCACAATATGACTATCTGCAATCGCTCGGTTATGCATTCAGCACCAATATGGATACGCTCAGTCTGGAGGCGAAGGAATCTGTTCCCGCACAGGCGGCGCTGAATGTATTTGAACTGCTGGGCCGGATGGACGCCGGGCAGGAACCGGACCGCTTAATACCGGAAGGAGCGCTGCTGGAGCCCTTCGCCGTGCTTCCCGGGACACAGGAGGCGGTTAGCCGGTACAAGCTTTTGCCTACGTTGCCTAATGAAGATATTGTACGGGCAGTGAATACCAAGAGCTATTCAACGGCGATGCGGGACCGGCTGGGGCTGCCGAATATTGCGTTAGTGGTCAACAGTATGGAGGAGCTGCTGCAATCGGGACAAGCGCTGCTGGAGAAGGGAGCTTTTCTGATCAAGGACGAGTATGGGGTATCCGGTAAAGGGAATCAGCTGGTGGATTCAGAGCGTATGCTGCGCCGGATGGCCGGGCATCTGGAGTCGAGCCGCAATCAGGGGAAAAGAATCCGGTTTGTCCTTGAGCCTCTGCTGGACCGGGAGACAGACTTCTCCTGCCAGTTTCAGATTGAACCGGAAGGCCGGATCAACCTGTTGTCTGTTCAGCAGCTGGTGAACCAGGGCTTCGCTTTTGGAGAATCTCACTCCCCGCAGCCGTCTCTGCTGGACAAGCTGGACAAGGAAGGCTACTGGGAGACCATGCGCAGCATAGGACGGGAGCTGTACTCTGACGGATATTACGGTGAGGTGTGTGTCGATTCGATGCTGCTGCGTGACGGAAGTCTGGCGCCTCTGGTAGAGATCAATGCCCGCAAGTCGATGAGTCTGATTAAGCATTATGTGGACCGCCGGTTCAAGCAGGAGGGTATGCACACCTGCCTGATACAGGTGCCGCTGGCAGCTATGGGCAAGGTTCATTATGAGGAGCTGCTGGAGAGGATGGAGGCAACCGGGATTTTATTCTCGCTGGAGACGGGGGAAGGTGTGATGCCCTTGACCTCTAGCGCGCTCCAGCCGCTGGACCCCGCCCGTACTGCCGGTTCCGTGAAGGGCAAGCTGTATGCGGCCCTGACTTACCGGAGTGAAGACAGCAAGCACATGCTTATCCGTACGCTGGACGAGTCTCTCGTGCGCACGGGCTATACTATCCTGCGATAAAGAAAGGAACCCTCCAATGAATAACACCGTGACGATTCTATGCTCAGGCTTTGGCCTGGGCTTCTATGTCCCTGGTCTGCTGCTGGAACGCAAGTTAACCGCGCTGGGCCTTCAGGCGGAGATTGAGGTGTTCGAGACCTTAATGCCTGAGCACAAAAAAGAACAGACAGACAACAGCCGCAGGGCATACCAGCATAGCTTCGCCGTTGCCCTGACTTCACAAAAAATACCGTCCGATATCAGAAGCAGCCTTGATCCCGCAGCCGTTGAGCATTTGCTGCAGCAATGGAAGCAGGAGGAACGGCAGCACTTCATCGTCTTGTCCGGGCACTGGGTGCATGTCATGGACCAGTACCGTGAGCTGGCGGGGGTAAGCGTGTATGCTGACCTGCTGTATATTGACGCTGACCTGTCGCCATCGTGGAAGAATCTGCGCAAGCTGAATCCGGCTTACGCGGAAGGCTACCGTGAAGTAAGCCTGTATGATCCCGGGAAGCAGGAGATTCTGTTCAGCATCGATGCCGGATCTGGGGAAGCACTGCCTGCTGCGGCGAGAAACGGGCGGCTGGTCGTTCATGGGGGCGGCTGGGGGATCGGAACCTTCCGCGAGAAATTTGACGCGCTGGAGTCGGCGGGGTTCGAGCTGGATATTGCCGCTTACAGCACTCAGGAGATCGGCGGGCCTGTCCGAGGCAGACGTTATTATATGAATGATCCGCAGTGGAGGACCTGGACGAAGGACGGCAGCGGGCAGTATACCTTCCCGCCATTTGCAGAGGTAACCGGTAACCGGACGGAGCGTTTCCCGCCCTGCAAGAGCTACGGGGAGGGGATGTACGGAGTCATCCGGCAGGCGTCCGCTGTCATCAGCAAGCCGGGCGGCGGCGCTTTGATAGATTCCCTGGCTTCGGGTACACCGCTTGTGCTGCTCGACCCCTTCGGCCCGCATGAGAAGATCAACAGTAATCTGTGGGTCGGGCTTGGTTACGGCATCACTTACGGGGAGTGGGCCGCGTCAGGATATGATGATGATAAACTGCGCAAGCTGGCGAATAATCTCAGAGCCGCTAGAGCTCAATACCCGGACTATGCGGCAAGCTATGCCGGACAATTATCCACAGCAGGAGGGAGAAGCTAATGCAACCTACCAGTAGAGTGAGCCTGGACGCTAAGTCCTTCGAGGCTTTGAAGCGTACGATTCGAAATGTCGTGGTACCGCATAGAGAGCGCAAGCTTGATCCGGGCTTCCGGACCGTAATGCCGGAGATTATGTCCCTCAAGCTGACCAACCGCTGTAATCTGCGGTGCAAGCATTGCTATCAATGGAATGAAGATGGCTACCATCATGATATGGATACCGCCGAGCAGAATCTGGATATGGATCTGGGAATGATCCAGAGGCTGCTGGAGGAGACGGACGAAGCGCAGTCCCGCCTGTATTTATGGGGAGGGGAGCCGCTGTTTCACCGGCAGGCCAAGGAGATTCTGGAGCTGCTGAAGGAGCATCCCCGGGACACGACCATCTGCACCAATGCCTATATGATCCCGAAGTTTGAAGAGGAGCTGTGCGCGATCTCCGACAACCTGGAGCTGCTGATTCCAATCGAGGGCTTCCAGGAGGAGCATGATTTCCTGCGCGGCAAAGGGTCCTTTCAGAAGGTGGTCCAATGTGTCGAACGGCTGCTGGAGCTGCGCGAGCAGGGCCGCTTCCGGGGCCGGATCTCTGTGCACAATGTCATTAATGATAATATGATCGGCCGATTGTATGAGCTGGTGGAGTTTTTTGAGCGCAAGGGTGTAGATCTGGTTCTGCTCTGCTTCCCCTGGTATATCTCGGAAGACACCAGTCTTGCGATGGACCGCTTCTACGATGAACACTTCCAGTGGCTGGCCGAGCTTCCGCCGGATCACCGGAGCAGCTGGCATGCGTTCAAATACCATATTAAGCCGGAGAATATCACCAGATTGACCGAAGACCTGAAGCGGATCAACAGCAACACTTGGCGCAATACCCGAATCCGCTATCAGCCGGGGCTGGACTTTGATGAGATTGAGGATTTCGTGGCCGGGAAGCCGATGCTGTCCCGCAGTACCTCCAAATGTCTGGCGCTCAGCACCCGGGTGGATATTGCCCCGAACGGGATGGTGAGTGCGTGTAAATTTTTTGGCGAGCTGGCCATTGGCAATGTGGAAGAGCAGACGCTGACAGACATATGGAATTCTGCGCGTTACGACCGGCTGCGGCGGATTCTGGATGAAGGCTTATCCCCCGCCTGT
This sequence comes from Paenibacillus sp. FSL P4-0338, assembly GCF_038002365.1. Classification (NCBI taxonomy): domain Bacteria; kingdom Bacillati; phylum Bacillota; class Bacilli; order Caryophanales; family Paenibacillaceae; genus Paenibacillus; species Paenibacillus sp. FSL P4-0338. The sequence continues at coordinate 2,945,490 of NZ_JBBOCG010000001.1, read as the reverse complement.
TCCAAATGTAATGTGCTGTACTTGAACACCTATGCTGCGCTGGCTCAGGTATGAGCAGTATGGTAGAGCAGGTAACCTATAAGCTAGGCATTCTGGGCGCCTCGAATATTGCGGTTCCAGCAATGCTGGAACCGGCACGGATAGTGGACAAGGTGAAGATTACGGCGATTGCCAACCGTACCTTGGCGAAAGCAGAGGCCATGGCCGAGGCGTACCAGATTCCCTATGTGGCTGGTAGTCTGGAGGAGCTGCTGGAGCTTGATGGGCTGGATGGAGTGTATATTGCGCTCAGCAATGAGTTACATGCTCAGTGGGCGATCCGGGCCTTGAATGCGGGCAAACATGTCTTGGTGGAAAAGCCGATCTGTCTCCATCCTGAAGAAGCGGAGCAGTTAAGGCTGGCGAAGAACAACCCTGCTGCTCCGAAGCTCGCCGAGGGGATGATGATTGCCTGTCACCCATGGCAGCAGACGCTGAAGGGCATCGTCGATTCGGGCGAGTTCGGCGCGCTGCGCAGGATCAGCACCCGGATCTCCATTCCTGCCAAGAACGGGCATGCCGGGAATTACCGGAGTGTCAAGGGGAAGGGCGGAGGTGTTTTTGCCGATCTGGGCTGCTATTGGCTGCAGTTCGTGCAGACCCTTGCCGGTCTTCAGCCGGAGGAGATCCTGGCGCAGTCGGCCTTTGACGGGCCGGATGGCTGCGACTGGACCTTTCAGGCAGCGCTGCAATACAAGAACGGGCTGAGGGCCGAGTGCCTCACTTCCTTCGAGCTGCCATACCGGGCCTCGCACACCCTGTATTTCGACCAAACGGTGCTGACGGTTCCGGATTTCTTCCGGCCGATCAAAGGGTTCTACAAGCTCAAAATCCGGCATGATCTGCCGGACAACCGCACCACCCTATGTGAATTCGAACCGCTGAACTATTATGTGGGCCAGCTGGAGGCTTTTGCGGCGATCATGAGCGGGCAACAAGCCGAGGGTCTGGGCGCTACCTGGGAACGGGTGCAGCTGCAAGCCCGGATCATGGCCGGGGCTCAGCGGTGCCGGGTTTAGCTGTGAAGCAGACCGACGATGACCGAAACAAACGCCACAGCAGCGCCCCCCTAACCGGAGAGTCGCTGCTAGTGGCATGATTACCTGATAGGACAGGAGCCATCCAGACATCCGGGGCTGGTGGCGGATTCGGTATTATCATCGGATACAGTCTCCACCTTGGACCATGCCTGATCCAGCACCTCTTTGAATACTGATTGATCCCGGGCACCCGATATGGAATATGTTTCATTAAACAGAAAATACGGCATTCCCCGTACGGAGGCAAGGCGGCTATCTTTTTCATCCTTATGCACTTCTGTTGTGTATTGGTTACTCTCCAGGACCGCCAGTGATTTCGTCCCATCCAGACCCGCTTCTGCTGCCAGTAAGGCAAGGGTACTAGGGTCGTTTATGTTGAGTCCTTCTGTAAAATAGGCTTTGAAGATACGTTCCGAGAGTGCATAAGCTTTCCCATGGGCGGCCGCATAATGTGTTAGGCGGTGTGCGTTAAAGGTGTTTGCCGGGATGGTCTGATCAAATCGATAATCGAGGCCTGTCATTCTTGCCATATCAGTAACCTGCATATAGGCATGCTTTGCCTGGGAGACACTCATCCCTGCATGTTTGGAAGCCGTTTCGTAAATCGATTCTCCTGCGTGCGGATAATAGCCAGTCACCATTTCAAAGCTGTGGAGCACGATTTCTACCTCATTTTTATAATCAAACTGTTCCAAGGCGGCTTCAAACTTTTTTTTCCCAATATAGCAAAACGGACAAGTATAATCGAACCATATTTCTACTCTTATCTTCATCTCACCCTCATTTCTTAATCACGATTTTCCCGCGTTTAGGCTGCATCTCACTTTTACGGTATGCCTGGTATAGGCCTTGGGCGGTAAATGGGTATATTTCATCTACATGAATGCGCAATTTCTCATCCTGTATATTACGGATTATAGTCTCCAGATCGGCACGGTTAGGTCTTGTTTGAAAAAAAACCGAGTCTATGTCCCGGACCTTTGGAGTTTGTCCAATCCCAAAGGCAACGATTGAAATATATTTTGCTCCATTCTTCAGAACAGCATAGCTTTCATTTCCAGTATCTCCTGGCAATCCTGTTTCAAATGTGGATGGGTCCGCGATGGTATCCAAAACGATATCTACAGGCTCGGAAATTTTGTTTACGAATTCATCTGTTGTATAATCAATTACTTCATCCGCACCTAATTCCATGACGAATGGACGATTGGAATCCCTCGCCGTCGTAATTACATACGCTCCGTGTTGCTTCGCTAATTGAATTGCGGCATGCCCTACGCCCCCTGCGCCTCCATGAATAAGAATACGCTGACCCTGCTGAAGTCTGCCATGCTCAACCAGGGCTTGCCAGGCCGTCAATGTAACCGTAGGTATGGCTCCAGCCTCTTCGAAGGAAAGACTCTCCGGGATAACAGCAAGGTGATCCTCTTCTACAGCTACATAATCCATGTAAGAACCAGTGGGGACCATCCCCATCACACGGTCACCTGGTTTGAGATGCTGCACCAATGTGCCAACTTCCTTTACAATACCCGCCACATCGAAACCAAGAATATACGGAAACTGGACTTGAAACATTGCCCCCATCGGACCCTGCTCAATTGCACCTGAGCGTAAATGAGCATCTCCAGGATTTATGGATGAGGCGTGCATCTCCACGAGTACCTGGGTGTCTTTAATTACAGGAACAGACACTTCCTGCTCCTCCAACGATTCAGGAATTCCGAAGCCGGTTAAAGCTATTGCTTTCATTGTTATATCCATTCCTTCCTTTTTAAATAAGTAGTCACAAGTTGTTTAGGCAACACTTGTTTGATATGATATTAGTACGATATTCCCATGAATACAACCAGCAGATATTCACGAAACGTATGTTAAGCAACAGATTATGAAATTTGATGCTTTAAAATAAATTTGCTTTGCTGGAAGAAATTACAGCTCTGGCCTTTGACAACATGATCCCTGAACAAATGGTTGCCGCACAAGTTGATAGTACAATGAAGCGGACTTTACATCGGAGCATTGAATCTCTTTTGAGAAGAAGCGGGGATTCGGTCCATGCAGCTATCAACGCGGCCATGATAAGTGCGGCCATTTACAATGCTGCTTACTACTGGTATGAGACAAACGAGGATGATAATATTGAGCAGCTCACTATTGCGGTTATCCATTTCATTAATCACGGCTTACAAATGAAGAGCTCCTGAATCTGGGCCGAGGCGCAGCAGCGCCGGGTCTATCTGTGAAGCAAACCCGCCAATAGTCTAAACACACAAGCAGCGACTTCCGGTACCGGAGAGCCGCTGCTTGTGTGTTATCGGTTCTGCAACGAAGGCGGCTGCTCTGTCCAGGAGCGTTCGTTGTTCAGCACATATATTCCCAGCGCCTGCTCGAAGGAAAGGCCGTGATTATAGAATGTCAGCATCTTCGCGGCGAAGCGTACACTCTTATCTGCGCTGGGCGACTGCAGCAGCTCTGTTGCCAGCGTACGGAAATTCTTCGGCTGGGCTTCCGCAGCACCGACGGCATCCAGCAGCCCCTTGTGGCTTGGAAAAAGCATGCGGTTATAAGCCAGGATCATTCTTCCGCTGAAGAAGACCAGATTGCTGGCAGTATGGGCGAGCAGGTAGGCGTCGTCCTTCCGGGTTGCCTCTTTGGCGAAATACAGCCCGAATAGATAGATCTGGGCGCAAAAGTCCTGCAAATTGCGCTCGCGGTTCTCCTCAGGATAGACGGGAATCCGGGCCACCAGCTCATCCAGCTCCGGGATTCTGGAGAAGAGCACCTCTGCACCAGTAAAAGCATACCTTGTCGGCTCATTGGCCTGCCGGGCTGCAAGCTCCAGAAACCGCCGGTTAATTACCTTGATATCGGCGTATCCGCCTTCATAGGTGCTGACTTCGCGGTCCACATAGGAGAGCCTGTCGTTCCGCTCATATTCCGCATAGGCTTCATCGGTGAAGACCAGATGGACATCCACATCCGAGGTCTCGCTGGCGGTTCCCTTGGCTACTGATCCACTGGTGATTGCCGCCAGACAAGAAGGGTCTTGCTCCAGCTTCTCCGCCAGCTTCTCCAGTGTCTGTCTGTGGTGCGCGTACATATTGCGTTCAGCCTCCTTGAATGAATTCTGCTGTGTTAAGCGTATCAATAGGAAAGCTTGCCAGCTATGGTCAATTCAGACATTCAGGCTCCCGCCTGCTCTGTCTTCCCCTGAGTCGCCTGCTGCTCTGCGGCACCGCTGCGGATGAGGCTTCTCCGTCCGGCGAGGGTGACCGCCAGAATAGCTGCACCGGAGACGAGCAGAATGAGTGAGCCGGGAAGCCGGTCGAGGAGGACTCCATAGAGCAGCATTCCGAGCGGAGCGATGGAACCGGCGGTGCCCTCTACCAGACCGAATACGCGTCCACGGTACTTTTCCTCGGTAGTCTGCTGCAGATAGACCTGAACCGGAATGTTAATGACCATAATCATGACGCCGATAAGGATCAGCAGCGGCAGGAAGAGAAGGAAGGTGGCATTCGGGGTGAAATCAAGCAGCAGCGGCACTGCCAGCGCGAGGAATAACACTCCCAGTGCGCTTAAGCCTCCGAGGATCGGCTTCACTGGACTCTTGCTCTGGGGAAGTACAGCAAGCAGCAGCGACATCAGAAGTACGCCTGCCGCCAGCATCGCTTCGAGAACTCCATATTGCTTCGAGGAGAGTCCGAGTGTCTGTACTGCAACGTAGGGCAGCACAACATTCAGGGCGACGACGAAGAAATTAATCCAGAACACAATCCCCATCAGGGAGCGGAGGACCGGACGGCGGATCACATAAGCGAAGCCTTCCTTCAGATTCGTGCGGACCCCGTTAACAGCAGTGCCCAGACGTTCGCGGAGCGGCTGGGGGCCTGCGGCTTTGGCAGGTTCACCGGCAGCTTGAAGCCGTGGAGTCGGCATGTATCTCAGCATGCAGCCCATCACGGTCGAAACGGTGAAACCTGCTGCGTTCAGCAGCATGAAATCCTGAAGGGGAAGGAAGGCATACAGAAGACCGGCGAGAATTGGAGCCAGCAGGTGGCCAGCCGATCCGGCAATCTGATTCAGTGATCCGGCCCGCTGGACGGAGCCGCTGTCTACAAGCATCATCATCGAGGAAGAGACTGAAATACTATAGAAGGTAGAGCAGATAGATAATAGAATGAGCGACAGATAGATAGTCCATAGGAACAATCCCTCCAGCGAGACGAACAGAAAGGCTAGGGACATAATTAGGGCACTGGCCAGGTCCGAGCCGATCAGCAGTCTGCGGCGGTTAACTTTGTCGGCGAGCACACCGGCGAAGGGGGACAGCAGGATTCCGGGCAGCAGCCCGCAGAGCAGTGTAACGGCGAAGCTGCTCCCTGAGCCAGTCTCGTTCAGAATGTACAGACCGGCTACGAAGGTATACATACTGGAGCCGAGAACAGAGATCAGCTTGCTGCCGAAGAAGAGGAATATGTTACGGTTAGTCGCTGCCTTATCATGGGTTGCGGATGTTATTTGAGACATAATAGCACTCCCCTAGTCAAAAGTTAAATTTAATTAAACTTATTGTATGAGTAAAAGTTCAGGAATGCAATAAAAAGTTTAATTCAATTTAACTTTACCGTATTTCCAGCTTTCTCTTAGGGTATAGGTAAGCTATACTGAAAAGAAAAGCATCCTGGAAAGTTGGCAAGCAGATGACCACCAAACAAACTATCGGAGAGAAAGTCAAGCAATTGCGCAAGTCTAAGGGACTTACGCAGACGGACCTTGCCGGAGACCATATGACCAAGAGCATGCTGAGCCAAATCGAGAATGGACGCGCCTTGCCCTCGATGAACAGCCTGCAAGTTCTGGCCGGCCGGCTGGGAGTTGACCCGGGCTACTTCCTCGAAGGCGAGGAGGAGGCTGAGCTGGCTCCGCTTGTCCGGGAGATGGAGGCCAAGTTCAAGGCGAAGAATTACAGGGAGGTCATCCAGCGGCTCCAGCCGCTCACGGAGCGTATGCTTCCGATGACGATTGACGCTGCGCGTCTGCTGGAGTTCTATGTAAGCTCCCTTTTCTATACAGGAGACGGAGGCGGAGAAGCGGAGCTGGAGCGGGCAGCGCTAATCTATGAACGCTTCGGCTTATTCGTGGAGCGGGCGAAGGTGCAGTATATTTCCTATGCCCTAAATTTCGCACAGAGCAGGTACGCTGAAGGGCTGGAGCTGATCCGCCGGGTCCGCAAGGAGTACGAGGCTAACAAGGTGGGGAATGATTTTATCTTTGAAATCGATCTTCATTATGCCGAGAGCGTTAGCTTGTCTGCCCTGGGGAATTATGCGGGAAGCCGTGAAGTTACATTGGCGGCGCTTCAGGTGTCGCGGGAAGAGGGGATCTACTATATGACGGATCATCTCTACCGGGTGCTCGGGATTCTGGCGCTGACCGAAGGAGAGACCTTGGCGGCAGAGGAGGCCTTGAAGAAGGCCAGAGCATTCGCAGAATTCACCGAATCTCAGGATTCACTGAAGCTGGTGTTGATCGGAGAGATCAGACTCGCGGTAGCTAAGGGAGAGTACAGTAAGGTTCTTGCGCTGGCAGAGCAGTATCCGCAGGAGGATGAACAGTACGCGCCAAGCGTTCAGCTCATGTCCGGCATCGCCTGGTATCATCTTGGGCAGGACGATGAAGCGCTGATCTGCCTGTCCAAGGCCGAGCCGGGTGATCAGGTCTACCACCCGCTTGACCGCGGCAACCTGTTGACAGCTTTTGCTTACCGGGCACAGATCTGTATGCGCCGGGGTATGAAGGAGGAAGCACTGCGGCTGTCCCAGTTCGCCTATGATCAGGTGAAGGAATACCCGCCTTCCATATACACCGAAATGATCAACAAAACTTACCGCGAGCTGCATAACAAACTATCCTTATAGCGCAGCAAAAAACACCCGTGCGATTTTCCCGCACGGGTGTCCTTCTGCAATGAAATATAGGTGGAACTATAAATCCTCAGATAAAGGAGGGAGCGACGGAGGAGATTTTGAAACTGTAGGAGCGCTAGCGCCCGCCTTTGTTTCCGGATTTCTACCGCTTAGAGCGGCATAAATCAAGAAATTTGGAAACAACAGCGGCCGGAAGTCCAAAATCTCCGCAGTGGCGACTGCTCCTTTATCTGTGCATTTAAGCTCAAGCTATCTGAATAGCTTATTTGCTGCTCCACAGCTCCACACGGTCCTGCACATACTTCGTATAGCCAGCTTCCATTTTCTTAACGCCGGCTTTTTCCAGATCGGCCATGTAATCATCCCAGATTTTATCGAATTCAGCCGGTTTGGCCAGAATCGCCTGCGGGATGCGCTTCCACGTAATATCCTTCATTTTATTGCCCAAGATGGAGACTTCATCCTCGCCAGGGATAGCAATGTTCCAGGCAGCGCCGTATGCTTTTTCCTTGAATTCTTCCTCTTTCGGGAACAGATCCTTCCAAGTCGTAGCTTTGTAGGCTGCCAGCGTCTCTTTCTCAACATCGCTATAGCCCAGCACCAGCTGCTCAGGGAAGTTCTTAGTGTAGTAGTTGCCCGTGGAATCCTTGGCACCGTCACCATAGTGAACCATCATGTTCCAGTAGAAGCCAATGCCTGTTTCCTTCGTGAAGGCGGTATTATCGTTGTTGATGCGGTCCTGGACTTCCTGCGGAACTACGCGTTTGCCGTTCTCCACTTTATAGTGCTTGCCTTCAATTCCCCAGTTGTTCAGGATCTGACCTTCATCGGAGGCCAGGAAATCCAGGAACTTGATCGTCCGGACCGGATCGGGGTTGGTTGTGGAGATGGAGATACCGTAGCCGCCCATGAAGCCGGTAGGCCAGAAGCTGGTTTCCTTGAATTCATCCGTCAGTGTGACCGGATAGTGTCCGTAAGTCTGATCGAATTTGCCGGCCGTTTTGAGGGCTTGCTGCGCGTCATTGTAGTCCCAGTCCTGGTCAATCAGGCCGAGCACGCGTCCAGTGGCTACTTTGGCTTTATACTGGTCGTATTTCTGCACGAAGCTTTCTTTGTCAAGCAGGCCGATATCATTCATGTGGTTCAGCCAGCGGAAATATTCCTTTTCTTCCGGACGGCGGAAGTGGTAGATCGCTTCGTGAGTCTCCTGATCGACGTAATATTCACCATCATCGGAGCCGCCGGTAGTGGCTACCGCAGGGTTAGTAACGGAAATGTACATATGCCAGTCGTCTGCGTTCAGGGAGACACCGATGTTCTTGTTGCCGTTCTCATCGGTAGGGTGCTTATCCAGATACGCCTTAATGACATTTTCATAATCCTTGACCGTCTTAATCTCAGGGTATCCGGCTTCCTTCAGTACGCGGTGCTGCAGCTCGAAGCCGCCGCCCGCTACGAATTTCTTCTCATCCACCGCTGCCCAGGTCGGGATTGCGTAGATCGATTGGTCTTCGTTCGTATACTTGGCCCGGGCGAGATTATCACCGAGCACGCGCTTGATGTTAGGGGCATGCTTATCGATCAGATCGGTCAGATCCAGGACCGCGCCGGCATCCACCAGCTTGCCGATATCACCTTTAGCCGAGATAATGTCGGGATATTCACCGCCTGCTGCAATCAGGGCAATCTTCTGCTGCGGATCACCGACAGCGAATTCGGCATCGAGGGTGACGCCGGTTTTTTGCGTAATGACAGTGCTGACCTCATCCTTCATATTGTTCCAGTTCGGATTGGGGTCTTCCGCGAAGAAGGATAGTGTCAGGGGACTTAAGTCCTCAGCCGCAGCCGTAGCCTCAGCCGTTGCCGTGGCATTGCCGCTGTTCGTCGCCTTGGCCCCGGTATTCTCAGCCGTATTCTTGTTGCCGTTATTATTGCCACCGCCGCAGCCTGCCAGCACACTGAGCAGCAAGGTCAGCACCATCAGCGCCACATACGGTTTCGCCGTCTTTCTTGTCATGAATAGATACCCTCCCTTTGTCTGGTGAAAATCATATTGTATTCACAGGCGTCAGCCTGAAGATACCGCTTTAGCAGATTAGCTTTTAACCGAACCCAGCGTCATGCCTTTGACGAAATAGCGCTGCAGGAACGGATAGACAATCAGAATGGGAACGGTAACGACAATAGTGATCGCCATTTTGACTGATTCCGGGGAGATCTGGGCCATGACCTCAGTCATATTGCGCCCGCGGAAATTATCCGCATTGGTCGTGGTGCTCTGAATGACCTTCATCAGCTCGAATTGCAGCGTGGTCAGCGAGTCCTTCGAGCCGTTATACAGATAGGTGTCAATCCACGCATTCCACTGGCCGACGGCCAGGAACAGGGCGATGGTTGCCAAGGCTGGCTTGGTCAGCGGCAGAATAACACGCCAGTAGATGGTGAAGTCATTGGCTCCGTCCAGCTTGGCGGATTCCTGCAGGGCGTACGGCAGACCGTCGATGAAGGAGCGGATCACGAACACATTGAAGGCGCTCACCAGACCGGGCAGGACATACACGCCGAAGGTGCCCATCATATGCAGATCCTTGATCAGAATGTAAAAGGGAATCAGACCTCCCGATACATACATCGTCAGTGCCAGGAAGGTGGAGACGAACTTACGGGCCTGGAAGTCTACCCGGCTTAAGGTGAAGGCCAGCATGGACGCACTGACCAGTCCGAGCAGAGTCCCGATAATCGTCCGCAGCACCGAAATTTTGAACCCGGTAATCAGGCCGGAGAAGGCGAAGATCGTCTCATAATTCTTGAAGGTGAACACCCGGGGGTAGATCGTAATCCCGCCCTTGATGCTGTCCGTCGAGTCATTGAAGGAGATCGCCAGCACGTTCAGAAAAGGGTACAGCGTAGCAACAGTTACTACCGTAATCGCCAGATAGACAACCAAATCGAAGATGCGGTCCGACCAGGAGGCCGCAGCCAGTTTTTTAATCATGAGCAGGGCCTCCTATATGATGCTTTCCTTGGTTATTTTTTTGAAGATGCCGTTGGCAGTAAAGAGCAGAATCACACTCACCACGGAGTTGAAAATATTAATTGCCGTCCCGAAGGAGAATCGTCCCATCCCCAGCCCGTAATTCAGGGCATACAGGTCGAGGGTCTGCGAGTAGTCACGCACCAGATTGTTGCCGAGCAGGAACTGCTTCTCGAACCCGATGCTGGTGAGATGGCCAATCGAGATAATGAGCAGGATCACGATGGTGGTCCGGATGCCCGGAAAAGTGATATGACGCACCTGCTGGAGCCGGCTGGCCCCGTCCACCCTGGCTGCCTCGTACAGCTCCGGCCCGATGCCCGAGATGGCGGCGAGATAGATAATGGTATTCCAGCCCGTCTCCTTCCACACATCCGATGCGGTGACAATGCCCCAGAACAGATTGCCTTTGGCCATGAACTGAATCGGTTCACTGATGATATGAAGGCCCATTAGCAGGTCATTGACTGCGCCGTTGTCTGTGGAGAGCATCTTGGTAATGATCCCGGCAGCAACCACCCAGGACACAAAGTGCGGCAGATACGACACCGTCTGAACGAAGCGCTTCAGCACCTGCAGCCGTACCTCATTCAGCAGAATAGCGAAGATAATCGGAATGATAAAGCCTGCCAGCAGTCCCATGATACTCATGGCCAGCGTATTGCGCAGGGCGTTGAAGAATTGCTCATCCTGGAACAGCTCCCGGAAGTACTGGAGGCCGACCCATTTTTGCTCGAAAAAGGATTTGCCCGGCTTATACTTCTGGAAGGCCATCATCCACCCCCATAACGGAAGATAGCTGAAGACAAAGGCCCAGAGGACAAAAGGAACAGCCATCATATAGAGGTATTTCTGCTGCCGGAATTTCCCCCAGAAGCTGGAGGAGGATTTCTTCGGCTCCGGCTTCATCGCGGTGGTAATCGCTTTCATTTATGTCCCTCCTTCGATATAGCTTTATCATAATCTGCCGCCTGGCCGGGAAACACCCGAAGATTTAAGTGTAAAAACAGGGGGAAATCAGTCCTTTTCGTAAGCGCTTTCTGAAAAAGCGTTCTCAGGCTCCTTTCTCCGGTAAGCGGAGGGGGAAATGCCTGTGATTTTTTTGAACTTCTCGCGGAAATAATCGACATCGCTGAAGCCGACACTGCTGGCTGCCTGATGGATTTTGCAGCCCTGGTCCAGCAGCTCCTTGGCCTTCTCAATGCGGATCGTATCCAGATAAGTATTGAAGGAGCAGCCCATGGTGTTCTTGAACAGCTTCCCAAGATACGCACTGCTATAGGTGAACACATCGGCCAGCGTCTCCAGCTTCAGATTCTCGTCATAGTGCCGGTGGATCAGATCGACCATCCGCTTCATCAGGACATCTATATCATCGCGGATAATCCCGGCAGCATATTCCTCCAGCAGACCTGAGATATAGCGCTGGAGCTGGGGGAGGGAGGTATGCCTGTAGATCTGCTGAATCTGCTCCTCCATCCGGCTCTGTGCAGCGCTAAGCTCCTTATAATGAACGGACAGCTTGCCTGACATGGAGGTGACGGCCCGGACATAGTAGGATTTCACCGCCATCTCGGATGAGCCGGCAGCAGCCATGAGGTCCCCTGCTTCCTGGATCAGGGCAGTGATTACACGGAGATTGCCGGTATCCAGGGCAAAATACAGTCGGTCCATTACGGGAGTGAGCCTGCTCTCCGTATCCTGGGGATTCGCAGGCATCCCCTGCTTTAGCTTGAGGGAATCCGGGCCGATCATCCCCGGCTCATCGTAGAAAAAGTGATCCTTCATCCGCGCCAGCGCGGACTGATGAGAGACCTGCAGCTCAGTCAGACTGTCCACCATATCCCCGGCGGTGATGATGCATTCCAGTCCCTCAGCGGCAGCGGCTTCGCGGATCTGCCCGGCCATCCGTTTGCTTACCAGCTCCTTCTGGTACGAGGGCTGCAGCAGCACCCCGAGATAAGAATCGAGCGCGAAAACGATGCCAGAGCGGTTGTCCTCGAAGCTTGAGGTCAGCCGGGACTTGACGCTGCTGGAAGGCCCGTTGTCCGCAGAATCCTGCAGCAGCAGCCGGATCAGCACGATCTGGTAGGAATCCCAGAGCAGCCCCGCTTCCAGCGCCGACTCCATCAGCGCGGGGGCGGGATGCAGACTGCTCTCCATCAGCAGGGATTGCACCAGCATCTCCCGGCTCCAGACCTTAACAGCCTCATGATTCTTGCGGTGCGCCTGCCGCGCATTCAGTACGGTGGACAGGCCGGTAAGATACAGCTGCAATTCCTCCTCATCAACCGGCTTAAGCAGATAGTTATCGATATTGTAAGACAACGCCCGCTTGGCATAACTGAAGTCGGCATAGCCGCTCAATATGAGAATATGCAGCTCCTCATGATCCTCCCGCAGCTCGCCGATCAGCTCCAGCCCATCCTTCCCGGGCATACGGATATCCACAATCATCAGATCCGGGGAATACAGCTTAGCCTTATGCCTGGCTTCAACCGCATTGGCTGCTGTATCTACCACCCGGTAGCCGAGGCTCTCCCAATCCAGCAGAGTGACTAGTCCTTCGCGGATCGACAATTCATCATCAACAATTAACACACTATACATAGGAATCACTCCTTAAAGGGATGGCGAAGCTGATCTGTGTGCCGTATCCGCTCTGGCTGGCCAGAACCAGGCCGCATTCCGGGCCATAGGTCAGCTTCAGCCGCAGATGGATGTTACGCATTCCGATACTGTGGGTCTCATAGTCATCGTTGTTGTCCAGCATCTGCCGCAGCTCTGCGAGCCGGTCAGGTGAGATTCCGGTACCGTTATCGGAGACCTGCACCTTAAGAAGGCCATCCTCCACCCGGATATCTACCCGGACCATTCCGCCGTCGATCCGGTCCTCCAGGCCGTGAATGACACAATTCTCCACCAGCGGCTGAATAATAAGCGGCGGAATCCTTAGGGTATTCGCTGCCGGATCTACGTATAGCTCGTAGGCCAGCCGGTCATTGTAGCGGAATTTCTGGATAACCAGGTAACAGTTCACGGTCTCCAGCTCACTTTGCAGGGTGATTCTGCCTCCGCCGACCTCTAAGTTTTTGCGCATCATCTTGCCCAGCAGCCGGACAACCTGCGCAATATCGGTCTGGCCGCGGGTGTGGGCCTTCATCCGGATAGACTCCAGGGCATTGAACAGGAAATGGGGATTGATCTGGCTGGCCATCATTTTGAATTTGATTTCATTCTGCTTCAGCAGGATGGCATTCTTCTGCTGGTTGGATTCCTGCACCTCGCTCATCAGGTCATTGACATTGCGGACCATGTGGTTGAACTGCCGGGCCAGCTGGCCGATCTCATCTTTGCCGTCGATCACGAGCCGGGCTTCCAGATTGCCGGAGGCAACCTTGGAGATATGCTTGCTGAGATGCAGCATGCGTCCGGTGAGCAGGCGGGAGAAGTAGTAGATTAGGATGATTGCAAGAAATAGGGAGGAGATAATGACGGAAGAAGCCAGGGAAATAATCCGGTTGGGCTCACTCACAATACTCTCTACCGAGAAAATAGAGATAATCCGCAGGCTGTTCAAGCTGCCCTCGGGCTGCCAGTCGTCGATCAGCATTTTGAAGGACTGCCCGTCAATCGTGATATCCGCAGGCCCGTGCCCCGCAAGGGTGGACAGCGGCTTAAGGTTGATTTCGCGCAGCGACTTGCCGAGAGTGCCCGCCCGGTTGGAGGCGACAACGTTGTCATTCTCATCAACGATAAAGGTCTCGAAGCTCTCCTGCTTCAGAATACTGCTGAGCTGATCCGAATTAACATTCACGACCAGTACACCGGTTGTGCGCTGCTTGAGGAAGTCGACCTTGCGGATCAGGCTGAGATAGTACTGGCCGTTCCGGCTGTCAGGAATATAACTCCAGAACGCCAGCCCCTTCTGGGCGAGGGCGAGCTGGTACCACGGCTCCCGGGTAACCGCTTCGTCAGCCTGGAGGAATTCCCAGTTGTTAAGCACCGTCGGGTTGTCGATATACAGCCGGATGCTGGAGACCTCTTTGTACAGGCGGACGAAATCCCGGAAGTCGGGATAATCCCAGTAGGCCTGCACCACATCATAGACCGATTCGTACCGGTGATTCGCGGCCTCCTCCAGCCGGCTGTCATTGGACAGGCGGTAGACGATATCCACCGGAACGTTCAGCATCTCGCTGGTCCGCTTTTTCACACGGTCGACATTCGCCGTAATCTGCTTCAGCGCATTATTCATCGCCATATTCCGCAATTCACTGGTCAGGAACACCCCCACAATAAGCACCGGAATCAGGACAACACTGCCGAAGGAGAGGAAGAGCTTGGTCCTGAGCTTCAGGTTGTTCATGAAGGTGATGATACGGGTATACACGAATGAAATCCCCTCCGTTAGCACATTTGTAATAACGCTTACAATAGAGTATAGCGCGAAACTGTGAGCCAATATATGTCATGAAAATAATTTTTTGATAAACATTATGGAAAGTCCCATCCCCTCCCAATACGCAATATACCTAAAATCCTGCAACCCTGGCTGAACTTTGAAGCCTTATGATGAGGTAACTAATGAAATATAATAATGATATTAGAACAGTTGGAGGAAAAGAGGGCAGGAGATGGCCAGCATCAGGAGCTCGGCAGGGAAGTGGAAAAGGTGGTTTGCTGATTTATCCATTCATATGAAGTTGATCGGGGCGTATATCGTCATTATTCTGGTCCCGGTCATTGTGATCTCCAACTATTTGTTTGCTGGTTTCTATCAGGATACCGTCAATGACATTATTAAGGAGAACCGCTATCAGCTCAAGAACGAGAGACAAGAGATCATGAGCAAGATTGAAGTAATGGAAAAGTCATTCTTTATGCTCATTTCAGACAGGAGTCTGGGGGAGTATGTGACCGCTGAAGAGGAGCCCGGAGTCAAAGAGCTCAAACAATTTCAGGACTACTCGCTGAATTACTTACAGAGCGTGTTGTTTAATAATCCCAATATTGCGAGTGTCCGTTTCTTCGTCAACAATCCGCGGGTCAGTGAGCTATGGCCGATTATTTATCAGGAAGAACGGATTAAGGACAGCCCCATGTACACGAAATTGATGAATCAGAAGGATAATGCCTTATGGGAGATCCAGCCAGAGGATTCTATATTCGAGAATAGCAGTACAATGGTGGACGAACGGTCAAGCTCCATGGTCGCCTTGGCGGTCAGACTTAACCTGCCCAACAAGCAGCACATTGGCATTGTCAAAGTTGAAATGCGGATTGAGGATCTTTTTGACAAGGCGTATAACAACAGCGGGGAACGCGATTCAAGGTTCTTCATTATAGATCAGCAAAGCAAATTGTACACCAACAGTATGGAGCCGCTCCCAGGTTTGAATCAAGCTCAAATCTTGAAGGCTGCCGTTAAGGTTAAGCAGGAAGGCCGGTCATCCTTGCAATTTTCAGCGGGGGGTGAAGATTTCCTGTATCTCCTTGAGCCCATCGACCGCTTACATGTGGATCTGGTTAACGTTATCTCTCTGCAGAGCACCTACTCCAAAATTGACAGCACCAGAAACAGGGTTATTCTGATCATCAGTCTTCTGCTGGTTCTGCTTGCGGTCATTACTTACTGGATTCAATCTATTGTTCTAAAAAAGCTGCATGTACTGAGGGAGTCGATGCAGAAGGTAGGCAAAGGTGACTTTCATGTGGAGATCGATGTGCAGGGCGGTGATGAGATCGGTGAGCTGGCGCGCCACTTCAGGGAGATGCTGGGCACCATCAATGGCTTGATTGCGGAAGCTGTACAGCGCAGCGCTGCCACTAAAGAAGCGGAGCTTCAAGCCTTACGCAATCAGATCGATGCCCATTTCCTGTACAACACCCTGGAGAATTTGAAAATGCTCGCTGAGGTTGAGGGCCAATACACCGTATCGGATGCACTTACTTCACTCGGCAGCATTATGCGTTACAATCTTAGATGGACTGGCGATACCGTGCAGCTGGCAGACGAGTTGAAGCATATTCAGCATTACATCTCGATTATGAACATCCGTTACGATGAGAAGCTTAAGGTTGAGATTCAAGCAGAAGACAGATTCCATGCTCATGAATTATTAAAAATGTCGCTGCAGCCCATCGTTGAGAATGCGTTGAAGCACGGGATGTATTCCGCTCTGATGAGGGGGGACGGGCTGATAATCAATGTGCAAGCGTATGCGGATGATCAATTCTTTTACATAGAGGTAACTGACAACGGGATCGGAATTCCAGCGGATGGGCTACAGCAGTTGAATCACAAGTTGATCATGAGTGACGAAGAATTCAATCAATTAACGCAGGAGACTGCCGGGTATAGCACAGGACATAACGGAATCGGCTTGCGTAATGTGAATCAGCGCATCCGGCTGCATTATGGAGAGGATTATGGAATTTGCATAGAGAGCAGACAGAGAAGTTATACCACAGTGAGGGTGAAGCTACCTTTGTTGACATCAGTTAGAGGAGGAATGCAGAGCCTATGAGACAGCTGCTGATTGTAGATGATGAGAAGAATATCCGGTGCGGGCTACGGGCCATGATTGAGCGGGAGGTTGCAGGGCGCTATGATATCCACTTGGCTTGTGATGCCTTTGAGGCCCTGGACATGATCGCATCAATGAAAATAGAAATTCTGATTACGGACATTCGTATGCCCGAGTTGGATGGAATTGGCTTGATTAAGAAGCTTCAGGAGTTCAGGCCCAGGCCCGCCATTGTAATTGTGAGCGGGTATGATGATTTCTCGTATGCCAGAGCCGCTATCCGCTATGAAGTGAATGAGTACCTGCTTAAGCCGGTCATTCGTGAGGAATTAGCTGAAGTGCTGGAGCGGATTGAAGAGGAGCTTAACGTTTCGGCAAGCAATCTTCACCTGGGCATGGAGCAGTTTCATACGGCCTGTGAGCAAGCGGAAGTTACAGTGGAAGATTCATTTCTGCAGCCTACTCCCGATACCATACCCATACAGAAGGAGAATAAGGGAATAGAGCATGCCCTGCAATACATCCACGACAATTATTCGCATAACATCAACATGATGATGGTTTCAAGCAAAGTGTCTTTTAACTACTCCTACTTCAGCCAGGCTTTCCGGGACTACACCGGAGAGAATTTTGTAAGCTATCTGAAGCGGCTGCGGATCAATAAGGCGAAGGAGCTGCTGCGGGATACGGAGGATAGAATCTATGAAATAGCCGGTAGGTCAGGCTTCGGGAACACCAAGAATTTTAACAGAGTATTCAGAGAAAGCGAAGGCGTAAGCCCGCTGGAGTACCGCAATCAGCAAAAGCTGTTAACCACACTGATGGAGCAATGATCCCATACAACCCCTAATCCGTTGGTCACTTGCACAATGCATTTCGTCCGTTCATCAATATTCTTTTCCTCCCCCGAGACCTTATAATGAGAGCGTGTTCAACAAGTTCTTAGGGGGATATTTGAAATGGAAGGATTAATCATTGGTTGGTATGGAGCGCTTGCAGGACTGGCAATTGCCATTATTCTGATCCTAAAGAAATTAAATCCGGTCTACGCTCTGTTCCTGGGTGCCATTGTAGGGGCGCTGATCGGCGGAGCCAATCTCGAACAGACCGTGAGCGTTCTTGTAAGCGGTACACAAAGTGTAATGGGCACGGTGCTGCGGGTGCTGGCCGCCGGTGTGCTGGCTGGTGTGATGATGGAGTCGGGTGCGGCTGAAGCCATAGCCCAGGCTATTGTCCGAAAGTTCGGCGGAAGTAAGGCCATTCTGGCCCTCGCGCTGGCCACGATGGTCATTACGGCAATGGGCGTATTCATCCCGGTAGCGGTGCTGATTGTGGCTCCGATCGCTTTATCCGTAGGTAACAAAATGGAGATCTCGAAGCTGGCGCTGCTGCTGGCCTTGTCGGGCGGGGGGAAGGCAGGTAATATTATCTCACCGAATCCGAATACGATTGCTGCTGCGCGCGGCTTTGATCTTGATCTGAGCCATGTCATGCTGGCAGGTGTAATCCCGGCAATCTGCGGATTAATTGTAACCGTTATCTTAGCAACCCTGCTGAAGAAAAAAGGTGTCATGGTTACCCCGGGCGAAGCTGCGAACGGGACAGATAACGCGAATACGGCCGCTTACCCGCCGCTCAGCAGAGCTATTGTGGCTCCGCTTGTGGCCATCGTCCTGCTCATGATTAACCCGATCGGCTCCATCTCCGGGATCGAAGCGTTGACCAAGCTTAAGGTGGATGCGCTCTATATTCTGCCGCTGGCGGGGATCATCGGGATGCTGGCGATGGGGCAAGGCAACAAGGTGCTGCAGTATACATCCTCCGGCCTTAGCAAAATGACCGCAACTGTACTGATCCTAATTGGGGCAGGCGGCATCGCCGGTCTGATCTCCGCTTCCGATCTGTCCGCCCAGGTCGTGCATCTGATTGAGCTGTCCGGGATTTCCGGGACGTTCCTGGCACCGATCTCCGGGATACTAATGGCTGCGGCTACCGCCTCAACATCCACGGGTGTTATTGTCGCCACCGGCTCCTTCGGGCAGGCCATCCTGAATATGGGCACCGCTCCGCTGGCTGCCGCTGTGATGGTTCATACCGGAGCTACGGTCATCGACTCGCTGCCGCAGGGCACTTACTTCCATGTCACGGCCGATAGTATGAAAATGTCGATCAAGCAGCGCATGGGGCTCATCCCGTATGAGGCCATCGTTGGCGGCACGATGACGATTGTGGCTACGCTGGTTTACGGATTTTTACTCTAAGATCAATCATATAGATGAGGTGTGGAAATGAGAGAGAGAACCTTTGTACTGGCGCCGGATTCCTTCAAGGAGAGCATGACCGCGAAAGAAGTATGTGCAGCGATGGAGACCGGGCTCCGCAAGATATACCCTGAAGCAACCTACATTCATGTTCCGATGGCTGACGGCGGGGAGGGAACCGTACAGTCCCTTGTCGACGCTTCCGGCGGAGAGATTCATTATTTAGAAGTCGCAGGACCGCTGGGACATCCGGTAACGGCACAATTCGGCATTCTCGGTGACGGCCAGGCGGCGGCCATCGAGATGGCTTCAGCCAGCGGCATTCAGCGGGTGGACAAGGCGGAGCGGAATCCGCTGATCACCACCACCTATGGTACGGGCGAGCTGATTCTGGAATGTCTGAACCGTGGTATCCGCAAAATCATCATCGGCATCGGCGGCAGCGCCACCAATGACGGCGGTGCCGGAATGGCCGAAGCGCTCGGCGCCCGATTCCTGGATGAAGCTGGGAACTTGCTCCCTCGCGGCGGCGGCAGCCTGGGGCGGCTGGCGAGTGTTGACGTTAGCGGGCTTGATGCGAGACTGCAGCAGGTTCAGCTCATCGTTGCCTGCGATGTGACCAATCCGCTCTGCGGGGAGCAGGGGGCTTCAGCCGTATTCGGTCCGCAAAAAGGGGCTACACCCGATATGGTGCAGCAGCTTGACACCAATCTGGCCCATTATGCAGCGGTTGTGAAGCAGCAGCTTCACAAGGATGTACGTGATCTTCCCGGAGCTGGTGCCGCCGGAGGACTGGGCGCGGGTCTGATGATCTTCACGCAGGCCACGCTGCAGAAGGGAATTGAGATCGTGATTGAATACACAGGGCTTCAGCAGAAGCTGGAGCAGGCGGACTTCGTCTTCACCGGAGAAGGCGGGATTGACTTCCAGACCAAATTCGGTAAAACTCCGTACGGCGTAGCCCGCACCGCCAAGGCCAGCGGCAAAAAAGTCATCGCCCTGGCCGGTTACATCGGCGAGGGAATCGAGACGCTCTACGCCGAAGGAATCGACGCCGTCTTCGGCATCGTTCCCGGCGCTTCGAGCCTGGAGAAGCTGCTGGCTGACGGTCCCGCCAACGTCGAGCGCACCTGCGAGAATATCGCCAGGCTGCTGAAGCTAGCCGAATAGAATGTGCAAACTAGGGCCCCGGGAATAAGATTTCCCCGGGGCCCTAGATTTGTGTTTTGTGGTTGAACGGATGAAGGCTATAGTATCTATTTATACAGCGCCAGCAGCTCATGCGTAAGCTCGAAGAGCTGCAGCAGGTTCCTCGGGTCCTTGCCGGTGATGCTCTCGATCCGCTTCAGGCGGTATTGCAGTGTATTGCGGTGGATATTCAGCTGCTCAGCCGTCTGCGAGACGCTGCAATTGTGATTGATGAAGCTGCGGAGCGTCTCCAGCAGATCGGCGGTATCCTCCAGCTTAATCGCCGTGCCGGGCTTGTCTGACAGCTTCGCCTGACTGAGCTTCACCATGAATTCCGCATCCTCGTAGCGGATCGATTGTTCAGCAGGGCGGAGTGCCAGAAGAACGCCGAGGGCAGCTTTGGCCTGGCGGTAGCCCTCCGCGATACTGGCCTCCAGCCGGCCCGAAGCCAGCAGGAGCTGCGGCTGATTATGCAGCAGCTCCGCAATTAGCCGGCTGCAGTCCGGCCGGTTCTGGACCAGGATTACCCATGTATCCCCGTCGAGCTGGAAGGACGGATGCAGGAACAAGAGCTTTGCCTCATCAAGCTCCGGCTGCACATGCTTGAGATACAGCACGGTGGTCTTCTGCAGAAGGTCGATCTGATAGGCCGCGGCTTCTTTTCGCAGCTTCTGGGAGTATGCTCCCTGATGGTCAAGGAGCATCTCCAGCAGAGCCTTCTTGCGGCTGGCTTCGCTGGCCAGATGCTCCAGCGTGTTTCTTTGTTCAATGAGCAGCGATACCGTGGTCCTCACGATATTGCAGAAGGGCCGGACCTCTTCCGGGCTGCCGGAGATTCCGATTACACCTACGCGGGTGTTGCCTATGACAATCGGTTCGTTGGTGCCTTTTTTCTCATATCGCCCGTCCTCCATGACTTCAACCCTGTGCCCGGTGGACAGCGCTTCAACAGCCCCCTGATGAACGGTGCCTACCCTTGCCTTATGCCCGCTGCCGATGATGATCCCCTGATCGTTCATGATGTTGATGTTATAGGGGATGTCCATCATCATCTTGTCTACAATTTCCTGCGCCTGCTTCTCCGATAGCTGAAACAACCGGAATTCCCTCCTCGTCTTGAGCGGGTAACCGCCAATATTGTCTCTCAATTGCTCATTGTGCATCTGAACAAAATTATAGACCAACCTTCACAGCGAAGAAAGGAGGAACCTCACTCATAGCCTTGCAAGGAACCTCACGAGGAATTTTACGAGGAAGCCTTATAAGAAGCGCTGCTAGGAATAGCACAAAGTATCGCCCAGCACCAAAAAAGCCAGCCCCAACTCGGGCTGACCTTGAAAAATAAGAATAGATGAGTCCCGCGCAATAAATATCGCTTACCCTTGGGCAATACCCGCCCGGCTGAAAATCAGCTTCAGCTTCTCCTCATGCTCCGCACTCCATACCCCAGGTGAAGCCAGGCTGAAGGTGGATACTGGAACACCCGACAAGCGGACAGCTTCCTTGATCGAAGCGATGAACGGGTCATCAATGGCATACAGGGCCGGAATTTCAACGATCTGCCGGTTGAACTGAAGGACGCCTGCCAGATCTCCCTTTTTGAAGCTGTCATACACGCCAAGCATCAGCTGAGGAGCGAAGTTCGCACTGGCAGCGATCGCCCCGTCTCCTCCGGCAGCCAGTGTAGGCAGCAAATATTCATCGAAGCCGCAGAAGACGGAGAAGTCCGGACTAACCGCCTTAACCTGCATGATCATCTGGCGGATGTGGCTAAGCTGGTCCACGGTATCCTTGATGCCGAGTACATTCGGATAATGTGCGGCAAGGCGGGCCACGAAGGCCGGGGTCAGATCCTGGCCCGTCATGGCCGGGAAGTTGTACAGCATGAGCGGCACATCGACGGCTTCCAGAACAGCAGCATAATGCGCGAACAGGGCGTCCCCGCTCAGCTTGTAGTAATACGGATTCATAATGACAATGCCGGTAGCTCCATGCTCAGCGGCATGACGGGAGAGGCGAAGGGTCTCAGCAACCGTGTTGCTGCCGGTGCCGATCCAGGCCGGAAGACGGCCATTCGTATACTCCAGGCATAGCTCTGCGATCTCTTCACGCTGCTCTGCGGTGAACAGGGTGAATTCTCCGGCCGTTCCAAGGAAGAACAGACCGTGAACCCCTTTGGCGATCAGGCTGTCGATCAGCAGCTTCATTCCGTCACGGTCGAATTTTCCGGCTGAATCCAGAATGGTTGGAACGGGAGGAATGACACCTGCATTCGGGTGGCTAAGTTTCATTTTATTTTTGCCTCCTGGTTTGGTATTATAAACATATGATTATTATAGTGAACTTGAAAGGCTTAATCAATGGATTTATGAGAGGGGAATGAAGGTGTGGACCAGAAGTATTGGGTTCCGGCATTGGAACGGGCAGATCTGATTCTTAAGGCCATCTCAAGACAGACCGGAGTGCTCAAAATGACAGATCTCTGCGAGGAGACCGGTATTAACAAAAGCTCGATGTTCTCGCTGCTGCGCACAATGGAGACTCTGGGGTGGGTGGAGAAGGATGCGGGCGAGCGGTATGTGCTTGGCGCCGGGATCTCCTACTATAATACCGTCTACAATGATTCGCTTAAGCAAAATATGAATCTGGTAGAGCGGTTCCTGGCAGAATCGGCGCAGAGTGTCGGGGCGGTGGGGGAGACCTTTCAGCTGTCGGTACTGGACCGCGATGAGATTATTTACTTGGCCAAGCAGGAGGGGCAGTCCCTGGTAAGGCTGGAGTCCAGCCCCGGGATGCGGTTCCCGGCACATGCGACGGCGATGGGTAAGATGATGCTGGCGCTGCTGCCGGAGGGAGAGCTGCAGCGGCGTTATTCCGGCAAAAGCTTATCCGCAGTCACCTCACACACGCTGACGGATTGGGCTGAATTCACAGCGGCTTTGGCCGATATTCGCAGGACTGGCTATGCCGTGGACCGTGAAGAGATCATCCAAGGCATCAGCTGCGTGGCTGCACCGGTTCTGGATGCCGCAGGCAAGGCGGTTGCCGCTGTCAGTACTTCGATGCTTCAGCATGCCTTCACCGCGAAGCAGGAGGCGGCGATCCGGGAGGTAACCCTACTTGCGGGGAAGCTCTCGTTGTCATAGACATCCGGGCACATTCATTCTGAGGGAGAGAAGGGATTCATATGAAATTGACCGTAGAAGAGATTATGAAGGAAGACATCATTGAAGCTGTTCCGGTACATACCGCTGCGGAAGGGCCGGCCGGCAGGCTGCCGATCACCGGGGAGGTGCTGAGAAATGCGCCGAGCGGAGAGATTTTTGGCATGACACAGAATGCCGGCATGGGCTGGAATCCGCTGCTGCTGAACCGGCCCCAGTACCTGATTCTCGGAACGATGGGCGGTATCCGGCGTGAGGACGGCACTCCGCTGGCGCTCGGATACCATACCGGTCACTGGGAGATCGGCGTGATGATGGAGGAGATTGCGGAGGAGCTTACCGCGAATGACGGAATTCCGTTCGCCGGTTATGTCAGCGATCCCTGTGACGGCCGTTCCCAGGGAACCACAGGCATGTTCGATTCCCTGCCTTACCGCAATGATGCGGCCATCGTGCTGCGGCGGCTGATTCGTTCACTCCCTACCCGTAAGGGTGTGCTTGGCGTAGCTACCTGCGACAAAGGCCTGCCGGCCATGCTGCTGGCTCTTGCCGGGATGCACAAGCTGCCGGGAATTATCGTCCCCGGCGGCGTGACCCTGCCGCCAGTGGAGGGGGAAGACGCGGGCAAGGTTCAGAGTATCGGGGCAAGGTACAGCAACGGAGAATTGTCTCTCGAAGAAGCGGCAGATCTCGGCTGCCGGGCCTGCGCGACGCCGGGTGGCGGCTGTCAGTTTCTCGGCACCGCCGCAACCGCCCAGGTGATTGCGGAGGCAT
The DNA here is from genome assembly GCF_038002365.1 of Paenibacillus sp. FSL P4-0338. NCBI lineage: Bacteria > Bacillati > Bacillota > Bacilli > Caryophanales > Paenibacillaceae > Paenibacillus > Paenibacillus sp. FSL P4-0338. The sequence continues at coordinate 2,921,527 of NZ_JBBOCG010000001.1, read as the reverse complement.
TGGGTATGGCACTACCGCATTCGGCCCTGTCTCCTTCGGGGCAGCCGATCTGGAAGAATATCGGCCGCCAGTCGGCCCGGGCCCTTCAGCATCTGGATCAGAACGGAATCGTCATGAGTGACATTTTGACAGATCAGTCGATCCAGAATGCGATGGTGCTGCATGCTGCCTTCGGCGGCTCAACGAATCTGCTGCTGCATCTGCCGGCCATTGCCCATGCCGCCGGGCTGAAGGTCCCAACCGTCGAGGACTGGAACCGGGTGAACCGGATGGTACCGCGCCTCGTTAGCGTACTGCCGAACGGTCCGGTACCGCATCCGACAATTCGCGTGTTCCTGGCAGGGGGCGTTCCTGAGGTGATGCTGCATCTGCGGAAGCTGGGGCTGCTTGACGAATCTGTACTCACGGTTACAGGCCGGACACTGGGCGAGAATCTGGACTGGTGGGAGAGCTCACAGCGGCGGACTGATCTGCGGCAGCGGCTGCTGGAAGCAGACGGCGTAGATCCCGATTCCGTGATCATGAGCCCGGAAGAGGCCAAGCGCCAGGGCATGGCGTCTACTATGACGTTCCCTATCGGCAATCTCTGCCCCGAAGGTGCAGTCATCAAATCGGCAGCCATTGATCCTGCCGTTCTGGACAGTGAGGGCATCTATCGCCATACCGGACGAGTGAAGGTGTTCACCACCGAGAGAGCCGCCATCCGCAGCATCAAGCTGGGTATGGTCCAAGCGGGGGATATTCTGGCCGTTATCGGCAGGGGGCCGAGCGGAACGGGGATGGAGGAGACCTACCAGCTCACCTCGGCGCTTAAGCATCTGCCTTACGGCAAATATGTCACGCTGATCACAGATGCCCGCTTCTCCGGCGTATCCACCGGTGCCTGCATCGGCCATATGGGGCCGGAAGCGCTGGCAGGCGGCCCGCTCGGCAAGCTTCGCGACAATGACTGGGTGGAAGTTCGCATTGATACCGTGAACCTGGAAGGAAGCGTCAATCTGGTGGGTGAGGGAGATGAGCCGCTGAACAAGGAAGCGGGGACGCTGATCCTTGCTGCACGGACACCGCATCCGGGCCTGGCGGTAGACCCGGGCCTGCCGGAGGACACCCGGTTGTGGGCTGCACTTCAAGCGGCCAGCGGCGGAACCTGGAAGGGCTGCATTTACGATACTGACAAAATCATTGCCTTACTGGAAGCAGGACGGCAAGCATTGGAGGAGAAACTATGAGCCGAAATCTGATTCATAATCCGATTCTGCGCGGATTTCATCCCGACCCGTCGATCTGCCGGGCTGGAGATGACTATTACATTGCTACTTCAACCTTTGAGTGGTTCCCCGGCGTGCGGATTCATCATTCGCGCGATCTGGTGAACTGGCGGCCGCTGACCTATGCGCTGACCCGCAACTCGCAGCTCAATATGGAGGGGGACCCCGATTCCGGGGGTATCTGGGCACCTTGCCTCACGTACGACAATGGACTCTTTTATCTAATCTATACCGATGTCAAAAGCCGCCAGGGTGCCTTCAAGGATACGCCGAACTATCTGGTGACTGCGGAGAATATCGAAGGCCCCTGGTCTGAGCCTGTCTACCTGAATAGCAGCGGCTTCGACCCTTCACTGTTCCATGATGAAGACGGGCGCAAATGGCTGGTCAATATGTTGTGGGATCACCGCACTGGCCGCAACAGCTTTGCCGGGATTGTGCTCCAGGAATATTCGGCGGAAGAGCAGCGCCTGGTCGGACCGGTTACTAACATCTATAAGGGAACGGAGCTGGCGCTGACTGAAGGCCCGCACCTATATCGCAAGGACGGCTGGTATTACCTGATTACGGCTGAGGGCGGTACGCAGTATGATCATGCGGTAACCGTAGCCCGCGCGAAGCAGATTGAAGGTCCTTATGAGACCGCTCCGGTTAATCCGCTGCTGACCTCTGCAGGCCACCCCGAGCTTGTGCTGCAAAAAGCAGGCCATGCCAGCCTGGTCGAGACGCAGACCGGCGAATGGTACATGGTGCATCTATGCGGCCGTCCTGTGAAGGACAACTACTGCAACCTCGGCCGGGAGACAGCGATTCAGCGCGTCGAATTCACCGCTGACGGCTGGCTGGCCCTGTCTGGGGGAGGGAATGCTCCCGCGCTGACCGTGGAAGGCCCGGATCTTCCGGCGCATCCTTTTGCCGCAGCCGATCCGCGCGACCACTTCGAGGCTCCGCAGCTGGATGTCCGCTGGAGTACCTTGCGGGTGCCTGCGGATGAGTCCTGGCTCTCGCTTCAGGAGCGTCCGGGATACCTGCGCCTGCGTGGCAGGGAATCCATGAGCTCCATGCACCGTCAGAGCCTGGTCGCCTTGCGCCAGCAAGCCTTCCGGTGCAGCGCTGAGACGTCAGTGGACTTCGAACCGGAGCATTTCCAGCAGATGGCCGGCCTGATCGTCTATTACGATACGATGGATTACCTCTATCTGCGGATTACGCACGATGAAGTCCTCGGCCGAACTCTGGGACTCATCCGTTCCAAGGATGGAATCTATGAAGACACTCTGACGCCTGAAGTCCCGCTGCCAGCCGGAGCAAGTGTAGTACTCAAGGTCGTCATCGACGGCGAACTCGCCCAGTTCTATTACAAGGTTGGTGAATCCTCTTGGGAGAAGATCGGCCCGGCTCTGGAAATCTATCACCTGTCCGATGATTTCCCGGCCTACATCCGGTTTACGGGCACCTTCATCGGCATGTGCGCCCAGGACCTCAGCGGCACGCTGCATCCGGCGGATTTTGATTACTTTGAGTATCTGGAGCAGGAGTAGTATCGGCCTATACCTGGAGCATCGAAAAGGATGCTCCCATGAGGCTAAGGCAATAAAGGAAAACTAGGGGAATGAACAATTGAAAGGGATAAATCCCGCTGAATCCGCCAAAAGTGGGCGGAAGGAGGAAATGAAGGGGATAAATCCCTTTCAATTCGCCAAAAGTGGGCGGGAGGAGGAAATGAAAGGGATAAATCCCTTTGAATCCGCCGAAAGTGGGCGGAAGGAGAAAATGAAGGGGATAAATCCCACTGATTATCCAGATGCGCGCCAAGTGAGCAAATGAGGAGCACGAGTGCTCCTGAATTTCAGAAAAGTTGGCTAAACGAGCAAATGAAGAGCACGAGTGCTCCTGAATTTCAGAAAAGTTGGCTAAACGAGCAAATGAAGAGCACAAGTGCCCCTGAATCCCGGGAAAGTTGCCTAAACGAGCAAATGAGGAGCAGAGTATCTACGCTTCCGCCGCAAGCGCGGGCCAACTCCGCAGTCTAATGTGATTGGTGCCGCAGAAACGCAACACTCAGCTAAGCAGACCGGTTTATACTCTGTCTTCTCCGTCACCGGCCATCCTTACAACACTCACCACACAAAAAAAGGCTAGGCCCTCCTTATTCAAGGAGAGCCTAGCCTTTCTACTTATGTTCGTGTGTTCGCGCACACCCGCCCACAACTCAGGCGGTGTACTTCTCCAGCGTAGCTCTTACTGCGCCCGGACCAGCCAGCATCTCGGTGAACATGCCCTCGATCGTCCCGCCCAGTCCGGCGGTGTACAGGTCTACGCCGAAGATGGCCTGATCCTCCAGCACTGCGCGCACGCCAGCGGCCGTAGCAGCATCTGCGCCCAGAGCAACGCCTATAAGCCGCGCTTGCAGCGATTCCAGCAGCGGGTCGGGGCTCAGCGTGAAGGCAGCACCTTCATCGTTCACGCCGAGCAGATACCGGCACCATGCTGCAATCGCCAGCGGGATGGCCGTTAACTGCGCCGGGTCAAGCTCCTCACTGCGGATATACGACTTGATCGTCTCGCCGAAGCGGATGCCGACCTTCTGCGAGGTATCCGTAGCAATCCGCTGCGGAGTGTCAGGGATGAACGGGTTGGCGAACCGTTCCTGCAGCACCTCGTCCAGGAATTGCTTCGGACTCAGGATGCCCGGATCGACAACCACCGGCAGGCCTTCCTTGTAGCCGATAGTCTCGACCAGCTTCCGCAGCGTGGCATCCTGCATCTCGTCGGTGATGAGTGTGTAACCGAGTAGACAGCCGGTGACTGCCAGCGCTGTATGCAGCGGGTTGAGGCAGGTGGTTACCTTCATGGTCTCCACCTTGTTGACTGTATCGCGGTCTGTGAAGATCACACCGGCTGCTTCAAGCGCCGGGCGTCCGTTCGTGAACTTATCCTCAATGACCAGATACTCGCTGATCTCCGCGTTAACGAAGGGAGCGGTGTACGTGTTCTTGGAGGTGACGATCACATCCATGCCGCCGATCCCCTGCGCAAGCAATGCTGCCTGGACGGATTCAGACGGGCGCGGCGTGATTTTGTCAATCATGGACAGCGGGAAGGTGATCTTCTGCTCATCCTCAAGGTAGGCTACGAACCCTTCTTCTACAAGACCCTTGGCGGCCCATTCTTTGGCGATCGTAACCATGCCGTTCTTCAGCTTGTCACCGTTATGCGAGCAGTTGTCCATGCTGACGAAGGTCATCGGGAACTGGCCCTTCAGGTAACGCTTGTAGGCGAAGGAAGCCACGATGCTCATGGCATGCACCGGACGCTCCGGCCCGCCGGCGATGTCCTTCTCCACGATGCCCAGATACTGTCCGTCCGGTCCCGTGAGGGAGTAGCCCTTCTCCGTAATCGTAAAGCTCGCCATTTGCAGGCTGGGATTCTCAAAAATCTCAGTCAGGCGGCTGTAATCCGCTTCCCGCGTCTTATCTGCAGTGATGCCTTCGACGATGCTGCTGACGATCCGCTTCTGGAAGTCACCCGCCGCATTCATCAGCACCAATAGAGTCAGATTGTCATAAGGCTTGTAGACCTTGTCAATCATCTCGAAATCAAAGGTCTCGGCGGCGATAATGCCAGTATCGGCCTTGCCGCTGTCCAGCAGCTTCTGGTGCGCATTCGCCACGAAGCCTCTGAAAATATTCCCCGCCCCGAAGTGAACCCACTCTGGCTTCTCCAGCGTATTCGCCGCAACTGCCTCGTAATCAAACTGCGGCAGCTCTACCCCTGCGGCTTCCCAAGCTGCCCGATCAGCAATGCTGCTTCTGTTCAGACTCAGCATTTATTTTGCCCCCTTTACATTCTCCAGGCTGTCCCATACGCCGAGCAGGTACATGATGCCCATCGCTCTGTCGTAGAGGCCATACCCAGGACGGCAGTTCTTTTCTTCACCCCAGAGATGTCTGCCATGGTCCGGACGCACATAACCGGTGAAGCCGCTCTCATGATACGCCTTAACAACCTCCGCAACATCTACACTGCCATCGCGTCCGCGGTGGGATACTTCAATGAAGTCTCCATTATCGAACACCTTCACATTACGGATATGGGCAAAATAAATCCGGTCATGGAACTCGCGGATCATCGCCGGCAGATCATTCTCCGGGTTCGTGCCGAGCGAGCCGGTGCAGAAGGTCAGGCCATTATACGGGCTGTCCACCATGTCCAGGAAGCGGCGGATGGAGTCGCGGCTGCGGATAATGCGAGGCAGTCCGAAGATCGGCCAGGCCGGATCGTCCGGATGAATCGCCATTTTGATATCCACTTCTTCACACACCGGAATGATGCGCTCCAGGAAATACTTCAGGTTGTCGAACAGCTTATCCTCAGTAACGTCAGCATAGGACGCGAATAGCTCATCCAGCTTGGCCAGACGCTCCGGCTCCCAGCCGGGCATCGTGAATTGTCCGGCACCCTTCAGGATGCGGTCCACCATCTCGCGCGGATTATCGGTAATGGCAGCCTTTTCATAAAAGAGAGCGTTCGAACCGTCCGGCAGCTCTTTGTACAGCTCGGTACGGGTCCAGTCGAATACTGGCATGAAGTTATAGCAGATGACCTTGACGCCAACCTTGGCGAGCTTGCGGATCGTATCGATATAGATGTCAATATATTTGTCGCGGGACGGCAGTCCGATCTTAATATCATCATGAACGTTGACGCTTTCAACAACTGCTGTGCTGAAGCCCTTGGCTGTGATCTGATCGGCAACCTTCTGGATGTCTTCCATCTCCCAGACCTCACCGGCCACCTTGTGGTGCAGCGACCAGACGATGCCCATAACGCCCGGGATTTGACGGATGTGGTCAAGAGTGATGTTGTCGTTGCCCTCGCCGTACCATCTCCAAGTCATATTCATTGTCATTTCCTCCTTAGTAGATAAGCATAAATACAAATGTTAACCATCCGAAGCCTTGTGACAATTGACCTTACAGAAACATCGGTTCATATGCGATAATCTTGTATACAAGATTCGATTCGTAATGATCATAGAATATGCGTTCATCTTTGTCAATGAAATTCATATCCCTTTTCTATATAATGGGGGAAGAAGAATCCCGAACAGAAAGTTGGTCTATTCCATGACTTCCAAAAAAGAAATAATGGCCTACCTCAAGCAGGAGATTCTCTCCCTTGAGCTGAAGCCGGGGGCGATGATCAGTGAGACGGCTCTATCCGAGCGCTTCCAGCTGTCGAGAACGCCGATCCGTGATGTGCTGAAGCAATTGTCCCTGGAGCAATACGTCGATATCTATCCCAAAAAAGGCAACCTCGTATCGTACATAGATCTGGAGTCGGTGGAGCAGATCATCTATCTGCGCAATGTGCTGGAGAAGGAGATTATGAAGTCGCTGGCCGGGAATATCCCGCTAAAAGGGCTGCATGAGCTGAGGGATAACCTCGCACAGCAGCAGAAGTGTATCGAGCAGGCGGAGGGGGCGGAGGTGTTCCTGCAGCTCGATGACCAGTTCCACCGCACGATGTTCGGCCTGGCCGGGCGTGAGTTCCTGTGGGGTGTACTCCAGCAGTTCAATGTGCACTACATTCGCTACCGCAAGCTGCATATGCTGAAGGACGAGAAGCTGTCGGCAATTCAGCAGGAGCATCAGCAGCTTCTGGATTATATCGTGCAGGGTGACACCGCGGGGATCGACGAACTGCTGCATCATCATCTGCGGGCAGATATCGACTCCAAGAACCTCCAGGAGCATTTCGCCACGTATATCAAAAAATAGGGCAAGCCTTCATCAAGCCCCGCCCGTGATAGCGCAAAAAGCCCGCCCTCATCATTCATGAGGGCAGGCTTTTACTAAATATAAGGCTGTTCGGGCTTCGAGCTCTGCCTAGCTCCTGCCCTCGCGGTATTCCCGCGGCGACTTGCCGCTCCAGCGCTTGAACTGTCTGCTGAAATGGGCGATATCGCGGTAGCCGAGCAAGCCGGATATCTGGCTGACCGTAAGGCTGTGGTCATCCAGCAGCACCTTGGCTTCATGCAGCATCTGTTCAGACAGGTAGACGCGGGGGGAGAGGCCGAAGACCTGGCGGAAGACCCTGTAGCAGTGCGAGGGGCTGATCCCCAGCTCAGCGGCGATGTCGTCAACGCCATAATGGCTGTCATAAGGCACCTCCTGCTTGAACTGCTGATAGACCAGGCTCTGGAGGCGGCTGCGGATCTGGTGGGCCAGCTCGATTCGCTCATAAGTGCCCGGGGAGGAATTGTCAGCCTCCAGGGAGAAGACCTCCCAGAGCTGGGCGAACAGCTCGAAGACGGCGGACTGCAGCCTCATGCGCTGGGAGATCGTGATGCTGCCGGAGCCGGAGGTGGAAATCTCCACCAGTCTGCTGAGGAGCGGTCCTAATCTGTGGGCAACATTGCTCTCTGAGGTGAATAATACATGATTCAGCCGGCTGAGAAGTGAGATGAACAGCTTGTCATCGATATCGAAATGGATGCAGAAATAGGTGAAGGGCCCGCCGTTTCCGCTGCGGCTGGAATGGATATCGCCCGGCCTCAAGAGGACCAGATCCCCGGCGCGCTGGAGGTAGCTGTGGTTGTTGACCGTGAGCTGCTGCTCCCCTTCAAGCACATAATTGAATTCATATTGGGGATGGGCGTGCTGCGGATAATCCCATTCCCCGCTCACCTTACGCAGATGCATGCCGAACAGGTTGAGCGTGGTTTTCACATCCGGGATGATAGTTTCACTAAGGCTTTGCCCCGGGACCGGCGGTTCAAAAGCTGCAACCAATAGGATCGCCCCCTGATACTTTGCGTTCTCGTGATAGGTATGTATAGGCTGTACACATGTTCTTAGTATACAGGATTCTGCTTGATTTGGGTAAATATTAGCGTGATTTGACAATGTTCCGGGGCTGCGGCTGCGTGGTAGGATGAACCTGAATGAAATCTAGTATACAAGATGTATGCAGAGGAGATATGGACATGAGACAACAATCCGGGAATGAGTATGCTGCACAATATGACAGCGGATACAATGCGTGGTTAAGCTATCCTAAGCTTCAACAAGGCTCCCTATATAAGCAATATGCGAAATGGTGCGGAGCAGTATCCGTTACGGAAGGCGGGGAGACCATCCAGGCTGCACTTCAGGAATGGACAAGAGGCATTGCCTCGCTATTGGAGCTTGAGGCTGTCTCCAAGCCGCAGCCGGAAGAATTCGGTGTGGCCTTCGGCACCTTCGCGGGTGATCATCCGCTGATCCAGGGCTTGTTCGAGGACAAGACGGTCCAAGCTGTGGGAGCAGAAGGATTCGCCATTCGTACCAGCCAGTCCCGTAAATGCATTGCTGTAGGGGCTTCCACCCAGGCAGGTGTGTTATACGGCGTCTTCCATCTTCTACGCCTGATTGCCAGCGGCAAGGACATTGAGAATCTGGATGAAGTAGTGAATCCTGTGAATTCGCTGCGGATGATTAATCACTGGGATAATTTCGACGGAAGTGTGGAGCGCGGCTATTCCGGCAGATCCTTCCTGTATGAGAATAACCAGTTCACGAAGGATATGGACCGGATTACAGACTATGCGCGGCTGATGTCTACCGCCGGCATTAACGCAATAGCGATCAACAATGTTAACGTTCATGCACTTGAGACGCTGTTTATCTCTACCTATCTGCCGGATGTGGCGGGAATCGCCGATATCTTCCGTATCTATGGCATCCGCCTGTACCTGTGCGTGAACTTCGCCGGACCTATGCATGAAGGGGAAGTCGGCAGTGCAGACCCGCTGGATGAAGGTGTACGGGAATGGTGGAAGTCGAGAGCGGCCGACATCTATGCAGCTATCCCTGATTTCGGCGGCTTCGTGGTCAAGGCTGATTCGGAGAATCGTCCCGGCCCGTTCACTTACGGGCGGAACCATGCAGACGGGGCCAACATGCTGGCGGAAGCCCTGGAGCCTTATGGCGGCATCGTGATCTGGCGCTGCTTTGTATACAACTGCAAGCAGGACTGGCGTGACCGCAAGACGGACCGGGCCAGAGCGGCTTATGACCATTTCAAGCCGCTGGACGGCCAGTTCCATGATAACGTCATTCTGCAGATCAAGAACGGCCCGATGGATTTCCAGGTCAGAGAGCCGGTATCTCCGCTCTTCGGCGCACTGGAACGGACTAACCATGTGATCGAATTCCAGATCGCCCAGGAATATACCGGACAGCAGCGCCATGTCTGCTATCTCGTTCCGCAGTGGAAAGAGATTATGGAGTTCGACACACAGGCTAAGGGCGGAACAGCGCCGGTGAAGCGGATCGTTGACGGATCGCTGTGGGGCAACCGCCTTAGCGGCATTGCGGCGGTATCCAATGTGGGTAATGACCGGAACTGGACGGGCCATCTGCTATCCCAGGCGAATCTCTACGGCTTCGGCCGGCTGGCCTGGAATCCTGAGCTGAGCGCGGAGGAGATTGCGGCCGAGTGGATCGCTTTGACGTTCGGCACAGACACAGCGGTGGCCGGGGTAATCAGCCGGATCCTGCTGGATTCATGGGAGATCTATGAGTCTTATACATCGCCGCTTGGCGTAGGCTGGATGATCAATCCCGAGCATCACTACGGCCCGAATGTGGACGGCTATGAATATTCGATGTGGGGTACCTACCACTATGCCGATCATCAGGGCATCGGGGTAGACCGTACCGTGAATACCGGTACCGGCTACAGCGCGCAGTACATGGGCAGCAACGCCGTGCGTTATGATTCACTGGAGGAATGCCCGGATGAGCTACTGCTGTTCTTCCATCATGTACCGTACACTCATGTGCTGCATTCCGGCAAAACCGTGATCCAGCATATCTACGATACGCATTTCGAAGGTGCAGAGCGTGCCGAAGGGCTGCTGGACGCCTGGGGCGGACTGAAGGGGAGCATCGCAGACGGCCTGTACACTCAGGTGGAGGAACGCCTTAAGGGGCAGGCGGCTCATGCCAAGGAATGGCGTGACCAGATTAATACGTATTTCTACCGCAAGAGCGGAATTGCAGATGCATTAGGCCGGACCATCTACTAAGGGAGCATCTGCGTACCGGACGGCCCTGTCCTGTCTTTTGACAGGCTGTGCCGGGAACTCATTTGAGTAACACCGAGGAGGATAAGATCTCATGGCACTGACTTTCAGTGATTTGATGGAGCACTTGAATGCAGGGGTACAGCTGCCCGTGAATACGGTGGATAAGCTTGCGCCGGACGCTGCGGCAACAGAAGTGCAGGGAATCGTGACTGCCTTCGCCGCTTCGCAATATGTAGTGGAGCAGGCTGTCCGGCTTGGCGCCAACCTGGTGATCACGCATGAAGGTGTCTTTTATAGCCACCAAGGTCACGGGAGCGAGTGGGAGCAGGATTCCGTCTACAAGGAGAAGTCTGCATTGATTACAAGCAGCGGGGTAGGTATCTACCGCTTCCATGACACGATACACCGTTATACGCTGGACGGAATCGTCGAAGGGCTGCTGCATGAGCTGGAATGGGAAGCGTATGTGGAGCGGCATCTGCCTGAGGTATCGATCCTCACCATCCCTGAGATGACCGTTTCGGAAGTGGCCGCCTATGTGAAGCAGAAGCTGAACATCCCTTATGTCCGTGCTGCCGGGAACCTCTCTGCTACATGCTCCAGGGTGGGGGTGCTGGTGGGTTTCCGGGGGAACGGCAGTACGGTCATCCCGATGTATGAGCAGGAGTCGCTTGATCTGGTCATCGCCGGTGAAGGCTTCGAATGGGAGGTGCCTGAGTATATCCGGGATGCGGTCAGACAGGGCAAGGACAGGGCACTCATCATGCTCGGCCATGCCGAGAGCGAAGCGCCGGGAATGAAGCTGCTGGCAGAGCGGCTGAGCCGGCAGTTCCCCGAGGTGCCGGTGCGCTTTATTCCGGAGCAGCCAGTGTTTCAAATTGTATAGATAGCGCAGCCTCTTTGAAGGTTGAAGACCCGGGGATAATGGCTTTCCCCTAAGGTCTTCTGCCGGCAAAGAGGTTTTGTTTGTCCAGCCGGATGGCATAGTATAGCGGACTTGTTTACAAATTGACGATCTGGTTCATATTGCGGATTGCCCCCCGGGCACAACTATCATATAGTGGAATTCTATATGAGGTAAGGAGCGTAGAAGATGAAGCACAAGCACCTGAGGTTCAGCAGAAGTGTAGCCTTTAAATGGATCCTCTCCTATTCAGTAATCATGATTATCCCGCTTATTGTTAGCGCTATCATCTACTTGCAGACCAAACAGATTGTCGAATATGAGATTGAGCGTGCAGGCAACGCCATACTTAAGCAGATGCAGAATACTGTAGACAGCGAGATTAATCAAGCTGAGAAATTGGCGATGCAGTTATCGATTCATAGCGGTGTGAACAAATACTTATCCCTCACACCCGGCGCAGAGAGGGCCAGCTCCTTTCAGATCTATCAGATCCGGCAGGAGCTCAGCAAATACAAATCCGCCAATGATTTCATCGATGGGATCTATCTCTATTCAAGCAATCTGGACCGTGTGCTGACGGATGAGACGTATACGGACAGTGAAACCTTTTATGCAATGAACAATAAGATGATCGGATTGTCTTATCAGGAGTGGCTGTCACAGCTGAACGGTGAGACTGCAGGGCGGGAAGCCTCTCTTCCGTTTATTGAGTTTAAGCGCTGGGAGCAGAAGGTTGTGATGATGAAGCCCTTCGCCAGTGCCACTGCAAGCAATGGACAGAAGGGGATGTTGGTTCTTCCGCTGAACGGCAGTAAGATTCATAGCATGCTGAAGAACGTAGACTGGGTAAATAACGGTGATGTGTACATTACCGATGATCATAATCAGGTGTTATTTCGTAATAATGAGGCTTCTCCGCAGCAGCCAATGCCTGACGCTGAGGCTGGCGGTGAGACTGCGGGTACTTCTTTCCAGGATATTGCCGGCACGGAGAATATGGTCTCCTTCATTGATTCCGATAACACGAACTGGAAGTATATCAGCGTATTTCCTTCAAGCGTGTTCTGGGAAAAAGCGCGGCAAATCCGCAATTTGAACCTGCTTGGGCTGTTCATCAGCTTTTTGATCGGGGCGGTGGTTATTTCTTACTTTGCCCGCAAGAACTATAATCCTGTCCGTGAGCTGGTCCATATGTTCTCGCCCTCCGCCGATGAACAGACGCAGCGGGTGCTGGATGAATTCTCCTTCATTCGGGAGAGTGCGCTGGCTACCATCCGGGAGAGGGATGATGTGAACAGCCGACAGTTCAGGCAGCTCCGTGTGCTCCAGACCTATTACTTGTCGCAGCTGCTCAGAGGGCAGGCGGAGAACGGATTATCGCTGGAGGAAGTGGCCAGAGTGCATCATTTCCAGTGGGATTCCGGGTATTTTGCGGTGCTTCTATTCTATATTCAGTCCGGCGGGGAAGAGGGGCCTTCGCCAAGCCTGTCCAATTTCATCGTATCCAATATCATCATGGATTTCACCGGACCGAATCACGGCTTGAGCTTCACCGAGATGGATGGCATGCTGGCGGCAGTGATGAACATTAACACCGGGCGTTCCGGCAGATGGAAAGAGGATATTGAAGAAGCGCTCAGCCAAACCCTGGAGTTCATTCAGCGGAAATACGGCCTGCAGATCGCCATGGCCGGCAGTGAGCAGCTCTCGGGCATGGGAAGTTTGCATCAGGGGTATCTGCAGGCGCTGGAGGCTCAGGAATACCGGCTGGTGCTGGAAGAGGATACGACGGTCTGGTACGGGGATATTGAGCAGCAGCAGACGGATTATTACCTGACGATCAATGACGAGGTTGTTTTTATTAATCTGGTCAAAAGCGGTGACTTCGGGAAGGCATCAGCGATGGTGGAGGAGATTCTGGGCCGCTTCTTCGGCTCCCAGGTGTCTATTGAGCTTGTGAGATATGCCATGATTGATTTAAGCAGCTCTATTATGAAGGCAGTCCCCCAGGAGATGAAGCGCTCGAAGCTATGGGAAGAATGGCGTCCGATGAAAAGGCTTCTGGCCTGCTCAACGCGCGCAGATTTCCGTAACGAGCTGACCGAGCTGATCCAGCTGGCCTGCAGCCAAGCCTCGGAAAAGCTTGCTTCAAATTCTGGAATCGGAGACCAGGTATCTGCCTATGTGCAGGATCATTATGCGGATATCAACCTTAGCGTGTCTATGATTGGTGCCCATTTCGGGATCACGCCGCAGTATGTATCACGGTTGTTCAAAGAACAGAGCGGGCAGGGACTGCATGATTACATCAGTCAGGTTCGTACAGCCGAAGCCAAGAAACTGCTTCAGCAAGGCGTCACCATTGAGGAGATATCCTCCCGTGTAGGATTTTCCAGCAGCAGTGCGTTCATTCGGGTATTCAAAAAGTATGAAGGCATCACGCCGGGGCGGTTCAAAGCTCTGCAATAAACAAACAGAATATACAATTTCCTGACAGGAGGATAGAAGCAGGCCGGATCTATCCTTCTTTTGCGTTTTTGACAATGAATTACGCATTTTGAATATTGTTTGTATACAAGATTCAGCATACATTGTAGAGGCATTAAGTCGTCAACTACACAAATTACGGAGGTCATACTAGTGATCAAATTATCTGGAATGAAAAGGCTCCACAAACCGCTTGCCGTTTTGTTAGGTTTCACCATGCTGGCTGCCGGCTGCACTAGTTCCAAGAATGCAAATGATGAGAGTGTCCCTAACAACCCTGCGGGGAACGGCCCGGCTTCCAATGAAGCCGCAGCAGCTTTTGCTTATCCGATGAAAGGCGGAATAGAGCTGACCTATATGAATGAACAACTGGGAGGCACACCGGAGCGGCTGCCGGTCGATGACGAATATGAGAAACGTACAGGCATCGCCATCAAGCAGCTGGGCGGAACCCCCATGACCGATCAGAAATTCAGTCTGCTGCTGGCATCGGGCGATCTGCCGGATATCTTCCTCAATACCTGGCTGCAATACCCTGGCGGTCCCGATAAAGCCGTTGAGCAGGGGTATATTCTGAAGCTCAATGACCTCATGGATCAATACGCGCCGAACCTGAAGAGAACGCTTCAGGAAAATCCGGATATCGACAAAATGATTAAAACGGATGACGGCACTTATTACGCCTTCCCGTTCATCCGCTCGGAGGCCGGACGGGTCTACGGCGGGCCGATTATCCGCAAGGATTGGCTTGATGAACTGAAGCTCAGTGTCCCGGAGACGATTGACGAATGGCACACCGTACTGACTGCTTTTAAAGAGAAGAAAAAGGCGGCCTCCCCTGTAACCTTCCGCACGATGTTCCTGGGAGAACGGACCGGCGGATTCGCCGGAGCCTTCGGTGTGATGGGGAACTTCTACGTCAACGACGGCAAAGTAGTCTACGGCTATCTGGAGCCTGGCTATAAGGAATATCTGAAAACGATGAGCCAGTGGTACAAAGAAGGCCTGATCGATAAGGATTTCGCTTCGATTGATTCAGCTACAGTGGATAAGAAAATGACCTCTAATGTCAGCGGAGCAACAATCGGCTGGCAGTATTATATTGAGAAATATAATTCAGCCGTACAGGAAGTAGATCCGAAGGCAGACTTCGTAGCCGCTCCATACCCGGCTGCCGTAAAGGGCGGGCTTCCGGAGTTCGGACAGCTGGATAATGCCTATGCGGGGACAAGCTCGGCGGCGATCTCAGCGACAACCAAGAACGCCCGAGCTGCTATGCGCTGGCTGGATTACGCTTTTACCGAAGAAGGCAAAATGCTGAATACCTATGGGGTTGAAGGCATTACCTACATGCTCAAAGACGGAAAGCCCGTCTATACCGATCTTGTGGTGCAGAATCCGGATGGCCTCGGCAGCGACCAGGTAATGGGCAAATATTCCCATGGCACCAACTTCCCGATGATTCAGCAGGACAATAATCTGCCGGCGAAGTATCCGGCTACGGCCGAATCCATCGGCATCTGGAAACGAACCAATCATGAGAGCCACCTGCTTCCTCCGGTCACACCGACTGCCGAGGAAGCAGATGAAATGAGCAGTATTATGAACGACATTAACGCTTTTGTGAAAGAGGCTGAGCTCAAGATCATCCTGGGCACTGATTCCGTAGACAATTACGATAAATATGTGCAGCAGATGAAGGACCTTGGTATCGAACGCGCACTGGAAATTCAACAAGCGGCGTATGAACGTTACCTGAACCGTTAATTTGGGCGGGCAGGGGCTGCAACACATACAACAGGTACCGGCAGCCCCGGCCTAAGACCGTGCAGTTGCAGCAAAGGAGAGAGGAATATGCTTAAAACCAGACTGGGGAAAGACATCCTGCGTAATAAATGGCTGTATCTGATGGTGCTGCCAGTCATCCTATATTATGTATTGTTCCACTATGTTCCGCTCTACGGGACCATTATCGCCTTTAAGCAATTTGTCCCTTCCCAAGGGATCTGGGGCAGTGAATGGGTCGGATTCAAGCATTTTGAAGCTTTTTTCTCCAGTATCTACTTCATCCGTGTCATTAAGAACACAGTTCTGCTAAGCTTCTTCAATCTGCTGATCGGTTTCCCGGCACCCATTATTCTGGCTTTGCTGCTGAATGAATTGAAAAGCCCGCTTTTCCGCCGGATCACGCAAACGATTACGTACATGCCGCATTTTATAACACTCGTGGTGGTGGCAGGAATCGTACGTTATTTCACTTTATCGGATGGTTTGATCAACGATGTTATTGCCTTTTTTGGCGGGGCACGGATTTCGTTCCTGCAGCAGCCTGAATTTTTCCGACCCATTTATATCATCAGTGAGATCTGGCAGCAGATCGGCTGGGGCACAATCATCTATCTGGCGGCCATTACCGGCATTGACCAGCAGCAGTATGAGGCAGCCAAAATTGACGGAGCCACCAAGGTACAGCAGATCCGCCATGTTACCCTGCCCGGTATCCTGCCGACGATTATGATTATGCTGATTCTGGCGCTCGGAAATATTATGAATGTCGGATTCGAGAAAATCATTCTGTTATACAGCGCCAGTATTTATGAGACGGCTGATGTCATATCCACATTTGTATACCGGAAAGGAATTCTGGAATTCAGCTACAGCTACAGTGCAGCGGTAGGCCTGTTCAACTCCGTCATCAATTTCACCATTCTGCTGCTCGCCAACTCATTCAGTAAACGCGCAAGTAAGAACAGTCTCTGGTAAGGAGTGCACACCTATGATTAAAGCGTCGCTCGGCGAACGTGTCTTCGATATCTGCAATTCTATTATTATGGTTCTAATGATTATTCTTACACTCTATCCTATGCTATATATCTTGTTCTCCTCCTTAAGCAATGGGAACCGGCTGGTCTCCTTCAACGGTATCCTGCTGTGGCCGCAAGGCTTCTCGCTGGCAGCTTACAAGGCGGTGCTGAACAATCCCGTAATTCTGACCGGCTTCAAGAATACACTGTTCATCCTGGCGGTAGGACTTGTCATTAATATGACGCTTACTGCCCTGGGTGCCTATTTCCTGTCCAGAGAAGGGGTTATGCTGCAAAAGCCGATTATGTTCTTCATCGTATTCACTATGTTTTTCCAGGGAGGACTGGTGCCATTCTACCTGATCGTGAAGTCCTACGGCCTGCTCGACAGCTTGTGGGCATTGATTCTGCCAACGGCGGTGAGTACGTTCAACTTAATCATCATGCGCACTTATTTCATGGCGATACCGAAGGAACTGGAGGAGTCCGCCTTCCTGGACGGTGCAGGCCATTTCACCATTCTGTTCCGCATCTTCATTCCGCTGTCCATGCCGGTGGTTGCGGTGCTGATTCTGTATTACGGCGTAGGCCACTGGAACAGCTGGTTCAACGCCATGCTTTTCCTGCGTGACCAGAGCCTGTTCCCGATCCAGCTCGTGGTCCGAAACATCATTCTTGAGAATGATAATGCCAGTATGCTGGGGACTACAACACTGCTCCATAGCCGTGATGTGACCGAAACGCTGAAATATGCGGCAATTATCGTAAGCACAGCGCCGATCCTGCTGCTGTATCCGTTCCTGCAGAAGTATTTCGTCAAGGGCGTAATGGTTGGCGCATTGAAGGGATGAGGCATGAAGTCATTCAGGAAGCTTAGCTGTAGTGAGGATAAGGAGGACGTATAGCCATGAGTCTAAAAAGGAAACTCAGCAACGGCTGGCAATTCAGCAAGCAGCCGCTTCATTCGGAGCTTGCCAAGGTGGCCGCAGATGCGGACTGGATTGCTGTTACGCTGCCGCATGATTGGCTGATCTATGATACCCGCAACCTCTACGAGAATGGAGAGGGCTGGTACCGCACCCGCCTCCGGTTCGATGCAGTGCCGGTGAATGAGCTTGTGTTCCTGCGTTTCGAGGGAGTGTATATGAACTCGACACTATATGTGAACGGACAGGTGGCAGGGGAGTGGAAATATGGTTACTCCACCTTTGAATTCGAGATAACTCCGCACCTAGTCGCCGGAGAGAATGAAATCTATATGCGCGTGATCCACGAATCGCCCAATTCCCGCTGGTACTCCGGTGCCGGAATTTACCGGCCCGTCTGGCTAAAGACGGTGCCGAAGACGCATATCGCCGCTGACGGGCTGTATATTGCAGCCAGGACAACGGAAGGTCAGGCCTGGACTGTAGATGTGGATGCTGAGCTGCATACCGCTGAAGCTGCGGGCTCAGGGACGAAGATGAAGCTGCGGCATAGCATTCTGGATGCAGCAGGAACCTTAGTTGCCGGGCAAGTTACTGAGGTGACGGTGCAGGGTGAATTAACCGTACATACCCACAGCCGCCTGACTGTTGACCAGCCCTTGCTATGGGATATTTCAAGTCCCAATCTCTACTGGCTGCAGACCGAACTGCTGGTTGAGGATGAAGTGATCGAAGTGGAGAGGGAGAGGTTCGGCTTCCGGACCCTGGAGCTGGACAGTAACGTGGGCTTCTCCCTCAACGGGCGTCATGTCAAAATATATGGAGTCTGCCAGCATCATGACCTGGGCGCTCTGGGGGCTGCAGTGAACAGAGCGGCGCTGCGCCGCCAGCTCGTCCTGCTGCAGGAGATGGGAGTCAACGCCATCCGTACCGCGCATAATATGCCGGCGGTAGAGCTTATGGAGCTGGCCGACGAAATGGGCCTGCTGATTGTGACGGAAGCCTTCGATATGTGGGAGCGCAGCAAAACGCCTTATGACTATGCACGGTTCTATCCGCAGTGGTGGAAGCGCGATATCGCCAGCTGGGTGCGGCGGGACCGCAATCGTCCAAGTCTGCTGATGTGGAGTATCGGCAATGAGATATACGATACCCATGCAGACAGCCGCGGCCAGGAGCTCACCCGGGAGCTGCAGGAGGAAGTGCTGATTCATGATCCGCGGGGCAATGCCTTCGTTACCATCGGCTCGAACTATATGCCTTGGAAGAATGCGCAGAAATGCGCGGATATCGTCAAGGTGGCAGGCTACAACTATGCGGAGAAATATTATGAGCAGCATCACAAGGAGCATCCGGACTGGATCATCTACGGCAGTGAGACCTGCTCGACAGTGCAGAGCCGGGGAGTCTATCATTTCCCGCTGGCTCAATCTGTGCTTGCCGATGATGACCAGCAGTGCTCATCGTTAGGGAACAGCTCTACCAGCTGGGGCGCCAAAAGCACGGAGGCCTGTATCACCGCAGACCGGGATGCATCCTTCTCGCTGGGACAATTTCTGTGGACGGGCTTTGACTATATCGGGGAGCCTACCCCGTATCACACCAAGAACTCATATTTCGGACAGCTGGATACCGCCGGCTTCCCTAAGGATTCCTATTATATCTATCAGGCGGAATGGACAGATTACCGTACGCATCCGATGATTCATATCTTCCCGTACTGGGATTTCTCGCAGGGCCAGCTGATAGATGTGCGTGTATGTTCGAATGCTCCGCGCATCGAGCTGTTCTTGAATGAAGTCTCGCAGGGCAGCGTGGATATCGACCATGCTCATGGACACAAGCTGCTTGGCGAATGGCAGCTGCCTTATGCGGACGGTGTCCTGCGGGCGGTGGCTTATGATGGGAAGGGGGAGGTCGTTGCTGTAGAGCAAATTTCCTCGTTCGGAGATGCGGCTTCGCTTGTCCTTGCTCCCGACAAGCAAGTAATTACAGCAGACGGTACGGACCTTATCTTCGTAACGATCAGCACTCTGGATCAGGAGGGACGTCCGGTAGCGAATGCCAATAACCGCGTTCACCTCAGTGTGGAGGGTCCCGGACGATTGATCGGTCTGGATAACGGGGATAGCACGGACTATGATTCTTACCAGGACGTAAGCCGCCGCCTATTCAGCGGCAAGCTGCTGGCAGTGATTGCCGGAACACTGGAGGCCGGAACGATTACGCTGCGTGCGGCTTCGGCGGGTCTGGCTTCAACTGAGCTTACGCTGCAATCGGTGCTTCCGGCAGCGGGAACGACCGCTGAAGATGAGCTGTACCTGTATGCACATTATCCGCTGGAGGCGGATGCGTCCTCCGGTCATCCGGAGAGCGGCAGCGAAGAGGAGATCCCGGTCCGCAAGCTGGAGATCGTCTGCCCCGGGGGTAATATTCTGACGCCTGATCGCCCGTCGCTTCCAGTCCGTGTTAAGCTTCATCCTCAGGGGGCCACTTGGCAGGATGTCGAGTGGCGGATTACGAATGCCGCCGGAATTGATGCCAATATCGCCACTCTTGAGACGAACGGCCATGAAGCCGTAATCACGGCCTTAGGTGACGGAGAGGTATACATCCGCTGCGGGACAGCCAATGGCGCTGACGGGATTCGGCTCTATTCGCAGATGGAATTTAAGCTTACGGGCTTCGGGCAGGCTTATCTGAATCCCTATGAGTTTGTTTCATCAGGATTTAACAGCAGCCACAGCCGGAATCTGACCAACGGCAATGAGCGGGGGGTTGCCACCGCCCGCGAAGGGGAGAGCCTGATCTGCTTCGAACGGATCGACTTCGGCGGATATGGGGCCGATGAGATTATTCTGCCGATCTTCTCGCTGGATGATCAGGAATTTCCGGTAGAGATATGGGAAGGCATGCCCGGGCAGCCCGGTGCCGTGCGGCTCACAACCGTGACTTACCATAAGCCTTCCCTCTGGAATGTCTACCAGGAGGAACGGTATACGCTGCCCAGACGGCTGACGGGGATTACCTCGCTGTTCTTCGTTCTGCGCAAGAAGATTCATTTGAAGGGCTTCACGTTTGTCAGCAAGACCAAGGCGTTCGAGCGTCTGGATGCACTGGCCAACACTGCAGTCTACGGCGATACCTTCACCATAACGGAGGAGGCCGTCGAGGGCATCGGCAACAATGTGTCGCTTATATTTGCCGGAATGGACTTCGGCGCAACGGAATGCTCACGGATCCTCATCTGCGGACGCTCAGCGCTTGCGAACAATACAATGCAAATTCTGTTCAGCGGTCCTGCCGGTGAATCGAAGCAGCTGATTGAATTTGCCGGCAGCGCCAGCTATATGGAGCGTGAATTCACGCTGGAGCCGCCGGTAAGCGGCAGCCAGACCGTCACCTTCCTGTTCCTGCCGGGCAGCCGGTTTGACTTCAAGTGGTTCCGGTTCCTGCCCTCTGTCTAGCCATCAGGGATATCCCGAACAGCCATCATCCGGTGTTTGAGATTTCCCTTTTTGTTTATGGCGGTCAGACGCCAGAATATCCTTGATCATGTTAGCGTTCTTCTTATCTGCGATTAGAATGCCTTCGGGACCGGCTATGGCGACTATACCGGAGACCCCAATGACATGCAGCGGCACCTCCAGCTCATTAATAAGGTGACTGTCCCCGCATTCTCCCCATAGCCCGCCTACTCCAATGACCTGTGATGGCAGCTTGGCCGTCAGCGTATCCCAGCTTCCCAGGTCGGACCATTCCCCTTCATGCCTTACGACAACAGCTTTGGTGCTGCGTTCTGCCACTTCCTTGTCGAAGCTGCGGACCGGAAGTCCTGGATACTGCGCGGTCAATGCTGCGAATTCCACAGGCAGCCCCAGCCTCTCCAGATGCTCCAGCAGGAAGCTCAGCCGCGAAGCGAACACCCCGCAATTCCATAAGGCCTTCTCCCGCATCAGCTCCAGGGCTTTAACCTTATCCGGCTTCTCTGCAAAAGATAACACCTGAGCATACCCGCCAGAGTCTTCCTGTGCCGGGACGATATAGCCGTATTGCTCCGAGGGATAAGAAGGCCTCGTTCCAAGCAGGAGGAGTTCGGCCTCAGAATCGGCCAGAAGTGCCTCGAATTGATGGAACTGGCGGAAGAAATCATCATCTGCGTACATGTCGGCCGGAGCGATACAGATGATGTCCTCCGGCTGTGCCTTTCCGGCTGCAAGCAAGTGCAGCGCCCCAAACGCGGCAGCAGTGAAGGTCCCGCGCTTGCACGGCTCTCCGATTACCGGATAATTGCTTCCGGTATACCGCTGGGTAAGGGCCACCTGCTCCTGATGGGCCACGAGCAACAGGGATTCATCCAGTCCGGCCTGACCGAGCTGACGGCATACCCGCCCGATCATGGATTCTGTGCCCCCGTCCGGTGCAGGCAGCAGCGGCAGGAACATCTTGGAGCGGATGCTGCTGGACAGGGGCCACAGCCGCTGGCCGGAGCCGCCGCACAGAAGAATAGTATGCATCAATATCTTGCCTCCTTAAGGCTTGCCCGGAGTGGAGTATCCCTTGCGCTGATGGAAAGAGAGCGAACGGTAAGTCCCGGCGTACTTGCGGATTTGCGCCTCAGTCAGCGAGCCCGCCGGGGTCTTCAGCGCTTTATTATTGGCATTTTTGAGCAGCACAGAGGTGCGATTGGTGCTGTACACGTAGTTGGCATAGGTCTCGAATTCAGAGAAGCCGAACTGCCGCTTCTTGTTGATGGAGTGCAGAATAGCCGCATGCCAGGACATGCCGTGACGGGCTTCAATTTTTCTTTTGAGACTGGCCAGCTTCGCGGACTCAAACAGCATGTAGTGGGTCACGAACGACTTGGGCGAAGGCGCAGGTACACCGAGCAGCTTGCGGTAGGTGCGGAAATACTCCGGCTGGCTCCAGCTGCGGCAATAGAAGATGCTTTTCCCGCCGGAACGGAAGCGATGGGGACGGATAAGCACCGTATCTGCATCAATGACTAGGAAGTATTTCTCGCGGCATACCTGATCCCCATTCATCTTGAGCAGCTGCTGATACAGCCAGCCAGACCGGTTCCAGCGGGAGGAGGAATAACGGATTGCTTTTTTGGTGAATGGGAGGACGGTGGTTTCATTGACAAAGACGCAAGCTTTCCGGGAGCACAGCTGTCTGATTCTACTATTCTCCGGCGAGATAATATAGATATTACTGATAGGGTGCTGGACATAACGGCGAAGACTATCAATCACATAAGGGAGGGTGGCGAGGTCCTTTTCGATAGCAGGAATCAGGATGTCGATCGGTGGAGCGCTTGAGGTTACACTTACGGCAGGAAAGGACATGGATTCATCTCCATACACATATTGACATTTGAACGTCTTCACTAGGGTATGCCTGCGCAGCTGTGGTGGAGAGGGCAATTATCCTGCACTAAGTTAATCTTTTCATACGGGGCAAATGATATATTCCATGGCATCTCTACCGGCATAGGATGCAGTGAATATGTTTTTTTATGTAAAAATGGAGCGGAGTCTCCCAGCCCGGACAGGAGAGTGTATAAGTGACAGCCAAACAAGTTCATTCAGGACTGAGCAAATGGTATAAGACACAACTGCTGCTTAAGAACGAGACAATCAAGGGGTTCATCCCCGATACCCGGAGATTTAACAGGCGTAATCTGGAGCAGATGATGCACAGCTATGGAATGATCTATATCAAGCCGGAACGGGGAACGTATGGCATGGGCGTGATCCGCGCAGAGCGGAAGGACCGGCAGGGATATATCTATCAGTATGAGGAGACCGTGCGCCGGTTCGCTACGTTTGATGCTTTTCATCACAGTCTGGCGGCAAGAATCGGCAAGAGGAGCTATCTGCTGCAAAAAGGTATCCACCTGCTGAAGCATCACGGGCGCCGCTTCGATATCCGGGTGATGGTGCAGCTCAGTCCCAAGGGCGTATGGGAAGCTACCGGAATTATCGGGCGGCTCGGGCACCCGCGCAAAATTGTGACCAATTACCACAGCGGCGGTAAACCGACCGCAGTGGAGCATTTGCTCTCCACCCATCTGTCTGCGCAGCAGCTTGTGCAGCTTAAGGGGGACATGAACCGGCTGGGCACACGCATAGCGCAGCAGTTGAAGAAGACTTATCCGCACCACCGGCAGTTCGGTGTAGATGTCGGACTAGACCACTCACTGAAGCCGTGGATTATTGAAGTAAATATGAATCCTGATCCATACATTTTTAATCAGCTGAAGGATAAATCCATGTACCGCAGAGTAATGCGTTACCGGCGTTTGGGCTTGACCAAATAATACGATATGCCAAAGGAAGGCCTGCCAAGCTAAGGAAGGCCTTTCTTTGAAATATAAAAATGTATAGGGTTCACGCTATACATTATCTTTCTATTTCTCGCCGAAACGGTACCGTCCTTTGAAAGGACGGCAAAGCCGTTTCCACTTGGCATAAGTCTGCTGTGCACCCTCACTCCCGCATAGCTAAATCCCGCTGTCTTATAGTAAAATAAGATGAATTTAATGACATAGAAGTTATTGTATGCTAGACAGAGGTTAGGCCTCACGTCCGGCGGGCAATAATGAGCGGAAAAGGTGGATGGACAAGAAAATGAGAAAAAGTGTTGTGTTTAAAGCGGTTTCATGTTACTTTATAGTCAATAAAAACGTTTTTATCAAAAAGGAACATTGATATGGCTAAGATAACGATCAAGGATGTCGCACGGGAAGCCGGGGTCTCCATCTCGACGGTCTCCAACGCCCTGAATGATGTAGATGTGCTGAGCCCGGAGACCAAAGCCCATATTCTGAAGGTGGCCCAGCGCCTGAATTACGTTCCGAATCTGAACGGCAAGCTGCTGAAATCGGGGACCACGAAGATGCTGGGATTCTTCACGACAAGTGTGTCCGGTCCGTACTTCTACAAGCTGGTAGAATCCATGTCCCGTCAGTGCGACCGCATGGGCTATGGCCTGAATGTATTCGTCACCAAGGACAAACAAGTTATTATGAGCAATATCCTCGGACGGCGGGTGGATGGCGTCATTATCTATGAGGAGCTGGGCATTGACGAACAGGACATTGCCGCTATGAAGAAAGACAAGATTAAGGCGGTGTTTCTGGACCGGGTGCTGGAGGATGAAGGGATGGGCAGCATTATCTTTGATTCCTACGAATCAGGCTATGAGGCTACGAAGTATTTAATCAGCCTGGGGCATAAGCGGATTGCCTATATCTCCGGCGTGGATACGATGTTCGACAGCGTGCAGCGGAAGGAAGGCTATCTGGCCGCGCTGCGTGAATACCAGCTTCCGGTGGAGGAGGATTTTATCCTTCAGGGGTATTTTGAAGAGGATAGCACCTATAATGCCGTGAAGTCTTACCTCCGTCTGCATCCCGCGAGAGTCCCTGACGCCTTCCTGGCCGGCAATGATATCAGTGCAATGGGCTGTATTCAAGCGCTCAAGAGCTACGGTTATGAAGTGCCGCAGGATGTCAGCGTGATGGGCTTCGATGATATTGATATCGCCCCTTATTATTCGCCGCCGCTCACGACGGTAAGGAATCAGATTGCAAGACAGGGCATGCTGGCGATTGATCATCTGGTCCGCATGATTCAAGACAAGGAGCAGGGAGCAGCACAGAAGCTGCAGGGCGAGCTTGTCGTAAGAGGCTCAAGTCATGTGAAGCTGGAGCGGAAGGACCGCAGATAGAGGGCAGCTTGTGAAACTGATTTTACAGGAGGGGGATTTTTTGCGCCAAAATAAAAACGTTTTTATTGCCTTGAGCACCAATTTGAGCACCATCCGGATATCTCAATGGAGAGGGGGACAAGATCATGAATAAAACATCAGCGTCTGCTGCATCAGCTTCCATCCCGCCAGCGATCCCGCCGTCCGCCAAGAAGCCCATGGGGCAGCGGATCAAGGATTTTGTAACCGATTACAAAAGGCAGTGGGAGATTCAGTCGATGGTGCTGCCGGGCATTATTTTTATGATTATTTTTTGCTACATACCCATCTACGGGCTAACGATTGCTTTTAAGAATTACACGGTCATCGATACCTTATCCACTGCACCCTGGGTGGGGCTGGACAACTTCAGGATTATTCTGTCGGACGAATATTTCTGGGATGCGGTCGTCAATACGCTGGGCATCAGCTTCCTGAAGCTTGGGATCGGGTTCATCATTCCGATTATTCTCGCCATTATGATCTATGAGCTGAACATGGGCCGCTTCAAAAAATTCGTCCAGACGATCTCCTATCTGCCGCATTTCCTGTCGTGGATCGTCCTGGGCGGGATGCTGATCACCTGGTTCTCTACGTCCGGCTTGTTCAATGAGCTGCTGTTGAATCTCGGGCTGATCTCGAAGCCGTCCAACATCCTGCTGGATGCAGGCAAGTACTGGTGGATTGCCACACTGTCGGATATCTGGAAGGAAGCCGGATGGGGCACGATTCTGTATCTGGCCATTATGGCTAAAATTGACCCCACTTACTACGAAGCGGCCCGGATTGATGGAGCTGGCCGGCTGCGTCAGATATGGAATATCACCCTTCCGAACATGAAGGCGATCATCAGCCTGAATCTGATTTTGACGGTAAGCGGCTTACTCGGCTCGAATCTGGATCAGACGCTGGTCTTGATGAACTCGCAGAACCGGGCCAAGGCTGAAGTCATCAATTCCTATGTCTACCGGATGGGGATGACGCAGGGCGATTTCTCTTATGCTACGGCTGTCGGCCTCGGTGTCTCCATTGTGTCGGTAATCCTGCTGCTTATGGCCAACAAGGTCACCAGTAAATTGAACGATAATCAATCCGTGTTGTAGAGGGGGCGCTAGAGTGAATCGGAAGGTCATACGGGAAGGTCTCGACAGCCGGATCTTTGATGCGGTGAATAAGATGCTGTTGATCTGCTTCATGGTTATTATCCTCGTTCCCTTATGGAACGTAATTATTTCTTCCCTTAGTTCAGGCAGGGCGCTTGCCGAGGGCGGATTCATCTTCTGGTCCAAAGAATTCTCGCTGGAGAATTACCGGGCGGTCTTCAATGACAGCACGATCGGTCAATCCTTCGTTGTCTCGGTCGCCAAGACGTTCCTCGGGGTAATCACTCACGTGTTCTTTTGCGCAATGATCGGCTACGGTCTCAGCAAAAGATACATCCGCGGCCGCAAGCTGTATGTGGCGATGGGCGTGATCACAATGTTTTTCTCCGGTGGAATGATTCCGACGTATCTGCTTATCAAATCGCTCGGGCTGCTGAACAGCTTCTGGGTGTATATTATCCCAGCCTTATTCAGCTATTACGATGTGGTGATTCTGATGAACTTTTTCCGGAACGTGCCGGATTCGCTGGAAGAGTCGGCCAAGATTGACGGCGCAGGCGACTGGCATATTTTCCTCAAAATCTTCATTCCGCTGTCCATGCCCGCGATGGCAACCATCGCCCTGTTCAACGGGGTGGGACAATGGAACGACTTCATGACCACGAAGCTGTATATCACCGATCAGGCGCTCTACCCGCTGCAGATGAAGCTGTATGAGATTATAGTGCAGTCGCAGACCCAGTCCATGCAGAATATCGGCGGCTCCGTCGTCATTGAGACCACCACGAAAGGGGTTCAGCTGGCAACTATTGTCATTACCACACTGCCGATTGTTGCGATGTATCCCATTCTTCAGCGGTACTTCATCTCCGGCATGATGCTGGGAGCGGTCAAGGAGTAGAAGAGGTTCACTACATTATAGGAGGTCATGAATATGATCAAGATGACAAAAGTTCTCGGCACAAAAACGCTTAAACCCGCGCTGCTCCTGATGGCAGCTATGCTGGTAGCGGCAGGCTGCAGCTCAGGCGGCGGCAACACTAAGGCGGTAGAGGTGTCCCTGGACAACCGGTATACGGTAGACCCCGAGACTCCGGCCTGGCAGCTGGATAAGAAGAGCGAGACTACGGACTTAACCTGGTATGTGAACGCGGACTGGTGGAATACAGACTTCGGCAAGGATGTAGTCACCAAGAAGATCAAAGAGGATCTGAACATCAACATCAAGTTCATTACCGGGGACGATACGAAGCTGAATACGTTCTTCGCGGGCGGCGATATGCCGGATCTGTTGACGATCTTCGACTCCAATTCCCCGGTTGTGCAAAAGGCCGCGACCTGGGCGCTTCCGCTCAATGAGCTGGCGGAGAAGTATGATCCGTATTTCAACAAGGTGGCCGCTGCCGACACGCTGAACTGGTTCCAGCTGAAGGACGGCAAAACCTACGGTTATCCGAACTATTCCAATACACAAGCGGATTATGACAGCGGTAATATTCCGGCGAAGACGGCTTTTGTCATCCGCAAGGATGTGTATGAAGCGCTGGGCAGCCCTGACTTCGGGACCCCGGAGGCCTTCAGGAAGTCTATGAGCGAGATTAAGGCCAAGTTCCCGGACATGATCCCCTTCGGGTTCAATGCCATCGGGGAAGGGACCGGTTCACTCGGGGATGCGCTGCAGGATTTCATCGGCGTTCCGCTGGAGACAGAGGACGGCAAGTTCTACAACCGCAATCTGGATGAGGATTATCTGACCTGGCTGCGGACGCTGAATGCCGTGTACAGAGATGGGGCGATCAGTGATGATAGCTTCGCGGATGACGGAACCGGCTTTGAGGAAAAGGTAAAGTCCGGCAAATATGCGGCCATGCTGCTCGATGGTACGCCACAGCAGGGCGGCAATCTGCAGATTTTCATGAGCGCCAATCCCGGTAAGGAGTATATGGCTGTTGACGGGCCGCAGAGCACCGTAGGTCATCAGCCGACATTGAATCAATCCGGGATTACCGGCTGGATGATCAATTATATCACCAAGAACTGCAAGGACCCGGCCAAAGCGATTCAGATCTTCACCTATCTGTTGAGCGAAGAAGGGCAGAAGCTGATGAACTACGGGATTGAAGGCGTAACTTATAAATCCAACCCGGACGGTACGGTTGAGCTGCTGCCGGAAGTGAAGGACCTGCAGCTTAATAATGCGGATAAGTTCAAGAAGGACTACCGCATGGGCGAATTCATGTTCTTCGGACATGACCGCCACAAAGCGCTGAGCAAGGACGCGTTCCCAGAGTCGATTAAGCAGATGCAGGAATGGGGCAAAGGCAAGCTGAAGCCGCATTTCATCCTGGAGAATATTAACCCTGATCAGGGGACGCCGGAGGCCCGTGGCCAGACGGCCATTAATACGAACTGGAACACCACGCTGGTCAGCATGATCCGTGCCAAGGACGAGGCTACTTTTGACAGTACGCTGGCCGATCATGAAGCATTCCTCGACAAGAACAACTGGAGCAAGATTGTTGAGGTTCGCAGCGAGAAGATGAAGGCCAACAAGGAAAAGCTGGGCATTAAGTAAGCAAGGTGCAGGGGGAAGGCCCGCTTAAGTAACAGGATGGAGGGAAAGAATATGCGTGAAATTATCATATACCGGTCCAGCGGGGAGAACAGCCTGTTCGTGAAGCAGCCTGCTGCGGCGCTGCCGCAGGCTCCTGCTGGCAGAGTTACGGTTACTGTAGACATTGATGCAAGTAAGACCTATCAGGAGATGGATGGCTTCGGGGCTTCCTTCACTGATTCGTCCGCCTACCTGATTCATCAGGTGCTTGACGCCGGGCAGCGGACAGAGGTTATGCAGAAGCTGTTCGATCCGCAGGAGGGCATCGGCCTGTCCTTCCTGCGAAATCCCATGGGGGCCTCGGATTATGCAAGAACGGTCTATAGTTATAACGACCTGCCTGAAGGCGGGAGCGATCCGGAGTTAGCCCGATTCTCCATCGCCCACGATGAAGCGGACATCATTCCTCTGGTGCAGGAGGCATGGAGGCTGAATCCTGAGCTGAAGCTGATGGCCTCCCCCTGGAGTGCGCCGGGATGGATGAAGACTAGCGGCTCGATGATCGCCGGGCGGCTGAAGCCGGTGTATTTCGGAGTCTATGCGGATTATTTTGTCCGCTATATTCAGGCCTATGCCGCTCATGGCTTACCTATCTATGCTGTTACTGTGCAGAACGAGCCGCTCTATGAGCCGCAGCATTATCCCAGTATGCTGATGCTGCCGGAGGAGCAGCGGGAGTTCATCCGCGACTATCTGAAGCCTGCCTTCCGGCAGCACGGGCTGGCCGCCAAAATCTTCTGCTACGACCATAACTGGGACCGGCCGGATTATCCGCTGTCTGTGCTGGAGGAAGCCGCAGCAGATGTCGACGGCGTAGCCTGGCACTGGTATGGCGGTGCGGCGTCCGCGCAGTCGGAGGTGCTGTCGGCTTACCCGGATCATGAGGTCCATTTCACCGAAGGCTCCGGCGGGGAATGGATTCCTCCGTTCGAGGAGGCCTTCTCCAATGTGATGCGCACGGGAATTGAGATTCTGCGGAATCACAGCAAGTCATTCGTGCTATGGAATATGGCCTTGGATGAGCAGAACGGCCCTACGGTGCCCGGCTTCGGCGAGAGCACCTGCCGCGGGGTAGTGACGGTCAACCAGCAGACCCGGGAGCTGACTTATACCCTGGACTACTATGCACTGGCACATTTCAGTAAAGTAATCCGCCCGGGGGCAGTGCGCCTGGAATCTGTCGCCAGCCATGAACCGGTGCGCTCCGTAGCCTTCCGCAACCGCGACGGGTCCATCGCAGTCGTCCTGTTCAACGACGGGGAGACGCCGGAGACCGTGGCTGTGCGGCTGGAGGGGAAAAAATTACTGACCTTTGATATCGCTGCGAAGGGTGCGGTTTCAGTGAGGGCGGGCAGGTAAGAGGGAGTGGAAATATAGGCTGGACGAAGACTTAGGCTGCCGGGATTTTCCCGGGCAGCCTAAGTCTTTTTGACGAGGAGTAGTGCGATGGTACATGGGCGGAATGTATGCGGAAAAGCGAACACATTCGGCGCTGCATGGGTACGTGGGCCAATTGTAATCGGAAAACCGATTACAATGCGCTGTCGCGGGGCATGTGGACCGAATGTAATCGGAAAACCGATTACAATGAGCACACTGGGGTACGTGGGCCAAATGCATGTGAAAAACTGAACATAATAAATGTAGCGTATCCATGTTGCGCATGGTTAATGCCGAACGCTGTGGAGTTGCCCGGAAGGGGCCTGCCAACTCTATAATCTTTTATCAAAATATCTTAAGGCTGCTAGTTCGATAGCATCCCGCATAAAGAGTATAAGCAGTAAATAGGTTAGTAAATTGCTAATAGACATTGTAAATTGAATGTCGGTGAATAGGGTGACAATTAATCCGATACAAACTACCAGATTGAGTAAGTTATTGTAGTGCATTGCTGCATTATTGGCCTTACTCTGGACCAATTTCCACCGTTCATCATTTTTATATTTCGTTATTTTTACAGCCTTGAAGAGTTGTAGGGAAATAGTGCATACCACTACAAACACTATTACTATAATCATTACGATTTGGTAAATCATTCTTCTTCCTCCCCTGGTATAAATACTTGATCAATGGATACATTGAACGCCTTCGCTATATTGAAAGCCAGCTCCAGCGATGGGGTATATTTATATTTCTCAATGGATATTACGGCTTGCCGGGAAATTCCGACCTGCTCTGCCAGATCGGCTTGTGTCCAGTTTCGTTCAGCTCTCAACACCTTAATGCGATTTCGGATCAATGTAACGGACTCCTTTCTTAATGTAATCAACCAGTTACATTATTAGTGTAATCAACCCGTTACATTTTGTCAATAAAAGGATGGTGTTCCTCCTACTAAACCTGTCGACAAAGATAAAGGGATGTTTCGCTGTAGCCATTGAAATGGCTGCGGAACATCCCTTTTTTTGGTGCAGAGAATTAGTCGTACGAGTTTGTCTGATAAGCTTACTTAGCACCCTTGCTGCCAAAAATCTCAACGATCTCATCCAGCAGCCGGTTTAGGGTAATCGGGTCATCGAAGTTATATTTGCTGTCGAAGGTGTATACACGGCCTTCCTTAACGGCAGGAATCGCTTTCCATAAACCGGTGTCCATAAGTGCGTTCTGTCTCGCAACTGTTTTGCTGCTGGTGTCGGTAAGGAGGAACATATGCTTTCCGATATACTGTGGCAGCACCTCGTCGGATATGGTTACGAACCGTTCGTCGGCATCGACAAGCTTCTGTACGCCTTCTGCCGGCTTGAAGCCAAGTTGTCCGTACAACGTTTCGTTCAGACCTTTACTGCCCATAATGTACAGCTCCGAGCCAAGCACAAGCAGGGAGGTGGCTGTATCGCCTTCGGTCAGGTTGAGCTGCTTCTTCACGGAGGCAACCTTCGTCTTATAATCATTGAACCAGCGGTCCGCAGCTTCCGTGCGGCCGAACAAGTCAGCGAGTTGCCGGACACGCTCCTCCGTCGGGAAGGTGCCGTCAAGGCCCACCACCACGGTTGGCGCGATTTTACTTAACGCTTCAATCCCGGTCTCGTCCCAATCGTCGAAGATAATCAGGTCCGGGGATAAGGCCAGAATCTTCTCAGCAGAGAACGGATAACCGATGTCCTCAATCCCTTCGAGCAGATCGGGGTAAGCCACCTGAGTACCGATGACGCTTAGCGAAGCACCTGCAGGCTTAATGCCTAGTGCAAGCAAGTCACCCGGATTACTGCCTACATACACAATCTTCTGGGGCTGAGTTGGAATTTCAACCTCCCGTTTCTTGTAATCGGTATACATCCGTGTTGCAGCAGCGGCTTCCGTGACAGCCGCCTTGCTGGCCTCAGGCGCTGTGGTTGCCTGACTTGTGGCGGCGGCTGTAGGAACTGACGCAGTAGTTGTATTATCTGGCTTGCCGCAGGAAGCCAGGATCAAGGTGAAGAGAAGCAGTGTTAACGGGAGTACTAATTTTTTGAGGCTTGGCATGTGCAATGCTCCTTAAGAGAGTATGTATTATAATGATTATGATAATCATTATCACTTAATTATGATAGAGACGAATAGCTGCGTTGTCAATCCTTAAGCTGCTTTTAGCTCATTTGGAAAAATAACTGAAGGCTGTTTTCTGCTGATGAGAAGCACCCGACGCAATAAAATGATAGAATAAAAGTCATAGTCTTATACAGGGAGTGAATTTCTTATGAAAAAGATTGCTGCCGGAGTCATTGCCGGAGCGATACTGATGGTGGGTGCGCAGGCGCTGGGCGCTTCTGCAACACTGGTAGGAAAGGCCATTCAGGCGGAGTATACGATAAATGTGTATGGGAAGAAGCTGGCCGATCCGGCTATTGTTATTGACGGCAAGAGCTATGCGCCCGTGCGCGCCATCGGCGAACTGGCCGGATTCCAAGTGACAGTGAAGGGTAAAACGATCAGTCTGGACGATAAAGGGCGGGCGGCTCCTCCTTTGTCTGACGAGAGAAGCTCGCTGGTTGGTCCTGTGCCGGTTAGCCCCCCTGATCCTGCCATAACTGCGGCCAAGAGTAAAATTGATATTATTGACGACAAAATCGATACCGTGGTTACTAACATCCTGACCACCAGCAGCCTGTTGAAAACGAGTCCCGGCAATGCCGAGCTCAAGCAGAAGCTGGAACAGTACAAGGAAGAGTACGCCGATCTGCTGAAGCAAAAGGACCAGGAACTGCAGAAATGAATAAGTTGCCCCGTAGCCATGAGTGACGTTGATTATGGACTGCGGGGCTTTTTGCTCAGAAATACATGTTCTAGCTAGCACGCTCAGCCGCCGAATTGTCACCCTTATTTAAGGAAAGTCTGCGGACCAGCGGCGGCAGAGCGAAAGCGTAATATACACTAACCAGCAGCGTACATACCGCCAGAAGATAGTGCAGCCAAGTGATGGATACAATAGCCGGAAAAGCAAAGGCAACCAGCCCAAGCGCCAGCGAATGGCCGAGCATCATAATGGGCTCAATCAGAGCATTAACACGCCCCATATTCCTCGGGATGACCAGCTCCGGCAGCCAGCTGCCGATAGCGATATTCACAGGAGCAATGCAGAAGCCTTCTATGAGAACGAGCGGAAGATAGACCCAGACGCTATTCGCCGAGCCCAGCGCAACAATGAGCAGGCTGGACAGCAGCAGTCCGGTGATCAGCACCTGGCTCCGTGTGAACCGGCGGATCAGCGGGGAGGCTGCCAGGCTTCCGGCCAGATACCCGATGCCCAGGCACAGATTAATGAGAGAGGCATGAAGCATGTAGGAACCGGGACTGAGCTTGTATTTCATTGTAAAAATAGGGAGAACCGCAAACACCCCATTGACGATCCCGAAGAACAGGAAGCCGGAGATGAGCGTCAGGAGCAGCCTGTGACTGAGGATATAACGAAGACCTTCCAGGAAATCCCCGATGAGCCGGGGAAAACGGATATCCCTCAGAGCGTGGTGACCGCCGGGCATCCGTACATCCTCATGGAACCGGCAGCTTAGAATGAGCAGTCCGGAGAGGAGGAAGCTGATGCCGTCGATTAGAATGGCACCCTCAATTCCAAGGAAGCGGTAGGCGAATGCGCCAAGGCTCATGCCGAACAGCATGAACAGTCCCATAATCATCTGGTTCAGGCCAACAGCCTGCACATATTGCTCCTGGCCGATGCTACCCTGCAGCAATCCCATCTCGGCAGGACCGAAGAACTTCGCTACGGCACTGCGCAGGAAGAGCAACAGGAAGCATAAGGTCAACAGCTCGAAATGTAAGGCAACGAGGAGCAGCAGAGTTAATCCCGCCCTGATCCAATCGCTGTATACAGCGATACGGGCGCGGTCAAGCAGATCGGCGATAACCCCTACCAGCCAGAACACGGCCAGGGTAGGCAGAGAATACATCAGTTCAGCAGTTGCCGCCAGCGCCGGACGGGTACTGAAGTGATCGACCAGATAGTAGGCAAAGGCCATATTTCCGACCACTGTTCCGAGCTGGGAAGCAAAGTTGGCCAAGAACAGCCTGGTGAAGACAGGGTTGCGAAAAAGCGCAGACATAAGTTGCCTCCTATTCCAGAGCCGGACGGGGCCCGGGGTTCAGCAGCTGCTTCAGATAATCTAGCAGCGCTTCGATCTGCAATTCCGTATGGGCAAGCTCGGCTCCTACAGCCAGGGTATGCGTTGCTATCCCTTCCTGATAAGAAGCTGTAATTCTTGCAATCTGGTCGAGTGGCAGCACAGGGCTGAATTCCCCGCGTTCCACTCCTGTGCGAAGCAGTGCTTCTAAGCGTGAAAGACCTGTCTCGTAGCGTTTCAACAGGAGGATTCGCCGCTGCTTATCCCTTGAGCCGCCAAGAAAATACTCATAGAAGGCCGGCAGAAAGCTTCCGCCCGGCATCTGCATTAGGTCAGCCTGCTGATCGGCATACATCTGCCGGATAACATTCCAGATCATAGGTTGTCTAGCTGCCAGTTCTTCCAGGTAAGCCTCATGCTCTATGTCCTGCTGATCCAGCAGCGCCTCGAAGATTTCCGCCTTGGTTTGAAAATACAGATAGATCCAGCCGCGGCTCATCCCGGTTTCATCCAGGATATCCTTGAAGGTAGCGGCTTCATAGCCTTTGGCAGTGAACACCAGCTTCGCAGCATTCAGGATTTTGGAGCGCCTTTCTTCCTTCTGCTGATCGGAGATTCTCGGTGACATTCGGATTCCTCCTTGTTTATAATGACACGTGCGTCATTTTTATTATAATGACACGGTTGTCATTTTTCAAGCGGCAGTTTGACTCAGATATCAATAATTAGCCATAAGAAGCTATACAGGTTTTTATAACACGTGTTATACTTCCCTTGAGGTGCTGAAAAGTATGAGTAAAAAAAGAGTGACCAGCTTCGATGTAGCTAAACGGGCGGGCGTGTCCCGCAGCGTAGTCTCTGCGGTGCTTAATGATACGCCTGGCATTGGTGTTGGAGCCGATACGCGTGAGGCTGTGCTGGAAGCCATCCGTGAGCTGAATTATCATGTGGATGCTGGAGCACGCAGCATGAAGACGGGAAGAAGCATGACACTTGCCGCTTATGGGGATACGCGCCATCCGCTGTTCATCCGGCTGCTGGAAGGGATGCAGCGGGAGTGTGAGCTGGGCGGGTATCACATCCTGCTCTGTTCTCCGCGCCCCAAGGGGAATGCGGGCGGCAGGGCCGAGCTGCTGGAATTGTATCACCAGCGGAAGATTGACGGGATAGTCACCCTGGACCACACCAGCTACAAGGATGAGGAGTGGGCGTCCCTTGTCAGCGCTGCCGGAGTCCCCTACGTCTCCGTGGAAGGGTATGCGGAAGTGCCGGGTGTATGTTCTGTACTGGCTGATTATTCAGGCAGTGTGGAGACCGCAATGAATTATTTGATGCGGAAAGGCACGGCACAGCAGCCGGGGCCGGTCTACGCCGAGGTATATCATGCGCTTGACACGGATAACTGGGCGGAACGGAACCGCCGGGAGGCCTACACAAGCTGGTGTACATCGCGTGGGATGGAGCCGGTAATCATTCGTTTGGAGGAGCATGGCGGCGAGTGGGCTGATTGTCTCCAGAGGCTTGCGGCGGTCAGCGGTCAGCCGTCTGCGCCGCTCCTGGTTAACTGGTCGAGCGCGATCCCCGATCTGTATCGGGCTGCTCATAAGCTGGGCCTGCGGATCGGCGAAGACCTGCGTATTATGGCAGCAGACAACACGATTCAAGGCGACCGGCTCAGCCTGCCCTCCTTAAGCTGCGTAGAGATCCCCTATGTGAGTATGGGGGAAGAGGCCGTACGCTGCCTGCTCGCGCAGATGAGCGGAGGGAGTGCAGCAGGGCAGGCCGAGAAAATCTGGCTCCCGGCCGTGTTGAAGGCGGGGGAAAGCGCATAAATGGTGGTGCAAGTAAAACTAAAGTGTTAGCTGCTGGAGGTATTGGAGATAGTCCGGTTGGTGGCGTGGAGTGCGCCGGGTGGGCTGGAGGCAGGAATGAGAGGGATAAATCCCTCTGAGTCGGCTGAAAGTGGGCTGGAAGCGGGAGTGAGAGGGATAAATCCCTTTGAGTTCGCTGAAAGTAGGCTGGATGCGGGAATGAGAGGGATAAATCCCCTTGAATTGACTGGAAGTAGGCTAGACGCTGGAATAAGAGGGATAAATCCCTCTAAGTTGACTGGAAGTAAACTAGATGAGCTAGTGGAGATGGGCTAGGTGAGCAAATGAGGAGCACAAGTGCCCCTGAATTTGCTGAAAGTGAGCCAGATGAGCGAATGAGGAGCACAAGTGCCCCTGAATTTGCCGAAAGTTGGCTAGACGAGCGAATGAGGAGCACAAGTGCCCCTGAATTTGCTGAAAGTGAGCCAGATGAGCGAATGAGGAGCACAAATGCACCTGAATTTGCTGAAAGTGAGCCAGGTGAGCGAATGAGGAGCACAAGTGCACCTGAATTTGCTGAAAGTGGGCTAGGTGAGCGAATGAGGAGCACAAGTGCCCCTGAATTTGCCGAAAGTGAGCCAGATGAGCGAATGAGGAGCACAAGTGCACCTGACTTAGCCAAAAGTGGGCTGGATGAGCCAATGAGGTGCATAAGTGCCCCTGGTCTCAGCCCGCTCCTCCCCCACTTTTTGCCCCTTAATAACACGTGTTATAACTAAGGAGGAGAACGATTATGTTCTGGACAGAAGAGAAGCTTGGTGCGCGGTTGAGAGAGCTGGAGAGTTACAGGTACCGTGAGGGGATTACACTTGAGGAATGGCAGGTTACTGAGGATCTGGAGGGGGCCAACGGTGCTTATCCGCCCGTACTTGACGGAGACAGGAAGCTGCGGACCGGGGAGCATTGGACCGGCTATGATGCCTATCTGTGGCTGCACCGCAAGGTAACCGTACCTGCCGAATGGCAGGGAAAACGTGTTGTCGGGTTGTTCGATTTTGGGCGCACCGGCGGAGGCAATAACGGCGGGTTCGAATCGCTGCTGTACCTGGACGGGAAGCCTTATCAGGGGGTGGACTCCAACCATCAGGAGGTATTCCTGGAAGACGGCGCGGCCGGCCGGGAGCTGGAGCTCACGTTCCGCTTATGGTCGGGACTGAACGGTGACGGTCAGCTGATCCCTCAGGAGCACAAGATCATGCGGGCGGAGCTGGCCTATCTGGATGAGTCCACTGACAATCTCTATTATACCGGCCGGGCTGCGCTGGGTACGATCAAGCAGCTACAAGACAGCCAGATTCAGAAACATGAGCTGCTAACCGCCTTGAACAAGGCCTTCAACCTGCTGGACTGGTCCAGACCCGGAAGCGCCGCATTCTATGCTTCAGTCCAGGAGGCGGAAGCGCTGCTTCAAGAGGCGCTCGCCCGAATGGAGCAGGAGCATCCGGTAACGGTGACCGCCATCGGCCATACACATATCGATGTGGCCTGGTTATGGCGGCTTACCCACACCCGGGAGAAAGCAGCCCGTTCCTTCTCTACCGTACTGCGGCTGATGAAGCAGTTCCCGGAGTACATTTTTTTGCAGACGCAGCCTCAGCTCTATGCGTATATCAAGCAGGACTACCCGGAGATCTATCAGGAGATTAAGGAGCGTGTGGAAGAGGGCCGCTGGGAAGCCGGAGGGGCAATGTGGCTGGAAGCGGATTGTAATCTGACGAGCGGCGAGTCGCTGGTGCGGCAGATTTTGTACGGGACCAAGTTTTTCCGAGAAGAGTTCGGGGTGGATTGCAAATACTTATGGTTGCCGGATGTGTTCGGGTATAGCTGGGCGCTGCCGCAGATTCTGCGCAAGTCAGGGATTGATACCTTCATGACCACCAAGATCAGCTGGAGCCAGTACAACCGGATGCCGCATGATACCTTCCAGTGGAGAGGGATTGACGGCAGCGAGGTGCTGACCCACTTCATCACGACGCCGGAGGGTCCGAATTCGGGTGCTTGGTATTACACTTATAACGGTCTGATCGAGCCGTTCTCTGTGCAGGGAATTTGGGAACAGTACCGGGACAAGAACCTGAACCGTGAGCTGCTGTTGTCCTATGGTTACGGAGACGGGGGCGGCGGTGTCAACCGCGAGATGCTGGAGATGCGGCGGCGGCTGGATACGATGCC
The DNA here is from genome assembly GCF_038002365.1 of Paenibacillus sp. FSL P4-0338. Taxonomy (NCBI): domain Bacteria; kingdom Bacillati; phylum Bacillota; class Bacilli; order Caryophanales; family Paenibacillaceae; genus Paenibacillus; species Paenibacillus sp. FSL P4-0338. The sequence continues at coordinate 2,882,992 of NZ_JBBOCG010000001.1, read as the reverse complement.
AGGTCTTCCGCAGGTGAAGACGGGCCGGGCAGCGGAATACTTCGAGCGGCTTCATGAGACGATAGATGCTACGGAGAAGTATGTGCATACCTGGGATGGGGAGCTATACCTGGAGTACCACCGGGGAACCTATACAAGCCAAGCTTATAATAAAAAAATGAACCGCAAACTAGAGCTTCTATACCGTGAAGCGGAATGGCTGCAGATGCTCTGGGCGGCGGAGAGCGGCGGATTCAGCCAGTATCCGGCGGGCTCGCTCCTCGAAGGCTGGCAGATCATTCTGCGTAATCAGTTCCACGATATTATTCCCGGCTCCTCGATTCATGAGGTGTATCAGGATTCCCGGGTGGAATATGCCGAAGCAGAGCAGCTTGGCCTGGCGGCGCGGGCGGCGGCTGTGGAGGGACTCGTCGGCTTAACTCCTGCGCCTGCTGAGGATTCATCTGCGGCGCAATCCGGTCTCGCATCTGTCCCTGCCGAGGATTCTTCTGCCGTGCATGTCGGCCTTCCTCCGGCGTCTGCCGAGGGTTCGCTTGCGGCACATGACGCTCTCCCGCCTGTGGCGCAAGCTGACCTCCCACCGGCGAAAACTCCGGTGCAGACAGAATATACGCTCTTTAACAGCGCATTCTTCACCGCTCCCCGGCTGGCAACCGTGCCACATGATGCCGAGAATGCTGTCTGGACAGATGCCGAAGGTAACCGGCTGACTGCCCAGCGCTCCGGCGGGCAGTGGCTGGTGGAGACGGCGGCGGTTCCGGCGATGGGCAGTGCAGTGATTGTTGCCGCTGAGCCTGGCGGTTCCGAAGCCGCTCAGCCAGAACCCACCGTTCCTTTCCGCTGGCAGGATTCCACACTAACCACTCCTTATTATATTCTGGAGTGGAATGCATCTGGACAGCTCAGCCGGATCTTCGACCGCAGCGCAGAACGTGAGGTGCTGGCAACGGGCGAATGCGGCAATGTGCTGCAGGTCTTCGAGGATAAGCCCAAGATGTTCGATGCCTGGGATATCGACCTGTTCTACCAGGAGAAGATGCGGATCATCAGCGATCTGCGCTCTGTCAAGCTGACCGAGTGTGGGCCACTTCAGGCGGTGCTGGAATTCGTCTGGAGCTACATGGATTCCACCATTGTCCAGAAGGTTAAGGTCTATGCCGGAAGCGCGCGGATTGATTTCGAGACCTATGTAGACTGGCATGAGCAGCAGCAGCTGCTGAAGGCGGCCTTCCCTGTGGCTGTGCGGGCTACGGAAGCGACCTATGATATCCAGTTCGGCAATGTGAAGCGGCCGACTCATTGGAATACAAGCTGGGATTATGCGCGATTCGAGAGCGTGGGTCATCAGTGGGCCGATCTGTCGGAGCGGGGCTACGGGGTCAGTCTGCTGAACGACTGCAAATACGGCTATGACATCAAGGATCATACGATGCGGCTGTCGCTGATCAAATCGGCAACCAGCCCGGACCGGCTGGCGGATCAGGGCGAGCACAGCTTTACGTATGCCCTGCTTCCGCATGAAGGGGATTGGGTGGCTGCGGGCACGGTACAGGAAGCGTGGGCGCTGAACCAGCCGCTTCTGGCCGTGGAAGGCGCCTACACCGCCGGAGCCGGCAAATCCCTGATCACCTGCGATGCTCCGAACATTGCGATCGATGCCGTGAAGCTGGCAGAAGACGGCAGCGGCTGTATTGTCCGGCTGCATGAGTTCACCGGAACACGCTGCACGGCGAATGTCAGCAGCGATTATGCGGTCTCCTCCTGGCAGCTGCGCGATCTGATGGAGCGGCCTCTGGAGGCTGAGACGGTGGATGGACCCGCTATAAGGCTTGATTTCAAGCCTTATGAGATCCATACGGTTCATGTAGCTTTTCCTAATGCTTAAGCCGGATCTGCCCGTCCAGGCAGGTTAATGCACATCTAAAAGACCGTCATTCCGGCAGGGGGAGTTTTCACACACCCTGCCGGAATTGGCGGCCTTTTTATTAATACTGTTCCTGTACACTTACATCAGCTTAATCAGTTCTTCCAGCTCAGCAACCAGACTTTTGGCAAGCTCAAAATTGTTATCCTTCAGCGCCAGTTCTACCCGGGTCTCGGCCGCTTTCTTCTTCTGCTCCAGCTCCAGATAATCTTTATCGAAGTGCCGGGCATAGATCATCTTCTTGAATTTCTTGATCGTCATCTTGCGGATTGTCTTATCGTCAATAATCAGGACATAATCCATCCCGTTGACCACGGAATAGAAGTCATGCGAGATCATAAGAATCGCGCCCTTGTACTCCTGGATGGCTTGGTCCAGAGCGATTTGCGTGTAGGTATCCAGATGGCTGGTCGGCTCATCGAGCAGCAGGACATTGGCGTTCAGGGCAGATACCTTGGCCAGCTGCAGCAGATTTTTTTCGCCGCCGGACAAGGCTGCTATTCGCTGGTTCACAATCTCGCCTTCAAAGCCATAGGATGTCAGGTGGGTGCGGATCTCATCATATGTGGCCATTCCGGCCTCGATGAATTCTTCGAGCAGGGTGTTCGAATCTGTCAGCACTTCGCCTTGAAGCTGAGACAGATAAGCTACCGTAGCCTCCGGGCTCAGGGTTATTGAGTCGTGCTGGCCCCGCGCGATATCGCGCAGCAGGGTTGTTTTGCCGGTACCGTTCGGACCGATCAGGGCGACTTTATCACCAACATTCATCTCGAAGCTAACCTTGTCCAGCAGCAGCTCATCGAAGGCCGCCCGGTACTCTTGAACTGTCACAACAGGAGCATCGGCGTCCTGCAGCTCATGCACCATCCCCAAATGAATCTGCGGCTGCTTAATGTCCACGAACGGCGCTTTGATTCTGCGGGCTTCCAGTCTTTCCTGGAACCTTACTCTCGCTTTCAGTGCTCTCCCTCTGGAGGCTTCTGAATTATACGTGGCGATCGCCCGGAGGTTGTCGATGATGTTCTCGTTGCGCTCAATCTCTTCCTGTTCGGCAAGGGCCAGCTCCTGCAGCTCTATTTTGGTCTGAAGCAGGGAGAGGTTGTATTCCAGATACCGGCCGTCAAACTCTTGAAGCTCCTTATTTTCCAGATGAATAATCTTATTAAAACAATGGTTAAGCAGATAACGGTTGTGCGTAACCACCAGCAGAATTCCCTTATGGGAGTTAATCAGCTGCCGGAGCGCATTGAGGTTCTCGAAGTCCAGGAATACATCCGGTTCATCCATAATCAGGAAGTCAGGACGGTTCAGCATTTCCTTCATGACCTGAACGAGCTTGAATTCCCCGCCGCTCAGCTCGGATACCTTAAGATCCCTGCGCTTCATGAGGTCTGCCAGATTCAGCTTTTTGTGAATGAGGCTCTCGTAATCATCTCCGCCCAAGGCCTCAAAAGCGTCCAGAGCCAGTTGATACTTCTCCAGCAGCGGCTCAATATCCGCCGAGGTCTCCATCTCTGTGCAGATGAGCTGTATTTCCTCCTGTAGCTTAAGGAAGGGTCCGGCTATATATTCAAACACGGTGGTGTCGGCAGACAGGTCCGGCTTGGCGAACTGGCTGACATACCCGATGCTGCAATCAGGCTCCATCTCAATGCTGCCGTCGAACAAATATCTGTCCCGGTCCATCAGGATGTCGATCAGGGTGCTTTTTCCGCTGCCGCTGGTTCCGATAAAAGCGCAATGCTGCGCCTCTTCGAGCGTAAACGAAATGTCAGTGTAGAGCTCTTTTTGCGGGAAGGAGAAGGACAGGTGTTGAACTTTAATCATAGGACTACCTTTCTGTGTAGCTGGAATGGAGTTTACCGTTGATAGCCTAACACTATTTCCTAATAACATCAATCATTCCGCGTTAAAGTTGTTCCTCCGGGTTCACCGCTTTCATCTGTTTCCTTCCCGGTGTTTGTCGGTAGATCCCCGGTGTTGTGCCGATGATCCGCTTGAAAACCAGATTGAACGTTGACGGATCGCGGTAGCCTACCTGCTCTGCAATGAGGTGAACGGGCGACTTGGGCTGCTGGACCAGCAGCAGACAGCTTTTCTGAATCCGGACGTTCTGCAGGTACCGGTAGAAGGTCTGCCCTGTATGCGCCTTGAACAGCCGCTGAAGATGCCGTTCACTCCAGTCGAAGCTGCGTGACAGATGCGTCAGGGTAATCTCCTGCACATAGTTCAGGTGGACGTAATTCAGAATCTGCAAAAATTGCGTCTGCTTGCCCAGCGGAAACTGAATCTCGTCATGCTCCAGCCTGTAGATACTGATCAGAAGTTGAATGAACAGGGTCAGCAAATAGCTGTCGGAGCCGCTCTGCGGCAGGTGAAACTCACGGTGAAGCGCCAGAAACAGGTTCTCTATGGAACCATTCAGATCCGTCAGGGAGAAGGAATGCAGACGGTGTTCTCTGATCTGCTCCAGGTAGGAGGCGATCGGCGGGTCTTGAATCACGGAGGCAAGCCGGTCCAGTAGCTCCGGTTTAAACAAACAATTGTACACGACGAGCGGCTCACGCAGAGAGCTGGGTGATGACGGACGGAAGACATGAGACACGCCGACAGGAATGAAGTGTAGCTGGCCCTTGCCGGTCGGGTGAGCCTTCTGGCCGATATAATGAAATCCTTTGCCCTCGGCTACGAAGGTCAGCTCTATGAAGTCATGGGAGTGAAGTGGAAGATCATAGGTCTCGTTAGCGCGGTTCACATATAACAGGAGATTGCCCCGGAAGAAATACTCCCCTTTTAGCGTATGGTTGGCCGAATCCATCAGTTCCCTCCTCCAGATGGCAGAAAGTCCTTTTTACCCCGGTGAAATGTCCATATTGCAGGTCATGCAAACCACGCGGAATCCTATAATTGTAATAGAAAGCGCATCATATATACAGGATTAATCCTATAAAGGTGAGGTGTATTCAATGATAGCTATCCAAAAACCGCGAGTGGAGTACCAGGAGAATCCGCTGGGGCTGGATATTCGTAATCCAAGAATCAGCTGGCAGGTGAGTGCGGATGAGCGGGATGTGAGGCAGCAGGCGTATCAATTACAGGTGGCAGGCGCGGCGGATTTCGGGAGCGTATGGTGGGATTCGGGCAGAGTGGAGTCCGGGGACTCCCTTCACATTGAGCTGAAGGAGCTGGAGCTGCAGTCCAGGACGCGTTATTATTACCGGGTGAAAATATGGGATCAGCACCATCGTCCCACGGAGTGGTCCGGGGCGGCCTGGTGGGAGATGGGGCTGCTCTCGCCGGAGGAGTGGACTGCAGAATGGATTACGGCTCCGCTGGCCTGCCTTGCGGAAGAAGCAGAGCAAAGCCCGCTGCTGCGCGGAAGCTTCCATGTGGACCGGCCGGTCGCCCGCGCCAGAATCTATGTGACCAGTCTCGGGTTGTATGAGCTGGAGCTGAACGGCGTGCGGGTAGGCGATACTTATCTCAATCCCGGGTGGACCAGTTACAGCCAGCGTCTGCAATACCAGACTTATGATGTGACCCCGCTGCTTAACCTTGGGGACAATGCGGCTGGTGCCTGGCTCGGGAACGGCTGGTACAAAGGAATTCTAGGCTGGGAGCACAGGAAGTATATCTATGGCAGCCGTACAGCGCTGCTGATGCAGCTTCATCTCACCTTTGAGGACGGCACGGAGCAGATCATAGGAACCGGCCCGCAGTGGAAGGTGTTGCCCGGCCCGCTGCAGATGTCGGAGCTGTATCACGGGGAGACCTATGACGCCCGGCTGGTGCAGCACGGCTTCAGCACGCCGGGGTATGACGACACGCTGTGGACACCGGCGGAGATTCTTCCGTATACCAAGATAATTCTGCTTGCGCAGGAGAATGATCCGGTCCGGGCAGTCCAGGAATTGGCTCCTGTGGCCCTCATCCGCACTCCGGCGGGGGAGATGGTGCTCGATATGGGCCAGAATATGGTCGGCTGGCTGCGGTTCACCGTAGAAGGCGCGGCGGGACAGGAATATCAGCTGCGGCATTTCGAGGTGCTGGACCAGGGGGGCAATGTGTATACAGAGAACCTGCGGGCAGCCCGGCAGACTGTTACTTATATCGCCGGCGGCGGGGGCCGGGAGAGCTTCCAGCCGCGTTTTACCTTCCAGGGCTTCCGGTATGTGCAACTGATCGGGTTCCCGGACCCGCTGGATCTGCAGGACTTCACAGGCGTGGTGCTGCATTCGGATATGGAGCCGACGGGCACCTTTACCTGTTCCAATGCACTGCTGAATCAGCTCCAGCACAACATCCTGTGGGGGCAAAAGGGCAATTTCGTCGATGTGCCGACCGACTGCCCCCAGCGCGATGAACGGCTCGGGTGGACCGGAGACGCGCAGATGTTCATCCGCACCTCGGCGTATCTGATGAATGTGGCACCTTTTTTCAGCAAATGGCTAAGGGATCTGTCTGCCGATCAGCGGGAGGATGGAGGAGTTCCTTACGTGATTCCGCATGTATTGGGGGAGGAGGCACATTCCTCTGCGGCGTGGGGAGATGCGGCGGTCATCTGTCCGTGGACGATCTACCAGTGTTATGGCGATAAGCGGATTCTGGAGCAGCAGTACAGCAGTATGCAGGGCTGGGTGGAGTATATCCGCCGCCAGGGGACTAATGAGTTCCTGTGGAATACCGGCGACCATTTCGGAGATTGGCTGGGTCTGGATGCCAAGGCAGACAGTCTTGTGGGTGCTACGGACCGGAATTATATCGCAACGGCCTTCTATGCCTATTCGGTTCAGCTGATGGAGAAGACGGCGAAGGTGCTGGGCCGGACCGAAGATGTGGAGAAATACTCGCAGCTTCATCACCGGGTCAAGGATGCGTTCAACCAAGCGTATATCCTACCAGCGGGGCAGGAAGCTACGGCTACCCAAACAGCCTGTGTGCTGGCGTTAATGTTCGGACTAGTGGAGGGGAATGCAAGGGACCGCACGCTAGCGAGACTTATCGGGCTGCTGGAAGCGAGCGGGTATCACCTTACGACAGGCTTCGTCGGAACGCCTTATCTGAATTTGGTGCTGGCGGATGGGGGCCGTTATGACGCTGCCTACAAGCTCTTACTACAGACGGATTACCCATCCTGGCTGTACCAGATTACCCGCGGGGCCACTACGATCTGGGAGCATTGGGACGGGATTAAGGAGGACGGCAGCTTTTGGAGCAAGGATATGAATTCCTTCAACCACTATGCTTACGGGGCGGTAGGGGACTTCCTGTACCGCTATGTGGCCGGGATCGGGCAGACAGAGGAAGGGCCGGGCTATAAGCAGTTTCTGATCCAGCCGCATCCGGGAGGCGGACTGACCTCGGCTGCTGCCGGACTGGAGTCGATGTACGGAATGATCCGCTCTGAATGGAAGATAGATTCCGGGAAAATGGGGCTGACCGCCGTGGTTCCGCCGAATACTTCGGCTACGGTGCTGTTGCCGGACGCCTTGCTGGCGGAAGTGTCGGAGACAGGCATGGCGGCTGGACAGCCGCTTGAGCAAGCCTCCGGTATTCATTCCGCTGAGCAGCTGGCACGGGCGGTGAAGGTTACGCTCGGCTCCGGGGAATACAGATTCCAGTACCCTTTGCGGAAGTAAGCGGATTGTAGCCGGGGCTATTTCAGCCACTGATAATACTGCGATGCAGGGCCCTCGGGAGTATAGGGCTCTGTTTTTTGTTGCAATCTCCCCACATAAGGGCTATCATAGATAAATAAAGTCTGTAATTTCAGACATAGTCCTTATGTAAGGTGGAATAAGACATGAAATACTCCAAAGCAACGAACTACGCCCTGCACACAATGCTGTTTCTGGTGGCGCACACTCCCGATAAGCCAATGGGCGTGCAGCAGCTTGCCGAGCGGCAGAATGTATCGCCAACGTATTTGTCCAAGATTCTAACCAAGCTGGTGAAGGCCGGGCTTATCGAATCCGCATCTGGGGCCAATGGCGGGTATCGTCTGCGGCGCAAGGGGGACGAAATCTCGTTCCTGGATATCATCCATGCCATTGAAGGCACGGCATCGCTGTTCGACTGCACCCTGGACCATCCCAGTGAGTGTCTGATTCAGCAGGAGATGGTTAAGGCTGAAGGGCAGATGGAGGATTATCTGCGTAACAAAATGATGTCCGAGCTTGCCGAGAAGATGCTGGCCAGCCATTAAGCTGTGGCATCATGCTGTCGCATACTGTGTGCTGCTATTTCCCGCTGCAACGGATACCGTCCCTTCAGGGGCGGTATAGCCGTTGCAACTTAGCGGGTATTATAGATATTCAAAATCTTTTAAGTCTTCGTAATTGTCGTGTGATGAATACATTCAGAGAGGATGAATTAGTAATGAATAACGGATTATTCGATGCAAGCGTATGGGAGAAGGCTTGGAAGGAAGATCCCAAGGCGATGGCTAACAAGTTCAAAGCGATGGGTATGAACCCGCACACGAGCTTCGATCATAAAGCGGATGTGTTCAATGAAGAGGTATTCAGCAGTGCCGGGCGGGACCGGAGCGAGCGGATTATCGGCTGGATGGAAGGCCAGGGCGTGGACTTTAAAGGGTTGACTGTTCTCGATGTAGGCGCGGCTTCGGGCGGGTTCACAGTTCCTTTTATCGAGCGGGGGGCCAAGGTTACAGCAGTAGAGCCTAATGTTCCGTTAGCGGAGCTGTTTCTGAAGAACACTGCCGGAGCGGCTCCGGGTCAGGTGGAGCTGGTGCATGAAGCGTTCGAGAATATCGATATTGCGTCACGCGGCTGGCTGGGTGCCTTCGATCTGGTCTTCGTGTCCATGTGTCCGGCGGTGTTCGACTGGGAGAGCACGGAGAAGGTGATCAGCTGTGCCCGGCAATACTGCTATATCAGCACCTCGGCAGGTGTGCAGGAGCATAGTCTGATGAATGAAGTGCTGCCGCTGCTGACGGGCCGGGAGGTTCATGCGGAGTCTTCGGATATGGCTTATCTGACTCAATTATTATATTTGAAGGGCTATTCCTATGAGACGATTATTACCCGCGAAGCGAAAAGCAAGGAGCTGACCTTGGAAGCAGCAGCCGCTGAGGTGATGGAAATGCTGCCGCTGCATCATCTGGACGGGGGAGAGGCTACCCGCAAGGTAGTTACAGACTATCTGCACACGGCCTACCCGCAGCAGCAAGTCGTTGTCCGCCAAGGCGGGCGGTTCGGCAAAGTGCTGATTAAGCTGCAAGACCTGAATATGTACAGCCGGGCCGCTGCCGGAACGTCCGGGAAATCTGCCGATTCTGTGAAGCGTTGAACCGGAGCGCGCCATCCCCTGCACATGAGATTGTCTTTCCCGGGAAAGATGCTATCATAGAGAATAGGTCCCTGCGCGGGATCTATTTTCTTATATAGGAGGACTGAGGGCTATGAGCAGGAACAAGCGTATTTTCGAGCATGACCTGATGAAGAAGGTAGGTGAAATCTACTATGAGCCATAGTCTCAGAACAGTTTCCTTGCGCGAGGAGCTGGTGCAGCAACTGGTCTATCTTGATGAGCATAAATTCTCCATTCTGGACAGGGGAACATGGGAGTCACCGGCTGAGCGGTCAGAGGTACAGGCGATGATCAAAAGCTATCAGGAGACGGTGGAGCGGATTCTGTCCGGTGACAACGATGCGCTAGAACGTTCTATGGTGCTGGTCGGTTCCCGGGTGTCGTTGCGTATCGGGCAGGAGACGCTGAAGGATATGTACCGGATTGTAATTCCTGGTGAAGCTGAGCTGGATGAATTCTGCATTTCCCTCTGGTCGCCTATGGGCAGAGGGCTGATTCTGGCGTGTCCGGGCGAGACGGTAACGATTCAGACCCCATTCGGCAGCGACGAAGTCCTGATTCTTGATAACAGGTACGAGTGAAGCCGATTGCTGACAAAAAAGAGGCGTCCCTGATCATCCTGCGATGATGGGGGACGCCTCTTTGTCTTCGGCCTTATTGCTGCGGCCGGGAGTTACAGTTCTTCGATTTCCTGCAGCCAGAGCGCGGCAGAAGCATCGCTTGGCATACGCCAGTCGCCGCGCGGCGAGAGGCTGACCGTACCGACCTTCGGTCCGTCCGGCAGGCAGGAGCGCTTGAACTGCTGGGTGAAGAAGCGGGTGACGAACACCTTCAGCCAGGCGGTCAGCTGCTCCTTGGGATAAGCACCGCCGAAGGCGTGCTGGGCGAGATAGAGCATTTTGCCGGGAGAAGCGCCAGTACGCAGCATGTAATAGAGGAAGAAGTCATGCACAATGTAAGGCCCCAGGATATTCTCGGTCAGCTGGACAATCTCTCCGGTTGCAGAAGGCGGAAGGAGTTCCGGGCTGATTCCGGTCTCGATTATGCTATAGAGGTACTTGTTCACCGTCTCGTCTGCTTCATGGTCCGCATACCAGGCGACAACATATTGGATCAGCGTCTTCGGAATGCCCGAATTCACGCTGTACATCGACATATGGTCGCCGTTATAGGTACACCAGCCCAGCGCAAGCTCGGACAGGTCGCCTGTACCGATGACAATCCCGCCGTTCTTGTTGGCGAGGTCCATCAGAATCTGGGTGCGCTCGCGGGCTTGTACGTTCTCGTAAGTCAGGTCATGCACCTCGGGGTCGTGGCCGATGTCAGCGAAGTGCTGGAGGCAGGCCGCCTTGATGTCAACGACCTTCATCGTGGCGCCGAGCGCTTTGATCAAGCCTACAGCATTGTCGTAGGTGCGGCTGGTCGTGCCGAAGCCCGGCATCGTGACCGCCAGCACATCGCTGGCCGGACGCCCGAGCAGCTCCATGGCCCGCACGGCAACCAGCAGCGCAAGCGTAGAGTCGAGGCCGCCGGAGATGCCGATCACAGCCTGCTTGGTGCCGATGTGACGGATACGCTTCATCAGGCCGGAGGTCTGGATCGAGAGAATCTCCTGGCACCGTTCGTCCCGCTGGAGCGGATTGCCCGGCACGAACGGGTTGACGCCTACGTTCCGTTTCAGCTCCCGCCGGGTGCCGCTGCTGAGCGGCGCGGCGTAGAGAATCTCGCGGTAATTGCGTCCGCCCTTGCCTGCACGGAACGTTCCCATCACGGTGCGGGAATACAGCAGCCGCGGCAAGTCAATGTCGGCGGTAATCATCCGGCTCTCATGAGTGAAGCGTTCCGATTCGGCCAGCAGCTGGCCGTTCTCCGCGATCAGGGAATGTCCGCCGAAGACAACGTCTGTTGTCGATTCGCCGGTATTGCAGCCGGCATAGACATAACCGGCCACACACGAGGCAGACTGGCCCCCGACCAGCTGGCGGCGGTAATCGGCCTTGCCGACCAGCTCGTTGCTGGCCGACGGGTTGAACAGCAGCGTCGCCCCGGCTTGGGCCAGCAGGCTGCTTGGCGGCACCGGCACCCAGAGATCCTCGCAGATCTCCACACCGAACGACAGATTTCCGTCACTCTCACAGGCAAAAATCAAATCATTGCCCACCGGCACCACCGATCCGCCGATCCGCAGCTCGGACACCTCCAGCTCCTCGGCTCCCGCGAACCAGCGCGGCTCGTAGAATTCACTGTATCCGGGAATGCAGGTCTTGACCACAATCCCGAGAATCCGGCCCTGCTGTAGGACAGCGGCACAGTTAAACAGCCTGCTCTTGATGGAGACCGGCAGACTGGCAATAATAATCATCCGGTGCTCTGCCGTCGCGGCCGTAATCCGCAGCAGCGCCTGCATCGCGGATTCCAGCAGCCTGGGCTGGAGGAACAGATCCGCACAGCTGTAGCCGGTGATGCACAGCTCCGGGAGTACCAGGTACTCCACCTCCTGGGTGCTGGCTGTATTGATGGCTTCAATAATCTGGTCTGCATTGAATACGCAGTCAGCCACCCGGAGTTCCGGGGAAGCGGCGGCGACTCTTGCGAATCCGTAATTCTGCATTCATTTCACCTGTCCTTTACTGTCCTGTAGTTGAAGTACCTACCCTAATAATTGTACCCATCAATCGGCACCGGTAACAAGGCCTGGCGGGGTCTCTTTCTCAAAGCCATAATCCCGTTCAACCTTGCACACCCTCGTTTTATAAGTCAGGTACCATTCCCCGATTCCTTTGCTTTGGGCGACCAGATGCCGCTCATTCTTTTTCCATTGCCGTATGGCTTCAGGAGAATCCCAATAGGATACAGTGATCCCGAGGCCCTCCCTGGCGCTCTCCATTCCGAGGAATCCAGGCTGGGCGGCGGCGAGCTGGGCCATTTCCTCTGCCATTTCCGCATAGTGGTGATCACCGTCCGTTCGTTCCGATGTAAAAATGACTGCATAATAAGGCGGTGCGGGGGTGTTCACAATCCTGCTCATCAGGGTTCCTCCAGTGTCTAGATATAAATTTCCTATCCATACTACCTCTATTATGAATCTGTTGTATAGGGGTATGGGGGCTGAATACAGCACCGCAGCGAATCCTCTTGGGCAGAGCGCTGTGATATAGGAGGCGCGCTGAAAGACTTCATTTGCGGACAAGACGGTAATACGTTAGAGTTTGGTAGAGAAGAGAGGAAGGGAGCAACCCATCATGCCATTAGCAGGCCAAGAACTGATCGAAGAAATCCGCAGCACTGAGGTGCCTTACGGCTGCCTGGCGGTCTGGTTCCTCGGACAAGCCAGCATTATTGTCAAGGGGGCGGGGGTGACCGTCTATATTGATCCATATGTATCCCCGAACCCGGACCGCACTTTCCCGCCGCCGGTAGGGCCTGGAGAGATTACGAATATGGAGGTCTGCCTGATTACCCACGACCATTCAGATCATCTGGATGAGGAGGCCCTCCCAGTGCTTGCCGGACTGAATCCGCAGGCGCAGTTCATGGCTCCGGCGGTCTGCCTGGAGCGTCTGCAGGAACTGGGCATCCGCAAGGAGCAGCTCACCGCTGCCTTGCCTGCCAGTGAAGCGGAGCCTGCAAGCGGGCTGAAGGTCATACCCGTTGCAGCGGCGCACGAACAGCTCGAACGCGATGAACAGGGACATCCTAAGTACGTGGGCTACATCCTGGAGCTGAACGGGGTGAGACTCTATCATGCAGGGGATACCGTGCTGTTCCCTGAGCTGATTGAGGAGGTTGGCAGCCGCAAGATCGATCTGGCGCTGCTGCCGATTAACGGGCGCGATTATTACCGGGGCAGCCGCAATATCGTGGGCAATATGAATTACCGGGAAGCGGCGGAGTTCGCGGCGACCTCAGGCTTTGAGACCGTGGTACCGCTGCATTATGACCTGTTCGCCGGCAACGCCGAGAATCCGGGCTATTTCGTAGATCACCTGTACCGCCACTTCCCGGAGCAGAAGTTCCATATGATGGCCAGAGCGGAACGGTTCGTGTACGTGTCGGCGCAGGCTTTTAAGCGTGAACGTTAAGACTTATTGTGAATCAGCAGGGTAGAGCAGGGAGACCTGATATTTGGCAAGGAACTCGATCCATTCCTCGGACGGCCGCTGATCGGTGACGATATAATCGACCTTGTCGAAGCTGAACAGCCGGATGAAGGCGATCCGGTCGAACTTGGAATGGTCAGCCAGCAGGACCACCTTGCTCGCTTGCTGCTGCATCAGCACCTTAAGTTCGGTCTCCGCTTCGTTGGAATCAGAGAGTCCGCCGGTCATGGAGAGTGCCTTGCAGCTGAAAATCGCCACATCCACATTATATTTCAGAATGGTCTGCGAGGCCGTAGGCCCTACGAAAGAGCTGGTCTCCGGTCCGAGCAGGCCCCCCGTGGAGATGAGTTTTTGCCCGGAATGCTGGAATTCTGACAATACCGCCAGGGAATTGGTGATGATTGTCAGATTTTTTTTGTCCTCCACGATTCTCCGTAATCCTTCAAAAGCTGTAGTGCTGGTGTCCGTCATCACACTGTCCCCGTCATTAATCAGCTCCAGCAGCCTTACCGCAATTATCCGCTTCGCTTCAATGTTGACCTGATGCCTGTGCGAGTAGGAAGGGTCCTCGTTGGTGTGAGCGTTCAGAATCGCCCCGCCGTAATTCTTCTTGGCAATACCCTCCTTGTCCAGCCGGTCAAGATCGCGCCGGATCGTCTCCTCCGATACACCAAATTTCTGTGCCAGATCCGCAACATGAACCTTCTTATGCCTGTAGAGCTCATTAATGACCAGATCCCGCCGTTCAAAAGCTTTCATATCATGCCCACCCTTACGTTATGTAGTTAAGTACAGTTTACTATAACCTGCTGCATAACATAAATCCCACAATCACAAACGATTCCACAGGTTATCGCAATTATATCACACAAAACCACACAATAACCAAATTTAAAGTGTGGAATAGTGTTGACTTTGAAGGTGGGTGATTCTATGATGTAGAAGAAATGGAAAGCCTGCGGCGAAAGACAAAAGTGTGCAGACTGCAGAGGCTGTATTTGGTAGCGCTTACTAATCGGAGCTAGCGCTCCAGTGTAATGTTCTCATACTATCAACTTACGATTCCGGGGAGGAACAGCAGTGACAGCAAATTATCCGAAGATTGGAATCCGGCCGACGATTGACGGCAGAAGACGCGGGGTGCGCGAATCGCTGGAGGTACAGACGATGGGCATGGCGCAGCGCGTGGCGGCATTTTTGCAGGAGAATGTAAGGTATCCGGATGGTTCACAGGTGGAGTGTATCATTGCCGATTCTACGATTGGCGGCGTGAAGGAGGCTGCTGCGGCGGCGCAGAAGTTCGCGGGTGCAGGTGTAGGCGTATCCATTACAGTCACCCCGTGCTGGTGCTATGGATCGGAAACGATGGATATGGATGCGACCATCCCGCATGCGGTATGGGGATTCAATGGAACGGAGCGCCCCGGCGCAGTGTATCTGGCGGCAGTTCTGTCTGCTTATGCGCAAAAAGGCATTCCGGCCTTCGGTATCTACGGAGAGGATGTCCAGGAATCCAGCAGCGAGGAAATCCCGGCGGATGTTCAGGTGAAGCTGCTGCAGTTCGCGAGGTCCGCGCTGGCGGCCGCTCTGATGAAGGGGAAGTCCTATCTGTCGATGGGTTCTGTGTCGATGGGAATCGCCGGCTCCATTGTGAACGAGCAGTTCTTCCAGGAATATCTCGGCATGCGCAATGAATATATCGATATGTCTGAATTTGTACGCAGATTGGAGGAAGGGATCTATGATCCCGAGGAGTTCGCGCGGGCGCTGGCCTGGGTGAAGGACAACTGCCGTGTGGGGGCGGATAATAATCCGCAGCATCTGCAGCTCAGTGAAGAGGTTAAGGAAGAGCAGTGGGAGACGGTTGTCTTAATGACGCTGATTGCCCGTGATCTCATGACCGGCAATCCGCAGCTTGCAAAGCTTGGCTTCGAAGAAGAAGCGAGTGGTCACAATGCCCTGCTGGGCGGCTTCCAGGGCCAGCGGCAATGGACCGACCATTTCCCGAACGGCGACTTCATGGAGACGATTCTGAACTCCTCGTTCGACTGGAACGGCAGACGGGCGCCTTACATCGTCGCCACTGAGAATGACAGCCTGAACGGGGTGACGATGCTGTTCAATTATCTGCTGACGAATACGGCGCAGATTTTTGCCGATGTGCGCACCTTCTGGAGTCCGGCGGCCGTGAAGCGCGTGACCGGGTATGAGCTGGAGGGAGCAGCGGCAGGCGGCCTGCTGCATCTGATCAATTCCGGCTCGGCAGCGCTGGACGGCACCGGCGAGCAGAGTATTGACGGCAAGCCGGCAATCAAACCGTTCTGGGACATCACGGATGAAGAGGCGGCTGCCTGTATCGCGCAGACTCAGTTCCGCCCGGCTTCCCAGGAATATTTCCGGGGGGGCGGCTTCTCCACGGACTATCTGACCCGGGGCGGCATGCCGGTCACCATGGCCCGGCTTAATCTGGTCAAGGGGCTGGGGCCTGTCCTCCAGCTGGTAGAGGGCTACACTGTAGAGCTTCCGGCAGAGGTCCATGACACGCTCGACCAGCGCACAGACCCTACCTGGCCGACAACTTGGTTTGCTCCGAACCTGACCGGTCATGGCTCCTTCCAGTCTGTGTACGATGTGATGAACAATTGGGGCGCCAATCACGGGGCGATCAGCTACGGGCATATCGGTGCGGATCTCATTACGCTGGCCTCGATCCTGCGGATACCGGTCAGTATGCATAACGTGGAGGAAGCGCGTATTTTCCGTCCGCGCGTCTGGTCGCTGTTCGGCACGGAGAATCTGGAGAGTGCCGATTACAGAGCCTGCCGCAATTTCGGTCCGCTCTACTAATCCTCCAGGTGAAGAGGTGGGAAGATGACAGAGGCGAAGACGCAAGCTATGGACATAACCGGTGACCCGGAAATCCGGCTGCTGGCTATCGATCTGGGAGCCAGCTCCGGCAGAGTGATGCTGGGAAGCTACAGGGACGGGAAGGTGACGGTGGAGGAGATTCACCGCTTCCCTAACGGGCCGGTAGAGGTGAACGGACATTTGCACTGGGATGTGCAGCGGCTGCTTCAGGAGATCAAGCAAGGGATTGCGGCGGCTGCGGCAAGCTATGGACCGCTGCACTCGCTGAGCGTCGATACCTGGGGAGTCGACTACGGCCTGCTGGATGAGCAGGGTGAACTGCTGGACGTTCCGCATCATTACAGGGATCAGCGGATGACGGACATCGCTTCAGTACTGGAGGCTGCGTTGCCTCCAGCAGAGCAATTCAAGCTGACGGGCAACCAGTCCAGCCCGATTAATACGGTGTATCAATTGTTTGCCGATCTTATGGCGAAGCTGGAGCTGCGGACAACCGCCAAACAGCTGCTGATGATGCCGGATCTGTTCAATTATATGCTCAGCGGCGTGGCCGTGGCCGAGCAGACCATCTGGAGCACCAGCGGCCTGCTGAATCCGCAGTCCACAGCGCCTTCAGCCGAAGTGCTGCGCAGGCTGGAGCTGCCGGCTGCGCTGCTGCCCCGGCTGGTTCCGGCAGGCACGGTGCTGGGGGAGCTCCGGACCACACTCCAGGAAGAGCTGGGCAGCGGCCCGCTCCAGATCATTGCCGGAGCTTCGCATGATACGGCTTCGGCCGTGGCCTCCATTCCTTATGGCGGCTTCAGCTCTAGCTACGCTGAGTCCAGCAATGCCGATTCTGGTTGCGTTGATCCTGGCTGTGGCGATCAAGACCGGATCGACGGATTCAGCGATCCGCTGCCATCCGCTGCATTCATCAGCTGCGGAACCTGGTCGCTGGTCGGCCTGGAGACGGCCGAGCCTGTATTAAGCGATGCCGCCCGGGCCAGCGGCTTCACTAACGAGAGCTGCTTCGGCGGCACCAACCGGCTGCTGAAGAATATCACTGGCCTCTGGCTGCTCCAGGAGACCCAGCGGAGCTGGGCTGAAGCGGGGGAACCGCTCAGCCATCAGGAAGCTGCCGAGCTTGCCGGGCAGCTGGACCGGCAGGGTGCGTGCATAGCGGAGCTGGACCCAAACGATCCGCTCTTCAGCACACCGGGCGATATGCCGCTGCGGATTGAATCCTACTGCATCCGCACCGGACAGCCGGTGCCGCAGACCCGGGCAGAGATCATCCGTTCAATACTGGAGAGCCTGGCCCGGTCTTACGCGGATACGATCCGCGAGCTGGAGGCGCTCACCGGCCGTCCGGTGCGCTGCATTCACATGGTCGGCGGCGGCATTCAGAACAAGCTGCTGTGCCAGCTGACGGCAGATGCTACCGGCAAATACGTTATTGCCGGACCGGTAGAAGCGAGCGCGATCGGCAACATTTTGGTGCAATTGACGGCGCTTGGAACTATAGATCCCGCAGAGGTCCGCAGGGTGGCAGCCCGGTCTTGCTCAACGCTCCGGTACCAGCCGTCTTTATCACATCAGAACTGACAAACTTCAAGCAGCAATCAAGCAGCAATCAAGGAGGCAATTATGAATAATCATGAAGAAGAATTACGGCGCCAGATCTGCGATATCGGCCGTAATCTGTTCAACAAGGACTTCATCGCGGCCAACGACGGTAATATCTCAGCCCGCTTGTCGGCCACCGAGGTCATTACTTCGCCCACAGGAGTCAGCAAAGGGTATCTGCAGCCGCATATGCTGGTCAAGGTCAATCTGCAGGGAGAGATCCTGGATGCAGCGGAGGGCTACCGCCCGTCCACGGAGGTGAAAATGCACCTGAAGATTTACAATGAGCTGCCGGAGATGGGCGGGGTGGTTCATGCGCATCCGCCGTATGCTACCGCTTTTGCCATCAAGGGGGAAGCTCTGGACAAAATGATGATGCCGGAATCTGTCATTGCCATGGGCGACATTCCACTGGCGGTATACGGGACGCCTTCGACCGAAGAGATCCCGGATTCGCTGACTCCCTTCCTGGGCAAGAAGACGGCTGTGCTGCTGGAGAGCCACGGAGCCCTGACCTGGGGCAAGGATGTAATGGCTGCTTATATGAATATGGAGCGGCTTGAATATACGGCGAAGCTGACCTTCCTGACCCGCATGATCGGGGGAGAGCGCGAGCTGCCGCCACACCGGATTGAGGAACTTGTGGCTCTGAGATCATTCTACGGAATGTAATGAAGCCGGAGAGGAGACGAAGGCTATGCTCAAAAAAATACCCAAACTGCTCTCCCCCGAGCTTGTCCGCACCCTGATGGAGATGGGCCACGGTGATGAGCTGGTGCTGGCGGATGCCAATTATCCGGGACATGCGCTGCATTCCCGGGTGCTGCGGGCTGACGGGATCGGTATCCCCCGGCTGCTTGACGCGATCCTGGAGCTGCTCCCGCTGGATCATTATGCTCCGGCTCAGGCGGCCTTCATGGCCGTAGTGGAGGGGGACCCCACCGTTCCGGTGATATGGGACACGTACAAGGAGATTCTCACCCGGCATGATCCTGCGGTGCAGGTGGAGTATGAAGAGCGTTTTGACTTCTATGACCGCTCCAAGCACAGCTACGCCATCCTAATTACAGGGGAAGAAGCGCTCTACGGGAATATTATTCTCAAAAAAGGTGTGATTTCCCCCGAGGCCGGGGAATAGCGGCACCAAGCAACGGACCGCCCGGTTAGGCTATGGGCGGTCTTATTGCCTTGCATATAGCGCCAGCTTAGTCGACCGCTCGTTTAGAGGACGCTCATTTAGAGCGAATACCCTCAGATGTTGCAAGTTATGCAACCTGGCTACCCCAAAACCGGAGCCAGCCTGAGGATTGTTGCAGGAAATGCAGGAATGTACAGGCTTGTCTGCTTTGGTAGAGGAGGAATCCTGCTTTTTGTACAACAATACTAGCAATGAGTGTATATGTTGGGGGAGAAGCTGCAGTTTGTGCAAGATTATTGGTGCTAGTTTGTAAGTTATGATGCTAAGGCTATATAGCTATAAGTCTATTACTCTATTACTCTGTTACTCATACGTATATTGTATCTGTCCCTCTGTACGTTGCTGCACGGAAATACAGCACAAGGATGCAGCACAAGTACCCCATGCATCGATACGGCGGGGTACTTTTTGTACTGTACAGTAATCGTAATATCTGTCTGTCGTAGATAAAGGGAGTGTGTCGCTGGGAAGTATGTGTTGGCGCGAAGGTGAGTGGAGCAAATGTGTGTGGAAAACCGAATACGTTGGGCAGCAGTGAGGCATGTAGAGCAAATGTGTGTGGAAAACCGAATACACTGGGCAGGCTCGAGGATGCGTAAATCAGATACACCCAAAGTGAGCAACTCAGGAGCACAAGTGCCCCTGAATTCAGCAAACGCAGGC
Source organism: Paenibacillus sp. FSL P4-0338 (assembly GCF_038002365.1). Taxonomy (NCBI): domain Bacteria; kingdom Bacillati; phylum Bacillota; class Bacilli; order Caryophanales; family Paenibacillaceae; genus Paenibacillus; species Paenibacillus sp. FSL P4-0338. Next base: position 2,863,302 of record NZ_JBBOCG010000001.1, on the reverse strand, counting down.
CAATTGAGCAAATGAAGAGCACAAGTGCCCCTGAATGCCCCCGATGCCCCAAAAGTGGGCGGATGGGTAAGACATAGTTAGTGACACAAGCTGTATGGACCGCACAAGTCCGTACCGCATCCCTCATTAATTACATCTCATTCATCACAAATCATCTCTAATCCAACATCCATTATTGAGCATCTCTTACCCAGCCACCTAACCTCCATCCGCAGGGCACTTTTGTTAAACCTCGTTATACATGTTCCGCAGGAATTGCGCACTGGCCTGGAGATGTTCCTCAGGAGTGCTCTCCAGCAGGCCCTGGATATGCGGGCGTTTATATTTCATGTAGCGGAGCAGCGGGGCGAAGTTCAGCATGCCTTGTCCGGCAGGAACGATGTCGATGGCGCCGTTCTTAACTGTGAAATCCTTCAGATGCAGGACCGCGATCCGGTTGCCGAGCAACTCCAGCGCTTCTGCCACAATCTGCTCCTGCTGAAGATAATTGTCCGGGGTCATCAGATTCGCGGCATCCAGTATAATTTGCAGGTTATTAGACGGCACAGTATCCAGCAGACGCCGGGCTAACGGGGCCGTGTAGAGCGGGTGGTTGACGCCTGCCTCGATGCCTACAGTTACTCCGAAGCGTTCGGCCTCAGTAACCATGGCACTAACGGAGTCAACCACTTGTCCAAAAGCCTCCTCCGTGAAATTATCCGGCGTATATCCCTGACCTACGCTGCCGGTCTCCGTACCAACCAGACTCGCGCCGAAGTCACGGGCCAGCCGCAGATGAGTGTTGAAGTCGCTCAGCGCCTGAGTACGCTTGCCAGGGTCGGCATCAATAATGTTCACATAACAGCCGAGGACAGCAATCTTGATACCCGCTTGTCTGAAGGAATCGCCATAGTACGCAGCAACACCCGGACTAAGTGCGCCAAGCTCAGTCACACTCTCCGGAAAAGACTTATGCAGCGCCAACTGAATTGCCGGGAAGCCATGCTCCTTCAGCTTATCTATTAATTGCGGCAGCGGACACCGCTTGAAGTCATGGGCACGGACGCCCAGGTGAAATGGAACGGTCATAGGGTTAGACTCCTTTATATTCAGAGGTAAGAGTTCGTATGGAACGCCGCAGGGCTGGTTCCCGCAAATCAGGCCGCCTATGTCCAAAAGTGGTCACAGGCGGCCTGGTCATGCTGACTGAGGATTGAAGCAACATCTAAGCATGGCGAATAATGTGCGGTATGTTTGCGATGCCCTACAGGCGGATGCACAACCTAATCCGCACGACACACTCGTCTGCATCCCTCGCCTACACCCGCAGATCGGCTGCAGCAGCTTCAGCTCCATAGACTATGCGAGCGCTTCTGCTACCTTGTCTGCAACCCCCGCCTACACCCGCAGATACGGGTGCAGCAGCTTCAGCTCCGCACACTGTGCGAGCGCTTCGGCTACCAGCGATGCGATTTGCTGCGCCCCGGATCTGGAGAAATGCGTGTCATCCGTAATGCCGTCCGGATAGTTGGGGCGGGCACCCGGCGGCAGGTGCATGAACAGCCCGGCTGATGCTTCGGCTCCCAGTCTGCGGTAGAGCTGCTGGGAGGCGGCAAAAACATCAAGCAGAGGCGTTCCGGTCTCCCCGGCAACCTCTCGCATGACCTGCGGATAGAGTCCGACCGCCAGCGGATCAGGTTCACCATCCGGGGTGAACCTGCGGCGGCTGACCGAGGTCAGCAGCAGAGGCGTACAGTCCCGGTTGCGGGCGGAATCGATGAATACCTTCAGATTCTCGCGGTAATCGGTATGCGGCTCCGTGTAACGGAGAGGGTCCTCCAGCTTCTGGTCATTATGGCCGAACTGGATCAGCAGGAAGTCTTCGGGGAGGAAGTCCCGCTCCATGTCTGCCAGTCTGCCCTCAGCCAGGAAGGAGCGTGTGCTCCGTCCGTTGATGGCCCGGTTCTCAATCCGCACCTTCCTGCTGACATACTGCTGCAGGTATTCACCCCATCCGGCCATCGGCCATTCCCCGCCGCCCTTCTGGGCGGCGGTAGAGTCTCCGGCGATATAGATTGTCGGCATCTTCAGCATTCCTCCATCTAGACGGAGATCCCGGCTGCACTGCCTGCAGTCTGGAACCCGAAATATCCGGCTGCGTTATTGTAGGAAATATCCTCGACCATAGCCCCTAGGATGGCGAGGTCATCCGGCGCTTCACCGCGTTCGGAGAGTTCACCGAGCAGCCCGCACAGGACGCGGCGGAAATATTCATGCCGGGTATAGGAGAGGAAGCTGCGCGAATCGGTCAGCATGCCGACGAAGTTGCCGAGCAGGCTGCCTTCGGCCAGCAGGGTCAGCTGCTGGCGCATGCCGCTGCGCGTATCGTTGTACCACCAGCCGGAGCCAAGCTGGAGCTTGCCGGGGGTGTCCTTCTGGTAACAGCCCAGCAGAGCCAGCAGGGCAGGGTAGTCGCCGGGATTCAGCGAGTAGAGGATCGTCTTCGGCAGGCCGCTGCCGCTCTCGGCCCGGTCAAGCAGCTGCGACAGTGCTGTGGTCAGCGGCAGATCGTTGATGCCGTCATAGCCGGTATCCGGTCCAAGCCGCTGGAACATCGGCGTATTGTTGTTGCGGTAAGCATGCAGGTGAAGCTGCATAGTCCAGTCCTTGTCATGATAGAAGCCGATCAGCGCGGTCAGCAGCTCAGTGCGGTAGCGGGTGATTTCCTCCGGCGACAGCGCAGCTCCCTGCATTCTTTTGGCAAAAATAGCTTCAACCGCTTCAGGTTCACCCGCTTCATAACGCAGAACATCCAGCGCATGGTCCGACAGGCGGCAGCCCTGCTCGTGGAAGAAGGCAACACGGTTACGCAGGGCATCCAGCAGCCCGGCATAGCTCTTGACCGGCAGGCCGGAGGCCGACTCCAGCTTCCCGATCCAGGCGGCGAAGCCTTCGGCATCGATGTTCAGCGCCTTGTCAGGACGGAAGGTCGGGAACACCTGGAAGGCAGTCTCACTCTCACTCAGCAGCTTGTGATACTCCAGGGAATCTGCCGGATCATCGGTGGTGCAGATCACCTTGACACCGCTGCTGCGGATCAGTCCGCGCCGGGTGAAGCCCGGCTCAGCCAGCTTACGGTTGACCTTCTCCCAGATGGCCGGCGCCGTAGCTTCATTCAGCATCTCCTCTACACCGAAGAAACGGCGGAGCTCCAGATGTGTCCAGCTGTACAGAGGGTTGCCTACTGCCTTAGGCAGTGTACGGGCCCAGGCCAGAAATTTATCATAATCAGAGGCGTCACCGGTAATATGCGATTCAGGCACGCCGTTCGCGCGCATCAGCCGCCACTTGTAATGATCGCCGTACAGCCAGGCTGCGGTCAGATTCTCAAATGGCTGGTCCTCATAGATTTCACGCGGGTCCAGATGGCAGTGGTAATCGATAATGGGCATGGTTTTGGCGTAATTATGAAAGAGTAGCCGTGCTGTTTCGCCGGACAACATGAAGTCCTCGTTTAGGAACATGAATAGGATCTCCCTTTGAATGGATTGGAATAAGTTCTACTACAAAGTAACGCCTGTTTTGAAAATAGCCAGCTCACGCACTTCATTCTGCTCGTTCCGTGTTTTTTGGCCGCTGGCGACATCAATGATATACGTGATGAATTCCTCCAGTACATCGGCCATCGGTGTTTCCAGCAGGGGACCGGCGTTGAAGTCCATCCAGTGGCCTTTTTTGGCAAAAAGGTCGTTGTTCGTTGCTATCTTAACCGTAGGCACAAAGCTGCCGAAAGGCGTGCCGCGGCCCGTTGTGAACAGCACGAGCTGGCAATCCGAAGCGGCAAGCGCGGAGGCAGCGACCAGATCGTTGCCGGGAGCCTGCAAGAGGCTCAGTCCTTTTTTGCGCAGCTTCACGCCATACTGCAATACATCCACCACTGGTGACGATCCGGCCTTCTGGGTGCAGCCGAGCGATTTGTCCTCCAGCGTGCTGATGCCGCCGGCCTTGTTGCCCGGAGACGGATTCTCATAGACAGGCTCACCGTAAGAGAGGAAATACTGCTTGAAGTTATTGATCAGCGAGACGATATCATCATAGACCTCCTTACTCTCCGCGCGGGCCATCAGCACCTTCTCCGCACCGAACATTTCCGGTACCTCCGTCAGCACCGAGGTCCCGCCCTGGGAGATAATGAAGTCGGAGAATGCGCCTAGCAGCGGGTTGGCTGTAATACCGGAGAACCCGTCAGAGCCGCCGCATTTCAGCCCGATGTTCAGCTCACTGAGCGGAACCGGCTCACGAACGTCGTTCGCAGCGGCTTCATACAGCTCCTCCAGCAGCACAAGACCGGCCTCAAGCTCATTGCCTACCTCCTGAGCCACCAGGAATTTAACCCGGGATTCGTCATGATCGCCCAGCATGCTGCGGAACTCGGAGACGATATTATTCTCGCAGCCCAGGCCGAAGACGAGTACACCGCCTGCATTGGGATGATTGACGGCATCGAGCAGAATGCTGCGGGTCATGCGGTGGTCATCGCCCAGCTGGGAGCAGCCGTAAGGATGCTTCAGCACGGTCAGGTTATCGAATCCGCCAAGATCGGGATGCTCGGCCTTGAACTCCTGAAGCATCTGCTCGGCCACGCCGTTCACACAGCCCACAGTCGGAATAATGAACAGATCATTACGGATGCCCACCTTGCCGTTACTCCGCCGGTACCCCTGGAAGGTCAGATCACGGCGCGGATAGATTACCGGATGGACATCAGGCACATACTCGTATTCTTCCTCGCCGGACAGATTGGTTTTGATGTTATGCGTATGAATCCAGTCGCCTGCGGCAATTGGAACTGTGGCATGACCGATCGGAGCTCCGTATTTGGTAATCGTATCTCCGCTGCTGAAGCCGGTCAGGGCAATCTTATGACCCTGCGGAATCTCCTGGGCGGCCTGAACCGTCAGTCCGTCTATTGTCAGTTCTTCACCGGCAGCAATCGGCCTCAAGGCTACAGCTACCGTATCTCGCGGGTTCATTTTCATTAAGTTTTTCATGTTGACCCTCCTAAAAAGTTTGTAAGCTGCGCTTCCCTGAAATTCTTCGTACAAACTCGCTTCGGAAGCATATGCCAAGTTTGTAAGCTGCGCTTCCCTGAACTTCTTCATACAAACGAGCGGGTTCAGCCGACGAGTTCCTGTAATGCTGCACGGGAATCTTCACGCTCCAGCTGCTGTAAGTGGGCGGCAACCGCAGCAGCCAGTCCAGGCAGCTGGGTCAGATCCTGTCCCCACAGGCTGGTGTCGGCAAGAATAGTGTTCACGAAGCTGGCCGGCTGGCTCCAGGCCTGATCGAACACTGCCAGTACCTCTGCGCCGTCCTGCCGGGGAATGCGGTCTCCACGGTAGCTGAGCAGCAGGGCGGCGAAGGCGAGAGTCATCCGCTCCGGAAGCTTACCGCGTTCCTGTTGGTAGCGAAGCAGGACCGGGAGCAGGCGGGCCTTGAATTTGGAAATGCTGTTGAGCGAGATGGAGGTCAGCTCATGGCGGATGAACGGATTGCGGAAGCGCTCCTGTACGGCATCGGCGTAGGACAATAGCTGATCAGCAGGCAGATCCAGCATAGGAATCAGTTCCTCTTCGATCAACTGCTTCACGAACCGGGAGAAGGTACCGTCATTCATGACGTCTTCAACCGTCTCAAGCCCGGCGAGCAGGCCCAGAGGAACCATAGCAGTATGCGGTCCGTTCAGCAGATGAACCTTGCGTTCGCGGTAAGGCGTCATATCCGGTGTCACCACCACATTCAGTCCGGCCTTGGCCAGCGGCAGGCGCTCTGCCAGAGACTCCGGTCCTTCAATAACCCAAAAGAGGAAAGGTTCTGCGGTTACCATCACGTTATCGAGATAGCCCAGCTCAGCTTCCAGGGCAGCAGCCTGGTCACGCGGATAACCAGGAACAATCCGGTCGACCAGACTGCAGCAGAAGGTGTTCTCGGACTTCAGCCATTGCAGGAATTCTGCGCCAAGGTTCCAGTCAGCCGCATAACGTTCTACGATCTCCTGCAATTTCTCGCCGTTACGGTCAATCAGCTCGCAGGGGATAATGACGAAGCCTTTCTTGCCAAGCTCGAAGCGGCGGTGGAGCAGCGCAGTCAGCTTGCCCGGGAAGCTCTTAGGGGGAGCATCATCTGCGTGGTCGCCTGGAAGATAGGCAATACCAGCTTCGGTAGTATTGGAGGTAATGAACTCCAGATCATCATTCTCGGCGAGCGCGAGATAAGCTTCATAATCGGTATATGGGTTAATCACCCGGCTGACCGAGCTGATAATTTCGCGGGAATTGACGGTCTCGTTGTCCATGATGCCATTCAGCAGTACGGTGTAGAGGTTGTCTTGAGCGGCCATCAGTTCAGCTACTCCGCCTGGTCCCTGCGCAATAGGCTGAATGAGGACGGCGCTGCCGTTGAACAGACCCTGATTGTTCATTTGCTGCAGCTGCCAGTCCACGAACGCACGCATGAAGTTGCCTTCGCCGAACTGAATCATCCGTTCAGGATGGAGGGTTAGCTCCGGGTGAGTGCTTCTGGATAAACGGTTTGTCATAGTGGTCATGATCTCCTTTAGAATACAGTGATAAATTGCACACGTTAACATTTTATTTTAAGCAAGATACGGAATTCCTTCACTTCTCCAGGAAGGCTCCGTATCTGCAGAAAATAGCGTCTGGGGTTCTGGTAGAGTTATTCTGCGGCCACCGTATCCCGCACAACCAGCGAAGTCTTGACGAACAGCTGCTGCGGCGGGGTCTCCGGCTGCTGAAGCAGCTGGATCAGCATGGTGATGCCCAGTTCACTGATCTCAGCAATCGGCTTGCGGACGGTGGTCAGGGCAGGATTCGTATAGCGGGCGAACATCATATCGTCGAAGCCGATCAGTGAGATCTGCTCCGGTACCCGGACCTTGTGGGCATAGCAGGCATTCATAGCGCCAATCGCCATATCATCATTGGAGCAGAACACAGCCGTAGGCCGGTCCTCCAGGCTAAGCAGCTTGCTCATCGCGGCATATCCGCTCTCAATGCTATAATCTCCTGCGGCAAAATAATCGGGATTCAGCGGAAGCCGGCCTGCAATCAGACTGTCCAGGAAGCCCTGCTTACGTTCGCTTGAGGACTTGAAGCCGGGCTTTCCTTCAATAATAGCCAGCTTGCAGTGACCCTGCTGCACAGCATAATCAATCGCTTCCTTCACGCCTTCGCGGTCATTGGCCACCACGTTCATGATGCCCGGGTCCTCGAGCTGGCGGTTCAGCACCACTAGCGGAATGCCCATCTTCTTCACATGATAGATGAAGGCATTGTCTTCATCGCTCTGGCTCATGACCAGAATACCATCGAAGCGCTGCGGCTGAATATTGCTGAAATGCTGTACACCGTCGATCCCGTTTACCGTCAGATTATAGTTCTCATCGAGGCTATGCGTAATGCCTTTGATCGCATCCACCAGGAAGCTTGCGGAAGTCCCCTGCTCAATACTGGAGAAGAACAGGCCAATGATGAACGATCTCTTGGTGACCAGGCTCTTGGCGCTGTAATTGGGCACATAATTCATTTCGGAGGCGATCCGTTCAATCTTATCCCGGGTGGCTTTCTTGATCAGCGGGTTGCCGTTCAAAGCCCTCGATACGGTAGTATGGGACACACCGGCAACACGGGCAATATCTTTGATGGTAATCATAGGTTCTCCCCGGGTACATGGAATTGTTAACGATTTCAGTTTAATTCTCCAGCAGCGTCAAGTCAATAGTTTATTGGAATGCACACGTTAATATTTTGTGAAAAGTGAACGCAAAAACGGACCCGGATCAGGGTCCAGGGTCTGCGTTTGAAGAGGGGAGGGAGGATCAAGGGCGAGCGCTGTTTCTCCTCTGTTTCTCCTTTGATGAAGAGACCCCGAAGCCTTCTCAGGCATGGTTGTGCTGGAATTTCGTAATGTCGCGGGCGTAATGTGAGGTGGTGCCGTCGAATCTTTTCAGCCGGACGTACTCATCAGAGAATTTCTCAACGACTCCGCTGCCTACCTGGGAATACATTCCGTCAGGGTCAAGCTGGAGGGCAGATACGAAGGTCTGTGACAGTGCGGCTACGAAAAAATCAATATTTTTAACAAGTGTCTGTGGCAAAAAGTCCCAGTCCTTTCATCGGATAAATTCAACATCAGCGGGAAAAAACTTAAATCTTATTGTACGACAGGCTGCCGGTTTTGAACATAGGCTATACTTTGTGTATATATATCCAGCCGGAAGTTGACACAGGGATGTCCGGTTCGTATGTTATGCTCTCATTATAAGAGAATCCAATCACAGCAGGAGGAATTCAAGAATGGCCGAACCCCTGAAAGCAATGTACAACCAAGAATTCCTGCACAGTCTGGGAATGAAAATTAAAGCTGTCTACGGTTCGTTTGAGCTAGGCCGCTTCATTGCTGAGGCGATGAAGGAGCCGTGGGAGGAGCTGGAGCTGAAGGCAAGGATGCGGCGGATTACAGAGACGCTGGGCAGCTGCCTGCCCCCGGCCTATGAGGAAGCGCTGAAGATATTGTATGCGATAGATAAGGACTGTGTCGGCTTCCCGTATCTGATCTTCCCGGATTTCGTGGAGGTGTATGGCGGAAGCGGGGAGCACTGGGAGCTATCGATGGAGGCGCTGGAGCGGTTCACCCCGGGGTCCTCGGCGGAATTTGCCGTCAGGCCGTTCCTGCTGCGTGATCCGCAGCGGATGATGGACCAGATGCTGGTCTGGGCGGAGCATCCGGGGGAGCATGTACGGCGGCTCGCCAGCGAGGGCAGCCGTCCCCGACTGCCTTGGGGCCAGGCATTGCCGGTGTTCAAGCGCGACCCGTCTCCGCTATTGCCGCTATTGGAGAAGCTGAAGGCTGACCCGTCACTCTATGTGCGCAAAAGTGTAGCCAACAACCTGAACGATATCGCGAAGGATCACCCCGATATCGTCATAGCCACTGCCCGCAACTGGCTGGGCAGTGATGTGAATACAAACTGGATTGTGCGGCATGGCTGCCGCTCGCTGATCCGCAAAGCCGACCCTGAGATCATGGAGCTGTTCGGATATGCCCAGGAGGAGAGCGGCACCCCGCTGGTCAGCTCGGCTGCCTTGGCGGCTGACTCGGCCGTGCTGCGGATCGGAGAGCACTGTGAGCTGCAATACGCTCTGACGATCCGGGAGGGCGGTCCGGTGCGCATCCGTATTGAATACGGGATCAACTTCGTCAAGGCCGGCGGCAAGACCTCACGCAAGCTGTTTCTTTTATCCGACAAAACCGTGCCCGGCGGCACCAGACTCTCCGGTACGCGGACCCACCGCTGGGCCAACCTGACCACACGCAAGCACTATCCCGGTGAGCATACGATTGTGCTGCTTGTGAATGGACAGGATGTTGCCGATACCTCACTGCTGCTTGAGCCTGAGTGATAAGGCGGAGATCTTTGAAGCATCCATACCCAAACAAAGCGGATGTTCCGGCAGCCAGTTCATGGCTTTCAGGACATCCGCTTCTCTATGGGTGCTATTATTCGCTAGGCTTGGCTCTGGCTGCTAGTCATGAATATTCCCGGCCATTTTCAGCCGTTTGGCAATCTCCTTGAATTCCTCGGCGGAGATGCCCGGTGCGAATTCTTCCTTCAATTCCGGGGCTTCGGGGATAGGGAAGCCTTTCGGTACACCCTGAATGACCTCCAGTGGAAGCCCGTCTTCAGGATGGGTACCCTTCCAGATCTGGTCAATGGAGCTGAAATCCTTATCGCTCCACGTGTAGAGCTTCGTATGGACGCCTTTTTCTTCATACTTCCTGGCTTCATTGAACGCCTTGTTGTCCAGGGAAGGAATCGGCACGAGCTTGGTGACATTGACGCCTGTGGCAATCTCCAGCGCCTTGGCGTAAGCGACTACGTGAACGCCCCCACGGACAAGCAGGAAGCCGACTACCGCCCGGGCTGCAGGGTGGTCGGTCATTTCGTAGACCTTCATTTTATGGGTTCTGGCCCCGCACTCCAGGAAGAAGTTATGCAGCAGATCCTCTACCAGGTTGCCGCTGTTGAACACATTGGCTCCGGTCCATGGATTGCCCATAGAGTCGAATGGCATGGCTCCCTGTGCGCCCGCCAGGAAGTGATAAGACAGCCGTGCGTCTTTGACATCCCCCAGCGGCGTGGAATCCGGCTTCTTATAGGCTGTGGAACCTCTTAGACATTTATTCACGGCGTGGGAGACCAGCTCAACATGGCCCAGTTCCTCGGCGGTAATACTCATCACCAGGTCGTAGAAGGGCTTCAGCTTGTCCTTGGAGCGGAAGTTGAAGGACTGGTACAAATAGTTATTGAGTGTTGACATTTCACCGAATTTGCCACCGAGCAGCTCTTGAACGGCTGCTGCAGCATTAGGATCTGGTTTCTCGACGTCCGGGATTTCAATCATAATCTCATCCATACGTGTGAACATGGTGATCATCATCTCCTCAGCAATAGGTGTAAGCATACGTGTCTATCTTGCACCTATTTCCAGTTCTTCAAACATCACCGCTGAGGAAGCTGGACATGCAGTTCATGATTGCTTTTCGGCTGCTGCGAGGCCATCTTCAGAACATAGCTTCTCGTTCCGCCCGCTGGGGCGTCCTGCCAGAGCCGGTAGCCTGCTGTGGCGGTCAAGGCTGCATTGTCCGTACTTGCAGAGCCTGCAAAGTAATTCTCGTTCAGCCTTCCGACAACGTCAGCCATTTGCTTCAGCTCAGCCTCCGTATAGCTGGCGTAAGCGGGATCTTCAGCCAGATGGGAATAACTCCGGGTGGCAGACCGCTTGCGGAAGTTGGCTTCACTGTAGGCCCTGAAGCCCAGCAGATTCGGATCTGTATTGCCGGTGGCTGTTGCCCATTGCTCCATCCCTAATCTTGCAGTGCTGTAATCCAGAGTCTGACGGGCGGAGGAATAGGTTAAGAGTCCGTATTGATGGGGATAAACGGATAAAGCACTGCTGGCAATGTCATAGATGCGCTCCCCGTCATGACTGTATTCACTGATATCCTGAATGTGTATATGCCCGCTGAGAACCGTCTGCACGCCGCTCTTCATCAAGGCATCTGTAACCTTGGCATGGTCCTCTACAGTGAAGCCCTCCTGAATGAATTCACTGTGGTTCAGCAGGCTGTGATGCATGACCGTCACAAGCTGCGCGCCTGCGGCAGCGGCCTTCGCACCGCAGGCGGCGATCCATTCCAGGGTCCGGTCACTGACCCGGCCCTCCAGCTGGGGATGGCCCAGCGCTTTATTGTCTCCGTACTGTGCAGTATCCAGCATGAGCAGCCATAGCTCCTCCGACGGGGCAGCCAGGTAGCTGAGCGAATCTTCGTCTCTCAGCAGGGCCTCATCATAACCGAAGCTGCCATAGATTTTGCGGAACGCTGTGGCGCTCACGGAATCTGTGGCGTATTGGCGCTTATCGCGGAAGCTCCGGGCCCAGGGATTCCGGATATCATGATTGCCCGGGATCACATAGATCCGGGTTCCGGTGTCTTGCTCAATGCGCTTCAGATGTCCGGCCAGCTCCTTATGGCTGGCTTCTTCCCCGTTGTTGCTGAGATCCCCGCTGATAATCACCACATCCGGCTTGCGGATTCCGATATCATAGCCCAGAGCCTCCATCATCTCCTTGCTGTAGCCGAGCTGCTTGCCGTCACCGGCAGCCAGAAACTGCTGGAAGGCAGGCCCGAGATCTCTAAGCTCCTGCGCTAAATAATGGGTATCGCTCGTTGTCAGGATACTCAGATCATGACCGGACTGAATCCGGTATTGCGGCTCCGTCTCGGCCGCATCCTGTCCGTTACAGGAGGAGAGCATCAGGAGCAGAAGAGGAAGGATAGCATACTTACGGATGAATTTCATTAGGCCAGCACCTCTTTTCCAGGGTAACAATGCAAAAAAAGGGTGTTCTCCCCGGCTGATTGCCCGAAGAGAAACACCCCGCACCCTGCCGCATTATTTTTTCACTTCAGTGACGCCGGTTACCTTCCCTTGATCTGCTGCGGAATAGGTAGCCTGGTATTTGTCATCGGAGAAATAGACATTGCCTTCAATGGTGGCATTCACGACAGCGAAGCCGTCAGCCTCCACATAGACATCACCCACAAACGTCCCTCCCTGAATCCGGGCATTCTCACTGCGGATCGTCAATTTCGGAGCGGTGAGCTTGAAGGAGTTCGTGATGTTGTGATCAGCATCCTGGGTATAGAGCGCGATTTTGCGGGCAGGCTCTTCCTTATGGATGAACTGTCCGTCGAGCACAAGCTCCTCGGAGAAGCTCAGGTCCTTCAGTGTAGCTGCAATCCAGGTGCCGTCTTTGCTGATCGCCTTCTTGAAGGCTTCTCCGTTATCGACTACCGAAGCCGAAGTGACCGCATCCGGTGCAGCGGTAGCCGCCGTATTGCCCGCGTTCTCTGCTGTGCCGGTGTTCCCTGCATTTTTGTTTGCGTTGCCGCAGCCAATGAGCAGGGTCAGGGTGAATGCCGCAAGTATTACTGCGAACTTTCTCATGTGATAACCTCCTTGGGGTGTGAAATGCTGATGGTATTTTCCTTAAAATTAATATAGAATGATTGGTACGGAATCGATGTGATCTAGTTAACAAGGCTACAATAATATTTACCGATCGTTCTATAAATGGTAAAATAGACCGCGAAAGGAGCATGATCATGGCGCGTAGCAAAGAGTTTGACATTGATGATGTATTGCTCAAGGCAATGACGATTTTCTGGCAGCAGGGCTATGAGAAGACCTCCATGCAGGATCTTGTAACCGGTATGGGAATTCATAAGCGAAGCATGTATGACACCTTTGGAGACAAGCATACCTTATATATAAAAGCGCTGGAGCGCTTTGCATCCCTTCAAAGCTCCCGGATGGAGAGCCGGATCGAGGGTATCACCTCCGCCAAGGCAGCCATCCGTCTATTATTCGAAGCCATAATTCACAGAAGTGAAGAGGAGCCGAAGGGCTGCATGCTGGTGAATACGGCAGTGGAGCTGTCGGGTCATGATCCGGAAGCTGCTGGCCGGGCGAATGAGGCTTTTCTGAATACAGAGAGATTAATTGAGCGGCTGATCCTGCATGGTCAGGAGACCGGAGAGCTATCCTCCCGGCATGCGGCCCCGGCGCTTGCTGCTTATCTGCATAATGCCCTGGTAGGTCTGCGGGTTATGGTCAAGGCAACACAGGATACAAGCAAGCTCCAGACCATTGCTGATACTACGCTTGCTGTGCTGGACTAAGCTGCCGTATTAGTATGAACGCGCCTGCCGGTAATTATCCAACATATATTCGGCCGGCAGCAGGTGTACGAGTGTAATCAGGCTTCAATATGAACGCGGTATGCATTACAATATGAATCTGGATAAGGTTACACCGGCAGGAGGGAGCAATAGGAATGGCGAAACAGAAATACTACGTAGTATGGGAAGGTAAGAAGCCTGGAGTCTACAATACATGGGCGGAATGCCAAGCGCAGACGGATCATTATACTGGAGCGAAATATAAGTCCTATGAGAGCAAGGCGGCGGCTGACACAGCCTTCAAGGCAGGCTGGAAGGGCAACTGGGGAACAGGTGCGGCATCAGGAGCATCCGGCAAAAGCAAGTCAGGCAAGACTTGGAGCCGCAGTGCCAGCGTGGAGACGTCTGAGGAGATCGATTATGATAGCATCTCCGTGGATGTAGGCACCCGGGGCAATCCCGGACCGGTCGAATACAAAGGCGTGGATACCCAGACCGGGGATGTGATTTTCTCCTGCGGTCCGATCCGTAAAGGGACTAATAACCTCGGAGAGTTCCTGGCGATTGTGCATGCGCTGGCTCATCTTAAGCAGGAGGGCAGCAGCAAGACAGTCTATAGTGATTCTGTCAATGCAATGAAATGGGTCAAGCAGAAAAAGGTAGCCACGACCTTGCCCCGCGATGCCTCCACGGAGGAGATCTGGCAACTGATTGACCGGGCGGAGAGCTGGCTGCGGAACCATACCTATGATAACAAGGTGCTGAAATGGCAGACGAAGTCATGGGGCGAAATCAAAGCGGACTATGGCCGCAAATAAGTTCCTGTTATTCTGGTTAATAACAGGTAATGAAACAATACTAATAGCAGGGGAATTGGGAGGAGAACAGGATGTTTGGCAACGATTGGGATGAAGTGCTGCAGGAAGAGACGCAGAAGCCTTACTTTGAGGAATTGCGCTATGCCCTGGCACGCGAGTACAAGCAGTATACAGTCTATCCCCCGAAGGACAAGCTGTTCTCGGCGCTGAAGCTGACGCCTTACAGTAAGACCCGGGTAGTCATTCTTGGACAGGACCCGTATCACGGCGCAGGACAGGCCCATGGCCTTAGCTTCTCGGTCGAGCCGGGTGTAAGGATTCCGCCGTCTTTGCGGAACATCTACGCTGAGCTGCATAGTGATCTCGGTCTAGAGGTGCCGGGTCACGGATCGCTGCTGCACTGGGCGGAAGAGGGCGTGCTGATGCTCAATGCCGTACTGACAGTACGTGAGGGCCAGCCGAATTCGCATAAGGGGCTGGGCTGGGAGACCTTCACGGATGCCATTATGGCGAAGCTGAACGAACGGACTGAACCGATGGTATTCATCCTGTGGGGCAGTCATGCCCAGCTCAAGGGCGCGGTCGTGGACCGCAGCAGACATAAGGTGATCCAGTCTCCGCACCCGAGCCCGTTCTCTGCACACCGCGGATTTCTCGGCAGCCGCCCCTTCTCTCAGGCCAACCAGTATCTGGAGCAGCATGGGCTTAAGGGCATTGACTGGTCCATACCGAAGGTATAAGTAGTTCAGGCACAGGGAAGGGCGTGGAGCCATGAAGCATTGGGTTGGCAGACCGGTCATTATGTACTGCGGTGAGCAGCCATATACGATCATGAAAGGCGTTCTGCGCAGATGGGATCTTGCAGCTTCGGTAGCCGTCATCGGGCATCAGGAGATTGCTGTCCCTTTCCGCGATATTGTGTACATCAAAGCCCTGGCTCCCAAAGAGAGGGCTTTGCCCCCGTTTCTCCATTCGGTCGGCTATATCATGAGAGAACGTCTGCAGTTTGATAATGCCGTCTATTTCAAATCAGCGGTTACCGTCTGGAAAGGGGACCAGCTGGTGGCGTTCAATGCGACGATCATCGCACATACCAAAGGCTCCGTGACGCTGCATGGCGGGCAGAACCTGCCTAAGGGCAACCATACTTTTGTGGTCCGCTCGCTGCGGGGCTGAAGTCTGAATACATCCAGGCGTGTACATTGAAAAGCCCTCCGGCGCGGAGATCATCTGCGCCGGAGGGCTTTTTGTCCAACTATAGCTGATCGTCCTTGACAATCTCGATCTCAATCCCTGGCGGAGCACCGGACTCAGGGACGGGTTGATCCACCCGTTCGGCGACAATGATCTCGTAAATGCGCAGGAAGATGATTTTGATAATCATATAGACCGGAAGCGCAATGAGGACGCCGATCAGGCCGTAGAAGTCGCCCCCCACAAGTACAAGCAGCACCGTGGTCAGCGGATGCACGTCCAGCGACTTGCCGTAGATGACCGGAGACAGCACGTTATCCTGAATCTGCTGCGCGATCAGAATGACGACGGCTGACCAAATCGCGAGTGAAGGCGATTCGATGAACCCCACGATAATCACCGGAACCGCCGCCAGCAGCGAGCCCACATAAGGAATGAAATTTAGCGGGATGGAGATCAAGGCGAGCAGCAGGGAATAGGGCAGACCGATCAGCAAAAATCCGATATACAGCAAGATGCCGAGCACCACATTAAGCAGGACGCGCGTAACGATGAAGCCGCTGAGTGCAGAGTCGATATCCTTGAACATCTCCTGGCCTTCCTTGCGGTACTTTCTCGGGATCAGGCCCTGAAGAATCGGAGACAGCTTGTTGCCGTCCTTCAGCATATAGTAGAGAATGATCGGCAGGGTGGCGATTACCACGACAATACTGGAGATCACTGCGATCAGATTAGACATTGAATTCGTTACCCAGGTAATGACATTGTTCAGATACTCCGTCAGGCGTGTGGTCACATCTGTATCACCCTTGAAGAAGCGGGAGAGCGACGGATCATTCTGGAGCTTGTTGAACTGATTCTGTATACCCTCGACCAGATATGGCGTATTGTCGATGAAGTTCTGGATCTGCTCACGCAGTGTAGGCCAGACCAGTACCCAGAATAGGACGAACAGTCCGGCGAACACAAGATAGATCAGCAGCACGGACAGCCCGCGGTTTACATTTTTGGTACCCAGATAGTTGACGATCGGCCGCAGCAGATAATACATGAAGCCCGACAGCATCATCGGTACGAGTAATAGTTGAATAATAGATACCAGCGGTGTGAACAGAAAAATGACCTTAGAGCCCAGGTACAGGATCGTCAAAAAGGCGATAATGGCCAGGCAGGTCCGGAAATACTTGCTTTGAAGCATAGGCAGTCCCCCCAATCTCTTAAGTTATGTTTATATTTATGTATACGTATCTTTATAACCGAATTAGAAGAGATTGATTCACGGCCGGCAGTAGCCGTTGCTGTTAGCGGAGTTCAAGGCAGGTTCAACCCCCAGGCAGGGTGGTAATATCGCAGTAACAGGAGGGATGCCGCATGCCAACATTGGTATTGGGGATTTTTGGACACCGGAGTGATGCGGTGCTGGCGATCGGGGAATTGAAGGAGAACGGAATCAAGGCGAAGCATATCTCAGCCGTCACGAAGCAGAAGAACACGCTGGAGACCATCAGCCAGGATGCCGGAATCGGGGATGTGGAGACAGGGCAGGGGAATAAAGGCTTGTTCGGCACAGCCCGCGGACTGGGGGTAGGTCTGGATATGGTGTCCGATTCAGCGGTCGCAGCAGGTCCGGCAGCCCGCAAGCTGGCAGGAGCGGATCTGGAGACAGACGGGCTTGAGGTCAGCCTGATCGGGATGGGAATTCCGCAAGAAGATGCGCAGGCGTATGCGAAGCATGCCGATCTGGAGCATATTATTGTCATTATCCTTCTGCCCGAAGAGGAGCTGCAGGAGAAGGTGCAGGCCATATTTGCGAAGCATGAGGTCATATCTTTGAAGTAAATGACGGGTTTGGACAAAATAAACGTTCAACGCAGCCGGCGGGACTTTCGTCTGGCTGCTTTTTTTTTGCGGTTTTGCACGAACAACACCGGGTCGATGTCTGTAGCTACCTTCCCGCCTGTTTCCTTGGTGACCTGCTTGGCTTTTACCAGAGAGAAAAAAGCAAACAGTTCCCCGAGCACACCGAAGCCGGCAGCAATAATCGCATAATCCTCTGCACTAAGCTCCTCTGTTTCAACAGGGCCGTTACTGCCTCCCGCTCCGTGGCCGTTAATGCCGCTGCTACTGCCGTTCCCGCCGTTCCCGCCCGCGCTGCCATATCCGTTGTTATTGTAATAGGCCATCTCCTGTTCACCCGCTTTTCCCCATATGTAATATAAATATGTTGCTCGCTGCCATTGTGAAATGGGCAATCGGGAGGTAATTTGCCGAAACAGATGATATAGTGACAGGCTGAAATGAGCAGAAATGAGCAGGGAATGATCCGATTCTTAAAGCAGCGGTGAATTCGGTTGGAATAACTGGGTTAAACTCATGATTTTATGGCGAAAAATAAGCAGAGAAAGCCTCTTTACAGTTCATGAAAACGCTGTTACAATCATAAATGAGCACAAATGATCAACATCGATCACAAATGATTTAGGTCCAGTCATCTTTTCTTTCAATTCAGTAGTTACTGTATATATAGGAATCCGGCAGCGGGTAGCTGCACATCCTAAAGGAGTGAGCTGCATGTTTGAAGAAGAACGCAAACGGATGATTCTGCTGTTTGTCGAGAAGCATACAAGAGCCTCGGTTCAAGAGCTGGGCCAGGAGCTGTCCGTCTCGGAATCGACCATCCGCCGGGACCTCAAAGAGCTGGAGGAAGCGCGGCTGCTGAAGCGTACGCATGGCGGGGCAGTGTCCCTGCAGAGTGTGAATTTTGAAGCGGCGGTTTCAGACAAGGAAGACCGGTTTCTGGAGGAGAAGCTGCGGATTGCCGGGAAGGCTGTGGAGATGATTGAGGATGGCGATGCCATTCTCCTTGACGGCGGTACCACCACCCTGCAGATTGCCCGGGCGCTGAAATCGTTCCGTAATCTCAAGGTCATTACCAACTCGATCATGGCGCTGAACGAGCTGAAGGACTGCCGTCATATTGAGGTGTCCATTACAGGCGGGATGCTAAGGCCGGACACTATGGCTTTTGTCGGGCCGATGACTGAACGTTCGCTGGACATGGTACGGGTGGATAAGGCTTTCCTTGGCACCAACGGGCTGGATATCCGCGAAGGGATTACGACGCCGAATATGCTGGAAGCGGCCACGAAGCGCAAAATGATCGCAGTAGCGAAGCAGACGATCCTGCTGGCCGACCACAGCAAAATCGGGCAGATATCCTTCTGTAAGGTCGCAGATCTGCAGGAGATGGACCACTGCATTCTGGATACGGGGATACCGGATAGCTTCCGGAGACAGCTTGAGAAGCTGGATGTGGATTATACACTGGTGTGATGGGATGGGAAGACAAACATTATAAATGAGGGATGAATGATGATCTATACGGTGACACTCAATCCTTCCGTCGATTATATCGTGGAGGTAGAAGAGTTAACATTAGGCGGACTCAACCGGATGAAGCGGGATATGAAGCTGCCTGGCGGCAAGGGCATTAACGTATCCCGTGTACTGAAGCAGCTGGGCGTTGAGAATACGGCCACGGGATTTCTTGGCGGCTTCACCGGAGGCTACATTGACACCTGGCTGGGCCAGGAAGGGATATCCCGCGACTTCGTTCCTATTGCGGACGATACCCGGATCAATATCAAGCTTAAGGCAGGCCAGGAGACGGAGATTAACGGTGCTGGTCCTGTCATTACGGAGACCGAGACGGCTTCGCTGCTGCACAAGCTGGAAGCCCTGAAGCCGGGTGACATTGTGATTCTGTCAGGCAGCACGCCACCTTCGCTGGGCGGAGATTTCTACAGCAGGCTGATTGCAGTATGCAAGCAGAAGGGCGCGGAGTTTGTTATTGATACGACCGGGCAGGCCTTGCAGGACGCATTATCCCAGGGACCGCTGCTGGTCAAGCCGAATCACCATGAGCTGGCAGAGCTGTTCGGTGTTCAGATCAGTACCCGGGAGGAGATTATCACTTACGGACGCAAGTTGCTTACGGGCGGCGCCAAGCATGTGCTGGTCTCCATGGCTGGAAAGGGCGCATTGTTCATTACAGGGCAAGAGGTCTACCATGCCAGCGCTCCTAAGGGCCAGGTGAGGAATTCAGTAGGTGCGGGAGATTCGATGATTGCCGGATTCGTTGGCACCTTGTCGCTGACAGGGAATGTGCTGGAAGCCTTCCGTGCCGGTGTGGCATCAGGAAGTGCCACAGCATTCTCCGATGATCTGGCAGACCGGGCATTGATTGAAGAGCTTCGTCCGCTTATTGCCATATCTCAGCTATGAATAACAGAGGTAAGAGGTTCAAGTACATTCGGGGAGTTGAGATTAGATGAAAATTACAGATTTAATGATACAGGAAACGATGATTATGGAGCTGCAGGCTACCACGAAGGAAGGGGCCATTGACGAGCTGATTGCCAGTCTCGCGGCCAGCGGACGCATCACGGATGCGAAGCTGTTCAAAGAGAAGATTCTGGAGCGTGAAGCCCAGTCCAGCACAGGCATCGGCGGAGGCATTGCCATGCCGCATGCCAAGACCAAGGCCGTTAAGGAAGCCACGGTGGTATTTGCGAAGAGCAGCGCCGGAATTGATTTTGCCTCCTTGGATGAAGCCCCGGCCCATATATTCTTCATGATTGCCGCGCCGGACGGAGCTGGAAATATGCACCTGCGAACACTCGCTGCACTGTCCAGGTTGCTCATTGAAAGCGAATTCATCGAACAGCTCATGGGTGCCAAGACACCTGCCGAGGTGTCCGCCTTATTCGATGCCAAGCAAGCGGAGGCTGAGGCCCAGGCAGAAGCGGAAGCCAAGGCAGCGGAAGTGAAGGCTGCTCCGAAGGCAGCCGCACCGCAAGCTGAACCGGCACGGATCATTACCGGGAACCCGGATTCACAGAGCTTCGTAGTTGCTGTAACAGCCTGTCCCACTGGAATCGCCCATACTTACATGGCCGAGGATGCCCTCAAGAAAAAGGCCAAGGAGATGGGCATTAATATCCGCGTTGAAACCAACGGCTCGGAGGGTGCGCAGAATGTGCTGACTGCAGACGAAATCGCCCGGGCCAGCGGGGTCATTATTGCCGCTGATAAAAATGTAGAGATGGAGCGCTTCAGCGGCAAACCAGTGCTTCAGCGTCCGGTTAGCGACGGTATCCGCAAGTCAGAGGAACTGATCCGGATCGCAGTTGCAGGAGATGCGCCTATCTACCGCGGCTCTGGACGCAGTGACGAAGGGGCAGCGCCTGTAAAGTCCGGTTCTATTGGAAGCAAAATTTACAAAGACCTGATGAACGGCATCTCGCATATGCTGCCGTTCGTAGTCGGTGGAGGTATTCTGCTGGCGATCTCCTTCCTGATTGAACAGGTGGCCAGTCCCGACAATCCGCTGGTTAAGCTGCTGCAGAGCATTGGCGGCGGTGACGGAGCCTTCCACTTCCTGATTCCGATCCTGGCCGGATTTATCGCGATGAGCATCGGCGACCGGCCTGCGCTTATGCCAGGTATGGTCGGCGGTCTAATGGCACTCAACTCCAATTCAGGCTTCCTCGGCGGTCTGGCGGCAGGGTTCCTGGCTGGTTACGTTGTGGTTATGCTCCGCAGAGCCTTCTCGGGCCTGCCGCGCACACTGGACGGACTGAAGCCGATTCTGCTCTATCCCGTATTCAGTCTGCTGATTACCGGCGCGATTATGTTCTTCCTGTTCGATCCGTTATTCAGCTGGATCAATGGGGGACTGACCGATGTGCTTAATAATCTGGGCACAGGCAACAAGATTCTGCTGGGCTTGGTGCTTGGCGGAATGATGGCCATTGATATGGGCGGCCCGTTCAACAAAGCAGCTTATACCTTTGCCATCGGCGTGTTTACGTCCAGCGGCAATACGAACGGAATGATGATGGCCGCAGTCATGGCTGGAGGGATGGTACCTCCGCTGGCGATTGCCCTGGCCACCTCATTCTTCAAGAATAAATTCACGGAGACCGAACGTAAATCCGGTGTAACCAACTATGTGCTGGGCTTATCCTTCATCACCGAAGGAGCCATTCCATTCGCTGCGGCTGATCCGCTGCGGGTGCTTACCTCCTGTATCCTGGGCTCTGCCGTAGCCGGCGGACTTACCCAGCTGTGGAACCTCAACGTTCCCGCACCGCATGGCGGTGTGTTCGTAGCCTTCCTGTCCAGCAATGCCGCGCTGTTCCTGTTATCTGTGCTGATCGGCTCCGTGATTTCCGGGCTGATCCTTGGGCTCTGGAAGAAGCCGATTGAAGCGAAATAACCTATTTTACCTTTCCCTGAAACCGCCTGGGAGCAGAGACCATTCTCTGCCCCCGGGCGGTTTCTTTACCATTGAACTCGTGAATAATGGCTGTTTTACGCTTGCCCCTCCATTTTGGTGTCTTATTTCGGTATAATTAACAATAGATATACAGAGAAGGCAAAGGAGAATGCGAAATGATTTTGCACAGAGGTGAGGTCTTATTCCGCCAGGGAGACGGCGGCCAGAACCTGTTCAAGGTGAAGAGCGGACTCTTCAAGGTCACGAGACTGCATGAGAACGGGAACATGGTACTATTCAACCTGTTATATCCGGGAGAGACTGTTCCGCATCATTCCCTCATTTCGCCGAAGGAGGCGCATGGAACCGCAGTGGCAATGATGAAAAGTGAGGTAGAGCTGATTCCGGCTGCAGAATGGTACCGGGAGCTGAAGGAGAAGCCTGAGAAGGTGATGGAGATCGCCCTTTTGCTTCAGGAGAAGGTGCGGTTCATGCAGACGAGGCTTGATCATCTCACTGTTGGGACGCCGGGGGAGCGGATGGCTCTGCTGACCCGCTGGCTGACCGAATATTCTCATGGCGCACAGCTCACAGATCTGCTGACACAGGAAGAGATCGGACAATTGATCGGCGTCCGCCGCGAGACCGTCAACCGTCTGCTGAGAAATCAGGGCTGATTGCTTATTTTTGATGGAAACTGTTTAGAGTGGCCCTTCCGCGTGGTATAATCTATTCAGAACATATCAAACTAAAGAAAGGATCAGGATACCATGTGTCCCCGAAGGACGATTCCCCAAAGGACGATTTGGAAACGTTATGATCTGTCTTATACTTAGCTTCCCTGTAGAATGTGCGCGAACCGTTGTTCATTGACGAAGCCGCTTCTGCGAAGGGAAGGGAGTATTGTATGCGAAGGAGCAACATCTCCTCAGGTATAACCCATCGTAGAGGCTGGCACGAACGTCTAGCCGCCATATACGATAAGGGGAGACCGAGTAATGAGGAAACAAGACAGTGGCATGAGTTTGCCGCTCCGGTTAGCCATTATTTTGACCGGAACACTATTGCTTGCATTTACGTATTATCACATTAATTATCAGAACCACTTGACCGAAGGCGGATTCGTAGGATTGTCGCTGCTCGGCAAGTATGTACTGGGGATTTCACCATCACTAAGCATCCTGATTTTGGACATTCCGGTACTCATCATCGCAATCATTTTCAAAGGAAAATCATTCGTAGTGAACACCTTCATATCCGTAGTGGCTTTCACGGTATTCTACGGGCTGATGGAACGCTATTCCGGCTGGGTTATTGACCTGCAGGATAACTTGCCCGTTGCGGCATTGTTGTCCGGGGTATTGACAGGTCTGGGCGCAGGAATGGTCCTGCTGGGCGGCGGGGCGAGCGGCGGGGACGATATTTTGTCCGTGCTGATCAGTGAATGGAAAGGTATTAAGGTAGGAACCGTATTTATCCTGATGGATGTAATCGTTCTGGCTTTTTCCCTCTTCTATATGCCGTTAAGAGAAACGCTGTATACGGTGATGGCTGTAGTTGTAGCCGGTTATGTAATCACTTTTACAACCTCTCTAGGCAGACGGAAGCTGGTTCAGGCACCTAAGATTCCGTCCGCACTTGCCAAGACTCAGGAAGGCACAGTGAATGTGAATAATGCAATGTGAACTCCGTGAACCACGGGGATGATAAAAGGTCAGCGGACTACCGTCCGGCTGGTCTTTTTTTTGTGATTTTTTTAAAATATAAGAATATATATGTTTCACACGATAATTTATCCTTCTATTTCTCGCTGAAACGGTACCGTCTTTAAAAGGACGGCAAAGCCGTTTCTACTTGTGAAATAAGGTCCGGCTATTCCTGCTTCACCGCTGACAGCAACAGGAACATCGGACGCCGCGTCTCCTCCTGCCAGGCCGGATTCTTCTCCAGCATCTCAGGGGTCGGCTGCAGCTCAGATAGCTGTTTCAAGCCGAAGCCTGATTCGAGCAGTGTACCCAGATAGGTGGCGGTGGTCCGGTGGTATTTTGCAACCTTGTATTCGAGAAAATCAGCCAACCTTAGCCCTTCCAGATGATAGTTGTCTACGGGCCAATGCTGCTTCTCCCCGTCCGGACTGTAATGCCAATCCTGCGCGGCGAGCGCGGTGAAGATCGGATGCTCTACAGAGAAGACGAAGGCTCCCCCGGGCTTCAGGCAATGCCGGACCTGGCGGCAGAGGCTGCCGAAATCTTCAATATAGTGGATCGCCAGCGAGCTGATTACGGTATCAAATTGTTCTGCCCCGAATGCGGCATCCTCAATCGCGAGCTGGAGATACTCAATCTTCGGGTCGTCCGTCATCGCACGGGCACGTTCCAGCATATTGGCGGAGAGATCTATGCCTACGACGGAAGCCGCCCCTTGCTCCCGGGCATACCGGCAATGCCAGCCGAACCCGCAGCCCAGATCAAGCACCCGCTGGCCCGCCAGATCAGGCAGCAGGGTACGGAAGACCTCCCATTCTCCGGCAGCCTCCAGTCCGCCCGTAGAGCGGGGCATCTGGCTGTAATTCGCAAAAAAACCCGCGTCGTCATACTTATTTTGCTTCATTCACTGAACCTCCTACATCCATTTGTTACAGAAAGTATAACGCAGATTGGACAGAGGTGCAGCCTTAAGAGTACTTTGTTACCCTTCTGGACGGTAGCGGATAATCAGCAGGACAACCGTTGTTACAACGGCCAGTGACAAGGTATTGGTGATCAGAAAAGCAAGTCCGACCCCCTGCGCGGCCAGGTTAACCGCATAAGCCTCCATTAGAAGGATGCCCAGCAGCATCAGCAGATAAGCTTTCAGACTGAGATCTGCAACCGAACGGGTCCTGAAGATCTGCACAATCTGCGGAATCCAGCCTACCGCGAGAATGAGACCGCCAACCAGCTGCATAGCTGTGAATAACATACGTTGCACCCCGCTATTCTTATATTCTTAATAGTATGGTGTATGCTCAGGGGGAGAGGGAGGTTCAGACAAAAACCCGCCGCCCTTCGGGAGGGACGGCGGGTTCACCCGGCGGGCGTCTGCCCGGGTCTAGGATTGCTTCAGCTGGATAAGCTGCTCCAGCAGCTGCTGCGTGTCGTCTACAGGAAAGGCTTCCTGCAGCACTTCATTAACGGTCTGCTTCGCCCGGTCAACCTTGTCTTGACCAATAGCAGTCAGGGACGTATAGATGCTTCTGCGGTCTGCCTCGCAAGACTTGCGCTCCAGCGCTCCGCAGCCCTTGGCTTCGAAGCGGCTGACCAGCCGGGACACAGCACTCTGGCTA
Organism: Paenibacillus sp. FSL P4-0338; assembly: GCF_038002365.1. Taxonomy (NCBI): domain Bacteria; kingdom Bacillati; phylum Bacillota; class Bacilli; order Caryophanales; family Paenibacillaceae; genus Paenibacillus; species Paenibacillus sp. FSL P4-0338. The sequence continues at coordinate 2,838,380 of NZ_JBBOCG010000001.1, read as the reverse complement.
AGTCCGACCATCGATTCCAGCTGTTGGAGCTTCAGCTTTTGCTCAGGGGCTTCGGACAGAAACAGTAATACGTAGAATTCCTTAAGCGATAACTCATAGTTCTCGGTCAGCTTCGCTTCAAGGACTGCGGCCACCTTCATCTGTATCAGAGAGAGTGATAACCAGCTGTTAATCAGATCATTTGAAGGGGGGTTAGTCATGTCTTCCATCCTCCCGGTGTGTACCTGTAATGAAAAGTAGTTGTTATACAGTATACCATCACCATAGGCAAGCTGCTGACGAATTCTCCTTAACGCGGGAATCCAAAAGCATACTGCTTAGGGATATCTGCGTCTTTGCGCAGCGCCACACTGGCTTCCAGCGTCCAGTAAGGATTACGGAGCATTCCCCGGCCCACTGCCACCAGGTCAGCTTCTTCATTGCCGATGACGGCATTGGCAAGAACCGCTTCATCCAACCGGCCGACAGCAATCACCGGTACGTTCAGCTCCTGGCGGATGGTTCTTGCCAACGGTAACTGATAGGCTGCATGGTTGCCCGGTCCATTCTCTGCGTCAACTGCTCCCTCACCGCCTGAACTGATATGGAAAATATCGGCCCCTGCTTCCATATAAGCTCTGCTGATCTCCAGACCCTCTTGAAGACCGTAGCCGCCTTCCACATATTCTCTGGCGGAAATCCGCATGATTAGCGGCATATCCTCAGGCATCACGCTCTTGGCGGCAGCGATAACCTCCCGGCCGAACAAGGTCAGATCCAGTCCGTACTCATCAGTCCGCTGGTTGGTCAGCGGCGAGTGGAACTGGTGAATCAGATAGCCATGGGCGCCGTGCAGCTCAATAGTGTCGAACCCGGCCTGAACCGCACGCTCTACGCCCCGTTTGAATTTCTGGACCATGTCTTTAACCTCCTCTGTCGTCAAGGCATGGGGAGTCTTGGACTTGCCGTCAAAAGGAATAGCAGAAGAGGAGACGGGAACCTTGGCATCCTCCGCCTTGCGACCGGCATGGGCCACCTGAATTCCAATTTTGGCTCCATGGGCATGACTGGCTTCCACAATCCGCGCCAGCGCAGGAATCTGCTCATCAGACCAGAGACCCAGATCATAATCGGTAATCCGGCCGTCCGGGTCCACATCAGCCATCTCGACAATGATCAGTCCGGTGCCGCCGACAGCGCGGCTTACATAGTGGTTGTAATGCCAGTCGTTAGCGATTCCATCTTTATTGGTAACTGAATATTGGCACATGGGCGGCATAACAACCCTGTTCTTCAATTTTAAGCTTTTATACTCATAGGGGGTGAACAGATCTTTGGTCATCCTTCTCGCTCCTTCGGTTTGCTTGGGATAGTTAATTATAAATGCATGCGCATGCATATAAATATAAAACGTACCTTCCGTCCTGTCAAGTCAGCGTTATGAATTAAAATTTGCAATACTGCAAGGGACTTGTAAGTTTCAGAAATAGCTGTGTGAGTTTACAATTATTATATTGAAAACAATAAAGGGGGATCGCCATGGAGCTGCTGACCATTGTGAAAGCAATCATCCTGGGAATTGTGGAAGGGCTGACCGAATTTGCTCCGGTATCCTCGACAGGCCATATGATCATCGTTGATGATATGTGGCTTACATCGCAGGAGTTCCTGGGGAAGTATACGGCCAACTCCTTCAAGGTAGTGATTCAATTAGGCTCCATTCTTGCGGTCGTCATTATTTTCCGTAACCGGTTCATTGATCTGCTGGGCTTCGGGAAGCTCAGCCGCAAGGACTTGGCCGTAGTGCCGGAAGGGCAGCGGCAGGCTCCGGCGGAAGGACGGTTGAAGCTGACACATATCCTTGTCGGATTGCTACCGGCCGGAATCTTTGGATTTCTGCTGGAGGATTACATCGATGAGCATCTGTTCTCTACCTTTACTGTGCTGATTGGACTTGTGGTTGGAGCATTATTTATGATCTGTGCCGACCGTTTTGCGCCTGCGAATGCCCGGACTGAGAGTGTGGATCAAATTACATATAGGCAGGCGCTATCAGTCGGATTGATCCAATGTATCTCCCTGTGGCCGGGCTTCTCGCGGTCGGGTTCGACGATATCCGGCGGGGTTCTGCTGGGCATGAGCCATCGTGCGGCAGCCGACTTCACCTTCATCATGGCGGTGCCGATTATGGCTGGGGCGAGCCTGATTTCACTGCTGAAGAACTGGCAGTATTTTACGCTGGATGCCTTGCCGTTCTTCATTGCCGGGTTCATCAGTGCCTTCGTATTCGCACTGGTATCGATGCGTTTCTTCCTGAAGTTGATTAACCGGATTAAGCTGCTGCCCTTCGCGATCTACCGGATTGTACTTGCGGGTGTGGTCTATCTGATCTGGTTTTGATTTCGTCGTGACCCAATGTCTAAGCTGCTCCTTGATCATGGGGGGCGGCTTTTTTTGGCGTTCTGCTATAGGGAATCTGTATAGCCGGATTGCTTGGAATCTGTTGCGGGGCGCGGGAGGCGTGCAGTAAGATGGCATCAGATTAAGGCTTGGAGACAAAAGCGACAGACAATTATACAGAGGAGTGGACACCTATGAGTAAAGGAATCAAGACAAGCAGCCTCGGTTATCCGAGAATCGGGAAGAATCGTGAATGGAAGAAATTATTGGAGGCTTATTGGGCCGGGAAACTCGATGAGCAGAGCTTCCGCTCGCAGATGGAGGATATTCAGCTTCAGCATCTTCAGACCCAGCAGCAGGCCGGAATTGATCAGATTCCGGTGGGCGATTTCACCTTCTATGACCATGTGCTGGATACCGCCGCCATGTTCGGAATCGTACCGGCGCGTTATGGATATAAGGGCGGAGAGATTCCGCTGGATCTGTATTTTGCAATGGCGCGCGGCAATGCAGAGGCCCCGGCCTGCGAGATGACCAAATGGTTCAATACGAATTACCATTACATTGTGCCTGAGATCGGCAGCCTGTCCCCGGTATTGACAGCGAATAAACCGCTGGAGGCTTACCGCTTCGCCAAGGAGCGGGCAGGCATTGAGGGCAAGCCGGTTATAGTCGGACTGTATACCTTCCTGAAGCTGTCCAAGGGCTTCCCGGCAGCAGACATCGCCGCCGTTGCCGCACGCTTCCTCCCGCTGTATGTCCAGCTGCTGCAGGAGTTGCAGGCGGAAGGAGTAGCCTGGGTACAGATCGATGAACCGGCGATTGTTACCGGCTTAACGGCTGAGGATACCGCACTGCTCCAGAACATTTACAGTGAGATTGCTGCTGCCGTACCAGGACTGAACCTGATGCTGCAGACGTACTTCGAAGCTGCGGAGCCGCTTGAAGCACTTCTGGCGCTGCCTGTGCAGGGTCTAGGTCTTGACTTCGTGCATGACGGCGGCAAGAATCTGGAGTCGGTTGCACGCCTGGGCTGGCCGCAGGATAAGGTACTCGGCGCCGGTATCCTTGACGGACGCAACATCTGGCGCGCCGATACCGATGCCAAGCTGGAGCTGGTAGCGAAGCTGCTGACCTATGTGCCCCAGGAGCAGCTGATTCTCCAGCCTGCCTCAAGCCTGCTGCATGTGCCTGTAACGGTTGAGGGCGAGGTCAAGCTGAAGGCTGCGGTCAAGAATGCCTTGGCATTCGCCAATGAGAAGCTGGCCGAGCTGGTTCTGATTGCGGCAGCCGTGAACGAAGGAAGAGGGCGTTATGCCGCTGAGCTGGAGCGCAGCCGTGAGGTGCTGGCCGTATTCCGTGCCCTGCCGGAGCGCGGGCGTGAGGATGTAGCAGAGCAGGTGCGTGCCCTTGCCCAGCTGCCGGACCACCGCAGTCTTCCGTTCGCCGAACGTGTGAAGGTACAGCAGGAGAAGTGGCGTCTGCCGCTGCTGCCGACCACGACCATCGGCAGCTTCCCGCAGACGGCTGAAGTCCGCCAGGCCCGTCTGAAATGGCGCAAGGGAGTCTGGAACCAGGAGCGTTATGACTTGTTCATCAAGCGGCAGATCGCTGAGGCGATTACGCTTCAGGAGGAGCTTGGTCTGGATGTGCTGGTACACGGAGAGTTCGAGCGTACGGATATGGTGGAATTCTTCGGCGAGAAGCTGGCCGGCTATCTGTTCACCGCAGGCGGCTGGGTTCAGTCGTATGGCTCACGCTGCGTGAAGCCGCCGGTAATCTATGCCGATGTTGCCTTTATAGAGCCGATGACCGTCAAGGAGAGCGTGTATGCCCAGTCACTGACGAAGCTGCCTGTTAAAGGAATGCTGACCGGACCGGTCACGATCCTGAACTGGTCCTTTGTCCGCGATGATCTCAGCCGGGAAGCGGTGGCCGGACAAATCGCCCTCGCCCTGCGTCATGAGGTATCCGCGCTCGAGGAGGCTGGTATCGAGATGATTCAGGTCGATGAGCCGGCGATCCGCGAAGGTCTGCCGCTGAAGGCAAGAGATCATGAGTATTACCTGAACTGGGCGGTGAAATCCTTCCGTACCGCCACGAATCATGTCAAGGATACCACGCAGGTGCATACGCATATGTGCTACAGTGAATTTAATGATATGATCGGTTCGATCTCGGCGATGGATGCGGATGTCATCTCCATTGAGACCTCGCGCAGCCATGGTGAGCTGATCGTCAGCTTCGAGGAGCAGGAATACGACAAGGGGATTGGACTGGGTGTGTATGATATCCACAGTCCGCGTGTACCGGTGGTAGAGGAGATGACTTCGGCCATCGAACGTGCGCTGCGCGTGCTGGATGTCCAGCAGTTCTGGATTAATCCCGACTGCGGACTGAAGACACGGGGCTGGGAAGAGACCACAGGCGCACTGCGCAATATGGTGAAGGCGGCGGTACTGGTAAGAGAGCAGCACGGCGCAGTGACCCGTTAAATGGCGGAGCTGTTCCGCTTAAGATTCTTAGATTTGCACAGAAAAACCACTGCAAGCGGGAGAGTACAGTCTCCGGCCCGCAGTGGTTTTGTTTTAAAGGAAACACTTGATAATAATTCTCATTCTTGATAGAATGAGAAAAGAAAGAAGGAACCTGTGGAGGGCTCCTTCATATTCTGCAATGATTCATTATTTACTTTCGAAGGTTTTGCAATCTGTTTCCTCAGATTGTGTAGGCTGCTTGGAGCTGTGGTAAGCAACGAAGATGGAATCAGCGTTGCATTTGTTCTCTTCAGCCCAGTAGGTGCAAGAATTAACTGCGCACAATACGTCTTTTGCCATGAGGGTTCACCTCCTCTTGTAGTAGTAGGCAACATAAATCGGCAAGAAATCAATTGCAGCTGCCCGGGCAAGGTGGAGCTTGTCCGAATAGCGCCATAACCTTATTCTATGCGAATAGGGTTTTTGGTGTTTTTTTGCCGTTTTATCATCGTAATTGTAACAAATAAAGAGTTATTACGCAAACAGGACCACACAGGGCAATTCATCGCTGAATGGTCTTTTTTGTTATTTTCCGTAAATGACTGCAACCTTCCAGCTTTTGGAACGTCAAGAGGGATAGGCGCGGAACGGACCGATACAGATAACGGCCTTTCGCTACAGAAGCTGAAACACCGTAAGCAGTATACAATTACACTTTATGGAGGAATGAGCATGCGAAAATGGGGTCTGCATTACTTATTGTATCTAGTGGTTGTAGCCTTAGTTCTGGCGGGATGTGGCGCGTCGAGTAATAATTCAGATTCGGCAGCGAATACAGAAAGCGCGTTCAGAAATGAAGCAGCATCAGACGGATCAGCGGAGAGTGCGCCTGCTGCGGTAGAGGGTAAGAAGGATAGTCTAGCTAACACGGCGATGGCTGTCAATGATCAGGCTGCAGTGAAGGGCGGCGGCGGAAATTCGGCACTCCCTGGGACGGATGCTGGGCAAGGAGCAGATGCTTCTGCCGGATTCACCGGCACCGATGTGGTGGCAGGGCTGAACAAGAAGCTGATCTACAAGGCGAACCTCAATATGGAGGTAAGCGACTACGGGGCAGCCCAGACCGAAGTGCGGAATATGGTTACTCTGGCCGGCGGCTACATTATCGAATTCTCAGAGAATATGTCTGAATATGAACAGGGCGGAACCTTTATCCTGAAAGTGCCTGCGGCGGGCTTCTCACCGTTCCTGAACAATCTGGAGAAGATTAAGCATGAGAAGCTCCAGAGAAGCATACAGGGGCAGGATGTGTCGGAGGAATATGTGGACCTGGAGTCACGCCTTAAGGCGAAGCAGATGATGGAGGCACAGTATATTGATTTTATGAAAAAAGCGACCAAACCGGCTGATCTCGTCCAGTTCGCCAACCAGCTTGGGGAAATCCAGGAGCAAATCGAACAGATCAAGGGCAGAATGCGGTATATCGATCAGAACGTATCGTTCTCTACAGTGGAGCTTCGCCTCTACCAGACTGAGAAGAGTCTTGCCCTTACACAGACTAATTCCGAAGGGCCGCTGGGTGAACGGGCTTCGGAAGCGCTTAAGAGCAGCATGAAGGCGTTGTCTGTGATGTTCCAGTGGCTTGTTGTTGTATTGGCGGCCGCGCTCCCCGTCCTGCTGGTAGCTGGAGTCGTGGTGGCACTGGTGCTCTGGTTACGGAAAAGCTTCAAGCGGCGGCAACCTGCACATCCTGAACAGGCACGCCTGGGCAGCAACCGTCTGCCGGACCGGGAAGCGCAGCCTCATTCTGAAGCGGCACCTCTAGCACCGGCCGCACCGGAAGAGGAGAATACGGATAAGCAGAACAAATAGAATAAAGCCTCCATACCCGTGAATCCGGGCTGGAGGCTTTGTTCTTGGCCGAATGTATGCGGAAAACAACATACATTGTGCTGATGCGCAGGCGTGTGGCCCGAATGTATGCGGAAAACAGCATACATTCGGGCCACAGGTAAGTTATGCAATATATGAAGCTATAGCTTGAGGCAAGCCGGATCTCCAGCCTTAAGCATGCTGGAAGAGCACGCGATACTCGCCGTAGCCTTCCTTTTCCAGATCCTCTTTGGGAACAAAGCGCAGAGCTGCCGAGTTGATACAGTACCGCAGTCCATTCGCACCTGGGCCGTCATTGAACACATGGCCCAAGTGGGAATCTGCTGTCTTGCTGCGTACCTCGGTGCGGATCATGAGGTGGCTGAGATCGCTTTTCTCCTTGACCGCGTAGTCCCGGATCGGACGCGTGAAGCTCGGCCAGCCGCAGCCGGAATCATACTTGTCCTCTGAGCTGAACAGCGGCTCCCCGGAGACAATATCCACATAGATCCCGTCCCCATGGTGATCCCAGAATTCGTTGCGGAACGGAGATTCCGTTGCGCTGTTCTGTGTCACTTCATATTGAAGCGGAGTCAGGCGCTCCTTCAGGCTCTGCGGGTCCTCCTTGTGCGTCCAGTGGGCTTCGATGAACGCTTCCCGGCCCGAGCCCTTGCGGTAACGCTTGTAATGGCCGGGATTCTTGTGATGATAGCCCTGATGATATTCTTCAGCGGGATAGAAGGGCTTAGCCGGAAGAATAGGCGTCACAATGGGAGCGGAGAATCGTCCGCTGGCCTGAAGGGCCGCCTTGGAAGCCTCTGCCTGCTGGCGCTGCTCCTCCGAATGGGTGAAGATGGCCGTTCCGTACGAGGTGCCGCGGTCATGGAATTGCCCTCCGGCATCGGTGGGGTCAATCTGCTGCCAGAACAGCTCAAGCAGCTTGCTATATGGGAAAATATCCGGATTGAACGTAATTTGCACCGCCTCAACATGTCCGGTCGTTTCCGAGCATACTTCCTCGTAGGTCGGATTCACGGTATGTCCGCCTGTATAGCCGGATATAATCTTGACAATGCCGGGAAGCTCTTCAAAAGGGGATACCATACACCAGAAGCATCCACCGGCGAAGGTGGCTTGCTCGGTCTTGAAATTTATAGAATCAGCTTGAAATTCACTCATTGTTATCCCTCCATCTGTAGAATGCAATTAAATAGATCACAATTTAATTATAAATCAAATAGAGGCTTACTGCCAGCATACCAGAAATTCTTGAAGCGTTAGCGGCTCGCAGTAGGACGGCGGCGCATGGACAATCCGGCCACAGCCAGTACGGCAATATACACGATTATAGCTACAGCCGCACTTCGCGGGTGCTGGAACATCTGTCCTCCGAGGAAGGCGTAGAGGGCGATGCCGGGGATTTTGCCAAGTGCGGTGGCTCCAAGATAGCTCCAGAAAGGCAGTCCGGCGGCACCGGCGTAGATATTCACAGCCATCTGCGGGATAAACGGTGCCAGCCGGGCAATCACTACGGATGCAAAAGGACGCTGCTCCACAGCGGACACAAATCTGTCCAGCGCCGAAATTCTGCTTAGATAGGCCATAGATTTGCTCCGGAACATGGATGCAACGACTCCATAGACAAGGGCTGCCGCTATTGTAGTTGCACTCCAGCAGATTAACGCTCCTGCGAAGCTTCCATAAGCATATCCGAACAGACCGATAATCAGCTTATAGGGCAGGACCGGAAACAAGGCCAGCACTGTGGCGGCGAGCATGGACAAATACAAAGGATGATCCTCTCTAAGCCAGGCCAGAAGTTCATACCTGTAGATAAACGCGAGGATTATGCACGAAACATATAGAATAACCGTTAGCCATTTTCTCATTATACTATGCCCCTTCTTCACTCCATCCATTTCATCATACTGAAAAAAAAGCAATTAATGCAATTATTGAAGCAAAGATCATTGTTCCCGCAGCATGACACGGTATAATACATCTATAAGGGAATAGAAATTCCCCCGAGTATGTAAGGAGAGATGCTGTTAATGAAACTACCTGTCCGCAAAAGAGTGGCAATGATCGGCATTGGCGATATTGCCCGTAAAGTCTATTTGCCGCTGCTCTCCCGGCATGATCAGGCCGAGGTGGTGGGTGTGCTCAGCCATTCCTCTGCTACGGTCGAGCGGGCAGTTCAGGCTTATCGCCTTCAGCGGGGCACAACCGAGCTTACGGAGCTGCTGTCCTGGGATCTGGATGCTGTGTTCATACATAGTCCAACAACTACGCACTATGAGCTGGTTACCTCTTGCCTGAAGCATGGGGTGTCCGTGTATGTGGACAAGCCGCTCTCCTATGATCTTGAGGAATCCCGCCGGATGGCAGAGCTTGCTGAGAACAAGGGGCTGCTGCTGGGGGTGGGCTTCAACCGCCGCTATGCCCCAATGTATGTTGCCGCCAAATCCTGGCTGCATAAGGCCGGAGGCATCAGTCAATCCACAGCAGTCAAACACCGTACGAAGCTGCAGCAGGGCAGCAGCCATGAGACGATCCATGATGACCTGATCCATATGCTGGATCTGCTGCTCTGGCTGTCCGGCGGAGATTATGAGCTGCTGCACAGCAGCCTGAGGGCGGATGCGGAGGGACGGCTTCTGCAGGCTTCGGGAATGCTGGGTTGGGAGAACGGCACCACCGGCCATTACAGCATGGTCCGGGATGCCGGGGCTGATCTGGAGAAGCTGGAGCTGCACGGACATGGCAGATCGGTTGAGGTGACGGATATGGAACGGGTTATATTATATGAGCAGGGCTCGTTGCCGCGCACGCAGAACTTCGGCAGCTGGGATACCGTGCTGGAGCGCAGAGGCTTCAGCGGAACGGTCAGCCATTATCTCAGTAATATAGCGACACCGGAGCAGTGCGGGATTTCCGCTTCGGCTGTATTGCCGAGCCATGAATTAGCAGCAAGACTAAGCCGCTGAGCAGTCAGAATCGCAGCAGAGAGGAGAACAACATGGAGGATTACGACAACAAGTCGATGGAAGAGCGGATCATCGAGAGCTATAAGCGGGACGAGGAAATGATGATTCTCGTATTTGCCCAGTGGTGTGTGAATAATAAGCTGGACCCGCATGCCCTGTATCTGCAGGCTTATCCGCAGCAGGAGGGCAATCAGGCGCTGGCCAATGCGCTGGCCCTGACGGTATCCGCAGAGGAGGCGGGGTTCATCTCCGATGATACGGTGCTGGGTGTACTCTCTCTCTATAGCAACGATGATCTTGCCTATGTGGTTACAGAGGCCATCCAGCTTAGACGCAAGGCAGAAGACACCAAAGATTGAGAGTGGAAATATAATAATAGTGGTTAATGAACTTTTTTTTGGCAAACGATGTTCATTCCAGAATAAATGTGGTAAAATTATATATACTAACTAATTGTAAGCTTCATAAGTGAGAGGTGATAACCATGGAAGAACATCAATTGACGATGTGCCCGAGATTTGAGACGGCTTTTTCGTTTCTGGGCAAGCGTTGGAACGGACTCATTATTCAGACCTTGATGAGCGGCCCCAAGCGGTTCAAGGATATTTCCGGACTGATTCCGTCAATGAGCGATAAGATGCTGTCCGAGCGCATGAAGGATCTGGAATGCGAGGGCATTCTGGTACGACATGTGTACCCGGAAACACCGGTGCGCATTGAGTATGAATTAACAGTGAAGGGCCGTGCGCTTGAGCCGGTCATGCAGCAAATCCAGTCCTGGGCCGAGAGCTGGGTGGAGTAGCAGTACCGTAATATATATTTGATGACAGCCTCTTGCCGATTATCGGGTAAGGGGCTTTTCATATGCTGTTTTACTTGTTTATGCAGATTTTGCCCAAATAAACCTTGCACTTAGGCCCTACCTGTGTAATATAATAGAACATACTAAATATTACGGATGTGTGGAAGCGTTAACAAAAGTAGGAAAAGCTCAGGGTTATATGGCAGCGCGGATGCTTACGGGATGTGTTTTGGACGATGCTGATGGAAGGAAGCGGAGGGCTTACACAACTTTTAGGAGGCGAAGACCATGACCATTACCTTGTTTTCCCGGGAAATAACCTATGGAAAAAAGGATGTCGCCGAACTGGAGACTGCTTCGATTAAAGTACAGCTGATCTATGACAAGGTGCTGTTCATGCTTCATAACCATCTCCCGGATTCTCTGTGGGATGCGTGGATCGGCGTGCCGTATGAGATCATTTCTTCTCTATATAAAGGGGATAATGACAGCGGGAGTGTGTTTCAGAAATGGATTCAAGGCCCGTCCGGATGGAAATGCATCGGCTGTGAACGGCATTGTCTGGAGCCGGTAACGGCTAAGGAAGGGAGTGGCTCAAATGTACAGCGCCGTTTTACTTTTCATAATGGAATCAGCCAGAGCATGGTACTTCAAGCTGTGATCTGGTCCATGTATGAGAATACCCGGCTGCTCCAGCCTTACTTGGGGGAGGAGGCTTTTCTGAGCGAGGAGGATATGGAGCTAATCTCTGTATATTTCGTGCCAACCTATCTGACCCCGGTACCACTGAGCGAATTGAACAAACCAGCCAAAGAATATAAGGACAAGAACATCAGAGTGTATCAGGAATGGATCTCTGCCCCCGATCTGGTGCTGCAGTGGAACGGCGGCCTGACCGAAGGCAGATGGATGACGGGTGTATATGTGGATCATTCAAGGTTCGCCGGACTTGGCCCCTATCTGAAGGATGCGCAGGGCAAGCGGACTTATATGCAGGCGACGGTTCAATAAAAAAAGTGGAATTCGAAAAAAGAGTTGAACTTGAAGCCAGGTCGTCGCTGCGGCGAACATTTGGACTTCCGGCCGCTGCCCAGTTTGGATTTCTTGATATTAACCGCTCTACTCCGCCCGGTTATTCCTCCGTCGGATCAAGTACACAGTGCTTAAGATGACCAGTCCAGCTGTAACAGAAATGATTAGAATGACTGTCCCGTTCGCACCGCTGTCAGCTGCTGATTGGGCGGCGGTTGGATTCACGAAGGTAACGATAAGGATACAGGCCGCCACCACAATGGCCAGAATTGCACCCGCAATGCTTCTCCCGCCCACTCCGCTCTGCCTGCTGCCCGGTCCCACATACGCACCGCTCCAGATCAAGCGTACCAGATAGAAACCCACACCCAGCATGAAAATTGTGTAATTGCCCAGCGGATACTCCAGCCACTTCATTCCGTAGTTTTGCAGCCCCATATCTGCCAGCAATAAGAATGCCATCAAAAGAAATGCCTGATTCCCCGCCTTATGCCGCTTCTGCAGTTGTCTCTCATCCAGGTTCGTTCTGCTCATCCTTCGTTCCCTCCCAAAATAGTTGATCCAGTGTCTTCCCCAGTGTTACACAAATGTCAATGCACAACCTCAGGGTGGGGTTGTAATCACCGTTCTCAATCGCGATAATCGTCTGCCTTGTGACCCCCACGGCATCTGCGAGCTGTTTTTGCGACATGTCTTTTGCCGCTCGGGAAGCTTTGAGCCTCAGATTTTTCCCCATTCCCTCACCTCACTCATAGTGTAAAATATATAAAACAAAAAGTCTAGTATATTTTACATTTGGAGTACTGTATTTCTCGTTCAATAAAATTTTATATATTCAGTGCGTACAATCACAAGTTCCGCCTAATGCCAGTGATAAGGTGTAGAAGTGAAAAGAAGCACAAACCTACATCTTAACCTGAGGAGGGGCCAACATGGCGTCCAATCAATTAAACGATACAACAATTCATCCCGGGTTCACCCCGGAAGCAATGGTCAGAGATATTGTTCTGCAGTTCCCCAAAGCAGCAGATTATTTCAAAGCACAGCGGATCGATTTCTGCTGCGGAGGCGCAAAGCCGCTGGCTGAAGCCGCTGCTGAGAAGGGTCTTGACCCGGCAGCAATGGTACAGGAGCTGAACAAGCTGCAGGAACAGCATCCGGTGCTGGAAGAGGATACCGCCTGGAACGAGGCTTCGTCAGAGGAGCTGGTGGATTATATTGTGAACAAGCATCACCGTTATCTGCGTGAAGAGCTTCCGCTTATCAGTCAAAATGTAACCAAGGTGTTCCGCGTTCATGGTGAGGATTCACCGCATCTGGGAGAAATGCACCGTCTGTTCAATATGCTGCGTGAAGAGCTGTTGCAGCATACGGCGAAGGAAGAAGAGAGCGAATTCCCTAAGATGCTAGCCTACACCCAGAACCCGACTGAAGAAGGACTTACTGAGCTGCGCGGATTGCTGCATAATCTGGAAGCTGAGCATGACGGGGCGGGAGAGATTCTGCGTGAGCTGCGTAGAGTTACTAATGACTATACACCGCCCGCGCATGCCTGCACGACTTATCGCCTGACCTATGCCCGTCTTGAAGAACTGGAAGGCATGACCTTCGAGCATGTGCATCTGGAGAACAACATTCTGTTCCTGCGTTATCAATAGGACCGGCTGCAATGGATAAGTCCCTTCGGGGACTTTTTACTTTTTATACCGGCAGAAATGATTTGAGAACCCTTCCTCTATGCGTTATCCTTAAAGAGTCCGGGAAAATACATATGAAGGCGGTGCCGTGGGATGTCCACGAAATGGATGCGCTTAATGCTGTGCCTTCTCTTGCTGGCCGCGGCAAGCGGTTGTGGCTTGGGATCAGGGAATGGCGGCAGCAGTAACGGAGGCCAGGGACTAACCTTTTCAGTCAAGGTGGGTGACAGCGAAATGGCCGGAAGCTCAGCCAGATTGCTTAACGAAGCTTACGTGCCTGGGAATTCAATAATAGAGCTGTTTAGGAAGAGTGGCGTTGTTACATTTTCAGCGGATGGAACTAATATTCTTGAGGTGAATAAGGTTTCCCTGGGTCAGGATATGAGCTGGGAGATTCAGGTGAACGGCAAGAAGGTTCAAGAGCTGAATACGACCCTGGAACCGGGTTCGGCCATTACGATGTCAGCAGGGCCTGCCGGAGCCGGAAAGATGTTTCAGCCTGTCATCATCACTGTGAACGGGGGGAGCGAGCAGCCGGAGCTGACACATTCGAATGTGCTTTCTTTTATGCAGGATATGTCCGTCAAGGGATTGCTCCAGAACAGCGGTATGGTCCAGCTTGCCGAAGATAACCGGACGGTGCTTACTGTGATGGAATATACCCCGCTCAGCAGCGAGGAATGGAGACTGAAGGTCAACGATAAAGGACTGCTCGGCAATGGAGTGGACATGAAGCTCAGTCCGCAGGACAAGCTGGAGATCTCTCTGGTATTGAAATAAGTGAATGAAGTAGATGAGTGAGATTGTGTACCCGATGAACGGATATCTGTGCGAAACTGCATGGGTATCCGTTTTTTTGAATAATAAATCTCTATGCTTCACGCCAGAAATTGTCCTATATAAGAACGGCGAAGTCATTTTCAGTTGTGTGAAAAAATTCACATAAGATGTGACTGTGGTCACACTTGCCATGGAATGGGGGACAGTATAATTTCTCTATCAGGTAAGTTATTGAAGAAATCAGAGTTTCTGAAGGAGGGTCTACCAATGGCAGCGGAAAGAGAAAAGTTAGTGCTGATTGGAAATGGCATGGCGGGAGTAGGCACTATTGAGCAGATTCTGAAGCTGGGCGGCGCTTATGATATTTCGGTCTTCGGCAGTGAGCCGCATCCCAACTATAACCGGATTATGTTGTCCTATGTACTTGAAGGCAGCAAATCGATTGAAGACATCATTCTCAACGATCTCGGGTGGTATGAAGATAATCATATTACACTGCATACCGGTACGACGGTCACCAGGATCGATGATCAGAACAAACTAATAATGACCGATAATGGACTGGCGGTTCCTTACGATAAAGCAATTATTGCAACGGGTTCGAATTCTTTCATTCTCCCCGTACCCGGCAGCACCAAGGATGGAGTAGTCGGCTTCCGCGATATCGCGGATTGTGATGCAATGCTGGCAGCGGCGAAGCAGTACCGCACGGCGGCTGTGATCGGCGGAGGACTGCTGGGTCTGGAAGCTGCGAAGGGCCTGGTCAATCTGGGCATGGATGTTACCGTTGTGCATCTGCTGGAGGATCTGATGGAGCGCCAGCTGGACCGTACCGCTTCTTCAATGCTACAGGCAGAGCTTACGCGTCAAGGTGTGAGATTCGCCATGGGCAAGCAGACGGTTGAATTGACCGGAGAAGAACGGGTGACTGGTCTACGATTCAGTGATGGCAGTGTGCTGCCGGCAGAGTTTGTAGTGATGGCTGTTGGAATCAAGCCGAATGTCCAGCTTGCGAAGGACAGCGGAATCACTGTTAACCGCGGGATTGTAGTTGACGATTATATGCAGACTTCTATGGCAGATGTGTATTCTGTCGGTGAATGTACAGAGCACCGGGGAACCTGCTACGGACTCGTTGCACCGCTATTCGAGCAGGGTATGGTTCTCGCCAAGCATTTGTCAGGTGTACAGACTCCGGGCTATGAAGGATCAGTTGTAGCAACCAAGCTCAAAATTTCCGGGGTAGATGTATTCTCCGCCGGTGAATTCACCGAAACGCCGGAGCATACCGTCATTTCTGCCAAGGATGAATGGAAGCGAACCTACAAGAAGATTTTGCTTAAGAATAATGTGATTGTCGGTGCCGTTCTGTTCGGTGATGTAACGGAATCTGCCAACCTGCAGAAGCTTGTGAAAAACAGCACAGAGATGACCAATGAAATCTATGATGAGGTTATGGGCACAAGCTGCTGTGGCGGAGGCGGAGCCAAGAAAGGCATGTCTGTTGAAGCGATGGCAGATGAAGAAATCGTCTGCGGCTGCAACGGCGTAACCAAAAAAGCGATTGTTGATGCTGTTACGGAGAACGGCTTCACTACGGTAGATGAGATCAAAGCCTGCACGGGTGCAACCCGCTCCTGCGGCGGCTGTAAGCCAGTGGTGGAGCAGATTCTGCAATTCGTTCTCGGAGACAGCTTCCAGCAGAGCACCAAGCAGGGAATCTGCAGCTGCACCTCGCTTAGCCGGGATGAGATCGTTGCCGAGATTACGGCAAAAGGCCTCCGGACTACCAAGGAAGTCATGCATGTCCTGGACTGGAAGCAGGCAGAAGGCTGTTCCAAATGCCGCCCGGCTGTGAACTATTATCTGGGGATGATCTACCCTGACACTCATGAAGACGAGAAGGAATCCCGGTTCGTCAATGAACGGATGAGCGCCAATATTCAGAAGGACGGAACTTATACAGTTATCCCGCGGATGTATGGCGGGGTGACCACTCCTGAGGATTTGAAGCGGATTGCCGATGTGTCCCTGAAGTATGATGTGAAGGTTGTGAAGGTAACGGGCGGCCAACGTCTTGACCTGATCGGTGTCAAAAAAGAAGATGTACCTAAGGTGTGGGAGGAGCTGGATATGCCGTCCGGCTATGGGTATGCGAAGTCGCTGCGTACAGTAAAAACTTGCGTGGGTTCGCAGTTCTGCCGCTTCGGCACACAGGATTCCATGGGCATGGGCGCTATGCTTGAGCGTAAATATGAGCGGCTGGATATGCCGGCCAAGTTCAAGATGGCGGTTAACGGCTGTCCGCGTAACTGCGCAGAATCGTGCACGAAGGATATCGGAATTGTCGGCAACGACGGCGGCTGGGAAGTGTTCATCGGCGGTAACGGCGGGATTAAGCCGCGCATCGCAGATGCCTTCTGCAAGGTGAAGACCGACGAGGAACTGGTTGAGGTCTGCTCCGCTGTCATCCAGTACTACCGTGAGACCGGTAATTACCTGGAGAGAACCTCCGAATGGGTAGAGCGTATGGGTCTTGAGCATATCCAGACTGTGGTTATGGGCAATGACGACAACCGTAAAGAGCTTGCGGCACGTATTGACTTTGCCCTGGCCCAGGTGAGTGATCCTTGGCGGAAAATGCTGGATGACAAAAACACCCGCACCGCGCTGTTCGAAGAGACACAGGTATAGTCTAAAGGGAGAGGGAGAGAGCATAATGGAACGGAGTAATCGGGAATATACGATAGGCGCAGTGGAAGATTTCATGCTGCAGATCGGCCGGGTAGTTCATGCAGGAGAGGTCGAATTAGCGATATTCCGCACATCGGACGGCGCAATCTATGCGGTCCGTAACCACAGTCCCCATCCGAAGGGTGGTCCGCTCGCAGAAGGAATCGTATCGGGCTATTATTTATATGATCCGCTGCATGACTGGAAGATCGACCTTCGCACCGGAGAGGTTCAGGCACCGGACCGGGGGCAGGCAGAAGTCTATCCGGTTACAGTAGAGGGCGGAGTTGTTAAGGTCACTCTGCCTGCGGCAGTAACAACTCTAAATTAAAGGAAGAGCAGGTGCGGATATGTTTACGCAGAGCGTAGAGAATATCGTTGAGACAGCCGTAGGGAAACGCGACAAAATGAATGAGAGCCTGCCCAAATATTTTTTGGCGGCCCTCCTGGCAGGAGCATATGTGGGTATCGGTATTATTCTGATCTTCTCACTGGGGGCACCGCTGGCGGCGATCAAATCACCGTTCCAGCCGTTGATTATGGGAGCATCCTTCGGGATTGCCTTGACCTTGGTTGTCTTCGCAGGCTCAGAGCTGTTTACAGGTAATAATATGTTCTTCACGGTAAGCACGCTTGCCGGGAGAACAACAGTCTGGGATACGGTGAAGAACTGGGTCCTGGTATTCCTCGGCAATGTGGCCGGTGCTGTGGTGCTGGCGCTGCTGATTCAGGGATCGGGCCTCTTCAAGGCAGCGCCTGCCGAGCATCTGATCTTCGCGGCGGCTGCCAAAAAGATGAGCCTGCCGTTCTCAGAGCTGTTCTTCCGCGGTATTCTCTGTAACTGGCTGGTCTGCCTGGCACTGTGGATGTCCTCTCGCGCCAAGAGTGAAGCGGCGAAGCTGGTGCTGATCTGGTGGTGTCTGTTCGCCTTCATCGCGAGCGGCTATGAACACAGTGTAGCGAACATGACACTGCTCAGCGTAGCCGTACTGCTGCCGAATCATCCAGAGACAGTGAGCATCGCCGGCTGGTTCCACAACATGATTCCTGTTACGCTTGGCAACATCATCGGCGGCGGTGTCTTTGTCGGAATGGCCTACTGGCTAATTTCACCTGTGCGTACTCCGCGTAACGTATCTGTCCCTCCTCAGACTAAGAAAGCAAGCTAGATTCAATATCAAGCCCCGCAGCTGCTACATGGCTGCGGGGCTTTTTTGCCGCTCAATCCCTGCTATAATACACTTCAGGAGGTTATTCTCATATGAATATATTGATTCTTGGTGCCACCGGCCGGGTGGGGAGCCATATTGTTACCCATGCTCTTCAGGATGGACATCATGTGACCGTGCTGGCCCGCACGCCGGAGAAGGTTCAGCCTCTCCATGCCAACCTGACGATCATCGAAGGTAATGTTCTTAATCAAGATGATATCGCCCGGGCAGTGCAGGGAAATGATGTAGTGATTAGTGCGTTGAACACCGATGGGACAACCACACTTACAGACAGTATGCCTTTTATCATCGGAGCCATGTACGAGGAAGAGATAGAGCGCATTATTACCGTAGGAACTGCGGGCATTCTTCAAAGTGAGCTTTCTCCGGAACTCCTGCGTTACCAATCCAGCGAATCTAAACGCAGGTCCACCCGTGCTGCAGAAGAACATGAACAAGCCTATCGCTTGTTGGAGCGGTCGACTCTGAAATGGACCATTGTGTGCCCAACCGCTCTGCTGAACGGAGAACGCTTGGGGACCTATCGTGTGAGACAAGATATTCTGCCCGAAGGAGGCAGTGAAATATCTGTAGCAGATACAGCGGAATTCACGTATAGTCAAATTGATGCTAGCGATTTCATAAGAACCCGTGTAGGTATAGCTTACTGATACAGGTGATCTATTTAGAAGACGAACGGAGGAGAGGGCTGCGATGGCAAGCTTTAACCATTTTGGCGTATATGGAATTTGTCAGCGTGACGGCAGGCTGCTGGTGATCCATAAAGGAAGGGGCCCTTATAGCGGAAGATACGATCTGCCGGGGGGGAGACTGGAGACTGGTGAATCCCTGGTTGACGGCTTGATCAGAGAGTTTGTTGAAGAGACTGGTTATACAGTAAAGGTACAACAAAACCTGGGCACCTTCGATTTCTTTATCCCGCATAACGAAGATCACTTTACACAAATGCATCATATGGCAGCCTTGTATCAGGTTGAATTGGCCGGGGAAGAAGAGCCTGTTGCCATTTCAATGTTCGAAGAACAGGATTCCCGTGGGGCGGAATGGGTGGATATCACTAGAATAACACTCGACTCAGCTTCTCCGTTAGCCGTATATGCTGCTAAGTTCCTTAGGGGTGAGGAACTGCCTGTAACACCAGAATATTATGATGATTGGGAAGTAAAAGGTTCATAGGATGTGCCGCCAGTACGGTGAATACATCGCGTGACAAGAAAAAAAGACGCCGGACAGGGCGCCTTGACCACTCTATTAAATTTATCGGGTCAGATATGTTTCAATGAGGTAAATAGAGGGTATTATTGATAGGAAATTAAATTCGGCAAATTTCATTGGGACATAATTCGCAATGGCAGATTTCCTGAAGCATCGCCAGATCCTTGATGACAATCATACCATTCTCATACTCCACTGCATCTTTTTTGCGCAGATCACTCAGCATGCGGTTAACGCTCTCACGGGTAGCGCCGATCATGTTGGACAGATCTGTATGCGTGATTTTTTTGTTAATCAGAATGCTGTCGCCGGTCTTCTCACCATAGGTGTTGCCAAGACGGATCAGTGTGGAGCAGAGTGCGCCCGGTTTGCCGTACATCATCAGATCGCGGAATTTCGTCTGTGTGAGACGGTGATGAATCCCCATCCATTTCATGAAGTCAATAGCGAAATCGCAGTGCTGGCAGATCAGAATCTCCAGATCCTTCTGCTCGATCACGCCAACTTCACTCTCTTCAATCACTTCGGCCGTGAAGCTGTGCTTCGTGCTGAAGAACGGGTCAGCCTGACCCACCATATCACCAGCCTGATACATATACAGAATCAGTTCTTTGCCTTCGTCTGTAGATTTGGTTAATTTCACACGTCCACGCTTGATATAAAACAATTTATCCGAAAAGTCGCCTTCCCAGAAGAGGTGAGAACCCTCAGGGACCATGCGTTCCTTCATTGTGACCAACAGGCGGTTAAAGTTCTGTTCGGAGAAACAGTTTGTATTGCCGCGGGCTTCGATAACATTATAATGTTCCTTTATCATAATCGAC
This sequence comes from Paenibacillus sp. FSL P4-0338, assembly GCF_038002365.1. Classification (NCBI taxonomy): domain Bacteria; kingdom Bacillati; phylum Bacillota; class Bacilli; order Caryophanales; family Paenibacillaceae; genus Paenibacillus; species Paenibacillus sp. FSL P4-0338. The sequence goes on along the minus strand of NZ_JBBOCG010000001.1, from coordinate 2,818,350 downwards.
ATCCCCTTTATTCCCTCAGTTTTTCAGTAAATTTTAAATTAATTATACCTTGAAATTCCTCTTTATGGTTAAATATTTTCGTATAAAAGTGTCGAATTTTTAACATTGTGATAATTTTCACTTCATTTGTGTGAGATTGGTTACGTTTTTGCCCTGAAAAGGGTTCCTTTCCCTGTGTTATAGGATATTATAGCAGCTCCCCCCTGTTCTGGATAGTTCTAGGGAGGGAACGGCTTTTTTTGGTTTTCCCGCATGTTAATGATGTCCGTACAAATGCACATAACTCGCTTACGAGCTGACCTTGGTCCTGTGCGGGCTTAGAGATATTCTGAAACTGAGCGTCCGAACCTCCGCATAGGGCGGCGGGGCAGGCCGAGTATTCTCTTAGCGAAGGAGAGTTCCAAGATGGCAAAGGTAGCAGATCCCTATCTGAAGGTCGATCCATGGGCAATTATTGAGGAGGGCTTTGATCCGGAACGAAACCGGACTTCAGAATCGATTTTTTCACTGGGCAATGAGTACATGGGGGTGCGGGGGTATGCGGACGAGGGCTACAGCGGGGATTCCTTGCCGGGCAGCTATTTCAATGGACTAAATGAGCAAATGGGGGTCGGCAACCACTATAAGGGTATTATCCGGTCGCTGCGATATATGGTGAATGGGGTAGATTGGCTGCATACCCGGATCTCGGTAGATGGTGAACTGCTGGATCTGGCCCATTCCCGTATTGACAAGTACACCCGCAGAATGGATTTCCGAACCGGGACCTATACACGGGAGTTCATCTGGCTGCTGGCGGACGGGAAAAAGCTGAAGCTCTGCTTCACGCGGCTGGTTAGTATGACCACATCTCATCTGGGAATGCAGCAAATCACCTTCACGCCGCTTAATTTCACGGGTACGGTGGATGTTGGCACAGGGCTTGACTTCGGCATGATCCATGAGGAACACGGCCAGAGCATGTGGAGGGAGCTGCGCAGCGGAGAGGAGGGTGCGGTGACTGCCATTATGGCCCGTACGCTAACGACCGGGAATCAGCTGTTCTCAGGCTGTGTCCTGAAGTCTTCGCAGGAGCTGAATACGGAGCTTGTGGATGAGGACCGCTATATCGGGCAACAATTCTCGCTTATGCTGGCTGAAGGCGAGCCTGCTTCCTTCACGAAGCTGGTAGTCAATGTGACAGGCAGTAATACTTCACGAGCAGCAGACCATCTCTGGACAAAAGGCATGGAGCTTGCAGCAGCAGCGGACCGGCTGGTAGAGGAAGAGGTGCTTGCTGACCAGGCCGCCTATTGGAGCGGTATCTGGGCTGTCAGTGATATCCGGATTGAAGGAGACCCGGAGAATCAACAGGGCATCCGTTTTTGTATTTTTCAGCTGTATCAGACGTATCACGGGGACCATCCCGGGTACAACATCGGTGCCAAAGGGTTGACCGGTGAAGCCTACCGGGGCCTTGCCTTTTGGGATACGGAGTCTTATTGCCTGCCGTTCTATCTGTTCAATAATCCGAAGGCGGCCCGCAGCCTGCTGGAATTCCGCTACAAGACGTTGCCGGAGGCGCTGCAGCGCGGGCACGAGGTGGATTGCGAAGGGGCTTTTTACCCGATTGCCACAATAGACGGAACAGAGAGCTGTGACCTGTGGCAGCACTCCAACCTGCAGCTTCATGTCGGGACGGCCGTCTCCTACGGAATCTGGCATTATATGAATAATACAGGCGACCGGGAATTCCTTTACAGCAAAGGGGCCGAGATGCTGATTCAGATCAGCCGGTTCTATGCATCACGCGGCCAATGGGGGCAGCGCACCGGGGAATACGGATATTATGGTGTGATGGGACCTGACGAATTCCAGCTCATGGTAAACAATAACTGCTACATCAATCTGATGGCCCAGAAGTTATTCGAATATACGCTCGAAACGGTAGCCTTAATGAAGGCGGAGACGCCGGAGAAATATGCGGCGGTTATAGCGGCTACTACGCTCCGTGAGGAGGAACTGGCTGACTGGGATTACAAGCGTGCACATATGAAAATCCCGTTCGACCCCGGCAGCGGCCTATATGAGGAGCATGACGGATTCTTCGATATGCCGCATCTCGACATTCACTCCATTCCGGTGTCCGAGTTCCCGCTCTACGCTAACTGGTCTTATGATCGCCTGTACCGTTACGATATGATCAAGCAGCCGGATGTGCTGATGTTCATGTTCCTGTATAACGGGCAATTCTCCCGCGAGGCCAAGCTGGCGAATTACGAATATTATGAACCGAGATGTATTCATGAGTCCTCGCTCTCGCCGTCCATTCACTCGATTCTGGCCAATGAACTCGGCAAGCCGGAGGAAGCGTACCGGTTCTTCGAGTTCGCCACGCGTCTGGATCTGGACAATTATAATCGCAATACCCGGGAAGGGCTGCACACCACATCAATCGCCGCAGCGTGGATGAACATCGTCTATGGCTTCGGCGGGATGCGCTCGGATGGAGATTGCCTGTCCTTCTGGCCGGTGCTGCCGCAGCAGTGGACCGTCTACAGCTTCCAGGTGATCTGCAGGGGCGTACTGCTGGGCATTACGGTAAATGCGGAGGCGGTTTCCTTCAGAGCGGTAAATGGCGGAAGCGCAGAGGTGCTGATCTATGATCAGCGGGTGACCGTAGATGAAGCTGGGATTGAGCTTCCGCTTGCTGAAGGGATGGCTGTGTAATGGACTGGACGGTTAGCGAGCACAGCTTCGAGCCCTGGCGGATTACGGCGAACGGCAACAAATATATGACCGGCAATGGTTATATGGGCTTCCGGGGAGTGCTTGAAGAGTTCGGAAAGGAGCAGCTTGCGGCGGTTACGTTAGCCGGAGTATATGACCGGGCGGGCGAGAAATGGCGCGAGCCGGTGAACGCCCCGAATGGACTGTATACGTTAATCACCAGTGACGGCATAAAGCTAAGCGTATTGGAAATAGAACCCCTGGAGCATACACAACGTCTGGATCTCCGTTCCGCAGTTCATCGTAGGGAGACGGTGTTCGGTGTCCGCGAGGGCGGCAGACTGACCCTGACCGCAGAGCGGTTCGCCAGCATGGACCAGCTCCATCTGCTGGCCGCCAGATGGACTCTGCACTGCACTGCCGATTGCCGGATAGAGATTACGACGGGAATCGATGGCGCGGTGTGGGATATCAACGGCTCCCATCTGCTGGAGCAGCAGAGCCGCTCTGCCGGCGGGGGGCTGCTGTCAACAGCGGTTACCGGGGAGCTGGGGCTGCCGGTGGCGGTGGCGGAGCTTACAGAGTTCAGCTTAGCAGAACAAGGTACAGTGATGGACATAGACATAATCACAGACATGGGGAGGGCGCTCCGTCATATTTCTTTTGATGCCAAGGCCGGAGAGACTTATGAGTGGTACAAATATGCAGCAGTATTCACAGGTCTGGATGCCGAAGACGGTACTGGTGAGGGCTCCCCTGATGATTGGGCGGTGCAGACCGTCCAGGCAGCAGCCGCTACAGGATATGCTGGACTGCTGGAGGCGCACCGGTGCAAGTGGGCGGAGCGATGGTCACGCAGCGATTGTGTCATTGAAGGCGATGAAGAAGCGCAGTTCGCACTGCGCTACAGTATGTATCAGCTGCTGATTATTGCACCGACGAAGTCGGAGAAGGTCTCGATTCCGGCGCGCGGCTTGTCCGGGCAGGTCTATAAGGGTGCGGTATTCTGGGATACAGAAATGTTCATGCTTCCCTTTTTCCTGCACAGCGACCCGGGGATTGCGCGTAATCTGATGATGTACCGTATCCACACGCTGGACGGTGCGCGGCGGAAGGCGGCAGAGTACGGATATTTGGGCGCTTTTTATGCCTGGGAGAGTCAGGATACGGGGGATGATGCCTGCACTCTGTTCAATGTGAACGATGTATTTACCGGGCGGCCCATGCGGACCTATTTCCGCGATAAGCAGATTCATATCAGTGCAGATGTCGTGCATGGAATCTGGCAATACGTGACCTTCACGGGAGATGACAGCATCCTGGCGGACGGCGGGGCGGAGGTCATCTGGGAATGTGCGCGTTTCTTCTATTCCTATGCTCACTATAATCCTGTGAAGCGGCGTTATGAGCTGCTGGATGTTACCGGCCCGGATGAATACCATGAGCGGGTGAATAATAATGCATTTACGAGTGCCATGGTTCAGGAGACACTGAAGATTGCCTTGCGGACAGCAGAACGGTTGCAGGACAAATATCCGGCCGTGTATAACGGTCTTGCTGAACCTTATTCTGACGGGCCGTTCCTGGATGAATTCACTGCAATGCTGGCACAGCTCTACGTCCCGCAGCCGGACCCGGATACGCTGGTGATTGAACAATTCGACCGTTATTTGCAACTGGAGGATGTGTCTCTGGCTGAGCTGAAGGCACGGGTCATTCACCCGAATGAGTACTGGGGCGGAGGCAATGGGCTGGCTGCAACCACAAGAATCCTGAAGCAGGCCGATGTGGTGCTGATGTTACATCTGTTCAAGAGCCGGTTCAGCAGGGAAGTGAAGCAGGCCAATTGGGAATTCTATGAGCCGCGAACCGAGCATGGTTCCAGCCTCAGCGCCTGTATCTACGCGCTGGCTGCAACGGATATCGGCTTGCCGGACTGGGGATATCCGTATTTCATGCGCACTGCCACCGTAGATCTTACCGGTGAGTCGAAGCAGTATGTCGGCGATCTCTATATTGGCGGGACCCATCCCGCTGCAAATGGGGGCGCGTGGATGGCTGCGGTTCTTGGCTTCGCGGGTGTGCGCTTTGATGGACAGATCGTCACCCTTAAGCCGTCTCTGCCGGAGACCTGGAGTTCCATTGAGCTGCCGGTAATCCTGCGCGGAGGCAGCTTCCGGCTGCAGATTGGCCGCGAAGAGATCACGGTTACGGCGGCGCCGGGCAACAGCGAATCGATAAGCTTCGCCGGATTCGGCAGTGAGGCGGTGCCATGCCCGCCCGGTGCAATCCTGGAGTTAGCGTCACAGTCCAATCAGAGAGGAGTATGACAATGATGCTGGAGCATATGAAGGGCGCTATCTTCGATCTGGATGGCGTGATTGTAGACACGGCGAAGTATCACTATCTGGCCTGGCACTCACTCGCCGGGGAGCTGGGCTTCCCGTTCACGGAGACGGACAATGAGCGGCTGAAGGGCGTCAGCCGGATGCGGTCGCTGGATATTCTGCTTGAGATCGGCGGCCTGAGTTTCGGTGAAGCTGAGAAGCTGGCGATGGCGGAGAGGAAGAACCGCCTCTATGTTGAATACATTTCCGGACTGGACGAATCGGAGCTGCTGCCCGGTGTTAGAGTCTATCTAAGTGCGCTCAGAGCACGCGGCGTAGCTATTGCCCTCGGCTCTGCCAGCAAGAATGCAGCCTTCATCCTGGATAAGCTGAATATTGCTGGGCTGTTCGATACGGTGGTAGATGGCAACAAGGTCTCGCAGGCGAAGCCGGACCCTGAGGTGTTCCTGACCGCCTGCCGGGAGCTGGGGCTGGGGCCTCAGGACTGTGTGGTGTTCGAGGATGCAGAGGCCGGAGTAGCCGCCGGGAAGGCGGCCGGCATGAACGTTGTCGGGATTGGCCGGCCGGAGCTGCTGAAGACAGCGGATCTGGTGATATCCGGATTGCATGAACTGTAAGAGCTTGATAGAATGGCCCTTGAGGAACTTTTTTCCTCTATTATCTAATCTAATATAGAAGGAAAGCTTGAGGGATGATAATGGAAACGTTGTTGCTATGGCCTGAAGGTGCGCCTGGAGCGCTGGGAACCAGTGAAGAGGATCAGCCTGCGATTACACCTTATTTAGTTGAAGGCAAGGGGAATGCCGCTGTTCTGGTCTGTCCGGGAGGCGGGTATGCGATGCGTGCCGACCATGAAGGCGGTCCGGTTGCGGAGTGGCTGAATACCCTCGGAATTTCAGCATTCGTGCTGCGTTACCGTGTTGCGCCTTACCAATACCCGAGTGCGCTGCTGGATGCTCAGAGAGCGCTGCGCACGATCCGCTTCCGGGCGGATGAATATGGAATTGACCCGGGCCGTCTCGGCATTCTGGGCTTCTCGGCGGGCGGACATCTTGCTTCTACCGCCGGGGTATCTTATGATCTGGGCAATCCTGATCACCCTGAGCCATTGGAGCGGCTGTCCAGCCGTCCTGACCGCCTCATTCTATGCTACCCGGTCATCTCAATGACCGAAGGGGTGACCCATCAAGGCTCGAAGGAGAATCTGCTGGGAGCCGTTCCCGATGCAGAGCTGTCGCTTAAGCTCAGCAGTGAGTTCCAAGTGACCCCGGACACACCGGCAACGTTCCTCTGGCATACCTCTGATGATGATTATGTCCCGGTAGAGAACAGTCTGTTGTTCGCCGCAGCACTTAGCCGCCATCATGTTCCGTTCGATCTGCATATCTATGCACACGGCGTACACGGTTTGGGTTTAGCTCCTGAAGAACAGCACACTAAGACTTGGGCGGATGCCTGTGCCTCGTGGCTGCAGTTGAACGGGTATACGAGAGCGTGAACTTCTGTATCTAAGCCCGCGTCCAAGGGGACGGTGATAAATCAGCTGAGATGAAGAGCGTCCCACGCTGCCGGTCGGCAGCAGGACGTTCTTTTTTTGCAGGGGTAGAGGCTTTAGGCAGCCGGTTAAGCTGACTATGTTTCTATATTAATATATATTATTCTATAGATAAGGTGATACGAGAGATCCAGGAAGGCAGGTACATATTATGAGTCTTATGTTTTCACGCGTGCATACAGCGGAAGAAACCGCTGAGGTTGCCCAATTGGCGGCAGAGATATGGAGTGAATATTATATCACCATTATTACCGCAGGGCAGATCGAGTATATGCTTGGCAAGTACCAGTCGGTTCCAGCGATTACGCAGCAGATCCATGAGCAGGGTTACGAATATTACTTAATCCATAGCGGGGAAGGCTCCACGGTGGGGTATATGTCAGCCAGACAAGAGGAAGGGAAGCTCTTCCTGAGCAAGTTCTATATAGGCAAGGAGTACAGGGGGCGCAGCTATGCCAGCCAGGCGTTGGTCTTCCTGGAGAAGCTGTGCCAGGAGCGGAACCTGACTCATATTTGGCTAACGGTCAATCGTGATAATGAATCAAGTATTGCGGTCTATACAAGAAAGGGCTTTCGGACCCTTAGGGAACAAGTGGCGGATATCGGGAACGGATTCGTCATGGATGATTACATTATGGAAAAAGAAATCCCGGTCCCCTGAGAGAGGAACAGCTTATTCATGAACAAGGATTCATCCTATAATCAATCAGTGACCTATTGGAAGCAATATCAGAAGTTTTTCCCGGATGACATGCAGATCAATGAAGCCCATTTACCCGCAGAAGAATGGATGACCTGGAACCATGCTCATATTCACCTGGATCGTATGCCAGCTCCTGCCGCACCTTTAAAAATCATTTTCATTCATGGAGCCGGCGGCAATGGCAGGTTGCTCGCTCCATATGCACGAATGCTCCAATCCTACGGTTATGAAGTAGTGTCGCCGGATCTGCCGCCTTATGGTCTAAGCTATGCCGATTCAGCGGAATCAATAGATTATCAGTTCTGGATTGACATCCTTAATGAATTGATCGAACAGGAGCTTAGAAGGGACGGCAAGCCTATTATTCTGCTGGGCTCCAGCATTGGAGGCATGTTGGCTTATCATACTGCTGTACAAAGTAAGCGGGTCAAAGGGTTAATAGCAACGACATTTGTAGATACGAGTGATCCGAAGGTTCGTGATCAGTTAGCTCCTAACAAACTCATCAGCCGGTTAGGGGGATGGTGTATGAATCAATTCCCTGCCCTGCTAGACTCCTTGCAGATCTCTGTGAATAGAGTATCCCGGATGAAATGGATCACGAACAACGCCGAGCTGACCAGACTCATTATGAATGATCCCCATGCGGCAGGTACAAGAATCCCTTTACGCTTATTAAGAACCTTTCTAAATATGAAACCGGTCCTGGAACCTCAGCAGTTTGACTTGTGTCCGGTATTACTCGTTCATCCTCAATTAGACCCTATGACTCCTTACTGCTTCAGTAAACCGTTTTATGACCATCTTAAAAGCAGAAAAGAATCTGTGATTTTAGAGGGTGCAGGTCATTTTCCGATTGAACAACAGGGGCTGGAGCAGATGATTGCTGCTGTGCTTGCTTTTTTGAGAACAGTAGAGGAAGAATTACAGCTAACATAAACCGTCCGGCTCAATGTGCTCAGGATGAAACACTATAAATCACTATAAAACCAGTCCAACACGGGATGTTCGTGTGTGGGCTAGTTTTTGCTTGCTTAGCTGAAAAACTCCATACAAATGGACATAAAGAACTTTGAAATAAACCTGTGTAAGCGCTTGTAGGTTTGTTAAAATATAAGAAATTATAGGTTGCACACGATAACTTATCCTTCTATTTCTCGCTGAAACGGTACCGTCCTTTAAAAGGACGGCAACGCCGTTTCCCCTTGTATTATTGAAACTGGAGGTGAATCCAGGGTGTTGTCCACGCTTGTGAAACCCATTATCAGGCTCAGTGTTAAGCAGCAGTTGATTCTGCTGTTCCTGATCATGATTACGCCTATTCTGATTCTGAACAGCTACGGAAACTACAAGGCAGAGGAGATTCTGAAGCACCATGTGACCAATGCCTATGTGGAGCTGAACAAGCAGAATCTCGCCATTATTAACAGAGACATCGATACGGTGAACAAAATCACGACCACCGTCATCCAGAATCCGGTCCTGCAGCAGCTCAACATGAGCGGGAATGATACAGTGCTGGAGCGCGTGGAACGTTATGAGACCATCGAGAAGCTGCTCGGCAGCTATTCGCAGGGAGCGGAGCGGGGTGACGGCATCTACTACTCGCTATACGTATATGATCCCGATAACTACTACTTTTTCGCTCCCAATTTCCCGCAGGTGAAGAAGGCGGGGGTTTATTTTTTCTCCAAGGAGGAACGGCCATACTGGTTCGAACAGGTGGTACAGCAGAAGGGCCGCGGATACCTGATGTTCGCCGAGAAGCTGAGTCCGCAGGCCGAAAATCTGAAGACGCTCACTTATGTCAGGGCTGTCAATAATATCTACCGGGGGGAAGGGACGCTCGGCGTGCTGGTGGTGACCAAGATGGAATCGAAGATCGGCGAATCGCTAAGGTCCATCTCACTGCCGGACGGGGAAATCTATCTGACGGATATGAACAACCGTGTACTGGCCTCAACCACGAATTCAACCGGAGAGGTGATCGTTCTGCCGGACGGCTCGGAGGCGGGAGATCCGGAGGGAACCGAGGATATTATCACTGATGACTTCATCTACGTGGTGAACAACAATCATGCCTTTGAGCAAAAGCTGGTCTACAAGGTGCCCGTCAAATCCCTGCTCCAGCAGCAGAACGAAATGAAACGCGTCATTCAATACATAACAGTGGCTTACGCGCTGTTCGGACTGATCATCATTACCTACTTCTGGCGTTCGCTGATGACGCCTTTGCAGAAGCTGGCTTTTTTTGTACGCAAGTATGAGCCGGGCAACCGTGTGCCCGAGACTCCCCGCAGAGGAAGCAACGATGAGGTCAGTGTGCTGATTACCGCCACGTATGATATGGCCCGCAGGCTTAACAGCCTGATTATGTACAAATACCAGATGGAGCTGAAGCAGAAGGAATCGCAGCTGCAGCTGCTCTACCAGCAGATCAACCCGCATCTGCTGTACAACACCCTGGAGAGTATTTATTGGAAAAGCTCGCTCGAAGGCAACGTGGAATCCGCGGAAATGATCAAGGAATTATCCAAGCTGATGAAGATCAGCTTAAGCCGGGGCCGGGAGCTGATCTCGCTCGAAGAGGAGCTTGAACATGCCAGTGCCTACATCAAGCTCCAGCAGCACCGGCATGATTATGTGTTCGCCGTTATCTGGAATATCGCTCCCGGGACCACCAGGAATCTGATTCCCAAGATCACCCTGCAGCCCCTGATCGAGAATGCCATTATCCACGGGGTTAAGCATATGGAGGAGGACGGTGAAATCATCATCACCTCTGTGCTGGAGGATGGCCGGATTCGGATTACCATTGAGGATAACGGCTATAGGCAGGTCGATTATAAGGCTATCGAACAGATCCTCAATGATGACAGCCAGAACTCGGTTAACGGATACGGTATCCGCAATATCCATCAGCGTGTGCAGCTGCATTTCGGCGGGGATTACGGGATCAGCTACGGACCGCGTGAGTGCGGAGGCACGATAGTAAGTGTGATCCTTCCGAAGTCAGAGACTATAGAGTAGAGGAGAGAATACGGTGTTCAATATACTGGTTGTTGATGATGAGCCGCTCATTTGCAAAGGACTGAGCAGCCTGCTGGCTGCTTCCGGGTTGGATATTGACCATATCTATACGGCCGGCAGCGGGTATGAGGCACTGGATTGTATCCGTATGGAGGAGATCGATCTGCTTGTGACCGATATCCAGATGGGGGCGATGAGCGGGATTGAACTGATGCAGCATGCCAAAATGACCAAGCCCTGGGTGCAGACGATCGTCATCTCTGCGCATGAGACCTTTCAATACGCCCAGATGGCTGTCCGGCTGGGGGCGAGAGACTATCTGATCAAGCCGCTGAACAGCGAGCAGTTCCTGGATTCGGTGCGCAGTGTTGTCCTGAAGATGAATAGACCGTCGCCGGAGCTGGCTACATATATGGATGGTAATGGAGACCGCTTCCGGCTGGAGGAGCCGCTTCCCGAGTACAGCGAACTGCTGAACAGTCTGCTTACGGAGACTGCGGAGGTGCTGGAGGCAGAGGAGAAGCTGCGCAAGCTGGATGAGCTAAGGCTGCGGGGGCCGTTTTTTGCGGTGATCAAAATCAAGATCCCCCTGCCGCAAGACCGGCCTGAGCAGAGGTACACTACCCGTGATCACAGCCTGCTGCGTTACGCTGCCTTGAATATCGCCAAGGAGTTGCTGGATCAGGAGTGGAATTCCACTGCCTTCTATTCGCCGGACCAGGAAATCACCATAATCATCCAGTGGGATGAGGAGAGCTACGAGGAGCCGTCCACCGGCCAGTTGAGCAGGTTGGAGGTGCTGGGACGCAGCCTGCATTTTAATATTCACCGCTATCTGCAGCTGAGTGCCGTTATCGGCATCAGCCAGATTCTGAAGGGGCTGAGCTTCATGGATGTGCTGAACCGGCAAGCCTCGAAGGCGATCCTCTGGAACAACGAGCATGTAGATCATTATGTGTTCTATTATGGAGATTTCAACTGGAGTAACTATGCCGCTGATCCGTCGCCCGAGGAGCTACATACGCACAGTAATCTGATCGTGCAGAAGGCGAAGGAATACATTGACGGGAATTATGCCCAGAAGGGGCTAACGATCCATGAAGTAGCGAAGAAGAATCATGTCAGCCCTAATTACCTGAGCTATTTGTTCAAGAAGAATACAGGCTATAACCTGTGGGAATATGTGATTAAGCTGCGGATGGAGGACAGCCGGGAGATGATTCTGAACACCGATCTGCGCCGGTATGAGATAGCGGAGCGGGTGGGATACGAGTCGCCGGAGCATTTCAGCAAAATTTTCAAAAAATACTTTGGACTCAGTCCCAGCGAGCTGAAGAAGTAAGAACGCTTACGATTGCCATAGATATAGACATGTTAAGTCTCTCCCTCATTTCCTACAATGAAGACAGGATGCGCTTTCCCATAAAGTGCTGAAAGACGACAGGAATGAGGGAGCCGGAATGAATCAGTCTGCTGCGTTACACGATCACCTTCCAGCGGAGCTGGAGAGCAAGCCGTACAAGCAGAACCGTTGGAAAAAGAATTATTGGGGCGTGATGTTTCTTGTCCCCGCATTGATCATCTTCATTATGTTTATGTGGGTGCCTATCTTCAAAGGGTTCCTGTACAGCTTCTACACCGTTGATTTCGTCAAAGGGAATACCTTCGCCGGCCTGGACAATTATGCCAGGGCACTTACCGACACCGATGTGCTGATTGCTGTCCAAAACACCCTGTACTATATGCTGCTGTGCCTGGTGATCGGCTTCTGGGTTCCGATTGCCTTTGCCATTGCGATCTCCGAGCTGCGGAAATTCGGCGGATTCGTGCGCGTTGCCGCGTATTTGCCATATGTCATGCCTGCTGTAGTCCTATACGGGCTGTGGCGCTGGCTGTATGATCCGGTTGGACCGATTAATGCCTTAATCGGCAGCACCGGAGCGGAGCAGATCGCCTTCCTGACCGATACCCGTTGGTCGATGATCTCGCTGGTCTTCATGGAGACCTGGCAGCAGTTCGGCTCGGGGATGCTGATCTATCTTGCTGCGGTGCTTAGTATTCCCCGGGACTGGTATGAGGCCGCCGAGATTGACGGAGCGGGAGTATGGGCGCGTATCCGCCACATCACCTTGCCTTCGCTGCGCAATCTGATCCTGCTGATGCTGATTCTTCAAGTCATCGCCACCTCTCAGGGCTACCAGTCACAGATGGCCTTGCTGGACGGGGGGCCGAACAATGCTACGCTGACGTATGCTCTGCTTATTGTGAAGTATGCTTTTACCAGACTGGATTATGGTACGGCGACTGCGCTGGGGATGCTGATGTTTGTTGTTCTGGGCGGTTTGGGCATTCTTCAGTTCAAGCTTAACAAGGAGGACAACTAGGATGAAGAGCGCAGACAGAGGGATTCTCTCGGAGCATGATCTTAAGAAAACCAGCAACCGGGTGGTATATGGAATTATGGTTTTGTTCATCGTCCTGATGATCTTCAGCATGCTGTACCCCATCCTCATGACGATGTTCAATGGGTTGAAGTCGAATATCGAGGTCAATTCCTTTCCTCCGCATTTTTTCCCGCAGGAATGGCATTTCGGCAATTTGAAGGATGCACTGGATTATATCGATCTGGCCATGTTTCTGCGGAACACCCTGTATATTTTTGCAGGAAATATGGCCGCTACCTTAATTGTGCTGGGACTCGCGTCCTTTAGTATCTCCCGGATGCATGTGCCTTACCGCAAGGCCTTCTATTTCTTCTTCCTGATGACACTGTTCATTCCAGCCACGAGCTATATGATTCCGAACTTTGTCAATCTGAAGGAGCTGGGCCTGCTCAATCAATATGCGGCATTCTGGCTGCCGGCAGGCGCGAACACGTTCTTCTTCCTGCTGCTTAAGAATTTCTTCGACGGGATTCATCCCGAGATACTGGAAGCGGCGCGGATGGACGGGGCCTCGGAGCCGAGAAGCTTCTTCACCATCGCGGTGCCGCTGTCGATTCCGATTTTTGCAACACTGGCGATCTTCATCTTCTCCACAGCCTGGAATGACTGGTTCTGGCCGTCACTGGTCATGCACAGTGAAGAGAAGTATACGCTCGCTACCGCCATCTATAAGTACGTTATCAATGTAAAAGCGCTGAATACGAACATCAAATTTGCGATTCTGTTCATTGTCTCTCTGCCGCCGATCCTGGTGTTCCTGGTCTTCCAGAAGTTCATTATGCGCGGGGTTTCATTGTCAGCGGTCAAAGGGTGAGCAGAAGAATCCTTACAGAAGATACGGATCGTATACCTGCACATGAAAGCAATATAATCACACCTCGTTTGTAAGCGGTCTCTTCTTTTAAGATGAAAGGGTAAGCTCATTATGAATGGAAAAGGGGAGTTACAATGCGTAAAGTTTCCAGCGTATTCGCCTGTCTCCTGGTAACGGGGACCTTATTGTCCGCTTGCGGGGGCAATAACAACGGCAACAAGCCGGCGGCTGACGGGGGAGAAGCGACACCTGCACCAGCGGCGACCCAGGCGGCAGAAGAGTCGGCAACCCCGTCACAGTCACCGGCAGATGATATCAACCAGAAGAAGGTAACGATCAAAATCCACTATCCTACGCCTGACCTGACCGAGGTGAGAGCGCAGGAGGATGATAAAATCAAGCGGTTCCAGGAAGTCTATCCGAACGTGGAGATCGTCAAGGATGACTGGCAGTATAATGTAAGCGAGATCGGAGTGAAGATGGCTGCGAACGAAGCGCCTACCTTCTTCAACACATATGCTACCGAAGCCAAATTCCTGATTGAGAAGGGCTGGGTAGCCGACATCACCGATCTGTGGAACAACTATGAGTTCAAGGATCAGATCAATCCAGTGCTGCAGAATCAGTTCATTATCGGCGGCAAGGTGTATGGGGTAACGCAGAAGGGTTACGTCACTACAACGATGATCAATAAGAAAATGCTCGATGACAAAGGTGTAGCCGTACCTCCAATGGATTGGACCTGGGACGACATGCTGAACACAGCCAAAGGAGTGGCCGACCCCAAGAAAGGTATCTCCGGGATTGCACCGATGGGCAAAGGCAACGAAGCTGGCTGGAACTGGACCAACTTCCTATTTGAAGCGGGTGGAGAGATCCAGAAGATTGAGGGAGGCAAGGTGGTGGCAACCTTCAATTCTGAAGCCGGGATCAAAGCGCTGGATTTCTATAAGAAGCTGAGATGGGAAGCCAAAGCCGTTCCCCAAGACTGGGCCCTCGGCTGGGGCGATGCGGTAGGAGCGTTCCAGCAGGGCCGTACCGCGATGGTTATGGCCGGCTCAGACGGTGTCATTGAACAGGCCCTTAACCAGGGCGGGTTCAAGCCTGAGGATGTGCTGACCTATCCAATGCCTGCGGCTGAGAAGGGTGGCAAGCATACCGGTGTTCTCGGCGGCGACTATCTGGTCATCAACCCGAATGCCAGCAAGGATGAACAAGAGATGGCCTTCCGTTATATTACCTTCGACTATTTCTCAGATAAAGGCCTGGAAGCGCTCGATGCTATTATCAGCCAGCGTAAAACGGACGGCAAATACTATATCCCGCCGCTTCTAGATTACTATGCTGCCGATTCCGACTTCGGCAAGAAGACCAAGGCCGTCTATGACAAGTACGATATTGTATATCAGTACAGTCCTGAAATCATGGCGCTGCTGGATGGCAAGCCTGAAGCCCAGTACAACACTCAGGACTATTATGCCACGATGTCCAACGTGATCCAGGAGCTGTTCGCCAAGGAAGGCACAGACTCGAAGGTCCAGCTTGATGCGGCGGCCGCAACGGTCCAGCAGAAATTCTTCGATACGATTAAGGGGAGTAGATTTAGATGTCCTCCTAGTGGGGGAAGAGGTGGATAAAAGGAGACAGCAGAGATGCTGTCTCCTTTTTTTAAATATAAGGCGTGCCCAGAAAGCGCGTATCTTCTAACCGGTGAAAGTCCGGTCACGGGAGGGGCCAAGCCCCCGTGTAGCTAGGATGCCTGCGTACGGCGAAATCCGTGCGTAGAAGCGCATCGACAAAAGTCCGGTCAGAGACAGGGCGAGCAACCCGCCAGGCCGTAACATGAAGTGAATCCTGCCGCGTCGTCATAAAGGCCCCGCAAGGGGGAAGAGAGGAAGTCGAACCTCGCTTATATGGGTGAAGACCATGGAAGCTGCAGAGAACTTGGAACGGCAGTGAAGAATCCTCCGGCGTATGGGGATCGGCATGGAAGGAAAGAAGACATAGTGAACTGGGGAGACCCTCCCCCACACGGGAGGATTTTTTTTTTAGAAACCCGTAAAAAGACGCTCTATAAGTCCAAAAGATGAAATGAACCGTCTGTGGGAAGGGAGTCCGAGGGGCTCATAGTACCGAGGAACCTAAGGACAACATAACCTTAGGGAGAGAAGGAGCCCTGCTTTGTTTATGCTTTTGGAGGAGGTACGAGTGAGTGAATGCCAGTAGGCTAACGACACCTAAGGAAAAAGTTCAAGAACTCCAAGAAAAGCTAGGTCATGCGGCCAAGGAGAACAACAAGCGTAAATTCCATGCACTGTACGACAAAGTCTACCGCTGGGATGTGCTGAGTGAAGCCTGGAAACGGGTGAAAGCGAACAAGGGGGCTGCCGGAGTAGATACGGTGACGCTCGCGGATATTGAGAAACAAGGAGAAGTGCAATTTCTCAAAGACTGCGAGCGAGCATTAAAGGATGGTAACTACCACCCACAGCCCGTACGGCGGCACTATATCCCAAAGAAAGACGGGAAACCAAGACCGCTGGGCATACCCAGCGTGCGCGACCGAGTGGTGCAGATGGCAACCAAACTCGTCATTGAACCGATCTTCGAAGCGGATTTCGAAGAAGTATCCTTCGGATTTCGCCCGAAGCGAAGTGCGAAAGGAGCACTGGATCGAATCCGGAAAGCCTGCAACCGCAAAGGAAATTGGGTAGTCGACGTCGACATCCAAGGTTACTTCGACAATATTAACCAGGAGAAACTGATGAAATTGGTACAAATGCGTATCAATGACAGACGAATCCTGAAGTTAATCCGGAAGTGGCTTCAGGCGGGAGTCATGGAAGAAGGAAACGTAAGACGTTCCGATTTAGGCACACCACAAGGTGGAGTGATCTCACCACTTTTGGCGAACATCTATCTGAACTATTTTGACCGACTGTGGGAAAAACACGGGAAAGGAGTAGGTGAACTCACGAGGTATGCAGACGATCTTGTGGTGGTCTGTAAAACTAAAAAGGACGCCGGACATGCGTATGAACTCATACGCAGAATCATGGAACGTCTGGAGCTGACGCTACACCCAACCAAAACCCGTATTGTCGGCTTATGGACAGGAGACGAAGGATTCGACTTCTTAGGAATGCACCACCGGAAAAAGAAGGCAGAAACATCCCAAGGCAAGGTGTATTACACCACGCAGCAGTGGCTAACGAAGAAGGCGGAGGAACGAATTCGAGGCGTGGTTAAAGAAAGATTAGCACCGCCCAGCATGCGTTCGAAATCGTTTGCGGAACACGTGGAATGGCTCAATCCCAAGATTCAAGGATGGAGAAACTACTATTACACAAAGTACAGCCAAAAGAGGTTAGCAAAACTGGATTGGTATATTCTGCAACGATTTACCCGGTGGTATGCGAAGAAGAGACAACGAGGAAGATGGATGAGATCCCGGTCAGAAGTTAGATATTTGACCATCCAATATGGACTAAAAACGCTATTGTAATCTGCATGCCGATGAATGACAAACATCGGAAAGCCGTATGAGGGAAAACCTCACGTACGGTTTGATGAGGAGGGGCTGGGTTGCACCAGCCCTTTACTCTAGAATTTATATTTTGCACATGATAAATTATCCTTCTATTTCTCGCTGAAACGGAACCGTCCTTTAAAAGGACGGCAAAGCCGTTTCCACTTGTAAAGTTGAGATTTATATTTATATTCACACCGTCAGACTTATTCTATAGAAGAGCAGTGGATGAACTGAAGTGACGGCTTGGCATTCATGAGCAAATTACCGAAGCCCAACTGGCATTGCAAGGCAAGATGGGCCATTAACGCTGCAGACTACCGTATTGCGTTCGCAGAATAGACAAATATTAATTAAATAATGCATATAATATGGAAAAAATACCGGTAAATGATCGAATGAAAGCGCTTTGAAAACAACTCAAAAAAAACTTTAAACTTTGTGAAAGATTTCACTATACAAGGTGAAAAGGATGTGCTAAGATAAATGTATAGAAAGAAACAACCTAAAAATTGACAGGAGGACGAGGGAGATGGCAGTTAAAAACGAAGTCGCCGCCCAAGTGAAACAAACCACCGCTGAAGAGTATATTCAGGTTTTGGTGGATAAAGCAAAGAAAGCCCACGAAGCGTTCATGGGCCTGGATCAAGAGCAGACAAACACAATCGTTCATGCAATGGCGCTGGCCGGACTCGACAAGCATATGTACCTGGCAAAACTGGCAGTTGAAGAAACAGGACGCGGAGTATACGAAGACAAAATTACGAAGAACATCTTCTCCACTGAATATATCTGGCACGGAATTAAGTACGACAAGACTGTAGGCGTTATTGAGGATAACGCTTATGACAGCTTCCAGAAAATTGCTGAACCAGTCGGAATCATTATGGGTATCACACCGGTTACCAACCCAACATCCACCACAATGTTTAAAGCTTTGATTTCCGCGAAGACACGTAACCCTATTATATTCGGTTTCCACCCGTCAGCGCAAGAGTGTAGTGCGGCAGCAGCCAAAATTCTGCATGATGCAGGCGTAGCAGCCGGCGCACCAGAGAACTTCATCCAATGGATTGAGCTTCCTACAATGGACAAAACAAACGCATTGATGAACAATCCGGACGTTGCACTGATTCTGGCAACCGGCGGATCGGCAATGGTCAAAGCAGCTTACAGCTGCGGCAAACCGGCACTTGGCGTAGGTCCTGGTAACGTGCCTGCCTTCATTGAGAAGAGTGCTGACATTGATCAGGCTGTAACTGACCTTATCCTGTCGAAGACTTTCGATAATGGTATGATCTGTGCTTCCGAGCAGGCTGTCATCATTGAAGAAGCTATCTTCGATCAAGTGAAGAAGAAAATGATTGCAAACGGCTGTTACTTTGTGAACAAAGAAGAAGCGGCTAAGCTGACCAGCGGCGCAATGAACGTAGAGAAATGTGCGGTTAACCCGGCTATCGTTGGCCAATCCGCTGTGAAGATCGCTGAAATGTGCGGCATTCAGGTTCCTGCCGGAACGAAGATCCTTGTAGCTGAGCTTGAAGGTGTAGGTACTAAATATCCATTGTCCGCTGAGAAGTTGAGCCCGGTTCTGGCTTGCTACAAAGTGAAGAATGCTGACCAGGGTATCGAACGCGCAGCTCAAATCGTTGAATTTGGCGGCATGGGCCACAGCTCGGCTATCCATTCCAACAACGAAGAAGTTATCATGAAGTTCTCCAACCGTCTGCAGACCGGACGTATTCTCGTCAACTCGCCATCCACACACGGCGCAATCGGTGATATTTATAACACTAATATCCCTTCATTGACACTGGGCTGCGGATCTTACGGACGCAACTCGGTATCGCAGAACGTGACTGCCATCAATCTGATCAACGTGAAAAGGGTGAACCGTCGTACCGTGAATATGCAATGGTTTAAAGTACCTGACAAGATTTACTTCGAGAAGGGGTCCACTCAGTACCTGGCCAAAATGCCTGATATTACACGCGTAGCTATTATCACTGACCCTATGATGGTGAAGCTCGGATATGTTGAAAGAGTTGAGCATTATCTGCGTCAACGTCAGACTCCAGTAGCCATCGAAGTGTTCTCTGAAGTTGAACCAGATCCATCGACAACTACTGTAGAAAAAGGTGCGGCAATGATGAACAGATTCCAGCCGGACTGCATCATCGCACTCGGCGGCGGTTCCCCTATGGATGCTGCCAAAGGAATGTGGCTGTTCTATGAACATCCGGATGCAGACTTCAACGGCCTGAAGCAGAAGTTCATGGATATCCGCAAACGGGTATATAAATTCCCTAAGCTCGGCAACAAAGCGAAATTCGTTGCGATTCCTACAACTTCCGGTACAGGTTCCGAAGTAACCTCGTTCGCAGTTATCACAGATAAGACAACGGGTAATAATACTAAGTATCCGCTGGCTGACTATGAGCTGACTCCAGACGTAGCTATTATCGATCCTGAGTTTGTATACAGCTTGCCAAGAACAGCAGTTGCCGATACAGGTATGGACGTATTGACACATGCAATCGAAGCTTATGTATCTGTAATGGCCAGTGACTATTCCGATGGTCTGGCAATCAAAGCTATTCAGCTGGTATTCCAGTGGCTGGAGAAATCCGCACTGCAAGGCGACAAACTGGCCCGTGAGAAAATGCACAACGCATCGACACTTGCCGGTATGGCCTTTGCCAATGCATTCCTGGGGATTAACCACAGCTTGGCGCACAAATGGGGCGGACAGTACCACACCGCGCATGGCCGCACCAATGCAATCCTGATGCCGCATGTTATCCGTTACAATGCCAAGAAGCCTACGAAGTTCGCTTCGTTCCCTAAATATTCGCACTTTGTAGCTGACGAACGGTATGCTGAAATTGCCCGTATTCTGGGATTGCCAGCACGCACTACCGAAGAAGGCGTAACCAGCCTGATCAATGCGATCCGCGACATGAACAAAAAACTTGGCATCGAAGAATCCTTCTCGGCTCTTGGTTTCGATCCTAAGGACTTCGAATCCCGTGTAGACTATCTGGCTGACCGTGCATTTGAAGACCAATGTACAACTGCCAACCCTAAAATGCCGCTGGTATCCGAGCTTGCTGATGTTTACCGCAACGCATTCTACGGCAAATTCGATAATTAATTAACGGTTGCCTGACAAAGAATAAGGTTAAAGGTTAATATGGGACTGGATGGAAGTGACAAATATCACCGAAAGAGTGATATTTGTCACAGTCCTTTTTCAGAAAATAAACTAAAATGTTTATATAAACAACGGTCCCGGTTATGAAGATGCGATTGTGAATTTTATAACAACCATAGCTCATGGGATCACGAGACACGGGATTAACCTTCAAGCCCGCGATCTCTACAAATATACTAAATATAAATGGAGGGATTTAGCATGTCGGTGATTGAAAAAGAAGTACAAGAGGTTAAGTCTGGCTGGAGAAATTTCACAAAAGGCACATGGTCCAAGAAAGTTGACGTTAATAACTTTATTGCCAAGAACATCAAGCCTTATGAAGGAAATGAAGATTTCCTCGTAGGTCCTACCAGCAATACTACTGAACTGTGGAAGATTATCTCCCAGCTGAGTAAGGAAGAAAGAGAAAGAGGCGGCGTATGGGACGTTTCCCTCGATACTGTCTCCACTATCACTTCCCATGCTCCTGGTTACATTGACAAGGACAAGGAACAGATTGTCGGCGTTCAGACTGATGCGCCTTTCAGACGTTCCATCCAACCGTTCGGCGGTATCAAGATGATGATCGATGCTACTAAGGCTTACGGCTTCGAGCTTCCGCAGAATATCGTTGACATGTTCACGAACATCCGCAAAACGCATAACCAAGGCGTATTTGATGCATATACACCAGATATGAGAGCTGTGCGTAAATCCGGCGTAATCACAGGTCTTCCTGATGCTTATGGCCGCGGACGTATCATCGGCGACTATCGCCGTATTGCTCTGTATGGTATTGATTTCCTGATTAAAGACAAGAAGCAGCAACTGGCTGAACTCGAAGTAGACTCCATGACAGAAGATGTTATCCGTCTGCGTGAAGAGCTGTCCGAGCAAATGCGTGCTCTGGGCGAACTGAAACAAATGGCTGCAGCTCATGGTATGGACATCTCCAAACCGGCTGTCAACTTCAAAGAAGCTACACAATGGGTATACTTCGGTTATCTGGCAGCTGTTAAAGAACAGAATGGTGCGGCAATGTCCTTGGGACGCGTATCTTCCTTCCTTGATATCTATGTTCAACGCGACGTTGAAGAAGGTACTCTGACTGAAGAGCAAGCACAAGAAATCGTTGACCATTTCGTAATGAAGCTGCGTATTGTGAAATTCCTGCGTACGCCTGACTATAACGACCTGTTCTCCGGTGACCCTACTTGGGTGACAGAATCCATCGGTGGTATGGCCGAAGACGGTACAACTCGCGTAACCAAGAACAGCTTCCGCTTCCTGCATACCCTGTACAATCTGGGACCAGCACCAGAACCAAACCTGACTGTACTGTGGTCCGAGAAGCTGCCTGAAGGCTTCAAAAAATATTGTGCCAAGGTATCTATTGAAACCAGCGCCATCCAATATGAGAACGATGATGTAATGCGTCCATACTGGGGTGAAGATTATGCAATTGCCTGCTGCGTATCCCCAATGCGTATCGGTAAGCAAATGCAGTTCTTCGGTGCCCGTGCCAACCTGGCTAAGGCTCTGCTGTATGCAATCAATGGTGGTAAAGATGAGAAATCCGGTGCTCAGGTAGGTCCTGAATATCCTGCGATCACTTCTGAATATCTGGATTACAACGAAGTAATGAAACGCTTCAAACCAATGATGGAATGGCTCGCTAAGACTTATGTCAACACGCTGAACATCATTCACTATATGCATGACAAATATTCCTACGAACGTATCGAAATGGCGCTGCATGACCGCGACATTCTGCGTACGATGGCTTGCGGTATCGCCGGACTGTCCGTTGCTGCTGACTCCCTGAGTGCAATCAAATACGCTAAGGTTAAGCCAATCCGTAACGAAGAAGGCATTGCTATCGACTTTGAAACTGAGGGTGAATTCCCTTGCTACGGTAACAACGACGACGCTGTTGACGGCATCGCAGTTGAACTGGTTGAAACCTTCATGTCGATGATCCGCAAAAACAAAACGTATCGTGACGCTGTGCCGACTCAATCGGTACTGACTATCACTTCGAACGTTGTATATGGTAAAAAGACTGGTACTACTCCTGACGGACGTAAAAAAGGCGAACCATTCGCTCCTGGTGCTAACCCAATGCACGGACGCGACAAGAAGGGTGCCCTGGCATCCCTGAACTCTGTTGCCAAACTTCCTTACTCCGATGCACAGGATGGTATCTCGAATACCTTCTCTATCGTTCCTAAGGCACTGGGTAAAGACGAAGATTCCCGTAAGTCCAACCTGGTCTTCATGATGGACGGATACTTCCACAATAACGCTCAGCACTTGAACGTTAACGTATTTAACCGTGAGCAGCTGCTCGACGCTATGGATCACCCAGAGAACTATCCACAGTTGACCATTCGCGTATCCGGCTATGCTGTTAACTTCATCAAGCTGACCCGTGAACAACAGATGGATGTTATCAACCGTACATTCCACGATTCCATGTAAGATGCATTCTTGTTCTACAAGAACTGAAATGAATTAAGAGCTGCCGCCCTTGCAAGAGGGCGGTACACTCTTGTCTGAAAGTGGTTAAAATTTTAAGTTTTTTTGAAAGGATGACATCTCATGCTTAAAGGACATATCCACTCTTTGGAAACGTTTGGTACGGTGGATGGCCCGGGTATCCGCTTCGTGCTTTTTATGCAGGGCTGCCTGCTCAAGTGTCAGTATTGCCACAACCCGGATACATGGGAATTGAATGAAGGCAAGGAAATGACCGTCGAGGAAGTGCTGGCGGAAATTGAGCCTTACCTGAATTATTATAAATCGTCCGGCGGCGGGCTAACCGTATCCGGCGGTGAACCAACCCTCCAGGCGCAATTCGTGAAGCAACTGTTCACCGAGGTGAAGAAACGCTGGAATCTGCATACCACGCTTGATACTAACGGCTATAATGATGGATCGAAAATCAGCGATCTGCTGGATGTTACCGACTTGGTGCTCTTGGATCTGAAGCATATTGATGATGAAGCGCACATCAAACTAACCGGCAAGTCCAACGACCGTACTTTGAAGCTGGCCCGCTGGTTATCTGATAATAACCGTAAAATGTGGATTCGCCATGTTTATGTTCCCGGCATTCATAATAAAGAAGAGGATTTACAGAATCTCGGCCGGTTCATTGGCACCTTAAATGGAGTGGAGAAGTTTGAAATTCTGCCTTATCACGTAATGGGAATCTACAAATGGAAAGAGCTTGGCCGTCCCTATGAGCTTGAAGGGGTGGAGTCACCTTCCGATGAAGAAGTGCAGCGTGCGTACCGGCTGATTGAAGAGGGGCGTAAAGAGTCTGCATTGGTCTAAATAAATATAATAATTATCGAAAGCGGAGCTTCTATTCTGAGGAGTTTCGCTTTTTTGTATGTCAGAAAACCTGACTGAATTCGCTTTCATTAGAGGATTTTATCCCTATTGAAGATAAATCTTAACCTTACGATTACAAATATGTTTTTCTATAATTAGAATTGTAAGGGAAATCATTAAATAGGGAGGGTCACCCGTAATGAGAAAAAGTCTAACACTGCTGTTGTCCCTGATGTTCGTAAGCTCAGCGCTGCTGGCAGGCTGTGGAGGCAACAAGAACAATGCGGCTGCAACGACAGAGCCGGCGGCGACGAAAGAGGCGGCAGCCACCAACGCGGCAGCCACTGAAGAACCTGCCAGTGCGGAGCCTTTCGAGATGACGATTCGTCATACTCAGGTTGGGGCAGACAAGCAGAAACGACTGGCTATTCTGGAGGATGTGGTGGGTAAGGTACAGGCGGATGTGCCTGGACTGACCTTCAAGCTTGATGGTGTAGATTCGGATGTGAACCGTAAGGAGAAGCTGCGCGGTGAAATGGCAGCTGGTAACCCTCCCGAGATCTTTGACCTGTTCGGTAGTCCAGACTCCAAGATCTATGCCAAAGAAGGTAAGCTGCTGGACCTGACCCCGATCCTTGATGAATTAGGCATCAAAGACAAGTTCTCCAATCTGGACCCGTTCACCTATGAAGGCAAAATCTACGGTCTGCCGATCGGCGGCTCGGGAGAAGGCTTCTTCTATAATAAAGAATACTATACAAGTAAGGGCTGGAAGGCTCCGACGACCTTTGCCGAACTGGAGCAGCAGCTGGCCGATATTAAAGCGGATGGTAAAGTGCCAATGGCCGGTGCCTCCAAAGCAGGCTGGGTACCACTGATGCTGGCCAATCATCTCTGGTCCCGTTATGCCGGACCGGATGTGACTGCGAAGTTCGCTACCGGTGAAGCGAAGTGGAATGATCCGAATGTAATCAAGGGCTTGGCGAAATATAAGGAATGGGTGGATAAAGGCTACTTCAAGAAGGGCGAGCTGGGCTTCGAGTATGCTGAATATACTACCCAGTTCACCAGCGGAGAATCAATCCTGATGTATGACGGGACCTGGAAATCTTCCGTATTCAAGGCCGGACAATCCGGCGAAGGCCTAATCGGTAAGGTCGGGTTCTTCAATATTCCGGCAGTAGAAGGCGGAGTGGGGGATCAGACAGCGCTGATGCGCGATGTGAACAACGGTTATGGCTTCTCCGCTTCGGCGGGTGAAGACGAGCGGCAGCTTGCAGCAGTGAAATCCTTCATTAAAAATATGTTCAATGAAGAGATGCAGCTGCGTGGTCTGGTAGAGGACGGAGTCCTGCCTGCCATGAAGATCGATCCGGCTGTGCTGAATAAGAATATTACGGATGATCTGATGAGTGAGATTGTCGCGGTATTGAACAGCTCCCAGTCGTCCTTCCCGGCCTTTGACTCGCTGGTGCAGGCGGATGTCACCACTGAGATCAGTAATATCCAGATTCAAAGCCTGATCGGCGGGCAGACGACTCCTGAGAAGATGGGTGAAGCGCTTCAGAAGATACAGGAAGAGGCCAATGCGACAGTGGAATAAGAAGCGGTGAACTACATGTACCCTGGTGCTTGCTCCAGGGTGCATTTTTCAAAAGAAAAGCAATATGGAGGTAGCTATGAATAAGGCACTGAGAAATCCTCTGGTGTTCATTCTGTTCGTTATTCCGGCACTGGTTCTGTTCATTATGTTCTTCGTCTATCCCATCTTCAGCTCGATCTATTATAGCTTCACCAGCTGGAACGGTGTATCCGATACGGTCAAATATGCCGGAGTGGACAACTTCAAGAAAGCTCTTGGAGATGAACGCTTCTGGATTTCTGTGAAAAATAACGGTTGGTTTATTCTGTTCTCCGTAGGCATACAGGTGCCGCTGATTGTGTTCTTCTCCTTACTGATCGCCAATGTGAAGAAGCTGAAGGGGCTGTACAAGACGGCGGTCTTCATGCCATCCATTATGTCTACCGCAGTAATAGGCATTCTCTGGGGCTTCATCTACGAGCCGAACATTGGATTGTTCAACAAAGTGCTGGGTCTGGTCGGAATTGAACCGGTCTACTGGCTGTCGGACGAACGGTTCGCCATGCTGTCGATTCTGATTACAAATGCCTGGCAGTGGACCGGATTCTACATTGTGATGGTGCTGGCGGCGATTCTCTCCATTCCCGGGGAGCTGGATGAAGCAGCGGCCATTGATGGCGCTACGGGGTTCCAGCGGGCTACACGCATCACTCTGCCGCTGATCGTACCGATCATCTCGGTAGTGATTATGCTCTCGATTGCCGGAGCGATGAAGGCTGCCGATATCGTTATCGTAATGACCAAGGGAGGCCCGGCGGGTTCAACTGAGGTAATGGCCACCTATATGATTAAGTATGCGATTACCAATTTCAAATACGGGTACGGCAATACGATCGCTGTTCTGATTTTCTTGTTCACGCTTGTGGTAACCGCCCTCTACCAGCTGGTGTTTGCCCGCCGTACGGAAAGGATTGAATACTGATGCCGCGCCTGCTGAAGAAAAGTCTGCCGCACATCGCTTTGCTGGGTTATCTGTTAATTGTGCTGTTCCCGTTTCTCTTCGTCCTCTTCTCCTCGGTGAAGAAGGATAACAATGCGATTGCCCTCCATCCCTTCGGTATTCCGAAGAGCTTCGAATGGTCCAACTATGTGGAAGCCTGGGTGAATGCCAAGATCAGTACTTATTTTTTCAATAGCTTATATATTTCGATTCTTGCTTCTGTGGTGTCTATTCTGCTGGCGTCTATGTTCGCCTTCGCGGTCACACGGATGCGCCAGGGGAAGTGGAATAAGATTCTGTTCTCGCTGGTTCTGATCGGGATGCTGATTCCGAACAACGCGCTGATGCTGCCTATCTATACGATTGTCCGTAAGCTGCATATTCTCAATACTCACTGGGCGCTAATTATTCCTTACATTGCCAATGCAATCCCGTTCACGATTATTATTCTGGCGGCATTTATGCGTTCGCTGCCCAGTGAAATTGAAGAAGCTGCAGTCATTGATGGCTTGAAGGCTCAGGGTATCTTTGCTAAAATTATTGTACCTTTGACAGTTCCGGCGATGGTTACGGTATTCATTGTTAATTTCCTGGGAAATTGGAATGAATTCCTGCTAGCTAACTATTTCCTCTCCAATGACGAGCTGCGTACGCTCCCCGTGGGGATGGTTCAGTTCCGCGATCAGTACCAGATGAATTACGCACAGATGTCAGCGGGGATCGTCTTCAGCGTGGTTCCGGTCATAGTGATCTATGCGATTCTGCAGGAGAAGATTATTGAAGGTGTTACCGCAGGCAGTGTAAAAGGATAATATCAATCATGTCAGGAGCAACAGCCGATGAATCTGCGCTACAAATTGTTTACGGCATTCTTAGGCCTGATTATCATTCCGCTGTTCATTCTTGGCATGATTATGTTCTTCGTGACTTATAATTCCATTGAGAAGAAATACAGCCAGCAGTCTGAATATTCGCTCAAAGCGATCAGCTACAGCATTTCTAATGTATTCAAGGATATGGACAATGTGACGGACAACGGAATTGCCACCTCGGTCTTTCATATGGCGCTCAGTGCGGATGATCCCTCCAAGCAGGATTTAACTGATGCCGAGCAGCTCAGCCTGAATGCCAGCCAGCGTAATTTCCGCAGTCTGCTCTATAACCATCCGTCGATCAGCTATGCTTTCCTGTACAATTTCAACGGGAAAGGGAGCTCGGAGATCGTCTCGGTCTTCAACAAGGAGAATTTCCGCACCCTGCCCTATGATAAGTTCAAAGGCAGTGAGCTGTACCAGGAAGTAATGAAGCTGAACGGGGTTCCGAAATGGCTGGCACCGCATGAATATCCTGAGCTGACTGGAACAGAGGCTGTATTCACGCAAATTCGGCTGATTAAGGAGCTTAGCTTCTTTCAGAATATCGGCATTCTGGTGGTGCAGATTAAGAACTGGGAGTTCGAGTCGATTTTCCGCAATCTGAAGATCGGGGGCACCGACCAGAAGGTGTCCTTCATGCTGGTTAACGATGACGGAATGATTCTGCTGGACCCGGACAGGAAGCTGGACGGGCAGGATTTCCGCAGCTTCACCACGAAGAATATTACGTTTAAGCCCGGCTTTCAGAGCTTCAAGACGCAGTTCGGCGGCGAGAAAAGCATTCTGTCGGTCTACCATCTCAAGGAGTATCCCTGGAGTCTGGTCTCCATCACTTCTTGGGATACTTTGTCTCATGAGGTGACGGTGTTCGCCCGCTGGTTCGTTATTGTGATGTTCCTGTGCCTGCTGGGGGCGGTCATCTTCAATCTGTTCTTCATGAATCGGATTACAGGCGGGATTGCTGTAATTGTGCGCTTCATGCGCCGGGTAGAGGACGGAGACCTTACTACCCGTGTCGAGGAGAAGGGCAACGATGAGATGACGCTGCTGGCCAGAGGCTTCAATGATCTTATGGACAAAATCAACTCGTTGTTCAGCCGGGTTCATCTGGAACAGCAGCGCAAGAATCAAGCGGAAATGCGTGTGCTGCAGGCACAGATCAAGCCGCATTTTCTGTTCAATACCCTGGAATCGATCAATGTGCTGGCTGTGCAGAATGAAGGCCGCAAGGTCAGTGAGATGGTCTACCGGCTGGCGAGTATTCTGCGGATCAGCATTCAGGACAGGGATGAGATTACGCTGGAGGAAGAGGTTAAGCATCTGAGCAATTATCTGGATATCCAGAAGTTCCGTTTCGAGGATCTGTTCGATTATGAGCTTGAGATTCCGCCAGAGCTGCTGGGCTGCGGGATTCTGAAGCTTACGCTCCAGCCGCTGGTGGAGAACAGCATTCAGCATGGTTTTGAGGGGATCGGGTATAAGGGTCTGGTGAGTGTCAAAGTATGGGAGTCCCAAGGCAATCTGTTACTGCGGATACAGGATAACGGAATCGGGATGACCCCGTCTCAGCTGTCTATGTTCCAATATATGGTGAATGATGCTGCAGAGCATCAGCCGGAAGCTAAGCCGGGGCAGGGCATTCATTTGGAGCGGCGGGGGCTGGGTGTACGCAGTGTCGCAGACCGGATACGGATCGAATACGGCGACAGATATGGGATTTTCATATGTGCAAGTCCTGGGGAAGGAACGATTATCCAGTGCGTCATTCCGAAATACGGGCAGGGGGAAGGCCATTATGCTAAAAGTATTATTGGTTGACGATGAAGCGCCCATTCTGAGCAATCTCAATACTGTACTGCCCTGGGAGGACATGGGGATGGAGGTTGCGGGGCTGGCACGAAGCGGGATGGAGGCGCTGCGCATCGCCGAGGAAACGCCGCCTGATCTGGTGCTCTGCGATATCCGCATGCCGGTGATGGATGGGCTGACGTTCATAGGCAAGCTGCGGGAGATGGGGCTTACGAGCGAGGTGCTGCTGCTCAGCGGCTACCAGGAATTCGATTATGCGCGTGAAGCGATCCGGCTCGGGGTGAAGGAGTATATCTGCAAGCCGATTCATTACGGGGAGCTTGGCGATAAGGTGCGGGAGATCGGCTCCCGGATTCGCAGCAGGCAGTATAAGGACAAATTGTACAACAGCATCCCGTTGTTTCAGGAAGTGCCTGCGGCTGACGAGCCTGTCAAAAAAACACCGGAGCAGCTGATGAATCAAGCCGCACAATTCATTACGGAGCGCCTGCACACAGATCTCGGTATTGATGAGGTGGCGAATACGATTGGCATTAGCAGCAGTTATTTCTGCCTGCTCTTCAAGAACCGCTTCGCGGTGACCTTCGTGGAGTATGTCACCCAGCAGCGGATTGAAGCTGCCAAATTCATGCTCGCCAGCAGCGATAAGAGCATCACCGCCATCAGCTCGGGTATCGGCTATCAGGAACGCCGTTATTTCACTAAGGTGTTCCTGAAGCAGACGGGAATGACCCCCAAGGAATACCGCAGCAGGTTCAGGACGGCCGATGCCCGTACCTAGCAGGTTGCCGGCCATAGCGATTGCCCAGGTACAGGGGGCGGTCGTTATTTTTTTGTTTTCTTTTTACACAGAATGAAACTTTTCGCTATAACATGCGTCTAATACTATGTTTTGTAAAATGAACGTGGCAAAATATTCTGCCGTCCTGAAGAGGACGGCTCCCGTTTTTACGGGGAATATAAGGTGGAGAGAAAGTAATGAAGATACCTGCCTTATACACTACAATGGGAGCAGAAGGAGTCGTACAATGAATTTGAAAAAAGTATTTTTAGTGGCAGTATTGGCTGTATCGCAAGTCGCTGCAGCCATTCCGGCTTGGGCCGCGCCTGTCAGCACAGAGAGTACAACACCTCAGAGCGTTAACGAAGCGGCAAACCCCGCTGACACACAGCTTCAGCCCGAGTCAACGGATCCGCTGCCGCCGCTGGTAACCGAGCCGCCGGCAGGCACAGTAATACCGACTCCAACACCGGCACCAGTTCCTACAGCATCACCGGTTCAAGGCATTCCGGCAGTGACAGCGACACCGGTTCCGGCCGCTACTGTTGTTCCAGGTGCAACAGCAGCTCCTGTGGACGGTACTGTTCCGACCGATGCGGTTATGCCTACAGCAACTCCGCTTACGGATACTCCTATGAATCCAAGCATGACTACCTCTGCTACAGGAGGAGGCCAGCTTATTCTGATGATGAACAGCAACAAGATGTTCAGAAATGGTACGCCTTACACGGCCAATCAGCCGATGGCAGTCAAGAACGGCGTGTCTTACGTATCCATTCGCGCAATGGTGGAAATGGTTGGCGTTGCCTTCACGTATGATGCCAAAACCAAAGAGGTCATTGTGACTAAGGGAACCAGCATTATGCGCTTCAAAACAGACAGCAAAATCTATACCGTCAATGGTACTAAGTTCACCATGAAGGGACCGGCTTACCAGTTCAAAGGTACCTTCATGATTCCGTTAACCTCGATTACCTATGCACTTAATATTCCTTATACTGTAGATAATGTACAAAAGCGGGTTATTCTTACGCTGAATACGAAGCCGACGGCTTCCTTCACAGTTCAGCCTAAGGAAATCTATGCCGGTGAGACTACCGTGAATTATGTGACCTCCAGCTCTTCGCCGAACGGTACGCCGATTGTTGAAGAACGGTGGAGCGACAATAAGCGGGATATCTATGATCAGGCGGGCTTCTATACGGTTACCTACTCGGTGCGG
This sequence comes from Paenibacillus sp. FSL P4-0338, assembly GCF_038002365.1. NCBI lineage: Bacteria > Bacillati > Bacillota > Bacilli > Caryophanales > Paenibacillaceae > Paenibacillus > Paenibacillus sp. FSL P4-0338. Next base: position 2,787,414 of record NZ_JBBOCG010000001.1, on the reverse strand, counting down.
GATGCCAATAATATGTGGAGTGATCCTTATCCGGTCACAATCCAGGTACTGCAGCCTAATCAGCCGCCAGTGGCCCAATTCACAACAGATAAAGAAGAATACAAAATGGGTGAGCCGGTAACGCTGACCGATACCAGCTATGATCCTGAGAATGAAGAGCTGACTGCCGTCTGGAACAATCGTTCTCTGGCGTACTTTAACCCGGGACCGCTATCCATTCAGCTGACGGTTACGGACAAGCGCGGTCTTAGCAGTACTTTTGAGAAGACGATTACAATCACCAATGAACAACTGTATACACAGGATGAAGTAACGAAGCTGTTCACCATTCCGGGGGATATCATCAGCATGGACGGCGGGATGATTCCGTCGCTTCCGAATCTGCCGTATACGCTGTCGTCCGAAGGTTACAACCTGATCCGCAGCAACAGCCCAGAGACCGTTAATACGGAAGGTGTACTGTACCGTGAAAGCTCTGTGGGCAATACACGCTTCCTTGTGCATCATATGAACAATATGGCTACCAGACAGAAGCTCTATGTGATTGCTACGAACAACAACCTGTATCCAACAACCATTACTACCCAGTATCTGGGGGTTGCCGGTCCCGTGACATTACCGGAATATACGGGCAAAGTATCGATGGAGAAATACTTTAACTCCATGATTACCGGCTCGGCTCAATCGCAAATTACCCTGCAGCCGGGGCAAAGTCTTCCGATTATGACTGACCTGAACAAAAATGCAATGAAGCCTAAAGACGTAATGTCGCTGAGCGCAGACCTGTTCAGTGATCTGCCGGTTCAGTATAACGTAGTCATAGTGGAGGAGAGCAAAGATCCGGTTGCTGAGCTTCCTTATCTGCCTATTCTTGACAGCGACGGTGTGCATACCCGCGGAACATTTCCAGATTCTACGCGGATCATGAACGTCACCGATCTGGTGGGTGCCACGCAAAGCAAGCTGCTTCTGGGGGACAACAAACTTGACAAGAACCTGGACGGTATTGATCCAATGAAGGGAACGGTTGTTTCCAATGCTGGTAACTTCGGGGTACTTTACAAAATCGTACTGGAGCGTGTTGCAGCAAACACGCTGATCACCTTCAACCCGCGCGGGGGTCCTTATCTGGGACCGTTGCTTGTAAACGGCACAATGGTGAACCTGCCCAATAAGGGCACATTAGGCAAATCATCAGACACGAATGCTGTCATCTACCGTACCGGAGAGTATGAAGGGCGTGTAGAGATTGTGTTCTCCGTCGCTTCCGGCAGCAACCTGCCCGTTAACTTTGTCTTCACCCCGCTTCCGGCGAAAAAATAATTTTTCTACAATACAAACGGCAGCGCTCCTGAGGGGGCGGCTGCCGTTTTTGTATTCTGCCGCACGTCTGCTGATGCGGGCAGGTAACGGGCACATTTATTGACGGGGCAGTGCTTTTGGGGCATTATAAAGAGAGTACAACACAAACGACCTATGTTATGGGAGATGAGCGAATGCTGTCGACAGATCAAATCCTGGAAGCCATGTCGGGGCAGGGGCTGCGAATCACCGATCAGCGCAAGACGCTTGCCAAATTATTCGGCGAGAATACGGGATATTTGTCTGCGAAGGATGTATATGAGCATATGGGCCGTAAGTATAGCGGGCTGAGCTTCGATACAGTCTACCGCAACCTGCGCGTTATGGAGGAGCTGGGGGTGCTGGAGCAGATTGTATTTGAAGAAGGCGTCAAATTCAAAGCAAGCTGTAGTCAGGATCACCATCACCACCATATGATTTGTCTGCAGTGTATGAAGACGTACCCGATTCAATTCTGCCCGATGAATCTAACCGATCCGCCGGATCAGTTCCGGGTGGTCAAGCATAAATTCGAGGTCTTCGGCTACTGCAAGGATTGTGAGCAGGGAAGAGAAGAAGAGCGGGCCGGGGCATTCCGCGGCAAAGAGGAACGCTGAGTATGGCTAATTTACGAAGAACGGTACAGGCTCCTATCCGGGTCTACCGCAAGTTCATTTCGCCGCTCAAGCCCGCCACCTGCCGGTTCTACCCGACCTGTTCGGCTTACGCGCTGGAAGCTATTGAGGTTCATGGGCCGCTCAAGGGTTCATGGCTCGCAGCCAGGCGGATCGCCCGCTGTCATCCCTTCCATCCGGGAGGACTTGACCCGGTGCCGCCGCGCAAAGAGCAGCCATCAGGGGACAAGCCGCTGCATACGACTTGACATGGGCTGCCGGGATGGGTATATTTTGAATAATAAGTGATATTCCGAGGAACGGATAAGTAGATGTGGACACCATTACAGAGAGCCGGGGCTGCTGGGAGCCGGTATGGGACGCCAGATTGAATATGGTCCGGGAGGAACTGTGTTCGAGCGGAAGGCCTGAAGCCGGGTCTGCGTAAGCGCACGGCGTGTTCCAGCGTTAATGGACAGTTCCGTTAGGGAACTGACGAAGCCTGTGCTCTGTGAGGAGCCGGGGAATGTTGGGTGGTATCGCGTGAGTTTACTCTCGCCCCATATAGGGGGCGGGAGTTTTTTGTGTGAAATGGACGATTAGGGATAACGAAGGGATGATGAAGTAATGAGTGAGAACAAAACCTTTTATCTAACAACACCGATCTATTATCCGAGCGACAAGCTGCATATCGGGCATGCGTATTCCACGGTAGCCGGTGATGCGATGGCCCGATACAAGCGGCTGCGCGGCTATGAGGTGCGCTATCTGACGGGTACGGACGAGCATGGGCAGAAGATTGAAGAGAAGGCCGGCAAGGCCGGGAAGACCCCGCAGGAGTTCGTGGACGGGATTGTAGTCGGCATTAAGGATCTGTGGAAGAAGCTGGACATCTCAAATGATGATTTCATCCGTACCACGGAGGAGCGCCATAAGAAGGTGGTTGCGGATATTTTTGACCGCCTGCTGAAGCAAGGGGATATCTACAAAGGGGAATACGAAGGCTGGTACTGTATTTCGGATGAGACCTTCTACACCGAAACCCAACTGGTGGATATTGAACGTGATGCTGACGGCAAGATTACCGGAGGGAAAAGTCCGGACAGCGGACACCCGGTGGAACTGGTCAAGGAGGAGAGCTACTTCTTCCGCATGAGCAAGTATGCTGACCGTCTGCTGAAGTTCTACGAGGAGAACCCTGAGTTTATCCTGCCGGAATCCCGCAAGAACGAGATGATTAACAACTTCATCAAGCCGGGTCTGGAGGATCTGGCGGTATCCCGTACGACTTTTGACTGGGGTGTTAAGGTAAAAGGCGACGAGAAGCATGTAGTGTATGTATGGATCGATGCGCTTACTAACTACATTACGGCCCTTGGCTATGGCTCGGAGGACCGCAGCCTGTATGACAAGTACTGGCCTGCGGATGTACATATCGTCGGGAAGGAAATTGTCCGCTTCCATACGATCTACTGGCCGATCATTCTGATGGCACTTGGCGAACCGCTGCCGAAGAAGGTGTTCGCGCACGGCTGGCTGCTGATGAAGGATGGCAAGATGTCCAAATCCAAGGGTAATGTGGTCGATCCGGTAACTCTGATTGACCGTTACGGCCTGGATGCTCTGCGCTATTATCTGCTGCGCGAGGTTCCCTTCGGCTCGGACGGAACCTTCACGCCGGAGAGCTTCGTGGATCGTATTAACTACGATCTGGCCAATGACCTGGGTAACCTGCTGAACCGGACTGGCGCAATGGTGGAGAAATACTTCGGCGGCGAGCTTCCGGCTTATGCCGGCCAGGTGACCGCATTTGACGGTGAGCTTGAGGCGGTAGTACAGAGTACTTACGCCAAGGTGGAAGAAGCGATGGAGAAGATGGAATTCTCCGTAGCCCTGACTGCCATCGGCGCGCTGATCAGCCGGACGAACAAATACATTGACGAGACTCAGCCTTGGGTGCTCGCCAAGGACGAGAGCCGCAGCGCTGAACTGGCTTCGGTAATGAGACACCTGGTCGAAGGACTGCGCACCGCGTCCATCCTGCTCCAGCCGTTCCTGACCGGCGCTCCGGCGAAGATCTGGGAGCAGCTGGGCATTCAGCCGGGCGAGCTGACCACCTGGGAGAGCGGCCGATCCTTCGGCCTGATTCCAGCGGGCACCCGGCTGGTGAAGGGCGACCCGATCTTCCCGCGCCTGGATGTGGCGCAGGAGGTAGCGTACATCGCCGAAGCGATGGGAGCCGGGAAGCCGGCCGCTGCAGAGGCGGCGCCGGCAGCGGCTGCTGTGACTCCGGATGCGGCAGCTGCCGATCCGGAGGAAGAGGAGCATAAGGAAGAAATCGGCATCGACGATTTCGCCAAGGCGGAGCTGCGCGTAGCCCAGGTTATCGCCTGCGAGCCAGTGAAGAAGGCGGATAAGCTGCTGAAGCTGCAGCTGGATCTTGGCTATGAGCAGCGCCAGGTGGTATCCGGCATTGCGAAGTTCTACACACCGGAGGAGCTGGTGGGACGCAAGGTGATCTGCATTGTGAACCTGAAGCCCGTGAAGCTGCGCGGTGAGCTGTCTCAGGGCATGATCCTGGCCGCCTCCAAGGGCGAGCAGCTGACCATTGCTACCGTGCCGGACAGCATGCCGAACGGAGCGATTGTGAAATAAGAATGCCAAGAAGGGCATTCACATAATGACCGTACAGCAATCTCCGCAAGCCACAGGCAGCGGGGATTGCTTCTTTTTGCTCCAAGATAACGGGGTACAGGGCGCCTTGCAGATACTACGAAATGCAGATCGGAGTTGACTTATCGTAACCATTACTATTATAATTCTAATAGTAAATTTTACGATTTAAGGGGTCGATAGAGAAATGGTAACAAAAAGCTTGCAAAAAGGGCTGCTGCTTGCTGCTGTGCTGCTGCTTACGCTGTCGCTGGCGGCATGCGGACCGAAGAGCAGCGGAAGCATTATTGAAGGAAAAGTGAACGTTATAACTACTTTTTATCCTATATATGAATTCACTGCCGAAATCGGTGGCGACGAAGCCAATGTAATCAACCTGCTTCCTGTAGGGGTCGAGCCGCATGATTGGACACCGCGCAGCCAGGATATCATAAGTACTTCTAAGGCGCAGCTGTTCCTCTATAATGGAGCCGGTCTGGAAGGTTGGGTACCCAATTTCCTTAAGAGCCTTGATGGTGACAGTAAGACCAAGGCTGTAGAGGTTAGCCAAGGGGTGAAGCTGATTACAACGGATGAAGACGATGGGCATGATCATGGTCATGAAGGTGAAGAAGCTGAAGCAGACGGGCATGGCGACAGCCTGCACACCGACCCGCATACCTGGGTAAGTCCGAAATCGGCGCTTGTGATGGCTAAGAATATCAAGGAAAGTCTTCAAGCCGTTGATCCTGCGCATACCGCAGGCTATGAAGAGCGTTATCTGAAGCTCGTGGACCGCCTGAACGCACTGGATCTGAAGTTCACTGAAGAGCTGGGCAAGCTGCCTAACAAGGAGATTGTCGTATCTCATCAGGCGTTCTCGTATCTGGCACGTGACTACGGCCTGTCGCAGCATGCCATTATGGGGCTGTCGCCGGACGCTGAACCGCGCGGGCAGGATTTGGTGAAGCTGGCGGCGCTGGTTAAGGCAGAGGGCATCCGTTATATTTTCTTCGAGGAGCTTGTATCCGATAAGCTGGCTAAGACACTGGCAAGTGAGACCGGTGTATCCACGATGGTGCTGAACCCGGTAGAAGGACTGACCGAGGCCCAGCAGAAGAACGGGGACAACTATTTCACGTTAATGGAGAAAAATTTGCAAAATCTCATTCTGGCCTTACAATAATAAGGAAAGTATAAGTGAAAGGCGGTACTTCACATGCAACCGGTATCCCTGGACTGCCATCAGCATATGATCGAAATACAGGATTTGTCCTTCTCCTACGGGGAACAGAAGGTCATTTCGAACTTGAATTATACGGTAAAAGAACGTGATTTCCTCGGTATCCTCGGTTCTAACGGTGCAGGCAAGACGACACTGCTTAAGATGATCGTCGGCCTGCTGCCGGCCACCAGCGGGGAGATCAAATTATTCGGCCAGCCGGTGCGGAGGTTCAAGGACTGGGAGCGGATCGGCTATGTGCCGCAGAAGAATGCGTTCAACCCGCTGTTCCCCGCAACCGTCCGTGAGGTCGTATTGTCCGGTCTGTACAACAACAAGAATCTGATCCGGCGGGTCTCGAAGGCCCAGCACCGGCAGTGTGAGGATGCACTGGAAGTGATGCGGATTCAGGACATCGCCGAGAAAAGAGTCGGCCAGCTGTCCGGCGGCCAGCAGCAGCGTGTCTTCCTGGCCCGCGCGCTGATCAACCACCCGGATCTGCTGATTCTGGATGAGCCTACCGTCGGCATTGACGCCGAGACCCAGGCCGGATTCTTCGAGCTGATCATGCACATGCATGCCCATCACCATATGACCTTCCTGATGGTCTCGCATGATATCGACATGATGAAGAATTACCTGGGCAGTGAGCCGGTACAGAAGAATGGTAAAATCAACTTCTACTGCCGCCACTCGCACGAGGCGCAGAACTGCGAAGTCGATAATCTGCAGCACACATTGTCCTAATTGGTGCTGGTAATTGTATTTTGTACATCAGTTAGCCCGCATTTTAGCCTCAATCCCAGTTCTGTTGCAGTTTGTACATTAGTTTTTTTGAAATCGGCCGTTTTCCAGCCCTTCTGACAATATCCATTGTACGAAATACAACAGAATCAGATTATATGCTCAAAAGTGATGATTCTGTTGTACGTTCTGCAATTAAGGGGTGGGGTGCTTTCCGGATCGTCAATTGTACAACATAGGACGACCTATTCAGTATTCGGATCGTCCATTGTGCAACATAAGACGATCCCTTAATCTTTTGATCTTAGTCTTTTGATCTTAGTCTTTTGATCTTTAGTATTGTAACGTAAGTAGATCCCTCCCCCTGTAAAGCGTATCCCGCAGGGAGGCAAAGCGATCCTTCCGCAAACGTTCCTAAGCGCCGCAAGTCGGTCCCCCCACGCCAATTGCACTTAGCGGGTGTCCAGAGGGCAGAGCCCTTGGGGCCCTCCCTTCGGGAAGGGAGGGTTTGGGAGGGATCGAACAAGGATTTGAAAAAGGGTTCGATAAAGCTTTCCCATTGAAAGGTTTCACATTTGAAAGGTAGGAGAACATCATCTTGGAAATCCTGTTTAGTGATTTTTTCCAGCGGGCGCTGGCCGGAGGACTGATGATTGGCATTACGGCACCGCTGATCGGCGTTTTTCTGGTGCTGCGGCGTCTGTCCATGATCGGAGATACACTGGCGCATGTTACGATTGCCGGGGTCGCGCTGGGCTTTCTGACCGGCTTTTACCCGCTGGGTGCGGGGCTGATCTTTGCAGTCGTGGCCTCATTTGCCATTGAGAAGCTGCGCAAAGCCTACAAAAGCTACGCTGAACTGTCCATTGCGATCATTATGTCGGGCGGTGTAGCGCTGGCCTCGCTTTTTTTCACCTTGGGCAAAGGGTATAATGCAGATGTAATGAGCTATCTGTTCGGCAGCATCTATACGCTGAATACTACCGATCTAATTGTGGTGGGAATCGTAACGATTGCGGTTGTGGTGGTCGTAACCTTATTCTTCAAAGAATTCTTCCTGCTCAGCTTCGAGGAGGATGCGGCCAGTGTCAGCGGACTTCCAGTGAAACTGCTCAATATGCTGATCACGGTGTTAACGGCCCTGGTGATCAGTACGGCGATCAAGATTGTCGGCTCGCTGCTGGTCTCTGCGCTGTTAACCATTCCTGTTGCGATTAGTCTGCTGCTGTCTCGGAGCTTCAAGTCCTCGGTCATTCTGTCCGTGGCGATTGCCGAGATTGCCGTCACTTCCGGATTAGTCATTGCAGGGGTATGGAACCTGGCTCCGGGAGCAACAATTGTCCTGCTGCTGATTGCACTGTTGACCCTAACCCTCATCGGCAAAAAAGGGCTGCCGGCCTAACAAACAAGCGTAACCGGCCGTCCTCAGCACCAACTACATAACTGAATCTGTACTGCTGCTACATGAAGTGACCCGAGTGACCCCGAGTATGGAAGGAGATGCGCCCGTGTCCAACCTGAATGCAGGAATCGCTTTTGCCGCCGGAGTGGCATCATTCATATCGCCTTGTTGCCTGCCGCTGTATCCTTCTTATCTATCTTATATTACCGGTTTATCGGTGCAGGAACTGAAGAGCGGCAGTAACAGCAAAGAGGTCCGTCTCCGGACCCTCTCGCATACACTGGCGTTTATTCTGGGCTTCTCTGCAGTGTTCTACACCCTCGGCTTTGGAGCAGGCTTGTTCGGTGAATTCTTCAACGGCCAGCGGGATTTGATTCGTCAATTATCGGCGATCCTAATCATTGTCATGGGGCTCTTCCTGCTGGGCGTATTCCAGCCGCAGTTCCTGCTCCGGGAACGCAAGCTGGAGCTGAGATGGAAGCCTGCCGGTTACCTTGGCTCCTTCATCTTCGGCATCGGGTTCTCGGCAGGCTGGTCGCCCTGCATAGGCCCTATTCTAACCGCCATAATTGCGCTATCGGCCAGTGATCCGGGAACGTGGTTTACGATGATAACGGCATACAGTATCGGCTTTGCACTTCCGTTCTTCGGACTGGCCTTTTTCCTGGGCGGAGCCCGCAAGATTCTGAAATACTCCAACCTGCTGATGAAGCTGGGCGGCGGGCTGATGGTATTCATGGGCATCCTGCTGTTCACCGACCAGATGTTCCGTATTACGATTTGGCTGCAGGGCATCACGCCGCGCTGGCTGATTTTCTAATTAGGTGACTTAAGTGAAATAATCAATAGCTGCTTCCGGAAAATGTTCAAAAATCCGCTCTGTGATGAATTCGCGCAGGGCGGTTTGCTGTTCGTCCGGGTAGACGTATTTGTTCTGTCCCCATTTGCCCCATTTCTTCTTGCGCTTCTCGATGTCCATCTCCAGCTTCGACTTCGGATAGCGCTTCTCGATGACGGTCTTGGCCGTCTTGGTGAAGCGGTGCTGGATCATTTCAAAGGTTAGCCCCTTGCCAATCCCCGGCGGCAGGGCATGCGCCAGCTTCTCCAGCAGCTCGCTGTAGCCTTCTTCCCAGCCATCGTGCCAGATAATAGGGGCAATGATGAAGCCCAGCGGATATCCGGCACGGGCGATCTGTCCGGCGGCCTCAATCCGCTCTTCGAAGCGTGAGGTGGCCGGCTCGAAGTTCTTAATCACATAGTCGGCGTTCACGCTGAAGCGTACACGGGTATGGCCGTTATGCTTCAGCTTAAGCAGCGGCTCGACATGCTGGTATTTGGTCACGAAGCGCAGCCGCCCGAGCGGCTCCTCCGCCATGAATTCGATCAGTTCCGTCAGCGAACCCGTAATATGCTCAAGGCCAAGCGGGTCTGAGGTACAGGCCGCTTCGAACGTCGTGATTTCCGGGGAACGCTCGGTGATATATTTTTTGGCTGCATCGATGATGTCCCCGGTGTTGACATAGACGCGGATGTAGGGCTTCGCTCCCAGCGTGGTCTGCAGGTAACAATAATGGCAATGGCCCATGCACCCGGTGGCAATCGGAATCGCATAATCGGCAGACGGCTTCGACTGGTCAAAAGTGAGTGTCTTGCGCAAGCCGACCACAAGCGTCCGTTTGGCGATTTTGTATTGTTCGACTTCCGTCTCGCCCGGCAGATTGGTAATCCGGTTATGCGAGGTGGTCATGCGGTAGGGAATATTGCGGGACTTGACCCACTCCATAATCCGCTCCCCTTTGGGATAATTCAGCGCATCAGGTTCAAAGAACACAAGCTCCGGGATGAAGAGTCCGGTGGGCTTGCGCGTTCTTTTGGCAGGAGGGCGTTCGGGTGTGATTAAGCTCATGATTTCACGCTCCTTAGGAATGAGGATAACGTTATTGTGCCAATCTGCGGGCGAATGGAATCATGGTAAACATCACTAAGCGGGGAAGCGGATGACCGGCAGGACTTGCCAAGGAGCGGCAGAAGCATGTATCATTGTTAGAGCAAGGCCCGGTCCCACCGTTACGCTCATTATAGAAAAGAGGTAAGCTAGAATGCCAACACCCAGCATGGAGGATTATTTGGAGCGCATATATAAGCTCATCGACGAGAAGGGTTATGCGCGGGTCTCGGATATTGCCGAGGGGCTGGAAGTCCATCCCTCCTCTGTGACCAAGATGATCCAAAAACTGGATAAGGACGAATATCTCATCTATGAGAAATATCGTGGGCTTGTCCTAACAAGCAAAGGAAAAAAAGTGGGGAAACGTCTTGTGGACCGCCATCAGCTGCTGGAGGAGTTCCTCGGGATTATTGGGGTACAGCAAGAGCATATTTATAAGGATGTTGAAGGCATTGAGCATCACTTGAGCTGGGATTCCATCACCCGGATCGAAACGCTGGTGGAATATTTCCGCCGGGATGAAGCGCGTGTGCAGACCTTGTACGATATTCACCATGAGATAGCCAGCGATTCATAAACGTGGCTTTTTTTGTTTGATTAGCGCAACCTTTCCAGTTTTTTTACGTCAAAACGGGTACCGTTCCTTTTTCACCTACAGGAAGGATTCCGTTTACAAAAGAACGGCCTTCTCCCTGAACCAAGGACGAGAAGGCTATTTTTTTGTCTATATACAACTTCAACACCTGGGAGGAATTATGAATTACCGTAAATGGATCGTAGGACTGCTCGTAATTATGCTATGTCTGCCTGTGTGGACGCCGGGTGCACGTGCAGCTTCTGTGCAGATCACCATTGAACTGGATGGGGAGACGCTTAGCCCGGATGTGCCGCCGTATATTACACGTACTAACGTTACGATGGTGCCGGCTGGAGTGATTAGCCAGGGACTGGGTGCCGGTGTGAAATGGGATCAGGCCAGTAAGACAGCAACCATCAGCAAGGATAATAATGTACTACAGCTAACCAGCGGCAAAACAAGTGCTATCGTTAACGGTGCTGCCGTCCGTCTGGATACTTCTGTTCAGATTACGCAGGGCCGGGTCATGGTTCCGCTGCGGTTTGTAAGCGAGCAGCTTGGACTGCAGGTACTATGGGAGCAGGCAACGAAGCATATCTCCTTATATTCAGGGATTGAGATCGGCGGGCCTTCTACGCCTGTGACGCCGTCAGTTCCGTCAGTGCCTACACCGACTGTACCTACGCCATCTGTGCCAATACCAACGGTACCGTCACCAACCGTACCTTCCATTCCTGGTGCCAAGACCGGGAAGGCGATGAAGGGCGCTTGGGTATCTACCGTGTATAATCTGGATTGGCCCTCAACATCTTCTGCTGGCAATCCCGATAAGCAGAAGAAGGAGTTCGACAGCCTGCTGGACAAGCTGAAAGCGGCCGGATTCAATAGTGTATTCGTTCAGGTCAGACCGTCTGGTGATGCGCTTTATCCTTCACAGATCGTGCCCTGGTCCAAGGTGCTTAGCGGGACTCAGGGTAAGGAGCCCGGCTACGACCCGCTGGCCTATATGGTTAGCAGTGCCCACAGCCGGGGAATGCAGCTGCACGCCTGGTTCAATCCATTCCGGGCTACAACCGATGCTTCTACCAGCAGCCTAGCCCCTAACCATGTAGCCAAGCTTCATCCGGACTGGATCGTCAAGGCGGAGAATAAGCTGTACATCAACCCGGGGATTCCGGAAGCGCGGCAGCATATTATTGACACGGTGATGGAGGTGGTCAGAGGGTATGATATCGACGGGGTGCATTTGGATGATTATTTCTATCCGTCCAATGTAGCTTTTGCCGATGATACGGCCTTCAAGACCTTCAATGCACAAGGAATTGCTGGCAAAGGAGATTGGCGGCGGGATAATATCAACCAGTTCATTCGTCAGCTGGGGCAGGAGATTCATGCAGCGAAGCCGTCCGTCTCATATGGGGTCAGCCCGTTCGGGGTATGGCGTAACAAAAAGGCAGACAGCACCGGCTCGGATACTTCAGCAGGGGTGTCAGCCTATGATGACATGTATGCGGATGTGCGTACCTGGATTCAGAACGGCTGGATCGATTATGTTGCCCCGCAGGTCTATTGGAGCCTCTCCTTCAGCGCTGCCCGTTATGATAAGCTGGTGGACTGGTGGGTGAATGAGGTTAAGGGAACGAAGGTTAAGCTGTATATCGGTCTGGCCTCCTACAAGGTAGGGGATACCAAGCAGACAGCGGAATGGCAGAGCGGAGATCAGATTATCAACCAGCTCAAATATAATGAGAAGTACGATGAGGTGACAGGCAGCATCCTGTTCCGGGCGAATGATATTGTAGTCCGTGACCCGTATGGACTGGCCAGCCTGCTCAGCTTCTATTTCAAGAATTAAGTCATGAATACTCCCCCGTGCTCATAGATAACAATACATTCTATGGAACGGGGGATTGCCATGTATGGAGATTAACGCTGTATTTGAAGGCGGTGGAGTTAAAGGAATTGCTCTTGCAGGTGCGGTGCAGGCAACGGAACGCGCAGGCCGGACCTTCGGGCGGGTAGCAGGTACCTCTTCCGGCTCGATCATTGCCTCGCTGCTGGCAGCGGGGTACAGCGGTGAGACCATGAGCCGGATTATCCGGCGTACGCCGTTCACCTCCTTCCTGACAAGGGCAGCGCTCTACAACACCGCCTTCGTCGGGCCGGCCTTACGTGTGCTGCTCAAGAAGGGGCTGTACTCAGGCCAGGCGCTGGAAGCGTGGATTCGCGGCCTCCTGCTGGAGCAGGGGGTAGTTACGTTCCGGGATCTGCCGCGCGGCAAGCTGCGGGTGATTACATCAGACATCACCAACGGGCGGATTGTGGTGCTGCCCGATGATTTGGTGCAGTACGGGATAGAGCCTGACAGCTTCGAAGTTGCCAAGGCGGTGCGGATGAGCTGCAGTATTCCGTACTTCTTCGATCCGGTGATCCTGCGGCTGGCCGGAGAGGCGGCCCGGGGGAAATCGTTCAGCGGGCAGCTGATCTATATGGTGGACGGCGGGGTGCTCAGTAATTTTCCGCTCTGGCTGTTCGTTGAGAAGAAAGATGGCTTCCAATCACCAGAGCGCAGAACGCCAACCATTGGCTACCAGCTGATCGGAAAGGCATCCCCGCAGCCGCATCATATTACGGGGCCGTTCAGCATGCTGGAGGCGATGGTGGAGACGATGCTCTCCGCACATGATGAACGGTATATTGAGACGGATAAATTCGTTCGTACGGTCAAAATCCCTACGCTGGGCATCTCCACCACCGAGTTTCATATCACGGAGACACAGACCGACGCCTTGTATACGGCGGGGATCGCAGCCGGAGAAGAGTTCTTCGCTAACTATCGTCCAGCACCGCCTTCCTATACCTGGAGGGCACCCCTTCAGACTGCAGGTCCAAGGCGGTAATGACTCAAGTACTTTGCGGGGCCCCCAAAAACAAAAAAAAGGCATCCCGCACGTTATTCCAATAACGTGGGGATGCCTTTTGCAGTTATGCTTGAATGGTTCAGTGATATTTGGGCAACTGATCGTCATTCTTACCCTTACTGCCTTCGATGACCTGGAAGGGATAACTTTTGCGCTTACCGGGTGAGCCTGTGGTCTTGCGGATGCCGGCAACCTTGGACATCGTCTTGACCGAAGGCTTAACCTTGGTGCGCGGACGTCCGGGTCCGCCTCCCATTCTGCCGGGGGCTATCTTGTAGGCGTAATACAACAGTCCCAGCAGAATCAGGGGTAAGATGAAGATGGACAGGGCCATCAGGCCGCGCGCCATAATATCCATCACCAGGCCCCATACGGCAAGAGCTGTCGTAATCCAAAATATCAAAGCATGTCTGATCATTGGCTAATCATCCTTTCGCAGGATCCAAAATGCCGCCTGACACACTTGCCTCCGAATATCCTTTTGCTTCAATTGCAGCGTCCAGCTCCCGCATCCGGTTGAAGGAAGCGATAGACACCTCTACCATATCGTCCTTAGGTTCCTTGGTAGTCAACAGCTGCAGCCACAGGCCAGGGTACCCCAGATACTTAAGGCCGGGAATATCTCTTACCGCATTCGTGCCCTTCAGTACCTCGAACGAGATTCCGATGACCACCGGCAAAAGAACGATACGCTGCAGTACCCGTTCCATCAGGGAATTCCATGGGACGACCGAGTAGATAATCACACCGAGGATAATCGTCAGCATCATGAAGCTGCTTCCGCAGCGGTAATGCAGACGGCTGTATTTCTGTACGTTCGCTACTGTCAGCTCTTCACCAGCTTCAAAGGCGCTGATGACCTTATGCTCAGCTCCATGGTACTGGAAGAGCCGCTTGATCACTGGTGTCTGCGAGATCGCCCAGAGATAGACGAGCAGGAGAATGAGCTTGATGCCGCCTTCCACAAGGTTGTGCAGAATATAGTTGTCAAATACATTCTTGAACAAAAAATCTTCTACGAATACCGGGACCAGCGTGAAAATCAGCTTGCCGAACAGGAAAGAAAGAATACCCATTACAGCTACGCCGAAGATCATCCCGAGACTCCAGCCTTCGTCCTTCTTCTTGTCCTTGCCCTTCGCCTGCTGCTTAGCAAGCTCTTCCGGCTCCGTCTCATCCTCGGCATAGGATTCTGCCGAATAGTTCAGATGCTTCGAGCCTTTGGCGCTGGAATCTATAATACTGACAATGCCGCGAAGCAGCGGAATCTTGCGCAGTTTAAGGACCCAGCTCTTATCGCTCTTCGGCACCTCCAAAAATGTAATCTCCTGATTCTTTCGTCTTACGGCTGTTACGTTGACATGCTTGCCGCCGAACATGACGCCTTCGATGACGGCTTGGCCGCCGTAACTGGGAGTTTCCTGGGACAACCAATTCACCTTCCCGTATATTGATATGATTTATATAATACATTGTAACTAATTTTTAACCACATTACTAGTTGGATTGCCGTTAGCTGTACATACTAGCTATAGAGAGCGGAGTGGAAACCGGATTAACCCCATACCGAAAGAGAGGCAACTCTATGAGTTCTTCAAGCAAGGCCAAGACCGTCCAGACGAATCCTTTTTATTTCTCCATTGAACTGGGTTATTTCGCCGGTTTAATCTGGGGAGGATTGCACTGGCTGATGTACGTTTTGCACTTTACCAAGGTCATTCCGGGATTTTTGGCGGAGCCCTTTTTCAAGCATGGATTTCTGGTGACCCCTGCCGGGCATCTGCTTGGATATTTGTTTTTTATTGTATTCTCAGTATTGGCGTCCCTGATCTACGTATTAATTTTCCGGAAGCTTAACGGGCCTTGGCCCGGGATGATATACGGAGTGCTGTGGTGGTCGGTCCTGTTCCTTGCGTGTTCGCGCCTATTCCTGCTCCAGCCGCCGTTCAAGCTGTCGTGGAACACGGTCATCAGCGAATTCTGCCTTTTCCTGCTCTGGGGATTATTCATCGGATATACGGCGGCAATCGAGTATACGGATGAACGCAAACGCGAACAGCAGACGAAGCTGGCCTAGGCCCTTCGAAAAAACTTCTCAGTTGGCCTGCGGCTATGGTAAAATACAATGTGGCTATTTCGAGAGGAGAATGAAAATGGGCAACAAGCGCGTCTCCAAGCTGCGTAAGGTTCTGCAGGAACTGGGACTGGATGCGATGTTAATTACCAGCGGATATAACCGCCGCTATTTGAGTGGGTTCACCGGCTCCTCCGGGTACGTGCTGGTTACCGGTGATGACAGTTATCTGCTGACGGACTTCCGGTATATGACACAGGCCTCGGAACAGGTGAATGGCCTCAAGGTGGTACAGCATGACTCGAAATTCATTGACACCGTGCGGGAACTGCTGCCGAAGGGCGGACAAGTCCGTGTCGGCTTCGAGCAGGATGATGTGACCTTCAGTGCATACACCGCTTATGCGGAGGCTCTTGCCCCGGCAGCTATGGTACCGGTATCGAAGGCTGTTGAGAACCTGCGCATGTTCAAGGACGAGGAAGAGCTGGCTGTTATGCAGCGGGCTGCCGATCTGGCAGACGCCACGTTCAGTCATATCCTGAATGTGATCAAGCCGGGCATGACGGAACGCGATGTCGATCTGGAAATGGAATTCTACATGCGTACGCATGGTGCAACTTCGTCTTCATTCGATACGATCGTCGCTTCCGGTGAGCGTTCAGCTATGCCGCATGGAGTAGCGAGCAGCAAGGTTATCGGGAACAACGAATTCGTCACTTTCGATTTCGGCGCTCTCCTTGACGGTTACTGCTCCGATGTGACCCGTACAATTGCTCTGGGATCACCGGACCCTAAGTTGAAGGAGATCTATGATATTGTGCTTGAAGCGCAGCTTCATACGCTGGCGCATATCAAGCCCGGCATGACCGGCCGTGAATGTGATGCCCTGGCCCGTGATATCATCACCCGCTACGGGTATGGTGAATACTTCGGCCACAGCACAGGCCATGGTCTCGGGATGGAAGTACATGAATGGCCGCGGTTGTCCAAGCTGGCGGATGAAGTCATCCAGCCGGGGATGGTTGTCACTGTGGAGCCGGGAATCTATCTCTCAGGTCTTGGCGGCGTACGGATTGAAGATGATATTGTCATTACCGAGAGCGGCATCACGCTGCTGACACATTCATCTAAGGATTACATGGTACTGTAAGACACTATTATTCAGTTCATTTATGGATTCCAGGAGGGATTTTTTGTGATTTCAGTTAACGATTTTAAGACAGGCTTGACCGTAGAAGTAGAAGGGGACATCTTCACCGTCCTAGATTTCCAGCACGTGAAGCCGGGTAAAGGCGCAGCCTTCGTCCGCTCCAAGCTAAAGAACCTGCGTAACGGCAATACGGTTGAACGCACGTTCCGTGCCGGTGAAACCATTGGCCGTGCCATCATCGAGAACCGTGGCGTACAATACCTATATGCAAGCGGCTCTGAGCATGTGTTCATGGACAACGAGACTTACGACCAGTTCGAATTGACAGCCAAGCAGCTCGAATGGGAGCTTAACTTCCTTAGAGAGAACATGACAGTGAATATCGTCAGCTACCAGGGTGAAATCCTCGGGATCAACCTGCCGACCAGCGTAGAGCTGAAGGTTACCGAGACCGAACCAGGCGTGAAGGGTAACACGGCTCAAGGTGCAACCAAAGCCGCTATTCTAGAGACCGGTCATACGGTTCAGGTACCGCTGTTCATTAATGAAGGAGATGTTCTCCTGGTCGATACCCGCGAAGGTAAATATATCTCCCGCGCGTAGGAGCCTTTTTGGATTCCAGTTGTAACTTGAGGGCCTCCCCGCTTGATGCGGTGGAGGTCTTTTTGCTGTGGCAGGCTGGGCAAGAGGGAAGAAGTGATGGAAAAGGGGCTGAAAAGGATGAAAGGGATAAATCCCTCAGATTTAGCGGGAAGTTAGCTGAATGGGGGGATTAGGGGTATTAATCCCTTTAATTAAACTAAAAGTGGACAGGCCGGGGAAATCAAAGGGATAAATCCCTCAGATCCGCAGAAAGCGGGAGGCACATTAGGACTCAAAGGGATAAATCCCTCTAACGGACGTCTCCGGTGGGGCTGAATGTGGAGTGAATGAGCGAATGAGGAGCACTAGTGCTCCTGAATGGAGCCGAAGCGGGCTGGATGAGAGTAATGAGGAGCACTAGTGCTCCAGAATTGGGCTAGAGCGGGCTGGATGAGCGAATGAGGAGCACTAGTGCTCCTGAATTGAGCCAAAGCGGGCTGGATGAGCGAATGAGGTGCACTAGTGCTCCTGAATTGGGCTAAAGCGGGCTGGATGAGCGAATGAGGAGCAGTAGTGCACCTGAATGAAGCCTGAGCAGGCCGCGGCGGGTTCGGGGTTAAGGCCGGGTTCATCAAAAATGGGCATTTTATTTTGTGAAACCATTAACGCATGTTATGATTTTCGTATTATACTGTGTTAAAGCGTTAACCAAAATTTAAGCTACTTTAGAGCGAAATAGGGAGTGAATGGAACTTTGTCACTTTATGTCATGAAATTCGGGGGCAGCTCCGTCGGCGACGTTGAACGCATGAAGCGTGTTGCAGGGCGGATCGCAGCCAAGCAGGATGAAGGGCATCGCTGCGTTGTGGTGGTCTCCGCTATGGGAGATACCACAGATGATCTGATCGATCAGGCGAATCAGCTGAACGGTCAGCCCCCCGCACGCGAGATGGATATGCTGATGACTACCGGAGAGCAGATCTCCGTTGCACTTCTGTCGATTGCGCTTCACGGAATCGGCCGGAATGCCGTATCCTATACAGGCTGGCAGGCCGGGTTCCGTACCGATGAGACCCACGGCCGGGCACGGATCAGTGAGATTGTTCCACGCCGGGTGCTGGAGTCGCTGGAGCGTGAGCAGATTGTGATTGTAGCCGGATTCCAGGGCATGACGCTGGATGGCGAGATCACTACACTGGGCCGCGGAGGCTCGGATACGACAGCGGTTGCGCTGGCTGCAGCGATCAAAGCGGATGTCTGCGAGATCTACACCGACGTAGATGGCATCTACTCGACTGACCCGCGTATTGTGAAGACGGCGCGCAAGTTGAAGGAAATCTCCTACGACGAGATGCTGGAACTGGCGAATCTCGGGGCAGCCGTGCTGCATCCGCGTGCTGTGGAATATGCCAAACGATATCAAGTGAAGCTGGTCGTAAGATCAAGCTTTAACCATAATGAAGGTACTGTGGTGAAGGAGGAAGCAAGCATGGAGCAGGGTGTAGCAGTAAGCGGAATTGCCTATGACAAGAATGTGGCCCGGATCAGTATTCTGGGAGTTCCTGATGTGCCGGGGGTACTCGCCCAGGTATTCGGCAAGCTGGCCGATGAGGGCGTGGATGTTGACATTATCGTGCAGAGCGGAGTACAGAACGAGACGGCAGATTTCTCCTTCACTGTAGCGCTTGGCGATCTTGAGAAGGCCAAAGAAGTCATCAAGGGGCTGCACAGCGTATTGCCTTACCGTGAAGTGACTTCCGAGGACAGTCTGGTCAAGGTATCGATTGTCGGCGCCGGGATGGTTAGCCACCCGGGGGTTGCCGCCAAGATGTTCGAGGTCATCTCGAATGAAGGCGTGAGCATCAAGATGGTCAGCACCTCCGAGATCAAGGTATCGTGTGTGATTGAATCCGGCAACCTGCAGCAGATTATTCAGGCGCTGCATACCGCTTATAACTTAGATACAGAAGAGCAAGCCTTCGTTGGAGGTCCACAGGACCGCCGCTAAGCCTGCCGGAAGGTATCGTAATTACAGAAGAGTGCTATTCCCCGCAGATGCGGAGAACAGCACTCTTTTTGTGTGTCATACATTAGTTAAGAATGGCCCGCACCATGCACTCGCTAGCTCAGCCGCCGGAACCTGCCCATAATCTCCACGGTCTCCAGTACGTTAACGAAGGATTTCGGATCGGTCTCCAGAATCGTTTTGCGCAGATCTGCCAGCTCATAGCGGGTGGTTACGGTCATCAGCATCGTGTTGCCCTCGTGACTGTACCCGCCCTCCGCGTTCACAACGGTGATGCCGTGGGGCAGGCTGGTCAGCCGGTTCAGCATTTTCTCGCGCTCCTTGGTGACGATGAAGCAGGTCAGCTTGACATGGCGGATGTGAATCATATCCACCACCCGGCTTTTGACGAAGATACAGAGCATCGCGTAGAGTGCGGAATCCCAGCTTTTGAAGAAGCCGAGACATAAGATAACCAGGCCGTCCATGACGAACAACACGGTGCCCATGGGAATATCCCGCTTACGGGTAATGATAGAACCGAGAATGTCGAAGCCCCCGGAAGAACCGCCCGCCCGCAGCGAGAAGCCCACCCCTCCCGCAATAATTACCCCGCCGAAGATACTGGCCAGAATCGGGTCCTTGGTGAGCTTCACCACAGGGATGACGTTCAGAAACCAGGTAGTGCACAGGACAGACAGCATGCTATAGCAGATGTACTTTTTACCCACGGCGACGAAGCCCCAGATCAGGATCGGGAGATTGATGGCGAAATAGTACAGCGAGATAAATTTTGGATGAGTCAAATACCCGATGATGGAAGCTGTCCCGGCTACACCGCCGCTGAGCAATTGGTGCGGAATCAGGAACAGGCGGAGCCCTGCTGCTACCAGAAAGGCTGAAAATACAATAATGGCTACCTCTTTTACCTGTCTGGCTATCGTTCCTGATACAAGCGGTATTACGAAATTACGAACTTGCATGACTGTGGTCCCCTTCTTTGCTCAGTTATCTTTTGATACGGCAAAATTAATTTTATCATACCGATGATATTTTTTTATAGAGGGCGGGACTATGATTTCTTTCACACCTCCTGAATATTCCGCTAGTATCCCCATTTCTCCTTGTCTAAAGTCGCGCCCTTCCGCATATCCATGGATAACAGCTTGTTTGATGTGCAGGGATTGTGTACGATCCATAGATTTGAACGAAGGAGTTGAGATATTTGGACAAGTATGTAAGCTGGATGTCTGGCCTGCGGCTGCTGTCCGGCAGTGTTGAGATTGCGGCGGCCTTGATTATGCTGAAGCTGAATCAGGTGGATAAGGCGCTGGCTGTTAATTCGGGACTGGCACTTGTCGGCCCTACGATCCTCATTCTGACTACGGCTGTCGGCCTTACAGGGATGGCAGAGCAGCTGTCCTGGGGCAAGCTTGGCTGGATTGGCTGCGGGGTGGCTATTCTCTTATTCGGGATTCTCAAGAAATGATAGATGATAGGCATAAAGCATAAGTACAAGCATAAATATGAAATAAAGCTATTAGTAGAGGACAGCTTGGGGGTACCTGGTATGGCAAATGACTGGCTTCTGTTGTTTCCCGAAAAAGTAAGAGCGCTGCTCGGCGGCCTCCCCGCTGCGCTCCTGGACAAGGTGGAGGAGATTCGCGTCCGTGAGGGACGGCCGCTGGAGATCAACTATTCCGGCAAGTATCATTTCATCGGCGCCGGCGGCACCCTGACCCAGCTACCCGGCGAGGCGTACCGGCCGGACCGGGAGGATACGCACCGGCTGCTGGACCTCATCAGCAATCATTCCCTCTATACGATGGAGGAGGAGCTGCGCAAGGGCTTCATCACCATTCCGGGCGGACACCGGATCGGCCTCTGCGGCCGGACGGTTCTGAGCGGGGGCGGTGTGGAGCATCTGCGTGATATTACCGGCTTCAACGTGCGTCTTGCCCGTGAGGTGCACGGCATCGCCGATGGCGTGCTGCCTTATCTGCTGGACCGGGGGCGGCAGCGGGTCATGCATACGCTGATCCTGTCCCCGCCGCAGCATGGCAAGACCACACTGCTGCGCGATCTGGCCAGGCAGCTGTCGGCAGGTACAAGCGGGGGCCGGGAAGGCAGCCGGCCGGGGCTGAAGGTCGGCATCGTCGACGAACGCTCCGAGATTGCGGGCAGCCGCCGGGGAATTCCGGCTTTCGATGTCGGGCCCCGCACGGATATTCTGGACGGCTGCCCCAAGGCGGAAGGCATGATGATGATGATCCGCTCCCTGTCGCCCGATGTGCTGATCGCCGATGAAATCGGCCGCATGGAGGACGCGGATGCGGTGACCGAGGCGCTGCACGCCGGGATCTCGGTGGTCGCTTCCGCGCACGGCAAGGAAGTGTCCGAGCTGGCCCGGCGGCCGGGCCTCGGCGGGCTGCTGGAGCACCGGATGTTCGAGCGGTATGTGATTCTGCACCGCGGAACCTCCGGCTTGTCCTTCCGCATTCTGGATGCCCAGAAGCGCGGGCTGCTGCTGGTCTCGCCGGAGGAGCAGCCGGTGTCAGGGGGTGACCGCCATGCTTAAACTGCTTGGCGCGGTACTTATCGTGCTGGCCGGAACACTGGCCGGCTTCAAGCGGGCGGCCCAGTATGCCGACCGGCCAAGGCATATCCGGGCCTTGATTGCAGCGCTCCAGCGGCTGGAGACCGAGATCCAGTACGGCTACACGCCGCTGCCGGAGGCGCTGCGCCGGATCGGGCTGCAGACGAAGGAGCCGCTGCGGGCCTTCTTTCTTACGGCGGCGGACGAGATGAATCCGCCGCATAACTACAGTGCGGAAGAGGCCATCCGGCGGGCGGTGGAAGTCCACTGGAGCAGCGCATCGCTGCGGGGCACGGAGAAGGAGATCATCCGGCAGCTCAGCTGCACGCTCGGAACCAGTGACCGGCCGAATCAGAGCACGCATATTGCACTAGCTTTACAGCAATTGAAGCAGGAGGAGACAGCGGCCAGAGAAGATCAGGGCAAGTATGAGAAGGTGAGTAAAAGCCTGGGTCTGCTGCTTGGAGCATTGATCGTCATTTTGATCTTTTAGCGAGGTGCCAGGAATGAATATTGAAGTCAACGCGATCTTTCAGATTGCCGGCATCGGCATCATTATCGCCATGATCCACACGGTGCTTAAGCAGATGGGCAAAGAGGATATCGCCCACTGGGTAACGATTGTCGGCTTTATCATCGTCCTGTTCATGGTCATCCGCATGCTGGATGGGCTGCTGCAGGAAATCAAAACGATTTTTCTTTTTCAGTAGGCTGAAGTTATGGAAATCATTCAGATTGTGGGAATTGGCATCTTGGCGACGGTCCTTATCCTCGTCCTGAAGGAGCAAAAGCCGGTATTCGCCTTCCTGCTGACTACTGCGGCCGGCATTCTGATCTTCCTGTTCCTGATCGGCAAGATCGGAACGATTCTCGGTACGCTGGAGCGGGTCGCGGAATCCTCCGGGATGGAAATGATCCATATCAAAACCGTGTTCAAAATCATCGGCATCTCCTATATCGCGGAATTCGGGGCGCAGATCGTGAGGGATGCCGGGCAGGAATCGATTGCTTCCAAGATTGAGCTGGCCGGCAAGGTGCTGATCATGGTACTGGCTGTTCCGATTATCAGCATTATTATTGAAACGGTCATGAAGCTGCTGCCAGCCTGATACAGCGGACATGCCGGACAAGTTGGAGTAAAGCGGAGGTGAGGGGAATGCAGGAGTATAGTATTTTTCGGCCGCCAAAAGGGGTAAAAGCGCTCCTGCTTCTGCCAGCCCTGCTGCTGGTGCTCCAGTTGCTTCTGCTGTGTGGAAGCACGGCAAGTGCCGCAAGTTCTGCAAGTGTTGCAGATGCTGCAAGTACGGCTCCGGTTCCTTCGTCCCCGGCTACAGGCGGCAGCGGAGGCCCGGCGTCTCCTGTTGACCAGTGGGTGAAAGGGCAGGTGGAGCATCTGCCAAAGGACAAAGTGGAGTCTTACTGGGACCAGCTAATGAAGGATTACGGTGGATTTTTCCCGGAGGGCCGGACACCTTCCTTGATGGATATGCTGCTGCCGGGGGATAAGGGCTTAAGCTTCAAAAGCGTATTGTCCGGCCTGATGAATTTCATGTGGCACGAGGTGCTCTACAACGGCAAGCTGCTGGTCACGATAGTGATGATCAGTGTGCTGAGCATGATTCTGGAGACGCTGCAGACCGCTTTTGAACGGAAATCCGTCAGTAAGATCGCTTATATGCTCTGCTACATGGTGGTGCTTGTCATCGCCGTCAACAGCTTCAACGTTGCTATCGGGTATGCCAAGGATGCCATCGACCGGATGATCGACTTCATGATGGCTATGATTCCGCTGCTGTTCGCGCTGCTGGCCTCGATGGGCAATATCGTCACGGTGTCGGTGACCCACCCGCTGATTGTATTCATGATCCATACCGTAGGCACGCTGATTCATACGCTGGTCTTCCCGCTGCTGTTCTTCTCGGCGGTGCTGCATCTGGTGAGCGCCATGTCGGAGAAATACAAGCTGACCCATCTGGCCAACCTGCTGCGCAATATCGGGGCCGGGCTGCTGGGGGTGCTGCTGACGGTGTTTCTCGGCGTGATCTCCGTCCGGGGGATTACCAGCTCGGTTACAGACGGAGTGACTATACGCGCGGCCAAATATATTACAGGAAATTTCGTACCGGTGATCGGTAAAATGTTCGCGGATGCTACGGACACAGTCATCTCGGCCTCACTGCTGGTGAAGAACGCCATCGGGCTGTCGGGAGTGATTATTATCCTCTTCCTGTGCGCGTTCCCGGCGATCAAAATTCTGATCCTCGCTCTGATCTACAATCTGGCCGCCGCCGTCATGCAGCCGCTGGGAGAGACACCGATCGTGACCTGCCTGCAGACGATTGGCAAAAGTATGATTTATGTCTTCGCGGCGCTGGCCGCGGTCTCGCTGATGTTCTTCCTGGCGGTAACCATTATGCTGACGGCGGGCAATGTGACCGTGATGATGCGATAGAACGAAATGACAAGGAGGTGCGCCATGTCCTGGCTCAGCAGTTGGCTCCATGAGCTGATTCTCGTCGTGCTGATGGCTGCATTCGTGGAGATGCTGCTGCCCAGTAAATCCATGGAACGCTACGCCAGGCTGGTGCTCAGCCTGCTGGTTCTGCTAACGATGCTCAGCCCGATAATCTCTCTGCTGAAGGGGGATGCGAGCAAGGAGTTGACCGTGGCGATGCAGCAGCAGGAACGAAGCGGAGGGCTACTAAGCGGAACGGGCGGCGCACCGGATTCGCTGGACAAGATTCTGGCAGACGGGCGGATGCTTGCTGCCGGAGCACGTGACCAGAGCCTGAAGCTGGCTGCCGAGGAAATCGCCGGCCAGATGCGCGACCAGATTGCCGGGAGCACCGGGCTCGGCGGGGTGAAGGTGACGGTGGCCCTGGCCATGGGCCCGAACCCAAATGCGCCGCTGGGCGAGGAGGTGCCGCTGATCTCCTCGGTCACGGTAGCTCTCCCGCCGGAGCAGAGCGCCTCTGGAGGCGCTGTCCCGGGCGCTGGTACTGCAGCCCACCCGTCAGCCGGGCCGATCCAGATTAACCCTGTGGAACCGGTCCAGGTCAGCCTGGAGGGCAGCGGCGGGGATGGTGAAGCGCAGGAAGCTGCTTCCTCAGGGGGTTCGGCTCCGGCGTCACCCTCTTCCGGGAGTGGAACGGAGGGGACGCAGGAGCCCCTGGCGGAGGAAGCCGGAACAATTATCAAGCTGCTGGAGCAGAACTGGAACCTGGACCCCACCCTGATCAAGGTGCAGAGCAGCGGGGCCGGTACCGTGAAATCATAAGAGGAGGCGGGCAATCAATGGGCAATTGGCTGAAAAAGCTGGAGCAGTGGGCCGGAGGCGGCAGCGGCAGCCCGAAGCGCAGCCACACCTTCCGCTGGCTGATCATTATCGGCCTGCTGGGTGTTGCGATCATGCTGTTCAACTCCTTCGTGAATGTGAAGAAGCTGGACAACGAGAACACGGGGCGTGAACCGCCGGACAGCGGGACCTCGCAGACCGTCCTGCAGCAGGAGGCCGGGAGCGCGAATTCTTTTGACAGCATCGAACTGGCGATGGAGAACCGCACGAAGGGGATTCTGGAGAAAATCGTGGGGGTCGGTACTGTAGATATCATGGTCACCGTAGATTCCACAGAGGAGATTATCGTGCAGCGCAATATGAATGACTCGCAGCAGCAAAGTGAAGAAACAGATGCCAGCGGCGGTAAACGCCATACCACCCAGTACACCAGGGACGGCCAGATCGTCACTTACAGCCAGTCAGGGAACGAGGCCCCGATCATCACCAAGCGGGTGAAGCCTCAGGTACGGGGAGTGCTGGTGGTCGCCAAAGGGGCAGAGAACAAGGTCGTGCGCAGTCTGATTGAGCAGGCGGTTGAAAAAGGGCTTAACGTTCCGGTCTACCGGATTTCTGTTGTCCCGCGCAAGCAGGAATAGGCATGTCTCAGGCAACCCCGGCATATGCTTTAACAGAAGAGGCTTGTACGATACACACGCGACACACACGACAAGAGGGCTGGCAACAAAATTATAGGAGGTATAAACAATGAAGGGCAAAAGACAAACGATTTGGCTGGTTTCTATGCTCAGTTTGATGGTAGTGCTCTCTGCATATTATCTGTTCACGGAAGATACGGGGGCTCCCATCCCCAAAGAAACCGCAGGCAGCATCCAGGTGGACACTATAAAAGACGGGACGGGCGGCGGAACCGCCACTACGCTTGACAGCGGACTAGTCATCAAAGAGGTCAGCACAGACAAAGGTATTGCAGTAGGAACCGTGGATGACAGCAGCAAGACCGTCAAGGATGAAGCAGCATCAACAGTGGCAACTGAAGACAGTACGACTCCGGCCGTGATAGATGACAGCAGTGTGGTTGCTGACAGCAGCAATACCGCTAAGGATACAACTGCTACAACGGATAAGGCAGCCACTACTACGGCTGATAAAGGCAAGGATACGGCTGGCAGCAAGGATACCATTGAAAATAAGGACACTCAGGACACTAAGGATACCAAGGACAGCAAAGACAGCAAAGACAGCAAAGACAGCAAGGATACGTCAGCCGCTGTAGACAAGACTCCGGCGAAGGACGATAAGGAAATCCTGGATGAAGTGGCTTCGCAGAGTGTATCGGCCAGCAGCCTGTTCACGAACTATCTGTACGAACGCGAGCAGAAGAACCTGAAGGACCACAATGATCTTATGGCACTGATTAACAATATGGATAAGACACCAGCCGAGAGTGCGGTTGCCCAGGAACAGCTTAACAAGCTGGAAGAGAAGGAATCCAAAATCACCGGGATTGAAGAAAAGCTTCAACAAAAATACGGTGAGGCCATTGTGAAAGAAGAAGCGGGTGACGCCTATACAATCGTGGTGCTCAGCGATAAGCTGGATGTGAAGCAGGCGGTTGGCATCGTGGATTTTGTAATGAAGGAACTGAGCGTTACCCAAGACAAGATTAAGGTCCAATACGTCTCGGAGCAGTAAGCCTGCTGAATATAATCAGGGAAAATAGAATAAAATGCCGAAAGAGCCCGGGCGCGTCCCAGGCTCTTTCCATTTCTAGCGTTTGTGATATAATACATAAAGTTATCGATGCATAGAAAAAGAAGATTACGCAGGCAGCGGTTACACAAGGTAGCGATTCAAGAGAATTACAGAGCAGACCCGCCTTACAGGTATGCTTGTCAGAACGGATATCGTATCCTGCTCAGCCTGCGTCCCAAAATGGCTTCGAGAGAAAGCTGAAGGAGTGAACTACCCAATGTTCAAGTTAAGTGAGATTAAGGAATTAATTCAATTGCTGGACCAGACTTCCTCCGTGCACGAGCTGGAGATTGAAAGCGAAGGTATGAAGCTGGCTATCCGTAAACCGGATCGCTCTGAAGCTGAAGGAACAGTAATTCAGGCGGTTCCTTATAACTACCCCTTTACGCCAGCCCCGCAGCCGCAAAGTCCGCAGTTCATTGCCCCTCCGGCTGTCAGTGAAGCTCCTGCTGCGGCGCAGCAGCCCGCAACCTCCGCTGAAGGCGCATTACATAAAATCGTCTCGCCGATGGTCGGGACCTTCTACAGTGCCGCTTCACCGGAGACGCCTTCCTTTGTTAATGTCGGAGACCGGGTAAATGAGAAATCCACGGTCTGCATCATTGAAGCGATGAAGCTGATGAATGAGCTGGAAGCCGAAGTGAAGGGCGAGATTGTCTCTGTCCTGGTTGAGAACGGGCAACTGGTGGAATACGGCCAGCCGCTGTTTCTGGTGAGAGCGGAATAATTGCCGCGAGAATGAGGAGGAGCTTGCAAGCTTCGCTAAACTTTGGGAGGAAATGCATGAACATTCAAAAAGTGTTGATTGCCAACCGCGGCGAGATTGCGGTCCGCATTATCCGGGCCTGCCGCGAGCTGGGTATTGCCACCGTGGCTGTCTATTCGGAACCGGACCGTGATTCCCTGCATGTCCGTCTTGCGGATGAGGCGTACTGTATCGGACCGATGCCCGCCAAGGACAGCTATTTGAACTTTACTAATATTATGAGCGTTGCTACGCTGACGGAATGCGATGCCGTTCACCCCGGCTATGGCTTCCTGGCGGAGAACGCAGATTTCGCCGAGATCTGTGAATCCTGCAACATTACCTTCATCGGTCCGTCGCCGGATGCAATTACGCGGATGGGCGACAAGGCCGTAGCCAAGGAGACGATGAAGCAGGCTGGGGTTCCGATTATACCGGGCTCCGAGGGGCTTGTCGGCGACATAGAAGAAGCGGTGATGCTGGGACGGGATATCGGGTATCCGATCATCGTCAAGGCTACCGCAGGCGGCGGAGGCAAGGGCA
Organism: Paenibacillus sp. FSL P4-0338; assembly: GCF_038002365.1. Taxonomy (NCBI): domain Bacteria; kingdom Bacillati; phylum Bacillota; class Bacilli; order Caryophanales; family Paenibacillaceae; genus Paenibacillus; species Paenibacillus sp. FSL P4-0338. Next base: position 2,759,248 of record NZ_JBBOCG010000001.1, on the reverse strand, counting down.
TCCGTATTGCCGAGGATGAAGAGTCACTGGTGAAGCAGATTACCGCAGCCCAGCAGGAGGCTCAGAAGGCCTTCGGCAATGCCGGGGTCTACCTGGAGAAATTCCTGACCGGCATGAAGCATGTGGAGATTCAGATCATCGCCGATAATCACGGCAACGTAGTCCATCTGGGTGAACGTGACTGCTCTGTGCAGCGCCGCCGCCAGAAGCTGTTGGAGGAAGCACCTTGCTCCATCCTGACACCGGAAACCCGTGAGGCGATGGGCCAAGCGGCTGTCCGTGCCGCGCATGCAGTTAATTACTCGGGGGCGGGCACACTTGAATTCCTGCTCGGGCCTGACGGCCAGTTCTATTTCATGGAGATGAATACCCGTATCCAGGTGGAGCATCCAGTGACAGAGATGGTTACCAGAGTAGATCTGATCAAGGAAATGATCTCTGTGGCGGAAGGTAACACTCTCTCCTTCACCCAAGAGGATATTGTCATCAACGGGTGGTCGATCGAGTGCCGGATCAATGCGGAGGACCCTGAACGTAATTTCATGCCGTCTCCCGGCAAAATCGGCTTCTATCTGCCTCCGGGCGGACTCGGTGTACGGGTGGACAGCGCAGCTTACCCCGGCTATACCATTTCACCTTTTTATGACTCCATGATTGCCAAGCTGATCGTCTGGGCACCGACCCGGGAAGAGGCTGTCGCCAAGATGAAGCGTGCACTGGCTGAATTTGCGGTGGAGGGCATACATACCACCATTTCATTCCACCAGAGACTGCTGGAGCATCCGGTGTTTTTGGACGGGAACTTCGATATCAAGTTCCTTGAGGAGTATGAAGTTTAGGACGGCTTCTCATGGTTTGTCATAAAGTTCGTCAAATGATATAGTATGTTTAATAATAGGCGTACTGCCCGCTTGAAGTGCCCCTACAACTTTTTTGCTGGAAAGGTGTGAAGTCCAAATGAGTACATTGCCGACAGAATTTGAACGTACGGAAATCGGTGAAATCCAGATCGCTCCAGAAGTGATCGAGGTTATCGCCGGTTTGGCAACCGTTGAGGTGAAAGGTGTGGCCGGAATGAGCGGCGGTTTCGCCGGCGGAATCGTGGAGCTTCTCGGACGCAAGAACCTGTCCAAAGGGGTTAAGGTTGAGGTTGGACAGCGCGAGGCTGCGGTGGATGTGTCCGTAATTATCGAATACGGCTACCGTCTTCCGGAAGTGGCTGCTGAAATTCAGCGCAATGTTAAGCGCTCCATCGAAACCATGACCGGTCTGACCGTTGTGGAAGTGAATGTGCATATTCATGATGTGCAGTTCAAAAGCAATACAAGCATTGACAAGAGCGAGGACACGGATGCGGTTATCCGCGTGAAGTAAGGGTTCAGTTCTTCCATAAACCCCCGACAGTGCGTCGAGGGTTTACCTTAATTTAAGGAGGTTGTGAGACTCGTGGCCAAAATTCTGGACAGGCTTCTGCTGTTCCTCTACAGCTTAAGCATTGGAATACTATCTGTAACTGCCATCCTCCTCTTAAGCGGTATCATCCCGGACAAGTATGAGATTTCGGACGGACCGGCGGTCTATATCGCTGCAATCTCGGTGGCGGTCATTCTGTTCCTGCTGAGCATCCGCTTCTTCTACATCTCCCTGCGCCGCGACCGCGCATCCCTGCCGTCTGTGGATCAGCGAACAGAATACGGGGATATTCAGATCTCGATGGAGACCATTGAGAACCTGAGTCTGAAGGCTGCGGGCAAAGTGAAGGGCATCCGCGACCTGAAATCACGCATCCGTGTCTCACAGGCGGGTCTTGAGATTATGATCCGGGCGGTCGTCGACGGCGAGCATTCGCTGCCGCTGCTAACTACGGATGTACAGCGCCAGGTACATGATTTCGTGCAGGAGACAACCGGAATTCCGGTTGCAGATGTGTCTGTATACATTGCTAACCTCACACAGGCACCAAGCTTCAAAAGTCGAGTGGAATAGAGGTGAGTTTCCCTTATGTCCTGGAGAGAAGTATGGGAAAGTCACGGGGGTAGAATTACCGGAGTTGCCTTCGGTGTCTTTCTCGGATTGATTTATCTGATTAGCGGTTTTTGGGATATGCTGTTCTTTGCACTGGTAGTGTTCATCGGATATACGTTCGGCAAACGAAAGGATACCGCGCAGGGTCCCCTGTTTCAATGGCAGGAGATCGCAGAGCGGCTGTCCGGACGCTGGCGTCCCTTCAAGTGAACCGCGATAGTCTTTCTCCCGGAAGCCTGGAACCCGTTACTTTGAGTTGCTGACCTGCGGAAGAAAGGCTGCGCGGTTTTTTTGCGGCTTAGGAAGCTGAATTCGTTTGAAATCCGCATTTAGGGAAATGTAAGTACTAGTATGGTCCGATTTCCGATGATTGTAGTTGAATTGCGTAACATCAAAAACAACAAAATAAACGAAAACAAGAATGAAAGTTAGTTCGTAGGAGGAACACATGAAGAGACGTTTAGCGAGAGAAATTATTGTACAAAGCCTGTATCAGATGGAAATGAACGATGTTGAGGTAACTGAAGCGGTTGAGATGCTGATTGAAGAAGCGGCGGATGAGAACGAAACCGAGCGCGTCATTACAGATGAGATTGAACTTAAGGCTTATGTAGTTACCCATGTTAACGGCGTGTGGGAGCACAAAATGGCGATTGACGATATGCTGGAGCATTACCTTAAGGGCTGGCAGATGAGCCGCCTGTCACGCGTAGACCGTCAGATTCTGCGTCTGGCTACCTTCGAGATGATCTTCGCCAGCGATGTGCCAGCCAAGGTGTCTGTCAATGAGGCGATTGATCTGGCCAAGCATTTCGGCACAGAAGATTCCGGTAAATTCGTGAACGGTGTCCTCGGTAAAATGATTCAGGATGTGGACACGCTTAGAGCTGAGCTGTAGTTCAGCTTCAGATTCGATTCAGATTGAGCAGCAAGCGGCAGTAACAGGCTTATAAGCCTTCAATAGACAATAGGGGAGAGACTTACATGACAGCAGCGATTATCAGCGGTAAACAGGTATCGGACGACATTCGGATCGGAATTGCCCGGGAGGTTGCAGACTTAGCAGAGCGCGGCGTGAAGCCGGGTCTGGCTGTCGTTCTGGTCGGTGAAGATCCGGCTTCCCAGGTCTATGTGCGCAACAAGGAGAAGTCCTGTATTGAACTGGGCTTCCATTCCGAAGTGCACCGGCTCGATGCTGCTACCACCCAGCAGGAGCTGCTGGCACTGGTGGCAGACCTGAACGGCCGCAGCGATATTGACGGCATCCTCGTTCAGCTGCCGCTTCCGAAGCATATTGAAGAGAAGGCTGTGATTGACGCCATCTCGGTGGAGAAGGATGTAGACGGCTTCCACCCGGTCAATGTGGGGAACCTCGTCATCGGGGATGACAGTCTGCTTCCCTGTACGCCTGCCGGGGTCATTGAACTGATCAAGCGGACAGGTACGGACATCTCCGGTAAGCATGCTGTTGTAATCGGCCGTAGTAATATTGTCGGCAAGCCTGTATCCCTGCTGTTACAGCGTGAGAATGCCACAGTAACCATGTGCCACTCGCGCACAGCGAATATGGCTGAGCTTAGCCGTCAGGCAGATATCCTGGTGGTAGCGATTGGCCGGGCTAACTTCATCGATGCCTCGTTCGTGAAGCCGGGGGCGATTGTGATTGATGTCGGCATGAACCGTCTGGATACAGGCAAGCTCGCCGGGGATGTGGATTATGAGAGTGCCCGGGAAGTGGCCGGGTTCATTACGCCGGTGCCGGGCGGAGTGGGACCGATGACGATCACTATGCTGATGAGCAACACGCTGATCGCGGCCAAACGCCGCCGCGGCCTGAAGTAGGCCGGACTTATGGCGGCAGAGCGGCAGATCTACTCCATCAAGGAGCTTAACAAATATATCCGCATGAAGCTGGATTCGGATGCGCTGCTGTCCGATGTATGGATTCGCGGTGAAATCTCGAATTTCACCCATCACGGAAGCGGGCATATGTATTTCACGCTGAAGGATGAGAGCAGCCGGATCAAAGCTATCATGTTCGCTTCGCATAACTCGCGGCTGCCGTTCGTGCCGAAGGAAGGCACGAAGGTAATCGCCAGGGGGAATGTGACCGTATATGAACGGGACGGGCAATACCAGTTCTATGCGACACATATGCAGCCTGACGGAATCGGCAGCCTGTATCTGGCTTACGAGCAGCTGAAAAGCAAGCTGGAGAAGGAAGGCCTGTTCGCAGCGGAGCGCAAGCGTCCGCTGCCGCAATTCCCGCGTTGCATCGGGGTTGTGACCTCCCCGACAGGAGCTGCTGTGAGGGACATCATCATCACCCTGCAGCGCCGTTATCCGCAGGTTGCGATTGTGCTCTACCCTGTACTAGTGCAGGGTAAGGGGGCTGGCCCGTCCATTGTACAGGCCATCCAGAACCTGAATGCTATGGGAGAGGCCGATGTGCTGATTGTCGGGCGCGGCGGCGGCTCCCTGGAGGAGCTGTGGGCCTTCAATGAAGAGGCCGTCGCCCGGGCGATAGCGGCCTCCGGGATTCCGGTCATCTCGGCTGTGGGCCACGAGACCGACTTCACGATCGCCGATTTCGCCGCCGATCTCCGGGCGGCCACCCCTACGGCAGCGGCAGAGCTCGCTGTGCCGAGCGCAGCCGAGCTGGCCGGGCAGCTGCGCATGGCCCGGCAGCGGCTGCGCCAAGCGCTGCTGCGCCGCTCGCAGCGCGGCGGCGAACGCCTCGCTGCGCTGCAGCGCTCGCTGGCGCTGGCCGGCCCCCGCCGGCAGCTGGCCCAGCACGCGCAGCGGCTGGATATGCTGCGCGCGGCCCTGCTCCGCGCAGCAGAGACAAGGCACAGCCGCGCGCAGGGGCGCAGTGCGCTGCTGCACCAGAGCCTGCAGCGCTTCCATCCGCTGAGCAGCGTCAGCGCTGCCCGCCGGCGCACGGATGGCCTCACCCGTGAGCTGACGGCGGCCATGCAGGCGCGCCTTGCAGATAAGCGTGCGCGGTTCGGGGCGGAGCTGCGCCATCTGGATGCGCTCAGCCCGCTTAAGGTCATGTCGCGGGGCTACAGCCTCGTGTATGACGAGAAGGAACAGCGTGTAATCAAATCGCTGAAGGAAGTAGAGCTTGGCGATGTGGTCAACATAAAGCTTAATGACGGACAACTAAACTGCCACGTATGGGGAATGAAGGAGGATGGCAAAGCGAATGGCGAAGGAAGCTGAACTGGATTTTGAGGGAGCCATGGAGCGCCTGGAGGGTATCGTGCGTGAGCTTGAACATGGTGACGTTCCCCTGGAGAAGGCGATTGATTTATTCCAGCAGGGAATGAAGCTCTCGCAGCTATGCGGCAGCAAGCTGGAGCAGGTAGAGCGCAAGATTGAGATGATCACCGTGGAGGATGGCGAACTGCGCAAGAAGCCGTTCGGCAGCCGGCTGGAAGGCGATAGCGATGAGTCATTCTGAGCTTGAGCCATCCGGCGGGGCGGCGGGGCCGCAGGGCCGCGAACCGCTGGAGCAGTATATAGCTGACGTTAGCAGCTGGGTTGCTGCTGCTCTAAGCGGGGTCGTACCAGAGCAGTGGGACGTCCCCCAGGTCCTAAGAGAGTCGATGGAATACTCGCTGCAAGCTGGTGGTAAGCGCCTGCGGCCGCTGCTCGTCACCGCCGCGTGCGAAGCGCTGGGCGGCAGCCGTGAAGCTGCGCTGCCTGTAGCAGCTGCGATTGAAATGGTGCATACCTATTCTCTGATTCATGACGATCTTCCGGCGATGGATAATGATGATTACCGGCGCGGCAAGCTGACGAACCATAAGGTCTTCGGGGAAGCGATGGCCATTCTGGCCGGGGATTCGCTGCTGACCCATGCGTTCTACAGTGTGGTACAAGCCTCCCGTAAGCATGGGGTTCCGGCAGAGCGCGTGTTGTCCATCGTGGAGGATCTGGCTGAGATGGCAGGCCCGCGCGGTATGGTCGGCGGTCAGGTAGCCGATATGGAAGGCGAGCAGGGAATGACCGACCTGCAGCAGCTCCAGTATATTCATCTGCACAAGACTGGCGATCTGATGATCTTCTCCTTGCTTGCGGGCGGCAGAATCGCCGGTGCGAATGAGGGGCAGCTGGAGGCCCTGCGCCGGTTCGGCACACAGATCGGTCTGGCCTTCCAGATTCAGGATGATATTCTGGACCTCATCGGTGATGAGAGCAAGCTGGGCAAAAAGACCGGCAGTGATATCAAACAGCAGAAGGTGACCTATCCGTATTTCATCGGCCTTGAAGCTTCGCGCGAAGAGGTGAAGCAACTTACGGCTGCTGCGCATCTGGCGATCCTAAAAGGAGGGTTCCAGGACCCGTCCCGGCTGCTGGAAATTGCAGATTATTTGATGTCACGTGACCACTAAATGAAGATTCGGCAAACGGCTGTGTTTCAGCAGCCGTTTCGTTTGTGTTATAATGGGGTTTATATTTTACAACATCTAGGAAAGCGGGGAATACTCGTGCTGCTTCCACAAATAAATGATCCTCAGGAGCTAAAATCTTTATCAGTCGGGGAACTGGCTGCCCTTGCGGAGGAAATCCGCCAGTTTCTGATCGAGAAGCTGTCAGTAACAGGGGGACATCTCGCATCCAATCTGGGAGTCGTGGAGCTCACGCTGGCCCTGCATTACTGCTATGACAGTCCCCGGGATAAGATGATCTATGATGTAGGGCATCAGGCGTATGTCCACAAGATATTGACCGGCCGTCAGGACCGGTTCGATTCCCTGCGCAAGCAGGGCGGACTCTGCGGCTTCGTCAAACGTTCGGAGAGTGAGCATGATGTCTGGGAAGCCGGACACAGCAGCACTTCTCTGTCTGCGGCAATGGGCATGGCGATGGCCCGTGACCTCAAGGGTGAAGACAATAAGGTAATTGCCGTTATCGGCGATGGCGCCCTCACCGGCGGAATGGCCTTTGAAGCGCTGAACCATATCGGGCATGAGCGCCGCAAGCTCATGGTGATCCTGAACGACAATGAAATGTCCATTGCACCGAATGTAGGAGCGATGCATAACTATCTGAGCAAGATCCGTTCGGACCGTCATTATCTGCGGGCTAAGGACGAGGTCGAAGGCCTGCTGAAGAAAATTCCGGCCATTGGCGGCCGGCTGGCGAAGACTGCGCAGAATGTGAAGGACGGCCTGAAGAACATGCTGGTACCCGGTGTTCTGTTCGAAGAACTCGGATTTACCTATCTTGGACCCGTGGACGGTCATGATCTGGAGAAGATGATCGACACCTTCCATCAGGCGGATAATGTATCCGGGCCTGTCCTGGTGCATGTCCTTACCACCAAAGGCAAGGGCTACAAACCGGCGGAAGTCGATTCCTATAAATGGCACGGAATTTCCCCTTACAAAATCGAATCCGGTCAGGTTCTTAAAGCAGTCGGCAATCCGATGTACACGGAAGTCTTCGGACAGACGTTAATCGAGCTGGGGCATCAGGATAAGCGGCTGGTTGCCGTAACACCGGCGATGCCGGGCGGCTCTGGACTATTCCCGTTCGCCAAGGAATTTCCGGACCGGATGATTGATGTCGGGATTGCGGAGCAGCATGCCGCCACCTTATGTGCGGCCTTGGCTATGGAAGGCATGAAGCCGGTATTTGCCGTCTACTCCACCTTCATGCAGCGCGCTTATGATCAGATCGTTCACGACATTTGCCGCCATAATGCTAATGTTATGTTCGCCATTGACCGTGCGGGCTTTGTCGGCGCAGACGGGGAGACCCATCAGGGCGTGTACGATATCGCGTTTATGCGTCATATCCCGAACATGGTGCTTATGATGCCGAAGGATGAGAATGAGCTGCGCCACATGATGAAGACGGCGCTGGACTATAATGAAGGACCGATTGCTTACCGTTATCCGCGGATTAACGGCACGGGTGTGGCTCTGGATGCTGAGCTGCACAGTCTGCCTATCGGCACCTGGGAACGTCTGCGTCCCGGAGAAGATTATGCCGTGCTTGCCTGCGGCCCGATGGTTCAGGTGGCCGAAGAGGCGGCGGAAGTGCTGAAGCGTGAAGGTATTCAGATCGGTGTAGTCAATGCGCGCTTCCTGAAGCCGCTGGATAATACCATGCTGCTTGATCTGGCACATGCCGGAACGGGTATGGTGGTGCTGGAAGAAGCGAGCCAGGCCGGCGGCCTTGGCAGTGCGGTGCTGGAGTTCTTTGCAGAGCATGAAATATATGATGCACATGTTCACCTGATGGGAGTGCCGGATATTTTCGTCGAGCATGGGTCCATCAAGGAGCAGCGGCAGGAGACCGGGCTTACCGTTGAAGCCGTATGCGCACGTATTAAGTCAATGAAGGGGCTCAGCACTTATACCTATAAGTCAACCTCTACCTCGTAAGGGTAGGGGCGGAGGGCTGACCGAAGTGATCGGGAGATGAACATGGAACACCCTAAGGAACGAATTGATGTGCTGTTGGTGGAGCAAGGCTTCTACGACAGCCGTGAGAAGGCCAAGGCTGCCATCATGGCGGGCCTGGTGCTTGCGAACGAAGAACGGATTGAAAAGCCGGGGATGAAGGTGCTCCGCAGCTCTGTCCTCAGAGTCAAGGGAGCACTACACCCCTATGTCAGCCGCGGCGGCTTGAAGCTGGAGAAGGCCTTACGGCAGTTCGGCATCGGGCTGACCGGCCGCAACATGCTGGATATCGGCTCCTCAACAGGAGGCTTCACCGATTGTGCGCTTCAGAACGGCGTGGCCCATGTGTACGCGATCGATGTGGGACATAACCAGCTCGACTGGAGCCTGCGTAATGATGATCGGGTAACCGTAATGGAGCAGACCAACTTCCGTTACATGACCCCGCCAGATTTGAAGGGACCGGTACCTGACTTTGCAAGTATCGATGTCTCCTTCATTTCACTGAGAATCATCCTGCCGCCGCTTATGGCGCTGCTGAACCGTCCTGCTGATATCGCTGCGCTGATTAAGCCGCAGTTCGAAGCCGGCCGCGAGAAGGTGGGCAAGTCTGGAGTCGTGCGCGAACCGGCTGTTCACCGGGAGGTGCTGGTAAACGTACTGACCATGGCAGCCGAACTGGGCTACACGCTTGCAGGACTGACGTATTCCCCTATTACCGGGGGGGAAGGTAATATCGAATTTCTGGCACACTGGAAGCTGCTGCCTGCTGAGGCTGCGGAGCAGCCTTCAGCGCAGGAGACTTCTGCGGCTGAAGCACAGCCGAATAATTTCGCCGCGCTTGCCGACTCCGTCATTAAGGAAGCGAATGCAACCTTCAGCGCTGCGGGCCATGGAAACTCATCGAAGAGATGAGTTTCTTTTGCTGCAAAGATAACAATTTTATAGGTCTCCCCGAACCGGAATTAGCGGCAGATTGTCGGCCAGAAGCAGGATTTTACCCGCCGGCACGCGAATAGATTCACCGAGGTGATGGGAGTGGCGAGCTCGGACAAGGCTGTAGTGGCACTTATAGGACTGGCGGCGGCAATCTTTATCCTTTATAGAATCTATATCTGGCTGCAGGGGTCTCCGGGGTCCTTCATGAAGGACCGGGTGCCGATCAACAAGGTCATTCAGTCCCATCCATCCATCGCTCTGCTGGAGGATGCAGGGTATGAGGTCATCGGCGGGAAGCTGAAGATTCCGCTGTCTTTTCAGGTGAATGGGGCACCGATGTACAGCAGGCTGTTCATTGATTACGTAGCCACCAGGAATGAGGAGCATTACTATCTGGTCATCCTGTCCCGCCCCCGCAAGGAGCTTGAATTCACCGGCAGCGGACTCCGGGACTACATCCTCCCCTATCTGCTGATCTACCCGGATTGCAGCGGGGTACTCTATGTGGATACGGTGACTTCCAACATTCATGTAATTAATTTCGGCAAGGACGACGGAGAATCCAGTTAAGCACTATATAAATACGGGAGGCAACAATGAAGGGACACAGGCATATCAAGATTAGAGAAATTATCTCGCAAAAGGAAATCGAAACCCAGGATGATCTGGTGGAGGCGCTGCGGGAATCGGGTTTTCAAGTCACCCAGGCTACCGTATCCCGAGATATCAAAGAATTGCTGCTGATTAAGGTACCGATGGATGACGGACGTTACAAGTATTCCCTGCCCACCGACCAGCGTTACAACCCCACCCAGAAGCTGAAGCGGGTGCTGGTGGACAACTTTGTACAAATCGACTATTCCGCGAATCTTGTGGTCATGAAATGTCTGCCGGGAACGGCCAATTCTGTGGCTGCGCTGATTGACAATATCGACTGGCCGCAAATTATGGGTACGATCTCCGGAGACGACACCATCCTGATTATCTGCCGCCAGCCGGAGGACAGCAAGGACGTCATTTCACAAATTATGGGCTATATATCGTAGTTCTGCCTGCGGGCAGACAGGCAATCATCTTGTCGGAGGTGCTGTATTCGTGTTAGAGACATTGTCTATACGCAATCTGGCCGTGGTTGAGGCGGTGGATGTGCATTTTTATCCGGGGTTCCATGTCCTTACAGGGGAGACCGGTGCCGGGAAATCAATTATCATCGATGCGCTCGCACTTATTGCCGGGGGACGCGGTTCTGCTGACTCCATCCGGTACGGGTGTGAGAAGGCCGAAATGGAAGCGCTTTTCAGTCTGCCGGGAAGCCATCCGGTCTGGGATACGCTGGAGCGGCTGGGCATTGGGGCAGAACGTGAGGAGCATCTGGTGATCCGCCGGGAGATTACCTCCCAGGGCAAGAGTACTTCGCGCGTGAACGGTCAGATGGTCAATCTGAGCATGCTGCGCGAAATCGGGGAGCAACTGGTCAATATTCATGGACAGCATGAGCATCAGAACCTGTTGAAGGCTGAACGTCACCTGGGCCTGCTGGATACCTATGGGGAAGCGGTGATCGGACCGCTCAAGGCAGATTATCAGGAGAAATATACAGCCTTCGCCAAAGTGGAAAAAGAACTTCGGGAACTTCAGGAATCCAGCCAAAAGGCGTATCAGATGCTGGATTTGTACCGTTTTCAGCTGGAGGAAATTTCTGCTGCGGGACTAAAACCGGGAGAAGATGAATTACTTGCCGAAGAACGGGTAAAACTATCCCACAGCGAGAAAATGATGGATTCAGTATCCGGCGCATACGAGCTGCTGTATGACAGGCAAGGGCTGGAGTCCATTGGTAATGTAATCTCCAGGCTTGAAGATGCGGTGCGGTATGACGAAAAAGGTCTGCGGGCAGTCTTCGAGCAATTGCAGTCGGCGTATTACCAGCTGGAGGATGCGGCGTTTCAGCTGCGCGACTACCGTGAAGAGATCGAATTCAATCCGGCGCGGCTGGATGATATTGAGAACCGTCTGGACCAGATTACTGGCTTGCGTCGTAAATACGGGGATAGCGTAGAGCAGATTCTGGAGTATTATCAGCAGATTGAGCGGGAGACGGATCTTCTGGAGAATAAAGACGAATATATCCTGAAATTAACGGCCAAACGCGATGGTCTGCTTCATATCTTAATGGAGTCAGCCGAAGCTCTGAGCGGAGCGCGGCGGCAGTGTGCGACGGATCTTGCTTCACAGGTCGAGGGAGAGCTGAAGGATCTGCAGATGGAACGGACCTCACTCCAGGTGAAGATGGAGACGCTCGAAGATCCGCGCGGCATGGAGTATCAGGGACGGCGGTACCGTCTGACCCGGCAGGGGATCGACAGCGCTGAATTCATGATCTCCCCGAATCCCGGCGAGCCGCTGCGTCCGCTAGGCAAGATCGCCTCCGGTGGAGAGCTATCGCGGATTATGCTGGCAATGAAGAGTATTTTTGCGCGGCATGATGCGATTCCAGTCCTTATCTTCGATGAGGTGGATACCGGGGTCAGCGGACGTGCGGCCCAGTCCATCGCGGACAAGCTGTATAAGCTGTCCTCCACCTGCCAGGTGTTCTCCATTACCCACCTGCCGCAGGTGGCCTGTATGGCGGATCATCAATACCTGATTGCCAAAAAAGTCGAAGACGGACGCACGATGACTGAGGTGGACTCCCTCTCGGCCGAAGGCCGCGTAATGGAGCTGGCCCGGATGCTGGGCGGTGTGGAAATTACCGAAAAAACATTGCATCACGCACAGGAGATGCTGGGTCTGGCCGAGGCCAGCAAGGCAGCTGCAAGCTAAGCGGGACAATGATTGACAGTAATAAAAGCCTGGGGGCAAGGTTATCTTATAGGTACGCAATTGGCGACCACCTTTTTCGTCAAGCGAAAGAAGCAAAAGGGAGTGTGACAGCCATTGAAGCCTAACCTCAGGAAGTTAATGCCCGGCCTTTTATTTGCCTTCTTTCTCAGTTTATCAGGCATAACGGGACCCTCACAGATCCACGCAGCACCGCTTGAACATCAGCCGCTTACGGCGGTACAGGGAACCGAGAATGAACTTAAGGTCATCCCCGGAGGTCAGACGATTGGCGTGAAGGTGAAGTCGGCAGGCGTGCTGGTTGTAGGTCATCATCTGATTGAAGTATCGGAGCAGTCCAAGATTTCACCCGGCGAGAATAGCGGCATCCTGCCCGGCGATCTCATGATCTCCATCAACGGGGTGAAGCTGGACGAGGTATCGAAGGTAGCAAGGCTGGTCGAAGAGGCCGGCAAAAGCAATGATTCCTTAAGCATCATCTACAAACGCGGCGGTAAAGAGCACACAGCTCAGCTGAAGCCCACGTATGACCGCACAGACAAGGTATGGCGGCTCGGGCTCTACATCCGTGATTCCGCAGCAGGTGTAGGGACACTCACTTTCTATGCCCCGAAGCAGGGTGTGTACGGGGCCCTTGGGCATGTCATCACTGACATGAACACAGGTACGCCGATTGTGGTCGGCAGCGGGCATATCGTGCAGTCCAGCGTCACTTCGATCTCCAAGAGCCAGGATGGCGATCCGGGGGAGAAACGGGCTCGTTTTCTGAAAGAAAGCCAGGTTCTCGGGAATGTGGAGAGTAACACGGATTTCGGAATATTCGGTAAAATGACCCGTAATCCTGAGCACAGCCTGTATCAGGAGCCGATTCCGGTGGCCATGAGCACTGAAGTGAAGGAAGGTCCCGCACAGATTCTTACTGTCGTCGATGGTCAACAGGTCGAACGCTTCAACGTAGAGATCATCCATGTCGCCCGTCAGCAGACCCCTGCTACGAAGGGCATGGTGCTGCGCATCACCGACCCCCGTCTGCTCGATAAGACCGGAGGGATTGTCCAGGGGATGAGCGGTAGCCCGATTGTCCAGAACGGCCGTCTGATCGGTGCAGTGACCCATGTATTCGTCAATGATCCCAAGTCAGGGTATGGCTGCTTCATTGAGTGGATGCTTAGGGACTCCGGTGTGGTTCAACAGGATCAGGAGCTTCAATACAATCTTAAGGCGGTTTAGCCTTAAGATTTTTTTGTCGAAGGGCAGCGATTATCCTCGAAACCTGAAATAAAATATTCAATTATAAATCAACACCGAAAAAAAATAAAGAAAAATAATTTTCGACAGAAGGATATTCAAATCTGATGTCGAAAGTTATAGGGAGAGAAGATGATCATTATTTTCTGAATAGCAGATATATAAGGAGGAAGCAGCCAGTGCAGAATATTGAAGTGTTGTTGGCCGATGATAACAGGGAGTTCACGAACTTGCTCGCAGAGTACATTACTGAACAAGAAGATATGACCGTGACAGGCATTGCCTATAATGGGGAAGAGGTACTACAGATGCTCAGCGGAGCACGCAAGATCCCTGATGTCCTTATTCTTGATATCATTATGCCGCATCTGGACGGCCTCGGCGTACTTGAACGCCTGCGTGATATGGATCTGAACCCGCAGCCCAAGATCATTATGCTGACCGCTTTCGGCCAGGAGAATATTACGCAGAGAGCCGTTCAGCTTGGAGCCTCTTATTATATTCTGAAACCGTTTGACATGGAGGTTCTGGCGAACCGTGTGCGCCAGCTGGTCGGTACGCAGGGCAGCATGAGCACTTCCGGTAACATGTCCGGCTATTCTTCTTCCAGATCTTCCAGTAATGTGGTTCCGCTGTCCAAGGGCAAGAACCTGGATGCGAATATTACGTCAATCATTCATGAAATCGGCGTCCCTGCACATATCAAAGGCTACCAGTACCTGCGTGAAGCCATCACCATGGTCTATAACAACATTGAGATCCTTGGTGCCATCACCAAGACGCTGTATCCGGCTATAGCCGAGAAGTTCAAGACCACGCCTTCCCGCGTAGAACGCGCCATCCGCCACGCGATTGAAGTCGCCTGGACCCGTGGCAATATCGACAGCATCTCCCACCTGTTCGGCTATACCATTAATATCTCCAAATCCAAGCCAACTAACTCGGAATTTATTGCCATGGTCGCCGACAAGCTGCGGATTGAGCATAAGGTGTCTTGAAAGGGTTAGGGGCAGGAATAGCATAATAATAAATACCACTTGCTAATGGGAAATTATATTCCCCAATAGCAAGTGGTATTTTGTTTCACTGAACCCAGGTCGGATGTATGTGAATAAATGGGAATGTAATCGAAAACAGACAATCTCTAATTGACGACAGATAGGCGGGAGCACCCGTCTTGAAATGAATAAAAACTTCAGAACGTATGCGAAAAACGGCTACAAATATGTGGCTAAAAAGCGGATGATGCTGAGACAGTCCTCATTGAGTAGAAGCATCATGATGATAAATAATATGCAACGTTCAAGCCACTCCTTCATTCGAGTGGCTTTTTTAGTTTATAATAAAGGGATAAGCAAAGGAGGTGGGAGAAATCATAGCGCAGATTTTTTTAGGGATCTGGATGCTCACACAAGCGGCTTGTCATTTTTTCGGACTAGATGTGTTCCTTCGGCAATATGTTAGGGATAGTTTGAGTAAGGAGGAGCGGGCGTCTTTCCAAAGAGGGATGGTCCTGCCTTATCTCATATTAGGGATGACTTTTATTGGAATGGGAATTGTTGAGCGTAAGGGATTCCTGTCCATGCCGGTTTTCCTGGGACTCTATATTATATTGTGTGCGGCATCCTTGGCCGGGGTATTAAGGAATAACAAAAAACACCTGGGTCATTATATGTGGTGAATTCGTAAACAAAGTAAAAACCGTTCCGGTAAGGAACGGTTTTGTACATGTGCAGTCACACCATAATATCCAGCGAAGGTGAAGCTGGGGTGGCGCTGGTTACCGGGTTGGCGGCTCCAGGAGCGTCCTTGTCTGCGGGGCTGTTGGATTGTTTACTTTTGGCAGAAGGGTTGGAGGAATTGATCTCATCGCTGTCATCTGTAATCCGGGAGAGTGAGCTTGGAACATTATTGTTCTGTGCAGCCGCACTGCTGTCTTCCCGCAATTCTGAAGCTAACTCCGAAATCTTGCTGTTGATCCTGTGGATGGTGGACTTCATATCCAGGATCTTCTCCCGCTTGGTCTGTAGCACTACACGTTCGGCATTCTCCAGCATGTAGGGCCGTCCGATATCATGTGTGGGATTGTTGGCCAGACGGTCTCTCTCCAGCTTGATCTCACTCTGTATAGGCTTGGTCTGGTTGTCCAGCTGCTTCCCAAGGTTAACCAGCTTCCCCATACGGTCATATGTGATACTGCTTGAGATAATCGCATGCATCGAATCCGAATTAGGGTTAGTTGAATATGAAGCCGTCTCGGTGGATTGGGTCTTGGTAGTTTTGGCTTTGCTGTTCTCCATCTTTTCCTGCATTTCCTCAGCTTTGATCTGTGTGATCTGCGAATCTACCTCCTGGATAGAGGCTTTCAGTGCTTGTACGCGCTCTTGTTTCAGTTTTTTGTCCAAGTTCTCATTGGAGTTAATGGCCGCAACCTGTTCGTTCAGATTGGCCTTTTGTTTGATCAGGCTTTGAATTTCTTTGTCGCGGGATCTGGCTTGGGACTGATTGCTGGTACCCGTAACGGAGATAGCGCCCGGTGAAGAAGTTGAAGAGATGGGTAACAAGAGAATTCCTCCTCCAAACTAATTAACGGACTGGTTGCCCAGGCTGCTAAGGTAAGCATCGGCTTCTTGATATGTAGGGTAATGCACGGCGAATTTGCCGAACAGTCTTTTCATTTGCATTTTCCAGACCGGGGAGTCTGCGACGTATACCCAGCCGCCTACCCCTGCTTCTATCGCTCGGTCACCGGTCGGGGCGAGCATTGCGGCTACTTCAGGCGCTAGCACAGTTGGGGAACCTGTCACATCGGTTACTCCGGTAAAGCCCGGCTTCAGCTGCTTCAGAGCATTTTCAAAATCTGCTATGTAGGCGGGTACATCACTCTCAGTCAGGCCGTAGGCTTTGACGATTACCTGGTTTTTTGCAATATTGACTTCCATTGTGTAAGACATGAACATTCCTCCAATTGTGGTATTAAGTTTACATTAGTTAATATCGGATAAGATCGGGGTGTATTTGAGAGAATAAGGAAAACGGATCGGAACGGCTCTCATTTATGGGAATTAACTCCAGAAATTAAGGGGATGTGGAGGTTTTTACGATTCTGATCCAAAGAATTTACACAAACAATTGTTATTATGAAACACAAATTGTTGTCTTGTGTTATGATATAGGTAGAGGTGGCTCTTATGAACGATTTCGATAATTACCCCGATGAGCTGGGGAATTTCATCCGGCACTTCAGGAAGGCCCGCGGGTTAACCCTCAGGGGGCTGGAAGAGAAGAGCGGCATCAGCTATTCACAGCTCAGCAAGATTGAACGGGGAGAGAGTATCCCGCTTAAGGATAACCTGGATAAGATCATTGAAGCACTCGGAGGGGATCTCAAGAACCGGATGTATCATTTGGCCGACTATATGCCTGATATTGAGTACATCAAGACCCTGAAACAGGGCTACAAGCTACCTAAGCATAATCAGTCCCAAGACTACATTTACGAGACGGCGTTCAACAAGCTGAAGGAATTCCGGGCGAAGGAAGACAAAGAAACGTCATATGTTTCCTTTGATTCTGAAGAGGTAATCGTTTATGAGACGGAATATGGGGCAGGAATGGTTATAGAGAAGATCGAGAAGTACAACCTGACCGATGTGCTGAACGATATATTCGAGGGAAGTCTGGATAGCCTCCGCAGGCAGCCGCGCCAGGGGCGTCAGGCTTACTTATTCGGAGAATGGCTGCGTGAAGGTATTTATGAGCTGAAGGAAGAGGAACAAGACCAGGTTATTCAGGCCTTGAAGGAATTCACCCAGTTCAAAGTACAACAGATCAAGGGCGTGTACAAGTAAAGAAGGGCCCGGCATAACGTGCTTCCAAAATGAATAATGTTGCCCTTTCTTGCAGCCATCTATTCATCTTGATCCATAAACAAACTACAAATGGTTAGACAGAAAAGGGGATAAGAAACATGAGAATCAATATGAAGTTTACCAGCAAAGGAAAAGCTGCGATCGAGAATTTCAACAACGAAGAGCTGTTGGAGATTTTTGCACGATACATCAAGACACTGACCAAAAAATACGATATCGAAGTAGATGTGCCGCTAGAAGTGAATCAGAATATCGTTGCCGATGGAACCGTCATTGCCATGGCTCAGAACGTTAAATGTGACGCAGAGACCTTCTTCAAAGAGCTGGGACGCGACATCAAGGTTCCCCTGAAAAAGCGCCTCGGCGGTAAGCTGGAGAACGTGTTCAAGACCGAAATTATCGAGTAGACAAAAGTTTGTTACACACCAAAAACCATCCCCGCACTGTCTGTGGAGGATGGTTTTTTGGCGTCTGTGCAAGTATATCTTATGGAAGGAGAGCTTCGCATGCTAATGATGTTGGGTTTTTGAAATATTCCGCGTAGTGAGGACGTTCCTGATTATCTGGATAAAATCTGGCGAAGCCTTGGCTTCCAGCGCCAATTCGTAGATGTTCATTAATTGTTCGTCAGACAATTGCTCAAGTGATGAGGGGCGCGGAGAAGGATGAAAGTAAGTTTCCATTGTATTCCTCCATCATGGTTGAGAGTGTTGGGAAAGATAATTAAGATATTAATGAAATGCTTCTATGTAAATGGTACCATCTGGAATATAATCCGTCTGCTGGTATTCGCCCTGTGAATTTTACTTTACATATGTTGGATAATATGTGATAATGATTGAATTTGTAGCCGTATATGATTATAAAAAAGCAGCGACCCTCTTTTTGGAGGATCGCTGCTAGTCTATGACGGTGATTCGTTTTTCCTTGAAGCTAGAAATCTGCGGATACGTGTTTCATTGGACTCTGATACAGTAGCAAATTGTTCCCCTTGATTGAACAGAACAATCTTCCGTTCCGGATCATAACCGTCAATATTGCCAATGTTGACTACATTGCTGCGGTCAAGACGTTCAAAGCCCATGCCTCCGTAAGCTGCATACAAATCGGAAAGAGTGGTAGGGAGAACAAATTCGCCTTCTTTCGTATGGACGAATATCGTATTCTTGTGGTTAGAGAAATACAATATCTCCTCCTCCCGGATACTGCGGGAAGAGCCGTCGTTTAGTAAGACACGCATGTACTCCCCATCCTTGTGTAATTACTTACGTAATTCTTTTGGTGCTTCCGGACTGTGAATCCAAGATTTTAGTACTGAAGCAAATACATGGGCTGATGATGTCAGGGCTTTGGATGCAATGCGTGCTAGTTTCTGTTTCAATTCAGACCCTCCTTTTAGGTAAAGATATTACTGTTAAGGATTGAGCAAAGAAAGCCAATCCGAGGACAGACGAACAAATGAAGAAATTTGATGTTACCATCATTAAGGAAATCACCTTCAAGAATGGATAAATGCGTAGAGGGATTCTTACATTGGCATCAGGATTAGGTGCAAAAATAAGCATAATAATAAATGAGGATAAATTAATTATCCACAATTGATTCTCGATTAAAAAAGAAAGGTGTGGTAGGGATGAACATAATGTGATAGATATGGCATTACAGGCTGTTGCAGTCTTAAGATGCTTACCGCCAGACATAAATCTTAGAAAGGCAAAGCCAAAAAGAACAATTGCGGTTTCTCCAACACTTCCTGTAAACCATCCAATGAGCAAGGATGATATGATAATGACCAAGCTGTTTAAAATTATATTAAGGGAATATTGCATAATTTCAATAGAGCTAGTCTCCTGAGGATTCGTTTGTTTAATAATTGAAGCAATTTTATTGCTTAATATATTCATGACCGCTTCTGTCCTTCGTATAAGATAAGTAAATATAACAAAACATAAGGGTGAAATATATAACTGGTAGAGCCAGAAAGTAACCAGAATCAAATAGATGCATAATAGAAATTACAACTGCTACAGTTGGTAAATTTAGAATGAAAAGTATTTTTTCGCGTTTGCTAATTATGACAATCCCATTGGGTTTATCTGGAACATAATCAAATCCTTTACGCTTATATCCAACATAATAACCTGTTATTATAGCAGTCAAAGCTGTGAGGAATTGCAAAAAATACGTAGTAATATCTAAGCCGTAGAATGTTTGACTTGATAATAAACCGAATTTATTAAATATTAGTGCGTAAATTAACTGAATAAATGTGTAAGCTTGGTAGGTCATGCCTGTAAGTATTGCTGAATAAAATATATGAATTCTAAAAAGTAGCCATAAGAAACAAAAAATTAAGAGATATTGTACAATTATGTCTAACTCTACCCAAGAATAGTTCACACGAATTACAAATGAAAGGAATGCCATTATAAAACTTGCAAATATCATTTCTATATGGAAAACATCAATCTTAAAAACTTTGAAAGCTAAATAAAACATAGCGTATGCTTCCAAGATAGAAAACACCATATAAAGCACAAAATCCAGCATGCTTACACTCCCGGGAGATAGATTAACAAATCTGTAATCCTGGTGATATTATACATAATAGGCTAGGATACAACAACAGGTTTTGACACATTCCGGCAAATATTTCTTAAAAATTGGATTGGAGAGGGGTTTTTACCATGAATCAGCGTCCTGCGCAAGGGGAGTACACCGAATTTCAGTCCAGATATATTACATTGGTGCCGCCCGAAGGAGAGCTGAGCGTCATTCTAAGAGAGCAGACTCAGCAGGTGCTGACTTTGCTTGGCGGGCTGACAGAAGAGCAAGGAGCCTACCGCTATGCCCCGGGGAAGTGGAGTATCAAGGAGATGCTAGGGCATCTGACGGATAATGACCGCATTATGTCTTACCGGTTGCTTTGTTTTGCGAGGGGGGAGCAGGCGCCGTTGCCCGGCTATGAGGAGAATGATTATGCGGCTGCCGGGGCGTTCGACCGCTTCACGCTGCAAGAGATGATTGCGCACTACCGGATCGTCCGGGAGTCCACCTTGGCGCTGGCAGATAGTCTTGCGGAGGACGTATATGCCCGTACAGGGAATTTTGGCGGGATTGCCATGTCTGTGCGTGCGCAGCTCTGTCTGATCATCGGACATGAGCGGCATCATCTGCGGATTCTTAATGAACGTTATCTGAACTAAAGGGAGGTGACGCATGTGGGCTTACTTAGAGGCTTCTGGCACTTCTTCGTCCCGAGGGAGCGCACATTAGTGTACACTACTTTCGATCAGGGACAATATTTCCGGGTCAAAAGCGGCCTTGCGGCAGAGGGCATCCCGCACCGTTCCCGGATTAACGGCGGGATGAGAGAGACGACACGGCGTGCTAACTTCGGCGGAAAGGCTACGATACAGTATGAACTGTTCGTCCGCAAGGAGGATGAACATAAGGCGCTTCAAGCGGTTCAATAGACGGGAGAACAAACAACGCATTCCGGCCGGATTAGGGCTGGAGTGCGTTTTAATGTTGTATATTAGGGTATTTTACAATGGAGGATTCTTGTGGCATTTACGGCAGACCGGGTAATAGGCTTCATTGCCGCCTATCTGGATCTGTTTGCCGCTGTATACCGGCTTTCCGTTCTCGACGCGCAGCGCCATGGTGGCTTTCCGTGCGCAGAACCAGCAGATGGTCTTCATTTCTTCAATCTTGTCAGCGTAGATCAGCATATATTTGCTGCCTTCGAACAGATTGTTCTGGAAATCGTTTTTGAGGCCGAAGGCCATCACCGGAATGTCCAGCTCATCCACAATACGCACCAGCTGCAGGATGCAGTCCTTGCTCAGGAACTGGCACTCGTCGATCAGCACACAGTGGGGCTTCGGCAGACTATTTTTGACGATGCTGTACATATCTGTATGCTCATCAATCGGAATGGCCTGCTTGCGCAGTCCGATCCGGGAGGAGATGTATCCTACTTCATCCCGGTTATCAATGGAAGGTGTGAAGAGGAGCACCGACTTGCCCTGCTCTTCATAATTATGGGCAACCTTGAGAATCTCAATGGATTTGCCGCTGTTCATAGCTCCATACCTGAAAAATAATTGTGCCACGTCCATCTATCCTTTCACTGTTCAGCTAATCTGCTACACGACCAAAAAATCGACCTTACTAGAGTATCATACTCGGGGCCGGAGTAGCCAGTGCAAACATTGTTTCCGCCCGGGATGTGCTATAATGAACGCAATTGTGTCTTCAGCAGGAGAATATAGTGAACAGAAGGGAAGTTAGTCAGGTGACAGAGAAATTGGAGCAATACAAGGAACGGATCCATGCACTGCGGGAGAAGGGGGAGCTTATCCCGGGTACGGAGAATTTACTGGAAGACATGCTGGCCGAGCTCACTGAGCTGAACCGCAGCAACAAGGCACTGCGCCGGGTCATTTTGAAGTCGGGACAGGGCTCTGCCATGTCTACCCGCCTGCGGGATGCGCTCTACGAATAAGCAAATGGGGTATCTTCGATGAAGCTAATGTTGACTTTTCTTAAAAAATACCGGGTCGCCGCCATTGCCGCGCTGGTCATGATGCTGATTGAGCTGGCCGTGGAGCTGTCGCAGCCGCTGCTGATCTCCAAAATCATTGATGACGGTATCCGGCAACAGGACACGGCTGTCGTCTGGCTGTGGGGCGGTGTGCTGGTCGGGAGTGCCGCTGTGGCATTTGTGGCGGGAATACTCAGCTCCTTTTTTGCATCGCATACCAGTCAGGGGTTCGCGTTCGACCTGCGTGACAAACTGTATGAAAAGGTACAGTCGTTCTCTTACGATATTTTTAGCCGCTTCCCTACCTCATCCCTGATCACCCGCCTTACTGGGGATGTAACACAAATACAGGATACGATATTCATGGGGCTGCGGTTCATGACCCGTATTCCGCTGGTTGTGATCGGAAGCGTGATTATGGCGCTTGTTGTACATATCAAGCTGGGATTGCTGCTGACCGTGACCCTGCCGTTCTTGGTGATATTTATGATCTGGCTGATGCGCAGGGCGTCCGAGCTGTTCCGCAATGTGCAGACGAGGCTTGACGGCGTGAATGGGGTTATTCAGGAGAATCTGACCGGAATCCGGCTGATTCGTGTATTTGTGCGGATGGGCCATGAGATCGGGCGGTTCGCAACGTTCAGCGGAGAGCTGATGAGATCGACTGTTGCTGCGCTGAGGCTCACCGAGACCTCAACACCGTTCATTATGATCATCGTCAATGCCGGGATTCTGGCCGTGCTGTGGTTTGGGCGAATTGAGATCTCTACAGGGGATGCTACGCTGGGGCAGACGGTTGCCGTCATTAACTACTCGCTGCGTACGATGGGAGCGCTGTCAGCACTATCCTGGATCATGGTAAGCTTCTCCCGCGCACGGGCATCATCCGGACGGATCGCTGAAGTGATGGCGGCAAGCGAAGGTCCGGGCGAGCTGGGCATGACTTCAGGAGAAGGTCTAACGTCGGCTGCCCAAGGCAAGGTTGAATTCCAGCAGGTCAGCTTCAGCTATCCCGGCAGTGACATTAAGGTTCTGGAGGACATCTCCTTCTCGCTGCAGCCGGGTGAACGTGTGGCAATTATGGGCGCGACCGGCTCCGGCAAAACCTCTCTGGTAACGCTGATTCCCCGGCTGTATGAATGCGGCAGCGGCAGCATCCTGGTGGACGGACAGAAGCATACGGAGATGGATATGCAGACCTTACGGGGCTCTATTGGCTATGTACCGCAGGAGGTGCTCCTGTTCACCGGCTCAATCCGGGAGAATATAGCCTGGGGAAATGCAGCGGCGAGTCAGGCAGAGATTGAGCAGGCAGCGGCGGCAGCCCAGATTCATGACACAGTTGCAGCGCTGCCGCAGGGCTACGATACTGCCCTCGGGCAACGCGGAGTTAATCTGTCGGGCGGGCAGAAGCAGCGTCTGAGCATTGCGCGGGCGCTGGTGCGCAGACCGGCGATTCTGATTCTGGATGACAGTACCAGTGCGCTTGATGCGGTTACGGAGGGACTTTTGCTGGCAGAATTGAAGAAGTTGTCCTGCACGACCTTCCTGATCACACAGAAAATCAGCTCAACCGCCTCAGCGGATCTGATTCTGCTGCTGGACGAAGGCCGGCTGATTGCGCAGGGGACCCATTCCGAGCTAATGGATGAGTCCGCACTGTACCGCAAAATCTATCAATCGCAGACAGGGGAGGCGCAGCATGTTCAAAGCACTCATTGAGCCGTTCCGCTATCCGAAGCTGGAGGTAGGCCACGGCGAAGCCAAAATCTTCGGGGCGATGGGCAGCCGGAAGCCGAAGGCGAAGGCCAAGAACTGGTCGGGCACACTAGGCCGCATATGGACGTATCTCGCCGAACGCCGGACAAAGCTGATCTTAGTGCTGTTCATGGTTCTGCTAAGCTCAGCCTTGTCACTCCTTGGACCTTACCTGATCAGCCGGGCAGTGGACGATTATCTCGGCGGGGAGGGTGGCAGAACGTGGGCTGTCTTCCTGCTGGTTCTGGCGCTCGTCTACCTGCTGAATTCTTTGGTCTCCTGGCTGCAAAATGTCTGGATGATCGAGGTGGCCCAGGAGACGGTCTACCGGATGCGGACCGATCTGTTCTCGCACCTGCACCGTCTGCCGATCTCCTTCTTCAACCGCAGGCAGCAGGGGGAGATTATGAGCCGTCTGACCAATGATATTGAGAATATCAGCTCGACGCTGAACAGCTCGGCCATTCAGATCTTTTCCAGTATTCTGACGCTGGTGGGAACGGTAGGCGTGATGCTGTGGCTCAGCCCGTTGCTAACGCTGCTGACCTTCATTGTGGTACCGCTGATGATGCTGGGCATGCGCTGGATTACCCGGCGGACCGGACCGCTGTTCAAAGAGCGGCAGCGCAATATGGGTGAGCTGAACGGGTTCATCGAAGAGACCTTGTCCGGGCAACGGATTATCAAAGCCTTCTCGCAGGAGGAGCGGGTGATCACCAGCTTCAGAGAGCGTAATACACGGATTATGCTGTCGGGGTATTGGGCACAATCGATTTCGGGCTTTATTCCTAAGCTGATGAATGGTCTGAACAATCTGAGCTTTGCCATCGTGGCCGGAGTCGGGGGGCTGCTTGCCATCCGCGGGCTCGTGACGGTGGGGATTATTATTGCTTTTGCCGAATATGCGCGTCAGTTCACCCGGCCGCTGAATGATCTGGCGAACCAGTGGAACACTTTGCTGTCGGCTATCGCCGGGGCGGAGCGTGTTTTCGAGGTGCTGGATGAGGAGACGGAGGCCCGGGATGAAGGCGAGGCGGTGAAGCTGGAACATGTGGAGGGAGCCGTAAAGTTCACGGATGTGTCCTTCTCTTATGAAGGTGGAGCCGATACGCTCCAGGTAATTACGTTCGAGGCGAAGCCAGGGGAGATGATTGCGCTGGTCGGACCTACCGGTGCTGGCAAAACGACACTAATCGGCCTGCTGTCCCGCTTCTACGATCCGAGCCGGGGCAGCATTACGCTGGACGGGCGGGAGCTGTCAACGGTCACCCGTGAAAGTCTGCGCAGTCATATGGCCTTCGTCCTGCAGGACTCCTTCCTGTTCAAAGGTACGATCCGCGATAATATCCGCTACGGCAGGCTGGATGCAACCGATGAAGAGGTGGAGGAGGCCGCGAAGCTGGCCAATGCCCATGCCTTCATTATGCGACTCCAGGACGGCTACGACCGGATGCTGTCTGTAGATGGCAGCGGTATCAGCCAGGGGCAGAAGCAACTCTTGGCTATTGCCCGGGCAATTTTGGCGAATCCGTCCATGCTGGTACTGGATGAGGCGACGAGCAGCATCGATACGGTGACTGAGATCAAGATTCAGGAAGGGCTCCAGGCGCTGATGCGCGGCCGGACCAGCTTCGTGATCGCCCACCGGCTGGGCACGATCCGCGCTGCTGACCGCATTCTGGTGCTTGAGGGCGGACGTCTGCTTCAGCAGGGCTCGCATGAGGAGCTGCTGAAGCAGGGCGGTCTTTACAGCGAGCTGGTGCGGGGGAGCAAGGAAGCGGCTGGGGAGTGAGCGGAGCACGGGCTTTTGATAGGACGGGTGTGAGGGTGATTTTGAGGAATAGGATGAACGAAGGCTGTGCTGAGGCTAATGCGTACAGACTAATGAAGTAAAGGCTACTGCGGCTAATTAGCTAAGGTAACTGTATATTGTGCAATAGAAATCCGATTTTTGAGTGGTAAATGGCATTCTGCTGTATTTGGTACATTAGATTTTGCCAGTTTGGGGCTAATAGCGGGTGTGATCAATAACCAACAGGGGATGTCTCAGCAGCCGATTCGTTCATGGCTTGAGACATCCCCTGTTTCAGTTATAGGATTAGGAGCGGGCTTCGGAAGACGGGGGCTGCTGTGCTTGCTGCTTCTCCCGGAAGCGGGGGCCTACGTAGTTCTTTTTGCGGTCACGGGTCAGAATCCAGCCGCCCAGGAAGGTCATGCCCGCCAGGAACAAGAGCAGTCCGCCGCCGAAATGCAGCCACGCAAATTTGGGAATAGCAGTCTCATCGCCATGCATGGCAAAATAATTGAACAGATCATCTTTCATCATCAGGAAGCCCGTCATCGCCAGGAGGCCGGGAATCACCAGAATAAGGATGGCAATGAAGCGTGAAATCAGCAGTTTCATCACAGTCGCTCCTCTTCGCAGCCGTTTGAATTCACCCATATGATAACGCTTTAACCTGCAAAAGTCCATGAATACATGACGTTTGTAAGTTTTGTATTACTCTCGAAAGAGAGTACAATATAAGAGATTGAATTGAATTCAAGAGGAATGACTGGAGGATACATATCATGACAATGACCTGTGATGTAGCGATACTTGGCGGAGGCACCGGCGGTTATGTGGCAGCGATTCGCGCTGCGCAGCTGGGCAAATCTGTTGTCGTTATTGAAATGGACAAGCTGGGCGGAACCTGCCTGCACCGCGGCTGTATTCCCAGCAAATCACTGCTGCGCAGTGCAGAGGTATTGGCTGAAATCAACGAGAGCGAAAGCTACGGTATAGAGACTACGGGCACCAAGCTGGTGTTCCCCAAAGTGCAGCAGCGCAAGGAAGCGGTAGTGGAGCAGCTTCATCAGGGGGTACAGTATCTGATGCGCAAGCACAAGATTCAGGTGCTGAAGGGCAAAGGCCGGATCATCGGCCCTTCGATCTTCTCTCCGCGAAGCGGCGCAGTGGCTGTAGAGCTGGAGAATGGCGAGATGGAGACCGTGGTCTCTACTAATCTAATTATCGCTACCGGCTCGCGTCCGCGCATTCTGCCGGGCCTGGTGCCTGACGGCAAGGTGATTCTGAGCAGTGAAGAAGCGCTGACGCTTGAGGAGCTGCCGGCCTCAATAATAATTGTGGGCGGCGGGGTAATCGGAGTGGAGTGGGCGTCCATGCTGGCTGATTTCGGAGTGCAGGTGACTGTTGTAGAGACAGCCGGACAGCTTTTGCCGCAGGAGGATGAAGAGGTGGCACGGGAGCTGCTGCGCCTGCTGAAGAAACGAGGAGTCCGGGTACTCACTGGAACAACGGTAGATGCAGAGACCTGCACGGTGTCAGAGACAGGGATTACGATTGAAGCCCGCAAGGGAGAGCAGAGCCAGAGTCTGTCGGCTGACAAACTGCTCGTATCTGTGGGGCGCGTCGCGAATATTGAGAATCTCGGACTTGAAAATACAGATATCCGCTTCGATACAGGTGTCATTGCGGTAAATGCCAATATGCAGACGGGTGAACCGCATATCTATGCGATTGGCGATTGTATCGGCGGACTGCAGCTGGCTCATGCTGCCAGCCATGAGGGCATCCGTGCCGTCAATCATCTGGCCGGTGAAGCGCTCCATCCGTATGAAGCCCATCTAGTTCCGCGCTGTGTCTATACACGGCCGGAAGTGGCTAGTGTCGGCTACACGGAGAAGGAAGGGAAGCAGCTCGGCCGCGAGACGGTGACCGGGAAGTTCCCGTTCTCGGCCATCGGCAAAGCCATTGTCTACGGAATGAAGGATGGCTTCGTGAAGGTAGTGGCTGACGCGAAGAACGGGGATATCCTCGGCGTGCAGATGATCGGCCCGCATGTGACCGACCTGATCGGCGAAGCGGCGCTGGCACAGATCTTGGATGCCACACCTTGGGAGGTCGGGGAGGCAGTACATGCCCATCCGACACTATCGGAGGTACTGGGCGAGGCCATGCTGGCGGTGGATGGAAGAGCAATCGGATTCTAGCGTGCGATAGAGAGCTTAACAAGAAGGCCGGAGGGAGCGGAAGGCGCGTACTGCGCTAATATCGCTCCATACCGGCTATATTTGTTCGTTTCCAGAGCTTCTGCATGGCGGAGGGATTTTGGCTTTTCTTTTTGCCGGGAAAACGGATATAATGAATTTAGTACCTGGTGATAGGATCAGGGCACATATAACAATATTAAGGTCAATCTGCCTGGCGGACGCATCCTGAACCGCTTAGAGATAGCGGGGGCTGGAAGCTGGCGCCGGCAATACTTTCAAGGAGGTACCTCTTATATGGAATCCCAAGGTACTGTAGACACGGTTAACAGACATAAGCAGCTTGGACTCACAGACGGCCAGGTTATCGATATGTACAGATTCATGCAGCTCGGACGGAAATATGATGAGCGCAGTCTGCTGTTGCAGCGCGCGGGCAAGATCAATTTCCATGTATCCGGCATCGGGCAGGAGGCGGCACAGGTCGCGGCGGCATTTGCACTGGACCGGGAGAATGACTATTTCCTGCCCTACTACCGGGATTATGCGTTTGTCCTCTCTGTTGGAATGACCACGCGCGAGCTGATGCTGTCCGTCTTCGCCAAGGCGGAAGATCCGAACAGCGGCGGCCGGCAGATGCCGGGCCACTTCGGCAGCAAGCGCCTGCGGATTGTAACGGGCTCTAGCCCGGTCACGACCCAGGTTCCGCATGCAGCAGGCTTCGCGCTGGCGGCGAAGATGCAGAAGAAGAAGTTCGTCTCCTTCGTCACCTTCGGGGAAGGCTCCAGCAATCAGGGGGATTTCCATGAAGCGTGTAACTTTGCCGGTGTAAATAAGCTGCCGATGATTATTTTTTGTCAGAACAATCAGTATGCGATCTCGATTCCGGCCCATAAGCAGCTTGGCGGCAAGGTCAGCGACCGTGCGCTTGGCTACGGCTTCCCAGGCATCCGGGTGGACGGCAATGATCCGCTGGAGGTCTACCGCGTGGTCAAGGAGGCCCGGGACCGTGCGCTTGCCGGTGAAGGCCCGACCTTGATTGAAGCGATGATGTACCGCCTGTCGCCGCATTCCACCTCGGATAACGATCTGGCCTACCGGACCCAGGAGGAAGTCGATGAGAACTGGAAAAAAGACGGCATCGCCGCGTTCCGCACCTATCTGACCGGACTCGGTCTATGGAGTGACGAGCAGGAGCATGATCTGGCTGCCGAATATAATCTTGAACTGAAAGAAGCTATAACCTACGCGGAGAATGCGCCGTTCCCGAAACCGGAAGATACGCTGCTGCATGTCTACGATGAATCCGGCCTGAAGGGGGGCGCTTAAGCCATGGCGATGATGGAATATATCGATGCAATCCGGCTGGCGATGAAGGAAGAGATGGAACGTGACGAGTCGGTGTTCGTGCTGGGTGAGGATGTCGGCGTGAAGGGCGGCGTCTTCACAACAACCAAAGGCTTGCAGGAGCAGTTCGGCGCAGAACGGGTGCTGGACACGCCGCTTGCGGAATCTGCCATTGCAGGGGTGGCTATCGGTGCTGCGATGTACGGCATGAAGCCGATTGCCGAGATGCAGTACTCTGATTTCATGCTGCCCGCAACGAACCAGATTATCAGCGAAGCAGCCAAAATCCGCTACCGTTCCAACAACGACTGGAACTGTCCGGTCGTCATCCGTGCGCCGATCGGCGGCGGCATCTTCGGCGGGTTGTACCACTCGCAGTGTCCGGAGTCGATCTTCTTCGGTACGCCGGGGCTTAAGATTGTGGCGCCTTATTCGGCAGCAGATGCCAAGGGCCTGCTCAAGGCCGCTGTCCGTGATCCTGATCCGGTGCTGTTCTTCGAGAACAAGAAATGCTACAAGCTGATCAAGGGCGATGTGCCGGAAGGCGACTACACGGTGCCGATTGGTGAAGCGAATCTGCTGCGTGAAGGCAGTGATATTACGGTGATCGGGTATAGCTTGCCGCTGCATTTTGCGATGCAGGCAGCGGAGGAGCTGGAGAAGGAGCATGGCGTCACCGCACATATCCTGGATCTGCGTACCCTCCAGCCGCTGGACCGCGAGGCGATTATTGCCGCTGTCCGGCAGACCGGCAAGGTGCTGATTGTCCATGAGGATAACAAGACCGGAGGCATCGGCGCTGAAGTCGCGGCGATCATCGCCGAGCATTGTCTGTTTGACCTCGATGCCCCAATCTTCCGCCTGTGCGGACCCGATGTACCGGCGATGCCGATCTCGCCGCCGATGGAGAAATTCTTCCTGCTTAGCAAGGACAAGGTTAAGGCTGAAATGCTGCGTCTGGCGCAGTATTAATATATAAGAGAAACCGGCGGGATAAGTAAGTGAAGCTGCCTGTGCCGACTTAGGGCGATAATGTTGCAGAAAGTGCAGCTTGTGGGTACTAGGTAAACAGAGGTTAAGGACAGGTTGTTGCAGGAAATGCAGCATTATGTCCGCTCAGCCGCCTGAATGAAGAGAATTGCTGCATTTTGAGCAACATTTTTGATTTTGGGCAGATTTGTCTGGGCGAATATTTTATTAAGTGCAGGATTTCGTGGCTGAATCGCCACCTGAGCGAAGAAAATGGTAAATTTCGTTTAGAACACTTTGAGTCTATGCTTCCGAAGACAGTTGTGTACGAAGCAAATTCAAGAAGTCGACGCTTTCAAAACTAAGCGCATGCTTCCGAAGACAATTGTGTACCAAGTTCTTCAGGATGCCTGTGCTTACCAAACATTAAGGAGTGACATTATGTCTGACAATACAACGCTGACGGATGTAATTATGCCGCAGCTGGCTGAATCGCTGGTATCGGCGACCATCGGGAAATGGCTGAAGCAGCCGGGCGATTCAATAGAGCAATATGAGCCGATCTGCGAGCTGATCACGGATAAAGTGAACGCGGAGCTGCCTGCAACGGTAGACGGCACGCTGGTCGAGCTGCTGGCCGAAGAGGGCCAGACGGTCAGCGTCGGCGAGATCATCGCCCGCATCGCTGTGGCTGGCTCCGCCGCGCCAGCTGCTGCGGCCCCGTCACCGGCAGCTTCCGGTGACGCCCCAGCCCCTGCCGCTGCCCCGGCTGCGGCATCCGGCACCGCCCCGCAGGCGGCTCACGCCGCCGCGCGGCCGCCTGTGCCCGCTGCGGCTTATGACGCCGCAGCGCCAATGCGCTCCCGTTACTCTCCGGCTGTGCAGTCGCTGGCCGCCGAGCACGGCATCAACCTGGCGGCCGTGCCTGGCACCGGCCTGGGCGGACGTATCACACGCAAGGATGTGCTCACTTTCCTTACGAGCGGCGCCGCAGCCGTTCAGCCGCCGGCACCCGCTGTAGCCCCTGCCGCAGCGCCGGTGCCTGACACGGCCCCTGCTGCCGCTGTACCCGCAGCGCAGCAGCCTGTGCTCCAGCCTGTGCCGGACGCACTTCAGCCGGTCCGTAACTCCGGCCTGCACCTTAGCGAATCGCCGAAGATTCCGACGATTGAGATCGAAGGCGGACGGGGCAGCAGCTCGGAATATCTGATCGACGTTACACCGATCCGTAATACGATCGCTACCAGAATGCGCCAGAGTGTCTCGGAGATCCCGCACGCCTGGACAATGATCGAGGTCGATGTGACCAATCTGGTGGTGCTGCGCAACAAGCTGAAGGATGAGTTCAAGCGCAAAGAGGGCATTAACCTGACCTATCTCGCTTTTCTGATGAAGGCTGTGGTCAGTGCGATCAAGGATTACCCGATCATGAACTCCGTCTGGGCCGTTGACAAAATCATCGTCAAACGCGACATCAACATCTCGCTGGCCGTAGGCACAGAGGATTCCGTCATGACGCCGGTCATCAAAAAAGCCGATCAGAAGAATGTCGCCGGGCTGGCCCGCGAGATCGACGAATTGGCATTGAAGACACGGGAACGCAAACTGCGCTTGGACGATACGCAGGGCGGCACGTTCACGGTGAACAACACCGGCTCGTTTGGCTCGATTCTGTCTTATCCGATTATCAACTATCCGCAGGCGGCGATCCTGACTTTTGAATCCATTGTCAAAAGACCTGTCGTCATCAATGATATGATTGCCGTGCGTTCGATGGCGAATATCTGTCTGTCGCTGGATCACCGGATTCTGGACGGAGTCATCAGCGGACGGTTCCTGCAGCGCGTGAAGGATAATGTGGAAGGCTACACCCCGGAAACGAAGCTCTACTAAGTAAGACGGCTGCGGACCCCTGGGACAGGGAGAATGAGAAGCAAAGGGGAACTTACGATCATGGAGAACCTGAACCTAAGGAAACTTACAGTTACCATTCTTCCAGTGATGGAGTACGGGGCGGCCTGGGAGCTGCAAAAGGAAGCGGTGCATGCGATTGATGCGGGCACTGCTTCCGAGCAGCTGATTCTGCTGCAGCATCCGCCCACGTACACCATCGGTTCGCAGAATCATCCGGAGCATCTGCTCCTCAGCGGGGAACAGCTCAGGCAGCAGGGCATTGCGCTGTTTGAGATTGACCGCGGGGGAGATATTACATATCACGGGCCCGGCCAGCTGGTCGGTTACCCGCTTTTGAAGCTGGGCGAGAACGGCAAGGTTGATCTGCACGGCTATCTGCGCAGGCTGGAGTCGGTGATTATTGCGTACCTGGAGGCCTATGGAATTACGGGGACCCGCAAGCAGGGGTATACCGGGGTGTGGGTCGGTGATGAGAAAATCTGTGCTATCGGCGTCAAGTTTAACAAGTGTAAATTCCGCCGGGGTTTTGTCACCAGTCATGGCTTCGCCTTCAACGTATCGGCCGGGATCGGGCAAAGCGGCTTCACGGGCATTATCCCTTGCGGTATTGCGGAATACGGAGTGACCTCGCTTGAGGAATGTACGGGGCGCGCTTTTGACATCGGGACGGTTGCTGAAGAGCTGGTGCCTTATTTCCTGGAGCAGTTTCCGTATAACCAAACAGCGCCCGGGGAACCCGGACGCAGTTACTTAAGTGCTAAGCGTGATTAACCGGCCAAAAACGGCTCGATGACGAACAGCACCGTAGAGGCGATCATAGCGAACAGCATGATGTAGATAATTATGCGAAACCATTTTTGTCGTTGCATGAGTGACTCCTTTGAGATTAGTTTAAGTTATGAGCATGAGCCCACAATTGAACGCAGTACCACCATTGTAACGTATCTGAGAAAGAGAGGGAAGTCCATATGATATCAGAAGACCGATTGATCCATGAGTTCATGGAGCTTGTCCAGATTGACAGTGAGACCCGGAATGAACGGCAGATTGCCGATGTGCTTAAGGAGAAGTTCAGCAGCCTGGGGCTGAGCGCAGTGGAAGACGATTCGCAGGAGAGAACGGGACATGGAGCCGGCAATCTGTTCGTGACCTGGCCTGCGGACAGCGGAGTGAGCGCGCCGAAGCTGCTGTTCACCTGTCATATGGATACTGTAGTGCCCGGCCAGAAGATCAAGCCAACCCTTGGGGAAGACGGCTGGATTCGAAGCGATGGCAGCACGATTCTTGGGGCGGATGACAAAGCAGGACTGGCTGCCCTGTTCGAAGCGATCCGGGTGATTCAGGAGCAGAAGCTGCCGCACGGCCAGATTCAGTTCGTCATTACGGCAGGCGAAGAGTCGGGGCTGATGGGCGCACGTGCCATGGACCCGGCATCTCTGGATGCTGACATGGGCTTCGCGCTGGATTCCAACGGAGAAGTGGGAGCTATTGCTACCGCCGCACCAGGCGTGGCCCGGATCTCGATGCAGATCTTCGGCAAATCCGCCCATGCAGGCGTGAACCCGGAGGACGGCATCAGCGCCATCCAGGTAGCGAGCAAAGCTATTTCGGCCATGAAGCTGGGACGGATCGACAACGAAACGACAGCGAATATCGGCAAGTTCGCCGGCGGCGGGCCGACGAATGTGGTCTGCGACCATGTACAGCTGGATGCGGAGGCCCGCAGTATTGTGCAGGAGAAGGTTGACCTTCAGGTGGCCTCCATGCGGGAGGCACTGGAGACAACAGCCCGCGAACACGGGGCGCAGAGTGAATTCCGCAGCGAGACTATCTATCCGGCGTTCAGCTTTGGTGCGGGTGATCCGGTCGTTCAACTGGCGGCCCGTGCGGTCACTGCGCAGGGCCTGACACCCCGCCTGTTCGCTTCCGGCGGCGGCAGTGATGCCAATGTGTTCAACGGCCTGAACGTTCCGGTTGTGAACCTGGCAGTTGGCTACGAGGATATCCATACCACGAAGGAGCGGATCAAGGCCGCAGACATCGTCAAGGTGGCCAGTCTGGTTGTAGCCATTGTGGCCGAGAGCCAGAAGGGCTAAGCCGATAAGAGGCTGTGCAGGGACCCGGCCAGGGCAAGGATTTTGCTAAAAATATAAGAAGTTATATGTTGCACACGATAACTTATCCTTCTATTTCTCGCTGAAACGGTAGCGTCCTTTAAAAGGACGGCAAAGCCGTTTCCACTTAGGCGGTCTGCTGCCGCTTATGAATAACAATAAAGGAGCTGCTTCCGGGATGATCCGGGAGACAGCTCCTTCTTATACCCTGGAATATCATAGACGCTGACCGGAAGAACGAAGCGGCATTATCCAGCCTTGGAAGCTTTGATCCGCGAATCTGCCTGGAGCAGCAGGATGTAAGAGAGGGGCATATCGCGCCCGTATTGCTTCATCCACCCGGCCATTACGGCCATAATCTGTTCCGGTTTACCTACCATTGTTACTGCGGATGAGCTTGCTTGGACAAGGATGTCATTCATGCCTGCATTCCTTCTTTCTTCATAAGTTTGCTATAATACACCCTATGCATAACGATGCCAAAGGAGACCACAAATCTATGAAAAAAGATGAAATAAACCGCAACCCCGCATTGGATGAAGAAACATTGTCGACGAAGCCGATTTTTGCAGGCCACATTATTTCGCTTCAGGTGGATACTGTGAGACTGCCTGACGGCAACACCGCAACCCGTGAGGTTGTGAAGCACCCTGGAGCTGTAGCTGTGCTCGCTTTGAATCAAGGTAAAATGCTGGTCGTGGAGCAGTACCGTCAGCCGATGCACCGTACCGAGGTGGAGATTCCGGCAGGGAAGCTGGACCCGGGCGAAGATCCGCTGGCGGCTGCGGGCCGTGAGCTTCAGGAGGAGACCGGCTTTCATAGCGGGGGGCTGAAGCTGCTGAAGTCGTTCTATACCTCTCCCGGCTTCGCCGACGAGATCATTCACCTCTATGTGACCGAGGATGCCCAGCCGGGCGAGATGGCGCTGGATGAGGATGAGTTCCTGGAGGTCTCCGAGCTGACGCTGGAGGAAGCCTACCAGTACATTGCGGACGGACGTATTGCCGATGCCAAGACGATGATGGCGGTCTATGCCTGGCATCTGTATACGCTGACAGGCCAATGGCACTAGCGGCGGAGCTCAGCAGTGTCTACTGTGATCTGCATGTGCATATCGGACGGACTTCGGAGGGCCAGGCGGTCAAAATCAGCGGCAGCCGTGATCTGACCTTTGCCGGGATTGCCAGGGAGGCAGCGGAGCGCAAGGGGATTGGCCTGATTGGCATTATCGACAGCCACTCTCCGGGTGTGCTGCGGGATATTCATACTTCGCTGGATTCCGGTGAGATGACGATAGCCGCAGGCGGCGGAATTGCTTACCGGGGGACGACGATCCTGCTGGGAACCGAGATTGAGATACGCGAGCCCGGGCGGCGGGAGTGCCATGTCCTGGCTTTCATGCCGGACCTCGGGACGATGGAGGATTTCAGCACCTGGATGAGCGCCCATATGCGTAATGTGAATCTCAGCTCCCAGCGTCTGTACGCCCCTTCCAGGGTGCTGCAGGACGAGATTACCGGGCGGGGCGGGCTGCTGATCCCGGCCCATATTTTCACGCCCCACAAGGGGCTCTATGGCTGTGCGGCCGAGCGGATGGCTGAGTTATTCGATCTGGACCGCATCGCAGCGGTGGAGCTTGGCCTTAGTGCGGATTCAGAGATGGCAGGGTATATCTCCGAGCTTGACCGTTACAGCTTCCTGACCAATTCCGATGCCCATTCCCTCGGCAAAATCGGCCGCGAGTATAATGTCATCGAGATGCGGGAGCCCTCCTTCCGAGAGCTGAAGCTGGCGCTCCAGCGCTCGGAAGGACGCGGGGTCAACGCCAACTTCGGGCTGAATCCCCGGCTGGGCAAATATCACAGGACCTACTGCGGCGGCTGCGGCAGCATCATCGATGAAGCCTACAGCACCTCGGAGCGCTGCCCGTATTGCGGTAGTCCGAAGCTGGTCCAGGGTGTGCTGGACCGTATTCTGCACATTGCCGACCGTTCGCTGCCGCAGGTTCCGGATTACCGGCCTCCGTACCATTACCAGGTACCGCTGGAGTTCATTCCCGGCCTGGGCAAGCGTAAGCTGAACCTGCTGCTGGAGGCTTTTGGCACAGAGATGAACATTCTGCACCGGGCTGCGGAAGCCGAGCTTGCCGCTGTAGCGGGAGCTGAGCTGGCGGGGCTGATCGTGCTGGCCCGCAGCGGGCAGCTCGTCCTCTCCTCGGGAGGCGGCGGGACCTACGGCAAGGTGGTCAAGAGCTAAGGACAAGTCATAGATTAGGACATTCCCTCATATGGTGTAACATGTGACCGGAAAGGGGAATGTCAGGGTGCGCAGTTTAAAGCTGATGGTGAAGGAACAGACGCCTCTTTATATTTTTGTCGCGGTATTATTTCTGGTCGGAGTGGTATTCGGAGCGCTTATCGTCACTGCGCTTACGCTGGATCAGCAGCAGGAGCTGGGCGATTACTTAAGCAATTTCTTCGTGACAGTCGATCAGCAGGGTTTGCCTGACGCGCAGGATTCATACTGGAGCATCGCCGCTTTTCATCTGAAGTGGGTCGGCCTGATCTGGGTGCTTGGCTTGTCCGTGATCGGCCTCCCGGGCATTCTGATTCTGGATTTCCTCAAAGGTGTGCTGATCGGCTTCACCGTCGGCACGCTGGTCAGCCAATATTCCTGGCACGGCATGCTGTTCGCCCTGGTCTCCGTCGCT
This sequence comes from Paenibacillus sp. FSL P4-0338, assembly GCF_038002365.1. NCBI lineage: Bacteria > Bacillati > Bacillota > Bacilli > Caryophanales > Paenibacillaceae > Paenibacillus > Paenibacillus sp. FSL P4-0338. The sequence continues at coordinate 2,722,553 of NZ_JBBOCG010000001.1, read as the reverse complement.
CCGCATAATCTGGTGCTGATTCCGGTGCTGCTAGTGTGCAGTGCGGCCGCGCTCGGATTCTCCCTGCTGATGATCCGCAGCCGTGTGCTGGGACAGCAGCGCCGCACGCAGATCACCCATCCGTTCATGATGTATACGCTGCTCTCCCTGGGGATGGCGCTGCTGGTGATGGGAATCTCGGGCTTCGAGGCTTACGTGACTCCGGTGATGATGCGCTGGGTGACGCCGCTGCTGGTGTCAGCCGGGTGAAAGTGAGAAGCAGACAGGGGCAGGGAATCGGCGCCGGTGCTGCGGAGAGAGAATGGAAGATTTCACTAATATGGAGTATTTGTGAACGTGCGGGTCAGCTCCCTCCAGATGCTAAAACCGTTTGACTTCTCAAAGGAAATCCCCCTATAATGGAAGAAGTGGCTTGAAGCCCGGTGTGGTAATTTTCCAAGGGGGAGGCAGACAATGGAAGCCCGAATAGACAAGATTAAGCAACAACTACAATCCCAAGGATACAAGCTTACACCTCAACGGGAAGCGACCTTAAGAGTTCTCCTGGAGAACGAGGATGATCATTTAAGTGCGGAAGATGTATTCATGCTTGTGAAAGAAAAGGCGCCTGAGATCGGTCTTGCCACCGTGTATCGTACCCTGGAACTGCTTAGCGAGCTTCATGTCGTGGAGAAGATCAATTTCGGAGACGGTGTGGCCCGCTATGATCTGCGTACGGATACGGCGAAGCATCATCACCATCATTTGATTTGTGTGCAGTGCGGAACGATGGATGAGATTCGTGAGGATTGGCTGGGACCGCTGGAAGAGCGGCTGGAGCAGGAATACAACTTCACGGTGGTTGATCATAGACTTGATTTTCACGGAATATGCCACCGCTGCAAGGATAAGAATCCTGCAGAGGACAATACTCCCGAATAAGCGTATATAGAATGTGGACTTAAGAATGCTTCATAGCGAATTTCCTAAGTTCATCTTCAGATGAAGAAGGACCGCGCAAGCTCTCCCCCGGCTGAATGGCTGGAGGGGAGCTTTTTGATTGCGTGGAGAGCCGCTGAAGGCGGGCTACGGCGGGGGGATGAAAGGGATAAATCCCTTTGAATCGGCTGAAAGTGGGCTGGGTGAGGAAATGAAGGGGATAAATCCCTTTGAATTGGCTGAAAGTGTGCTGGACGAAGAAAAGAAAGGGATAAATCCCACTAAATTCACTAAAAGTGGGCAGGATGAGGAGATGAAAGGGATAAATCCCACTAAATTCATCAAAAGTGTGCTGGATGAGGAGATGAAAGGGATAAATCCCTTTGAATTGGCTGAAAGTGGGCAGGACGAAAAAAAGAAAGGGATAAATCCCACTAAATTCATCAAAAGTGTGCTGGACGGGCAGTTGAAGGTGAGTAATGAAGAGCACAAGTGCCCCTGAATCCTGCCAAAGTCGGCTAAACGGGCAAATGAAGAGCACAAGTGCCCCTGAATCCTGCCAAAGTCGGCTAAACGGGCAAATGAAGAGCACAAGTGCCCCTGATTCCAGCCAAAGACGGCTAAACGGGCAAATGAAGAGCACAAGTGCCCCTGAATCCTGCCAAAGTCGGCTAAACGGGCAAATGAAGAGCACAAGTACACCTGATTTCGGCAGAGCCGTCTCAGTGAGAGCGGCCAGGGAGCCCAATATTACTTAACATACATAACATGATCCTCCGGCGCATAAAGTGAAGGACGAGTTCTGCTCACGCTCCTTTTGTCCGCTCTCCTTCTGCTGCACTTACCCAAGCGCAGCAGAAGGAGAGCATGTGCAGGATGCTGATGCAGACGCTGATATCATTTTGAGGAGGCTGCCTGGATGATTATTTCTCTGCCCCGCACGGTGCGCCGGCTGTATTTCATGACGATGCTTGTGGCGGTAAGCTGTGTGCTGTATTATGTTTTGAGCTGGGTCAGCGCATGGATCAGTCCGGCCCGTAATGTTGAGATTCCTGAAGGCACCGCCGTCCGGGCGTTTCAAGATGTAGAGTACGGTGAACAGGGGCTAAGTGCGGGAGATCGACTGCGCCTTTTTTACTGGTACGGGGAGTAACGGGACGGATTGCAGGATTAAGGGAGAAGTATGTCGAATCAATCTATAGCATGTCATGGAACAACGCTGTTCCGGCTGCTGGACCCCATCCGCTGCGAAGCCGCATGAAGCAGCCTGAGTCTGACAGGAGCGTGAATTGATGAAGTCATACTTACAGCCGTTTATGCAGTATTTGTCCGGGGACAAAGGATTGTCTCCTAGTACGCTGGAATCCTATGGACGGGATATATCGCAGTTTCTGGAGTTTGCGGAAGAGCGCGGCCTGGACGCGGCAGAAGAGATTAGAAGAACACATATTATGCTTTATCTGGGTGCCCTGCGCGGGGCAGGGAAGGCAGCAGCCACGGTGAACCGGAATACGGTATCGCTGCGTGCCTATTTTCATTTTTTGCTGAAGGAACGGCTGATTGTCCAAGATCCTACGCTGGATATGGAAGCCATCAAGCCGATTCACAAACCGCCGATCATTCTTAGTATTGAGGAGATAGAGCGCCTGCTGGCGGCTCCGGATGAAGCTGCTCCCCAGGGGATGCGCGATAAGGCTATGCTGGAGCTGCTCTATGCGACGGGTATCCGTGTGACGGAGCTGATCTCGCTGAATGTGGAGGATGTGAACACCGGCCTGCGGTTTGCGCGCTGCAGCGGCGCCTCCGGCAAGGAGCGTGTGGTCCCGATCGGCGTGATTGCTGCGGACTGCGTTGCCCGTTATGCCTCTGGGATGCGGGACAAGCTGCTGCGTGCAAGCCGGGAGGAGCCTGCGCTGTTCTTGAACAGTCTGGGGGGACGGCTGACCCGTCAGGGCTTTTGGAAAATCGTCAAAAAATACGCGCGTGAAGCTCAGATTGACCAGGACATCACGCCGCATACCCTGCGCCACTCCTTCGCTGCCCATCTGCTGGAGGGCGGAGCGGACCTGCGCTCTGTGCAGCAGATGCTGGGCCATTCCGATAGTTCGACCACTCAGATTTACAGCGGAATTGCCCGCAAGAATATGAAGGAGGTCTACGAGAATCATCATCCCCGGGCGAAATAGCCGGCTGTACAGGGATGAGGGACCTTAGGAATAACGGGCAGGCGGACTTGGATTGGGCCGAAAAGATGCTTTTTGTGAGTAAGAAAGTTATGATGGAATCATACTGAAGAAATCGCTCCCGGGAGAGGTTCTCCCGGAGTTTCTTCATGCTTAGAGCACAGGGCAGAATTATGCAAACTATAAAAGGAGTGAAGACGGCAATGTCCTCATTTAAACGCATCGGATTTATTGTTCTGGACAGTGTAGGTATCGGTGAAGCGCCGGATGCTGCTAATTTCGGAGATACAGGCTCCCATACGCTCGGACATATTCTGGAACGGGTTCCGGGTCTTAAGCTTCCGAATCTGCAGCAGCTTGGGTTGGCGAATATTGCGCCGCTGCCACCACTTGAACCGGTAACGGCCCCTACAGGCTACTACGGTAAAATGCAGGAGGTATCTGTAGGCAAGGACACGATGACCGGCCACTGGGAGCTGATGGGGCTGAAGATCGAGGTTCCTTTTAACACCTACTTCGACGGCTTCCCGGCGGAGCTGATTGAGAAGTTCGAAGCGGCTACCGGACGCAAGGTCATCGGCAACAAGCCGGCTTCCGGCACCGAGATTCTCGTGGAATACGGCGAGGAACAGATGAAGACGGGGGCATGGATTGTCTATACCTCGGCGGACAGCGTGTTCCAGCTTGCGGCGCATGAAGATATTATCCCTCTGGAGGAGCTATACAGCGCCTGCCGGATCGCCCGTGAGCTGACGATGGCTCCCGAGTTCTCCGTAGGCCGCGTGATTGCCCGCCCTTATGTCGGCGAGCCGGGAAATTTCGTGCGTACACCTAACCGTCATGATTATGCGGTGAAGCCGCCGGAGCCAACGGTGATGAACGCGCTGGAGGATATCGGCAAGGATGTGATTGCTGTCGGCAAGATCAATGATATTTTTACCGGCGAAGGGGTAACCGCAACCTATCCGACCAAAAGCAATGAACATGGCATCCAGATTACCATCGACGAGCTGCGCAAGCCGTTTAACGGCTTCCTGTTCACCAATCTGGTGGACTTCGATTCCCTCTACGGCCACCGCCGTGATCCGGAAGGCTACGGCCGTGCGCTGGAGGTATTCGATCAGGCGCTGCCTGAGCTGCTCAGTACTCTTGGTGAGGATGATCTGCTGATCATCTCCGCAGACCATGGTAATGACCCGGTTCACGCCGGAACGGACCACACGCGCGAGTATGTGCCGCTCTTGGTCTACAGCCCGAGATTCAAGACTCCCGGCAGCCTCGGCATCCGCCAGACCTTCTCGGATGTAGCCGCCACAATCGCCGATAACTTCGGAGCGAAGGCTCCGCAGTATGGGACAAGCTTCCTAGCTCAACTAATCTAATTCTGGAGGAAACCAAACCATGACCACCATAACCTCAAGCAAAATTCAAGAAGCAGCTGTATACATCAAAGATAAATGCACCGTCGCCCCCGAAATCGGGCTGATCCTGGGCTCCGGCCTCGGCGTTCTGGCGGATCTGATCACAGATGAAGTGGTTATTCCTTATCATGAGATTCCTCATTTCCCGGTGTCTACAGTAGAAGGACATGAAGGCGAGCTGCTGATCGGCATGATCGAAGGCCGCCGCGTGGTCATGATGAAGGGCCGCTTCCACATGTATGAAGGCTACGGCCCTGAGGTTACAGCCTTCCCGGTACGGGTGATGAAGGAGCTGGGCGTAACCAGCCTGCTGGTCACCAACGCGGCCGGTGGCGTCAACACCGAATACACACCGGGCGATCTCATGCTGATCACGGACCACCTGAACCTGACCGGACGCAATCCGCTGAGCGGACCGAATGACAATGCGCTGGGCGTACGGTTCCCGGATATGTCTTCGGCATACAGCCCGCGTCTGATTGCAGCTGCCAAGGAAGCTGCCGCAGCCCTGAACTTCGAGTTCAAGGAAGGCGTATACGCGGGTCTGCTCGGACCGAACTATGAGACCCCTGCTGAGATCGTCATGCTGCGCCGCCAAGGAGCAGATGCTGTAGGCATGTCGACTGTATCTGAGACCATCGTTGCCCGTCATGCCGGAATTGAAGTACTGGGCATTTCCTGTATCACCAACATGGCGGCCGGTATTCTGCCGCAGCCGCTGAATCATGCAGAGGTGATGGAGACCGCTGAGCGTGTGCGTGAGCAGTTCCTGAAGCTTGTGCTCGCTTTTATTCCCAAAATGTAGGTACTGCTTCACATACGCGTTATTCTATACACAATTCATATCCGGGAGGATCAACCTATGACAACACCAACAACAGTCCCATACGGCACTCAAGTGAAGGAAGCCGCTGCTTATATTCAGTCCAAATTCGGCGGTTATACACCGGCTATCGGCCTTATTCTGGGTTCAGGTCTTGGCGATCTGGGCGATCAGATCGAAGATGCAGTCTACCTGCCTTATGAAGAAATTCCGCATTTCCCCCATTCAACAGTAGAAGGCCATGCCGGACGGTTCGTGATCGGGAAGCTGGAAGGCAAGGATGTAATGATCATGCAGGGCCGTTTTCACTACTATGAAGGTTATGAGATGCGCAAGGTAGTTCTTCCGGTCTATGTAATGGCTAAGCTGGGCATCGGCACTCTTGTCATTACCAACGCTGGCGGCGGGATGAACAGAGCGTTCAAGGCAGGCGACCTGATGCTGATTACCGACCACCTCAATATGACTGGCGACAACCCGCTGATCGGACCGAATGATCCGGAGCTTGGCGTAAGATTCCCTGATATGTCCAGTGCGTATGACCCTGAATATATCGAACTTGCGAAAAAGCTTGCAGGCGGAGTTACAGGTGTGGATGGTGAAGCGCTTGTCCTGCAGGAAGGCGTATATGCCGGCATCAGCGGCCCGACTTATGAGACACCGGCTGAGCTGAAAATGCTGGCCTATCTCGGCGGCGATGCCGTGGGAATGTCCACCGTGCCGGAGGTTATCGTTGCCAGCCACAGCAAGCTGCGCGTGCTCGGCATTACCTGTATCACCGACATGGCGATCGGCGATGAGCTAGAGCCGCTCACCCATGAGCAGGTGGTAAAAGTGGCGAACCTGACCAAGCCTAAATTCATCGGATTGGTGCGTGCCTTCGTCCGTGAGGTGCAGGTCTAATGCGTGCCGTTGATCTCATTCAGAAGAAAAGAGACGGCGGTGAGCTGAGCCGTGAAGAAATCGCTTTTCTGATTCAAGGCTACAGCAAGGGGGAGATCCCGGATTACCAGATTTCCGCCTGGGCGATGGCTGTGTATTTCCGCGGTATGAATGCGCGGGAGACCGGCGACCTGACCCTGGAGATGGCGATGTCCGGCGACCAGGTGGATCTTAGCCCGATTGCGGGCATCAAGGTGGACAAGCATTCTACCGGAGGCGTGGGCGATAAGACGACGGTTGTGCTTGCACCATTGGTTGCAGCGGCCGGAGTTCCGGTAGCCAAAATGTCCGGGCGCGGCCTAGGCCATACCGGAGGCACGCTGGATAAGCTGGAGTCGATTACTGGCTTCTCGGTGGAGATGGACCGGGAACGGTTCTTCGCCCAGGTGGGCGAGATCGGCGCGGCTGTGATCGGCCAATCCGGCAACATCACGCCGGCAGACAAGAAGCTGTATGCTCTGCGTGATGTGACAGCCACGGTGGAATCCATTCCGCTCATTGCCAGCTCCGTCATGAGTAAAAAGATTGCCGCAGGTGCGGACGCCATCGTGCTGGATGTGAAGACCGGCAGCGGTGCGTTCATGAAGACGCTTGACGATTCCATTGCGCTCGCCCAGGCGATGGTAGATATCGGCACTCACCTTGGCCGCAACACGGTAGCGGTCATCAGCGACATGGACCAGCCGCTGGGCTTCGGCATCGGTAATGCCCTGGAGATCAAGGAGGGCATCGAGACCTTGAACGGCCACGGGCCGAAGGATCTGCAGGAGGTCTGCCTGATCCTGGGCAGCCAGATGCTCGTACTTGGCGGCAAGGCAAAGGACGAAGAAGAAGCACGTTCCATACTGCTGTCCCATATCGGGGACGGCAGTGCGCTGGATAAGTTCAAGCAGATGGTATCGGCCCAAGGCGGCGATGCCTCACAGATTGATTCTCCTGACACCTTGCCCGCTGCCCGCCGATTCATCGAGGTCAAGGCGGAGGCCGCAGGTTATGTGGAGAGCATCCAGGCTGAAGAGATCGGTGTGGCCGCGATGCTGCTCGGTGCGGGACGCGAGACGAAGGAGTCTGTGATCGATCTGGCGGTCGGCATTCAGCTCTCGCTGAAGGTGGGCGACGCCGTGGCCGCAGGCGATACGCTGGCAGTGCTGCATGTGAACGATGCCAGCGAGGGCAAGGTGAAGGAGGCCGAAGCCAAAGTGCTGGAAGCCTACCGCATCTCTGCCCAGCCGGTTCCGCCGCAGCCGCTGGTTTTTGCGCTGGTGACCAAGGATGGGGTAACGCGTTACTAGCCGGAAACAGAGTAAATACGCTGGAATCCAGTTAATACAAACAAGCCGTACGAATCAGCATATTGCTGGCGTACGGCTTGTTTTATTTGAAGCGATCCGGCTGACCTTGGGGCCCCTCTGTCTACCCCACCGGCAGATAGTCCTCCATAGCAGACATCATCACGTAAGCCCCGTTACTTTTGTTACAGAGAGCAGTAACGGTTGTGCCACGTTCGGGATAGAAGGCGGAATGGAAGCTGATCCCGGGATCGTAGCCCATGATATGGTACTTCAGGACCTTTTCGCTGCGGCCGGCCTGTATCCACACGCCATAACCGTAATAGCTATCCTTCTGCTCATGAATATGCGGTGTCAGCAGCAGAGCCGTGTTCTCTGCCCGTAACAGCTTGTGTTCAAGCAAGCCGCTCCACAGCTTATGCATATCCGCCGCCGTAACAAATGCCCCTCCGTCCCCGCCTCCGACTACCGGAATGGAGTAAATGTTGCTGGTCTTGCGCCCGTTGGTGCTGTCAATGTACCCTTGCGCAGTGTGGGCCGGAAGCGCATCAAGCGTGAAATAGCCGGAATCTTTCATCCCGCAAGTCAGAAAAATATGCTGTTCTACATATTCCGTGAACGGCTGTCCGCTGACGGCTTCTACAAGCATTGCAAGCATAATATCCTGCATTGTTATAGTGAAAACGCCCGCCTGGGGCGAATTTCATAGAAAGCCTAGCGAACAGCGGGAGGAAATCAGCAGGCCGCCTAAGCGTGTACATCGGGGTCTCCTTCCACAGTGCCGCGAAATCCTCCATCTCCTCTTCATCGAAGTAATCCGGTATGCCCGAGCTGTGAGTCAATAGCTGATGCACCGTGACCGCTGGGTCGAACAATGGAAATTCCTGCTTCGGCAGGATGTCCAGTATTTTGGCGTCAAAAGAAAACAAACCCTGCTCTGCGAGCTGGCAGACGGCAATGGCGGTAAATAGCTTGCTGCCGGAAGCGATAGCGAAGCGGGTGTGGACCTGATTGAGCCGTAGATCCCCGATATTAGCCAGTCCAAAAGCTGCCGCTGCAAGGACATGCTCCCGTTCCGCCACTTGTACGACCCCTGAGAATCCCGTCCGCCGGGCCTCTTCACTGATGATTTGGGCCAGTTTGCCCGTATTAATCTGATGTGCAGGCTTCATTGGATGAAGCACCTCCTGTCTGAAATAAGCATCAGTCTCCTGTTACATTTCGCTACTTGGGAGAATTAACCTTTATTTATTGATGGTGAACCGCAAGAGTGTACGCTACACGTAAGGTTTATCTGCAAAGCACAAGAAATGCTGTTCCAGTTTGGCAGGGCGGTACATTGTGGACATTTTGCCGGATGAGATAGTATAAATGCAAACATGACAAACATGAGCATGCATCCGGGGAGGAATTAGAATGGCACTTCATCAAACGATTACAGTCTTGAACGCACTGGACAGCGCTTATGTTAACGGTAAGCAGGTCAAGCAGTTATTCGCAGAATATCCTGCGGTTAAGGTTGAGATTCAGAAGGTGGAAGGGGAAAAGGGCAGCACGGAATTCGTCAAAATCACGATTCCGGGCAGCGAAGGCAAGCTTGGCGGCGGCTCTGCCCCAACGTTCGGCATTGTCGGCAGACTGGGTGGTATCGGGGCACGCCCGAGCCGGATTGGCCTGGTCTCTGATGCAGACGGTGCGGTAGCGGCGATTGCTTCTGCGCTGAAGCTGGCAGACATGCAGACCAAAGGGGATGTGCTGCTGGGGGATGTGCTGGTGACCACTCATATTTGCCCGGGTGCTCCGACCCTGCCGCACGAGCCGGTGGATTTCATGGATTCCCCTGTGGATATTCTGCAGATGAATGAACATGAAGTGCTGCCGGAGATGGAAGCGGTTCTATCGATTGATACGACCAAAGGCAACCGTGTGATTAACCACAAAGGAATCGCTATCTCGCCGACTGTCAAAGAAGGGTACATTCTGCGGGTCAGTGAAGATTTGCTGCGGATCAAGGAAATGACGACAGGGCAGTATCCGGTTACCTTTCCAGTAACGACTCAGGATATTACCCCTTACGGCAACGGGCTGTATCATATCAATTCCATTCTTCAGCCTGCGGTAGCTACCTCTGCTCCGGTGGTGGGCCTTGCGATTACTGCCCAGTCTATGGTTCCGGGCTGCGGTACTGGTGCCAGCCATGAGGTGGATATTGCTCAAGCGGTGCGTTTTGCTATCGAGACGGCCAAGGAAGTAACGCAGGGCACATGCGCTTTCTACAACGAAGCAGAGTTTGCCAAAATTACTGAGCTGTACGGCTCCATGAGTGTGCTGCAAACGCTTGGTAAACCGGCAGTCATTTCTCACTAACAAGATAACAGATGTACATGTACAGTCAGGCGCTGAGCTTTCTTCAGCGCCTGCTCTGTTAGCACAGGTTAACACAGCTTGGCTGTAACCCATAGCGTCTGGAGGGATAAGGATGAAGAATATCGGGCTGATTACAATTGGGCAAGCGCCCAGGCAGGATGTCGCGCCTATCATTGAGAAATACCTGGAAGGCAAGGCGGGACTGGTACAATCCGGGGTGCTGGACGGGTTCACGGCTGAACAGGTTAAGGAGTACTACAATCCGGCCCCGGGGGAGTATGTGCTGACCACCCGTATGACAGACGGGTCTGCTGCGGTGATCTCCCGGGAGCGGATACAGTCTGTTCTGCAAGGGAAGATTGATGCTATGGAAGCCGCTGGGATTCGGACGATCCTGCTGGCTTGCACAGGAGTTTTTCCGGGGCTGCATACATCTGTTGCCCATCTGATTGAGCCGGATCGGATCATCCCGCCGGTCGTGCAGGCAATGCTGGACGGGCGCCGTCTGGGATTGATTGGCCCTTTGCCCGAGCAGGAGGACGCAATGATTGAGAAATTCGCAGGAGCCGGAGTGCGGCTTCCGTTCGCAGCGGCTTCACCTTATACGGGTACGGAAGCGGATTTTCGCGCCGCAGCAGAGCGTCTGCAGGATCATGCGGACGTGATCGTACTTGACTGTATGGGATATGTGGAGCAGCATAGACAGTGGGCGGCCTCCGCAGGAGTGCCCGCCGTGCTGTCCAATGCCCTGATGGGCAAGCTGGTAGCAGAAATGGTGTAATTCGGGAGGAAATGAAGATGAGTGAAGCAAGAATCGGAATTAGCATGAATGTTCTTAAGGATTGTCTCGGGCTTGCCAGCGGAGAACTGCTGGCTGTAGTAGCCGACGATGATAAGCGTGATCTGGCCGAGTCGGTCTATGAGGCAGGCAAGCGGCTGGGAGCGGAATCGATGCTGCTGGTCATGCAGCCGCGGAGCAGATCGGGGGAGGAGCCACCGGCTCCGGTTGCCGAAGCTATGGCTAAGGCAGATGTGGCCGTATGTATTACGACCCACTCGATGACACATACGGCGGCGCGCAAGCAGGCAGCCGCAGCAGGAACCCGGGTAGCGACCATGCCGGGAGTCACCGATGATATGTTCAGCAACGGGGCGATTACTGCGGATTATGGGCAGGTGAAGGCACTAACCGAGCAGGTTGCATCGCTGTTGTCTGCGGGCAGTAGGGTGCGTGTGGAGAAGGAAGGGCTAGTTCTTAGTTTCTCTATTGACGGCCGGGATGGTATTCTTAGTACCGGATTATATCTAAATCCGGGAGAGTCAGGCAACCTACCCTCCGGTGAAGCTTATATTGCGCCGCTGGAAGGCACAGCTACCGGCCAGATTAAGGTGGACGGATCGGTTGCAGGGATCGGTGCCTTGGACGGCCCGATGGTGCTGACCGTGGAAGATGGACGGCTGATCCATGCCGGCGGGGAGCATGGCGGCAAGCTGCTGGACATGCTTGGCGATGGCGATGGCAGGCTGCTTGGCGAGTTCGGCATCGGGACCAACAACAAGGCCCGGATCACAGGTGTGGTGCTGGAGGATGAGAAGGTGTACGGGACGATCCATGTGGCTTTTGGCAGCAATAATACGTTCGGCGGAGTTGTGGCGGCTGGCGTACATATTGATGCTGTGGTCATGAAGCCGGATGTGTACATCGACGACAAGCTGATTATGCAGGCTGGGGAATTGCTGTAATTGCTGTTATTGCTACAAGAGGCATTCACGCACTTTACTGGAGTAGGGGGAGACAGGATGCTTGGAATCATACGTGTTATTACATTGCAGGAGAGCTCTGCAATTCAGTTACATGGGGATTTAATTGAGCGGCGGTACGGTCTGCCGGTGATAAGCCGCTGCATCCCGGATCAGCCTCAGGGTGTGTATGATGCGCAGACAGAGGCGGAATCCATTCCGAAGATTATCTCACTTGCGCGGGAACTGGAGCAGCAGGGCTGCACGGCAATCGGCATCAGCTGTGCTGCTGATCCGGCCTTGGCAGAAGCCAGAGAGGCGGTGAATGTTCCTGTGCTGGGAGCAGGCTCCTGCGCGGCCCATATGGCTATGGCGTACAGCAACCGGGTGGGCGTGCTGACGATTCTGGAAGAGGTGCCGCCGCTCATCCGCGGCATTCTCGGCGGGGCTTATATTGGCATGGACCGCCCCGACGGCGTGACGACCACGCTGGATCTGGGCACGCCCGCCGGACGGGCAGACGCGCTGGCCGGTGCCGCCCGGCTCGTGGAGCGCGGCGCCGAAGTTCTGGTGCTGGCGTGCACCGGCTTCGCCACCATCGGGCTGGCGGCGGAGCTGGAAGAACGGCTGGGCATTCGCGCGTTCGATCCGATTCTTTGCCTCGGTGCGGCTGCCTCAGCGTCAGCCTCAGCTTCAGGAACTTCTGCTGCGGGAGATGTGCGCCGCTCGTAGTTAGCCTTGTGTTGGACGGTTTGTAGAAACTCGCTTTTCCTGTAAGTGTGGGCAGACTACGTATGTAGGCGATGTGTGGCAAATAATGCGTGAAAATCAATGTGTGGCAAACTAATAGCTGATCTCTTCAAAGCGTTCCTCCTGGCTCAGGGCAGGGGACGCTTCTTTGTGGTTAGGGGATTAGAGGAGCACAAGTGCCCCTGAATTCGGCGGGATGGACTATGAGGATGATAGCGGCGGGGGGGCAGGTTTGGGGAAGCAGGAGTAGCACGGCGTAGATGAATATCTTTGGAGTAACTAAATGGGTTAGAGCACTTTGCCATAGGTAACATATCTGCATACATCTGCCGTCCGTAACCAAAGGGATAAATCCCTCCGAATCCGGCGAAACGTGCTCCACGCTCGTAATTGGTGGGGGAGGGGGCAGAGACGTAGGGACTATAGGAGCGGCCATTTGGGAGTTGGTGAGAGATAGATCCTTTTGATCCACTCCGCCTCTTGCAATCGCTTCTCATTCTTCCGCCCTCATCCAATTTATTCCTAATGCGTTTTCACACCGAAAATATCGCCAACTGGATATGATTTTCCTGTGGCTCGGCGGGAATCTCTGATAAACTAGCGGGAACGCAAAAAGTGGCTGGCGGCAGAGATGTGGCATATTTCAGGAAAAATCATGAAATACTGAAGACAGCAGAGGGAGGCGGAAGGGTGAATACACGAGGAATTACGCTGCGGGAACTAATGGAGCTCTCGGTGCTAGGGAAAGCGAAGGTCATCAGCGGGGAGCAGGGGCTGGACCGGGTGGTGCGGTTCGTCGATATTATGGAGGTTCCGGATCTGAAGGGCTGGATCAGCGAAGGGGTGATGCTGCTGACGACAGCCTATTCGATCCGGCATGATCCTTCACTGCTGACCGAGGTGATCTACACGCTCGATAATCTGGGCGCAGCGGCGCTGGCGATCAAGCCGGCCCGCTTCCTGAAGGAGATCCCGCAGGGAGCCATCGAGGCCAGCAATGCCTGCGGTCTGCCTATTGTGGAAATTCCGCCCGAGATTCCCTACACGGATATCACCCAGCCGGTGATGGAGCTGCTGCTGGGGCGGCAGGCGATGCTGCTGCGCCGGGCGGAGGAGGTCTACCGCACGCTGACCACCATGGTGCTGGAGAACAGCGGCATTCAGGCGGTCAGCGATAGTGTGGCGGAGTTCCTTAAGGCCCCGGTGGCACTCGTGGATACGGAGCGGAAGATTATTGTATCCTCACCGGCAGATTATGACTGGACTCAGAGCGCCGCACCGCTGAGCTGGAACATCCATGTGGACCGCCGGACGGTTGCCCGGCTGCTCGTCCACAAGGAGCGGCTCGATGATATGGAAGAGGTGGGCATCGAGCAGGCCCGGCTTGTCTTTGCCCTTGAACTGATGCGGCGTAAGGTAGCCGAGGATACGGAATTCCGGCTGCGCGGCAACTTCATAGATGAGCTGCTGACTCCACCGCTGCCGTCGAGACATGAGGTCCAGCGGCGGGCCCGCCAGCTCGGGATGAACCCGGAGCACAAGTGGGAGGTGGCCGTCATTGAAGGGGAGACGGCGCCGAGCGAGGAGACGGTGAACCGGCTGCTGGAGCGGGAGGCGAAGAAGCGCGGGGTCACACCGCACGCAGAGTACCGTTCGAGCCGGGCGGTGCTGTTCCTGCCTACGCAGGAGGGGCGCAGGTTCACGCCGGGCGGTGACGCAGAGGAGCCGTGGGAGAATACGCTGCGCGGCTGGCTGGAGGACAAGACAGAAGGCTTAAGCACCTACCGCTGCGGCATCGGCACCTCGGAATATCTGTGGGACATCCACACCAGCTACAACGAGGCGCGCAAAGCGCTGTCCATCTCCAGAAGGCTGGGGCAAGGTCCCGGCGGGATCACCCGCTATGAAGAGATGGAGGTCTATCATCTGCTGGAGGGGCTTGGCGGTCCCGGATTCGAGCGGCTGTTCGAGCGTAAGCTGGGCAAGCTGCTGCAATACGACCAGGAGCATGACAGCAATATGCTGCTGACCTTCTATCATTATCTGGAATGCCGGGGCAGTCTGATTGAGACAGCGAACAGCCTCTATATCCACCGCAACTCCGTTAAATACCGGCTGGAGCGGATTCGGGATATCACCGGCTTCGATCTGAATGATCCGCGCGAGCAGTTCGTCTGTCATTTGTGCCTGATTTACTACTACCTCCAGGAAAAATAGGCGTCGTTGGAAGAATTCTGGAATGTCATGTGAGTAAATGTAACATTCGTAGTCCTTGATAGTGCACAACCGACAAACGGTTGTGCATTTTTTTAGCTGAACGGGACGTAGAGGGGCTGTGAAATTCTATGTAGAATTAGCTCAACACTTTAATAAGGCAAAGGAAACACGCAGTACCTGACATGAGAGCGGAAGTTGTTCGAAAGCTAAGGCGCAGCATCATTGGCACAGAAGTCGTAAGGGGGTTGATTCATTGTTTGCTTATACATTAAAAAGATTGGTGCAGATGATTCCAGCCTTGCTCGGCATTATCGTCATTACCTTCATCCTGTCGAGAGTCCTGCCGGGCGATCCTGCGATTATGCTGGCCGGAGAGCAGGCTCCAGAGGAGATTGTGAACAAGATCCGCCAGGATATGGGGCTGGACAAGCCGCTGTATATCCAGTTCTTCGCTTACATCGGGCAGCTGCTGCAAGGCGATATCGGCTATGCCTATCACACCGGACATTCGGTCGCAAGTGACCTGGCCTCGCGCTTCCCGGCTACGATTGAGCTGACTCTGGCCAGCATCCTGATTGCGGTTCTAATCGCCATTCCGGTAGGCATTGTGGCTGCTACCCGTAAGGAATCCCTGCTGGATCATATCTCGCGTGTGTTCTCCCTGATAGGTGCTTGTGTGCCGATCTTCTGGCTCGGACTGATGTTCATCTATATCTTCTACTCCATTCTGGGCTGGGCACCGGCGCCGATGGGACGGATCAGCGGGGATCTTAACCCGCCGGTGCATATCACCGGGCTGTATGTACTGGACAGTTTGCTCTCCGCAGATACCGCCGCACTCAAAAGCAGTCTCGCGCATCTGCTGCTTCCGGCGATCTGCCTCAGTACCGGAACGATGGCGATCATCGCCCGGATGACCCGCTCCAGTATGCTGGAGGTGGTCGATCAGGATTTCGTCCGCACCGCCCGGGCCAAGGGGCTGCGGGAATCGGCCGTCATCTACAAGCACGCACTGGTCAATGCGCTGATTCCCACGCTAACAGTGCTCGGACTCCAGTTCGGCTTCCTGATGGGCGGCGCGGTCATCACGGAGACGATCTTCTCCTGGCCGGGAATCGGCGGCTATGTCACCGACTCCATCCTGGCGGCGGATTATGCGCCGATCCAGGCGTTCACCCTGGTCAGTGCCGTGCTCTACTGCGGAATTAACCTGGCGGTCGACCTGATCTACGGGTTCATTGACCCGAGAATCCGTTATGAATAGAACAGCTTGTGTGAGAGGAGGAGATTGCTTGTGAGCACTGCAGCACATTCAGCACAGGGCAGTCCGGCGAAGCCGGCACCGGCCAAGCCCCGGACCCTATTATCCCTGCTGTTGCACAACCGCCTGGCGGCCATCGGGCTGACCTTCATCCTAATCTGGACCGTGGTAGCCATCTTCGCCCCCTGGCTGGCTCCGCATGATCCGTTTGTCACGGATATGGCGAGCAAGCTGCAGCCGCCCTCCGGCAGCCATTGGTTCGGAACCGACAACTTCGGCCGGGATATTCTCAGCCGGGTGCTGTACGGCGCACGGATCAGTATCTGGACCGGCCTGATCGCGGTCTCGATCTCCTTCCTGATCGGGATGCCGCTGGGCGGGATTGCCGCTTACTACGGCGGCCGGACCGGAACCATCATCATGCGGGTCATGGATGTATTGTTGTCCTTCCCGTCACTGGTCTTGTCGATGGCGATTGCGGCCTCGATAGGCGCCGGACTCAGCAGCGCAATGATCGCCGTCGGCATTGTCGGCATTCCCGAATTCGCCCGGCTGATGTTCGGCCAGACGGTCTCGCTGCGGGAGAAGGAGTATATCGAAGCCAGCCGGGCCATTGGAGTGAAGGATAGAGTCATTCTGTACCGCCACATTCTGCCGAATGCCCTGGCTCCGCTAATGGTGCAGGCTACGCTCGGGATGGGCTTCGCCATCCTGACCGCATCCAGTCTTAGCTTCCTAGGGCTGGGGGTCAGACCCCCGATTGCCGAATGGGGCGCGATGATCTCTGAAGGCCGGGAATATATCATTTCCGGGCAATGGTGGCTGGTTACTTTTCCAGGCCTCGGCATTGCTACCTCTATCTTAGGCTTCAACTTACTCGGAGACGGCTTCCGGGATGTGCTTGACCCGCGGTTGCGTTCGGGGAAATGAGGCGGAGCAGGGGAATCCCCCAAGGCTGCCCCATCCCCGATAGAGATAGATAGATTAACGTCAGCTGGAACGTAAGGCGGCAGATAATCATCAGCAGCACAAGTAGTTGTTATGCAAGCAGGATATAGAAAAGGGAGGAATTACCCGATGAAAAAAGTTAAACTGTTGTCCACACTCGTCGCTTTTTCAATCATGCTTGCCGGATGCGCCAGCAGCGCCAATCCGCAGACCCCTGCTGCCACTTCGGCGGGAACAGATACCGCAGCAGCAACAGCTGCCCCGGTCAAAAAGAACCTGACGGTGGCCTATTCCGAGGGCGGCACCACGCTCGACCCGGCGGAAGCCAATGATCTGACCTCCGATACACTTGTGCTGGCCGCTTATGATCAGCTGGTCACCTACGGCATCAAGACCGAGAATGGCGCCAGCATCGCCAATACCGAAGACATCAAGCCCATGCTCGCTGAGAGCTGGGAAGTGAATGCTGACAACACGGTGTACACTTTCAAGCTGAAATCCGGCGTGAGCTTCCAGAGCGGCAATCCGGTGGATGCCGAGGCGGTGGCGTACTCTTTTGAACGTGTGGCGAAGTCCAGCTCCGGCAGCTTCCTCTACGGTATGGCATCCATTAAATCGGTTGCGGTAAAAGACCCTTCGACGGTTGAAGTGACTCTGACCAATGCCAATCATAATTTCCTGCAGATTCTGGCAATGTACACTTTCTCCATCGTGGACCAGAAGACGGTAGAAGCGCAGGGGGCAGACTACCTGAAGACGAATGCGGCCGGCTCCGGCCCGTTCAAGCTTACGAAGTGGGACCCGGCTACCGAAGCTGTTTTCACCGCTAATGATAGCTACTGGCAGGGTGCGCCAAGCCTCGGCAAGGTAACTCTGAAGTTCACCAAGGAAGCCTCGAACCGCGTGCTGCTGCTGGGTAAGGGCGATGTAGACATGGCGATTGAGATTCCTCCGAAGGATGTATCCACGCTCGAGAGCAATTCGGCGCTGACGGTCGCTTCCAATGCGAGTAACCGGATTCTGTTCTTCGCCATGAACAACAAGGTTAAGCCATTCGATAATGTAAAAGTCCGTCAGGCGATCAACTATGCGATTCCTTACGATCAGCTGCTGAGCGGGGTCATGTACGGCCAGGCCAAGCAGATGAAGAGTGCGGTAGCGAGCAACACACCAGGCTTCACTGATGCAGGCTATGTGTATGAGTACAATCTCGACAAGGCCAAAGCGCTGCTGAAGGAAGCAGGCTATGAGAAGGGCTTTGACTTCGACTTCACGCTGGGCTCCGGCTTCGATGACTGGGAAGATGATGCGGTCCTGATCCAGGCCGAGCTGGCCAAAATCGGAGTCAACATGAAGATCAACAAGCTGGCCCGTGCCCAGTTCCTGGAGCAGCAGAAGACCAATAATCTGACCTCTTATATCTCTAAATGGACTTCATTCGTCAATGATCCCGGTTATCACCTCGGCTTCCTGCTGTACGGCAAGGGCTCTTCCAACTATATCAACTACCAGAACGCTGAAGTAGACAAGCTGTGGGAGCAGGCGAACCTGGAGACAGATACGGCGAAGCGCACAGAGCTCTACAAGCAGGCTCAGGAGATCATCACGACAGAAGCACCTTGGGCGTATCTCTACGAATATAACCGCATTGTCGGTATGAGCAACAAGATCAGCGGCTACGCCTTCTACCCGGATGAAGTGATCCGTTTCTATCCGCTGTCGATTACAGAATAAGCAGGTTTGGCTAAAAGAGAGCGGACAAGCCCTGGGCTTCGTCCCTCTTCTTGTCACAAATTCAAACGCTCCCCTGCGAGGGGAACAAAAAGGAGAATTCGTAACCCATGACGGACTGGAAAAGCAAGGTGCTGGAGGCCATAGATGCCGGGCAGGAGGAGCTGCTGGAGTTGTGCTCTAAGCTGATCCAATTCCCTTCGGAGAATCCGCCGGGCGATTCGCGGGAGATCAGCGCTTATATTATTAGTTATCTGAAGGAAGCCGGGATCGACACTTCGATCTATCCGGCGACTGAAACCATGTTCAATCTGGTGTCCACCCTGGGCGCTGGAGCAGAAGAGCGTACCGGCAAAAAGCTGATCTACTGCGGACATACCGATGTCGTTCCGGCGGGAGACCGCTCGCGCTGGGATTTCGATCCGTTCTGCGGCGATATCGTGGACGGCTATCTGCTGGGCAGAGGCGCTTCGGATATGAAGGCGGGTCTGGCCGGGTTAATCTACGTCACTGCACTGCTGTCGAAGCTGGGCGTTCCGCTGCAAGGGGATCTGTCCCTGCTGATCGTGCCTGATGAAGAGACCGGAGGTCATCTTGGAGTTCCCTGGGTGCTGGAGCGCGGCCTGATTACCGGAACCGCTGCGGTGATTGCCGAGCCTTCCGGCCCGCTGAACCCGACCATCGGGCAAAAGGGCAGCTGCTGGTTCGAATTCACCGTCGAAGGCACACCGGGTCACGGCAGCCTGTCGCCAGTGGTTGGAGACAGCGCCATTGTGAAGGCAGCCAAGGGCATTGAAGCCTTACAGCGGCTATGGGATATCAAAGTGGACATTCCCGAAGAAGTCCGGGAGATTATCCGCATCTCGCAGGAGTATGTGAAAGGCAGCGAAGAAAGAGATTCCCTCGCCTATCAGGTATTCGACCATGTGACGGTTAACATCGGAACGATTCAGGGCGGAACCAAGGTGAACGTAGTAGCAGACCGCTGCAGCATTCAGGTCGATTCCCGTGTACCGTTCGGGGTAGACTACCGGGATGTGCTGGACCGTGCCCGCTCCCTGCTGCTTGAAGCCGGCATTGAATCCGAGGTGAAGGGCTTCGGCTTCCAGGGCAATGCCAACTGGACCCCGAGTGAGGAGCCGGTGGTCAAGGATCTGGTTGAGAGTATCTGTGAGGTGAGCGGGGAAGAAGCCTACGGGGTGCTGCAATGGGCCTCCAGCGATGCGCGCCATTTCCGCACGCATAACATTCCTGTGCTGCAATATGGCCCGGCCGAGCTGTCTACGATTCATAATTTTAACGAGAAGGCTCCCGTCTGGCAGATTATCCAGTGTGCGAAGGTGTATGCTTTGACGGCGCTTAAATATCTGGGTGTGGAAGAAGAGGAATAAGAAGAGGAATAATAAATTGGGGTAGGAGGAGGGGCAATCATGACAGAACTGCTGGAGGTATCAGGGCTATGCACCGAATTCCAGACAGCGGCGGGTACGATCCGTGCGGTGGACGGCATCAGTCTGTCAGTGCGCAAGGGAGAGACGCTGGGCATTGTCGGTGAATCCGGCTGCGGCAAAAGCATCACCTCACTCTCGATCATGCAGCTGCTGCCTAAGCGGATCAGCCGGATTGCTTCCGGCCACATCCGCTTTGAGGGCAAGGATATGCTGGAGATGTCGGTAAAAGAGGTACGGAGCATCCGTGGGAACCGGATTGCGATGATTTTTCAGGAGCCGATGACCTCGCTGAATCCGGTGTTCAAAATCGGGCGCCAGATCTCCGAATCCGCCCGTTATCATCTGAAGCTGAGCAAGAAGGAAGCCGACGCTCGGGCGGTGGAGATGCTGCGCAAGGTGGGAATTCCCCGCCCGGAGAAGATTGCCCAGCAGTATGCCCATCAGCTCTCCGGCGGGATGCGGCAGCGGGTAATGATTGCGATGGCGATGGTCTGTAGTCCCCAATTGCTCATTGCCGATGAGCCGACGACAGCGCTGGATGTGACCATTCAGGCCCAGATCCTTGATCTGATGCGGGACCTGCAAAAGAATGAGGGCATGTCGATCCTGATGATCACACATGATCTGGGAGTCGTTGCCGAGATGTGCGACCGGGTCGTTATCATGTACGCGGGTCAGATTGTCGAGGAGACAGATGTGGCTACTTTGTACAGCCAGCCGCTGCACCCGTATACGCAAGGGCTGCTGGCTTCCCTGCCCCAGCTGGCGGGGGATGAGGACCGTCTCAGCTCGATTCCGGGCCAGGTGCCGAATCCGGCCAGCCTGCCGCCCGGCTGCCGGTTCGCGCCGCGTTGTCCTGTAGCGGTGGACCGCTGCCGGGAGCAGCTCCCGGAGCTGCTTGAGGTGCAGCCGGGCCATACATGCCGCTGTATCCTGCAGCAGGAGGGGGTTCTATGACCACATTACTGGAAGTCCGCAATCTGAAAAAGCATTATCCGATCCGCAAAGGCTTCTTCTCTAAGCAGGTCGGAGCAGTCAAAGCCGTTGACGGCATTACCCTATCCGTTGAGCAGGGAGAGACCCTGGCTGTGGTTGGAGAATCCGGCTGCGGGAAATCGACCACCGGACGGGCTATTCTGCGGCTGATTGAGCCGACAGAAGGCGAGATTGTGTTCGCTGTACCGATGTGCGCAGCCTGAATACCGAGCAGCTCCGCAAGTTCCGTACCGATATGCAAATGGTGTTCCAGGACCCTTATGCTTCGCTCGACCCCCGCTGGACTGTCCAGCGCATTCTGGAGGAACCGCTCCGTACCCACGGATCGGCTCCCGCCGGAGAGCTGAAGAGCAGGGTCGAGCAGCTGATGGAGGTGGTGGGCCTGTCCCCCTATCAGGCTCACCGTTTTCCCCATGAATTCTCCGGCGGCCAGCGGCAGCGGATCGGGATTGCCCGTGCGCTTGCGCTGAATCCGAAGTTCATTGTCTGCGATGAGCCGGTATCGGCACTGGATGTCTCCATCCAGGCACAGGTATTGAATCTGATGCAGGATCTGCAGGAGCAATACGGCCTTACTTATATGTTCATTTCGCATGACCTGTCGGTTGTGAAGTTCATCAGCGACCGGGTGGCGGTCATGTACCTGGGGCGGATTGTCGAGCTTGCGCCGACCAAGGCGCTCTTCGCAAAGCCGCTGCATCCTTATACGCAGGCGCTGATGTCTGCCGTTCCGGTACCGAATCCGGGACTGAAAAAGCAGCGCATCGTCCTGACCGGGGATGTTCCGAACCCGGAGACACCGCCCACGGGCTGTGCCTTTCACCCCCGTTGTCCGCATGCGATGGACCGCTGCAAGTCGGAAGCGCCGCTGCTGCGGGAGCTGGATTCAGGCCATCAGGTGGCTTGTCATTTGTATTAAGTAATGTGTGAGGAGGGGCCATCCGGCAGCGGGTGGCCCTTGCGCTGTCTGCCAGGCTACTGATGCCATGTACTGCACGCTACTGATGCCACGCCATTCTAACGCACGAACCACGCAATTCAATTCCGGACTAACCACACTCCACCAGCCTAACGCTTCCTCCGGGACTAAGTGCTCAGCGCGCCCCACCTTCCAATCAACACTCCTGGTACTCATTAATCAGCATCTCCAGTACCAAATCGAAAAACCGATTACATTCGGCGCTTCGGAGGCGCGTGGTCCAAATGTAATCGGGAAACCGACCACATTCGGCCCTGTGGAGGTGCGTGGTCCAAATGTAATCGAAAAACCGATTACATTCGGCACTTCGGAGGCGCGTGGTCCAAATGTAATCGGGAAACCGACCACATTCGGCCCTGCGGAGTTGCGTGGGTCCAATGTAATCGAAAAACCGATTACATTCGGCATCCCGCCTCCTACTTCTTGCACCCTACCAGCCGTTTTTCCTGCCCGCTAAGTCACCGGCAACACCGCCGGACTTTAGCCCTATTTGTGGGCCCGGAGGGGACATCGTCCCCCGCCTAGGCAGAAGGACTTATTTTTACAGAGTCTGCTCCGTTGTTAAGGGAATATCCTTTCAGAAATAACGCTGAAATATTTCACTGAAGTTTGAAAATAAAAACAAACCCTCTTATAATTACTTTAAATTACAACTTATTTGGGAGGAGATGGGAGAAGACAGTGAACAAACCACGCGAATTATGGATTGATGCCGCCAAGGGATTCAGTATTATATTTGTTGTTATGGGCCACTCGGGCGATGCGGCAGCGAACCATTATTTGTCCTGGTTCCGGATGCCTTTGTTCTTCATGCTTAGCGGGCTGCTGTTTAAGCCGGTCGAACCCGGACGTTATCTGCGCTGGGCAGTGAAGCGGACACGGGGGCTGATGACTCCTTATTTTGCCTACGGACTCCTGATTGCGGCAGTGCTGCTGCTGTTCAACCTGAATCTTAAGGGGTTCGCAGAGAATGTAGCGAGGCTGCTCTACGGGGGATTGTCGCTCACGGGGCCTTACGGGGTGTTCTGGTTCATCACCTGCCTGCTGTTCACCCAGTTGCTGTTCGGATATATCGTCCGTTTTTCC
Organism: Paenibacillus sp. FSL P4-0338; assembly: GCF_038002365.1. Lineage (NCBI taxonomy): Bacteria > Bacillati > Bacillota > Bacilli > Caryophanales > Paenibacillaceae > Paenibacillus > Paenibacillus sp. FSL P4-0338. Next base: position 2,699,451 of record NZ_JBBOCG010000001.1, on the reverse strand, counting down.
CGCAGTATCCAATTTCTAATAATTGCCTCTGCTTACCTCCTCTCTCATGTGATCTCCCTGACCTCGCTCAAGAACTTCAACCTTCCCTGGAACATTGATGTGTCGCTGCTCGCCATCACTTATTATGCCATTGGCTTCTACGGCAAAAAGTTGATCCCTGCGCTGATCCGCCGCTATTCGGCGCTCCTGGTGCTGCTCCCGTTGTGCGGCCTTGTGCTGCTGCTGGAACGGAGGGGAATTATTCAGTACAGCTTGAATATGAAATACAAGGAATATACGTCACTCGTGCTGGATCTCGCAGTACCGCTGCTGGTCTCGTTGACCATTTGCGCCGGGGTGTACCGGCTGGTGCAGCTTGTTCCGCTGGATTGGATGGGCAGCCTGGGGCGCAACTCTATTGCGATCATGTACCTGCATCTGCCACTGAATTACAGCCTGAAATATCTGCTCGGCGCGGATTACGGGTTGATCCCCTTTACGCTGATCGGTGTGGGCGTGCCGCTGCTAGTGGCCATGTGGGCTGTACGCTCTCCGGTACTCTCCAGACTCTATCTCGGGCATAAGGGCGGGAGGCGTCCGGCAGTAAACTCTAGCAACGCACGTTAACGCGCGGACAGGTGCACAAGCTCTTTTTCATATTTTACATATACTTTAGTAGAATATGAAAAGGAGTGATACACTTTGGCCAAAATACTGTTAGATTATAACGCCTCTGTAGTTACACCTATTACTAACGGGGTTTCCATACCCGTCCCTATTTCTCCGGCAGGTATACAGATTGCAGGAACGTCGGTTCATATCGATCCGGCAGTTCCAGGACATTTTCCCAATAAGGTTGAACTGAAAGCCACCATCGGCGTGGATGTTACTCTGGATACTCCTAATGTGCTGGTCCGCATCTGGCGGGCAGGCACCGAAATATTCTATGCTCGGGTAGAGCTTGAAGAGAACTTCAATGACGACGGTATTATTTCGCTGCATATGGTAGATATCAACGTCCCGTCCGGTGTGCAGAACTATCAGCTGATTGTAGAGAACCAGGATGCGGACTCCATTGCTACAGTGGTGGGACCTGTTATATTCAGCGCTCTGGCTATCGGCGGATAGGCCATTCTTAGCACCACTTAAAGAGGCTTTCTCAAGTATCTGTGAAGATACCTGGGAAAGCCTTTTTTTGAAATCTATATATTGAACTAATGTTTTTTATGTTTTGGAATAAAACTTGACTCCAGAGAAGTCTTGGGCTTCCGGCCGCTGTTGTTTACAGATTTCATGATTTTATACCGTTTTGAACGGTTGAAATCCGTAGACAAAGGCGGTCGCTAGCGCTCCTCCAGTTCCAAAATTCCCCTCCGCCACTTTTCCTTAGCTAAAATTATTAGTTCGATCTATATAGTTTGAATTTCAGTATGTATCTGTTTCACTAGATAGCTAATCCTTCTATTTCTCGCTGAACTGGAATAATTTCCTGCCATTCTGACGAAACTGGAACACAGTACCTGTGAAATGAAGGTTAAGTTCAGGAGGGGAACCATTGTGAGGAAAATTCGTTATGTAACGCTTGTGCTGTGCATTGCTGTGTCGGTTCTGGGAGGCGCTACAGGTGCCTGGGCCGAGGAAAAAGCCAAAGGCACCGCAAATTCCGGCAATGCCGGAGGGGCGGCTGCGGAGCTGGCGCCGGGGGCGCGTTCTGCTATTCTTATGGATGCCAGCACGGGCACGGTCATCTATGAGAAGAACAGCCATGATAAACTTCCGCCGGCCAGTATTACCAAGATTATGACCATGCTGCTGACCGTGGAGGCGCTGGACGAGGGCAAACTGCAGCTGACCGACAAGGTGCGGACCAGCGAGTATGCGGCATCGATGGGCGGTTCGCAGATTTTCTTAGAGCCGGGTGAGGAAATGACGGTGGACGATATGCTGAAGGGCATCGCGATGGCCTCCGGCAATGATGCTTCCGTAGCTATGGCGGAGAAAATCGCCGGCTCGGAGAGCGCCTTCGTCGATCTCATGAACCAGAGGGCGCAGAACCTGGGCCTGAAGGATACTCATTTCGCCAACTGCAACGGCCTGCCGGCTGCGAATCATTATTCCTCCGCGCATGATATTGCCGTCATTAGCCGGGAGCTGCTGAAGCATGAGCAGATTATCAAATACACCGGCTCTTATCAGGATTACCTGCGCAAAGATTCCACCAAGCCGTTCTGGCTGGTCAACACCAACAAGCTGGTGCGGTTCTACACAGGGGCTGACGGACTGAAGACGGGATATACGTCCGAAGCGAAGTTCTGTCTGTCGGCGACGGCGGCCAGAGACGGCCTGCGTGCTGTAGCGGTAGTGCTGGGCGAGCCGAACACCAAGACCCGTAACAGCGAGGTCTCAGCGATGTTCGACTACCTCTTTTCCCAATATAAATTGCATACGATTCACAAGGCAGGCGACACCATCGGCACGGTAAGGATTGAGAAGGGCGTGAAGTCGCAGCTGCCGCTGGTGGCGAAGGAAGACTATAGTGTGCTGCTCCGTAAAGGAGTGACTCAGGAGGGCATCCGCCACGAGCTGGTGCTGAATGAGCAGGTGAAGGCTCCGGTGGCTGAAGGCCAGACGGTCGGCAAGCTGGTGGTCTATCAGGGGAACGATGTGTTGAAGGAATATGAGCTGAAGGCAGGCGAAACGATCCCGAGGGCGGGCTGGTGGAAGCTGTTCAAGCGGGCCACGGGCGCTATGTTCACGAAGGATTAGAGGCTGCCGATCCATTTGATCTGCCAACCGCCGCACATGCTCCAGTATTTCACCTGTTCGCGATTTGTTCCTTTTTGTAGATTGAACTAGGGGCTTTGTGTAAGTTCTTAGGAGTTTTCTTCTAGTTTTGTCGTGAGGCAGGAATCCTCAATTGCGGTGTAGAAACCTTGTCCTTGTAGGGGAAAGAAATGGTTACAGGGCGGTTGTCCAAGCAACGAAGAGGAGAGTGGCAAGCATGAATTCTCATGTGGAGATGGAGCATCACCGGGGTGTGCTGATTGTCCGGTTGTCCGGGGAACTGGATCATCACGCAGCCGATTATGTACGTATGGATATGGATGAAGCAATTATGCGGGGCCAGGTGGAGCATCTGATCCTGAGTCTGAAGGAGCTGCAGTTCATGGACAGCTCGGGTCTCGGAGTGATTCTGGGACGGTACAAGCTGATCCGCAGTAAGGGCGGCAAAATGGCAGTCTGCGATGCCACAGCGCCTGTGAAGCGCCTGCTGGAAATGTCGGGCCTGTTCAAAATCATGCCCCTATATGACGACGAGAGCTCTGCACTCTCGGATTTGGAGGTCGCGTTATGACTAGTAGCGAAGCCCGTAACTTCATGAGTGTCCAATTTGCTGCGCTGTCTGAGAATGAATCGTTCGCGCGTGTCGTAGTGGCGGCCTTTGTCTCCCGGCTCGATCCGACGATGGAGGAGCTGAATGACCTGAAGACGGTAGTCTCGGAGGCTGTCACCAATTGTATTATTCACGGTTATGACAGTGATCCCGCTGGCGTTGTCAGTATATCCGCTTCGCTCGACAATGAGACCGTGCACCTGACGATTGAGGATAAGGGCCGGGGCATTGAGGATCTGGAGCTGGCCCAGCAGCCGCTGTATACCTCGAAGCCGGAGCTGGAGCGGTCAGGTATGGGCTTCACCATTATGGAGAATTTCATGGATGAATTCGAGGTTATCAGCGAACCGGGACGCGGAACCTCAATCTCCATGAAGAAAACCATCGTCTCGAAAAAAGCTTTATACAATTAGGGGTTGGAGCCATGGAAGCAGAATCAAAAAAAGCTCCGCCGACCTATTTGGACGATGCGGAGGTCAAACGTCTAATCGCGCTCAGTCAAGCAGGGGACCATACGGCCCGCGACACGCTGGTCAACTGCAATATCCGCCTCGTCTGGTCGGTGGTGCAGCGGTTTATGAACCGTGGATACGAACCGGATGATTTGTTCCAGATCGGCTGTATCGGACTGCTGAAGTCCGTTGATAAATTCGACCTCAGCTATGAGGTCAAGTTCTCCACCTATGCGGTGCCGATGATTATCGGCGAGATCCAGCGGTTCCTCCGCGATGACGGCACGCTTAAGGTCAGCCGCTCGCTGAAGGAGATGGCCAACAAGGTGCGCAAGATGAAGGATGAGATGTCCAAAACGCTCGACCGCCTCCCGACCATCGGTGAAGTGGCCGAAGCGCTGGGCGTCACGCCCGAAGAAATCGTCTTCGCCCAGGAAGCCAACAAGCCGCCGACTTCGATCCACGAGACCGTCTTCGAGAACGACGGTGATCCGATCACGCTGATCGACCAGATCGCCGACGAGTCGCAGGAGCGCTGGTTCGACAAGCTGGCCTTGAACGAGGCCATCGGCGCTCTAAGCGAGCGCGAGCGTCTGATCGTGTATCTGCGCTATTACCGCGATCAGACCCAGTCCGAAGTCGCCAGCCGCCTCGGTATCTCGCAGGTGCAGGTGTCGAGGCTGGAGAAGAAGATCCTCGCGAACATCCGCGAGCAGATTGCGCAGTAAGGGTGGAAGTTACAGCGCGTCTCGGCTGATACGCCCGTTGATAAGCAGCAGCGGGTGGCGTATACCGTAGAGTGGCATCGGTCGCAACGGGTATGTTGAAACATTAGGTAGAGGCAACAGTTCAGTACGTCCGATACAGCAGTCGGGTTAACTGTAGTGCTTAGCAAGAGTTAAGTATGTGATGTACAGTGACGGGTGCAAGGCGGGCCGCCCCTTAGAGGGGCGGCTTTTTGCGTGCGCTCACAGTGAGACTAAGTACCACCACGATCATTGTGCTACCCGGACTCAGATTCCCTTATTCGGCCCAAATGTCTCTTTTTAGAGCTGAAACGGACTCAGTGGAGCTTATCTTGTCTATCCAGCTCCTAATCAAGCGAAATGCAGCCACATAGCGGCATCTGAGTCCGCGCATTTCATATATCCGCCGGATTAGCGGAAATAGCGGAATGTCAGTCCGCTTTCGTAGCCGATGGAGCCCCAGATGGAGCCCCACCCCGATGGAACCCACCGATGGAACCCCGGATGTTCCTGCGCATGGTTATACCGTGAGCTTCACATATGCTAAACTAGGCTGAACTCGTAACAATCGATGATTGCGGCAACTAACTAGAGATCCAAATGAATATGGAGGACTAAAGCCAATGGATTATGCGAAGCTCAGCAAAGAGGTTTCCTACGCCCTGCGTCACGCGCCGTGGGAATATGAACTGGAATTGGATGAACAGGGGTGGGTGGATATTGAACAGCTGCTTCACTCGCTGCATCAGGACAAGAAGTGGGAAGCAGTCGGTGCAGAGGATCTGGACAAAATGATCGCAGCATCGGATAAGCAGCGGCATGAGCTTGCGGAGGGTAGAATAAGGGCGCTGTATGGTCACTCGGTCCCGCGAAAAATAATCAAGCAGGCTGAAACGCCGCCCCCTATTCTGTACCATGGAACAGCCAGGCAATGGGTAGAGACGATTCTGCACGAAGGACTGAAACCAATGAAGAGGCAGTATGTTCATTTCTCGGTGGATACGGATACAGCCAAGCTGTCGCAAGGATTCAAGTCCTGTAATCTTAACCATAGATGCCGGGCGGGCCGCACAGGAAGGAATTAAGTTCTACCACGGAAATCATAATATCTGGCTGGCGGACCATATTCCACCTCAATTTATTGCTGGTTTGTAGCCTGCTCTAAGCAACCAACCCACTACAACAAAAGCGCCCCAGCCAGCCGGTTCACGGCTCGCGGGACGCTTTTATTAATACCATGTGATCACAGATCTCTGCTTAAGGCGCTACAATCGCACCTGTTGAAATCATATAATTACCGGGTGTCAAATAGTTGCCGGCATCTTCGCCGGATAAGGTGTAGACAACAGTGATGAGTTTGCCGCTGCCGACAGCAGCATCGCTGTATGTTGCTGTTGCACTGACTGTGACATCATCGCCAGGAATGACTCCGATCAGGGTGCCGGGGGTGAACTGGACCGATGTATTTCCATCATAGATCTTGGATTCTGTAATCACTGGTGTTGTAATGTTGAGCTGTAAAGCAGTGATAATACCTGTATTAATGGTGTAGCTAACTGGTGGAATATAGTTACCCGCATCTGCTCCTGTTAAGGTGTAGGAGATGGTGATGATTTTGTTCACTCCCACGTTAGGAGTGTCATAGGTACCGGCGGCATGCACGGTCACATCATCCCCTTCAATAATATCGGTTACAGCACCGACAATCACTGCCGCTGTTGTAGTTCCGTCATAGACTCTGGAGCGTGTGATCTGATCCCGGTCAATCTCGCCATTGGTAACGATGTAGCTCACAGGTGCAATATAATTGCCTGCATCTGCTCCGCTAAGCGTATAGACTACAGTTATGGTCTTGCCCGTCCCAATGGCAGATGTATCATAGTTGGCAACGGCGCTCACAGTGACATCTTCCCCGGGAACTACCCCTAGAAGCTGTCCGGGAGTCACCGCTGCTGCTGTTGTTCCGTCCTTGAACTTCGCCAAGGTCAAATTCGTAGCTTCGATGGTTAACGGATGGAGTGCGATGCTGCCCGTATTCACGATATAGGGAGCGGGTGCAAGATAGCTGGCTGCTTGCGCTCCGCTTAATGTGTAGGTAACGGTTATAGTCTTGTTCACCCCAAGCGCTGCGCTGTTGTAGGCAGCAGAGGCCTGCACATTAACATCGTCACCGCTCAGCACACCGGTCAGCGAATTTGCGGTTACTGCTGCTGAGGCAGTGCCGTCATAGGTTTTGGACTCCGTCAAGGAGGCGGGAAGCCCTATGGTCAACTCAATCACTCTAACCTCAATCGTGCTGGAAGGGGCCGAGATATTGCCGGAGCCATCTACAGCATACACAACATAATGACCGGCAGGCAGACCTTGCGTATTCAGCGGGGAATAGACGGAGGCGGTTACCGCCAGCTTTTTACCCAGAGCAGCATGAACAGAATCATCCAGACCGGTTGCAGTTCCGGCCACTGTGGAGGGGACCAGATACAAGTAACCCGCTTCGTTGCTTGTTCCGTATACATTATCTCCTACAGTAACCGCTCCAAGGGTCACACTGGTAAGTAAAGGGGCTGACGTATCGCCTGGATTAGGAGTAGGTGCTGGTGTAGGAATTGGCGTAGGAGCTGGTGTAGGAGCTGGTGTAGGAATTGGTGTAGGAACTGGTGTAGGAACTGGTGTAGGAACTGGTGTAGGTATTACTGTAGGTGTTGGTGTCGCTACTGGTGTAGCTGTAGGCGCAGCCGTTGGATCGGAAGGGACATAGGTGCTCCGAACCGGCGTAGGTGTAGCAGTTGGTGTGGCTGTTGGACTAGCTGCCGGTGAGGTGGTTGCTGAAGGTGTGTCTCCACCATTTCTAGGAGTACTGGCTGGAGCCTCCTCAATAACTTTGGTGCGTGTTAAGGACACTACGGCTTCCGCACGGGTAATATCCCTGCCGGGTCTGAAGCTGTTATCTTCCGAGTAACCCTTCATGACTCCTGACGCAGCCACGGCATTGACAGAATCCAGTGCCCAGGCGGCAATATCCTTGGAATCGCTGAAAAGAGCACCGGTCTTAGCGGCCTCCAGCTTCAACAACCGGTTGATGATCACTGCGGCTTCCTGTCTGCTGATCGTCTTGCCGGTACCGATGGTACCATCTGAATATCCGCTGATATATCCGGCCTTTACTGCTTTGGCAACCTCGGTGTAGGCCCAGTTGCTTGCAGAGAGATCCTTATAGGCCACAGGTGCCGTCTCGGTGAATCCGAAGGCGCGGTTGATGAGCGCCATGAATTCTGATCTTTTCAGACTATTGTCCGGTTTGAAGCTGCCGTCGGCATATCCCTGAATGAAGCCTTTTTCAACCCAATCTGTAACCTCGCCTTGTGCCCAGTGGCCTGTGATGCCTGTTAAAGAAGGTGCCGAAGCACCTAGAGCTGTCTCCAGGGGAGTAAATAGTGTGGTTGCTATCATTAGTGTGGAAAGAAGAAGCATGCCGGGTCTATGGTTCAATGTGACGCCTCCTGAAAGTGTATTATCTTCGCTAACATAGGCCAGGGGGGTATTGCTAGACATCCTCCGGTGCAACAGTTTTGGCCTTCATGATGGGTTAAATGAAATAATAGTAACATATATTATTAAAAATTAATTAAAATAAATATAATCTTTGGAAATTTAATTTTTCAAAATTTAAACCTAACATTGGTCAATTAATTCAGGCTATGAAATAGGTGGATTTGTTCCTTTCTGGAGCCTTATTTGTAACCTTTCTCCCCCTTAATGGCACTTAGTAGTGTAACGTGATCAAGACTTACAGAAATGAGGTTCGGTAGACAGATGCAACAGTGGATTGAACGAGTGCAGCAGGGCGATGCCGAAGCCTTCCGGGAGCTTAGCGGGCATGTGCGGGGGATGGCTTACGTAGTAGCCTACGATATGCTCAGCGATGTACAGCTCGCGGAAGACGCGGTGCAGGAAGCCTTGCTGGAGGCGTATATGAATCTTGGCAGCCTTCAGGAGCCGGCCGCGTTCCCGGGATGGTTCAAAACGATCGTGGTCAGGCAATGCCACCGGCTGCTGCGGCGTAAGACAGAGACAACCCTGCCTCTGGAGGCAGCGGAGCAAGTGCCCGGGTCATCCCCCGGTGCAGCGGAGATTGTTGAATACCGGGAATGGACACAGGTGCTGCACAATTCAGTGTTGGAATTGTCCGCCAAGCTGCGGGTACCGCTGCAATTGTTCTACTTCTACGGGTACTCGCTTCAGGAGATTTCCGTGTATCTGGGTCTTCCCGTCGCTACGCTGAAGAAAAGGCTGTATGACGGCAGACGCAAGCTGAAGGGCGCTTTACCTGTTGCCGATCTGGCTGCTGCATTCCATCTGTTACATGAAGGGGGAGCACGTATGCTGCATATTGTGAATGGTGACACGGTGGGAGATAAGCTGAAACGGGGAATTGTCCAGGGAGAGGTGCTGGTGTGGAGAGAGATCTATTCGGCAGGGCCGATCTTCACCGATCCGGCGGCAGAGCAGAATCGGCTGCTGCGGGCTGAGGTACTACAGGGCACGATGGGTATTCCGGCGGCTGAATATCTGGCGGGCTGTGCGGAGCAGGAGCGCAGAATTAGCGGATTCCGCCAGTATGATGAGGTGGTGCTGTGGTTTGAGCATGATCTCTTCGACCAGAGTATGTTGGCCTACCTATTACACTGGTTCAATGGGCAAAATCTGGGCAATACGAAGCTGAGCCTGCTCTGCATCGGAGAATTCCCCGGGATCGAGCGGTTCCATGGTCTGGGACAGCTGACGGAAGCCCAGCTTAGCACCCTGCCGGGAACCTGGCGGAAAATTGGCCGCAAGGAGCTGCAACTGGGGAGCCTGCTGTGGGAGGCATACGCGGCTGCCGATCCAAGCGAGCTGGCTGATCTGCTTGCAGCGAAGCGGGAGGAGCTGGCGGGGGGCACGCTTGTTTTTGCCTATGATGCCTTCATGGCCCATCTCTCCCGCCTGCCTTCCGTAGAGAATGGACTCGGCATTGTCGAACAGACCACTCTCCAAGCTGTAGCTAGCGGTATGGATACGCCGCTTAAGCTGTTCCGTCAGGTTACGGATCAGCTCCACCGGCTTGGCATGGGCGATACGGAATACTGGAAGATCCTGCGCACACTTACAGCCGGAAAACAGCCGCTGCTTGAAATCGAGGGTGCGTCAGAGCTAACAGATTACAGGGAAGTACCGGAATTCCTGCACCGCAGCGTTACGCTGACTGGATGGGGGGAGCAACTGTTGGCCGGAGCAGCCGACCGCTTACAGCTGCAAAGTATCGATGAATGGTTCGGCGGCCTGCATCTGAAGGGTCATGACGTCTCTTGGCGCTGGGACCGCGCTGCGGGACAGCCTGTAAGCACCCGTCATCCGCACGGACGGAATAGAATGTAATCAGGAGGTTTCCCTGCTAAGCTGAACGCTTGGCGGGTGAACCTCTTTTTGTTTTTTTAGAAAATTATTAATTCAGTTTGTTGTGGAGCAGGAGTGTTAAAACCAATGTATGTCAAAAACCGAATACAATCGGTCAGTGTGAGGCGCGTGGGCCAAATGTTCACCGCAGCGCCGACCATGCTGCAAGTTCAGCTCTGGAGTGCGCCTGATGCTCTATATAGTATAATAGTTTCAACTGAAAAAGGAGGAGAGCGGCATCAGAACATTAGTAATCAGTGACATCCACGGCTGTATAGAGGAATTCAACCTGCTGCTCCGCCGGGCGGAGTATAACCCCTCCAGGGATCAATTGATCCTGCTGGGCGATTATGTGGACAGAGGACCTGACAGTAGGGCGGTCGTGGAACAGGTGAAGCGGCTTGCCGAGGCAGAGGGGGTTATTGTGCTGCGGGGCAACCATGATCAGATGGCCTGCGATGCGTTGGCGGGAGAGGATGATAAGCGGGATACCCACTGGATTACGAATGGGGGATTCCACACCCTGCTAAGCTATTGCGGAGGCCGGGATTCGGTCCTGCTGCACCCGGATTCAGGCTGGAGGGACTATACAGAGATGAAGCGGTTCATGCGTACGGAGTATAAGGAGCACCTGGATTTCTTGGGTTCGCTGCCCTATTACTATGAGACGCAGACCCATCTGTTCGTTCATGCGGGCATTGATCCTTCCCTTGCCGACTGGCGGACCCAGCGGGAGTATGATTTTATCTGGATTCGGGAGCCTTTCTACAATCATCCTGTTACTTCTGCGGAGAAGACGGTCGTATTCGGTCATACCTCTACGGTAGATCTGCAGGACGGGGCAGGAGTCTGGTTCAGTCCGCTGGGTGACAAAATAGGCATCGACGGCGGCTGTGTGTACGGGGAGCAATTGAATTGTCTGGAGATTAGTGAAGAAGGATATAAGACCTATGCGGTCAGGCTTGGCGAGCGCGAGTAATAAGGGCTGCGAAGCAGACGGGGTGAAAACAAACTCGTAAATGGTTATAATTGGAATATCAAATCCGAATGTTTAGGAGGAAGAAATGTCCAATTCACTTTTAACGAAGAACGCGTTAGCCCGGTCCCTGAAGAAGCTTATGCTCACAAGGCCGCTGAATAAAATAACGATCCAGCAGCTCACAGCGGATTGCGGGGTGACCCGCCATACGTTCTATAATCATTTTCAGGATATCTATGAGCTGCTCGGCTGGATCTACAAGTCAGAAGTAATTGAAGGACTGGATCAATACTGCTGCTGGGCGGGCTGGAAGCAAGGGTTCTTAAGCGTCCTGCGCTATACCGTAAATAACAAAACCATCTGTCTGAATACCTTCCATTCGCTGGGACGCGAGCATCTGGAGCAATTCCTGTACGGAGTGATTTACCGCGTCATGATCAGCGTAGTGGAGGAGCTGGACAGGCAGGCGTGGCCTGGACAGGAGCAGATCCCAGAACCTGTAAGAGTACAGGCCAGACTCGATATAGCCGATTTCTACACGCTGGCCATCCTTGAACAGGTGATCCACTGGCTCAGAGCAGGAGCGAATACAGATCCGGCCGGAGTGGTGGACAAGGTATCGCGGATTATGGACGGATGCATTGCCCGGGGGCTTGAGCATTATCAGTCTGCGGTGCACCCGGCGAAGTAATGACACAATGTCCGGCGGATGTGTAATCCCTAGACAGTAGCGTCCGGCTGTCCATAGAATCCCTGATTCACGGCGGGTATAGTGAAGGCAGTTAGCAGGCACTTATCCCCTGATCAAGGAAGGAAGAGGACACATGGGTACATATCAAAGAATTCATCCGCAGGTACAGGAAGGCATCGCTTCACGCAAGGCTTATCTCGTCGGAGGAGGAATCGGCTCCCTGTCGGCGGCGGCATTCCTGATCCGTGACGGGCAGATGCCCGGCCGGAATATTCATATTCTGGAGCAATCATCTATATACGGCGGTTCCATGGACGGGGCGGGCAATGCCAAGGACGGCTACAGCGCCCGGGGCGGACGCGAGATTGAAGAGCACTTCGAATGCTTCATGGAGCTGTTCGGCTTCATCCCTTCCTTGAGCAATCCGGACCGGACGGTGCTGGATGCATTCCGGGAGCTGAACCTGGCAGAACCGATTGAATCGCATTGCCGTCTGGTTGAAAAGCAAGGCACCCCCGCCGACTTCTCCTCGCTTGGACTTTCAACCGCACATGCGCTGCAGTTAGGCAAGCTGACGCTGGCTACCGAAGAGAGACTGGGCGCGGTGACGATTGAGCAGTTTTTTGATCCGAGCTTCCTGGAGACGAATTTCTGGTATTTCTGGCGCTCCATGTTCGCCTTCGAGAACTGGCATAGTGTGGTTGAGGTCAAGCGTTATATGGAACGGTTCATGCACCTGATCTCCGGGATGAACCAGCTGAAGGGGATTCTGCACACCGAATACAACCAGTTCGACTCGCTGATCCTGCCGCTGATGAAGTGGCTGGAGCGTGAGGGCGTTCAGTTTGACAAAGGGCACCAGGTCACGGATCTGGAGCTTGATATCAAGGGGGATGAGAAGGTTGTAACCGCGATTCAGGTGCTGGTGAACGGTTCGCCGAAGACGATTCCGGTGACACGCGGGGATCTGGTCATGGTCACGAACGGCTCAATGACAGAGAATTCTACCGTTGGCGATCTGGACCATCCGGCGGTGCTGAACCGCTCCGTTACAGAACGCGGCTGCTGGAGCCTCTGGGGCAAGCTTGCTGCTAAGTCCCCGGATTTCGGCCGTCCCGAGGTGTTCTGCGGGGATATCGACAAGTCCAAATGGCTGTCATTCACGATGACTTTTACCGATGATGAGATTGTATTCCCTTATCTGCTGGAACTGACGGGAGATGCTCCCGGCATGGGTGGGGTGGTGACGATCAAAGACTCCAGCTGGATGATGTCCTGGACCGCACCCAAGCAGCCGCATTTCATCAACCAGCCGGACAATGTGAAGGTGCTGTGGGCGTATGGCCTGTTCCCGGATGCCGAGGGCGACTATATTAAGAAAAAAATGAGCGACTGCACCGGACGTGAGCTGCTGGAGGAACTGTGCTACCATATGGGGCTTGCGGACCGCATTCCCGAGATTCTGGAGCATACCACGAATGTCATCCCTTGTATGATGCCTTATATCACTGCCCAGTTCATGCCGCGTGTTCTTGGCGACCGTCCGCAGGTCGTGCCGCAGGGGAGTGTGAATCTGGCCTTCCTCGGCCAGTTTGCCGAAGTCCCGGATGACTGTGTGTTCACGGTGGAGTATTCGGTCCGCTCCGCGATGATGGCTGTATATGAGCTTTTGAAGCTGGAAAAAGAAGTGATTCCCGTCCATCCGAGTAAATATGATGTTCGTGTGCTGCTGACCGCGCTCCGCACCTGTCTGGGCAACAAGCCGCTGCCGCTCGATAAGACGCTCGGTGAGCTGCTGGCGGGAACGGTACTCTCGAAATTGATCTAGCTTCCAGGATTCGACAGGATTCGTACGCAGATTATGATACATTTAGATTAAAACTTTCTGCGGAGGAACCCTGATGAAGAGAATTTTGAGCCGGATCGCACTTGTACTGCTGCTTATGACCTTTGCAGCCATTGTATTGTGCTTCTATTTCAACCAGTTTACCTATGCCTATGGTCTGATTGTAGTGCTGTTGTTGATCTTTGGTGCCATGGGCCAGCTCTATAAGCTGAAGAATGATGAATATATGTACTCCAAGCTGAACAAGAGAGACGTATACGAGGATTACACGAGGTAGCTGATTCCGCTGTACAGGCATGCGAGGGGACCGGCAGACATAGGATGGTAATAAGCAAGCGCTTAACCATTCAGTCACTGCAGGAGGAGAATCGAGTGAACGAGAGACTGGCGGCTGTTATTCTGCGGATTGATGGAATTGCTACGGATATTCTTGTACCGCTGCGGTGTAAGACCATTAATGAAGCGGCTCTGCTTCAGCTCTATGAGGCGCTGGATGAGACGTATGCTCTGATGGAGCATGAGCGGCAGATTGACCGGGAACTCGCTGCCATCCTCTTCCAGCTCTATTCACAGCTGGTAACCCAATCTAATTACGTATATGACAAAAGCCTCTTCGTGCCGCATATCGGCAAGCTGCAAGGGTACATCCGCAAAATATTTGGCGGTACGCTTCAGAATGTATAGAAATCAAATAACAGCCAATCTGACAGCCTATGCTCCAGCTACATCTCTAACAGGATGGAACCGGGAGGATAGGCTGTTTTAAAAATATAAGCGTATTTATATGTTTCACATGATAAATTATCCTTCTATTTCTCGCTGAAACGGTACCGTCCTTTAAAAGGACGGTAAAGCGTTTCCACTTGTTTATTTTTTTTGTCCATTGCCAAACCTTGACCTGTTCCTTTACAATATTATAATGATAATGAGAATCAATTTCAAAGAAACAGGTGACATTCATGAATCATCAGGAAGTGTCCGGGAGCGGGCTGGATCAGAAGGCAGAGCGGCTGAAGCTGCGGTCCCGTCCCTGGGCGGCAACACTAATTCTTATTGGCGGCTTGATTGCGTTGGCGCTTGGTATTGCTATATCCGTATCGTTCGGGGCCGCAGATATTAAGCTGTCGGTCGTATGGACCGCAGTCTTTCATTTCAATCCCGATATTACCGACCATCAGATCATCCGCGAGCTTAGGCTGCCGCGTGTGCTGGGCGGTGTAATGGTGGGAGCCGGCCTCGCTGTGGCAGGAGCTATTATGCAAGGGATGACCCGCAATCCGCTGGCGGATTCGGGATTGATGGGCATTAACTCTGGAGCGGGCTTTGCGCTGGCGGTCTGCTTTGCATTTTTTCCGGGATTGCCGTTCATGTATCTCATTCTTTATTCCTTCGTTGGCGCCGGAGCGGGAGCGGGAATTGTCTATGGAGTAGGCTCACTGGCGAAGGGAGGGCTAACCCCGGCCAGGCTCGTATTGGCAGGTGCTGCCCTCAGTGCGCTGCTCTCGGCGCTAAGTGAAGGCATCGCTCTGTATTTCCGGATCGGACAAGATCTGGCTTTCTGGTACGCCGGCGGTCTGGCCGGAACGAAGTGGTTCCAGCTGCAGATCATGTCTCCATGGGTCATAGCGGCTATCCTCGGAGCCATTGTGCTGTCCCGTTCGATTACAATGCTCAGCCTGGGTGAGGATATTGCCAAGGGGCTTGGGCAGCGTACAGGGCTGGTGAAATTGGCAGGAACGCTGATTGTCCTGATTCTGGCCGGAGCCTCTGTAGCTGTAGTAGGAGCTGTAGGGTTCGTCGGCCTGATCATCCCCCATCTGACCCGCTATCTGGTCGGTGTGGATTACCGCTGGATTATTCCCTGCTCTGCGGTGCTGGGTGCGCTGCTGGTGGTCGGGGGCGATCTCACCGCCCGGATGATCAATCCGCCGCATGAAACGCCGGTGGGTGCGATTATAGCGCTGATTGGGGTACCGTTCTTCCTGTATCTGGCCCGAAAAGAAAGAAGGGAGCTGTAAAGATGCAGAGCCATAAGATAATTTCTTCAGAAGATGCAAGGCGTAAGCATGGCCTCAGGGTGATCGGCGTGCTGGCTGTTCTGATTGTGATCATGTTCATTATAAGTGTGAATACAGGATACATAAGACTTACTCCGCTTGAACTGCTGGATACGCTGGTCGGCAAGGGAACGGAGAAGCAGGAGCTGATTCTGTTCCAGTTCCGCCTGCCGCGGATTGTCATTTCTCTGTTAATTGGTACCGCACTTGCCGTATCCGGCGCAGTGATGCAGGGGGTCTTCCGCAATGATCTGGCCGATCCGGGCATTCTCGGCATTAATGCCGGGGCCGGACTGATGGTCATGCTGCTGATTTCCTTCTACCCGACGACCTCGGCGGCACCGGTCTATCTGCTGCCCGTGGTGGCCTTTGCCGGGGCGGCCTGTACTGCCGCTCTGATCTACAGTCTTGCCTACAAGCGGCATCAGGGCATCTCGCCGATCCGGCTGCTGCTTACCGGGGTCGCTGTGGCGGCGGGCATGAGTGCGGCGATGATTGTGCTGACGCTTCGCCTTGACCCGGACAAGTATCAGTTCGTTGCCACCTGGCTGGCGGGCAGCATCTGGGGCACAAGCTGGAAGTTTGTCTTGTCCCTGCTGCCCTGGATTGTGATTCTGCTGCCTTATGTCATCTACAAGGCACGGGTGATGAATGTACTTAATCTGGGCGAGCAGACAGCGACAGGACTCGGTGCTAATGTGACCAGAGAGCAGTTCCGACTGCTGGCAGCAGCGGTCGGACTTGCGGCCTCCAGCGTAGCGGTCAGCGGCGGCATCGGCTTCGTCGGGCTGGTCGGTCCGCATCTGGCACGGCGGCTGGTCGGACCGAAGCATCAGCTGATGCTGCCCGCCTCAGCGCTGATCGGCGCGCTGCTTGTTATTGCGGCGGATACGATCGGGCGGCGAATACTGCAGCCGTCCGAGATTCCTACCGGCATTGTGGTAGCTGTCATCGGCGCTCCATACTTTCTGTATCTTCTGGCCCGTACCAAATCTTAAATACAACCAGACTTTGGAGGGATATCAATGAATGAATCAATGGAATTATACGATGTGACGATTATTGGCGGCGGCCCCGCAGGCATGTATACAGCGTTCTATAGCGGAATGAGGGATTTGAAGACCAAGCTGATTGAAGCGAAGGATGAGCTGGGCGGCAGAATGCTGATCTATCCCGAGAAGATGATCTGGGATGTCGGAGGAGTAACACCTATTCTCTGCCGCCAGTTAATTGACCAGCTGGCAGAGCAGGCACGCACCTTCGATCCTACCATTGTATTTGGACAGCAGATTGTTCACCAGGCCCGCCAGGAGGACGGAACGTATATCCTGACCTCAGCCACAGGCGAGCAGCACTGGACCCGTACCGTTATTCTCACCATCGGATACGGTATTCTGCAGATGGCGAAGCTGGAGATTGAAGGCGCGGACCGCTATGAGGTGACGAACCTGCACTACACGGTACAGGAGCTGGAGCCCTTCCGCGGCAAACGGGTGCTGATCTCGGGCGGCGGGGATTCCGCAGTGGACTGGGCGAATGAGCTGGAAGGGATTGCCGCCAGTGTAATCGTGGTACACCGCCGGGAGCAGTTCGGCGGGCATGAGAAGAATATTGCCCGGATGAAGGCCTCCTCGGTGGATGTGCGTGTGCCTTGTGCGGTAAGCCAGCTGCACAGCAGTGACGGAGAGCAGATCGATCAGGTGACCGTCTGCCATATTCAGACCGGGGAGCATGAGCAGCTTGCGGTCGATGCCGTCATTGTCAACCACGGGCTGAGAAGCGACTTCGGTCCGCTGAAGGACTGGGGGCTGGATATGGGAGAGTGGTGTGCGAACGTCAGCGGGAAGCTGGAGACGAATCTCCCGGGTATCTTCGCTGCCGGAGATTTCGTGGATCATGAGAGCAAGGTAAGGCTCATTGCCGGAACGTTCACCGATGCGGTGCTTGCCCTGAACAGCGCGAAGCTGTACATGGACCCTACCGCTGAGAAGGTAGCCTACGTCTCCTCCCATAATGACCGGTTCAAGGAGAAGAACAAGGCACTTGGCGTAGCAGATAACCACTAGCATTCCTCCATTAGAGATAACAGCCGGTGTATCGGCGTTATATCATAAGCTATATTTGCACAAGCTGTCCCTAATACGGATTATTCCGTACCGGGGACAGCTTGTTCTGCTTTTACATATTCCATATGCTGTATAAAAAAAGGATAGCGGGCGAATAGTAAGAGCCAGGAGGTGCGGATATGGAGAATATAAATTCGCCGGTCTCCCCTAAGCTGGAAGACAACATCAGTACCATTCAAGCAAGGCTCGGGAACAGCCCCGATTTGGTTATACGCATCTATGAATTAATTAATAGAACAGCCCATGTGGCTGCAGTATATATCGCTGGCATAACAGACAGAGTGATGGTCGATGATTATATCTCGCATGTCATGTCCTTTCAAGCTCTGAATGATCGTGCGCGGCTTGCGGTAACTCCAGAAGAAGTCTACAGCTATATTAAAGAGAATGCCCTTAGTATCGGCAAGGAGAAGCTGGTTACAGATATTAACGGGCTGCTGGAGGCGCTGCTCTCGGGTGATACAGTTATTCTGGTGAACGGAGTGGGGGGAGGCATTAGTGGAAGTACCTGCGGCGGGGAATCCCGCGCGGTTACGGAGGCAGGTACCCAGGTCGCTATCCGCGGCTCCAAAGAAAGCTTCACGGAGACCATCAGCACGAATATTGCCCTGGTCCGCAAAATCATCAAGAACCCGGACCTCTGGACTGAAACGATGAAGCTGGGTGATGTCACCCACACTGATATCACGATTATGTATATCCGCGGCATTGCTGATGAAGAGACGATTCAAGCGTTCAAGGACAAGCTTCAGGAGATTAAGGTCGATATGATTCTGGAGTCGGGATATATCGAACAGATCATAGAGGACAATAAATATTCCCCGTTCCCCACCATATTCAATACGGAGCGCCCGGATAGTGTGGCAGCCAATCTGCTGGATGGACGGATAGCTATCTTCGTGGACGGTACCCCGTTTGTCCTGATTGCCCCTACCACCTTCTTCATGTTCTTTCATACGGTGGAGGATTACTACCAGCGGTATGATATCTCCTCGCTGATCCGGATGCTCCGGTTTGTGTGTCTGGTCATTTCGATGTATGGTCCGGCGATCTTCGTCGCTGCGCTGAACTTCCATCAGGAGATGATTCCAACCCCGCTGCTGATCAATCTGGCATCACAGCGGGAGGGGGTGCCGTTCCCTGCCTTTGTTGAAGCGGTTCTCATGGAGGTAACCTTCGAGATTATCCGGGAAGCAGGGATCCGTATGCCTTCGCCGATCGGCCAGACTGTGTCCATCATCGGCGGTCTCGTGCTCGGGACAGCAGCGGTTCAAGCAGGGATCGTCTCGCCGGCGATGGTAATTGTGGTCTCGCTCACAGGAATTTCCAGCTTTGCTACACCTGCCTTCAACATGGCGCTCTCCATCCGCATGCTGCGGTTTTTTATCATGGCAATCGCCGCATTTATGGGGCTGTATGGCATTGCCATATTCACTATTATGCTGATTGCCCATCTGTGCAGTCTGCGCTCGCTCGGGGTTCCTTACATGACTCCTATCGGTCCCTTCGTTCCGGGGAATCTGAAGGATACCTTCATCCGCTCCCCACAGAGCTTCACGAGGCTCAGAAAGCGGCTGGTCAACAATAGCAGCCGTTCTTCAGCCTCTCCCGCAGGGAAAGAGGCCGCCGGGAGGGAATCTGATGAACGGTAAGGGGCTGCTGCGCCTGATCGCCGTAGCGGTGCTGATCCTGCCGCTTGGCGGCTGCTGGAACAGCCGGGAATTGAATGAGCTGGCCATCGTAAGCGGCATAGGGATGGATCTTGTCCCGGAGACAGATGAATACCGGGTCACCTTTCAATTGGTCAATCCGTCTTCAACATCTACAAGTAACTCTCCCGGAAGCGGCAAGCCTGCTGTAGTGGTGGTGTCGGCCACCGACAAAACGATGTTCGGCGCATTGCGGCGGGCGTCGAAGCATGTGACCCGCCAGCTTTTTTTTGCCCACACCCAGCTTATTGTGCTTGGAGAGTCCCTGGCGCGGGATGGGATTAACGATATCTTCGACATCTTCGAGCGGTCCCATGAGCTGCGGCTCAATTCAGAAATACTGGTCGCCCGCGGCAGCGATGCCGCATCCGTCCTGAAGCTGCTGACCCCTGTAGAGAGTCTCCCGGCTCTGGGGCTGGTCAAAAAAGCGCTGAATACCTCCAGAGTCTGGGGGGAGAACCGGCCGATCAGCGTATTCGATGTCATTCACGGCATTACAGGAGAAGGCGATCTGACGATCAATGCGGTGAAGATCAAGGGGGACGCTGAGGAAGGGAAGAAGAAAAGTAATCTGGAAGGGTCTGAGACCCTGACCGAGACGGTGATGAACGGGCTAGGGGTGTTTAGGCAGGGGAAGCTGCTTTATTGGATGAAGGACTCAGAAGCACGGGGAACCGAGTGGCTGCTTAACCAGATAGAAGAAACAGTGATCAATATTGATGCGGATGATAAAAAAGAGTCCGTAGCCGTCAATATCATCTATTCCAGAACGGAAGTAAAGATCACGATGGAGGGGGGGCTTCCGGTCTTTCATGTGACAATTGCGGAGGAGGGGAGCGTCAATGAAACGGACAGCTACGTGGATCTTAGCAAGCGGGAAGAAATCATGAAGCTTGAACGGGGGCTGGAGAAGAAGACGAGGATCGACGTCACGCAGGCTTTTCAGAAGGGGCAGCAGCTTGAGAGTGATATTTTCAATTTCGGCAATGAGCTGAAAAGGATGAATCCGCAGGAATGGGCGGCACTGGACGGGGACTGGGGCTCAATCTTTGCTAAAGGAAGGCTGGACCTTAAGATCATGGCTTACATCCGCAGTACCGGCATGAGTCTGAAACCCTATATTCCCGAAGGTAAATAATTGGCTTAACCGCAGAAACCAGGTGATTTATGTTATGAAAAAAGAATTGATCGGCCCCAATCAGCTGCTTGCATTGATCATTTTGTTTGAGCTGGGGACTGCCGTGCTTGTCCCCATCGGCTTAGAGAGCGGCCATTCAGTCTGGCTCGCTATTCTGTTTGCCCTTCCCGGAGGCATCCTGCTGTATCTGGTGTTCGCACATCTCTATCTTCAGTTCCCGAACCAGATTATAAGCGGTTATATACGCACCATTCTAGGGCCATGGCTGGGCTGGCCGGTAAGTCTGCTGTTCCTGCCGGTGATTCTCTATAACGGATCGAGAAACCTGCGGGAGGCGGGGGATCTGCTGATCTCGGCCTCCTATGACAAAACCCCGATTCTGATTATTAATTCCATCATGATTATTGCTGTGATGTATATTCTGAGAAAAGGGATAGAAGTGTTCGCCAGGACCGCCGAAATTGTCCTGTGGATCGTGATCATAATGGGGTGCATCTGTATTGCCGCTGTAATCTCAGCCGGGCTGGTGGAGTACAGAAATCTGTTTCCGCTTCATATGGGCGATTATAAGCAAGCCTTGAAATCAGCCTATCCCAGCATCCTGATCTTTCCGTTCGGCGAGCTAATGTGCTTCACCACCATTCTGCCCCACTTCAACAAATCCCGGAAAATCAAGAAAACAGGTATCGCAGCGATTATTGTCAGCGCCTGCCTGCTGAGCTTCACCCATGCCATTGAGATGGCAGTGCTGGGAGAGAACCTCTACAGCCGGACCGCCTTTCCCATGTTTACGACCATTACCCTTGTGAATTTGGCCAATTTCATCCAGCGGCTGGATGCCCTTGTCGTCCTTACACTGATTATCGGGGCATTCTTCAAGCTGACCGTCTACTGTTATGCTGCTGTCGCGATAGCAAATGATCTGTTCAAGGTGAACGATACAAGCAGGCTGGTTATTCCGGCAGGCGTGATTATGCTGTTCAGCTCTTTTGTCAGCGCACAGAATTATCCCGAGCATATGAATGACGGGAAGACCTTTCTGATGACGATTCTGCCGGTATTCTGTGCGGTGATTCCCATCCTGCTGCTGCTGATTCATCGAGTCCGGCGTAAGTTCGGCTTGTACCGTCAGCAGAATTAAGACGGTTTGCGGCGGGAGTGACGGTCCTTAGTGGCATGGACGGCGACCTGGATGAACGGGAGGAGCAGGAAGATCGTGATACATATCCCTTCCTGCAGTGTAGTTGTGGCAAAGACGGTCGCGAGCGAATGAATGGAGGCAGGCAGGCTGATACCGGACATCACATCAATGATGACTATTAACGTAAGTGTAAGAACAGCGAACAGGACATAGATGCTGATAATCTTCATGGCGGGTCTCCTTATGCACCGCAAAATGATTTGCCGGTTCCGGCGAGGCGGGCTACAGATATTATCTCCGAGTAATGGATAGGGTAAACGCCAAAAGCTGCCGGAAGCCATTCAAGGCTCCAGGCAGCTTGATCATTACTCTATTATTGTGGTGTCGAGGTCAGCCAATCGGCCAGCTCCTCCGTCTGGGCCAGAACGGCAATCGGATCATAATACCAGGAGCGCTCTTCTTTCCATACATAGATCTTCCCGTTCTTGACCGCCGGCAGACTGCCCCAGATCGGGTCTGCCTGGAAGTCTTGAGCAGTCCAGGTATTGTCGGTGATGACCAGATAATCACCCGCATACTTGCTCAGAGTCTCGGCGGATAATTCAGCCCACTGCTTCTCCATAATTTCAGCAGCCACTCCAGCCGGCGGCTTGCGCCCCAGCGCCTGATAGATGGGCTGGCCTCCGCGTCCGAAGTTGTCCCCATAGACCCAGGTGGATTTGTCTGCATGCTCGAGAATGCTGAAGGTGGCCCCGGCAGGAACGGCTGCATCTACACGGGCCTTGGCGTCAGCAATCCGCTTATCGTAATCAGCCAGCCATGCTGCTGCCTCCTGCTCCTTGCCCAGTAGCTTGCCGAAATAGGTCAGCTCTTCATGTGCATTCTTCAAATCACCGTACGGCACAATAACCGTTGGGGCAATCTGGCTGAGTGCGGCATAGCTGTCTGCATTGCCTGAGATAATTAAGTCGGGATTCAGCGCGAGGATATTCTCCGGTGACATTTTACCGTATGTGCCGGTATCGGCGACTCCTGTCAGGAATTCCTTGAAGTACACATTCTCCAGTGTAAGCCCCGGAGCACCGACCGGAATCGTATCCAGTGCAATCAAGCTGCCCAGATATTCCTCGGCCACAATCCGCTGCGGTGCTGCCGGCACCTCAATATCTCCATTCACAGTTGTCACAGTATGGAGAGCCGGAGCTGTGGTGGCAGCAGCCTTCTCCGGCTGAGGAGTGGAGTCGGGTGCTCCAGTAGCATTAGCTGAAGCAGCACCACTGCTGGTAGTAGAGGTGTTGTTTCCACAAGCCGAGGCCATAAGAGTCAATGCCAGAAGCAGAGTTACTACGATCCAATGCTTCAGGTGGATGTTGCGTGAACGTAAATACGGGATCTTCAAGAGGTTGCCTCCTTAATGTAGAACGATTATCATTCTCAATAACACTTTACAGAGTTTGCCCGGATTAGACTATGGCTGAATGTGATGTCCGGCTATGTAAATTTATGATGTCAGCGCCTGCACCAGGACCTTCAATTGCGCTTCGGAGGAGAGGGGGTCGAAGCCGTAGAACATGCAGGGCTGATTCAGGAAATAGATTCTTCCGCCTGGAGAATCATCGGTATGATGTTGGTGTACAGGGTGAAGTAAGCTCTGCAGCGGCTCCAGCGCTTCAGCAGCCTCCCTGCTTGAGGTAATGAAGATATGGTCAGCGGGGTAGCGGGCAATGTTATGGAAGGCGATCTCCAGGTAGCCCTTCTCCAGCAGTCCCTCGGCAACGAGGCCAAGCGGCGGGCGGAAGCCAAGATCATGATACAGAATCTGTGCTCCGCGGCCGTAACTGCTGCTGAAGCAGTAGGCCGCCTCTGTGCCAAGCTCCAGGACTATGGCGGTCCCCCGGTCACCGATCCGCCGGTCCAGCATCTGGTTAGCCTGGTGACAATGCCAGTCATAGAGGCTTAGCCAGGTCTCTGCCTGCGGCTGGCGTCCGGTCACCTCGGCAATCAGGCGGAATTGCTCCCGCCAGTCCATTTGCATGAAGGGAATCTCAATCACCGGTGCGACGGACAGGAGCTGCTTGCTCTTGTCGGGCAAGGAGTAACTGATAATGACATCCGGCCGGGCGGACGATAGACGTTCATAAAGACCTGAGGAGCTGATTCCTTCATCCAGCAGTTTCTTCCTGGAAGGAACGGGCTGCAGGCTCTCCATCCAGGCCGAATAGACTCCCAGCCTGGGAACGACTTCGAGCGCATGGAGACTGGCCGTATGATTAAAGTTCAGCGAGACTACGGATTTGCTCTTACGGTGATAGGATGATGGCGAAATTCCTACGACCTGCTTGAATTTGCGGCTTAAATAGGTTCCTTCGCTGTACCCTACCTCAAGCGCCAGCGTACTCAGATTCGGGGCTCCTGTAAGGATACGCTGCTGGGCCTTGCGGATGCGCAACAGCGTTATGTATTGGTTGAAGGTCTGTCCGGTGAACTTGCGGAAGCTCCGGGAGAAATGCTCCGGGGTGATTCCGGCAAGCCCGGCAGCCTGTTCTCTCGTCAAATCTTCATTATAATGGGATTCTATATATTGCAGGATACGGTCAATCCACTGAGAGGGCGGCTCTGCGTACTCCGCAGAACTGTCATATAGCTCACTGAGCAGCTCCGTGAACAGAGCTTGCAAGGCAAACGGCTTGCGCTGCTCCGGCTGGTTCCAGTCGCTAAGAAGCTGCACAGCAAGCGTGCTTACGTGGGACGGACAGCTTCGGACCGGCTGACGATGGTTCAGCGGGCTGAACGTCCGGATGTTGCCGGAGATCGCCGCATATTCAATCCATACACCCTGCAGCTTATGGCTGCGGGGCAGCGTGATATCCACCGAACTGTCACTGTACAGAATATGACCGCCGGATAGACGGATGCGTTCGCCATCCAGCTCGATGACTTCGCTTCCTCTGGTGATCACCACCAGGAATGAGGTGAAGGGCTGAGTGGGATTGTCCCCGTTAAAGGAGGCTTGATCCAGTGCCATTACACGTACCGGAATATAAAAGCTGTGAGGATTAGGCAATGAACGGCCGGCATTTCGCGTCTGCATATTTTGAGTCACTCTTTTCATGGGTGATAATCATTCTCAATGATAGTATAACAGCCTTTCCTTCTATTGACGATCCCCGAAAAGGGGGTTAGAGTTTAGGGTTATAGGGCAAGCAGGTTATTGTTGTAATTGAAGGGGGCGGAACTGTCATGACAACCTGGAATCTGCAAGGAACGGTCAGCCATTTGCTGATCTGTAACGGAAGTGACTGCAAGAAGCACAAGGGCGAAGAGGTAGCGGAAGCGATTGAGGATGAGATTACGAAACAAGGGGCAGACGCGCTGATACATACAACAATAACCCGATGTAACGGAAGATGTTCGGATGCCTGTGTGGTGATCTCCTACCCCGAAGGCGTATGGTACAGGGATGTCACCCCTAAGACTGCCAAAAGCCTGGTGCGCAAGGTGTTGAAGGGAGAACAGCTCGAAGAGAATCTGCTCTATACCTATGAAGAAGGCTTCAAGGCCGCGACCCCGAAGGGTGCCAAAGGGAAGAAGAAGAAATAACATAAGAGGCTTAGTACAGCCCGTTGACGGAATAATTCCGGCTGCGGGCTGTTTATTTTTTCCAATGGGGGCATTACAATAGATAGAAAAGTCAAAGAGGGGGAAGCCCAATGTTTGTAAGCTTCGGGCCGGAGGATGATGTGCTGCACAGCAGGCTGTTCATACAGGAAGAGGTAGAATATAACCTGATTCATCAGATCGCGGGGGATCAGGAAGCGATGCGGCTAAAGACGGAGGAGAATGATCTGATCTTCGCCCATAACGGCGGGTACAACTCGTGGTTATGGTTATCGCCGGAGCTGGATGAAGAGAGGCGCTGTTCCCTTGTCCGGCAGCTGGCGGAAATGCTGGAGGACCGCGGATTACCGGGGGTTAACGGAACGCCGGAGACAGGGAAGCTGTTCGCCGATGCGTACGGCGAGCTTTCAGGAAAGACCTACCAGGTACGTATGATGATGGAAGCCTATCACTGCCCGCAGGTGCAGCTGACGCATGGTGTCAGCGGGAAGCTGCATCAGGCGGAGCCAGGCGATATTCCGCTCATCGCCGGGTATTTAGCCGGATTCGTGCAGGATTGCTTCGGTATGGAGAGTGCACCGGAGGATCATCTGGACTATGCCGGGGCGGTCACGGAGTCCGGCAAGCTCCGTCTGTGGATCGACAAGGACCAGCCGGTGTCCATGGTTAATCTGGCTCATCAGTCTGCCAGACATGCACGGATTAATGAGGTGTACACTCCGCATGAATTCCGCAAGCACGGGTATGCCAGTGCGGCCGTAGCTGCCCTGTGTGCTGAGCTGCTCAGCAGGGACATAACGCCCATGCTCTATGCCGATGCGGCGAATCCCGATTCCAATAAGGTCTATCAGTCGGTGGGCTTCAAGAGGACCGGAAGTATTGTTGATTTGCGCTTTCAGTAAGCTGTCCCGGTTCGCTGTAAAAGAAGGCCTCCCTGATTTGACTTGCAGCCACAGGGTTACTATGCTTATACATAGTGCAAATAATCACACTTAACAGGTAAGAGTTGCAGCTAGGGGGCGGCAGGATATGGATAGACGGCAGGTATGGCCGGATAAATTTAAGAAGTTTTTTCTGAACAACAAGTTTGTGGTAGGTCTGCTGATTGCGTTGCTGGTAGGCTTAACAATACTCGTATTCTCAAAGATTCCGTTTGTGTTCAAGCCGCTGTCTGTGCTTCTGCATACGGTGGCAGCGCCGCTGCTGCTCTCAGGGATCGCCTACTATCTACTGAATCCGCTGGTGGACCGTCTGGAGAAGAGAAGCCGGGTGAAGCGTGCATATGGCATTGTCATTCTGTATCTGATTATTATCGGGATCATTACGCTGGTGCTGCTGATGGTCATCCCGATCATCCGCACCCAGCTCATGGGCCTGATTGACAATTTCCCCGTCTATAGTGATCAGATTCAGGAGGAGTTCGTCCAGCTTACCGGCAGTGAATTGTTCAATAAGATTCAGTCGAGTGTAGGTACGGACCTTAGTGATATCACCAGCAAGGTGACGACCTGGGCCACCGCCTTCCTGAATAATGCCGTCAGCGGCGTAGGCAGCTTCGTTGGAACACTGACCGAAATTGTGCTGGCTGTAGTGACTACACCGTTCATTCTCTTCTATCTCCTGCGCGACGGCAAAAGATTGCCCGACTATCTGATGAGACTCATCCCTACCGCGCTGCGGCCGCAGTCCCGGATGGTGATGCAGGAAATGAACAATCAGATCGCATCGTATATCCGCGGCCAGATTATTGTCAGCTGCTGCATCGGAGCACTGCTCTATATCGGATATCTGATTATCGGGCTGGAGTATTCGCTGGTTCTGGCGATCGTTGCCGCTTGTACGGCTGTAGTTCCTTATCTGGGACCAGCCATTGCGATTACCCCTGCGCTGATTGTGGCGATGGTGACCTCACCGTTTATGCTGCTGAAGATGGTCATTGTCTGGACAGCGGTCCAGTTGATCGAAGGGAAGTTCATCTCGCCGCAGATTATGGGGAAATCACTGAAGATTCACCCGATTACGATTATTTTTGTGATTATTTTTGCCGGAAAAATGTTCGGTGTACTCGGTATCATACTTGCGGTGCCGGGCTACGCCGTGCTTAAGGTGGTAATGACCCATATCTTCCAGTGGTTCCGCTTCCGCTCCGGGCTCTACAGAGTCATCGAAGAAAAGACTGAGGAATAATGCGAAAAGGAATGAGTGCAATGACAGGACAACTGGTGAATACAGCTTATGGGCAACTGGAGGGAGAAGCGGGAAACGGCGTGAACGTGTGGCGCGGCATCCCGTTCGCTGCCCCGCCGCTTGGAGAGCTGCGCTTCCGGGCACCGCAGCCGCCGGAGTCCTGGAGCGGCGTACGGGAGGCCGTCCAGTTCGGACCGGTCAGCCTGCAGCCGGTCAGCACCAGCGGGACGCGGTTCGGCGGCACCACCCCTATTTATGATGAAGACTGTCTATATCTGAATGTCTGGTCCCCGGCGGTTGCGGAGGAGACCGAAGCGCTGCCGGTGATGGTGTGGATTCACGGCGGCACCTTCGTTACCGGCGCAGGCAGCCAGCCGATGTTCGAGGGCAGCAAGCTGGCCGTCTCGGGGAAGGTCGTGGTGGTTACCGTGAATTACCGGCTGGGTCCGCTCGGCTTCCTGCATCTGTCTCCGCTGGGCGGAGGACTGGGCAGCAACCTGGGCCTCCTGGATCAGATTGCCGCCCTGGAATGGGTGCAGCAGAATATCGCTGCATTCGGCGGGGATCCGGCGCGTGTCACGGTCTTCGGGGAGTCAGCAGGGAGCATGAGCATTGCTGCACTGCTGGCGATGCCTGCGGCGAAGGGACTGTTCGGCCAGGCCATTATGGAGAGCGGGGCGGCGCAGACACTGAATGAAGAGCTGGGCGGGCAGATTGCCGCCGCTTTCCTGGCAGAGCTGGGCCTTCAGCCCGGCGGCGATACGCAGCCTCTGCATACGCTGTCGGCCGGAGAGATCATGGAAGCCGCAGGCCGGATGGCGTACAAGCTGTCTGGAGATTCGATGAATATGTTTTTCCAGCCGGTTGTTGAGCCGGGCACCTTGCCGGTTGAGCCGGTACAGGCCATCGCAGCGGGAGCGGCCAGCGGCATTCCCGTGCTGATCGGAACGAATCTGCACGAAGGCAATCTGTTCTTCCGGGAGGGGCAGAAGGCGGATAACTTCGAGCAATCGCTCAAAGCGCTGGAGCAGCTGATGGGAGTGGGTGACCTCTCCGAGCTGACCTCCGATTACAGCCAGACCTGGGAAGGACAGGCGGAGGTGCTGACTGACCTCTTCTTCTGGGCCAGCTCGATTTCGTTCGCGGAGAAGCAGCAAGGGCATGCCCCCGTCTGGATGTACCGCTTCGACTGGACGGTGGCCGGGCATCCCCTGCTGGAGAAAGCCATTCACGGCGCGGAGATTCTGTATGTCTTCAACAACCTCCCGCTGCTGAAGCAGTATGGCCTGAGCGTGACGCCGGAGATGGAGGCAGTGGCCGAGGCGATGCAGACCGCCTGGACTGCCTTCGCCCATAGTGGAGATCCGGCAGCGCCGGGACTGGATTGGCCGCAGTACGCGCCGAAGACGCGGGCAACGATGATATTTGACCAATCCTCGCTTGTGGTGAATGACCCGGACGGGGAGAAGCGCAGACGGATTTTCGAACATTATAAGGGATAAGTTCAAAAATGCAGCCCTCGCCGGAGGAAGAACTCCGGGAGGGCTGCTGTCTGTGTGCGGGCGAATGTAGGCAAAAAGCGAATACAATGGCGGGTGCAGCGGTTTGCGGGCGAATGTATGCGAAAAAGCGAATGCATTGAGCAAGTGCGGAGATATGCGGGCGAATGTATGCGAAAAAGCAAATACAATGGGTGCTGCGATAAGGGAAGGGTCCATTGCTCCACAGCCAGTAACATTAATTGAGAAATCCTGCACGAATTGCAGCAATACTGTTCGATAGGAACGGTTTATGTTGAAATCTTGCATGAATTGCAACAAATCCAGCGCTAACTGACTCTAAACACCATAATTCCTGAAAATGATGCAACAATGTACCCCAGCCAGTAACAGTAATAGAGAAGTCCTGCAAAAAGTGCAACAATGCTGCCCTATACAAGCGGTGGGTGAGAGATAAAACTCTTAAATTGGCCAGACTTAGGCGGAGCGCCGGCTGAGAGGGAGAACACTTCAGAACGTATGCGGAAAACCGCACACATTGGGCAATGGCGGTGGTGTGTGGACCGAATGTATGTGGAAAACCGATTACAATGGGCAGGCGCGGGGTGTGTTGGCTGTATGTTATGCCATCAGAAAGCGATGAGGCACCAGCATCCTCTTATCTCTTTAGGATGCTGGTGTTCTGCCTATTTCACTGGAGTGTAGCCGGTCTTCTCAACCAGCTCCTGGCCCTCGGCGGACAGAATCCAGTCCAGGAACGGCTCGATGTTTGGGTTCGTGCTGCCGGCCGTTACGGCGTAGAACTCAGTCGTGAACGGATATTCTCCACTGCGGATGCTCTCCTTGGACGGTGGCACATCATCGATGGCCAGCAGCTTAATCTCATCACTGGCATTCATCTGTGAGGCGTAAAACAGGAAGCTGAAGCCCAGCGCATTCTTGTAATTGCGGTAGCTGGCGGTCAGGCTGATAATGCCGCTCATGACGTCTGCCACATTCTCCTTCGGCGGAGCCATAAGCTGGCGGTCCTCCATGATTTTTTGCAGCTTGGTCTGGCTGCCGCTGTCCTCTGACCGCTGGAATGCCCGGATCGGGTCATCCTTACCGCCGACCTGCTCCCAGTTGGTCAGGGTGCCGGAATAGATATCCTTAATCTGCTCCGTAGTCATGCTGTTGACCGGATTGCGCTTGTTGACGAAGAAGACGAACGCTTCGCGCCCGATCGGGGTAAGCTTCAGCTGGGCGCCTGCAAGCTTCGCCTGCTTTGTCTGGGCCAGCGAAGGCGCCGCAGCGAAGATGATATCGGCCTCTCCCGTAATCAGCCGTTTGTAAGCCTCGGAGGTGCTGGTGCACACCACGAAATCTGTCCCTTCCTTCTGGACGAAGGGGGAATAATTATCCTGCGGGTAGACCGCTTGGGCAAAAGCCGAATACAGCGGGTACAGCGCTGTTGCTCCATCCAGGCGCGGCAGGTTCTCCATGAGCTGGTAGGAAGCCTTATGGTTCAGGGATGCGGCTTTGGTATTTGCTGCAAAAGGGGCATACTGATTCAGATTAACCTCCTGCTCGCTAACCTCGGCTAAGCTGTTGATATAAGCTTGTCTAATCTCATGGCCTGCGGCTGCCAGCACACAGATTCCGGCAAAAGCGGCCAGGATCACCCGGCGTACCTTGCTGCTGAACAGGCCAAAGATGCTGAGCACGGAGAGTACAGCCAGCCCTGAAGCGACGACGAGGGCCAGCGGACCATAGAAGAGCATCCCTCCTGTAAAAGCGGCGATAACATAAGCCATGAAGCCGATGATGGCAAGGCCGGCCAGAGCTAGGATGGAATACAGCAGATTGGTCGGAAAACTTCTTTTCATAATAACCTCCAAATAGATCTCTATATTAGGGATGATAAATGTTCATACTATAGTGTAGCGCACACTGCCGTTTCTGCCAAATGAACCAGAACCTGGATGCGGCACGCAGATTGCGTTAGCAGAATGATGGTTTGAATGAATACTTAATGAAATATAATGATTATTTTCATAAAAAGCTGGACGAAATCAAAAATCAGAGGTATTCTGAGATTGTGAAAATAATAACAGAATACAAGATTCTCGGGGTAAGGTGAAATTCCTGACCGGCGGTGATGTTCGTGAGAACTAAGCCCGCGACTCGTTACTCTATCACAAGAGGAAGCGACTGATCTGGTGACAATCCAGAGCCGACGGTAAAGTCCGGATGGGAGAGGATCATAAGATAAAGGCGGCGGGTCTATTCCGTATGTCTTTATTGATAACAACCCCCGATGTTTGTCCTGTTTACAGGAGACACGGGGGTTTTTGGTCTCTATCGAGGGTTTGTATCGACAAGGAGAATGAAAGATGAGTAATGTATCTGCTTCATCCCAAGGCTTGCGTACCGCACCGGTGCGCAGCGGATTCTGGCTGGTGGTTATGGGGGCGGCCTTATGGGGCGTTGACCCGCTGTTCCGCATTATCCTGCTGAAATCCCTGACTTCGTCCCAGATTGTACTGCTTGAGCATGTTGTGCTCTTCCTGGTTGCCACTCCGGTAATGTGGCGTAACCGCGCAGAGCTGAAGGGTGTACGTCTGCGTCAGGCCGCAGCACTGCTAGTGGTATCGTGGGGCGGCTCAGCCGTAGCGACCATCCTGTTCACCAAAGCCTTATCCAGCGGAGACTTCAATGCCGTGCTGCTGCTCCAGAAGCTTCAGCCCTTGTTCGCCATTGGTCTTGCCGCTGTTATTCTAAAAGAACGCTTGCCGCGCCATTTCGCACCGCTGCTTATCGTTGCCCTGGCCGGGACGTACCTGCTGACCTTCGGCTGGACGATTCCCTTCGGCCATGTGAACAGCTTCATGGGTGTAGGAAGCCTGATGGCGTTGGGCGCTGCAGCTTTGTGGGGCGGATCTACAGTTATGGGCCGCTATCTGCTGGGCTCAATGAAATATGAGACGGTAACCTCACTGCGCTTCATTCTGGCGCTCCCGTTGCTGTTCGTAATTACAAGTATGGAAGGCGCCCCGTGGCAGTTGAGCGGCGGAGTCAGCGGCTCGGCGGCAGTTGCCGTTAACCTGCTGCTGCAGGCGCTGCTGCCCGGACTGCTCAGCATGCTGCTCTACTACAAGGGACTGAATACGACCAAAGCTTCGGTAGCAACCCTGGCCGAACTCAGCTTCCCGATGACCGGTATTCTGATTAACTGGGTGGTCTATCAGCAGCTTGTAACCCTGCCGCAGATTGTCGGCTTCGCGCTGATCTGGACGGCGCTCTTCTTCATCTCCAGTCAGCAGCGGGATCAGCTGCAGCCGGCCAAACAGAATTAACTTCATAGCGCTACAGTCTGAGGGGACATACCCCAGGACCCAGCGCATCATAGTCAAAGAGGATGTTCCTACACGGCCGCGCCGTCCGGGAACATCCTCTTTGTTGTACTGCAGACGCAAGGCAAGAGTGCCGCCGCTGGAGTAATTTTATTTCAGATATGGAGTGACCTTGACACTCTTGTACTCAAGCTCCTTGATCTGTGCTGGTGCGATATACAGCCGGCTTGCCGAATTGAAGCTGTTAACAGGTGTAAGAACCGTGTGATTGCTACCATTTGTGATTTTATAGATATAGGCCGCGGAAGGGTCGCCTGTTGCGCTAATGTTCATGACTTCGATCTTCCAGCCGAGTGCCGCAGCAAGCGGCTTCACCGGTATCCACTCTTGTCCGCCCTTAGTGAATACGGTGGGTACATCGACACTTTTTCCGTCCAGATTCACATTGTATTCGTAGGCTAAGGTGATAGGCATCTCAGCGGCAGACAGGTCTTTCAGCACCATATCCTTAGGGAAATTGACTTCCGGTCTGGAGGATGGAGGAGCAGGGAACAAGGCTTCAAGCTCGCGGTTGTCCTTGACCAGCCGTGATGATCCGTCCTTCAGATTATAGATCCATGGGAGGCGTTTGGGCTCGTTTTTGACATATTGCAGCAATCCCTTCGACAGGTTCAAGTTGTTCAAGGTCCCTTTCAGCAGCTCCTGCCGCTTCCCGGTGGACGGGTCGAACGTACTGATCACATTCTGCTTGGCAGCCTCATTATATCCGCTTTCAAGCAGCGTATGCTGGTTGATCCACCGTGCATTGTAGTACCGCTTAGTAGAATAATAGACGGATACCTTGCCGGTCGCCGAGTTTCTCAGATACTGATCACCAAATTTGGCGATATAGCCCGCCGGCTGACGTTCATAACGGGAACGCTCCAGAACACCCCAGCTGCCGTCAGGGGAGAGGGTGTATTCACTTTTGCGCACAATGGACTGGCTCTGCGTATCGTATACATAGGCTTGCTCCGGATCATCCATCCCCGTCAACTGTAAGTTCCCGCTGTCATACTTCCAGAAATGTTGAAAAGCCTCCGGCCATTTGGCATAAGTCCCGTCCGGCTGCCGGGCAATGACGGCATTGATGAACTGGTTCCCGTCCAATTGGCTCACAGAATATAGCTGTACGTTGCTGCTTTTGCTGGTATAGGAATCGTATACCTCGATCTTCTCGGCTGCATGTGCTGTGAGGGGTGCAGCGAATGCCAGAAGCATTGATGCAGACAGAGCCATCCGTAACGATTGGTGCAATGCTTTTTTCATATGAACTTCCTTCCTTTCTGTGTAAATAACTGTAACTATAGACGGCCCTGAGGCAGGAAAAGTTTCGGTGGTCCTGCGTAAGTCCCGATGAATTGCGGAGGGGAAGAGTAAAAATAAGCCTTTTTTCCCATACTACCCTTATTCTTGCCGTAGGACGGCATCACACCTGAGCTTAAGGAGGCCCCGCAGATGAACACTGATTCCCCGGCTACAGCCGTATATATCCAGCTTAAGAACCGGGTGACGGTGCCCAAGGGCAAGGGGGTGCTGCTGCGCGATGTCGCTTATCTGATCACTGAGCCAACGTGGCGGGAGGCACTGTATACCCTGCTTGTGCTTCAGCCGAAGGAGAGTGACGGCAATCTGATCCTGGTTGATCTGCTGACCGTCATTCCCCGGATTCAGGAAGTGTACCCTGATGCGGAGATTCAGCCGATTGGCGAAGGCCGTACCATTGTACAGATTGAAGGTCCGTCTACGGCTGCTAAACCTTCTATAGCCCTGTTCGTGCTGGTCTGGCTGCTGCTGTTCTTCGGCTCTGCGCTGACGATTATGAATTTCCATGCCGATGTCAGCATGCTGGAGGTACAGATCCGGATTGTGGAGATGCTGACCGGCCGCAGGGACGAGCATCCTTATCTGTTTCAGATTGCCTATTCGCTGGGCATCGGGCTTGGGATGGTCATTTTTTTCAATCATTTGTTCAAAAAGAAATGGAATGAGGAGCCGACTCCCCTTGAGGTGGAAATGTTCCTGTATCAGAAGAATATCGATCAATATGTAATCAACGAGGAGTACCGCAAAATGAAACGCCGCAGTGACGAAGCACCCGGCAGCCGGGAGGGGGGCGCATGACGGCACCACTGTCGCTTGGACTTCATACGCTGCTCGGGATTGCCGGGGGAATCGCGGTAGGCGGCGGGGTGATTGCGCTATTCGTAGTGCTGGACATCATCCCCCGGCTGGCGCAGCTCACCTCTTCCTATGACAAGGTTCACTGGTATGAGGGAGCGATGGTTGGCGGTTCCCTGCTGGGGACGGTGAGCGACTTCTGGAACTGGAAAATGGCGGCGGGCCCGCTGATTGAGCTGGGGGTCGGCCTGTTCAACGGCATATTCATCGGGATGCTGGCGGCG
Source organism: Paenibacillus sp. FSL P4-0338 (assembly GCF_038002365.1). Classification (NCBI taxonomy): domain Bacteria; kingdom Bacillati; phylum Bacillota; class Bacilli; order Caryophanales; family Paenibacillaceae; genus Paenibacillus; species Paenibacillus sp. FSL P4-0338. The sequence continues at coordinate 2,664,680 of NZ_JBBOCG010000001.1, read as the reverse complement.
GCTCTGACCGAGGTGCTGAATGTACTGCCGATCCTGGCCAAACGTCTGCATATGACCCATCTGCTGCTTGGTCTCTTAATGGCGATGGTATGCGGCAAGGTGGCAGGCTCGTTGTTCGACTGGTTAGTATATCAACAGTAAAGGGGGCTAGGGCGTGAGGTACATTCACAGCGGTGATCAGGTAGAGACGGATAAAAAGAAAGACCGTTCTGCGCAGCAGAGCAGTGAGCAAAAATCACCGGAGCAAGCAGAGCAACCGGCTGCGTCCCAGAGCGGCAAGGGTCAGGAGCTGGAGGCGTCGGCGGAGCTGGGCACACAGACGGGGGAGAAGCCGCCTGAGCAGGAAGAGCAACCTGCGGCGTCCCAGAGCAGTACAGGGAAGGGGCTGGAGGCTTCAGCGGAGCCGGGCGCGGTGACACGCCCGATTGAGGGTGGGCAGGAGAGCCCATCGGGCTTGGATACTCCGTCAGATACCGGCGGGGAGGATAGCGGCGGGAAGAATGCTGCAGCTGGAGAAGGTGAGGATAGCAGTGTTAAGAACGCTGCGTCTGGACATGGCGAGGCTGTTGGCGGGGAAGAGGCTGCGTCTGGCGAAAGTGAGGCTGGCGGCGGTAAGAACGCTGCGTCTGGAGAAGGAGAAGCTGGCGGCGGGAAGAATGCTGCGCCTGGAGATGGCGAGGCTAGTGGTGGGAAGAGTGCCGCGTCTGGAGAAGGTATGGATGGCGGCGGGAAGAACGCAGCACCTGGAGATGATGAGACCAGCACCGAGGATGATCCCGCATCCGATAACGGAGACGATCAGGAATCGTCCGGCGGAGGGATCAAAGGGTTCTTCAGCAGTCTGTTTGGCGACGATGCCGGGCCGGAGGAGCAGGGCGGGGACGGCTCCGGTAATACGGATGGATCCAATCAGGAGATGGAAGCTGCGGATGAGCTGGGCAAGTCTGGTCAGCCGGAGGAAGCGTCTGCGGAATCCGGGAGCGGAGACCAGACAAAGGACCATTCGCAGCAGGGCGCGCATTTTGCAGGAGATTCTGCCTCCGCCGGTTTTGCTGGCCCGGAATCAGCAGATTCCGAAGGTGCGGGTACACCGGAGCAGACCGGAGCAGCACAGACAGTGACAAATAATTCAGGAACGGATAATTCCACTGCGGAGTCCGGCGTGGGACAAGGAACTCATGAGGACGGCAGAGACAAGTCACAGGACCTGGAAACCTCGGACGAGCTGGGGGCGCAGACGCAGGATAAGAGCCATAAAGGCTTTTTTGCCCGATTATTTGGAGATGATGAAGAGTCTGAGGATCAGGAGAACGGTCAGGAAGCTGATCAGCCACAGCAGCCGAAGCAGTCCGCACCTAAGCAGTCCGCCCCCAAGAAGGCCAAAGCCGGTCAGGGAGCGGATTCTGCAAGCAAGCCCAAGGACCCCCTGCAGCAAAAAAGGGACAATGAACGCTCTGACTCCCTGGAGCAGTCGATTACGTATTGGCAAGGCAATGACAAGATTCCACAATCGCTTGCGGATGCCAAGAATACACTGACCGAAGTGCTTGGGCTGGGCTCATCCTTCGATATCGTGTTCAGGGAAATGTCCTTCGGCGGAAAACGCGCGGCCCTGCTCTGCATTAGCGGCTTCGCCAAGGATACGATTATCGATGAAATTCTGAAGCGCCTGACGTATCTGACCCCGGAAAATGTATCGACCGATGTGGTCGCCAGCTTCATGAGTGAGTATATTCCCCATGTTCAGGTGGAGAAAGGCGAGCTGTTCAGCGAGAGCATCAACAAAGTGTTAGCTGGCATGAGCGCGTTCTTCATTGAAGGGGAATCGCAGGTTATCATCATGGATACCCGTTCGTACCCTTCCCGCAGCCCGGATGAGCCGTCTATTGAGCGGGTGGTCCGCGGATCGAGGGACGGCTTCACAGAGACGCTGCTAAGCAACGTGGCTCTGGTTAGAAGACGTATCCGCGACCCCGGGCTGAAGCTGGAGATGCATCAGATTGGACGGCGGACCCGGACAGATGTCTGCTTAGCTTACATCGATGATATCGTGGATAAGACCCAGGTTCAGGCCGTTACGGACAAGCTGAAAAGCGTCAATCTCGACGGCATTCCCCTGGCGGACAAGCAGCTGGAGGAAGCGATTGTCGGCGGCGGCTGGAACCCTTATCCGCTGGTCCGTTATTCGGAACGGCCGGATATTGTCGCTTCCCATCTGCTGGAGGGCCGGGTGGTTGTGTTTGTCGATACTTCCCCGAGTGTCATGGTGCTGCCGACGACGTTTTTTGATTTGTGCCAGCATGCGGAAGAGAACCGCCAGACGCCTTTTATGGGGACTTATCTCCGCTGGGTCCGCTTCATCGGGATCTTTGCATCGATGTTCCTGCTTCCGCTGTGGATGCTGATGGTGCTCCATCCGGAGCTGAAGCCCGGCATGCTTGATTTCATCGGTCCGCAAAAATCAGCCAATCTCCCGCTCATTGCCCAGTTCCTGATCGTTGAGCTGGGGGTGGACCTGCTGCGGATGGCTGCGGTGCATACACCGACTCCGCTCGGCTCCGCGATGGGGCTGATCGCTGCCATTCTGGTCGGTGATATCGCCGTACAGACCGGGCTTTTTGTCAATGAAGTGGTGCTCTATATGGCGGTGGCCTCCATCGGGATGTTCGCGACGCCGAGCTACGAGCTGGGGCTGGCCAACCGGATTGTCCGGCTTGCGCTTCTGCTGGCCGTGGCTGCTTATGGCATCCCCGGCTTCATGATCGGGACGACGCTGCTGGTGGTGCTGCTGACCACACACCGTTCGTATAACTCTCCATACATGTGGCCGTTTATACCATTTAATGCAAAAGCTATGGCGGAGATCCTTCTGCGTCAGCCGGTGCTCAGCTCCAAAACAAGGCCATCCTTCAACAAAACAAGAGATAACACCCGGATGCCTGAGAATAAGGACGCCCCGCGCAAGTCGTAGGAAAATACAAATCAACTGCAAAAAAGTCCATTCAACGGTGTTCCCTCTGTCTGTTATACTGAGTATACTGAATAGCCCCGCAATAAGCCGGATTTGTATTCTGAGCATCTTTTACAGGAACGCATCGGGGCCCCAAATCATATACTAGACAGGGTGGATCGGATGATTCCACAGAAATTGGAGGACTGCGCAATGTTTTTACACGGGACGAGCCGAATCAATGATGCAGGGCATTTGGAGATCGGCGGATGTGATGTAACTGAATTGAAGGCGGAATATGGAACACCGCTATATATAGTGGACGAGCAATTGGTCCGCCGCCGCTGCCGTGAGTACATGGAGGCATTCACAGCTTCCGGTCTCGGGTTCCAGGTGGCTTATGCCAGCAAGGCGTTCTCGACGATGGCGATGTGCCGGCTTGCGGATGAGGAAGGACTGTCGCTGGATGTGGTCTCCGATGGAGAGCTGTATACTGCGCTGCAAGCCGGTTTCCCGGCGGAACGCATTCATTTCCACGGCAATAATAAGACACCGGATGAGATTGAGATGGCGATTGATGCTGGGATTGGCTGCTTTGTTGCCGATAATTTAGTAGAGCTTCGTCTGCTTCAGGCTATTGCTTCACGCAGAGAAGTGACCGTTAATATTCTGCTGCGCGTTACGCCTGGGGTAGAAGCCCATGCCCATCATGCCTACGCTTCTACAGGACAGACCGACTCCAAATTCGGCTTCGATATCGGCAACGGCTCGGCCCGTGAAGCGGTCAGCCTTGCTGACAGCCTGACGAATCTGAACCTGCTCGGCGTACATTCGCATATCGGGTCGCAGATTTTTGAGACCGAAGGCTTCCAGCTTGCAGTTGAACGGATTGCCGAGTTCACCCGTACTATTAAGGAAGAGCTGGGAATCAGCTTCCCTGTAGTCAACCTGGGCGGAGGCTTCGGAATCCGTTATGTGGACGGCGATACGCCGCTGCAGGTCTCCGAATATGTCGCAGCCATCACAGATGCAGTGAAGACCCACTTCACCGGCATTAACGATTCGCTGCCGCAGATCTGGGTGGAACCGGGCCGCAGCATCGTAGGAGATGCCGGTACGACCCTATACACGGTTGGAACCAGCAAGGAAATTCCGGGTGTGCGCAAATATGTAGCTGTTGATGGCGGCATGACAGACAATCCGCGTCCGGCCCTGTATGAATCCAAGTACGAAGCGCTGCTGGCAAGCCGTGCGACTGAGCCTAACGTGGAGAAGGTATCCATCGCCGGCAAATGCTGCGAGAGCGGCGATATGCTGATCTGGGATGTTGAGCTGCCTAAGGTGGAGAGCGGCGATTTGCTGGCTGTGGCCTGCACAGGTGCCTACAATTACTCCATGGCCAGCAACTACAACCGTATCCGCCGTCCGGCAGTAGTATTCGTGCAGAACGGGCAGAGTGATCTGGTCGTACGCCGTGAGTCCCATCAGGACATTGTTGCCAATGATATCGTGCCTGCAAGGATTGCCAAACAGGCCGTTACGAAATAAGACCATAAGGCTGTACTATAGCAGCAGGCGGGAGGACTTCCCGCTTGCTTTGCTTTGTGCCACGTTTCATAGTAAACTAATAAAAGTGTTCTATATTTGTCATTTCGAAAGGGGTCATTTACATATGACTAAGCAAGCGAAAGTTACACTCGAAAACGGCGGCGTCGTGCTGATCGACTTGTTCGACCAGGATGCGCCTAATACAGTAGCTAACTTTGAGAAGCTGGCAAAAGAAGGCTTCTACAACGGATTGTTGTTCCACCGCGTGATTCCAGGCTTCGTAGCACAAGGCGGCTGCCCGAATGGAACAGGCACCGGCGGTCCTGGATACACCATCAACTGCGAGATCAACCCGAACAAGCACGAGCGCGGCTCCCTGGCTATGGCCCATGCCGGCAAGAACACAGGCGGAAGCCAGTTCTATATCGCTTACGCTCCACAACCGCACCTGGACGGAGTACACACTGTATTCGGTAAAGTGGTTGAAGGCATGGACCTGGTTGACGCTTTCAAAGGCCGCGACAAGATGACGACCGTTGAAATTGTAGAAGCTTAATACAAGCATTCCATAGACGCTATAGGGCGAGGTTCCTCTTTCTATGGCATCGCCGAAGCACCCGGCTGGGTTATCCAGCCGGGTGCTTTTTGCCGTGCGGGGAATTATACAATCGCAGTTGGATTCTCCACTTACTCATGAGCGGAGGCAGCCTTTTCAGGCAACAGGTGGAAAAATAGCACAAGTGCCCCTCATTTTCCTCCCCTGAATTTACCTGCCAAGTTTCCGGCTGGCTGCGGCGCGGCGGGCCATGTACAGCTCCGGCAGCTTGAAGAAGAGCAGGAACATCAGGAGGAAGATGACGAAGGCGAAGGCTTCTTCAACCAGCAGATAGTAGGGATAAGGGCCGAAATAGTCCAGTACCGAGAACGTGCTGGGCTTGCGCATCAGGAACATATAGTTGGAGTCCAGCAGTACATTGGCGGCGTACACGCATGCTGCGACAAGGTTCAGGCAGAGCATGGTGAAGAATAGGGAGCGCCAGGTGGGCTTATATCCTTCGACCCAGGTCATGTAGAGAGACGCGAGTATGATCGATCCGTGGGCGATGAAGAACAGCAGGAAGCGGAAATGCGGAAACGGATAGACCAGATTAGGCGTAAGCAGGGCGATGAATGCACCGCCGATCCCGGCAAAATAAAGAAAGTTGTACAGCAGCCTGCTGCGCGTGAGCAGCATCACGATGGACAGGAGCAGGGAAATTCCGCATAGTTCCAGCGGCAGGGAAGAGCTGCGGCTCCAGCTGTCATGGGACAGATACCAGACATGCAGGCCGCCCTCGGAAGCAGCCAGCAGCAGGATCAGCAGCAGGCGTATGCCTAACCGCATGTCAGAGCGGCTGCGCAGGGCGAAGCGGGCCCCAAAGAGCGCCAGGCAGCATAGGGCGATGACAGACAGAGTAACGAGATGGGAGGCGGAGAGCATGACGAAATCGCTGTCGCGGGCACGGTCCCAGAATAAAGTTCGGTTCACTTGAAATCACTCCTTGAATCCTGAAATATGAGTAACATAATAATTTCTTTAATTTTAACCATTTCTGATTCTAAAGTTCTACTCTTAGGTGATATAAGTATATATCGTCTGTTGTGGGCAGAAAAGTCAGGTTTACAAGTTTATTTACATAAGATGGACTCTTAGCCCGTATACATAACGAAACTTCAGGTGGAGTGTGTCCTTACCGGTGCGTTCAGCAGCCATCTTTTTAGCAGGTATGCTTCAAATCATTCAATCGGAAGAACGGGGGCTTATGGGAAATGGTGAAAAAAAGAACAAGCCTGGCAGTGATCCTCGCCATGTTATTTGTGCAATTGGTCTCAGGGCTGGGCTTCACCCAGCAGGCTACAGCGGCGGCCATTGAGCAGGACCAGGACATTATTACCAGCGTATCCATGGCGGTATATGGTCCGGATGGACAGACGGTGACAGGCAGTGTGTATGATGTGGACTCCACCGTGAAGCTGGACTATACCTGGTCGCTTCCTAACGGCCACGGCTATAGTCAGGGAGACAGCTTTACTTTCCAGCTTCCCGAGCAATTCCAGCTCTTCAATGACATTCAAGGCGGACTGGAATCGGACGATGGAACGGTAGGCACATTCACAGTCAGCCAGGCTACCCATCAGGTAGTGATGACGTTTGGCGATTATATCGAGAGTCATGCCAATGTGCAGGGGACCCTACGTATTAATACCCAATTTGACAAAAAAGTGATCAGCGGCAGCACCGTCCAGCAGATTCTGTTCCCGGTGAACGGCGGAGTCCAGACGATTACGGTATCGTTCAAGCCTACTGTAGGCTCGACGATTACCAAGAAGGGAATCTCTAGCGGCTTCAACGCGGATCATATTGACTGGACCGTTGATGTGAACAAAAAACTGGAGCCGGTAAGCGGCGCTGCTGTGACCGACCCGATTCCTGCCGGGCTCGCACTGGACAGCACGGTTACACTTGCCGTATATCAGCTGAATGTTCAGCTTGACGGCACAGTCACGCAAGGGCAGCTGGTAGACAGCAGCAAATATACAGCCGGCGTCTCCGGCGGGACACTGAAGCTTCAGTTCACGGACCCAGTGATTACAGGGGCATACCGTATCGCGTATACAACGCAGGTAGTAAGCGACAACTTGTCCAGCTTCACCAACACGGCAACCTTCACAGGGGACGGCCGTGACCCGGTAAGCGCTTCGGATACAGTGGTCATTGAACGCGGAGGCAGCCTTAACAAAAAAGCCGTCCGTTATGACTGGGGCACCCAGACCATCAACTGGGCTATCGAATACAACTACAATAACCGGACGATCTCCCCGGAGAACGCGGTGTTGACGGATGTGTTCAACAGCTCCCAGGTGCTCTTGGAGAACTCGGTGAGGATCTATCCGGTTACCCTGAATGCAGCCGGAGAAGCTACGAAGGGCACGGCTCTTAATGCAGGCAGTGATTACACAGTAACACCAGTCAGCAACGAATCCGGCAACGGATTCAGACTGGAGTTCAAGAATACAGTGAAATCGGCTTATCTGATCGAATATACGACCAAAGCCGCAGATCGTGTGTTCAAAGATACGAAGATTACCAACACTGTCTCTGACAGTACCTATAGCAGCAACGCTACTCAACTGATTCGGCCCATTATTATCTATAAGAATCTGTCCGGGGTGGATTACAACAAGCATACGACCGACTGGAAAATCACGTTCAATGGTGACAATTACCCAATGAACGAAGTGGTAGTTACAGACAGCTTCCCGCAGGGAGGACAGAAATACATCTCAGGTTCTCTGGTGGTCCGTACACTATCCGGCACAGTGATCCCTTCATCGGCTTATACCCTGATTGTGAATTCACCGGCTCAGCCGAATGAAGGCTTCAAGGTGAAATTCAACTCACCTGTTACAGGTACTTATACCATTAGTTATCACACGGAATTCAGCAATGACTGGCTTACCGGCAATACGGATGATTTCATCAACGTGGCCCGGATTGACTGGAAGGACAGCCAGAACAAGGCACAGTGGACGGAAGCCAGCGGTAAGTTTATTCCTAATTTTGAGGTGAAGACCAACGGGTTCAAATCCGGGGCATATGATGCTTCGGCCAAAGAACTGACCTGGACCGTAGGCGTCAATTACAACAGCAAATTCATTGCCGATCCTGTAGTGACGGATGTACTGAGTGACGGACAGTCTCTGGTACCCGGCTCACTGAAGGTATACAAGATGAATATTGCCAAGGATGGAAAACATAGCTTTGGCGCTGAGGTTGCCGGCAATGAGTTCAGCTATAGCGTGGGCAGCGGCAATGAGTTGAAGGTTGATTTTGTCACAGCCATTAATTCGCCCTATTATATCGTGTTCAAAACGAGTCTGTCTGGAAAGCTGATTGGAACCAAGGTTCTCAATACAGCCAAGCTGCTGGATGGCATGATGAAGGTCTCCAAGGATTTGAATGCCAGGGTAGATATCCCGCATGGGGACGAATATGTGTTCAAAGACGGTGCGCAGAATGGAGATAAGCTGAACTGGACCATTGCGATCAACCGCACCCAGTCCCATGTAAAAGATGCCGTGATCACCGATGTGCCAAGCACGAATCAGATCCTGCTGCCGGACAGCTTCCAGCTCTACCGTACGGTTACGGCTGTGAACGGCGAAGTCACGAAGAGCGGCACGCCGCTTGTGAAGGATACCGATTACACCTTAACGATCAGCGCCGATGCACAGGGCAGACAGTCCTTCGTTTTAAGCTTCCTTGGTGACATCCATTCCGCCTATGTGCTGGAATATCAGTCGTTGATCGTTGCGAATACTGGCGATAAGCTCGTCAATTCGGTAAGGTTCAGCGGCAATAACGTCAAACTTATCACCAAGGAGACGACTAAGGAGATTATCGTTGGGGTCTCCAGCGGTTCGGGAACAGGCAGCGGCGTCAGAGGGACGCTTAATGTCTTCAAGCTGGAAGCAGGCAATGGTGCCAAACCGCTGGCGGGAGCTACCTATGAGCTATACCGCCTGAACGGAAGTGACCGGGTGCTGGTGAATACCCGCACCACAGATGCAGCAGGCATCGCGGCGTTTAACAATCTGTGGCTGGGCAGCTATGTCCTGATTGAAACGGTTGCACCGCAAGGCTATGTGCTTGATTCCACGGAGCATCCGGTGACAATCGGCTCATCGGCCGTGCTGAATCTTACCCTGTATAATAAGCTGGCGGAGCAGCCAACGCCGACAGTAACACCAACGCCGACTGTAACTCCGGTGCCAACTGAGACACCTGTAGAGACTACAGTTCCGACTACAGTTCCATCGCCGGTGCCTACAGATTCTACGGGACCAGAGGCTACACCTGTTCCGACATCGCCTGGTGGAGGACTGGTATTTACTCCGGCACCAACACCAGCCGGCACATTCGAACCGGGAGTTATTATCGATGATTCGCAGATTCCTGCAGGACCAGGCTTGCCTGGAACCCCGCTGCCATCTGCACCGGTACCAACTGTGACTCCAGGACCGGCAGCACCTGAAGTGGTGACGCCAATCGATGATAATATCCCGCTGGGCAATCCGGAAGTAGATGTTGAAGACGATGCGGTACCGCAGGGAACGGTCTCGGGTACGAATGACGGCAGCGGCAGACTGCCGCAGACCGGAGAGAACAGCCCGCTGCCGATCTATCTGACGGGTGCAGCCCTCATTTTGGGCGGCTTTATCCTCAGCCGGGTATTCCGCAGAACACGCAAGCAGGACTAGGCTGAATTAGCAGCAGGATAGGGTCACAGCAGGAGCTGTGCCAAAAGTAAATATTCCATAGGTGGCAACAAAACCTATATCTTCTTCGAAGCTGAATATGAAAAAAGGAGCGTTTCTCCCTTATTGGAGAAACGCTCCTTTGTGCTTCTGGTTATACACTACATTTGCTCGTTTTGGTAGCTTCTGATGAATTCAGGTGTACTTATGCACTTCATTCGCTCGTTTTGCTCACTTCTGATGAATTCAGGTGTACTTATGCACTTCATTCGCTCGTTTTGCTCATTGCTGATGAATTCAAGTGTACTTTTGCACCTCATTCGCTCGTTTTGCTCAATTCGTGGGAATTCAAGTGTATTAATGCACTACATTCGCTCATTTGGGCTGCATTCCGTAGATTCAGAGTCAATTGGTCCATGCTAAAATTGTGCGTACTAAGCTCACTCTTTTGAGATGAATGGGTTTTGAGCTAGTTAGAATATTAGGTATTTCGTACCCCGCTTAAACAGCGGAGCGGACGGAACGACCCGCGGAAAAGCGGCAGCGTTCGCCTGAAAGCTTTCCGCAGGAAAGCTCGCTTCGGAAGCATCAGCAGTCTCCGGATTTTCACCGCTCAGGGGAATGAAAAAAATTCTTACGACCACAGCGATTGGAATAACGGTCCGTCTGCGGAGCGTTATTCCAAGTGCACACGTTAATCCTACTCCACTTATATATTTTTCTGCTTACAGGTTGCTATACGTGTTGATATAAATGCTATAATAATTTCAAATTCAAAGTTTCGGAGGGATGGTTCGTCATGTGGAAGGAATTCAAAAGCTTCGCCATGAAAGGCAATGTACTTGATCTGGCGGTTGCCGTAATCATTGGAGCGGCATTCGGCAAAATTGTTACCTCGCTGGTGGGAGACATTATTATGCCGCTTATCGGTCTGATCAGCGGAGGTATTGATCTGAAGGAACTAAGCTTCGGAACCGGAGAAGCTGAGGTGAAATACGGTATGTTTCTCCAGACCGTAGTCGACTTCTTCATTATTTCCTTCTCCATCTTCCTGGTGGTGAAGCTGAGCAGCCGGTTCAGACGCAAGGAGACCGTTAAGGTTGAGGTGGTTGAGACACCCGCCCCGGCACCGGATGTGGTCCTGCTGACGGAAATCCGCGATCTGCTGAGAACGGACAAGCATCGCGAGAAGGGTGTATAAGGGAATTAAGTTACATAAATATAGTAAATTTCTGAAGCACACTTGCTTTTCCCGCAGTGAAGTGATAATTTTGTTGTAGGCGTAACTTAGTATTAAACTGAATAGATCAATCCTTCAGGGCAGGGTGTGATTCCCTACCGGCGGTGATGCTGACGGATCTGGCTGAATATAGCTGGTTCCGGCGCTTAGTCCGCTACCCGCTTCGTATGATATTGCTACGGACGGTGGACCCGGTGTAATTCCGGGACCGACAGTATAGTCTGGATGGAAGAAGGAGAGATTCACGTGCCGTGCTTGCAGCAGGCGGCCGAGCAGCAATGTTTTCGGATATTATGTGCGAACTTTCACAATGGTGGAGGTCCGGCGTTTATTTACGCATATATTCTTTGCTGTGATCACCTCTCGTATATCCCGTCTTGAACTCCTCCTGGAGATTGAGACGGGTTTTTCTGTTTAGGGTTGGGTACACATGAAGACTATAGCCTTGGGATAGGAGACAAGACATGGATAAGATGAACGATGAGTTTTACATGTCCCTTGCGCTGGATATGGCGGAGCGGGCACAGGGCCAAACCGGAATTAATCCTGTGGTTGGCTGCGTAGTCGTGAAGGACGGTGCCATGATCGGGATTGGAACTCATCTGCAGCGCGGGACCGGACACGCCGAGGTGCATGCGCTCAATATGGCAGCAGGCAAAGCACAAGGCAGTACGGCCTATGTTACGCTGGAGCCTTGCAGCCATTATGGCATTACGCCTCCATGCAGTCAGCGTCTGATCGACGAAGGGGTGGCCAGAGTGGTCGTCGCCTGTGAGGACCCCAATCCTCAGGTGGCAGGCCGGGGAATTGCGATGCTGCGCGAGCAGGGAATTGATGTTGAAGTAGGTCTGCTGCGGGGCCGGGCGCTGCGGCTGAACGAGAAGTTCATCAAGTATATTTTGACGAAGAAGCCGTTCGTAACCCTCAAGAGCGCCAGCACATTGGACGGCAAAATCGCCACCCGGACCGGAGACAGCAAGTGGATCTCGAATGCTGAGGCACGGGAGATTGTACATACCCTGCGTCACCGCCATCAGGGAATTATGGTCGGGGTGAATACGGTAATTGCCGATAACCCTTCGCTGACGACCAGACTGAATGTGCCCGGGCGGAATCCGCTGCGGATTATCATTGACTCCTCGCTGCGGCTTCCGCCAGGCAGCGCGGTGGTCAAGGATGGACTCGCGCCTACGGTGGTCGTAACGACAGAAGCAGCCGATCCTGACCGCAGAGCAGCGCTGCTGGCTGCAGGGGTAGAGGTCATTGCTGCGGGCAGCGGTCCGCGTGTGGATCTGCAGGCGGCTATGGCTGCGCTCGGTGCAATGGAGATTGGGTCTATTCTGCTGGAAGGCGGCGGGACGCTGAATGGGGCGATGCTTGCGGAGGGACTGGTTGACCGTGTGGTCCTCTTCTTCGCTCCCAAGATTGTCGGCGGCGGCGCGGAAGCAGCGGGGACCTTCGACTTCGGGGGTGTGGAGCTGATGCGTGATGCCATCCAGCTTGAAGGATTGGAAGTGGAAGTGCTCGGGGATAATGTGTGTATCAGCGGAACCCCGGTTCCTCAGCATTAACCGACTATTCAGGAAGGAGGGATGGTATGTTTACCGGCTTGATTGAAGAGGTGGGAGTTCTGCGTAGCGTCACCAGCGGCGGGGAGATGATGGTGCTGAATATCGGCGCATCGCTCATTATGGGAGATCTCAAGATCGGCGACAGTGTGGCGGTCAATGGGGTCTGTCTCACGGCAACCTCACTCGGAGACCATCATTTCACGGTTGACGTTATGCCCGAGACCTACCGCAACAGTACGCTCAAGGAGCTGCGCACCGGGTCCGCAATGAATCTGGAACGCGCTATGGCTGCCGGCGGACGCTTCGGAGGGCATATTGTCCAAGGGCATGTGGATGGAACCGGTGAGATCCGCAGCGTCAGGCGCGATCAGAATGCAGTGGTGTTCGAGATTGCACCGGACCGCAAATCCCTGTTCAAATTCATCATTCCCAAAGGCTCCATTACCATAGACGGCATTAGCCTTACGGTTGTGAGGACGGAAGCCGCAACCTTCACCGTGTCGATTATCCCGCACACGCTGGGAGAGACGGTACTGGCCCACAAGCGGGCGGGAGACCGGGTGAATATCGAATGTGATGTGCTCGGTAAATACGTGGACCATCTGCTCCATTACGGTTCGCGCGCGGGCAATGAAGAGGATGGAGGAAGCTCGAAGATCAGCCATGATTTTTTGGCGGCCAACGGGTTCGTATAATCTATTGATCAGGCATACGGCAAGCCGTCAGGTAAGCGTATAGCTATTAGGAGGACAGTAGTATGAGCCAGCAAGCTGATAAAGACAGTGTTCTAGACCCGATTGAAGATGCGATTTATGACTTAATGCGCGGTAAGGTCGTTATCGTTGTAGATGATGAGGACCGTGAGAATGAAGGAGACTTCGTTGCTCTGGCGGAACGGGCTACCCCGGAAGTGATTAACTTCATGATTACCGAAGGACGCGGCCTGGTCTGCGTACCGATCACAGCGGAGCGTGCAGAGGAGCTGGACCTGCACCCGATGGTATCCCAGAATACCGATAACCATGGTACGGCGTTCACGGTATCGATTGACCACGCGGATACGACGACCGGGATCTCAGCCGGCGAACGCTCCCAGACGATTAAGGCCATGCTGGACCCCAAGGCCAAGCCGGCCGACTTCCGCAGACCGGGGCATATGTTCCCGCTGATCGCCAAGAAGGGCGGAGTCCTGCGGCGTTCCGGGCATACGGAGGCTGCTGTCGATCTGGCCCGCATGTGCGGGGCTTACCCGGCAGGTGTCATCTGTGAAGTCGTGAAGGTGGACGGTACCATGGCCCGCCTGCCTGACCTGATTGAAATCGCAAGGAAGCATGATCTTAAGCTGATCAGCATCAAGGACCTTATTCACTACCGTAACGAGAAGGAGCATCTGGTCACCCGTGAGGTAGCGGTGAATCTGCCGACGGATTTCGGTGATTTTCAGACCATTGCCTATACGAACGAGGTGGACGACAAGGAGCATGTTGCCCTGGTTAAAGGTGATATCTCCGGGGATGAGCCGGTGCTCGTGCGTGTGCATTCAGAGTGCCTGACCGGCGATGTGTTCCATTCGCACCGCTGCGACTGCGGTCCGCAGTTCGAAGCGGCGCTGCGCCAGATTGAAGAAGCAGGCAGGGGTGTACTCCTCTATATGCGCCAGGAGGGCCGTGGAATTGGCCTGATTAACAAGCTGCGCGCTTATAAGCTGCAGGAAGAAGGGCTGGATACTGTGGATGCCAACCTGAAGCTGGGCTTCGCGGCAGATCTGCGGGATTATGGCATCGGGGCTCAGATTCTTAAGGATCTCGGCATCCGCCAGATCCGGCTGCTGACCAACAATCCTCGCAAGATCAAGGGGCTGGAAGGCTACGGCCTTGAGGTGGTGGAGCGCGTAGCGATCCAGATGCCGGAGAACAAGGACAATAGCAATTATCTGCATACGAAGCAGGCCAAGCTTGGCCATCTGCTGAAGTTTGACGACATCGAACAGAATGAGGATTCCAAAATTTAATCATAGATTACCTATCCTATACACGAAGGGTTGATGAGTAGCATGCCGAATTATTTTGAAGGACACTTAGTATCTGAGGGTTTGAAATATGGGGTGGTCGTAGGACGTTTCAATGAGTTCATTACCAGCAAGCTGCTCTCCGGGGCACTCGATGCCTTCAAGCGCCATGGCGCCGCCGATGATGAAGTGGATGTTGCCTGGGTACCGGGCGTATTCGAAATTCCGCTGATCGCCCAGAAAATGGCCGAAAGCGGCAAATATGACGCCGTTATCACACTGGGCACAGTCATTCGCGGATCTACAACACACTATGATTATGTGTGCAACGAGGTGGCCAAGGGCGTGGCGGCGATTAACCTTAAGACCGGTGTTCCGACTATTTTCGGTGTGGTTACGACGGAGAATATTGAACAGGCCATTGAGCGCTCGGGGACCAAAGCCGGCAATAAGGGCTGGGATGCAGCGACGGCTGCTATTGAAATGGCTAACCTGAATAAGCTGTTCAAATAATACGCCTCTTGACGAAAGACCGTAAGTCGTGCTTATTTATAAGTATGAGAAGAAAGCATGAACATAGATCTTTCTACTTGTGTAGCGTCCTTGCGGCGCTGCACTTTACTTTTTTTGGGCTGGAGGAAACCGCGTGACTGTATTGTACAAGCTGGAGACGTTCGAAGGTCCGCTCGATCTGCTCTTGCATCTGATTGACAAGGCGGAAATCGACATCCAGGACATTCCGGTCAGCGAGATCACCGAGCAGTATATGGAATTCCTACAGGGAATGAAGGAGCTGGAGCTGGATATTACCAGTGAATTTCTGGTGATGGCTGCCACTCTCCTGTCGATTAAGAGCAAAATGCTGCTGCCGAAGCCGCCCGTCATTGAAATCGAGGACTTCGATTATTATGAGGATGACGGCTATGATCCGCGCGCAGAGCTGGTGCAGCGCCTGATTGAATACCGTAAGTTCAAGAGCATCGCGGTGCATCTGCTGGATATGGAGAGCGAGCGCAGCCTGATTTTTACGAAGGAGCCTGAGGATCTGGGCCCCTTCGTTCCTGCGCAGACGGACAATACACTGAAGGGCCTGCATACCGCCGACCTGATCGCTGCGTTCCGCAAGGCGCTAAGCAAGGCTGCCCGGCGCACCTCGTACCAGCGGATCACCCGGGATGAGATCTCGGTCAAGGACCGGATTCGTGAGGTGTCTGAAGCCTTGCAGCGCAAAGGGACCGGCGGCAGAATGCGGTTCTCGTCCCTGCTGCATGAGGAGATGGACCGGCAGGAGATCGTCGCCACCTTCCTGGCTATTCTGGAGCTGATGAAGATGAAGGCCATTTACTGCTACCAGGAGAAATTATTTGAGGATATTGTTATGGAGTGGAGAGGGGGAGAGGATGCCAGTGGACTACAACACGCTGAAATCAATTATTGAAGGCCTGCTGTTTCTCTCAGGGGATGAAGGGCTGTCGGTCCGGCAGATTGCCGAGATTACCGAGCAACGGCCCGATCTGGCGACAAGAGCGCTGGATGATTTAAAAGAGGACTACCACTCGCAGAGCCGGGGTCTTCAGGTGGTCCAGATTGCCGGGAATTACCGGCTGGCGACACTCCCGGAGCATGCGCAGTATTTCGAGCGATTGGCTTATTCGCCCTCCAGATCCTCCCTGTCCCAGGCGGCGCTGGAGACACTCGCGATTGTGGCTTACCGCCAGCCGATCACGAGAGTGGAGATCGAGGAGATCCGGGGTGTCAAATCCGAACGGGCCATCCACACGCTGGGCAACAAGGATCTGATCCACGAGGTGGGCCGGGCGGAGGCTGTCGGGCGTCCAATTCTGTACGGCACCACCAAGTCCTTCCTGGACAGCTTCGGGCTGGCCAGCCTGAAGGAGCTGCCGGAGCCGTCGAGCTTCGATACCTCCGAGGGTCTGGAAGAGGAGACCCAGCTGCTGTTCAGTAAGCTGGACAGCCAGATGACCTTCGATGAGGTCGAATAACTGCAGCGTACCGCTGCTGTGATAGAGATGCCGTTGTCCCTTCGGGGGCAGCGGCATTTTTTCGTGGAAAATGGAGAAGTTTGCGAAATCACCGAATGTTATCCAGCCGTAATTGCCATACTAATCCAGAGGCTCCATGTTTATTATTCTAAAGTCTGCTTGGAGGTTAACCGTGTGACGTTATGGCTGGCAATACCCTTAATCCTGCTGCTGCTCGTTGTTCTGCTGTTCCTGCTGGTTCTGGCGTCATCGATTCATTTTCACTTTCGTGTGCGCAGACTGGGTAAGGATGACCGCATCGAATTCGACATCAAAGCTGTATATGGCCTCGTTAAAATTCATTATGAGGTGCCTGCGCTAGTCTTCCAGAGCCTCGAACAGGGAATTAAGCTCAACGTGGAGAAGAGCGGAATCGCACCAGTGAAGCTGGATAGCGACAAGGAAGGGCAGGTCGATAAGGAATCTGTGACGCAATGGCTAAAGAATGTACGTACTGCTTTACATGCCACCCGCGGGCTGAAAAAATGGCTGAATGACACCCTGTCTCATATTCAGATCACCAAGCTGGACTGGTCCACAGACTTCTCGCTGGGGGAGGCTGCAACGACCGCCACGGCGGTAGGGGCCTTATGGGGACTGAAGTGGACGATGATCGGCGTGCTCTCCCGCATGGTCAGACTGGTGCATAAGCCGGGATTATTTGTGGCTCCTGTCTTCCGGGATCAGCCGTCTTTTGCAACAGAAGCCGTCTGTAGCGGCAAGCTGTCCGTCGGATATGCGCTCTATGCAGGGCTTCTGCTGCTGCGCCGAGTGTCGAAGGTGGAAGGTGGTCTGGGCCGGTGGAAGAAATTGCTCAGACGTGAACGCTCCTAAATAATCTACATACTCCAATCTATAGTGGGCAAGATAAATACTGCAGGTACATTTATATACACTCGAGGAGGAGACAAACAATGTCAGATCATCCGATTCAAGGTCTCATGCAGACCGCAATGGAGAATATTAAAGGCATGGTTGATGTAAATACAATTGTTGGAGATCCGGTTGAAACGCCCGATGGCACCGTCATTCTGCCAATTAGCAAGGTGACGTTCGGTTTCGCAGCAGGCGGCAGTGACTTCAGGGTGGAGGATGACGGTCCGGGCGTGAACAGCAGCGGGTCCGGCGTCAAAATGCTTCCCTTCGGGGGCGGCAGCGGGGGCGGCGTGTCTATTCGTCCGATTGCTTTTCTAGTCGTTGGCAGGGAAGGGGTACATATTGTGCCGCTGGATAATCAGACTCATCTGTTCGAGAAAATTATTGATGCTACGCCTACCCTGCTCGACAAAATTCAGAATATGTTCCAGCCCGGCATGGTTCCCGAAGCTTCGGACATTCCCGGCTCCAAGGTAACCAAAACCGTTGTAGAGACAGGATCCGGCTCGTCTGACCATTCGTCAACACATTAGGGTACGTCAACGCATTAGAATACGTCAACACATTAGGATACAAGGAAATAACAAATTAGCCCCGGGATATCACCTTAGAAGGTGATATCCCTTTTTTGCCGGATGATGGAGGATAGGACATACCTGCCCTATGCCCCGCATACACTTGTACAACCAGGCAAGACTGATGAACCGTTGCGTAAGGAACGGATAAGAAGCCGGAGGATGAACATGAAGACATTAACCCGAAAATCTATGCTGTCCTTACTGTTGTGTGCACTGCTGCTTGCGCTGGTGCCGGTGTCTGCCGTTAGTGCAGAGAACCGTTCGATCACTACCCATGCCAGGGCGGCGGCGCTGATTGATGTGACATCCGGAAGAATACTGTACAGCAGCCGCGGGGATGAGCCGATGCTGATTGCCAGTCTGACCAAAATTATGACCGCCCTTGTGGCGATAGAGAACGGCGATATCATGTCGAAGGTCAAGGTCGGTAAAAATGCTTTTGCCAAAGAGGGTTCCTCCCTGTACCTGAAGCTGGGTGAGGAAATGACGCTAAAGGATATGCTGTACGGGCTGATGCTGCGCTCCGGTAATGATGCGGCAACCGCAATCGCCGAGCATGTCGGCGGGTCGGAGCAGGGGTTCGTCTACCTGATGAACACTAAGGCGCAGGAGCTGAATTTGAAAAATACGCATTTTGCCAATCCGCATGGATTAGATGCAGAAGGCCACTTTTCCAGCGCGAATGATCTGGCTGTATTGACCGCATATGCGATGCATAATCCGGTGTTCAAGGAGATCGTAGCCACCAAAGAGAAGGCAGCGGACAATCCTTATGAGAAATGGGACTATAAATGGAGCAACAAGAATAAGATGCTGCGCCTCTACGAAGGAGCGGATGGGGTCAAGACGGGGTATACCAAAAAAGCGCTGCGCTGCCTGGTAAGCTCCGCTACAAGGGACGGGCAGCAGCTCGTGGCTGTTACGCTGAACGACGGAAATGACTGGAACGACCATGCCTCGCTGCTGGACTTCGGCTTCAACCATTATCCTCTGAAGACGCTGGTCGAGCGGGGCGAGGCCGTCAAAGGCTACAGTCTGGTGACCGGCAAGGCCTTCGCCTATCCGCTTGGTCAGGGGGAGGAAGCAAGGCTCGTCAACAAGCTGGTGCTTAGTGCAGATCCGCAGACTTCTGCGAATGGCAATGCTGCGGGTACGGGGAGTGCAGGTGCTGGTTCCAGTGTAAGTACGGGTGCGGGCAGGGCAGGTGTAAATGCCAGCGGGAGTGAGGGCGATGTTAACTTCGGGCTCAGAGGTGTGATTATTTTACGGCTGGGAGATCAGGAGATCGGGCGGGTTCCGGTGTACACGCCTGGCCAGCTCCCGCCGGAGACCTCGCCGTATGTGAAAAAATATACCGCTGCGCGTGCCTCCGCCTACCCGGCGGGCAACTGGCTGCAGGCCTTCGGCAGTGCGCTGCGGGCGCTGTTTCACACGGGGGAATAGCGAAACCATTCTGTAAGATAGAGTATAAAAAATGAAGCGGGGGAGGGGATACCCATGTTAAATGGAATCTGGCTGGGGATGATTCTGATCGGGTTTGGCTTTGCGGCAGTTAACGGAAGGATGAACGAGTTCACCGCCGCCGTATTCGATGGTGCGAAGAGCGGGGTGACCGTCAGCTTCGGGCTGATCAGTGTGCTGGTGTTCTGGCTGGGCATAATGCGGATTGCGGAGGATGCCGACCTGCTGAAGAAAATCTCCAGAGTGCTGGGTCCGGTAGTCTCCTTTCTGTTCCCGGATGTGCCCAAAGGGCACCCCGCCATCGGCTACATTCTCTCCAATATGAGCGCCAACCTGCTGGGTCTGGGGAATGCGGCCACTCCGATGGGCATTAAGGCGATGCAGGAGCTGCAGACACTGAACCCGGATAAGGAGACCGCAACGCCGGCCATGTGTACCCTGCTTGCGCTGAATACCGCCAGCATCACCCTGATTCCGGCGACCCTGATTGCGATCCGGCTGAATTACGGATCGGCGGACCCGGCGGCCATTGTCGGAACCACTCTGGCAGCGACGGCGGTGGCGACCCTGGCGGCGATTGCTGCGGACAGGCTGTTCCGCCGCCTGACTCTGCTCCGCCGGCCGCCCGGACCGCCGCCGGTCCTTAACACCGGGACAGGCCCGGCGAACGGGAGCGGGGCGCTCCCACAATCTTCGGTGAAGGGGTGAGCGTCCGTGTTACAACTGATCAGTCTGATCTCTGCCTGGGCGATCCCGGTCATGGTTACCTTTATTCCGCTGTATGCCTTCACGCGTAAGGTTCCGGTCTATGAATCTTTCGTGGAGGGTGCGAAGGACGGGTTCGGCACCGCCATTGCGATTATCCCCCATCTGGTGGGCATGCTGGTGGCCATCAGTGTGTTCCGCGCGTCTGGCGCGCTGGACTTCCTCATGGGCTTTGTAAGCCCTCTGCTGAAGGGGCTGGGTATTCCGTCAGAGGTGCTTCCGCTCGGTCTCCTGCGCCCGCTGACGGGCACTGGATCACTTGCCTATACTACAGACCTGATCCGCGTCCACGGCCCGGACTCCCTCATCGGTATGATTGCTTCTACTATACAGGGGAGCACTGACACCACGTTGTATGTGCTGACTGTGTATTTCGGCGCCGTAGGCATCCGCAACGGCCGCTATGCACTAAAGGTGGGCCTGTTCTCGGACATCGTCGGCTTTATTGCTGCGATTGCTGTTTGTCTGCTGGTGTTCGGGTAATCAGCAGGTTGATAGGTGGATTTCCTCCACTTGTTGCTAGACGGATGAACGTTGTGGAGACAATAGTTGGAAAAATGCTGCTTAGTTATACTCATTCTCGCCAACGTAGTGAAATTAAACAAATTAAACGCCCTTTTTCCACCTGCTTCAGCCAATTTCCCCGAAACTCATAAATTAAGATACGTTTATCTAACTGCTTGCCTTCAGGAGAGAGCAAATGAAGGGTATTAATGCACCTGATTTCAGCAATAGTCGGCTGGATAAGCGAATGAAGGGTATTAATGCACCTGATTTCAGGAAAAGTTGGCTGTATGAGCGAATGAGGGGTATTAATACACCTGATTTGAGTAAAAGTCGGCCGGATGAGCGAATGAAGGGTATAAATACACCTGATTTCAGCAAAAGTCGGCTGTATGAGCGAATGAAGGGTATTAATACACCTGATTTCAGGAAAAGTTGGCTGGATAAGCGAATGAAGGGTATTAATGCACCTTATCACTTCCCTGGCAATCTGCCGCCGGTGGTGGTGGTCCCCAAGCGCTGACCCGCAGCCGCTTGCCGCTTGTCCTACAGTCCTCACCCCCTTCCGGGAGGTGAGGACTGTTTGTTATTAGGTTTGCCCGTGCGTAGAAGGAGTAACGGAGAGGAATTTTGGAACTGTAGGAGCGCCAGCGTCCGCCTGAAAGCTTTCCTACGGAAAGCTCGCATCGTAAGCATAAGCTGTGTTGGAATTCTACTGCCGCTTGGCAGTCTAATCAAGGAAATCCAACTTTAACAGCGGCCGGAAGTCCAAACATTCCTCGGAGTTACGAATAGTCAACGCCTTTACCCTCTCTGGCCCCGCTCAAGCCCTGCTTTCACATCGCTCCCCAAACATTCTAACAAACATTCCTCACCGCCCGCCCCCCCACTTCATATGCTATTTCAGCAATACGGAGGGAGGACGACAAGGGTGGAGTACAAAGGCTTTATTCTGCATCATTCCCGCTGTCCGTCTATTAACGGCAAAGGCTTTGACTTCTGGGTCGGGCTGAACGGCTCAGTCTATGCGGCGCCGCTGCTGACAGACCCGGAGCATATTCATATATGCCTTGAGGGCAACTATGGGGAGGCGGAGCAATTGCCCCAGTTGCCGGAGCGCCAGCAGCAGCTGTTCGCGGCGGGGAAGCTTATACTGGAGCTGTCCGGGCGCTATGAAATATCGCCGCTTACGGTGGAATCGCATAGCGAGACTTGCCCCGGCGCATTTTTTCCGTGGAATGATCTTGTGATTTATGCCTCTGATGGTTATCATTAACCTGAGGTGAGTAGTCGAAAATGGAAAGATTACAGAAAATATTGGCGCAAGCAGGTGTTGCGTCCAGACGCAAATGTGAAGAAATGATTTTGGCCGGTAAAGTGGAAGTCAACGGGGAACTCGTAACTACGCTTGGCACGAAGGTGGACCCCGCAACTGATATTATTAAAGTCTCGGGCAGACTGATCCGGGGCGAGAATAAAATCTATATTATGTTCAACAAGCCCAAAGGTGTAATTACAAGCGCCTCGGATGACAAAGGCCGCAAGGTAGTAACGGATTACCTGAAAGGAATTACAGAGCGCGTATACCCTGTAGGCCGCTTGGACTACGATACCGAAGGGCTGCTGCTGCTGACGAATGACGGTGAGTTTGCCAACCTGCTCACGCATCCGAAGCATCATGTGCCGAAGACGTATCTGGCCACGGTCAAGGGTGTGCCGCACGGCACAGCGCTGGACAAGCTGAAGGCTGGCATTAAGCTGGAGGACGGCATGACCGCTCCGGCGGAAGTCGAATACAAGGATATCGATGAAGCCAATAAGGAAGCGGTAATCAGCATCACCATCCATGAAGGCCGCAACCGCCAAGTCCGGCGGATGTTCGAGGCTGTGTCACATCCGGTTATCCGTCTGAAGCGCATTTCCTTCGGGGATATCATGCTCCAGAATCTCAAGCGCGGCTCTTACCGCCATTTGACCAAGGATGAGATCAATCATCTGCAGCAAATTGCCAAAGCGGGAATGCTTCGGGATAATCAGACACGCAAAGACACATAAAGTTCACAATTTCCCCTCCTAAAACTGTGACAATATTCGTTATAATGTTCATAGGATGTTCACACCTTACAACTAAAGTAATGAGTTGCGTCACAGAAGGGGGTACCCCTGTATGGGCAAAGCCAGGAAGCCAATCCAAATCGTGATACTATTACTAATCGTTCTGCTTGGGGCTTATGCCATCAGCTCCTCTGTGTTCGGGGGAGACGGCAAGCCTCAAGAAGGCGGGAAAGCGCCTAATTTTGAATTGCTTGGGCTGGACGGTGCGACCCATACGCTGGAGGAATTCAGAGGGAAGTCGGTTGTACTGAACTTTTGGGGCTCCTGGTGCGCACCATGCGTGAAGGAAATGCCTGCCCTCCAGGCGCAGTGGGAGAAATGGAAGGACCAGGGTGTTGTAGTCTTAGGCGTGAATGTGGGCGAGGATCAGATGACGGTGGACAATTTCGTGAAGCTCGTGGATATTGATTTTCCGGTTGTGATGGATAAGGGACGTGATGCGGTCCGCAGCTATGGGGTCTCCCCGCTGCCTACCACCTTCTTCATTAATACAAAGGGCAGGGTGGACAGCATTCATATCGGCCAGCTGGATCTGAGCTCGCTTGACGAGCAAATCGGGAAGCTGGTGGAACCATGAGTAAGCATGAGCCGCTGATCAGCAACACCAAATGCGAATGCGGTCATCAGAATCCGGTAGGAACGGTTCTCTGTGAAGCCTGCGGCAAGCCGCAGGATGAGAAGGAAGAGAACGCCTCGGGGAATCTGGAGATGCGCTACGATGGGGTGGCCCGCCGTTCGGAGCGGGTAAGTCCGGGAGTGATCGATAAGGTCTGGAACTTTTTTTCCTCAGTCAAAATCGCCATCTACCTGATTGTATTGACGCTGCTGGGTGCGATGCTCGGTACGATTTTTCCGCAAGAAAGCACCTTTCTGAATATTGATGCTTCAACCTATTATGAACAAACGTATGGAACAGCCGGGAATATATATTATAGACTCGGCCTTTCGCATACCTATGAATCCTGGTGGTTCGTGACGCTGCTGGTCATGATCGGAGCTTCTCTGGTTATCTGCAGCCTGGACCGCGTGCTTCCGCTCTACAAGGCGCTAACCCGGCAGAAGATCCGCAAGCACCGCCAGTTCCTTACCCGTCAAAAGCTAACGCTGAATACAGAGGTGGAAGGGGAGCCGGAGGAATGGGTGGCACGGATCGTTCAGCCGCTTCAGAAGAAAGGATACCGCGTGCGGACGGAGGGCGGCGCATTACTGGCCGAGAAACACCGTTTCAGCCGCTGGGGTCCTTATGTAATACATATCGGCCTGATTATATTTTTACTTGCTGTGCTTGCTAGGGGACTTCCGGGTCTGAATATGGATCAGCATCTTGCCTTCCCGCAGGGAGAGGCAGTACGGATACCGGACACCAGCATGTACCTGAAGAATGAGAAGTTCACAGTAGAATTCTATAGTGAAGAAGAGATGCCCGAGGAATTCCGGGGCAAGAAGGTTCTCCCTAAGCTTTACGAGACTAAGGCGGTTCTTTATGAATGTACGGCGGACTGCAGCGATCCCTCCAAGGAGCCTCAGCTTGCGGAAGTTGCCCGGCACGACATTCAGGTAAATTCTCCGCTGAGCTACCAAGGAATGAAAGCGTATCAGTTTGACTATGATCTTACGCCTGTGCTGCGTTCCGTGCAGCCTGATCTCGTCAATGCTTCAACCGGTGAGAGCTACGGCAAGTTCAGACTGGATATGAAGAATCCGCAGCGCAGCTTCAAGGCGGGACCCTACACCCTTGAGCTGAAGGAGAAGTATATGGATTTCGGATTGAATGAGGAAGGCCGTCCGGTCTCTACCTCCCCTTATCCGAACGCTCCGGCGTTTCTCTTCCTGATCCGTGGTCCGGATCTGCCGGCAGAGGGGCAGCAATATTTCTATTTCCCGAAGCAGGTGGACAAGGAGCGCTTCCAGCAGGCGGCCATCAACGATAAGCTTGGAGGCGGCACACGGTTTCTGGAACTTGAGGTGGGGAGTATGACGGATGTGGATTTCTCGGAATCCACCACCTATCTTAATATCCGTGTGGACCGGGCAATGCCGTTCGTCTGGGTGGGTGCGGGTATTGTCATGCTGGGGCTGATACTCGGCTTCTATTGGCAGCATAGACGCATCTGGCTGATCGTTGAGGGCGGACAGCTGGTGCTTGGAGGCCATACGAACAAGAACTGGTTCGGCTTCCGCCGTGAGCTCGTTTCTATTCTGGAGCAGATAGACATGACAGTCGATGACAAATCATTGGACAACGGAGGAGGCATGGCATGAGCTTGCTCGATTTCAGCAGTGACGTCTTTATAGCCGCATTCTTCTTATACAGCGGTGCCTTCATGTTGTTCACCATTGCCATTATGGGCCGCAAATGGTCAGGCAGGAAGCCGGAGGAGCATACGGCACGGTGGGGCAGGGTTGCTTTTATCACCTCTTCACTCGGGCTGCTCTGCCATCTGGCCTACTTCATTACCCGCTGGATGGGGGCCGGTCATATTCCGGTCAGCAATATGTATGAGTTCATGACCTTCCTATCGATGATGGTGATGGTTGCCTTTACGGTGATCTTCGCCATCTACCGCAAGATCATTCTCGGGGTATTTGCGGTTCCGATCTCCATTGTTGTGATGGCCTATGCAGCGGTATTTCCGCAGGAAGTACAGCCGCTCATTCCTTCGCTGAAATCGATCTATCTGAATATTCATGTCACACTTGCTGCGCTTGGGGAGTCCTTCTTCGCGGTAGGCTTTGCCGCCGGGCTGATGTATCTGCTGCGGACAGTGAAATTTGACAGCAAGGAACGGAGTGACCGTAAGCAACAGCGGCTGATCGAATTTACTCTGTTCTCGATCATTGTTATAATTGGGTTTCTTGGATCTGTATTTGCCTTCCGCGGTGCGGGCTATGAATCTGTTTTTGTCCGTTCGAACGTTACGATTGACAGCCCCGGGCAGGAAGATAGTACAATAGAGAAAGTGAGTTATAAAATGCCGCCGATTGTGGCACCGTACCATAGCGAAATTGAGAGCTTCCAGCCGTTTCTTGGGCTTCAGAAGCCTTTGTTTCAAGCACCTTCCTGGATGAATGGCGTCAATGCAGGACGCAAGTTCAACACCGTGATCTGGTCACTGCTGTCCGGACTGCTCTTGTATGGACTTCTTCGGCTGGCCGTGCGTAAGCCGCTTGGGAAGGCCCTACATCCGGTGCTTGATGGAATCGACGAGAATGATCTGGATGAGATTACCTACAGGGCAATTGCCATCGGGTTCCCGATTTTCACACTGGGGGCTTTGATTTTTGCAATGATATGGGCCGAGGTGGCATGGGGCAGATTCTGGGGATGGGACCCCAAGGAAGTCTGGGCACTCGTCACCTGGCTGTTCTACAGTGCTTATCTCCATTTGCGGCTGGCCCGCGGATGGCAGGGACGCAAATCCGCTTGGCTCGCTGTACTCGGCTTTCTAATCGTAATGTTTACCCTGGTCGGCGTTAACCTGGTTATTGCCGGACTTCATTCATACGCGGGAACAGACTGATAAGTTCGGGTTTCTCCGGGCGCGTATGATCCAAGGTGACGTTCTACTGTAATTGATGAAGGGGTTGTTGTGTAAATGGCTGATCACTTGAATAGAATTCTGGTGGTGGATGACGAAGAACGCATCCGCCGCCTGCTCAAAATGTATCTTGAAAAAGAAGGCTATGAGATTGATGAGGCAGAGGACGGGGAAATTGCCCTGCGCAAAGCAACCGCTAATGACTACGGCCTGATCCTGCTGGATGTGATGTTGCCGGGAATCGACGGCATTGAAGTGCTGACCAGACTCAGAGGAGTGAAGTCCACACCGGTCTTAATGCTTACCGCTAAGGGTGAGGAGATCAACCGGGTGCAGGGCTTTGAGATGGGGGCAGACGATTATGTCGTCAAGCCATTCAGTCCGCGCGAAGTGATCTACCGGGTCAAGGCGATTATGCGCCGTTCCTCTGCGACAGCATTTCTGTCTAAAGAGAGCAATTCGAGCAACAATATCGTGTTCCCGTTCCTGATTATTGAGCATGATGCACACCGTGTAAGCGCAGGCGGCCAAGAGGTAAGTCTGACACCCAAGGAATACGAGTTGCTGCATTATCTGGCGATCTCACCGGACAAGGTATTCTCGCGTGAGGAGCTGCTGAAGGATGTATGGAATTACGAGTTCTTCGGGGATCTGCGCACCGTGGATACCCATGTCAAGCGTCTGCGTGAGAAACTGAATAAGGTATCCCCGGAATCGGCAGCGATGATTACAACGGTATGGGGAGTAGGCTATAAGCTTGAGGTGCCTAAATAAGTGAACTTCTGGAGAAGTCTTGTCGGTAAGCTGTGGATCACGATCATCTTTCTGGTTGCTGTCGTGCTCATTACACTCGGGCTGTTCCTGCTGCCTTACATCGACAGTAATTTCACCAATTCCGGGGCAATCAAGCGCTTGTTCATGTATACGTGCATGATCGGATTCTCTCTGACCACATTCTTTGCCCTATTCCTGTTCACGAAGATCACTCAGCCGATGCAGCAGGTTATTGAAGCAGCGAATGATATCCGCCGCGGCGAATATGGAACAAGACTGACCCTGGTCACGAGCGATGAGATCGGCCAGCTTGCCACATCGTTTAACCACATGGCGGAAGAGCTGGAAGAGAATATACGCAGTCTGAATAATGAAAAAGGGCATTTATCCAGCGTCCTGCGCAGCATGAGCGATGCGGTGATCACCTTCGATATCGAAGGCCGGATCATCCTCACCAATCCGCATGGGCAGACCCTCCTCGAAACCTGGAGTGATCTTACCTGGGAGGAAGAAGAGGATAACGGACTTGTTCCGAAGGCCTCTTCTTCCAATGAAGTGCCGCCGCCGCTGCGTCCACTATTCTTCAGCACCCTTGAGGACGGGGGCGATCAGCGCTCCAATGTTCATGTCCGGCAGGGGGTATGGTCGGTGCACATGGCACCGCTATATTCCGAAGATCATCTGCGCGGAGCCGTTGCCGTTCTGCGTGATGTGACGGAGGAGGTGCGTCTGGAGAAGATGCGGCGAGATTTCGTAGCCAATGTATCTCATGAGATCCGCACCCCGCTCTCGATGATGCAGGGCTACAGTGAGGCTTTGCTGGACGGAATGGCCTCCTCACCGGAGGAGAGCAGCGAGCTGGTTCAGGTTATTCATGATGAATCCTTGCGTATGGGCCGTCTGGTGAAGGATCTGCTGGACCTGGCACGCATGGAAGCTGGGCATACGGATATGCTTAAGGCTCAGGTCGATGTGGGAGAATTGCTGGAGCGGGTATACCGCAAATTCTCCGTCAGAGCCAAGGAACGAGATATTATGCTTGAACTGAAGCGGCCCGAGCAAGAGCTGCTGCTGGGGGCTGCCGATGAAGATAAGCTGGAGCAGGTACTGACCAATCTGCTGGATAATGCCTTCCGCCACACTCCGGCTGACCGGAGAATCTCCATTCTGGCAGGCACGGTAGTGCTGGAAGGCAGAAGTCTGGTGGAGATCGCGATCAGAGACCAGGGGGCCGGAATCAATCCCGAGGATCTGCCGTTTATCTTCGAACGCTTCTACAAAGCGGATAAAGCCCGCCTGCGTGGAGAATCGGGCGGTACGGGACTAGGGCTGGCGATCGTGAAGAATATCGTCGAATCGCATCACGGCAGCATTTATGCCTCCAGCAAGCTAGGAGAAGGCACCACATTTACCCTGCGGCTTCCTGTCGAAAAACAGTAAACTAAGAGCATGCATGACAGCGCCTCTGAGAGCAGAGGTGCTTTTTGTTGAAATCACCACATTAATATTGTTCATCGTGAAACATATATTTCAAGCTAAGGCTTGCAGGAGGCTGGGCATTATGATCTTATCCTTGGACCAAGGTACTACCAGCTCACGGGCAATTCTCTTTGATGCAGAAGCGGAAGTGATCTCGCAGGGGCAATATGAGATCAAGCAATCCTTTCCCCGCCCAGGCTGGGTTGAGCATGACCCGGAGCAGATTTGGGAGAGCCAGCTTGCAGCAGCCAGAGATGCCATTGCAGCGAGCTCCGTTCCAGCTGATCACATAACGGCTATCGGTATTACCAACCAGCGTGAGACTGCACTGATATGGGATAAAATTACAGGTAAGCCGATCTATCCGGCAATTGTCTGGCAGGACCGGCGGACAGCAGACCAATGTGAGGAGCTGAAGGCATGTGGGATGGCCGGAGTCATTGCGGACAAGACGGGGCTTGTCATCGACGCGTATTTCTCTGCGACCAAGCTGGCGTGGATTCTGGATCATGTGCCGGGAGCAAGAGACCGGGCAGCCAAGGGAGAGCTCCTGGCGGGGACGATAGACACCTGGCTGATCTGGAAGCTGACCGGGGGCGCTATACACGCTACAGACGTTACCAATGCTTCAAGAACGATGATGTATAACCTGCATGAGCGCCAATGGGACGAAGAACTGATGGACACGCTGTGTATTCCGCCGTCCATTCTGCCAGAGGTGAGGATGTCGGGCGGAGACTTCGGTGTCTGTGACCAGCAGTGGTTCGGTCTCGAGATCCCCATCCGGTCGGTGCTGGGGGACCAGCAGGCAGCACTCTTTGGGCATACCTGCCTGGAAGCAGGCAGTGCCAAGAATACCTATGGCACGGGCTGCTTCATTCTCATGAATACAGGTACTGAAGCTGTGGCATCCAGTCACGGTCTGTTGACCACGGTAGCCTGGGGTATGGGCGATGAGCTCTATTATGCGCTGGAGGGCAGTGTGTTTGTGGCTGGAGCGGCTGTGCAGTGGCTGCAGGAGGGACTGGGGCTGATTGTCGCGCCCGCTGACTCGGAAGAGAAGGCCAGTGAAGTGGATGAGAGTGAAGGAGTTGTGGTTGTGCCAGCATTTACCGGACTGGGTGCGCCTTACTGGGATATGTATGCGCGGGGCGCTATATTCGGCTTGACGCGGGGCACCACCTCCGCACATCTGGTACGGGCGACGCTGGAATCCCTGGCCTTCCAGTCCCGTGATGTCATCGACGCGATGCAGAAGGATGCCGGCATGCCGCTTACCGGCCTCAGAGTGGACGGCGGTGCGGTGCGTAACAATCTGCTGATGCAGTTCCAAGCCGATATTCTGGGTAGCGAAGTGACACGAACAACCTATGCGGAGACTACGGCACTTGGTGCCGCGCTGCTCGCCGGGCTCACCTCTGGGGTATGGACCCGTGAGCAGCTGGAGAGCTTCAACACCGCCGAGAAGGTCTTCTCGCCGCAGATGGAGCCAGAGGAGCGGGAACGCAGATATGGCGTCTGGCAGGATGCTGTGTCGCGCACGATGGGCTGGGAGAAGCATGAGGGCAAGCACGAAGGCAGACTTTAGAGCAGGATATAGGTAGAAGAACAGAAACGGCCCGCAGTCAGAAACTCTGCTGCGGGCCGTTTGTTTACTATAGAACAGAATGAACGTTATGATTAGTACTCCATTACAAATGCGACATTCTGCCATCCGGCGCCAACGGTCCAGAACAGGACTTTGTCGCCGCGTTCAAGCTGCCCGGTAGTGACGGCTTTGTGAAGGGCGATGAACGGGCTGCTGGTCGAGGTATAGCCGAACTCATCGCCTATGTAGACTGCGGCCTCAGGGGCAATGCCGATCTTGCCGGAGACGGCCTGGATGTTCGGAAGGGACAGCTGTGAGAAGCAGGCGGCCTTGATTGACTGAGGATCAATACCGTTGTTGCTCAGCAGGGTGTTGATCGATTCGGAAGCGGCGTCCACACAGATGGAATCATCGAACGGTATGAATTTCACATTGAACTCTCCTGCGGCAACACCGGTGCGTCCGAGCTTAGCCAGACCTTCTGCAGGGAACAGTGAGTTGCCGTACACACAGGTGTCTGTCTGGTAGATAGAGTCAATGAAGCCGACCGAATGCTCGTCGCGCTCCAGAATGACAGCAGCAGCGGCATCACCGAAGTTCGCGTAATACACCGGATCATTCTTGTCCGCATACGGCGCCACATAATCGGAGCCGATCACCAGGGCGCGGCGGATTCTCGGGTTCGCCATCATCTGGCGGCTGACCTGCTCAACCGAAGCCGTCATTCCGGCACAGTTGGCATTGCTGTCAATACAGATGGTATGCGAAGCCCCGTTAATCAGGCGGTGAATCATCAGTGAGTTCGTAGGAAATATATATTCAGGGGTCTGGCTTGCATAAGCAATCAGGTCAATGTCAGGACCGGTAAGACCGGTCTTCTCCAGAACATTACTTGCGGCTTCATAAGCCATTGTCAGGGAGTTCTCATCCGGGCTGTCGATGCTGTAGCGGTTTTCACGGCCCAGAGTAGCCAGCAGTCCGCGGATATCAATACCTTTGTCATCAAAATGCTGAATGAAAAATTCATTGCCGATTCTTTTGTCTGGATGGTAGATATCAATGTCCTTAATGCGAATCCCCGCCATAGTGCAGACCTCCTAAAAGTTGTCTTAGTTGTACTTCTCACTTCTCACGAATCTGCTCCGGTTCATTAAGCTTGTACGGTTGAAGTAATCTCCAGATTCTCAAGTCCGGCTTTGCGGCCCAGGCGTGCCAGCTGCATTTTGAGGATCGGGTTATTTTCCAGAGTAAGACTCACTTTCTGGAAGCCATCAGCCTTGAACATGATGAAGCAGTTTTCAAGCAGCGGCACGACATCAGGAGCTGTTACATTCAGCTTGCGGCAGTCGATATCCAGGGCATATTCAGCAGGGCTAATGGGGTTGATGGTCTGCTGGTAAGCCTGTATGGATTTGAGTCCGTCCTCGTTAGAGAAGGTTCCCTCCAGCTCGATATTGATTACTTTCTTCGCAGTGTCTGTCTTCAAAATAAATTGTCCCATGTTGATCTCTCCCTAAGTGTAATTTGAAATACCCCCAAAACATGATATTTGTGACTATATTCGACAAATTGCATTCGAATTTGGGATATTTTGCCTTCATTATAACCGGAGCATGCTGAAATGCGCAATCGAAAAGTCGAAATTTGTAGATTTATGAAGATTTTTCTTTGATTTCCTCCAGGGTATCCAGCAGCACATTAAAGGCCGAAATTACCCGGGGAGCACCGACGCAAGGGACCAGATGAAGCAGCACGCCCTTGATCTGCTCAACAGTCATGCCAACACGGAGCGCCATTACATAATGAACACCTAACTGCTCATACTGCCCCATCGTAATCAGAGACGAGATCACCGCGATCTCTTTCCAGTCAGAGCCAATCGTGGTCCGTTGAAAAATATCGCCATAAGCATTGCCCATGATATATTCGGCTAGTTCCGGAAAATGCTCTTTGATCGGAGCTAGGGCCTTGGCCCCATAATCTCCAGAGAGATTAGTGAAATGATCGAGTCCGCTGTTCGTGTTCTTGTTCACGCTATGGCCTCCTGATAGTAGGTTAGAAACGGTGTGCAATAAGGCTTGCTTACGTAAGATCCAGCGTGCGGTGAGCCGTAGGTGGCATTTCATCGCGGTCAGTCAGCAATTCAATGACAGCTGGCTTGTTAAGCGCTACAGCTTCGCGGATGGCAGCGGCGAACTCCTCCTGCGTCTCACAGCGGAAGCCGGCTGCACCCAGAGATTCAGCGAATTTCACGGCATTCATTGGAACCTCGAAGATCGTACCGTCAATCCGGCCGGTGGTCTTCTCCATCCCCTTAAGCGCCATATCCAGCTGCATATTATTCACCACGATGAAAATCACCGGAATGTCCTTGCAAACAGCTGTGTTTATTTCAGTTCCGAGCATCATAAAACAGCCGTCCCCGGTAATGCAGAAGACCGTCTCACCGGGAGAGGCCGTCTTGGCGCCGATCGCCATGCCAATTGAATTGCCCATGCAGGCAAAGTAGGCATCGAATATGAAGCTGCCGGGCCTGCGCACATTGAACCATTTCACAGCATTGAATCCATGGCTGCCGTCATCTACAAACACGCTGCTGTTGTAAGGAATCAATTCGCTCATCGTGCTCATTACCGAAGCCAGAGAGAGCCCCGCCAGTACGGGAAGCTCATCATTGTAATCATTCGAGACTGTGATTTCATGCTTGGTAACCGCTGAGAAGTCCAGCTTCTGGAGATACAGAGCCAGGTTGTCCCTTAAGTCTCCGCCGACAGCAATAGTAGATGAGGTGAGTATTTTACCGACAAAGGTCGGGTCTACATCGAACTGGATCAGCTGCCGCGGATGATTCTCCGGCTTCAGGTTGCAGATGGTCATATCGCTGAGGCGGGACCCCAGAACGATGAAGAGGTCGCTGTTGTTCATCAGTTCATCTCCATGCGAGGAGCCGCCGACGCCTATTGGACCATGGTAGAGCGGATGATCGTAAGCTATAGCGCCTTTGCCGCCTGGAGAGGTGACCACAGGTATGTTAAAGGTCTCGGCCAGCTGGACCAGTTCCTGATGTGCTCCTGAGCGGTTGACGCCCTTACCGGCAATGATCAGGGGTCTAGCGGATTCATTGATCGCCGAGCTGACCCGTTCATAGTTCTGATAGCTGACCAGCCCTTCACGTTCCGGCAGAACAATCCGGCATTCCGCAAGCCGCTCTGTCTGCACATCAAACGGAATGCAGAGATGAACCGGACCTTTTTGGTCACCGAGGGCGATGGATAGGGCATGATTGAAAATGGTGCTGAAATGATCCCCGCGTTCAACGAGCTTGCTGAAGAGGGTGGCCGGCCGGAACATATCCGCCAAATCAGCCAGATAGGAAGTGGAATCCTGACATTGGGGAATGCCCAGCTCCTTGATGGACTGGTGGCCGGTGATGAAGAGGACGGGAAGATTATTGGCCTTGGCATGCGCTGCTGCGGTGAGCAGATTCGTTCCGCCCGGACCGGAAGTGCCGAAGGCTACTCCGAGGCTGCCGGTCTTCAGAGCATAACCGCCGGCAGCGAAGCCGGAGCTAGACTCGTGCCGGCCGGGGATGAACTCAATACCATAGTCAACCAGTTTCAAAGCGATGGGGCAAATAGATTTGCCTATGATTCCAAAAGAATGTGTGACTCCCAAATTGCGTAATGCTTCCGCCATATAATCTGCAACTGTCTTCAGAACATCCACCCCGCAAGTTGTTATTTGTATTAGTCAGCAATAGAAAACCTGTACTCAACATAGGAGCACAGGTCTGTTGCACGAATCACCATAATCAAACGCATAACCTAAGGCGTTTACAGTTTTTCAGCAACCTGGCTGTCATGATCCCACTTCAGAAATGAGACTGTAGATCCATGGCTTTGCGTCATTCCCTTTCGGTGAATTTTGCCGGTATGCGATTATAAATGAATCTGTGAAGAATTTTCCTTTACAATATATTCCTCACTCCTCTTTTGTCAATAACCCCGATGAGAAGAAACTCGGAATTTGACGAATATTCAGGAGTGGAAATGGATGAATATTTGGATTTTCAAACTTTTGAAAATTTTTCCCTTTGGAAGGCTAAAGTCTTAAAATGCAAATGGATATTTAGGGCTATTATTATGAGGAGTAAGCATAAAGCCTCATTACATTCCTGATTTACTGTAAAATGTTAAGAATTCACTAGATATACAGCATTGTAAAATCCACTTATAGGACTTAAGTATTGTATGTGTGCGGTGATGCCTTATAGACAAGCTATGCCTATAGAACGACTATAGTAAAGAAGTGCAAAGCGGATTTTTTACCCTTATGCACAATTTCAACAATTTGTGAATATTACATAACAATCTTAGTTTTGCACAGAAAAAGAGACACCATCTGCAGGAAATCCCGCAGATGTGTCTCTTTTGGTTAAGGTTAGAATTTGAAAATATGAATTGTTTTTTGCAAGTTAAAGACAGCGGAAGTCATCTTCTCTGTCTCCTCAGCTACGGATTGCAGAGCGTGAATCTGTTCGTTCATCGCTGCGGATACCTCTTCGGTCCCTGCGGCGGTCTCCTGGGTGATGGCTGAGATATTCTCGATCGCCCCGGAGATCTTAAGCGCGCTCTCCAGCATAAGGTCACTCTCTGCGGAGAAGGAGGCGATCTGCTCGGTTATGTATTGGACACTATGTACGATCTGAGCAAAAATATTGGCCGTCTCTGTGATCATCTTATTCTGTACCTGGACTACCTCTTCGTTGATGGCGATATTATCAATGGCCTGCTTGATATCTGATTCAATGCTGCGTACCAGCCCGAATACCTCTTTGGTTGAAGCGGTGGATTCCTCAGCCAGCTTGCGGACCTCCTGGGCAACGACAGCGAAGCCACGGCCATGCTCGCCTGCACGGGCTGCTTCAATAGAGGCATTGAGCGACAGCAGATTGGTCTGTTCGGCAATTTCGGTAATCGTCTTGGTAATCATCGTAATGCCGCGCGCGTTCTGTGACAGGGCTTCAATGGTATCCGCCACCTTCTGGGTCGCCTGGATGTTCTTGCGCATGCCTTCGGCCTGGGTATCCACCGATTGCCGTCCCTGTTCAACCAATTCCAGCGTATGTACAGATCGTCTATTCATTTCCTTGGTGGAATTCGTATAATTGGAGACTTTGATTTCGATATCCTTGATCGATTCGGTCATATCAGCAATATCCACTGAGATTTCGTTAGCGCCGAGAGCCAGTTCATTGGAGGAGGAGGCCACCTGCGCCATGACAAATTTCAGATTCTGATTCTTGTCTTCAATCCCGCGGCTGGCGTCCATAACCTGCCGGGTAATCTGTGAGGCATCGGTGAGGATTTTTTTGAGCTTGTCAATCATGGTGTTGAAGGACCGGCTAATGTCACCCATAGAGCCGCTCTCGTCGGCACGGCTGGTGAAGTCGCCTTTGGCAATGGTGTGTGTTACATTGGAGATGTCTTCGAATGAAGATGTAAGCGTTCTCTCAATGAAGCGCGCAAGCGGGTAAGTCAGCGCTGCCAGAACGGCGACAAGAATAATGCCGATGAGCAGCCTGTCCATAAGGATTAGTGTGATTAAAACAGGGACAGCGAATAAAGCGGCAACCAGGTAACATCCGGTGACGATTTTTTGTTTCAACGGCAGCTTGTTCATCCAGTCCATAATGTAGAGTCCCCCTATAAATAATAATGTGTATTGTAATATTATAGGGGATACTAGTGCATTTGGTCTATTATTAAAAATCGTATAATGCTGCCGCTTCACGCAGAGCTGAAGCAACAGTATCTACAAGCTCAGGCGGTGCGGTCACCTTGATGCCCTGACCCAGGGAGAGGATCATCCGGCGTGCAGACTCCGGCGTGTTGAATTCGGCCTCGGCCCTGATCCAGCCAGGGGCCTCAGAAGGCTCCTGGTGCAACAGGGCGACGTATCGTTCCCTCTGGAGCTCCTTCATCGTGTGATCCCTGACAAGCAGGCTGGCGGGGTACCGGGGCAAGGCAGACTTGAACGCTGCGGTGGAGGTCTCCCAGTACTCAGACAGGACGAAATCCTCCGGCTGCTCAAAAGACTCAGCTGTGACTTTGGCCTCAGTAATTCTGGAGACCCTGTAGGTCCGCATCTCACCGTCATGCCCCGCGACCAAGTACCAGACGCCGCGCTTGACTACCAGCCCCAGCGGTGCAACCAGCCGCTCGGCAACATCCTCCCCGCGCAGATAGGTGATGCTCACCTTGCGGTTCTCCCATAAGGCTCCCTGTAAAACGGCAAGGCAGGGATAGGTCTCTCCGGAGGGATGCCATCCGGCTCCATCGATGTGAATCCGCTGGCTGAGGAAGCTGAAAGCAGAGACGGGCTGCCTGGTAGCGGCAGCCTGCAGCTTACGGGCGGCCGAGGAGAACTCCTCCTGAATGCCCAGAGCGTGCAGAATCGCCGGATCAGCGGGCACCAGCAGCGCGGCAATCTCCTTGGTGTTCATTCCGCTGAGGGAATTCCGGTAGCCTTCAGCCAGCTTCCAGCCGCCTTCCCGGCCGCGTTCCGCCAGCACGGGAATACCGGAGAAGCTGAGTGCCTCCATATCCCGGAAGATTGTACGTTCGGATACCTCCAGCGTTTGCGCCAGCTCCTTGGAGCTGATTTTGCCGCGGCTCTGTAAAAGTTGAACGATAGTGATCAGACGGTCTGCTCTCATTCGGATGCCTCCCTAACTTTATTATTAAATTATATATGTCAGTGGTTGTCATGTATAAGGTATATATTAGACAAGAGTACGGATTAGCGCAAATGATCTTCTAATCCGGGCATGATAGATGTAAGGGAGCGGATCAAATGACAAATCTGCAAGGGAAAGTGGCATTGGTAACAGGAGGGAGCAGGGGAGCGGGCAGAGGCATTGCGCTGGAGCTGGCGAAGGCAGGCGCCTATGTATACATTACGGGCAGGAATGCTGGTACACCGCAGGAGCAACATGCAAGGACGCTTGAAGGTGTGCTGGCTGAGATTCGCCGGTCAGGCGGGGAAGGAGCTGTAATCCGCTGTGATCATACCAGTGACAGTGAGACAGAAGCTGTAATCCGGCAGATTAGCGCAGAGCAGGGCAGACTGGATATTCTGGTCAATAACGTCTGGGGAGGCAATAGTCTCTTTATCGGGAATGAACCGTTCTGGGAGCAGCCGGTGGAGCATTGGGATCATATGTTCACTGCCGGGGTCCGGGCGCAGCTCAAGACTAATTATTATGCCATACCACTGATGCGCAGCGAAGGAGCTGGGGCGGGTAAATTAATCGTCCATACGACCTTCTGGGATGAGTATAAATACACCGGAAACTTCTATTATGATTTGTCCAAAAATGCGCTGGTGCGCATGGCCTACGGATTATCCCTTGAACTGGCTGCGGATGGCATCGCGGTGATCCCCGTCTCTCCCGGCTGGATGCGGACCGAGCTGGTTCTGGACAGCTTCGGCACAGATGAGGAGCACTGGCAGGAGGAGGAGGGGCTAAGGACGACCGAGTCAACAGCCTATGTCGGACGCGCAGTTGCAGCGCTTGCTGCTGATCCAGAAGTGATATCCATGACTGGTACTCCCCAGAAGGTAGGGGACCTGGCACGGAAATACGGCTTTACGGACACCGACGGCAGGCAGGTGCCGGCCTACCGGATTTCATAGAAATATAAGAATTTATAGGTTGCACACGATATATTATCCTTCTATTTCTCGCTGAAACGGTACCGTCCTTTCAAAGGACGGCAATGCCGTTTCCACTTGTTAAATGCAAAAACACTCTTTGGAAGTGCGCAGCCTGGGGCCTGCACTCCCGAAGAGTGTTTTATTGTGGAGAAATAAGAATTAGTTCAGAGTGATCTCCTCAGCGGTGTTGATCTCCGGCAGTCCGGCCAGCTTCACCAGGACCTCCTTCGGCACAGCCTTATCAACGGTCAGGAGCATTATGGCGGCTCCACCGATGATGGTACGGCCAACCTGCATGGATGCGATATTGACGCCATTCTCGCCGAGCAGGGTGCCGACGAGTCCGATGATACCCGGCTTATCGTTATGCGAGATTACAAGCTGATGGCCTTCCGGAGCAATATCGACTGGGAACTTGTTGACTTTAACGATACGTTCGCCGTAGCCCTGCAGCAGGGTACCGGCAACCAGACGCTCTTCGTCATGCTCAGCCTTGAGTGTTACTGTGATGAGGTTGGTGAAGCCTTTGGTTTTGGAAGCCTTGGTCACCACTACGTTCACATCACGGGTCTTCGCCAGATGCATTGAGTTGACGATGTTCACATCTCCCGCGAAGTGGCGGGTGAGCACGCCTTTGACCACATAGCGGGTAAGCGGCTGGGTATCCACATCCGAGAGATCACCGGCATACTCCACATGGATCTCGCGGATCGCGCCGTCCGTAATCTGAGTTGCGAAGCTGCCCAGCTTCTCGCCGAGGGTGAAGTAAGGCTGCAGCTTGTTCATAACGCTAGGCGCAACCGGCGGAATGTTCACCGCGTTGATGAACGGTTCGTTACGCAGGATATGGAGGACCTGCTCCGATACATCGATGGCCACGTTCTCCTGGGCTTCAATCGTCGAAGCACCCAGATGCGGAGTCACGATAATCTTCGGATGTGTAAGGAACGGGTGGTCTGCCTCAGGCGGCTCCTTCTCGAAGACGTCGAACGCAGCGCCGGCCACAATGCCGCTGTCAATTGCTTCTACGAGCGCCATTTCATCGATGACACCGCCGCGTGCACAGTTTATGATACGCATGCCTTTTTTCATGACTTCGAATTGCGGACGGGAGATCATGTGGCGGGTCTCCGGGGTGAGTGGTGTGTGAACCGTGATGAAGTCTGCACCGCGCACAATGTCGTCTACCGAAGCCAGCTTCACTTCCATTTTCTCTGCACGGTCAGCCGTCAGGAACGGGTCATAGGCCAGGATGCTCATGCCAAAGGCTTTGGCGCGCTTGGCCACCTCGCTGCCGATCCGGCCCATGCCGAGTACGCCCAGTGTCTTGCCGCGCAGTTCTACGCCGAGGAAGGTCTTTCTGTCCCATACGCCGGAAATCGTCTTCGCATAGGCTTGAGGAATATGACGGGCCAAGGCCATCATCATGGCAAAAGCATGTTCACAGGTCGTAATGGTGTTGCCGTCCGGAGCGTTGATAACTACTACACCGCGCTGCGTGGCGGACTCCAGCTTGATGTTGTCCACGCCGACTCCGGCCCGGCCGATAACCTTGAGATTAGTACCGGCTGCGATAATTTTGTCTGTCACGGTAGTCTGGCTGCGAACGAGTAAGCCGTCATATTCGCCAATGATTGCAACTAGCTCATCTTCACTTAGTCCTGTTTTCTTGTCTACAGTCACATCGCTTGCGTCCATCAATTGCTGAATGCCCAAATCGCTGATCGGGTCCGATACTAATACTTTAAACATGGTCTCTTGTCCTCCTTCAAATGGGAAAGCTATTATATATGCCAAGGATCACCGGGTAAGGCAATCCGCAGTACCAGAACTTACAAGAGCATAACGAGCAGCTTGACACCGGGGTAACGCGCTGTCGCACAAAAGAAACAGCGTGCAGAGGCACCAGATTCATAGGAATATGGCAATAAAAAAACTCCCAACCCCATACTACTGCCGTAGTAAGGGACGAGAGTTGTCGTGGTACCACCCTAATTCACTGCAACGGTTAAGAAGCAGCCTCATTGGCCTGCAAAGGCCACACTGGTAACGGAGTGATCCGATTGTATCTACTCTTGTGTTCAATACAATATCTCAGGAGCGCTAAAGATTAATGTCTGCCACCGGTTTCCACCACCCACCGGCTCTCTGAAGGCTGCAAGTAATCTTTGTTCCATCATCGGTTTTGCTTGATTAATTTTTCATAATGTAACATGGTGATGCCAAGTGTGTCAATAGGATTCTTCTGCACGGGTCCGCCTTGAAGTGGACCGTATTTTTCGTTATGATGCAATAACTGGTCCTACTCATAGAAGAAAGGGAGCTG
This sequence comes from Paenibacillus sp. FSL P4-0338, assembly GCF_038002365.1. Lineage (NCBI taxonomy): Bacteria > Bacillati > Bacillota > Bacilli > Caryophanales > Paenibacillaceae > Paenibacillus > Paenibacillus sp. FSL P4-0338. Next base: position 2,624,299 of record NZ_JBBOCG010000001.1, on the reverse strand, counting down.
CGGCATGATCTCCTTGCCGTAATATTGTTCGCGCCACTTGATGAAGTCCTGCTCCTGCACCGCACCGGTGGAGATGAGCAGGGTCACGGAGGACTGAATATTATTCAGCTTCAGCGAGCTGGCGGTCCCAGAATAGATCATATCGTCAATCTTGGCGGTGATATCCTGCGGATCATAGCCGGCATAGATGCCGCGGTTCAGCATCATATCGGCTATGGAAGCATTCTTGAGTAAGAGCGGCATTTTTTTCCACTGAATGAAAGAGATTGTCTTCAGCTCACCGGACTGCTGCGGAATGGACGAATGGGTCTTCGACCCCCATTTCAGCATGGAATCATAGAAGTTCTTCTGGGCCAGCAGCCCGAATCTTACGGCACTGGTTGTGAAGTTGTCACTTCTCAGCACTTTGGCGGCTTCGGCGCCGGAAGCACCCGCAGTCACCTTGCCGGAGGCTTGGGAGAAGAGTGTGAGACTCTTAAGAATATTGAGCTGAGATTCATAGAGCATCGGTGAATTAGTGAAGAGCGAATCCTGGGTAACCTTATCATACTGCTTGTCCGCCAGAATACTCAGATTCTTCAGCGTTGCCGCGTTCTGGCGAGCATCCGTGCTGCGGGCAAGACCGTCCAGCTGTTCGTTCCAATTGCGCTTGAATTCCCGGTAGGGCAAAAATACGTTATGATAAAAGGTGACAAGATCCTGCTGCTGGTAGGAGCCGGAGAATTCCTGGGCGCTTGGGTGGTCCTTCAGCTGTGAATACTTGGCCTCTGTCTTGTCAGCTCCAACCTTGACTCCCGTGAAAAATGAAGCGAATGCGGATATTAGAAAAAACAAAAAACCTAGTGTGTACATCATTTGAGTGCGGGAGGTACGGCTGTTCATGATTAGGTGCTCCTTCGTATAGGTGAATTAACTTATGTAAAAACATTTATAGAACAGGCAGGTTATAATGAAAAAATTCAAATTGGGTGACATCAAAATTAAAAAGGCCGATCCACAGCAGTTAACAGACAAGCTGTTACTCATTAATCTGTATATTACTCAGGGCCTTACCTTATTTATCGGTTTGATATGGATATTATTGCAGAAAAGAAATCCTATTCACATATTAAATTTTCCGGATAGTGTACATTTCGTGTACTGGGGCCTTGGCCTAGCAGTCATTATGCTTGCTGTTGACTTCCTGCTGACCCATATTGTTCCTGAAGACAGCATGGATGACGGGGGGATCAACGAGCTACTGTTCGGCAAACGGCCGCTGTGGCATATTGTGGTTATTTCAGCGGTGGTTGCGGTGTGTGAGGAGCTGTTGTTCCGCGGAGCGATCCAGCATTCTCTTGGGCCGTATTGGACGAGTATACTATTTGCCGTTATTCATGTCCGTTATCTGCGGCACTGGATTCCTACGGGCTGGGTCTTCCTCAGCAGCTATGGTCTTGGGCTTATCTACATCCATTCGGGCAGTCTGTGGGCACCTATATTGTGCCATTTCCTTATAGATTTGTTCTCCGGTATGGTTATTCGTTACAGGAGGGTATCATGACAGAACAATTAAGCCGGGTAAGGTCCCGCCAGAAACAGCAGAAGAGAGAACAACAGTCTCCGGTCAGAGCGGGCAAGCATCAGCCGTCTTCCGGGGCAGCAGAAGAGAGTGCGGGAAGTCCGGTGCCGGTAGCAGGGACCCTGTCCAGAAAGGAACGCTTATCGGGGCGCAGGGCCGCCGGAAGGCCGGAACGTGATGCGGCACAGGAGGAAGGGGAGCAGACTCCGTCGCGTGCAGAGAGTTATCCGTCAGAACGAATCCGGTTCAGCAAAATGTTCATCAATTCGCTGATTGTCTTATTTCTGATGCTGCTGGGCTTCCTGCTGTGGTGGGGAATAAACGGGGCACCGGATCTGGATAGCCTATGGAGTTGACTACGGTTCTCCTGAGTCTGCTTGTTGTGTGTCTTGGGGGAGCAGGGGTCATAGGCCTTCTGATGGTTGTTGCTGCCTTCAAGAAACGGTTGAATAATCAAGATATTGTACTGGAGCGGCTTCCTGCCGTGTTCGACCACTACCGGATACTGCTCATTACGGATATTCACCGCCGCCGTCTGCCGGAGGCGATGCTGACCCCGCTGCGGGGGAAGGTGGACGCTGTCTTCCTAGGCGGTGATATGACGGAGAAGGGCGCTTCTATAGAACGTCTGCTGGAGAATATGACACTGGTAACCTCCATTGCGCCTGTGTATGCCGTTCACGGTAATCATGATTACCGGGCGAACATCACGCTGGTGGATAACATCATCCGGGGAAGTGGAGCCAGTCTGCTGGTGGATGAGAACTGCGTCATTGAACGGGACGGTGAGCAGTTTATTCTGACCGGGGTGGATTTCCCGAGGAAAGGCGGCAAAAAGGTCTACGGACCTCTGCCCGCCGTGGATGAAGCGGATACGGAAGCCTTCCGGATCATCCTCGTGCATGATCCGCTCTGGCTGTCCCGGCAGCAGGAAGTTCCGGCTGACTTGATTCTGGCCGGGCATACCCATGGCGGCCAGGTTGTGCTGCCCTTGATCGGGAACCGGCATACCGATGAGTTCTACCGCCAATATAATGCGGGGATGTATGAGATTCCCCGGAGCTATAAAGGGGGTCTCCCGCCGCTGAAGATGCTGATCAGCCGGGGGTTCGGTACTGCGCATCTGCCGCTGCGCTGGCGCAGTCCGGCTGAGATGCATGTACTGACCCTGCGCTGCGGAGGGCAGCATTCAGGTTCTTAGGGAGTAATGAGATAGATACTTAACACGACAAAAAAACGGTTGCCTACATTTGTGGGACAACCGTTTTTTGATGTATTCAGAGTTCAGCGCATCTTCAGCTCAATGCTGCGCGGATCTACAAAGCTGTAGCCCTTGCCCTCAAGCGTAGTGAGCAGAGTGTCAAGTGCCTCTACCGTCCAAGGCAGCTCATGCATCAGGATATTGCTACCGGAATGCAGCTGACCAGTGACATTGCTGATCAGCTTGCTGGTCTTATCCGTATCCTTGGCCTTCATCTCCCAATCGAGGGAGCCATTGGACCAGGTCATATAGAGCATGCCGTTTGCAGCAGCGATTTTTTTGCCTACGTCACCTCCGGCACCGTGCGGCGGACGGAAAAAGTGAGGGGTCTCACCTGTGATATCCTTGACGATCTTCTGAACATCTTCAATCTGCTTCTTCACTTCGGCTTCCGGCTTGTCCTTCAGTACAATATGATCCCAGCTATGATTGCCGAGCACGCCGCCCCGTTTGTGGATCAGCTCCAGCAGCTCGGGATGCTCCTTCACCCGGTAACCGTTGACGAAGAAGATCGCTTTGGCCTTGTGCTTGTCCAGCGTATCCATTAGCGGATTGATTAATTCCGCTTCCTTTGGCCCGTCGTCGAAGGTCAGCAGGACTACCTTCTTGTTCGTCGCCGGATCATTAGGGACAATGTCATAATTCTTGTTCATATGGTACAGCAGCGGCACCTGCGCATCGCTGGCTGCCGCAGGCGTGGCCTCCGGTGATGCAGTTGCCTCAGGTGCAGCTGATGCTGTTACCTCAGGTGTAGGAGATGCGGCTGTCTCCGCCGCGGCTGTTGCTGCCGCAGACTGCGGCGTCTTCTCCGCTGCCTGACTGCCTGTATTTCCGCCGCTAGTGCAAGCTGACAGCAGACAAGCCGCCAGGAGTAGCGTTATTGTTGCTTTACCCACTTTTTTCATCTCGCTTTCTTGTTGTTTGGCTGTATGAGCGGCTACCTTTCCGCGAACACTAAGCATGATTTTACCATACAAGGAGGTTGGAGATATGAATACTTCGTCATTTCTGTGCGGGGTGCTGATTGGTGCAGCCGCCAGTATGATTATGTCCAAAAAACGCAGTGCCATGATGTCTGCCTTAATGCATTCGAATGGTTCTTCCTACAATGCGGGTGACAAGGCCAAGGACAAAATTATGGGGATGGCCATGACCGGCTTCGGCAGCACGGCAGCGGGCAGCAGCCATGAACACTCAGGCTCTCATGTATCCGGTGGTGGCGATCATAAAGAGGACTCCCCGTTAAAGTCCAAAGAATCAAATTTGAACATGCTGAAGGATTTCATCCGCAGCAACCCAGATGTGAAACATGAAGTCGAGCAGATTCTCAAAGATACTCATACCGCCATACCGGGTTTGTAACCGGATCTAACCGCTGCAGAATCATTTTGGCGATGCCGGCATCGCTGAAGTGATTCTTTTTTAATATGGCTTTACATATAATGGGCAGCAAATTGGGCTGAATCTATATTTATTTACGTGCATTTGTAGCTTCAAAATGATAACATACGTATATAGTAACCATTTTTGGCTCATTACTCGGGACTCATCATACATTAATATTAAATGAGCTTGCAAAAGGAGGATCCTGTCATGAGAATAGAGCGATTAAGTCAAGATAAGATACGGATTTTCCTCACTTTTGACGACCTGAGCGAGCGGGGCATCCAGAAGGAAGATATGTGGCAGGAGGTTCCCAAGGTACACGACCTCTTTACGGAAATGATGGATCAGGCATACAGCGAGCTTGGTTTTGATGCTACGGGTCCGCTTGCCGTGGAAGTGTTCGCATTGCCCGCGCAAGGCATGGTCGTTATTGTGACCCGGGGGAAATATGATCACCATCAGTACGGTGGGGCCGGGGAAGATGAATTGCCTGAAGAGATTTATGAAATGGAAGTTACTCTTGAACAAAGCGACTCCATTGTATATGCGTTCCGCGATTTCGAGGTTCTGGTGGAAGCGGCTCATGTACTCATCGGCAATATTACTTCTCAAGGACAACTGTATTCTTATAATGATAAATGGTACCTCTACTTCGATCCAAAGGAGTTTGAAGAGGCTGCACTGTCAGGGTTGGTAGGTGTGCTCGCTGAATTCGGAGATTCCTCTCCGGTAACTCAGGCTGTTCTGGCTGAATACGGCAAGACAGTTATGGCGGAGAATGCGATTCAGACGCTGTGCAATCATTTTAAACGCCAGGAATAAGAGAGTATGGTAAGGTACGGTTCCTTTTATAACATCTTCAGCAGGGATTAGGTTTAAGCGCAAGGGAGGCTATTCGGTGCTATTGTTATCGGTCATTTCGTCAGCAGTTGCACCGGGACTTGCGCTGCTGACTTTTTTCTATCTGAAAGACAAGTATGATCAGGAACCGCTCCATATGGTGCTTAAGGTGTTCCTGCTTGGCCTGTTGATCGTGCTGCCGGTGATGATTATCCAGAGGGGGCTTGTGCTGGGGCTGGGCGGTGGTCCTTATGTGGATTCCTTTCTGATCTCAGCCGGGGTGGAAGAGGCCCTGAAGTGGTTTGTGCTGTACCATATGATTTACAATCATACCGAATTTGACGAGCCCTATGATGGAATACTATACGCCGTAGCGATTTCGCTCGGCTTCGCAACAATAGAGAATGTAATGTATGCGTGGTACAGCAATGCTTCATTCGGCACCATGATTCTAAGGGCACTGCTTCCAGTCTCCGGACATGCCATGTTCGGCGTAATTATGGGCTACCATATGGGCAGAGCCAAGTTCTCCGGCGGGATCAAGACCCGGAAGATTCTACTGATTTCATTGCTCCTGCCCTGGCTGTGGCATGGAATCTATGATTTTCTGATCGCCACGACAGCTAACTATTGGATCTGGTTTATCGTGCCCCTGATGGCAGTATTATGGTATAGAGGCATGGGGAAGGTAGCGCGGGCCAACAGCCGGTCCCCGTTTCGCTTTTTGAAGCGTGAGGAAGAGGTTAACCTATAATCGAGATGGACACACTTAATCCTACAGGGCAGTTCCTTAAGGCAAGGAATTCCAGAAAGGAGAGAGAGGTGTCTTTTTTTGCGAGTAAAAGTTCGGATTGTCTGCAAGCAGTGCGGCGAAACCTACATATTAAGAGGGAACAAGGAGCAGGGGGTTGTCCAGACCGGCTTCAAGCAATGTCTGTGCAGCTGTGTAAGCGGCTTTGAGATTGAGGAACGGGCCTGAAGACCGGATTCTTGAAATAGTGCATAAGACTTCTCAGTTATTGTCAAACTAACGGCAATAAGCTACTGAAAGGAGCTATGCGGACCTATGTACAAAAGATTAAGTGCCATAATGTTCCCGCTTACCGCACTCTTGCTGCTTGGAGCGCTCGTCTGGGGGTATCAGGAGAATCAGGAGAAGAATTCGATTCTGATCAAGGCGGAGAATCAGTATCAGCGCGCGTTCCATGATCTGTCCTTCCATGTGGAGCGGCTTCATGGTGAGCTGGGCAATACGCTTGCCGTGAACACCACCTCTAACGGAATGCACCGCAAGGGGCTGGTTAATGTATGGCGGATTACCAGCGAGGCGCAGAACGAGATTAATCAGCTGCCGCTGATGCTGCTGCCGTTCAGTGAGACGGAGGAGTTCCTCTCCAAGATCGCCAATTTCTCCTACAAGGCTGCGGTGCGTGACTTCACCAAGAAGCCGCTAACAGAGGGGGAGATGGCGAATCTGAAGACGCTCTACCAGAATTCGTCTGAAATCTCCAGGGACCTGCAAAAGGTTCAGGACAAGGTCATCGGCAAAAAGCTGCGCTGGATGGATGTAGAGACTGCACTGGCTACAGAACAGAAGGCCGAAGACAACACAATCATCGACGGGTTCAAAACCGTGGATAAACGCGTAGCGGCATACCCGGAGCTGGACTACGGCCCTTCGGTTGCAAGCATCTATGATAAGCGGTCGGTGAAAAAGCTGGGCGGCAAGCCGGTTACCGCTGACCAGATCAAAGGCAAGGCGATGCAGTTCGCCGGGCTGGGCGGGAAGGCACAGGTGAAGATTCAGGAGAACGGGAAGGGAACCGAGTGGGCCTCTTATACAGCCACTGTGACTTCCGCAGAGCATAAAGAGCCGGTCTCGATGGACTTCACGGCGGAAGGCGGACTGCTGATCTCTTACAATGATAACCGCGAGGTTGGACCGGCCAAAGTATCCATGAAGCAGGCTGTGGAGAAGGCGGGCAAGTTCCTGGAGAAGAAGGGATATCCCGGCATGACTGCAGTGAGTGCGGACCGGTATGATAATCTGGGCAATCTGACCTTCGTCAGCAGCCAGGACGGCGTGCTCATCTATCCTGAGAAAATGACGGTTCGTGTCGGGCTGGATACGGGGGAAGCTGTAGGGTTTCAGGCAAGCGACTATGTGAATGAGCATAAGGAGAAGCGCGTGCTGCCGAAACCGAAGCTGTCCCTGGATGAAGTCAGAGCGATGCTTAACCCGGAGTTCAAGGAGCTGTATAACCGGCTGGCCTGGATTGAGAATGAAGATGCAGTGGAGCTGCTGACATACGAATTCGGCGGCAAAATCAACGGCTCACAGTTCAGAATTTATCTGAATGCCGCAGACGGCAATGAGGAAGCGGTGGAACAGATCCGCACCTCCTCGGGAGCACAGGATAAATAGCCGGACTTCCTAATTTGGGACGGATAGGATAAGCACTGTTATAATAGAGAAGACGCATTTCCGGAAACGGAGGGCGTCTTTTTTTTTGAAACATAAGAATTTATATGTTTCACACGATAACTTATCCTTCTATTTCTCGTTGAAACGGTACCGTCCTATAAAAGGACGGCATAGCCGTTTCTACTTAGCAATGAAATGTAGTTATGCTAATGCCTAATAATATTTCTGACCGGCTATGAAGGGGCGTGCTATAATCGGTTTAGCATTTATTACTAACTCAAGCGGCGGTGACATGTTTGTATCCCAAAATCAATGAATATCTATACCTCCAGGTAGCATCCAGCGATGCGGCAGAGTCTGAGATCCAGTATCGGGCAAGGATTGCTGATATGGAGGACGAGAGCATACTGATAGAAATACCCATGCAGGAGAGCAACGGCCGGCTTAAGAAGCTGTTCGTCGGTGACGAGCTGTCGGTCTATTTTCTCACAGAGGGCGGCATCAAAAATTACTTCAATACTCATGTGCTCGGATTCAAAGAAGATGTCATCCGGATGGTTCGGCTGCGCAAGCCTGATGCAGAATCCATCTTCAAAATTCAGCGCCGCAGCTTCTTCCGCGTCAATGCAGAGCTGGAGCTGGCTGTTAAGGATGCCTTGGGCAGCCGTTTTCTGGTGCGCACCGAGGATATCGGCGGCGGTGGGACGTCATTCTTAAGCGATGCCAAGATTACATTGGGGGTGGCCGACAAGCTGGCCTGCTGGCTGCTCGTATCCTACCGCAACGGAAGCACGGAGCATGTTAATTTCGAAGGCGAGATTGTACGGATCAAAGTGCTGGAGACCGGGCGGAATCTGGTCATGGTTAAATTCTCGGCCATTTCCGATGCGGAACGGCAAAAAATTATCCGGTACTGCTTTGAACGCCAATTCGATTTCCGCAACCGCTGATTCCCTGCCAGGAATCTTCAAACGGGCCCTAAATTGGCTTTTTTCTCCCTAAAAAACCTCAATGTCATTTTGCACTGGGGTTCAAACTGTGGTATAATTTTATAAGTCGCAGGCAATGCCTGCTTTTTTCTTGAGAATATCAGCAAGTTCCTAGAGAGATATGTCGATAGGCATATTTCTGCGGAAGAGTGTTTGAGGAGGAATGCCCCGTTGGACAGGCAGGGTACACATACTAACGACCGAATTAACGTCGCCATCGACGGACCTGCCGGGGCAGGCAAGAGCACTGTAGCCCGATTGGTCGCACGGGAGCTGTCTTACATTTATGTGGACACGGGTGCCATGTACCGGGCAATCACCTGGTATATGCTTCGTGAAGGCATAGCTGCAGAGGAGCATGAGCTGGTGGACCAGAAGGTCCAGAATATGGCGATTGAGCTTCTGCCGGAGAAAGATGTGCAGAAAGTGCTGATTAATGGGGAAGACATGACCCCGCATATCCGCAGTCTTCAGGTCAGCGGCCAGGTGTCGCAGTATTCGAAGATTGAGGGTGTTAGATCCAGACTCAGCCACTTGCAGCGTCAGATGGCGCTCCGCAAGGGAGTCGTAATGGATGGCCGGGATATCGGTACAACCGTACTGCCGGATGCCGAAGTGAAGATTTTCATGACGGCAAGTGTGGAGGAGCGTGCTCTCCGTCGTTACAAGGAACTGAAGGATACGGAAACAGTGACTCTCCAGCAGCTTGAATATGATATTGCAGCGCGGGACCGGCTTGATGAAGGCCGGGAGATTTCACCGCTGCGGCGTGCCGAGGATGCTATTCTTCTCGATACGACGCATATGGATATCCTTCAGGCCGTGGAAGCCATCGTCTCCCACTGCAGAACCTATGTTAACGGGGAGAGAAATCATCTATGATTTATGCATTTTGCGTGGCCTTGCTTCGTATGATTTATGCCATACTGTTCCCGCTCAAGATTGTGGGAAGAGAGAATGTGCCGAAGGAGGGTGGAGTCCTGCTCTGCGCGAATCACATCAGCCTGCTTGATCCCATGACGATCGGCATTAAGCTGAAGCGACAGGTTAGGTATATGGCCAAGGCGGAATTATTCAATGTTCCGGTGCTGGGCTGGCTCATTAAGCAATTGGGCGCATTTCCTGTCAAACGTGGCGGCGTAAGCAAAGAATCCATTAAGACGTCCCTCAATACGCTTCGCAGCGGACATGTGATGGGCATCTTCCCGGAAGGAACGCGGAACTCCGATTCCGGTTCAGCCAAGAAGGGTGCGGCAAGCTTCGCGCTCCGCAGCGGCGCAGCCGTTGTACCGGCAGCTATTATCGGGTCCTACAAGCCGTTCCGCCGGATGACTGTTGTCTATGGGGCACCCATAGACCTCAGCGCATTTGAAGGTGCGGGAAGTGATTCTCTGGAAGCTGTAACCGATGTTATTATGGGACGCATCCATGAAATGATCAGTACCGGCAAGCCCAGTTCGCGGTAAGTCCGGGAGTCAAATCTCCTGCTTCCGTGAATAGCTTATAAATTACAGCATAACCGCTATTTTTTGGAACATACTAATCAACAAAGAGAAATGGTTTAACGATGTAATGATTGTTTTGAACTCTGCTCTACGCGGGTTTAAATAAATGGGGTTTTGAATCGAGGAGGGTAATCACATGTCTGAAGAAATCAAGAATCAAGAAGCTGCGGATAACGTTGAGAATAACGAGACCGTAGAAGGGGCAGAAGCTGTGGAATCCGCTGTAACCGAATCTGCAGAAGTTGTTGCCAGCAATGAAGAAGAAGTGACAAGCCAGGAAGGTCTGGAAATCATTTCTCTGAAAAAAGGCGATACCGTGAAAGGAACAATCGTCAAAATCGAAGATAACCAAGCTTATGTAAGCATTGGATATAAATACGACGGCGTTATTCCTATTCGCGAATTGTCTTCCGTTCAGTTGGACAATGCCGCAGCAGCGGTAGAAGTTGGCCAAGAAGTGGAATGCAAGGTTGTCAGCATCAACGACAACAAGGAAAGCCTGGTGCTTTCCAAGCGTGCCATCGACAGCGAAAAATCATGGGAAGATCTGGAGAAGTATTTCGCTTCCCAGGAATCCTTCGAAGTTACTGTAGCTGATGTTGTCAAAGGCGGCCTTGTGGCTGACGTTGGCGCACGCGGCTTCATCCCGGCTTCCATGGTTGAGCGTCACTTCGTTGAAGATTTCAGCGACTACAAGGGCCGCACACTGCGTGTCAAAGTGAAAGAGCTTGACCGTGAGAACAGCAAGGTAATTCTCTCTGCCAAAGAAGTTCTGGAGGAAGAATTCGAAGCTAACAAGCTGAAGATTATGGCTGAGCTGTCCGAAGGTCAAATCATCGAAGGTACTGTTCAACGCCTGACTCAATTCGGCGCATTCGTTGATGTTGGCGGCGTAGACGGACTGGTTCACGTATCCGAGATCGCTTGGAACCACGTGGAGAAGCCATCCGATGTAGTATCCGAAGGCGACAAGGTTCGCGTTAAAGTACTTAAGGTTGATCCTGAAAAGGGTAAAATCAGCCTCAGCATCAAAGCAGCTGCTCCGGGTCCTTGGGATTCCGCAGCAGGTCAGATCAACATCGGCGATGTGGTTACAGGCGAAGTTAAACGCCTTGTAAACTTCGGTGCATTCGTTGAACTGCTGCCAGGCGTTGAAGGCCTTGTGCATATCTCCCAGATCTCCCACAAGCACATTGGTACTCCGCACGAAGTACTCAAGGAAGGACAGGAAGTACAAGTGAAAGTACTTGACTTCAACCCATCCGAGAAGCGCGTCAGCCTGAGCATCAAGGAAACGGAAGAAGCTCCGGCTCCTTCGGCCAGACCAGAACGCAGCAACAGCAGAGACAGAGCGCCTAAAGAAGTGCTGAACAATCCTAACGTATCGCTCAGCAACGAAGGCCTCAGCTTCACACTGGCTGAACGTTTCGGCGACAAGCTGGACAAATTCAAGGGTAACAATTAATCCCTTTGTTATCTCATCATAACGGGTAAAGTAATCGGCGAGCCCTCGATCAGAGGGTTCGCCGATTGTCTTTTCACGGTTAGCCAATTGGAATGTTTTTTGCTATGATGAGTAACGTAAGGAAGACAGGAGGAATGAAAATGGCAAGACCCGTAGTGGCCATTGTCGGCAGGCCTAACGTCGGAAAGTCGACGATCTTTAACCGGCTGATTGGCGATAGACTGGCCATCGTAGAAGATAAACCGGGGATTACACGTGACCGGATTTATGGAGTCTCCGACTGGAACGGCAAATCTTTCAGTGTCATTGATACTGGAGGGATTGAGATTGACGGAGAAGACGCTATTCTAAAATCCATCCGCGTTCAGGCGGAGTTAGCGATTGAGGAAGCGGATGTGATCGTCTTCATGTGCGAGGCGAAGAGCGGACTCACAAGTTCGGATGAGGAAGTGGCGCAGATTCTGTTCCGCTCCGGCAAGCCGATCGTTCTAGCTATCAATAAAGTGGATAACATGAAGCGTACCGAAGATATTTATGAATTTTACACCCTTGGAATTGGTGATCCGATCGGAATTTCAGGAAGTCACGGAACCGGAATCGGCGATCTGCTGGATGCGGTTGTTGAGCGTCTGCCAGACAAGGTTGATGAGGAATATGATGAAGATGTCATCCGTGTGGCCTTGATCGGACGTCCGAATGTGGGTAAATCCTCACTGGTCAATGCGATTCTGGGCGAAGAACGCGTTATTGTCAGTGATGTTGCGGGGACTACACGCGATGCGATTGATACGCCGTTCGAACGGGATGGACAGCGTTATGTGCTGATCGATACAGCGGGCATGCGCAAACGCGGCAAGGTCTATGAGAACACAGAAAAATACAGTGTAATGAGAGCTATGAAGGCGATTGAGCGCGCTGATGTTGTACTCGTTGTAATCAACGGCGAAGAAGGCATCATCGACCAGGACAAGCATATTGCCGGGTATGCCCATGATGCGGGCAAGGCTTCGGTCTTTGTCGTCAACAAATGGGATGCCATTGAGAAAGACGACAAGACGATGCAGAACTTCGAACGCAACATCCGCGATCACTTCCTGTTCATGAGCTATGCTCCGGTGGTATTCCTGTCTGCGCTTACGAAACAGCGTCTGCAGAAACTGCTGCCTGTAGTACAGCATGTGGCCCAACAGCATGCCCTGCGGATTACCACCCATCTTGTGAATGATGTGGTTTCTGATGCCGTGGCAATTAATCCTCCGCCTACGGACAAAGGCCGTCGTCTGCGCATTAACTATGTCACCCAGGTGGCAACGAAGCCGCCGACCATCGTGGTATTTGTCAATGATCCTTCGCTGATGCACTTCTCCTATGAACGTTACCTGGAGAACAAGCTGCGTGCAGCGTTCAATTTCGAGGGGACACCGATCCGCCTCTTTACACGGCGCAAATCCGAGAACGAAGGTTAGGGGAGAAGAGTAGTGGCGTTTGAACTTCTGGTTATCGTTATAAGCTATCTGCTTGGCTCCATCAGCTTCAGTGTATTGCTCGCCCGGCTGCTTAAGGGGATTGATATCCGCCAATATGGAAGCGGCAATGCGGGAGCGACCAATACACTGCGTGTGATGGGGAAGGGACCGGCCATACTGGTGCTGTTTCTGGACGTACTGAAGGGAATTGCCGCAGTCTGGCTTGGCACATGGGCCGGTGGATGGGGAAGCTGGGTCGCAGTGGTCTGCGGACTCGCTGCCATCATCGGGCATAACTGGCCGGTCTATTTTCACTTTCGCGGGGGGAAAGGGATCGCAACGACGATTGGCGTGATGGCTACACTGGTATTCTGGCCTGCAGTGATTGCCGGGGCGATTGCCATTCTTGCTATTGTTCTTACACGGTATGTCTCGCTGGGCTCGCTGATCTTTGTGGCTCTGACTCCAGTGTGTCTGCTCTTCACGGAGCATACGACCCCGGAGCTATGGGGAAGCCTGATCATTGTAGTGTTCGCCTTCTGGCGTCACCGCAGCAATATCGTGAAGATCTCGCAGGGCCGTGAGAACAAAATCGGCTCCAAAGCCAAGGAGGGGAATCGCGTTGTCTGATAAAGTAACCGTGCTGGTCGCGGGCAGTTGGGGAACTGCGCTGGCTACTGTGCTGGCGGCTAACCACTCGGAGGTTTATCTGTGGACGCGAAAGCCTGAGCAGGCTGCCGAGATTAACGAAGCACATACGAATCATCATTTCCTGCCGGGGATCAAGCTCCCCGGGAATATTATTGCCACCACGAACATGGAGACTGCCGTCTCCGGTTCGAAGGCGGTAGTCATTGTGGCGCCTTCTTCCGGAATGCGCCAGGTGGCGCATAGCCTTAAGCCGTTCTGGAAGGAAGATATGCTCTGCATTCATGCCACGAAGGGCTTCGAGACCGAGACCATGAAGCGGATGTCCACAGTGATCTCCGAAGAGCTGGGCTGCGGTGAAGGAGATATTGTGGTGCTCTCCGGGCCGAGTCACGCTGAAGAAGTGGTGAGGCTCTGTCCGACCACGGTCGTAGTGGCTTCGCCGGATGAGGGCCGTGCCAAGGCGGCACAGGGGCTGTTCATTAACAATGACTTCCGTGTGTATACCAACAGGGATCAGCTAGGGGTAGAGCTGGCTGGTGCACTGAAGAATATTATCGCGCTGGGTGCCGGGCTATCTGACGGGCTGGGCTTCGGGGACAACGCGAAGGCAGCATTGCTTACCCGCGGCCTGGCCGAGATCTCCCGGGTCGGTGTGGAAATGGGAGCGAATCCCTTAACCTTCTCCGGCCTTGCCGGACTCGGTGACCTGGTCGTAACGGCAACGAGCCAGCATAGCCGGAACTGGCGTGCGGGCTCCATGCTGGGCCAGGGCCAGCCGCTGAATGAGGTGCTGGACTCGATGGGGATGGTTGTCGAAGGCATCCGGACGACGGAGGTTGCTTATGCGATCTCGCTGAAGCTGGGCGTACAGATGCCGATTACCGACCAGATCTATCATGTGCTATTCAAGGGCAGAACACCGCGTAATGCTGTGGAAGCTCTTATGGGCCGTGACCGCAAGACGGAAATGGAGGCCATTTCCCAGGAGACCTGGGAGCAGTGGCATTCCTGATCACGTTCACCTTTTGCCGGAATATCTCATATGTTGTTAATGGGGATTGACGGAGGAGGGATGAACAGTGAGCAGAGATTTTTCCAAGGATGCTTTGAACGCCATCAACAAGAAGACGGGCAAAAACATTTCAGAAGGTGCCATCAAAAAGCTGGCCGGTACGGTTAAGCCGGGCACCACACAGAATGAAGCCCAGCTCCGCCAGTTAATTAAACAGGTATCCGCTATGGCTAAAGTGCCGGTCAGCGAGGCTACCGTGCAGGAGATCGTCAATGCTGTTAAAAAAGGCGGCGCCGGTTCCGGTACGATGGAGTCTTTAATGAAAATGATGCTGAAAAAATAGAATATCCTTGAAGTAAGCCATTCCTGCCGGGATGGCTCCTTTTCAGACTGGGCATAACTCCGGAAGGTAAGCTGATTCCGCGGTTGATGCCCTTTTTTAATCCACGGGGTCTAATCTGTAAATTAATACTTAAAAAATGCCGCGTTTCACGCTATAATAATCGCAATCCGGATAAAGTGAATGGGAGGCGCATGACCTATGGACCCGATGACAAAAATGTGGCTATCACTGATTGCGGTACTGATTATGGGCTTATCCGTTTTTTTGATTACTTTTGCACGCAGTAAGACGAAGGGGCTGCTTAGAGCTGTTTTATCGGTCATTGCTTTTGTCATCCTGCTGATCGGAGTTCTTGGCGGGGCCGCTTCAATTATGTAAGCATTTACATTATACTCAGGCAGACGTATTTCTGACAGAATCATTAACTGATTTTACAGGGATGGGGCGTGTGTAAATCGATGGCCGGTTCAGGAATTCCCTATGTGGTTGAGACGGCACTTGGCAGAATAGCGGAAGAACTAGATAGTATGGGGTCTGGCAAGCCGCCGGTGTGGCTGCTGGGGGGGAGCTGCGGCCTGCTGCTGCACGGGGTTCAGCTCAGTGCTGCTCCGCGCGATATTGACCTCTATTGTGATCTGGAGGATACCGCGAAGCTTCATCAGGCACTGCTGAGGTACACTGTCTGCGCACCGGAAGAGGATCATAGCGGAGGCTGTTACTCCCTGCGCGGACTCTACTTCATCGGGGAGGTGAAGGTTGAGCTGGTGGGCGGATTCAGGATCGGCGGCGGCTCCGGGCAATATTCAGTGGATATCAGGACGTTGCAGCCCTATGCCCCGAAATGTACGTACGAAGGGGTTGGCAGGCTGGCCTTGATGCCGCTTGTCCATGAGCTGATCTTCAATCTCCTGCGCGGCAGGGACGAACGCTGCCATGCTATTGCGGAGCTGATCAAACGGGATGCAGCAGGCCATCTGCCGCTCCTGGAGCAGCTCATTGAGGAGAACCATCTGAAGGCCGGTCTGCAGCCGAGGCTGGACGAGCTGCTGGGGATATCTGAATCACTGCGTATATAACCTGAATCCAAGGAAGGAGGCTGTATGATGAATGCTAAATCACGAATAACGGTCACTTTCCTTCCGGAACAACGCACAGCTTCCGTCAAGCCTGGGATTTCGTTGCTGGAGGCTGTGCGCAAAGCCGGAATCGTTCTGCCTACCCGCTGCGGGGGCAAGGCAGGGTGCATGATGTGCAAAGTGTCCGTAGAGAATGCGGATGGAGCACTTAGACCTCCTGCAGAGGCAGAGAAACGCAAGCTTGGCAGCCTGCTGGATGAAGGTGTCCGCTTGGCCTGTCAGGCCGCTGTATGGAGCGATGTCCGGGTGCATATTCCCGAGGACCCTCTGAAGGCGGCCGTCCGCCGCAGACTGGAAGCGGCGCGCCGTGGAGAAGCGGAGGAGCTATGGTAGCTGAGACCCCTGGTGCATATGCGCACAGAAGTGAACAGAGAGGAGCCCTGCGGATGGACTCGATGCACACGGTGAAGCTCCGGCAGGGGCGGAAGAGGGTGTCAATGCTGCTGCTTGTCCTGCTGGTCTTATCTCTAGGCGGCTGCATGTATCCCAAGGAACAGCAGCATCCCGGCAGCGGGTACCGCGAGAGTGTGAAGCGGGTGCAGGCGGCGGTAGATGATTATCAGAAGCAGAAAGGGCTTCTGCCGATCTTGACCAGTGATCAGGCCACGCCCAGATACGAGAAATTTGTGATTGACCTGAATAAGCTCCAGCAGGAAGGATACCTGGATGAGATCCCGGCTGCGGCGTTCGAGAAGGGCGGGAGCGCCCATTTTCTGGTGCTGGATGAGGAGACGGACCCTCAGGTCAAATTGATGGATCTGGTGACTGTGCAGAAGGTTAACGATATCCAGCGTAAGGTGAACCTCTATAAGTCTGCACACGGCGGGAAGCTTCCGGCGGGGGAGGAGCTGTATCCGGGCCTTGCATCCATTGACGGCAAACAGGCAGGGACCGGAACGATCAAGCTAATTAGCGTATATTCGGGCCAGCCGCTAGAATTCCTGATGGATAGCAGCGGGACGGTCTACGTGGATTACGGCGCGGATATCTCCTCGGCTATGGATAAGAACGGCAGTGTGCCTAAGGCAGAGCGCGATCTGCGTCTGGAGCTGAAGCAAGCCTCCTACTATGTCCCCGTCAAGTCTCTGCCTTATCTGTGGGCCCAGGGCCGTCCTGTCCCCCAGGCTCCGCAGGAATAGCGGCACACTATTATAGACTTAAAGCAGCAATTCTCCGAGGGCGGGGATTGCTGCTTTTTTGCTATTTTTTAGTATGCGGGGTCTCAGAAAGGATAGTAGTTCTAGGCTGCGGGCCGCTCTCATAGACTTGATGAGAAGACTTCCGGGCGTCTTGACGCGTTGGTGAGCTAGATAGGATATACGAAATTTCAGATGCAAAAATGCGCGGACGCTTGTCATAAATCCGTTAAGGATACATATGATGATACTAGTCCAAATGCATGTCCGAGCATTCGGAGTTTAGCGCGGGGCAACCTTGCTTCGCCTCAGGCAAGTAAGCTAGGCTTCGGGCGGGCAAAGCTTAGTCCGGTGGTTGTCCTGCAAGGGCCAGTTTGCCGGCGGAACGCGAAGTCGATGCTCTTCAGGCATTTTTTCTTCGGAGTAATATGAGGAGGGGATCTCTTTTGGAAAAAGTGGATATTTTCAAGGACATTGCCGAGCGTACCGGCGGAGACATTTATCTTGGCGTCGTCGGCGCGGTTCGCACGGGGAAATCGACATTCATCAAACGCTTCATGGAAACGATTGTTCTGCCGAACATCACCAGTGAAGCAGACCGGGTAAGAGCGGTTGATGAGCTGCCGCAAAGTGCGGCAGGCAAAACTATTATGACTACCGAGCCTAAATTCGTACCCAACAATGCGGTGCAGATTAAGGTGGCCGAAGGACTGGAGGTTAACGTCCGGCTGGTCGATTGTGTAGGCTATGCAGTGGAAGGCGCAAAAGGATATGAGGATGAGAATGGTCCGCGGATGATCTCGACCCCATGGTTTGAGGAACCGATTCCTTTCCAGGAAGCGGCTGAAATCGGGACACGCAAGGTAATTCAGGAGCACTCTACTCTGGGTGTGGTAGTCACTACCGATGGTACGATTGCCGAGATTCCGCGGAACTCTTATGTAGATTCAGAAGAGCGCGTGATCGCCGAGTTGAAGGAGGTCGGCAAGCCGTTCGTGCTGGTTATCAACTCCACCCGGCCGCGCAGCGAGGAAGCCCAGCAGCTCCGCAGTGAGCTTGCCCTCAAATATGATATTCCGGTGATGACGCTCAGCGCTGCCAATATGACCGAGGATGATGTGACTGGTGTACTGCGTGAAGTGCTGTATGAATTCCCTGTACATGAAGTTAATGTTAATCTGCCGAGCTGGGTGATGGTGCTGGGCGAGAATCACTGGCTGCGCAGCAGCTATGAGAACTCTGTCCGTGATACCGTGAAAGATATCCGCCGTCTGCGCGATGTGGACCGCCTGGTCTCCCAGTTTACTGAATATGATTTCATCGACCGGGCAGGCCTCAGCGGGATGAACATGGGCCAGGGGGTAGCCGAGATCGACCTCTACGCTCCCGAAGAGCTGTATGATCAGGTGCTGATGGAGGTAGTCGGGGTCGAGATTCGCGGCAAGGATCACCTGCTTCAGCTGATGCAGGACTTCTCCCACGCCAAGCGTGAATATGACCGCTTCTCAGAAGCGCTGGAAATGGTCAAAACCACGGGGTATGGTATCGCCGCACCTTCACTGGCTGAGATGGCGCTGGATGAGCCTGAGCTGATCCGTCAAGGCTCCCGCTTCGGAGTCCGGCTGAAGGCTACGGCACCGTCGATCCATATGATCCGGGTGGATGTCGAGTCGGAGTTCTCGCCGATCATCGGTACGGAGAAACAGAGTGAAGAGCTGGTGCGCTATCTGATGCAGGACTTTGAGAATGACCCGATCAAAATCTGGGAATCCGATATCTTCGGCCGGTCCCTGCATTCCATAGTCCGTGAGGGCATTCAGGGCAAGATCGCGATGATGCCGGATAATGCCCGCTACAAGCTGCAGGAAACGCTGGGCCGGATTATCAACGAGGGCTCGGGCGGACTGATCGCCATCATCCTTTAAATGAAATGAGCTTGTCCTTTGGAGCGGGAGTATTTCCCGCTCTTTTGCTATTTCCGGGCCCTTTCGCTGCTAGCGAGAAAAAAGGGGGGATTTCCCTGGAAAGCTTCCGTTTTTACGGCATAACTGGTAGTAATAGACTGCGCAATTGCAGCGGAATGAAGGGGAACCTGCTACTTTCTGCTCCTTTTTTGAGGAACGCCTTGATATTATGGTTGGGCTGTATTACTATAAGTTTGTTGCGCTTCTAGAAGAGAGGTGCCAGTATCTAGTATTAAACGGGATTATCACGTATATTTTACGTTGAAACGGAAACAGTGTATGATACCGGAACTTTTAACCAGGGAGGTGAGAAGACATGAATAAATCAGATTTGATCAACGTAGTTACAGAAGCAACTGAACTTCCCAAAAAAGACGCTACGAAAGCGGTAGATGCTGTTTTTGAAGCAATCACAGGTGCACTGCAAAGCGGCGATAAGGTTCAGCTGGTTGGCTTCGGAAACTTTGAAGTGCGCGAACGTTCCGCACGTAAAGGCCGCAACCCGCAGACTGGTGAAGAAATCGAAATTCCTTCAAGCAAAGTACCGGCATTCAAACCCGGTAAAGCGCTGAAAGACGGAATCAAATAAAGATTTCTACATATCTGCCCCATAGTCCTTGAATACCAACGATGCCGCCTTCCAGGGCGGCATTTGTTTTTGAAAGGCTCATAAACTTTGAGGAGGATTACAATGACTGAGAAGAAGAATGAAGTGAATCCTGCACCGTCCGGCAGCGACTATATCGTAGTCAAGGCCAAGGAGAACGGTGTTCAGGTCATCGGGCTGACCCGGGGGCTGGACACACGGTTTCACCATACGGAGAAGCTGGACAAAGGCGAGGTGCTCATTGCCCAATTCACCGATCACACCTCAGCAATGAAAATCCGCGGCAAGGCTGAAATTTGGAGCAAACACGGACAATTAGAGAGTGAAAGCTGAAAAGCAGGCATAGCCTGCTTTTTTTCAAAATATAACTAGGTAAGGGCCGATCCGCGGCGCCGTATAATCCTGCATAGCAGCGGAAACTATGAGTAGGGGGCATGTTATGAACCGGAGCTGGCTGATCGGAACGGCGTTGCTGCTTAGTGCGGCTACTACCTTGCTGTTGCCGCAACTGGCCGGCAACGTTATAACTGCCCAGAGCAAGTATAGCGCAGTACAGACGATAGGTCCGGATGGCCTCATACTGGAGAATGACAATCTGGTAGATGCGCTGAGTGAGATTCCGCTGAGTCTGATGATTGACAAGGCAGGCTGGGAGAACCGGGTATTGTCTCTTGATCTCAAGGTGAACGGTGATGCCCACGAACCGCAGGAGCTGTACCGCAATATGGCTCTGGCTATCGGGTTCGCAATTCAGGAGACCTCGAACGTGGACCAGCTGCTGCTGCGTGTGGTGGCAGAGGACAGGTGGCTGGATACCCGCCGCCTGCTCCTCGCCGGTGATATCCGCCGCAGCGAGTGGACTCCCCTGCTGCAGGAGGCGCTGGAGAACGCAGGCAATTCGCCTCTTCCCGATTCGCTGAAGAACGGCTTCCGCATTAGCGAAAGTGAGCTGTGGAAAAAACAGTTCATTTATCCCTGAACCGGGTAATTGAAACTAGAAGGCTCCACCCGTGCGTGACAAAAAAACATGTGATATAATAGACAAGATTGTGAACAATGAGTTTGACAAACGTCAATGGCTTCGGAGGCTAAAATGAAACCGTACCGCATACCGCAACTGGCTAAACCCTACACCGACTACGATATGATTCAGCGGCATACGGAACTGCCGCCGTTCTCAGACGGGCGGGGTCATTTGTTATATATTTTTCTCGGCAGAGGCCGGGGGGCAGACTTCCAGCAGGCAGAACTGTTCACCCTGGTGACTGGACTCGTCCAGCTTGGACTGGATACACATGAGAGCATTGACCGGAATCATGAAGAACCCGGCGGCGATATTATGCGCACCCGCCAGCTGAAGGTTCTGGCCGGTGATTATTTCAGCAGCTGGTTCTACCATCTGCTCGCGAAGCAAGGTCAGATTGAAATGGTGGGCACGCTCAGCGCGGCTATCGCTGATTTCAATGTGATGAAGGCCAATCTTTACGGCAAGATGAGCGGAACGCTTGTCCCGGCCGAACAATACTTGAAGCACACGGTACAGCTCAATATGCGGCTGTTTCTTTCTTTTACACCGCTGATTGAAGAGTCCCTGAGAGACGTCTGGCAGAAGCTGCTGGCCGAATTCAGCCAGTGTGAGACTGCAGCCCAGGAATTGCGCCGGGGGGCAGCTCCGGGAAGTGCGCTTACGGGCTATGCTTACTGGAAGGTGATGGAGTCGGCGACCGAAGAGGAGCGTCAGCGTCTTAAGGGGCAGACTCTGGACCCCAAGGACTGGCAGAAGCTGAAGCTGAGGTGCAAATGTGATACACTGCTGACGGACAAGCTGCATAGTTCGCTTGCGTCCATTCAGTCGTTATTGCAGAGCATCAGGGATGAGGAACTGGCGGGTCAGCTTAGATCAGCACTGGACCGCCTGCTTCTGCAAATGAAAATTTCCGGACAAGCTGCCGTGGAGGGTTAGAGAATGACAGTAGATAAAGCTACCGTAACAGGCGGGCAAGGCGAGAAGCCGAAGGAGCAATTTGTTCATTCGGTATTTGAGAGCATTGCCGGCAAATATGATCTGATGAATGATATTCTGAGCTTCCGGCGCCATAAGGCCTGGCGGAAGTTCACCATGCGCAAGATGGGCATGAAGCGGGGGGACTCGGCAGTGGACCTGTGCTGCGGTACCTGCGACTGGAGCATAGCCCTAGCTGATGCGAGCGAGAACGGAAATGTTATGGGACTGGACTTCAGCGCAGGCATGCTGGAGGTGGGACGGCGCAAGGTGGAGGCGCGCGGACTGCAGGACCGTATCTCCCTGATTCAGGGGAATGCGATGGAGCTGCCATTCGGTGATAATTCCTTCGATTACGCGACGATCGGCTTTGGACTTCGTAATGTGCCTGATCCTGTTCAGGTACTAAACGAGATGAAGCGCGTGGTGAAGCCAGGCGGTATGGTGGTATGCCTGGAGCTGTCGAAGCCGATGAAGCAGCCGTTCAAAGGTATTTATTATTTTTATTTCCAGCGTGTGCTTCCTCTGCTCGGCAGGCTGTTCGCCAAGCGGTATGAGCAATATAAATGGCTTCCTGAATCACTGGCACTCTTCCCGGACAGGAAGCAATTAGAGGAGATCTTCCGGGATACCGGACTTACAAAAGTGGAATCGTTCCCCTTGAATGGTGGCATCGCGGCGTTACATCTTGGACTCAAGGAGAACTGTAATGTTTAAGAAAATCGGTATTTTTCTACAAATGATTAAATTTGAGCACACGGTTTTTGCTTTACCCTTTGCCTTTATGGGGGCTTTGCTTGGTTCAGTAGTTATGTTCGGGGAACTGCCCTCCTGGAGCCAGATCGGATGGGTAGTTGTTGCTATGTTCGGCGCACGCAGCGCGGCTATGGGGCTTAACCGGCTGATCGACCGGATCAGTGATGCGAAGAATCCCCGGACAGCGGGTAGAGCCATTCCGGCAGGATTATTGAAGGTTGGAGAGGTATCGCTGTTCATCGCTTTCTCGTTCTTTTTGCTGTTCTGGGCAGCCTTGAGGCTCAATCCGCTGTCAGCGAAGCTGCTGCCGATTGCTGTTTTTCTGCTGGTCATCTATTCCTTCACCAAACGCTTCACCTGGGCCTGTCATCTGATTCTCGGGCTTACGATTGCCCTTGCGCCTCTCGGCGGTTGGGTTGCGGTTACAGGAACGGTAGACTCGACTGCTATGATTTTCTATTTCACGATCGTATTTTGGACAGCAGGCTTTGATATCATCTACTCCTGCCAGGATGTGGACTTCGACCGCAAGGAAGGTCTGTATTCGATTCCGGTGCGCTTCGGGGTGGCCCGTGCGCTGGGCATTGCCAAGGTTTTTCATCTGTTGACAGCCCTGGGCTTCATCTCCCTGTTGTTCATCACGGATCTGAGCTGGTGGTATGTGGCCGGCATGGTGATTGCTTACATTATACTTTTCTATGAGCACTACATTGTGTCTCCGGGTGATCTTAGCAAGCTGCAGACCGCCTTCTTTACCATGAACGGCGTGCTTAGCATTGTGGTCTTTTCCTTTACTCTGATTGACCTGGTGGTGCAGTTCTACAAATGACCGAACTTAAGCCTAAGAACTTAGTGGTTGGCATTACCGGTGCGAGCGGGGCAATCTACGGCATCCGGCTGACAGAGACCTTGCTGTCCCTCGGTTATACAGTACATCTGGTTGTCAGTAATGCAGGCTGGCGTGTTTTCAAAGAGGAGTTGGGCTATGCCGTAACTGACCGGGAAGGACTGCTGAACGAGCAGTTCGGCAGCTATCCCGGTTCTCTTGTGTACCACCCGGTACAGGATATCGGCGCTTCGATTGCCAGCGGCTCCTTCCGGACAGAGGGGATGATTATTATGCCCTGCTCGATGGGAACACTGTCTGCTGTAGCGCATGGCAGCTCGGACAATCTGATGACGCGGGCTGCGGATGTCATGCTGAAGGAGGGGCGTCCGCTGGTTCTGGTTCCCCGGGAGACACCACTGCACGCGATTCACCTGGAGAATATGCTGAAGCTGTCGCGAATGGGTGTCAAGTTGATTCCGGCAATGCCGGCGTTCTATTACGGTCCTGCCACGATGGATGATCTGATCAATTTCATGGTGGGCAAGGTACTCGATAGCTTCGGAATTGAGCATACTTTATTTCGCAGATGGGGGGAATGAAGGATGACAGACCTGGAACACACCGTCATCGGCAAAATCAGCTATACCAATTCATGGCCTGTCTATCATTATTTCGATCCCTCTGCTTTAAGCTTTCCTGCTGAAATGGTGAGTGAGGTGCCTGCTGTGCTTAACCAGGGCATGGCAGCAGGAGATATTCATGTCGGGGCTTTATCCTCCTTTGCTTACGCAGCGGCCAGCGACCGGCTGCTGCTGCTGCCTGGTCTGTCTGTCAGCGCGGATGGTCCGGTGCGGTCGATATTTCTTTTCTCCAAAAAGCCGCTACAGCAGATTGGCAGCGGAACGATAGCCGTGACGAACACCTCGGCTACCTCGGTCAATCTGCTGAAGATCCTGATGCACAAGGCCTTTAGGGCCAGCCCGGAGTACATCAGCAGCAATCCCGATCTGAATACCATGATGCAGCAGGCGGATGCTGGTCTCCTGATCGGCGACCATGCCATCCGCGCCTCCTGGCAGGATCAGGGCTATGAAGTGACGGATCTGGGTGAGCTGTGGAAGGAATGGACCGGCCACAGTATGACCTTTGCTGTATGGGCGGTTAACCGCAAGGCTGCAGCCCGGAATCCTGAGGCTATTGCTGAGATTGCTGAAGCCTTCGAGCGGAGCAAGAGACGCGGCCTGAATGATCTGGGACCGGTAATTCACGAAGCCTGCTGTACGATCGGGGGCACGGCCTCCTATTGGAGAGATTACTTCCGTAATTTATGTTATGACTTTGGGGAAAGGCAGCAGGAAGGTCTGAACCTCTATTTCCGCTATGCCTATGAAATGGGCCTGCTGCCGCAGGAAGTGAAGATGGAGCTTTGGAGCCACAATCTGCTGACACGGGTGAAAGAATGAAGCGACTGCAAATATTCGGCTTGCTGAACAAAGATATGGATCAGATTGAGAAAGAGCTGTACCGCAGTGTCCAGGGGGATGATGACCTGCTGAGCGAGACTTCGCTGCATCTGCTGAGAGCAGGGGGCAAGCGGCTCCGGCCGGTATTCGTTCTGATGGGCGGCAAATTCGGGACCTATGATCTCGATAAGCTGAAGCGTGTCGCTATTCCGCTGGAGCTGATTCACAGCGCCTCGCTGGTCCACGATGATGTCATTGACGATGCGGAGCTCCGGCGGGGAGAGCCTACCGTCAAGGCGAAATGGGGCGACAAGATCGCCATGTACACCGGTGACTATATTTATGCCAAGGCACTTGTGATGACTTCAGGGCTGAAGAATCCCCTGATTCATCAGATTCTCTCCAAAGCCATGGTAGAGATGTCCATCGGAGAGATGGAGCAGATCCGCGACTTCTTCAACAGCGGACAGAGCGTGCGCCATTACCTGCGGAGAATCCGCCGGAAGACAGCACTGCTGATTGCTGTCAGCTGTCAGCTTGGCGCTCTGGCTGCAGATGCGGAGCCGGGAACTGCCAGGCTCCTCTATAATTACGGATATAACGTTGGGATGGCGTTTCAAATCCGTGATGATCTGCTCGATCTCTCCGGAACGGAGAAGCAAATTGGCAAGCCGCCCGGAAGCGATATGCGGCAGGGGAACATCACTTTGCCTGTCATCTACAGTCTGCAGGATGAGCGGCTCCGCGGCCGCCTGCTGGAAGAGCTTGAAGCGATTCGTGAAGGGAAGAGCGGGGTCGGGCGCGCGATTGATCTGATTCTCTCCGGCGACGGGATCTCCCGTGCAGAGGAGCTGGCTTCCCGTTATATCGCCAAGGCACTTGATGCGCTGGAGCAGCTGCCCAGCAACCGGACGAAGCGCAATTTGCGCGATATCGCCTTTTTCGTGACCGGCCGGGCTTATTGAAAATATAAGAGCCGTTTCTACTTGTCTTATAACACACCTGCAAATTTACGTTCACAGATGCCGGGGTTTCTGATAATATCAGACCATAAACCGCCCATTCATTTAGAATAAGGGAAATTGGAGAGTGACTCTATGGAACAAACGTATCTGATGATCAAACCGGATGGTGTACAGCGCGGACTAATCGGACGCATCGTTGCCCGTCTGGAAGACAAGGGATTCAAGCTGGTCGCTGCCAAGCTGATTACCGTTACTGAGGAGCAGGCCAAGAAGCATTATGCGGAGCATGACGGCAAGAATTTTTTCCCGGAGCTGGTAAGCTTCATCACTTCCGGCCCTGTGTTCGCCATGGTATGGGAAGGGGATGATGTCATCGCATTATCCCGTCTCCTGATCGGCAAAACTAAAGTCGGTGAGGCCCTGCCGGGCACCATCCGCGGGGATTATGCCAGCCACACTCCGCTTAATCTGATCCACGGATCGGATTCACCGGACAGTGCAGCACGTGAAATCGCCAATTTCTTCGCTCCGGATGAGCTGGCACAGTATCATAAAGACATCGCGGCCTGGATGTAAGATCCAGGCAGGAGACAGGAGAAAATTATGGCTGAACGAGACGAATCCTCATTAACCCCAGACCCTGATTACACCGGATTTATTCATAATATCAAACAAAGCACCGGCATTGATCTTGCGCAGTATAAGGAAGCACAGATGAAGCGTCGGCTGACGACGCTCCGTATGAAGAACGGGTTCAACACCTTTAACGAATTCTATGCTGCCATGATGAAGGACAAGACACTATTCTATGAGTTTCTGGACCGCATGACGATCAATGTCTCTGAATTCTGGCGGAATCCGAACCGCTGGGAAGTATTGAGGGATGTGATTCTGCCGGATCTTCAGCGTTCCGGCCGCAGACTGAAGCTATGGAGTGCTGCCTGTTCGACGGGGGAAGAGCCCTATACACTGGCGATGATTCTCTCGGACAAGAATATTCTGGCCCAGACCGGAATTCTGGCAACAGATATTGATGACGGGGCGCTGGCCAAAGCGAAACAGGGAATCTATCTGGAGCGCTCCTTGAAGGATGTGCCCAAAGATGTGGCAGACCGGTATTTCACCCCAGAAGGCCCAGTCTTCAAGGTCAGTGAAGGACTGAAGAAAAATATCGATTTCCGCAAGCAGAATTTGCTGTTGGATAAATTCGACGAAGGCTTCGATCTGATTATCTGCCGCAATGTCATGATCTACTTCACCGAAGAAGCCAAGAATAAGCTGTATCACAAATTCTCGGCCAGTCTGCGGCCCGGAGGCTATCTGTTCGTAGGCAGTACGGAGCAGATCTTCACACCAGCGCAGTATGGCTTTGAATCGACTGAAACCTTCTTCTACCGCAAGAAATAGCATCTGTCTTCTGGAAATATAAGGAATTATACGTTTCACTCGATAACTTATCCTTCTATTTCTCGCTGAAACGAACCGTCCCTGAAAAGGACGGTATATCCGTTTCCACTTGTGTCTCCCTTGGTGCAGGGTATACTTTTGGTGTTTTTCAGTGATACTGGGAAGTAGCAAGAAACCTAACGCCAAGTGAAAGGTTGTTAACCCAGATGGACAAAAGCAAGGTCATCACCGCGTACCGGCGGGGGTTCCTCACCGTCCGCGAATGCGGGCAGATTCTCGGCATTGAGGAGCTGCAGCTCCAGAGCCTGCTCACTGCGGAAGAGGGCAGAACCGGCGGCCGCCTTCCGGCACCAGGCAGCGACAGTCTGGAGACAGGCTCCTGAACGGAGGAGAACAGCAGCGCCGCTTCTACTCGAAAGAGCAGGAGCGGCGCTTGTTTTGTATAGCAGGCAGCGGCTGTCCCGTCTATTGCTTTCTTGTCAAAGCGGGGAGCCTATACTATAATAAGCAAAGACATTTAACATTTTAGCGGTTTACAGTCTAAAAGTGTGAAGGGGGAACGCAGCATGAGTTTACGCTACTTAACAGCGGGGGAAACGCACGGCCCCCAGCTTACAGCCATTATTGAGGGATTGCCCAGTAATTTGACACTTGATTTTGAAGAGCTTAATTTCCAGCTGCACCGGAGACAGAAGGGCTACGGCCGCGGACGCCGGATGCAGATTGAGAAGGATACTGCCCAAATTGCCGGCGGTGTACGCCACGGCTATACTACCGGAGCTCCTGTAGCGCTCATTGTGGAGAACAAGGACTGGACACACTGGAAGAACATTATGAACATTGAGCCGATTCCGGGCAGTGACGAAGAGAAGCGCCGGGTAAACCGTCCGCGTCCCGGTCATGCGGACCTGAACGGCGGACTTAAGTATAATCATACCGATCTGCGTAACGTGCTGGAGCGCTCCAGCGCCCGTGAGACGGCAGCAAGAGTAGCCGTAGGCGGAGTAGCCCGTCAGCTGCTTGCAGCCTTCGGAGTGAAGATTGCCGGACAAGTCATCCGAATCGGAGAGATTGAAGCACCTGCTAACGATCTGCCTATCGATGAGCTGATTGCCCGGACTGAAGAATCCTCTGTGCGGGTAGTGGACAAGGAAACGGAGCAGAAGATGGAGGCTTACATAGACAAGATCAAGGAAGAGGGCGACTCCATCGGCGGGATTGTGGAATGTATTGTCGAAGGTCTGCCTATTGGCCTTGGCAGTTATGTACAGTCCGACCGCAAGCTGGATGGTGCCATCGCCGGAGCCGTGATGTCGATCAATGCCTTCAAGGGCGTGGAGATCGGGATCGGCTTCGAAGCCGGGAGGCTGCGCGGCTCACAGGTCCATGACGAGATTATGTATGAAGCCTCTCAGGGTTACTACCGGGCGAGCAACCGGCTGGGCGGGTTCGAAGGTGGAATG
Organism: Paenibacillus sp. FSL P4-0338; assembly: GCF_038002365.1. Taxonomy (NCBI): domain Bacteria; kingdom Bacillati; phylum Bacillota; class Bacilli; order Caryophanales; family Paenibacillaceae; genus Paenibacillus; species Paenibacillus sp. FSL P4-0338. Next base: position 2,595,667 of record NZ_JBBOCG010000001.1, on the reverse strand, counting down.
ACCAATGGAATGCCAGTGGTCGTTAGAGGGGTAATGAAGCCGATCCCGACGCTGTACAAACCGCTGCAGAGTGTGGATATCGATACAAAGGAGCCGTTCACAGCCCAGGTGGAGCGCTCAGACGCCTGTGCAGTTCCGGCGGCTTGTGTCGTACTGGAGAGTGTAGTAGCCTGGGAGATTGCCAAGGCGTTCCTGGACAAATTCGGCGGGGACTCTCTGGAAGAGATCCGCGCGAACTATAATAATTACCTGGCTCAGCTGGAGAGCTACTAAGATGCGCAGCATTACTGTTGATTTAGGCGAACGTTCTTATCCGATTTATATCGGCAGCGGTCTGCTGCAGAGTATCGGCGAACGCTGCACCGAAGCCGGGTTCGCGCAGCGAAGCCCGCTCCTGGTGGTGAGTGATACAGAAGTAGCCCCGCGTTATCTGGAGCAGGTGGAGGCCTCTCTCCGCAGCAGCGGATATACGGTGGTCAGCCATGTCATTCAGGCGGGTGAAGCTTCGAAGTCACTAGCCGTCTATGAAGAAGTGATTACCACTGCCATTCAAGGCGGTCTGGACCGCAGCTCAGCCGTGCTGGCGCTTGGCGGGGGAGTTGTTGGCGATTTGGCCGGCTTCGTTGCCGCATCTTATATGCGGGGAATCGGGTTCATGCAGATTCCAACGACCATTCTCGCCCATGACAGCAGTGTAGGCGGGAAGGTGGCCGTTAACCATCCGCTGGCCAAGAATATGCTGGGTGCCTTTTATCAGCCGTCTATGGTGGTATATGATCTGGACACCTTAACTACGCTTCCACCCCGGCAGGTCGCTTCAGGCCTGGCTGAGGTGGTCAAGCACGGGCTGATCCTGGACCGTGAGTTCGCTTACTGGTGCCAGGCGCATGCGGACGAGTTGTTGGCACTGGACCCCGGGGCGCTGGGATATGCGCTGGAACGCGGTTGTGCCATCAAGGCGGATGTAATCGGCGGTGATGAACGCGAGCACGGACAGCGAGCGATTCTGAATCTGGGGCATACCATCGGACATGCCATCGAAGCTGTCGGCGGCTATGGAACCTTCCTGCATGGAGAGGCGATTGCCATCGGGATGGCCGGATCTGCTCTGCTCGCAACGAAGCTGGGCCGGGACAGACAGATCTACGAAGATACCGTATCCATGCTCACCGCCCTGTCGCTGCCCACCCGGCTGCCTTTGCAGTATAGCGGGGAAGAGCTGATGGAAGCGATGATGCATGACAAGAAATTCAAGGAAGGCCGAATGACTTTTATCGTGCCGGAGGCCATTGGTGAAGTTAGCATCATCAGTGATGTGCAGGCAAGCGATGTATCAGAGGTCATAGCCCAGCTTAAGAAGGAGGGGAGCCCATGGTGAACCGGGGCATACGCGGTGCAACGACCGTAACCCAGAATGAAGAGACGGAAATTCTACGTGAAACGGTGATCCTGCTGAGGGAAATTGTGGAGCGTAATGATGTGATCGCAGAGGATATCTGCAGTGTGTGGATTACGATGACTACGGATCTGGATGCGACCTTCCCGGCACGGGCGATCCGCGAGATTGAAGGCTGGGAGATGGTTCCGCTGATGTGTTCCGTGGAGATCCCTGTGAAGGGCAGCCTGCCGAATTGCATCCGCCTGATGGTGCAGGTGAACACCGACAAATCCCAGCGCGATATCCGGCATGTCTATCTGAATGAAGCCCAGCGGCTTCGCCCGGATCTCTCACAGAGCAAGTAATAAATTATAGTTACGGGGTTGTCAATGACTACCGTCATCATGTATAGTGAAGTTAGCCGAGTAAAGCAGAGTTTAGAATGAGTTGAGTAGAGTATAGTTGAGCAGAGTGTAGGACTTATAGCAGAACAGACCCTTAATTGTCAGTGTTCTTTTTTGGCATACCTGTATAGCCGTAACTTATGATAAGTTGCATCTGCGCTATCCCTGTATCCATCGAGGAATCTCTTGCATTCGGCTTTGTTCATGCCGGTCCGAGGCGCTAATTCACATACTGACTATCAACAAACCTCTACTCCGGTAGAGGTTTTTCTGTATTTCGGACAATATCCGTTATCCCCCTAGGAGGTTACCCAAGTGACGAATCCGAGCATTGAAGAAGTGGTGTCGCTGTCGCGCGAATATAATCTGATCCCGGTCGTAACAAGATTGCTGGCTGATATGGAAACGCCGATCCGGCTGTTCCAGCGGTTTGCAGAGCAGGATCGCGCATTTTTGCTGGAGAGTGTAGAGGGCGGCATTCAATGGGCGCGTTATTCTTTTATCGGTAGTGATCCGTTCCTGATGATCTCCGGCAAAAAGGGGCAGATCCAGGTGGAGGTTGGCGGCGAGAAAAAACAGCTGTCCGGCAAACCTGTCGAGGAGCTGAAAGCGCTACTCCGTTCCTACCGCAGTCCCAAGCTGGACGGCATGCCGCCGTTCACGGGCGGAGCCATCGGATTCTTCGGTTATGATCTGCTGCAGTATTATGAGAAGCTGTCCGCACATGCGGTAGATGACCTGAATATGGATGACATCCGTTTTATGTTCTGTGACCGTATTATCGTCTTCGATCATGTGAAGCAGCAGATCCTGCTGGTGGGTAATCTTCATATTAAGGATGGCGATACGGATTCGGATATCCGGGCTAACTACGAGGAACTGAGCAATCGCTTAGTGAATCTGGCAGAAGAGCTGCAAAAGGAAGGCCCGAAGGAGAACGTCAACCGCCGCAGCATTCCGCAGGATATTGAGCTTGGAGAGATTCACTCGAATCTCACGAAGGAGCAGTATATAAGCAACGTAGAGCAGGCCAAAGAATACATCCGTGCCGGAGATATCTTCCAGGTGGTGCTGTCACAGCGGATGCACATCGAGACAGAGGTCTCTCCGCTGCATGTGTACCGGATGCTGCGCATTCTGAACCCTTCTCCCTATATGTATTATCTGAAAATGGATGAAGAGATCATCGTAGGCACCTCGCCGGAAGCGCTGGTCAAGGTGGATGGCGGACGTGTGGAGACCCGGCCGATTGCCGGTACCCGGCCGCGCGGAGCGACGGCGGCAGAGGATCATCAGCTCGCCGCAGAGCTGATGGAGGACGAGAAGGAACGTGCGGAGCATCTGATGCTTGTAGACCTGGGCCGCAATGATCTGGGGCGGGTCTCGAAATTCGGCAGTGTGAAATGCAATACATTCATGGAGATCGAGAAATACTCGCATGTCATGCATCTGGTCTCGAATGTGACCGGAACGCTGGCCGAGGATAAGGATTTCTTCGATGCCTTCCTCTCCTGCCTTCCGGCAGGTACGGTATCGGGAGCGCCGAAGCTGCGGGCGATGGAGATTATTGCTGAGCTGGAGCGGGAAGCCCGCGGCGCTTATGCCGGGGCAATCGGATATCTAGGCTTCTCCGGGAACATGGATTCCTGCATCACGATCCGCACGATTATCTTCCGCAAGGGCCGTGCTTATGTGCAGGCCGGAGCAGGGATTGTCTGGGATTCCGTGCCGGAGAAGGAATATGAGGAGACGGTGAACAAGGCCAAAGGAATGCTGAAGGCAATCCGTATGGCGGAAGCGATGTTCCCCGCTGAGGTGAAGGAGAAGCAAGTCATTAACCAGGATTATATGTACGAATATACCCCGTGAACCGGGAATTAGCAGAGATGAGATCAGAAGAGCAGAGAATGCTCCATAAAACTTAAAACTTTTAGGAGGACATCCACTATGGACGCAAGCCAGTTACTACAATCAGGAATTGCCGGTTTAATCGAGGGTAAGGATCTTACCCGTACGCAGGCCCGGGAGATTATGGGCACGATTATGGAAGGTGCAGCTTCACCAGCGCAGATCGGGTCGCTGCTGACCGCGCTGCGGATCAAAGGGGAGACCGTTGAAGAAATCACCGGCTTCGCAGAGGCGATGCGCGGTTTCGGCACACAGGTGCTTACAGAGCGGAGCCAACTGCTGGATACCTGCGGCACGGGCGGCTCTGGCATTCATAAATTCAATATCTCCACAGCTTCGGCAATCATCTCTTCCGCTGCTTCTGTAAGAGTGGCGAAGCATGGCAACCGTTCGGCATCCGGCAGAGCGGGCAGTGCAGATGTGCTGGAGGCGCTTGGTGTTAATATTCATCTGAATGCGGAGCAGGCGCGGCAATGTCTGGATAGTATCGGCATCTGCTTCCTGTTCGCACAAATCTATCATCCGTCCATGAAGCATGCCGCTGCTCCCCGCCGTGAGCTGGGTGTGCGGACGGTCTTCAATATGCTGGGCCCGCTGACCAATCCGGCCGGAGCAGACCGGCAGCTGATGGGCATCTACGACCGTAACAAGACAGAGACGGTTGCCAAGGTCCTGGGTGAGCTCGGCTCCAAGCGGGCGATGATTGTCAGCAGCCTGGACGGCCTGGATGAGATCAGCATCTCGGCACCGACTCAGGTCTCCGAGCTGAAGCAGGGCGTAGTCAGCACCTACGTAATTACACCGCAGGAGCTTGGCCTCAGCCAGCATCCGCTGGAGGATGTCATGGGCGGTGATGCCGCAGAGAATGCGGCGATTATCACTACAGTGCTGGAGGGTAATATCAATCCGTACCGTGATATCGTACTCGCGAATGCCGGAGCTTGCATCTATGTCGCCGGTCTAGCGGATACACTTAAGGAAGGCGTGGACCGTGCCAGAGAGGTTGTGGATTCAGGGGCGGCCCTGAGCAAGCTGGAACAGTTAAAAGCGATGACAAAGGAGCTTGATTATGTATCTTGACCGGATTGTTGCCACGAAGGTAAAAGAGGTAGAAGCGTTAAGCGTGCAATTCTCGCTCGCTGCGGCGGAGCGCTCCATTGCAGGTTTGCCTGCTACCAGAGGCTTCCGCAGTGCCCTGACTGAACGCCGGAACCGGGAGATGGGGCTGATCGCCGAAGTGAAGAAGGCCTCGCCGTCCAAGGGGCTGATCCGGGCCGATTTTGATCCGGTGACGATTGCCCGGGGTTATGAAGCGGGAGGGGCCGATTGTCTGTCCGTGCTGACGGACAAGGATTATTTTCAGGGCAGCGGCGTGTATCTCCAGCAAGTAAGAGAGGCGGTGAAGCTTCCGCTACTACGTAAGGACTTCATTATCGATGAAAAGCAGATCTATGAGGCCCGCCTGCTTGGAGCAGATGCCATTCTGCTGATTGCGGCCATTCTGACCCCGCAGCAGCTCGCCGCGTTCACTGACTCTGCTGCCGCGCTTGGGCTCGATATCCTGATTGAGGTCCATGACCGCAGCGAACTGGAGACGGTGTTGTCTACAGGTAAGGCCGAACATCCCGGGGTTCTGCTGGGCATCAATAACCGGAATCTCAAGACGTTCGAAACGTCGCTCTCCGCTACGGAGGAGCTGGCAGCCCTTCTACCCGCTGGTCTTCCCGTAATCAGCGAGAGCGGGATTACCGGGCCGGAGGATATTGCGTATCTCCGCAAGACACGGGCAACCGGTGTGCTGGTCGGAGAATTCCTTATGCGCCAGCCGGATGTAGAGCAGGCAGTCTATCAGCTGCTCGGTCCGCTTCCTGCCGGGAAGGATCGTGTGCAGCGTGACTGAACCTCTCGTAAAAATCTGTGGACTTCAGGGCGTTGAAGTGCTAAAATCTATGAATAGTTTGCCGCTCGATTATATAGGCCTGGTATTTGCACCCAGCCGCCGAAGGGTTACCGCGGGTGTGGCTGCGGAGCTGATTGCAGAGCTGGGCAACTGGAAGTCTGAGCCTGTGCCCCGACCGGTGGGCGTATTCGTTAACCCCGGCCTTTCTGAGCTGGCAGAGCTGCTTCAAACGGTACGGCTGGATGTTGTGCAGCTTCATGGACAAGAGAGCCCGCAGTTCTGCGCGGAGGTCAAGGCGGCTTTTCCCCAGGTTAAGGTCTGGAAGGCTCTTTCGGTTGCCGGACGTAATACTGATACAGGGGATGAGATTCAACCTCTGCTGGACAGCTATGCGGGCATCATTGATGCACTGCTGCTGGATACCTATGATCCGCAGGACAGCGGCGGAACGGGCCGTACATTTGATTGGGAGCAGATCCCCTTATACCAGCAAGCGGCGGCGAAGCATGCGCTGCCTTTATTTATAGCCGGAGGCTTGCATCCGGACAATGTGAACGAGCTGCTGGACGGCTACGCCCCTTATGGCGTGGATGTCTCCAGCGGAGTAGAGAGTAACGGCAGTAAGGACATTGCCAAAATGACAGCTTTCGTAGAAAGGGTGAAGCAATCATGATACAAGTACCGGACAAAAATGGACGTTTTGGTTCTTTTGGAGGCCGCTTCGTTCCTGAGACCTTGATGACTGCACTGATTGAGCTGGAAGAGGCTTACCATAAATTCTCGGCAGACCCGTCCTTTCAGGAGGAAATAGATTATCTGCTCAAGCAATATTCGGGGCGCGAGACCCCGCTATATTATGCAGAGCGGCTAAGTAAACAGCTTGGCGAGGCCAAGATCTATCTGAAGCGGGAGGACCTCAATCATACAGGCGCCCACAAGATCAACAACGCTATCGGACAAGGCATCCTGGCCAAAATGATGGGTAAAACCAAGGTGATTGCCGAAACCGGCGCAGGCCAGCACGGAGTAGCTACAGCTACGGTAGCCGCCTTGCTCGGTATGGAATGTAAGGTGTTCATGGGCGAAGAGGATACCCGCCGCCAGGCGCTGAATGTCTTCCGGATGAAGCTGCTCGGGGCAGAGGTTATTCCGGTGACCTCCGGCTCCAGAACGCTGAAGGATGCCGGGAATGAGGCGCTCCGCTACTGGGTGAGCAATGTGGAAGATACGTTCTACGTGCTTGGCTCTGCGGTAGGCCCGCATCCGTATCCGATGATGGTCCGCAACTTCCAGCGGATTATCGGGGATGAGACCCGCCGCCAGATTCTCGAGGCCGAAGGGCGTTTGCCGGATCTGCTGGTTGCCGCAGTAGGCGGAGGCAGCAATGCCATCGGTATGTTCTATCCGTTCATGGAGGATGAGCAGGTGGCGATGATTGGTGTTGAAGCTGCCGGTAAAGGCGTAGACACTCCGTTCCATGCAGCAACCATGAGCAAGGGAAGCCATGGCGTGTTCCAGGGCTCGATGAGCTATCTGCTGCAGGATGAGCATGGACAGGTCATCGAGGCCCATTCCATATCGGCCGGACTCGATTATCCGGGCGTGGGGCCTGAGCATTCCTATCTCAAGGACATTCAACGTGCCCAGTATGTACCGGTGACCGATGCGGAAGCGCTGGATGCGCTCAAGCTGCTCTGCGTGACGGAAGGTATTATTCCCGCCTTGGAGTCGGCTCATGCCATTGCCCATGTGGTGAAGCTCGGCAAGACGCTGACCAAGGAAGATATTGTGGTGATCTGCCTGTCGGGACGCGGCGACAAAGATGTCGAATCCATTATGGCTTATACGGAAGGGGCGGAGCAGCAATGACAACTGAGACGACAAACCGGATGGACCTGACGTTTAACCGATTGAAGGCGGAAGGCCGTACTGCCCTAATTCCGTTCCTTACCGTAGGCGATCCTGATCTCGAGACTACACTGGATATTATCGCTGAGTTGGAGGCAGCCGGAGCGGATATTCTGGAGCTTGGTGTTCCTTACTCCGATCCGCTTGCCGACGGTCCGGTAATCCAGCGGGCGTCCGCAAGAGCGCTGCGCAGCAAGGTTCATCTGCGCACCTGTATGGAGACGGCGCTGAAAGCAAGGCAGGCAGGCAGCGGGCTGCCGTTCATCCTGTTCACGTATTATAATCCGGTGCTGCAGATGGGGCTGGATACGTTTTTTGCGGAGCTGAATACCCATGAGATCAGCGGGCTGATTATTCCAGACCTGCCGGTTGAGGAATCAGAAGATATGCGTGCACGCAGCCGTGCCGCCGGAGTGAATCTCATTCCGCTCGTGGCCCCGACCTCCAGCGAACGGATTGCCCGGATCGTATCCGGCGCAAGCGGCTTTGTCTATTGCGTATCCTCGCTCGGTGTAACCGGGGAACGCTCAAGCTTCCACAGCGGAGTAGATGAGTTCATTGCGTCCGTCCGCCGGTCTACGGACCTGCCGGTCGCTGTAGGATTCGGAATTTCTACTGGAGAGCAGGTATCCCGTTTTGCCAAGATCTGTGATGGTGTAGTAGTGGGTAGCGCCATTGTCCGCAAGGTCGAGGAGGTTATTCCCCTGCTGTCCCAGCCTCAGACGAGAAGCGCCGGACTGTTGCAAATTCGTGAATTTGTGGCACAATTAAGACCTAATTAACTTTTGGAGAGCGAGGATCACCCATGAATCCAAAACCGAATATTGTTGACCTTCCTGTCTACAAGCCCGGGAAACCAATTGAAGAAGTCAAGAAAGAGCTGGGCTTAAGCGAAGTCATTAAGCTGGCATCCAATGAGAACCCTTACGGGGCTGCACCAAGTGCAAAGGCCGCTATTGTAGCGGAGCTGGATAACCTCTTTTTATACCCGGACGGCTCTGCCGCTGAGCTGACGGCAGCGCTGGCTAAGCATCTGGGCGTGGCGGGTGACCGTATTATTTTTGGATGCGGATCGGATGAGATTATTGCTCTGATTGCCCGTGCCTTCTTCCTGCCCGGTGACGAGACGATTATGGCCGATCAGACCTTCTCTGTATATAAGAGCAATGCCGATATAGAAGGGGCAGTAACCATAGAAGTCCCGCTTAAGGACGGAACGCATGATCTGGATGCGATGCTGGCGAAGATTACTGACCGGACCAAGATCGTCTGGATCTGCAATCCGAACAATCCGACCGGTACCATTGTGCCCGAGGATGCTCTGATTTCGTTCCTGGATGCAGTACCTGCTGGCGTTATGGTAGTTCTGGATGAGGCCTATTACGAATATGTGACCGATCTCAGCTACACCGACGGCATTAAACTGATCGACAAATATCCTAATTTGGTAGTCCTTCGTACCTTCTCCAAGATCTATGGTCTTGCTGCGCTCCGTATCGGCTATGGTGTAGCCAGCCAGCAGGTGATTTCTCTGATTAATCAGGTGCGTGAGCCGTTCAATACGACCCGCCTGGCTCAGGTGGCAGCAGTGGCAGCACTTTCCGATCAGGAATATGTGCAGCAGTGCCGTGCGCTTAACAGTGCAGGGATTGTGCAGCTTGAGGCGGAATTCGCGCGTCTCGGGCTTACGTCGTTCCCGGCTCACGGCAACTTCATTATGGTGGATGTACGCAAGCCTGCTAGCGAAGTCTTCGATACGTTGCTGCGCCAAGGAATCATCGTCAGAACAGGCTTCCACCGGTATCCGACCTACCTGCGGGTGACCATCGGCTCCGCCGAGCAGAACACAGCCTTCGTAGCTGCCCTGGAGCAAGCGCTGAAGGAGCAGGAAGTTCGCGCATAACCGTGAGGGCTCAGAAGCTGGATTGACGATACCACAGAAGGCAGGTAGTACTAAGAACATGACGACAAAAATAGCAATTTTCGGTGTCGGCCTGATCGGCGGCTCACTGGCCCTTTGCTTCAAAGGCAAGGAGGGTCTGACCGTTGTAGGCCATGCCCACCGGCCTGAATCTGCGACTAAATATGTGAGCAGAGGTGTGGTTGATCAAGCAACATTATCACTTGAAGAAGCAGCACTGGATGCGGATTATATTTTTCTGTGTGTGCCGGTTGGAATGCTTGAGGACTATCTTCAGCGGTTAAGCAGGTTGCCGCTGAAGCCGGGCTGCATCATTACAGATGTCGGCAGCACCAAGGCCAGCATCGCCGCGTGTGCCCTTACACTGGATATTCCCGGTGTACATTTCATTGGAGGCCATCCCATGGCCGGATCAGAGCGTTCAGGCGTAGAGGCAGCCTCCTCCTTACTGTTCGAGAATGCGTACTACGTGCTCACGCCCCCGCCAGGCGTACCTGAAGAGGCATACCAGGCTCTGGAGTCGCTCCTGCTACATACGAGAGCCCAGATTGTCCGGCTTGATCCGGAGCGCCACGATGAGATTGTTGGAGCGATCAGCCATCTGCCGCATATTATTGCGGTAGCCCTAGTGAATCAGATTCATGCATATGACCATTCGGATTCCTTGTACAGCACACTTGCTGCGGGGGGCTTCCGTGATATTACCCGCATTGCTTCGAGCGATCCGATCATCTGGCGCGATATTCTGCTGAATAACCGCTCTGTGATGCTGCGGCTGCTGAAGGATTGGAACGATGAAGTGTCCTCATTCATTCATCTGCTGGAGAGCGGGGATGGTGCAGGGATCGAGTCGGCCTTCCAGGAGGCGAATCAATTCCGCAGCCAGCTTCCTGAGCGGCGCAAGGGAATGATCACTCCGCTGTTCGATCTGCATATTGATGTACCCGATCATCCCGGCATTATCGGCCGCATTGCTACGGAGTTGGGCGACCAGGGCATCAACCTTAGCAATGTGCAGATTATTGAGAGCCGCGAGGATGTTCCCGGGATCATGCGCTTGTCCTTCCGCCAGGAGAACGATATGGAGCGGGCCAGAATTTTGCTGCAGGAGAATGATTATACCGTATATATGTAAAAGTAGGGCCGGGGCCGGATGCTCCGGCTCTTATTTATAAATGGAGGAAATCCAACTGCTATCAGAGGATGCCCCGGCTCCCGCAACAAACAAGCGCTCAGTAAACACCCAAATGTTCGTAAAAATGGACAAAAAAAAGACCGCTTACATAATAAGCGGTTACAGTTCACAATTTCTTGGAACCGTGTAGTGTTTGGATAGGAGTGGAGAGAAACCATACTGTACTTTTATTATATGTATCCGTTTACATTTTGTCAACACTTTATTCAAAGAAAAAAAGACCGCTTTCATCGGTCTGTCTGTGCTTCTCTCAAAGTCTATTAATTTCCTCCTGTTAGAAACTGTGCTATACTGGGTTAAGTATGTTTATAGATTCCTTCCAAGTATAGGTAACCGCTTGCTGAACAAGTGGTGACGGGCTGTGTTGTCCTTTAGGGAGAATGCTGCCATTCTTCTGTCTAGAAAATGAATTGAAGGTTGGAAGCCTTAAATAACGGTAAGTTGAATATACATAGGAAGATTGGATTTTTGTGCTGCAAATTTGAAGGAATGCCGCAACTTTTTGTTACCTGCCCGGTATAAGTAGATACGGACCGGACGGGATTACACGTGCAAGGGCGAGGAGGGCCGACTCACCATGACGGATTCCCAGTTGATCCAGCTAATCAAGCAAGGCGATACAGAATTATACTCGGAACTCATGCGACGATATCAACGCAAGATATTGGCGTTTGTGTACCACATGCTGAAGAACTCCCATATGGAGCTGATTGCCGAAGACCTCTGTTCAGAGACCTTCTACAAAGCCTTCCGGAGTCTTCATTCCTTCAGGGAAGTGGATGCTTCGTTCTCCACATGGCTGTACACGATTGCCCGCAATACAGTGCTGAGTGAACTTCGTAAGAACCGTGCCGGGAATGTATCGCTCGAAGAGAGCGGATATACGCCTGTGGCACCGCTTGATGTTGCCCCGGAACAGGCAGCATTACGCAAGGAACGGATGGAACTCGTCCGCGAAGCAATTAACAATCTCCCGGAGAAACAGCGTTCCGCGCTGATTCTGCGTGAATATGATCAGATGGATTACCAGGAAATTGCCGTGATTTTGGATCAGAGCGTTAGCTCAGTGAAGTCACTGCTGTTCCGGGCAAGGAGCAGTGTGAAGCTGCAGCTCGAATCCTATTTCTATGAGCCTGAAGTTGAAGAGCAGGCTGAGAGGGTGTAAGGCCTATGAATTGCAGGGAAGCGCAGGATTCCATTCCACAATTGTGGGACGCTCCCCCCACAGATCCCAGGCGGATTAGACTTGAGAGACATATCGCAACCTGCTCCTACTGCAGTGCTGAATGGGCGCTGTGGCAGGAGACCAGTGAGCTTATGCAGGATACAAGATTTGATGTCAGCGACGAGCGGGCAGAAGCGATTAACAGTAAGGTAATGGAGCGGATCTATCTGGAGAGCCCCTGGCTTATGCCCGGTGACGGGAAGTCTGCGGGGAGTTCGGCCGTATTCCGGCATCGCTTAACCCTCTGGATTGCCTGTTTCTTAGCGGTGTTTATCTCCAGCTTCTTATATTTCACCGTGTTCAAGACTCCCTCGAATACGACGGCGGCACAGAGCGGAATCGTTGAGACAGGTGTGGCAGGCTTAACGCTGGACTGGTCTTCTTCATATCCGGTGGAGTCTGAGGGCGGGATCATTGAGCCGCTGGTGGCCAATATGGGCCCTGCACATCCGCAGTACTGGATGGTATTGTCGACGCTGGGCGTCGGATTATCCATATTCCTGCTGGTCCGTCTGAACCGGTACCGCAGACAATGAGAACCCCCTTCCCGAGTATGGAGAAGAGGGTTTTTGATTTGAATATAAGAATTTATATGTTGCACACTATAAATTATCCTTCTATTTCTCGCTGAAATGGTACCATCCTTTAAAAGGACGGCAATGCCGTTTCCACTTGTGTTAAAAAAGAAGACATTTGTTTTCATTCGTGTTACATTATTAAGCAAACATCAAAGGGAAGGGAACGGTGATAGGCGATGCTGATCGGCTTAATACGCCATGGGCTGACGGATTGGAATGCGGTAGGTAAAATTCAGGGACAAAGTGATATTCCGCTGAATGATGAAGGCAGGCTGCAGGCTGAGATGCTGGGTGACCGGCTGCTGCGTGAGCCTTACCACTGGGACTATTGTATTACCAGCAGCTTGTCGCGTGCAGCAGAGACCGGCAAGATCGTAGCGGCCAAGCTGGGTATTCCTCTGCTTGAGCCGGATGACCGTATCCGTGAGCGTGCCTACGGCCAGGTAGAGGGCATGACAGCTGAAGCCCGTGAAGCCAAATGGGGCAAGGATTGGAAGCTGCTGTCTTTGGGGCAGGAGAGCGATGAGGCGCTTCAGGTCCGGGGTCTTGCATTCCTGGAGGATATTACGGCCCGCTTCCCGGGTAAGAATGTTCTGGTCATCTCCCATGGAGGATTCCTTGCGCAGCTCTACACCGCGCTTTACAAAGACAAATATTCGGAACGGCTCGGCAATCTCTCACTCACGATTCTGGAGAAGAACGAGCAGGAATGGAATCCTTTAGTGTACAACTGTACCCGTCATATATTACAAAAACAGCATTAACCCGACCCTTCGGGTTATTTTTTTTGCGCAAAAGGAATAAAAAGGGCTGTATTTCCCATAATGGTAGTAAAACAGTGAGGCGATGAGAGATGAATCTGGCGGATATGCTCACTTATGCAGACATTGGTCAGCTGACCGCCATTGCGGGACGCTATCAGTGTGAGTGCAAACGGAATTCCAAACATGATTTGATTCAGAGTATATTGATCACCTTGGGCAGCCGGGAGTTCATGGAGTCTCATATTAAGGGGAGTTCTCCGGGAGAGCTGCGTTTGCTGAACAGCCTGCTCTTCGATGAACGCAGTCACTTCAGCATGGAGGATCTGCTGGCTGCCGCCAGGCAGGCTTCCTTCGATGTCCCGCCCGGCAAAAGCGGTGACTACCGCGAGCTGGTCAGCCGGCTTAAGAACAGCGGCTGGCTATTCAGCGGAGCCTCCCAGCAGAGCCGGTATCTGTTCCAGGTCCCGCTGGATCTGAAGAAGCGCTTCCGTGTGCAGATGGGCCAGTATTTGCAGCAGCGAATTGTTCCTGTCCCGGAGCCGGCGGTGTATAGGGGGGAGGGGGATTTGCTGGCCGGAGATCTGCTGCTGTTCCTGCGGTATGTGAAGGAGAATGAGCCTGAGCTGAACCAGGAAGGCGCGCTCTATAAGCGCAATCAGCAGGGAGTGATGAACGCGCTGCAGATTGCGGAGCCCTTGCTCGGCAAGGGTGGCTGGAGGTTCGGCTACGGCAGGGCTTGTGAGCATTATCCGCCCAGATTTGCCCTGCTGTATGATTATGCCCGCCACCGCCGCTTTATCTCTGAGGAAGGCTACAGGCTTCAGCTTACAGCCGCAGGCGAGTACTTTCTGGCGGAGGGAAAATCCGAGAAGCTGATGCAGTTATTCTCCTTTTGGTTAAGACTGTATAAAGGGGCTATTCCCAATTTGCCTTCGCTGGTCTACTGGATCAGTCTAAGTGCCGGCAGATGGGTGACCACAGCCTCGCTGTCAGAAGGGATCGGCTGGCTGATCAAGCCCTTTTATTACGATGACGCCGCTTCCATTCTCGAACAGCGCATCTTGCGGATGATGCTGCATCTGGGCATGCTTAAGCTTGGTGAGGAACCCGCAGGAACAGTGGTCGTGATGACACCGTGGGGATGTGAGGCGGCAGTGCCGAAGCATCTGCTCAGGTAAGGGGGAGAGAGATGCGGATTGCCTATGGGAGTTACATACCGCAGCTTGACGAATCAGTATATGTGGCGGAAGGCGCAAAGCTCGTTGGCGATGTAAGAATAAGCAAACAATCCAGTGTCTGGTTCAACGCCGTACTTCGCGGTGACCTGGCACCGGTGATTATCGGGAAGCGCTGCAATATCCAGGACGGTGTGGTCGGCCATGTGGCGGAAGGATTGCCGCTGGTGCTGGAGGATGACATCTCGGTCGGGCACTCAGCAATCATCCACGGCTGCCGGATAGGCAAGGGCACATTAATCGGAATGGGTGCAATTGTACTGAACGGAGCAGAGATTGGTGAATATGCTTTAGTAGGAGCCGGCTCCATTGTAACCGAGAACAAAATCATTCCTCCGTACACGCTCTCCTTGGGCATACCGGCCAAAGTGGTCCGTGAATTGACTGAGCAGGATCTGCTGAGGATGGCACGCACAAGTGAAAGCTATGTAAAAAAAGCATTAGAATACGGAATTTCTTAAACAGCGGAGGTGTATCGAATGGACAAAATGAAGGCTACTTATGAAGTGATGCTGGGGCTGGCTGCGGAAATGGTGTGGGATGAAGCGTTAAGAAAGCGTCGTACCGACATGTTGTACCGGAAGATCGACACGGCGCTGGCTGCTGGTGATGAGGCGGCTTTCCGGAATCTGACTGAAGAACTGAAAAGTTTGGCATAGGAAATGCGCCTGGCGCATTTCTTTTTTTCTGTAATAGGGATTGCCAAGCCGTATACACTTGTTTATGATGCTTTTAAAGTAACAATGCATGCTGCGGGATGCGGCTAGAGGGGGCGAATCTATGAAATTCAGTGATTTTGACAGAAGAGCCTGGGAGATTGACGGTCAATATTATGATACCTGCATCATTCCGTATAGCGGACTTCAGGGTACGGAGAATCCGCCTGAGACCGCCACGTTACTTGAACGGCAGCGTGATTTCCTGGAATTGGCCGAACAACCATACAAGGGGCGGGTCGTGACTTATCCGGCGGTACAGTATGCAGGGACCGGAATGACAGCTATTGTGAATGAACTTTGCCGAAAAGTCAAATCCAGCGGCTTCCAGTACGTAATCGTGATGTCTGCTAATGCAGGACTGCGTAAGGAGGATGTTTTTGAAAGCGATTTACTCCTTTGCCTGACTGAGATAATGTCCGATTCCAGAGCCTCGGTAAGCGCATATGTACGTAGTGAAATCCAGGCCTTATGGCAGAATGGGAAATGAGTTAAATGTGACGGAAAATCAACAATTTACTAAAAAAGCACCGGAAACGCCTGTCACAATTTAGACAATATTCTTGACGGGTTTTGGACCCTAAGCTATGATTAGGATGAACTTATATGAACTGTGATATTTTTCATTGAAAACGGATTTTTTACCTAAAATACCTATGCAACAACTCTGCAGGTGCCTTCTCACATTTTGAAAAGGGGGTTACATACAGTATGAGCAGCCTTAATGAAGAAGAAGAGTCACTTCCGCAAGAACCGCCCAGCCGAAACGAGATGTCACGCAGACAGTTTTTGACCTATACGCTAGGAGGGGCTACCGCCTTTATGGGTGCCGGAGTTCTTTTGCCGATGGTCCGGTTTGCTGTAGATCCGATTCTGCAGAAAAAAGGCGAGGGAGAATTCATCAAGGTAGCGGAAGCGTCCAAAATTACAGAGGAGCCCCAGGAGTTCACTTTCGAGCTTCCGCAGCAGGACGGATGGTATGCCAGTACAGCGATGCTTACGGCGTGGATTCGTAAAGACGCGAACGGAGATATTTATGCGCTTTCACCCATCTGCAAGCATCTGGGCTGCACGGTAGGCTGGAATAATGACAAGGCGTTTCCAGATGAATATCATTGCCCTTGCCATGGCGCCCGCTATACGAAGCAGGGCCGGCAACTGGCGGTGGCTGCCAAGCCGCTGGACCAATACACCACCAAGATTGACGGAGGCTGGGTATATCTCGGTGAAATCGTCCCTAATACTGTTTCGGCGAAGGAGGCGTGAACGGCGTGTTCAAAAACGTATATAACTGGATTGACGAACGTCTGGATATTACACCGATCTGGAGAGATGTTGCCGACCACGAGGTCCCCGAGCATGTCAATCCCGCACACCACTTTTCAGCCTTTGTATACTGCTTCGGCGGACTAACGTTCTTCATCACTGTAATACAGATACTCTCTGGAATGTTTCTGACCATGTATTATGTCCCGGATATCATTAATGCCTACGCCAGTGTGGAATATCTGCAGACCAAGGTCGCCTTCGGTAAAATCGTCCGCGGCATGCACCACTGGGGCGCGAGCCTCGTCATTGTCATGATGTTCCTTCATACGATGCGTGTGTTCTTCACCGGTTCGTATAAGGCTCCGCGCGAGATGAACTGGGTAGTGGGGATGCTGATTTTCTTCGTCATGCTGGGACTGGGACTGACCGGTTACCTGCTTCCGTGGGACAATAAGGCGTACTTCGCCACCAAGGTTACGCTGGAGATCGCCAATTCGGTTCCGTTCATGGGGCCGGTGCTCAAGGAGCTGATGCAGGGCGGCAATATTGCCGGCGCCGAGACGCTGACCCGGTTCTTCGCCTTACATGTATTCTTCCTCCCGGCGGTTCTGCTTATACTGCTTGTCGGGCACTTCATTATGATCCGCAGACAAGGCATATCCGGTCCGCTATAAAATAACGTATAGGAGGCACGGTCATGGCACACGGAGACGACTCCAAAGAGAAGGTGGTATTCGTCGGGGATTCCCGGGTCCGCAGAGGAAACGGATTCATTACCCCGCCGGATTATACGGCGTATCCGGGCAAATCGGAAGCCTTTATCCCTAACTTTCTGCTCAAGGAATGGATGGTTGGCGTAGTGGTGCTAGTGGGAATTCTGGTTCTGACCATCTCGGAGCCGGCTCCGCTCGGGTTCCCTGCCAATCCGGCAGCATCGGTTATTCCGATTCCCGACTGGTATTTCCTGTTCCTCTATCAGTATTTGAAGCTTCCTTATGCTTCAGGTGATTATATCGTGCTCGGAACGCTGGGCGTGACAGGCGTGGCCTTCGGGGCCCTGCTATTGGCTCCTTTCCTGGATACCGGCCCGGAGCGGCGGTTCTACCGCAGACCGATTGCATCCTCGCTGATGTTCCTGTCCCTCGCTGCAATCGTCTATTTAACCAACACAGCCTGGACAGAATACAAGCATGAGATGGCTGAAACCGGTCAGATTCCAGAGGATGTTCAGCGCGAAGAGAAGGCCGCCGAGAACAAGGCCGCGGGCTTGCCAACCACAAGTGCCGTCAAACCGAAAGCTATTGCCATTGTGGACAAGGATGATCCGGCCATGGAGCTCTATAAGAAGGCTACCTGCATCTCCTGTCATGCGGCAGAGCTAAAGGGAGCGAATGGTCCCTCACTTCGCGGTGTAGGCGATAAGCATGATCAGGCGGCGATCCTTGCTATTATAAAAGAAGGTAAGGGCCAGATGCCGCCAATGGTTGAGACAGCTATGGGGGCAGGACTGACCGAGCAGGATATCGATGAGCTGGCCGGCTGGCTTGCCAAACAAAAAAGCGGACAGTAAAATAACAGTAACGCAGGACCTGATCGTATATGCGCTCAGGTTTTTGTTATGTCATGAGTGTTGTAATGAAATCAGTCTTGTAATGAAATGAAGCTGCTACAGTCGGGGGGAAGTTGTTCGTATGCCGGGTCATTGGTTTGAGAAGTTATTTAGGGACCGAAGAATAATATGGCTGCTGTTTATCGTGAATCTGCTGGGGACGGTCTACGGATATATGTGGTATGGCAATCAGCTCACGTTCACAGCGCAGACTGAACCGCTCTGGCTGCTGCCGTTCGTTCCCGACAGCCCTACGGCTAGTCTGTTCTTCACAGCTGCACTGCTGCTGTTGCTCTATCCGCCAAGAGGGCTTACAGGAACGCTGGTGCGTGAGCTGATTGAAGCGTTGGCTGTGTTAACATCGGTGAAGTACGGGATATGGGCGGTCAGTATCATTGTGGCCGGTGGTTATCAGGGGGATTCCATCACCTGGAAGGACTGGATGCTGATGATCTCCCATACCGGAATGGCTGTGGAAGCCCTGATCTATGCCCGGTTCTTCACCTTCCGGAGGATGCTGCCAGTGGCGCTTGCGTGGACGTTCGCTAATGATATAGTGGATTATTCACAAGGCGTGTATCCATGGCTGCCCTCAGTGCTTGATGATGATCTTATCGTTGTTCAGTACTCCACCATGGGGCTTACGCTGTTCAGTACGGCCGCTGCCTGGCTGTTCTGCGGCCGGACAAGGCGTCCGGCACTTCCGCACAGAACTGCCGTGAAGCGCTGAGCCTCCGTTCTAACTCTTGTCCTTCCGCCATACATTAAGGTGGGAGGGATGTCTTATGCCGCGCAGAAAAGTATTCATAATGTCAGGAATCCTGCTGTGCTGGCTGCTCGCCGGTATTAGCGGAGGCCGCGTTCAGGCTGAAGCAGGGGATGCCGCTGCAGACCAGGGAAGTACAGCTTACATAGAAGCAGCCGCAAGTGTACCCAGTGATCCCGCTGCGCTTACGGCCAGAAGCGGAGCGCAGCGGCTGGAGCAGTCGGCGGAAGCTCTGTACGGCTATGTGCTTGAAGGCGATGTGCTGAAGGCCCGCCAGGAAGCAGAGGAGATTTCACAGATCTTCATCTCTTCATCCTTTGAAGGGATGACCTCAGTAGAGGGGGTCAATGCTCTATCATCTGTGATCCTGGATATGAAGTCGGCACTGGCTGCGGCCCAGCCGTCCCCGGAGAGATGGGAAGCGGCTGCGGCGAAGCTGCGGCTTGCCGCTAACAGCCTGAATCATCCCCGCCAGCCCATGTGGCTGCAGTATTATAAGCTGATCCGTGAGGATCTGAACGATATGGAGCAAAGCGCCGCCGCGAATGACATGAAGCGCTGGACAGCGGCGCTGGCAAGACTTCAGAGCCGGTATGCGAATATCCGGCCTGCGGTCATCATCTCCCGGCCTGCTGAAGCGGTGAACGCCTTTGATTCCTGGCTGTCTTACGCAGGAGGGGTGGCAGGTTCGGAGCAGCCAGTGGAACGGGCCCGCCTGCTCGAGATTGTATCCTATGGGCAGGATGCAGCAAGAGTAATGTTCGGCAAGGAGCGGAACGAGCCGGTTCTGTCGCTGCCGCTGGCTCCGCAGCAATACGGGGGCTGGGCTCTGCTGGCAGGCGCGTTCATCTTTACGGTGCTGGTGTATACGGCTTATCGTAAGTACCGCGGCCAAAAGCGGGATTTGAAGACCGTGTAGCGTTAAGCTGAGGTAACAGAGGATACAAAAGAGGGCGGACTCCACTAGCAGCTATTGCCTGCTTGCGGGGGGCCGCCCTTATGTGTGTGTAGATCAGGTCTCCCGGAAGCCTTCGCCATGAACATCATGAACGTCACTGATTATTACGAAGGCTTTAGGGTCCACCGACTTCACCAGCAGGCTGAGCCGGCGGATCTCCTGTCTGGAGACCACACAGTAGACCATGTGCTTGGCCTGCTTAGAATAGGCGCCGATTGCCGGGATCAGCGTCACGCCGCGTTCCAGCTCTGCGGTGATCAGCTCGGCAATCTGCGGAGCCTCGTCGCTGATAATGGTGAAGGCTTTGGCGGCGTAGGCCCCCTCCTGAATGAAATCAATTACGCGTGAGGCGATGAAGACTGCCACGAGAGTGTATAGTATTTTTTCGCGGGGAATGTAGAGCAGGGAAGCCCCGATAATGATGATATCTACGGCCAGAATAATCTGACCCATACTCCAGCCGAACTTGCGTCCGAGTATACGTGCAACAATATCTACACCCCCGGTGGTGCCCCCGAAGCGGAAGACAATCCCCAGACCCAGACCCAGGGTAACCCCTGCATATAATGAAGCAAGAATAAAATCATGCTCGGTACTGAACGTCACAATCCACCCTGCCTTGATCATCCGCTCAAATAACCAGAGGAAAAAAGACAGGGCGCCGATGCCTAGTCCCGTATAGACGATCTGATTCGCCCCGAGCACCCTCCAGCCGAGCAGAAAGAGCGGGAGGTTCAGCAGCAGTGTGGTTAAGAAGATCGGGATGTTAAAGGCGTAATTGAGCAGGATGGTAATCCCGGTAACTCCGCCCTCCATCAGCTGGTTGGGAATAATGAAATACAGTAGTCCGAATGCGTAGATGGCCGTGCCCAGCATGATGGGGGCCACTGTTTTGCTGACTGTGCTGATTTTAACGGTTGAACTCATAACATCCCTCGCCTACGCCTCTAAATGGGCAATTTATATGTAATGATCCCCCCGGAGAGCACGTAAGCTCCAGGCGTCATTTCAAAAAAGATTTGTCTTCAAAACGTCTTTACGATAACATAGGGGCAAACAGAAGGCAAGAATACACGGGGGTGAAAGGGAAATTTATGGATAAAAGTCTTGGTGACATTCAGCGTGAGGTGGATGCCTATATCTCACAGTTTAAAGAAGGCTACTTCAGTCCGCTGTCGATGCTGGCCCGGATGTCCGAGGAAGTCGGAGAGCTGGCGCGCGAAGTGAACCATCAATTCGGCGAGAAGCCGAAAAAAGCGGATGAAGCTGATAATTCGATTGAGCTGGAGCTGGGCGACATTCTCTTCATTACCGTTTGCTTCGCCAATTCACTCGGTATAGATTTAACTGAGGCACATAATAAGGTTATGCATAAATTCAATACGCGTGATGCCGGGCGCTGGACGCCCAAAAACACCGATTAGGCCTATGCTACATATGCTGTACCAAACGAACGGGATTTAGCCGTAAGGATGGTGAGGATATGGATCATAATGATTATGTAAAAGCGGCCTACCGCTCGATACTGCGCAGTGACTTTGCTGAGGCCATCATCTTGTTCGAGGCGGCCATTGCTGCTAGTCCTGATGATGCAGAAGTCAGATACCGCTGCTCTATTACCTATGCCCGCAGCGGCATGCTGGATAAAGCACTTGAACATGCTATAGCCGCACGCAGGCTGGATGGGACCAAACCGGACTATCAGCTGCATCTTCAGCATCTGCAGGCCCTTAAGCTTGTACAGGAAGCGAAGCGGCTGCTGGAGGATGAAGCAGCGGACAGTGTGAATCCGTACCATCCGATTACACTGCTGAAGGAAGCTGTATCGCTTGACCCTCTCTACGGGGATGCTTATGTATGGCTGGCGATTGCGCACAGCCGGATGAATGAACATCTGCAGGCGATTGCAGTATTGAAAGAAGTCATGTCGCTGCACCCGGATGACAGCGGACTGCGTCTGCTGATGAAGGATCTGCAGAAATCGCTGCAACACTATATACAATAATAACAGAGCCAGGGAAAGCGGGGAGAATTCATTTGAGTGACAAGATCAGGATTGTTGTTTCCGGAGCCGGAGGCAGAATGGGCAAAGAGGTTGTGAAGCTGGTATTGCAGGATGATGAACTCGAGCTGGCAGCAGCGGTTGACCGCTCTGCACATGGCAGAGATGCGGGACGGCTGGTTGGCCTTGAGGATTGCGGTGTACTTGTGACTTCGGATCTGGAGACTGCGCTTGCAGATACAGAGGCTGATGTGATGGTAGATTTTACCATTCCACAGTCGGCATATAGCAATACTGCACTGGCGGTCAAGTACGGCGTCCGTCCGGTTATCGGTACCACCGGCTTCACGCCGGAGCAGATCGCCGGGCTGGACAAGCAATGCCAGGAGCAGGGAATCGGCGGATTAATTGCGCCTAACTTCTCCATCGGTGCGATCCTGCTGATGAAATTCGCTGCCCAGGCCGCCAAGTATTTCCCTCATCTCGAAATTATCGAATATCACGGAGACCAGAAGCTGGATGCTCCTTCAGGAACAGCGATTAAGACGGCAGAGATGATCTCTGAGGCGCGGCAGGAGCTCCGCCAGGGACATCCGGAGGAAGAAGAGATTATTGAAGGCTCGCGCGGCGGGTATTATAACGGCTTCCGTATTCACAGTGTGCGTCTTCCGGGTGTTTTTGCCCAGGAGGAGGTTGTGTTTGGCGGGTTCGGACAGTCGCTGAAGATCCGTCATGACTCCTATGAGCGTGCGGGTTATATGCCTGGAGTCAAGCTTGGGATTCAAAAGGTGATGGGCTATACCGGCATGATTTATGGTTTTGAGCATTTTATAGAATAGACGGGGAGAGAAACAGAATGTTGAAAATTGCTTTTATCGCACATGACCGCAAAAAAGATGAAATAGTTAATTTCGTAACCGCTTATGAGCATGTCTTCGAAGGGCATAAATTATTCTCCACCGGAACTACGGGCCAGCGCATCATGGAAGTGACCAAGCTCTCCATTCACCGGTACATGTCCGGGCCGCTTGGCGGCGACCAGCAGATCGGCTCGATGGTCGCTACGGATGAGCTGGATTTGATTATTTTCCTGCGGGATCCGCTGATGGCCCAGCCGCATGAACCGGATATTACGGCGCTGCTCCGGCTGTGTGATGTGTACGGGATTCCAGTTGCCACGAATATTGCTACAGCAGAAATCCTGGTGAAGGCTATTGACCGGGGAGATTTCGGCTGGCGTGAGCTGGTACATAAATATAAGCCGGGTGTGGACGAGTCATGAAGCTTGACATCCTGGTATTCGGTGCGCATGCGGATGATGCCGAGATCGGCATGGCAGGTACGATTGCCAAGCATACTGCCTCCGGCTTCAAGGTGGGAATGTGCGATCTGACCCGGGCAGAGATGTCTTCGAACGGAACGGTGGAGCTTCGGGAACAGGAGGCACAGCAGGCTGCCGTAGTGCTGGGCGCGGCGGTGCGAACGAATCTGGGGCTGCCTGACCGTGGCCTGTATATGACAGAGGGCCATTTGGCGGCTGTAACAGCGGAAATCCGCCGTTATGCTCCGTCCATCGTATTTGCTCCTTACTGGGAAGACCGCCATCCCGATCATATTGCCTGCAGTAAGCTGGTGGAGGAAGCGGTTTTTAATGCCAAGCTGCGCAAATATATGTCGGACAAGCCTGCCATTCCGGAGCCTGAGTTATATTTCTACTTCATTAATGATCTCGGGCGGACGGATCTGATTGTCGATGTGACTGCGCAGTATCCGCTGAAGGAGCAGGCATTGTCCTGCTACCGTTCCCAGTTCGGACTCGCTCCGGGTGAAGATGCCGTTGCAACGCCATTGACGGAAGGGTATATCGAGCGCGTCCGTTCAAGAGATATGCTGCTCGGCCAGCGCAGGCTCATTCCTTTTGCCGAAGGGTTCGCTGGTAAGGTTCCGTATACTGTAGATCTGTTCAGCGCTGCACGCGGATAAGGCGCAACTCGACAAAGCCCGGAAAACAACTATAATTAATTCATATCGTTACTTGAAGTAATAGAGCTAAGTTAAATGAAGGGGCGGAGCTATGGAGCGGCTAAAGATAGGCATCACTTGTTATCCTTCTCTTGGCGGCTCGGGTGTGGTGGCAACTGAACTGGGCAAGCTATTGGCTGAAAAAGGCCATGAGGTTCACTTTATTACCCACAGCATCCCGTTTCGGCTGGGAACATTTCAGAAAAACATCTTTTACCATGAGGTAGAGGTTAACGATTATTATGTTTTCCGCTATCCGCCATACGATCTGGCGCTGGCAACCAAGATGGCGCAGGTAGCCAAAATGCAGAATCTGGATCTGTTTCATGTCCATTATGCGGTCCCGCATGCGGTATGTGCTTATCTGGCCAAGCAGATCCTTGGCAATGATATCAAAGTGGTTACCACGCTGCACGGCACGGATATTACAGTGCTGGGCCAGGATGAATCCCTGAAGGATCTGATCCGGCTGGGCATTAACGAGAGTGATGCGGTAACCGCAGTCTCCCGTGATCTGATCAAGGAGACCCGCAAGGCGCTTGATATCACGCGTGAAATTGA
This sequence comes from Paenibacillus sp. FSL P4-0338, assembly GCF_038002365.1. Taxonomy (NCBI): domain Bacteria; kingdom Bacillati; phylum Bacillota; class Bacilli; order Caryophanales; family Paenibacillaceae; genus Paenibacillus; species Paenibacillus sp. FSL P4-0338. The sequence continues at coordinate 2,571,348 of NZ_JBBOCG010000001.1, read as the reverse complement.
TCTGACTTATAATTTCGTGGATAAGCGTGTCTATTATCCCCGGGATGTAACGGATCTGCGCGGCGACTTCGCAGCCCCGGATGAGAAGATTCTTATGCATATCAGCAATTTCCGCCCGGTCAAGCGGGTAAGTGATGTGGTGGATGTGTTCGCCAAGGTGAACCGGCAGGTGCCTTCCAAGCTGCTGCTGGTTGGCGAAGGCCCTGACCTGCCTAAGATTCAAGCCAAGATCAGCGAGATGGGTCTCGACGATCATGTCCGCTTCCTGGGTAAGCAGGATGAGATTGCCCAGGTGATCTCCCTGGCGGACCTGCTTCTGCTGCCTTCTGAGAAGGAGAGCTTCGGGCTGGTCGCTCTGGAAGCGATGGCTTGCGGCGTTCCGACCATTGGCTCGCAGGCCGGGGGAATTCCGGAGCTGATTCAGCATGGCAAGACCGGATTCCTTGCACCGGTCGGCGATACGGAATCGATGGCAGAATATGCCGTCCGGCTTCTCTCGGATGAGGCGATGGCTGAGAGCTTCCGGCGCGCCTGCCTGGAGCGGTCCTGCAATGATTTCAGCAGAGATATGATCACCAATCAATATGAAGATATTTATTACCGTGTGCTCGGGCGCAAGGTATCCGGATTAGACCCGATCCTGGGGTAAGGAGTACGATATGGAATGGAGAATGGCACCACCCGGCATGGCTGAAGCCGCCGGGACTGTTATTGCAGGCCTAGCGGCAGGCGGCCATGAAGCTTATTTCGTCGGCGGCTGCCTGCGCGATGAGCTGCTGGGCCGTCCGGTGCATGATATAGACATCACTACCTCCGCACTGCCGGAGGAGGTGATGGCCCTGTTTCCGCGCTGTGTTCCTACCGGACTGGCGCATGGCACGATCACTGTGCTGCAGGAGGGCTACAGCTTAGAGGTTACGACCTACCGGACGGAGAGCGGCTATGCCGATCACCGCCGTCCGGAGCATGTTGTATTCGTCAGGGATGTGCGGGAAGATCTCCGCCGCCGTGACTTCACGATCAACGCTATCTGCTGCGGTCTCGACGGCGGGCGGATTGACCCTTTCGGGGGGGAGCGTGATCTCAAGCTCCGCGTGATCCGTTGTGTAGGCGAAGCGGAGGAACGCTTCGAGGAGGATGCGCTGCGGATGCTGCGCTGCGTACGTTTTGCTTCTGTGCTGGATTTCGCGATCGCGAAGAATACCTGGCGCGGTCTGCTGCGCCAGCGTGACAAGCTGGCGCATATTGCTGTGGAGCGGGTGCGCGCCGAGGTGGAGCGCATCTTGGAAGGCCCGCACCCGCAGCGCGGGCTGGGGCTCCTGCTGCGCAGCGGCCTGCTGCCGCGCGGCAAAGCGCCGTTCCCTTGGACCGGCCGTGACCTGGCGGCTGCCGCCGCCTGCCTTGCCGGTCTCGGGAACCTGGAGAGCGCCCGCCTGCGCTGGGCGCTCCTGCTGCATGCCCTGGGATCATCGGCGGCTTCCGCCGATGAGCTCCTGCGGGCATGGACGTTCCCGGGGGCGACGCGCACTGGCGTCGTCGCCGTGCTCCGCGTCCGCGAAGCTTGGGACGCGGCGTTGTCCTCGGCGCGTCCGGAGGCTTCCGGCGCCGGGGAGTTGCTGCGGCGGCGGTGGATCGCCGCCGTGCTGGGCCATGGCCAGTCAGCCGCCGAAGGGTGGCTGACGCTGCTTGAGGCGGCGGGGGCTGACGCCGCGCCCGCTGTTGGCGCAGGGGCGCGCAGCCCGGCCACAGCCGCAATTGCGCGAGGCACGTCGGCAGATGTCCATGACTTTCTCGCTGACGCACCCGCCACGTCGGATGACGTCCCTGCCACAGTCGAACCCTCCACGGCGGAGGATGTGCCTGTTGCATACGCTGCCGCACCTGCCACATCGGCAGCCGTCCCTGAAGCGCCTACAATGGCAAGCTCCATCCCCCCTGTCACCACCAGCCTCCTGCGGTCCTGGACCGCAGAGATAAAGGTCCGCACGCTCGCTGAGCTGGCGGTGAGCGGCCATGAGGTGACAGCGGCGCTGGAGAAGCGTCCCGGCCCTTGGCTGGGCGTATTGCTGCACCAGCTTCTTCTGGCTGTCGCGGCAGGCGACCTTGCTAATGACACCCAATTACTGCTGCAAGCAGCGCAAAGGATGGATAGCGATGAATAGCGGTCATGCGCAGCGTTCCGGCGTGTTGAAGCGGGAGGCGTTCGTTCCCGGCTGGTCCAAGGGAATTCAGCGGCTGGATACAGTCGGTTCGACACAGGAGGAAGCCAAAAAACTTGCCGAGGGCGGCGCCCCGGAAGGAACAACAGTCATGGCCGAAGCGCAGACCGGCGGGCGCGGGCGGATGGGCCGCAAATGGCATTCCCCTCACGGCAAAGGAATCTGGATGAGCCTGGTGCTGCGTCCGGATCTGCCGCTGGCCGTGACTCCGCAGCTGACGCTGCTGGCCGGAGTGGCTGTCTGCACAGCGATCCGTGAGGTTACCGGGGTGCCTGCCGGCATCAAGTGGCCGAATGACCTGCTGGCCGGCGGCCGCAAAATCTGCGGAATTCTGCTGGAATCCTCACTTCGGGAAGGCGGGCTGCATTACTGTATCGCAGGTATCGGCATCGCTGCCAATCTGACCGGAGAAGATTACCCGGAGGAGCTGCGCGGGATTGGTACATCGCTGCTGATCGAAGGCGGCGGCATTCCTGTAGACCGCACGAGGCTTGCGGAAGCTGTGCTTGCGGAACTCGAATATTTATATCATGTCTATCTGGAGCAAGGCTTCCAGCCCGTGAAGGAGCTGTGGGAGTCGATGTCGGTAACACTGGGCCGTCAGGTAAGCTTGAACACTCCCCAGGGCCGCACCGAGGCCACTGCTGTCGGACTGAACGACAACGGCGGGCTGCTGCTGCGTAACGAATCCGGTGAGGTAGTGAGCGTACTGTCCGGCGAAATTGAAATGATTTAGAAGAGCATCAGATTTAACTAGTACCTCATCAGATTTAAATTAGTGGAGCAGAAACAGTTCTCCTTCAATTCACATCACATCTTTTCCAAGCGGGGGTTGTTCTTTAGGGCGTTTGGCTTAGCATAACGGACTGAGGTGCTCTTATGCATAAAGAAAGTAGTCACTTGGGCGGTTAACGGACCGCAAGGACCTTATCCCCTGCAATTCAGCTCCAAAACGTCTCGCACAAAGATGATAAGATCTCCTGAGTCCGTTACGCTGCAAAAGGGGCGTTATCGTGGGAATAAGGTCTCTTCAGTCCGTTAGATTTTTTGGGGTGAAAGGGTTTCATTACACGAACCCCTGAATCTCTGTTTTTAGCTGCGAATGCAGCCTTCTATTTCTCGCCGAAACGGTACCGTCCTTTAAAAGAACGGCTAAGCCGTTTCCACTTGAGGTGTTTATTTTTGTGTTTTTTTGGTATACTGTGCTCATGAGGCGGCATCGCATGGCGAGCTGTACTCACGTAAGTTGTATCTTTGAACAGGACATTGTTTACCGGATGTACCTTCATAACTGGATGTAACGGTTACGTTGGATTCTGCTCTGAGCCGTAAGGACCGAGACAGAAGGGACGATCGCGAGTGACTCTTTTTTGCCCTTCGGACCTTTTTAGCGGACCATGCTAAAAGGTTTTTTTGTTTGCGCGGAGAACGCGTATTTTATGGAAAAGGGGAATGAGAGCAACATGGCAGACAAACACGCACTGAATATTATCAAGATGAAAAAAATGAAAACGGACGGTGTGCCCCTGAGCATGCTGACCGCTTATGACTACCCTTCAGCCCAGTTGGCGGAAGAAGCCGGCATTGATCTGATTCTGGTCGGTGATTCTTTGGGGAACGTCGTGCTTGGTTATGATACCACGCTGCCGGTTACCATAGAGGATATGGTCTACCATACCCGGTCGGTGAAGCGCGGGGCGCCTAATACTTTTATAGTGGCAGATATGCCGTTCATGACCTACCACGGAAGCGTGGATGAGACCTTGCGCGGTGTGCGCAGACTGATGCAGGAAGGCCAGGCCCATGCGGTCAAAATGGAAGGCGGCCTCGAAATCTGCTCCGCAGTATCCGCTGTTGTCGCTGCCGGAGTTCCGGTGCTCGGCCATATCGGCCTGACCCCGCAGTCGGTCAATATGATCGGCGGCTACCGGATTCAGGGTAAGGATGCCAAGGATGCACAGCGGCTGATGGACGAAGCGAAGGCGCTGGAAGCCGCAGGGGCCTTCGGCATTGTGCTGGAGCTGGTGACAGAAGAGGTGGCTGAGGCGATCTCCCGGGCGGTCAGCATACCGACCATAGGCATTGGTGCCGGGCGTTACTGTGACGGACAGGTTCTGGTTTTCCATGATGTCCTGCGGTATGCCTCCCCTTACCGGGAGAAAAAATTCGTCAAAACCTACGCCGATGTAGGCTCCCTGATCCGTGAAGGCATCACCAGCTATGTTCAGGAAGTGAAGGACCGCTCGTTCCCTGCGGAAGAGCATGTGTTCAGCGCGGACGAGACGGTTCTGGAATCTTTATACGGCAATGCCGGCAAAGGAGCGAAATAACATGAGAGTCATCCGAACGATTGCTGAACTGCGCGAAGCGCTTGAATATATGCGTCAGGGGGGCCATGGCCCTGTTGGTTTTGTACCCACCATGGGATATTTGCACGAAGGACATGCCAGTCTGCTGCGTAAGGCAGGGGAGAAGAGCGGCACGGTGGTGATGAGTATTTTTGTCAATCCGCTGCAGTTTGGCCCGAATGAGGACTTCGCTTCCTATCCACGGGATGAACAGCGGGATCTGGAGCTGGCTGAACGTGAAGGTGCGGACCTGGTGTTCATCCCTAGTGTTGAAGAGATGTATCCGCAGCCGATCCGTACAGGCGTATCGGTCTCCGCGCTTACCACACAGCTCTGCGGCGCTTCGCGTCCGGGACATTTTGACGGGGTAACTACTGTGGTCAGCAAGCTGTTCCATATCGTGCAGCCGGATTACGCCTTTTTCGGACTGAAGGATGCCCAGCAGGTAGCTGTTCTCCGCCGGATGGTGTCTGATCTTAACATGAACGTGGACATCATCGCCTGTCCTATTGTGCGCGAGGAAGACGGGCTGGCGCTCAGCTCCCGTAATGTCTATCTGAGCAGCGAGGAGCGCAGACAGGCGCTGGTATTATCGCGTTCCCTGCGCGAAGTGCGCCAGGCTATGGAAGAGGGCGGCATCCGTACGGTAGATGAAGCACGCGGTCTGCTGGTCTCGGTCATTTCTGAATCGCCGTTTGCGGTCATTGATTATGCGGAGATTCTAACCTTCCCTGATCTGGAAAAGCTGGAAGGCGCCAGCAGGCTGACGGAAGCGGGCGGAGAGGTTATAATGGCTCTGGCTGTGAAGTTCGGCAGAACCCGTCTGATTGATAATAATGTATTTATTCCTAAGGAGGCGCACGCTCTTGTTTAGACATATGATGAAATCCAAGATCCACCGGGCAACGGTCACCGAAGCCAATCTCAATTATGTGGGCAGCATTACCATTGATGAGGATCTGATGGAAGCCGCAGACCTGCTGGAGAACGAGAAGGTGCAGATCGTGGATAATAATAATGGTTCCCGTCTGGAGACTTATGTCATTCCAGGTCCGCGCGGCAGCGGCGTCATTTGTCTGAACGGGGCAGCAGCTCGTCTGGTACAGCCCGGCGATACCGTGATTATTATTTCCTACGCTGTGGTGTCCTCAGAAGAGCTGGCAGCGCATAAGCCGACGGTGGTGTTCGTTGATGAAGGCAACAAGCCGGTGAAGCTGGCGGATCATGAGATTCACGCTACAATTGCCTGAAGTCCGCGCTTTGAGCCATGTAATCAATGGCAGGGATGAAGACACCTGTACTTGCTAAAAATGAAGGAAGGCAAGCTTAAGCTGACTTCATTATCAGTAAGGGTGGGATGTCCGGTGTTTCAACATTTATTTGCTGAGATGAACAAGATGCTCCAGGAGATCAAAACCGACTATCCTACTGCGGAGGGTGCCCGCCGAAGCGATCTTTTATCCAAGTATAATATGCTCCACCGAATCAGTGATAATGTAATGGATGAGTGGCTGCTCTTCGCCGAGAAGCTGAGCGAGTTCCGGGAACAGGCCGATTTCCAGGGTCCGCCAGAGGAGTTGCCGGAAGAGGAAGCGCCCGAGCTTGGGATGGATGCTTTTGTCAGGGGCCAGGGCTATTACAAGCTGCTGATGTACCGCAAGTGCATTGAACAGTTCAGGGAGGTTACGGCACAATATCCGGATAGCCTCGCTGCCCGCCTGTATCTGGCCATGGCTTATCTGCAGGAAGGTGAAGGCGAGATTGCCTGGGGACATCTGGATCACATGCTGGGCCTGATCCGTGAGGTGAAGCTGAAGGCGATGATCTATAATGCGCTGGGCTGTATCCGTGCTTCCCAGGAACGCTTTAATGAAGCCAGTGAGCTGTTTAGCCTGTCGCTGCTGCATGACCCGGATCTGCCGGAGCCGAATGTGAATCTGGAGGTATGCCGCAGACGGGGCGGGAAGCTGGAGTTTGGCCATCAGCTGGTTTCGCTTTTATAACTTTTTCCCGGTTCCTTTAGGCGATGCGCCCCACCACTTTCTGGGGTGTGCATCGCCTTTTTTCGTAACTTCTGTTATGCTGATAAAGAGTCTCAAGTGAAAGGGAATAGAACTTATAATGAAATTTGCCGTGCTTGATTTTGAAACTACGGGAACCCAATCTGTGGGAGAAATCATCCAGGTTGGCCTTGCCATTATAGAAGAAGACGGGACGATCTCCCGGGTGTATGGTTCCTACGTCAAGCCCGGAGCACCCATTCCTCCTTTTATTACGGGCCTGACCGGAATTACAGACAGTGATGTACAGGATGCGCCAGAGCTTGATGAGATGATGATGGAGCTGGTGCCGCTGCTGGATGATGTCGTCCTCGTCGGACACAATGTAGCGTTTGATTTTCATTTTTTGCAGAATGCGCTGGACCGCTGCGGCTACCTGCCGTTTCAGGGGCGGATTCTGGATACCATCGATTTTCTCAAAATATGCTTTCCCTCGCTGAGCACCTATCAGCTAGGCGCGGTAAGCAGCCACTTCGGCATTACGCATGACCGTCCCCATCAGGCTGACAGTGATGCGCTTGCCACGGCTATTGTGCTGCTTAAATGTCTGGAAGAGCTGCACAGTCTGCCGCTGTTGACTATTCAGCGGCTGAATGAGCTGTTCGCAGACGAAGACAGTGATTTGGCCTGGTATTTCGACGGTCTGCTGCGGGAGCGGGAGATGGAGACCTTTCAGCCGGAAGGAGAGCTGAGCTTCTACCGCCAGCTTGCGCTGGCTGTGGGGGATTGGGCAGAGTTGGCAACGCCCCGGGAGGAAGGAAACGTCAATCCGCTGGAGAATATTACCTTTGAAGAGTATATGGATGAGGTAACGAAGCGGCTGAAGGCTGTTCTTCCACAGTATGAGAGCCGTGAGGCCCAGGAGCTGATGATCCATGAGGTCATTACAGCGCTTGAGAAGGACAAGCATCTGCTGATTGAAGCGGGAACCGGCACCGGCAAGTCGCTGGGTTACCTGCTTCCGGCCATCTACCATAGTGTGAAAAGTGATCAAAAGGTGATGGTCAGCACTCATACCATTAACCTTCAGGACCAGTTGCGTGAGCGGGATATCCCACTCTTAACCAGCGTTGTGCCGTTCCCGTTCAAGGCCTCCATCTTTAAGGGAAGAGGGCACTATTTGTGTCTGCGCAAGTTCGAACATAGAATGAATAAAAAGGACTTTACGAGTCCAAGAGAAGAAGCGCTCACCGCTGCGCAAATGCTTGTCTGGCTGACCCAGACGACGACCGGCGATGATGAGGAGCTTAACTTAAGCGGACGGGGCGGCGATTTCTGGGAGACTGTAGCCAGTGATACCGACTCCTGCCTGGGACGGGCTTGTCCCTGGTTCCGCAAATGCTATTACCACCGGGCCAAGCATGAAGCCGGGATCTCTGATGTGGTGGTCACCAATCACTCCAAGCTGTTCGCAGATGTCAAAGCCGGGCATCAGCTACTTCCGGCTTACGATCATCTTGTGATTGATGAAGCCCATCATCTGGAAGATATTGCCGGCAAGCATCTTGGCATGCAGATGAAATATTTCACATTCGCCCATACCCTCACCCGCCTCTATAAGGATAGCCGGAGCGGGCAGCTGCCTGCCCTCCGCCAGAGTCTGCAGTCTTCGGGCAGTGAGCAGGCTTCCGAATGGAGCGGCGTGATCGACCGGATCTATCCCGATCTGCTGACGGTGAAGGAATCTTGGGATGCGCTCAGCGACCGGCTCTTCAGCCTGCTGCCCGAGCGCAGCGATGCCGGAGCCGGTGAAGCAGGCCAGCTGGTGGCCCGCCTGCAGCCGGGCAAGAAGCCGAAGGATTGGGAGGAGTTGGCGGCCCTTGAGAATACGCTGAACCTCAGTCTGAGCGATATCATCCGCAAGGGTGACAAGATGCTCAGTGAGATGCGTGACACGGACAGCCAATCCTCCTCGGACAGTCTTGTGACCGATATCGGCGGGTTATTTAAGGATCTGGCATCCATTAGAGAGCAGATCCGCTTCTTCATGGGCCTGAACGATGAGAATATCGTGTATTGGCTGGAGGGAAGCGGTAATTATAAAGGCAAGTCGCTGCAAATGTATGCCGTTCCTGTAGATGTCAGTACCCAGCTCAGGGAGCTGTTCTTCGACAAGAAGAAGAGTATTGTCCTGACCTCGGCCACCTTATCCGTGGATAAGTCCTTCCAGTTCATGATCGATAACCTGGGCCTTGGTGAAGCTGCGGAGCAGGGGCGTCTGATGACAGCGCTGCTTCCGTCGCCGTTTAAATACCGGGAGCAGGCTCTGCTGGTCATTCCCCGCGACTTCCCGAGCGTCAAGGGAAGTATAGGGGATGCCCGTTTTGTGGACACGCTTGTTCATTCCCTCGCCGAGACTGCTGTAACTACACGAGGGCGAATGCTGGTGCTGTTCACCTCCTACAAGATGCTGCGCCAGGTCTATGACCCGCTGAAGGAGGCGCTTGCCTCCCAGGATATCGCGGTGCTCGGACAAGGTGTGGAGGGCGGCAGCCGGAGCAAGCTGATCCGCCGCTTCCAGGACAGCCCGGCTTCGGTCCTGCTCGGTACCAGCAGTTTCTGGGAAGGGGTAGATATTCCGGGAGAAGCATTGACCTGCCTGGCGATTGTCAGACTGCCGTTCCAGCCGCCGAATCACCCGCTGGCAGAAGCGAAGTCGGAGCTGCTTCAGGCACAGAAGAAGAACCCGTTCATGAAGCTGTCCGTGCCGCAGGCAGTCATCCGCTTCAAGCAGGGCTTCGGGCGGCTGGTCCGCACGGCGCAGGACCGGGGCATCGTAATTGTGTACGATACTAGAGTAATTGAATCGCATTACGGAAAGTACTTCCTGTATTCACTCCCCGGTCCCAAGATGGAGCATATGCTCACCGAGCAGATGGTCCCGAGAATTGCCGAATGGCTGGAAGACGGCGGGGTTTCCTAATTCATCTGCTATTGCTATTATTAATAAGTCATGATTAACCTGAAGATCCGTTCCCGCCCTGTCCTGCCGATCCGGCAGGCGGGGGGCACGGTTGCTATAATTGAACGGGTATAACACAACTATTAAGGAGGAGAATACATGAAATCGGATAAAATATCGGAGGCCGTCGTGCGCAGGCTCCCAGTGTACCTGCGTTTCCTGAACGATCTCCAAAAACGTGAAATCTCCACAGTCTCTTCTCAGGAGCTGGGCCAGAAGCTTGATCTGAATCCCGCCCAGATCCGTAAGGATTTGGCTTACTTCGGTGATTTTGGCAGGAAGGGTATCGGCTACGATGTATCCTATCTAATTGAGAAGATTCGCCATATCCTGAAGCTTGACCAGCAAATTAATGTTGCACTGGTTGGAGCCGGTAATCTCGGTCATGCCTTGTCTAACTACAACGCTTACTTGAAGGATACGATGAAGATTACTGCGATCTTCGATGCCTACCCGCCGAAGGTGGGCCAGCAGATCAACTCGCTGGTTGTGCAGCCGATGGAGGAGTTAAGCAGCACAATCCGCTCGCAGGGCATCCGCATCGGGATTATTACCGTACCTGACAGCGAAGCCCAGAATGTAGCTGATATTCTTGTGGACTCCGGCATTGAGGCGATTCTGAACTTCGCACCGGTTATTCTCAAGACGCCTGCCAATATCCGGATTCATGCCGCAGATTTCACCACAGATCTGCAGAGCCTGGCCTATTATTTGCATGATGGAAAGGATGAGGCAGAAGATGAGCAGTAAGATCACGATAATCAAGAACGGGCACTTCCTGGTTCCGGGCAGCGACAAGCCGGTTCTAAGCGGGTATATGACCCTGGAGAATGATCTGATTACTTACATAGGTGAAGCTGAGCCGGTAGTGGAGGATGGCGCTCAGGTCGTAGACGGCAGCCGTCTGCTGTTCATGCCGGGTCTGGTCAATACCCATGGGCATACGGCCATGTCACTGCTGCGCGGATACGGCGACGATATGGTGCTTCAGACTTGGCTGCAGGAGAAGATGTGGCCGATGGAAGAGAAATTCACTGGTGATGATGTATATTGGGGAACCTCGTTGTCCGTACTGGAAATGCTGAAGGGCGGCACAACCACCTTCCTCGATATGTATGATCATATGGACCGGGTAGCGGAAGTAACGGAGCAGTCCGGTATTCGTGCGGTGCTGATGCGCGGCGTAATTGGGCTGTGCCCGGAAGAGGTACAGCAAGCAAAGCTCGCTGAGGCGGTTGCTTTTGCCCGTAACTGGCACGGCAAGGCTGACGGCAGAATTACAACTATGCTCTCACCGCACGCTCCGTACACCTGTCCTCCAGAGTTTTTCATGAAGTTTGTGCAGGCTGCCCATGATCTGGACCTGCCGATGCATACCCATATGTCCGAGACGCGCCATGAAGTGGAGCAGAACGTGGCTGACTACGGCCTTCGTCCGGTCGCACATCTGGAGAAGCTGGGGATGTTCACCCGTCCTTCGCTCATTGCCCACGGGGTTCATCTGAACGATGAAGAGATCGGGATTCTGGCCCGCTATAACGTTGGCGTGTCGCATAACCCCGGCAGTAACCTGAAGCTGGCCAGCGGGGTTGCACGTGTTCCTGAGCTGCTGCGAGCCGGGGTTAAGGTCTCCCTGGGTACAGACGGCGCGGCAAGCAACAACAATCTGGATATGTTCGAAGAGATGAGGCTGGCGGCTCTGATCCACAAGGGCGTAAGCGGTGATCCTACAGCGGTACCGGCTCCTGAAGCGCTACTGATGGCCACGGAATACGGGGCTCAGTCTATTTTCCTAAGCGGGGTAGGCCGGCTTGCAGCAGGAATGAAGGCCGACTTCATCGCGCTTGATATTGACCAGCCGCATTTGCTGCCGCATACCGATCTGCTCTCCCATGCCGTCTATTCGGCAAGTGCCAAGGATGTGGAGCATGTATGGGTGAACGGCCAGCAGGTTGTGAAGCATGGACAATGCCTGACACTGGATGAAGAAGCTATCCGCCGCAAAGCACAGGAGACGTTCGAGAGCCTGCTTAAACGGTAATTCAGGAGAACGGGAAAGGAAGCAGCGTTGTGAAGAAGAAGAGGAGAAAATGGATCTGGCTGGGGCTTACCGTGGTGCTGCTCCTTCTGTTCGGATTAAGCCAGTTCTATGCCTACATTATGAAGGACCAGTGGAACGAGCGGAATGAGGCCAAGGAGCTGGCCCGGACGCGTGCCGGACTAACGGAGGTAACCAAGGCTCAGAAATCCGTCTGGAATGAGAATGAGATCTACTGGGTGCTAACCGGCAAAAATGAAGCCGGGACCGATCTGATGGTGTGGGTCCGTTTCACCTTGGAGGGCAAGCCTGCCGGAGGCGACAACGACCTGTATGCTGAAGAGCTGAGCAAAGGCACTTCCGAAGAGAAAATGCGCGGAATCATAGCCGATCAGTTACCGGACGTGAAGATCGAACGGCTGCTGCCCGGTGTATATAACGGGGAATATGCCTGGCAGCTATTTTACAAAAAAGACGGGCGATTCTATTACAACTTCTACCGCTTCAAGGATGGCAGCGCCATCGGTGAGGGGTACAGTTTGCCCAACCGTTAAGCTAAGCGCTCAGCAGAATAACATGCGGGGGAACAGATTATCTGTTCTTCCGTTTTTTTGTATCCATCATGTCGAAAATAATCTGGAACTGTTCTGGGACTGGTGGCAGACGGGGAACTGTGGCTTAATGGAGATATATGGTTTGAGATACATCGATTAATATACTTGAATTGATATACTGATTGTATTCCTCGAATGCTATCGCCAACCTGCATATATGTCTCTCAAGGAGGATGAAGAAATTGGAAGTTTTAGCATATTTGGATCAGGCGGTGGATTTGTTTAAGGAAGAGCTGGGGGATAATCTGTCGGGGATTTATCTGCACGGTTCCCTGGCCATGGGCTGTTTTCAACCGGATTCAAGCGATATTGATCTGCTCATTGTAGTAGAGGACAAGCTCCCCGCAGAGGTCAGTCATAGCCTTGCCGGTCGTATCGTAGCCTTTCATGACAGTCTGCCGAATAAGCGCGGAATTGAACTGTCTATCGTCCTGAAGACATACCTGCATAACTTTGTGTATCCTACGCCATTTGAATTTCACTTTTCAGAAGCTCATTTAGAGCGGTATAGAACCGATAAGAATTATCTGTGCGGCGGCTTTGAGGATGCTGATCTGGCGGCACATTTTGCAGTAGTCTACCATCGCGGGTTTATCTTGTACGGGGAGCCGATACGCGAGGCCTTTGCGCCGGTAGACCAGAGGTACTATCTGGATTCCATTATCAGGGATGTCGATGATGCGCCGCAGAATATTGGGAATGCTCCACTCTATTACACACTGAATCTATGCAGGGTACTCTACTATGTGCAGGAAGGTCATGTCTCTTCCAAGAAGGAAGGCGGGGATTGGGGACTTCAGCATTTGCCGGAACGCTTCCACGGGCTGCTTAGACGGTGTCTTAAGGAATATAGCGGTGCTGGCGCCGAAGGCTATGAACTGGAGCTATTAACTGATTTTGCGGAATATATGATGGCTGAAATTGAGCGTTAGCCGGATGTAGTGTGCGCCGGAATATGAAAGTAGCAGCGGCATTTCAGGATATAAATCTGAGCTGCCGTTTTTTCATGGTTCATGAAACATCCAGAAATTAGTATCAAAAATTTTAAATATATTCACAACTTTATGTAAAATCGTATATACACCTATGATATACTACTACTTGTATCAAGACATGCTTAAGAGCATGTCAGTCTCGGATTGGCGCTAGACACGCTGGCTGGTCTTTATTATAGAGTTAAGCTTGGTCATTATTGAGAGGAGGACGTTTCTTGAAACTTCGTCTTATGCCTGTGCTGCTAACGTCTCTGCTGTCTGCTGCATTATTGTTTGGTGGCTGGTATTCTTACCGTCAATTCGCGGTGCAGGAGCCGCTGCAGAAGCTGGTATCATCCTACCAGGGTGTGAAGGATTCCCATATTACTATTAAACGCAATGAGGTCACTTTGAAACTGGATTTGCAGCCGGGCACGAAATTACGTGAGCTGGTGCAGTATGTATCACGAGAAGGCAGCACCGCTATTGACGGCAGGACCCTTAAGCTGGATGTGGAACAGAAGCCGAGTGAACTGCTGGATGAGTATTGGGATAAAGCGATGTTCTCTGTAGCAGAAGCTATGGAGAGCCGGAAATATACATTGATACCAGCGAAGCTGGACGGACTGAAGGAGCAGGACAGTAAGTACAGCGGCGTTACAGCTACCACAGAGATTGACGACAACAATGTCTATGTAAGCCTGAGCAACGGCACAGAGAGCAAATTCATCATTCTGCCGCGTGCAGCAGCCAAGATGGGAGTGTGGAACAATGCCTAAGTACTGGAAAGAGGTTGTAGCCGGATTTGTTCCGGTCATGCTGATTTTTATGGCTTTTGTGGGAATTAATATCTTTCCTGTAATTATAGCGATGGGCATGGTTGCCGCGCTCCTGTTCATTGCCCATGCCCGCGGCGGTCTGACGGTCAATGCAGGTGCAGATAAGAAGCGTAAGAAGAACGGTCCCTCCAAGCTAACCTTTGAAGAGATCGGCGGACAGGACAATGCCAAGCAGGAGCTGCGTGAAGCGCTGGACTTCCTGATCCGGCATGAAGAAATCAGCAAGTTCGGGATTCGTCCGCTCAAAGGAATTCTGTTAACCGGCCCTCCAGGAACCGGGAAGACGCTGATGGCCAAGGCTGCGGCGCATTACACCGATTCTGTATTTGTAGCTGCTTCAGGCAGTGAATTCGTCGAGATGTATGTCGGCGTCGGTGCCGGACGCGTGCGCGATTTGTTCAAGGATGCCCGTACACGCGCACTCAAGGAGAATAAGCAAAGTGCCATTATTTTCATCGATGAAATTGACGTTATCGGCGGGAAACGCGAAGGCGGACAGCAGCGTGAATACGATCAGACCCTCAATCAGCTGCTGACGGAGATGGACGGGATTTATAACAATGATACCCCGCGCATTCTGCTGGTAGCCGCAACGAACCGCAAGGAGATGCTTGATTCTGCGCTGCTGCGCCCGGGGCGTTTTGACCGCCATATTCAGGTGGATATGCCTGACAAGAAGGGCCGCAAGTCGATTCTCGACCTGCATGCCAAGAACAAGCCGCTGCATGACACCGTGAATCTGGATAAAATCGCCGAAGAAGCTTACGGCTTCTCGGGTGCGCAGCTGGAGAGCGTGATGAATGAAGCCGCGATCTACATGATGCGCGAGAATCTGACCCTGGTGGAGCAGCGTCATCTGTCGATGGCGATCGACAAGGTCATGATGGGTGAGAAGACCGACCGTGAGACCAACCATGAAGAGAAGAAGAGGGTAGCGATCCATGAGCTTGGACATGCTATTATGGCTGAGCTGCTGCGCCCCGGAAGCGTTAGTCAGGTAACACTGACCCCGCGCGGCCAGGCTCTAGGGTATGTCCGGCATAATCCGCAGACCGAGCAGTATCTGTACACGAAGGATTACCTGGAGAACCAGATCATGATTGCCCTGGGCGGAGCGGCTGCCGAAGAGATGTATTACGGAGGACGCAGTACCGGTTCCCGTGGAGACTTCGATCAGGCGCTGAATATCGTAGAGACCATGATGAAGTCAGGGCTCACCTCGCTCGGCATTGCGAATCTGCAAATGGTTACCACTGAAGAATTAATGAAGGAAAATAGTAAAATACTGGACGAGTTGATGATCCGCACGAATGACCTGCTGGAGAAACAGAAAAATATATTTGATTACTCTCTTGACATTTTAATGAAGGAAGAAGTTCTCTCCGGAGAGCAATTTCGTTGTCAATTTCGTGACAGTGTCCTTTTACCGGCATAATTCTTTATGCCGGTTATTTTTTTTTACTTTTCAGACATGCTAAGATATCATTATATGTCGGGCTACTTATTTTTTTCGACAGACAAGGTACAATACAGAAGTATAGATACCTGAAAGGATGGAGACTTTTACATGAATTTTAAGAAGATCGGTGTCATCGGCGGAGGCACAATGGGACAAGGGATTGCCGAAATGCTGGCAGCCAAGGGCCTGGATGTCATGCTGGTGGAAAAAACTGCAGAACGGTTGAACTACTCCTACGAAATGATCGAGACCAGTCTCGACAAGCAGCTGGAGAAATGGGCGATTACCCAGGCGGAGAAGAAGCTGATCCTGGCCCGTATCCAGAAGGTTACACACTTCGCTGAACTGAGCTCATGCGATATGGTCATTGAGACCATCGTTGAAGATCTGGAAGCCAAGCAAAAGGTATTCAATCAGCTCGATCAGGTGTGTCCGAGCCACATTATTCTTGCCAGCAACACGTCAACGCTTAGCTTGACTGAGCTTGCAAGCTCTACAATGTATCCGGAACGCGTTATCGGCATGCACTTCATACACCCTGTAGGTAAGGTGGATCTGGTTGAAATCGTGCGCGGTCTGAAAACCTCGGACAGCACATTTGAAGATACCAAAGCCTTTGTCGATGAGATTGTTGAGAAAAAAGGCGTTATGATCTACGAATCCCCCGGATTTGTATCTTCACGCCTCATTTGCCTGTTCATTAACGAGGCTATGCATGTGCTCCAGGAAGGGGTTGCCTCCCCTGAAGATATTGATGATGCTATGCGCATCGGCTACCAGTTCCAGAACGGGCCGCTTGAAATGGCAGACCGCTTCGGTCTGGATTCCGTTCTTGCCGCACTGGAGAACATGTTCCGTGAATACGGCGAGCTTAAGTACCGTCCTTCGACCATTCTCAAGAAGATGGTGCGTGCAGGACAACTGGGTGCGAAATCGGGCGAAGGCTTCTTCAAGTATGACAAGGATGGTGACCGTATATGAATATCTTAGTAATTAACTCCGGCAGTTCCTCATTGAAATACCAGTTGTACAATATGACAGATGAATCTGTACTCGCCAAAGGGCTGGTAGAACGTATCGGTATGGATTCCTCCATTCTGAACCACAAGCCGACCGGCAAGCAGGAAGTAACCGAAGTAAGCGAAATTCTGGAGCACAATACGGCAATCCGTAAAGTGCTTGCTTGTTTGACAGACAAAGAGCATGGCGTTATCGCATCCACCGATGAGATTAATGCAGTGGGCCACCGTGTAGTGCACGGGGGGGAATTCTTCAAATCCTCCGCGCTGGTCGATGCCGATGCGAAGACCAAGATCCGCCAGCTGTTCGACCTTGCGCCGCTGCATAACCCGGCTGCGATGATGGGGATTACCGCATCCGAGAATAATATGCCCGGTGTGCCGCAGGTCGTTGTGTTCGATACCGCCTTCCACCAGACGATGCCTGAGAAGGCTTATATGTATGCCATTCCGAGAGTGCTTTACAACAAATACAAAGTACGCCGTTATGGCGCGCACGGAACCTCCCATGATTTCGTCAGTAAAGCAGCTGCTGATTATCTGGACCGTCCGCTTGGCGAGCTTAAGATTATCACCTGCCACATCGGCAACGGTGCCAGTGTAACTGCAGTGGACGGCGGAATTTCAGTTGACACTTCGATGGGGATGACTCCGCTGGAAGGCCTGATGATGGGTACGCGCAGTGGCGACCTTGACCCGGCAATTGTTCCTTATGTGATGAACAAGGAAGAGCTGTCCGTCGGTGAAGTGAACTCCATGCTGAACAAGCACAGCGGACTTCTGGCCATCTCTGGCGTGAGCAGTGACATGCGTGATATTATTGACGGTGCGGAGAAAGGCGAGCCTAATTCGACGCTTGCTTTTGAAATGTACGAGTATCGTCTGCGTAAATATATCGGTTCTTATGCAGCTGCCATGAATGGGGTAGACGTAATTGTATTCACCGCTGGTGTAGGCGAGAATGCTTCCCTGCTGCGTGAAAAAGTACTGAACAATCTTACGTTCCTCGGAATCGAGCTGGATGCAGAAGCCAACAAGGTCCGTTCGGGTGATCCGCGGCGTATCTCTACTGCCAATTCCAAGGTACAGGTGCTTGTGGTTCCAACGAACGAAGAGCTGGTGATCGCACGCGATACCTATCGTATTGTGCAAGGTGTTAACGGCTAAATTAGAGGAGAGATAGTAGGCATGGCTAACAAAAGTGTAATCAAGAACGTGAATGAGCATGTCGGAGAGACTGTTGTCATCGGATGTTGGGTGAACAACAAGCGCTCCAGCGGTAAAATTCAGTTCCTGCAGCTTCGCGACGGTACCGGTTATATCCAGGGGGTTGTGGTGAAATCAGAAGTCCCTGAGCAGGTCTGGGATGATGCCAAGAGCCTCACCCAGGAAAGCTCGCTGTATGTGACCGGAATCATCCGTGAGGAGCCCCGCAGCCAGTCAGGCTACGAGCTGACGGTTACGGGCATTGAAGTTCTGCATCTTACCGAGAATTATCCAATCACACCTAAGGAGCATGGCGTCGATTTCCTGATGGATCACCGTCATCTCTGGCTGCGTTCCTCCAAGCAGCGGGCGGTAATGGTGATTCGTGCGGAGATTATCCGCGCGGTTCAGCAGTTCTTCAATGAGCGCGGCTTCACGAAGGTGGACCCGCCGATTCTGACACCAACGTCAGCAGAAGGCACGACCAACCTGTTCCACACCAAGTACTTTGAAGAGGACGCCTATCTTACCCAAAGCGGACAGCTGTACATGGAAGCTGCTGCTATGGCGCTGGGGCGTGTCTATTCCTTCGGACCAACCTTCCGGGCTGAGAAATCCAAGACCCGCCGCCACTTGATTGAGTTCTGGATGATTGAGCCGGAAATGGCCTTCACCGATCATGAAGAAAGCCTGTGCGTGCAGGAGGATTTCATCAGCTTCGTGGTACAATCTGTACTTACGAATTGCCGGGCTGAACTGGAAGCGGTGGGCCGCGATGTCTCGAAGCTTGAGAACATCAAAGCACCATTTCCGCGTATCAGCTATGACGATGCGATTAAGTTCCTGAATGAAAAGGGCTATGAAATTGCCTGGGGCGATGATTTCGGGGCTCCTCATGAGACGGCGATTGCCGAGATGAGCGACAGACCGGTCTTCATTACCCACTATCCGGCTTCCTTCAAGGCTTTCTATATGAAGCCGCATCCTGATCGTCCGGAAGTGGTGTTGTGTGCGGATATGATCGCTCCTGAAGGCTACGGGGAGATCATCGGCGGATCACAGCGTATTGATGATCCGGCGCTGCTGGAAGCCCGCTTCAAGGAACATAACCTGTCGATGGACACCTACAAATGGTACATGGATCTGCGCACCTACGGCACGGTTCCGCACTCCGGCTTCGGTCTGGGGCTGGAGCGCACAGTAGCCTGGATCTGCGGTCTGGACCATGTCCGTGAGACGATTGCCTTCCCTCGTACACTGTACCGTCTTTACCCTTAAAGAATAGGGAAAGGGGGCTTAAGTATGGACGGAAAAGGTTGGAATACCTGGGGCGAGGGCGTAGCCTTCGGCCTGGAGAACGGAATGGCCGTCATTCCTTATGCACTCCTGAAATATTACCGGAAGCTGAATCTGACCGGCAGTGAATCCATGCTGCTGATTCATCTGCTCTCCTTCAGACAGGTGGAGGGGATTGACTTCCCTTCCCTGGAGGAGCTTCAGGCAGTAACCGGGCGCAGTATTCCGGTGATTGCCGGAGAACTGCAGAAGCTGATGAAGGAAGGGTTCATCAGCATCGACGGAGATAACGACGAGCTGAGGGACATCCATTATGAGCGTTATAATTTCTCCGGCCTATACGCGAAGCTGGGAGCTTATCTGGCAGAACTCTCACGGGAGAATGCCCAGGGGAAGCCCAGCCAGAGCGGGCGGGAGCCGGGGGCCCGGGCAGTGGCTCATTACTCCGGGGCTACTGCACCAGATGGTGGCTATGGCCGCCCGGCTGTGCCGGGTGACAAGGAGTCGGAGGACGGACGCAGTCTGTTCAGCATTTTCGAGAAGGAATTCGGGCGTCCGCTATCCCCCATGGAATGTGAAACTATTTCCGGCTGGGTGGATGAAGACCGTTATCCCGAGGAACTGATCCTGCTCGCCCTGAAGGAGTCGGTCTTTGCAGGAAAGGTCCATTTCCGTTACATTGACCGCATTCTGCTGGAATGGGCCCGCAACCGGGTGAAGAATGCCCAGGATGTCAAAGCCTATTCCCAGAAATTCCGGAGCGGCGGCAGATGAGCGAAGCGAGGTAGATATATGCCGGTCCAGGGCAAGGCCCCGCTGGTAAAGGTGTCCTTTAAGTCATATATATGGCTTAAGGGGCACTTTTTTTCATTTTTTGCTTGGAATTGGAGTTAGCTGAAAGTGTGCGGGGAGCGGGGGTGAAGAGCAGAAGTGCCCCTGAAATTAGGAAAAGTTTGTTTAATGAGTAGATGAAGGGTACAAATACACTTGATTCAAGCAAAAGTGGCCGGATGAGCAAAATGAAAGGTATAAATGCACCTGATTTCGCCGCTCCCATCACACAGCCCGCAGTCCCTTCACGTGGAAGGAACTGCGGGCTGTTGTGTTGTAGTAAGAATATCAAAAACTAGGACAAGAATTAGTGCAGCTCCTGCTCCAGAGCCGAGCCCATCTCGCGGGAACGTTCCGCACACCGGTTGACGGCGGCAATAACGGTCTCGAAGAAATCGCCGCGCTCCAGCACTTCAATCGCCGCCTGGGTAGATCCATTCGGCGAGGTGACCTTCTTGCGCAGAGAGGCAGGCTCTTCACCGGTCTGCTGAACCATTCGTGCTGCGCCCAGCACGGTCTGGACAGTCAGCTCACGGCTTTGCTCCAGCGGAAGCCCTCCGCGGATGCCGGCGGCAATCATCGCTTCCATCATGTAGTAGATGTAGGCTGGTCCGCTGCCGGAGATCCCGGTTAAGGTCTCCATCCGTTCTTCGTCAATAACCGCAGTCATTCCGACCGCTTCGAAGATATTAAGCGCTGTACGTCGGCTGTCCTCTCCAACTTCCTTAGAGAAGGCAATCCCGGTAGCACCGAGGCCGATGGAGCTAGAGGTGTTCGGCATGGTGCGGACCACAGGCTGCGGATTACCCAGTAAGCCTTGTATCGTACGGATGGTCAACCCGGCAATCACGGAGATCACGAGCTGATCCGGCGACAGCAGCGGCCCCAGGGAACGGAGCGCTTCGGCAGCGTCTTTGGGCTTCATGGCTAGAACGATGACCGGCGCAGACCGCAGAGCCTCGAGCTTGGACTCAGGAGCATTATAGCCGAGCACGCCGTATCGGCTGCGGAGTTCAGCCAGGCGCTCGCTGCTGCTGCGGTTCAGCATAATAATTCGGCCCGATTCCACTACATTCCGGGCAATCAATCCCCGCACAATGGCCTCAGCCATCGAGCCTGCGCCATAAAAAACGATATTATGATTGATGAGCGGAATTGCTGGTTGCTGGCACATGGCTGGCAGTCCCCCTATAAGTTGAGTGAGTTAACCCCTGATTTGGCCGGAGCCGTGAATCATATATTTGCTTGAAGTCAATGCAGGAAGTCCCATAGGCCCGCGGGCATGGAGCTTCTGGGTGCTGATGCCGATCTCGGCGCCGAAGCCGAATTCAAAGCCGTCCGTGAACCGGGTAGATGCATTGTGATATACAGCCGCAGCATCAATCTCCTGCAGGAAGCGTGCAGCATTCGCCAAGTCCTCTGTCACAATACATTCGGAATGCTTGGTGCCAAACTCCGCGATATGTCCGAGAGCCTCTTCTAGCGTGTCCACGATACGAATATTTAAAATATAATCGTTGTATTCTGTAGCGAAGTCCTCTGGCGTGGCAGGCACAGCCCAAGGGATAAGAGCAACAGTATCCTGGCAGCCGCGCAGCTCCACACGGGCCTCGCGGAAGGCTTCAGCGAGTGCGGCGAGATGCTCTTCGGCGTAAGCGCGGTGAACCAGCAGCGTCTCCATTGAATTGCAGACCGAAGGCCGCTGGGCCTTCGCATTCACGCTAATGCGCCGGGCCATTTCCGGATTAGCACTTGCATCCAGATAAGTATGGCATATGCCTGCCCCTGTTTCAATAACCGGTACGGTGGCATTTAGAACCACATTCTGAATTAGGGAGCTTCCTCCGCGCGGGATGATGACATCCAGCAGTCCGTTCAGCTTCAGCATTTCATCCACTGAGGAGCGGTTAGGATCTTCGATCAGCTGCAAGGCATCCGGCGGAAGGGCGGTACCTGCAAGTGCGCGGTGAAGCACCTCGGCGATGGCGCGGTTGGAGGAGAGGGCGGAGGAGCCGCCGCGCAGCACCACAGCATTGCCGGTCTTGAGGCACAGTCCGGCAGCGTCAACGGTGACGTTGGGGCGTGCTTCATAGATAATTCCAATCACCCCAAGCGGAACCCGTACCTTCTCGATGTGCAGGCCGTTTGGCCGTTCGATCGTCTCCAGATTGTCCCCTACCGGATCAGGCAGTGCGGCAATCTGCTGCAAGCCTTCGGCTATACTGTCAATCCGTTCCGCATCCAGGGCCAGCCGGTCGAGCATCGACTCCGGTGTCCCGTTTAGGCGGCCGCGTTCCAGGTCTTCGGCGTTGGCGGCAATAATGTAACCAGCTTCGGCACGCAGGGCAGCAGCCATTACCAGCAGAGCATCATTCTTCTGGGCGGTAGTCAAGCTTGCAAGTACCCCTGTGGTTGCTTTGGCCAGTGTTGTCTTGTTAACCACTTCACTCATGGCAATTCCTCCTAAAAGTTATGTTGGCAGATGAAAATACAGTAGGTTGTGCAAGATTAACGAAGCGTGATCCATTCGTCCCGGTGGATAACCTCCAGCCGGTGTACTTCACCGAGCTTGGGCACAATCTCTCGGCTGGGAAGCCCCTGAATGCTGCGGAGCTGGGTGTCGTCGTAATTGACGATACCCCGTCCAAGCAGCTGCCCATCCGGGCCGAGTACTTCAACGACATCCCCTGAATGAAAGCTTCCTTCAATACGTCTAACCCCGACTGGCAGCAGGCTATGGCCTCCGTGAAGCAGCGCTTCAACAGCACCGTCATCGACATACAGTGATCCGAGCGGGGTGGACATGAAGCCCAGCCATTGCTTTTTGACCGGCAGAGAAGCGAGTCTGGTGGCAAAATAAGTGCCTTTGCCCGTTCCGGCTGCGGCCTGTAATAAATCCCCTGGCTTCTTAACCTGGCCCACGAAGACAGGAACGCCGCCCCGCGTGGCAATCTTGGCCGCGTCGATCTTGGAGCGCATGCCGCCGGTGCCCACGCTTGAGCCTGCACCGCCTGCAATGGCATAGATCTCAGGCGTAATCTCTTCAATGTGCTCATACCGCACAGCATCCGGGTGCTTGCGGGGATCGGCGCTGTAGACGCCATCCATGTCGGTCAGGATCAGCAGGTGCGATGCCTTCAGAAGATTGGCAACCAGCGCCGATAAGGTATCGTTATCACCGAACTTCAGCTCATCCACCGATACGGTATCGTTCTCGTTGAACACGGGCACTGCGCCTTGCCGGAGTAATTCTTCAACCGTCATCATGGCGTTGTTCATGGCCCGGCGGCTGCAGAAGTCCGTACGGGTCAGGAGGATCTGAGCAGTAGGAATGCTGTGGCCTGCAAATGCCTCCTGATAAGCCTGCATCAGCATAACCTGTCCTACTGCTGCTGCCGCCTGCTTCTCATGCAGCAGCCTTGGGCGGGAATCATAGCCGATGCCCCGGAATCCCGCTGCGACCGCCCCTGAGGTGACCAGCAGCACTTCACAGCCGTCCTTACGGAGTGCAGCAATCTCGGCGGCGTAGAAGGTGACTGCCTCACGATTGAGGCCGCCTTCGGGACCCGTGAGCGAACTGCTGCCGATTTTGACCACAATTCTTGACGTCATTGTCTTTCACTTTCCTCTCGAATTGAAATGCCTGTAATGCCCGAAAATGACAAAAAGCCCCCATCCTTAGACTTAGCAAAGGACGAAAGCTTGAATTAACTTCCGCGGTACCACCTTCATTGATGAGGGTTCATCCGACTTCATTCTCATAACGGGAGTATCCGTCCTGCAGGGCAGGCCGCTCAGGGGTAGGATTCAGAATGACCTTCGCGGTAAATTCTCCCAGCCTTCAGGAATTTACTCTCTGCACACGAATATACGTCCATTCTTACTGGTCCCATCAGCACGTTTCACTATTTGTCATTTAGAATACCATGGGGAAGCAGGGTTTGCAAAGAGCTCCGGACGAATATTTTTCTGCTGGGGCAGGGAGCGGATTTTCTGGTTGTCCTTCAGGGGAACGGGTAAAGTATTTATAATCAGTTACCAGGAGGTGGATTGAATTGAGTAAGAAGACTAATGTCCGACAGGAACAGAATCAGAATTCCAAAGAAGCCGCCGAATTTCAAAACAAAGCGATCCGAGAATTTGTCGAGGAAAAAGCCGGAGATTCCCGCACAGAAGGACCGGTTGACGAGAGTACTGCCCGTATGCCCGATGACCAGAACCGTATGATCACGCAGTATAATTTGCGCAAATAAATAATTGCTTCTGCCAAAATACAGCAAATGCCCATCCGGCCTCATGATAAGAGCTGGATGGGCATTTGTTTCCGCCGGCTTATTCGCCTGCCAGTCCGGCGACCGTTGCCTGGAAGGTTTCAATGAAAGCTTCCGCAGCACGGGACAAATAGCGTCCGCGCCGGTAAGCGACAACCAGAGTACGGCTGGGTACCGGTTCGGCCAAAGGCAGGTAGACAGGCACGAATTCACTCCGCGGTGCCCGTGCAATGAAATGTGGCACGAGCGTTACGCCCATTCCGGTGGCTACTAGCGATTGGACGGTCTCCATATTGTTGCTCTCGAAGACAATCCGCGGCTCAAATCCGGCTCCACGGCATAGCTCCACCGTCATTTTGCGGAAGCCCTGTCCTTCTTTGAGCACGATGAACGGTTCATCCTTAAGCTCGGTCAGCGAAGTTCGTGTACCCAGCAGCATCCGCGCCGCCAGCGGATGCTCAGGCGGGACTGCCAGGTCGATCCGTTCCTCTCCAAGAACCTCGTAAGCTAGAGTCGGAATCTCCAGTGGCAGGGATAGCAGGCTGAGATCTGTCTGGCCGCTGGCTGTCAGCTTCTCAAGATTCATGGAGGAGTCCTCCAGCAGCGTGATTTCAACCTCGGAGTATTTGCGTTTGAAGGCAGGCAGCACATGCGGCAGCAGATGCGCACCGGTGATCGGCATGCTGCCAACCACAACCCGTCCGGTGCGCAGCTGGGATATATCCGACATCTCCTGGCGCAGCAGTTCTACGGCATCAATGATGGTCTGAGCCTGCTCGACGAATTTCTTACCGGCATGAGTCAGCTCTACTGAACTGGTATTGCGCTGGAAAAGAAGGACACCCAGTTCTTTTTCCAGTTTGGAGAGTTGCTGGCTGAGTGAAGGCTGAGCGATATGCAGCTTGTCTGCTGCCCGGGAAAAATTACGCTCAGCCGCAATTTGCAGGACATATTGCAGTTGACGCAGTTCCATTTCAAACCTCCTTACAGGTTAGGTACCATCAATAGTAATCCGCTTTCTTATAAGTATATCCTATAAATCGGCCTGATTACATCGGTTTTTACAAGGGTTGCAGTAGCTGTCATATTGGGGAAATGATTTAAATTTGGCATAACCAACCATTGGGTGAGAAAAAGGCACCATTCGGTCGAGAAATCTGGCATATTTCTACATTTCTGTTTATTATGAATGTATTGAAAGAAAATGATTGTTTTAAAGACGATAATACTGCTAAAAAAGTAAAATAATACACAAATCGAAGGGATAAAACTAAATGTATTACTGGATAAAGTGCTTACAGTACTTAAACGGTTCTAGTCGACTCAGATATTTGGATTTTACACTTCAACAAATAAAATGCATAATATTTGTTTTAATTTATAGTGTTTCGTCAATTATATTTCCAAGTTACATAAGTAAAATAGTTGACTTAGGAATAAGCAATAGGAACATTGGGGATATTGCCAATTACACTATTACTATGCTGATTGTAGGATGTACGATGGTTGCTTTCCAATATTTATATCAAGTTAGCTTCTATAAATTTTCACAACGCTTTGTTTCTGAAATAAAAGAAATGGTTTTTGAAAAATTAATGAATACCAATATAGCTTTTTGGAGCAAGCATAAGGTTGGAGACATGTTTACAGTTTTAGAAGAAGACATCTCATCAATAGAAAGCCTTTTTACAAAATCAATAAGCGGAATTTTATCCAATACATTAATTGCAGTAGGCATTTCCGTATATTTAATCTACATAGATAAAACTATTGGAATCATTTTAATATTGCTTACTTTTTCATTTGCTTTAATTCAAAAAAAATACGGTAAAAAAATTGAAGCATATGTGGTGCCATTAAGAGAAGAAATTGCAGATTTCTCATCCTATACAAATGAAATACTAAATAATGTGAATCATATTGAAATGGCTGGTGAAGTAAAACGTGCTTATAGTGGTTACTGCAAGAAGAACCGTTCTGTAGTAGAAAAAGCAATAAAACAATTAAGAATGATTACTGTGTTGTTTAGTATTGTTTCAAGTTATAGCGTAATCATTATTTTTGTGGTGTTGCTTATGGGGGCGCAAAGAGTATTATCAGGGACGATGACAGTAGGTGTTTTATTCAGTTTAATCATTTATGTGCAAAGAATGTTTGGCCCAATAAATTCGATTGGTAGTGAGTATATATCTTTCAAAAAAAACATTCCTATTTTTAGACGGATATTTGAAGTTTTGGATAATAAAGAGGTTATTCAAGAAGGAAATTACACCCCTGACCTCGATCTATCAGGCAAGATTAGTGTGAATAGAATTGATTTTAGCTATGAAGAATCCAATCAAATATTGAAAGGGTTATCATTGGAGGTCCAACCGGGTGAAGTAGTAGGAATCGTAGGCAAAAATGGATGCGGGAAGACAACCTTAATGAAACTCTTTACGAAGCTCTGTGTACCTCAAAAAGGGGAAATTCTAATAGATGAAGTGATTATTGGAGATTACCAAACGGATTATCTGCATCATCAAGTCGGTTGCTTATTACAAAGTGAATTTATATTAAGCGGTTCTTTAAGGGATGTTCTGGATACTAAAAATCGCTATAGTGATCATGAGATTATTGAGACGATGAAGGAATTTTGCTTAGCAATAAATGATTTTCCTGATGGACTCGATACAATGATTAAAGAAAATTCATTAAATCTTTCGGGTGGACAAGTACAAAAGATAGCGTTAATACGCCTCTTCCTTCAGAATAAATCTATTTACTTGTTAGATGAACCCACTTCAGCTATGGACATTGAAGCAGAAAAGGTAATCTGCAATGTGATTAGAAGAAAACTAGAAGGAAAAACAGCATTAATTATTACACATAGAGAGCAAATCTTAAATATATGTGATAGAAAAATAATGCTAGCGGAGGAACAAGAAAATGAACAAGAAAATGAACAGGAATATTATGTTAGGTCAGTTTACTAAAGTTTTGACTCATGGAAACAAAGTGATTTTAGGGAATCGAATGAATGGAAAATGGATGAAAATGAGTCAGGAATGTTATGAAATACTTAAACTTGCCATGCAGGAAAGCGCAACGACTAATGAACTGATTGAAGCGTTTGAAGACCAGGAAGATAAGGAATACTTCTTCGAGCTGTTGCAACTTTTGTACAAAGAAAATTTGCTGGCCGATACGGAAGAGATGTTACTGTTTGATAAAAATTTCAGTGTTGATATAGCAATTACCAACAGATGTAATCTCAGATGCAAACATTGCTGCGTGGATTCTGACTTAACAAATTTGAGCGATCCGTTGGACACGGATGTTCTAAAAACGGTTTTGAATAAAGTGGTTAAATCAAAACCCAAGAGTATTTGCTTAACGGGTGGAGAACCTTTAATTAGGAAGGATTTTTTTGAGATTCTATCTCACCTGAATGATATTTACGATGGTGAAATCAGAGTAATGACGAATGGGACATTAATTAATAGTGAAAATGTGAAACAACTAGTGGCGCATGTATCAGCAATAGATTTTAGTATTGATGGTGTTAATGAAGACACATGCTCATCAATACGTGGAAAAGGAGTTTTTAACAAGGTATTGCATTCGGTTGAATTATTAAAAAATCAACATTTCGATAAAATTTCATTATCAATGGTCTTGACTAAGGAGAACTATGTATTACGCAATCAATTTGAGGAATTAAATAAAGAATTAGGAACCCGTGGCATTGCAAGGGCTTTTAGCCCAATTGGAAGAGGAAAAGATAATAAAGATTCATTGCAGCCTAAAGAAAAAGAAGTTCAAATTGAAGAAATAAGAATGATGAATCTTGACATTGATGATGTTCATATTTGTCTCTGTGGGGGGTTGTTTAAAGAGATTTATATAAATAGTAAAGGACAGATATATCCTTGCGGTTTATTGGAGAGAGATAAATATTATGTAGGCAATATATTGGAAATAGAAGATTTAAGCAGTTTTCTGGGGAGTGGTGAATTTAAAAGATATGATGGATATCAAAATTGGGAGTATTTACAGCCTGATAAACATGAAAAGTGTAAAGATTGTGATGTTAATTTATTTTGCTGGAATTGCTTGCATTACTTAGATCTTATAGAGAGCAATGATGGTTTTTATGAAAGTGTTTGTCCAGAACTGAAACGTAACTTCCAAAGGATTGTATGGGAGGATTGAGCAATGTTAATAGGAATTTGGGTAACTAAAGCATGCAACCTGAGATGCAGCTATTGTTATGAAGGAAACGACAAAAAGGAAATATATATGGATCGCAATACTGCGGATCAAATAATTAATTTTATCCAAGAGAACTATAGTACTAATGATAATTGGTCAGAGGATCCATTAATTATACAATTCCATGGAGGGGAGCCATTATTAAATTATGACCTAATAACATACATTACTGAACGACTGAAATTATTATTCGCCACATATAAAAAAAAAGTTATGTTTGGCATTACAACAAATGCAGTGTTACTTGACAAAAAGAAGATTGAATTCTTGGCGGAAAATATGAATTATGATTTTTCAATAAGTATTGATGGCGATAAAAAGGTTCACGATCAAACAAGGCTATTCTCAAATGGTACAGGTTCTTATGATGCAATTATAAATAAGGTTAATATGACATTGGAAAAAAGGAAGAATATTAGGGCTAGAGTTACATTTGGTGCTCAAACAGTTTCTCATTTATTTGAAAGCATTAAACATTTGATAGAATTGGGATTCTTAGTGATTGTCTGTATCCCTGACTATTTCGATAAGAGTTGGGATGAGAAACATATAGATGCTTATTTAGATCAGCTTGGTTTGTTGAAAGAATATTATTTAAGGAATAGGTTAGATGAAAAAAATGTGGAAATTCCAATCTTAGAAAATAATATTTTCAAGAAAAATAAGTGTTCTGGCGGTTATAGCAGTATTCACATTGACCCAACCGGAGAGATTTATCCGTGTTCCTATGTTGTAGGAGATACCAAATATAAAATCGGTTCAGTACATCTAGGAGGAATTAATAATGATTACTTAGCAGATATCTCAAGAATTAATGACTGCAACATGATTGAATGTGAAGGGTGCAATAATTATAGCAGTTGTCTTACTGTAAGATGCCGATACCTCAATGAATTATTAACTGATGACGGATTGTGTCCTTCAGCAACAATATGTGCTTTTGAAAATGCCAATTATAGTTTTATAAAATCAGTTTAGAGATAGAAGTAGCTAGGAATGCGAAGAAGGAGGACTTATTATGAGTTTAAAGATTAAAAAAATTGCGGACAAAATTAATGCATTAGAAGTAAAAGGGCAAGGTTGTAAAGATGATTGTGCCGATTGGTCTGGAAAAAGTGCCTCTAACCCAGCAGGTTGCTCTGTTACATTCAGCTGTAAAATTACTTGCGCATTTTAATGTGAACAAGTAGGTAAATTTACTTAAAAAAACCATTTCAGCATTCCTAGTCTATTTTTATATAATGGGTAGTGATTAAAATCACTACCCATACTTATTATATGCAACTATAGGGAGATCAAAAATGAATCCTGATGTAATCATTATTGATACGGGAATAGTTCAAGAGAACTCCATTGGAAATGTTATCGGTGGTATGGGTTTGACTGATGAAGATAGCGATTTCGAAGACGATAATGGTCATGGTACGCAATGTGCGAATATAATAGCGCAAATGTGTGAAGCGCAGCCCAATATTTTTGCGATTAAAGCATTAAATCAAAATATGGAGAGTTCACTTGATACCTTAATAGAAGCCTTGGAGTATACGCGTAAACTTAATATTCGGACAATTAATCTTAGCTTAACTACAATTAAGAAAAAAAGCAGATCAAGGCTACAACCAATTATACATAAACTCAAGAGTGAGGGTAAGATCATAATATCTTCAGCACCTAATCAAGGTTATTTGGGTTATCCAGCTGCGTGCGATGGAGCAATCGGTATAAATGGTGCTATACTTCAGGGGAACAGTGATTATTGGTACAATAAAAGCAAGGTGATCCAATGTATCGCTAATAAAACGCCTAATTTAGTAAAGAGTATAAGTGATTCATATAAAATGTTTGGCGGAACGAGTAAGGCTACCGCAACTGTTACAGGTATAGTATTGAATATATTAATCAAGAAACCTGATTTGAAATACGAGGAACTGGAAGTATTATTGCAAACATTTGCCGAAAGAAAACTATGGAAAACAAACGATGTTATTGGTGCTAATACATTTAATTTCGATTCGGTTGAAGTTCTAGGCCAAAGCAAACTAAATAACGAAATAAAAGAAATATTGTTCTCATATTTTAAGAAAAGAGATAGAGATATTACCGCAGAGCAACTAGCGAGCACTAAATTAATTGATTTATTGTATCCAAATGATTTTTTTGAGATTTTAAAAGAAATAGAAGCGATTACAGGTGTCAGCATTAATTATAATGGTGTTGATTATAGAGTTTTTAGTTCAATAAGCACATTAACCAAATTTATTGAACATACTAAAGAAATGAATGACGAATAAAAAATACATCAGGAGTATTTCTGCTGATGTATTTTTGAATTTGTTCATCCGCTATTCAACGGTCTCTATGGAATCCACAATACTCATGTCTGCGATTTTGCGGAGTGGAATACATGTTGCGGTTAAGCAAACCACAATAGAAATAAATGCAGCTCCCATAATGGGGAGAAATGGAACGGGGATAAGCTCTATGGTGTCTGTTTTAGCAGCACTTACAAAGATTGAACATGAATACCCTGCTATAGAACCGGCGATAGCTGCGATAAGTCCGTAATAGGCGCCTTCCCAAAGGAAGGTCTTGTATAAGCTTGAAATGCTCATGCCTATCGCTCGCTGAACCCCGATTTCAGTAATACGGGTATGAATATTTGTGTACACGGTATTAATTATATTTAGAATTCCTATAAGCCCGATAAACAGAATCAATCCCCATGCTAACCATTTGATCTGCTGATAGCTTTCTGCAAGCTGTGTATCTGTATCTTGATAAGAAAGCCATTGGCCCCCTCCAGCTTGTTCACTTATTTGAGTAATAACTTTCTCAACATTTTCCTTATCAGCGTTGGGTGACAAGACAGGATATAACTCCGAATAATTGATTGTTCCTGTAATCTGATCGTAGATCGTATCATATACAATGATTTGAACCCCGTTTACAAATCCGTCATTATCCAGTGTGATTGAATTACTACTTTCATGCAGAACTTGTAACGTCAAGTTATTGACAGATATATTATCGCCTACGGAAATTAAGGTACTGCTTAATCGGGTATCTCCATAATTTATGGCGATGGGATTTTTGATAATACAGGCTTTTCCTGCTTTTAAATCCTGGAGTTCCGGTTGGGTAAGTGCCGGTGCGATCATTTTTAACCGATCTTCATCAACACCAATAATATGCAGCGCCTCGCCTGGCTGTAGTGAAAAAGATGTGAAAATTGGCATCTGCCCCTTGCTATCCTGTGTATACAGGCTATATTTCAAGGTGGAAACGGAAGTTATATCTGCTAAGGATTTGAGTTCCTTCACCACTTCTGGAGAAAAACCAGTTGTCTTATGGGTAATGGAGTAATCACCAATATGCATTTTTTGTACGGCAGTGCTCGTGTCCAATAATGTGGAAAAACTCTGTAATGCTATAAATACCGTTATACTCATAAATAATGATAAAATAGTAATTGTCGTTCTGCCTTTATTTCGCTTCATATTCATTCTTGCGTAGAAGGCTTCGAAGGAACGTATACGCCGAGCCTTTCGATTTTTTCGTCCAACCCGTATTGACGGACCTGACATTGCGAGCGTCGGAGAAACCTTTGCCGCATATCTTGCGGCAGGGAATGCTGCAAGATAGGCAAACAATAATGTAACTACTGTACTGATGAGCAGAGGAAGTATTTTCCCGGAACTATTTTTGGCTATCAACACGGCTAATTCTTCCGATGAACTTGTTAGAAACAGGTCCGGAGACAAGAGGCTGGTTGCGGAGATGGTAATTCCTTTGGCAAACAATATGCCAATAGTGATCCCTGCAGGAACACCTATTCCACAGAGTAGGGTGAGCTGTAGCGATACTAATATATATAGTTTACTGCGTTCCGCACCAAGAGCGCGTAATGTACCGTATTCGCGGATGCGTTTCGTTACAGAGATTTTCAAAACGTTATAAATTACAAGACCGGAGGCTAAAAGAACAAGAGTACCAACGAGAACGCTTGCAACGGCCATAAAGGGAAAACCGGAACCATTGTCTGAGTCATCGCTCTTATGGGTGTAATCAATACCTACTGCTGCTAGAAGGATGTCGTTGTACTGAATGCAATATTCAGGCAGAGCAAATTGAGCGGCGATATCATCAACCGTGTTCTGGAAGTGATTTTTGTTTATCATACGAACATCTGTGGAGTACAGTTGGTATTTTTTCGGCAGCAGCTGTTCCGCTGTTCCTTGACCGGCAATACCGTTAACACCGCCGGATACATACCCTAAGTAATTACTTTTTAAAATGCCGGTTAAAGTGAAGGTAGTCTTATATTCAAAGGGAGCCTGATCGTCCCGTATAAGCGAGATACGGATCGGCAATGTAATGTGGTCTCCAAGTTTGCCGGAAAAATTCAATAGATTTAATGCATCTTGTGGTAAGGCAACTTCATGGGTTGACTGAGGTAAGCGTCCGGATGAAAGTTGTGTTATGGATGGGTAGACTGAAAGTGTATCATCTTCATATTCACGAAGCCAAATAGAAAGTTTAGTATTCGGTATTACTGAGGTGCCGATATTCATAAAGCTACCTGAGAACGACAATCTATTATCGAAGTTAAGCTTCTCTTTTTGCTCTTGTGTAAGTTGATGAAAAGTAACATAACGGTTGCCATTAAGTGCTGCTGCCTGCTGTTGACGCAAAGCACTTAATATACCAAGGGATTGGCCGATAACCGTAGTCATAATTGTAGATAGAATAATCGCAATTAAAATTAAGACGGAAGTGATCTTTTGGTTATTCAACTCTTTCCATACAAGAGAACGATAGGATTTCATTTCGCCGCCACCTCCGAAAGGAGGCCGTCTACAATAACAAATTGTCGTTCCGCCATGCGTGCGATCTGGTTGTCATGGGTAATAACCACAAGGGTTTTGCACATCGTACGCCAAATATCATAGAGTAAACTCATAACCTCGTTGCCGCTTTTACTATCCAAGTTTCCCGTGGGTTCGTCAGCAAAGACAATGTCAGGTTTTGTAATTAGTGCTCGGGCAATGGCGACACGTTGCTGCTGGCCACCAGAGAGTTCGCTGGGCAAGTGGGTCATTCGACTTTTGATTCCAAGCATATCTGTTAGGTCTTTAAGATAAGCCTCATCCACCTGGCGTTTGTCCAACAGCAGAGGCATGATAATATTTTCCCTTGCGGTCAGGACAGGTAAGAGGTTGAATTGTTGAAAAATAAATCCGATTTTCTGGCGACGAAAAGCGGAAAGCTCCTTGTCACTGGTGAGGTAGATATCTTTCTCATCGTAGATAACACTGCCGGATGAAGGTTTGTCCAGACCGCTTAACAGATGAAGCAATGTGCTCTTCCCGCTACCCGAAGGCCCCATAAAGGAAATGAAATCTCCAGGCGCAATTTCTAAATTAACATGATTAAGGGCAATGACACTGTTTTCGCCGTTGCCATAAAGTTTTGAAAGGTCTTTTGCCTCAATATACATACACAACTCTCCTTTTCCATTAATAAGGAGAGTGTAGAATATAAATCTCAAAAAATGCTCAAGATTTCAAAATATTAAATGAAGCCGTTGCCATTGCACCATTCTCTGTATTTTGTAAGGCTAGGGTGCCTCCGTGTTTTTCACAGAGCAGCCGGCAAATGTACAGTCCCATCCCAAAATGCCCTGAATCCCCAGAAGGATGATCTCCGCGTAAAAACGGTTCTGTACCGCGGGTTAACATATTCTGAGAATAGCCTTCACTATCATCCTGAACAGTAAGAAGCATACTGGAATCATCGCAGGTGACAGCAACACTAATTTGCTTACGGGCGTACCGGACGGCATTCGAAACGAGATTTTCTGCCACATTATAAACAATGGACCGATCAACCCAAATCCACTCGTTTTTGTTGACGTTATTATCATGCAGATTAAGCTTCTTGTCTTTACGTAATATCGTCAGACTTACCGAAAGCTCTTGGATTAGAGCCGACCACTGAACCTGTTTTGAATTGCATTGCATTTCCTCTAATCTCTGGGCACTGCTCATCGTTTCTATAAAAGCTTCAATCCTGCCGGAATACTCTTCAAGTAATGAAAGTGTATCACCGATCTCTTCTTTTGTTTGTTTTCCACTTGTTATTCCCTTTTTAAGCAGCTTTACCGAGCCTTTGATTACGGTTACGGGATTTCGCAAGTCATGAGAAAAAGCAGCATTTAACCTCTTTCGCTCCTCAGTTTGCCGCCACAGTTCCCTGTTGTTTTTCAGAAGCTCACATCGCATCGTTTCAAATGCGTCACAGAGCTGTCCAAGCTCATCACTTGCAGAAGATGCAATCGAGAAGTCCAGGTTGTTGTGCATAATTTGCCGGGCTCCATTTTGCAGAGCGGCCAGGGGCATTTTAAGCTTAATCCGATAAAAAAGCCAATCAGCTAAAAATAATCCTGTTAGTACATATAGAGTGGGAAGCGCAAATTGCAGGATGCTAAAAATGTGATACCATGCCGGGTAAGCAGGTTCTGGGGGCACTGGTGTGGCTCTGACATCATTGCCATCCATCTTTAATTCAATAGACGGCCCGTAATGCCTGAAAATTTCGCTGATCCCCCAAATTGATATGACGCTCAGGAGCAAAGCGATAAGTAAAAATATGGCCGATAGAAAAAAGAATGCTTTTTTTAAACTCATATGGTTTATCCGTTCCATTTATAGCCTACCCCCCATACCGTATCAATGTAGCTTTTCTGAGTAAATACCGCGAGTTTCGCCCGAACTTTACGAATATGTTCCATAATCGTATCGCTGCTTCCTTCTCCGTCAGTTCCCCAAATGGCTTCATAAATGTGTTCGCGGTCAAAAACTTGCCCGGCATTCATGGAAAGCAGTTCTACAATTTCAAATTCTCTCTTTGACAGTGGTACAACAAAACTGGAGACAGAAACTTCCCTGTTAGAATAATTTACGGTAAGATCTCCAAAAAAACGGATTATAGATTGCTTATGCATACGATTTTCGCGACGTAAATGGGCTTCTACTCTTGCCCCCAATTCATCAATATCAAAGGGCTTGAGGATATAGTCATCTGCTCCTGCGCGAAAACCGATAATTTTATCCTTACTTTCAACTCTAGCCGTTAGAAAAAGGATTGGACAGGAAATATACTTGCGAATTCGCTGACAAACTGTAATACCATCGATGTCTGGCATATTGATATCAAGCAGGATAATATCGGGCTGACAATGGACTCTTTCAAGCGCTTCATTTCCGCTAAGAGCTGAATATACCTGATAACCGGATGACTCAAAGTAATTCTTCAGAATAGAGATAATTCCTGGTTCATCATCAATGAGCAAAATTTTACTCTTCAATCTAAAAAAACCTCCTTAAGAATCTTTAATTATGACTAGTATCTTGACCAATGTTGATTCTGATTTTATGCTATTATTATAAGGAAAATATGGTAAGAATGGCAGATGGATGAAGAAAAATAGATTCGACTCGAACCAAATTTAATGCCACAAAAATAATGAAGGGTAGTGGTTGAATGCTAAATGTTGCATTTTGTGATGATGATATTAAATTTTTGAATAGCATTGTATCTGAAGCAAAAAGAATATTCAAAAGGCTAAAAGTCAATACAACCATCTACACTTATACAAATGGTAAAAAACTAATTGATGATTTTGAGCAATATCATTCGTATTACAATATCATTTTTTTGGAGTTAGACTTGCCGCTAATGGATGGGAAAGAAGTGGCGAGAAAACTGCGCCTTTTCGATAAAAAATTCAAGCTGGTATTTGTTACTTCTTCAGAACAAGAGGTTTTAAATACCTTCCAGTATGATATAAGCGGTTTTTTACCTAAAAGACTCATGAACGAAAGATTATTTTTAATAATAGATCGTGTGGTAAATGCTATAAAAGATGATAACCCGCAACTTCAAGTTTTTAAAGTTAACATCACAGGCGATAAAAGAGCGTTAATCAAAGTTCCCTTGAATGATATAATGTTTTTTGGAAGTGTAAACAGGAAAAGCTATTTACATACCAAAAGGAGAACCTACTTATTGCAAGGATTTAAATTTATAGATTTAATAGCGCAATATAGCGAGCAGGGTTTTGTTGATATACATAGAACTTGTATAGTAAATATTCAATATATTTTTTCGGTTGATGATATTGAAATTCGTCTTGATGATGGAACCTTGCTTCCCTTAAGCAGGCGGAAAAGGTCTCTGGTGCTGGACAAGTTCCTTCAGAAGGTTAGTGAGGGTATGAATATTAGGAAGTGAAATCCTGCAAGAGCCTTTTGTTATAATCTTGTGTCTCATAGGTACAGCCTATCAGCGCTATAGAAATCATATCTTGGAATTATAAACGCACCGATGTTATATTTAGAACATTCAAGAGAGACTCCACGCTCTCTTCATAGGAACGATTCTACTATATGAGGTGAAATTCATGGGCAATAAGACAATGTTTGAGAAGATTTGGGACAATCACGTTATTCATCAGGAAGAAGGCAAGCCGAGCATTATTTATATCGATCTTCATCTGGTTCATGAAGTGACTTCCCCGCAGGCGTTTGAAGGACTTCGCCTGAGCGGCCGTCCGGTCCGCCGTCCGGGACTTACCTTTGCCACAATGGATCATAACGTGCCTACCAAGGACCGTTTCAATATTACTGATCCGATCTCCAAGCAGCAGATTGATACGCTTTCGCAGAACTGCCGTGATTTCGGCGTAAGATTGTTTGACCTGAATGATATTGACCAAGGTGTCGTTCACGTCATGGGTCCTGAGATTGGCCTGACCCATCCCGGCAAGACGATTGTCTGCGGAGACAGCCATACCTCCACACACGGAGCCTTCGGTGCACTGGCCTTCGGGATCGGCACCAGCGAAGTTGAGCATGTGCTGGCCACCCAGTGTCTGCAGCAGTCCAAGGCAAAGACCATGGAGGTTCGCTTCACCGGCAGCCGTAATCCGGGAGTGACCGCCAAGGATATGATTCTCGGCGTAATTGCCAAATACGGAACGGACTTTGCGACTGGCTATGTTATCGAATATACCGGCGAAGCGATCCGTGAGCTGTCGATGGAAGAGCGTATGACCGTCTGCAACATGTCGATCGAAGGCGGAGCCAGAGCGGGCCTGATTGCACCGGATGAGACCACCTTCAGTTATCTGCGCGGACGCCAATATGTGCCGCAGGGTGAAGCGTATGATGCCGCCGTTGAGACCTGGAAGGGCCTTGTTAGTGACGAAGGTGCCCAGTATGATACTGTGGTGGAATTCGATGTAGAAACACTTATCCCGCAGGTTACCTGGGGCACCAGCCCTGGTATGGGAACGGATATCAACTCCACCGTGCCGAATCCTGCTGATTTCACTACCGAGAATGAACGCAAAGCCGCCGAGAAGGCGCTTGAATATATGGATCTGGCTCCGGGTACGCCGATCTCCGAGATTGGAATTGATTATGTCTTCATCGGCTCCTGCACTAACGGCCGGATTGAGGATCTGCGGGCCGCGGCTGAAGTAGCCAAAGGCCATAAGGTATCTGACAAGGTTACAGCGATCGTGGTGCCAGGCTCCGGGCGCGTGAAGATGCAGGCCGAGAAGGAAGGTCTGGACAAAGTATTCACCGAAGCAGGATTTGAATGGCGTGAAGCTGGATGCAGTATGTGCCTGGCGATGAATCCGGATGTTCTGCAGCCGGGACAGCGCTGCGCCTCTACCTCCAACCGTAACTTCGAAGGACGCCAGGGACGCGGCGGACGCACACATCTGGTCTCTCCTGCCATGGCGGCTGCGGCAGCCATCAAAGGACACTTCACGGATGTGCGTGACTGGAACTACAAGACGGAAGCCGTCAACTCATAATTGAGAGAGCAGGAGGATACAGCAAATGGAAGAATTCAAGAAGTTAACAGGAATTGTAGCCCCGGTAGACCGGGTTAATGTAGATACGGATGCGATTATTCCCAAGCAGTTTCTGAAACGGATCGAGCGCACAGGCTTTGGCCAATTTCTCTTCTACGAATGGCGTTTTGATGAAGCGGGAAATGACAATCCGGCATTTGAGATGAACAAACCGCGTTATGAGGGAGCTTCTGTACTGATCTCCCGCGCGAATTTCGGCTGCGGCTCCTCCCGGGAGCATGCTCCTTGGGCCATCATGGATTACGGGTTCAGAGTGGTCATAGCACCATCCTATGCCGACATCTTCTATAATAACTGCTTCAAGAACGGCATTTTGCCGATCAAGCTCTCGGAGACCCAGGTAGACGATCTGTTCAGCCGCACGGCCGAGCATGAGAGCTACACGCTTACTGTGGATCTGGAGAACAATAAGCTGAGTGATGAGTATGGTCTTGCTATCACCTTTGAACTGGATGAGCACCGCCGGCAGTTCTTGCTGCAGGGGCTGGATGATATCGGCTTGACACTTCAGCATGCCGATGAGATTGCCGCTTATGAAGAGCGACATGCAGCTAAGCTTTTTGCCTAAGAGATAAGATAAGTTAACGGGTGAAGCATATTTATTCTTATATTTACACAAAACTTCTATTTCCGGGTGTCGGAAATAGAAGTTTTTTTGCTATAATCGAGATATTATTGCCTGCGAAGGCAACTTTTGGGGGTTAGTGTCGTCTTAATCTTATCTGCAAATCTATCAATGGACCAAAGGAGAGGAAAGGATGAAGAAAGTCGGACAACGGGTGTTGCTTCTACTGCTGCTGCCACTGCTCCTCCTGTCATTCGCCGGCCACAAAGCTGCGGCAGCCGGAACAAACCCCGGTAAGATCGTGATGGACAGCAAGGAGCTTGCATTGCCTAAGGGGGTAATCCTCGAGAATGTGAATGGAAGCGTTATGATTCCGATCCGTGTAGTGGTGGAGAATCTGGGCTTCAAAGTGCTGTGGGAACAAAGCAGCCGCAAGGTAACTCTCCAGCAGGACGGCAAGTCTGTACAGCTTGCAGTCGGCAGCACCACCGCTCAAGCTGATGGTGTTAACCTGACACTTAATGCTGCACCCAAGCAGAACGGCGGGACGGTACTGGTGCCTGTCCGCTTTGTCAGCGAGCAGTTCGGTCTTAGCGTCGGCTGGGACAATACGGATAAGACGGTGTATTTGAGCGGAGGGGTAACAGAGATGGCCCCTGCCACTTCAGATCCGCTGCCGTCAGCCACCGCAGCTCCCTCCGTGTCAACCGGAGCCGCTCCAGTGGCTGTTGAGTCTCCTGCACCGACCACTCCGCCCCAGAGCGGCACAGAGATTCTCGAGGAATTGGACGGAAGTGTTATAGTTACTCCGACTCCGCCAGCTACATCACCGGTGGTGAAAGGGGCGGTATTCAGCGAGAACCGGCTGATTGTAGCCGCTGCGGGAGGAGCCAAGGCTACAGTTACGAGAGTTACCGGACCTGACCGCATTGTAGTGGATTTTGCCGGAGCGGCATTTGCTCCTGATTTCAGCGGGAGCTTCCCGGGCGTATCCACGGGAGGAAGTCCGCAGGGCAAGCTGGATGTGAGCGGCTACCCGCTTGTATCTGAAATACGTTATGCGTTGTTCAGTA
Source organism: Paenibacillus sp. FSL P4-0338 (assembly GCF_038002365.1). Lineage (NCBI taxonomy): Bacteria > Bacillati > Bacillota > Bacilli > Caryophanales > Paenibacillaceae > Paenibacillus > Paenibacillus sp. FSL P4-0338. The sequence continues at coordinate 2,531,374 of NZ_JBBOCG010000001.1, read as the reverse complement.
CGAATCCGCCGACGGTCAGGTTCGTAATCCAGACCACAGGCTATCAGAATTACCAAGTAAGTACGGATGAGAGTACAGGTCTAGTCACAATCGATCTGAATGTAACAGGCAGTGAAACGGGCGCGCCTGTGAATCCGGTATTCACCGGAAGACCGATTATTGCGCTTGATGCCGGACATGGGGGCAAGCAATCGGGTGCGGTCAGTCTTACCGGCAAGCTGGAAAAGACCTTTAATCTCGCGGTCATCCTGAAAGCCGGAGCTATTCTGACGCAGGAAGGCTGGGCTGATGTCATCTACACCCGTACATCGGATATTACCCTGGGCCTCCAGGATCGTGTGAATATTGCCCAAGCGGCGAATGCTACGCTGTTCGTATCTCTTCATGCCAATTCACTCGACGTATCCTATCCGAACCGTAGCAAAGTGAATGGCAGTGAGACGTACTACAGCCGCAGCGAGAGCCTGCCGCTTGCCGAGATTATGCAAAAGCATCTGGTAGCGGGAACCGGCCTTAAGGACAACGGAGTCCGTTCCAAAAGCCTGCATGTGACCCGGGAGACCCGGATGCCTGCCATTCTGCTGGAGGCGGGGTATCTGACGAATCCGGGAGATGAAGCAGCCCTGTACAGCGAACAGATGCAGGATAACCTCGCGCGGGAGATTGTAGCAGGAATTAAGGAATATCTTGGCTTGTAACGCTGTATAAGCGAAGTTGTCTGTAACCGCACTACATACCTTTTAGCAACAGGGATTACACAGACATTTCCACATTGATTGGGATTTATTCGCAACTTTTAAGTTCTACGAACGTCTACACTATGTCGAAGGTTGTCAGTTGGCATGCCATCAAGAACGCCCGATTGGGGGCGGAATACTAGAGTCTTAGAGGTGAAGAATGAAGAAATTTGCTTTTATGCTGTTGCTGCTGCTCTTTGTTGTGGTACTGCCAGGGCATGGACAAGCCGCTGCTGGCCAGAACAAGATCTTCCTGGATGGCCAGGAACTGAATGCAGGACAAGACGTTCCGGTGGAAAATGTAAATAACTCCATCATGGTGCCGCTAAGAATGATCGCTGAGAACCTTGGATACAAGGTGGATTGGAATCAGACAAGCAAGACCATCAAGATTGAACAGCAAGGAAAGACCATTCAGCTGATCGTAGATCAGACTGCGGCATCCGTCGACGGTAAGACGGTAATTATGTCAACAGCCCCTCTCCTGCGGAACGGTACGACACTCGTACCGATACGGTTCATTGGAGAGCAATTCGGTCTTACGGTCAAATGGGATAACACGAAGAAGGTTGTAGATCTTATTACCCCGCCCATTCCCGAGCCTAACATTGACCCGGGACAAAGTAATGGGGACGGAGGGACGGTTGTAGTGCCGCCGGGAGAACCCTCAAGCAGCCTGAGCATGATCAATGGGATCAGCTTCAATGAGAACCGGTTCACGATTGCGATAGACGGCAATGCCGAGCCGAAGATCTCCAAGATCAGCGGACCGGACCGCATCATCATTGATCTGCCGAATGCCACGTTCTCGGATATATTCGGAACAGGACAAATACTTGACCCTGACCTGAACGGGAACCTGACAGTTACGGATTATCCGGATGTCTCCGGTATCCGCTATTCGCTGTATAGCACTAATCCTTATACTGTCCGATTTGTAATTGATCTTAAAACTCCCAAAAATTATAGCGTAGAGGTATCGGGAGATTCCTCAAAGCTCATTGTCATTGATTTGAACGCACAGGCTCCAGGCGATACTTCAACGCAGCCGGGCAACAGCGGGCGCAAGCTGGTTGTACTTGATGCCGGACATGGCGCGAAGGATTCAGGGGCTGTAGGCATTACCGGCAAATACGAGAAGAATTTCAACCTGGCCGTGATTCTGAAGGCGGCTGCGCTGCTAAAGCAGGAGAACAAAATTGACGTGGTGCTGACGCGCAGCGACGATACCTTCCTTGAACTGAAGGAAAGGGCGGCAATTGCCAATAACCTCGGTGCAGATTTGTTCATATCCGTCCATGCCAACAGCAGCGGATCAGCGGCTTCCAGCGGAACGGAGACCTACTATCAGCGGGACGCGAGCAAGGCTCTGGCCAATGTGATGCACAAGTATCTTGTGCAGGCTACCGGGCTTAGCAACAGGGGAGTTCGTTACGGCAACTTCCATGTGATACGCGAGACAAAGATGCCTGCGGTACTGCTGGAGGTTGGCTATCTCAGCAATAAGAAAGACGAGGCTCTGCTGTTCACTGAAGCACTGCAGAACAATGTGGCCGCATCGATGGTCAGCGGAATAAAAGAGTATCTCGGGATTCAATAACAACGGGCGGCAGCAGGAGCCGCAGAGTCGTATGCAGACCTTATAATGCGGTCAAAAGGACTTTGCAGTCCCTCCTGCCCATATTCATCTGAGGGGGTTAATCAAATGAACAAGAAATTGACATATGCAGGGATCGCTGCAATGCTGCTTCTCGTAATTTCGGGCTGCGGCGATAAACCTACTGCTGCACCGGCCGATGCGTCCGGTCAGGATTCAACCTCGGTATCCAGCGGTGCTGAAGGAAACAATGCCGGGAATGATACTCCCACTGCCACACCGGCAGCTACAAGCACGCCTGAGCCTGCAGCAACTGTGACTCCAGCGGCTACGGAGGCACCGGCAGTGCCTGAGAAGCAGAGTCTTAAGATCAAGACGTATTATACTGACCTGCAACAGAACGACTTAATTCCGGCTGAAGTTTCTATCAGCTTCAAGGATGCCAAGGAGAAATATACGGAAGCCTTCAAAACACTCCAGAAGAGCGATAAGGATGACCAAATTCCTCTATGGAACAAGATTGAACTGAAATCACTGGAATTCTCCAATGGACAGATTGTGATGGATATTCATAAGCCGGATGAGGCACAGCTTGGTGCAGGCGGCGAGTCTCTGGCGATTGGCGCGTTGTCACAGATGTTCTTCCAGTTCGATGAAGTGAAGAATATCGATGTGCTGGTAGATGGAGAACAGGTAGAGAGCCTGATGGGGCATGTGGATCTTGTGCATCCAATTACCCGCGAGAACAACGGATTGTAGGCATTAGGCAGGAATAAGCCGGATGGCTGACGAAATTACCAACATAGAAATCCAGATGAGCCATAGAGAGGGGAATATCGAATTGTCCGGTCCAAAACGATTAAAGCGTACGGTTCAATCTTATTCTGTAAAAGCGGTATCTGCCGTTCTGGCCGGTGCGATGGTGCTTGGCGGGGCAGGGGCTGCCTTTGCCGATAATTCTTCAACCGGAGCAGCCGTTGCTGCTGTAACTCCGCAGACGGCTGCAACTGGTTCAGGGATCTTCAGTGATGTCAAGACGGGCTTCTGGGCCGAAAAGCATATCTACAAGCTGGCAACTCAGGGCATTGTGGTTGGCAATAACGGCCTGTTCCGTCCTGGCGATTCTGTGACCCAGCAGGAAGCAGTGCTGATGGCGCTGCGCTTCATGAAGCTGCAGGGAAATGTGAACACCAGTACCGAAGTTGCGCTGCCTAATGATTTTGTGGTTACGAACTATTATAAGCCATATGTAATCCTGGCCTTCCAGCACGGACTGCTGGATAAGACCACGGAGATGGCTGCAGATAACCTCAAAAGCTCGTGGGGCGAGCGGAAGGCCAGCCGTGAATGGGTCGCGGAGCTGCTGATCCGCGCGCTTGGCCAGAGTGCATCGGCGTCAGCGGCTGCAAGCCGGCCGACAGGCTTTGCCGATGATGCCAAAGTGTCCGCGAACAAACGCGGCTACATTAATACAGCGGTGGAGCTGGGACTGGCGAATGGGTTAACCGGCAACCGCTTCGATCCGCAAGGCGCTGTGACCCGTGCGCAGCTGGCTACCTTCTTTAGCCGTGCTGAAGCGCATAATAGCCTGGAATACGACAATACGTTCAAAGGAACGGTCAGTTCACTCAAGGACAGCAAGCTGGGATTGTACACTAACGGCAGTACGCTGGAATTCACTCTGAATGCCAATACCGCCTACTACACCAGTACCTCCGAGAATCGCATCTCATTGAACGAGATCCAGCCCTATACGAATGTGACTGTAATTGGAGCTACCTATAGCGCAGCTTATGTAGAACTCACAGATCCGGCAGTCCAGGTTGAGCAGGCTGAAGGTGTGTTCACCAAGCATACACCGGGTATCATCTGGGTCGATTCCGCGAACGGATACGATCAGTATCCCTACGATTCAGACACGGCTTTCCTGGATGTGAACGGAGCGGTCATTCAGCCCGCTTCCATCACCGCCGGCAGCAAGCTTACGCTGCTGCGTGAAACCTTCACCGGTTCCCGCAAGGTTGTGAAGGTGCAGGTCACCTCCGGTATTGTGAACAAGACGGCTAAAGGCACGGTTCAAAGCGTTGACACTGCAGCCAAGAGCATCACATTTAAGAATGCCGACGGCACAGTAGAAACCTTCAAATGGGAAGATGGGACTACGCTGTTCAGCTCCCCGAACTCTATCATTCAGCCCGCAGAGCTGAATGCCGGTGCTGCTGTCTCTTATACCATCAAGGACAATACGATCCGTTCGGTGGAAGTAACCTCTGGTGTTGAACGCGTAGTGAAGGGCTTCATTTATGAGCTGACAGATTCAACGATTGTCTACCAGAAGAGCGATGGCACCCGTGAGGTCAATCTGCTGGCTGCCACACCGGCTATTGTGATTCCTAACGCCGTAAGTCCGGTAATCGCAGACCTGATCGCTGACAAAACATCCGGTGACAATGTGCAGCTAACGCTGAACGGCAATGATCAGGTGGCCAAGATTGAGGTGCTCAGTCGCCAGATTGAACAATATGTGGCTGCTAGCGTTGTGGATTATAACACCAAGACCCAGTATCTGACCTTCACGGACAATAACGGCAAGGCTCATGTGGTCAAAATGGATGAGAAAACTAAGATGTCGTACGGCGGAATGCTTACCTCTTCACTGTCCACCATGGGGCCCAGATTGGTTGAGAACCGCAAGATTGATGTGACCTCTATTAATGAGCGTGCAATGTCTGTTGAACTCACAACCAAATATTCCGGCACCCTGACGGCTATCAATACTTCAACCAAAACGATTGTGTTCAAGCTGGGCAACGGACAATTGCTGACGATGTCTTATCCGCAGGCCATTGAAATGTTTGGCAAAAGCGGCGCCGTCATCACCGATGTTCCGCTCAATGTGCCGGTTACGGCAGTGCTTGCCAGCAACCAGGAGCTCATCTCTGTGCTGCGTGTGAATGGGTCGTCCCAGTTCGAGATTGCTACCATCAATGCGGGCACTAACAAGATGACCGTGAAGCTGGAGGGTGGCAGCAACAGCAGCGAGTTAAACCTGGTGAATGTGCCGCTTACCAACGAAGCAGGACAGAAGATCGCACTGACTGAGCTGAAGGCCGGAGATTTCGTGAATCTCAGCTTCGACGGTTCCACACCGCTGTCCCTGCAGACGGTTAAACAGGTTGCCGGACAGGTAACGGCAGTGGATGCCGCAGCAGGTACATTCACTGTGAAGGATTATACGGGAGCCTCCCAGCCTTATACTGCGGGCAGCGGAGTAAGAATCCTCCGGGATGGTGTTGCAACGAACGCTCTGAGCGGTCTTACCACAGCAGACCGGGTATTGGTGCGTAAGGATGCGACTGGTGTAGTGATCATCTCCGTGTTCAGTCAGTTGAACCGGACGTTCGCCCGTTATGAGAGCGCGACGAATGAAATATACACTAAACGTGCCACGCTGAATGAGAATAATAAGTTTGGACTTGCCCTGAATGCATATATTCATCAAGGTGACACGACTTTACCCGTGCAATCTCTCAAAGAAAATGATAATATTATAATGTATTTCAATAACGACAAGGTTGTAGAGATTGTGAAACAATAATCGTTTTGGTGATTTTCCGTGTGAAACACCGTCTTGATCCTTGAATTTTCCCTGGATCAAGGCGTTTTTTTTGAAATATAAGGGCAGTACGGTGTTCGCTTGAACGCTACGAAAGTATACGATATAATGTATCTTTGCTTATATTTCTTCAGACTTGAGTAGATATGCTGCAAGAGGACTTGCAGTCATACCTGCTCCGTGGAGGGGACGCTATGAAAGCTGCAGAGGTCCGCCACATCCTGGACACTATCGGTGGCATGTTCCCTGATGCACATTGCGAGCTGAATCACAGCAATGCTTTTGAGCTTACCATAGCCGTGCTGCTCTCAGCCCAATGTACGGATGCAACAGTGAACAAAGTGACCGAGGACCTGTTTCAGAAGTACAAGGCTCCGATCGACTATATCTCAGTACCGCTGGAAGAGCTGGAGCTGGATATCCGGCGGATTGGTCTATTCCGCAACAAGGCCAAGCATATTCAGAACCTCTGCGCAATCCTGATTGAGCAGTACGGGGGTGAGGTGCCTCAGGCCCATGATTTGCTGGTAACTCTGCCTGGTGTCGGACGCAAGACTGCGAATGTGGTCGTATCGAATGCGTTCGGAGTGCCAGCGATTGCCGTGGATACTCATGTGGAACGGGTAGCCAAACGGCTCGCACTTGCGGGCTGGAAAGATTCCGTGCTGGAAGTGGAGAAGAAGCTGATGAAGGCGGTGCCGCGTGACGAATGGACGCTGACGCACCACCGGCTGATCTTTTTCGGGCGATATCACTGTAAGGCTCAGAATCCCGGGTGCCAGATCTGCCCGCTGCTGGATGTATGCCGGGAGGGCAAGAAACGTATGAAAACTGCTGTAATCAGGAAAGCTAAGGATCATACGAAAGCTAACCAAGAATTAGAGAAGAAGAGGATGGGATAGAGATGAAGTGCATTTCTGTATACACCGATAATTTTGAAGCATTTTCCGATATTTTTGACCGCGTAGTGGACAGCCCGATGGAAGAGAACGAAGAACAGGAAGTGGAAGGTATCACAATCAGCCATTCCGGCGATGTGCCTGAGTTCTACCTGGAGCGTATGTCCGCGAAGCCAGAGGTTGTAGTAATGAAAGACAAATCCCGTGGTTTGACCATCCTGCAGCACGGCAAAGTCTTTGAAATCCTGCTTCCAGTGCTGGAAACAGCTTAATTTGGTTAGAGTTAGTTAGAGAGCCGGCCCTTTGGGCCGGCTCTCTTTGCGTTTCACGAAGCTCTAGTGCGGCTGACTATTCTAAGTAATGTCTAAGCCTCAGAGTATACGCGATATAGACCATAATAGAAGGGAGAAAGAGCATGGCGCACAGCAACATAGACACACTCGTCAGATGATGAAGCAGCTCAAGATTCCATACGTGAATGGACAGGTATCTCATTAGAAAGGTAATTAACATCAGCAGGGTGACTGTGCCAGCTATAATTTTACTGGTATGAGTAATTGTTCGGTATTTCTCATAGAGAGTAGAACGGTCAGTATGAATGGGAACTGTGCCGGGTTCCGCAGCAAATATATGCATATTTCCGGCAGAACATACATACGCCCAGCCGCTGTCGGCAAAAAGCTCATGGTATTCCTGCACCTCCTGCTGAAGTACATTCTGGATATCCAGACAATAAATCCGTCTTCGGGCTGTTCCTCTACGGACAATGTAACCAGACCCTAAGCGGGAAAAACGCTCCAGTATCCAGCCCTGTTCCGACAATCTGCTTAATTTATCCATTTCCTCTTGCTCGGCAAAAGCCAAGCCCCAAGACATAATATAGCGTATCTGCTTATTGTTTCCCCTCATTGTAGCTCCTCCTTCGCATTTAGCTGTGCCAATCTCCCGTGTTTTGACATTCTTAACCGTCGTTCAATCTCAGCTTCTACCATAGCCGTTCCCGCTTGAGTAAGCTGATAGGTCTTGCGCCGTTCATCGTCGTCTTCGTGTAAAAGGATGTAACCGGATTTCTGCAGCTTCTTGATGAGTGTATATAATGTCGCAGGACCCATGGTGATCTCGCCTTCGGTAAGCTCTTCGATGTATTTCATAATTGCATAGCCATGCTTAGGTAAGAGTAAAGCGAGCAGGATGTAGTAAGCAGAATCGGACATTTGCTCAGTTTTCAAGGGGGTATTCTTAGGCATACCATTCCTCCTATCAAAAATATTGAGATCGAATGATATATCCATAATGGATATATCCGTCATGGATATAGTATATGATTATGGTATTATCTGTCAAGCGATATATGGCATCTGCGAAATCTAGTTTTTCGTGAAGGTTTATAGGTGATTTTGTAAATGTGGATATTTGATTTGTGACGATCTGATGATAAAATATAATTATTCTATTCTTGCAGTGAAATAAATCATACAAATGTAATAATTATGAAAGAAGCTATAGAACGCAGCGAAGGCGGGGATGTCGTGGGAGCAGAACGGGAAAGAGTGGAGCAGGTTACAGCGGGATCATCAGCGCTTAGGCTGCTGGAGGAGCGCATGAGGCAATGGGGAGAACAGAAGAGTGCGCAGATTGTAGCAGATCTAAGGGTTAAAGAGCACGCAGATGAGCTGACGCTGGCATTCTGCGGACATTTCTCGGCAGGGAAGTCAAGCATGATTAACAAGCTCTGTGGTAAGCCTGTGCTGCCTTCGGGTCCGGTTCCAACCAGTGCGAATATTGTATCGATCCGCAGCGGAGCACCGCAGGTGCTGCTGCATCCGGTGGACGGAAGTTCCGGAGGGAATCTTGGGGTGATCAAGACTACGCCTGACCGGCTTCAGGATTTCTGCCGCCAGGGGACTGAATATTCAGCGATAGAGGTGTGGGAGGATGTCCCGGTGCTGGGGGCTCACGGTGTGCTGATGGACACTCCCGGCGTAGATTCGACAGATGAGGGCCATCAGGCGGCGACGCGCTCGGCGCTGCATCTGGCGGATGCCGTGTTCTATGTGATGGATTACAATCATGTGCAGTCGGAGAATAATCTGGCGTTTGCCAAAAGCCTTAGTGACTGGGGAAAGCCGCTCTACCTGATCATCAATCAGATCGACAAGCACAGGGAGCAGGAAATCCCGCTGGAGGAATACCGGCGGCAAGTGGAAAGCGCTTTCCGGGAATGGGGGGTTCATTCTGCGGGGCTGTTGTTCACTTCACTTAAGGTGGAGGGGCATCCGCTGAATCAGTGGAAGGATCTGCTGTCGTTGATCTCCGGTTTGCTGGAGCAGCGGCAGGTACTGCTTGAATATAGCTTGTCCCGTTCCATGCATCATACGGCGGATGCTGTAATTGCGGATTATCGTGAGCAGCAGCAGGAGGAGCGGGCTGCGCTGCTCGAAGAGGCAGATGGTGCAGCGGCTGAAGCTGTGGAAGCAGAGCTCCTGGCAACGATGCAGGAGGAAGCGTCGCTGGAGAAATTGCCTGAACAGTCGTGGGTCGATCTGCGCAGCAGGCTGGACGCTCTGCTCGGCAACACGAATCTGATGCCGGCCGATCTGCGGGATGCAGCGGGCGCATACATCGAGAGCCTCCAGCCTGGCTTCCGGCGCGGCCTGCTCTTCACCGCTGCGAAGCGGGAGAAGGAGCAGGGAGCGCGGCTGCTGCACTGGCATAGCCTTCAGCAGAGAGAGATCACTGCCCAGCTGGAGTGGCACACTCTCGAGCTCGTGCGCGAATGGGCGGAAGGCCTGGAGCTATGGCAGGAGGAAGCGGAGCCTATGCTGAAGCAGGCCTTCCCGGTGGTGAGCCAGCAGTGGCTGGCGGATCAGGTGAAGCCGGGAACCGGGGCTTCAGGCGAGGCGCTGCTTAATTTCTGCCGCACGCTTGCGGCAGAGATTAAGGCGCAGTTCCGCCGCGCGGTCCTGGCCTTCGGCGAGCCGCTGCTGGCGCAGCTGCCGCCGCTGGTGGAGGAGCGGCGCGCGGAGCTCACGCGCCGCCGGGCGGCCCAGCAGCGGCAGGCGCATGCGCTGGCCGCGCTGGCCGCTCTGGACCGCGCGGCTGCCGCGCGCGCGGACGCCCTCGCGGCGCTGCTGCCGCCGCGCCGCACCCTCACCCCCGGCGCGCTGCCGGGGGTGCCGCCCCTGGCGGCTGGCGCGCCTAGCGCCGCCAGCCCGGAACCGCCGCCGCGCGTTGCGGCGGCGGCAAGCCCTGGCGCCGCCCCGGCCTGGGCGGCGGGCACGGCACAGCCGGCGGGCGGGCGCCGCCGGCTGACACAGGCCGCAGCGGCGCTGCACGCGGCGGCCGGGGTGCTGCGGAGCGAGCCGGCTATGGCCTCGGCGGCGCGCAGCCTGGCGGCGCGGGCGGAGGATCTCGCCGGCGGCCGCTTCACGATGGCGCTGTTCGGAGCGTTCAGCGCCGGCAAATCCTCCTTCGCTAACGCCCTGCTGGGCGAAGAGGTGCTGCCCGTGTCGCCGCATCCGGCAACAGCTGCCGTCGGGCGGATTCTGGCGCCGGAGGGCGGCTTCGCCCATGGGGCGGCGGCCATCACCATGAAGCGGGCGGAGGAGGTCTGGGAGGACATCCTCCATTCCTTCAGTGTGCTGCAGCTGGCACCGCCGCAGCACGACTCGTGGACCGCAGCCGTAGCCCGGCTGCAGACCGGCGGGCTTCATCCGTCCGCGCTGCCGCATGCCGGCTTCCTGCGGGCAGCTGCCGCCGGATGGGAGGAATCCCGTCCGCTGCTCGGGACAGAGCGGACCGTCAGCCTGGCGGAATACCGCAGCCTGGTTGCAGACGAGAAGCGCGCCTGCTTCGTGCAGAGTACTGATCTGTATTATGACAGTCCGCTGACACGGAGCGGCATTGTATTAGTGGATACGCCGGGTGCGGATTCCTTACATGCCCGGCACACCGGTGTTACCTTCGGCTACATGAAGAACGCCGATGCCATCTGCTTCGTGACCTACTATAACCACGCCTTTTCCAAGGCTGACCGCAGCCTGCTTGCCCAGTTGGGTAGAATCAAGGACAGCTTCGCGCTCGACAAAATGTTCTTTATCATCAACGCCGCAGACCTCGCAGCGGACGAGGCCGAGCTTGAAGAGGTGAAGCAGCATGTGGCGCAAAATTTGCGGGCCGGAGGCCTGACCTCACCGCGGATTTACAGCGTGTCCAGCCTGCTTGCGCTGGAGGGCAAGACAAGCGGAGCGGGGGAGGCTTACGAGGCCTCCGGGTTCGGCAGCTTTGAAGCCGCACTCTCCGCGTTCGCCGGTGATGAACTGCCGGGACTGTCTCTGGCAGCAGCCAAGGACAGCCTAAGCTCGGTGCGCGGGCGCGCCGAAGAATGGCAACGCCTTGCGCTGATGGAAGCAGACCAGCAGGCGGAAGGAATGAAGCAGTTCCGGCAGCGCCGGGAAGCGGCGAATCTGCGGCTGGCTGCGCTTGCGCAGGAAGACCGGCCGCTCCGGGACCTGCGCCGTGAAGGTGCAGAGCTTCTCTATCATGTCCGGCAGCGGATTGCCTTTTCGTTCGGGCGTTCCTTCCAGGAGTCCTTCCATCCATCCATTCTCAGGGAAGACGGAGGGAACCTGAAGGACATCTTCATCGCCTGCGGGCGGGAGCTGGAGCGCAGTCTTCTGCGTGAACTGGAGCAGGAGCTGTGGGCAACGACCCTGCGGCTGGAGTCGGCAGGGCGCAGATTCGTGACCCAGGCGGCCACAGCGGCTGCTGCCGAGCTGTCCATCCCGGATCAGGAGCTTCAGCTGCTGGAGAATCCAGATGAGCGCTGGCCCGCACCTGCGAAGCTGAACTGCGTTCTGGCTCCGCTGGACTGGGCCGGACTGTGGAGCCGCTTCAAATCTCCGCGCCACTTCTTCGAGGGACCGGGCCGGACAGAGATCCGCGCGGCTGCCGAGCCGTGGTTCAAAGAAGCGGTAGCTGCGGCGGCGCAAGGACAGGAGCACTCTCTGTTGACATTCTATACCGATGCAGCGGCAGCGGCCTTATCCCAGGCCGCAGACCAGCTGCGTGAAGGCCTGTCTGAACAGGAGGCAGCCATGTCGGCGCTGCTGAAAGGGGGTGATGGTGCGCAGCATTGGGGCCGGATCGCCGAAGAATTACGGCTTCAGGAGCAGGCTTTCGTTGAAATATAAAAATTTATAGGTTTTTCACTTGATAAACCGTTTTCAATTGTCTGTTGAACAGCCATCTGTGAAGTTTGTAGGAAAATGTCGAAGAACACTTGCAATCTGGTGGATGATGGATGAAAATAAAGAAGACTGAAAATTTACAATCAAACTGCGACATTTTACAGAAACAGAGAAGTCAGCAGACAAATTTGCGAAAAGAGGTTGGAGTCGACAATGTGGGGAGCTCCTTTATCAGCCCGGAGTAAAAAGCTGCTGCTGCTCGGCAGCGGTGAACTGGGTAAGGAAGTCATTATCGAAGCTCAGCGCCTTGGCGTAGAGACCGTAGCTGTGGATCGTTATGAAGCGGCACCCGCGATGGGCGTGGCCCACCGCTCTTATGTACTGGACATGCTGGATGCAGAGGCACTCAAGCAGCTTATCCGTACTGAGAAGCCGGATTTGATTGTACCGGAGATTGAAGCCATTGCTACAGGGGCGCTGGTGGAGCTGGAGGAAGAAGGATTCCTCGTTGTTCCTACCGCCCGTGCTGCTCGGCTGACCATGGACCGCGAAGGCATCCGCCGTCTGGCGGCAGAAGAGCTGGGCCTGCCTACAGCGGCCTACCGGTTCGCTGACAGTCTGGATGAACTTCGCCAGGCCGTGTCAGAGCTGGGAACGCCTTGTGTGATTAAGCCGATCATGAGCTCATCAGGCAAAGGCCAGAGCGTGTGCAGAACACCAGGCGATGCGGAAGGCTGCTGGAATACGGCGCTTGAAGGCGCACGTGCGAAGGGGACACGCGTCATCGTGGAGGCTTTTGTTACCTTTGAGAGCGAGATTACACTGCTTACCGTCCGTTCGGTTAGCGGAACCGTATTCTGTCCGCCGATCGGCCACATTCAGCAGGATGGCGATTATGTAGAGTCCTGGCAGCCGCATCAGATGAGCGGGGCGCAGCTGGAAGAGGCTGAGGCTATCGCCCGGGCGGTTACCGATCAGCTTGGCGGTTATGGAATTTTTGGTGTGGAGCTGTTCCTCACCGCGGATGGGGTTCTGTTCAGTGAAGTGTCCCCCCGGCCGCATGACACAGGTATGGTTACAATGATTACGCAAGATTTGTCGGAATTTGCTCTGCATGTCAGAGCCATTCTTGGATTTCCGCTGGAAGCGGTACGTTTGTTGACACCGGGAGCTTCGGCCACCCTGAAGACTGATGGAACCGGACAAGCTTTTGCGGTGAACGGGATTGAAGAGGCATTGGCCCTTCCCCGCACGCAGGTCCGGATATTCGGTAAGCCGGAGATCCGCCCAGGGCGGCGGATGGCAGTAACACTCAGTTCAGCGGAAGATGTTGAAATCGCGCGGATGACGGCCAAGCAGGCTGCGTCTAAGCTACAAGTGGAGGTATACAAGGATGAACAGTAGTACTCAGGAGCAGGTACTGCAAATTCGCAAATGCGGCATGAATGATCTGGAGAGAGTGACAGCCCTTTTGCGTGAATTCGGCTATCCGACAACGCTTAGCGTGATGAAAGAGAGAATGGAAGGCATGGAGCATGATCCGTTCCACTGCACACTGGTCGCAGAGCTCAATAACGAAGTTGTGGGAATGATCGGTTTACGGCAGGTGAAGTCCTACTACAAGCATGCCGATTGTATTACGGAGATTACCGCGCTGATCGTATCAGAGGAGCTTAGAGGACAAGGCCTTGGCAAAAGACTCGTGAGCGCAGCGGAAGAATGGGCACGCCATCAGGGCTGCTGCCAGCTGTTCCTGCGGAGCGGCAACCGCGTTGAACGTGCACCTGCACATGCGTTTTACCGCCATATCGGCTTTGAAAAGACAACAGGCTACCGCTTCAATAAAGCCCTGCTATAATCCTATACGTGTAACCGAACATCCCCATCCCGGCGTAATCGGGATGGTTTTTTTTTGGAGATAGCGTGACAACCCCGCCACTGCTGGTCTGGAATGCTCCCCGCTCCGCCTTTTCCCCGAGGTCGCCCCAGGAATTTAGTGGGAAAAGAGCATCTATTTCGCCCGAAATCCCCCTATCTAGAACAGCAGTTGGAAAAAGTACATCTATTCGTCGGTAACCCCAGCGTTATGAGCAAATCCGCAGAAATAAATGTCATTTATCCACTGAAATTAGCCTTAATGGTTAATATGATCAAATTAAGTGCGCGAAATCCACTTGTTGATTAAAAAGAGTACAACTCAAAGCTTGGTCGTCGCTGCGGTGAACATTTGGCCCTCCGGCCGCTATCGCTCCTATAGTTCCAAATTTCCCCTCCGCTTCTTTTGCTTTTTGTTAACTTCTTAAGTGCTCTAACCTATGTACATAATTTCCGCTTGCGTTATATCAGGACACGCTATATAGTAAATTGCTCCTTCTATATAAACATAGATCGGACCATTTGAATCAGCTATTATAGTTCTGTGAACCTCCATATCCTATGCCGAAGAGGGATGAAGCATGTACAAATTAATACTCGCCGAAGACGAGGAAGATGTAAGAGAAGGCATTATTGCCCAGATTGACTGGGAGCAGTACGGCTTCGAGGTTGTTGAGCAGGCCGAGAACGGGCGGGAGGCGGCGGATGCGATCGACCGGCTGCTGCCGGATGTGGTCGTTACCGATATCCAGATGCCTTTTATGAACGGGTTGCAGCTCGCAGAATGGATACGCAGCCGCCATCCGAATACGAAGATTATCATTCTGACCGGCTATGATGAATTCGAATACGCCCAGAAGGCGATCAAGCTGCAGATTGATGAATATATCCTGAAGCCCTTCTCGTCCCGGGAGCTGATTGATGTTCTGCTTAAGGTTCGCGCGACGATCGAGACCGAGATCGCCGAGAAGGAGAATGTGTTCGTACTGAGCGAGCATTACCGTAAGAGCCTGCCGCTTCTGCGTGAGCAGTTCCTCTCTACCCTGGTGTCCCGCCGTTTGCGTTCTGCAGAGATCGCTGAGAAAAGCACTGAGTACGGCATCCCCCTTACCGGTGAATTGTTCCAGTCCTCGGTGATCAGCATCGATTATATCCGTCCGGACCGTTCCCCCGGGCTTCAGGAAGGGCGGCCCGTGTCCCTGCGGGATACCGGAGACCGTAATCTCCAGCTCTATGCTGTGCTGAACATCGCGGAGGAGATCTGCCAGAAGCATGGCTTCGGCAAGGTATTCATCCACCGGGATGATGTTGTGCTGCTCTCGGTCAGCCAGAGCCCGGAGGAGAGCGACATCACCGCCAGAACCTTTGCCATTCTCGAAGAGATCTGCCAGAATGTGCAGCGCTTCCTGAAGCTGACGGTAACTGCCGGGGCCGGCACTGTCTGCAAGGCACCGTCCATGCTGTTCCATTCCTTCGGGGATGCGCTGCAAGCGCTTGATTACCGGCTGATCCTCGGCAACAACCGGGTCATCTGGATTGAGGATGTGGAGTCACGGTCCAGCCGGATGCTGGACTATGATGAGCTGACCCAGCAGTCGCTGATCCGCACGATCAAGCTGGGCACCGTCCAGGAGCTGCGCGAAGTCGTGGACGAGCTGTTTCGGGGACTGGATACGGAGCAGGTGTCGGCGCAGGATTATCAGATCTTCCTGCTGGAGATCATCACCTCCATTCTGCGGGTGGCGAAGGAATCCGGGAGCGGAACGAATGATTTTATCGGACCCGGCCTGACCTCGCTAAGCGATATGAACAAATTCAACAACCTGGAAGAAGCCCGGCAGTGGATTATTACCGTATGTACCCGGCTGATGGATTCCATTGCATCGGGGCGCCAGTCGAGCTACAAGCAGCTCATAGACCAGGCTAAGGAATATATCCGCAGCCACTATGAAGAATCCGATATGTCAATCGGCAGGGTATGCCAGCATCTGCATATCAGCACGGGCTATTTCAGCAGCATTTTCAAAAAAGAAATGAAGATGACCTTCGTCAGCTATCTGCTGCAAATCCGGCTGGAGGCCGCGAAGGAGCTGCTTCGTTCCACCGAGCTGAAGGCGTTCGAGATCGCCGAGCGGATCGGCTTTGCCGACCCGAATTATTTCAGCTTCTGCTTCCGCAAGAAATACGGACAATCCCCCAAAGAGTATAAGAACAGCGCGCGGGGAGAATAGTCATGAACAAGCCGAAGGGTTATTTCTTCCCGCTGCGGCCTGGGCCTGGCAAGAGCGGCAGGCTGCGCCTGTCCTCGAAGCTGCGGAGCATTCAGCTGATTATCACGCTGACGTTCATGGCGGTGACTGCGGCGGTGGCCGTGATCGTCAGTGTGATGCTGTACGGCAAATTCGCCAACACGGCGGAGGAGAATGCCAATCTCAACATGCAGCAGATCATTGAACAGGTGAACTATAACCTGGAGCTTTACGTGAAGGGGATGGGCAGTATTTTTGCGACCGCCGAGAAGCAGATTACCTCTACGCCCTCCATCGATTCCCCGCTGCTCTATGAACGGATGGATACACTGATGAGCAGCCGCGAGGATCTGGTGTCTGTGGCTGTTTTTACCCCGCAGGGACAGTACGTCGTAGGGACGCCGGGGCAGACGATGCGCATGAACACGGGGCTGGAGAGCCAGAGCTGGTTCACTACAGCCAAGCGCACCTCGGAGATCTCCTATTCCGCCCCGCATATCCAGAATCTGTTCAAGGGCAGGTATACCTGGGTGGTCTCCATCTCCAAGCTGATTCAGTACAGAGAGAACGGGGAACTGAGAACCGGGGTGCTGCTGCTTGACTTCAACTTTAGAACGATTGACGAACTCAGCAAGCAGGTCAAGCTGGGCAAAAGAGGCTACGCCTACATCCTCGATCCGCTCGGCAATATCGTCTACCACCCGCAGCAGCAGCTCATCTACGCCGGGCTGAAGTATGAGAATGTGGAGCCGGTGCTGGAATACGCCTACCGCAGCTATCTGGACGAATCAACCGGGGAGAAGCGGTTTATTACCGTACGCACACTGGCGCAGACCGGCTGGAAGATTGTCGGGGTAGCCTATTACGATGAGATTGTCACTACCAAGCGGGATCTGAACCAGTTCCTGGCGTGGTTTCTTGGTGTTGTGCTCGTCTGTGTTATTGCGGTCTCGGTCTTCCTGTCCTGGCTGATTGCAAGCCCCATCCGCAAGCTGGAGCGTACCGTGAAGCAGGTGGCGGAGGGGGATTTGAATACGCCGATTAATGTCAGCGGAGCCTATGAGGTAGAGCAGCTGTCGAGGCGCTTCAACATGATGCTCCAGCGTATCCGCCAGCTGATGGAGCAGATTATTTATGAGCAGGAGACGAAGCGTAAGGGCGAGCTTGAGGTGCTGCAATCGCAGATCAACCCGCATTTTCTGTACAATACGCTGAATTCGGTTATCCGGCTGGCCGAACGCGGCAAAACGGATGAAGTCGTCACCATGATCCAGTCACTCTCAAGATTCTTCCGTATCAGCCTCAGCAAAGGCAAGAATATTATTACCATCCAGGAAGAGCTGGACCACATCCGCCATTACCTGGTGATTCAGAGCTTCCGCTTCAAGAATAAATTCCGTTATGAGATCACGGCGCAGGAGGAGGTCCTGGAGTGCCAGACGATCAAGCTGATCCTGCAGCCTATCGTGGAGAACGCGCTCTATCACGGGATCGAAATGCTGCCGGACGAGGGGCTGATCTCGATCACCGCCGGGCTTCAGGACGGGCTAATTATCATCAAGGTCAGCGACAACGGCCTTGGCATGTCCAGGGAGACGGTGAACGGCATTCTAAGCGGAAGCGTCAAAAGCACCAGCGGATCAGGGGTCGGCGTCCGGAATGTGCATGAACGGATCGGCCTGTATTACGGGCGGGAGTACGGGCTTGCTTTTGAGAGTGAGCTGGAAGAGGGGACGGTTGTTACGATTGTGTTCCCGGCCCGCCCGGCGGGAGAGGCTACGGATGAGCAGAAGGAGGAGACGAACCTGTGAAAAGCCTGCGTGTATGGCTCACCGTGCTGCTGTGCGGCGTGCTGTGGATCTCTGTGTCCTCTTGCTTCAATGCCTCGCCAGCTTATATCAGCACCAGCAAAACGCGGAATATCCACCTGATTGTCAAGATGAACCAAGGGGACTACTGGAACACCTTGAAGCTGGGAGCAGAGGCTGCGGCGAAGGAATTCAATGTCAATCTGACCTTTAAGGCACCGGATTCGGAGAGTGATATTGAGGAGCAGGTCGTCATGGTGGAGGAGTCCATTAAGGAGAAGGCGGATGTGATTATTCTCGCGGCCAGCAGCTATATGGGACTGGCACAGGTAGTGGACCAGGCGGCGTATTCCAGAATTCCGGTCATCTCAGTCGATGCGGAGGTCGGCTCGGCCAAGGTTCGGACTTACGTGGGATCGAACGGCTACGAGGCCGGACAGAAGTCCGCCGAGCGTCTGATCCAGCTGCTGGGGGGCTACGGCGAGATCGGGATCATTAACTTCACCAATTCGTCGCTTACCCCGGACTCCGGCAAGAATGGCAGTATCGACTATGGTGCGCGGGATGCAGATGAGCGGGAAAAGGGTTTTCTGAATTACGCCGCCCGCTTCCCGAATGTTAAGGTCGTACCGATCGCCTACACCTCCTCCAGCACCTCCGACGCCGAGAATCTGACCCGGGAGATGCTGAACAAGTATCCCGAGCTGCGTGGTATTGCCACCCTGAATGAGATTGCTTCACAAGGCGCGGCCAGGGTGATTCAGGGCCTGAAGAGGGATAGTGTGCAAATGATTGCTTTTGACAGCTCGCCCTCCATGATGGAATCGCTTCAGGATGGCACTGTGCAGGCTACCGTCATCCAGAATCCGTTCAGCAACGGGTATCTGGCAGTGAAATATGCTGTGGAGGCACTCGAAGGGATGGATATTCCCGAACGCGTGGACACCGGCACCAAGCTTATCGATCTGGAGAATATGCTGTGGCCGGAGAATCAGAAGCTGCTGTTCCCGTTTGTAAGATAGCAGAATTTTCATGAAACTGAGTAGGATTTTATATTCGCAACCGTTTTCACGTAGGGCATAATAAGGATGTACCCGGGACACACCGGGTTCATCCAAATAAAGAAATATCCTCAGGAGGTCAATTAGACATGAAAAAAATCACTTCCGTTTTACTTGCCAGTGCATTGCTGGGTGCTGCTCTCGCAGGCTGCGGCGGCAACAATAACAAGGCGTCTGATGCTGCTAACACAGGAACTGCGGCTAACACAGCGAATTCGGGTTCAACTGAGACTCCAAAGGTCGGCGTAGCGATCTACAAATTCGACGACACGTTCATGACGGGTGTCCGCAACGCCATCGATGCTGCTGCTAAGGGTATTGCCACGGTTGATATCGTAGACAGCCAGAATTCCCAGCCAACACAGAACGATAAGGTGGATCTGTTCATCACCAAGAAATATAACGGCATGCTGATCAACCCGGTAGACCGCACTGCTGCTGGCGTCATCATTGACAAGGCCAAGACAGCGAACATTCCAGTGGTTTTCCTGAACCGCGAGCCGCTGCCGGAAGATATGAAGAAATGGGATAAAGTCTACTACGTAGGCGCCAAGGCTGAAGAGTCCGGCACCATGTCCGGCCAGCTGATCGTGGATTACTGGAAGGCACACCCTGAAGCCGACAAGAACGGTGATGGCGTACTGCAATATGTCATGCTGAAGGGCGAACCGGGACACCAGGATGCCGAGCTGCGCACCACGTACTCCATCCAGGCGATTGAAGATGCTGGCATCAAGGTAGAGAAGCTGGCTGAAGATACCGCGATGTGGGATCGTGTAAAAGGCCAGGAGAAAATGGCAGCCTTCCTCGGCTCCCACGGCGACAAGATTGAAGCCGTACTGGCCAACAACGATGACATGGCACTCGGCGCCATCGAAGCTCTGAAGGCTCAAGGCTACTTCAGCGGCGATAAGTACATGCCGGTTGTAGGCGTGGATGCCACAGCTCCTGCGGTTCAGGCTTTGCAGGATGGAACGATGCTGGGTACCGTACTGAACGATGCCAACAACCAAGGTAAAGCAGCGATTACCCTGGCCGCTCTGCTGGCCAAAGGCGAAACACCAACCAAAGAGAACGTAGGCTTCGACATCACAGACAACCAGTTTGTATGGATCTCCTACAAAAAAATCACCAAAGACAACGTAGCAGACGCGAAATAATTCGTTAACAGGTGCAAGGATACAGATACAGATACGTTTCATAGATACCAGTCCCGGAGGGCGCTGTACCGCGCTCTCCGGAATTCCTTACGGGTAGGGAGCAGGATGGAACCGCTGTGCCTCTCATGGAAAAAGAAAAAAAGCGTAGGGGGCGTAACAACATGGCAAATACGGAATTTTTGCTGGAAATGAACGGTATTACCAAAGAATTTCCCGGCGTTAAGGCGCTGGATGGAGTCAGCATTAAGGTTCGTCCGGGCTCGGTTCATGCACTTATGGGCGAGAACGGGGCAGGCAAGTCCACACTGATGAAATGTCTTTTTGGAATCTATTCACCGGATGCCGGTGAGATCTTCCTGGATGGCCAGAAGGCCTCCATCACAAGTTCGAGCGAAGCACTGAAGCACGGCATCTCGATGATCCATCAGGAGCTGCACCCTGTACCTTTCCGCAGTGTGATGGAGAATATCTGGCTGGGGCGTTTTCCGACCAAGGGCATCGGGCCGCTTCAGTTCATTGACCACAAAAAAATGTTCACAGACACAGAAAACTTATTTAAAGATCTGGATATCGACCTGAATCCCGAAACGCTGGTGGGCAAGCTGTCTGTATCCAAGATCCAATCTATCGAAATCGCGAAGGCGGTCTCTTTTCACTCCCGCGTTATTGTCATGGATGAGCCAACCTCGTCCTTAACGAGCGTGGAAGTGGAGCATTTGTTCCGGATCATCCGGGACCTGCAAAAAAGAGGCGTAGCTATTATCTATATATCTCACAAAATGGAAGAAATCCTGGAGATCTCCGATGAAGTGACGATTATGCGTGATGGTAAAAAGATCGGTACCTGGCCTTCGGCCGAGCTGACCACGGACCTGATTATCTCCAAGATGGTCGGGCGCGATCTGACGAACCGTTTCCCGGAGCGCACCAATGTTCCAGGCAAGGTGTTCATGAAGGTAGAAGGCCTGACCTCACCGGAGCCCAGATCCTTCAAGGATGTCTCCTTCGAATTAAGACGCGGGGAGATTCTGGGGGTCGGCGGTCTGGTCGGCGCACAGCGAACCGAGGTCATGGAAGCGTTGTTTGGACTTCGCGCGGTGAAATCCGGCTCCATCTCGATAGACGGCAAGAAGGTGAAGATTAACTCTCCGCAGGATGCCAAAAAACACGGGCTGGCCTTGTTGACCGAGGAGCGCCGCGTGACGGGGATTTTCCCGGTGCTGTCTGTGCATGAGAACGGCGCCATCGCCAACCTGGACCGCTACAAGACGCCTTATCTGCTGCTGAACGGCCGCAAGAAGAAGGTTGAAGTCGATAAAATGATTGAAAAGCTGCGCACCAAAACACCAACGACCAAGACGCAGATTATGAACCTCTCCGGCGGGAATCAGCAAAAGGTGCTGCTGGCCAGATGGCTGCTCACTGAGCCTGAGGTGCTGCTGCTCGATGAGCCGACACGCGGAATTGACGTCGGTGCGAAGTTCGAGATCTATACGATCATTGCCGACCTGGCGAAGCAGGGGAAGAGTATCATCATGATCTCCTCGGAAATGCCCGAGCTGCTGGGGATGTCTGACCGTGTCATGGTAATGTCGGAAGGACGGCTGACAGGAATATTAGAAGGTACGCAGGCTACAGAAACCGAAGTGATGCGTCTCGCTGCACAGCATTAATCAGGAGCTACAGCTCACAGGACGGCGAAAGCAATAGGGCTGCTGCAAGGCTGAAGAAGCTCAGCAACGAATGCTTAAACTTCGCGTAACAATTAAGGAGGAACACAATTATGACTATTAAAAGAGCGCAGTCCTTCGTGACTCAAAACGCTATCTACATCGTGCTGGTACTGCTGATCATGGGGATTATCATATACGAGCCAAGCTTCATGTCCATTAACACCTTGCGGGATGTACTGATCCAGTCCTCCACACGCGTTATTATTGCTCTCGGGGTGGCCTTTATCCTGATCACCGCCGGGACCGACTTGTCGGCAGGCCGGGTGGTCGGCTTCACAGCGGTGATCTCAGCTTCCATGCTGCAGATACCCGACTACTCCCGCCGTTTCTTCCCTGATCTGCCGCAGGTGCAGGTCTGGCTGCCGATTCTAATCGCCATTGTGGCCGGTCTGCTCTGCGGGCTCGTCAACGGGATTATTGTCTCCAAGCTGAACGTTCCGCCGTTTATCGCCACTCTGGGTACGATGCTGATCGTATACGGCCTGAACTCCCTGTACTTCGATATGGACCCTAACCAATCCCAGCCGATCGGCGGCCTGCGCCGGGACTTCACCGATATCGGCTCCGGCTTCATCGGCAGCGGCCAATATTCCATCCCGTACATCGTACTCATAGCCCTCGGAGTCGCGGCGATCGTCTGGGTGCTGTTCAACAAAACCAAGCTGGGCAAAAACATGTACGCCATCGGCGGCAACATGCAGGCAGCCAAGGTATCCGGGATCAACGTCTCCAAGAACCTGATCTACATCTATGCCATCGCTGGTGCTCTGTACGGTCTGGCCGGTGTGCTTGAAGCAGCCAGAACCGGCGGCGCTACCAACAACTACGGGAACATGTACGAGCTTGACGCCATCGCAGCCTGCGTCGTCGGCGGCGTATCCACCACCGGCGGGATCGGCACCGTACCGGGTGTCCTGGTCGGGGTTATTATCTTCACCCTGATCAACTACGGCCTGACCTTCATCGGTATCAGCCCCTACTACCAGTTGATCATCAAGGGCTTGATCATCATCGCTGCGGTATCGTTTGATATGCGTAAGTATTCTTCGAAGAAGTAGCTTGGGGTTCGGTGATTAGTCGTAACTGCGGGGATTTTGGACTTCCGGCCGCTGCTGTCTCCAGATTTCTTGATTTAAACCGCTAATCGCGGTAGAAATCCGGAGACAAAGGCGGACGCTCCCGCTCCTACAGTTCCAAAATCCCCTCCGGTACTCCTATCACCTCACCAAGGGTGGGGTAGGCAGGACAAAGAGCGTTTGCGGTATCCACGCAAACGTTTTTTGGCTTGCACCGATTTGTCGCAGCGTTGCTCCAAATCATCTGATTATACGTGCCTGCGGTGGTGAGTATTGGACCTCCAGATGCTACCGCTCCTCCAGCTCTCGAATTCCCTCCGCTACTCGGAACAGGTGATCATGATTTGTTGCAATAAATGCAACTCCGGCGAGCTGGAACAGGGGACTCGGGGGGATTGCTGCACGAATTACAACATTTTCTCTTCTAAGTGGGGTGTGGGCGAGCAAATGCTGCATTTCATACAACAATGTTAGTTTAAAGTCGGTGCAGGGAGTCGAATGTTGCATTTTGGGCAGAATTTTGCAGCTTCCCGTAACTAATTATTAGTTTTTATTCTGTTCCAGAGGCGAAGAGGTTAGCGGTAGACAGCAGCTGTTAGTGCCCAGGTGGCAGACAGTTAGCAGTCAGATGGCAGGCAGCGGACGGCAATCAGGAAGCAGTCAGACGGCGGACAGCGAGTGGCAAGAGGTTAGAAGTCAGGCAGCGGTTAGGTTCGACATGTATGCACATTTACTTATTTATCCAATCCATAGAATAGAGTTTTATACTTTTATCTTTTATAGAGTTTTACTAATCCTTTGCCAGCCCAGCAGAAGGATTAGTCTCATATTTCAAGGGCAGGCACAGCAGCCCTTGTATCCCCGGTACACACCCTCCGAAAGGGTGTGTTTGTGTTGCCCTTAAGGTTCACCAACAAAAAGGCAGCAGTAACGGAGGGGATTTTGGAACTGGAGGAGCGGGAGCGTCCGCCTTTAGGTTTGGATTTCTACCGCGAGCAGCGGTCCGAATCAGGAAATCCAAACTGGGCAGCGGCCGGAAGTCCAAAACTCACCGCAGTTACGACATCGCCTTTCTGTTTTATTAACGTTTTATTACCGCTTTATTATCGCCCAAGCACAGACACACCCTTTCCCCCTCACGTTCATATTCTATAGGCAAAAGCCTTTGTAAAGGAGAACGACAGCATGCTGAGGATTAAGCTGAACGAGCTGGGAAAAGGGAATGACAATGGTCTGATTGTGGCGGAGGTATGGCGGTGGGACGGTATCGGCTGGAATGAGTGTATTCCGCAGCAGGAGGAGGATTTCATCCGGGCGGAAGAGGATTTGTTCGCGACGATCCCGGCAGAGGCGGGCTTATACCGTGTAGACTACTCCAAAAAGCCGCTGGAGGCGCTCATTGTGCTCCCGGATGACGGCGGAGGCCTGCGGGCAGAGCTGCTGCATCCGGCTCCTTTTAACCTTAAGGACGGGACGCTGTGGGGATATATCAACAACGACGGCCGGATTGTGATTGAGCCGAGATATGACTATGCAGAGGAGTTTCAGCAGAATGGCCTGGCGGTGGTGCAGCGGGGAAATGTCAGCGGTCTGATTGACAGCTCCGGGCGGGAGCGGGTCAAACCGGTCTATTCTTTTATTGGTCCTTTTTCCGAGGGGCGGGCCGTGGTGTCGGATGCGAAGGGCTACACTTTTATTGATGAAAAAGGCAAAGAAGTGACGTCCGCGCGCTATGACTATCTGAATTCGCTGCACGAAGGCCGCGCACTGTTCTCCAAGCAGAATACTACCGGAGGGAACTCGCTGTATGGCTATCTGGATGCCCAGGGCAAACAGGTGCTGCCAGCCATCTATCTGGACGCCGGGGATTTCTCGAATGGGACTGCACTAGTCAAAATAGCCGAAGGGGAATATGCGCTGATTGATGTTCATGGCGCGATGCTGCATACGTACAAACATCCTTTTGTCGGGTATCCGGGGGATGGGCTGCTGGCCTTTCAGGCAACGCAGGATGGAAAATACGGTTATCTCCACACGGACGGTACGATTGCTATCCAGCCGCAGTATACGGCAGCATTGCCGTTCTCGGAGGGCCGGGCGGTGATTAACACAGCTGCGGATTACGGCAACGCCTACGGTCTGATCGATAAGCAGGGTAAAATGATTATTCCCGCCGTCTACTATGAGGTGCAGCAGCTGGGAGAGAACCGTGTGGCGCTGGGGACCCCGCTGTATGCGGATCAGCCCTACAGAGGCTCCAGCTATGTTATAGCCGATGCGCTGACCGGACGGATTCTCAGCACCCACCCGCTGCTGGGCGTGAACAATTATCAGCAGGGACTCGCGTCGGTGTACGATGCCAAGGATACGTATTTTATTGATACCAGCGGGAAAAAATCCGCCCAGCCTCCGGTCATCCCTGGCTCAGGGTCACTGTCCTTCAGCGGCAGCCTGATCCGTGCGGATATTGATCTGCGGACCTCCTATTATGACCGTAAAGGCAAGCAGGTCTGGCGTCAAAACGGGGTCATACCGCTCAGACCGCCATACTCTGTGCTGGAGAAGAAATACAAGCCGAACCGGGATTATCTGGTCTATTATCCGGTCGTGGAAGGGATCGCGGTTGCCGAGATCTCGAAGGCAGTAAATGACAAGCTGCGCATCCTGTCGCTCCCATACGGCGCGGGGACGGGTGGAGGCACACAGGATTTCAGCTATACGGGAGATTTCGCCGTATCCTTCTTCCGCAAGAATCTGCTGGTGCTGGAGCTTAGCGGTTATCATTTTCCGTTCGGCGCTGCGCACGGCATGCCTACCCGGATCTACGAGCATATCAACCTGCGCACCGGCAAATTCTACACGCTCAGCGATCTATTCAAGCCCGGCAGCAAATATGTGCAGAAGCTCAGTGACATTGTCGGCAAGCAGATTGCGAATGATCCGCAGTATTCCTATGTTTTCCCTGATACGTATAAAGGTATCACAGCGGATCAGCCCTTTTATGTGGATGCGGAGGCGCTGTATCTGTATTTTGCCCCTTATGAGATTGCTCCTTATTCGGCAGGATTCCCAACCTTCCGCATTCCGTATGCAGAGATTATGGGCCTGATTTCGACCGAAGGGGAGTTCTGGCAGTCTTTTCATTAAAATAAATATTATATCGATTGTACTTTGAAGTTTTCTTATAGGGGTGGGCGTGACTCCAGAGAATGTTTGGTCCTCCGGCCGCTGTTGTCCCCAGATTTCTTAATTTGTACCGCAATTTGCGGTGCAAATCCGGTGACAAAGGCGGACGCTATCGCTCCTACAGTTCCAAAATTTTCCTTCACCACTTCCCCTTTAAGTATTTTCTATGCTCAATCTCTATAGAAGCGCCGATATATAGGGTAGACACAGCCGTCCTGAAAAGGACGGCAATGCTGTTTCATATGCCGCTGCTGGAGGGGACAAGCCTCTTTATCTATAAAATTACAAAATTTAGAAGCGCACTGCTGATAGTTTTGTGTTACAATGACTTAGGAACAGATTACAACTTTGTAACATTTGTGGACCGACACCCCTGGCAGCACGAGATACCACAACAAAGATTAAGGAGATGGCAGAATGAAAAGCAATACTTTGAGAAGAGTGATAGGTGGAAGCGTAGCCGCAGTTATGGCGCTTGGCATTTCTCTTCCATTACAAGCAAACGCAGCAGCAGCCGGTGCCCCTACGGCAGCCGGATCAGATATGAATTTCACACAGCTCATGGAATATTTCACGCAGAACAATTCGAAGACTTTTGTACTGGGTGGTAATACTTACACTGTCACTAAAACCTTTGTATACACAACGCCAGTTGCAGCTGCCCCGGCAGCACAGCCGGTAGCTCCGGCTAAGCCGGTTGTCACAGCTGCACCAGTGGCTACAGCAGCCCCGGCAGCAACAGCTAAGCCAGCACCGGCACCCGTTGCCACTGCAAAACCTGTGGTAACCCCGGCTCCGGCTCCATCTGCAGTTCCTGCGGTTGGTACTAACGCCTCAAGTTACACACAGCAAGTAGTTGCTCTGGTGAACAAAGAGCGCGCTGCAGCTGGACTAGCCCCTGTCTCTGCATTGGACAGCCTGAACAAAGTGGCTGCGGCGAAGGCAGCGGACATGCGCTCGAACAACTATTTCTCACACACTTCTCCAACCTACGGATCACCTTTCGATATGATGTCGGCCTTCGGCATTACGTATAAGGCGGCTGGTGAGAATATCGCTATGGGCCAGAAGACCCCTCAGGAAGTTATGACGGCGTGGATGAACAGTCCGGGTCATAAGGCTAACATCCTGAGCGCGAATTTCAACTATATCGGCGTTGGTTTCGATAATAACTACTGGGTCCAGGAATTTATCGGTAAATAATCCGAAGTATCTCAAAGTAACGTTAACTCCGCCCTCCGGCACTGCCGGGGGGCGTTTTTATGTTTTTTAGGATATGGAAGTAATATTGGTCTTTGCACGATCAGCGTAGCGCTATCGTGCCGCAGTACGCGGTCATTGCACGATCAGCGCAGCGCTATCGTGCCGCCCTACTGCTTTCACCGTTTAGGTGTGAAGCGGCGGAGGGGATTTTGGAACTGTAGGAGCGAATGCGTCCGCCTTTGTCTTTGGATTTCTACCGCGAGGAGCGGTTTGAATCAGGAAATCCAAAGACAACAGCGGCCGTAAGTCCAAAATCACCGCAGCCGTGCCCCCCACCTAAACTCACCTCTTTCGTTTGCAAATTGTGCAAAGAAGAATTATGTTTATCTACATAGTTAATAATGCTGTGAATAATGGGCTAAGCAGAAGAGTACGGCAGATGGAGGGATAGCATTGAATGATTCCAAATGGACCTGGAGGACAGTGAGCCTGGTGTCCATCCTGGCAACTTTACTGTTGATTACAGGATTTGTGTATGCAGTGGGCGATATCATGAACCCGAAGGGGGAGCAATTCCTCTCCTCCCTTCCGCAGGAGACGGCTGCAAAGGCAGCCGCGGTAAGTGACGAATACAAGATCCTGGCGCTTGGCGATTCGCTGGCCAAAGGGACCGGCGACAACTCTGGGCAGGGCTTTGTTAAGCGGACCGTGGATGCCTTGTCGGCCAATGGAGGAAAGGCAGAATTGCTGGGCAATATGGGCATTAACGGCCTGACCACAGCTGCCTTGCAGAGCAAGCTTCAAGAGGAAGGGGTGCAGTACGCGCTGCGTCAGGCGAATGTGATCCTGATCTCCATTGGCGGGAACGATCTGTTCCGGGGCTCGGATATTCTGGGCACAGGCGGGAGCAGCGGACAAGCAGCCGCTTCAGCGAAGCCTTCGGAGCAAACGGCACCTCAGAGCACAGCCCCTGCGAATAACAAGGTAGAAGGCGTAGCGCCGGTTCCAACCGCATCTGCGGGTGATCTGACCCCGGAATCGCTCCTCTCCGCTCTGCCCGGGGCCGCTAAACGGCTGGGCAGCATACTGGATACAGTTGCAGAAGTGAATCCGCAGGCCCAGGTCTATTACATCGGACTGTATAATCCCTTCGGAGATATCGAGGGGCTGCTAATTCCCGGTAATCAGGCGGTAACGGCGTGGAATAATGCGGCGATGGATATGATCAACAGACATCAGAACATGACGCTGGTCCCGACCTTTGACCTGTTTGACCGCCATTTGGCGAAATACCTGTCGAGCGATCATTTTCACCCGAACGGGGACGGTTATCAGCGGATGAGCGAGCGGATTGTACAAGCAGTTCGTTGATCAAGAGATTATTCGAACAGAAATGACTGTGGCAAGGAGCTGTATAAAATGGCGAGAACTATTCATGAGGCACCGGGGGAAGAAGTCGTCCTGTCCGCCCGGGGTGTCCGCAAAAAAATCGGCCGCAAATGGATTATAGATGATGTCACGTTTGATGTGAAAAAAGGCGAGATTTTCGGCTTTCTCGGTCCGAATGGAGCCGGCAAAACCACAACCATCCGCATGCTGGTGGATCTGATCCGCCCGAGTGAAGGGATGATTACCGTCTGCGGCTACAATGTGAACCGGAATCCGGAAAAAGCGCTGCAATACGTCGGCTCGATCGTCGAGAATCCCGAGGTCTATACGTATCTGACGGGCTGGGAGAACCTGCAGCATTTCGCCCGTATGCAACCCGGAGTAGACGCGCAGCGGATTAACGAGGTCGTTGAAATCGTGCGGCTCGATCAGCGCATTCAGGATAAAGTCAGCACGTATTCGCTCGGGATGCGCCAGCGGCTCGGTATTGCCCAAGCCCTGCTCGGCCGTCCCCGGCTGCTGATTCTCGATGAGCCGACCAACGGCCTTGACCCCAAGGGGATCAAGGAGCTGCGCGAATTCATCCGTAAGCTGGCAGACGAAGGACTGGCGGTCTTTGTGTCCAGTCATTTACTGAGCGAAATTCAGCTGCTGTGCGACCGGGTAGCCATTATCAGTAAAGGCCGCGTACTCGCTGTAGGCGCTGTAGACGAGCTGGTTGCCCGTAACTCACCGTATGTCCTGTGGGAGCTGGAGCCGCTTCAGCGGGCAAGAGACATCATGGCTAGCCGGCCGGATATCGCTCTGCTTCATCTGGACGAGGTTACCCTGGATGACTCGGTCATCGCAGGCATGGGCGTGAATTCCCTGGTTACGGTGATGGACGAGGAGCTGATCCCGGAGATTGTCGCCGTGCTGGTTGCACAAGAGGTGGAAGTCCGGGCTGTGCATAAAATCAACCCTACACTGGAACAGCTATTCTTGAAGCTAACGGAAGGTGAAGCCATTGACTAACCTGCTGCCGCTCATCCGAAATGAGTGTCTGAAGATTATTAAAAAGAAACGTTTCTATGTCATCTTGCTCATCTTGCTCGTGCTGGTCCCAATGTTTACCTATGCACAAATGCGTATAGCCGAACGCAGCCGTGACAAATTTAACTCTGACTGGAGACTGGAGATCCAGCAGCAGATTACCGACAACCAGAACTCACTCGGCAGCGACCGGATACCGGAGGAATGGAAATCGTACCGGCGGATTTTCCTCCAGCAATTACAGTATTATCTGGATCATGATGTGAATCCGAATGAGCCGAGCGGAGTGACGTTCACCCGGGAGTTTGTCAATAATTCCGTCTCTCTGTTTATTCCGCTGCTGATCATGGCGGTTGCTTCCGACCTGGTCTCCGGGGAGCGGACGACAGGCACGATCAAAATGCTGCTGACCCGCCCGGTCAGACGCTGGAAGGTGCTGTTCAGCAAAATGGCGGCGCTGCTGATGTTCGTCTCGCTAATAGTCCTGTCCGTATTCGTAATCAGCTATCTGATCTCGGGGCTGGCTTTTGGCTATAAGGGGTTCAATGTTCCGGTCTTCACAGGCTTCCAGCTAAACGGTGATACTGTGGATATGACTAAGGTTCATGCCGTAGAGCAGTGGAAGTACCTGCTGATGCAGGGCGGTCTGATCTGGTATGTCAGCATCGTAGTGGCCCTGCTGGCCTTCATGGTATCGGTGCTGGTCCGCAGCACGGCTGCGAGCATTGTAGTGATGATGGCGGCGCTGATTGCTGGAACCATCCTGACCAACATGGCTTCCGCCTGGACGGCGGCCAAATATTTATTTATGGTCAACATGGAGCTGACTACTTATTTAGCGGGCACTCCTGCGCCGATTGAGGGCATGACACTGGGCTTTTCGATGGCGGTTCTGGGCATTTGGGGGCTTGCGGCCGTAATCATTTCATTCGCCGTCTTTACGAAACGGGATATTTTGAATTAGAATGTACAAAGTGAACGAAAACGTTTGTTTGCATTTTAGAGAGATAGGAAGACAAGAGAAGGAGGAGCATGAATGCTCGAACAGATCGATATGTTTGCAAAAGTCTCTAAGAACGGCGAAGCAGCCCGGACTGGATACGATGCTGACGACATTCAGGTGCTCGAAGGTCTGGTTGCGGTCCGCAAACGGCCCGGCATGTATATTGGCAGTACGAGTTCCTCGGGTCTGCACCATTTAGTATGGGAAATAGTAGATAATGCCGTAGATGAGCATTTGGCGAAGTTTTGCTCGAAGATTGATATCACCCTCCGCAAAGACGGATCGGTAACCGTGATTGACAACGGACGCGGAATACCAACCGGAATGCACAAGACAGGAGTCCCAACGCCGCAGGTGGTATTCACTATTCTGCATGCAGGCGGCAAATTCGGCGGCTCTGGCTACAAGAAGTCGGGCGGCCTGCACGGTGTCGGGGCTTCGGTAACCAATGCGTTGTCCGAGTGGCTGGAAGTAGAGATCTACCGGGAAGGCAAAATTCACCGCCAGCGCTTTGAATACTGGGTCGACAAGAGTGGCAAAGAGCATGTCGGTGAGCCTGTAACCGGTCTTGAGATACTGGGGAATACGAATAAAACCGGTTCGAAGATTACCTTCAAGCCGGATATTCGCGTCTTCTCCGCAGGGATATCGTTTAACTATGATACGCTGGCGGAACGGGTGCAGGAGATTGCCTTCCTGAACTCAGGGCTGCGGATCAATCTGAGCGACGAGCGCAGCGGGCGTCAGGATGAATTCTTTTATGAAGGCGGCGCCAGCCAGTTCGTGCAATTCCTCAATGAAGGCAAGGATGTCCTGCACGATGTGATCCATTTCAGCTCCGAGAAGGACGAGATCGAAGTGGAAATCGCGCTGCAGTATAATGCGGGATATACGGAGACCATTGCTTCATTCGTGAACTCCATACCTACACGCAGCGGGGGGACACACGAGACAGGCTTCAAGACAGCCTATACCCGTGTGCTGAATGATTACGCCCGCCGGACGCAGCTGCTCAAGGAGAAGGACAAGAATCTGGAGGGCAATGATCTGCGCGAAGGCATGATGGCGGTCATCAGCATCAAGATGTCGGATGTGGAATTTGTCGGACAGACGAAGGATCAGCTGGGGAGTGCTTCTGCCCGCAGTGCCGTGGACTTCATTGTCTCGGAGAAAATGGCCCGCTTCCTGGAAGAAAACCCCCAGGTGGCGCAGAGCCTGCTGAAGAAATCGATTCAGGCCTCCAAGGCCCGTGAAGCGGCCCGTAAGGCCCGTGATGAGATCCGCAGCGGCAAGAAACGCAGCGAGAGCTCGAACCTGGGCGGCAAGCTGTCGCCTGCACAGTCCAAGGACGTTACACGTACCGAGATCTTCATCGTGGAGGGCGATTCGGCCGGAGGCTCTGCGAAGCAGGGCCGGGATTCCAAGATTCAGGCGATCCTGCCGCTGAAGGGCAAGCCGATGAACCCGGAGAAGGCCAAACTGCTGGATATCCTGAAGAACGATGAATACAAGGCGATTATTTCGGCAATCGGTGCGGGAATCGGGCCTGATTTTGCCGTGGAGGACAGCAATTATTCCAAAATCATTATTATGACCGATGCCGACACGGACGGAGCGCATATCCAGGTGCTGCTGCTGACCTTCTTCTACCGCTACATGAAGCCTCTGATCGATGCCGGTAAAGTCTATATCGCTCAGCCGCCGCTGTATAAGCTGACGCGTAAATCGGGTAAGCTGGAGACGGTCCGCTATGCCTGGAGCGATGAGGAATTGCAGAATTATCTGAAGGAATTCGGGAAGAATTTCGAGCTGCAGCGGTACAAAGGACTGGGTGAGATGAACCCGGACC
This sequence comes from Paenibacillus sp. FSL P4-0338, assembly GCF_038002365.1. NCBI lineage: Bacteria > Bacillati > Bacillota > Bacilli > Caryophanales > Paenibacillaceae > Paenibacillus > Paenibacillus sp. FSL P4-0338. The sequence goes on along the minus strand of NZ_JBBOCG010000001.1, from coordinate 2,498,712 downwards.
AGCTGTGGGAGACCACGATGAATCCCGATTCGCGTACGCTGCTTCAGGTGCAGATCGAGGATGCCGCCAAAGCCGAACGCCGCGTCTCCACTCTGATGGGTGATAAAGTCGATCCGCGCAAGCGCTGGATTGTCGAGAACGTCGACTTCACGGAGATCGTGGAGTAAATGTAAGAGAGTAATGGGAAGTGACGATTACTTCCGCGTTTTAATTTTTTGATGATTGGTTTACGCGCAGCGGTTGGTTCTTGAATTCAATGGATTGTGAACTATGTTTTGTTAAACTGATACAAGGGAAAGTAACGGAGGGGATTTTGGAACTGTAGGAGCGTCAGCGTCCGCCTTTGTCTCCGGATTTTTACCGCGATCAGCGGTTCTAAATCAGAAAATCTGGAGACAACAGCGGCCGAAGGCCAAAATCACCGCAGTTACGGTCTTACCTGTTATCAAAATATTGTTTGGTTTTTGAATTTATTAACGCAAGAGCGCAGCGGTCAGATCATCAATCTTTAAAAAAGCGGACAGAATGAGGAACAGAAGGTGAAGAGGATATGAGCAGTTTATCAGAGCAATTTTTGCCGGCTTTTCTGGAAGAGGTCGTCGGTGACCGGTTTGGCCGGTATTCCAAATATATCATTCAGGACCGGGCGATCCCCGATGTGCGCGACGGGCTGAAGCCCGTGCAGCGCCGGATTCTGTATGCCATGTACGATTCCGGCAATACGCCGGATAAGCCATACCGCAAGTCAGCCAAAACCGTCGGTGATGTCATGGGTAACTACCATCCCCACGGGGACTCCTCGATCTACGACGGGATGGTGCGGATGGCACAGCCGTGGAAGATGGGGCATGTGCTGGTAGATGGACATGGCAACTGGGGTTCCATGGATGATGACCCGGCAGCGGCAATGCGTTACACAGAAGCGCGTCTGTCTCCGATTGCCATGGAGATGATGCGCGATATTGAGAAGCGCACCGTTCTGTTCAAGGACAACTTCGATAATACGGCCAAGGAGCCGGTGGTGGTTCCCTCCCGTTATCCGAACCTGCTGGTGAACGGGACCAGCGGGATCTCAGCCGGATTCGCCACGGAGATTCCCCCGCATAACCTGCGGGAAGTCATTGACGCTTGTATTGCTGTCATGCAGAAGCCGGACATTGCACTGGAGGATATCATGACCTTCATCAAAGGGCCGGATTTCCCGACAGGCGGAACCATTATGGGCGGAGACGGCATTATGGATGCTTACCGAAGCGGTAAAGGCCGTATCTATCTGCGTTCCAAGACGGAGATTGAGAACCTGCGCGGCGGGAAGCAGCAGATCGTAATCACCGAGGTGCCTTTCCAGATCGTGAAGTCACGGCTGGTGACCTCCATGGAGAACATCCGTCTGGAGAAAAAAATCGAAGGAATCGCCGAGGTCCGCGATGAGAGCGGCCGTGAGGGCCTGCGCATCGTGGTGGAGCTGAAGAAGGAGGCAGATGCACAAGGCGTCTTAGCCTACCTGCTCAAAAAAACCGACCTCCAAGTCACCTACAACTTCAATATGGTTGCCATAGTTAATAAGGCTCCGCAGCAGCTGGGGCTCAAAGCGATCCTTGAAGCCTACATTGCCCATCAGCGTGAAGTGGTCACCCACCGTACCCGGTTCGATCTGGAACGGGCGGAGGACCGTGCCCATGTCCTGGAGGGACTGGTCAAGGCGCTGAATATTCTGGATGAAGTCATCGCTGCCATCAAAGCTTCGAAGAACCGTCAGGATGCCCAGAATAATCTGGTATGGATGTTTGGCTTCAGCGAACGGCAGGCGGATTCCATCCTTACCTTGCAGCTCTACCGCCTCACTAATCTGGAGATTAACTCCCTTCAGAAGGAACTGGATGAGATGCTGGCCCGGATTGCTGTGCTTCAGGGGATTCTGGATAGCGACAAGAAGCTGATTACCGTTATCCGCAAGGAGCTGCTGGAGATCCGTGACAAATACGGAATCGACCGCCGTTCCCTGATTCAGGGAGAGGTAGAGGAGCTTAAGGTCAACATGGAGGTTCTGGTTAATGCGGAGGATGTGCTGGTTGCACTCTCTGCGGACGGTTATATCAAGCGGACCGGTATGCTGTCATTCACCCGTTCGGGCGGGGAGCGCCACTCTTCAGGTGTGAAGGATGGCGATCATATCGTCAAGCTGCTGGATCTGAATACCCGGGAGAGCCTGCTGGTCTTCACCCGCAAGGGTCAATACTTCCTGCTTCCCGTTCATCAGATTCCAGAGTTCAAATGGAAAGATCCGGGGACGGCCATCGTTAACGTGCTCGGACTGGCGAAGGGAGACGGTGTCGTCAGTGTGCTGCCAGTCGGCAACCTGGAGGATCCGCAGGCAAGTCTGGTCTTCATCACCCGCAAGGGCCAGGTGAAGCGTACAGAGCTTAAGGAGTACTCCACAAGCCGTTCCGGAGCCGTTGCCGCCTGCAAGGTGGCCGAAGGCGATGAGATCATTACAGTCGCGCAGAGCAGGGGTGACAAGGACATCGTGCTGGTTACCCGTGACGGTATGAGCATCCGTTTCCGTGAGAATGAAGTGAATCCTATGGGCCGGGTGGCCACAGGAGTTAGGGGAATACAGCTCCGTGAAGGAGATGAAGTGGTCTCCTGCTTCTGGGTCAGTGAGGATGAAGGCGAGATTCTGGCTATATCCGACATCGGCTATGCCAAGCGTTCCCTGATGGTGGATTATCCTTCCCAGAGCCGCGGAGGCAAAGGGATGCCAACCTTCGAGTTCAAGGAAGGCAAGCGTGTCCGCCCGAATGGCAGCAGGCTGGCAGGCGCATTCTATTGCAAGGAGCCGCTGGAGCTGACCGCTATCACCCAGAGCGGCGTTGTACATTCGTTCTCCTCCGAGTCGGCACCGATTGCTGAGCGCCGTTCTACAGGCAAGCAGCTGGTTGCTGTCGAGAAGAAGGACGAGATCTCTATTCTTTTTCAGGCCGTCAAGTAAGAATATAAGACCGCATGGAATGGCGCGGGCAGCTCAGGAGTAACGGGTTGCCTGCGCTTTTAATTTGGGGGCAACAGTTGCAGATAAGATTTTATTTTTCGTCCTTGAAGGATTTGGAATTTTTCTGGCGAAAAAGTTAATATACCGGATAGAGATCCGCAGGAAAGGAAGGAATAAGTGTGCACTCCACTGAATTCAGTAAAATCTGGCATAAGATATTAAAGGACTATAAGCTACATATGGACAGCAAGCTTGCCCCTACACTGACTGATGCCCAGCTAACCGTACTGGAATTGCTGCAGGAGCGTGATGCGATGAAGCCTTCTGATTTGGCCCCTCATCTGGCGACCAGCCCGGCGGCCGTGACGATGCTGCTTGACCGGATGGAGAAGCATAATCTGATTGTTCGTGAACGCGATGCCGCGGACCGCAGAATTGTCTGGGTGAGCATCACCGAGACAGGCCAGCAGGAGACGCTGCGCGGACTGAAGGTCCGCAGTGACTTTTTTGCAGAAGCGCTGGACCCCATTTCCTCCCATAACCAGCAGCTGCTGCTCTACCTTATGGGAAAGATGGCGGTTGCCCCGGCAGTGGACGCCGCAGCTTCGGTACAGTCCGTATAAGCACCAACTGAGAACCTATTCATTTATTAATGTAAAAAAGCAGGCTGTCCGTTAAAGGATAGCCTGCTTTTGAATTTGCGGAGTCCATAGATTCCAGGGATAGGACCGGGGAGGCAGGGAGAGCAGCTCCACTTCCTCTTTGGTCACCGGATGCGGGAACCGGGTGAGAGCGGACCATAAGGCAATCTGCTGTCCCGGTCTGTTCACGGCCGCGCCGTACTTCTGATCTCCATAGAGCGGACAGCCAATGTTGCTGAGCTGAACGCGGATCTGGTGGGAGCGGCCGGTCAGCAGGTCAATCCTCACCAGAGAATAGCCTTCTGCGGTACCGATCACGGTATAATCAAGGATGGCTTGCTTGCCGCCCGGCGTCCCCTCCCGGACAGCCTGGACGGTATTGCTCTTAGGGTCCTTCAGCAGCGTATGCTCCAGCCGGCCCTCTGCGCCCGGAAGCTGACCATGCACCACTGTCAGATACACCTTCTGGAAGGCATGGGTGCGGACACTCGCAGATAGCCGGGAGGCTGCCTTCGAGGTCTTGGCGAAGATCATCGCCCCGCCTACAGGCCGGTCAAGCCGGTGAACCAGTCCCATGAAGACGTTGCCCGGCTTCGCGTAGCGTTCCTTCACATCTTCCTTCAGCAGGGTCAGGAGATCCGGGTCGCCTGTAGCATCCTCCTGAACGGGAATGTTGACCGGCTTAACAATGCCTAGCAGATGGTTGTCCTCATAGAGAATCTCGAACCGGGAGGGGCTGCTGCCGGACTCTCCTGCTGTACCGTTATTCGTTCCGGTCATGGCTTACGCCTCCCAGCGGCCCAGAATTCCGCAAGGCAGATTCATGCCGGAGGCTGTAATCGGCAAGCCGATCTCACCGGAATTCAGCTTGCCGCCATAGCGCTTACCCATGGTCATCGACAGCATGTTGCGCAGTACGGTTGGCGAGATACCGGTCGTGTAGGAGTTAATCAGCATGAATAACGGACGGTCGCTCATTATCTCCATGCAGCTCTCCAGGAAGGGATAGAGACTGGATTCGAGCTTCCACATTTCTCCGCCCGGCCCTCTTCCGTAGGACGGAGGGTCCATAATAATAGCATCGTATTTGCTGCCGCGGCGCTGTTCGCGCTGGACGAATTTGAATACATCATCGGTAATGAAGCGGAGCGGCTTGTCAGCAAGACCGGACAGGGCTACATTCTCCTTGGCCCATTGCACCATTCCTTTGGCCGCATCAACATGCACGACGGAGGCTCCGGCACTTGCTGCCGCAACAGTGGCTCCGCCGGTATATGCGAACAGGTTGAGGACGGAGATCGGGCGGTTAGCCGCTGCGATCTTGTCCATCATCCAGCGCCAGTTGGCCGCCTGCTCCGGGAACAGCCCGGTGTGCTTGAAGTTCGTCGGGCGGAGGTTAAACTTCAGCTTGCCGTAGCTGATTTTCCAGTCCTCCGGTATCGTCTTCTTCATCTCCCACTGTCCGCCTCCGGCGGAGCTGCGGTGATAATGTCCGTGCACATCCCGCCATTTGGCGCTCTCGCTGGCCAGCGGCCAGATGATCTGCGGGTCCGGCCGGCGCAGGATAATATCGCCCCAGCGTTCGAGCTTCTCCCCGCCCCCGGTATCGATCACTTCATAGTCTTTCCAATCACTGGCTATATACATTATTAATCCATCCTTCAAAAAGTCATTTAGCCTTTATTGTACAACATTTAAGCCCGCAGCTACAAACAAAATGGTTGCAAAGCTGCGACTATTCCCAGTGTAGCCAACAAGCAGCAGGCGTATAATATTACCAGGAAATGCAGGACAGATCCGTTTACAAGATAATCATTCGATAAGCAGAGCGCTTATTCCATCGAAAAGCTGGCGTTCTGGCGCTTCGTACAGGGATTGTGTATGATCTGAATACAAGGTTACAGCAAGGGAAGGAGGCTGCACTCAGTTGTATAATCTTTCGGCGCTGTATCATCCGATTACAGCCAATCCGGCCGGGGGCGGCGAGTATCTGCCGGGCAGGCTGCTTCAGCCGTATATCCGCTGCTTCTGGGGATCAGGAGCACAGCCCCCGCCGCCGCAGCGGACGGAGACCGTTATACCTGACAGTTGCATGGATATTATATGGGAATGGGATGAGCGGACAGGGGAGTCGGGCGGTATTTTTTGCGGGATTAATGACAGTCCGTTCGAGACAGGACAAGCAGCACAGCCTATGTCGGCGCAGCGTTTCGCTATCCGGTTTCATTTCTGGGCCGTTCATCTCTTCGCAGACGAGCCGCTGACAGAGGTACTGAATGTGCATGTTCCGGTAGAGCATTATTTCCGGACCTTCCGTAAGGAACTGGGAGACAGGCTCCAGCATATCCGTACAATGACTGAGCGCATTGCTGCTGCTGAAGTCTTCCTTCTGCGTAGACTGGAACGGGGAAATCGGAGCAGTGACGGGATGATGAACGCGGTTCATAGGCTGCTTACTTCACGCGGGATCATGACGGCAGGGGCACTGGAGAGCAGCTCGGGCTTAAGCAGCCGCCAGCTTGAACGGCTGTTCCGGCAGCATATCGGTCTTCCGCCCAAAAAAGTGGCCGATCTGATCCGCTTCCAGAATGTCTGGCTGGATCTGTACCGTTCTGAGCAGACCCAAGGTGTAATGCAGGATCTAGTGTTCACCTACGGGTACAGCCATCAGTCGCATTTGATCAACAACTTCAAGAAATTCGCAGGCAAGACCCCGCTGGATGCGCTGAGCCATGCCCGGAGCTGATGTCGTTTTTTTGCAATACAAGCCATGCAGGCAGAAGTACAATGAGCATAGAACGGCTGACACCAGCCCGATCACATCACAAGCAATGAAGGGAAGGATATCATTATGATCACAACATTTGACGGCATCAATCTGTACAGTAAAGACCCCGCAGCTCTGGTAGCATTCTACTCGGAGGTACTCGGCATTCCTGTTCCATTCGAGGGCTATGGAGAAGCTGGCGGGGCCAAAATTGCGATAGACGCCAGCCAGCCCGGCATCATTATATGGAACGCTGACAAGTGGGAGAACCTTACTACCGGAACCGTTAATTTGGTATTCTCCTGCGGGAGTCTGGATGAAACGTACGAGCAGCTGAAGGCGAAAGGACTGGATTGCCAGCCTCCGGCAACCATGGAGTACGGCGGTAAAGAGATGAATTTCCGTGATCCCGACGGCAACGCAATTACCTTGCTGGAAGGCGGGTATTAATCGTTCCACACTTCATATGACAAAAGCAATAATGAGCAGCGTCAGCTCCGGGCAGCAGTTATGTCCTGAGCTGGCGCTGTTTGTGTTGTGCGGGAAGGATGACCAGGATAAGAGCAGAAGCGCTTTTTAATTGTTGACAATGATAATCATTATCAAATAGAATGAGATTAGCACAGCGTGAAGTAAGCAAGACGAGGTTGGCTTAGGAGACCGGATATAGAGAATAATTTCATTTGTACCTTGGGAGGATTAAAGTCATGGCTAAAGTGCTAGTGGCATATGCCAGCTTAACTGGCAATACGGAGGAAATCGCTGAACTGATCGTGGAAGGAATACGCGCGGCAGGCGGAGAGGCGGTACTGAAATCGGTCACCGACTGTAATGCGGATGAGATAAAAGCTTATGAGGCTGTACTGCTGGGAGCATACACATGGGGAGACGGCGAGCTGCCGGATGAATTCCTGGATTTCTATGAAGAGCTGGATGGGCTTGATCTTAGCGCCTGTAAGGCGGCGGCCTTCGGAAGCGGAGATACCGGGTACGAGATCTACTGCGGAGCGGTGGATCAGATTGAAGAGAAGCTGAAGGAGCGCGGAGCCGAGATTGTGCAGCCCAGCCTGAAGATTGAATACGGTCCGAATGCAGCGGAGAAAGAGGCTTGCCGCACCTACGGGCGCCAGTTCATCGAGACCTGCGCGGCGGTCTCTTAAGGATGGGCGCGGCGGCAGGAGACTTCACAGGAACGAAGCCGGATACTGAAGCTGGCCGGTATAGACGCCTGAATGATTACCGCATGGAGCACATCATGCTGGGCGGGGCCGAGGTGGCCGGCAGCGGAGCTCCTGCTACCGGCCTTCCCCGCTGGAGACAGCAGGTTCAATATGCAGTCGGACATACGCTTAATGACTTCTACAGTCTCCGGCCCGAGGTGCGCCGGGAGACGCCGGTCCAGTTTCTGCTGGAGCGCCGCTGGCCGCCGAAGGGCAACGATTTTCCTTCCCTAATGCATTACTGGGATGTCAAGCAGGCAGTGGCCGATGAGTTGATGCGGATAGTCACGGGCAGTTTCGCCCGGGAGATTCCGGTGATGCGTTTCGAGCAGTGGCATGTTCCTGTCCGGGAGCTTGAGATTGAGCTGGCGGTGATTTTTCAGCTGGCCTGGAATTCGGAGCTTACGGGACGCAGTCTGAATATCCAGAAATTCATGGTACACGCTGACCAGCAGGTGATTACCGGATTTCTGCATATGGCGAATGTATTCTGCCATAAGGCTTACGGGAAGCCGGCGGAGACGATCGCCATCTACTCGCTGCTGGATGGCCGCAGGCAGCTGTATGACGGGGCAGACATGCCCCTGCAGGAATCGCTGGATTATGTGCGCTTGCTGTCTGTCTTCCTGGAGCGGGAAGAGCAGGCAGCAGGCTGCGTGAAATGCAGCAACCGCCGCAGTGACCGGGATGAAGCCCAGGTGCGGGGCTATGGACTGATGTAGAAGCAGACGCTGAAATGAAGACGACACAAAAAGCATCTCCTTCCGGGTCATTTGACCGTGAGGGGATGCTTTTTGCTTGTTTAGGAATTGTATGCGAAAAACAGCATACATTGTGCTCATACGCAGGCGCACGAATCCAATGTATGCTTTATGCTTATTGAAACTCCTTGCCAAGCTAGCTGTTCAATGGAAAGGTGTAATAATCCTGCTGGTTAAGCACGACGAATCCGCAGCTCTCATAGAGCTTCAGCGCATTCGGGTTATCCAGCGCAACCTCCAGATTCACTCCGTTATAATTCCGCTGCTCCCGCTCGATGGTCTGCTGGAGGGCACTCCGGCCGATGCCGAGACCGCGCAGCTTTTTGTCCACCACAAATCCGTAGATCCAGGTCTCGTTGTCCTCGGACCACAGGCGCATTTTCCCGGCGGGCTGGCCGCTTAGCTCAATGATAATGTGCTCCTGTGAGCCTTCCTGTTCATTTAGCTCATACATTTCAGCGGCGTCCTCTTCGGTCATCTGGAATCCGTCGCAGTCGAAGGCGATGAGCAGAGGCGTCTCCTCAGGGCGAGCAGGCCGGAGCAGCACATTGCCGGAGGCTGAACTGACCTCTGAGGCTCTGACTTTGCTGCCCTTACCCTCCCATTTCATCTGAAACTCCGAATGGCTGAGGGCAACCGGCAAGGTCTTCAGATAGGCATTGCCTGAAGCCGAAGCCGCAGGGGTGTTCAGCAGCAGTGTCTTCATTTTGTCCTGCCGGATGATGGTCTCTGCCTGCTTCCAGAGGGAGCTGAAGATCCCCCGGCGGCGGTAGCCCGGCCGGACCATGCCGCAGACCTCCATATCACCGCTGATCCCGTACAGGCCGATGAATCCGGTCAGCACATCATTGTCATAGGTCACCAGGTATTGCGCACCGCCTGCTTCTCCGGGATGCCGAAGCATGTCCCAGTTCAGCTTCAAGGCAATGCCCTCATATTGCTCGCAGCGCCGCTGCAGCTCTTCAATCTGTGTCAGTGTATCTGTATTCGTCAAACGATCTTCCTCCTATTTGAGCACATCCTTGTATTCCGTGTGCTTCTCGAATTGATGGGCCGCATACGGGCACACCGGTGCAATCTTGACATTCTGCTCACGGGCCAGGTCTACAACCGCCCGAACAAGCTTCTCTCCCGCACCCTGGCCGCGCAGATCTTCGGAGACAAAGGTATGATCAATCACCAAATTCCCTGTGTTCTCTTCGGTTCTGTATGTAATCTCGGCCAGGTCTTTTCCGTCACCAGCGATATAGAAACGTCCTTCTCCCTTAGCAATCAGTTCCATGTATCTTCACTCCATTCAGGATATAGTGCTTTTATTTTACTACCCTGTGCTGCAAAAAGCGAGAAAGGAGAAGAGCGGCACCGGAGGCCATTTTTAGTCTGTTATTTAGCATAATCATTTTTAAATATGGATTGGATTTGAAAAATACCCTATTTTGACTTGTTTATTTCCCGGTGCTATACTGATTCCATAGCAGGCAAATATGGTTAATAAGAGACTGATTAGACATAAGGGCTAATTGGTCTTGTTTTTTATTGCAGCTATGCTGACACTACTTGGCGTACGCCGCCCCCGGGCGATTTGCCCGGCTTTACGAACGAAGGGCGTAGCGCTCAAAAAACTATTAGGAGGAAATATCATGAATACCACAGTACGCTTGACTGAAAGATCCGGATCGAATTCTTCCCAGCGCAGTAAAGGTTTTGTACCGGTTGTAGTATACGGTGCAGGTTCAGATACCCAGTCCTTCTCAGCAGATGCCAAAACACTTAATGATATTCTCGGCAAAAACCCGCGTGCCATCCTGAAGGTCGAATTCCCGGGCTCCGGCTCGAAGAATGCAGTTATTCAGGAAGTGCAGCGCCAGCCGTTATCCCGTACACTGCTTCATGTAGATTTGCAGCAGATTGATATGAAGGCGGAGCTGGATACCAAGGTAGCCTTCAACTTCACCGGTGACCCTGCCGGCGTCAAGAGCGGCGGCGTGCAGCAGATCGAGCTGTATGAGCTGGACATCCGTACCCTGCCGGACAAGCTGGAAGCTTCCTTTGATGTAGACATTAGCAGCCTGGAGATCGGTGATCAATTGCTGGTATCCGATCTGCCGAAGCATGAAGGCTGGGAGATTCTTACCCCTGAAGATACGTTGATTGTACGGATCTCGCCTCCGCTCGTGATGGAAGAGCCGGCTGATGAAGCTGCTGCCGCTCCAGCCGAGGGAGCAGCCGAAGCTGAGAAGTCTGAAGAATAAGACTTTTCTGGCTGCAGCCATCGAATCGCTATAAGCAGAGCACTCCGCAGATAGCCTGAGATAACGGCTGTATGGAGAGTCATAGTCTTTGATCAACCAGGAGCAGACATATCCTTAGCAGGGAATGGTCTGCTCCTTTTTGCAGAACGCGATCTGGTACATCCTGGAATTACATATGAGAGAGTAGGAGAGTGCATTCATGAATCCTAATATAATCAAGCTGGTAAGCGGCTCCAATGCGAAGCTGGACGAGGCTTCCACCCAGGCAACCGTGAAGATATCCTGCAGCAGTTCTCCGGCTATTCTGGATATCAGCTGCTTCATGGTGGGCGAGAACGGGAAGGTACCGTCCGATGATTTCTTTATCTTTTATAATCAGCCGGCTGACCCCAAGCACACGGTCGTATTCAATTCTATTGATAAATACAGCGGGGAGTTCGCAATTGATCTAAGTGCGCTTAGCGCCTCGGGCATCGATAAATGTGTCTTCGCGGCTACGCTGGACGGCCCCGGAACCTTCGCCGATGTCAGAGGTTGCAGGATCAGCGCGGCAGGGAAGGACACGGAGCTGGTGTATGAGATTGTGGAAGGCAATGCCGAGACCTCGCTCGTGCTGGCAGAGCTGTACCGCCACGGCGGGGGCTTCAAGCTGCGCGCGGTCGGACGGGGCTTCCATGGCGGACTGAAGCCGCTGGCGGAAGCGCACGGGGTTGAGGTAGAAGACGAGGCGCCGGATAACGGCAGCGGAGCAGAGGCTGGGCCGGTATCAGGCCATACCGAAGCAGCGGCTACATACAGCGGACCCCCTAAGGATGCAGTCCAGGAGGAGGCTCCCCGGCCAGCACTGAATTTGACGAAGATTGATCTTCTGAAGCAGCAGGTTGGAATTTCACTGCGCAAGAAGAATCTTGACCAGGAGAAGGCAAGGGTGGCCGTGGTGTTCGATGCATCTGGCTCTATGGCGCAATTATATGCGAAGGGAGTCGTGCAGCGGGCTTTTGAACGGGTGCTGGCTGTGGCGGCTAAGATGGATGATGACGGGATGCTGGATGTCTGGTTCTTCGCCACCAAGAGTAAGAGAATGCCGAGCGTGAATGAACACGGCTATGAGGATTATGTGAAGCGGACCTATCCGGGACCGAAGATGTTCGGGGGACTGGGCATCGGGAACAACGAGCCGGTGGTTATGGCGGATCTGATCAAGAAATATACGAAGGAGGAGCCGGGCGACCTGCCGGTCTATGTGGTGTTCTTCAGCGACGGGGGCATCTATGAGACGCCCAAAATATCGAAGCTGCTGATCCAGAGCTCGAAGCATAATATCTTCTGGCAGTTTGTAGGGCTGGGCAATGCGGATTATGGCGTACTCCGTGAGCTTGATGATCTGCAGGGCCGTTATGTGGATAATGCCGACTTCTTCGCGCTGGATGATCTGGACGAGGTGAGCGATGAGGACCTGTATGACCGGCTGTTCAACGAGTACCCGAAATGGCTGCGGGAAGCGCGGCAGAAGGGCGTTGTGCGTTCTTAGAATGGAGTATAGAGGGCAGATCCGAAGCCGGGGAAGGGCTGGGGTCTGCCCTGTTTTTTGAAAATATAAGTATTTATATGTTTCACACGATAAGTTATCCTTCTATTTCTCGCTGAAACGGTACCGTCCTTTAAAAGGACGGCTATGCCGTTTCTACTTGTGCATGAGTGGAGAGGAGAAGCCGCCTTTGAACAGGAGGGGGCAGTTTCAGGCTGCTTGTTAGTTTACAACGTAACAGTGTTATGTTACGATAGATGCAAGGAGTGGTGATATGGAAGAGGATTTAATCTCCAAAAAAGAGCTGCTCGATGAGACGGGAATCTCTTACGGGCAATTGTACCGCTGGAAGCGGAAGCAGCTGATTCCTGAGGAATGGTTCATCCGCAAATCTACCTTTACGGGACAGGAAACCTTTTTTCCGCGTGCGCGGATTTTGGGGCGGGTGCAGCATATTTTACAAAAGAAGGATGATCTCTCCCTGGATGAATTGGCAGATAAGCTGTCAGAGCCGGCATCCCCGTACAGAATAAGGTTAACCGTATCCCAGCTAAAAGAACGTAACATTGTTACGGTTAGCAGTCTGGAGCGGTTCGGTAGACCGGAGGCTGAGGATTTACCGTTGACCTTCGAGCAGATTCTGAATGTATTCGCGGCAGATGGTCTGCTCAGCAAGGGGGAGCTAAGCTGGGAGGAAGCAGACCGGCTCTATCAGACGCTGGAGAGTCATGCGCCGGGATACGGGGAGAAGGGGTGGGAGCTGTTTTTTGTGCGGAAGATGGGGGTTAGCTTCTTCATTATGGCATTGCCGGGCGCGGGGTTGGCCTTCGATGAGGGGGTACGGGTGGTGAGCAGGCTTCGTTCTGCCGATCTGGCGGAACTACTGAATGGGCGCTTGAGTGAAGGCGGCTTATAGAGCAAGGAATAGTAAACTAGAGGAGGCTGGACCATGGAGAAGAGTGAACTGCCGGATCTGGTGATGGATGGGGTCAACACAGCCGCCGGGGGCAGATATCACAGCGTGAATATCAACGGCGTCAGTAAAATTAACGGAGCGCTCCACGCACATACCTATAGCTGCGACGGCGTGATGATACAGAAGGGCGACCTCACGGCCGATGAGCTGGAGATGAACGGAACCCTCAATCTGAAGGGCAATCTGCAGGTTGGTGAAATGAAGCTGAATGGAGTGGTGAATGCAGAGGGTAGTCTGCGGGGAGAGCGCTGTGTAATGGACGGGATGCTGAAGCTGAAGGGCGATTGTGAACTGGAGGAGCTGACCGGTGAAGGGGTATTCACGGTGGGGGGCCTGCTCAGTGCGGGCCGGATTGAGTTCGGGCTACAGGGGCAGTCTGAGGCGGGGGAGATTGGCGTAGAGAGCCTGGTGATCCGCAAAAAAGGCAATGCAGCCTGGGGCAGACTATTAGGCGGGATGATTCCTAAGCTCAAAATCGGGCTGCGGGCCAAGCTCATCGAGGGCGATACGCTAGATCTGGAATACGCGAGTGCAGATGTAGTTAGAGGCGGGACGGTTATTATCGGAGAGGGCTGCTCGATTGGCCGGGTGGAGTATAGATCGGGACTGACTGTACATCCCGGTGCCCAGGTGGGAGAGGAGGAGAAGATCGGTGAATGAAGCGGTAGAACGTCATGATCTGAAGATACTTGGGACTTCGAGCTCTGTCGGCGGAGTTTTTAAGGATGTGAAGGTGACGGGAGAATGTACCTTTGGCGGAGATGTGGATTGCCATAAGCTGGCGCAGACAGGAGAGGTTGCGATTAAGGGCAATCTTCGGGCGCAGGATATCAAAATCACCGGAGAGTGTGAGGCCAAGGGCAGGGTGGACGCAGCCAGCCTGCGCGGACAAGGAGAGCTTACGGCAGGCGGCGGGCTGCGGATTGAGGATATCAAGCTGACCGGCGGGATTATAGTTACGGGCGATTGTGAAGCAGAGCAGGTGCAGCTTACCGGAATCCTGGAGGTCAGCGGACTGCTCAATGCGGAGAAGCTCGACCTGACGTTGTTCGGCCCCTGTAGAGCGGATACGGTCGGCGGCGGCAGGATCTCGATCAAGCGCAGCCGTTCCGGCGCGTTGCTCAGACCCGGGAAGAAGCTGAGCTTCACGGCCCGGCTGATCGAAGGGGATCAGATTGAGCTTCAGCATACACAGGCGCAGACTGTCCGGGGCGGAAGTATTGTGATCGGCCCCGGCTGCGAGATTGAGACGGTGGAGTACCGGGAGGTGCTGGAGGTTCATAAGAGCTCAATAGTACGGAACACGGTGAAAATGTAGCGTTAATCCTGCCGGGCGGCCTTGAACCGCAGCACGGTTCGCAGCTTCTCCGGGCTGGCACGTCGGGCATCCGAGATATAGATTTCGCGGTGCAGGAGAGACTCCCGCAGCAGTCCCTGGGCAGCGCAGAACTGCTCCATTCTGGTAAAGCTGTGCGGTTCATCATCATAGGAGCCGATATGCGTCATTTGTACACTGAGGCCGTCTTCGCAGCGGGCGAAGACAGCCTTGTCCAGCAGCGGATGCGGCTTACTGCGCTTGACCTGCTCCAGCACTTCTGCGGCAAGCAGAGGGGTCAGGAAATCCGGCTGGCGGATCATTAAGGTGTATACCAGCTCGTTCTTATCAAGAACGGCTAAGCGGCGTCCGGCTTCGCTGAGATCCCATACCCCTTCCAGCGGGAAGACGGTGTAGTCGTAGTAGCCTTCGGGTACGGGGCCTTTTTTCGGCAGCATTTTGACTGCGTAGGATAAGGAATACAGCACAGCGACTGCTTCCGCGAATGCGCTGCCGTTGGGATTACCTTCACCCTGCAGGGTGAAATAAGGGAAGGCGGGTACCTGAATCAGTCCCGGTTCGGCAGGAGGCAGGTATAGGGCTTTGTCTTGTTTTCTCCATTCGAACTTCATATGGGTCACCTCATTCATAGGATTGTGCTGCATTTAGCATATCATGCGAACCGGACAGGTGTATGTCAGGTTGGAGGCTGGAGGGGCAGTAGTACATAGAAAGTATTTATTCGAGGAGGGTTTATATTGAGCGGAACGATGGAATGCGTGGTTGCTGCGAAGGCGGCACTCGGAGAAGGTCCTCATTGGGATCACAGGAAGGGCAGATTGTATTGGATGGATGTTGACAGCAATGAATTACATCTCTATGACCCTGGCAAGGGTACAGATGATATTCATTCCTTTGAGCGAAAGGTAAGTGCAGCCGTACCGGCGGAGCGAGGCGGCTGGATTCTGACGATGGAGGACGGGATCTACAGATAAATGGAGCATCAGCCTGTGGAGCTGCTGGCAGTGGTGGAGTCCGGAATTCCCGGGAACCGGCTGAATGATGCCAAATGCGACAGCCGTGGACGGTTGTGGTTCGGCTCGATGAACAGAAGGTTTGCGGGAAGAGACGGCAGCCTGTATGTAATGGAATCCGCTGGTAAGGTCCGACAGGTGTTGACTGGAATCGGCATCTCCAACGGCTTGGCCTGGAACGACAGCTTAGGGGTCATGTATTACATTGACACGTTGACCAAGGGGATCGATGTGATGGATTATTCGCTGGCAGACGGCTCGGTAAGCGGGCGCCGGACGATCATCCAGTTGGCGGAAGGCGAAGGCTGGCCGGATGGAATGACGATCGACAGTGAAGGCATGCTCTGGGTCGCCCACTGGCGCGGGGGCTGTATCTCGCGGTGGAATCCCCATACAGGCGAGCAACTGGAGAGAATTGAGGTTCCGTCGCATTACGTAACCTCCTGCACATTCGGCGGCGAGAATCTGGACGAGCTGTACATCACTACAGCATGCGGATACATGAGTGCAGAAGAGCTTGAACGCTGGCCGCAGGCGGGCGGATTGTTCCGGTTCAAGCCGGGAGTGAGGGGCCGTGAGGCTAATCGGGCGGCTTTTTAGGGAGGACAGCGGGAGAGAAGTCGGGCGGGTAGTCTTGCCTAGTACCTAATAGCAGAAGTGGAGTTGTTTCTACGGCGGATATTCTGCCTGTGAGCAGCTCTTTTTATGTTCCGCCTTTTTATTTTCAGAATAAACAAAATATGGTATTGTATCTATATATTGAAACGCTTCCACGAAGAGCGGTGAGAAAAGCGGAACCCAGTATCAATCATTATTCCTATCAAAAGCAAGGAGGACTTCGATGATTAAGGCTGTTGTCGTAGATGATGAGCGTCTGGTGCGCAGGGGTTTCATCTCACTGCTGGATTGGCCGTCCCTCGGGGTGGTGATTACCGGAGAGGCCGGGGACGGGCAAGCAGCGCTGGAGCTGCTGCGCGAGCAGGAGACAGATCTGCTGTTCGTGGATCTGTCGATGCCGGGTATGACCGGGTTCGAGCTGATCCGAGAGGTGAGGCTGCGGTATCCCGCGATACGCTGCGTAGTGCTGACCTGCCATCATGAATTCGATGAGGTGCAGGAGGCGCTGCGGCTGGGAGCGGTGGATTACATTGTCAAGACGCTGCTGGAGCCGGAGAATGCCGATGAAATCATCCGCAGACTGGTGGAGCGGATCAGGTGGGAGGACGGGAACAAAAGCACCCCTGCAAAGGCAGAGCATAGGGTGATCGCTGAGGACAAGGCGCTGCTCTATGTGCCGCTTACGGCGGAACTAAAGGAAGAGCAGCTGTATGCGCTGTCTCTGGTGAGAAATTCCACACTACATGCTATGCAGGGGATGTGGCTGTCTCCGCTGCCGTATCCTGTGGATGCAGCGCGGATCGGAGGAGAGGTGGGAGCGGTGCTTGGGACAAGCTGGACAGCGGCGCTGCTGGAGGGGGTGCGCGGTCAGCCGCTGAAGAGAATCGCTGCGGTGCTGGAACAGTCGGCCCGTCAGGCGCTGTTCTATGCTGCGGGCGGCCAGGCGGTCCCGAGGCTGCACTATGGTGAACTGCAGGCGCTGGCCGTGCGGCAACGGCCGGAGACGGGCGGCCCTTCCGCGCTGGGACAGGCGCAGAATCTCCGCTGGACGCTGGAGCGGAGAGAATGGGACCTGTTCCTCAGCGGGGTTGCGATGCAGCAGCCGGACCCTGAGGCAGTGGCGGACTTTGGCCAGGAGCTGCTGCGGAGCTGGAGCCGGCTGCTGCTTACAGCGGAGGAAGCGCAGCAGCTTGCGCTGGCGGCAGAGTGCAACCGGCACTGGCGGCACTGGCAAGTCTGGCTGAATCAGTTCGCGGGGCATGTCCAGCGCCGGATGATTGAGCTGGGCCTGAGCCAAGAGGTGATGCTCTGCCTGATCACCGCTGTGCGTTATATGAGGAGCCATGCCGGGGATAAAATCAATCAAGGCGATGTTGCCGCTGCCATCCATATGAGCCGCGGCTATTTCAGCCGGTGCTTCGCCCGCTTTGCCGGTGAGACTTTCGGGGAGTGCCTGCGGCGCATGCGGCTGGAGCTGGCGAAAGCGCTGCTGCTGGAGACCCCTGTCCCGGTGTGTGAAATTGCCTGCCGGTCCGGCTTCGGAGATGAGCGTTATTTCAGCAAGCTGTTCCGGGAGCATGTCGGCAAGCTGCCGAGTGAATACCGCGCTGAGGGCAGGCTTCAAGATGCACGCTTCGCAGCTGAACCCGGGGACAGCAAGGACAGCCTGATTTTCTCCACTTAATTAATACACTCAACCCTGCCCGTTCAGCCGGTCTGAGTTGCGGGTGACCTTGCGGAGCAGATCTAACAGCACATCCAGCTCACTCTCGGTGAGATCCATGGACAGCTCGCGGTTGAAATCGTCCAGCAGCGCCTGGAAGACAGGGGCGAAGTCGAGCGCCTGGGGAGTTGGATACAGCAGGAAGGAGCGGCGGTCATTCGGGTCCGTCCGGCGTTCGATATATCCCGAGGCCTCCAACAGCTTGACGGAGCGGGTAGTTGTCGCTTTATCGCATTTAATCCGGCTGGTCATCTGATCCTGGGTGATCCCTGGATGACTCAACACCAGCTTCAAGAAGCTATGCTGGCCACCGCTGCCGATTCCGTAGGGAAGCAGCTCCTTGGCCAGTATTTTTTGGTTCTGACGGTGGAGATGGGAGATCAGCTTCCCGATGGGTTCTCTGATCGGTTCACTGTTTGGTTCTCTGTTTGGTTCAATGACCGGTTCTTTATTTGAAGTCACAATGGACACCTCGCTGAGGATTATAACGGTAGCCTGCCTAAGAAAACCGTATGCCTCAGATCTTACCGTAATTTTGTTGCGTACGCAACTAATTTGCAGTACACTGTGTAGGATTAGTTTGTTGCGTGTGCAACTATATTACATTGGATACAAGAGGTGTTATAGGATGAGCAGCTTAGAGGCGACCTATCAGGAGGATGCCGGGATACAGAAGAAGCGCTGGCTGATTCTGATCGTTCTTAATTTGTTTACTTTTATGTCTACACTGGATGGAAGTATTGTGAATATTGCGCTGCCGGTGCTGGTGAAGGAGCTGGGGCTGCCGGTAGCCCAGGTGGAGTGGGTGACAACCGGATATCTGATGGCGATCTGTTCAGTGATTCTGTTCTTCGGGAAGCTGGGCGACATCGCCGGCAAAATCAAGATGTTCAAGCTGGGCATGGTCGTCTTCACCCTCGGCTCGCTGCTCTGCGGATTAAGTCACAACTTGCCGTTACTCATTGCTTCGCGTGTAGTGCAGGCGGTCGGCGCTTCGATGACCATGGCGAACAGCCAGGGCATTGTTACGGATATTTTCCCGTCAACGGAACGCGGCAAGGCTCTCGGCTTGATTGGAACCTTCGTGTCCCTCGGCAGTATAGCGGGGCCCAGCCTGGGCGGAATTATCGTATCATCGATGGGCTGGGAGTATATTTTCTGGGTGAATGTGCCGATTGGAATTCTGGCGATTGCGCTGGGCTGGAAGGTGCTGCCGAAGGATCTGGTACGTGTGAAGTCAGGGATTGATGTTCCCGGCAGCCTGCTGTTTGCCGTCTTCATTGTTTCTCTGTTCGCAGGACTACTGCTCGGCCAGCAGCTTGGATACGGGGATACGCGGATTCTTGCCGCACTCACCGCTGCGGTAATTACCTTCATCGTCTTCCTGATCGTGGAGCAGCGCAGTGCTCAGCCGCTGCTTCAACTTACCCTGTTCAAGAATCCCTTGTTTTCATTGAGCATATTCTGTGCCTTTCTGGTGTTCGTCTCGAACTTCTGCTTCAATATTATCGCACCGTTCTATGCGCAGAATATGCTGAACATGTCTCCCTTCGATGCAGGGTTCCTGCTTATGCTGTACCCGATCTGTATGGTGATAGTTGCTCCGTTAAGCGGGGCGTTGTCCGACAAAATCGGTTCGGAGCTGCTCACCTTCGCAGGGCTGATCGTGATGGTGGTAGCCCAGTTCGGGCTGGCCCGGCTGCATGAGGGCAGCCCGGTTATGCTGGTCGGCGTCTGGATTGCTATGCTCGGCATCGGCAGCGGGATGTTCGGCTCACCGAACAATTCGCTGATTATGTCCACAGTGCCGCGAACACAGCTGGGCTCGGCAGGCAGCGTGAATTCGCTGGTCCGTAATGTGGGGATGGTTGTCGGAATTACCGCAGCCACTTCGATCCTGTTCAATGTAATGAGCAGTAAGGCCGGCTACCGGGTAACCGGGCTGGTGGAAGGACATCCGGAGCTGTTTCTCTCGGGGATGCATGTAGTCTTCCTGACTTCGTCCGGAATCTGCCTGTTATCGGCGCTGCTTACCGGTTGGCGGCTATTCTCTTCGAGAAGGGCTAAGAACCTGAGCGTATAGAGTGTATACAAGAGCAGGGCTGCGGAATTTCGCTGTTCTGCTTTTTTTTGAAAAAAATCAGAGTTTTGGGGCCCCCGCAAAGACCTGATTCATCATCGAGCTAAAGCTTCACTTTGTGTAATGTTTTCGGGGTCCCCGCAAAGTATTTGAATTCACTCCGAAGCATTACTTCACTTTGTGGGGAGAGTTTGTGGGGATGTTTTGTCACAACATCCGGCTCCATCTTGTCTACAGTTATGAAGAGCAACACAACCACAATGGAGGCGACCCAATATGAGTCTACGAATGAATTATCGTGAGGTTAACGGCCCGGCGTTCCGGGCAATGATGGCGCTGGAGCAGCATGCAGGAAGCCGCAGCAAGGATAAAGTGCTGTATGAACTGGTTAAAATACGGGTCTCCCAGATCAACGGCTGTGCGTTCTGTCTGGATATGCATGGCAAGGATCTGATGAAGCTGGGCAACTATGCCGATCATATTCTGCTGCTGAGTGTGTGGCGCGAAGCGCCGTTGTTCAGTGCGAAGGAACGTGTGCTGCTGGAATTCGCCGAGCAGGTCACGCTGATCAGTGAAGCGGGCGTTCCGTTGGAGCTGTATAATAAGATGCTTACGCATTTTAGCGAAGAGGAACTGGTAGACTGGATTATGGCGATCAATACGATCAACAGCTGGAACCGGATTGCCATTACGACCGGGATGTTCCCGGGCTGCTTCGGCTAAGGATAAGGACAGGAGTGTAAGGAAGGAGAGCTGCGTGAAGTGGACAGGGGTAAAATAACGGCTCAGGCCCAGACACCTGCGGCTGAGAATCCGGGTATGGAGGAGCTGTACCGGAATTATAAAAGCTATGCCTTCTCCATTGCGTACCGGATGTTAGGCGTGGTTGCTGATGCGGAGGATGCGGTGCAGGATATGTTCGCCGAGCTGCAGCACCGGGACCGGAGCGGCATTCAGAATATCAAAGCCTATGTGGCCAAAGGCGTGACGAACCGCTGCCTCAATATGCTGAACTCGGCTCGCAGCCGCAGAGAGACTTATATCGGGGAGTGGCTGCCGGAGCCGGTAAGCGAGGGATACGATGGCCCGGAAGCGGCGGCAGAACGTAAGGATAATTTGTCGTATGCCTTTCTGGTGCTGCTGGAGCGCCTGTCTCCCACGGAGCGTGCGGTATTCGTACTGCGGGAAGCCTTCGAATACGACTATGAAGCCATTGCCGGAATGGTAGGCAAATCGGGCAGCAACTGCCGGCAGATCTTCAGCCGGGCCAAGCGAATCCTGCAGACAGAGCCGGCTTCCCGGTTACCCTCGCTCCGATATGGAGCAGTCACCGAGAAACTGCTGATCCGCTTCACTGCCGCGTTCACCTCCTATGATGTGGGCAGCATGCTGGAGCTGCTGGGCGAGCATCCGGTCCTGGTTGCCGACGGCGGGGGCCGCGAGGTGCATACGATTCTCCGGCCGATGACCGGCCGCCGGGGAGTTACTGCACTGCTGACCTCGAAGCGGGTTATGCACTATTTGCGGGAATGGAAGCCTTCCTGCGGGCTTCTGAACGGTGAGCCGGGTCTGATCTTCACGGATCAGGGAGTCGTGAAGTGCGTGCTCTGCCTGAGCACGGATTCCAGCGGAGAACGGATTCAGAACCTGTATCTCTTAATGGACCCTGCGAAGCTGTCCCACATTACCGTACCGTCAGAGCCGCCGCAGCGCTGATGCCCGGTAACAACTAATAAAGACACGTTACTCTCCCTGATCGGGAAGGCAACGTGTCTTATTAGTTGTTAGGGGTGATATGAAGAATAATTCAAATCACATCATCCGCGATGTAAGTCTTCAGCTCCCAGTGAAATTTAGAGATAGTTGTAGAACGTACACTTAAAAACAGCGAAAATTCACACATGCCACGTTTAAATGTAGTCTGTACAACTAAATCTGCCTAAAAGTGTGAGTAGTAAAAATAAACGGCCTTATAGATGTACTATATACAACTAAACTCAGAATGGGTCGAAAATCAGTAGGTTTAGATGTACAGAATGCATTTAAGCCTGCACGCCCACTTAGTTCTTGAAGCTATGGATTGGCGCGGGAATCCGTCCGCCGCGGTTGACGAAGCCCGCACAACTGAACGGATTGACAGCCATGACTGGAGCGTATCCGAGCAAGCCGCCGAATTCGACCATCTCACCGACGTCCTTGCCGATAACCGGAATGACGCGAACCGCCGTGGTCTTGTTGTTGACCATACCGATGGCGGCTTCATCGGCAATGATGCCTGCGAGGGTCTCTTTGCTGGTGCTGCCGGGAATGGCAATCATGTCAAGGCCTACCGAGCAGACACAAGTCATAGCTTCAAGCTTCTCCAGAGTCAACGCCCCGCGCTGGACCGCCTGGATCATACCGTGGTCTTCACTGACCGGGATGAAAGCGCCACTTAAGCCGCCGACATAGGAGGAGGCCATCACTCCGCCTTTTTTGACATTATCGTTAAGGATGGCCAGTGCAGCAGTGGTGCCTGGAGCACCCGCTTCCTCCAAGCCCATGACCTGGAAAATCTCTGCGATAGAATCGCCGATCTCAGGCGTAGGTGCCAGCGACAGGTCGATGATGCCGAAGGGCACATTCAGGCGCTTGGAGGCTTCCTGGGCGACCAGCTGGCCGACACGTGTGACCTTGAAGGCGGTACGCTTGATTGTCTCGCACAGTGTCTCGAAGTCCTGTCCCTTCACTTCTTCCAGCGCCCGCTTGATCACACCCGGGCCGCTTACGCCCACGTTAATCACACACTCCCGCTCGCCCACCCCGTGGAAGGCGCCGGCCATGAACGGGTTATCCTCGACTGCGTTACAGAATACAACCAGCTTGGCACAGCCGATGGAGTCGCGGTCCTTCGTGCGCTCCGCCGTCTGGAGAATGATGTCACCCATCAGCTTCACTGCGTCCATGTTGATGCCGCTGCGTGAGGAGCCGACGTTGACGGAGGAGCAGACTCTCTCGGTTACCGCCAGCGCTTCCGGGATACTGTCAATCAGAATCCGGTCGCCCTTGGTACAGCCCTTCTGCACCAGCGCGGAATACCCGCCGATGAAGTTGACGCCTACCTCCTTGGCAGCCTTGTCCAGAATCTGGGCGACAGGCACGTAGGTATCGGTATGTACAGCCCCCGCAGCTATCGAAATCGGCGTCACGGAGATCCGTTTGTTGACAATCGGCACCCCGAATTGGCGCTCCAGATCCTCACCGGTCTTCACGAGCTTCTCGGCAGAGCGGGTAATTTTGTCATACACTTTCTGGTTGAACACCTTCATGTCGGTATGGGCACAGTCCATCAGGCTGATACCCATCGTAATGGTGCGGACATCCAGATTCATTTCCCGGATCATTTTATTCGTCTCCTGAACTTCTACAATCGAGATCACTAGCGCTCACTCCTCTCCTCGCCGGTTAAATCCGGTGCATAATATTGAAGATATCCTCATGCTGCAGCTTGATTTCCACACCGATGTCTTCCCCTACCTGCTGAAGCTCCTCCACAATCTCCTCGAACGACTTGCTGGGGGCAGAGATGTCCACGATCATCATCATGTTGAAATAATCCTGCACAATCGTCTGGGAGATGTCCAGAATGTTCAGATTGTGCTCTGCGAGGTATGTACATACTTTGGCGATAATGCCTACCTTGTCTTTCCCGAGTACAGTAATAATCCCCTTCAATTGAAAAGCCTCCCGTTATCCATGATCTATAATCTTCGCTCATTGCCGCATTAACGGAATGAACGATTTTAATTATTATGTCAAATCAAGGATAGGTTATCAACCAAAGCTTTTGTGTCGGGCTGATCAGAGATTTGAGCTTGCATTTTCCTGAGGTTATAATAACATTGACACTTGATGTGAAATATGATTTATTGGATTTTTGTAGGATAAGCTGGACTGAAGGAGCTATTATGACAACGAGAAAATATAAAGAGCTGGTTGAAGAGCGTACCAGAGAAACGCTGCACAAATGGTCGGAACAGTCAGCAGTCGAGGAGAGGGATATCTACCGTTTCCTGCATAACTTGAAGGGCACCTCGGGCACTGTGGGTCTCGATGCTGTAGAGAGGTTCTCCGGCAATGCGCTGCTCTATTTCTCGGATGATAACCATAGAAGCTGGACGGAAGCAGAGTGGGGCGATTATATTTATCCGCTGCTGGAGCTGTTTAAGGAGCCGGAGCCTGTGGGTGCGGTGCCTCCGCTGACTCCGGGGATCGCATTGTCCCATGGCAATGTCCATCAGCAGTTCGAGATTTTGATCGTGGACGATGATGTGGAGCTGGTTTCTATTTTGCGGGAATCGCTGGAGCGTAAGTCCTATTATGTCAGCATTGCGCTGTCGGCCGGACGCGGACTGAAGCTTTTTTATGAGACGAAGCCGGATTTGATTCTGCTTGATATTCTGCTGCCGGACCGCAGCGGGATTGATGTACTGAAGCAGATTATCGGCAAAGCCAAGAAAGAGCGGATTCCGATCATTATTATCAGCGGCGAGCATTCGATTGAGGTTCAGAAGTATGCCTATTCGCTGGGTGTTATGGATTACATACAAAAGCCGGTAGACATCGAGCTGTTCCTGGTCTTGATCAAGAACCGCTTTGAGCTGAAAAAAGAATGGCAGGAATCCATAATTGTTGACGAACTGACCGGGGCGTTCAACCGCAAGTACTTCAACCAGACAATGAAGCAGCTGATCGCCGATTTCAGACGGACAGGCCGGACCTTCTCCCTCGCTCTGCTGGATCTGGACCTGTTCAAGCAGGTTAATGATACTTACGGGCATCTGATGGGAGACGAGGTGCTGCAGAGCTTCTCGGAGCTGGTGAAGCAGTCCATCCGCACGGAGGATACCTTCTGCCGCTATGGCGGGGAGGAGTTTGCCCTGTTCATGCCCAATACTCCTGCGGAGCAGGCGCTGCTTGTGATGGAGCGGATTCAGGAAGTCTTCGCTGCCCGGGAATTCCAGGCCAAGCGTGAGAGCTTTCATGTAACGTTCTCCTGCGGAGTGACCGAGATCACCGGAGCGGTTCAGGATGCCGATATATTGGTAGAGGAAGCCGATCTGGCGCTATATGCCAGCAAGCATAACGGCAGAAACCAGAGCACTCTGTACAGCGAGGAACTGCTGCTGGGCCAGCGCGAGACGCTGCTGAATGTCATTATTGTGGATGATGATCCGCTGATCCGCAGAATCGTGACGACCCAATTCGCTGCCTGGCAGCCCGGGGCTAACGCAAGAGTGAAGGTTACGAGTTATGCGGACGGTGCGCTTCTGCTGGAATCGGACTGGTATGCTCCTGAAGAGAAGTATGTTATTCTGCTGGACGGTGTCATGCCGGGGCTTGACGGGCTGGAGGTGCTGGAGAAGATCCGCAGCAGTTATCCTGAGCTGAACATCCTAGTGATTATGCTGACCGGCCGTAATAACCAGCGGGATATTATCCATGCTCTGCAGATGGGGGCGGACGATTATGTCATTAAGCCGTTCCATCTGCCGGAGCTGCTGACCCGGATTGAGCGCCTGTCCCACCGGTTTCTGTTCTAAATGTCTAAATGCAATGCATCCCAAGCAGGGATGACTGAAAGGTGAGAGTGGGCTATGGTACAAAAGGTACTGATTGTAGATGATGAAGAGGTTCTGCGCATGCTGATTGAGGATACGCTGGAGGATCTGGAGAATGTGGAGGTTCATACCGCCGAGAATGGGGGCGAGGCGCTCGCCAGGCTGGCGGCAGAACCTTATGATCTGGTCATTCTGGATTACATGATGCCTGTAATGACCGGCATTGAAGTGCTGTGCGAGCTGGACGGGGAGCTGAAGAGCCGGACGCCGATTATGATGCTGACCGCCAAGGCACAGGAGATGGACCGTAACCGGGCCAGAGAGGCGGGAGCCCGATATTTTATGCCCAAGCCTTTCAGCCCGATGGAGCTGTTGCAGCTCGTGGAGGACATTCTGAGTGAGAAACCTTAAGCTTAAGCTTGCCGACCGGAGCATCAAAACGAAATATTACCGGATTCTTCTGCTCCTGTTCGTTGCCATCATGGCGGGAGGAATCGGGCTTGTCTTCTATATCAATGTCCAGCAGGAACAGCTGGATCACAAACGTGAAGTGCTGCAACATAAGACGGGGACGATCAACGAGCTGGCGGTGACGCTGAACGAGGTCTTTTTCCGGGCGAGAGGTTATGTGGCTACTCAGAGTGACAATGAGCTTGCGCTGCTGAACGCTGCGCTTAAGAGGCTTGACGGTATTCTGGAGCAGTACTCCTCCCTGAAGCTGTCAGCTGAAGAAATCCGGTACAGAGATGACCTTAAGGTGTTCTATGAACAGTACAAAAGCCAGACCTTGCCCGAAGTGATGCGGCTGGTGAAAAATAATGATTACGTGGGAATCCGGAGCTTGTCCCAGAGCGGCAGCACCAAGGCTGTGAACGAATACCTGGGCTATACCAAGCAATTCGAAACCAATTCGGATGCGCTGCTGAATGAGCTGAACTCACGCTCCATCAGGCAGGCGGATACATTCACCTTCATTGCTTTTCTGCTTAGTACCTTGTTGCTGCTGTTCTTCACCCTGCTGATCTGGCGGATGCTCAAAATTATCATCGATCCGATTGTGAAGCTGGAGGAAGCAACGAATTCGCTGGCTGCCGGGGATGCGGTTCTGCTCGGTAAGCTGCATAAGCAGGATGAGATCGGGCGGCTCTATGACGCCTTCCTGAATATGGCCCATAGCATCCAGGACAAAGAGGAAGAGCTGATGATGCAGAATGAAGAGCTGCACGCCCAGCAGGACGAGCTACAGGACCAGCAGTACAGGCTGGAGCGGTCACTCAGTGAAATTGAGAGCATGATGAAGGCGCTGAATCAGACCTCTGCCGTCGGCATTCTGTCGAACAAAGGCGTGTTCACTTACACGAATGATAATCTGAGCGTCTATACAGGGTACAAGAGCTCCGAGGTTATCGGATACACCTACCGGTTGTTTGAGCTGCATAATATTTCGGATTCCCAGGTGGAGCAGATGATCCGCAAGCTGTCGACCGGCGGAGTGTGGAGCGGGGAGACGAAGCTTGCGGCGAAGGACGGTTCGCCGCTCTGGCTGCAGCTGACAATCATGCCTTACTTGAACGATGAAGGCCAGATATACCAGTATATCCTGATTGCCAATAATATTACTTCAATGAAGAATGTGCAGCAGGAGCTGGCGGAGACGCTGAAAAGCACGGAGCAGACGTCCATGATGCTGGAGCTTAACAATCAGCTGAATCATGAAATTACCTATACGCTCGACAAGCATGAATTCGCCGAAAAGTTCAACAAATTCATGAACCGTCTGTTCTCGTTCGACTCCAGTCTTTTCCTGCTGGTCAAGGATAAGATAGCGGTGGTCAAAGGGGTACCGCCGGAGAATGTGGAGCGGTACATCGGTGAGGGCAGCAAGGAGATTCTGTACCGCCTGAGCGTGGAAAAGTCGTATGTGGTGAAGCGGGTAGGCTCGGTCAGAGAGCAGGGAATCTCCGCCAATGAGGTATATTGTTACGACTACTATACAACTGTAGTGAATGCGGAGGATGAGATTCTGGCGGTCTTCTGCGGAACCCGCATCGGACATCCGTTCACAGAGGAAGAGACCAGTGAAATTCAGGGGATAATGAACCGGGTCGCCCTGGCCATTGAACGCCTGTTCATGTACGAGGAGATTGAGAATGGCCGCAAGCTGAATCAGGATATTGTCAACAACGTCAATGAGGGCATCCAGTTTGTCAGCACGGACGGCGTCATTCAGCACATCAACAAGGCGCTGAGCCAATTGTTCAGCTATGAGGACTGGACGGAAGGCATGCTGATTCCCAAGGAGCGCTGGATGGAGCACTTCACCCTCAGGGTGAATGAATCCGAAGAGCTGGGGCGCTTTTACCTGAAAGCGATGTCCGAGCATACCGTTGACTCCAGTGCGATGAAGTATTCTATCGGCAAGGAAGACTTGAAGCATGTGGATGCCTATGCCATACCGGTCTTCCGCCGGGAGGTCCGGGTGGGGACGCTATTTGTCCACCGTGACATTACCCGCGAATATGAGCTCGATCTGATGAAGTCGGAACTGGTCAGCACGGTCAGCCATGAGCTGCGGACTCCGCTGTCGAGTGTACTAGGCTTCACGGAGCTGCTGCTGTCCAAAACGATGAAGCCGGAGAAGCAGCTGAAATATCTGGAGACGATTCATAAGGAAGCCAAGCGTCTGACGGAGCTGATTAACGACTTCCTGGACCTGCAGCGGATGGAGTCCGGCACACAGCTGTACAATGTGGAGAAGGTCAACCTTAGTGAAACGGTCCTGAGTGTCATAGATCAGTACAAGCTGAGCGGTACCCACCATATTCTGCTGGAGGATGAGGCTCTGAATCCAGAGGTTGAAGTAGACAAGGATAAAATTATCCAGGTGCTGACCAACCTGCTGAGCAATGCGATCAAGTTCTCGCCGGGCGCAAGTGAAGTGAAGGTCATGCTTCATAACGAACCGGGCAACATTATGGTGAGGATTCAGGACCATGGACTCGGGATTCCTAAGAATCAGATCGGGCAGCTGTTCCAGAAATTCCGCAGAGTGGACAATAGTGCATCCAAGCGGATTGGCGGTACGGGGCTCGGCCTGGCTATCTGCAAGGAAATTATTGAGAAGCAGAAGGGAACAATCGGGATTGAGTCTGTTGAAGGCGAAGGTTCGACAGTATGGTTCCGTCTTCCGTTGATGCAGGCCGAGACCGGCCACCCGGAGGAGGAGCCTTCCCATAGATGGAACGCCAGCAAGGAGCAGAAGCCGAATGTAATGATTGTGGAGGATGATTACAGCCTGTCGCTGCTGCTCTCGGAGGAGCTGAAGGGCAAGGGCTTCCGGGTCACCCACCACTATCATCCGCAAAAAGCTTTTGACCAGGCCGTCAAAACGCCCTTCGTAGCGATTATTGTGGATCTGATGCTGGGCGATGAGCTGGACGGCTGGGATCTGATCTGCATGCTCAAGAATGATCCCCGGACCGAGAAGGTGCCGATTGTCATCTCCTCGGCGCTGGATAAGGACAATAAGAGCATGATGGATAACGTGCGGAAATATCTGACCAAGCCCTATCCGCCTGGCGAGCTGTCGGGTACGCTTCAGGAGATTGTGGACATTCAGCTGAAGACAGGCGAGGTGCTGTTCCCGGATAACGGTGAGGCCGGACATGGTTCGGCGCTTGGCGAAAGCTAGAGTGAGTATCGAGTAGTGCTGAGTATCTGCTTAGTGAGTATATGGGTAATGCAATAATATGATGGAATATAGTTATAGCGGAACAAGTCTCTTTCGGGGGGCTTGTTTTTTTGTATGCTTATTCGGTTCCCGGCAAAACTTGCTTTAGAGTAGACTCTAAGGGTTATAGTGAATATGAAGCAGCCAATCTAGCAGGAGTGAAAGGGAGGAATTGCGATGAAGTACAGTTATTTGGGTAAATCGGGGCTGAAGGTGAGCCAGTTGTGTCTGGGGACAATGAATTTCGGGCCGGAGACGGAGGAGAAGGAAGCCTTCAGAATTATGGATGCGGCCCTCGATGCGGGAATTAATTTCTTCGATACAGCGAATGTATACGGCGGCCAGGACCGGCGGGGCTGGACGGAGGAAATTATCGGCCGCTGGTTTCAGCAGGGCGGCGGACGGCGCGAGAAGGTAGTGCTGGCCACCAAGGTCTACAATGACATGTCCGACGAGCAGGACGGTCCTAATTCCGGCTCAGGCTTGTCTGCCTACAAGATCAGACGGCATTTCGAGGGCTCGCTGCGGCGCCTGCAGACCGATCATATTGAATTATATCAGATGCATCATATCGACCGGAACGTATCGTGGGACGAGCTGTGGGGAGCATTCGAGATCCTCGTGTCCCAGGGTAAAGCCGACTATATCGGGTCCAGTAACTTTGCGGGCTGGCATATTGCTGCTGCCCAGGCGAAGGCGAAGGAGCGCCATTTCCTCGGCCTTGTCTCCGAGCAGCATCTCTACAACCTGCTCGAGCGGACGCCAGAGCTTGAAGTGCTGCCTGCCTCACAGGAGCTGGGCCTAGGTGTCATTCCGTGGAGTCCGCTGGCCGGAGGCCTGCTGGGACGTAATGCACTCGCCAAGACCGGGGTGCGCAGCGCCCGTTCAGCCAAGCTGGAGCAGCACCGCAGCCAGCTGGAACAGTTCTCCGCGCTCTGCAAAGAGCTGGGGGAGCATGAAGATCAGGTTGCTCTGGCCTGGGTACTGGCGAATCCGGCTGTGACCGCACCGATTATCGGGCCGCGCACGACCCAGCAGTTCGAGGACTCCCTGCGGGTGACCGAGATTACGCTGGATGAGGCCACGCTGAAGAAGCTGGATGAGATTTTTCCGGGACCGGGCAAGCCGGCACCGGAAGCGTATGCCTGGTAAGCGAAGTCAACGAATGTTAACCATGCCTAAGGTAAGCAGGGTTTGGAACCCGGCATATCCCGCAGCAGGTGTATGATACGGAATCATCTGACCAATTACGGCCGGACTGTCCCTGATGGGATGGTCCGGCTATATTTTTGTAAGTATCCAGATAAATGTGGTAGACTGATCCTGTGAGTTGAACAACTAGAGAAGATAGGGGAACTGCCGATGCTTTTTTATCTGATAGCTGTCCTCGTTCTGATGCTTGATCAGGCAACGAAATGGATAGTGCGTACCCATATGGAGCTTGGGGAGATGCTTCCCTCCTGGACACCGCATTTGCGGTTTGTATACTATGAGAACAGCGGCGCGGCCTTTAGCTCATTTCAGGGGTTTGGCAAATATTTTGCGATTGTTGCCGTGATTTTTGTAGCAGTAATCTTCTATTACCGGCGTCAGGGTAAAATCCGCGGCCCCTTGCTCGAAGCAGCCAGCGGCTTCCTGGTAGGCGGGGCCATCGGTAATGCCATCGACCGGGTACTCTATCACCAGGTGACTGATTTCCTGGTCTTCGGGGACCGGGGAGGGATTCTTAATCTGGCCGATCTGGCGATCAATGCCGGAGGCCTTCTGATCCTGGTGTACCTGCTTGTGGACCATTTCCGGCAACCCGCAGCCCGCAGACCGTTATAAATTCCAGCCTCTTAGCACTCCGGTCTATCATTTTATCTAATGCAACTTATCATAATTAGTAATGAACCCGGCTAAATCAGAGCGTTTTACTATGATTTAGCCGGGTTTTGTGCATTTTATGCAAGTATTTACCTTTTTAAGAACATGATGGCTGTTATAAGATTCGTTGATCGTTTGCCGGTATTGTGTTAGCCTGAGTTCATGATATTAAGAGGAAAGAAGATTGCACGCTAAGGAGAGGTCGATATTGTTGCAACTACAAGTTACGAACAGTCCTTTTAATGAGAACCAGGCAGAGCTGCTGAACCAGCTTCTGCCTACGCTGACACCTTCACAACAGGTATGGTTAAGCGGGTATTTATCTGCGCTGTCGGTGCAGGGCAACCAGGGATCAAGCGTCCAAGCAGTATCCGCTGCTCCAGCAGTAGTAGTAGAGTCAGCAACAGCCGCTTCGCAGCAAGCATCGCGTGAAGTGACCGTATTGTTCGGCTCCCAGACCGGCAACTGCCAGCGGCTCGCGGTGAGCCTCTCCCGCAAGCTGGAGGAGCAGGGATTTAAGGTCACAGTCTCTGCAATGAACAGCTTCAAGCCGAATGGACTGAAGAAGACAGAGAACCTGCTGCTGCTGGTTAGCACCCATGGCGAGGGGGAACCGCCGGATAATGCCCGTGCCTTCCATGAATTCCTCTACAGCAAAAGAGCACCGCAGCTTCCAGGCCTGCGCTTCTCGGTACTCGCGCTAGGCGATACCTCCTATGAATTCTTCTGCCAGACCGGCAAAGACTTCGATCAGAAGCTGGAAGAACTGGGCGCTCAAAGGTTAAGCCCGCGTGTAGATTGCGACCTCGATTACGATGAGCCGGTGGCCGAGTGGTTCGGCCAGGTCATCAGCTCGCTTAACGGCGCACAGAATACAGCAGGAATTGCGAATGCAGCGGTTCAGGCTGCTGAGAGCGCGGAGTCGCTGGAATCAGGCTTTTCACGAAATCATCCTTTCCATGCCGAAGTACTGGAGAATCTTAATCTGAACGGCCGCGGCTCAGACCGCGAGACCCGCCATCTGGAGCTGTCGCTTGCCGGATCGAATATCACCTTTGAGCCGGGGGATTCGCTTGGCGTCTATCCCGAGAACCACCCGCAGCTGGTAGAAGAGATCATTGCCGCTATGGGCTGGGATGCGAATGAACGTGTTCCGCTGAACAAGAAGGGCGCAGAAGGCACGCTACAGGAAGCGCTGCTGCGGCATTATGAAATTACGGTGCTGACGAAGCCGCTCCTGGAGCAGGCTGCCACGCTTAACTCGGCACCTGCCCTGAAGGACCTGCTGGCCTCCGGGCGGGAACAGGAACTGAAGGAATATATCCAGGGCCGGGATCTGCTGGATCTTATGCAAGACTATGGACCCTGGAATGCTCCAGCCAGCATCTTCGTGACCATCCTGCGCAAGCTTCCGGCCCGCTTGTATTCCATTGCCAGCAGCTACAATGCCAACCCGGATGAAGTACACTTCACGGTGCGGGCTGTGCGTTACGAGTCACATGGCCGTGAGCGTTACGGTGTCTGCTCGGTACACTGTGCTGAGCGTGTACAGCCGGGTGCTACTTTGCCGGTATATATCCAGAACAATCCGAACTTCAAGCTGCCCGCTGATTCCAGTGTACCGGTAATTATGATCGGTCCGGGCACAGGCGTTGCCCCGTTCCGTTCCTTCCTGGAGGAGCGTGAGGAGCAGGGTGCTGAGGGTCCAAGCTGGCTGTTCTATGGAGACCGTCATTTCGTTACAGACTTCCTCTACCAGACGGATTGGCAGCGGATGCTGAAGGACGGTGTCCTCAGCAGGCTGGATGTGGCCTTCTCACGCGACACTGAGGAGAAGGTGTATGTGCAGCACCGTATCCTGGAGCAGAGCAAGGAGCTGTACCGCTGGCTGCAGGAAGGGGCACATATCTATGTGTGCGGCGATGAGAAGCATATGGCTCATGATGTGCATTCCGCACTGCTTACAGTGATCCAGGAGGAAGGCGGACTAAGTGCAGAAGCGGCTGCCGCCTATCTGGAGACCCTTCAGCAGGAGCAGCGTTACCAGCGGGATGTCTATTAAGCGGGACTTAAGCGGAAGAGGAGAGAATCAGCAATGGCAAACAATGAACCAGCGGTAAAGCCGATTGGCGGACCGCCGAGTGATGTTGAACATATTAAGCTGGAGAGTAATTATCTGCGCGGTGCGCTTGTCGAGACCCTTAGCAATCCGATTACAGGAGGTCTGCCGGAGGATGACAACCGGCTGCTGAAATTCCACGGCAGCTATATGCAGGATGACCGGGATCTGCGCAGTGAGCGGGAACGCTCCAAGCTGGAGCCGGCGTTCCAGTTCATGCTGCGGGTAGTAGCGCCCGGTGGTGTGGCGTCTGCTGCACAGTGGCTGGTCATGGATGAGCTGGCCCATAAGTACGGCAACGGGACACTGCGCCTGACGACACGGCAGGCTTTTCAGATGCATGGGGTGCTGAAGTGGAACCTCAAGAATACGATCAGAACGATCAACGACACCCTGATGACCACGCTTGCGGCCTGCGGAGATGTTAACCGTAATGTGATGAGCGGTCCGAACCCGTATCAGTCGGAGGTTCATGCCGAGGTCCAGGAGTGGGCCCACAAAATCAGTGATCATCTTGCCCCGCGTACCCGTGCGTATCATGAGATCTGGCTGGACGGCGAAAAGGTTGTGGACAGCAAGGTGGTTGAGCCGATCTACGGCCCGGTCTACCTGCCCCGCAAATTCAAGATTGGCCTGGCGGTGCCCCCATCCAATGATGTAGATGTGTTCTCCCAGGATCTGGGCTTCATCGCCATTCTGGAGGACGGCAAGCTGGCTGGCTTCAACGTCTCGGTCGGCGGCGGTATGGGAATGACGCATGGCGATACGAATACGTATCCCCAATTGGGACGGATCATTGGCTTCTGCCGTCCGGAGCAGATGATTGATCTGGCCGAGAAGACAGTTACGATTCAGCGTGATTACGGCAACCGTTCAGTCCGCAAGAACGCCCGCTTCAAGTATACGATCGACCGGCACGGGCTGGAGTGGTTCAAGGGAGAGCTGCACGAACGGCTGGGCTGGACACTGGAGCCGGCGCGCGACTATCACTTCGATCATAATGGCGACCGCTATGGTTGGGTGAAGGGGATGGACGGCAAATGGAACCTGACGCTCTATATCCAGAGCGGACGGATTCAGGATCAGGAGGGCTACCTGCTGATGACCGGCCTGCGCGAGATTGCCAAGATTCACAGCGGAGACTTCCGGCTGACCCCGAACCAGAATCTGATTATCGGCGGAGTGACCCAGGCGAAGAAGCGCAAGATTACAGAGCTTGCCAAGCAGTACGGGCTGACGGACGGGGCCCATCATTCTGCACTGCGCAGAAGTGCGATGTCCTGTGTAGCCCTGCCGACCTGCGGGCTGGCTATGGCGGAAGCAGAGCGTTATCTGCCGCACCTGCTGGATAAGCTGGAGGTTATCATAGATGAAGCCGGGCTGCGCAATGAAGAGATTATCATCCGTATGACCGGCTGCCCTAACGGCTGTGCCAGACCGGCGCTGGGCGAGATTGCTTTTATCGGGAAAGGTCCGGGCAGATATAATATGTACCTGGGTGCAGGCTTTACCGGAGACCGGCTGAACAAGCTGTATAAGGAGAACATTGACGAGCGGGAGATTCTGGACACCCTGGGGCCGATTATTCATAGCTACGCAAGAGAGCGCAATGCCGGTGAGCACTTCGGCGATTATGTGATCCGCAGCGGGTATGTCAAGGCAGTTACTTCGGGGCTCAACTTCCACGACTAACAGCTGATGCCTGGCGGTCTGTATATGCTATAACTACCAGTAACTTGTACGGAATAGCCATCATAGGAAGGTTAGTTATGAGCCTGTTTTCTGGTGTTTTTGCGGAAGACAGGTTTATTTTGTTTGTTTATTTGGATTTTCGGAAGTTTTCTTACATAATATAGAGTAGCACTACCCCATTATAATCAAGAGCCATTATATATAGTGAGTAATGGATTCTGTACAGAAGAGGCGAATTGAATGATCATTATGAAATCGATGGAAGAGATTGAGAAGATGCGGGCAGCCGGCATAATCCTGGCGGAATGCCACCGGGAGATTGCCAAGTTGATCAAGCCGGGAATTACCACCTGGGAGATCGACCAGTTTGCCGAGAAGTTCATTCTATCGCATGGCGCAACCCCGGAGCAGAAGGGCTATCACGGTTATCCATATGCCACCTGCGCATCTGTGAATGATGTCATCTGCCATGGCTTCCCTAAGCATGAGGAGCTGAAGGATGGAGATATTGTTACGATTGATATGGTAGTCAACCTGAACGGCTGGCTGGCGGATTCGGCCTGGTCCTACGGGGTGGGTACAATTAGTGAGCAGGCGGAGAAGCTGCTGGTGACGACCAAAGAATCTCTGTTCAAAGGCATCGAGCAGGCTGTAGCCGGCAACCGCATAGGCGACGTAGCGCATGCTATTCAGGTATATGCCGAATCTAACGGTTATTCCGTTGTCCGGGACTTCATCGGTCACGGGATTGGCTCCGAGATGCACGAAGCACCTGAAGTGCCTCATTACGGCCCGGCCGGTAAAGGCCCGCGGATTAAGGAAGGCATGGTGTTCACCATTGAGCCGATGCTCAATACCGGTAGCTACCGGACCAAGGTGGATGCAGACGGGTGGACTGCGCGCACCATTGACGGGGGTCTATCGGCCCAGTATGAGCATACGCTGGCGGTCACCCCGCAGGGCACGATTATTTTGACAGAGCTATAGAAGAATTAAGGGGTTAAAGACCCGCATCACGCAGCAAAGGCAGGGCCGTCCATGTAGGACAGTCCTGCCTTTGCTGCAGCTGCATCTGAGTTAATCTGTAATATTCCGTGTGTAATACTCGATGATATCCTTGCGGCGGATGATGCCGAGGAAGATTCCGCTGTCGTCCACTACCGGGACGAAGTTCTGGTCTGCTGCCAGGGTCAGCATATCCTCCATCTGCGCGTGGATCTCTACGCTCTCGTTATGCACATGACGCTGAATGGAGCCAACAGTCACCTCGTTCATATTCGCGAAGCTCAGACCATCGGTGTTCTTCAGTTTCCATAGCAGATCGCCCTCCGACAAGGTCCCAACATATTTACCGGCATCGTCAATAATTGGAATGGCCGAATAATAATGATTCTCCAGCTGATCCAGCGCTTCCCGCATAGAAATCGAGGAGGTGATGAATGCCACTTGATCCTTGGGCAGCAAAAATGAGGATATTTCCATAAGTTAGTCTCCTTTACAGTAGGATGAAATACATAACGTTATTACAATTAAAACATAGAACAGGATGTAAGCGCATTAAAAATCAGGTTACAACTTTGAAATGTTACGTTTACGCTGGGATTATGAGGCCGCAGAAAAAAAGGATATGCTGTCCTTCCAAGGGAAGAACCGTCATATCCTAAGCGCTTTTGTGAATAGGAAACTACTAAGGGAGTTAGCCGTTCTGGCCGTTGTCGTGGCTAATCTGCCAGTGAATGCCGAATTTGTCCTTCAGGTTCCCGTAGGCCTTGCTCCAGAAGGTCTCCTGCAGCTCCATGTGTACAGTTCCGCCTTCCTTCAGCTTGTTGAACCAGAGACGAATCTTCTCTTCATCGGTATCCGTCACCGTTAGGCTGATATTATTCCCTTCCGTGAACGGCATGCCGGGGAATACGTCAGAGAACATGACCGGGCTGCCGGCAATCATCAGATTGGCGTGCATGACGAGATGTTTGGCTTCTTCCGGTACAGGATGGGACGGATCGGGCGGAGCCTCGCCGAAGGTCATGATATGCGGAGGTTCGGTCCCGAATACTTCAGCGTAATATTCTACAGCCTCCCGGGTATTGCCATTGAAATTCAGGTACACATTGATTGCCACATCTGTCACTCCTCTTGTGTTAAATTAAGGCAAGGACGTTACGGTCCCATTGTATCATGCGCCTGTGCATTCACAATTATTCGGGGTAGGCTGTGCCATCATCGCGGTGGAGAAGCCGGAGGATTCTCGGGGACTCCGTTTAGGATATGATCTACCCATGCATAACAACGGTCCAGATCTTGTGCGGAGATGAGGTCAGAGCGGTGCTCGAACATGATGTTCACTTCGCTGTTCTCCTCACGGATAATGCCCAGATAGTCTTCGATCGGGGCCCAGCCCTCCCCGGCGCTTAACTCCGGTAGGACCGGGTAATGGCCGTGCTGGATAGTTTCGTTAATCTGAACATTCGACAGATGGATCAATGCCGCATACTTGGTGTATTTTCTCAGAAGGGCACGGGCATCGAAATTAGGGTCAAGCTTATCCTGCTGATACAACCGGCCGGTATCCAGACATAGCTTAATATCCGGATAGGCAAGCAAGAGCTGTTCCAGAAAATTATGCTGGCAGATATAACTGTTCAGTCCGTCGAACTCCAAAATGGGCTGGAACCGGTACTCCCGGCCCTTCCGGCTAAGCCAGTCGAAGAGAACTTTGCTGTGCTGTATCAGTTCATTCAGAGAGAGGTCATTCTCATAAATATATTCTTTCCTGTCAGCAAATCGCCAGGAGCTCCAGTCCACCTGAGGATCTAGGATAACCGGCTTGGGATAATGAAATAATACGTAATCGGGTTGTAGCCTCACCATATAATCCAGCTCTTCCTGGATCTGCTGGAATGCTTCAGAACGCACGTAATCATCCGGTGAGAGAAATAAGGCATCTCTTAGTCTGGCAGGATTGGCCCGGAGCGGGTAATGGACTCCTGTGTGGAATCCGTACTTCTGTGCTGCATCAATCAGCGTCTGGCAAGCTTCATCGGACGGGAAAGAACAAGCCTCAATGCCATAGAATTCGGCTTTGAAATCCCTGTGGAACTTGCCATAATCAAATCCTCCATATTGACCTATCATAAATCGCTTCATTTATACACCCCGCATATAATAATTGATCCTAAGGATAAAGAATTCGCCGAAATCCCGTGTTCACCTGCAACTATTAATGGGCAAATTTCCCTGATTTATGCTATTATTATAGAGTTATCGCTAGCCAGTCACACTAAAGGAGAAATGCCGCATGAAAGGGATCAGACAGTTGCTGCCGGGTGAGGAGAAGCTGATTACTCCCTTGATCCGGGAGGCGTTTGATATACATATTGCCGCCAATCATTCGGCGCAGGGTGTTATTGAATTCTACAGGTACATTGAGCTTGCCGCCATTATTAGGCGGATGCAGGAGGATCACGAGATCTACATCGCGCTTAGCGGGCAAGAGGTTACAGGAATCATAGAGCTGCGCAATCATCAGCATATCTCTCTGCTGTTCGTGAAGAATGCTTATAAGGGAACCGGAATCGGCAAGACCCTGCTGCGGTATGCGGTAGACCGGATGAGGACGGGAGGGAGCACGCAAATTACGGTGAACTCTTCCCCGAATTCTACTGGCTTCTATGCCTCCCAGGGATTCGTATCGCTTGGTGAAGAGGAAGAAGAGCACGGGATACGTTCACTGAGCATGAAGCTGGATTTGAAGGGATAATGGGTTCAGTTGCCCCGCACAGATGCTCCATACGTCATGGAAATGGACGGTGGGGCATTTTTTTGTGTGCGGCCAGCAGGAATAAACTGGAGTGTTATCGAATATTAGCGATTATCAACAAAATTCGACTTTCAACTACATACATACGCGGGGGTTTGCGCAATGAAAACATGGAAAAAGACAGCATTCTTGATCGTTACCTTCGGACTGATCTTTCTGCTCCCGTTATTCGGAAGTCTTGCGAAGTGGAAGGGGATGCCCCCGGGTTACGGGGATTTCCCGGCCCAGAAGGTCGAAGCGGACCCCGGATTCAGCCTGCTGTATTTCTCGCTCGCCTGCGTCGTGGCCCTGATCATCACACTGGTTCTGGTATTCCCCGGATGGTTCGGCTTCAAGAAGACGGAGGAGGCACCCCGGAAGGCGGGGGCGGCCACTCCTTTTCCTGTCTGGTTCTGGTGGAGTCTGCCGGTGCTTGCGCTTAGCTGGTTCCTGATGTGGGCACGGGTGAAGCTATTTATCTCTCTGGAGCATTACACCTTTGTTCCCCTCTGGTGGTCTTTTATCCTGATTCTGGACGGGCTGGTCTACCGGAGAAATCACGGAGCCTCGATCATCTCGCGCAAGCCTCATGTCATGCAGCTGCTGGCGGTGGTGTCCTGCTTCAGCTGGTTTGCTTTTGAATACCTGAATTTCTTCGTGCTGGAGAATTGGTATTACCCTAATAATGAAGTGTTCTCTAACTTCGGCAATGTGTTCTGGTTCTCCTTATCCTATACCACCGTCCTTCCGGCCATCTTCGAATGGTACTTACTCCTCAAGACCTTCCGTCTGTTCCGCAACCGTTATAGTCATGGGCCTAAGCTGAAGGTGTCACGCATTTGGCTGATCATCTATTATATTCTCGGGCTGATTCTGGCCTTCGGCATGGGCTATTATCCGTACCTGCTGTTCTGGGTACTGTGGGTTGCGCTGGTTCCGATGCTGTCCGCAGCGATGGCGCTTGCCGGTTACTGGACTCCCTTCACCCCGGTGAAGAACGGGGACTGGTCCAAGGTGATTCTGGTGGGACTGGCTACGGTGTTCAACGGCTTCTTCTGGGAGTTCTGGAACTTTGGCAGTGAGTGGTTCCATGATGATGCCCCTACCAATCCGAATTACTGGAAATACTCGGTGCCTTATCTGGACAAATTTCATATTTTCTCCGAGATGCCGGTTCTGGGCTATTTCGGTTATCTGTTCTTTGGGTTGAATTGCTGGATTATCTGGCTGATCGCTGCCTATGTATTTAAATTCGATGCCGATATTGAGGTTACGGGAGAACAAGGCTAAAGGTGGAGTACAATGATTGCTAATGACCATTACCAGGTCCTGGAGACCATTTCAGATAATCCTATAAAAGCCGTGTACCGGTGCACGGAGGCTTCCTCCGCAGAAACGGTCATTCTCAAGGTGTTAAAATCGGAGTTTGCCGGCACCGAAGCGGTGATGCGCTTCAAGCAGGAATATAAGCTGCTTACAGAGCTTAGCACTAGCACAGAAGGGGTTATCCGTCCCCTGAGGCTTGAGGAGCAGAACGGCCTGTACGTCATGGTCCTTGAGGATATAGCCGGACGTTCGCTGAAGCGGATTCTGGCGGAAGAGCAGCCGGGGGAGGAGGCGTTACTGAAGCTGGCGGTCAAGGTTGTGGATATTCTGGGCTCCATTCATGAGCAGAACGTGATTCATAAGGATATCAAGCCGTCGAATATCATCTGGAACCGGGAACGGGATATTGTCCAGGTGATTGATTTCGACCTTGCGGTGAAGCTGTCCAAGGAGAGGCGGGATTTCCAGAACAGCGGCGTGCTGGAGGGCAGTCTGCTGTACATCTCACCGGAACAGACCGGCCGGATGAACCGCAATATTGATTACCGGAGTGACTACTATTCACTGGGCGTCGTCCTGTATGAGATGATGACCGGCATCATGCCGTATCCATCATCCGAGATGCTGGAGCAGATCTACTCCATTATTGCGAAGGAGGCACTCTCCCCCTACAATGCAACCGGAGGCAGGGTTAGCAGCGGCTTGTCGGCTGTCATTATGAAGCTGATGGAGAAATCGTCAGAGGACCGGTACCGGAGTGCTCACGGCATCAAGGCCGATCTGAAGAAATGCCTGGCCGGGCAGGAGGATTTCGAGATTGGAACGGAGGACCTCCTGAACACCTTCCGCATTCCGCAAAAGATAGTCGGCAGACAGCAGGAGCTGTCCTGTCTGGAAGCGGCCTTCCGCAGCAGCGTTAATTCGAATTCCCAGCTTATGCTGGTCTCCGGTGATGCGGGTGCAGGCAAAACCGCACTGGTCCATGAGCTGCACCGGACGATTAGCCGGGAGAAGGGGCTGTTCGCGGAAGGGAAGTTCGATCAGTACAATAAGAACATTCCGTACAGTGCGCTCATCCAGGCTTTCCGCAGGCTGGTCAGCCAGCTGCTGGAGAGTCTGGATGAGGACTACAAGAGTGAGGTCAGCCGCTCGCTGACCCGGCTGCTTGACGGCAACGGCGGTGTGATTACGGGATTAATCCCTGAGCTTGCCGCCTGGATCGGGACCCAGCCGGAGCCTGAGCCGCTGAGTCCGGCCGAGGAGACGAACCGGTTCTTCCTGACCTTTGCCAAGTTCGTACAGGGAGTGACGCATCCGGACCGGCCGCTGGTCCTCTTCCTGGATGATGTCCAGTGGGCAGATTACTCCAGCCTGCAGCTCGTGGAGAAGCTGGTGCTGGATAACCATCTGCAGCGGATGTTTGTGATTTGCTCCTTCCGGCAGAATGAGATCCACGAAGGTCATCCGCTGTTCGCCGCGATGGTTAAGATCGGCAAAAATCGTGAAGTTGGACGTATTCATCTTCAGCCGCTGCAAGAGACGGATGTGCAAAGCCTTGTGGCTGACACGCTGTACAGCAGCATGGAACGGGTCGAAGGGATTACTGGATGGTTATACAAGCGGTCGAAGGGGAATTCCTTTTTCCTGACGGAAATGCTGAAGGATCTTCACCGGCGGGGGATTATCTATTTCGACAAGCAGAACGGGGAATGGAGCTGGAGCCTGGAGCGGCTGGAGGCGCTGCCGGTCCACGACAGTGTGGTGGATTTCCTGGTTGGACAGCTGCAGCATCTCCCTGGGGAGGTCCGCCATATCCTGATGCTAAGCTCGGCGGCCGGCAGTGTGTTCGATTACGGGATGCTGATGCTGATCGGAGAAGAAGCGCCGGAGGTGATTGCTGCTGCGATTACACGGGCGGTCCAGGAAGAATATATCGTGCCTGCCGATCATAAATACGCCATATTCTCGGCTACACTTGCTGAATCCGGGCGCGAGGCTGCCCAGATGGGCATCCGGCTGAAATTCGCCCATGACCGGATTCAGCAGGCCTTCTATCAGCTGCTTGATCCTGAACGGGGGAAGAGGCTTCATCTTAGTATCGGCAGGCTGCTGCTGCGGAATCTCGGAGCGGAGGAAATCGAGGACAAGCTGGTCGATATCGCCACCCATATTAATAAAGGGCTGGAGTTAGTCACCGATAGCTCGGAGGCGCGTGAGATCGTCGCTCTGAATCTGCGGGCAGCCTACAAGGCCAAGGCAGGGTACGGGTATGATTCGGCCTTCCTGCTGCTTGAAGCGGCAATGGAGTTGCTCCCGGAGCAGATCTGGAGCACAGATCCGGGGCAGGCGGCGGAGATCTACAGGTTGTATGCGGAATGCAGCTATCTCACTCATCACATCGATCAGGGGGACCAGGCTTGCCGTCTGCTGCTGGAGCAAACTACGGAGCGGATGGCTATTGCGGAAATCTATGAGATGCAGACCAATCATTATATGTACCTTGGCATGATGCCTGAGTCAATTGCTTCGGGGAGACGAGGGCTGAAGGCGCTCGGAATTAAGATTCCGGCCAAGGTTGGAATACCGGCCGTCCTTAAGGAACTGCTGGCCGTTAAGGCTGCGCTGCGGGGGAGAACACCAGAGACGATTTTTGCACTGCCGGAGATGCAGGACCCGGAGATGAAGCTGGTGATGCGGCTGCTGGTTAACTTTATACCGCCTGCATTTATCTCCGGAGAGACCTCGCTGTTTGGTCTGGTGGTGCTGAAGAAGGTGGGCTTGACGCTGAAATACGGGAATTCGCCTGAGTCGGCGCTTGCTTTTATCGGCTATGCCATGCTCTTGTCCGGCTTCGGGG
This sequence comes from Paenibacillus sp. FSL P4-0338, assembly GCF_038002365.1. Classification (NCBI taxonomy): domain Bacteria; kingdom Bacillati; phylum Bacillota; class Bacilli; order Caryophanales; family Paenibacillaceae; genus Paenibacillus; species Paenibacillus sp. FSL P4-0338. The sequence continues at coordinate 2,455,816 of NZ_JBBOCG010000001.1, read as the reverse complement.
ATACCCGGGGGGCCTTCGCTTATGGACGTCTCGGGATCAGAATTAACGACAAATTCAATGATCTGCAGTGGAAAGGCGCGGCGCATGTTCTGTATACGCTGTTCAGTCACGCCTGGACCGAGCCTTGGGATACGCTGCAGGACTGGTTCGGCACCTCCATTGAAGCCAGTCTGCGGACAGGAGATCTGCTCTACTTGGCCCATTCCGCCTTCTATGTGAATCTCTGGAATCCGACGATGGACATCCCGGCTTTGCTTCAGGAAAGTGCCCGTACGATCTCTATGATCGAGAATACGAAATACAGGGAGTCGCTTGCCACAGCGCAGCTGGCCCGCCAGTATTATCTCAGTCTTGCCGGAGAGCTGCATGAGCGTACCTCATTTAACAATGAATACTTCAGTGAAGAGGTCTACCTGCACGAATTGCAGGAAGCGAGGTATTACTCGGGAATTGCCATCTATTATATCTACAAAATGAAGCTGCTGTTTCTCTACGAGAAGCATGATGAAGCGCTGGAGTATATCGAGCGGGCGTATCCGATTATCGGGACGCTGGCCGGATCGGCTTTTATGGAGGAGTTCGCACTGTACACCTTCCTGAATCTGGCTTATGCTTACAAGGATTTGGGTGTGAACGACAAGTGGAAGGCCAGGTCCAAAATGCGCAAGGAACTCAGCCGGGTACGCAAATGGGCCAGCAATGCACCGGGAACCTTCCGCCAGCATGAATATCTGATGAGAGCCGAATGGGCCCGGATCTCCGGGAACAGTACCCGCGCAGGCTATTATTATGATCTGGCGATTGAGGCCAGCGAGCAGGGAAGCTTCGTCCGTTATAAGGCACTCTGCAACGAGCTGGCGGCCCGGTTCTATATGGACAAGGGCTTCAACGAGTTCGCCGCTTATCTGCTCAGACAATCCGAATACTATTATTCGGTCTGGGGGGCCAAGGAGAAGATCGCGTTCATCAAAGAGCGATACCCCGCTCTTGCCCAGAAAATCAGCACCAAGGAGTTCATGCACGGCAGGACGGTGACCGATTATACCGAGAGTATTGATCTGAATTCCATTATTCTGGCTTCACAGGCCATCTCCAAAGAAATTGAGCTGAACCACCTGCTGGAAGCGCTGATGGAGATTGTAATCATGAATGCCGGGGCGCAGCGGGGCTGCATCCTGATGACTTCCAAGGCGAATCTTCTGGTCGAAGGAGAATATAAAGCGGACACGGACCGGATCTCCGTGGCCATTCATGAGTCGCATCAGCTGGACAATTTGCCTGCCGCGATCATCAGACAAGTGGAGAAGAGCCGGGAGAGCCTGATCTACAATGATGCCTATTCCGAGACTCCGTTTGTGAATGATCCCTATATTGTGAGGCAGCAGCCGAAATCGATGGTCTGTATGCCGCTGATTAACCAGAATAAGACGATTGCCATCATCTATCTGGAGAATAATCTGGTGACCGGCGTATTCACCGAGGAACGGATGAAGATTATTAATCTGCTGTCCAGAGAGATGGTCTTCTCGCTTGAGAACGCCAGTCTGTATACGGAGCTTGAGCGTTCAGAGGAGAAATACCGCCAATTGGTCAACAACCTGCAGGACGGGGTGTTCGTGGTCCAAGATATGCGGTGTGTCTATGTTAATGAGGCGCTGGAGCAGATGCTCGGCTATAAGGCGGGCGAGATGCTGGAGCAGCCCTTCGGGAATTTCATTACGCCCCCGGAGCGGGAGAAGGTGATGCATTATTATGCCAGACGAGTCGAGGGCAAACAGGCACCGGAAGAGTACGAGACAAGGCTTGTGCATAAGGATAAGTCCCTTGAAGTCATCGCCATTCACAAGGTCGTCAGAATCATGTATCAGGATAAGCCGGCGATTCAGGGAACGATCAAGGATATCACTGAGCGAAAGAAGGCGGAGGAGGAGCTACGGCGGCACAAGGAGCATCTGGAGGAACTGGTGGCCGAGCGGACGAAGGAGCTGGAATTCAACAACGGAGAGCTGAGCAAGTATATCGGGCTAATTGAACGGATCTCCATCACCGATGAATTAACCGGCCTGTACAACCGCAGATACTTCAATAAGCTGTTCCTGGATAAGGTGGATAAGGCTGCTGCCGGCAAACAGTATTTAACCTACTTGATGCTGGATATTGATTATTTCAAAAAATTCAATGACACCTACGGGCATTATGAAGGCGATACGGTACTGCGCAGAATAGGCGGGGTACTGAAGGAGCTGGCTGAACAGGCGGACGGAACCGCGTTCCGGCTGGGCGGGGAGGAATTCGGGATTGTGGCCGCCGGACTGGCCCCGCCAGAGTCCAGCGCGTACGCCGAATTGATTAGACGAAGCATCGCGGAGCTGGGGATACAGCATGATCTCAGTCCGGAATACGGCAGAATTACTGTCTCTATTGGCGTAGCCGCCGTACTTGTGGACGGTCTGCGCGAGGAGGATATCTATAAGCTGGGTGACGATGCGCTGTACCAATCCAAGGCGCAAGGCCGCAACTGTGTTACTTTGTTCGAGCGATAAGCGATGTACATAAATAAATAGGATTAGGGAGCTGTTGAAGCAATGAGTACAGAATATGAATTAGAACATGAATCCGAACAGGAAATAGGACAAGAATCAGAAATGGAGCAGCTGCGGAAGGCGCTTGAAGTATCTTTGCCCCTGGTGCAGCGGCTGTTCCCGCTGGATGTAATGTTTGCCTTGGCAGATCGGGACAAGTTCATTTATTATCTGCAAGGGAAGGAATTGATAGCCAAGATTGAACTGGGTTCTCCGGTACCGCCCAGCGGGGGAATCCGGGCTGCGCTGGAGAGCGGGGAAGAAGTTAGCACTACGATTCCAAGAGAAATCTACGGAATCCCTTTTAAATCGTCATCCATGCCTATCCGGGACCGGAACGGGGTTGTGACAGGGGTATTCACGATCGGAATCAGCCTCAGTAATCAGGTAACGCTCAGCGATGCAGCGAATGCGCTGGCAGTGACCTCTGATGAGATCAGCTCGACTTCGGTAGAGATTGCGGGCACGGCCTCGGATCTGGCGAATACCGTCGGCGATCTGAAGGAGCTGGGCCAGAAGGTGGTTGAGGACCTGCAGCAGACGGACGAGATTCTCGATTTCATCCGCAAGGTAGCAGATAATTCCAACCTGCTCGGGCTCAATGCAGCGATTGAAGCGGCGCATGCCGCTGAGCATGGACGGGGCTTCGGTATCGTGGCCCAGGAAATCCGCAAAATGTCAGTGTCCAGTGCTTCATCGGCGAAGGATATTGCCGGCATTCTGCAGATGATCAAGCAGAAGATTAACCAGATGGATGCCGTGCTTACGGATTGTCTGGCGCAAAGCGAACGTCAGGCCGCAGCCACAGAGGAGATTACCGCCTCCATGCAGCAGCTCGCAGCTTCCGCCGTGGAGATTGAGAGTATCGCTCGTCTGATCTAGTCCGCACCTGTCTTTAGTGTCAAAGAGTTCCTCCCCTGCATACAGTATCTGGACGAATGCCCAGTGTTACTTAAGGCTACAATCCAGTTTGAGGAGGAACTAATCATGCTAGATCCAGTATTGCAGGCACCGGACCTGAAGCTTGCCGCCGATTCTAATCAGGTGCTTAATTATAAGCGGGATGCGAACAATTATATTACGCAGCTTTTTGGCGAACAGCTTCCGGCGATACGCAACGGGTTCTTCAATGCCCATATGAGCAGAGGCTTCATTGTTCAGCCGCACTGGCACACGAATGTGACGGAGATGATCTTCGTGATTAGCGGGGAGCTAATTGCCTCCGTGTTCGATCCGTTCACCCAGAAGCTAATGACCTATCATCTGAAGGCCGGACAAATTGCTGTCTTCCCGAAGGGCTGGTTCCACTGGATTCTGGCCGAGAGCGAACAAGCCCATTTCTTGGCGATCTTCGATGCGCCGACTCCGGATATTGTGTATGGTTCAGACTTCCTGCGGGCTGTGCCCAAAGAGGTCATCCAGCGCGCTTATTGTATTAATGAAGAGGAGTACGCCATGGCCGTGGCTCCGCTGAAGGAATCGATTATTCTTGGACCGCCTCCGGGCTGCGCAGCCCCAGGATCTGCCGGGGAAATGAATATGGGCCCGCCCGCCAAAAGTATGCCCGCCTACGCAGCCCAACAACCGGCTGCTGCATTCTACCCTTATCCGATGTATCCCCGCCGTTAGGCGGCGGCTACGCTATACGAATTGATCTGAACAGAAAAAGCAGGCCAGGGAGGAATTCCTTGGCCTGCTTTTCTAATGGATACAGGGTCTGCGCGGTTTATTTTGTTTCTTCCAGCTTGTGGTTAAGGTCTTTATATTGACTCAGCAGTTCGGAGAGTGCCTGCTTAATGGCTGCTGCATCTGTGGCTTGTGCAGCCTCTGCCAGGTCAGCCTGTGCTTTGAATAAGCCGTCGATATACGCCGCATGTAAGGTTACCACATTGGCAAGCTTCCCGGATTCCAGAGAGTTAGGTTTCGTTAGTGTGAGGTTTGCAACTTCTGAGGCAGATAGGACTGCCTCAACGTGGCCCCCGGTTGACCCGTATTCCGTCACAGTGGCAAGTGGAACCGTTTCTTCATCTGTTAACGTTCCAGGCGTGGCTAATTGCACCTCCATCATGCCGGTTTTTTCTGTCCATGGAGTGGCAGACATTGACGTGGTGATATCCACGCTAAGCGCTTTGGTGCTTGTTAATGCATGGTAGTGGCTGAGCGTATCCCGCCAGTCCTGGGCTGTTTCCGGTGCATAGCTGTTCACCAGCTCCAGAACGTGCGGTTCAAGCAGGGGGAGCAGCTTACTGCCATTTGTGGCTGCAGCGGCCGTGCTTATAGTTGCAGTGGGTCCCTGTACTGGAGGCGGTGCGATTCCCGTATCCGCGAAGACCGGGGTGGCGATGCTGGACAGCAGCAGGGTGGATAGAGCCATTCTTTTCACGATTAGACGATTCATGTACGAACACTCCTTCAGGTGGTTTGTCTTACAGGTCTCACTATAGCGGGCTTCTGTGGCAGGAGAGGGTCAGTAATGTGGAAAAACAATGGCAGGGCCCTATCCCGCTCAGCCGCTTGCTATAATGGTGAAGACACAAATTACGGAGGTTACCTGAATGAACAATCAAACGGTCATTGCCATTGTGGACGATGACGAGAATATACGCAATCTGGTGGAAGCTTATTTACATAAGGAGAATTACCGGACGATTGGCCTTGGAAGTGCCGAGGAGGCGTGGGATTTATGGAGGAATGACCCTCCCGGCATGTGGGTGCTCGATATTATGCTTCCGGGAATGGACGGCTATGAGCTGTGCAGGCGTATCCGCGATGAAGCGGAGGTACCGATTATTATGATCTCTGCCAAGGATAATGAAGTGGATAAAATCCTGGGTCTGGAGCTTGGCAGCGACGATTATCTGGTCAAGCCCTTCAGTCCCCGTGAGCTGGTAGCCCGGATTAACCGCCAGTTGAAAAGGTGGGAACGCCTTCACCCCTCTCCGTCTGCGGCTGCTCTGCCTGCAGTGCATTCAGGGATAGAGCTGGGAAGTCTGCTGCTGCATCCTACGGAGAGAAGATCCTTCTGGCAAGGAGCTGAAGTGGAGCTGACCAGCAAGGAATTCCTGATGCTGATGGTCTTTGCGGGAAGTCCGAACCGGGCCTTTACGCGCGAAGAGCTGCTGGGCCATGTCTGGGGAGAGGATTATTTCGGCAGTGACCGCGCTGTCGACCATCTGATCAAGCGTATCCGCAAAAAAATGGACGGCCTGCCACTGGAATCGGTCTGGGGACACGGCTACCGTATGAGAGAGGTGCAGGAATGATGGGGATGGCGGAAAGGCTAAACCTGCGGATGAAAAAGCTGAAGCTGGTGCATCAGATCAACTTTGCTTTTGGGCTGTCTCTGCTGCTGGTCCTGTCCATCACGGGAGTGATGATCCATTATGTGCTGATGGACCATTTCATTGGCACGGAGCAAGAGGGATTAAGGACGCTGGGTGCTTCCCTTACCGCGAGTCTGGAGCAGGCTCCATTCACCGAAGGAGGTGCATTCACATTGGGGAAAAGCGAGCCGCTTACGGCTCCATATCCTACGCTCTCCAGCGGAGTACAGGCCATCGTGAGCGACCAGCAGGGGAATGTGGTCTCGGGAAATCTCCCGGCTCTGCCCGTGCAGTCCGGGGTAACGGTGGATGTCACAGCTATGAAGCAGGGGAGCCTGCAGAGCTTATGGGATGGCAATGATCCGCGTTATCTGGTGCAGGTCAACACGCTTCCCCAAGGTAAGCTCACCCTGCTGACGCCTGTCAGCAGAATCAAGGTCATCGAGCAGTCACTCTTGAAACGGCTGATTCTTGTCTTTGCTGCGGGAGCGGCAGTAATGCTTCTGTTCAGCCTGTTCATTACGCGGAAGCTGATTCATCCGCTGATCAACCTGCGTCAGGAGCTGGGGAAAGTGAAAAACCGCCGGTTTGCCGAGGTGAATCTGATCCGGGCAGGCGGTGAAATCGGATCTGTCGCCAGGGCGGTATACGAGATGGCCGGTGAGCTGCACCGGTTCAACCGGGTGCAGAAGCAGTTTTTCCAGAATGCTTCGCATGAGCTGAAATCTCCGCTGATGTCGATAGCCGGTTATGCGGAGGGTATTAGGGATGGGGTATTTGAAGGAGAGGCCGTCCGTAAAGGACTGGATATTATTCTGAGTGAAAGCGGGCGCTTACGTGACCTGGTCAGCGAAATGACTCTTCTGGCGAAGCTGGACAGTGAAGAGGATATTTATAAGGCGGAGGATACGGATCTGGAGGAGCTGCTGAGCGAGGCGGTGGAGCGGGTCAATCCGCTGCTGGCGGCAAGGAAGCTGTCGCTGCATCCGGCAGTCTCCGGGGACCACGGGGGGATGGTAAGAGCGGACCGGGATAAGCTGCTGCAAGCTCTGCTGAACGTATTGTCCAATGCGGCCCGATATGCCGGGAAGCGTATTGAAGTAGAGGTGCATACAAGCAGGGGGAGGATTGTATTAACGGTTGCTGACGATGGTCCGGGCATTGCAGAGGAGCTGCTGCCCAGCCTGTTTCACAGGTTCGTCAAAGGGAAAAATGGCGAATCCGGGCTGGGACTCGCCATCGCACGTGCTATTGTGGAACGCTGCGGCGGAGAGCTTAGTGCCCGGAACCGCCCGGAGGGCGGCGCAGTCTTCACCTTTGAGTTCCCGCCATCTGCGGGCAGCGTTTAGTACTCGTTGAACATTGCGGCTATTTCATCGTAGCCGGTAGTTTGCGTCAGGGCGAGGGAGAGCAGGATTCTGGCTTTTTGCGGGACCAGGCTGTTGCAGGGAATAGAATTGGCAGACAAATCAATGTAGGAATCCTTGAGTGTAATTCCGCTGGAAATCCGCGAGCAGCGGACTACCGGGATGTTATTGTTCTTCAGCTCCCCCACCTTGTCAATCCAAGGCTTGCTGTAGATCCCTCCGCCTGCTCCGGCAATGACAATCCCCTTGGAGACCGTAGCCAGATAATCCAGAATTCCGGGATTGGCATCCACATGGAAATAAGCTACGGACACTTCGGGCAGCTCCTGGATTACAGATACATCGAACTGGGTTGCGGTGGTATGCCGCTTCAGGGTGCGCGTATAGAAAAAGGCATGGCTGTCACGCATATATCCCAGGCAGCCGAAATCGCGCTCATCGAAGGCGTTGGCCTTGAAGGTGTTCACCTTTTGCACATCCCGCCCGCTATAAATGCCCTCAGCAAAGACAACCATCACGCCTTGGCCGGAGGCCTCAGGATTCGCTGCCAGCGCTACGGACTGATACAGATTCAGAGGGCCATCGGCGCTGATTGCGGTAGCCGGGCGCATAGAGCCGGTAATGATTACCGGCTTGTCGGTCTTGATCACCAGGTTCAGGAAGTAGGACGTCTCATCCAGGGTGTCAGTGCCGTGGGTAATGACGAATCCGTGCACATCCTCCCTGAGCGCAAGCGTGTTAATGTAGGTTGCCAGGGTAAGCCAGTGTTCGCTGGTAATATCAGCGCTGCACAGATTGCTGACCTGTACCCCGGCGCAGTTCGCCAGCCGTTCCAGGTGCGGTACACTATCCAGCAGATCCTGCACGGGCAGGGCGCCGGGCTCGTAATTCAAGGTTTTATGGGCTTCGCCGCTGCCGGCAATGGTACCGCCGGTGGCGAGGATGACTACATTTTTGAGGCCGGGATTATAGTAAGGGGAAGCCTCGAAATTCACTTCAGGAATAGTATTAATCATAGGTCGTTTCCTTTCAGGTTGAGCCAGGATTCAAGTCATTCGCATGACAATGAGTGTATTATAACATTCATTTATTCATGCGTGACATAGTAAGGTATAATAAGTAGAAAAATATAGATGGGAAGATCTGTATGTTCAGGGTAGAGGAAGTAGCGCAGGGAGTGTGGGCCGCAATTGTTATTCCGGGCCGGGGCGCGGTAGGCAATGCGTCGATCATCGATCTTGGGGATTGTACAGTCGTAGTAGATACCTTCAGCCTGCCGGCAGCAGCCAGGCTTCTGCGGGAAACGGCCGAGAATCTGACAGGGAAGCCGGTCAAGTACATAATTAATACTCATTATCACGGGGATCATCATTACGGTAATCAGGAGTTTCCAGGCAGCATCATTCTATCAACAGAGCTCACCCGTGAGGTGCTGACAACCCATGCACCACCTGCTCTGGAGGAATGGCAGGAAGGTCTGCAGAAGCAGATCACAGGATTACAGGAGATAAGCAATGCTGCTACGGATTCCCGTCTACAGCAAGCGCTCGTTAATGAAATATCCGACAAACAGGCGTTGTTGGAGGCCACGCCAACAATCCGCAGACTGAGAGCAGGGATGACCTTTAGGGATAGTCTGGATATTCACGGATCATCGCGTTCCCTGCATCTGTTCACGTATGGCGGCGGTCATACCCTCAGCGATGCTATGGTGTACGTTGCAGATGTTCAGGTGCTGATCGCAGGAGATCTGGTTCTGAACAGATTCCACCCGGCGATGCTCCATGGATTCCCGGAAGCATGGACAACTATTGTAGAGCGGATTGGCAGGGAGATTGATTTCAAACGGCTGATTCCCGGTCATGGGGAGGTTGCCGGACGGGAGAGCATCCCTGAAATGCTACGCTATCTCACAGAGATCCAGGAGTATGCTGCAGCAGCAGCCCGAAGCGGGGAAAGTGCAGAGCACTGGATGGCCAAGGGAATCCCGGAGCCTTTTAATACATGGGAGGGCTCTCATATCTTCGAGTGGAATTTCCGCTGGCTGTTCAATATCTATACTAATTCCTAAGAAAAGAGGAGATAAGCATGCTGAAGCTAGATAGCCGGGATTACGCCCTTGCCTGGACGCTGTTAAAGGAAGTGAAGATTAACACCCTGTTCGCTGAAGGCGTTCTGAGCGGGCAGACGACAGGTAGTGTGTATGTGGACTCGCTCCATAACCCCCGTACCTTCTACGTGGCTCATGAATACGGGATGTCGCTGGTCTATGGGGATTCGGTGAATGAGGAGTTTAACCGGAGCTTGTCGGACTATATTACGAACAAGACGGGGCACCGGCATTCAGCAGAATGGCTGCAAGCTGATCCGGCAGGGGGCTGGGACCCGCTGATTGAAGCAATGCTTACTGAGCATAATTCACGGCTTGATGCGGCGGATTCACGCAGAATGTACATACAGACCCGGGTGAATTTTACGTTCGAACCGGAGGTCTATAACCGTGCGAAGGCGCAATGGTTCCGGCAGGATGCGGAGATTGTCCAGATGGACGGAGAAGGATTCGGCGAGCAGGAGGGTGCAGTGATTCCCAGGTATTTCTGGCTTGACGCAGAGCGCTTCCTGGCTTCAGGCAAAGGATACACTTTATGGTGGGAGGGAGAGCAGGCCTCCAGCGCATTCTCGGCTTACCGGACAACGAATCAACTGGAGATTGGAATTGAATCGGCACCGGGTCACCGGGGAAATCATTTTGCCTTCTCAGTGTGCTGCAAGTTAATTGACTACTGTCTGGAGCAGGGACTGGAGCCGGTGTGGGGCTGCCGCCAAGAGAATGTGGGCTCTTACAGACTGGCGCAAAAGCTGGGCTTCAAGCCGCTATTGAACATACCCTACTACCGTTTGGCCGAGCTTCCCGCCTAACAAAGAGCAGCAACTCCCCTTATGGATGGGGGATTGCTGCTCTTTTGCATTATATGGGAAAACCGTCAAATCCGCCGTGCATCCACAAAGCAATGCAGGTGCAGCGGTGACAGCACCTTCAGCCCTTCGCCCAGCCCAAAGCCTCTGCCTTCGGCCAGCTGGCGGCCTTGCTCGCCGAAATAGATCCGGTACATGGCGAGCTGCTCTTCATTGAACTGGCTGACGTGCAGGGCCATGGCCGCGAACTTGCGCTCGAAGTGGTCCGTAATGTCGATGACCGTATTAGGCTCAGCGGTGAAGTAGAAGCCGATGGCCTTCGGCTGCCATGGCCGGGTAAGGGTACCCCTCGGATACAGGGGAAGCCCGGAAGACAAGACAGCTTGGGCTGCGGCTCTGCCTGTAACGATATGGTCATAATGCGCCTCATAGCTCAGCCAAGGATCAGGACACAGTATCGCATCCGGCTGGACCGTCCGGATGATCTCGGCAATCTCGCCCGCGAGGGCGGGGATATGCTCCAGTGTTCCGTCGCCATGGTCCAATTGGTGGAAAACTGTCGCTCCCAGCAATCTCCCGGCTGCTTCTAGTTCGCTTGCTCGGATGGCGGCGATACCGGCGGAAGACAACTGCTCATCCAGCGCGCCCAGATCTCCGTTCGTGACGGTAAGATAATGAATCTCGCAGCCCTGCTGCGCGAATGAGGCAATGGTGCCGCCGATGCCTACCTCATTATCGTCCGGGTGCGGCTGTATGCATAATACCGTCCGGCACCCGCTAAGATCTGGAGGAGACATCAACGCTGCTAGTGTGGATATATCCATAATCCAAGTACCTCCCTATTATTCTGTGGTAAGGGTACAGTTGGCTCTTAATTGCTCCATAATCAATGTTATGGCGCGGAAAATCCGGCAATAAGGGCCGTAGTCCCTAACTTGCTCCAATCTTGCCTTTTGGCAGAAATAAGCGCAGCTGAGTCCGTTACACCCAGCCGCACCCCTGACCATGAACGATTCAATCAGGGAAAAGTAAATCCCCGCCATCATCTCTCCTCCATCCGCTCATCTCCCCACCAGTCCCACTACAGGGACCGGCTATGATTCAGATCTTTCAGGATCTGCACCCGCTGCTTCTCCGTTATATTGTAGAACAGAATCGGCAGAATAGCGGCCAGGAAGCAGAGAGCAGGCAACAGGAACATCACGAAACTAAGGCCGTGCTGGAGCTGCGGAGTCGCCGGCTGATTCTCCACGTAGCTGAGCAGACCGAGACTGGCTCCAATAATCATCCGCGACACCGCTCCGCTGAACTTGGTAATGAAGGTGTTCGTGGAGAACACAATGCCCTCGCCACGGAAGCCAAGCTTCCATTCCGAATAATCAATCGTATCGAGCAGCATTGAGGTACTGGCAATCGTTGTCATGCCGGAGAAGAAGAAGCTGACCCCGAAGAACACTAGCGTGTTCAATACGTTATGGTCACCCAGCAGATAAGGCAGAATGCAGGCTACACTCCCCAGAATACAGGAGATAATGAATACCTTCTTTTTGGCGAAGCGGCGCAGCAGCGGCGGCGTAGCGATCATCCCCAGCAGCATACCGGCCACCAGAGCGATCCCGACCTGTGTGGCATACCCCGCATCTCCCCAGACATAGACCACATAATAGAGCTGAATACTCTGCCGGATGCCGTTCACCAGGTTGATAATCAAGAGGGAGGCGAGCAGGGTGAGCAGCGGCTTGTTTTTATACACTGTTTGCAGGTTCTGGAGAAATGAGATTTTCTCGGCGGAAGGGATGACCCGTTCCTTGGTGAGCATCCCGGTCAGAATAATCGACAGTGCCGCGATAACTCCGATAATGATTGCTGAGTACAGGTAAGCCTGCGTATTCCGTTCTCCGCCGAAGGCGAGCAGAAGCTGGATACCGCCGATGGTGATAACGACTGCGCCGAGCGTTCCGCCGATTTTGCCCAGTGTGACGAATAAGGTGCGTTCCCCCGGATCGGTGGAGACTACGGACGACAAGGCCCAGAGCGGTGTGTCACAGACCGTGTACAGCATTCCCCATAGCAGGTAAGAGACGGTAGCGACTACAACTGTCACCGTCCGGGAGCCGCCGAAGTCCCAGAAGCAGAGGATGGTCGCCAGCGCGATCAGGCAAGGAGCAAACAGCAGATAAGGCCGGAATTTCCCCCATCTGGAGCGTGTTTTGTCGGTAATCATACCCATGAGCGGATCAAGACAAGCATCAATAATGCTTGCTGCCACCAGAATGACACTGGCGGTGGTTGCCGGAATTCCGAGCAGATCCGTGTAGAAGAACAGGATGTACATCGACATGAAGCTATAGAGCATATTCTGGCCCAGCAGACCGCCTGAGAACACCAGTTTTTCGGCCACAGGTACTTTTGCTGACATGACAAGCCTCTTTTCGCGGAGGATAAAATTGGATTGAATCGATTGCTAATTATGTTTATTTATAACTTATTTCTATGTTCTGTCAAGCGGATTCTGCATCAAACTACGGAATAGTGAACATTTCGATTTGTAAAGGGTAGGATTAAACTGAGTTTTATGAAAATAATATGAAAAACTCAAATTGGAATATAAATTTTTTGATATAAAATGTCGAAATATAGCTAATGATGTCCCGCCGGCTGATAGGGGAGTGTAAGATTAACGCCGACAAGAAGGACGCTATGATGTAACCACAGGGGGAAGCCACATGAAATGGTTCGGGAATTTGAAAACAGCTACAAAGATCGTCACCGCTTTTTTGATCGTCTCTTTAATCCTGGCAGGACTTGGAGTCTATTCGGTCTTATCCCTGCGCACCAGCAATCAGAATATGAAAGAAATGTACAGCAACAATCTGATCTCGGTCAGAGATCTGTCTGCCGCCCAGATTAGCTATCAGCTTAACCGGGTGTATATCCGTGATATGAGCAATACAACAGATACGGTGAAGATTGCTGAGTTTAAACAAAAAATTGCTGATGGCCGCGAGGAAATCACCCGGAAGGTGGATAACTACCGTCCACTGGCGACGACTCCCCGCGAAGTTGAGCTGCTGGCCTCTTTTGACCAGGAGTATGCAGGCTATGAGAAGCTGTTCGAGCAGGCGCTGGTTCTGGCGGAGCAAGACGATGTTGGTGCTTTCAATACATTTCTGAGTACCCAGTTGTCTGTCCAGGGGCAGACCGTGCTGAACAATCTGGATGGCCTGATCAAGGTGAACGTTGAGCTGGCAGAGACGGCAAACAACCATTCACAGTCTGCGTATTCCTCGGCGTTCATCCTTACGATCTCAGTGGTCATCGCGGCGGTTATCCTTAGTATTATAATCGGCTACCTGATCGCAAGATCGATTTCCAGACCCCTGATGCAGATGCTGCATGTGGCTACTGAAGTGGCTAATGGTAATCTGACGCAGCAAGCGGATATATCAACTAAGGATGAAGTCGGACAGCTTGCCACAGCCCTCAACCGGATGGTTCATAACCTGAAGGAATTAATCAACGGGATTGTGATGAATTCACAGAGCGTTGCGGCCTCTTCCGAACAGATCTCAGCAAGCACCCAGGAGATTGCCAGCACCAGCACGAACCAGTCGGCGGCGGCGACCAATATCACCGAGCTGTTCAAGGAGCTGTCGCTGGCGATTGATTCTGTAGCCTCCAGTGCTGAGGAAGCGGCAGAGCTGTCCAATGATACGGTGCGGACCGCCCGCGAAGGCGGATATGTGGTGGAGACTTCGCTGCAGGGGATGCAGAGCGTCAATCACCAGATGAAGCAGCTTGAAGACGACTCCAGCAAAATCGGGGATATCATCGAAGTGATCGACGATATCGCCGAGCAGACCAATCTCCTGGCCCTGAACGCAGCGATTGAAGCGGCACGTGCCGGAGAACAGGGACGCGGCTTCGCCGTGGTGGCGGACGAGGTCCGCAAGCTTGCTGAACGCAGCAGCGATGCCACGAAGGAGATTACAAAGATTATCAAGGTCATCCAGGAGAATACCAAGCAGAGTGTCCGGGCGGTGGCTGAGAGTGTCGAGCAGGCCTCGATGACCAGCCAGGCCTTCGAGCAAATTATTCAGATGGTCAATACCTCCGCACTCAAGGTTAACGAGATTGCTGCCGCCTGCGAAGAGGAATCCGCCCAGGCTGCGGAAGTAATGGACTCGGTTCAGTCCATTGCGGCTTCCAGCGAGGAGTCGGCAGCGGCTTCTGAGGAGACGGCGACAACCTGCCAGGCTCTAGCCCTGCTGTCTGAGGATCTGGCCCAATCGGCAGCCGCATTCAAGACCCATTAATTCAACAGACGGAAGGTGAAGCCATGTCATCCTTACAGAAGGAACAATACATCGAGCTTGCGGTAGGAGCCGAGACCTGTGCCATCCGTATTGAAGAGATTCATGAGATTATCAAAATGCTCAGTATTACAGATATCCCCTTTAGCCGGAATGAAGTCAAAGGTGTAGTCAATCTGCGCGGCAAGGTGGTCTGTGTCATGAGCCTGCGCAATCTGCTGGGAATGGCTGATGAGCCGTATACCCGGAGCACAAGAATTATTGTGGTCAACTACCGCGAGGAATTCGTCGGACTGATTGTAGATAAGGTGAACAAGGTGACTACGTACGCCGAGATTCATCCGCCGGCCGGCGGACATAACCGCAGCCGCGATGCGGTGTTCCACGGAGTGGGGCAGCGGGATGATCAGCTGATCGGTATTCTGAAGCTCGAAGAAATATTGGGCGGGTAAAAAGGGGAACAAGCAATGATGATGGAACTGTCGGCTTACCGCGATATATTCATAGAAGAGCTGAACGAGCAATTAGAGCGGATCGACCAGTCCCTGCTTGCGTTGGAGCATGCTCCAACCGCTGAGTTGATTCAGACGATCTTCCGTGCAGCCCATACGATCAAGGGCTCCGCCTCCACAATGGGCTTCCGTGAGATGAGCGATCTCACGCATGAGGTGGAGTATGCGCTGGAGTGGGTGCGGGCGAAGAAGCCGGAGATCACCGGCAACCTGATTGATACGCTCTTCCGGGCGCTGGATGCGATGAAGCTGCTGCGCACGCAGTATGTCAGCGGGGAGGGCTTCACAGACTGCTCCGCTGTGGTTGCGGAGATCAAAGCGCTGATTAATAAGCCGGCTGAACTTCAGCCGGTCCGGCTTCCGGTCTTAAATGCAGCGGAGCTGCTTCAGGCGGATGAGGCTGTGGCAGCAGGATACTTGCTGCTGGCTCTTGTAGTCACCTTGAGAGAGGACTGCCAGATGAAGGCGGCCCGGCATTATATTCTCTTACAGCGTATGGAAGAGGTCTGCGGGCCGGTGATTGCTGCTGCCTTGGCGCCCCCGGCGGCGCCTGGAGCCGATGAAGACGCCCGCTACAGCCAATTTGCTGTAGTCGCTGCTTCCCCGCGCGAGATCCGGCAGGTGTCCGAGCAACTGGCAGGGGAGACAGATGTCGAAAGTATTGTCATTACACCGTTCGTGCCCGCACCTGTTGCCGGGACTGACATCCAGACTACGGCCGAACCGGTGCCTGCTGAATCTTCGTCCTCTGCTCCGGGCAAAGGTAAATCCCATGAGGTACAGTCAACGGTCCGGGTGAGTGTGGAGCGGCTGGATCATTTAATGAATCTGGTGGGAGAGCTGCTGATCGAGCAGACCTCTCTGGCCGATCTGAGCGCTACGGGACAACGTACTGATCCCGCCAAGGTTCTGCCTGATATCGGCTCGATATCGGATCATATGGGCGGAATTATCAAAGAGCTTCAGGAAGGGGTCATGAAGACCCGGATGCTGCCGATGGATCAGCTGTTTAACCGTTTTCCGCGGTTGGTCAGGGATTTGGCCCAGAAGCTGGGCAAGGATATTGAACTGCAGATTCAGGGAGGCGAGACCGAGCTGGACCGGATGATCATTGAAGAGCTAAGTGATCCGCTAATCCACTTGATCCGTAACAGCGCCGATCACGGAATAGAGAGTCCAGAGGTGCGTGTGCAGCAGGGCAAGGCTCCGAAGGGCAGAATTACGCTTACTTCTTTTCATGAGGAGAATCAGGTCGTGATTCGCCTGGAGGATGATGGGCAGGGCATCGATGCCGCCCGGATTACAGCCTCTGCGCTCAGCAAAGGGATCATTACAGAAGAGCAGGCAGGGTACTTAACCGCGCAGGAAGCCGTTAGCCTGATCTTCGAGCCGGGCTTCTCCACAGCCTCCGAAGTCAGTGAAGTGTCAGGGCGGGGCGTGGGAATGGATATTGTCCGCAGTCAGATTGGACGTCTCAACGGAATCATAGATATTCAGACCGAGCCGGGGGCAGGCACTCTGTTTACGATCCGCCTGCCGCTTACACTGGCCATTATCAAGGGACTGCTGGTCAAGGTCTTCGGGCGTGTGCTGATCCTCCCGATGTATAATGTGGCCGAGATTGTGCGGATCGCTCCCGAAGAGATTCAGGTCGTTCAAGGGGAGCAGGCGATTATCAACCACGGGCGGATTGTTCCGCTCTCCTGGCTCAGAGACAAGCTGCATTATCCGCGTACAGAGCGCCGCTCCAAGACGATTCCGCTTGTGATTGTAAGATCTGTTGACCGGATCGCTGCGTTCGCTGTTGATGAAATCATCGGCAACCAGGAGGTCGTCATCAAGTCCCTGGGCGCGTATCTGGGGACGATGAACCATCTGTCCGGGGCAACCATCCTGGGCAACGGCCAGGTCGCCCTGATTCTGGATGCCTCTTATCTCGTTAGCCACTGATTACTTTCCGAGTGCCGCAAGCTGGTATAGAACTGGCAGTAATGGTGAAAAATATGGAAAGAAACACCGGAAAGGGGTGAAGAGTTGGATATTACAATGGCTTCAGATGAAGTTATCAGTAGGATCAAGCAGCTTCAATCTGGTGGGGGCAACATGAACAAAAAGCAGATCAAGCAGCAGGAGCCCGAGCTGATGAGAAGTGCGCTGTATTATTTTCCAAGCTGGGAACACGCCATGAAGAACGCAGGACTGCTGTAAGGGAATAAGCAAAGCCAAAAAACCGGAACAGTCGCAGCAAGTGGTATTATCCCCTTCAAGTAGACACTCGTAAAAACCCTCATGTGTTAACATGAGGAAGTGAGTGACCATGGAGGGGATTTTGGTATGGCCAAAAAGGGACAAGTATTTCAATCGTACACAGAGGAATTCAAGAAAGAGGCTATTCAAGCCTATTGTACAGGAGGGGAGAGCTATAAGGTCGTCTCCGACAGGTTGGGGATTGTGAACTGTACCCAGCTTAAAGTATGGGTAAAGAAATATCGGAATGGGGAGCCACTCCATACACCAAAAGGGGTAACAAGCCCCTTAAAAGGACGTCCACGATCTACATTTGCCAGTATAGAAGAAGAACGAGATTACTTAAAGGCACAGGTGGACTACTTAAAAAAGCGGTATCCAAATCTATAAAGGGAGGGAAGCTTGGACTACACGACAAATACGCCATCCTTGAAGAACTACGTGACCAACATGGCGTCACCCGCCTATTAGCCATTGCAGAGGTATCGCGGGCGAATTACTACAAGTGGCGAGGTACACAGGCTCGACGAATGGAGGCCCATGAGCAAGAGCACGCTATGAAAGAGCATATGGTGGCGATTCACCTGGCTCATCCCTATTTCGGGTACCCTCGAATGCAGGCAGCCCTGCGGGAGGCAGGCTACCTCGTCAACCACAAGAAGGTATGGCGGCTCATGAAAGAGCTATCGATCCAGTCCGTCATTCGCAAGAAAAGGCGTCGTGCGGGCTCTGCTCCTTCCGTGGTCTACCCGAACCGGTTAAAGCGTAAGTTTCATGCGACAGCCCCACAGCAGAAGCTAGTCACGGACATTACGTATATCTCAGACGGCACCCGCTTTTATTATCTGTCTGCGATTCAGGACCTCTTCAACAATGAGATTGTAGCTTGGCAGATCTCGGAGCGAAACGACGTAAACCTCGTCCTGGATACGGTGGAACAGTGGACACGGAAAAGAGACGTGTCTGAGGCCGTGCTCCATTCGGACCAAGGCTTTCAGTACACGTCTCAGGCGTACAACACACGATTAGAGGCATTCAGCGTCAAGGGCAGCCACTCTCGCAAAGCAACCTGCCTGGATAACGCCTGCATCGAATCCTTCTTTTCGCATCTGAAGACAGAAAAGTTGTACCTTCACCAGTGTAAGTCAGAAGCAGAGATTCATCAAGCGGTGGAGGAGTATATCTACTTTTACAATTACCAACGTTTTCAGGCAAAACTGAAACAGCGCGCGCCGATTGAGTATCGGCACGCGCTGGCTGCTTAGCTTTTTTTATCTGTCTACTTGACAGGGGTATGACCACAAGTCTTGCGGCCCTTCCGGTTTTTTTGAAAATATAAGAATTTATATGTTTCACACGATAACTTATCCTTCTATTTCTCGCTGAAACGGTGCCGTCTTATTAAAGGACGGCAAAGCCGTTTCCACTTGTGTTACAGTCTAAGGTTATAGAGGTCTACTTCCGGTTACTCATAGGCCCCGGGCTCTTGAACTGCAGCTCGATGGCCTGCTGGTTCAAATGAAGCTCAGCCATATACGCCTTGATCTTAACCTGCAGCTTATGCAGCATTTCAGTATGCATATCATCAATACGGTCCTCTATACAGAACGCTGAACAAGCCAGAAAGCCGTCTGTATAGGTTTTGGTGTCATCCACTACCGTATTCAGTTTTTCTTTGTAGATCCGTTTTACCGGTCCGTTCTCCGGCTTGATCTCATAATAGCGGTTCGTTTCCACCAGCAGCCGCCAATGGCTTACCTCAAGGCCATATTCATCCTTTTCCAGCTGCACGGTCACTTTGAAGATTTTGATAGGATTGTTCATGTTGTTGTTCCATTCTTATTGTGGGATTGAGAGATTATAGCATGTACAGACCGCGATGCCCACTGGAAGATTATAATAGTATAATTCCGCAAAATGGCTTACAATTAATCCATTATTGTCCTGAAGCGGCAATACGTTAGTCTACTATAAAGGAGATCAGAAATGAAGAACACTGCTGCACAAGGACGTCCTATCGTTTACTCGCTGGTATGGGGAGTAGTCCTGACCCTGGCTGTATCCGTTGCCTCCGCTGTATCCATGGTTATGGAGTTCGGCGACATGGGGATAAGGAATGCCCAAGCCTGCGCCTTTCTGGTTATGGGTATTATTGTAACCCTCTATATGAAAAGAAAGGATTCCACGCTCGTCAGCTTCGGCTTCCGCATGCTGGAGGCCAAGCCGTCCAGAGCGGTACTGTTCTACATCCCGCTGCTCATAATTGCGGTGGCCCAGCCGCTGATGAATGGAATCAATGTCGAGCTTGGAGCGCCTGAAGTGATCAGCATTGTTATTATGACGCTGCTGGTGGGCTACACTGAGGAATCTATTTTTAGAGGAGTGATCTGGAATTATCTTAGATCTAAAGGCCCGCTGTTCTATATTGTGTTCTCATCCATCTTCTTCGGAGTTCTACATATGGCTAATGCCTTTGGCGGAAATGATCTTATACATACGCTTCTCCAGGTTATCAATGCGCTGCTGCTGGGTTGTGTGCTCGCCTTGCTAATGGAGACAGGCCGGAATATTGTTCCGCTGATCGCGTTCCACTTTATCTACGATGCGCTGGCTATGGTCAGCAATGAGAATCTGGAGCATGAGGTACTAATCGTCTCTATTCTTAATATTCTGTATCTCCTCTATGGAATTTATCTGCTCATGGTATTAAGCCGCAAGTCCAGAAATCATAGTCTCACTCTGTAGATGCACCGGCCTGTCTGGAGAGAAAATCATCAGTCTGGCCGGTATTGTTCTGATAAAATGATAGCGCATACATGATAATGAGCAGCTAACGGGAGTAAATAATCCGTAAACGAAGCAATGTATAGAGATAGGCACTTTATTTACAATTCTCCTGAAATATCGCAGATTCTGCGGGGATATGCAGGTTTTTGAAAGTTTAAATTTAAGCATTCCTGAGGTATAATGTAGATATCACCACAGGAACCACAGCAACAAGAGCCCCAAGCATTACAAGTGGTACCGCAGGTGATGGTCTCATTCCTAAATTTAGCAATGAATGAAGGAAAGGAGAGAGCCCCGATGTACTAGCGTTAGCGAAGCATGCCGGAATCGGCTGCTGATGAAGAAGGTGGATGATAACATCTTCTGGCAGATCGTGGGTATGCGGGAACCCAAGAAGCAAATCTTTATTGGAAGAAGAACGAAGCTAATTATTCAAGCAAGAGAAGGTTCTTGCGGAAGAAAGAGCGTGATTCCAATGAAAAAGGTTAGCGAAGCGTACAACTGCGATTCATCACAGTAGGGAAAACGTCCGTGAAAACGTTTTTCGTGAAATCGTGTACGCGGGAATCCACCCCATATGCAGGACATGGAGCAATACTCCGAAATGGAGCGAACGGGCAACACGGAAGCATGAAGGAAACATGATATTGAGAACAATCACCATGTCAGGGATATGGCTTTTGTTACTTGGAGGAAATGATTGAATTGAATAGCGTAATCAACACATGAATCCCCGGGCCTTAAGCAATAGGCAGCGGGGATTTGTGCGTATGTACATAAAAAGCCCCTTCTCTCCTACCCGGAGGGAAGGGGCTTTTTTGATGGGAAAGCCGCTGCTGCTTGGTTTTGAAATAAACCAACTTAGGCAACACTGGATTACATAACTACGCCGATACGCAGCAGGGAGAGGCACACATGAAATTTCATGAACAACATCCCAGTCACTTGCACAATGAGCATCCTCAGCAGCTGAGCCGGGAAGCTCACATCAATACGGAGCTGATCTGCCGCAGACTGGGGAACAGCTCAGATATAAGCGTCCGTTCGCTTCGTCTGGATTGGACCCATGCACAGCAGGAATGCGTCATTCAATTAATCTTCCTGGACGGAATGGTGAATAACCAGATCCTGGAGGAGTCATTTATTCCGGCGATTCAATCGGCACCGCCCGCCCCGGACGGGCACATACTGCTGGACTATTTCAGCAACCACATCCTGAGTGCGGGACAGGTTAGAACGGCTGGGGACCTGAGCGGAGCGGTCAAGGATATTTTATCCGGCTGTGTCCTCGTGTTGATTGATGGCTGCGAAGAGGCCCTTGCGCTTGCCATCCAGGGCTATGAGAAGAAGAGTATCGATGAAACCAAGACGGAAACGGTGATTCGTGGGCCGCAGGAAGGCTTCACCGATGATCTGCGCACTAATATTACGATGATCCGCAGGAAGATGAAGGATGAGCGGCTGAGAATTGTAACCCGTTCGGTGGGGCAGGTCACGCAGACAGATATTTCAATCCTCTATATCGAGGGGCTGGCCGATCAGCAGGTGCTGAACCGGATATCGGAGATGTTCGATCAGATTGGACTGAAGACTGTACTGGATGGTGAATTCATTGAAGAGTATCTACAGAGCAACAAATACACGGTGTTTCCGACAGTGCTCAATACGGAAAGGCCCGATAGCATTACGGCAGGTCTGGCGGAAGGCAGGGTAGCCATTATAGTAGATGGGACCCCCTTTGTCATGATTGTTCCCTCCCTGTTCCTGGATTTCATCCAGTCGGCGGAGGATAGTTATCAGCCTTATCTGTTCTCCAGTCTGATTCGGATCTTGCGGCTTACCGCTGTCATCATCAGTATCTTTGCTCCCGGACTCTATATCGCCATTACAACCTTCCATCAGGATCTGCTGCCTACCCGGCTGCTGCTGAGCATTATGTTTCAGCGCGAGGGCGTGCCGTTCCCGGCTTTTGTTGAAGCCACGCTCATGGAGATCACCTTCGAAATCATACGTGAAGCCGGAATCCGTATGCCCCGTAACATCGGTCAGGCGGTATCCATTGTGGGTACTCTGATTGTAGGGCAGGCGGCGGTAGACGCCGGAATTGTCTCGGCAGGGATGGTTATCGTGGTGGCGATCACCGGAATTTCAAGCTTCGTCATTCCGGCCTATAATATGTCGATCCCCATCCGGCTCATCCGGTTTCTATTCATGGGGGCGGCGGCTTCCTTCGGAATATACGGGATCACTGTGGGGTTCGTCATTCTGACTGTGCATATCTGCAGCCTGGAGTCTGCGGGTGTCCCTTACATGCGGCCTTATGCGCCTTATTTGAAGAGCGAGCAGGGAGATGGTGTCTTCCGCAGTCCTTACTGGTCCGGTTCGCGGAATAAACGCACCAGGAACGGGGCTTAGCCATGAGAAGGATGGTAATCATGATCTGTGTGCTGGTCCTGATGAGTACTCCGTTAACGGGCTGCTGGAGCCGCAAAGAGCTTAGCGATTTGGCAGTCGCCATCGGTCTTGGCATTGATCGTACGGACAAGGGCTACCGGGTAACCGTGCAGATTGTCGCGCCCAGTCTGGCGGCTGCCAGCAGCGGTGGTTCGGGAGGACCTCCGGCCCTTGTGGTTGCTACGGAGTCAGCAACGATTATGGAAGCTCTGCGTAAATTGACCACTATGCTGCCGCGTAAGATATATCTATCCCATCTGAGCATGCTGCTGCTGGACGAGGCCATGGCCAGGCAGGGCATCCGCAAGCCGCTGGATTTCCTGTTCAGGGATCACGAGGTCCGGCCGGATTTCGATGTGGCCATCGTCCGGGAAGGGACGGCTTACGATGCCTTATCCATCATGACCCCGCTGGAACGGCTGCCGGCCAGAGATCTATATGATTCACTTAATGGGTCTCAGCGGAACTGGGCACCAACCTCGGCGGTACGTCTGCTTGATCTGATGAAATGGTTCGATCTGGACGGCCAGGAGGCCGTATTGACCGGTCTGCATCTGGTGGGGGATCTGGAGAAGGGAAAGACGAAGGAAAACGTCGATTCCATTAACAGCCCGCTCAAATTTGAGTACCGGGGCATCGGAGTGATGAAGGATGATGTTCTGCTCGGCTGGCTGAATGAATCGGACAGCAAGGCTTATAACTATGTGACCGGCAAGGTCAAATCGACAGTAGGCAAGGTGGATTGTCCGGACCTGGACGGAGATTTTGTAATGGAGGTACTGGATGCCAAGACCTCGATTAAGCCTGAAGTGCGAAACGGCGAGCCTTCGGCCACTGTCAAGGTGAGAATTGAGGCTAATGTGGGTGAGGTGGAATGTAACCTTGATTTGAACAGCCGGGAGACGCTGGGGAAGATGAAGGAGATGGCCATAGTACGGACGGAGGCGCTAATTGCTACTGGAATAAGGGATGTGCAGAACCAATTTGGCGTAGATATCTTTGGCTTTGGCAACAAATTTCATCAGAAGCATCCCCGGTACTGGAGTAAATGGAAGGATCAATGGAATGAGAAATTCAGCAGAATGGATGTGAAGGTGGTTGTGGAATACATCATTAAAGGTCGAGGAAGAATTGTAAATCCGCCATTTAAGGAACCGGATGCATGAATGCTTGTCTAATCTCAATCAATGTGCTGCTATGGATGTGGCAATTCAGCCGGTACCGCAAGAAACGGGGCAGACTCCGGGAGAGAACACTTGTGTACGCTCTGTACGCGCTAGCACTGGGCTTAAATATTGTGTCGGCCAAAGACGGGTTCACTCCGGATCTGCTGCGGCCGTTCATTAACCTGCTACAATTCTTGAAGCCATGGGACATTCTAGGCTAAATGGAAGTAGATTCAACAAAGGAGGGGATGTACAGATGAGCTCCCGGCAGTTAATGATGCTGCTGACGCTGCATTATTGGGGAAGTGCCTTGCTGGGGCTGCCTTCCATGATCATCGGATTGTCCGGTAAAGATTCCTGGGCGCCGATTCTGCTGGGTATGCTGATTCAGCTGCTGATCATCCGGTTATTTGTGGCGCTGTATTCCGAGATGAACGGCGATACCCTGGGGCAATTTCTAAGCCGTGTTCTGGGGAAGGCGGGCGGTAAAATCATGCTGGCCCTGTATATATTCTGTGTGCCTTTTCTCATCTTCATCTTGACACTCCGCAGCCTTGGCGACTTTACCAGCAACGACCTGTTTGTAGAGACTCCGCCATCAGCGATCTATGTCCTGATCCTGTTCGCCTTGGTCTATTGCCTGTATAAAGGTATTATTGCGGTCGGCCGGTCTGCTGAGATTACTTTCCCGGTTGCCATGGCCCTCCTATTGCTGTTCTTACTGTCCCTGCTGCACGGTGCGGAATGGACGAACTTCCTGCCCGTCTTTGAGAAGGGGGTGCAGCCGGTATTTCAGGGCACGGTTATGTTCCTGAGTTATCCGAGCAGCGAGGTGGCCTTAAGCCTGTTCCAGGTTTCCTTCATCAAGGACAAAGCTTCTTATCGAAAAGCGCTCGTCCACAGCACCTGGATTACCAGTATCGCCCTGCTCCTGCTGACGGTGCTGATTATTGCGGTGCTGGGCGAAAGCCTGCCGCCGAACATGCCTTATGTCAGCCAGTTTGCGGCCAAGACAGTAACGATAGGCGGATTCTATGAGCGGATTGAGACCATAGTCACGGTCATCTGGTTCATCGTTATTTTTTACCGGCTGATTCTCACCCTCTTCATCGCTGCCTATGGCTGTGCTGAGTTATTCGGAATTAAGCAATACAAGGGACTGCTGATTCCGCTGGCATTGGTCACCATTCCCTTGGCGATGAATATCTGGGATAATCCCTCGGTGATTGCCGAGTTAAATGATGTCTGGTATCTCAATGTATTCTTCTTCAACCTGCTGTGTCCGCTATTATGGTATGCTGCCAGCAAGCTCAGGAGCAGGCTTAAGTAGACCCCAATAAAGGCACGATATAGTCACGGAACACATCCGCTGGAGGATTATTCTTCCCGCGCTTGTTATCCTGGGTCAGCACAGCGATAAGCTGAAGCTCCGGCACTACATATATGAATTGTCCGGCGTACCCGCGGGCGTAATAGTAGTCTACCAGACTGAATTCTCCGGCTGCTGTGCTGCGGGACAGGGCATCTGTCCACCAGTGCCAGCCGTATCCCCCGTGACGGGGAGGCTCCGTGTGCATGACTGGCTGTACCGAACGTACGGCCCACCTGCCGGGGATGATCTGCGAATTCTTCCATACTCCCTGCTGCAAATAGAGCTGTCCAAAATTTAGCAGGTCTGCCGGACGCAGCTTCAGCCCGAAGCCGCCGGTATGGATGCCCTGGGGGTCCGATTCCCAGTCATAGTCCCGGATACCGAGCGGTCCGAAGAGAACCTGTTCGGCATAGCTGGCTGTGCTCTGTCCTGTGGCTTGTACCAGAATCGAAGACAGTAACTGCGAGATTCCAGAATTGTATTCCATCCGGGTGCCCGGCTCATCCGCAAGCGGCTGCTCCAGCACATAATTCACCCAATGCGGGGTACGGGTCATCTTCGGGAAGGAGTTGGCCCCGCCGAACTCCGTCCAGCGAAAGCCTGCGGACATGGTCAGCAGCTGCTCGAGCGTAATGTCCTGCTTCCGTGCGTCCTTATCGCGAAGAACCTGCGGGAAAAAGCCGCTTAGCGGGGCCGAAGGGCCGGGCAGCAGCCCCTGGTCTATGGCGATGCAGATCAGCGCGGAGAGGATGCTCTTGGTGCAGGAGTTGATCTTGGCCAGCTCGGAGGCTGTGCGCTGATCTCTATAATGCTCGAAGATCAGCCTGCCTTGCTGCTGAATCAGACAGCTGCGAAGATTCAGGGGTGCAAGTGAGGCGGATAGGGTGGACAGGTTCATTGGGATTATCCTTTCTGCATATACATATATAGGCACGACCACCGAGTGAATGGTGGCCGTGCGCCGAAAGATTATGCGGGACATGTTGGAGCTTTAAGTGTAATTGGTACAACTCAGACGTCCGGTTTACCACGAATGGAGTAACAAAGTGCAGTTAGGCCGCCCCCAACTCCCTCTACTGTTCTAAACCGAAATGTGTCTCAATTCTGGCAAGCATCTCTTCGGTAGTGGTCTGGGCATTTCGTATATAATACTGGACATGCTGCTGTCGTGCTTGCTGTAAAGATTTGCGGCTATTCGCAATAATTCCATCCATAGTCTCGCGCTTAGCGCGTTCCGGGTCTGAGAGGGCCGGGAAGAGATCCAGCATTCCCCGCACATGATCACGGTTGAAATAATCCCTGTGGATGAGTTCATCCTCTGCATATAAGTATACGATCCGGTTATCATCGGCAATCCCCCGAAGAAACTCTGGAGCAATATCTGTATCAATGATTATAGGCTTGCTGTTGCCCATCTGTAGCAGCTCCAGCAGGATGAACTCTACACGTTCTTCCGCTGCCGAGACCAGCCATTGATTCCTGTCATTGCCTTGCCCGAGGAAATACCATTCCCAATTGACGAAATACCTTAGAATGGCCGGATGGTCCTGCGGATTAGCGAGTTGCTTATATTCAAACGCAAGATCATCAGATGAATAGTAGTTCATTCCCCGCTTAGTGGAGATTAGCCCGGCCATAGTACTTTTCCCCCCGCAAGGTCCGCCGCAAATCCAGTATACGTGCTTCAAATATTGTTTTATTAACCGGTCAGACATTCTCATTGTTCATTCCCCCTGTAGATGATTAGTTAACAGTAAGGGATACTCTGATTCTGCTTGCATGAAATGTCCAGGTTGCTGGCATCTGCGTACACCACCTTTGATGAATTCCCCTGTATTATCTCAATCTGACGCCGGGAAGTCCAATTTGTTTATACACATTTATTACCAGCCGCGGCTTGCCATAGTCAGTTATTATAAGAAGTACGTCAGGCATACAGGAGCGGAGGAGATTTATGGTTCAGGATCATGAATTGCGGATACGTCCAATAGCTGAAGGGGATCTGCCCAGGCTGTGGGAGCTCGCTTATAAAGAGGAAGCGCCGGAATGGAAGAAATGGGATGCGCCTTATTATGAACATAAGCGGGTTACATGGGAGACGTATTACGGGAAGCGAGCCGAAATTATTGGATGTGGGAACAATTGGGTTATAGAAGTAGAGGGTGTTATTATAGGCGACGTCAGCTACTACTGGGAGCATGAGCCGTCATACTGGCTGGAGATGGGGATTGACATCTATGATCCTGCTTTTTGGAGCAGCGGTTACGGGACTAGAGCGCTCAAGCTGTGGATCAGCCATTTATTCACTACCCTTCCGCTCGTCCGTGTCGGCTATACCACCTGGTCCGGGAATGAGCGCATGATGAAAGCAGGAATGAAGCTGGGTATGACAATGGAGGCCAGGCTGAGAAAATGCCGATATTATAACGGAATATTCTATGATTCTATCCGGATGGGGCTGCTTAGAGAGGAGTGGGAGGATACTTTGAAAGAGTAAATATGAATGTTTGTGAAAAAAGACACAATTTCGTGAAAATTATCACGTTGTATTCATAAAATTTTAATATATAATAAGATTAACTTAAAGAAACAGGGGGAATTAAAATGAAATTATTTAAAGTATTAGTAGTAGCAGGCGTATCGGTAGCTTTGTTGTCGGGTTGTGGATCGGATAAAAACAATGCAGACAAAGGGGCAGCAGCAACAACTGCACCAGCAACAGAGCAGACAGATGCAGTTACCTCCGCTTCAATCGTGAACCAGGCAGATGCTTTCATTAGTGCAGTAAGCGACAAGGGAACCTGGATCGTTGCTATTCTGAATGATCTGACTGTGGACAAGGATGTAGTGGTAGCAGGCGAATTCCACGACAAGAACGATACAGCAAAGCCAATCTACCGTAAGCTGGCCCTGTACGCACAGGATGCAGACCACAAAGTTACAGCTACTTACACTCTTACAGCACCGAAAGTAACTGTACAGAGCGAGAACTTCCGCGTTCAAGGCGGTACGATCAAAGGTGATGTCTACGTAGAAGCTAACGGCTTCAACGTGTACAAGGATGCTACTATCGACGGCAACCTGTATTTTTCCAGCGAAGATGTAAAGGCAACGGCTGTACTTGAAGGTAAAGTAACCGGAGCTACTGAAGTTAAATAATATCATTCATAGCATAAATGTGAATGACATAAGCCAGCAGATGAAGGCCCACTTGGAGCCTAGTCTGCTGGCTTTTTGCAAATATAAGAATGTATATGTTTCAAGCTATACATTATCCTTCTATTTCTCGCCGAAACGGTACCGTCCTTTAAAGGGACGGCAAAGCCGTTTCCACTTGATGAATAAATATATGTTTACAGCTTGCTGCAGGGGTAATTTTGTAATCTGACCGGAAATATTCTATAGTTAGATGGAAGCCTTTGTAAGCGTAAACACTTGGGATTGGGGATGTATAAAGAGATGAAAACTACCCGTAGATGGGGGATAGCAGCCGGAGTGATTCTTGCTTCGGTAGCGGTACTCTATATCTTATTATATATGTATGAAAAACCAGGCGGCTGGTCTGACCGGCGGATGTCACAATCCTTAGGGCTGAAGCAGACCCTCCAGATTCCGCTTGGCGGCAGTCCGGAGGAAGCGGTGCGGTTGTTCCGTGAGTCGGATTCCATGACGGTGGTACATGAGGAGACTGTCGGCAGGGGAGAGCTTGTGTTCCTTACCCGGTCAGGCCAGC
This sequence comes from Paenibacillus sp. FSL P4-0338, assembly GCF_038002365.1. NCBI lineage: Bacteria > Bacillati > Bacillota > Bacilli > Caryophanales > Paenibacillaceae > Paenibacillus > Paenibacillus sp. FSL P4-0338. Next base: position 2,427,044 of record NZ_JBBOCG010000001.1, on the reverse strand, counting down.
AAGAAGGCGGCGATCTTCAGGTAGAGTATGTCCGCAAAACCTGGCTTGGATGGAAATGGGTCTGGGGAGCAGGGTATGGACAGGGCGAAGCTCCTTCCCCAGCGGCTATGAATTATATGAGGGTGCCTGAAATAGAGCAGGTCTCCACGCCGTTTCCTATGGTATTCGGAGAGGTGCTGGACCCAGCCATTAAGCAGATCGTTGTTCAGCAGAAGGAAGCCGGGACGGACAAATCCGAAGCGAAGCTGATTACAGCGGCTTCCGGCCGGATGATCTGGTTCGCTTTTCAACCGGCGACGGCGGGCGTTCCGTTCGAGATCGAAGGACTGGATCAGGCCGGGAAAATAATCGCAACCAAGGTTATTACAGATGTCCGGGGGAGCGGGACAATTGTGCCCCCGGTAAATAGATAAATTTCCGAAGGAGGAATGTCGATAGACTCCAAGTCATCCTGCAGTAAGCGATTCCGTTAGTAGTGCCGAACCCATGGTTCCAGCCTCTAAAGAGCTGAATTGTAGATGGTAGAGTTCAGCATAGAGTCCGTTTCGCTCCAAAAGTTCATCATGAGTCCCTTCCTCGGCGATTGTCCCCTGGTCAAGAACTATAATCCGTGAGGCATCCCGTACCGTTGACAGTCTGTGGGCTATCACGAGGGTGGTTCTGTCTGTCATTAGCCGTTCGAGTGATTGCTGCACCAGCCGTTCGGACTCATTATCAAGTGCTGATGTAGCTTCATCCAGCAGCAGGAGCGGTGCATTACGCAGGAATGCTCTGGCGATAGCCAGGCGTTGCCTTTGACCACCGGATAAGGAGGAGCCATGTTCACCAATCATTGTGTCATAGCCTTCCGGCAGGCGCATGATAAATTCATCTGCACCTGCCAACCGGGCGGCTTCTCGTATCTCCCCGTCACTTGCCTCAGCTGCGCTGAATGCAATATTCTCCCGGATACTGCCGGAGAATAAGCAGGGGTTCTGCGGCACATAGGAGATCATCCGGCGGGCCTCTTCCAGCTGACCGTTTATGTCATTACCGCACACGCTAATACTGCCGGCTTGCGGTTCGTACAGTCCGCAGCATAATCGCACCAGCGTTGTTTTACCCGAGCCGCTGGGTCCGACAACAGCGACGGTCTCGCCATGCTGTAGCTGGAGATTAATCTCAGATAAGCCGGTCTTCTCCTTGGACTGAGGCCCAGCGAAGCTATAGCACAGCCCTTGTATATTTAATACATTGTCCTCGGCACCGGCAACTGCTTCAGGGGAAGAGAAGCATTCACTATATGTAGAGACTTCTCCTTCCAAAGCAGCATCAAGAACTTCAAATACACGATCAGCTGCTCCGAGTGATTCCTGTACCCCGCCCCAGGTCTGCGACATTTCGACGAACGGCCATTGAACTCGTCCCATCAGGAGGATGAAGGCAAGCACTTCACCTGCCGTGGTCTCTCCCCGCATCGCTGATCTTGCAATAAGTACAGCACAGCCGATCATTACAGCGTTGTTGATGAAAGCGGAAGAATGCCAGAGCAGGGCATTCAGCAAGGTTCTTTGCTTTTGAAGCTGGTTCAGCTTTCTGCGTTCAGTGGCATACCTGCTCAGCAGCATATTCTCCAGTGAAAATGAACGGACGACCTTCATCCCTTGGGTAGTCTCCTGAAGAATTCCCCGTAACAGAGCTTCCTGGGCATAGATCTGCGTGAACAGCTTGCGTAGTCTGCGGTCAAAGAAACGTCCTGACAGAAAGACCACGGGTCCCGTGCCAAGGGCAAGCAGTGCGAGCCATACATCCATACTGGCTAAATACAGAAATGCTACCAAGCAGAGCAATAGATTATAACCCAGATCGTAAACCAGACTACTGATCATTCCCATGGCTGTTCCCGCATCCTTAGTATTACGCGAGGTCAGATCGCCGGAGTGCATAGCTTGCAGCTGGCTATAGGGCAGCCGGTGACTGGTGTCAAAGAGCTTTGCCCGGAAATCCCAGGACATACGGCTGTGAACGGTGAAGCGGAGGTAATGCTGCAGCATAAGACAGATGATAGTCACTAGACAAGCCAGAGAACAAATGACGGTTATCCTTGTCAAGGACTGCATATCGGTATTGTTAATAGTATCAATGAAAACCTGCTGAATCGTTGCAAACCCTACATCCAGAGCAAGCTTGGCTGTGAGCAATACTACAGCTGTCAGAAATCCGAGCCGGTATGGCTTGATATAAGGGAGTAGCCGCTTGAGCGCTTCCCGAAGCCGGATTTGCCCAGTTGAAGATAAATTAGCATTCATTTTGTAATCCTCCTCCGGCAATTGCCTCTGTCTGGACACCTGCCTGGGCCATAGCGTGGTACTTGCCCTGCATGGCCATCAGTTCTCCATGTGTCCCTTGTTCAGCAATCGCTCCTGCTTCCATGAAGTAAATATGATCCGCATGCCTGATGGTTGACAGCCGGTGAGCAATCACCACCGTGGTCCGGTTCATCATCAGCACCTGCAAAGCCTGCTGAACAACCTCCTCATTATGGCTGTCAAGGGCAGCAGTAGGCTCATCAAGCAGCAACAGCCCCGGTTCGCGGACGAAGGCCCGGGCAATGGATAGCCGCTGACGTTCACCTCCTGATAAAGTAAGCCCCCTTTCACCGATAATCGTCTCATATTGCAGGGGAGTTCCCATAATGAACTCGTGAATACCCGCATTATTGGCAGCGGATATAACTTCTTCACGGGATGCCCCGGGTCGTCCCCAGGCAATATTCTCGTATAGCGTACCGGAGAATAGATAAGGCTCCTGGGATACGTAGGCGATATGTCTGCGCCAGCTATGCGGTGGAATCGTATGTAAAGGCATGCCGCCATGATGAATGCTCCCTCCATCAGGCACATAAGCTGCAAGCATTAGCTGAAGAATGGTGCTTTTGCCGCTGCCGCTCGCACCTGCAAAGGCAGTTACCTTTCCGGGCTCAATCCGCAGATGGATGCCGGCTAATACGTTGTGTTGTCCGTACCCGAAGGTGATATTACGGAATATAAGGGGCAGCTGACCGGCTACAGGCTGATTATCTTCAGTCCATGCTTCAGAGTGCTGTTCTGCAGCGTCTGTATTAGCCGGGCTCTCGCCTTCCAAGGGCAGATCCATAATCTCAAATAAACGTTTACCTTGTGCCAGTGAAGCTTGTAATTCAGTCCATAGATTGGCAAGCTTGGATATCGGGTTAGAAATTTGCTCAAAACAGATAAGAAAAGCGGCAACGGCCCCTACATCAAGCCGGCCTCCGACTACCAGATAGCCACCATAAGATAGAACATAGAGCAATCCGCCGAGGGTAACAGCCAGAGGCATATTGTATCCTACGGCTTCAACCCGTGATACTGACAAATGAACAGTGTTAAACTGACGGACTCTATGGTTGAACTGCCCTAGCAGGCGGGAAGCAAGGGAGAAAGCACGCACGACCTCTGCGCCCTGTATCGAATCTTGAACGAATGCCTGTTGTTCACTCTCAATACTCTGGCGCTGCTCATTCATCCTGCGAAGCCTGGAGGTAAAGGGGAGCATGACCAGCGGGACTAGCGAACAGATAAGTATAGTACCTAGGGTTAGAACAAACTGCAGAGACAGAAGATAAGTCAGCAGAAATGCGATTTGCAATAGATTGCTGATCAGTTCGATGGTCTTCCTGTTAATTCCTTGCTGGGCGGCTGGCGCAGAATCGTTCATCCGGCTGATCAGATCGGCGGAATGATAACGGTCTAGCTCTTTCATCTGAATGTTCATTAATCTTGTCAGCAGGGAGACCTGAAGCCTGGAGGTGGATTTGATCTCCAGCAGTCCTGAGAGATAGGTATTCAGAAAGTGGACTCCAGCATCGATAACTATAATGACAACGGCAAAAGTCATCGCGGCTGCAAGACCGGAAGTGTCATGGTGTGTAGCCGCATTAATAATACGCCGTAGAATTTCAGCAATACCTACGCTTGTAAGTGAGGTGATGGCTGCAAAAAAACAAAGGATGATATACCAGCCAGTATAAGGTTTGCCTAGCTTCAGCAAACGGATAAAGATATTCTGGGCAGCGGCGGGCTGTTTATCTAGTGGTACTGCTCCGGTATTAGTGGTCCGATTCAAGGGGAACCCCTCCAGTTAATAATTGAGTCTTAGTCCAGCATGACTTTTGTTGTTAAGGCAAGCAGATTGCGCAAAGTATCGGTTCTGAGCACATAATACAGGCGGTGATCCACCCGTTCGATGTCTAGAAGATCCAGGAAAAACAGGAAGTTGGCATGATAATTCACAGCAGCAGGTGTGATACCGAGCGCAGTCGCAATTTCCTTACCATAGTGCGGCCGCTGTTTGAGTAGAAGCAGGAGATCCAGGCGCCGTTTATCCGAGAAGGCTTTGAGGAACAGCTCTGTCTTCTCCCGGTCGGCAACGGGTCCGTATACGCGGTCATTGTGTACGCCGAAGATGACCCAGCCTATCAGCCCGGTTTCCGTATGGAAATTGTAGAAGCTGTTGTTCACCTGTGAAACAAAGCTGACATGGAAGGTAGCAGGGAAGTCAAAGAGTGCAGGCTCATTCTTATGAAGTTCACGAATAAAAACCTCCGGATTACTACGGAACTGGGCCTCATAACGAAGTGAGGCCTGTTCAGAGATTGCTTGAATCCGGTCCTTCCAGTGAATGAAAACATCCTGATGGAATTGACGCAGAAGCTGTATGTAACGCAGCTTGGTTTCTTGCGGACGAGCAAGACATTCAAGCAGCGGACCATGGGCTTCTATCACTTCAGGCTGAGGTTGCGTGTCGGAAGCAAGTTCCAAGAGCTTATTGAGATCCCTTTTGATCACCTCCCAATCGTTGCCCTTCAACAATGCCTCCATATTATCGTGGTAGACACCATAGACCATCTCTGAAACGATGTGCTCAGCAGGGCTGTCCGCTAGTCTGTTGATCCATTCTTCGGCAGTCTGCGCTTCTGGATAGGAACAGGCGGATTCAAATAACGGGAAATCCAGTGCATTGTGAAAAAAGTTGTGACGGAAAAAAAACATCAGCTCACGAGTGAAATGAGGTGACAATAACTTTCGGGCATCTTCAAAATAGGTCCCCAGCAGCTCATCAATTTCGATTTTATATTCCGCTGCCAGATCTGCCAGCTGATCCTCACAGGCCAACATTCCCATGGAAACAATAAACTCAATAGCCTCGTTATACGCAAAACGGATATTTTTCATCAGTGTCTCTTGCAAAGAATAGTTCATTTGTTCCTCCTGTTTAAACTCTTTGTTATAAAAATTGAATATTAATTATTAATGATCAACATTTAATATTTACTTAATGTTAAAATAAGCTAAAAACAGGAGTTTGTAAAGTAGGAATTATGTTCGGATGAGAATTGTATGGATGGTGAGCCTTTCAGTTTACGGGTGGAACGCCAAATAACTGCCTCACCGGAAGCCCTAAACAGGACTTTGATGAGCCAGTTCGACCGCTGAATTGCGGCTTTTGGAAGAATTTTAATGGAGGAGACCGGAAATAGTTATGCTAGAGTTACCAGAATATACACCCGGCGTGACAAGGACTATAGTACATTATTGCAGCTTGAACTACTTGAAATGGTCATCCCATTAGAGCAAAAGCAAGATCCCCATGATGATAAAAAATGATCCAATCCACAAGAGTACGGCTCCGGTGAAGCGTCTGGAGCTAAGATAGGCCTCGCTCGGTTCGGCATCCCCCTTCATCTTCCAGCCTTCATTCATCCGCCAGAAGGCGTCGGGATTTCTACGAACAAATAAACCTCCTGCATTCAGTAACAATCCCATCAGTATGGTGAAAACTCCGTTAAATATTTCGATGATAATCAGCTCCTTAGTTAGTGTTATTTCCTCTGGAGATCGATAGTCCTTTAATAAACTACGTACATATTGAGTCATCCGTTGCGGAGAATGCGGCCTTTTCTATGAACAGATCGTGATTTGAGGTAGAATGAAGGGAATATGCGGATTAACGAAATACCTGCTGAGGGAGAGTCCTTTGTGTTCAAAATTATGCTGATTGAAGACGATATTACGCTGTTCGGGGAGATCCGGGAGCGTCTGGCCCAATGGTCGTATGAGGTGTACGGGGTTACGGACTTCGGTAAGGTCCTGCAGGAGTTCTCTGAGGTGAAGCCCGACCTGGTGGTGATTGATATCCAGCTGCCGCGCTTCGATGGCTTTCACTGGTGCCGGATTCTGCGCAGCCACTCCAAGGTGCCGATTATTTTCCTCTCCTCCCGGGACCATCCGAGCGATATGGTGATGTCCATGCAGCTGGGTGCCGATGATTTCATTCAGAAGCCCTTCCATTTCGAAGTGCTGATTGCTAAGATTCAGGCCATTCTGCGCCGTGTCTATAATTACAGCATGGAAGGCACAGAGCTGAAGACCTGGCGCGGAGCGGCGATTGAGTTCGTGAAGAATACGGTTACGGGGAGCGGGGGAACGGCGGTGCTCACGAAGAATGAGATGCTGATTCTCAAAATCCTGCTGGAGCGCAAAAACACCATTGTAGAGCGTGAGGAGATCATCACCAGCCTGTGGGACAATGAGCATTTTGTCAGCGATAATACGCTGACTGTGAATGTGAACCGGCTGCGCAAAAAGCTGGAGCCGCTCGGCCTGGATGCCTATATTGAGACCAAGGTCGGTCAAGGGTATATGGCGACAGAAGAGGCGGAACAATGATAAGGAAATATCTGAGCGAGAAACGGAGCTGGCTGCTCCTGCTGGCCGCCTTCCAGCTGATTATTATGTTCGTAGCCTACATTGACTCTGCCATCCCGCTGCTGCCGATCCTGTACATTGTACTCCTGAATACGCTGCTCTGTCTGGCCTTCGTTTTCCTGCGCTATTCCCGTGAGACCCGGTTCTATAAGAGCCTTGCCTCTTGGGATCAGATCTATGAGCTGCAGGCGGTCCTCGAGCCGGGTAGTCCGATGGAGCGGCTGGTCCATGAGGCGGTAAGCGCCCAGACGGACCGCTACAAGCGCGAATCCTCCATGAATGTCCAGCTGCTGGAATCGGAGAAGGACGAGCTGCTCAGCTGGATACATGAGGTTAAGACTCCGCTGACTGCTATGCAGCTCATGATAGAACGCCTGCCGGATGAGACTCTGCAGAGACAGATGATGTACGAATGGCTGCGTATCCACCATCTGCTTGACCAGCAGCTGCATCAGAAGCGCATTCCCTTCATCCGTAATGATCTGTTCATTGAGAAGGTCGGTCTTGCTCCTATTCTTAATAAAGAGATCCGGGCACTGAAATCCTGGTGCATCTCCAAACGCATCGGGTTCGACATGGAGCTTGAAGCTGAAACGGTACTGACAGACGGCAAATGGCTGGCCTTCATGCTTCGGCAGCTCTTGACCAATGCTGTGAAATACAGCGAAGCCTCCGATATCGTCATCCGGAGCCGTGAAGAGGGCGGCCATGTTGTGCTTATGATTGAAGACAGCGGCCAGGGGATTGATCCCAGGGATCTGCCGCGGATCTACGATAAGGGCTTCACCTCATCGCGCTTCCGCCAGGAGGGGGCAGCTACCGGCATGGGGCTGTACCTGACCCGGCAGGTTGCGGAGCCGCTGCTGATCAGACTTCACGCTGCTTCCGTGCTTGGGCAGGGGAGTGTATTTACGCTGACCTTTCCAAGGGAAAATGACTTTCAGCGCCTGACAGGCATGTGACAATAGTGTCACATGCCTATTCCGTTTGTTCGGCGAAGCGCAGGAAAATGATCATCCACCCGCTTATGATAGAAATATAGAAAAGGAGTGGGGAACAGATGCTTATTATGCAGGCTAACAAAATCTATAAAACCTATGGCAACAAATTCAATAAACAGGAAGTTCTGAGGGGCATTGATCTTCAGGTGGACAAGGGTGAGTTCGTAGGAATCATGGGACCCTCGGGTTCAGGCAAAACGACGCTGCTGAACGTTCTCTCCTCGATTGACCGGGTAAGCAAAGGCACGATCGAAATTGAGGGCAAGGAATTCACGGGGATGAAGGAGAAGCAGCTCGCCGAGTTCCGCAAGCATCATCTCGGGTTTATTTTCCAGGATTATAATCTGCTCGACACCTTGACGGTCAAGGAGAATATCATGCTGCCGCTGTCGATTACAGGCATCTCCAAGAAGGAGGCGCATCAGAAATTCGACCAAGTGGCCGGTGAGCTGGGAATCCATGAGCTGAAGGACAAATATCCGGCGGAAATCTCCGGCGGGCAGAAGCAGCGTACGTCGGCGGCGCGGGCGTTCGTGCATGATCCGAGCATTATTTTTGCCGATGAGCCTACAGGAGCCCTGGATTCCAAATCTGCGTCCGATCTGCTGAACAAGCTGGCCGCCATGAACAGCAAGCGTGAAGCTACCATTGTCATGGTTACGCATGATGCCGTTGCCGCAAGCTACTGCAGCCGCGTGGTCTTCATCCGGGACGGGCAAATCTACACTCAGCTGAACAAGGGGGAGGAATCGCGGCAATCCTTTTTGGGTGATATTATCAGCACGCAGGGCGTACTTGGTGGTGTCGCGCAATGAGTCTGAATTATATTATCCTGCGGAACCTTAAAAAGAATGTTAAGAACTATTATCTCTACGTCTTCGCCCTTATTTTCAGTGTGGCCCTGTACTTCTCCTTCGTGACTCTTCAGTTCGATCCTTCTATGGATGAGGTCAAAGGCTCCGTCAAAGGCGGGGCTGCCATCGGCGCATCCTCCGTCCTGCTGGTTGCGATTGTAGCCATCTTCCTGCTCTATGCGAACACGATCTTCATCAAGCGCCGAAGTAAGGAGATCGGGCTGTTCCAGCTGATCGGACTGACCAAGAGCCGAATCTTCGTGCTGCTGAGTGCGGAGAATCTGATTCTGTATTTCGGGTCGATGTTCGCTGGAATCGGCGCAGGGTTCGTGATGTCAAGGCTGATCCTGATGATTCTGTTCAAAATCCTGGAGGTTGACCAGCTGGCAGCTCTTCACTTCTCACCCGAGGCCTTGCAGCGGACGGTGCTGGTGTTTGCCGCCGTGTACGTACTGATTATGATCATGAATTACACCTTCATCCGTGCCCAGAGCATTCTGTCGCTGTTCAAGGCAACGGCCACTTCCCAGACACGTATTCAGCGAATGTCGCTGTGGGAGGTTGTGATCGGCGTCCTTGGAATCGGCAGTATTTTCGGGGGATATTATATCTCCGGTGAGCTGTTCAGCGGCAAATTCACGGGCATGAACGGATTGATGTATGCGATGATTGCCATCCTCACACTGGTGATTATCGGAACCTATCTGTTCTACAAAGGCTCGGTCAGCTTCCTCTTCAATCTCATCCGCCGCAGCAAAAAAGGCTACCTGTCCATTCGGGAGGTATTATCGCTCTCTTCCATTATGTTCCGAATGAAATCGAACGCCCTGCTGCTGACGGTCATCACTACAGTATCTGCGCTGGCCATCGGCCTGCTCTCCCTAAGCTATATCTCTTATTATTCGGTGGGGGCCTCTGCCAGAGAGAGTTCACCGCATGATTACGGTTTTCTGCAGAAGGCGGATGAGACGGCATTCCGGAAGGTGCTGGATCAGGCTGGCATTGGGTATGCTACTCTGGAAATTCCAACGGTCCAGGTAGAAGTCGATCTTAAGAATGTTTTGGATACTAGAAATACCCCGGGTAATGAAACCATTCTCTCAGCAACTGTGATCAGTGACAGCAGTCTGAAGGACATGGATTTGCAGCCGGGCGAGGTAGAGATTAAAGGGTATACGACTACAAAGCAAACTATGCTGAGGCTCAAGAAGGAGGGGGAGCTCTATTTCTCCACCAAGGATGGTGTGATGAAGCAGCAGCTCGCGGGTTTATCAGAGGAGACTGTGCTGCCGTTCTATTTTGGCGGGGGAGTCTTGGGGGTGTTCGTGGTGGATGATTCTGTCTTCCAGGAATTACTCCAGCATAAAGACCCGGATGAGCAAAAAAGAGTGAAAGGCGGAGGAATCTACTACGGTATCAATCTTACGGGATCTTCGCAGGCCAAGCAGGCGTATGAGATGTATAAGCAGCAAAAGCCAGAGCTGCAAAGCTTCTCACAATATGAGTTTGAGTTCAACCAGCGGACCAATATGGGCCTCATTATGTTCATTGTCGGCTTCTTGGGCCTGACGTTCCTGATTACCTCCGGCTGTATTCTCTATTTCAAGCAGATGGATGAAGGCGAGGAGGAGCGGGAAGGATATACGATCCTGCGCAAGCTGGGCTTCACTCAAGGAGATCTTCTGCGCGGCATCCAGTTCAAGCAGCTGTTCAATTTCGGTATACCGCTGATTGTCGGCCTGTGCCACAGTTATTTTGCGGTAAAATCCGGCTGGTTCCTGTTTGGAACCGAGATGCTGACCCCGATGTTCGTAGTGATGGGACTATATACCGTGCTGTATTCGATCTTCGGCCTCCTGTCGGTCCTGTATTACAAGCGGGTGATCCGGGAGTCACTGTAATTATATGCAACGATGAGGATGGCCTTCGGGCTGTCCTTTTCTATTTTGCTGTCCGGCTCTTGCCTTACGCAAAACAGGCAGCGATAATGGTATAATAAGACTGAATTGGAGGCTGGACTGGCTGAAGCTTTCTACTGAATCCTTACACCGACAAGGACTCTCCTCGGGATAAGCAGTCTATTCTCGACATTCGGGCCAAGACGACTGAGGGCGAAATTATCAATGTAGAGATGCAGCTGTTCAACAAATACGACACCGAGAAAAGGACCCTTTACTATTGGAGCAAACAAAAGTAGCAGACTATCAGATTATAGACAGAAGAGGTGGGGGCGTGTCAGTTACAGTTGGGGAGATTAAATCGATTAACCGTTATCCGGTGAAATCCTTTGCGGGGGAGGCGCTGGAGTCCTGTAAGGTTGTAACTTACGGAGTGGAGGGGGACCGGTATTGTTCCTTTTATGATATGACCAAAAAAGACTGGTCGCAGTATATCACTGCCCGGAAGATTCCCAAAATGATGTCCTATAAGGCTGAATATACGGGGGAAGATATTCGCGTGACGGCTGCAGATGGCCGGGTATTCGGCTGGAATCAGGAGCTGCTGGATGAAATTCAAAGTCTGACTTCCACAGAAATTACCATGTCTGAGTTCATGGCACCACACCCGGAAGAGAAGCACCCGGAGCTGTTATCGGTAGATGGAGCGAGTATTCTGCTGGTGACGGATAAGAGCCTGAAGAAGCTGGAAGCCCTGTGGGGCAAGCCGGTCGATCAGCGCCGCTTCCGGGGCAACTTCCTCGTGGAAGTGACTGAGGACTCGCTCGGGGAGGAAGAGTGGCTCGGCCGCCGTCTGTCGATAGGCAGTACAGTGCTGCAAGTGGATAGCTATTGTGAGCGCTGCGTGATGATTACCACGAACCCGGATACCCTCGAACGGGACAGCTCCCTGCTTAAGCAAGTCTACAAAGAGCTGAAGCAGCAGTTCGGCGTCTATGCTTCCGTCATCACTCCGGGAGAGGTCCGGCTCGGTGATCAGATTGTGATGCTGGATAACTAAGCTGGACAGACGTCCTACGTTCCTGTCAAAGGTGAGCGGTCACCTACATAATGACTTTTGCGACTATAATGTTGTAAGTTTTACAACTTTGATATCTCAGCAGCGGCACCGTTGGGAGAATTGTTGCACAGATTGCAGGAATTGTCCGGAATAGCTGCCTTATGCGAAGGAATTGCTGCATTTTATGCAATATTCTCGGGTTAGCGGGTGTTCGATCCGGGGAATGTTGCAATTAGTGCAGGATTGCAGGATATGTAATTACGGACAGTTAAAGGGGGTGAGCGAGATACTGGAACTATCCATGGAACATGCGGATGAGCTGGTGAAGGTGACACATGCATTGTCTACGGAGCTTAGGTTAAGAATGCTTGCGCTGCTCAACACCCGGAGAATGAATGTGGCGGAGCTGGCGGAGGCGCTTGAGATCCCGGTATCGACAGCGGCCTCCAATGTGAAGGTGCTGGAGCAGGCCGGGCTAATCGTGACTGAGCTGCTGCCTGCTTCACGCGGTGCGATGAAGGTCTGCAGCCGGATCTATGATGATATCAAGATCATCATCAATGCCCCGCAGCGCCGCCTGCAAGCCGATCAAGGCGAATATTGCTATGAGATATCCATGCCGATCGGCAATTTCACAGCCTGTGAAGTGGCACCTACCTGCGGGATGGTCAGTGAGAACGGACCGATTATTACGGAGGATTCACCGGCGGGATTTTTTCATCCGGACAGAGTGCAAGCCCAATTACTCTGGCTGCGCAAAGGTTATCTCGAATACCGCTATCCGCTGGAGATTCCGCAAGGAGCGGTGCTTCACCGGATTCAGTTCTCCATGGAGATCTGCTCGGAGGCACCGAATTACGAGAATGAGTGGCCTTCGGATATCACACTGTGGATTAACCAGGTGGAGGTGGGGACCTGGACCTCGCCCGGTGACTTCGGCGGCAGACGCGGGAAGCTGAATCCCTCGTGGTGGATCGATACGGGTACCCAGTTCGGCGCACTCAAGACCTGGAGCGTAGACAACATCCGCAGCACGATCGACCATCAGGAGCTATCCGCTGTTAATCTGGAGCAACTGCAGCTCACAGGCCAGAACCACGTGGATCTGCGGCTGGGCGTGAAGGAGGATGCCAGGTACAAGGGCGGAATGAACTTGTTCGGCAAGAAGTTCGGCGACCATGAGCAGGACCTGGTGATGAAGATTTTTTATAGTGTGAAGGCCTAACGGGAACACGAATTGGGCTTATTGTGAAGAACCTGCTGCTTCCGGTGGGTTCTTTTTCGTTTTTGATTAGAAATTGGCGATGGCGCAGGCATTTTGTTCTGATAAGCATTGTGCATTGACATTTCGGCGGATTCTGCAATAATCGATACATAATTATTGTATTAAAACAAAATTATAGTTTATAAGGAGCGTGCGCATTTCCATGACAACCCGGCATTATATCAAGGATTATCCGCGGCCGCAGTTCTTACGTGACGCCTGGCAGAGTCTGAATGGGGAATGGGATTTCCGGTATGACGATGACAACACGGGGGAACAGGAGAGATGGCATGAGGAGCTGCACGGCGAGCTGAAGATTCAGGTTCCGTTCACGTACGAAACGGAGGCGAGCGGAATCGGCGAGACTGTGTTCCATCCGTATGTGTGGTATGAGCGGGAGGTACAACTACCTGACAGCTTGGGCAACAAGCGGGTGCTGCTGAATTTCCAGGCGGTGGATTATATCGCAAAGGTGTGGGTGAACGGCAGCTATGCCGGGGGCCACCAAGGCGGGTACGCGGCTTTTACACTGGATATTACCGATGATCTCAACACGGGAGCCGGAGCAGTGAACCGTCTGACGGTCAAGGCAGAGGATAGCCAGAGCTGTACACAACCACGGGGCAAGCAGCGCTGGGTGGATGAGAATTTCGAGTGCTTCTATGTGCAGACCACGGGAATCTGGCAAAGTGTGTGGCTGGAGTATGTATCCCCTTCGTATCTTAAGTCTGTCAAAATCACCCCGGATCTCGATAACCGCTCGGTACATTTTGAATACAATACCCATGGAGCGAGCCTTGATCTCCGGTTGGAGACGCGGATCAGCACCGGGGAGAAGACCTTCAAGCAGGTCTCGCTGCAGGCAGACCGGGCCTCACTACAGCTGGATGTCGAGCTGACGCATGAAGCGAACGGGCCATGGAAGCTCCAGTCCTGGTCGCCTGCCGCACCGGTGCTGTACGAGGTAGAGTTCGTTCTGTACCAGGCGGAGCAGGTAATAGACCGGATCTACTCTTACTTCGGACTCCGCAAAATCTCCATCGAACAGGGCAAGGTGCTGCTCAACAATACGCCAGTATATCAGAAGCTGATTCTGGACCAAGGCTATTGGCCGGACAGCCATCTGACCCCGCCTTCGGAGGAGGCGCTGATTGCTGACATTGACGCGATTCTCGCAATGGGCTACAACGGGGTCCGCAAGCATATGAAGATTGAGGATGCGCGATTCCTGTACTGGTGTGATGTGAAGGGGCTGCTGGTCTGGTCGGAGATGGCGGCCACCTATGAGTTCAATGATGAAGCAGTGGAGCAGTTCACGAAGGAGTGGACAGAGATTGTCCGGCAGCAATATAATCATCCCTCGGTGATCACCTGGGTGCCTTTTAATGAATCCTGGGGCATTCCGCAGGTCTACACGATCAAGCGTCAGCAGCAATTCACTGAGGGCATCTATCATCTGACCAAAGCGATGGACCCGGATCGTCCAGTGATCGTCAATGACGGCTGGGAGCATACCATCAGCGATATTATTACCCTCCATGACTATGAGGAGAGCGGTGCTGCGCTGCTTGCGCGTTATGCAGATTCGGACAGTGTGCTTGGCGGCAGTTCCTCGTTCAATAACTGGAAATACGCAATGGCCCAGGGATACGAATACCGGGGTCAGCCTGTCATAGTCAGTGAATTCGGGGGCATTGCCTTCGACACCGGCGAAGGGTGGGGCTATGGGGAGCAGGTGAGCAGCACTGGGGCGTTTATTGAACGATTCCGCAGCATCACACAGGCGATCAAGGATACCCCGTACATCTGCGGGTACTGCTACACTCAGATTACGGATGTCCAGCAGGAAGTGAACGGACTATTGACGGCGGACCGGACACCGAAGATTTCGCTCGAAGAGATTCGTAAGATCAACCGCTAGCAAGGTCTATCCGCAGAGCGGAGATTAAGTGACCAGCTCCGGGACCGGACAGAACCCGGGGTTCGCAGCGCACAGAGCTGTGGTGAAGTCCGGCCGGGTTAACCTCAGCACAGCGAAATAACTACGGATGACATGGTTCAGCTCAGGGCTGCCATTCTGAAAGGACAGGGATTTCAAAGTCTGTACATGGGTGTAATAGTATTTGGTCTTCTGCTTAGGCAGCTTGTAGACGGTTGGCGGAACATACGTTGTGATGTCAAAAAGATTGGCATAGCGGTAGCTGCTGCGCACATACCGGCTGAAGGCCTTGGAGAAATCCGGGTCCCCGACACGCGGAGACCCGTAGGTATACAGCCGCGGAGCGGTGAAGGCAGAATTGGCGGCAACATCCAGCGCACATAGGGTGGCCAGTGCCCCGCCAAGGCTATGGCCTGTTACATATAGCGTCTTCTCCGGGGTCAGAGTACCAAGCACAGAGAGAATGGCATCCCGAGCGGATGCATAGATATCGGTGAAGCCCCGATGGGTCATGCAGGGCTCTTGAATGTATTTGAATTTCTTTTGCGCGGCATTCATGTTCGAGAGCCAGTCATTGGTGGAGATGCTTCCGCGCCAGGCTATAATGATCTCCTGCGGAGATTCCAGAATGAAGCCGAACAGCTCCCAGACATTGCCCATCGATTTCGCCTGGAAGCTGTGCACGGCCGTGAAGCCATCCGGCACCACGAACGCACCCTCCACATTGGCAAATTGGGTATAGGTCTGTCCGCAGACAGCCGCCAGCACAATCGCCCATTCTTCTTCATTTCTACTGTTACGCATTCCGCATCCCGCCCTTCTTTTCTATCTGTGTATGATTAGAAGGCGGGATTGGTGCAGCCCTAACTCCACCTCAAGCATAAATAAGCCCGGTTCAGGAGATATCTCCCGAACCGGGCTTTGTCCATTTACTCGCTCAGTTCCGTCTCTTCCACCGGGCGGTCCGGCAATTGCGTCACATAACTGTCGGACATGCGCAGCAGCTCCAGCGCCCGGGTAAATTCATCCTCCGTCGATTGAAGCAGATCCATTCCGTCACCGGACAGGGTGTAATGCTGGCCGTCCTCGAACCCGCTGCCTGACAGAAACAGCTCTTCATTATTAACGAAGGACCCCGTAGGGAGATAATAGCGCTGCGGCAGCAGGTTGTATGCTGTCTGATTAAGCAAATCCTGTCCGAAGTGGATATGATAGTCCAGCGGGACCCCGAGCAGATTCGCAACGGTCGGCAGAATGTCTACCTGGCCGCCTAATTGCTCCTTCAGTGCCGGTGTCGTAACACCGGTGGCTGAGATGATCAGCGGAACATTAATCAGATCACGCTCAGTATAATCATGCTCCAGGATTTCCTGCAGCAGGACTTTATCCCCATCCTTCAGTGAGAAGATCGGAAGCCCCCGGTGATCGCCGTAGAGGACTACTACGCTGTTATCCCACACACCGCTGCTCTTCAGCTCGTCGATGAATTGGCCCAGAGCATAATCCGCATAGTTCTCGGCCCGGATGTAGTCGCCGACCAGCGTTCCCTCGTAACGCTCCGGCAAGGTCATCTTGTATTTGCTCTCCGGGATGGAGAACGGATTATGTGACGACATTGAGATGACATGGGCATAGAAGGGCTGTTCACGCTGATCCATCCGCGCAAGCTCCGCAGAGGTCTTCCTGTACAGGACTTCATCCGAGGAGCCGTAGAAGACCGCATCCTCTTCGCCGAAGTAGGCTTTGTCGTAATATTGATTGAAGCCCAGTGCCTTGTACAGCTCCCCGCGGTTCCAGAACTCTACATTATTGGTATGAAAAGTTGCGGTGTCGTAGCCCTGGGCCTCCAGCAGCTTCGGCAGACTGGGCAGAACCTTCGGAGCATACTTATCTGTGGCCGGACCGTCCGGCGGCACATAAAAGGAAGTGTTGACGATGAATTCGGCATCTGAAGTATTGCCCTGGCCTACCTGCTGAAAGAACCGGGGGAAGTAGTAGCTCTCGCCAGCCAGCTTATTCAGGTTAGGCGTAATTTCGGTTCCGTCCACCGACAGGTTGATCAGGAAGGTCTGCAGAGATTCCATTTGCAGGATGATCAGATTCTTGCCCTTGGCAGCCCCGAACAGGACCCGATCCGCCTTCTGCTGGATGCCCTTCGTCATGTCGATGCCGGCCTGGGAGATCTGTGCAGGGTCCATAGGCTCTTCTGCGGGTTCACGCAGCAGGGCGTAGGCTTCATAATTGAGAATGCCCATTTGCTCTGCCTTGACGTTCTCATTCATACTGGCTTTGTTGGGGAAAATATTCATCATGCACAGCATAAGCGAGATGCAGAACAGGACAGCCACCGCCTTGCGGTTGCTGGGGCGGGACATGGAATGCTTCCAGGCGAGTGCTTTTTTGCGTCTGAGCATGATCAGGCTGATGAAAATGATGTCTACGAAGATAAGCATATATTGCGGATGCACGACGGCGAATATACTTTTTTTGACGGCGCCTACCTGCTTGACCTGACCGAAGACTTGGGACGTAGCAATCATTCCAAAATGATTATGATAGACGATGAGAGAGAAGAACAGGACGGTAATGAGCAGATTGACGATCAGATAGATGGCGACCTTATGCTTGGTGGCGAACCATTCGATGAGGCAGAACAGCAGCAGCACGAACGGGATTTCCTTCAGCCAGGTGGTCCAGGTCGGACCGTCCTCGAACAGGTAATACCAGGCGAAATAACTCTTCACGAGCATAATCAGCGAGAAGAACAGAATCGACCTTTTTCGTAGAGAACGTGATTCCTTGTAAGGCATTGCGTATGCGCATCCTTTTCTATATAATCCATTAATTTTATTACAAGGCCGAGTTCAAAATCAATCGGATTTAAGGGCAGTTTGGTGAAAAATAAAGGTGAAAATTCGCCGCATATACGTTATTCTCTAAGAAGCATCCGGGAAGTTGAACCGTTGATAAACGAAGCAGGAGGAACAATGATGACAAAAGAATTCTCGCGCCAATATACAGACAGTGTGAGGCAGGAACTATTGAACAGACTAGGCCTGAAGCAGGTGTATTTCAAGGGACAGCAGGGCGAGGACCTGTTATATGAAGCAACGGGCTTTGACCGCGGTACCTCGCATAAGTTCTGTGTTAGAACGCGGAAGGGCACCATTGACGAATGGGTAGGCGGGAAGTGGATGAAGGTCCGCAGCTTCTCGATCGCCAGCAAACAGGAGGGCTTAGAATGAGCAGCAATTCTCACTTACAGATACAGCCTTTGACAGAGATCAAGCATCTGAAGATCCATGGCAGAACGACCGGAGCGCTGAGCCCTCTGACGTTATTCTGGACGGGCAGTGCGATAGAGGTGAACCTCCAGGCCTCTGAGCTGTGGCTTGAAGTAGAGTCCGGCTACGATCATCACGAGTCCTGGATCAGTATATTGATCAACTCCGTTCCCGTCAGCAGACAGATGGTGAATGCCGGAAGGCACTGGGTCTGCATATTCAGAGGAATGAATCCTGAGCGGGTGAAGAATATCCGGATTGTAAAAGAGGTTCAGGCGATGAGCGGCGACCCAGGCGCCTATCTCCAGTTCCATGCGTTCCGCACAGACGGCAGCTTCCTGCCTGTTGAAGCGAAGCCTTACCGGCTGGAGTTCATCGGTGACAGTATTACATCAGGTGAGGGCGTCATTGGTGCCACAAGTGAAGAGGACTGGATTCCCGCCTGGTTCAGCGGCGTTCATAACTACACAGCGATAACTGCCGAGGCCGTGCAGGCCGAATTCCGGGTGATCTCACAGAGCGGATGGGGCGTGCTCTCCAGTTGGGACAACAATCCTGGAGGCAATATCCCTGACATCTACGAGCAGGTCTGTGGTCTGCTGACAGGTCCCCGTAATGAGGCACTTGGGGCACATCAGGTGAATGATTTTGCTGCCTGGCAACCGGATGTGGTTGTAGTTAACCTGGGCACCAACGATGACGGCGCGTTCAACTCCCCGGAGTGGCTGGAGGAGGACACCGGGCGCATCTATAAGCAGCGGCTAAATGAAGATGGAAGCTATCATGAGGAGGATCTGGCCGCCTTCGAGGCCGCGGTTACGAGGTTCTTGGCGAAGCTGAGAAGCTATAACCCCGGGGCGCATCTTCTCTGGGTGTATGGGATGCTGGGCCTCTCCCTGATGCCGTCGATCTACCGTGCGGTGGATGAGTACATGAAGTCCACGGGCGACAAGAATGTGTCGGTGTTCCAGCTGCCGAATACGACCAGCGAGACAGCAGGAGCGCGGACCCATCCGGGGCTGCCTGCCCATCAGCAGACTGCAGGGGAGTTAAGCGGCTATATCCGGGGACTTTTGTCAGGGTCATGAGTTAGGAGGCAATCCATTGAATGCTTATGTGTTATTATCGTTAGCCATTGTGAGCGAGGTCTTCGGCAGCTCTATGCTGAAGGCATCGAACGGGTTCAAAAAGCTGCTTCCCTCCATTGCGGTGGTCGCCGGTATGGGCCTGGCGTTCTTCAATCTGTCGCTGGCGCTGAAGGAGATTCCTCTCGGGACAGCTTATGCCATCTGGTCTGGCGTAGGAACGGCGTTAACCGCACTGGTTGGCGTACTGGTCTATAAGGAACGGCTGAATGTGCGGAAAATAGCAGGCTTAATTCTCATCATTGGCGGTGTGGTTCTGCTGAAGCTGTCAACGGGGGTGTAGAGATGAGAGGTTACTTCGCGCTAAGCATCGCTATTATTTCGGAAATCTTCGGTACGACTATGCTTAAGCTCTCCGATGGATTCAGCAGTGTTCTGCCGTCGATCGGGGTAGTGCTTGGAATGGGGCTGGCTTTTTACTGCTTATCGATTAGTCTTCGCACCATACCTCTAAGCCTGGCTTATGCCATCTGGTCTGGCGTGGGAACGGCGCTGACGGCACTGATCGGCATCCTGATCTGGAATGATCCGTTCAATCTGCTCACCGGCATCAGTCTGCTGATCATCATCGGGGGGCTGGTGCTGCTGAATTCACCGGATAAGGCCGGCCGGGAGAGCACCCCTGAAGCGGGCGGGAAGGAGTTACCCGAATGAGGAAAATGTACCTGATAGCTGCCGCATGGCTCACCTTGCTGATACTGGCGGCATGCAGTAATGGGGCAGACAGCGGATCAGGCGGGAAGATTGCCGGTACCAGCCTCAGTGAGGGTCCGGCTGAGGAGGCTGCTCTTCCTGCACCTGCTGCCAGATCGGATCAGCCGCAGAGCAGCAGCCAGCCCTACCTGGGCAAAGTCTATAAGGTTGTAGTAGATCCGGGGCACGGCGGGGATGATCCCGGGGCAGTCTCTGTCAGCGGACGTATGGAGAAGGATTTCAATCTGGGCCTGTCAGAGAAAATCGCAGCCAATGTGGAGCAGGACCCGCAGCTTGAGATCCTGCTTACCCGGACCGGAGATGCTTTTATCTCCTCACAAGAGCTGTTCCGGCCCCAGTTCGCCAATAATTTGCCCGCAGACCTGTTCATCTCCATTCATGGCAATACCTATGAGGATGCATCGGCATCGGGTACAGAAACCTTTTATTATCATGAAGAATCCTTGGCTTGGGCCGAGACAATACATAAGCATGTCATTCAAGCTACCGGCCTTAAAGACCGCGGCGTGAAAAAAGGGAATTTCTTCGTCCTGCGCGATACGGTAATGCCGTCGGTGCTGCTGGAGCTGGGCTACCTGACGAATCCCGGCGACGAGGCGAAGATGTGGACCTCCGGGTTCCAGGAGAGCGTGGCCTCCGCTGTTGTAGATGGGATTAGGGAGTATCTGGGGCTGGAATGATGGATCACTATGATGTCATAATGCATAAGGAGAAGCCTATGAACCGGATTTTAATTCTCGGATCAGGAGGATCAGGCAAGTCTACCCTGGCCCGTCAGCTTGGTGCTCTTCTACATCGGAGAGCAGACTGGGGCGTGCGGATGTCATTATTTTTCTGGATTTACCCCGGATGTTATGTATGTACCGGATTGTGAAGCGTCGTGTCATGTACCGTAACCAGACCCGCCCGGATATGAACGAAGGCTGCCCGGAGAAGCTGGATTGGGCTAAGGAGTTGCTTCATCATTTCGCAGAATGCTGATCAGCGCCGCACATACAATCCCTTGCGGTCCAGCTGCAGCTCACTTGAGATCAGAAGCAGGATCAGTTCCTCGATTGCAGATAGAGTGGCTATTAAGCATACAGTCATTGTCCAGATCGCCTGATTCACATAGGGAAGCAGCAACGGTGTAAGGAATAGCAGCAATCCGGCCAGCTTGTTCCCGTAGGTATGAATGCTGCCGTAGGTGCTGAATTTGCGCAGCGCGGTCAGGATGGAGGCTCCCCGGATAACGGCAATCAGCACGATCCACAGGAGAAGGCCGAAGGTCAGACCAAGGAACGGATATAAGGTATAGAGTGCAGTGCCTGCCAGCGTCATATCGGCCACGGAATCGAGCTTGGCACCGAGGCTGCTAACTGTACCGGACATTCGGGCAATAGGGCCATCCAGCAGATCGGTAATTCCGCACAGGAGGTAGACTACAGTGAAGCCCGTGCCCAGCGGCGCCAGGTACAGCAGCAGAAGAGCCAGCCCGATCCGGCTGAGCGTGATGCAGTTGGGGACAAGCTTCATGGCAACCTCCCTTTTTAACCGCGTAATAGGGACTTCCTGTCTCGCTTATTCGTATATATTCTATGCTTCATTATGCCTCTAAATTAGCGGATTGTCTTGAATGATTATGGATTTGGGAATTATTCATGCGGCTATGAAAGTATCCGTTAATATGGTGCAGGAACTGTCGGATGCTGTCCCGGTACAGCTGTTAATCTGATGGTGAGGAAAGGGAGGTACACAATGAATCTGCTGGAAGATATGAATGCTGCACTCTTCTACATTGAAGAGCACCTGGACGACGAGATCGATGTAAAAGTGGCTGCGGGCTACGCGTTATGCTCGGAGTATCATTTTACACGGATGTTCTCCTTCCTGGCCGGTATCCCGCTCTCCGAATATATCCGCCGCAGACGTCTCACGCTGGCTGCCTTCAAGCTGCAGGGGAGCCAGCACCGGATAATTGATGTTGCCTTGGAGTATGGATATACTTCGCCGGATGCATTCACCAAAGCCTTTCAGCAGCTTCACGGCGTAACGCCTTCAGAAGCAAGAACGGCAGGGACACCCCTGAAGGCCTTTCCTCGAATGACTTTTCAGTTGACCATCAGAGGAGGCAGTGAAATGAATTACCGTATTGAGGAGAAAGAGGCTTTCCGGATCGTTGGACTCAAGAAACGGGTAGCCATCCAGTTCAGCGGGGTGAACCCGGAGATCGCTGCCATGTGGCAGAGTCTGAGCATGGAGATGATAGGCGAGCTGAAGGGGCTGTCGAATATCATTCCGGCGGGAATGATCAGCGCATCGGTGAATTTCTCGGAAGGACGGATGGAGGAACGCGGGGAGCTGGATCATTATATTGGTGTTGCCACCACTCTGGAAGCTCCGCCATCCTACGCCAAGCTTGAGGTTCCTGTGTCTACGTGGGCTGTATTTGAAGCAGTGGGGCCATTCCCGGACACACTTCAGAATATCTGGGGCCGGATCTATTCCGAGTGGTTCCCTTCTTCCAATTATGAGCAGGTCGAGGGGCCGGAGCTTCTGTGGAATGAAGGCAAGGATACCGGTTCGCCAACTTTTAAAAGTGAAATATGGATTCCGGTGCGGGAAGCAGGGCGCTCTTAACGGTGCAGGTATCCAGCAGGACCGGGCGCCGCTTGGGTAGAGGTGAAAAATTGGCGGTAGGCATGATATACTAGGCTGGCGGACACAGGTGACTGTGGCCCCGGCTTTTTTGCCAAGTAAGAATTTATATATGTTTTGGGGTCCCTGCAAAGTACCTGAGTCATCATCGAAGCTAAAGCCTCACTTTGTGGGGGTATTTTGCCAGGAGAAGGGCAGGTATACATAACAGGTAATTAACTGAGAGGAAGGATTAGAATGATTGAATTACAGTCTAGTGAGTATAGTAGAATCAAGCATCTTCTAGCGCATAGAGAAGGAGAATTCATCTTTGTATTTGTTCATGGGGTCATAGATCTTGATCAGCCAGGCAGAATATTTGTGAATAACTTAGATCAGCCGACTGCGGGGCTTGTCACAAGCCGAGGCGGAAAATATTATCTGTTCGGGCAGGAAGATGATGAGCAGTTCAATCGAAGCCTGCTTGATTTCTTAGCCAATCCGGCCAATCACGCGAATTTCTATGATTTGTACTTCTCCTCCAGTCAATGGCTAGCGCTGCTGAAAGAACCTTTGAAAGACAACACAGTGGAGCTCAGTAGAACTCATTATAAGATGAACAGTAACGCTAAAGCGCCTGCTGACATTCAGGAGGATTCTGGAGAATTTGTTTTAACTAGAATTGATGAGCAGTTGTTTGAACGCTACATTCAGGAGATGGATGATAGTTACCGGTTACTGTGGACTTCGGCTGAGACCTATCTGGACAGGGCCTTTGGTTATTGTTATTTGAATGAGAGCGGATTTGTAAGCGCTTGTAATACTTTTTATGTGGGTGGCGGCTATATTGAACCGGATATCATCACGCACAAGGAATACCGTAATCAAGGGTTGGCGTTCAGACTGTGTCAAGAATTCATAGCGCTTGGCCGTCAGCGGCAGCTAACAACATATTGGGATTGTGATACCGGCAATACTGGCTCCAATCATCTGGCCGCTAAGTTAGGTCTGGTGAAGGTAGGCGAAGTTCCTATTCTGTGGTGGCATGAGAGTAAGGAAGTCATTGCGAAATATTTAGCCACCTACAACTATACTACCTAAGGAACGAGGAGACAGACAATTCATGGGAGGAACGAATGTATGGGATGCGGAGTGGGAGGTTAGCGAAGAACAGGCGCGGACGCTGATCGGCAGACAATTCCCTCAGCTGTCTTCGAAGCAAGTGAAGCGACTAGGCTGGGGCTGGGACAATACGGTTTTTCTCATCGGTGACGAGTACGTGTTCCGGTTTCCAAGAAGGACGTTTGCAGTTGGCGCGATTCGTATGGAG
The DNA here is from genome assembly GCF_038002365.1 of Paenibacillus sp. FSL P4-0338. Classification (NCBI taxonomy): domain Bacteria; kingdom Bacillati; phylum Bacillota; class Bacilli; order Caryophanales; family Paenibacillaceae; genus Paenibacillus; species Paenibacillus sp. FSL P4-0338. The sequence continues at coordinate 2,403,172 of NZ_JBBOCG010000001.1, read as the reverse complement.
GGGAAGCTGCTGCCGAAGCTGGAGGCCTATTTGACTATCCCCTATCCGAAACCGTTGTTTTATGGCGAAGCAAGTGACGAATACCCGGCACCATTTCTTGGCTATGCTCACGTGCCAGGCGATTTCCCCATCGGTTTGACGGAAGAAAGCCGGGCTTTATCGGCAGAGACGCTGGCGAAATTTTTGCGGAGATTGCATGAGTTCCCGGTGCAGGCGGCGCTGAAGTGCGGAGTTCAGCAAGATCATCGAAGCTTGACGGACATAGCATCGCGCAAAGTGAAATTGGAGGGCTTTCTATCGAAGGTGGTTGGACACTTGTCGCCGGAGGAGTCCGGTGTGATCGAAGCGTATATTAGCAGGCTGCAAAAGGACCGTGTCGAGGCGGTGAATGTACTGCTGCATGGCGATCTTCATTTCAAAAATATGCTTGTGAATGAGAACGGAATCGTCTCCGGCATCATTGATTGGGGAGATCTGAGCGTAGGCCATCCGGCTTGCGATTTGAGCGTTGCTTATAGCTTTTTACCACCTTACGCCCGCGGCGTGTTTTTCGAAACGTACGGAGGAGCGGACGAGGAAACGAAGCTGCTGGCGCGGCTGATCGCGGTATACATCCCCATGCTGATCCTAATGCAAGCGGTCGATGACGGAAATGAAGCGATTGCGGCAGAGGCGAAATCCAACATCATGCGGGCACTGTCGGATTAGGCTCATTATTTCGTTGCGGCTAGAATTTACCATAGCTCTTTGAAGATAGACATTGTGGAGGTGACCACCCTGAGGCCTATATATTACTTGCTGCTGGCCGTACTGCTCATAGCTGGCTGTAGCACGAATAAGGATGCACAACCCGCTCCGGAACAGCCGGAGGTATTGGGAGAGATGCCTGAGGACATGCCTGCTGATTTCGATTTTTTCGTCCGGTACGGGTATGGGGAGGTCACCAAGAATGAGATTAATACGTATCAGGATACCGTGGTAAAAGATCTGATTATGAACGGAACAGCCACAGCGGATATTACACTGACCGAAGATGAAATGCGTAGCATTTATGAGCGGATGAGAGGCATCGGCATCATGGGGAAGCTTGCGCTTGTGCCCCTCAAGCAGGGCTGTGCGGTGGTTCCTTACCAGGAAGATAGCTGGAGGATCACTGTCAACGGGTTCACACGGAATTGGTCCTGGTCCGGCGGGAAATGTGAGCTTACGGAAGATGCAGAGCAGCTGCTGGAGCTGCGGACCTTCATCGCGGAGATCGTAGCCGGTAAAGAAGAGTACCAGGCATTGCCCGAAGCTGAAGGCGGCTATGACTAAGGAGAACAGCATATAGAGTGTACGACTGCAAGCGTACTCCGCAAGTCCGATCCCAAGGGATCGGATTTTTGGTTTAATGGGATAGGGAAACAGCAACCGGATAGTGGAGGAGGGGGTTTAAATTCAGTTTAAATATGCCGGTTACTATCCTTATAGATTCAGCAATCAAGGAGGAATGAAGCATGAAGCAGACACAATCAGCAGGGCAGAGCAGCAGCTACGCCATTGAAGCGCAGGGATTGGTCAAAATCTACGGGAGCAACCGGGCCGTGGATGGGGTGGATCTCAAGGTAGGCACAGGAATGATCTATGGGGTGCTGGGTCCCAATGGTGCCGGGAAGACAACCGTAATTCGCATGCTGGCGACCCTACTGCGGCCTGACGCAGGTTCGGCGCGTATCTTCGGACATGATGTGGCAAAAGAACCGCAGATCGTGCGTCAGTTAATCGGAGTGACGGGTCAATATGCATCGGTGGATGAATCGCTTAGCGCAACGGAGAATCTGGTGATCTTCTCCAGGCTTCATGGCCTGGGGCGTGCGGAGTCGCGCAGCAAGGCCTCTGAGCTGCTGGAGGAATTCGGCTTGACGGAAGCAGCGAAGCGCCCGCTGAAGAATTTCTCCGGAGGGATGCGCCGGCGGCTGGATCTGGCGGCCAGTCTAATTGCGCAACCGCCGCTCATTTTCCTGGATGAGCCGACAACGGGACTTGATCCCCGGACGCGCAATCAGATGTGGGAGACGATCCGCAGGCTGGTGAATACGGGATCAACGGTCCTGCTGACGACCCAATATCTTGAAGAAGCGGATCAACTGGCGGACAGGATTGCCGTGATTGATACCGGTAAGGTGGTTGCAGAGGGAACCGTTGATGAACTCAAGAGCTCGGTTGGCAGCTCCTCGCTTCACCTGAAGGTGGTCCAACCGCAGCAGTTGCTGAAGGCGCAGCAGATTGTGGAGCAGGTGCTTCAGGTACGCTCTAACCTGTCCGCAGAAGCAGCCAAAATTATTGCACCGATGGGGAACGTGGACCGGGTAACCGATCTGCTGATCGCCCTTCGCGAGGCCAGCATACCGCTGCTTGAGATGAGTGTGCAGAAGCCGACGCTGGATGAAGTATTCTTGACCTTAACCGGTCATGGCGTCAAGGAAGATGCGGGGCTTGTCACGGATAGCGCACAGAAGAAGGGGGTACTAGCATGAGTACTTTAATCAAGCCGGGTGTAGACCGTAATTTAAAAAACCATACCAGCTTCGGCCAAGTGGTACGTAATTCCTTAACGATGGCCTACAGAGGACTGCTCAAGATCCGGCGTACACCGGAGCAATTGTTTGACGTCACGTTTCAGCCGATTATATTCACCTTGATGTTCACATATATCTTCGGCGGGGCGATTGCCGGTGATGTGGCAAGTTATCTGCCGGTAATCATTCCGGGAATCTTGGTGCAGACCGTAATTACGACCTCTGTCGTCACCGGTGTCCAGCTGCGGGAGGATATGGAGAAAGGGGTGTTCGACCGCTTCAAATCGCTGCCGATTGCCCGGATTGCACCTCTCGCAGGAGCACTGTTAGCAGATACTATACGCTACACGATTGCTACGGTACTCACCTTCGTAATGGGCTACATTATGGGCTTGCGGCCGGAAGGCGGCATCGGCGGGGTTGCCCTGGCGGCGGTTCTGGTCATCGGATGCTCCTGGGCCATCAGCTGGATCTTTGCCTTTTTCGGTGTAATCGCCCGCACGGCATCCAGTGTACAGGGGATTTCAATGATCGTGTTATTCCCGCTAACGTTCCTCTCGAATGCCTTCGTGCCGGTTGAAACGATGCCGAAATGGCTTCAGTGGTTCGTGAATAACAATCCGATCTCGCATCTGGTCACTGCTGTCCGTGAACTGGTCAACCATGGAACGGTAGGCAGTGATCTGGTCTACTCCCTGATCGGAGCCGCTGTGATTGTGGCGGTCTTCGCTCCAATTACCGTGCGTGCGTATATGCGCCGGACGTAAGCCTGGTTTAGTAAGACGTCAACGAATGCAGGGATGCATCGGTTGGCGTTTTTTTGTTGTATAGAAAATTATAGTTTCCTGCTGCTGTGGAAAAGGTGAGTGTAAATTTGTGGATAAGAGTTCTTTGAATGATTTGTAGAATAAATAAGATGCTGAATATAATTTAGTGAAAACCCTGTGCTTCAAATAGATAACGGCAGCATTTTTAAACACTGTGTGCCTTGCCCCATAGTTGCATCCCGGATAATCAAGTTCCCTTGTTCCATATACATTTTGTACACCTCCAAGACTCCAGATCAGCATAACTTCATCTTAACATGCCATGATTTCTACGAGAATGGAGAGCATTGTTTTATGGAAATTGTACAAGGGTTAAGAGCACTAGCAGCGATAGATTCAGCAACAGCCCCAGTATAGATAATTTGTTCCGCTTAACAATTCCAAGCACGCTGATGCAAATAGCGATCAGCAGAAGGAAGTATACCAGGTAGAGGGAAGTATCGGCGTAGAGCGTCAAGACCTTGTACCCTACGTCATTTACAAACTCATCATCATACAGATTCTTATATCTGCTGTTAGCATAAATGAATACACTGGTGATACAAACTGAGGAGAATAACACAGGAATAGCCGTTAGACCTCTTGTCTTTTTCTCATATCTGCCTGCTGTAATGGACCATACTCCATAGATGACAAATCCCGCAAGCAGGCAGATGAAGTACATCTGATAGAACATCAGCCCTTCCTCCCGGTCCCCGGTTCCGCCTCCATCCGGTCCTGAAGCATATAATAATAAGTTTGTAATGACCAGCATGAAATTCAGGAGTGCGTATTTAACAGTACTGATTCCTATTCCCTTAAGTTCTCTCATCTTACCTCCGCTAACTTGGGTTACTCTTCAGATGTCTCATTGTCGGTTTGTTTATTAATAGTGACTTCATTTCTATCGATTTCTACTTGATATTTAATCACTTTGCCTTGTTCAAATTTTTCACTAACCTCTTTACTTACAGAATAGTTCTTTTTCGGATTGAGCGTAATCTTGAAACTATGTTTTCCATTCTTGATCCTGAACTTTGCGACTTCTCCAAATTTGATATTACTATCAATTTGAGCATTAATGAGTGTGTCATTTTTTTCATCTACAGTCACAACTACACTTTTCAAAAATAATGGACTGTTGTTAGTAATTGTGAAATTATACGCCTCATTATCTGCTGCCGCGAGATTATTGGAAGGTTCGCCTTCGCACCCGGATAATAAGGTGACTGAAAGTATTAAGAGTATAGTTGGAATTCTGAACGGTTTAAAAGTCATAGGTATCTTCTCCAAATCTGTAATTTATAAATCTGCCGACATCTCTCTAACCAATATAATACAAAATATAGGATATAGTAAGTTTATGATCCAAAATATTACTTTCCAGAAAATCGAACTCTATGAAAAATTGCTTCCATACATGAATGAACAGCTGAGGACAGCCTATTTCAGTCTTTTGACCACAACGCCTCAGTTGTATCCTTATCTGGTTCAAGTAGAGCAGGTAGAGAGGTTGAACGGCTTCCGCAGCTTTGACTTTCAGATTACGCTGAGAGCCTTCCCTACGGTGGGACCGCATATCAGCGTGGGCGAGGATCTGTTTACCTATAGAATCTCATCATCACAAGTTAAGCTAGTAGAATACAAACACCTAAAGGGACCGGAGCGGCATCATTTTCCGCCAAATTACCTGGATATTTTAAGGTGAAATACAAATGAAGCAGGCTTTTTTCAGAAACCTTCTGGAGTTGTGGCGCGTTAGCCTTTATAATATGACGAGAATATAGAATAAAGGAAAAGGTGTAACTTCATGAGCATATTAAATGTAGAAAAGCTTAGTCACGGCTTCGGCGACCGGGCCATCTTCACGGATGTCTCTTTCCGTCTGCTGAAAGGTGAGCATATCGGTCTGATCGGCGCCAATGGTGAAGGGAAATCGACCTTCATGAACATCATTACCGGTAAGCTGCAGCCGGACGAAGGCAAGGTGGAATGGGCGAAGCGGATGCGCGCCGGTTATCTGGATCAGCATGCGGTGCTTCAGCAGGGGCAATCCATCCGGGATGTGCTGCGCGGGGCCTTCCAATATCTGTTCGATATGGAACAAGAGATGAACGACATGTACGGCAGGATGGGAGATGTGACCCCTGAGGAACTGGAGCAACTGCTGGAGGATGTCGGAACGATTCAGGACATGCTGACCAGCCAGGACTTCTATATGATCGATGCCAAAATCGATGAAACCGCACGCGGGCTCGGTCTGACCGATATCGGTCTGGACAAGGATGTCAACGACCTCAGCGGCGGTCAGCGGACCAAGGTGCTGCTGGCGAAGCTGCTGCTGGAGAAGCCGGATATTCTGTTGCTCGATGAGCCTACGAACTATCTGGATGAACAGCATATCAACTGGCTGAAGCGCTACCTGCTGGATTATGAGAATGCCTTCATCCTGATCTCGCATGACATTCCGTTCCTTAATAGTGTGATCAACCTGATCTACCATATGGAGAACCAGTCACTGTCGCGTTACGTGGGCGATTACGAGTATTTCCAGCAGGTGTACGAAGCGAAGAAGTCGCAGCTGGAATCCGCGTTCAAGCGCCAACAGCAGGAGATATCAGAACTAAAGGACTTCGTTGCCCGCAACAAGGCCAGCGTAGCTACCCGCAATATGGCGATGTCCCGGCAGAAGAAGCTGGATAAGATGGAAGTCATCGAGATTGCCAAGGAGAAGCCGAAGCCGCAGTTCAATTTCAAGCAGGGGCGGACCTCCGGCAAAATGGTTTTTGAGACCAAGGATCTGGTCATCGGATATGATTCCCCATTGTCGCGTCCGCTGGACCTCAGTATGGAGCGGGGGCAGAAGATTGCCCTCGTCGGTGCGAACGGTATTGGTAAAACCACGCTGTTGCGCAGCATTCTCGGACAGATTCAGCCTATCTCAGGCACAGCCCGTCTTGGCGATCTGCTGGAGATCGGGTATTTCGAACAGGAAATGAAGGAATCGAATTACAACACCTGTATCGAGGAGATCTGGAACGAATTCCCGTCCTACTCCCAATTCGAGATTCGTGCAGCGCTGGCGAAGTGTGGTCTGACCACCAAGCATATTGAGAGTAAAATTGCTGTCCTGAGCGGCGGCGAGAAGGCCAAGGTACGTCTGTGCAAGCTGATTAACCGGGAGAGCAATTTGCTGGTACTCGATGAGCCTACCAACCATCTCGATGTCGATGCGAAGGAAGAGTTGCAGCGTGCGCTCAAAGCCTATAAAGGCAGCATTCTGCTGATCTCCCATGAGCCTGAATTCTACCGGGATATCGTGACCGATACCTGGAACTGCGAATCATGGACGACTAAAGTCTTCTAGAGAACCGAACCGGCAATAACGCCGGTGTTGAGCTTGACCCGTAGGAGGGGCACTTTGCAAAAAGTGACTCTTACGGGTCATTCGTATTACAGTGGAGTAAGAATGCAGGGGGATCCTATGAACGCAGTGAATGAGGAGACAGTCGTGAAGCCATCCAAACGCAGTCTGGTCAATATTATTATTGACGGCATTTCTGGTATTTTTCTTCCCATAGTTAATATATTGAGCGCGGCAGGAATCATGAAGGGGCTGCTCGCGGGTGCGGTTGCACTGGAGCTCGTCAGCAAGACGGAAGGGACCTACACGGTGCTGAATGCCATGGCGGACAGCCTGTTCCATTACCTTCCGCTGCTGCTGGCGTTTACGGCAGCCCGTAAATTCGGGGCCAATCCTTTTACGGCGGTCGTGATAGGCGGGGTTATGCTGTATCCCAGTCTGACTACATTATTCGCGAACAACGAAATCATTGAGTTTATGGGCATGAGCATTAGGCCGGTGAATTATCCTGCAAGCGCTATTCCCATCATTCTGGCGGTAGGCCTGCTGGTCTATGTCGAGCGATTCTGTGTCAAAATATTGCCGGAGGTCATCAGCGGCTTCTTCACTCCGCTGATCTCTGTGGTTGTGGTCTCGTCGGTGACGCTGCTGGTATTCGGACCGATGGGGGCGCTGGCCGGGGATGCCCTGGCAGACGGGTACCGTACAGTGTACAATTTCAGTTCAGTCGGCGCTGGAATGGTGCTGGGGGCGGTCATTCAGCCGATGGTGATCTTCGGACTGCACTGGAGTCTGGTGCCGCTGGCGATCAACAATATCAGCACAGGCGGATCAGACACGATCCTCGCGCTGATGGGTCCTGCTGCCTTCGCCCAGGCGGGAGCCGCGCTGGCGGTGTTTATCAAAGCCAAAGACAAGCAGTTCCGTACCCTAAGCCTGTCGGCATCCATATCGGCCTTGTTCGGTGTAACGGAGCCTGCCATGTTCGGGGTCAATCTGCCGCTGCGTAAGCCGATGATTATTGTCTGCTGCGCAGGCTCGATTGGCGGCGGGATGGTCGGGATGTTCGGCTCGTCTGCGATTTCATTCGCTTTTCCGGGGCTGGCGACGCTGCCTGCTTATCTGGGGGACGGATTCGGCGGCTTCCTGATCGCATGTACCACCGGATTCCTGATTGCCCTGATAGCCACGCTGTGTGTGAAGCTTGGACCCGAGCCGGCCATCGAACCCCTTGCCAAATCCTAGCTAAGGAGGATTACATATGAGAGCCATTAGAAGAACTAAGACGGTGGAGGGGACTTCCATTCCCGGAATCATCCATAACGGAGGAAGTTACTTCTATATTAATGTAGATGTGTACGAAGACGGCATGGTCAACTGCTGGGAGCTTATAGATCTTAAGGGCTTATCCGGCAAAATACAATCGGGCTGGCTGACGCCGGCAGCCCCGGCAGGAGAGCAGCTGTCCATTCATGGTCTGGGGGCGTATACCGTGGAGTCGGCGAAGTGGACTTATAATGAAGCAAGCTATTATCAGCATATTCAGGATACGGTGGCCCGTCTGAATCCTGAGCTTACGAATATCTATGACATTTCGGAGCGGGAGCAGGAGCGCAATGAGGCGCGCCGGATTGCCCATTCACCTTCCGCTACGGAATTCTATGTCAACAGCGAAATGTTCTACCAGACGACGGAGGGCAAAAGTGTCCATCTGTTCATGAAGTATGGCGGTAAGAATTATTTAGCCGATGTCGTGGTGTACATGGACGGGCGGGTAGCCATTTATAACCTGCCGGATGAAGTGGAGTACAAGCTGGAGGAGCTGGATGCTCTTGTTGCAGATAAGACCTTTTTCACGACAATTGATACTCCTGTAACGGTACACATTCTGCAATTGGGCGAGGTTATGTTAGGCGAAGCCCTATACTCTGCCGATGTGGAAGAGAAGCTCAAAGAGCTGCACAACCTCCACAAGAAGCTAAACGGCGAACAAACGGCCCATGAAGCGTGCCGGGCAGCCTATTATGCTTATCTGGAGAATCCAGGTGAATACTACCGGGAGCAGCTTAGAATCAAATATGAGCTAGTGCCGGAGCATGAACGGATGTATCTGGGCGATATGGATTCGAAGGATTGGGATTACCAGCGAATTCTGTATCATCCTGAAGAGACAAGGGAAGTATGAACGGATTAAAGTAAAGAGATAGAGGTGGCAGGATGGAGACAATCAGCTTTCATTATGGACGGCATATTTCCAAGGTGGCGCGGGCCCTATATTTCCACTCGTGGAAATCTATATTGGCCATTGGAGTTCAAGCGGTATTTATAGCGGTGTGTATGATTCTGTATATTCAGAACCAATCGGTCATTCTGCTCGGCATATCGATCACGCTGATTCTGACCATGGGGATGTCGATCGTGATGCGAACCTTGCTTTTACCGAAGATTTTGTCGGCAGATACAAGGTACAATAAGGAATTTGAATATCTTTTCGATGCAGAGGGAATCAATTTCAGTCCGGAAAAGGATGCGTCCGTGATGACATGGGACTCCTTCACCCGGGTATGGGAGAACCAGAGTTATTATCTGCTGTTCCATGGGCCACAGGAGTATTGGTTCGTTGCGAAGCAATCGTTCGAGGATGCTGCACAGGAGAATAAGTTCAGAGCGTATGTGTCAGATCACCGTAAGATTGTCAGTGGCGTGATTTGGTGACAAGTAGAAACGGCCTTGCCGTCCTTTTAACGGACGGTACCGTTTCAGTGAGAAATAGAAGGACATGCTACCCGCGCATGTCCTTTTCTGTACCTGGAAGCGTGGGAGCGGATGACTAGCCGCAGCTATACCCGCCAAAAGCTTGTGCAATCCGCCTTGTCGGCGATATTGAACTCGATTAACTGTCTCAGCAGGCCGTAATCCACCGGATTCGTCCATTTCATGCGGATCAGCAGCTTGGTGTGATCTACTCCGCCTTGCTTTAGGACCTCCTCGAAATGATCCATGCCCGCTTTTTCCGGGGCGACGGCCATATGCCCTTTGGCTACACTGAAGCCGATAATGTACGTTCCGTGATCGGTGAACATCGGCTGGTTCCAGGCGATTCTAGGTTCAAGTTGCGGGAATTCCTGCAATACCCAAGCGAGTACTTCCTCCACCGTAGCCCGGTGCACCGGATCATCAATCTTCGCCAGATACTCTGCAAACACATCCATGGTTCATCCTCCTGATCTCTGTGAGCCCTTATGCCATCCATGATATCTTCTAGCTGCTGGATAGTCAAAAATTTTAATGAATAAATTTGATTAAGGGGTTAACGGAGTAGGAGATCAATGATTTGCAAAAATAGAGAATGAATGAGGGAGCATCCTTTGGGGGACAGTCCTCTTTCATTGTTGTTTAGAAATTTGCTGCAAGAAGTGCAACAATGCTGTCTATTATAAGCGCCCCATACTGAAATCCTGCATAAAAGGCAACAAAACCAGCTCTAGTTTGCTCTGAATACTGGAATTCCTGCAAAAGATGCAATAATGTACCAAATAAAGTAATTATTCTTAAGGAATCTTGCAAGAAGTGCAACAATGTTGCTCAATACAAGCGGTCGATGGGAGAATAAACACTTAGACTCAGAACATGTTGCTAAAAAAGCACATGGGCCGGTTAAATGTCGTCAGACCCTCATCCCTTCCTCATTCCAGCATTTCCCTGTATGATAGAAGAAGCTTGTTGTTCTTAAGGATAATTAGAAGGGGGTTATAGGATGGATAAGATGATCGTGTTAAAGGGTAAACGTCCTGCTGAATTGCTGGCCACTATAAGCGTGATTGCCCTGATGTTATTCTGGATATGGTATATCCTTGAGTTTGACCGAACTACTCCGCTGGAGCATTTTTTGGTCTATCTCGTCGTCGGAATCGCAATCGCCGTTGCGGGAATTATGATATATCGTTTGTTTACCTTTAGCAGGGCGTTCAACATTGAAATAAGGCCGGAAGCTCTACAGATCAAGGATATAGAGATTGAAGCCTCTACTGTTAAGCGGATTTACATCAAAGGCTACTTCATGCCCGTGATCGCAGTTAAGCCCAGAGCCTATCTGCTGGTTGCTTATAAATATTGTTTTCACTTCCCCGAGCAGGAAGACCAGGGGATACGGGCGCTAACGGAATGGGCAGAGCATCATCAGATCGAAGTGGTACATAAGAAGTTTATGAGATGGTTGTAGTTAACTAAGGGACGGAGAACAGGAGGAGCTGCTCACATGAAAGTCGCCGGATTCAGTCACATCACCCTTCTGGTACAGGATCTTCAGTCTTCATTGAAATTCTATGAAGGGATTCTTGGGATGAGCGTTAGACACCGCGGGAGGTCGGATGCCTATTTGGAGTGGGGCAGCGCCTGGGTATGTCTGGTGGAACGGACGGAGGCCGGGCAGCAGCCGGGAGGATATCCCGGGATGGATCACGTAGCTTTTTATATCGCAGAGGATGATTTCAAGGAAGCTGTCGGCATCTTGCAGAAGCATCACGTTGAGATCGTCAGAGGACCTGTTGAGCGGGGAACCGGCTGGTCGGTGAATTTCCTGGACCCGGACGGAATTCAGCTGGAGCTGCATACTTCCACTCTGGATGAACGGATGAAGGTCTGGCGTTAGGCGGAGCACAGTCAACATAATAATCAGAATCGGGGATGCGGGATGAATAAACCTTTTCATGAAATGCTGACATCGGAAAATGAGCTGAGAGAGCTTCTGGGCTATCCGAGTGAAGTGGTGAAGCGCAAATCGATCCATTATCTGGATCATCACTGCCGTGATTATATAGCGATGTCCCCTCTATTATTCTTGTCCACAGCAGATGAACACGGGTCTTGCGATGTCTCTCCGCGCGGGGATGCGCCCGGTTCGGTGCTGGTGCTGGATGAAGGGCATCTGGTCATTCCGGAGCGGCCGGGGAACCGCAGATTGGACTCTTTGCTGAATATCCTGGCTAATCCGCAGATTGGTCTGATTTTTATTATCCCGGGACTGGAAGAGACCCTGCGGGTTAACGGGCAAGCTTATATCATTAAGGATGAGCCTATCCTGGATCGGATGCGAGCCAGAGGCAAGCGGCCTGCGCTGGGAATTGGAGTGAAGGTGGAGGAATGTTATATGCACTGTGCCAAGGCCTTCAAAAGATCGCAGGTCTGGGACCCCGGCACATGGCCTGCTGAAGCCCTGCTCCCATCTGCTCCGGCCATCATTGCGGCGCATGTGAATACAGCGGAGTTCACGGAGGATGTGGTGCGGCGCGGTATAGAGGAGAGCTACGAGAAGCGGCTGTATTAAGAAGGGGAGGGAATAGCGGGAATGGATACAGAGCGGCTGATACGGATTTTTGACAGGCAGGCCACGGACTATGACCGTAAAAGAGAAGATCCGAAGCAGCGGCGCTGGCGCCAGAAGCTAATCGGTTCTGCTAGGGGTGAGGTGCTGGAGCTTGCCGTCGGAGCCGGGGCGAACTTCCCGTTCTATCCTCATGGCGTCAAGATCACAGCTGCGGACTTCAGTGGAGCTATGGTTGAGAAGGCCAGACGGGCCGCCGGACAGTACCGCCTGGATGCCGAGTGTATATGTGCGGATATCGAAGATATGAGCTTTGCTGCGCATTCGTTCGATACCATTGTCTCCACGCTGTCCTTATGCAGCTATAAGAACCCGCTGAACCTGCTGGAGAAGCTTAACCGCTGGTGTAAGCCGGACGGCACAATCCTGCTCCTGGAGCATGGAATTGGTTCTAATATCATGGTCTCTACGCTGCAACGGGCGCTGAATCCGCTGCTCTATCGAATATACGGCTGCCATCAGACCCGGGATATTCTCGGACTGGTCCGGGAGTCGGGGCTGCAAATCACTAGAGTGGAGAGCTATTCGCTGAATATGGTGCATTTGATCTGGGCGGGGCCGCAGCAGCTTTAAAATCTGTTGGAAGCGATTGCTGTATTCACACAACTAGAGCTGTCCTCCAGCCATTCCATGGCTAGGAAGACAGCTCTTTAGGCTAGAATCAGACGGCTGTCCAGCCCCCGTCCACATATAGCGTCTGGCCTGTCGTGTAGCTGGAAGCATCCGAGGCGAAGTAGAGGACAGCGCCGTTCAATTCATCGGGGTTGCCGGGACGTCCCATGGGGCATAGCATATTATACTGCTCCAGGAAGTGGTCCTGATAGAGCGCGCGGGTCATCCCGCTGGGGAACAGGCTGGGTCCGATCGCATTTACTGTGATTCCGTATGAAGCAAGGGTCGCGCCCATGCCGCGGGTCAGATTCACGACTGCGCCTTTGGAGGCATTATAGGCATGCAGAGCGGCCAGCTTGCTGCCCTTCACACCACAGATGGAAGCAAGGTTGATAATGCGGCCTTGCTGGCGTTCTTTCATGGCCGGGATCACCGCTTTGGACATGAGGAAAATACTTTTCACATTGGTACCCATCACCCGGTCCCATTCCGCTTCGTCCAGTTCCTCGACAGAGCCTGCGGAGGCGACTCCGGCATTATTCACCAGGATATCTAGCTGTCCGAAATGCTCCAGAATGCTTGCTACCGCCGATTCAATCTCTGTTCCGCGGGTTACGTCACATTGGACCGGAAGCACCCGGCGGCCCTGGGCTTCAATCTGTTGCCGCGCCGGTTCCAGCTTGTCTACTCTTACATCCAGCAGGGCGACGTCCGCGCCTTGCCCGGCCAGAGCTTGAGCCAATTCTGCGCCTATCCCCCCGGCTGCTCCTGTCACCACCGCTACTTTTCCACTCAAATCAAATGGATTTCTCACTGGCACACCTCCATTAATTCCACCAGTCCCAGCGCAAGTTGGAGTAAGGAAGGAACTGTACAGGATCTACAGCAGTCAGGACCTCACCGCGTTCAAGGACGGTATTGCTGACCGTGTAGATGCCGCCCAGCATACGAACGACTTCCAGTTCAGCCCAAGGGTCATGCGGAGAGTCATGCAGGTGAATCTCTACTTCTGCCGCTGTGCGCACGCTGACATCCATAGAGGCTGTCTGCCGGATCAGCAGCGGTCCAAGATCGAAGCCTCGGCCATCCGGAGACTTGGAATACTTCATGTTGAAGACAGGCAGTCCGTCACCATAATGCTCGGAGATGATGCGCTGTCCGTTCCCGGCATTCATTTTCCCGCTAAGCGCGGCCTCTACATGGAAGAATTCAGTGCCCCGCCGGGAGACGCTGCCTGCCACATGCTGATCCTCCTTCTGCAGGCTGATGTCGGCCATCTTCTTGGGGAAGCCGTAAATCTCACGCCCCAGGCCCATCGCGATATCATCGCTGATCGGCATGGAGAGGCAGTAGGTGCCCGGTTGCCCATTGTAGGCTGCCAGGACGAAGACCGCGGCTTCCCGGTAAGGCTCGCAGAAGCTGGTGCGGGGATAGTTAGCTACAAAAGCGTGCACAAGCGGCCTTGGACCCGGCGTAAGCGGGGCGGGCAGAATGCTGCGGATCACTTCGGGCGAAGTCTCCCAATAGACGGTTAGGGTCTCGGCATTATAGAAGGTCGTAGGTGTATTGATTCTTTTGGTAATTTCATTCACATCTTTTACGAAGCTGCTCATCTGAATCTCCTCCTGTGTTATAGGGTCACGAATAATGTAACATGACTATTCCAGTGATTATATATATGGAAAATATAAAAATAAATGGGAATCTTGTGCGCGGCGCACTATAATAAGCAGGGGGTGAGAGCGATGAGTGTTACCTTTGAACAGATTAGCAGACATTTTAGTAAGCACGCCGTACATATCCAGTGGAACAAAGCATTAACGACTGCCTATTCAGATACGATGCTGATCACGAAGAGCCTGACGCATTTTGCACCTGAATATATCTATGTGGGCTACCAGTCCGGATTACCGGATGATGCTGAGGGGGTGGATCAAGCCAGCCTGATGCTAATTAATGACATGGTGGAGCCAGCATCAGGCCAGCAGCAGATATATAGCGGACAGAACCGTATGGAATTCGGGGCGGAGGAAGATGTGTTTGAGCTCTATAATCAGATCCGGGAGCTGTTCCTGGAAGAAGCTGAACGGGAGCAGGCTAAGAGCAGGATGCTTGCGGCCTGTGTCGCCGGCAAAGGATTGGATGTAATCGTGTGTGCTGCGGCAGAGCTGATGGGCAATCCGGTGATTATCATCGATGTAAGCTATAAGGTTCTGGCTGCTTCGGATTGTAGCGGGGTTACCGACCCCATCTGGAGCGATAATCTGCACAAAGGCTATTGCTCCTATGATTTCATTGCTGCCGTCCACCAACTGAAGAGCGTGCAGACCGGCATAGAGTCGCTGGAGGCTTATGAAGTGGAATGCAGCGGAAGCCAGGTGACCAAGCTGGTCGCCAAGATTAGGATCGGCAGCAAGCCTGTCGGAAATGTAATTGTGCTGGGCGACAGACGCCCGATTGAACAGAGGGATCATGAGCTGGCGGGTTTTACGGCCGGGCTGGTGGCGGCGGAGCTGGCGAAGAACAGCTTTTACCGGAACTCCAGCCAGGCGGAATATGAAGAGCTAATCTATGGATTACTGGAGAATGAAGAGAACGGACCGCTGCTTATTCAGGAGAGTCTGCGGAGCGGTATGCATCTGCCCAAGGGCAGATTGTCCGTTCTGGTGCTGGATCTTGCGGGGTATGATGCTTCGGTTTCCGGCAAACACACCGGTTATTTAAGAGATCAGCTGCACCTGCATTTCGGGGAGGAGCGGCTGATCTTTTACCATGAGCATATGGTGGGGGTGAGTGATGGTGAGTGTGTATCTTCCAGGTCAAAAGAGGTTGATCCAAGCTTGCGCGAATTTCTCGTCAGCCATCAGATCCGCCTGGGGATCAGCCGGGAATTCAGCGATCTCACGGACTGCCGCAAATATTATCTGCAGGCGCTCAAGGCGCTGGAGATCGGGCGAATTGTCTGGCCTGCGGAGCCGCGTGTGCTATATGCTGATGTGCAGCTGTATGACCTGTTATCCCCGCATGCGCAGCATGATTCCCGGGATGTCAGCCATCCGGCGCTCACAGTCCTGCGTGAATTCGATGAGAAGCATCATGCGGACTTGTACCATACCCTCTATACCTATTTGAAGAACAACCAGCAGCTGCAAAAGACCGCCGACGAACTATTCGTACACCGCAACACTTTGCGGTACCGCTTACGCCAGATCGACGAACTGATCCAGCTTGATTTGAGCCAGATCGATCATGTCCTGAGGCTGTATATGTCCTATCAGATGACGGATTATCTGGAAAAGCTCAGTGGGAGAGGGAGCCCTTGTTGTTCCTGATTCAGGCGTGTTACTTACCCATATTACGGGAATGCATCTTTTTGAATTTTATTTGGAGCAAATGATAAAATATAACAAAATATTAGAAGAATATGCTAAAATAGTTCTATCTTAAAAAAGAGGTGGAAAATAATGATACATCAGATTAGTGGCGGAACATCATCTCTAGAACTCTATGAGGATTATCTAGTAATTAAGCCAAGTAACATACAAAAATTAGGAGGGCATACTCAAACAATTCCATTGGATTCTGTGGTAACAATCAGCATAGTTAAGCCTTTTCTAAAAGTGCCTTATTTACAAGTTATTACACCGGGTCTTCAAACATCCAAATCTGATAATACAAAAGGAGCAAGTGCAAACGTTGTATTGATTCAGCCTGGAAAAATGAAAACCGCCGAAAAAATTCGTGAATATATAGCAAGCTATAAATCTGAGAGAAGCAATCGCCAAGCGCCGCCTGCATCTACTGGTTCGATTGATGATCTGAGACAGCTTGCAGAGCTTCGAGATTCTGGTATCATAACTCCAGAAGAATTTGAAGCCAAGAAAAAACAGATACTTGGTCTATAAAAACAACATTCCTTAACAAGGTACCTCTTTTAATAATGGTACCTTGTTTTTATTTAACTCGATGATAAAACAAACAAAGATTTCGACTCCGGATTAACCACACCATTTATTACGCATCAGCTTCATACACACCAGAGGCTCTTCCTCCACTTCCCTGCAAGGCTCACACCCCTCAAACCCGAACTTTCGCACCGTTGCCATCGAAGCAGCGTTCTGCGGATGGGTCAGGATATAGATACAGTCCACGTCAAGCTGTGTGAAGCACGTATTGAGAAGAATGGGCAGGGTCTCCGACATATAACCCAGTCCCCAATAGTCCTTCCAGATGTCATACCCAATCTCCACTTGCTTCCGCTCTGCGTCCCAATAATGATAGCCGCAAGTGCCAATGAAGGCCTGGGTCTCCCGGTCAAACATCCCATAGCGGTGATGGCCTTTGCCCTCAGGCTGGGAGTAATGCTCAATGATCTCCACAGCTTCGTTGTAATCACAGGGCGGCTCACTGAAGTATCTGCACATGTCCGGGTCCGAGAATTGCCGGTAGACAGCAGCGATGTCGGACTGATTCAGTAGGCGGAAGTGTAGACGTCCGGTTGTAAAAGGTTCGGATAGATTCATTTATGTTCACTCCTATTTATGACAAACTGGCACATACCGTAATTATGTGTATTTGAAATGATATTGTCTATGTAGCAAACTCTTTAATAGACAAATGTATATATGTGGAATAATATGTTATTATATGGATAATAAGGAGGGTTTGAAGTGGGAGAGTTGAAACTAGATAACATAGATAACCTTGATTCACTTGCAAACATGTTAAGACTAACCTTTGCGAATGAAGATTGGCACAATATGATTGGAGTTGCTGAAAGGCTCTACGAAGCGTCTAGTGTTTTGTACTACTATCAGCTTACGCAGTCATCCCGCAAATCATCTCAAGACAGGCCCTTAATCTACTACCTTGGATATTCACAGTTATGTAAGGGCGTAGCTTATCAGAAGCTGAAACGATATTCAGAATCATGAGATTGCATCCTGAAATATAAAGATCTTTCATGGGTCAAGGGCGTAGAGGAGAAAGACAAGTTTATTATACAAGATTTTAGTGTATTTGCCTAGGAAACAAATACACCATTGACTTGATGGAAGGCAAAGAGGAAGTGCTGAAAGAGTATGTTCAGTATTTAAAACAGTATCCTAGAGAAATAATTGCCGGAATGGTCACAATATTCGAAAGTGCTATTAAAAACAATTTATCCATTGAGTGGGCTCTAACAGATTTGTCAGACGAGTTGAACGCTATAGAGACTTATCCGGATAATAAAATAACAGCAAGATATTTGATGAGATATTTGTGCTTATTTTCACTATATAAATTTTATCAGGAAGATTATAAGGATGCGATTGATAAGAACCTGGAAGCTCTGGCTTCAAGTGTAGTTCTTGGAGATAACATATCAATAAAAAAATTGATAGCTCTTTTTGAGTCGTTTAGAGAATTTGCTAATAGTGAGCAGGTTAAACGGTATCAAAAGCAAATGAAAAAATTTCTAGAATGCTGATGATTTAAAGAGACAATTAACAGCTCGCCTTGCAGAGATGCAGGGTTTTTTGCATGAAGTGGATTGTTAATGTATGGTAAAATATAAGCACTACGTCAACTTATTGAAAGGGGTGTACCTATGAGGCCAACCAGATGGACAAGAAGCCTGGCAGCCGCGCTTGCCTCCGCACTATTATTGACAAGTACCGGGATTACCGTTCTTGGCGCTTTCCCGCAGAAGATTGAGGCAGCGGCGGTGAAGCCTACAACAGCCTTTATTTTATTTGAACAGAGATTGCAAAAGCCGTCTTCACTTGGCCTGGCCCAGGCTACGCTGGTTAACCGGATCGGCCAGATGACGCAGACAGAGGCGAATCTGGCTGTGCTGCATCTGGAGAATGCACTGAAGGCTTACCTGCCTGTGGCAACCAAACGTATGAATGCGCCTGTCGTCCAACTGAATATCAAGAACATATATACGACGGGTATGTCTATGGCG
Organism: Paenibacillus sp. FSL P4-0338; assembly: GCF_038002365.1. Classification (NCBI taxonomy): domain Bacteria; kingdom Bacillati; phylum Bacillota; class Bacilli; order Caryophanales; family Paenibacillaceae; genus Paenibacillus; species Paenibacillus sp. FSL P4-0338. Next base: position 2,384,499 of record NZ_JBBOCG010000001.1, on the reverse strand, counting down.
CTGGCACGCTCCAAGGTGAAACAGGCCGAGGTCCGAATGGTCCTTCAGGATCTGGAGGGCATGGGCTACAAGCTGGTGGAGGATGGTGGATTCGTGCCTGCCATTCCTTATAAGAGCTTCAAAGTCTTCAAACCTTATGTCAGTAAGGATCTGCAGGTCTATATTGACCTGATGGCGACAGAGTCGGAGCAGCCGATGGTAGCTGCCGAAAAGTTGATGGTGGACTGGTACCAGGTCATTGAGCGGGCCGTGCAATATGAGGATTTTGTGCAGATATATAAGACTTCTAACCGTGCTGCGGTGATGACGGAAGCGCTGGAACGCGCCAAGAGAATTGTGTTCAACGGCACGCCCAAGACACCGCTGTTCGACAAGAAGACACAGGTCATTCTTGAAAAGGCAGCGATCGCTTATGAAAATACACTGTCGGAGGCTGGCCCGGAGAGAATTGAGGGCAGCAGACTGCTGACCCAGCTTGATGATTTCCTGCTGCTTGTAATGAAGAACGGTGATAAGCGCACACAGGCTGTTATTGATTATCTGAAAGCGATGTAAGAGGGACGAACCCTATATACTGTAGTAGAGGAACCGGGCTGCTTACCCATGCAGCTACGGTTTTTTTTTGGTTATTTAGGAAATTGTGATTTACGTCTGCCAGTGGATAAGAGCTCTTTACGGAGGAGGGGACTGGTATGTAATCGGAAAACCGATTAGAATCGGCACCCGCGAGTTGTGAGGACCAAATGTAATCGAAAAACCGATTACAATTTAATGCTCCTCATGGCTACTGCTCCCTCCAGCTAGCAAATTGGCAAATATAAGTGAGGTAAAACTTAAGATGATCAAAGGACAAGTAACCTATCATCCAAGGGTAATTTATGTGTGTGGTCTGGCTGATTAGACCCTGAGTACATATGATCCTATAGGCCTGAAGCATCATTAATCACAGAAAAGGAAAACGATTACAATTATAATGTAAGCGTTATCTAATGATCTTGTTCATTTATACGCAAAAGGAGGAAGACGGCTTGAGTGTCCCGAAGGTTTCCTTTAACATGCTTGTCTTTATCGGTTTTAGCCTTCAGTATGCATTGATGCATCTCTTGTCTGCAGGTGAGGTGATTGTGATTTCATCCGCTGAGCTTATCATTTATATGCTGCTTACCTTTGCCGGGCTCGGCAGGTTCTTTCGGCGCAGGAGGAGGGTTCTGAATGAGAGGGGCTGCGGAAGCACCGGACTTTTTTTCAGCGTGTTATGGACGGTGTCACTTTGCTCCCAGTTCCGTAAGGAGAACTACCCGGATGCGCTGACTATTATTAATTCACTGGGCGTGTCAGCGGCCGGGCTGATTCTGCTTACTGAGATTATTATTCTGTTCAAGGTGTAAGCCAGCTGTACATGAAGAAGCCCCTGTCCTAGGTGAAGGATAGGGGCTTCTTCATGTAACAACGGATAGAATTAATAGATATAATCATGCTTCATCAAGTAGGTGAGAATGAGCTCGGTGGACTGATCCTCGCTATGCTGCTCGGTATCCACAATTATCTCGGGCCGGAGCGGTTCCTCATAGGGGGCAGTCAGGCCGGTGAAATGCGGAATCTCTCCGGAAAGCGCTCTACGGTATAAGCCTTTGACATCCCGTCTTGCACATTCCTCGAAGGAGCATTTGACGTAGATTTCCACGAAAGGCTGGATGCTCTGCCGGATTTGCTCCCTCATGTCCCGGTAAGGGGAGATGAAGGAGGCCAGGACGATGATATCGTTGCGGGTCAGGAGCTGCGCCAGATAGGCTGCGGTTCTTACATTCAGCGACCGGTCTTCTTTAGAGAAGCCTAACCCGCGGAACAGTTGATTCCTCAAAACATCACCGTCGAGCAGTTCTGTCCTCACGTTCATTTGCTGCAATCTCTGACTCAGGCAGCGGCAGAGTGTGGTTTTTCCAGAGCCGGACAGGCCGGTGAACCATAGTGTTACTCCGGTATGCAATGTGCAGCCCCACCTTCCATGTCAAACGATTAGGTTACCAGTTGTAATCTGTCTCATAGCCCATGGGGAAGAGCAGATGGCCTGCCACCTCTTTGAAGCAAGTCTTCACCTCTTCATTGAACTCGGTCCGCCAGTTCCCGGTTGTGCCGGTGCGGAAGGTATAGGAGGCCTTAGGGTTAATGTTCTGCACCATAGCGTCCAGAATTGTGTCTAGCGGTAATGGCAGCGGCTTGTCAGCCCAGAGATAATGAATCAGCTGCTCCATCGTCCGGCGGCGTGAGCTGTGGCTGTCTACCAAATGTTCAAAGGCGATCTGTAAACAGTCCGCTTCCCCGCTCCATCCGGTGAACTGCCCATACCAAGCGGCAATACTCGGGTAATGAAGCTCTGGTATTCCCTGGATTAAAGCAAGAAATTGCTGATTCCTGTCCGGCAGAGAGAGCAGATAGGGGCGCAGCGGATGATTAGGGTATTTGTCTGTTATGAAATACGTATACGAGATTACAATATCTCTTAGGTCACGGTTTAGGAATATCGGCTTGATCTTCAGCTCCCGAAGCATACCTGACCACCGGGGTGAATAGTACACATGCCCTGCTGTGAAATGTCCGCTGCGGACGAACTGCAGCCGCTGGTAGTGTAGGCCGGAATCTTCCGGATAGCCTTCATAGAATTCATGAGGGTTCTGCGTCATTCCCGGAATGCCTTCTAAGATCTGCTTCATCAGATGGGTACCGCTCTTGGGGACCGAGTTCAAAAATACTATAGGATATTCACCCGAAGGAACGAATGTATTCATATTCTTGTGCGTTCCTTTCTCTTAAATAGCTGCTAGTCATACTCCTCTGTTTATCATATGAAGCTCCGACTATTACTGACTAGACATTGTACATAAAAGAGTAAGGGAATCTATCTGCTTTGTATAATTTGCTAGATTAGCTATTGCTGAAAAATATGTATGTCCAAGCGGTGCTCCTGCTGAATTTACAAGTCCTGATAAACAATATTTATGAGTTCAATCTTTAAGGTCTGAATCGCCTCTTCCCGCGGCAGCATAATGAACCGGGATAAATATTCGATGTCCACCGAGAACAGGCTTAGGATATCCTCCATGGACGCTTTATCGCCGCTTTGCGCCTTTTTTACAGTCTCGATGAAAGGGTAAGATTTTCCTTCAGGACTTCCAGTCCCTTGCGCTTCCATTTACTAACCCCCTGTTGAGTCATTTGCAGCTCGGCTGCTACTTCTTGTTCGGGCATTCCTTCTATGACTGTTTTTTGGATGATATATCTGCATTTCTCCCAAGGCAGCATATCCAGAAGCTCATCGACGAACAACTCAGATACGACCATACTTTCAAAGCTGTTGTCGTAGACCTCATTATCGTAGAGCGGATTACTTTCCCGTATCAGCTGAATACGCGTCTTATACTGAATTCTCCATGCTGAGCGTTTTAATAATTTCCTGCAGGTTTCAACTAGCTCGTCATCACAGGTAACCATGAATTTTCCTCCCCATGTTCAATAGTACCTTCATTCTCGGGTCTAGCGGAGCCTGTTCCCCCAGGCCTGACCTAACTCTTCGCTGATCCCCTCACATAACAAGTAAAATATTCCATAGATTCCACAACTGATAAAAACAAATATTTACATGATTACTATATTTCTAGCGAAAGTTGTAAAAATTATTTCCGGATTACCTAGTATTACGAGAACAAAGAACAATAGATTGTCGAATTATCCATTTAGGAGGCGATGGCGATGAGTGACTATGTAACACCTCAGATGATGAGCACCCTGATGAGCGTGCTGATTATTCCACTGCTGGGGCTGCTGGCGAGGTCTGTAATTGCTTATATTAAGCGGGAAATTGCCGGGCTTGAGCAGAGAATCGAGAGTGAGGCATTGAACAGCCTGCTTCAGCGGGCGGGGGATGCTGTTGAATCCGCCGTGATTGCCGTCAATCAGACGTTCGTGGAGACGCTCAAGCAACAAGGTGACTTCGACACGGAGGCGATGAAGAAATCTTTTCTGCTGGCCAAAGAGAAGGCATTAGCGATCCTCGGAGAATCCGCACGGAAGGAGCTGAGTCTTGTGATCGGGGACCTCGAAGCCTGGCTCGAAACGAAAATCGAAGTTTGTGTGAACCGGAATAAACAGTTGTAAAATCCCGTCCGCGGTTCCCTTTGATTAGTAAAGGAGGGCCAGGCTTCACCATGATCAGTATGCTCATTACTAAAAAGTTAGGGGATGTATGATGAAACATTCAAAAAGGAAATGCAAGCTTATGCAGCAAGGACGGTTGGGCATAATCAGCAGATGGCTGTGTCTCTCGCTTCTAATTCTGATGCTGGCGCCGGGCGCTGTATTCGGGTCGGGGAAAATAGTCCATAACATTCTTCCAGGGCCTGAAGCGGACACTGCCTCTGCAGCAGTGTATGAGGCAGAGCCGCCTATACCGCAGCCGCAGCTTCATCGGGGGGTAACGGTTAAGGATTCGGTCTATAGCTCCGTCTATCAATCGGTGTATGAGATAGACCCTACCTTGGGAGTCATCCTAAATCATGGAGCCTATCAGATGAGTCTGATGGCGCTCAGTAATGTCGAGGGGTCGATGAGCCCGGTATCGCCGCTGCTGCAGCAGATCCGGTTGTCGCAAGCCTCGGGTGTAGTTCCAGGGGGGCGCGGCTTCATGCTTCCGCAGGTAGTGGCGGTCAAGGATCTGGCGGGTAATCCGCTGCCGGGTATTCCCGTTACCTTCACCGTCTCGGAGGACAGTACAATTACTGCGGTCATGCGCGGGCTTAACAGTACTGGAATTACAGTGGTGTCGGATGCAAACGGATATGCATCTGCGGCTAACAACTATACAGGTTATATAGGCGAAGGCTATCAGGTCTATTCGAAGGGAACCGGGGTCATTAAGACCATGGAGGTAAAAGCTGCCGTTCCCGGTCTTCAGCCGGTTACCTTCAAGGTAGAGGTCGGTGCCGTAGGCTCTAACCTGATCGATACGACGCCACCTTCCATTAAGGCCACAGCGGTTACGGATAACGGTACTCCTTACATTGCCGGGACCTGGACCAGTCAATCCGTGATTGTACATTATACGGCAGAGGATACGTTGTCAGCGATCAAATCACTGACCCCGGATCAGAAATTCACCGCTGAAGGAGCAGGCCAGACAGCAACGGGCAAGGCTGTTGACAGTGCGGCTACCAGTGATGAGGATAAGAACCATTATTCCATCGCAACCTTCGGTCCCATCCATATTGATAAAAGCGCTCCGGTTACAGAAGTAGCAGTAACAGGCGCTGAATCCGGCAGCTGGAGCCGGGGGAAGGTAGCACTGCATTTTACCGCTGATGATCCATATTCCGGTGTGGATGCTGTGTATTACAAGCTGGGTGAGAATGCAGCAGTGAGAACTTCCGGCTCCAGCGCGGCGCTGGAGCTGGAACAGGAAGGAGCGACTACCGTCAGCTACTGGGCAGTGGACAGAACCGGGAATGCAGAAGCTCCCCGCACGGTAGTGGTGCAAATTGACAAGAGTGGTCCGCTGATCGCCAGTATTCTCAGTCCTGAAGCGAATGAGAAGGGCTGGAACAGCACGGATGTTACGGTCTCTATTACCGCATCAGATGTCCATTCCGGAGTGAAGGAGATCCACTATAGACTCGGAGCGGATGGCGAAGTACAGATTGCGGCGGGCAGCACGGCTGCTTTTGACGTCTCGGTGGAGGGAATTATCCCTCTGGAGTTCTGGGCCGTTGATCATGCAGGCAACCTGACCGCTATACAGAAGACCGAAGTGAAGATTGACAAGACGGTCCCGGTCATTACCGTTCCGGCGAATATTATAATGGAGGCGAAGGCGGTACGTACCCCTGCCGATATTGGAAAAGCCTCCGTTCGGGATATCTCGATTGCGGATATTCTCCTGACGAATGATGCACCTGCAGACTATCCAATCGGGACAACTACCGTAAAATGGACGGCGGTGGACCCGGTAGGACTGACTTCCTCACAGGTTCAGAGAATTACTGTAAAAGACACTACAAAGCCGGTACTAACCGTGCAGGGAGATATGGTTGTGGAAGCTACAGCGGTTAAGACGCCGCTTGTGGTCACCGGAGCGTCGGCTACGGATATTTTCCCGGTTATTGTGGTGAGTGACGCGCCGAAGGAATTCCCCATTGGTCCGACTACCGTTACTTGGACGGCGACCGATGCCAACAGCAATGTGACTACAGCAACACAGAAGGTCACCGTAGTAGACAGAACTAAGCCGTTACTGACGGTTCCAGCGGACATTACAAAAGAAGCTGTAGGCCGAAGAACTGTGGCAGATCCGGGGAAGGCCGCCGCCACAGATATTTTTAAGGTGAATGTTACGAATAACGCGCCTGAGGATTACCCGGTGGGCGTAACCAAGGTAAGCTGGACGGCTAAGGATGAGAATGGAAATATCTCTACAGCAGATCAGCTGATCCGCATTACCGATACCACCAAGCCTGTACTGACAATTCCGAAGGATATTACCGTAGAAGCTACGGCTAGACGGACGAAGGTGAATATTGGGCAAGCCGAAGCCAGCGATCTGTTCGATGTGCTGCTAACCAAGGATGCCCCGGCGGATTATCCGGTGGGTGTAACCATGGTTACCTGGACCGCCACAGATGAACATGGCAACGTCACCGAGAAAGTGCAGAAGATTACAGTTACAGATACAACGCCTCCACAGTTAACTGTGCCTGGAGACATCACCGCCGAGGCAACCGGCATTAAGACTCCAGTGGAGCTGGGGGAAGCGTCTGCCAAGGATATTTTCAGTGTTACTGTAACCAATAACGCCCCGGAACGCTTCATCTTCGGGACAACAGTCGTTACCTGGACGGCTACAGATGAGAATGGCAATACCACCAAGACCACGCAGACCGTTAAGATCGTAGACACGACGAAGCCGCTGGTCACACTGCCAGGAGGGATAACGGCAGAAGCTACGGGAGCAAAAACGAAGGTAGACATCGGCCAGCCGGTGGTTACAGAAATTTTTGCCGTGACAATCAAGAATGATGCTCCGGCGGAATTCCCGCTTGGAACCACCAAAGTGACATGGACGATAACGGACGAGCATGGCAATGCAACTAAGGGAACGCAAGAGGTCAAGATCGTAGATACGACCAAACCGGTCATTACAGCACCGGAGGATCTAACGGTAGAGGCCACAGCGGTCAGATCCAAGGTCGCTCTGGGCGAGCCGGTGGTCTTCGATCTGTTCGAGACTGAGATTATTAACGATGCTCCGGCTGATTTCCCGGTCGGCACCACGCTGGTTACCTGGATGGCCAGTGATCCAAGCGGAAATGTGGCAATTGCGAAGCAGAAGGTGACGGTTGTAGATACGACTGCGCCTAAGCTGTCTGTCCCGGCAGACGTCAAGGCAGAGGCTACAGGAATCAGAACTCCGGTTGTGACTGGAGAGGCCACGGCTACGGATATTTTTCCGGTTACTATAACGAGCAATGCTCCCGAGAATTATGCCGTGGGCGTTACCGAGGTGATCTGGACGGCGAAGGATGCCAACGGTCTGGTAACTAGCGGCAAGCAAAAGGTGACTGTAGTGGATACCACCTTGCCGATTCTGACGGTTCCGCAGGATATCAGTGTGGAAGCTACCGCAGTGAACACTCCGGTTCAAATCGGCAAGGCTACGGCAACGGATCTGTTCCCGGTCACGGTGGTCAGCAATGCTCCGGCCAGCTACCCGCTGGGTAAGACCATTGTCACCTGGAAGGCGACAGATGCGAACGGCAACTTCAGCACCGGCACGCAGACGATTACGGTAAAAGATACGACGGCCCCGGTAATCACTGATATTCCGGACTACATTGCAGAAGCTACCGGACAGACGATGCAGATTAAGCTGCCGGTGCCTGCGGTCACCGATATCTTCGGGATTGCCGCAGTGAGCAGCAATGCCCCGGCTTCCTATCCGCTTGGCGTGACTGAAGTCACCTGGACAGCGAAGGATGTGAACGGCAACGTATCCATGCGTAAGCAAAAGGTTACTATCTTGGATACCACGAAGCCAGTGCTTACAGTACCGGAAGATATTAATGTAGAAGCGGCGGCGGTAGAGACTCCGGTGGAGATCGGAGAGGCCACGGCTACGGATATTTTCAAGGTGACGGTGAAGAACAATGCCCCGGAAGCTTATCCGCTTGGGGTAACAGAAGTGATCTGGACGGCAACCGATGCGAACGGCAATGTGACCACGAAGGTGCAGAAGATTAAGGTTGTGGACACGACGAATCCGACACTTACTGTGCCGGAGGATCTGACAGTGGAAGCAGCGGCTGTTGAGACTCCGGTGGAGATCGGTCAAGCGTCTGCTACAGATATTTTCAAGGTGACGGTGAAGAATAATGCTCCGGAAGCGTATCCGCTGGGCGTAACAGAAGTGATCTGGACGGCAACGGATGCGAACGGCAATGTGACTACGAAGGTGCAGAAGATTAAGGTCATGGACACGACGAAGCCTGTGCTTGCTGTACCGGAAGATATTACTGTAGAAGCGGCGGCGGTAGAGACTCCGGTGGAGATCGGCGAGGCCACGGCGACAGATATTTTCAAGGTGACGGTGAAGAATAATGCCCCTGAAGCGTATCCGCTGGGCGTAACAGAAGTAGTGTGGACGGCAACGGATGCGAACGGCAATGTGACTACGAAGGTGCAGAAGATTAAGGTCGTGGACACGGCAAAGCCGGCACTTACTGTGCCCGAGGATCGGTCCGTAGAAGCAACGGCGGTAGAGACTCCAGTGGAGATCGGTCAAGCGTCTGCCACGGATATTTTCAAGGTGACGGTGAAGAATAATGCCCCCGAAGCGTATCCGCTGGGCGTAACAGAAGTAGTGTGGACGGCAACGGATGCGAATGGGAATGTGACTACGAAGGTACAGAAGATTAAGGTCGTGGACACGACGAAGCCTGTGCTTGCTGTACCGGAAGATCTGTCCGTAGAAGCAACGGCAGTGAAGACTCCGGTGGAGATCGGCGTGGCAAAGGCTACGGATATTTTCAAGGTGACGGTGACATCGGATGCTCCAGCTGCTTATCCGCTGGGAACAACGACAGTTACCTGGAAGGCCAAAGATATCAATGGTAACGAGGTAACCGGGGTTCAGCGGATTACCGTAGTGGATACGACACAGCCCTTGCTGAAGTTCGAAGGACCACTGCAGCTGACCAAGGAAGCAACAGCTCTGGAAACGCCGGTAGAACTGGAAGTGCCAGTGGCACTGGATTTCTTCCCGGTTACTCTAACGACAGATGCTCCGGGAGAGCATGGCGCAATCACCTCAGAGGAGAGCTTAACCGCGAGTTTCCCTATCGGTACTACGATTGTAAAATGGACTGCTATAGATAGCAGCGGAAACTCCGCAGTGGGCATCGTGAAGGTGACCATTGTCGATACGGTCAAGCCTGCTCTTAAGCTTCCGGCTGACATTACTCTAGAAGCATCAGCCCTCAAGACGCCAGTGGAGATCGGCGTGGCAACAGCTACAGATATTTTCAAAGTAACGGTAACAAGTAATGCCCCTGAGAGCTATGGATTGGGAGTGACCGAAGTGGTCTGGACCGCTACGGATGCGAACGGCAATGTTAGCACGGGTGTACAGAAGATTACGGTGGTAGATACCACGAAGCCGGTATTGAAGCTTCCGGCGGACAAGACGGTAGAAGCAACGGCGCTGAAAACTCCGGTGGAAATCGGCGTGGCAACAGGGACTGACATTTTCAAGGTAACAGTAACAAGTAATGCCCCTGAGAGCTATGGATTGGGAGTAACCGAAGTGGTCTGGACCGCTACGGATGCGAACGGCAATGTTAGCACTGGCGTGCAGAAGATTACGGTGGTGGATACGACGAAGCCAGTGTTGAAGCTTCCGGCTGACAAGACGGTGGAGGCATCGGCGCTGAAAACTCCAGTGGAGATTGGCGTGGCAACAGGGACGGACATTTTCAAGGTAACAGTAACAAGTAATGCCCCTGAGAGCTATGCGCTAGGAACCACTGAGGTCACTTGGACCGCTACGGATGCGAACGGCAATGTTAGCACAGGCGTGCAGAAGATTACGGTGGTGGATACGACGAAGCCAGTGTTGAAGCTTCCGGCTGACAAGACGGTGGAGGCAACGGCGCTGAAAACTCCGGTGGAGATCGGCGTGGCAACGGGGACTGACATTTTCAAGGTAACGGTAACAAGTAATGCCCCTGAGAGCTATGGATTGGGAGTGACCGAAGTGGTCTGGACTGCTACGGATGCGAACGGCAATGTCAGCACGGGCGTGCAGAAGATCACGTTGGTGGATACCACGAAGCCTGTGTTGAAGCTTCCTGCTGACAAGACGGTGGAGGCAACGGCGCTGAAAACTCCAGTGGAGATCGGCGTGGCAACAGGAACTGACATTTTCAAGGTAACAGTAACAAGTAATGCCCCTGAGAGCTATGGGTTGGGAGTGACCGAAGTGGTCTGGACTGCTACGGATGCGAACGGCAATGTCAGCACGGGCGTGCAGAAGATCACGTTGGTGGATACCACGAAGCCTGTGTTGAAACTTCCTGCTGACAAGACGGTGGAGGCAACGGCGCTGAAAACTCCGGTGGAGATCGGCGTGGCAACGGGGACTGACATTTTCAAGGTAACAGTAATAAGTAATGCCCCTGAGAGCTATGCGCTAGGAATTACTGAGGTCACTTGGACCGCTACGGATGCGAACGGCAATGTTAGCACGGGTGTGCAGAAGATCACGGTGGTCGACACCACCAAGCCAGTGTTAAAAGCTCCAGCAGATGTTGCTGTTCCGGCAACCGGAACCAAAACGCTTGTGAACCTGGGCCAAGCTACAGCGAGCGACATCTTCGGAGTTGTGCTGAAGAATGATGCTCCGGCTGACGGCTTCCCGTTAGGGAAAACAGTGGTCACCTGGACGGCTACGGATGTGAATGGCAATGTATCGACGGCGGTGCAGAATGTAACTGTCACTCAGACGTTCAAGGTTCAATCGTTTAATGCGAGCCGAAGCAGCGTGACGAATACGATTTTCCCGAGAATATCCTTTGAGAATACCAGCAAGTCGACCCTGCAGCTCTCCAGCATCAAGCTTAGATATTACTACACCATCGATGGAGAGAGATACCAGAGCTTCTATACGGATTATGCCAGAGTATCAGGCTCAAATACCAGGGTGATTCAATCGTATGTCACAGGAAGCTTCCAGAAGACAACAGGCAAAACCGGCAGTGATTATTACCTGGAAATCGGCTTCACCAGCGGTGCGGGAAGTCTTAAGCCTGGAGAAAGTGTAGAAATTCAGTGCAGATTCTGGAAATCGGATTTCTCTAATTACTATCAGACTAATGATTATTCCTTCAATGGACTGGCCACGGGCTTCACAGATACCAGCAAAATTACGGCCTACTCCTATGGCAATCTGATTGCAGGAATGGAACCGTAAGCGGCTAAGTACAGCATTGCACGGCTTCCAGGCTGCTTCCAGATCAGAGGTTGCAGCTTGGAGCTATTCATTAACGGGAGATCAACCAGCTCCATTAGCGGGGGTACGATATGCCAGACGACATGAATGAAATCCTTCAACGGTTGACCCGGGTGGAAACCAAGCTCGACATCATGAACAGTGCAAGGGATATTGCGCTTGAGGCTATGCAGAGCAGCAAATCAGCGCATTTGCGGATGGATGAGATGCGGGATGAGCTGTCCAGATTGAAGCTCAGGCAAGGGGAGAATCAGCGCTGGCTGGTGGGCACGATCATTAGCAGCGTGGGGATGTGTATTGCCGCAGCGGGACTTTTGATGAAAATATTAATCGGGTAGCAGACAGGAAGAAGGAGATGGGGGAATGGCCAAAGGCTTTGATTGCGCAGCACCGCTAACACGCACACTGGCAAAGAAATTCAAGGAGGATGGCTACGAATTCGTATGCCGTTACCTCGTGCCCTCCGGCTGGAAAAGGTTAACCCAGGCGGAGGCGGTTGCTATCAGCGCTGCTGGGCTGCAAATTGTCTCTGTGTATGAAACGACCGCCAGCCGTGCGCTGGGAGGCCGTGCAGCCGGTCTGACAGACGGGGCGATTGCCGCACAGACAGCCCTTGCGGTTGGACAACCTGCCGGGAGCCGGATCTACTTTGCCGTTGATTTCGACGCTTCTGCGAAGCAGATGGACACGGTGATCCAGTATATTACGGCAGCGGGAGAAGCCGCCCGGAATTACCAGTCGGGTGTCTACGGGAGCGTTACGGTTATTGAAGCTGCAATGGGCGCTAAGGCCTGCACCGGTTTTTGGCAGACGTATGCCTGGAGTAAAGGCCGGAAAGCGGAGGGTATCCACCTGTATCAATATGACAACGGTCCCAAGGGACTAGGTCAACCGGTTCACGGAGTGAATGTAGACCTCAACCAGTCCAGCGGAGAAGCCGGCTGGTGGAGCACGCAGTCTGCCGCGGTTCCTGTACCAGGCAATGCAAACGGAGAGGGGAAAGACTATATGATGAAGAAAGAGGATGCGGGCAAGATCATTGCTTTTCTTCAAGCGGCTTATATGGCAGCAGGTAATGCAGAGTCTGGAAAAGAATTTCACCGTCTGGCGAATGAGCTGCGCAAAGCCTCGGGCCAAGCGGCAGACCCGAATAATCGTTAATCAGGAGGAAGGGTTACAGGCTGCCTAAGGGCGGACTTTTTGACATGTGATTATAAGTAAAAATTAGAATAAATGGATTTATTTATAACTCCGGCTGTAAAAAGCGCTATGGATTTTACTTTATCTATAGGATCGATTTTTTACAGAGGGGGGACTCCATTGCAGACCCAAGCAACCGTAAGTAAGGAGAAAGATAAAGCATCCGGCGGCCATAAACCATTCAGCAATCCGCAGGTATTCATTCGTCCGGCAGCCGCGAAACAACCAGACCCGGTAGAGATTATCCGGCGTGTCCGCCAGAATCCGGCTTCCTTAAGCCGTGAAGACAAGCTGGCGCTCCAGCGCACACTCGGCAACCGGGCCGTGGTTCAGTTGTTATCGAGTCTGAAGGAGGATGGGAAGAAGAAAGAGCAGGCAGACAATGGAACACAGGCGGATGGAGCAAGTAAGAGCTTGGCCGCAGAAGCTCAAGTGGAAGAGCATACGGATTCACCGGAACCGGTGCAAGCAGAAGCAGAGCAAGCCAGCACTCCGGCTGAATCCAAGATGCAGCGTAAGGAGGAGCCGGAGGGGCAGGCAGCAGACGCTATTGCGTCTGTCACACAAACTAAGCCTGCTAGTGGCGGCAGTTCTTCAGGTCCCGTAGCCGTCAAAAAGACGCCAGCGCCTGCCCGGACGAAGGGGAGAGCAGAGGCCACTGTAGAGGGGCAAGCTAAAACGGCAGAACGAGAGGAAGACGCTCCGTTTGCGGAAGAAGCAAGAGAAGAGCCGTCTGGGGAACCGTTGAATTCCGGGAAGGCGGAGGAGTCCGCAGCAGCTCAGGGAGAGGATGCGCTGGAGCCAGCCAAGAAGTCCGCCGCCTCCAAAGGAGCAGATGCACCGAAGAAAGCGGCCAAGGAGCCATCGTTTGGAGCAGCACTCGGTGCCTTAGCGGGAGATGGGAAGGAGAAGCCGGCGAAGGGCAAGACGGTGAAGATCAGCGGTGAAGATCCGGGGCAGATTCTGGATCAGCTGACACAGGTTCAGCCCACAGAGCTGGGGGATGCCTATGCCCAGGCTGTGAGTGTATCCTCCGGTGCCTTCACGAAGCAGACACAGAAGACCAAGCAAGGGCTGCCTGCTGTTCCGGTACCGACCGGCTTGAAAGGGAAGGCCTTGCAGGCCCGGAAGAAACCGGCAGCGCTGAAGCACACTGTGAAGGAAGGCTTCAAAGGCGAGCGTACCGGTGGGGCTGTTCCTGCAGGCAAGCTGGATAAAATGAACATTAGTTCATCCGGTTCCGGGGGCAATCCGGAGGCGATGTTAAGCGAGATCCGCTCCGCAGCCGCCCAGCCGCCGGGAATCAGCATGACCGGAGAGGCAGATCCCTCTCAGCTGGAGGGTTTTCATCAGGAGGCCTCCCAGCAGGTGATCGCAGCCAAGCAGGCGGAGATGGGCCAGATCAAGCAGCCGTTCGGGGAGAATGAGATTTATCCCGAGCCGGATGGCACCGTGGTGAAAGCTGCTGCAGGGCTGAAAGGCGGGCAGGCACCCGGGGCCAAAAAACTGCCTGCGCTGGCACTGCCTGCAGATATGACTGCCGGACTGAACCGTAGTCTGGCTCCAGAGATGAAGAAGCAGCTTGGTACCAAGCAGGCGGAATATAAGAAGGAACAAGCGAAATTCGACAGTAAAGTGCTGAGCTCCAAAGCCGACAGCCAGGCGCAAATCCGGCAGGCCGAGACCGAGGCGAAGAACAAGCAGATCAGCCAGCAGACTGGAGCCAAAGCAGAAGTCACCCAATTGCAGGGCGAGTGGAAAAAGGAGCTGGATGCTGCCGAGACGGACTATACCAAACAGGCCGGGTCAGCCGCCCAGCAGAAGAAGCAGGAGATCAACAGCGTCCGTACAGACAAAGAGCGGGAAGCTCAGAAAAAGCAGTCTGAAGCGGAGCGGGAAGCGACGCAGGCCTACAGTAAAGCGAAGAAGGAAGCAGACGGGAAGCATGAACAGGAGAAGGCCAAGGAAGAGAAGAAGGGCGGCTTCCTCGGCTGGGTGAAGGGTAAGCTGGAGGCTGTCGTCGAAGTCGTTAAGAAAGCAGTTAACTTCATTTTTGAGGGTCTCCGCAAAGCAGTTAAGTTTATTTTTGACAAAGCGAAGCAGGCTGTGCTGGGCATCATTGAACTGGGCCGCAAGCTGATTACAACCCTGATCAAGGGACTGGGTGTGCTGCTTAAAAAGCTGGTGTCTGTTGTATTTGCCAAGTTCCCTGGTATCGCCGCAAAAATATGCAGCAAAATTGACGGAGTTGTCAATAAGGCTATTAAAGCGGTCAACCAGCTAGCCCAGAAGCTCAAGACCAAGGTCACTCAGGTGATGGACTTCTTGGCTGCTAAGGTGGATCAGGCGCTGGCAGCAGTGCAGAACTTCTATTCCAAGCTGATCTCCACCCTAGGCAGTCTGCTGATTGCCACGTTCCTGGATGTGTTGTCCCGGATTGGAGCGCTCGGCCAGGCGGCGAAGCGTTCCTTCAGTCATCTGGAAGGAAAGATGTGGGAGTATCTGCTTGGGGTAGATATCTCCAAGCCAATGGGCGCTGGAGCAGCAGAAGGCGGAGCTGTTGAGCAGGCTGAGGGAGCTGGCGCTGGTGCGGCAGCGGATGAGAAGCTGACCGCAGAAGATATCGAGATGGAGTCGGTGGAGCAGGGCGAGATGGACCCTGCACTGGTGCAGGAAGCGAACCTGAAAGACGGAGAAACCAAAGAGATGTCCGGCAGCCGCGACCCGGCTACAATGGACAGCATAATGGCGGAATTCGACACCGGAGCAGCCAATCAGAGCCTTGGCGGCAAAATTGCAGACGGTGCGAAGCTACGCGCAGGCAATGCGAAAATGTTGTTTGACCAAATTAAATCATTTGTAATAAAATGGATGAAGAGTAATGGATTGAAGCTACTGGCTGCAGTCATCGGGATATTGGCTGGGATCGTGGTCGCAGAGATTGTAACAGGCGGAGCGATTACGGCTGCACTTCCGATGATTATTAACATCATCACCGTATACCTGCAGGCAGATGCGATTAAGTCCGTGGCACAGACCCTTGTCCAGGCTTCCGGCTATATTGGCACCTACCTGAGCCAGGGCTGGCAGAAGATGATTGAGCCTGCGGCCATCGCGCTCGCAACCGCACTGGCCATGGGACTCGTTGAGCTCGCTATGGAGCTGGGCTTCAAGGCCATAGGAGCAGGAGTCAAGAAAGCCGGACAAGCTGCCAAGAAGGGCGTCGGCGCTGCAGCCAGAGGGGTCAAGAACGCAGCAGGTGCAGGGGCCAAAGGCATCAAGAGCTTGCTGAAATCCGGAGCCAAGCTGGCCTCCAAGAGCGGCAGCATGATTATACGTAATGGTAAAATCGTGATTAAGAGCCTGCAAAAGGGGCTCATGAAGGGGGCCAAAAAGCTCCGGGACCTGCTGGACCGGATTCTGCAGAAGTTCAAGTTCAAGAAGTTTGAGTTGGAACGCATAAAGAATCATATTATTCTCTATGGGATATTTAATCCGCGTATTAAGCTAATAGACCTTAAAACGAAAGATCCTGATAAATTTCAAAGCGCTTATGATAATGCGATGGAGGATGCTGCCAGAAAACAATCTAAGTATAATAAGAAACCTAACAAACCGAGAAATTATAAAAAAATGGAGCCTCATGAAGATGGAACCACTACCTATACTTTTCTTTCTAAAAAAAGTGGTAAGGAGTATAGAGTTAAATATGATGCTGAAGGATATCCAATACTTGATTCCAAGCATGATATAACTTTACCTGAAAAATATTACCTTGAGTCTGATAAAGTTCAATTCGATTACCTTTCAAAGGAGTTATATAAAGAAATATTAGAAAACCCAGAACTCGCAAAAAAATTTACTGCAGCTGAAAGAAATCTACTAAAAGAAGGCAAAGTACCGGATACTTTTACCTGGCATCATCATCAGGAAGCAGGGCGGATGCAAATTATAGATTATTTTGAGCATCAAGTTTCTGGTCATACAGGAGGCAGAGCCATTTGGGGGGGGGGACGAAAAGGAAGAAAAGGTAAGATAAAAAAGAATATATTGGAGATGATGGTATGGGAGTGAATAAGTGGATTAATGGCGAAGAATTACACGATGAAACACTAATAAAATTAGTTGAAAATAATTTTGGAGTAAAGTTTCCAGAAGATTATAAGAGATGCATTCAACTGTATAACGGAGGTTACCCAGAACCGAATTGCTTCGATATGAACGACGGTGAACAGGGAGTATTAAATAATTTATTAAGCTTCACAAATGATAATTTAAATATAACAATGTTTTATGATTTTGAAGAAGAGACTTCAATTGCCGGACTTGTACCTATTGCAAGAGATCCGTTTGGAAATTTATTATGTTTCGATTATCGCTTAAAGGTTCAGTCACCTGAAATAATATTTTATGATCATGAGGAGATTGGGGAGGATGCAATAATTCCTGTTTGTAGTACATTTACAGAATTACTAAATGGATTATATTCTGCAGAATAGAGGGGTTGTATCTATGGAAATTGAATTTGAGTTTTCATTTGAACCGGTTTTAGAGCAGGAGCTAGTTGTTTTTGAATCAAAGTACAATCTCATTTTGCCAAGTGATTATAAGAGATTTATAAAAAAATATAATGGTGGTAAAAGCGTTTTGAGAAGATTTCAAACGTTGGATGAAGTCGTAACTTCTTCAATTATGCTTTTCTTTCCATTTGATGTAAGAGAAGAGCATAGTATCGAAGGATTCTATCAAAAATATAATCTAACTAATATAATTCCTTCAAATTTTCTCCCTATTGGTAGAGACCCTATGAACAACATCATATGTTTGGCTGTTAGCGGAGAAGATATAGGAAGAGTATATTATTGTGATCTAACCCATTTGGATGAAGATAAAGGTTTAATCAAAGAGTTAGTAAGATTGACAGCATTGAGCTTTACAGAATTTATACAATCACTATATAAAACAGAATAATATTCATACAGAGGCTGTCCCAAAAGTAGTCTTTCTACGAGTAAAGACAAACTCTTCACATTTTTCACATAACCTCTAACTATCAATCCATCAGGTCGATTTCAGTTTAATAACTGAATAATCGACCTTCTTTTTTCTTTATTCTCTCAGTAACTTTTTGGAAAGCTTCCGATGACTATTAAAATCATCACCGTATACCTGCAGGCAGATGCGATTAAATCCGTGGCGCAGACCCTTGTCCAGGCCTCCGGCTATATTGGTACCTACCTGAGCCAGGGCTGGCAGAAGATGATTGAACCTGCCGCGATTGCGCTCGCTACAGCACTGGCGATGGGATTGGTTGAGCTGGCGATGGCGGGTGGCTTCAAAGCTGTCGGAGCTAACCTCAAGAAAGCCGGACAAGCTGTCAAGAAGGGCGTCGGAGCGGCAGCCAGCGGGGTGAAGAACGTTGTAGGCGCAGGAGCCAAAGGCATCAAGAGCCTGCTGAAATCCGGAGCCAAGCTTGCATCCAAGAGCGGCAGCATGATTATACGTAATGGTAAAATCGTGATTAAGAGCCTGCAAAAGGGGCTCATGAAGGGGGCCAAAAATCTCCGGGGCCTGCTGGACCGGATTCTGCAGAAATTCAAGTTCAAGAAGTTTAAGCTGGTGCGTAAGGGCAAGCATATTCGTCTGTATGGCGAGGTTAATCCTTGGGTGTTGCTGGCTGATGGGACTATGAAGGACATCAAGGAGCAGGACTTCAATAAAGAATTTAAAAAATTAAAGAAAGATGGAATGAAGCCGGTTGAACTCGATCGCTTTGCTCATTCCAATCTTAAAAAGCTAGATGATATTGAAAGACTTAAGGTTGCCGAGCTTGCAGGGGGAAATAAAGCTAGCTTAAACAAAATCATTACTGCAAAAAGCAAGCTTGCCAATAAACTTGACGCAACGGATGATATAAGCGAAAAATTTGATCTCAAGCTGGCTAAAGAGCATGAAAGAAAAATTGGTACAACATCAACTGTTTATAATCATGACAAAGGAAACTTTGGTGAAGAGGTAGCGAGAATTGTCGCTAAGCAAAATAATCTCGGCGATGACGTCTCGTCACTATTTCAGAAGGGTAGGAACGGATTAGATGGTGCGTTTTTATCTAAAGGACCACCACCAAAGCTAACTATTATTGAAGCAAAGACTTCGGAGAGAGCCCACTTTGTTTACTCTGATGCTCAGAAGTCAGGTGGAGGACAGTATTTCGAGAAAATGCGATTTAGTAATGATCCCAGATATGCTGGTTTTAATGATAGGTATAAACAGTTAAAGGAGGAAAACTATGAATTAGAGATAGACTTTATCAGGGTTGAAGCTGATTTAAAGAAAACGGATATTGGTTTTGGAGTAGATGAGTTGAAAATCAGGGATTGGTCAAAAAGAATAGAATAATTTTTATGAAGGAGAATCTAATGCTAAATTCTAAAAAATTAAGCATGTCCTATAAAAAATATCGCAAAAACTTTGTCAATGAAAGCTTTATTGAGCATGGGAAAACGGAGTATGAGAGGTGTATAAGTAAAATTGTTGATATTGTTGAATCCAATAATGTAGACAGGGATCATGTCTTGTTAATTAATCTTGGAACGATATACGATAACTATTTAATGACATGGAAAGAGGAAGTATTAGTCCAAAATACAAATCGAATTGAAGGATTAAAACTGATGTACCCCACTGTATTTTATCAATGTATATCGCAGGAGTTATATAGAATCCGATATCCTAATTCGACAGTGGATTATACATTTAAGGAAATAATTTCGACCTTAATTCATTTTACAATGTTCGGTTGGCAGAAAGAAGAAAGAATTCTTTTTGATTTTATTGCTGCATATATATCAGATCGTTTTATTTCATCTAATGATTGGAACAAGCACACGTGGTTTTTGCTGGAGCTATACTTACAGTATAGAAATAAAACTCTTTTAGGGGCTAGCCGGAATGTCTATACTTTTGTCAAAAAGGAGCTTGAGAGCAAAGACCTCAGAAATGATCTTCTACCTGACGATTTGGGGATTTACGATAAAGTACTGAAATGCTGGTCAACTCCTATAGAAGAAGAAATAACCGCTTTGATAGGACAAATGATCAATTATCATTCTGAGTTGGCCTCCGAACTGGGGAAATCTATCGAATTTGGTGACTACCGGTATGGATTCTATCCATATGAAATCTTGTTCCTAATTCATGTAAGGAAAAAGAGTGGGCTGCCAGTTCCTCAACACTTTGAGGATATATTGATGAATACTCCAGAAGCGAAAATGGTGTTTAAAGATCCTGAGCCATATCCGGAGAAAGATCCTCTGCTTGTGCAAATTGATAGCTTTTATCGTAAAAATTATCCGGATTATTTCTTGAATCAATATGGGGAAGAGCTGTTTCAATAATGCATAACGGAGGATAAGCAGATGTTGGATAAAGGAATACTGGAAGTCCTATTTCCGGGCCAGGAGGATGCAGGACCGATTCTGGAAGGGGAGGATCGTACAAGCCATTATGAAAGAGCATTAAAATATGGCTTGTCGAGCGGAGCCTTTCTCTTTCTGGATTATAAAGGAGAGGAAGACAATGAAATTGTAAATTATATTTTGGATTATGAGTTTGAGCGTGGAATAGAGCTTGCAACACAAGATGAACTGGAAGCGCTCGGTGAACTGGAGTATGAATTCTTGCCTGATAAGATCCGGGAAACGAACAGCCTATTAAAAAATAGAAATTACGGTTTATTTGTCTTCCCATCATTAGGAGATTATTATGTATTGTTCATATCCCGATTAGAGAATAAAGTGCTATTAACCGGAACAGAACTGCTGGATAATGAGTTAATTCCGTCTAAAGAAAGATATATTCAATATTATTCCAGTGCAGAGGCATAGCTCACATTTGCTTCTAAGAACAATAGAACAACTTAATCAGGACAGGTTAATCAAATGGATCAAGTATCCGGTGATTAACCTGTTTTTTATTTTCCCCCAGTTGTAATCCCCCTCCCAAAACTTACTTTATATATGAACAAGAAAATATAGAGTGAGGACAGAACTGCCGATGAAATTTATTAAATGGGCTAGAAGCTATCGAAAGGAAACAGCGGAGGCTTCTGATGATGTGGAACGGGTGGAAGCTGCCGAGCTTGGCACAGGCGCTGCTTATGTTGCTGCTCTTGCTTCCGCTCATGAACCAGCACTTCCTGAAGCAAATTCCGAAGCAGCAGCTCCCCGAGAGGAGAGCGGCGAACCCGCTCCGCCCTACAGCTCGAACCAAGAGCATCTCGCAGAAGAGCTGCAACTGCTGGAGCTCCGGCTTAAGCTCAGGTACCTTGAAGGACCGCAGCCGCACGCAGAGCTGGAGCTTGTGGACGAGGAGATCCGCAGTCTGCTGGATGTCCAGCCGGAAGATGAGCGTTACATCAATCTCTTAACAGCGGAAATAGCTCATCTGGAACGGAAGATCGCTGCCAGACTGAGGACTAATTTCCACCCATCAGCAGAGCAGTCACCCAGTCCCGCTCCCCGGCTCATGCTCCCGGAGGTGGCTTCTGCACTTAACCTGTCAGGGCTGGAGGTAAGCATCCTGGTCGCTTGTCTGGCGCCTGAGCTGGACGGCAAGTACGGGCGAATCTATGCCTACCTGCAGAATGATATGTCGGACAAGCGCCCTTCGGTGGGGTGGGTCCTGGAGGTATTCGCCGGGGCAGAGGAGGAGCGGCAGGCGGCCCGCCTGCTGTTCGATGTCCGTGCGCCGCTGATGAAGCTGCTGCTGGAACGAAGAGGGGAGTACGGCGACAGCCGCATTCCGTTAATCGCCCGGCCGCTGAAGCTGGAGGATTGGGCGGTGAATCTGCTGCTCGGCTATGAGGTGCTGGATGAGCGTCTGACGAAGGCGGCGAAGCTTAGCACGGTGCCTCTTCCGCAGCAGATCCATTTTCCGGCTGAGCTGGAGCAGAAGCTGCTGCGGTTCGTGAAGCATTACAGCTGCTGCGGAGCCGGCAGCCCCGGTAGCTCCAGCAGCCTGCTATACGTCAGCGGTCCGGATGAGGCTCTGAAGCTGGGAGGTATCCGCGAGGTCTGCGGCACCCTGGGACTCTCTGTCCTGGTTGCCGATCTGGAGAAGCTGCTGCGCCCTGAGGCTGACTTCAGCGAAATGCTGAGACTGCTTGGCCGGCATGCGCTGCTGATGAAGACGGCCCTCTGCTTCACCGGTTTCGACAGCCTGGTGACAGAGGATGACCGATACAGTCTGCAGAGCCGGCTCCTTATGGAGATGCTGGCAGACTGTGCACCGCTGACGTTCATCCTTGGAGAAGCGCAGTGGGGAATCAGCTTCACCGGAATTCCGCTGAACTTCATGCAGATCGACTTGCCCTTTCCGGATGCGGCGGCCCGCAAGGCTGCGTGGACTGTCTTGGGTCAGGAGTATAAGCTGTCTCCGCAGATGGAACTGGATGAAGTCAGCGGCAGCTTCCGCTTCACGGCAAGCCAGATCCGGGCCGCTCTGAACGGCGGTGAGAACATCGCCGTCTGGAACGGCTTCAGGGAGAACGGGATCAGCACGAAGGATCTCTACGAAGCCTGTTACTTCCAGTCCAGCCGAAGAATCCAGGCACTGGCCTCGAAGGTCCAGGCCATGTATACCTGGGACATGCTGGTGCTTCCCGAAGAGCAGCTGAATCAGCTGGAGGAAATCTGCCGTCAGGTGAAATACCGCGCACTCGTCTATGGAGAGTGGGGCTTTGCAGGACGGCTGTCGCTCGGAAGAGGGCTGAACATCCTGTTCTCGGGGCCGCCAGGCTCCGGGAAGACGATGGCCGCTGAGGTGATTGCAACTGAGCTGAGTCTGGAACTCTACAAGATCGATGTCTCACAGATTGTGAGCAAGTACATCGGGGAGACCGAGAAGAATCTGTCGCGGATTTTTGATGAGGCGGAGACCTCGAATGCCATTCTCTTCTTCGACGAAGCGGATGCCTTGTTCGGCAAGCGCTCTGAGGTCAAGGATGCGCATGACCGGTATGCGAATGTGGAGATCAGCTACCTGCTGCAGAAGATGGAGGAGTATACGGGAATTGTGATTCTGGCGACCAACTTGAATCAGAACCTGGACGATGCCTTCGCCCGCAGGCTGCACTTCAAGCTGGAATTCCCGTTCCCGGAGCAGCAGCAGCGCGGCCGGATCTGGCGGGGAATGTTCCCGGCGGGAGCGCCGCTTGATCCTGATCTGGATTATGGCTTCATGGCGGAGAAGTTCATTCTGGCCGGAGGCAACATCAAGAACATTGCCTTGAATGCAGCCTTTTATGCGGCGCATGAAGGCTGTTCCATCGGGATGAAGCAGATCATGCTGGCAGCCAAGCGGGAGTATCTGAAGCTGGGCAGAACCTTTTTGCAATCGGATTATGCGCCCTATCACACACTGATCGAGGTGAAATAAGCATGGCCGTGGATACAGGTACGGTAATAAGAGATGTCAGCACCAGCCTGAAGGCACTATTGAAAGCACATGTACCTGAGTTGAACGATGACAGCTTCATCAGCTTCGGCTCTCCGAGTGACATTGACAGCTCAACGATGAAGCTTTCAATGTGTTTGTATTATTTGAGCCATAGCCCCAGTATGCGCAACAGTGAGAAGGAAGAGACCGGCAGCAAGAATGAGTTCATGTATCCGCCGGCTTATCTGGATTTGTACTATCTGCTCACGCCATACGCCAAGGACAGGGAGACCGAGCAGCTGATCCTGGGCCGGATCTTTCAGCTGTTCCATGAGCATCCGGTGCTTAGCGGCAGCGATCTGCGGGGGAACCTGGCCGAATGCGGCAATGAGAAGATCCGGATCTCCTATAACAACCTGACGATTCAGGATATCAAGCAGCTGTGGGAGGTGTTCCCCGGGAAGCCGGCTAAGGTGAGCCTGTCCTATCTGGTGTCGCCGGTGCGGCTGCCTGCGGATAAGACGATCCTGATCCCACGGGTTGAGGTGAAAGAGCTGGGCGTTCATCCCATGTAGACCAAGCTGGCAGAGACTGCTTCTGTGAAGGGAGTGATTCATGGAGGGAATGACATGCAAGGCACCCGTACTAGCGGATATTCCGCAGACAAAGGCAGCTGTGCCTAACCGGATTGTGTAAGCTGATCAAACTTTAGTTTATGCTTTCTCAGCCAGTTATGCCGAAGGTTTCTCTCAGAAGCAGAAGCTAATTAAACTTTTTTAGGAGGGTAAGAGATGGCAAATTATTTATCGCCAGGCGTATATGTGGAGGAAGTCTCAAGCGGGGTCAAGCCGATTGCCGGTGTGGGCACCTCAGTCGGGGCCTTCGTCGGAATCGCAGAAAAGGGGGTCATCGGCAAAGCGGTACTGGTCACCAACTGGAGCCAGTTCGTCAATGAGTTCGGTCAGTTTATCCCTAATGGCTATCTGGCTTATGCCGTGTATAACTTTTTTGCGGAAGGAGGCACCTCCTGCTACGTAGTGAGAGCGGCATCCACCGATATCCGGCCGGCTTCGCTTGCGGTTCGTGATACCGATAATCTGGATTTGTTCAAGGTAGTTGCACGTTCGGAAGGGGAGTGGGGCAACCGGATTTCGGTCAAGATCAGCCCGTCCTCCAACAAGCAGCAATTTGGCTTCAAGATGATTGTGCAGTATTTGCTGGACAGTGATTTCAATAATGAATACAGCGGAGAAGACGAAGAGGGCAAAATCGTCGAAATCTTCGACAACATGCTGCTGATCAATTTTGAAGAAAAGGTGAATCAGGTATCCGCCTTTGTCAGTGTGAAGCCGCTGGTGGACCTGACCATTCTGGAGAATATGGAGAAAACGCCGGCGTTCAATGAAGCAGCCCTGTCCCTCAGCGGCGGTGTGAACGGGATGTCCCCGATTGACTTCCTGGGGGATGCGGTCAAGCGGGCCGGTATCCACGCATTCGATACGATTGACGGCATCAACATTGTAGCGGCTCCAGACCTTGCAGATATGGCGTACAGCCGGGGCACCATCCTGGATATGCTGAATTACTGCAAGCTGAGAAAAGACTGCATCTTCATCGTAGATCCTCCGCATGGCTTAAGCCCGCTGGAGGTCAAGGATTTCAAGGAGGGGGCGGGCGATTATTCGGGCAATTCATTCAATACGTCGTACGGTGCCCTGTACTATCCTTGGGTCTACATTAATGATCCGCTGACCGGGAAGCAGAAGCTTGTGCCGCCGTCCGGGGCGATTGCCGGTACGTACGCTTATGTCGATGCTGTTCGCGGTGTCCACAAAGCACCGGCTGGCACCACCGACGGCTATCTGGATTCCGTAGTAGGGATTGAGAAGATCATCACGAAGGCGGAGCAGGAGCTGCTGAATCCCGGCGGCATCAACGTGATCCGCTCCTTGCCGGAAGGCATCTGTGTCTGGGGGGCCAGAACGTTGTCCGCCGATTCGGAGTGGAGTTACGTCAACGTCCGGCGGCTGATGATGTACATTGAAGAGTCGCTGGATGAGGGCAGCCAGTGGGTCGTGTTTGAACCGAATGATCCGAGCCTGTGGGGCAAGGTCAAACGCAATCTCACCGCCTTCCTGACCCGCGTATGGAGAGATGGTGCGCTCTACGGAACCACGCAGGAAGAGGCCTTTTTCGTCAAAGTGGACGAGGAGAACAATCCGCCTGCTGTAAGGGATGCCGGCCAGCTGATTATCGAAGTGGGCGTAGCCCCGGTCAAACCTGCTGAATTCGTAGTCATCCGGGTCAGCCAGAAGACCTTATCCAAATAAGAGATTGAGAGGAGATTTATGCTATGGCAACCGGCAAAAGATTGGATCCCTACCGCAATTACCGCTTCCGCGTTGTAATTGACGGCATTCAGACCGCAGCCTTTGCGGACGCAACGATTCCGGATACATCCACAGAGGCTGTAGATTACCGGGAGGGCATCGATGCCCCGCATGCGCGCAAGCTGTCGGGCTTGACCAAATTCGGGAACATTACCTTGAAAAAGGGACTGACAGACTCCCTGGAACTCTACAACTGGCGCAAGTCGATTGAGGACAAAGGCGCGCTGAAAAACCGCAAGAGCTTGTCCATCATCCTGGTGGATGAAGAAGGCAATGACAAGGCGCAGTGGGATATCCTCGAAGCCTGGCCGATCAAGTATGATGTCAGCGCCCTTAGCGCTAAAGGCAACGAGGTCTCTGTCGAGTCGATGGAGCTGGTGCATGAAGGGGTTCGCAGAGTGAAATAGCCTTCCCGCTTATCGTCATCGTCACTGTGGATGTGATGCAATACGCCAAAACATAAGCTGGACGGTATGGACATCATATTCACGGCCGGGGACGCCGGAAGGAAGCGAAGGCATGAGGATGGTCTTGATGAGGAAGTGAGGGAGAACATGGAACTATTACAAACTGAATTCAGCTTCACCCTGCCCAAAGGGTACGTGGATGAAGCGGGCACGCTGCATAAGCAGGGCACCATGCGTCTGGCTACCGCAGCCGATGAGATTACACCGCTCCGGGATTCCCGGGTTCAGCAGAACCCCGCGTATCTGACAGTCATTCTGCTCTCCAGAGTGGTCACCGGACTAGGTGGACTGGGCATGATTACGCCGAGAGTCATCGAAGAATTGTATACGTCGGATTTTGCTTATCTGCAGGATCTGTACAACCGGATTAACCAGAACGGGAGCAATGCGGTTCATGCGCAGTGTCCCAAGTGTGAGCAGCGCTTCGAGCTTGAACTGGAACCGCCGGGGGAATAGTCGGCTACCCCCTTGACCGCCTCTACGAGGAGGTAGCCTTTCTGACCTACTATCTGCACTGGGACTATACGGCGGTGCTGAACCTGGAGCATGCTGAACGGGACCGCTGGTGCAGTGAAGTCAGCCGGATCAACCAGAAGCTGAGTGGCGGGGAAGAGAAGAAGAACTTCTTTGAGGCTTAGGAGAGGATAACATGAAGGCAAATATGCTAAATATCGGCGCGAAAAGAAGCTGGGTGCCCGGGTACCGGGAAGATCCCTTTCTTGCTTATAACTTCATCGTGGAAATTGACGGGATCTCCGTGGCGGGATTCTCAGAGGTCTCAGGCCTTAGCGTGGAGACACAGGTGGAGCGCAAAACCTTCGGCGGTGAGAATCATAAGGAATTTGTGTTCCTGGGACCGACCAAATACTCGGATCTGACGCTGAAAAACGGGGTCACGAATGATGAGTATCTGTGGAACTGGTATCAGAATGTGGTGAACGGGGTCATCCGGCGGCGCAGCGGGTCCATCTGTCTCTTGGATCATTCCGGCACGCCCAAGGTGTGGTGGAACTTCATCGAAGCCTGCCCCATCAAGTGGGAAGGACCGGCGTTCAACGCCAGCAGCAGCGCGGTAGCCGTTGAGAGCCTGGTTCTGACTCACAACGGGCTGTACAGGTACCGGTAATGAGCCGGAGTATTCGGATGGCGGCAGCTCCTGCGAATCAGAAGCAGACTGAGTTCATTCAATCGATTCTGGCAAAATACGGCTTGACCCGCTGGCGGAGCAAGCTGAAGAGTCTGATCCTGCGGCACGATCCGCTATATGCTGCGCAGCCGGAGACATTGCAGCGTACGGACCTGGTGACCAACCATATCCATCAGACATTCTATTACAAGGTAGTGCCAGAGAAGGTACAGCCGGGACCGGCAAGCCGCATCCTGTTGGTGACTCAAAGCGGCATCAGGCCTGGACTAAGCGCTCCATCTGCTTCTCCTGGTCAAGCTGAGGATCTGCGGAGCGGGCTTCATTCAGCAGCCGGACGACTTAACTCCGTACAGGTGCTGCAAGAGAGAGTCTGGCAGTATAGAAGTAATAAACATCAGGTAACAACGGAGTATCGCATACAGAATGCAGCACTTCATCCGGCTGAACCTGTAACTGTTCAGCCTGCCGGATCAAGACCGGCGCAAGTCTCTGCACCGTCCGGGTTGTCTGTTCTGAAGCCACTGCCTTCAGGCGCTACTGGCGAAAGAAGCCAGAGAGACCGTCAGACCAGAGGCGATCTGCGGACTGCTTCTGTCCTTCCAGGGCAGCAAGACAGGATAACAGGCAGACCGGCACATGCAATTAATCATCATCATCAGCTGGTTCAGGTAATGCAGCTGCTGCGGAGCTATGGCCTTAAGCAAGAACGGGAGACCGGAGCGGAAGCACAGCCCTTGAGGCAGCAGCCAGGGCATACGGTACGGGCACAAGCATTGAAGCATGAACGGGAGACCGTCCCAGGCTCAGCCGGGACCGCTGTGGAAGCACAGCTTAAGACTCCCACGCTAAGCTTCAAGCCCGGTAATCTGTCGCTTCCGCATTCAAGCGTAAGTACCAGCCTTCAGCTCGGCTTAGGTCAGCAGCTGACGGCAACGCTTGAGCAGCTGGAGAGCAGGCAGGAGCTTCTGAGCCCGCTGCCCGCTGCCGTTAGTACGGTTCATCAGAGGCAGCCGATGAAGTCATTTCAGCTGGCGCAGCCGCAGATCCTGCTGCCGATTGGGGGCGCGTCAGGTGCACCAGCTGCGGCTGGGCAGGCAGCTTCTGCGCGAACGGCTGGAGCCGCAGGACGGGCAGCTCCAAGAGGGCCGGGACCTGCGGCTCCGGTGGAGGCCAGCCTGATCTACGCTGCGGACCGGACAGTGCTTCCGTCCGCCCCGCAGCGAAGAAGGCCGGCCAGTCCGCTTAGGGCGGATGGCCCTGCTTATGAACCGGACCTTCAGCCTGCCGCCAGTCTTAGCCGCCTGGTATTGCGGAAGCCTGAAGCACCGCGCGCGGCTCTGCCGGAGCCCATGCAACAGCAGCTGGAGCGGGTGCTGCAGGAACATGCGGCAGAGCCTCCGGCGCAGACCTTCACCAAGGCCGTTCCGCCGCCGGTCATGAATGCAGCAGAGCTGAATCAGCTGGCTGAGCGGGTCTATCAGGTGCTGGAGAAGAGAATGGCCATACGCAAGGATCGGAGGGGGCTAAGATAATGGCGGAGAAAGCGAAGATCATTCCTCTGGATATGCCCGTCGGAGCCATTGAGGTGATGTTTAACCCCAATGAGTACACCGTTTCTTTTGAAGGCAAATATACCGGGGAGAAGAATAACAAGCAATTCCAGATTACAGAGACACCGGAGTTCAAGGTCTCCTTGTTCTACGATACCTATGAGCAGCGCAAGGATGTCCGCAAGAAGACCCGGCAGCTGACCTCGCTGCTTGATCCTAAGGTCAGCGGCAAAAGCACGAAAAAACCGCCGGTGTGCATGTTCGTCTGGGGCGGCTTCACCTACCGCGGCTTGCTGAGCAAGATCGAGCAGAAGTTCACGATGTTCATGGATAACGGCACGCCTGTCCGCTCGCTGCTGGATGTGACCTTCATTACAGATGAGCCGGATAAGTCGGTGGAGGACAGCCAGGGCTTGAATGCCTGCCGGAAGCTGTGGGTGGTCAAAAGCGGAGACCGGCTCGACCTCATTGCGAATGAGGCGCTGAAGGAGCCGCTGGCCTGGCGCAGAATTGCCGAGCTGAACAGGATCGCCAATCCGGTTGGCTTTCCTGGCAAAAATGATATCGGGAGAACTCTGGTTATCCCGGATTAAGGCGGGGATTGCATGGGCACCAGTGTAGCGAATTACAAAATTGAGCTGAACGGAAGCAAGCTGTCCGCTGAACTGACAGCGGCAGTGGAAGGCGTCACGCTGGAGGATGAGCTTAATCTGCCGGCGGTATTCTCTATCCAGATGAATATGGTGAATGCCGGAAGCGGCATGTGGCGGGGAACAGATCTGACGAGCCTGAAGCCGGGCGACCAGCTGAAGCTCTCCCTTGGACTCGACCAGCCGGAGCCGATGATCAGCGGGGAGATTACCTCGCTGGATCTGAACTTTGCGGAGCACTCGGTGCTGGATATCCGCGGATATGATCTGCTGCACCGGCTGCGTATGGGGACGAGAAGCAAAGCTTTTCTGAAGAAGAAGGATAGTGATATTGCGGGGGAAATCGCCAAGGAGCATGGATTGACCCCTGTGGTGGAGGATACCGGAACGGTGTATCCCTACCTCTACCAGAATAATCAGAGCAACTACGAATTTTTGCTGGAGCGGGCAGCCCTGCTCGATTATGAGCTGTTCGCGGCAGATAAGAAGCTGCATTTCGTCAAATCGCGGTCCGTGAAGGCCCCGGTGCTGCCGGAGATGAGCTTCAAGAAGGATTTTGAACGGCTGAACCTGGAGCTGAGGGCCCTTACCCGGGGGAGTAAGGTGACGCTTAAGGGCTGGGATGTGAAGGAGAAGAAGGAGCTTGAGGCTATCGCTAAGAGCGGGGAAGAGACGACCAGAATGGGCGGGAAGGAAGGCGGCTTCACCATCAGCACAGCAGCGGTCGGGGAATCACCGATTGTCATTATGGCCGAGAATCTGCTGGATATGAACGAAGCCAAGGTGCTGGCCGCCGCTGCTTACAACAGCCGCCTGCGCGAGTTCATTGCCGGGGAAGGCATGTGCTGGGGGAACCCGAAGCTCCGGGCAGGACAGACGGTGAAGCTGATGGGTCTGGGCGAGCGCTTCAGCGGAATTTATTACATTGTTGCCACGGTTCACAAGATCGACAGCAAGGGCTATACCACGACGTTCAAGGTGAAGAGGACTGGCCTATGAGTGAAGGACCCGGAATTAGTAATTTTATGGACAGTATCATGAACGAGGGACGGATCTTCGGCGTAATGGTGGGGATTGTCATCAATAATGACTCTACGAACCATGCGGACAAGCCCGGCCCCGGATTGGTGAAGGTGAAGATCCCGCTGATGGGGATGCCGGAATCCAACTGGGCGCGCATGGCGTCCTGGATGGCCGGGAAGGAGCGGGGAGCGTTTTGCCTGCCGGAGGTGGAGGATGAGGTGCTGGTAGCTTTTGAGAACGGGGATGTCAACCGCCCCTATATCATTGGCTCCTTGTGGAATGGCAAAGACATACCGCCGGAGACCAACAAGGATGGCAAGAATAATATCCGCCTGTTCAAATCCCGCAGCGGGCATGTTCTGCAGTTCGCCGATACCAAGGGGGAAGAGAGCATCACGCTTACCTCCGCCAAGGGCCACGTAATCAAGCTGGATGACAAGGGCGGCGCGGAGCAGATCCATATTAGCGACAAGTCAGGCAAGAACCGGATCATCCTGGATACGAAGGCGAATAAGGTATCGGTATCCGCTGGTGCAGATATTGAAATCTCGGCGGGAGGCAAGCTGTCCCTGTCCGCCAAATCCATTGCAATGAAATCATCGGCGGGTACCGCTATCGAAGCTTCGGCCGGGATGGAGGTCAAAGCCGCCGCCAGTATGACGATCAAAGGATCTGTGGTCAACATTAATTAGAGAGGGGGTGCCCTCTATGGGCCAGCCAGCAGCGAAGCAAGGGGACCGGATTCTGGCGACCGATACGCATATCGTCATGCTTCCGGCCGGTGGAGGCCTGGTTCCCACCCCGTTGCCGCATCCCTTCACGGGGATTCTGGACGGTGCGCTGAGCACAAATGTCAAGATTATGGGGCAGCCGGCAGCCACTGTGGATTCTACGGCTACGAATACGCCGGCTCATGTTCCGCAGGGAGGCCCGTTTCAGAAGCCGCCGACCAATAAGGGGACCATCAGCGCCGGAAGCACAACAGTATTCATCAACGGGAAAAAGGCTGCCAGAAACGGTGATCCGGCGGTGACATGCAATGATCCGGCCGACCTTCCGGCAGGGAAAGTGTCTGCTGCGGGGACGGTCTTACTAGGAGGCTGAGAGATGGAAGTTGTAGATTTTTTGGGACGGGGCTGGACGTATCCGCTTGCTGTCCAGCGGGGCAGCGTCCGATCCTCCGGTGGAGAAGACTCCATCCGGGAATCCATTATTCTGATTCTGTCAACGGCCCGCGGCGAGCGGGTCATGCGGCCGGATTTCGGCTGCAGACTGAACGAGCTGGTGTTCTCACCCAATACCATGAGCACTGCAACCTTGCTGCGAAGCTTCATTGAAGAAGCCTTGCAGAACTGGGAGCCGCGCATTGAAGTGGACGACATTACGGTCACCCCGCGCTCAGACCGCTCCGAGCTTGAGGTGTCCATTGACTATTCAATCAGGGCCAGCAACAGCAAATATAATCTGGTCTATCCATTCTTCCTTGAAAGCGTGGGGAAATAATGCCAAACCAAATGCCTATTATTGATAAACGGGAACAGGAACAGCTGGTTCCCGAGCTACGACGCTTAATCTACCAATACTGCAGCCGGGAATGGACGGATGTGACGGAGCTTGAGGCAGACAAGAAGGCAGATGCCCTGGTCCATATCTTCACCGGGATGATGGGCAAAGTAATCAGCCGACTGAATCAGGCGCCTGCGAAGAATTTCACCTCCTTCCTGAATCTGATCGGCATTCATCCTACTCCGCCCCGTGCTGCCAAAGTTCCGCTGCTCTTCCGGCTGAAGCCGGATTCGGGCAGCTATAACACGGTTCCGGCCGGAACCCGGGTATCCGCCCAGCCGGAGCAGGGGGCGGAGGTAGTTTTTGAGACGGATAAGGATTTGACCGTCATTATGGCGCAGCCTGTCCGGGCGGTGAGTCTCGATCCGCAGGAGGACCAGTGGAGCAATCAGGATCATCTGCTAGCCGGGGGAGCTGCCGGCAGACCTGCCCGGCTGTTCAGGGGGGATTCGACAGTTGTCCACAGATTGTATCTGGGACATACAGAGTTGCTCGGATTCCAGGAAGCGGGCAGCAGCTTATCGGTCTATTTCAACAAGCCGGATGCAGCCGCGTTGAGCAAGGCCGCGCCGGAGCAGGATAGAACCGGAGATCTGCTGAACCATATCGACTGGTTCTGTTTCGATGATGAAGGGAATTCTGTGCAGCTGTATCCTTCCTCGATAGCCGAAGCACAAGAGGACGAAGATGCTCTGTGGAGGGCGGTGGTCCGGTTCGACCGGCTGACTGGCGTGCATACGAAGACGCTGGCCGGGTACGAACCGTCCGGGGTGCTGCGGGAATGGCCGGGCAAATGGATTTTCGCTGAGCTGAAGAGGCCCATAACTGCCGGTACGCAAATGCCGGATATCGAAGATATCCGCCTGGAGCTTAACGTGGTGAGTCCGCAGCCGCTCCCGCCGGATGTGACGGTGAATAATGGGAACCTGCTGGATATGGGCAAGGATTATTATCCGCTGGGGGACAAGCCCAGAATCAATGATACGTTCTATATCGCCTGCGGGGAGGCCTTCTCGAAGCCGGGTGCCCGAATTACGCTGAGGGTGGAGCTGTCAGAGCCGGAGATCAGCAAGCTGCCGGACACACCGTATGTGAGAATCGGCTGGGAATATTGGAACGGGCAGGAATGGCTTGCGATCACCGGTCTTGAGGAGAGAACGGACGAAGGCGGTGCAGCTTATGGCGGCGCTGCCCTCCGTGCGGTCAGCAGCCTTACTGCCAGCGGAACGCTGAGCTTCGTCTGTCCGGGTATCCAGAAGCTGACGCTGGGCGGTGAAGAGCAGTACTGGGTCCGGGCCCGCATCACCGGCGGGAATTACGGCGAGGATGCGAAATACGAATATCAGGATGAAGAGGTCAAGCTGGGAGAAGGCAGCATCAATGTAGCCAAGCTAAAGGTGACCCAGGCCACATACGCGCCGCCTTCCATCCGTAAGCTCAGTATAGCCTACAGCTACACACTGGAGGCGCACCCGCAGACCGTGCTTACAGAGAATAACTTCAGCTTCGCTGACAAGTCGGCGGCCTGCCGCAACGAAGGCGAATAT
This sequence comes from Paenibacillus sp. FSL P4-0338, assembly GCF_038002365.1. Classification (NCBI taxonomy): domain Bacteria; kingdom Bacillati; phylum Bacillota; class Bacilli; order Caryophanales; family Paenibacillaceae; genus Paenibacillus; species Paenibacillus sp. FSL P4-0338. Next base: position 2,350,974 of record NZ_JBBOCG010000001.1, on the reverse strand, counting down.
TTCAAGCCCTTCTATCCGTGCACCGAGACGGAGCCGACCTTCTACCTGGGCTTTGACCGTGATATCAGCGATCTGCCCGTGTCGCTCTTCTTTCCGCTAACCGGTGAACAGCTGGGACGTCCGGTAGTGGCGTGGGAGTATTGGGACAGCAGAAGATGGCTGACGCTCAGCGTGAATGATGAGATCAGAGGCTTCACCCGCAGGGAGATTCTGCAGTTTGCCGTGCCGGGAGATATTGCGAGACGGCCGCTGTTCGGCACGGAGCAATACTGGATACGTGCCCGGCTGGATGAAGGCCGGTTCGAGATAGTCCCGCAGGTGGACGCTATTCTCGCTAACGCGGTCTGGGCCCGCAATTCCAATACCGCTGCGGGAGAGCTTCTGGGCTCCAGCAACGGTGAGGAGAATCAGACCGTTCAGTTGTCCAAAATACCCGTGCTGCCCGGCCAGCTTCTCAAGGTCCGGGAAGCCACCGGTCAGGGGACATGGATACCGTGGGAGGAAGTCAATACGTTCTCCGTATCCGGTTCAGATTCAAGGCACTATATGCTGGACAGAAGCACCGGAATGATCATGTTCGGGGATGGACGCAGCGGCATGATTCCGCCTATGGGCACAGACAACATCGTGTGTGACTACAAGCATGGCGGCGGAGCGTCCGGGAATGTAGCCGCAGGCTCGGTATCCCGGATATGGGACAGCTACAGCTGGCTGGATTCCGTAACTAATCCGGTGGCGGCGGACGGCGGCTTCGATCAGGAGGAAGCAGAGCAGGCTGAGCTTCGCGGGCCGCATACGCTGAAGAGCTGGAACAGGGGCGTAACCGCTGAGGACATGGAATGGCTGGTGCGCGAGGCGATGCCTCAGATCGCCAAGGTGAAATGTCTTAGTGCTATGAACCGGGAGCTGGATTTCACCCCGGGTAGAGCTACCCTGATCGTGGTGCCGGAGACGGACGATCCGAGGCCGGTCCCGAGCCAGGAATTGCGCAGTGAGATTGAAGCCTATCTGTGTGAACGGATCTCAGCCCCTCTAAACACCGCCGAGCCGCGGATTGAAGTCATTGGCCCGGACTATGTCCGTACTGCTGTGGAGGCAACCGTAGTCTTTACCTCTCTGGACCAGCGGAAGGTAGCTGAGGGACGGATCATTGACAACCTGAAGCAGTTTTTTCATCCGCTGAAGGGCGCAGACGGGAACAAGGGCTGGGAGCTGGGACAGAACCTGTATGTCTCCGAGGTCTATGCCGTGATTAAGAATACGCCGGGTGTTGACTATGTATCGGATGTGCTCGTCAAAGCTTCAGTGCAATGCTTCACGCTGAAGCTGGAGCCGCTTGAGAACGGGCCGTATAAGCCACAGGCCGCTTATCCGAAATACAGTCTGGTCCGTTCTGAGGACAACGCGCTTCAATTTGCTCTTGCCGAGGCGGTGGATGCCGGGGATGAAGTGAAATCGCTGGTGCTCAGAGGGTTCAAGGAGAACGGAATCATCAGGCTCCGCTACAGATCCCGGAAGCCGGTAGAGCTGATTGTCCTCACCATCGACGGTGACATGCTCGAATGCCAGACCCTTGACGAAGAACCGCTTGCAGAGAGCTATCCCGAGGGCAGCGATCTGGAATTTGATCTTACGGATGATCTGACGGTCCGGACGTATATCCTGAGTAGGCTGGATTCGGGGGCGGTAACCTTTGTTGTGAAGACCGCTGTATTCGAGGAGAAGGATATTGTCTTCCTGAGCCGGACGGATGAATACATCAACACCACACCGCTCAAGATCCGTACCCTCACCAGCGGCAATATTCATCTGGAAGAGGATGAGCTGATCTGCGGCGGGCTGCATCTGGTGAACAAGCCGGAGGAACATCCCTTTCCGTATCTTATGGATAAGCGGGCGGGCCTGCTGCATGATTTGACCGCAACCACGGCAGCGTGCGGGCTGGAGACTATCCGCAGGGAAGAGCGGAGGTATCTGACGGGGCTGTCCGGTATTCCGGACACAGTGGTGCGGTGTCCGCATTGTAATACTTTGGAGCCGTAACTACAGAAAGGAGGAAGAACCTATGCCGCTTCCAGTAATGAAGCTGGATGATCTTAGCTTTGACCAGCTTGTGGCCGATGCCACTGCGCTGATTCCGCTCTACGATCCGGATTGGACGAACTATAATCCCTCCGATCCCGGCATTACCCTGGTGGAGCTGTTCGCCTATTTCACGGAGATGGTTCTCTACAGGCTTGACCAGGTGACCGATGAGAGCAGGCAGCAGTTCCTCAAGCTGCTTGGTATCACCCTGGAGGACGGGGAGGAGCTCGCCAGCGGAATATCCCGCGGGGCGAAGCAGTTCTCCGAATGCTATAGGGCTGTGACGGCAGAAGATTACCAGCTGCTGGCGAGGCAGAGCCTGCTGGATATCCCGGGGATTCGGACCACGTATCCAGACCTTGCGGTCCGTACGCTCTGTCTGATTAATACGGATATGGAGAACGGCACCGGGCGGGATAAAGAAGCCTTCGGGCATGTGTCCGTAGTTCTGGTGCTCCAGACCGCGAATCAGCAGGATCTGCGCAGAGACATGACGGAGATCAAGCAACAGGTTAAAGCCATCCTGGAGCAGAGCAAGCTGCTGACGACTCGAGTCCATGTTGTTGAGCCAGATTATCGGGATGTTGTGATTGAGATGACGGTTGCCGCCGGGAATCAGAGCATCGGAAGCATCGTCCATGGCAGCATTGCACAGTTTCTGGACCCGGTTAACGGGGGGGAGCACGGACAGGGCTGGCTTCCGGGGAGGAAGCTGTACGCCTCGGATCTGTATCATCTGGTAGAGGGAATCGCCGGCATTGATCATGTGACCAGCGTGAACCTGGACTCGCCTGACCTGCTGCCGTTCCAGTTATTTAAGCTGAAGGACCTGAAGATTGAGGTGGAAGCATGAGCAAGACAGACGGATACAGTTATGTGGAGTATCTCCCCCGGGTGTTCCAGCAGAAATCGGGGGAGCCGGATGAACAGTTTTTTCTGGGACGGTTCCTGAAGGCCTTCGAAGCCATGCTCTCGGGCAATACGGGGACGGCAGGCGCGGAATCTGCGGGAATGGAGGCTTTGCTGGACAGATTGCATCAATACTTCGATCCGCAGACGGCTCCCTCGCAGTTTCTGCCCTGGCTTGCAGGCTGGGTAGGCCTCCAGTTGGCGGAAGGTGTGGAGTATGACGGTGAGGAGGATAACCAGGAGCGCACGCTTGCCCCTACGCAGATTCTTCCACTTGCGGACACCCGCAGCACCGTTAACCGCAAGCTGATCGGCAGCATCGTCCAGCTCTATAAGAAACGCGGAACCCTGGGCGGTCTGGCCGAATATTTGCAGGTTCACGCCGGTGAAGAGGCGGCCATCCATATCTATAGCTACGAGGAGCCTGTCCGTCTCGGTAATGCCCGGCGTATAGGCATCAATACTATGGTTGGGGCGGCCGAGCCGAGCTACTTCTCCGTCCATATCATTCTCCCGGCGTACAGCCGGAGCCTGCTGCAGCAGAAGGTGCGGAATCTGCAGGAGGTGATCCGGAAGGAGCGGCCCTTTTACACCAATTCCAGCTTGAATATTGAAGTTCCGTCTATGCGTCTGGGGGTCTATGGGCGTGTGGGGATGGAGACCTTAGTCGGGGGTATGACAGAGCAATAGAGATTATAGACCGGGAGGCAAGCGAATCATGGGAAAAGAATTAAGAAGAATGCGCTACTTTGACGGGCTCTTCCTGAACGCTGAGGATTACATGCTCGATCAGGAGTTTCACCTGCGCCTGCAGCGGCTGCATAACCGCTATCTGCATACCTGGGGGATTGTCTGCGGGCTCAAGGTACTGCCCTCTGCGAAGCCGGGGGAATCCATGAAGGTGAACATTGCGGAGGGGCTGGCCCTGAATCTGGTGCTGGTCAAGAATGGTGAGAAGTATGAGAGCATCAGCCAGGAAATCCTGATCTATGAGGGGCATCCGGATAATCCGGTCAACCTCTCCGAGTATAACGCCAATGAGAATATCTACATCTGGGTCAGCTATGAAGAGGTGAAGGCCGACTACAGCATCGAGCGTGGACAAGGGGAACAGATCCATATCTGGGAGCGGGGGAAAATCAGGTATGGGACCACCAAGCCTGAGGGGACGGACACGATCCTTCTGGCCCGGGTGGTTCCCCGTACCGATGGGGCGGGAGTGACCATCGACAGTACATGTATATACGATTACGACAGCGATGCGGCCCGGACGCCCTTAAGAACCTATGCCGGTGCCGCCGGCAAGAAGCTGGTCACGGAGAAGCTGGTAATCCCGGTTCAGAGTGAAGACAGCATGGACAGCGCGGGGCTGAGTGAAGCCGTTCTGGCAGCGATGCCGTCCATGTCTACACTGCAGGCTGGCAAAGTGCTGGAGATCAGAGCTCCCGAGACACGCTTCACCGGGGCTATGAGCGTAGCCGGAGCGCTAACGATTGAGGGCGAGCTGATTCTGAAGAGCAAGGACAAGGCCCAGAGCGAGATGCGGATTATGAACAGCTTCGTCGAGGTGAATAGCCCCAACACGGATGATCCGAACTATGTATTTCCCGGTGCGCGTGATGGCGGTCTGGAGGTATACCGGGGCGACGAGGGCAAGCATGATGCGCGGATTGTCTGGGTGGAGGAGGATAAATGCTTCAAGGCCGGGCTTGGCAACGATCTAAAGACCATTGCCTACGGCAACGAGTGGGACAGCCTGATCAAGTCTGAATTCGCTGATCTGCTGCACCGGCACAGTAAGCTGTCTTCGCCATCAGGCCTGAGCTTAGGCTTCACTGGAGCGGGCAAGCTGTACAGTGATGCTGATCTTGCCCTTCAGGATGACAGAATCCTGCTGCTGAAGGGGACGAACCCGGACACGGTTGACCATTCGCATGGCCTGGGCTGGTTCGGCGCCGGGAAGCCCTTCGCTGCGGCAGAGGTAGAGGGTCCGGTGTTATTCGGCGGCAGCGGCGGGGCACTCGGTACTCGGACGGTTAATGCTGATGGCTCCCGCACAGACAAGCAGGCATTATCCTGGAATAAGAACGGCTATGTCGGCATCGGCCCGCAGAAGGTACTGGAGGATTCGCTGGATGTCGAGGGCAGCGTACGCCTGCTCAGCGGCCGGAACCCGCTCCGCTTCACCTCAGCTTGGACGGGCTTTCCCGACAAACAGACGAACGGTGCGGAGATCTGTAACGATACTACAGACTACAAGGCCCTGATGATAGTCGGCAATAACTCTGCCGGGCAGAAGAGAAAGGTCGCTATCTGGGACCGGCTGGATGTGAACGGATTTCTGTATGTGAACGGGACAATGCAGGCCTCCCAGGAGATTATTCCTAGCGCGGGGAACGGGGAGCACAGCGGCATTATATTCCCGGCCAATCCGGGCGGAGGCGGGTATGATCAGGCTTGGATCAAGTACTATCCCCGTACAGGCGAGGATTGCACACTGGAGATCGGTACCTCCAATGACAGGAGTGACCATATCTCTCTGATAGCTTCCGGTAATGTGGGCATCGGCACACTGGAGCCTGCGGACAAGCTGGACGTGGCAGGGGAAATGCGTATTCTGAGCGGGCAGAATCCGGTTCGCTTCACCTCTGGATGGACAGGCTTCACGGGTCAATCACCCAAGAATGCCGAGATCAGTAACGATACCACGAACTACAATTCATTGATGATCGCGGGTAACGGGATGTCGGGAGTCCGCAGAGTCTCCATCTGGGACAATCTCGATGTCAATGGCTCCCTGCAGGTGAAGGGGGGCGCCTATATTGGCGGTGATCTTGAGATCAAAGGCAGTATCAAGACAGACGTATTTAACTTCGCCGGCAAATTCAAAAAGCTGGATGTGGCTGAGGAATTCGCCGCCACTGTACGCTGCGCTGATTTCTGCATCGGTTATCCCGGACGCCGGGGGGCTCCCGGCCGGGCGCTAGTTGATAATGGCAGCCATCTGGTGCTCAATTACGGCAACGACTGGTCTTATGCTTCTGTCCACAGTAGCCTGGAAGTGAGAAATGCCCTGATCCCGAGCGCGGGCAGCGGCAACAACGGGATTATCTTCCCGTCCGATCCCGGCGGAGGCAGCGGCGACTCGGCCTGGATCAAGTACTATCCGACCAGCGGGGAGAACTGCGTGCTGGACATCGGAGTCTCTAATGATGCCGGCGACCGCATCTATCTTCATGCCAGCGGCGGGGTCTATGCCAACGGCAGCATGTACTGGTGGTCCTCGCGCGAGCTGAAGGACAATATTGCGGATATTCCGGTCAAGGAAGCGAAGCAGCTGCTGGACGGGCTAAATCCGGTCTCTTTTAAATACAAAGGAGGCACCAAGCAAAAGACCCTCGGCTTCATTGCGGAAGAAGTACCTGCTGTTCTGGCCGATCCGGATCAGCGGGCGATCAGCGGGATGGATATCATTGCCGTTCTGACCAGCGTCATGAAGGATCAGCAGAAGGCAATTACAAGAATGCAAAAACAAATCGACACCCTGCAGGGTGCCTAAACCTTAGGAGGATGAACTTATGAAAGAACAATTGGAAGCACGTATGAATGAACTGAAGGCAGAGCTGGAATCCGGGCGGCAGATGATCCAGGAGCTGGACGAGAAGCGTACCAATCTGGGATATACCCTGACACGCATCAGCGGGGCCATACAGGTGCTGGAGGAGCTGGCTGCCGCTGAAGAGGAGTCCGTTCAGGCCTAAGCAAGCTGTAACTATGAAGAGCCGGGAGGAGTGGGATTGTGCCAAAGGATATGAAACGCATGAATTATTTCAACGGGCTGCTGCTGAAGGAAGAGGATCTGACGCTGGATCAGAATTACCATAAGCGTGTGCGGCAGCTGCATAACCGTCATTTCCATGATTGGGGAGTCGTGGATGGGCTTAAGGTCACCATGCGGGACGGGATAACCATTGAGATTGCTCCGGGCTTTGCTCTCAACCGTGTCACCGACCCGGAGCACAATGAGGAGATCAGCCAGGAAATTATGGTCAGTGACGCTCACCCTAATCGGGTGATTAACCTCTCGGGGTACAGCACTTCGGATCAGATCTATATTTACATCAGCTATCAGGAAGAGCTGACGGATAAAGATCTGCTCAAGGGAGGAAATAATCCCATCCATGTGCTGGAGCAGGCCAAAATAGAAGTAAGCTCCCGGAAGCCCGCAGATGTACACCAGAATATCCTGCTGGCCCGGGTGAATCTGAAGCATTCCCAGGACGGGTCCTTAACAATCGGCGGGATCTATGAGACGGATGTTGACGGGTCTCAGCTGGTGACGAAGGCCGCAGGCGGGACGGTGCTTAAGGCGGATCAGATCATTATCGGCAAAGAGAAGAAGCCTGAGACGCCTTTCCTCAGCAATTCGAAGGACCTCGATGGCGAGGAAGGGAGCCGGCTTAATGTTCACGCTGTGCTGACAGAGTTCACGGGTGACATCAAGGCGGGGGCCATCAGCACTTATGGATCAGTGGATATAGACGGCACGTTATCTGTAACCTCGGGCAGCGCAGCGGTGTTCAAGGTGAATGAGTCCGGCGATCTGGAGGTCTCCGGCGCATCGACCATGGAGGGGCCCTTCTCCGCGAAGCAAGGGATTGAAGTCAGCGGTGGGATGGCGATGCTGGATGTTCCCCAGGTTATCATTGGCGGCAGCAAAGTCACCCTGAATCAGAATGTGGCTGAAGATGACCGGATGGGCATCGAGATCCTGCGCAAGGATCATTCCAGCGCCAAGCTGCAATGGGATGAGAAGAATAAGAGCTGGATGATTGGAACCGAAGTGCAGGCAGGTGACGACGCCAGCGGAATGTCCAAGGTGGCTTATGGCGCAGACTGGGAGCAGCTGCATCACGGTGCGAATGCGGATAGTCTGCATAGCCACAGCCAGCTGAAGGCTGCGGATGGCAAGCCGTCACTTCGCACGGACAACGAGGGGACGGTCCTAGTTGACCGGGGGATGAGCGTATCCGGGACGCTGGTATCCCAGAAGGATGGCCTGGAGGTCTTCCGGGGAGCCACGCTGCCCAATGCCAAGATAGCCTGGAATGAAGCTGTGAAATCCTGGCAGACCGGCACCGCTAACGGGGATATGACCAATATTCCTGACGGGAAGCAGTGGGAGGAGCTGACTGGCGGCAACAGGAATGCAGATGCTCTGCATACCCACAGGCAGTTCCATAATGAAGACAAGAGCCTGCTTGCGCTGGAGATCGGTGCGGACGGCAATGTGAATATCCCCCATGAGCTGATGGTCGGCGAGACTCTGACCGTGAACAAGCTGATCGTCCGGGAAGAAGAGGTGGTCATCCGGAAGGTTGAGCAAGAGGTAGCAGACAGCTTCCTTACGGTCAATAAGGCGGAAGACCACTCAGTTCTGGGTAACAAGGGAGGGCTGGATGTCTACCGGGGCAGTCAGCTTCCGGCAGCACGCATGGAGTGGAACGAAGCAGACCGCAAGTGGAGAATCGGGCTTGAAGGCAGCATGTCCGACATTCCCTACGGGAACAAATGGGACACGCTGACCAGCGGGTCCGTGGCGGATGCTTCCCACAAGCACAGCACACTGAGTACACCGTCCGGCGGAACGATTCTCTCGGCAGACGGACAGGGACGGCTGTCGGCATCCGGGAATATGGAGCTCGGCGGTACGCTGCTGGCCAAGGGCAGTACAACGCTGAAGTCGGACCTGAGTGTCGGAGGATCGGCCACGATTGAAGGTAATCTGACGGTCAAGGGCACCACTACCTTCGTCAAAAAGGAAGATCTGGTGGTGGTCAGCAACCGGATTGAACTTAATAAATTCGAGGGGAACAGTTCCTCCCTGAAACAGAGCAGTATTGAGGTCTACCGGGGCAAGCTGAACCCGAGCGCCAAGCTGCTCTGGGACGAGACGGATGGCAGATGGAAGCTGGGACTCGGCGATGAACTGTCCAATATAGCCTACGGAAGTAATTGGGATGCGTTGACCGGAGGGGTCAGCTCGGATGCCGATGGATTGCACCGGCACAATTCCCTGAGCGATAGCGCGGGCAATACGGCTGTCCAGGTTACATCAGATGGTGATTTTGAAATGATCAATGATGCTGAGGTACAGGGCTCCCTGACCGTCAATAACGGGGTGGAAGTCAGCGGCGGTCTGGCGGTTCAGGGTCTGGTTAAGGTAGACGGCAACCTGATCGTCAAAGGCACCACGACCACGCTTAACCGTGAGGATCTGGTCGTCACCAATAACGTCATTGAGATCAACAAATTCGCAGGGGATACCCCGCCAGCCGCCGAGAGCGGCATCGAAGTGTTCCGGGGCGAATCGCAGCCGCCTGCCCGGATGTTCTGGAACGAAAGCGAGCGGAAGTGGAAGGTGGGTATCGGAAATTCGCTGGAGAATGTCGCCAGCGGCAGCTCCTGGGACAAGCTGACACAGATGGCGAGTGCGGATGCTCTTCATCTTCATAGCCAGCTGTACAATCCGAAGAGTGACATTCTGGCACTCAGCGCCAGCGCCGAAGGGGATGTGGATATTCACCATGACTTGACGGTGGGCAGCAATCTGACGGTAGCCGGAGAGCTGGAGATCCGGGGGACCTCGGCCAAAATTGCCACGGATGAGCTAGATATCGGCAGTCCCTGGATTACCCTTAATAAGGATGCTGGAACAGTCAAGTCTCTTGCAGGCGGCGGACTGGAGATCTATCGCGGCCCGGATCAGAATCCGGTCAAGCTTGCCTGGGATGAGGTCAAGGACCAGTGGCAGCTGGCAACACCTGCGGATAGTGCGGCGGTCGTAGTCGATTCATCCGGCAATATCCAAGCCTCCGGTGCAGTGAAGGCTGCGGGTGCAGCAATTACAGGAGCAGTCACTGCCGCCAGCGCGGCAATTGCAGGAACAGTGACGGTCGGAGACGGCATTGAGGTGCTGCAAGGCACCGAGACTAACGCGCAGATCAAGTGGGCCAAGGACCGCTGGAAGCTGGGCACTGCCGGCAGAACGGTACTCAGCCTGACCCGCAGCGGCAAAATGGGTGTGGGCACGGATAATCCGACTGAAGTGCTGGATGTGGCAGGCAAGGCGGTCTTCCGGACGGAGACAGAGGTCTCTGGCGCGGCATCCTTCTCAGGTAAGCTGACTGCTCATAGTGATGCTGTATTCGAAGGCACGGCTTCTTTTAACAAAGGGATAAATGCGGCGGGTGCCGTGATTAGCAATCATGCGGTGGTGTCCGGGAATGTGACTGCCGGAGGGTTCGAAGCTCCTCGCGGTCTGAATAAAGATGGAATTCTCCTACCGAATGCCCGGATCTACTGGAATAATGAGCTGAATTCCTGGTTCTATGGCGATGGGGAGAAGTTCGCTGAGTTCGGCACCGGGAAGGGCGGCCAGCATCAGCTGTTCAATCCGCTAGGCAATGCGGTTACCTTGTCTTCGGATGCAAAGGGTTATATCGGCATCGGAACTACGGCCCCGCTGGCCCTGTTAGATGTTAGAGCAACTGGCGGAGACAGCTTGTTCAGTGTTACCAAAAACGGAGAGGTCGGCATCGGAACCTTAAGCCCTGACCCTAAGTCCAAGCTTGATGTTCAAGGCAATACAGTAATCCGTGGGGAGCTTAGTGCAGTCAGCGCCTCCATCTCCAAGGATCTGACCGTGAACGGGAATCTGACGGTGAATGGCGATGTTGTGACGATCAATGCGGCTCAGCTTGAGGTTGAGGACAACATTATAAGAGTTAACAAATATGACCCTAAGAGTGATCACATTGTCCAAAATGCCGGTCTGGAGGTATTCCGCGGCGGCAGCGCTCTTCCAGCCCAGCTGCTATGGGATGAGACTGCAGATGAATGGCTGGCCGGAGTTTCAGATACCCTGAAGACCATAGAATTCAAGGGACATATCCACCCCGAGTATGCTGCTCTGGCGGAGGCGATCACTGTTGATGGAGGCAATGTCGGGATTGGTACGGATGCCCGGGCCGCTAAGCTGGAGGTCAAAGGGAATGCCGTGGTCAGCGGATCATTGACGGTCACAGAGGCTTCATTAAGCGGTGGCTTGGCAGCAGCAAGTGCAAAGATCAGCGGCCTGGCTGCACTTAAGGAGGTCACCGTCAGCGGAGGTTTCACCGCTCAGGATGCTGCCATCACTGGCGATCTTACGCTCAGTAAGGGAATTGCAGTGGACAGAGGAACGGATCAGAAGGCACAGCTACTCTGGGATGAAGCCCAGGATGTCTGGACGGCGGGAATTGCAGGAAGCATGAAGCAGCTCTCCTACAGCGGCCATACACACCAAGAGCTGTCCGAACTGACAGGGGTGCTGAAGATCGCCTCCGGGAATGTCGGAATCGGCACCGCAGCGCCAACGTCCAAGCTTGAGGTGAACGGCAATGCGGCGGTATCCGGCCGTATGACCGTTACAGACGCAGCAGTCAGCGGCATGTTAACGGCTGCGGATACCGAATTTAGCGGAATGCTCCGCACGAAGGATGCTGATGTTACGGGCAGCCTTACGCTTAGCCGGGGGATTGATGTGGGTAGGGGTACAGGTGCCAAGGCACAGATTGTATGGAACGAAGCGATGGCTGAATGGCAACTGGGACTTGCAGGCAGCCTGAAACAGCTCTCGTACAGCGGTCATACGCATAAGGAGCTTACAGATCTGAACGCTGTGCTTAAGGTGGCTTCCGGCAATATCGGAATCGGCACCGCTGCACCGGCCGCCAAGCTGGATGTGAACGGTAATGCGGCGGTATCCGGGAAGTTAACCGTCACTGATGCTGTTGTGAACGGATCGTTATCCGTGAAGAACGCAGTGATCGATACATTACTAAAGGCAGCGGATACCGAAATTACAGGAATGTTCACGGCGAAGGACGCCGCCTTCACAGGCACATTGTCAGCAAAGGAACTGAAGCTCAGTGATACACTGACAGTGAAGGATGCCAAGATCAGCGGCAGCCTGACGGTTACCCGGGGGATCGAGCTTGACCGGGGCAAGGATAAGAAGGCACAGATTCTCTGGGATACTACGGCAAACGCATGGCAGGCGGGCATTGAGGGAAGTATGCAGAAGCTGGTCTGCCAGGATTCCGTCTATGATCAACTTGTCCAGGTGGCGGGCGCATTAACGCTAGATTCCAGCAGCAATGTCGGGATTGGCAAAGCGCCAGCAGATAACTATAAGCTGGATGTGAACGGCAACCTGCGGGCAACGAACTTCGCACAGACCTCCTCCCGGACCTACAAGGAGAACATTGCCAGTCTGCCGGTGAAGAAGGCGCTGGAGCTGCTGAACAAGCTGAAGCCGGTGACCTTCAACTACAAGACGGAGAACGGCAAGCAGCAGAATATCGGCTTCATCGCCGAGGATGTGCCACAGATTTTCTCTACTGCGGATCACAAGTCTGTAGTATTGATGGACATTATCGGCGTACTGACTACGGTGGTTCAGAAGCAGCAGAAGGAAGCTCAAGACATGCGTAAGCAGGTAAATGAGCTCAAGGTTCAGGTTACGGCCTTGGCCGGCGCTTAATGGCAACAACTCCTCAGCACATAAGGTAACAAAACAGCTCCTGCCGCAAATATGCAGCAGGAGCTGTTTTGTTAGGCAGAGTACCATAGTCATTTCTTGCTGCATGCCATCCACCGGAATGTCTTTCGCTTCTGCAGTCCAGACGGCAAATTGCGGGCAAATCTGACAGAGGCTGTCAGTGAAGTTCATTCACCATCGTTCCTATAATGTCTGCTAATCTCACAGGCCAATTCCTGAATCTGTTCCTTCAGCTCCAGAGGCTCATGAATACGTATGGAAGTGCCGAAGCTCAACAGATATTTGGGAAGGTATTTATTCATAGAGGGAGCATCCAGCAGGAACCTCGCCTCCCGGTCGGTCCGCTCCGTAAGGTAGTGCCGCAGATGCCAGTTGCCGCATAGCTTGTTCAGCGCATCCGGCTCTCCTTCGATACGGATCATGAGCTGAGGAGCATTTTCTTCCGGCTCCAGCTCCAGCTGGGTGCGGAAATAATCAGATACCGAGAAGGGCTCCGGCTTAGGGAAGCTGGCTTCCGTTAACGCAAGCTTGACAATGCGGTCCACACGATAGGTCCGCATGGCCTGTGACCGGTGACAGAACCCAACCATATACCATTCCGAACGGTCGTAAGCCAGACCATACGGATCGACTACGCGCTCCTCGTTCTGTGCTGCATTCACTTTCCGGTAGGTGAGGTGAACCGTCTGGCCCGCCTTCACAGCCTGCTCCAGCTCCCGCAGCAAAGGGACGACTAAAGGGGAACGGGACGGAGCGATCACATCGAGAATGCCTGTGTGCAGCGACAGGTCTTGGCGCTGTTCATCGTGCAGTCCGTTCTCTACCTTTTTGAGTGCGTTTTCCAGCTCCAGGGCGAAGGGATAGCCAGCGCTTTGCGCGAATTTATAGGCATCGAGCAGCGCTCTCAGCTCCATGGAGCTGAAGAACAGGGGCGTCTCACTGAAGCTCTCCAGAATATGTACCCCGCCGTCATGCCCCGATTCGGCGACTACCGGCACCCCACTGGCACATAAGGCATCGACATACCGGTACACCGTGCGGACACTGATCTCCAGCTGATCTGCAATCTGAGCGGCAGTAAGCTTCTTGCCGGACCTCAGCATCCACAGCATTGCGAGCATATTATCCCATTTGGCCATCGGGTTATTCTCTCCTAAGTTCTCAATTCGTTAACGGTTGAGTCGTGTATTTTCCTCAGTCTACCATTTAGTATTCGGCTGTACCATCTGTAATATGCTATGATAGGAAATATGGTATTTTCTGAGAAATGAAGGGGGTACGTTATGATTACATTCAAAAAGCTCATGCAGATCATTGGAATTAGTATTCTTGTCACGAGCGTGGCTCATTCTCCTGCCCCCGCTGTTGCTGCCTCCGGTACAACTCAATCCGCCACTGCTGGGGCACCCGCGATCCAGGTCTATCTGAACAAAGAGCAGATTACTTCAACCGCTGGGGGCGCTACGCTAATCAACAATACAGTCATGCTCTCGCTGGATAAGCTGTATGTGAGAGGGGCGACTATTACATATGACGAGCATTCCAGAATGCTCACCATTCAGAATCTGCTCACGCAGGGCAGCATGAAGATCGGCAGCACTCACGCTTCTGTCAACGGGAAGCAGATCACCTATTCCGCTGCCTTCCAGCAGGTGAATAAGCAGCTCTATATCCCTCTACGCTTCGTGAATGATGCGATTGGCGGGTCACTGGAGTGGGATGCCGTCCACCGTGAAGCGTACATCAGCTATCCTGAATTCGCCGGTGAAGGCCTGACTAACAAGAACGCATATTTCTTGAATGGGGTAGACGGCACCTTGTACAAAAGAGATATCACGGGTAAGGTTCATACGGTGGGAGCTTCTACAGCAAAGCTTGATCCATATTATATTGCAGGCACCCGGATTACTGCCGAGAAGATATCTGATGATGCCGACTTGGTGACCATTCAATATAGCAGCGGGGAGCCATCCATAAACCTGACCGTATACAATCTGTTCGTGAGAAAAGGGGTTGTCCTGCGCCAATCTAAAGCGAATTACTGGCAGTTCTCCCCTGAGGATATCAAGATCTATGAAGGAAATGCCGTGATGAATGACGGTCATTCTGTTCGCTTAATCGCCCCGGATGGTTCCGTCAAGCAGATCTGGAATCACTCCAAGCTGGCAGGGACACCAGAAGCAACCTATACTATCGAAGGGATAAGCGGCAATATTCTGATTGTCCGTTCTTCACAAGACGGCATACTTACTCTAATTGATACAGTAGCTAAGCAGGCGGTTGTTCTTTATGAGGAATTCGGTATCGATCCTACAGAGCTGGCCGGGTTCACATATGACGGAATTCAGTTCACCGGAGTAAGTGCAGATCGGTCTGAATTACAGTTTATGTTCACCAATAACAAGAAGGCGAGCAGCGTATTTACGTATCGGTTGGAGACTTAGTGCTTATATTATCGGTACGGGAAGATTCCAAGTGATCCATCCAGAACTCCTTCAGATAGCCGATAAAAGTATGGGTTGCTTTGGTGATGTAACGGTCTGCCCGGTAGATTAAGCTGAGCTTGCGGATGGGCGGCGAATCCAGGATGGGAATGGAGCGGAGACCGCTGTTCTTTATTGCGTCCATGAGACTGCCCGGCTGCACGGTACCGCCAATTCCGGCCTGCACCAGCTGGATCAGCGAGGTGGCCGATCCGGTCTCCATAATCGGTTCCAGCGCGAAGCCGGCTTCCCGGCAGGTGTTCTCGACCAGCTCTCTGCCGATAAAAGTCCGCGGGTACATCACAAGCTGGATACTCTGAAGTTCAGACAGCTCGATATGGCTCTTGGCAGCGTAAGGGTGATCCCCCCGGACAATCAGATGATACGGCTCCCAGCCCAGATCCACCTTGGTTAACAGTTCATCGCGCGGCCCCTGGAGACAGATCCCGATGTCCAGCTTGTTATCCAGCACCTCCTGTTGAATGACCGTCGAGGCGAATACCTGAAGCCGTATATTTGGATAATCCTCGTGGAATTTAACCAGCAGCGGTGTTAACTGGTAATCAAGGTCGGAAGGCAGCAGCCCGAGCCGGATGGTGCCGCGGTTGTCTAGACGCAGTTCATCCATGGCCGCCTTGGCGTTGTGTTCATTCTGTACCATCTGGACTGCGTACTCCTTCAGGAGTGCACCAGCCTCGGTAAGGGCAATTCTTTTGCCGATCCGGTCGAAGAGGGGGAGCCCCAGCTCACCTTCCAGCACCTTGATCTGCTGGCTTAACGTGGGTTGGCTGATTCCCAGCTTCTCAGCGGCCCGTGTGAAATGCAGTTCTTGACACACAGCCAGAAAATAATGCAAATGGCGGGTTTCCAAATGAATCACTCCGTTCAGAGAATAATCATAGTTATATACTATTATAATAATAGAAATAATAGTATTGAACAATGTATGGCGCATATTTATACTCGAGCTATACAAGAATGACACAAATTATACTACTTGGAGTTGATATCGTTGCCTTTCCTGTTATTATTCATCGCCCTACTGGCTGCCTCATTAAATATGCGTCCGGTTATTACGTCCGTCTCTCCGCTGCTTAGCAATATTCAGGGGGACCTGGCAATGAGCAGCCTGCAGGCGAGTCTGCTGACTACGCTGCCTGTTCTGTGTATGGGCCTGTTCGCACCGGTTGCAGTGAGCATCAGCCGCCGTTTCGGAATGGAACGTACAATCTTTGCATCCATGGTGCTCATCGGGGCGGCAACTGCCGCGCGGGGCGTGTTATCCTCGGCCTCTGGGCTCATTCTGACCGCACTCGCAGCAGGTGTGGGAATCGGAATCGCCGGTCCGCTGTTGTCAGGCTTCATTAAGCGTTATTTCCCAGGGCATACTGCTATGGTAAGTGTGTATTCTGCCGCGTTGGTGCTGGGCGCATCGCTGGCGGCAGGGCTGTCTGTTCCCTTGTTCACCTGGTTGGACAGTTCCTGGCAGCTGTCGCTGGCAGTATGGGCGGTACTCTCCCTGGCAGCTCTCCCGGCTTGGTGGAGAATTACAGCAAAGTCGCTGCAGCCGGAGGCTCAGAGTGTGCACGCCAAGCTGCCCGTGGCGAACAAGCGGGCCTGGCTGCTGACCGTATTTTTCGGCCTGATGGCCAGTGTCTTCTATTCGCTGACAGCTTGGCTGGCCCCGATATCCATGTCTATGGGCTACAGCCGTCATGATGCGGGTAACCTGCTCACATTGTTCACCCTGATTCAGATTCCGGTAAGTATTCTGGTGCCAATCCTTACGTCCAGATTCCAGCGGCGCACCTTATGGCTGGTGCTGTGCAGTCTGTTCGAGCTAAGCGGACTGCTGTTGCTCCTCGGATCAGGCTCTCCATTCCTGAGTGCAGTCCTGCTCGGGATCGGTGCCGGAGGATTGTTCCCGCTGGCGCTCATGCTGCCGCTGCTCATGACGCAGCGGGCGGAAGAGGCCAGCGCCTGGTCCTCACTGAGCCAGGGCGGCGGCTATATTCTCGGAGCCTTGGGTCCCCTTGCAGTAGGCCGCATCCTGGATGCTTCGGGTTCATTCCGGCTTGCCCTGACCGGCCTGGCTGTGGTCACTGTGCTTATGATCGCGGTACAGCTCATGATCGGCAGAAGCTCCCGTGAAGGGCAACGCGCTAAGGAACAGTTAAATTGAGGGTGTGGACTTCCTGATCCATATGCCTGCACGGCAACCTGTATTTAGCTTCCGGTCTTCGCATAAGGCAGAACAACAACCGTTTCGTACTTCCCGGGCTTGACCGTCGTTCTCAGATGCCCGCCGTATTTGCCCGTAACCTGCTGAATAGTACTTAAGCCGATTCCGTGCAGCTCCGGATGGGCCCGGCGGCATGGCGCTGCTGTGCTGGCGGGGGCGGCCATGGAGTTGCCGATATAGATAACGAGGGCATTGTTGTTCGCATGGATATGAAGCTGAATGGATCTGTTCTCAGCCGGCCGGACCTGTCTCGCAGCATCTATGGCATTATCCAGAAGGTTGCCAAGTAATATACACAGATCATAGCGTTCAATGTTAACAGGTGCACCGGTGAGCTGTACCTTATGCTGCATGGCAATATCCAGGCAAGAGGCGTGGTGAAGCGCATGGCTGACCAAGGCATCCACCGCCAGGTTGCCGGTAGTGATGGTGTTGCAGGAAGCCTCGATCTGGTGCAGAATTCCGTTAATATGATCTGCGCCTTTTGCCGCATGGCCTGCTTCAATACAGGTGCGTATGTATACCAATTGCTTATTCATATCAAGAATGATTCGCTTGATGTCCATGAAGGAATGTAAGGTATCCTGATAGCTGAGCTCCTGGGCTTCGAGCTGTCTGTGCAGACGGCTCAGCAGTTCCGCAATATCGGCAAATATTTTCGCGGCAAAAGTGTTGTGCTCATCTCGCACCGGATCGGAATTGCCAAGCTCGCCGACCGGATCATATTTATGAAGCAGGGGGAGATCGTGGAAACGGGCACCCATGCCGAGCTGATGCAGCAACAGGGTGAATATTGCAGCT
This sequence comes from Paenibacillus sp. FSL P4-0338, assembly GCF_038002365.1. NCBI lineage: Bacteria > Bacillati > Bacillota > Bacilli > Caryophanales > Paenibacillaceae > Paenibacillus > Paenibacillus sp. FSL P4-0338. The sequence goes on along the minus strand of NZ_JBBOCG010000001.1, from coordinate 2,332,850 downwards.
TCTTCAGGGGTCAGGCCAAATGGTATGATACGGGAGATCAGGTCATATGACTACGAAAATACTGGTTCATGTCCGCAACCTCAAGATGATCGTCAAGCTGTTCTGCACCAAAGATTTGTACCTGTCACTGGTGCTCATGGCGCTCAGTGCACTGCTGGCCCCGCTGGGAGCCTGGCTCTACAAGCTCCTGATCGATGGCCTCGCCTTCGTCCAGTCTGCCTCCGCCGTAACACACAACTGTTAATCCTTGTCGCCGGATATACCGTGCTGAAGATTGTCCTGGAAGGGATAGAGCATATTACGGCGCATGTTAACAATCGTCTGAAATATAACATTAACCGTGAATTCATCAGACAGGTGAACAAGAAGCTGTCTGTTATTGATATGGAAGAGCTGGAGAATCCGGCTGTCTATGATCTGTTGGAGCGGGTCCAGTCCAAAGTGAACAAGGGGATTCTGGCCTACGTCAACAACTCCTTGTCTGTCGTACTTCCTATGTTCTCCATGTTCTCCTTTATCGTGCTGCTGTTGAAGATCAATCTGTATTTTCCCGTTATTGCGGTGCTTGCCACCATACCGTATTTGCTGCTGATGAATGCACAGGGCAAGCGGAGCTACTTCCAGGCGGTTGAACAGAGCAAGCCGCTGCGCCGGTTGAACTATATGTACGATGTGCTGACAAGCCGAAGATATGCCAAGGAGATCCGCATGTTCGGATTAATTGATTATTTCAATGACCGCACGGAAGAGATCCGCAGCGAGGTATGGAGAGAGAAGTTCGGGCTGCTGCTGCATTATACGCTGGGCGGAGCGCTCGTTGATCTCTTGCGGAATATTGCGCTGGGAATCTGTCTGCTCATCACCTGCTTAGGCGTCTTAGAGAATAGAATGAGTATAGGCGATGTTATGCTGGTGATCACAGCGATGCAGGCCATAACGGGCGCACTGAGCAGTATGGTGAATAAAATCAGTTCCATGAACAATTACACACTGTATATGGAAGATATGCAGAATTTCCTGGATCTCCCCGAGAATGCCGGCGGCGGGCATAAGACGCTTGCGGATGCTTCCACCCTTCAGTTCAAGCATGTGGATTTCAAATACCCGGGCAGCGGGAGCCTTACACTTAAGAATATTGAATTAACGATCAACAAAGGCGAGAAAATTGCCTTAGTGGGCGAGAACGGCAGCGGTAAAACGACCTTCATTCATGTGCTGCTCGGCCTGTACAAGCCGACTTCAGGGGAGGTGCTGATCGGTGGAGACCCGTTAGCGGATGTCATTGATTCGTTCAGAAGGAAGACGGTCTGTGTATTTCAGAATTTCATTAAATACCAGTTCTCGGTCGCGGATAATATCCGGGCGGGAAATTTCGGACAAGAGTTCCAGAAGGAGTCGCTGCGGATCTTCCATATGGAGGACTTCATCGATCAGCTGCCGCAAGGCCTGGATACCCAGCTAGGCCAGCTGGAGAACAATGATACAGAGCTGTCGGGCGGACAGTGGCAGCGGCTGGCGATTGCCAGAGCGCTCGGCCGGGCGGACAGCGAGATTCTGATTATGGACGAGCCGACAGCCAGCCTGGACCCCAAGGTGGAGACGCAGATCTATGAAGAATTCTCCGCGCTGTGTGAGAACAAGACGACAATCATGATCTCGCACCGGCTCGGAGTGACCCGGCTCTGCGATATCATCTATGTATTCGACCAGGGGGAGATCTGTGAAGCGGGCTCGCACACAGAATTGATGAACCGGCGCGGGAAATATTATCAGATGTATACGGCCCAGAGCTATTTGTATGCTTAATGACATGGAATAAATAAGGAGTAAAAGGATATAATTGACATCAGATGACTACTGGAGTAGTATTGGAGTATGACTACTACAGTAGTCAAACGAAGGGAGGCTGGTGCATGGAGATTAAGCTGTATGATTCCGAGCTTAAGGTCATGGAGATTCTATGGAGGGAAGGCAAGCTGCCCGCAGGGGATCTGGCCGCAATTCTGAATCAGGAGACAGGCTGGAACAGGAATACGACCTATACAGTGATTAAGAAGCTGATTGCCAAGGATGCTATAGAGCGGACAGACCCCGGCTTTGTCTGCACAGCCCTGATTGCCAAAGAGCAGGTGCAGACGTATGAGACCAAAGAGCTGATTAACAAAATGTATGGCGGTTCGGCGGAGATGTTCTTCTCTGCATTTCTTAATGAGAAGAACCTCAGCAAAGCCGATATCGACAAGCTCAGGCAAATCGTGGAAAGCTTGCGCTGAGGCGAGGGATGATGGATATCTTACAGATAAGTATCTCAGCAAGCGTGCTGATCGTTCTAGTGATCGCGCTGCGCTCTGTGACCCTGCACAAATTACCCAGACAGCTCTTTCTGGTCCTGTGGGGCATTGTCATCGCCAGACTGCTAATTCCGGGTTCTGTGCCGATTCTTCCGCAGCTGTCACCTCAGGCAGAGGTTGCTGCTGCGATTGATCAGGTTAGCACGCACACAGCAGCCGTAGTGCAGTTGCCGGAACGCTCAGCCCTGCACACAGGGATGTTCGCCCGGGATATAGCATTCACGGCCTTTGCGGGCGGGGAGCCGGAGCAGCCGTTCCTAAAGCCGGAGCAGCTGGGTGTCATATGGCTTGGCGGCGCTGCACTGCTGCTTATGATCCTTGCGGTGATCTTCTACAGAAGCAAGAGAGAGCTGCGGACAGCACTGCCTCTGCAGAGACAGGAGCCTGTAATTGAGGCCTGGCGTGCCCGGCATCCCTTGCGGCGTAAGCTTACCATCCTGACATTTGACCGGATGGATACACCGGTTACGTGCGGAACCTGGCGTCCGAAGATTATCCTGCCTGCGAACCTGAATACCGGGAACGCACAGGCTATGGATTATATTCTCACCCATGAATATATGCATATCCGGTATTTCGATACAGTATGGAAGCTAGCTGCGTCCGTGGCTCTATGCCTGCACTGGTTCAATCCGCTGGTCTGGCTGATGGTTTTCTATCTAAACCGGGAGCTGGAGATGGTCTGTGATGCCAGAGTCATCCGTAAGCTGGGTGCAGAGCACAAGGCGGATTATGCGTTATGTCTCTTGGAGGTGGCGGAGCAACAGAGGGGGTTCATGCCCCTGTATATAGGCTTCAGTACAAATGCGGCCAAGGAAAGGATCGTGTCGATCATGAAACTTCAGAAAATGACGGTATTGACAGCAGCCATATCAGTCATTCTGGTGGCCGGAGCGGTATCGGCGTTCGCAGAGCAGTCCAGCGGGGCCGTGAGCGGAGTGCAACCAGACAGCGGCGCTGCGCAAATGAGCGCAATGGAGACTGGTGACAGCAGCGGGCCGGATGCGGCCGCAGCATCGTCGGATGGAAGCGGAGCTCTCACCGATTTCAATTACGATGCATTGAAGGATTATGTAGCCTACGGCTTAACGTATGACAAGGCCCAGGACCGCTTCCTTTACAACAGCAAGCATATCCGCCTGTTCATGGACCCTGACCTTCAGCATGAAGGCAAGTTCAACAAATTCTACTATGACGGGAACGGCTCGGCTGATTTCCGGGTCATCAGAGACAAGGACAACGCTGTTAAGGAGATTAAGCTGCTGGAAGACAGTGAGCTTCAGGCTTTGGCCAAGGCGTATGGCTTTGAACTGGGCAAGGAGGGCCTGAAATTCAGCAACGCCAACTAAGCTTTCGTTAGGATGGCACCTGCAAGTGAGCGCGCTTCCTTGAGCTTCATCTGGGAGTGCGCTTTTGCTATAATAAGAGCGGATTACAGAAGAACAAGTGAAGAGGAGAGGAAACACATGACCACGAAGCAACCCTCCGAGCAACTGGTGGAAATGCTGGGCCAGCCGTATGATCCCAAGCGTATCCAGGCCCTGCTGAAGCCTTACGGTGTCCGGAGACTGCCCACACCAAAAAGCTATTTCAACGACGAAATCGTCTGGACAGCGAAATCATCACTACGCATGGATCTGTACCGCGGACCCAAGCTGGAGAATCTGACCGGACTCCGGCATCCAGACCCGCAAGAATGGATTATCGGTGCTGTTCAATTCCTCGCACCCGGAGCGGATGACCGGGTCAAGACTCCTTATCCCGGGCTGCTTCCCGGGAGCCTTGCAATGAGCTCCTCTCCGGTACAAGCGATGGCGGCATACGGCCAGCCCGCGATGGATGAGGAATGTGAGTGGCCCGGCTTCTCCGGCCGGATTCTCGCTTGGCGGGGGCAGGGCATCAATATCGTCTTAGAGTATGAGGACAGCCTGAGCGGGCGGGTGCTGAAAAGCTGCACAGCCTGCCTGATCGGCTGCATCGGTGCTTGGACGAGCGACAACCCGGAGGTTTTTGCTCCGTGAATAGCATAAGAGGCTCTTAATGCGGACAAGCTCCTGCGAAATCGCAGGGGCCTGCAGGATAGGGGCACAGAAGCCAATCAACAAGGAAACCTAGCTTCGAAAAAAGGCACTTGTTCCTGCCGAATTATACCCCTTTCAAGCACCCCGTTAGTGCTCGAATAGTTGTACTTTTTCCACTAGATTCCCTCCGTGCGCAATAAACAGAACATTCCTTCCACTCTGCAATTCATACCACTGGGCATACTTGCTAATTTGTATTTACAAATTATGGAATACATGCTATCTTTGCTATGAAAGCGCAACCATGATCTGATAGTTTAACCAAGGTTTTACCATTTTGTTCATGGGGAGGAAAGAAGAAAATGAAGAAATGGCTCAAAAGAACAGGAACAATGCTGCTAGCGTGTACGCTGCTGCTTGGAGGGCTTACTGCACCGCCTGCGGCCCGCGCTGACCCTGCACTGATCACCATCGAAAGCGAGAATGCCCAGCTCACCCCGGATCTGCAAGTGACGACCCAGATTTACGGAACGCCGAAGCCCGGATATTCGGGAAGCGGTTTTGTCTGGATGCAGAACTCCGGTACGCTAACCTACACTGTAACTGTCCCGGCAACCGGGATGTATACGATCTCGACCCGTTATATGCAGGAGCTGAGCCCGGATGGCAGACAGCAGGCATTAATCGTTAACGGTGCTGCGAAGGGTTCGTATATGCTGCCCTACACCACTACGTGGAAGGAGTTCAACTTCGGCTATCACAAGCTGAATCAAGGCAGCAATACTATTCAGGTAAAAGCAGGCTGGGGATTCGCTTATTTCGACGCCTTAACGGTGGATCATGCGAACCTGGACCCCCTGATTGTACAGCCCGTTCTCTCTGATGCTCAGGCCACGCCCGAAACCCAGCTCCTGATGAATTATTTGACGGAGGTATACGGGAAGCATATGCTATCGGGCCAGCAGGAGATTTACGGCGGAGGGAATGACGGCAACTCCGAGCTGGAGTTCGACTGGATTCACAATCTGACCGGGAAATATCCGGCAGTCCGCGGGTTCGACCTTATGAACTATAATCCGCTGTATGGCTGGGAGGATGGCACTACCGCCCGCATGATCGACTGGGTGAATACCAAGGGCGGGATTGCGACCAATAGCTGGCATCTTACGGTTCCCCGTGACTTCACCTCCTATCAGCTAGGGGAATTTGTGGATTGGAAGCAGGCGACCTACAAACCAACCGAGACCAATTTCAATACCGCTAATGCTGTGATTCCAGGGACCAAGGAGTACAAATACTTGAAGCAGGCGATCAAGGACTTGGCGGAGCAGCTGCAGATTCTGCAGGACAACAACGTGCCCGTGATCTTCCGTCCTTACCATGAGGCAGAAGGCAACGGCGGGCTGAATGGAGAAGGGGCGTGGTTCTGGTGGGCTTCGGCAGGTGCGGAGGTGTACAAGCAGCTCTGGGATCAGCTTTATACTGAACTTACAGAGACTTACGGCCTGCACAACCTGATCTGGACCTATAACAGCTATGTGTACAGCACTTCTCCGGCCTGGTATCCAGGGGATAATCAGGTGGATATTGTCGGCTACGATAAATACAACACCATCTACAACCGCTATGATGGACTGTCCGGCGTGCCGAATGAGGATGCGATTAGCTCGACCTTTTATCAGCTGGTGGATCTGACTGGCGGCAAGAAGATGGTAGCCATGACCGAGAACGACACCGTTCCAAGCGTGCAGAATCTGACCGATGAAAAAGCAGGCTGGCTCTACTTCCTGCCATGGTACGGAGAGCATCTGATGAGCACGGCGTTCAATTTCCCGGCTACGCTGACCACTCTGTATCAGAGTGATTATGTCATTACGCTAGACGAGCTGCCTGATCTGAAGGGGAATAACCCTCATCCGAGTGCGTCTATTACGCCATCCATGGTGGAATTTGACAAAGCTCAGGCGCATCAGGCCGACCAGACCGTCACTATGAATCTGAACGGCAACACGTTAACGGCCCTTCGTTCCGGCACTACCGTGTTGACTGAGAACGAGGACTATACCTTAAGCGGGAACACACTGCTGCTCACTAAGGCGTTCCTGGCAACGCTGCCGGTTGGCGAGCATTCGATCGTCCTGGATTTCAATCAGGGCCAAGATCCCGTGTTAAAAGTAAAAGTCATCGATACAACGCCAGGTGCTGCCATCTCACCAGACCATGCGGTGTTTGACCGGGCGGCGAATCTTGCACAGGATATTTCCGTAGCGCTTACCTTACAGGGGCATCAGCTGACAAGCCTGAAGAGCGGCAATTACACCCTTATCTCCGGTCAGGACTATACGGCCACAGACACTGCGGTTGTTCTGAGAAAGGCTTATCTTGCCACGCTGCCGCTCGGCCAGCATGCGGTCACTTTTCATTTTAGCGGCGGAGCAGAGGTTGTGCTTACTGTGAACGTAGAGGATAGCAGCGTTCCGCTGCCTTCAGGTGACTTGACCATTCAGGCCTACAACGGCAGCACCGGTGCTTCAACCAATGGAATCGCACCCAAGTTCAAAGTAATCAACACCGGGAATGCACCGGTCCAGCTCAGCGATGTGAAGCTCCGCTATTACTATACAATCGACGGCGAGCAACAGCAGAGCTTCTGGACCGACTGGGCCAGCATCGGAAATGCGAACGTCACCGGGACCTTCGTGAAGCTGGACACCCCGGCCGCCGGTGCGGATTATGCTCTGGAGATTGGCTTCACCAGTGCTGCGGGCACCCTGAACCCCGGCCAGAGCGCCGAGATCCAGACCCGCTTCGCTAAGATCAACTGGTCGGGCTACAATCAGGCCAACGACTATTCCTTCAATGCCACCAGCACCCAGTTCGCCGATCATGAGCAGGTTACGGGTTATGTGAACGGACAGTTGGTGTGGGGGATTGAGCCTTAACTTTAACTGCGCGCAAACGTAGATGTTGACCCATTCTCCGGGTTTCGTTTCGGCTGGATTAACCAATATACCAATACTCTGTTTTATAATGGATATATTTTGATGTTCGGAATGTCTATAGCGATGCTTGTGTCTTGCCTGATAATAAGAATGCAATCCAAGCAATTTCGTCGTCCATAAATAAGCTTGTAACCGTTTTCGTGTGACGCAATTACTATAAGAACGGAGGTTCTAATATGTTAGCCAAAATCAAAAAGTACGGAGTATACAGCGTAGCTCTAGTATTACTGGCTTCCACCTTGCTCGGCAGCACGGGTTCCCGCGCCTCTGCGGAAGAAACGTCAGCTGCGCTGACTTCAGACTTCAGATCGCTGCAGGCTTCACAGATTGTCAGCGAGATGGGGGCCGGATGGAACCTGGGCAACTCGCTCGAAGCTTCGGTGAACGGGATTCCCAGCGAGACCGCCTGGAATAACCCGGCCATTACGCCGCAGCTGATCCAAAAGGTCAAAGCAGCAGGCTTCAAAACCATCCGCATCCCGGTCTCCTACCTGAATTATATCGGGAGCGCCCCCGGCTATACGATCAACTCAGCGTGGCTGGATCGTGTGAAAGCAGTCGTGGATTACGCCTATAATGAAGGCCTGTATGTCGTCATTAATATTCACGGGGACGGCTTCAATTCTGTTCAGGGCAGCTGGCTTCTGGTGAATAGCGGCAACCAGACAGCCATTAAGCAGAAGTATCAGAAGGTGTGGCAACAGATCGCGAATAAGTTCGCTAATTATGGCGAGCGGCTGATTTTGGAGTCGATGAACGAGGTGTTCGACGGCAGCTACAACAATCCGAATCCGGCGTACTACGCCAACCTGAATGCTTACAATCAGATCTTTGTGGATACGGTCAGACAGACAGGCGGCAACAATAACGCCAGATGGCTGTTGATTCCGGGGTGGAACACAAATATCGACTACACGGCGGGCAATTACGGGTTCGTGCTCCCAACTGACAATTACAGATCATCCACCATACCCGGCCCGGAAAAAAGAATCATGATCTCCGCCCACTACTATTCCCCTTGGGATTTTGCCGGTGAGGAATCGGGGAATATCACGCAGTGGGGAGCGTCAGCGACGAACCCTGCCAAAAAATCCACCTGGGGACAGGAGGATTACCTGAACTCGCAGCTCCAATCCATGTACAATAAATTCACGACTCAAGGTTACCCTGTAGTGATCGGTGAATTCGGTTCGATTGACAAATCATCCTACGATTCAAGCAATAATAACTACCGTGCCGCCTATGCCAAAGCCGTAACCGCAACCGCCAAGAAGTACAAGGCCGTACCGGTCTATTGGGACAATGGCTATAACGGCCAGCATGGCTTCGCCCTGTTCAACCGTTATAACAACACCGTCACCCAGCAAGGCATTATCAATGCTATTATGCAGGGGATGCAATAAAGAGGACTCCGCCGGTATACAAGCAAGAAGCTCTTGGGATCATCCCAAGAGCTTTTTGCTGCGCGCTGAACACAAGCTTCCGGCTATGCCGATGCTGTGTACAGCTTAGTGCCATACTGTCGTGCGGTCAACCGCCAGGCGGGTGGAAGGGTGGCCGGCGGCCGCGGCTTTGCCAATGGAGATTAACATAACCGGCACATAACGCTGTGCATCCAGTCCGAAGGCACCGGCAATCTGGTTTTTATCGTATCCGCCTATGGGATTGGTGTCGTAGCCGTGCGCACGCGCAACCAGCATGAACTGCATGGACACCAGACCGGCGTCAATTAATACGGTATCGCGTTTTTGTTCCAACGACAAGCTTTGCAGGAGGGGCAAGTAGGCAGCCATGAACTGCTCCTTCACCTCTTGTGGCATGTAGCCAGATGCAACCGTGTCGCTGAAGATTTCGTCCATATACTCGGGGAAATTCAGGTCACCGAATACAGCCACTACCGCGGAAGATGTCTCCACCTGTTTGCTGTTGGAGCTGGCCAACGGAAGTAGCTTGGCTTTGGCTTCAGGACTTTCGATCACGACAAAACGCCAAGGCTGCAAGTTGACGGAGGAGGGGGCCAGCGAAGCTTCTTCCAGCATTTGCGACATTTCCTCCCGGCTGATGGTAACGGAGGAATCATAAAGCTTGACCGACCGGCGGCTTTTAACCACTTCCATGAAATCTTGAACTTTTTGTATACTGCTCATATTAGACAGCTCCTTCGAGGGATTAGAGGTTCTGGGCATTATGGTGCATCCGTTCCAGCATGTCTGCCAAAGCCTGGCGTTCTTCGGGATCGAAGCCGGCAAACAGTCCTTCCACTACTTCTGAATTAGCCTGCAAAAAATGATTAACATGCTGCCGGCCATTCTCATTGAGACTTACGAGAGTCATGCGGTTATCGTCCGGGCAGGTACGCCGATTGACAAATTGGAGTAACTCTAGCTGCTTTAAATGGCGGGTCACCGCGGCACCGTCAATGCCAAGGGATTTCTGCAGGGCGCTCTGGCTTACTTCCTCGGTAGCAAGAAGTTCTTGCAGCAAACGGAAGCGGGAGGCACTAAGGCCGGTACAGCCGGAAAAAGCGCTGCTGATCCGGGTATTCAAAGACTGCATCCTTTGCAAAATACACTTTTCAGTTAAGCCCTCATTCATCGGTTCCCTCCTTTTGAAATTTAGTTGACTCCTCAATGATTGATGGGTCAATGATTGATACATCAAATAATATAAGGGATGAGATATAAAAAAGCAAGCGCTAATTATCCGTGATTTTGTGCAAGAACCTCCCAGATAGCTCAATCATATACCATTCATGCAATCTTTCGGGTTGTGCCATTGCGGGCTATACAGGTTGTTGGGAAAGTACAGGATATGTTATCGTAGCAGGGGAATTGCTGATTGCTGAAGTGATGAACTATATGAATCTGTTGTCCGTGGAGAAATAGAACCTGGAAGACAAGGAGAGAAGCTATGCTATGAATCGTGCTACTGGGACCCCGCCACCAGGCAAAAAAGAATTCAATCCGAAAGACGCTGTACTGGTTTTCCTCGCCTTCGCCCTGATCAGCGCAGCCGTTATCTTTGCCCTTGTTATCTACGAAGTCCTGAACCTGAAGGACCTGTTATCCTTTGGAAATCCGCTGCAACTGGCAATGTATGTTGTCCTTCCCCCAATCAGCTTGCTGCTGTTCGGAATCATCCTGACTCTAATTACGCCTGCCAGCTATATTGATGAAACGAATAAGAGCTATCAGAATTACTCGCTCACGGCAATCCTTGCCTTCACTTTTGCCGGTGCGTTATTTGAGGAGCTGCTCTTCCGGGGAATTATACAAAATGTACTCACCCTCTACCTTCCCAACCTCCGGGTCGCTATCGTAATCACTACGGTGCTGTTTGTGGGAATGCATGTCCAGTACTACACGAAGCCGCTAATGCTACTGAACATCACTATCCCGAGCCTGGTCTTCGGGTGGGTCTATGGGCAGACGGATAATTTGCTGGTCCCGATCCTTGTGCATTTTCTGATGAATCTCGGGATTACGCTGCTGTTCAAATATAATATGATTCAGATGAGAGGGGAGAAAAATAGTGAATAAACTGACAGGAATTTGGTCGGTGGACTGTATGTACGGGCCTGGGGCGCAAGGGGATGAACGGATTATTTTTCAGGACAATGGGTTTGGTTGGATTGAGATCATGAATTGGGACTCGATATTGATTGAGACCTTCCATTGGACGGCGGAAGGGAACCAGTTACAACTTCGGGGGGAGCGGGTCTTGAGTAATTATGAGGCACCCCAATCTTCTGATCTTAATCTGGAGGGAGTGGGATTTGTAATTGAAGATGGGGATACACCCTCAGGTCGAACAATGCCGCGCTTACGCTTTTCCATACCTCTAATTGTGGATATTACGACATTGGGGTTAATGGAGAATAAGGTTGCAGAGGACTACTATTCACAGCGGTTGAAATTCGTAGAGAACAAGGTGGGGGAGTAGAATGGATTCCCTATCTGTCCGCGCAGAGATCGAAGAATTAATCAAGTCGCTGAAGCTGGACCGGAGAGGGCTACATGAAGTTCGCAAAGACCAGTGGAGGCGCATTTTGAGTGAAATTGAGGAACGGTTTCTGGTAAAGACCCATCATACGCAGGGCTTACACTGGGGCTGGAACCGGCTGCAGGAACCCCAGTATAGCGCCAGCTTCGTAGACAAAGACTATGCCAAGCAAAGAGACATCATCCAAGATGAATCCATCTGGTTCATTGCCGAGGATCGGTATGATAAGCTGTGGCTTTATGAGGGGAAGACGGTGGCGATTCTCCAGGTGATCCCTGAGTTATGCCACCTGAATGAGTATTACCTGATCTCCAAAAAGCTTCAATGGCTCCTCTGCGAAGATCACCATGACATGCTCCACCTGAGCGGCCAGCCGGTCATTGACCGGTGTATGAGATATGAAAGCTCTAACCCTTAGGGGATAAAGCTTTCTTCATGCAGATTATAAATTCCAATCCCGCCAGGAATGGCATTTAACCAAGATTCTTCGATATGATGATTTTCCCCCGTTTGGTTGACTCTTCACTTTTGCGATACGCCTGAAGAAGGCCTTGGGCAGTGAAGGGATAGGCCTCATTTATATGGATATTCAGTTTATTCTCTTGCATTTGGCGGACAATGGATTCAAAATCGGTACGGTTAGCTCTTGCCTGGAAGAAGTAGGCGTGAATACCGCGGACCTTCGGTTGTTGATTGAGCGCGAATGCCACCAGTGAAATAAAGGTTCCGCCATCCTTGATGACCGAGTAGTTCTTCCTTCCGATGTCTCCCGGTAACCCGGTACCGAAAGTGGCGGGGTCCATAGCAGAATCCAATACAAAATCAACAGACTCTGTGATTTGGGTGGTGAAGTCGGTTTTCGAGTAATCGATCACCTCGTCAGCACCGAGTCCTTTGACGAAATCGTGATTATAGTCCCTCGCAGTTGCGATTACATATGCTCCATGTTGCTTCGCTAACTGGACTGCAGCATGTCCTACTCCTCCAGCGCCAGCTTGAATAAGGATGCGTTGTCCCGGTTGAAGATGGCCATGCTCAAACAGCGCTTGCCAGGCTGGCAAGGCAACGGCAGGCGCAGCGCCGGCCTCTTCGAAGGAAAGGCTCTCAGGAATAACGGCCAGGAGATCTTCCTCCACGGCAACATAGTCCATGTAGGAACCTCTCGGAATCATTCCCATGACACGATCCCCCGGCTTGAAATGCCGGACTTTCCCGCCAACCTCTTTAACAATGCCGGCTACTTCATTACCAAGAACAAGCGGTAATTGAAATAGATCCTGGAATTTATCGGCCATCGGACTCTCAAGAATTGCGCCGCTGCGAAATAGAACATCTGCGGGATTGATGGATGAGGCGCGCATTTCGACGAGAACCTGTGTGTCGGTGAGTGCGGGAACGGGTACTTCCAGTTCTTCTAGCGCTTCGGGAATTCCAAAGCTTGTCAAAGCAATAGCTTTCACGATTAAATCCTCCTCTTAAATTAAACATAAGAATGATTCACAGATTGTTTAAGCAACACCTGTTTGATATGATAATAATATTGCCTGCTTGAGAGTTCAACCGGCAGAGTTAGAGGAAAGTTGCATAGGCAACACATTAAGATAATTGATGTTTAACAAGGAGATATAGGGATGGTAAATCAGGAAGATCCGAGGGTATTGCGTACACGAGAGTTAATTAGAACAGCGTTCAGAGATTTGCTGCAGAGAAAAGGATTTGATGCAATCACCATCAAAGATATCGCTCAGGAAGCAACCATTAACCGCGCCACTTTTTATGCCCATTTTGAAGATAAATATGCTTTGCTGGACGAAGTCACAGAACAGGCTTTTCATGAGAGAATTCCTGAGCAAGTGGTGAATGCACAGGAGTTCACGGATGATATATGTGAACAGTTGATCATAATGACGCACCAATACATCGTGGATTTTTATCGGATCTGCAGAATAGATTCCAATCCGATGGCTAAGCTGGTCGATGACAAAATAAAAAAACTGCTGCAGCAAACCATAGAAAACATTTTTCTGCGAGGGGATGACCGTTATAGGGCGGACGTTCATCATATCAAAATGATGGCGGCCATGACAGGTTCAGCCATCTATGGCGCTGCACATTATTGGTTAAATGCCGGGGAGAAGAGCGGGACCGGTGTGCTTACAGACATTGCTCGTCCCTATGTAATGAACGGTCTGGGCAGGGAAATACTCAGGAGGTGAACCATGGAATGGATCAGTTAAATCAACAACTATGGGCTGCTGTTCAGCAAGGCGATATGGATCGTGTGACCCGTTTACTGGAAGAGGGGGCTGATATCGACGCTACAGATTCCTCAGGCAGAACACCTGCAATGATCGCTGTACACACGAATCAATTAGAGCTTTTCAAATTGTTGATTGAACAAGGGGCGGACATCGATATTCGCGATAACCGCTTAGACAATCCGCTTCTTTATGCGGGAGCAGAAGGGATGCTTGATTTCGTTAAGGTGGCTATTGCCGCAGGTGCGGATACATCCATCCTGAACCGGTTTGGGGGAACGGCACTGATTCCTGCTGCTGAACGCGGTCATGTGGACGTTGTGGAAGAGCTGCTGACCACTTCTGACGTCGATGTGAATCATATCAACAATCTTGGCTGGACGGCACTGCTGGAGGCGGTTCTTCTGGGTGATGGTGGAGAGGCACATCAGGCTATTGTACAACTGCTGATCGATCATGGGGCAGACGTGAATCTTGCCGATTCCGAAGGCGCTAGTCCGATTGAGCATGCCCGAAGAAGCGGTTATCTGGAAATCCTGGAAATGTTGACGAAAAGAGCAGGGAAGAGCGGTTGAATACTTCGTATATAAGACATTCTAAAGCTCTAATAACCTGGCATCGAGACCCCGGCAAATTTTCAAGAAATGAATGGATACGTGATATCGTTGTTGACTATGGGGAGATCAGACGGGGTCATGCAAGGGGGTACCTGGACCGTATTGGTCTGGATTACTCTATAACGCTATTTTCATATACTTTACTCATACTTGTTCCACAGAATTCCCGCAATCGCCTGCTAAGATGAAGATACTTTCAAAGAAGAGGTGATTGAAATGATCAAATGGACAAGAAGAGTAATCGCAGTGTTGGCAGTAGTGAGTGTAGTGGGCGGCTCAACAAGCGCATTCGCAGCAACGGCACCTGTTGTGAAATCAGTGAAAGAGGTGAAGGTGACTGCACCAGTGGTGAAATCTTCCACTCCAGCCAAGATAACTCCAGTGAAAGCTTCGACTCCTGCTAAAGCAGTAACCTCTGTGAAGAGTACAGCAGCCACTAAAAGTCCGGTCAAGTCTACAACGCCAACCAAGCACAAAGCAGCAGGAAAGACAGTAGCCTCACATGCCAAACACAAAACAGTATCCAAAGCTGTGACACCTTCCAAATCGGCCGGCAAGATCATCGTGACACCAAAGAAGAAATAATGCTAATGCATCCATTGCAGTCTTCCGCAGCAACATACTTATAAACACAGAAGGCGGGGCTCATGAAGAGTCCCGTCTTTTGATCTATACATCTAACTAACTCTAACCTCCGTCTACGGCGTGTCCAAAAATAGCTTCAGACAAATGGTTGTCCTCGATGAACTGTAAGATAAGCTTCGAACTGGTGGCAAAGGAACGGGGTTCACCAAGGATCGTGGAGGAGATTACGCCGACTATTTTATCGCTCGAATCTATGACAGCACTGCCGCTGTTTCCGGGCCAGGTCTGCACATTGAATTCCATGGAGTGCGTGTACACATCGGGTGTTGACGCATTTTTCGATTTGCGGATTACGGCCACATCATCGGCGGTGAATGTTCCGTAGAGCGGTGTCCAGGGGTACCTCTTGGTATTCCCAGTCTCCGAATTTCCTATTGGCTTAGTAGGGTGCCCGATGACCGTCACCTTTTCATTGGCTGTTGGCACAAGCTTGAACTCCTTGAAATAGCTGTCCTGATAGGTTTTTGGGATTTTGTTAGCGTCAATCTTCAGCAGGGAGAGGTCATCCTTAAGATTTGTTGCCACAAGTGTGCCTAGCAGATACCCGTCCGATTTTTGCGCATAAAAAGTGATTTGGAAGCGCAATTTCTTTCCATTATAGCTGGCGGGGGCCACGTGATTATTAGTGATAATGTATCCGCCGGGTAACATGAAGCCTGCACCAATACCAATCTTTGTCTTGCTCCCTTGACCGGACATTACATACTTGTCTATCATAACGACACGTGTCAGATTCTTATAATTACGATAGGCTTCGGCTTGCTCTTCTTTGGATAATGCGGCGTTGCTAGTGTAAGGCCCGACCTTGATCCCGGATTGGATGACCGTCGTGGATGTAATGGAGACTTTGCTGACAGCAGAAGCTGCGGCGATGTGGATGCCCAATGTTAGAACTGCAACAGCCAGTAGGCATGAGAGGAATCTGCTAACCCTGCGAGTCATAATCACTCCCCCTTTAGTTGTATACTATTGAGGAGTGAGACATGTTGTGACGGTCAGTCTGCGGATATGTAAGAACAGAGCTTCACATTTTTTTCGAAACAGGGGAAGGCGAGGATTAAGACGAGTCCTTTCTTTAATCTACCTATATAACCCTGTATGATAGAGCTAGATTAGGACGGTAAAGGGGTATACATAATGGCCAAAATAGTAGTCGTAGACGACGATCTTTTCATTTTACAGCTGCTCTCTGAATATTTGCGTAAGGAAGGGTATGACGTAACTTCGTTCTCTAGCGGCCGCACGCTGATCGAGCATGTCCGTGTAGAGCACCCGGATTGCCTGATTCTCGATATTATGATGCCCGGGATTGACGGTCTGGCGCTGCTCACCGAACTACGTACCTTCACCGAACTCCCTATTATTATGATCTCTGCACGCGGCGAAGAGAGTGACCGGATTCAGGGGCTGGAGCTGGGCTGTAGTGACTTCCTGAGTAAGCCGTTCAATCCGCGTGAGCTGGTGGGCCGGGTGAAGTCTATGCTGCGTCTGGCTAGAGCGGGCAATGCTGCTGCGGAGGAGATCTCCCAGGTGGTGACGGCGAAGCAAGTCTGCAAATCCGGGAATGTGGAGATTGATGCGGATTACCGGACAGTGAAGGTGAATACGGAGGATGTGAGTCTGACCTCCCGTGAATTCGATCTCCTGCTCTTCCTGGCCTCTCACCTGGAACGGCCTTTCGGGCGCGAGCATCTGATTCAGCAGGTGTGGGAATATGACTTTTTCGGGGATGTCCGGGTTGTAGATGATGTGGTCAAAAGAATCCGTAAAAAGCTCGCCGAGCACCACTCCACGCTTCTAATTGATACGGTGTGGGGCTTCGGATACCGTGCATCCGTGCGGAAGGTGTAGCCATGCGGACCATTCGCGGTAAAATGTTGTTCTCGCTCTGCATTGCCATGCTCGTCACTGTAGCGATTACGGTGATGCTGTTCGTGCATCTGATCGACGACATCCTGATGAATCAGGTGAAGGCTGAGCTGCATGGACAGGTAGGGAAGGCGCAGAAGCTGCTAAGCGATGGTGACCTCAACAATCTGAACAGCACGCAGTTCAAGTATGTCGTCAAGGGACTGATGATGAACGCGGACTATATGATTCTGGATGCGGATCAGAAGATTATTGACGCCAGCAATGAGAAAGAAGAAGGGAAGCAGCTGCATTACACGCCTACGGGAAAAAATGGAATAGCCCTCCTGCACGGCAGGAAGGTATTATATGCGCAAGAAAAGCTTAGAGGGCTGTCCGATGAAATCTTCATCTATTCGCCGCTATCTTCGCTTAGAGCCTTATACGGCTCACTAATGCGAACTACTTTGCTGTCTATCGGAGTCAGCTTTGTGGTGATTCTTGCGATCGGGTTGTTCGCCGTCTCACGGGTGGTGCGGCCGCTGAACCGGTTGAAGGAAGCCGTTGGGCGATATGAACCTTCCTATGCGCAGGGCAATCCATTTCCGCAGGGAGACCGGACCGAGATCGGGGAGCTGATGACCACCTTCCAGTCCATGTCGGGGCGTATCCAGCAGCATCAGCGCAACCAGCTTGAATTCCTGCAGAATATCTCACATGAGCTAAAAACCCCCCTGATGTCCATCCACGGCTTCGTGTTCGCCATTCAGGATCAGGTGGTCACGCAGGAGGAAGGCCTGGAGGTAATCACCACCCAGTCGCAGCGCTTGATTGATATGGTAGACAAGCTGCTCCAGCTCTCCCGGCTGGAAGCCGTAGACGAGCATTGGCCTGCCGCCACCGTTGACCTGCGAACCATGGCCGAAGAAGCCGCCATGCTGCTCATGCCGGAGGCCAGCCGGCGGGACCTGAAGCTCACCGTGGAAGGGGAGAGCCTGCAGGTTACGATTCCCGGTGAGCAGCTGTTCCGTATCCTGGTCAATCTATTGCAGAATGCGGTTAGGCATACCACAGATCAGGTGGTTATCCGGGTGGACCCGGAGGTTCCTGGAGCAGCGTGGGCGATCCATATTGAAGATAACGGCCCGGGTCTGGCCGAGGAGGAGCGTGAAGCCGTTTTCGGGCGTTTCTATACCGGAGCTAATGGAGTAACTGGCCTCGGGCTAGCCATCTGCCGCCAGATTGCGGCACGGCTGAACGGGGAGCTGACCTATTCCCGCTCGGAGCTGGGCGGGGCGCGGTTTAGTTTTAGGAAGAAGATTGGGTAATAAGTTGCCGCGTGTGTAAAGTAACAGCAGCAGAATTAGACTAAATAAGTCTTAGACTGCTGCTGTTGTCGTTCAACTAACCTTACCTGTTTGCGTAATGTTTCGTTTGTAAATTATGATACGGTTCACCGCGCTGTCTGTAACGGCAAGTTTTAATTCTTTTCAGGCAGATTGACTTTTATGTTCAAAAGTCTGGTTGTTGTTATCATACCCGCGTTTTCCAAAGTTCTTTTGGAAGCCTCGTTATAATACCAGCATCCGCAAATCGGCGAAAGGTCATGGCTATAACACCATTTTTTTAATTTAAGAATAATACTTTTTCCAATTCCTTGCTTGCGATACGCCTCGTTTGTAAACATGCCAATACTCGCCAGGCCATGAAGCATTTTGCTCTTTTCCAAAACCCCAATTCCCAGTAGGGTAGCGCCCCGGTAATACGTAAAGAGTTCCCCGTTAACTATCCTTTTTTCATATTGATCAAGGAATTCCCCGCACATATGTTGAATGGGGAGGAGTTCGTCCAATGTTGCCGGAGCAAAAACGTCGCTTTTATAAGATTCATTTTCCGGAATTTTTAGCTGGCTATCCTGAAAGAAGTAAGCCTGTTTGGTGAGTTGAAAGTCTTTATCCAAAGCCAAACTAAGAAACAACTCATCACAAGTGGGAACAAAGAGAGACTTCACCCTATACTGTTCAATCACTTGGCTGAATAACGTTTGGGCATCCTTAACATATGAGGGCTGAATGTAAAATTGCGTAAGCAGTTGGCCATCATGAATCGCAAAATAGCCAATCTCTCTTATTTCATCACAGATTACGTAAAAATCAGATGCAAGAATGTGTTCCTCCAGAAAAGAGTCAAATGGCGAGGATAAGGTATGAGTATAATCATGGATGAGATGCTGTACTTCGTGCAGCAGGCACTTTGTAAATATCACGTTAATCACCTTCTCGAAAATTGATCGACCTTTCTTCATTTTAGTTCCTTTTCGTTGGGTAACAGCATTATTTTCATCGGCACTCTTCATACCAATCATCTTCAAGATTTTGAATAGTATCCTGTAAAAGACCTGAAAATGTTGGAGCTATAAAATATACAAAATCAGGGTCATGCACATAAAAGATAACTTGCCCAACTGTACCATGTTCTGTTGGGTCAAAGTCTATCATTAAATACATTGCCCCACCTACAACCTGTGCAAAAGGAAACCAACGCTTGTTAAATAAATAGGGCTTAATACGAGAATCTAACTTACTAATTTCCTCATCGCTATAATATTCGCTCATTAAATTATCACGATCGCAGAAAAACTTTTTCGTGTCTCTAATATCATCTAAGGAAAGCAAGGTGAATGGAATAACACTATCTCCATATGAAGTATATAAAAGATTAAGCGGATAACCGCTGCCATCCTTAATTGCATAAAACGCCTTGAAATCTGTTGGTAATAAAATGTTAAAATCTCTTTCAAAGTCGTCAATCTGTTTATCCATTACTCCAGTAATCTTCTTGTAATCTTCAAAGTACTCAATGTCTTCATCCACAACTTTTTCAGCTAATAAATCCTCTATTTTTGTGTATAATTCATCGATTTGAGAAATCTTACTCACCTCCAAATAGATTACACCTTAGAATACTAATCGCCGGGCATGTGCCAACCCGTTTCCTCATCCCAAATAACATCCGTATCATCTAGATGCACATGCCAATCCCCATTAGAAATACTTCTTCTAATATCCGTCAAACAGGTCAACCAATAAAACAGCGCATGCAATGTATCTTCAAAATTGTCTGATAGGGGCAGCTTTGTTGCACCTGCAAAGATTACTGTTGGTTCCTCCTGATCATAGTCATAAACAGAAAATGTTTCTCCAATATCCTTCATTTCAAAACCCACATTGTATTTATCAATGATGGCCGTGATCTCTTGTTTCTCGCTGTTGGTAAGGTTATGATTTCTCGTACAAGTGTAATAAATAGAAATCCCCATGCTACATTCCTCCATTATAAAAAATAATCACTCAAGAACTTATATTCTCTTTATTATGCCATATTAATCCAATAGAAGTAAATTCTCAGTGCTTTAAATAGCCCGCTTTATCAAGTAGACTATCTTTAGTTGTAATGGTATTCATGATGAATTTAAGTCAATTTCGGCATGCTTGATGTCACGTTCTCAAGGTTTTGTAAGGGCTATTCTAAAACCAAGATCATCTATCTTGAAATCGGGCATGCTTTTCCTTCTACTGGTAGAACCACAGTTGTTCTCAACTTCAGCCCAGCTACCTCCCCGGAAGACTCTATAGTTCCCATATCGTTCAGTATCATATAGATCCCAGCACCATTCCCAAACGTTCCCAATCGTATCAAAAAGTCCCCATGGATTAGGAAGCAGTTGTCCTACTTGATGGACGGAACCATTGGAGTTTTCTTGATACCATGCAATTTGATCAATTCTTGCATATCGGTATCCCGTAGTTCCCGCTTTGCACGCATATTGCCATTCAGCATCTGACAGTAATCGAAAGCCATTGGCTGTCTTGTTATATATTGTGTTCTCACTTTCATTTGTGAATGTGTAGCATTCTGTCCTTCCAAGCATTCTGGACAATTCATTACAAAAGACAAGCGAATCCATCCACGAAACTTCCGTAATTGGAAGATTATTCACATTCGGTTCTACTTCTTCTTCATCCATGACAAAATGATACAACTGCCGGGTTACCGGATACTTCATTACATGGAAAGGTTCGATCGTTTCAGTCCATGTAATAGCTTTTTTATTACTACCAGGGTCTGATAACGTGTAGTCAGAGCTAAGCCATTTATTTGTGTTAATATAATCGCGTAATTCAATGGTTCCCCCTTTTACCGGCACCATCAAATTCATTAAATCCATTAGAAAGCGCTCTCTGTCACTTCCATATTTTTCGATAATCTTATTGACCTCCCTTGCTCATTTATCGCCAGAAAGTTTCTTTTATTAACTGTATTATCCTGTTTAATAGCTCTGAAATGTATCCGCAAAAAATTTGCCGCTATTTATGATACGGTTCACCGTATTGTATGTGCACCGATTTAAGCCAGTATTCAATGTACTTCACTACTAGACGCTGTCATTGCTACGGGCTTCCCGCATGATCCAGCTCAAGTGCAGCCAGCAATAGAAAGAGTGAACCGGCTTAGAAGCAACTGTCGTGACATCAGACGTTTTGCCGCACCAACAGTAGACATTTGTTATGTGGCTTCCGGAAAACACCTGGAATCTGCGAGGATTTCTTGACGTTATTGCGTATGAAATCTGAATAACATATTTGTACGTGGAAAGCGGTAAACCTTGACGCAGGGGTAAGGTTTTTTTACCGAATAGGTACTGCTAAAATGACATGCAACAATCGATTTACTTTAAGATGTTTCGTGATGTATCCGCTATCCTCTAATAAATCAATGAGCTTGGGGAGTAGAATAGAATCCTCATCACTTTCATGGACTGTGCTTTCTTCCCCGTCAATCATCAAATCCGCGATGCAGATCCGTCCGTGAGGTTTTAATACCCTGCGAATCTCCTGAATAGCGAGCGGCATTTGGTCACTCGTCAAATGATGCAGAGCAAAGCTCGAAACAATAAAATCAAATTTCCCGTCAAGGTACGGCAATGCCAGGAAATTGCCAAGCTTGGTCTCCATCTCTGGAAATTTGCGCTGACACTCCTTTAACATTTCGTTGGACTGATCCACTCCAGCCATCACCGCGCCTTCATGGATCAGTCGGCCAGCCAAATTCCCCGTACCCGTTCCAATATCCAATCCTCTTTCTCC
Organism: Paenibacillus sp. FSL P4-0338; assembly: GCF_038002365.1. Classification (NCBI taxonomy): domain Bacteria; kingdom Bacillati; phylum Bacillota; class Bacilli; order Caryophanales; family Paenibacillaceae; genus Paenibacillus; species Paenibacillus sp. FSL P4-0338. Next base: position 2,310,959 of record NZ_JBBOCG010000001.1, on the reverse strand, counting down.
ATGAATGGCTGATACCCACTTTACGACAAGGCGCAGCGCCTCATCATAGTCCCCATATTTCCGAGTGTCCACTTGAACCAACTGATCGTGAACGCCTGCCAAGCGGTCATACCCCCACTTATCCTTCCATGTCCGTTGTTCCCTCAGTCTTCTCGAACCCTCCGCCAGAATGTAAATGTCGTCTAGTGGAAGTGCATGGTCCTGCTTGAGGGTTTCAATCATTTGGTCTGTTGTCTCAATAATCTGCTGCATTTCGACCCACTTAGTGAACATGACAGATCGCTGGAGTTCCAACAAATATCGTAATTGACTGTTTCCTTTGGCTTCAATATCCAATAGTGCAGTCCTAATGTCACTAACCGGCATTCCTAATTCCCGGAGTGCAATGATCGTCTGCAAGCGCCAAATATCTTCTTCGTCAAACATCCGATACTGATTGTCATCTTGTTTGGAAGGAGCAATAAGACCTTTTTCTTCGTAAAACCGAATCGCGCGCTGAGATATTTTCAGCATATCAGCGACTTCTTTTATTTTCATGAGATAGACCCCTTTATGTTCTTGACCCTCACTCAACGTCAAGGTTTAGTATAAACCCTAGAAAAGGAGGCTGTCACGATGAAGACGTTAATCAAAGGAGCGACGATCTTAACCATGGGAAACGAGGAACCCTATATTGGAGATATTCTCATCGACGGAGACCGCTTAGCGGATATTCAGTCCATCATATCCACTGGGGCAGATGTGGTTATTCATGGCGAGGGTATGGCAGCAATGCCTGGGCTAATCAACGCCCACCAACACACACCCATGAGCTTGTTGCGGGGGTTTTCCGACGATTTGAAACTTATGGATTGGTTGAACCAAAAAATGCTCCCTGCTGAAGCACGAATGACTCCAGAGGACATTTATTGGGGAGCGAAGCTCGCGATGGCGGAAATGATTAAATCGGGTACTACTGCTTTCGCCGACATGTACATCCACATGAATGAAATCGCTGCAGCGGTAGAAGAGGTTGGTATGCGGGCTTCTTTAACACGGGGGCTCACTTTCCTCGAAAATGACAAAGGTCGGCGAATGTCCGAGGCACTCCATCTCATCCGTCACTGGAACGGTAAAGCAGAAGGCAGAATTACGACGATGCTGGGCCCACATTCCCCTTACACAGTTCCTCCGCAGCCCTTTAGAGAGGTTATCGATTTGGCGGAGCAGGAGAACATTCCGTTACATACTCATTTGGCCGAAACGAAGGAGGAAGTCATTACGATTCGGGAAAAGTATAATCAGACCCCAACCGAATATTTGTATCACCTCGGTTTGTTTGAAAAGGCGCATGTGCTCCTCGCACATAGCGTGCATCTAAATCGTCGTGATATCGGTTATCTGAAGAGTATGCGGGGTGGCGTGTCCCATAATCCAGTAAGCAATCTCAAACTTGGCTGCGGCATAGCGCCGATTAAGGATATGGCTGAGCAAGGGATTACTATAGGTTTAGGCACGGATGGGGCGGGCAGCGCCACTACGTTAGACATGTTTGAGGAGATCCGGGCAGCAACATGGCTGCAAAAGTTGGATTACGGCGATCCTACGAAGCTTCCCGCAATGGATGCTCTTCGCATGGCGACGGCTGGAAGTGCGGAATTGCTCCGCATTGCCCATGAGGTGGGCACATTGGAAATTGGGAAGAAGGCAGATATCATCTTGATTGATATGAGAAAACCCCACTTGCAGCCAATACACAACCTCCATTCACTGCTCGCATACTGCGCTAATGGTGCAGATGTGGACACCACCATTGTTAACGGAAAAGTGTTAATGCAAGGCCGTCAACTGCTCACCATTGATGAAGACGAGTTATTGGAGCAAGTATCGCTGCGCTCTAAGCGTATCGTTAAAGACATCTAATATTCCTGAGTACTTTATTTTCTTTAACATCGCCACAGAGGCTTGTTTTTGTTGAGGTTGTGATCTATGCTAATACTGCATAAAAAACAATATATTCCAACTTTATCAGTTACACTTGATTGGTAGGGGGCACTATGCTCCACAAGTATACGGATCACATTCAAATGGAGGCCTGATAATCATGATTTTGGAGGATTTGTATTATGGGAGTTTGCATCCCAATGAGCGGATTAAACCAAACGATCCGGAATTGCAAAGCTACAAAGTGAATCCTGTTCGTTGCATTCGGCATTATCTTTTGTCCAAGACTACAAAATAGGTGCGTTAATGATGATTGAGGTTTTTGGTGGGGAGAGAAGTTAACTAAAATAAAAAGGAGGGCCACACGATGAAACTAGGAGCAACCTTATACATCAAAAATACCATTGAAGCTGTAGCATTTTATTCAGAAGCCTTCGGACTTACCTTGGGCTACCATGAGAAATTCCCGGATGGCACATTTATGCATGCGTCTTTACTTAGAGACGGACAAGAAATATTTGCTGTCAGCGAATCACACAATGATAACTTGGTTAGAATTATGCTCTCATCATCATTAGAGGGATCACGCCCAACGATGAGTTATGGGATTAATTTTGAGCGTGAAGAAGAAGTGAAGAGAGCTTACGAAATGCTAGCGAAGAGCGGTACGGTGTTATTTCCGTTAGGCTCCCTTCCATGGAGCTCCTGCTGTGCAGAAGTCGTAGATAAGTATGGTGTGTACTGGTATATCGCTGTATAGATCTAGCCTTCAAGCTCCCTCTGCTCAATGAAGCTCACCGTATTTCCATCCGGATCAAGGAACCAGAACGAATAGGCACCCCACGGTCTACGCTCAGGTGGAGAGGTAATCCCGATACCGGGGATGGCTTGCTTTAGTCGAGCATATTCAGCCAAGACATCATGGACGTAGAACATTAGAGACATATTCTTGTCATTGACTACGTTCACTTGGCCCGGATTATAGACCGCAAGCTGAGCACTGTCAAATCCGTAATGCTGTCCTTCAGCAACATTTTGGATGAAATGGGTTACGCTCATTATCCTAACGGGCCAGTTCTGTCCATGTCTCGTTCAACCACTGAGCAAACTTTTCTTTCTCTTCGAAATGCGGATAATGCGCCGATTCTTGGAACACTACAAATTCCTTTTGTGGTGCTTTCAGTTCATCCAGATATTTACGTGCCTCGTTCACCGAAGTTAATTGGTCATATTTCCCCATCACAAAATAGACAGGGATCTGAATAGTATCCACCAGTTCCGTGAGATCACGATGTGTTACTTCTGTCATAAGTATAGGTTCTGAAACCGAGATGCCTCTGAAAAAGCGGACGGCATCCAGTAAATTATATTCCGTCCCCCAAAACAAGCCTTTAACCAAATCCGCCTTATCGTCAATCTGCCTTACTGATCCTCCATATTTTCTAATGGTGTCACGGGGAGTGATCGAGTCTCCAGTCGTAATTGGCTCTCTCAATAGTTCCAGATTTTCCGCCTCAGTATTATTGCCGGCAAGCCTCGCTTGATCAATTGCAAACTTCAAACTCTCCAACTCGCTATTAACCCAATTCCCCATCTGCCCGATTCCAATGTAGGCACTGAACTTGTCAGGCGCCTTGTTTGCAGCCTGCGCCGCAATGTATGTTCCAAAGGAGTGACCGATCAGCAATACTTTCTTCTGCCCAAATTCCTTCTCAATATAATCCGTAAGAGCCAGCAGATCATTCACTAACGTATCAGATGATAGATTTGAATAATCCTCTGAGAAAAGATAAGATTTCCCGCTGCCCCTCTGGTCATACTGAACAACAGTGAAATTCTGCTCTAGTACATCCTGGTATTTCCTCACATACGGAGTCTCTGGTACCCCAGGCCCACCATGCACGAAAATCACTAGCGGATTTCTCCGATCCCTTCCCCGGATCATTACCTCCTGCCTCGTACCATTAATCTCAATCTGCTGTAAAGTACTTACACTGTTATTTCCATTAATGCTAGGAGTCCATGTTGGAAAAACCAGCCCCACTCCAACAAGCGCCACCATCAGAAGTAGACACAACATGAACACCCGCAAGGCTATCTTTACTTTTGATCTCTTCTTCTTCACTTTCGTACTCCTATCTACACTTATTTCAATTGTTTGTGTCATTCGATCTCATAAAACCGTTTCGCTATATTCGTCGCGTTCGTGTGCCAATCAATTGCACCATCAATATGTATTACAGGACACGTTAGAGTTTCCGCCCATTGTTCAATTCTTGACAGCGAACGCGAAGCCACGAAATCTGTAAATTTCAAATGTTGCTCGTACATATCACCGCCTTTGCGGATACGTTCTCCATGTTCGCTATACGCTCGTTGCTCTACACGTTCCATACGCAGTTCAATTGGTGCTGAGATAAATACAGCGAGGTCGTAATACTTAGGAATTGTGTCGCCAAAATCACCCGTGACAGCGGTGAGGACAAACGAACGATATTTCTCAATGTCGGAAAGTATTAAACTCAAACAGTCCTCATAAGGACGGACTACGGTATATGGAATTACTGATTTTTTAAAGTGGTAATCCTCGTGATCCATATGCTTAGAGTTCAATATGTGCGCCAGTTCACGTCCAAGTGTAGTCTTTCCGCTTCCATTTGCCCCGAACAAAATTATTCCATGAGTTTTATTCATTTTGCTGCCCTCCAACGCTAATCTAGTACTTTAGTTATAGGTGCGTTAATGATGATTGAGGTTTTTGGTGGGAGAGAAGTTAACTAAAATAAAAAGGAGGTCCACAGAATTAAACTAGGAGCAACCTTATACATTAAGGATACCATTGAAGCTGTAGCATTTTATTCAGAAGCCTTTGGACTTACCCTGGGGTACCATGAGAAATTCCCGGATGGCACATTTATGCATGCGTCCTCACTTAGAGACGGACAAGAAATATTTGCTGTCAGCGAATCACACAATGAAACCTTGGTTAATCTCATGCTCTCATCATCATTAGAGGGATCACGCCCAACTATGAATTATGGGATTAGCTTTGAGCGTGAAGAAGAAGTGAAAAAGGCATACGTAATGCTAGCGAAGGGCGGCACGGCGCTGTTTCCGTTAGGCGCCCTTCCATGGAGTTCCTGCTGTGCTGAAGTTGTCGATAAGTACGGCGTGTACTGGTAAATTACAGTAGATCCTTCTTCTCAATGAAGCTTACCGTATTGCCATCGGGATCAAGGAACCAGAAAGAATAAGCGCCCCACGGTCTGCGTTCAGGTGGAGAGGTAATCCCGATGCCGGGGATGGCTTGCCTTAGACGGTCATATTCAGCCAAGACATCATGGACATAGAACATTAGAGACATATTTTTGTCATTGACCACGTTCACTTGGCCCGGATTGTAGACTGCAAGCTGAGCGCTGTCGAATCCGTAATGCTGTCCTTCAACAACTGGAGACTCCTTGAGCACGATTTTATAAAAAGCAGCCAGGCGCGGCGCATTGTCAGTGAGGATACAGACACCACAAAGTTTCATATGTATACCTTCTTCCTTATTTTGGACGACATAGGTTACGCTCATTATCCCAAATCCTGTTAAGCATCACAAGTTATTCATGCGTTGCTCTTACTAATAACATAGTTACAGCAAATAACCGGGGGATAGTCAACTTCGGTTCTTTGTTGTTGAAATCACTAATCGTGCAGGGAAGGGCTGCTGCAAGCCGTCATACTAGATAAGTGTAAATTGATCCAGATGACCCAACTTGAAGGAGCATAACGATGAAGAGAACAACACGGAGAAAAGAAATACTGCTGAAAGGCATAGCGGTGCTGCTGATTGTGATCCTTGCTACGGCTGCATGTTGGCATGAGATTGGAACTCTTTTGGCCTCAGGGAAGGTTGACAATGAGTCCGTTATGGTGCAGAGCATCATGGACAAGACAGCGACTCCAGGTATAGCGATTCTATCCACCAGTCACGGTAAGACCGAATTCAAAACCTACGGCAATGCTGATAAGGAGCAGAGAAGGCCGGTTACGGCGGAGTCACTTTTTGAGCTAGGCTCAACGACTAAGGCATTCACGGCTCTGGCTGTGAGTATGCTGCAAAATCAAGGGGACTTGGCTTATACCGATGATGTCTCGCAATATCTGCCAGAGTTTGCTCCGGCCTACAAGGGGGAGAAGGTTGAGATCACGATTAACCAGCTACTCGCACATACCAGCGGAATTCCGTCCTGGAGCATCCGCCTGATCCCTGAAGGTTCAGGTAAAGAGCAGCTTGCAGCGACCATACATACGATGTCCAGTCTAGCGCTGGATACCCAGCCGGGCAGTGCCTATCAGTACGCAACAGTGAATTACGATATTCTGGCAGCGATTATTGAACAAGTTACAGGGATGAGCTATCAGGATTATGTGACGGAGCACATTTTGAAGCCGCTGGGGATGAACGACAGTTATTTCTCGACAGGACAGGAACGGAAGCCGGAGCAGCTTGCGCAGGGGTATCGGGTGTTTTTTGGCAAAAGCATGGCTTACGATGCCCCTAGATACTACGGAAATATAGCCGCAGGTTATCTGGTGACGAGTCTGAACGATTTACAGCACTGGGTCAACGCCCAGATGGGAAGCAGCGCGATCCCGGATGATCTGCATAAGGCCATTCAGCAATCGCATGAGCCTGACCTCCGAACAGCGGGACATGAAAGTGAAGACTTACTCTATGCCTTCGGCTGGAGCCAAGACCCGGAGACGCGGGTAATCCGTCATAGCGGCAGCAACCCAAATTATTCTTCCCAGGCGATCATTGATCCAGCGCGGAAGGAGGGGGTGTTCGTACTGGCTAATCTGAACTCTACCGCACCTGCGCTGATTGCCCAGAATATCTATAACCAGATGCAAGGGAAGCCGATGAAGGCCTTCAAGTATGACGACACCTATATCCTAATGGACGGGATAGCTTCGTTGTTAGTTGTGTTCACTCTGATTGGTATTGTGTTTAAGCTCATTCGGTTGGCGGGAGGGAGAAGCACATACACCATGGAAGAGAAGGTCATTCGCCATCAAAAGATCAAGGCGCGTATTACGCTTCTAATCAGAGCGCTGCTGCTAATATTTGTGCTGGGCTGGCCTTTTTTGGTAAATTACAATTACACTATGATTAGTGTATGGATGTCCTATTCCGTATTGCTGTGGATGGGGCTTGCTTCGCTTAGCTGCGTATTGTCCATGATTCTGGCAGGCAGACATTGGCGTTAATTATAGAGAGGGAGATGATCCTTATTAATCGCTGTACAAAAATAATATTGAGTATGCTTTTATGTTCATTACTTGTGGCACTTACCGCTTGTGATAGTAGTCCTAAGAGTACCGTTACCATTCTTGGCGGAAAAGAAAATATTAAATATGCGACTCTAAATAGTGATCCAAAGGCCTCTTTATCCGGTCAGACAGCTTCACCGTTTTCCTTTGCGTTTGAGGAAGAGAATCCTTCAGACATTCAATATTTGAAAAATGGCGAAGAGATTTCAATTGATTTTGGATCGAATCCGCCTGACACACTTTCCATAAGCGATGGATTACTTGATTCTAATGGAGATTATTTATATACATCCAAATTAATAACCGACGTTCCCTATGTTACAAAGAAAGGCGTGTATAGTTTCAATTTAGAAACGCACATCGCTTCTTCCTTAAGCTCTTACTATGAACAAGATAAAAAGGAATTTAGAGGTTTTATCATCAATGCATTCTGGGAGAAGCAGGAAAAGAAATATGCTTTTGCGATCCAATCAAGCGCTTACTGAAAGGGGCAGATGATGCGGAGGCTCGTTTTTGGCTAAAATAATTGACCGTAGTCTATGTTTTACTAACTTTGATACTATTCTCGATCATATAGTTAATAACTTTATCGCTCACATTAAATTTATCCAATACAGGCAGCCCGCGTTTAACGTTTTCGTGGTGCTCATCAATCTCTTCTTTTAAATCTTGCATTTTAGTTCGTAATGATTCTTTGCCGCCGTAGTCACGGCTTTTGTAATCAGAAGCGCCTAACTTCAGCTCTCTCCAGTGCATATTATCCAGCCAGACAAGCAATAGCCCGCCCACCAAGACCGCATGGGAAGAGAAGGTCCGCTCCATTGAAAGCCCTGTTTCAACAGCCATACTCTTAACTGTTTTGTATACATTTCTTAATTTCCTCATATCTGTTTCCTTTTCAATCATAATGGGGCCAAATGCCTGCAACATCCCAACTTCAAGGACGATCCATTGCGATCTAAACTTTCGGGCGGTACCTGATGGAAAGTCCTTGATTTTTTGTCGTACCCTTGAAACACTTATATCCCACTTCTGTGCTGCTTCGGATAATGTCAGGATTGTTTCATCGTTAAGATTGATATCGTTCATACATACACTGCTCCTATTCGTGAGGGAATATGGCTTGTTCTTATTATCAACTGAACTCGCAGGCCAGGCAAGGGAATGGAGACAAAGGAAATTCTGACTTAGGAAATAACAGTCGGATACAAGTTTCAAAAGGGAGCAAACAGACATCATGGAAAAAATGTATACTATATTCAGAATATTTGGAGGAGAAGGCGGGTATCATAAAATATTTAAAACTTTTCGATCTTTATGACGATAATAGAGGAAACATATCCCAAAAGGGAGTGCTTACCTTGAACAAGTTTATATCTGGGTTTATCACAGGCGCGTTATTGTTTGGTGGGGTTTCTGCTTTTGCTGCCTCATCAGGACTTATCGGTCAGAAAGTACAAGGTCTCTTTACAATTGAAAAGGCGGGGGTAAAGGTAGCTGATGCTGTAGTTATAAAAGGTTCAGCTTAGGCTCCTGTACGTGCTGTGGCAACTGCGATAGGAGCGGGGGTGATGGTAGAAGAGAAAAAAATAATTATGGAAGACTCAGTGTCGCAATGGGAGAACACGAAAAAGGAAAGAATGGTTATGCTTGAACAACTTAAAGCTGAACTGAACACACTCCAACAACAACTTTCTGATTTAGATGCTCAAATCAAGGCGCTGCAAAAAAACATACCCTTTGGAGAATATTAAATGAACAAAATTTTAATTATCATCTTTTCGAGTGCTCTTCTATTCGGGGGAGTTCATGGTATTTCTTTAGACAGCCTATCTTCATCGACATCTGTATCAGATAAGGCTGGGTTGAATGATCGCTTAGAAATGTTAAAGATTGAGCGCGATGAAATGGAATCTCAGATTCTAACAACAGAAAGCTTCATTGATAGTTACAAGAAAAATCAGGTGGATAAATGGAAAATTCAAATAGAGAAAAATCCAAACTCTCCCATGGTTCCCCAATGGCAAGAAGCATTTACTGACACTAGTGAATATTTGGAAGAACTTAAAGCTGATCTTGCCGCGCTTCGACAACAACTCATCAAGCTAGATTCACAAATAGAAGCACTCAGCCAATAAACCGTAGTACCGGAGTATCCTTAATCAATTACATTATAGTCATAAGAAAGCCTCTCCAATTTTGGAGGGGTTTTTACTCATGCTTGGAATGAGGAAAACAGGTGGTAGTGATAAAGAAACTTGAGTTATCCATTGACCTCACAAGACCGGCTGAAGAAATTACTGAAGCTACCATTACAATAATGGAGTTCTTTCCAGGGCGGCAGCTTGGTATTTTGCAGCAGGTTGATCAGGATATCGGCGATATACTGGCCGCGATGCAGCCGAAGGAAGATCAAGGACCTGTAGAAACGGCTAAAGAATCAACGTAGAAAGAATAAATTATCACAGCGCCGATTTAGGCGTTTTTATTTTGCCCTTTAATTGTTTTTTATGGTTTGGGGGCTACTTATTATTAGGGAGAACTCATAGAGAGGTCGGGGGAGAATGGATGACAAGGTTCACATGGTAAAAGCAATAGCTGCAACTGCTGGGGCAACTGTAGGCTACTTATGGGGAGGGTGGACCGTTATGTTACAAGCGCTGCTTGTGCTAGTCATTGTTGATTTTGTAACCGGATGAGCCGCCGCCTGGATTAACGGCATGATAATAAAGAGAATACAAGCGCCACTTTGAGCATGACTTATAACAAGTTACCTTACAGTGTATGAAATGAAACCAGCAGTTCACTTGACCGATTATGCTTTTTATTATACCGGCTCACATAATCTTAATTTAGAGTTCACATACCTTGTTGATGGTGTCAAAAAATATAAAACTATCACAGTGCCACAAAATGCCCCTGGACGAATAGCTTTAGATAAAGTATTAGACAATGTGGTAAATGTCAGTATTTATATTACCTCTGGAGTAGCTAAGGGAACGTATTTAGTGAAAGAGTTAAATGTATATGGAGTATTACAAACAGAGGTGCCAGTAGAGACTCCAGCGCTAACGCCTACACCAGAGCCATCTATTGAACCAACGTCAACAGTAACACCATCGCCGACTCCGGAACCATCGCCCGAGCAACCAACAGGTGACCGTGCGATCCTGGTTGTAACAATGAACACCGGCCTTGAAAAAGAGTTTGACCTGAGCATGGAGGAAGTGAATTCCTTTATCAACTGGTATGAGAATAAGCAAGCTGGAACAGGGAAGGCATCGTACGCCATTGATAAGCACGACAATAACAAAGGGCCATTTATTAGCCGCAAAGATTATGTAATTTTTGATAAGATACTTACATTCAGTGTAGATGAATATTCAGCAGAATAACTTCTTACTATGGTTAACCCTGCCTTTAAAGGTGGGGGGGCGTTAAGTAAAAGTTTCCTTACCCACATATACAAATGTTCCAAATAAAATATACTGGTCGTAAATAAGCAGAAAGCGGGATGAGTCATGAGTCAAACTCCAACAAGAAGTGAATTTCGCCGCGAAGTTAAAAGGCTAATAGACAAAGCGTGCGAGGCAGGGGCAGAATACGTAGATGTAGTATCTGGTGAGGTTCATAAAAACCTTGGTGGATACCCTGCACAAGATGGAAATCACAGGATGCCAATGTGTTGTGAAGCGATGTACGATTAGAAAAAGAGAATTGATGTAATTCTTTTCTCAACAACGAGTGGAAAAAGTAGTAAATTAAAGATTCGTTATTATACATTTGGATCCCATAGGACACCTAATGGATTATGGTGGCATCGTAGAGGGATAACACTTGAGGAACTTATGAGGATTTTAAGCACCCAAGAAGAAAAGGAAAGGTTTAGTACGGAATTGTTGAACAAAACGATCCCATGTCTACGGATTGGGAAATCAATGCTTACCTAAACTTATTAATTCAATAACCCGATAGTAGCGCTACTTGCCCCAAACTAACCCATCCCACCTGAACTTCAACCCCTAACTTCATGTTAGTGTCTTTTTCGTATGTTCCTAAGCTTCGCCATACTTCCGCCATGTTCTGGTTCCATCTACTCTGACATAATACGGTAAAGAACAGAGGTTGGTTTAACATCAGCCCTTTAAGGAGGAATTGGCATGTTTCATAAAACAGTGACGCTGCAGCCTTTTGCTGATATTTCGGTGCATACTGAGGGGTTCGAGATCGTCTCAGCTCAATTAGGTGGAGATGGCTGCATATATGTCCTGCTGATTAACCAGATCCCGGAACGGAAAAGCGGAATGTTCGTGCAATCCGCCTTGAAGCAACCGCGTACCTACAAGGTTCTGATGGTAGAAAGCCAAATTTATATCGATGAGATAATATTTCCTGATCAGCATTTTAATTATCATTATGTTCAGCCGCTTCGCAGACATCTGCTGTTGGTTGGAGCACGCAGTACGTATTATGGTGCAGGAAGATATGATCTGAACGCCAAAGTATGTGATTATACAGGACGTATCGTTCGTGAGTTCCTGCTTGGAGATGGGATTCAGAATGTTCAGGTGACGGAGAAAGGAACCATCTGGACCAGTTATTTTGACGAAGGCGTGTTCGGGAATAACGGGTGGGATCAGCCTGTCGGTGAACACGGCCTTGTGGCCTGGGATGAGCATGGAAACAAATTGTACGAAGATCATGTGTCTAATATTGCCGATTGTTATGCTTTGAATGTTGTCCGTGAAGAGCAGGTCTGGTTTTATTATTATACAGACTTTCTGCTCGGCTGCATCTCAGGCGGACCCAGTCAGCCCAAGGTTACGTTTATGAATCCTGAGATTTCCGGTTCGGCCGGGTTCTGCACGGATGGTTATCACTTCCTGTTCGATGGCGGTTACGGCAAACACGGAGAATATGTTATCAAGAAGCTTGAACAATCCAGCTTGACCAAAGGGCATAAGGTAAAGTTTCTGAATGAAAAATCCGTGCCGCTTGAACTAAAGTCGCAAGATTTCCGGGAAGACCGCGTGCTGTTCTGTGCAGATGATACATTGTATCAGATTTCGGTTAGTGATTTGCTCTGAGGGTGCGGGGTGCGGGGAAGTGACACGTACCCCATAATATGGTAGGGTTATTGCATTACGCGGAAATTGAGGGTGGCATACATAATGAAGGTTAAGATTTTATTTATTTTATTGACAGTTTCCTTAACAGTAAATGTAGTAATATTTTATGGATTATCGAAGTTTGATTTAGTTGAGAAAGGAAGTACAATTTCGAGTATCAATAAGTCAGCTTCAACTTCTATTGATATGCCTAACACAAGTAGTACTGGAATAAGTAGAACTAACACAAGTAGGACAGAAGATTCATTGACAATAATAGATCAAGATAAAATAGCAGCAACAGTAAAATCGGGTTACGGATATATCTATAGCTTAACTAATGATCAAATTATGAAGGCGATCAATGAAGGAAAAAGAGATCCTGGCTATATCGGCGAAGACTTCAAATTGCCTGTATTATCATCGACCAGCAAAGATAGAGCATTTGAATACATGGGCGTATTTATTGATACACCTTACAGATATGTGGCCATATATTCAAGTGATCTATACGAGAACTATGGCAGGACGTCATCTATTAATGAAGTGTATAAATTTATCGGCTATGATCATATTTCATTCTCTGCTTACTTGTTCGATGGATGGGCTCAGAAGATAGCCATGGAATTTACACAGGAGGGTGAAATCATCCAACCCTATAAGACCGAAGATAATGAGAATGGAGATATCAAGAGTATCAATTTTGATGTAAATGATATAGATTTTCGGGAACCCGCTTATTTGAAAATATATGAAAAAAGTAATCCTGAAAGGTATGCTGAATATAAGATCGCTTTCGAGGATTATGTGAAATAATATCCATTAGATTGAGGTGAGTGATATAACGATACTGCCTGTTATAATATTTATCTTAGTATTTGTACCTTCCATTGTACTCATTGTGAGTATGCCATATTTATCAAAAGAGACGATTAGTTTCGGAGTCACCGTCAGCGCTGGACAATTCCACAGTGAAACTCTGCGCCAGATGCGGAGGTCATATGCCAGAATTAGTTCTATTTTACATACCCTGCTATTCATTATTGGCATCCTATGCCTAATGTACAGTGATGAGCATTCGAGGCAAATCAGTTGGATCATGATTTCCTATGCACTCGCCATGCTCGTAATCTCCTTGCTTATTAACTATAGGTATCATTTGAAAATGAAAAGCTTACTACCTACGCTGCCTGCTGCTCCCGAATCACCGGTCATGGGGATGGAACCGGGATTTCGGAAAAGAAATGTTGGCCTGCCCAGTCATTGGTTTCTCATTCATGCTGTTATTATTGTGGTTAGTATTCTAACAGTGCTGCGCAACTACGATCTGATTCCTGACCAGCTACCTGTCCATTTCGACAGCAGTTGGACTGTAGACCGCTATGTAGATAAATCTTATAGTATCGTGTTTATACCTGCGATGATGCAGGTGTTAGGGGCACTTCTGTTCATTTATGAATATTGGAGAATGCGCAGAGGGAAGCAGCAGGTTAGAGAAGACGTATCTTACCGCCGTGCCTGGTCCAATTTTATGATTACAGCAAGCTTCTTGTTCGTTATCCTGTTATCCGTCGTGCAGCTAAATATGATGTCTCTGCTTCACATTAATTTTGTTATCCCCGTTGTCCTAAGCATTATTGCCTTTATCATCCTATATGCCTGCACCTTAACGTACTGGGCTGGTCAGCGTGAAAGCCGCAACACTTAATTAATAGTTGAGCGCTAGATCAGCCACACCTCAAATTTTGAGTACAAGCTGATCTAACGCGCTACAACGCAACGAAGTTGCTTTTACCTACAGCCTAACGTTATTTCCACTTAGTGGAGTCCTCAATCTGCCTTCCGCTTCTTCACCGGCACCCATACTTCAACTTCGGCATCCATAGGATTGCCATTGGTCAGTACCTCCGCAATTGGGTGTCCGGTATACACGTACTCATAATTATCGTTCAGGATGGCACCGAATGCCTCATCCTCCAGCCGGTCAAACGCAAGACGCGACAACCCGCCCTGACCCGACAATACTAAATACTCTCCTCCCGGAAAAAGCACTTCACCCGCAGCATCCGGCTCGGGCCCCAACGACTGAACGCCTGCAACATACAGGATCTTCCCATCCTCCTGAGCAATCGCGGCGAAGCCGTAGGGACTCTCAGACAAGGGAAGCAGAGAGGCCATGGAGCCGTTCTCCAGCGTGCTTTTGAAAAAAGCCGTTTTGAGCGGAGAATACGCCGGATCGTGCACCGCCTCGCCTTCACTTATAGCCGTCTTGTACCCGATGATGCGGAATGCTTCTTTCGTTTCAATTCTGGTCGAAATCATGACAATGTACCTCCTGGATCGTGGGATTGGTGTATTCCAAGCAAGCATAATCTACCAACTGTGACATCTGTATGGCATACTTGATTAGAGGTGGTTAGGATGAAAATGGATCGCTTGATTGCGCTCATTATGATCCTGCTGGAGCATGAGCAGATTAGTGCGCGCGAGTTAGCGGAGCGTCTCGAAGTCAGCAGACGAACAATTTACCGGGATATTGATATGCTGAACAGAGCCGGCCTGCCGATCTATACGCTCATGGGAGCATGGGGCGGTGTCGGCTTGATGAAATCCTACAAAGTGGGCAAAACCTTGTTCACCCCGCAAGAAATTCAGAACCTGCAGAATGGGATGCAGAGCTACAAGCAGCTTTTTGGGAGAAGGGAAATGGTGTATGCAGCGGAGAAGCTGAACACTCTCTACCCGGACAATGCAGAGGGCAGACCGAATGCGCCGTTCGTCATGGATCTGTCCTTGAATCAAGGGAATGAGTCGCTGCGCAGCCTGTTCGGGATGATCGAGACGGCGATGAATGAGCACGCTGTGCTGGCTTTTGCGTATACGGATGCGCGGGGGCAGATCAGTGAACGGCGGGTGGAGCCGTATCAGGTGGTTTTCAAGGAGAGTAGCTGGTACTTGCAAGCCTATTGTCTGGTCAAGCAGAACTACCGAGTCTTCAAGCTGGCCAGGATGAGTGGTCTCCAGATGACGAAGGAGCAGTTCGTTCCGAGAGCGTTCACCCCTCTTCCCATGGACGGAGGAGATTGGCTAAGTCAGGGCTGGCTGGAGGTTACGATCCGGCTGGACCGCTCCGTCATGGATCGCGTGATTGAACGGTTCGGCGCTGACCATATTCTGCGGGTGGATGAACACCACTGCTGGGCCAAGTATCCCATTATTGCGAATGACTATGGCTATGACCGGCTGCTCGCTTTTGGAGATAAATGTGAAGTGCTGGGGCCGCCTGAGATACGGAGCGGGTTCAAGGAATATGTGCGGGGGATTATGAGTAAGTATGAGGATTAATGTAAACTGGAGGTGCGGAAGATGGGAAACACAGTTAGGGGAGAGAAAAAAATTGGAGCAAGCGATTATCTGGCTTTAGCATTGTATGCGTTTGCAGGGTTTGGACTTGAGATCGTGTTATCTATGCTGTTGCCTTCGATCCTGGGAGTTAGAAGCTCTGAATACACGCTCATTCATCATTGTATCCATTGGGGACTAACCTGCTTGCTATGGGGAAGCATGGCCCTATTCCTGATCAGGCTCTCCAAGCGCAAATACGATTTTGACATGATGAACTTGCACGCAGCGCCGGACGCGAAGGAATGGTTGCTCGCGGTGGTGGTGTCGGTGATCGCCATTGCAGCTACAACTATCGTATGGGAGGGGTTTAAGCCGGTTCAGGAATACAAGGATGCGGTGAGGTTCGTTTTTCAGAATATCTATTACTTGTTCGAAGCTGCGCTGATCCTGCTGACGATTGCTTTTGGACAGAAATTCGGTGAAACGCTATTCAAAAGAGACAGGCTGCCCTACGGAGGGATATTCCTCGCACTCACTTGGGGCCTGATCCACATTCTGCTCCAGGGCGGGGCAACGGGCGTTTATGCGTTCTTCATGTCACTACTTTACGGAACGATATACATAATGTTGAGAAAGAATGTGCGGTATTCGTATTTGGTGATTGCGGTTGTGTTTGTTTTGTGAGGCAGAATGGGGAGAGGCTAGGGTGAATGAAATGAAGTATTCGATATGGATTGAAGCTGAAGAATGGGTTGAAGGGGAATGGAACTAGACGAATGCAGTCGTAAGCGGATTGAAGAGGTAATTGCACATTTAGTAGTTAGTGGTGAGTTATGAACTATCTCATTCTGAAAAAGTACCACAAAAGTCAATCATAAAGTGACACTAGGTTGTGAAAAACTATTTTATGAGGAGTAGTCGCATGCTTACAGATCTTATTCACAGACTTGGCCTCACATTGCCTGTTGCATTAGTTGAGGAGTTGGAGCTGCACAAGGAGAAACAAAAGGATCAAAACTACTTTTTGAGATTAATGGAAGCTGACGAAATTGTTGAATTAGTTGATTATTTGTCCAAAATAGAGGCTTATCGGGATATGATTCCTTTGTGGAGTGACGATCATTCAAACTATATTGGCTTGTACGTACAAGGCACATGCAAATACAGGATATGTTATATCGATCATGAGGAAACGGATGTATCTCCGGCCTTTAGAAGTATACGTTCATTTATAACGAAAATCGAAGAATATCCTGATCTGGATTGGCATGATTTGAATAAAGACTATCCAGCAGAATTTGAAGTTAGTCAAACTGAAATGAATGAAGACCTCGCTTGTATTGACGAGTTGAATCGAATGATAAGCTCTGACCAACTTATAAGCGATGATATTCGCTGTCAGTATATTTTTTCGATTATGGCATTAACGCCAAAAGGAAATCTTAATTCCATCATAAAATATCTAGACGATGAAGATATGTTTGTTCAAGAAAGAGCATGTGAGATTATTGGATTTCATACTTATATACCAGCTAAGGAAAAGCTGGTGAAGATCTCCAAAAACGGAATGCATAATGGGAAAATAGCAGCCAAAAGAGCATTAGAAAGGATAAGGGAAGACCGAAAAAATGAAATTTAAAAGCTCTGAATTGCTCGTAAATCGACTCGAACTACTAGGAAATAGAGTACACAAAAGTGAATTTATAAATGAGATAAGAACTAGAATTATGGAATTTATTAAGGAGATTCAAGCGATAAACAGTGAACTTTTGAAATCTGTTTATTTTTCTAAGTTGTTGGGGTTTTGTGATAATCAGAATAAAGGAGAGACAACATGCTGCCATCACTAACGTTTCTGAAACATCAATTAGAGGGGATTCTGCGTAATAAATTTGCACAGGGACATCAAACCTCCGGTTATTTAGCCCGATTGGAACAGCTTCCCTCAAGCTACGATGCTTATCTGGAATTCGCCCATAGCTTGGCTGATATTCCAATGCGGGAGAATTGGCCTTATTATGAGCCGGATGATTTGGAAGAGATATGGCGGGAATGCGATCCGGACAGACCTCTTGGGCAGCTCGGAGTCTTGAATTTGAAGGACAGTGCCAAGCGTGTAGAGGCAGGCTTCCTCGCTTCAGTCTGTGGTTCAATGCTGGGCAAGCCGATCGAGGTCAATCCCACGTTGCCAGAATTACGTCAAGCGTTAACCGCTATAGGGGAATGGCCGCTGAATGATTATATTTCTGAAAAAGCTCTCCATGCTTTGGATCGTCGCCATTGGTCCTGGTTCGAGACGACGCGGGGGCGGATTCGCTATGTGGCACCTGACGATGATATCAACTACACCTTAATGGGAATGATGGCGTTAGAGCAATTCGGTAAGGGTTTTACGAAAAGAAACCTAAGAGATTTATGGATCAATCATCTTCCGATAAGTACAACCTGGGGACCGGAGAGGGCCATCCTGGTTCGGTCGGGGATAAGCTATCTAGAGCATGACCAGGAATTATTCAATCATTCTGAGATGGAATCTTGGCCCGACTTCCTGGTGCAAGGTACAGAATTATGCGGTGCGGCAATTCGTGCAGATGCTTACGGCTATGCCTGCCCCGGTCAACCTGCGCTTGCGGCCGAGCTGGCTTGGCGTGATGCCAGTTTTACACACCGCCGGACAGGAATTTATGCCACGATGTTCATTGCCGCTGCAATTGCCGCCGCACATGTGCTGCGCGATCCGCTTGAAATAATAAGTACTGCACTGCAATTCGTCCCTAGAAGGAGCCGGTTCTATGAGATTACTGCGGATTGCCTGCAGATCGTAGCGGATGCAGATAACTGGCTGGACGCTTATCAGGACATTCATCAGAAGTACGCGAATCATTCCCACTGCCAGGTATATCAGGAAATCGGCACCTTGATAAATACCTTTCGATTTGCTGAGAATACCGGAGACGGAATATGCAAGCAGGTTATGCAAGGCAATGATACCGACAGCTTCGGAGCAACAGCAGGCTCGCTGCTCGGAGTGTATTTCGGCCCGGACAGCTTGGATGCGAGATGGCTGGAACCTTTCCAGGACCGGATTCATACGGGCTTATCTTATTTTCATGAGCAACAACTATCCCGCTTGGCTGAGCGTATAGGGCGTTTGCCAGAGCTGTTGCATACTGGTCAGCACCGTATTCAACCCAGCGAGCTGTATTTATGAAAGAGGTGAGTAACATAGCGAATTTAAGAAATGAAATAGCAGAAGCCATTGGAATAACATCTCCTAATCCCATAACTAATATCGAATATAGAATACTGGATTCAACGAAGGAAGATGGATATACAAGGAAATTAATTGAATATGATTCTTACGGAGACAAAGTTATTGCCTATCTTTTGCTTCCGGAAGTACTTGATAAAAACCCAGCGATTCTCATTAACCACCAGCATAACAGGGAGCATCATTTTGGAAAGAGCGAAGTGTGTGGATTAGCAGGAAATCCTTTACAAGCTTTCGGACCGGAATTGGTCAAAAAGGGATTTGTTGTGTTAGCTCCTGACTCCATATGCTTTGAGGACAGACGTACAAATGCACACGGAATTGAACCTCTCTCAGGCGACAGTGACTTTTGGCAACATTATAATGAAATGTGCTACCGTATAATACAAGGCGATTGTTTGATGAAAAAAGTGATAGATGATGCTATGAATGGTATAACATTGCTTTCTAATCTCTCTTTTGTTGACAATGAGTGTATTGGCACACTTGGACATTCATATGGAGGTAATACTGTTCTATTTCTATCTGCGTTAGATGAACGAATAGCCTTTAGCTGTGCAAGCGGCAGTGCGTGTACTTATGCAAATCGAATCAGTAACAATGTTGGGATCGAGATGGCGAGTGTAATTCCGAACTTCCACAGTAAATACGATATATATGATTTAGTATCTTGTATTGCACCAAGACGACTGCTTATTGTATCTGCGGATGATGATAAATATTCAAGAGATGCTGCATATATTGTTGAAAAAGCCAGCCCAGCCTATCTGGAACAGAAAGCTCTACATAACCTGCAACATATGAGATTTCAAGGCAGTCATGGGTTAACTGAAGAAAGATTTAATTATATTATTGGCTGGCTTAACTCAAATGGGAGACATTGTTAATCGCGTAATTTATATTCCCGCCATACGTTTTCATAGTCTTGGCTTTTTATGAAATAACGGTCTTCGAAGACATTGCTTTTGTAGATTTTAAGACCAAGTTGAATTCCGTCTTCCGTATCAGTTATGTTTCCCGTATCAACTAGTGTGGTCTCATCCATCTGGTCATAAGTAGTTGTATAGAAGTATTTATTTCCATCAATTGTGAGCCAAGTCACGGGATCGCTATTGGACAAATTATTGTTGCTTGTAGCTTTGGTATTTGAACATCCTAATAAAAGAAAGCAAACAGATATAATAAACAGAAGTTTTTTCATTTAATTAAGTCCTCCGGAGTTTTTCGTAAGCGCTATAAACATAGTTTATGGCGCTTACGAAGATTAGTTTAACTTTTGGAGTAAGGTTTCTTTTGGTTCGTTTGGTTAAGTAAATAGTCAGTACTCGTCATATGAAAATCTGCCAGCTTGATCAGAATCGCTGTGGGAATATCGACATCACCGCGTTCATAATTACTATAATCCGCTGGCTGCATTGCAAAAACTCCGCCATTTGAGTTTGCGTCAAATCCTTATCTTCGCGTAAATCCCGGATATGTTGATACATATCAAACACCTCCATCGCAAGCATATCTTAGCGAATTATTCGCTAGTGTAAACCTTTGAAACATCCAATAAAACAAAACATGACAATAAAGTACAAAATATACTATTGACTAATAGATTTATGCTATCCTTTATAGGATGGAATAAGATGCATTTTGAAGGGACGATTGTTTATGAGGAAAGTAATAGGATTGCTTATTTTTTGCATGATATTTATTAGTTTTTCAGAGATGGGAATTTCAGAAGCCAGCCAGCAATCAAAATATTTAACAAAGGAACAGAGTATCGTACCCCCGGTAACATTTTATGATAGTTCTGGAGAGAAGACAAACACATCGTTGAATTTTCTGACCAACGGTACATATGAATGGAAATGGACGATTCGCAGTGCACACCAATTTAGCTTTGATAAATTTTCGGACAATATGGTTTATTATAAGGACTTTAATGACATTTATACAGCAGTTGATGGAGAGGGAAAGAGAAACTGGATGTTTTTTGACGAACGGGCAAATGTATCTCGCACTACGAAGGGGACGCTTATTTCTACATTTTATGATCAAACAAGCACCCTTCAGATTATAGATGAAGAACCAAGAACTATTACTCAGCATGGATATATAAAAATATACAATTCAGATGAAACAGTTCGGGCAACTCTAAACTTTGTAAAACCTAATAGTCCTTTCTCAGAAATTTATTGGTTGGATAATAATGAGAATATAATTGTATTGGAACAAACAGGAATAGTTTCTTACAATAAAACCGGAAAGAAAAATTGGACGTATGAAACAGATGTTTTGGTTTCGGAGGATCGTCTTTTGGGCACAACAACAAATGTAGACAATATTTATTTTTCTGATTTAAACGGATATCTTATTGTTGAAATAGGCAATAAGATGATTTTATTGGATGATCAAGGCAAACCGGTTAATAGCGAGAAAATAGCGGGGAATTTACAAAGCTCATTCACAAATAATGATGATACCAATCAATGGAAAGGTGGCTCTTATGAAGCTGGTGAAGGTGCAATTCTAATCGCAAAAAATTTATCGGGGAAAATAAAATGGAGCTATAAATTGAGGAAATATGGACCACCTGAAAATATTGTTGCGAATTCTAAAGGACATGTGTTTTTTTCGGATAGTAACGGTAATATTTATGGATTAGACGAGATGGGAAATGAGATGTTCTGTTTATTACGTAATAATTCAGGGCTGACCCTCACTGAATTACTTGTGGACAATGAGGGCGACTTAATCGGAATCACAGATAATATAGGTATGTTTAAAATAGGTTTGCGGAAAGCTTCAATGCGTATTAATGGAGAGTTATTTAAACTCTCTAACCTGCCTATTGTGAAAAGTGGAGTTGTATTGGTACCCTATCGCGATTTACTTGAAAGATTGGGGTTCAAAGTAGTAGAGAACCAGAAAACACACGAAATCACAGGGAAAATGGTAAGTAAGGAAATTCGGTTTAAGCCAGGGGATACCACTGTATATCTTAATGGTAAACAGCGGAAACTTGCAGTTGGGGCTGAGATTCACAATGGAACAACTTATATTCCACTTCAACTCATTGCAGAAGTATCAGGGTTGGCAATGGAATGGGACCCAAGTATAAAAGAAGCGCGATTAGGCACAGCGTCTAGTATTGCTCAAAACGCAGTTGAACGCTTCTTGCTTCAAGTTGAACAGGGGGATGAGATTAAGATAAAGAATTCCTTAGTTACAAGTAACAATTTGAATTTGAAAGTTGCCAAACTTCTTGGAACTCATCACAGTTTTAAACAAATATATGATCTAAAATCAATCTCTGTTAAAGCTGTTGGTGAAGATGAAATGATTGTGGAAACTGTACAACGAAATCAACAATATTTTCAAGAAAATCAAGCAATACTTGATAAAGTAATGACAAATCATTTTACAATTAATCGGATGAAAGACGGACAATGGAAGATCAGTGATTTCGATTTATAGGTTTATGTCGATGTAGTCGGAACCCTAATGATCATGAATTTCCGGTCCCTTACTAAATACTTGCGAACGAAAAATTACTTATGTAATCTGAATATTTAAAGGAGGTAGGTAATCTAATGGGTATTATAAAATTTGCACTTTTTACAGATTTACATCATGATGTTATTCCAGATGGGTTAGAAAGATTAAATAGTTTTATAACAAGGGCACGTGAAGCAGAGGTGGATTTTATAATTGAGCTTGGGGATTTCTGTCATCCATGCCATAAGAATGAAGAATTGCTATCAATATTTAATGGTTTTGAAAAGCCACATTACCACGTAATAGGCAATCATGATACTGACCTGTATACTAAAAATGATGTTATAAATTGGCTTGGTATGGAACACTCATACTATTCATTTGAATGTGGAAATATAAAGTTTATAGTGCTTGATGCAGCTTTTATTCGATACGGTAATGAATTTGAAGTATATCATAAGCGTAATTATGAAGTAACAGATGGTATATATCCATCAATACCTGATTTTGAATTAATTTGGCTACAGCGAGAAATTTCAGAAAGCTTGCTACCTGTAGTTATATTTTCGCATCACAGCTTAGAAAACAGCTTTAGAAAACGTGGTGTATCAAACCGAGAAGAAGTACAAAGTATCATTAATCAAGCAACGGCTAATGGGAAGAAAATATTACTTTGTGTTAATGGTCACGACCATACAGATTCAATAGAAAAAATTAACGAAACTTATTATTTTACCCTTAACTCAATATCTTATAAATGGTTTGGTCCAGAATTTGAACATTTTTGCCACTCCAGTGAAATTCACGACAAATATCCATATATGAAAGATATTGTATTACATAGTGAACCTTTATCTGCTATTATATCAATTGATGAACAATACAATATTGAGATACAAGGTATGGAAGGTGGCTATCAAAAAATTACACCAAAGGAGTTAGGGATTACTGGTCCTTGGGATGGAAGAATAATTTCTCCTAATGTATCTTCTATGCGGTTATTGTTTGAATAGTATAAATTAGCTTTATTAACTTTTCGCATAAAAAGACACTAACTCTCGTTAGTGTCTTCTCTCTTCTATTGGGTAATACTAAGAATGGTACATCCTGCTTAAGGAGGTTACACAAATGAAGATTGAAGAAAGCCGGCAGCCTAATCGATTGACAAATGAAAAGTCCCCATATCTATTACAACACGCCCACAACCCCGTGGACTGGTATCCATGGGGAGACGAGGCTTTTGCCAAGGCGCAGGCGGAGAATAAGCCGATCTTTCTTTCCGTCGGCTATAGCACTTGTCATTGGTGCCACGTAATGGAACGCGAATCATTCGAAGACGCAGAGGTCGCACAGCTTCTCAACAATCACTACGTAGCCATCAAAGTAGACCGCGAGGAGCGGCCGGATATTGATGCGCTGTATATGTCGGTGTGTCAGGCGCTGACGGGGAGCGGGGGATGGCCGCTGACGGTGCTGTTGACGCCGGAGAAGAAGCCGTTCTATGCCGGGACGTACTTTCCGAAGCGGCAGATGTTCGGGCGGATCGGGCTGATGGAGGTGCTTGAGCAGATTCATGCGAAGTGGGAGCAGGATGGCAAAGCGCTGGATAAGCTGGGCGATGATCTGCTGGCTGAGCTGCACACGCTGGATCACAAGAATGCGTACAATCCTGAAACTACGGGCGGTATTCCCGGAGCGGAGCTGCTGCATGAGGCGTATGAGCTGTACCGGCGGCAGTTCGATGAGGAATACGGCGGGTTCGGCAATGCGCCGAAGTTCCCTTCGCCGCATAATTTGTCTTTCCTGCTGGCGTATAGCCAGCTTCATGATCAGCCGGAAGCGCTGCGGATGGTGGAGCATACGCTGGAGTCGATGTATAAGGGCGGCATGTACGACCATGTGGGCTTCGGCTTCGCGCGGTATTCGACCGACCGGGAGTGGCTGGTGCCGCATTTTGAGAAAATGCTCTACGACAACGCTCTCCTGGCTAACGTCTATCTGGAAGCCTTCCAGCTTACGGGGAAGCCGCTGTATGCGGAGATTGCCGAGCAGATCTTCACGTATGTGCTGCGCGATATGACTTCGCCGGAAGGTGCCTTCTACTCCGCAGAGGATGCGGATTCCGAAGGGGTGGAAGGGAAGTTCTATGTCTTCTCCCGCGAGGAGATTGAGGAAGCTTTGGGGCTGGAGGATATGCATTCGTATTGCCATGTATATGGGATTACGCCGGAAGGTAACTTCGAAGGTGAAAATATTCCGAATCTGCTCCAAGGTCTGCCAGAGGAGATCGCGGAGCGCATGGGCATGAATCCTCTGGGTCTGCGGACCCGGATGGACGAATGGCGTACGAAGCTGTTCGAGTACCGGGAGCAGCGCATTCACCCGCTTAAGGATGATAAGGTGCTGACCTCGTGGAACGGCCTGATGATTGCTGCGCTAGCCCTCGGAGCCAAAGCTCTACAGAAGCCGGAATATGCCAAGGCCGCCGAACGTGCAGCGGACTTCATCTGGGACAAGCTGCGGCGTGAAGATGGACGGCTGCTGGCCCGTTACCGTGACGGGGAGTCAGCGATTCCGGCGTATGTGGATGACTATGCTTTCCTGATCTGGGGCTTCAGCGAATTATATGAAGCTACAGGTCATGCGGTCTATCTGGAACGGGCGCTGGTGCTGAAGGACGGACTCTTGGAGCTGTTCCACGATACGGATGGCGGCGGCTTCTTCTTCACGGGTCATGACGGGGAGAAGCTGCCGGTCCGCTCGAAGGAATTGTATGACGGGGCGATTCCGTCCGGGAATTCGGTGGCGGCGAAGCTCTTATGGAAGCTGTCAGTTATTACTCAGGATATGGAGTTAAAAGAGATCGCGGAGCGCACCGCTGCGGTGCTTGCTTCCGCTGCATCAGAGTATCCGCCGGGGTATGCGATGTA
Source organism: Paenibacillus sp. FSL P4-0338 (assembly GCF_038002365.1). NCBI lineage: Bacteria > Bacillati > Bacillota > Bacilli > Caryophanales > Paenibacillaceae > Paenibacillus > Paenibacillus sp. FSL P4-0338. The sequence continues at coordinate 2,285,568 of NZ_JBBOCG010000001.1, read as the reverse complement.
TTTGCAGGCCCATCTGGGGATGGTCTCCGGGGGCAGAGAATGGGTCCTCTCCGGCAAAAAAGAAGATCCCGCACTGCACGCCATGCTCGCTCAGGTCCAGCAGACCTATCTGCCGGACGCAGCGCTCATCGTCAACTGGGAAGGGGACAGCGGAGAGATGCTCCGTCTGCTGCCGCATCTGGCTGACAAACCGGCCATCCGCGGCGAAGCAACTGCCTATGTCTGCCGCAACTTTGCTTGCCGGACTCCGCTTACGAATAAGGAAGCGGTTCGGGAGCTGCTGGCTTCCGGCAGCCTAGAAGAGTAGTTCATATACGAAGAGCAGCCCTTCATCCGGGCTGCTCTTTGCCATACCTTATTGAACGAAAGGAGCATAGAACGAATCTGCAGGTATCGCCTGAGCGGCTCTAACCATGTATTCTCTCATGTCTGAGAGGACCCGTTTGCCCGGCCAGTGGTCCGGCAGCAGCTCATCCGGGAGATAGGGGTCGGCCATGAACAGTCCGCTTAACTCTTCACCCATTTGCAAATATAGCAAGAACAGCTGTAACGGTTGCCCCGCCTGAAGTCTATCCGCTAATCTCGGAGCGAACTCTTCCTTCAGCCAGACTGCTTTCTTCCGGTATAAGGCTTCGATGTCGTCCAGGTGCCAGATGGTCTGCGCTTTGAGCGGTGTAATCGTGCCTTCCTGAAATTGGCCTTGCAGGATGGACACCTTGCCTTCCAGCTCCAGCTTCTGGATCTGGGCTAAGACTTCGTCCTGATAGTTCCACGGTGAGATGTACACACTGTTATATAAAAGCCCATAACCCAGCTGCCCGAGTGCTGAGCGGAACAGGTCACGCTTCTTGCGCTCGGATTCGGGCACCTCCAGCATCACGACATCCCAGGTATGGTCCCACTGCTCCTGGTAACGGGCGGGCTTGCTGTTTATTGCCTTAATGTAGGCGAGGCCCTCGGCAGTGACGTTATACCAGGAGCGGGCCGGGGATGCGATATAGCCCTCTTTTTTCAAGCGGGATAGGGCATTGCGGATATAGGTGGAGGTGTACCCCCTGTGTTCATAGATCTCGACAAACTGCTGGGCGCCCATCTGCTCCACCTTAGATAACAGAAACAGCATTGTTTTCTCAACGGACAGCAACTTCTTCACACCTCTCTTGACAGCTGGCAGGAATAGATATATCATAAAAACAAACGAACGTTATTATTTATGTTATATTCGTCAATCGCACTGCTGGATTTGGATGTAGAGCAACTTGGTGTCATTGTAACGTAAACCTTGGGTTTTTGCACGATTCATTCCTAAGGACTTATTAAAATCTAGTCATGAAGAGGAGAGGAATTCTATGAAAATTACCTTCCACGGCCATTCCTGTGTTCAAATTGAGGTCAACGGCAAATCGCTGATCATCGACCCGTTCATTAGCGGTAATCCGGCGGCGGTGACGACTGTAGAGGAGATTAAGACCGATGCGGTGCTGCTGACGCATGCCCATATGGATCATATGCTGGATGCCGCACCGATTGCTAAGCGCAATGATGTGCCGATTGTAGCGATTGTGGAGCTGGCGGGTTACCTTGAATCCCAAGGCGCACAGACGATTGGCATGAACATCGGGGGAACGGTAGATCTGGGGTTCGCCAAGGCGACGATGATCCATGCTTTCCATACCTCAAGCATCACCCTCGAAGACGGACAGAGTATCTATGGCGGCACACCGGCGGGCTTCATTATTGAGGCGGACGGACACACGGTACTGCATGCAGGGGATACAGGGCTGTTCGGCGACTTGAAAATGTTCGGGGAGCTGTATGACATCGATCTCGCGATCCTGCCCATCGGTGGACATTTCACCATGGGGCCGGAGCATGCGCTTATCGCGGCGAAATGGCTGGGAGCAAGACAGGTACTTCCGGTTCACCATAATACCTTCCCGCCGATCCGCCAGGATGTAGGAGCCTTCGTTCAGGCGCTGGAAGAGGCGGGAATACGCGGCTCGGCGCTTGGCTATGGAGAGACGCTGGAGCTGTAGCGATCCCCTCTAGCCGCCGTATAATTTCTGCATTAACCACAGGGCTGCCCCAAATCGCTATTTCATGGCTTTTGGAGCAGTCCTGTTCAGGTTATGCATATAATCTACTGGGCGAACCGCGACAGCTCACGGTTGAACCGCTCCCGTTCGTCATAGAATAATCCGTGTCCGCTGTTCTCAAACGGAATAAGTACTGAATTCCTGATCCCTTGGTGCTGCGCTTCCGCAAGCGGGTACAAGCAGACCTGATCATGGATGCCGTGAAGAATCAGCGTAGGTACATGAATTTGGGGGAGATCCAGGAATAGCTCTTCTTGCAGCCAAGCCTCAGAGACAGCGATAGTGGACCAGCTAGCCGCCTCTAGTCCTAAGAGGAAGAACCAGTCCGAGAACGCCGGAGAGACTTGGTGATAGAAGAAAATCTTGCCGAAATCCTGCAGCATATTTGGCCGGTCCTCATAAGTTGACTTAATAATCTGCTCTATAACTTCTCTGGTTGTGCCGTAAGGGAAGCCCGGCCGCTGAATCAGACTGGGGGCTGCCGAAGCGAATAGGGCCAGCTTGGAGACTCCGTATCCCTTATGCCGTGCCATATAACGGATCGCGACAGCCCCGCCGGTAGAATGCCCGCCCAGCGTAATATTGCTCAGCCCTAAGGCGCCGATTACGCAGCGGATATCATCAGCGAGACGGTTGTAATCGTATCGGCCCAGCGGTTTATCTGATTTGCCGAAGCCCCTCATGTCAAGGCCAATACAGCGATACCCTTGAGGTACCAGCTGGTTGTATTGATACTCGAACATCTGGTGGTTCGCAGGCCAGCCGTGAATGAACAGGATGGTTTTACTGCCTTGTGGATTGATATCATTGACATAGATCTTCACGTTCGGTTCTACTCTGATCCAATGTTCCATTTCGCTTCCCTCATTTACTGGAGTTGTCTGTTTGCCTCATTGTATTCAGCATGCTGGGGAAAGTGCCTAGAAGACTGGCTTAGGCTGGTCATTCATACGAAAGGGGAATACAATATTATGAATAAGATTCTGAACGGTATCCGCTGGCAGGAGCAGGGCGCAGATAGTGAAGGCCTAATAGCAAGGCTGGAAGAGGCGGCCGTAACACAGATGAAGGGCGGGTTGGAAGCCGAAGTACATAGAATTACACTGCCGGATACGAAGCTTGTGCTGAAAATTTGGAACCGTGAGTCCCGGCCGGACATCTCGATCCAGTATCAAGTGCTGGAGCAGCTGTTCCGGCAGGGATGCGCGGTCTCACGGCCGTATGCTTGGGGGCTCGACGCTGAGGGTCATCAGGTGCTGTTAACCAGCTTCGATGGTATGCCCGTTAAGAAGGTGAATGCCGACAGCCTTACAGCCATAGCAGCCAATCTGCTCGATGTACATAAGCTGGAGATCGATTCTTCCAGCAGCTTGAAGGTTCCTGCATATGATTTCGCAGATTACTTTTTCCCTTCCTGGGCAGAGCAGCCGGAGATCCGATCGCTGGCGCAGGAGCTGGCGGAGCGGGGCAAACTGACTGCTCACCAGCTCATTCATGGCGATTATCATCTGGGCAATGTTCTGGAGTCTTCCGGGAAGTTCACTATCATCGACTGGACCAATGTCCAGCATGGCGATCCGAGGTATGATATTGCGTGGTCTATTCTGCTCTTTAGAGTGTATCTGGCGGAGCGGAATGCCAGCGTCTACCGGTCAGCCTTTGCCGCCAAATGCAATTATAGCCCGGCAGAGCTGGAGCTGTTCGAGGCACTGGCTGCTCTGCGCTGGCTTCAGCTGCACCGGACAACGGGTGTCCCGGTGCAGCGGAACACGCTGAAGGTGATGCGGACGCTAATACGGGAGAACCGGTATTTGCCGGATAGTCTGTCTGAATCGTTGTAGCTGATACCCCGCTTGGCTATTTCCCGTCCTCACAAGCACTACGTTCTCCAACCAACCAGTGCAAGCAGAAACGGCTACGCTATCCTCTTAAGGACGGCATAGCCATTTCTGCTTGCATGATAAGAAAGGTTGAGGAGTAAATATGCTCCCATAGAATGAGAAGCATTTCAGCCATTAAGCTGCTTAATTCTTACGCTCCGGGTTCTGCGGCTTCACACGGGCGGGCCGGGTGACCCAGTTGCTGCGGTTCATCGGCTTGACCGTATCAATCCGCTCGTTAATAACCTCAGCTTGTGTCTCCTCTGCCGGAGCAGACTCTGCGCTGCTGTCCGTGTCCACGGCAGCCGGGGTTTTCTTGGACAGGCCGGCACCATTATGCTTGCCGCGGTTCCATACTCTATTCTTGCTCATCTAAGTACACTCCATTTCTGTAACCATATGCTTCAACCATATCACAACTAGGACTAAGCACAAAACTCCGATTTTGACAAGTTATAAATTGTACTATCGATCTCCGGAAAGGGTAACTATAATGGTATAGAATTGAAAGGAGAGCATTCTGATGCCCATCAAGATAATAACGGATAGCGGTTCGGATCTACCCCCTGAATACACGAAGCAGTATGACATCTCCATTGTTCATTTGCCGGTCCATTTCGGCCATGAGCTGATGCCGGATGATATGAATGCCAAGGATTTCTATGACAAAATGCATGAATCGAAGGAGTTGCCTACGACTGCAAGCCCGAGTCCGCAGACCTTCCTGGACAGCTTCAAGCAAGTGGAAGCAGGCACTGACATTCTGGTCATCTGCATGTCCTCTAATATTAGCAGTACTTATCAGACCGCAATGATTGCCAAGGAGATGTACGAGGAAGAAGGACATCCGAATGCGATTGAAATTATAGATTCCAAGCTCTTCTCCGGCGGCTTGACCCTGATTGTCGCTATGGCGGCCAAATGGTCACTCACCGCAGCAAGTCTGGCTGAACTGAAGGACAGAGTGCTAAGCAAGGTCGAAGAGACGACTGCGTACTTCACACTGGACACCCTGGAAAATGTGATCAAGGGCGGACGGCTGAGCCGGATCTCCGGCGCTGTGGCTTCCGTGCTGAACATTAAGCTGCTCCTGAAGATCAGCGACGAGGGTATCGTTGAAGTGGTCGAGAAGACGCGCGGACTGCCCAAGGCACTGACTCATCTGCTGGCCAAGCTGGACCAGAAGCAGCATGATTATGAGCAGGCGGTAATCGCAATTGTGCATAGCAATTGTGAGACGCTGGCGCTGGAGATCAAGCGGCGTATTCTGGAGAAGCATCCCTTCAAGGAGGTTCTTCTGTCCACGATGGGACCCGTGATGGGAACCTATGCCGGGCAGGGCGGAATCGGCGTGGCATTTTAATTATATTAGGAAACTATAGTTTCCTGCTGCTGTGGAAAAGGTGTGTGTTGAACCAAATGTATATCAAAAAAAGCATACATTGTGCTCGCAAGCAGGCATGCGGCCTGAATGTATGTTAAAAACAGCATACATTGTGCTCGCGCGAAGGTAATCTTACTCGCCCTCAGGGTGATTTTGTCCTTATTCCCAGAGTAAAGCACTTGTAGAGTATTAATAACTAAGCCGTATACCGGACTTTCCGGTGTACGGCTGTTTGGTCTGAGTATGCGGATAGTATGAACGGCGGGAAGCAGGCTAGGCACACCGGACTGGGCAGGTGCATAGTATGAAGCAAATCCAATTACACGGAGGTCAACCACTTATGTCGACAACTTCTTCCGGCCAGCAAACGTCGGTAATCTATCAGGCAGACCCGGCGGTGGTTCAGCATCTGAACGGGGTCCGCGATTCGCTTCACCAGTCTTGTAAGCCGTATCTGAATCACAAAGTGCAGGTGCAGACCCTTGACGGTCAGATGCATGAGGGTACGATTGCCGGTATGGACAGCAAGCATATGTACCTGGCTGTAACCATAGCCACGGATATGGGCCGCGGATATTACAACCCATACTATAAGCCTTATCCTGGTCCAGGATATCCTGGCCCGGGCTACCCGTACCCCGGTACGGTGAACAGCAATGTGATTATGCCGCTGGTCTTGTTCGAGCTGCTGGCGATTTCGTTACTCTAAGCAAGGCTCATAGCCCCAGGATGTGAAAGGACCGGATCAGCCTATCGCTGATCCGGTTTTTCAGCTGTGCGGATGATATTCACCGGGAGATCTGCAAATTGCACACGTGAAAATAATCATGGAACCGCATTCATGAAAACGCTATAATTTAATGGAGTCTATCAAATCAAAGGGGAAACACAATGAGCAAAGGAAGAATGTTCTACAGCATCTTTATTCCTATATTAATTCTGGGCGTGGGACTGGTGGTCGGCTTCGGAAGCTATATCTACATCAGTACCATCGATTCAGTGGTCGAGCGGTTCTCCAGCAGCAAGCAGAGCTATATCGAGCAGATCAAGAACAATCTGGAGCATAAGATCCAAACGATAGAATATGCGTTCAACACCTATAGCACCACCAGCTCTTTTCAGGAGGTTGTGACCCACCCCATTACTGAGCAAGACTTCATCGCTTACCGGAATGTGAACTCGCAGCTGAATTATATCGCCTCCATGGCGGCTGAAGGGACGGAATATTCGCTGATCAGTCTGGTGCAGAACTGGCAGATCCTGAATGAGAAGCTCAGCAATCTCAGTGCCGAAGAGGTCCAGCAGCTCCGGGAGCAGTATATTGAGAATCAGGAGCAGAGCCTCTTCTGGATGAAGACGGACAAGGGCATCCGGTTCGTGAATACACTGCCGGTGTTCTCCAGTAAGAAGCAGGCGATTGCCTTATCCGACATTTCATTACATACCCTGAATGCCACGATGAAGAGCGAGGAGGATGCCTACGTCTACATTTTGAACAAGCATGGAGAACTGATGTATGAATCCGATCCTGGCAAGGGGCTGTTAGCCCCGGAGCAATTCGGTCGGCTTGCCGGAACGATCAATTCCATGGAGGACAAGGGGACGGTCCAACAGGAGATCTCCGGCCGTGACAGCCTTAAGCTTATCTATGCCAAGTCCTCGTATAATAACTGGATTTATCTTACTGTACTGGATCAGGCGGAGATTACCCGCTCTCTGGAGATGACCAAGTTCGGGATCTCCGCGATGGGGCTGCTGTTGATTCTCCTGATCTGGGTGGTGGCTTATATGATCTCCCAATATTTCACCAAGCCGATTGAGCAGCTCAAGCGCAGTCTGCCGGTTATTCCGCAGATGAATTCCAGGAATGAGCTGGAATATATCCGGCATTCTATTGATACGATGATCTCGGAGAAGGCTTCGCTTGAGAGTCTGATCGAATCGGAAATGCCCCGGCTAGAGACACAGTTGATCCTTAATCTGTTCCGCAGCCGCGTCTCGGCAGAGGAGCTGGAGCAGAGTCTGCTCCGGTTCGGGTACAGCCTGTCAGAGAAGCGCCGATATGCGGCGATGCTGATTCAGCTGGACAGTATGGGCGGCCGGGAGGCTTCGGACAAGGATGTCCTGCTGCTTGCCGTCAATAAGATGGTGGAGGAGCTAATCCCGCCTGGGCACCGGCTGCTGCCTATTATCCTGAATGATGATACCCAGGCCACGATCCTGTCCTTCGCCGGGTACAGTGATGCCGGGATGAACAAGGAAGTGACTGATTATGCGGCAGCCCTGCTGAAGGCGGTGCGCGATTATCTTAAGGTGTCGATCAGTATCGGCATCAGCAACTTTTACAGCAATCTGTTAGAGAGTAAGGAAGCCGGGGAGATGAGCAAGCAGGCCCTGCATCAGCGGCTGAATCTGGGTAAGGAATCGATTATCTTCTATGAGGATATATCCATGGTCGTCTCCGGTCCGGTGTCGCTGCATTATCCGGCAGAGCTGGAGACGCAATTGTTCAATGCCATCCGGCTGGGGGATAAGGAGCAGGTCACCGCTGCGCTCTATCCGTTCCTGGCGGAGCTGATGGGCAAGAACAAGAGCACTCTGAAATTCGAGGTCATGCTGGTGCGGCTCGTGAATAACCTGATCCAGCTCGAACAGCATCTGGGAGTTAGCGTCCTGTTGACACAGGATAATAATAAGCTGTATCACCGCCTGCTGGACATCCGGAATCCCGAAGAGATGGAGCGGATGCTGGTGCAGGAGGTTATTTACCCCATGATGTACAGCATGAAGGACAAGACCAGCCAGCAGTTCCGCTGTCTCTCGGATAAGATCACCGACATTGTGCACGCGGAATATGACCGTGAGCTTACACTGGAGGGGATCGGCGAGCGGCTTCATTACAATCCGAATTATCTAAGCAGCATCTTCAAAAAAGAGTACGGCACCGCCTTCAGCGAATACCTCATGAACTACCGCCTGGAGATGGCCAAACGGTGGCTGACGGAGACGGATATGACGATCAAGGAGATTGCCGAACGGCTGCAGTATCATAATCCGCAGAATTTCATCCGTTCCTTCCGTAAGAAGGAGCAGGTTACGCCTGGCGCTTACCGGAAGCTTAAGCAGGGCGAGTAGTGGTTGATTTTAGCGGGAATAGGGGATATTGGCTTAGGAGCTTGTATCAGGGGTCATGCAGAAACGGTACCGTCCTTGCTTCAAGGCGGTACCGTTTCTGCATATGTTCTATATTTTTGGATGGAAGCTGAACGGCGGACCGTCAGCCTTTGACTGCTCCGAGCAGAGCGCCCTTGGTGAAATGCTTCTGAACAAAAGGATAAGCGGCCAGCATCGGCACGGTGGCGATGACAATGACCGCCATTTTGATCGTCTGGGCCGGCGGCACAATATCGACTGAGCTTCCTTCGGCCTGCATCCCGCTGGAGACAATGACGATCTGGCGCAGCAGCACCTGGATCGGCCATTTTGCCGAATCATTCATGTAGAGGATCGCGTTCATGTACGTGTTCCAGTAAGCAACCGCGTAGAACAGGGAGATGGTGGCGATGGAAGGCAGGGCCAGCGGCAGCATAATCCGCATGAAGATTCCGAAGTCATTGCTCCCGTCGATCTTGGCGGACTCCTCCAGACTGTCAGGCAGCGCCTGGAAGAAGTTGCGCATGATAATCATGTTGAAGGCATTGACGGCAACCGGGAAGATCAGTGAGCCGTACGAGTTGATCAGGCCGACGCTTTTGACGACCAGGAAGGTGGGAATCATTCCGCCGCTGAACAGCATGGAGAAGACGACGATGAAGTTAATCGTATTGCGGGCAGGCAGGTATCTCCTGGACAAGCCGTAGGCCATCAGCGCGGTAAGCAGCATACTGACTACGGTTCCTGCAATAGTGACACCCACGGATACCCCGAGTCCCCGGAAGATGGTAGGCGTCGAGAGAATGTAGCGGTATGCATCCAGAGAGAAAGTGGTCGGGAATAAGATGAACCGCTTGGCCATGACCTCCTGGGTGGTAGCGAAGGAGCTGGCAATGATATTGATGAACGGCAATAAGCAGACAAGCGCAATCAGAACGAGTATGGCTGCGTTAACGAAGGTGAAGATCCTTCCGCCGACTGATTCTTTTCTACGTGAGCTATGGTTCATTCTGTGATCCTCCTCGTATTTCAGTACCTCTTCACTGTAACAAGGGGCAGAAATTACGTATATAATCCGGGCATGAGGTGTTCGCAGACCAGCCCTGTGCAGCACGCCTCCGCAGAATAATCATTAGCCTAGGCAGATAATCCTCAGAGGAGATCTGATCGGCCTTAATCCCGCAGCCACGCGGGTTCTGTAAACGCTATCACATAATGATTATATACGTAATGTAAGAAATTTCTTACGCTGGGATCGTAACAGGAACGAGCAAAGGAGGCTGACATGTGAAAGCAACAAGCATCACCGCAACACCAAATCTGACCATAGAAAAGGGGAAAGGCGCACGCGCTCTTACGGCTCTGAACAAATACAAGCTGCTGTATCTGATGATCCTGCCCGGGCTGCTGTATTTCATCATCTTCAAATATCTGCCCATGGGCGGGCTGATCATTGCGTTCCAGAATTATCAGCCGTTCCAGGGAATTACCGGGAGTGAGTGGGTCGGCCTGAAGCATTTCATCCGGTTATTTACGGAGCCTACGTTCATGCAGCTGCTGCGCAATACCCTGATTCTGTTTGCCATGAACATTGTGATCTTCTTCCCTCTGCCGATTATTGTAGCTTTGATGCTGAACGAATTGAAGGGACGCTATCTCAAAAACTGGATTCAGACGATTATCTATATCCCGCACTTCATGTCCTGGGTCATCATTGTCTCTATTACGTATGTGTTCCTGACGGTGGATGGCGGGGTCATCAATGAGCTGATCGCAAGTCTCGGCGGCAACAAAATCAGCTTCCTTACCTCCTCCGAGTGGCTGCGGACGATCTACATTCTGCAGATAATCTGGAAGGAGCTTGGATGGTCAACCATTATCTATCTGGCTGCCATTACTGTCGTGGACCCGCAGCTCTATGAAGCCTCTGAGATGGACGGGGCCAGCCGTCTGCGCAAGACCTGGCATGTTACACTGCCGGCCATCCGTCCTGTGATTATTACTCTGCTGATTCTCAAAATCGGCAGCACGCTGGATCTCGGCTTCGAGCATATGTATCTGCTGCTGAATTCACTGAACCGCAGTGTCGCCGAGATTTTTGATACCTATATCTATACGGCGGGCCTGAAGAACGGGCAATTAAGCTTCAGCACCACGATAGGTTTGTTCAAGGGTGTTGTCGGGTTAATTCTCGTGATGCTCTCCAACAAGCTGGCCAAGAAGATGGGCGAAGACGGCGTGTATTAAGGCTAAGGCTAACTATTTCTATCTACCAAAGGAGAAGTGTTATGAACAAAAAATGGGTCACTCTAATTGCAATCGCTACAATGGCTACCACTATGCTCTCGGCTTGCGGCGGAGACAAGGAAGAGAAGAAGAATGCCGCTGAAGAGGATCTGAACTCGACACTCGAAGTAACCTGGCTGAATATTCTGCACACGGCGTCACCGCCGACCGATACGATCAAATCTCTGCTTGAGGAATATACCAACAGCAAAATCACCTTCAACTGGGTGCCCGATGCTTCCAAGGAAGAGCGGATCACTACGGCGCTGGCCTCCGGGGAGCTTGCAGACATTGTCACCCTGACCATGATGACCAATTCATCGGTTAGAAGCTCACTGAAATCAGGGCTGTTCTGGGATGTGGGGCCGTATCTCGCAGAGTTCAGTAATCTGGCGAAGATTGCTCCTGAGCTGAAGGAAGCGGCTTCGATTGAAGGCGTACTGTACGGCGTTCCTTTCCAGAAGAATCTGGCGCGTTCCGGTCTAATTTTCCGCAAGGACTGGCTGGATAAGCTGGGTCTGCCGGTTCCGAAGACGCTGGATGAGGTGTATGAAGTAGCCAGAGCGTTCACAGAGGACGACCCGGACGGCAACGGTGTGAAGGATACGACAGGCTTCGGGGACAGATCAGAGCTGAAATACAGCAGCTTCAAAACACTAAGCTCCTATTTCGGCACGCCGAATGGCTGGAAGGTGGATGATAGCGGCAAGTTTACCCCTGAATTCGATACACAAGAGTATATCGACACGATGAATTACTCCAGAAAGCTCTACGAGAACGGATATCTGGCGCAGGACTTCGCAGTTACAGCCAAATCAGACCAGCAGCAGCAATTCGCACAGGGTAAAACCGGGATTTATACCGGTATGGTGGACATCACCAGTCTTAGAACACTGGCGCAGGATCTGCAGCCGGGCATGGAGCTGGTGCCGGTGAACAAGATTTCGGGTGGAGATGAACAGTATCATATCTGGTCCGAGGGCAGCGGGATCGGCGGATTGATGGCTTTTCCGAAATCAGAGGTGAAGACCGAAGCAGAGCTCAAGCGGCTGCTGAAGTTCGTCAATGACCTGATCGATGAGAAGGCGTTCATGCTTATGACCGGCGGGATTGAAGGCACTCACTTTGAATACGATGAGAACGGCGCCTTCAAGATTCTGAACACCGAGCTGTGGCAGGCGGATGTGCAGCCTTTCTCCTCCAGCAGACCTAGTGAGATTGCCTATACGCTTAAGGATGCGAACCCTGAGAAGCAGCTGGCTAATGAACTGATCCGCGAGAATGACAAGTTCGCTGTGCTTGACCCGACTGTTCCCCTAGATTCGGCAACCAACAATGAACAGGGAACGGAATTGCAAAAGATCATCACAGATGCTACCTTCAAATATATCATGGGCCAATCCGATGAGGCGACCTTCAAGAAAGACGTACAGACCTGGAAGGATTCCGGCGGAACCAAGATCACCGAAGAATATGAAGCTGCATACAAACTGACACAGAAGTAAGTAAGTAGGGTTTATGCGAAGGCTAGAGTCTGAGAGGGGATGGGAAAAGGGATGCTGGTGGGCAAGGAGGGCTTTTGCGATTACTCTACCATTCAAGCGGCAGTCGATGCCCTGGAACGGCTGGACCCGGACATAGAGGCTACGCTCTACATTATGCCGGGAGTGTATAAGGAGGAGGTGCGGGTCTACCGCTCCTGTCTCCGTATCATCGGCATCGGACAAGTGGAGATCACGATGAACCGCTATGCCCGGGAGCTGGATGAGCAGGGGGAAGAGATCGGGACCTTTGCCACTCCCACCCTGTTCCTGGGCGGCCGGAAGCTGGTGCTGGAGAATCTGACTATTTCTAATACAGCGGGACAAGGCAGTGAGGTAGGACAGGCTGTGGCGGTGTACGCCCATTGTGATGAGACGGTATTCCGAAATTGTACATTCAAGGGCCATCAGGACACACTGTTCACTGGTCCGCTGCCGCCGGCTCCCAGAGAGCGTCTGCTGTTCGGCGGGATTCCGCTCAGGGAGCAGCACGCGCAGTACCGCCAGCTGTACCAGCACTGTCACATTGAGGGAACGGTAGATTATATTTTTGGCGGAGCAACGGCCTACTTCGAGCATTGTACGCTGCACAGCCTGCGGGGTAGCGGAGGCCATGCAGGCTACATCACGGCAGCCTCCACTCCCGAAGGGCAGGCCTACGGCTACGTGTTCAGCCATTGTTATCTGAGCGCTGAGCCGGGCACAGCTCCTGTATTCCTGGGCCGCCCATGGCGGGAGCATGCCAAGACTGTCTTTGTGGATTGCCGGATGGGCCAGCATATCCACCCCCAAGGCTGGGCTCATTGGGGCGAGCCTGCCAATGAGCAGACGGTCAGGTATGCGGAGTACACTTCTGAAGGAACTGCGGCGATTCTGCGGCAGCAGCGTGTGCCTTGGGCTGAGCTGCACGGAAGCGGCGCAGCGCGGGTTGGCAGGGACGATGTACTGGCCGGGTTCCATACGCCGGAAGGATAAATGATCTTGTGGATATAAGGCGCTGACAATAAAAGGTAGGGAAACTAAACAGCAGAAGAAAATAAAAGGGATGACCCCGCTACCCGGGGTCATCCCTTTATTCGATCAAGTCTTCAACGCTTACGTGTTCACAACTGCTGTAATCTCTTCGTCCAGCTCCAGCCGAACATCTTCACGGTAGGCTCGGATGCCGTATTCGCTGTGTACGTAGCGAAGAATGGACTCAATCATGTTGGACTCTACCAGGTACTGGCTGCGTCCTTGTATCCAGACCTCTGCGGTGTATCCGGTGTCCTCGTCCCAGCTCAGTTCCACCTGGACTTCCTCCACCCGAACAGCCTTGCGTTCCGCCATATGCAGGCAGATCGCATTGATAATCTCGTCCATACTGAGAACGGTAACACCCATTAGTAGCGTCCGTCTCTTTCCTGCATTCTGCGTCGTTCCTGTCTGCGCTTGAAGAAGGACATAATCAGCGTAATCACGAAGTAGATGGCCAGCATGTTAATCAGGAATCCTATGATATTTCCAAAAGCACCCATTCCGGCGAACATTCCGCCGAAGAGGAAGCCGGCGATCCCGCCGATCATCAGGCCTTTCATCAAGCTGCCGCCGCTGAAGAAGCCGCGGTTCGCGTTCGCTGCAGTTCCGTTGGTGTTGCTTTTGGTGCTATCGCTTTTTTTCACATTATCAGTGGTCGATTTCTTCGGGGTCGTTGTGAATCCCCGGCTGCCTGATTTGAAGCCCCCGCCGCGGCGGGCATCTGCGAAGTCAGGAACAGTGACGGCGAAGAACAGTGTGAAGGCCATGACGATCATCATTACACGTTTCATTGGTTTCATTGAGTACGAGAACCTCCTAGAAGTTGGTAACACCCAGTGTACCTGGCTGTTGCCCGGTAATACGCAGAGCGGAGGTTAAGGTTTCAATTTTTAAAATATAAGGCGTGCCCAGAAAGCGCGTATCTTCTAACCGGTGAAAGTCCGGTCACGGGAGGGGCCAAGCCCCCGTGTAGCTAGGATGCCTGCGTACGGCGAAATCCGTGCGTAGAAGCGCATCGACAAAAGTCCGGTCAGAGACAGGGCGAGCAACCCGCCAGGCCGTAACATGAAGTGAATCCTGCCGCGTCGTCATAAAGGCCCCGCAAGGGGGAAGAGAGGAAGTCGAACCTCGCTTATATGGGTGAAGACCATGGAAGCTGCAGAGAACTTGGAACGGCAGTGAAGAATCCTCCGGCGTATGGGGATCGGCATGGAAGGAAAGAAGACATAGTGAACTGGGGAGACCCTCCCCCACACGGGAGGATTTTTTTTTTAGAAACCCGTAAAAAGACGCTCTATAAGTCCAAAAGATGAAATGAACCGTCTGTGGGAAGGGAGTCCGAGGGGCTCATAGTACCGAGGAACCTAAGGACAACATAACCTTAGGGAGAGAAGGAGCCCTGCTTTGTTTATGCTTTTGGAGGAGGTACGAGTGAGTGAATGCCAGTAGGCTAACGACACCTAAGGAAAAAGTTCAAGAACTCCAAGAAAAGCTAGGTCATGCGGCCAAGGAGAACAACAAGCGTAAATTCCATGCACTGTACGACAAAGTCTACCGCTGGGATGTGCTGAGTGAAGCCTGGAAACGGGTGAAAGCGAACAAGGGGGCTGCCGGAGTAGATACGGTGACGCTCGCGGATATTGAGAAACAAGGAGAAGTGCAATTTCTCAAAGACTGCGAGCGAGCATTAAAGGATGGTAACTACCACCCACAGCCCGTACGGCGGCACTATATCCCAAAGAAAGACGGGAAACCAAGACCGCTGGGCATACCCAGCGTGCGCGACCGAGTGGTGCAGATGGCAACCAAACTCGTCATTGAACCGATCTTCGAAGCGGATTTCGAAGAAGTATCCTTCGGATTTCGCCCGAAGCGAAGTGCGAAAGGAGCACTGGATCGAATCCGGAAAGCCTGCAACCGCAAAGGAAATTGGGTAGTCGACGTCGACATCCAAGGTTACTTCGACAATATTAACCAGGAGAAACTGATGAAATTGGTACAAATGCGTATCAATGACAGACGAATCCTGAAGTTAATCCGGAAGTGGCTTCAGGCGGGAGTCATGGAAGAAGGAAACGTAAGACGTTCCGATTTAGGCACACCACAAGGTGGAGTGATCTCACCACTTTTGGCGAACATCTATCTGAACTATTTTGACCGACTGTGGGAAAAACACGGGAAAGGAGTAGGTGAACTCACGAGGTATGCAGACGATCTTGTGGTGGTCTGTAAAACTAAAAAGGACGCCGGACATGCGTATGAACTCATACGCAGAATCATGGAACGTCTGGAGCTGACGCTACACCCAACCAAAACCCGTATTGTCGGCTTATGGACAGGAGACGAAGGATTCGACTTCTTAGGAATGCACCACCGGAAAAAGAAGGCAGAAACATCCCAAGGCAAGGTGTATTACACCACGCAGCAGTGGCTAACGAAGAAGGCGGAGGAACGAATTCGAGGCGTGGTTAAAGAAAGATTAGCACCGCCCAGCATGCGTTCGAAATCGTTTGCGGAACACGTGGAATGGCTCAATCCCAAGATTCAAGGATGGAGAAACTACTATTACACAAAGTACAGCCAAAAGAGGTTAGCAAAACTGGATTGGTATATTCTGCAACGATTTACCCGGTGGTATGCGAAGAAGAGACAACGAGGAAGATGGATGAGATCCCGGTCAGAAGTTAGATATTTGACCATCCAATATGGACTAAAAACGCTATTGTAATCTGCATGCCGATGAATGACAAACATCGGAAAGCCGTATGAGGGAAAACCTCACGTACGGTTTGATGAGGAGGGGCTGGGTTGCACCAGCCCTTTACTCTAGAATTTATATGTTTCACACGATAACTTATCCTTCTATTTCTCGCTGAAACGGTATCGTCCTTAAAAGGACGGCAAAGCCGTTTCCACTTGTTATCACAAATATAAATGTTATCATCCGGCATTGGCCTATGAACCCGGACACAAAAAAAGCGCGGGTCCGGGACCCGCGCAAACAGCAGTATCAGAGAGTTGCCTTAGTCCGCGTAGCCGTCCGAGACAAGCTCAAGCGCTCCGGTAGCCGGATCGATGATCATGCCGTGAATAGGTACGTTTGGGGGGAGTAAGGGATGGCGCTTAATCAGCTCCACAGTCTGAATTACCCCTTCCTCGACATTGTCAAACCCGCGCAGCCATTTCGTCAGCTTAATTCCCGAATTCTCCAGGGTGCTGAGCACTTCATCAGACACTCCACGCTCCTTGATAGAGTTAATCATCTTGTCCGCGTTCAGGGAAGCCATGCCGCATTCATAATGCCCCACGACGATGACTTCGTCTGCATCCAGCTCGTATAGCGCAACCATGACGCTGCGCATAACGCTGCCGAACGGCTGGGAGATGACGGCTCCGGCGTTCTTGATGATTTTGACATCGCCGTTCTTGAAATTCATGGCCTTAGGCAGAAGCTCAACAAGCCGCGTGTCCATGCAGGTGATGATCAGCATTTTTTTATCCGGGAAGCGGCTGGTCAGATAGCTCTCATATGCCTTTTCCTCTACAAAATGCTTGTTGAACTCCATAATGTCTGTAATCTGACTCATGAGCATGCGCCTCCTTAATTGATTAAACTGTAATCCATTGTACTGCGTCTAGCCGTGAACATAAAGGGCTTCCTGTAATCAAATATTGCAAAATCTAAGCGGAGTCTGTCTCCGTGCCTGTGAGCCGTTAACTGCTTCAAATTTGAAGAGAAACAGCCCGAATTTGATTATACCGATTATAAAAAGTATCATCAAGAGGAGTAGAAAAAAATGACAAGGCAGGTGCTCAGACATGGAACAGCAGGTCCGGGAACAGTGGGATAAATTCAGCGAGCTATTATTTAAAATCAGAGGCTATTATGAAGCAATTGGACTTCTGGGCTGGGATCTGCGTACAGGCGCGCCCCGCAAAGGCGTAGAGACCCGTTCTGCCACGCTCGGTATGCTGAGTGGAGAGGCGTTCAGACTCCAGGTATCTGAGGAGATCGGAGCGTTCACAGAGTATCTCAGCCGCCCGGAAGTAGCGGAGCAGTTGGACGGCAATCAGAATAAGATTGTCAAGGATACGCGCAAGGAGTACCAGCGGAGCAAGAGCATTCCTTCCAAGACCTTCGAGGAATATTCGGTGCTCACCGCCCATGCGCAGACCGTGTGGGAAGAGGCTAAGGATGATAATGATTTCGCCTCCTTCGAGCCATATCTGACCAAGATTGTGGCCTTCAAACAAGAGTTCGTTGATTACTGGGGCGTACAAGGCTCGCGGTATGACACACTGCTGGATATGTACGAGCCGGATTTGACGGTTGAGAAGGTGGATGCTATCTTCACCCGTCTGCGCAGCCGTCTTGTTCCGCTGGCCGAAGCGATCAATGCTTCGCCGAACAAGCCGGACACCGAATTCCTGAGCCAAATCTTCCCCAAGGAGCAACAGGAGAAGTTCGGCCTCTTCTTACTCGAACAGATGGGTTATGATTTCGAGGCAGGACGTCTGGATGAGAGTGTGCATCCGTTCGCAACGGGCCTGAACCCCGGCGATGTCCGAATTACAACGAACTATCTGCTCGACAATGTGACCAGCTCCATCTTCAGTTCGCTGCATGAGGGCGGACATGCTCTGTACGAGCAGAATTTCGGTGAAGAGCTGATCGGTACACCGTTGGCACAGGGCGCCTCCATGGGAATTCATGAATCCCAGTCCAGACTGTGGGAGAATATGATCGGCCGCAGCCGGGCCTTCTGGCAGCGTTACTATGGCGATCTGCAGCAGCATTTCCCGGAGCAGCTTGCGAACGTGGAGATGGAAGACTTTTACCGGGCAATCAACAGCGTAGGCAATTCCTTCATTCGGATCGAAGCCGATGAACTGACGTATAACCTGCATATTATTGTGCGTTATGAGATTGAGAAGCTGATTTTCAATGAAGGGCTTGAAGTCAAGGACTTGCCTAAGACCTGGAACGCGAAGTATCAGGAATACTTAGGTATTACACCGCCTACGGATGCGCTTGGCGTGCTGCAGGATGTTCATTGGTCCGGTGGAGATTTCGGCTATTTCGCTTCCTATTCCTTGGGTAACATGTATGCGGCCCAGATGCTGAACACTCTGCGCAAGGAGCTGCCGGAGTTCGAAGAGCTGATTGCTGCCGGTAACCTGCTGCCGATCAAAGAATGGCTGACGGGCAAGGTATACCGCTACGGCCAGAGCCTGACCCCTTCCCAGATTATCGAGCAAGTCACAGGCGAACCGCTGAATCCCGATTATCTGGCAGATTATCTGGAAGCGAAGTATACAGAGCTCTACAAGCTATAAGATTTGAATAAGCCTTGCTGCATCAGCAAATGATGGCTTCTTAAGCGATTAAATGATACAGCAGCAGCCTGCCCTGCGGCGTCCCTAAGCTGGAAGGACTTCGGAGAAACGGCTATAATAGAAGGAAACCGCAAACGGAAGGAATCGTGGTATGGCTAATACTCACACTTACAGCCGCAAGGAAGAAGTTGCCAATGCGGTTACTCACGGGATCGGCGCCGTCTTAAGCATTGCTGCGCTGGTGATGCTGGTCGTATATGCCGTTCAGAACGGCACGGCTTGGCATGTAGTCAGTTTCTCCATTTACGGCGCTACTATGCTGCTGCTGTATTTTAATTCAACCATGGTGCATAGTCTCAGGGAGGGGAAGGCGAAGGATTTCTTTGAATTCCTTGACCACTCCTCGATTTATTTATTCATTGCCGGAACGTACACCCCGTTTATGCTGGTGGCGATCCGCGGACCGCTGGGCTGGACCTTATTCGGTATCGCTTGGGGAGTGGCGGTGTTCGGTGTCTTCTTCAAGGCCTTTTTCGTCAAAAAATTCCTGTTCATGTCCACCATCTTCTACATTGCGATGGGCTGGATGATCGTAATCGCCTGGAGCCCTCTGTCCCAGGCTGTCGCCAGTGGCGGGATGACACTGCTGGTAGCAGGGGGGTTGATGTACACCCTCGGCACCGTCTTTTATGTATGGCGGGGCTTCCCGTACCATCATGCAATCTGGCATTTATTCGTGCTTACGGGAACCGTTCTGCACTTCTTCGTTGTATTGTTATTCATTCTCCCTATTCATTAATGCGGGAAGTTAGGGCAGGTATGGCGCCTGATTTCAACACGGGAATGCCGGTATTGGGCAAAGTGAAAGATGACAAGTAAAAAGACTTGACATCTTTCTTTGTTTTCGGTATCATAAGGGACGTTGTGAAGCTGTAAAGTGTTTTTCCTTGACGAAGGGAGTGCCCTTAATGAGTCAGGAGAATAGGCTCGAGAAAACCAACCGTATTAACCTGTTATTTGCTTTCTATGAACGGCTGCTTACTGACAAGCAACAGACGTTTCTCAAATATTATTTCCATGATGATTTCTCCCTGGGGGAGATCGCAGCGGAATTTGAAATTAGCCGCCAGGCTGTGTACGAGCATATTAAGCGGGCGGAGCAAGTGCTTGAGAATTATGAAGAGAAGCTTGGACTCCTGTCCAAGCATGAAGACCGCAACAAATACTTAGAAGAACTGCGCAGATTGCAGGATACGGCAATGCTGCCTGAGCAATATAAACAGCAGTTCATGGAACTCATGGAACAGCTGCAGAAGTTAGAGTAGGAAGAAGGGAGCGAGCCGCCTATGGCATTTGAAGGATTAACCGGAAGATTGCAGAATGTGTTCAGCAAACTGCGCGGCAAAGGGAAAGTATCCGAAGATGACGTAAACGAAGCGATGCGTGAAGTGCGGCTGGCCCTTCTGGAAGCCGATGTTAACTTCAAGGTCGTCAAGGACTTTGTGTCTAAGGTGAAAGAGAAGTCTGTTGGCACGGAAGTGATGGACAGCTTCACGCCAGGCATGGTTATCATCGATATTGTGAACAAGGAACTGACTGAGCTGATGGGCGGAAGCCAGGCGAAGCTGGCTAAGTCGAACAAGCCGCCGACGGTCATCATGATGACGGGTCTGCAGGGCGCGGGGAAGACGACCACATCCGGTAAGCTGGCGAAGCTGCTGCAGAAGGGCAATCACCGCCCGCTGCTCGTAGCCGCCGATATCTACCGTCCGGCTGCAATCAAGCAGCTACAGGTGCTCGGAGAACAGATCAAGGTTCCTGTCTTCTCGCTGGGTGATCAGACCAGTCCGGTAGAGATTGCCAGACAAGGTGTTCAGCATGCGAAGGATAACAACCTGGATTATGTCATCATCGATACGGCAGGCCGCCTGCATATTGATGAAGAGCTGATGGAAGAGCTGAAGCAGATCCATAACGTGGTAACTCCAGACGAAGTGCTGCTTGTAGTCGATGCCATGACCGGTCAGGATGCCGTGAATGTGGCGGACAGCTTCAACAAGCAGCTGGAGCTTACCGGCGTAGTGCTTACGAAGCTTGATGGTGACACCCGTGGTGGTGCTGCGTTATCCGTCAAGGCGGTCACCGGCTGCCCGATCAAATTCGCCGCTCTCGGCGAGAAGATCGATGCGCTGGAGCCGTTCCATCCGGAGCGGATGGCTTCACGGATACTCGGCATGGGCGACATGCTGTCGCTGATCGAGAAGGCTCAGGCCAACATCGATACCGAAAAAGCCAAGGAAATGGAACGTAAGATGCGCAATGCAGAGTTCACGTTCGATGATTTCCTGGAGCAGATGGATCAAGTGAAGAAGCTTGGACCGATCGATCAGATTCTTGATATGCTTCCCGGCATGAACAAGGCCAAGGGCATGAAGGACCTGAAGGTGGATGATAAGCAGATGGGCCGTGTCGAAGCCATTGTTCATTCCATGACCAAGGCCGAGAAAGCCCAGCCTGAGATTATCAACCACAACCGCCGCAAGCGTATTGCAGCAGGCAGCGGTACCAACGTCGCTGAGGTGAACCGGCTCATCAAGCAATTCGATGAAATGCGCAAGATGATGAAGCAGTTCTCCGGTATGATGGGCGGCGGAGGCGGCAAGGGTGGTAAGAAGAACGCCATGAAGCAGCTCAAGGGCCTTGCCGGCAAAGGCGGCATGAAGTTCCCGTTCCGTTGATCTTAATCTTCAGGGTCAATCTTTAATGTTTAGGTTCTAGGTTTAAGGTTTACCCCTAGATCTGATATAGTACAACATCAGAAGATCGAGTAGTCTTTTGACCTTAATCTTTTGATCTTAGTCTTTCGATCTTGAAATCTTTAAAACCTCGTTGCCAGGGAACGCCGCCAGTCAAGCGTATCCCGCAGGGAGGAAAAGCGGTCTCCGCTCGAACTCATTCCAAGTCCCGCCAATCTGAACGCCTACGCTAGTTGCACTTAGCGGGTGTCCAGAGGGCAGAGCCCTTGGGGCCCTCCCTTCGGGAAGGGAGGGTTTGGGAGGGATCGACAACGATATTCTTTTAAGGAGGTGAATTTCGTGGCAGTACGTATTCGTTTGAAAAGAATGGGAGCACATAAAGCGCCTTTCTACCGTGTAGTGGTTTCCGATTCCCGGTCTCCTCGTGACGGCCGTTTTATCGAGGAAATCGGTTATTATAATCCGATCGAAGTACCGGCAGTCGTTAAGATTGACGAAGAGAAGGCTCTTAAATGGCTTCAGACAGGTGCACAAGCATCTGATACCGTCCGCAACCTGCTTTCCAAAGCTGGCGTGATGAAGAAGTTCCATGAGTCAAAGCTTCAGAAATAATGACTGATTGCGAGGGTCCTCTATGGAAGAATTAGTTGGTGTTATTGCTAAGGCTTTAGTGGATCATCCGGAGGATGTGGCCGTACGGACCGTGGAGAAGGATCACCTGATTGTCTATGAGCTCTCCGTGCATCCTGATGATGTCGGTAAGGTCATCGGCAAGCAGGGACGGATCGCCAAAGCGCTTCGTACCGTAGTCACATCTGCAGCAGTCAAAAGTGATAAACGCGTTACCGTGGATATTTTATCTTAAGGATGCGCACAAGGAGGGGCTAGGGATAGTATATCCCGGCTCCTTTTTGTTGAAAATATAAGAATTTATTAGCTGTACGCAATCAACGTGAAGGAGATGAACACATGACAGAAGAGTTAACCGTAGGCAGACTGGTGAATACGCACGGCATTCGCGGAGAGGTCAAGATCCTGTCGCATACCGATTTCCCGGAAGTGCGGTTTGCACCCGGCAACAAGCTGCTGCTGATTCCCGCAGACGGAAGCCCGAAATTCGAGGTTACGATAGAATCGGCGAAAGAACATAAAGGAATGTATATCGCCAAGCTGAAGGGGTATACGAATATTAATGAGATCGAGAAATACAAAGGCAGTATGCTCAAGGTGCCTAGTGATAATCTGGTTGAGCTGCCGGAGAACGAGTATTACTTCCACCAGATCGTAGGCTGTGAAGTCTACACGGATGAAGATGCCAGCCAGCCGCTGGGAACGATTACAGAGATTCTGCAGCCCGGGGCCAACGATGTCTGGGTAGTGAAGCCGAAGAAGGGCCAGGATATTCTGATTCCGGTTATTAACGATGTAGTGCTGGACGTCAATATTGCAGACAAAAAAATCACCGTGCATCTCATGGAAGGGCTGCTCCCATGATCCGCATCGACGTGCTGACGCTGTTCCCGGATATGTGTGAAGGCGTCTTCGGCACCAGCATTCTCGGTAAGGCCCGTGATAAAGGCATTGCTTCACTGAACACTGTGAACTTCCGCGACTTCTCGGGCAACAAGCATAATAGCGTAGATGACACGCCTTATGGCGGAGGGGGAGGCATGGTGCTGAAGCCTGACCCTATCTTCGCAGCGGTGGAGCATGTGCTGGCTCAGAATAACGCTGGCGGGGAGCATGGGGACAACGGGGATACAGAGGCAGTGAAGCCGCGTATTATTCTGATGTGCCCCCAGGGCCGGACCTATAACCAGCAGATCGCCGAAGAGCTGGCACAGGAACAGCACCTGATCTTCATTTGCGGTCATTATGAGGGCTATGACGAGCGAATCCGTGAGCATCTGGTGACGGACGAGCTGTCGATTGGCGACTATGTGCTGACCGGCGGTGAGCTGCCTGCCTTGACCGTAATAGATTCGATCGTGCGGCTGCAGCCGGGGGCGCTGGGTAACGAGACCTCTGCAATCTCTGACTCCTTCAGCACCGGGCTGCTGGAGTACCCGCATTATACCCGGCCGGCAGAGTTCAGGGGCTGGAAGGTGCCGGACATGCTGCTCAGCGGACATCATGCCAATATCGAAGTGTGGCGGCGTGAGCAGGCGCTTCAGCGTACCCTCGAACGCAGACCGGATCTGCTGGAGACGGCTGAGCTGACAGTGAAGGACAAGCAGACGCTGAAGCGGCTGCAGGAGCAGGCAAGCCTTAAGAATAATTAACTGTAAATTTGGGCCTGAATAGAGTCATAGCAGGCGTCTTTTTAACGTATATTACGTTAGGGAGGCGTTTTTTGCTGTGTGCTGGGGATTGTAAGACATGTTTCATGAATGTGACAGGTAGGCAGGAAGAGTAGCTTTTTATTTGAAAATAGAAGCAGGGGTGTGTCGGTACCCATGTAGAGGGGTAATAATAAGAGGCGCCGCAAGAGTAGATGCAGCGTAAGACACAGCTAGCTTAACTATCGAAAGGAATGACTGAAGTGACTACGAATACGCATGAACCATTCAAGCCAGCCGTGGACACAGTCCACAACAAAGAAGCGGAGCCGCTCCGCACAGTAAGTGATATTATCGATTTCTATAAGAATCGTAAATCATAACTAAGATGTGCAAGGAATGAATTAGACCCTGGTATCAGGTTCCATAGCCTCAGTAATACAGCAGATTACACCAATAACCGCTTGAACAGAAGGACTTAAGGTCCTGATGGCTCAAGCGGTTATTTTTAGATAATAAGCAGGTAAATAAAAAAGACCGTCCGAAGACGGTCTCTCTACCCGAGGCGCTAGTTTGTAACTTTGATCCGTATCCCGCGCCACCAAGGCTAAACCATTCAGCCGTTGGTCCGGGTAAGGGATACGTTCAGCATGTCATGCTTGATGTGAACGCACCTCCTTTCCTTGTGCCAAGAGTATAGCACAGCCTTTACGGAAAATCCATTAAATATTAATAACATCCGAAAAAATATTGAACTCCATAAAAACGCTGAACTCTATTTGAAACTACTGCACTAGTGAGGTATATTTATAGTATAAGTAGTAAGTAACCGCTTACAGTCATATTATGTATTAGATGAACGTATGTTAATCGTAGGTATGCGGCAGACGTAAGTATGAAGGAATGGATTGATTTGAAATGTCGGGGTATAGCGCAGCCTGGTAGCGCGCACCCTTGGGGTGGGTGAGGTCGCAGGTTCAAATCCTGTTACTCCGATTTAAACAACATAACGATTCCTTACCAAGAGGGAGTTTTTGCAAGCTTCATGAAAAATTGCGTATGAATTAGAGTGATGAAAGTAAAAATAACTATAAATGGTTTTAAATTATAAGCAATATGTTGTATACTATAGAAATTACAGGAGTCGTACATACGACACGACTCCCGAGCAATAGCCGCTTTTAAGGGCGGTAGGCTTAAAAAGTGGAATAATCAACAAAAAGTAGACCATTCACCTTTGCCGAGGGCGGTCTACTTTTTGTTGTGGAATGATAGTATAAGAACAACCAAAGTCGCAAATGAAATCATTAGCGTTAATGTGTCTTTAACTGTCATATGGGCATCCCTCCCTTCTACGGAGAGGTAGCCGACCGCCCTTGCAAGCCTATTCTATTGCTTCTGCGATTATATCATATTTTGTAGAGGATTGGCATTTATTGTATTCCCGTTTTCGCTAAAACAAAAAACACTTCCGTCAGCGCAGCACGCTCTGTAGGAAGTGTTTTTATTTAGGTGATAAGGCTATGTGCGGTTAAACTAGAACCTGCCCCTGTCTCTATCCCGGCGGGTAAGCATAATGACTCCCGTAACCAGTGAATACAAGGCAACAACCATAAGCAATACAATGGCCCAAGTATAATTGCGCACCGTGTAGGTGAGCGAAGCGAAAATGATAAACCAGGCGATCCGCAGTACTCCTTCATTAATAAAACGTCTGCCTGCTGTACTCATGATTCCTGCCTCCTTATGGATTGTAGAAGATTGTTCACAACCGTAAGCGGTTAATTGTTTTGTTACTTTAATATTACCCCTTTTTACACAAAATTGATACACAATGTTCACAAGTTATTCATTTCACAGCTAATTTAATTATAGACAGCTGCTGCGTGACGATAGCCGTTACCGGCTTATCCCTCCCCTCATAAGATACAGAACCACGATTAAGGAGGAAACAGCAGATGGAAGCTTATTATAATTGTCTCCATTGCAAGGATAAGCGTGTACGCATTATGACTTCTGACGGCAAACGTCATGAAGGAATTATTGTGGATGTGGACCGGAATAATGTGTATCTGAAAACAAAGGGCAATGGTAGAATGCAAACTTCGGCCTTCTATCCGGGCGGTGCAGGAAACTACTATGGCGGATACTATGGCTACGGCAGTCAGATCCTTACCTTGAGCCTGTTCACGCTTCTGGCGATTGCGCTAATCTGACGATGGCCTGAACAACACAAAAAAGTGGGCTCCTGGAAGTCAGGAAGGCCCACTTTTTGCGTGAATAAATTATAGGATGATATAGTATACGGGTAAAATGCGCTCAAGGTAGAGGCTGTTAATTAACGGATATAGCTCCGATCTGCGTGGTTAACGATAGCAGCGGACCGCCGCCATTATAATCCTTAGATGTACCGTTGTCAGCGCCGGAGATGTGGCCAAGTTCGCTGCGGGCTTTGACCGTACATGCGGTTGATGCTGACAGATCGGCGGAGATTCTTCCGATATCGCTCTTGGCCTTGAGGCTGCTGCCCTTGGTCATGCTGGATACTCCAAGCTCAATACTTCCCGTATTCGACTCCACACTGGACTTGCCTGTGAACACGGTGTCTTGAAGGATGATGCTGCCCACATTGCTGTTAATCTCAAAAGTCCCCTCGAGCCCGCGGAGCTGAGCGGTGCCTACATTATTATCAATCTCAAACCGGTCAACGGTCTCTGGAATCCCGATTACATAATTAATGCTGAAGTTGGAATCGCCGTACTCATGCTGCGCCCATTCCCAGAGATCCTTCTTTGCATTGCCTTCACCATGAGCAGAGACGATGAGAGCGTCACCTTTATGTTCAATAGAAACTTCCGTATGATCCAGTACACCGGATACCAGCTTATGGCCTGTCTGCTCATGGACAATGACGGTGGCCTGGACAGTAATCTCGTCACCTGAAGCGGGCGCCACTGCGACTTCCCCCACCGAATTATCTAACTTAAGGACAGAAGCCGAAGCAATAGGCAGGGAGGTGGAGAACTTCCGGCTGATTCCGCTAGTGTTCATTTGATCTTCAATCATGCCCGCTGTGTTCTCGATGGCGTCGCCTACAGCATCACTGGCATCGCTGAGACTCTGCTTCACGGCTTCTGCCGCTTCCTGGGTGAAGCTGCCGGAGATCGTCTGCTCCAGTTGGCTATCCGCTGCTTCCTTGCCGGGAAGCTCCCGGCAGCCGGTAAGTGCAATAGAAAATACGGCCATTGCTGCAATAATTGCTGTGCTGTGATGTTTCTTCATTATATAGGCCCTCCTAAAGGCATGATTATTTGCTTATGTATACTCAGTATTATATATTATGGGAAAACACTGGATAACAGCCTGGCGGCGGGTTGTTGTACTGGACTATAGTCCAGTAAGCCTGCGGCTACATTTCAACTCTGCATTATGGTACACTAGCGTTAGATTAAGGAACGGAAGAATGAAATGTGACAGCTGGAGGGCCGGCACGGAAGCAGACCCGGGAGACGGTCTGTTTACTATTTTGACTGAACAAGTCAGAGGGGCGGATGAGCCAAATGCAGTATGCAGCTTTCCTGATCGTTGTGTTGGTGGGCGCAGTTGTCTATACCGTGTACCGCAGCCGGATGAGCCAAGAACAGACTGAAGCGCCGAAGCAGGGGAAGGCCAGTAATGTGATTTCTATGGAAGGGCACCGTAAGGCCAAGCAGAATGCTGCGGATCAGCAGTGCTCCTCCTGTAAGAAGAAGAACGGCAAGCTGATTTTTTATGCCCAGGATGACGGAAGTGTGGTCGGACTCTGCAAGGATTGCAAGGTGAAGGCGAAGAAACGGGATATGCTGCCGCTTTAAAGAATAAATATATGTTGCATGAGCCTGTCTTTTATGATAAAATTACTTCTGTTGTGTGGAATACGGTGGTCCTCTGCGGATAATGAGGGAGAGCAACGGCTCTCCGGAAGAGGCAAGAACACCTGTACGGAAGGAGGAAGTCCTTAATGAATATCCTACAAGCAATTACACAAGAGCAACTTCGTAAAGATATCCCGAGTTTTCGCCCGGGTGACACTTTGAAGGTGCATGTAAAAGTTATCGAAGGAACTCGTGAGCGTATCCAGTTGTTCGAAGGCGTTGTAATCAAACGTCGCGGCGGCGGTATCGGTGAGACTTTTACGGTTCGTAAAATCTCTTATGGTGTTGGTGTGGAAAGAACATTCCCAGTTAACTCCCCTAAACTCGAGAAAATCGAAGTGGCTCGCCGCGGTAAAGTTCGTCGTGCGAAGCTGTACTATCTTCGTGACCTGCGCGGTAAAGCTGCAAGAATTAAAGAAATTCGTCGCTAGAATAGTGACAAAGGAAAGGGGCTTGAATTCAAGCCCCTTTCGTTTATTTCTTGTAATTAAAGAATTGTGCTCCCCGCAAAGCACCTGAGTAAGCATCGAAGTTCGAGCATCACTTTGTGGGTTTTTAGACATATGTGCCTTAGGAACAGCTTCTCCGAAAAGGCCTCCTGAAGGAGTAATCGCGGGGGAGTTTTTGGCAGGAGCTTTTTTGTATTGTATAGTGGAGATAACAATTATTGGAGAGGACGGTGAACTATGCAGCAGGATTTGCAGCAAGGGCAAGGCGAAGTGATTGATTCAAACGGCCAGAGCCCCCGGAAGCCAAAGAATGAAGTCCTGGAATGGATTAAAGCGATAGCGATTGCATTGGTTCTGGTTATTCTAATACGCTGGCTTTTGTTCAAACCGTTTATCGTAGACGGCCCTTCCATGAAGCCTAACTTCCATACCGGCGAAAGAGTGATTGTTAACGAAATTCTCTACGATATCCGCAAGCCGGAGCGCGGAGAAGTCATTGTGTTCCATGTGCCTTCAGAGGGCCGGGATTTCATTAAGCGTGTCATTGGTGTGGCAGGCGACACAGTCACAGTTGAAGGGGATGTCGTTACAGTTAACGGAGAGCCTGTGAACGAAACGTACATCCAAGGCGCGATTGATGATGCGCATAATAACAACATTTTGTACAACAATAAGAACTTCCCGAATGAGCAGTTTACGGACAATAAGGTGCCGGAAGGCCATGTGTTCGTAATGGGGGATAACCGCTCTGACAGCACGGACAGCCGGATGATCGGTTATGTGCCGCTGGGGGATATTGTCGGCCGTGCAGACCTTATTTTCTGGCCGGTGAAGAATATTTCATTAATAAATCATTAATTCATTACGAAGCTGACAGAAGTCAAAGGAGGTGACGGCATTGGCCATTCAATGGTTTCCTGGTCATATGACGAGGGCTAGACGGCAAATCGAGGATAAGCTGAAGCTAATTGATGTTGCAATAGAACTGCTTGATTCCCGTCTGCCGATTTCGAGCCGCAATCCGATGATTGACGATATTTTGCGGGACAAGCCAAGACTGATTATTCTAAATAAAGCAGATCTGGCCGATCCGGAAGCTACGCGCAAGTGGCTGGCTTATTTCAAGGAGCAGGGTCATGTTGCCTATCCGGTAGATGCTTCTACTGGCACTGGAATTAAAGAAATTCCGGAGCAGGTGAAGCTGCTGCTAAAGGACAAGATCGACCGGCAAATTGCCAAGGGCATGAATCCGCGTGCGATGCGGGCACT
Source organism: Paenibacillus sp. FSL P4-0338 (assembly GCF_038002365.1). Classification (NCBI taxonomy): domain Bacteria; kingdom Bacillati; phylum Bacillota; class Bacilli; order Caryophanales; family Paenibacillaceae; genus Paenibacillus; species Paenibacillus sp. FSL P4-0338. Next base: position 2,256,207 of record NZ_JBBOCG010000001.1, on the reverse strand, counting down.
GATTGTGGGCATTCCCAACGTAGGCAAATCGACTCTCATTAACCGGATGGCAGGAAGAAATATTGCAATTACCGGTGACCGTCCGGGGGTTACCAAGGGCCAGCAATGGATTAAGACCGGCGGTAGTCTGGAACTATTGGATACGCCGGGGATTCTTTGGCCGAGGTTCGAGGACCAGGCGGTAGGCTATAAGCTGGCAGTAACCGGGGCCATTAAGGAAGAAATCCTGAATATTGAGGATATCGCTTATTATGCGGTGAAATATCTGGTGAAGGATTACGGAAGCCGGTTCAAGGAGCGCTTCGATATCAGTAAGCTGCCGGAGGACTTAGAGAACCCGGATGAAATCGTAGCCGTTATGGAAGCGGTAGGGCGTAAGCGCGGTTGTCTGATGAGCGGTGGCCGTGTAGATCTGGAGAAGGCTTCACGCGCGCTGCTGCATGAGCTTCGTGCCGGGAAGCTTGGACGCTTCACGCTGGAGACACCTGAATAGTAGAATGTAGTATGGAATGGAAGAGCCATCCGTGAATGTGGGGTGGTTCTTTTTTTGCGTATTAGAGGGTTGAGGAAGAATGGGCTGGAAGTCGTTAGTGCTGTGAAGTGTGAGAAGGAGCGCGAAAAGACATTGGGAGAGTTGGAGAGAACAAGGGTAGGGGTATGAGAGGATGCGTGAAGCAATCATGTAAGAATTGCAACTTTTCTCTATTAATATTGGACGGAGCAGCAGAAGTGTTGTTTTTCATACAACTTTTTTGGATTTGCGCAGTATTAATGAAGGGATTGTTGTATTCAGTGCAGAATTTTAAGATTCTGAGACTGGGATTGGATGGAAATGAGTGCAAGTTCGAAGCTCTTTTGGGATTCGCATTCTGTCATATATTCGTAGGAAGATCATAGATGTAGCTTATTTTAATTTTAGTGGGCAGGTGGAGAGACGATGAGTGAGATAGATATGCTTGGGTATGAAAAAGAAGGCTGGAGACAATCTTTCCGTCACATCGCAGGTGTGGATGAAGTGGGCCGGGGGTGTTTGTTCGGGGATGTGGTGGCTGCAGCGGTAATTTTGCCGGTGGGGCTGATTATTGAGGGTGTGGATGACTCTAAGAAGCTGACGGCCAAAAAGCGGGATGCTCTGTATGAGACCATTATGGAGCAGGCGCTGGCGGTAAGCTTAGGGCATGTGGGGGCAGCGGTGATCGATGAAATTAATATTAAGCAGGCTTCGCGTTTGGCGATGCGCCTGGCGGTAGAAGGTTTAAGCCAGCAGCCGGACTATATGCTGATTGATGCGGAGAAGGTGGAACTGCCCTTGCCGCAGCGCGCCATCATCAAAGGGGATGCCAACAGCCAGTCGATTGCTGCCGCCTCCATTATAGCCAAGGTGACCCGTGACCGGCTCTGTGAGGGCTTGTGGGAGGAATTATACCCGGATTATGGGATTAAAGTACATAAAGGATATGCTACCAAGCTGCATCGTGAACAGATCAAGGCACTGGGTGTAACTCCGATGCACCGGCGCAGCTTCATCGGCAATATTCTGGCGGAGCAGGAACAGCTGGCTTTATTCTAAGCGTGTGACCCAGATAATCACAAATGAAGGCGAAATACCGATATAAATAGAAAGAAGGGAGGCGGACAACATGAACATCGGATCACTGGTTCGCGGTTTGCTTGGCGACAGTAAGGCGGGAGAGGCCAAATCTGTAGAGCTTAAGGAAGGTCAGGTTGTTCGCGGCGTTGTGCTTAGCGTATCCGATTCCGGAAAAGAAGCGGTGGTGCAGATTCAGGGAACGCCGGTACGGGCTGAACTGGAAACACCGCTGGCAGCCGGTCAGACGCTGAACCTGCAGGTGGGTGCACCAGGAGAAGGCGGCTTGCCGGTGCTTAAGCCGGTATCTCTTGGGGAGGCGGCTATGGTCTCGCCGCAGAGTATGGGCGAGGCACTCGAGTCGCTTGGACTTGCCAATTCCAAGACGGGCCGGGAGATTGTTCAAGCGATGCAGGCTGGAGGACTGGCTTTCACTAAGGAGACTGCGGCGAAGCTGGATGCAGTAATGAATGCCAAACCTCCCGGTGTCCCTGCTTCAGAATGGCTGGAGGCGGCTGTAATCTCGGTGAAGCGAGGCTTGCCTGTAACGGCTGAGACGGTGAAGGGGCTGCAGCAGGCTGTATTCGGACCGAAGCTGCATGATCTGCTGGCGAAACTGGAGACTGCGCTGAACGTATGGGTGAAGCAAGGGGCGGAAGGCGACGGATCAGGTCAAGCTGCGGGGAATAGCAGACCTGCGTCAGGGCTGCTGACAGGCGGAGTGAATGCTGCGCTGGCTGGCAATGGAGGGACTGCCGGAGTGAATACTCAGGCGGGACAGAGCGGTAATGCGGGCATTTCGCAGGCTGTGGGTGCCAATGGACAAGCTGAATTGGTATCAGCGGGAGATGCAGAACCTGCAGGAAGCGGGGATGCGGTTGGAGTGCGTGACGGTGCGGGGAACGCGACTGGAACGCGTGAAGGTGCAGGGAACGCAGCTGGAGCGCGTGGCGGAGGTGCGGGGAACGTAGCAGGAACGCATGGTGAAGGAGCGGGGAACGCTGCGGGAGCACGTGGCGAAGGTGCGGGTACTGTAGCTGGAGCGCGCGAAGGCGTCGGGAATGCGGGAGGAGCGCGTGAAGGAGCGGGGAACGTAGCAGGAACGCGTGGCGAAGGTGCGGGTCCTGTAGCAGGAGCTCGAGAAGGAGCGGGGAATGTAGCTGGAGCGCGTGGCGAAGTTGCGGGAAGCGTGGCTGGAGCGCGAGAAGGCGCGGGAATCGCGGCGGGAACGCGTAGTGAAGGTGCGGGAAATGCAGCTGGAGTGCGTGAAGGAGCGGGGAACGTAGCAGGAGCGCGTGGCGAAGTTGCGGGGAGCGTGGCAGGAACGCGAGAAGGCGCGGGGAATGTAGCTGGAGCACGTGGCGAAGTTGTGGGGAGCGTGGCTGGAGCGCGAGAAAGCGCAGCAATCGCGGCGGGAGCGCGTGGCGAAGGTGCGGGTACCGCAGCTGGGGTGCGTGAGGGCGCGGGCGTTGCCGCGCAGACGCAGAGCGCTGCGGGGCCTGCCCTGCTTGCGAAGCTGCAGGGTGTGCTCTCCGAGCTGCGCGGCACTCTGCCACAGCTCGCCGAAGCGCCGCCCGCCTCCGGCGCGGCGGGCGGCAGTGCAGCCCCTGCGGCTGCGCCGCCGCAGGGGGAACCCGCCGCCACCCAGGGGACTGACCCCTGGGTGGGGCGGATCTTGAAGCTGCTCGGTGCGGAGCACGAGCAGCAGATCCTGCGCAGCGGCGGGGCGCACACCGCCGCTGCGCAGGCAGCGTCCGGCGGCGCAGAAGATGCCGCCGGTACGCTCAAGGGCGTGCTGCTGCAGGTACTGGGCAGCAGTGAGGCCCCGCCCGCGGTGAAGGAAGCCGCGGGCCAGCTGGTTCAGCAGCTGACAGGCCAGCAGCTGCTGCTGAATACAGACCGCACCGCGCCGTTCGCGCAGGTGACGATGTTCCTGCCGCTGCACGGGCCGGATGGCCGGGAGACGGCCTCCGTCCAGATCCAGTCGCGGCGCGGCAGCAAAGGGGAGCTCGACGCGGCGAATTGCCGCTTGTGGTTCGATCTGGACATGAAGCAGCTCGGCCAGACGATGGTCGATGTGCAGGTGGTGGACCGCATCGTCAGCCTGAAGCTGCATAACGATGAACCTTGGGTACTGGAGCTGCTGGAGGGCCGCCGCGAGGAGATGAAAGCGGCGGTCGAAGGCATAGGCTATCAGCTATCCAGCTTGCGCACGGAGGCATTGCCGGAACGGAGCGTGGCCGCTGCTGCGGTGAAGCCGTCCGATTATGCTCCTCAGGAGTACAAAGGAGTAGATTACCGCATATGAGTGAGTCTGAGCAGAAGGTTCCGCAGAATCTCAAGAAGGCAGTGGCGCTCAAATATATTCCAGGGCAGAGCGAAGCGCCGGTGGTTGTCGCTAAGGGGCAAGGCTCGGTTGCGGACATCATCCTGCAAAAGGCAAAGGAAAACGGAGTAGCGGTCCAGGAGGATGCTGCGCTGGTAGAGGTGCTATCGAAGCTGGATCTCGACCAGCAGATTCCGCCTCAGCTCTATCAGCTGGTGGCTGAGATTCTCAGCTATGTATACCAGAGTGACCGGACAGCCGGGGAACGGAGACAGAAGTGAGCCATAACGGGGACGGCAGAACCTACACCCGCCAGGAGAAAGGCGCTGCTGCCGAGCAGGCGGCCCGAATGTATCTGACTTCACGGGGCTACCACATCCGGGATTATAACTGGCGCTGCCGTAGCGGAGAGCTGGATATTATCGCAGAGTATGAAGGCGCTCTGGTCTTCATTGAGGTGCGCAGCCGGAGCGGATCAGCTGTACAAGGCACTGCGGAGGAATCGGTCGATGCGCGCAAAATCCGTCAGGTGAGAGAGACGGCCCGGGTCTACCTGCACATGCAGGGACTGCAGCCGAATGCAATTGCCTTCGATGTGATTGCTGTACAGCTTCAGCCGGATTTAAGCATCGGCTCCCTGCGGCATCTCCGGGACGCCTTTTAGCGGTTCTCTGTTTTTCAAAAAAACGGGTAGAATTATACAATTATCCTTGACAGATGCCGGACTTCATGGGTCATTTCTCAAAAGAAGTGGGTAAACATTAGTGTAACTTTTAATGCCACCATGAGGAGGGCTGCCGGAATGAGGAATCAACCAATGAATATACAGGTAAGCTTTACTTGCCAAAATTGTGAGCATAATATAGTAACGGAACTTGGCGCAGAGCCCTTATCCGTTGTATGCTGCAGTAATTGCAATAAGACATTTACCGTTATGCGGCCTGCAATAGCGGAAGAGATATTGATTGACTGGGAGAATGAAGCGTTATTCCACAAGATGCGTGCTGAGAAAACTCAAGACAGCAACAGCAGCCTCTTGTCACTGGTCATCAATGTGATCGAGCTGCTGACCTGGCGCGACAAGGGCAACGGACAAGTGGAGGCTATTAAGGAAATGCGCAAATGGCTGATCGAGCATGAGGAAGCGCCGCCCGTGGCAGAATTAATACAAATGGATGTGAATCGGCGCGGAGCCAAACGGAAGTGGAATGAATAAGGAATCAGGCACTTAGCGAAAGCGGGGAGCGGTCTTGTCCAAAGTATTTTTTACCTCAGATCATCATTTTGGCCATAACCTGATCATTGATTTTGAATCGCGGCCTTTTGCCGGTGCGGAAGAGATGGACAAGATGATGATTGCGAACTGGAATGCTGTCGTAGGCAAGGAGGACACAGTTTTTCATCTTGGGGACTTTTCCTTCAGGAATCAAGAGGATACCCGGAGCATTGTGGCTGCCCTGAACGGGTACAAGATATTGATTCTTGGCAATCATGACCGTGGACGCGGACGGAACTGGTGGCTGGAAGCCGGGTTTGATGAGGTCAGTGAGTATCCGATGATATACAAGGAGTTTTTTCTGCTCTCGCATGAGCCGATGTATATGAACAAGCATATGCCTTACGTGAATGTGCACGGACATATTCATGGACAGAAGTATGAAGGCAATCATCATTTTAATATCTGTGTGGAACACTGGAATTACACCCCGCTGTCCTTTGAGCAGATCAGGAATTCGGTGGTAGCCAGTGAAGAAGGCTGAATAAAATGATTCTTTGGTCATGATTGCGCAATTATGCAAGACTATTAAAAGCTGATTTTTGTGCAGCATTATATGCGCAATAACCTTGCATCTTGTGTAGGGTTACGGCTATACTGAGTGTAATTAAGCTTACGGAAAAAGAGGAAGCACCTTTTTTCCTGGAAACGAACGCCCGCTGCGGGCGTATTTCTGGAGAAGAGGTGCTTATTTGTGTACGGAAAAATGCATAGCGCATGCCTGTATGGCATTGAAGGTGTAATGATTGGAGTAGAGGTGGATCTGGCTAACGGCTTGCCGCAGACCATTATTATCGGCCTGCCAGATTCGGCAGTCAGAGAAGCGGTCGAACGGGTGCGGGCCGCTGTCAAAAATTGCGGGTACAGCTATCCCCAGCAGCGGGTGACGATTAATCTGGCCCCGGCGGATCTGCGCAAGGAGGGCTCGGCGTTTGATCTGGCGATTGCCCTGGGGATACTGACGACCAGCGGCCAGCTTGTCATGCCGGAAGCCGGGCAGATGCTGCTGATTGGTGAGCTTGCGCTGGACGGAAGTCTGCGGCCGGTAAATGGGGTATTATCTATGGCCCAGGCTGCGCGGCAGGCCGGAATTCATGCTGTCCTGGTGCCACCCGGCAATGCGGCGGAAGCTGCGTTGATCGCGGGAATGAAGGTGTACACTGCCGGGCATCTGCGGGAGCTGCCTCAGCCCGGTCAGATTATTCCGCCGAATTCGGTTGAACGATCTGAAGTGGCCGGGTCTGAGCTGCTGCAGGCTGATTTACCGTTTCCAGTATCAGTATCTGTGAGTGCTGAAGCGTCTTCCAGGAAACGTCCGCCCGTTCTGGCTTTGTCCCTTGACCATTTGAGATATCGTTCTGAGCCAGCGGAGAAGATTCCTTCCCAGCTTGGGGTGAAGCAGCTAATGAATGAAGATTACAGCGATGTTATTGGCCAGAATCATGTGAAGCGGGCGCTTACGATTGCGGCTGCCGGGATGCACAATATTATTCTGATCGGCCCTCCAGGTACGGGGAAGACCATGTTGATTAAGCGGTTACCCGGAATTCTTCCCGATCTTACCGATCAAGAATCGCTTGAGGTGATGAAGATATTCAGTGCTGCCGGGAAGCTTAGAGACGGCGGAGGCGGCTTGCTGCGGGAACGTCCGTTTCGTTCACCGCATCATACCATCTCAGCAGCCGGATTGATCGGCGGGGGAGGAATTCCGAAGCCGGGGGAAGTTAGCCTTGCGCACCGCGGTATTCTCTTCCTGGACGAGCTGCCCGAGTTCTCCCGGACTGTGCTTGAAGTGCTCCGTCAGCCGCTGGAGGATGGGATTGTCACAATCAGCAGGGCACGGGCATCCTTCACCTTCCCGGCCCAGTTCCTGCTCGCTTGCTCCATGAATCCCTGCATGTGCGGATTTCTTGGTAATGGCAATGCGGAACAGAGGTGCAGCTGCAGTCCGGCCAAAATCGCTAAGTACCGGGGCAAAATCTCGGGTCCGCTGCTGGACCGGATGGATATGCAGGTTGATGTGCCGCGTCCAAGAGAAGGCGACAGGAGTGTACCTCCGGTCTCAACGGCACAGATGCGTTCTGAGGTCCTGCGGGCTCAAGCCATTCAGGCGAAGCGGTATAACACTCTACCGATCTCCTGGAACAGCGAGCTGTCTGGGGCGGCGCTTCGCCGTTATGCTGCGCTGCGGCCGGAAGAGGAGATGCTGCTCAGCAGTATTCTGGAGAGTCTCGGGCTTAGCATGCGGGCGCATGACCGGATTATTAAGCTGGCCCGCACGATTGCCGATTTGGAAGGAACGGAGGAGATTAGCGCTGCGCATCTGGCCGAAGCAGTCCAATACCGCAATCTGGACAGGCAGGTCATGGTGGAGGAGGAAGCCTGACACGCCAAAACCCCCGTCCGGGGCCGCCGGGCAGGGGGTTGGCATGCTGAAACGGTACCGTCCTTTAAAAGGACGGCAATGCCGTTTCCACTTGGGAAGCTATTCTTATAGCACGTTCAGTTCAACTTCGATATTGCCGCGGGTCGCGCGGGAGTAAGGACAAGCTCCGTGAGCTGCTTCTACGAGTTGCTTGGCGGTCTCACGGTCAACACCCTTGACGAGAACATCCATCTTCACGGCAATGCCGAAGCCGCCGTCTTCCACTTTACCGAAGCTGACAGTAGCCGTAACTTCTGAGCCTTCGATCTTTACCTTGCCCATACGTGCAACCATATTCAGCGCGCTGTCGAAGCAAGCGGAGTATCCGGCTGCGAACAGCTGCTCAGGATTGGTACCTTCACCGCCGGCGCCGCCAATTTCGCGTGGTGTGCTAATCGCAAGATTAAGCTTAGGGCTGTCGGATTCGATAGAACCTTGTCTGCCGCCTACGGCTTTTACTGTTGTTTCGTACATTTTCTGTTGGATGGTCATCATATTTAATCGCTCCCGTTCGTTTTCATAAAGTATTGTACACAACTAAATTTAACACAATTAAAATAAAAGTCAATCTATTTCCCGCTATTAACATGATATTATGGATGAATTGTGATAAACTAATGTCACAAAGGCAGGTGAAGAAGAAATGCAAAAAGAATCTACTACAACCCCTGAGCTTATGCTGGAGAACCAGCTCTGCTTTACGATTTATGCGTGTTCGCGTGAATTTACGAAGCTATACCAGCCTCATCTGGATAAGATCGGATTAACGTATTCGCAGTATCTGGTTATGCTGGTCCTGTGGGAGAGACAACAATGTACAGTCAAGGAGCTGGGTGAAGCTCTGTTCCTCGATTCAGGGACGCTGACTCCGCTGCTCAAGCGTCTGCAGGCTGCAGGACTAATTTTGCGTGAACGTTCTTTGCAGGATGAGCGGAAGGTGCTGATTTCATTAACAGCCCAAGGCTTGGCGCTGCGGCAGGATGCTATGGGCATTCCCGGCAAAATGGCAGAAGGCACGATGCTCTCCCCGGTAGAGTTCATAGACTTGCTGGGACAGTTCAAAAATCTCCTGAACCGGGTGCATGAAGCTAACGTTAGCAATTCGAAATCGTAGTCTCGCTCCCATATAAGAGTATAGGTTTCACCGTCCTGAATAAGGGCGGTAAAGCCGTTTCTGCATGGATGTCAATGCAATCGTTCGCATTCCGGCATGAAACCGAGCGAAAATGTATGTATAAATAGTGAAAGTTTTTAAGGAAAGCGTTTTTAAAACATGTTACAATATTCTGGGTTTCACATTCTGGCATATAGGTAATTATAGATATCACCTTGTGATAGGAACTATATGCTACTGGCAGAGAACTGTACCGTTTGCAGCGTATGCTTCAGGCGCCGGCGCTCTGCTTGTACCGGGATATTGCCGGTTAACAACCGGTCTGGACCCGGCTTTGGACAATCAAAACGGAATGCGGAATGACCGCAGGCTGCCTGCACAGGTCACCGCAACACTTTAGGAGGCTTCCGGAATGAATATCCACGAGTATCAGGGAAAAGAAGTACTTAAGAAGTATGGCGTAGCCGTACCGAACGGAAAAGTTGCTTATACAGTGGACGAAGCAGTGGAAGCTGCCGCAGCGCTGGGTACACCTGTGGTTGTAGTCAAAGCGCAGATTCATGCTGGCGGACGCGGCAAGGCCGGCGGCGTCAAGTTGGCGAAGAACAGTGATGAGGTTCGCGCGTATGCGTCCGAGATCCTTGGCAAGACACTGGTCACCCATCAGACGGGACCCGAAGGCAAGGTAGTGAAGCGGCTGCTGATTGAAGAGGGCTGTCAGATTGTCAAAGAATATTATATTGGTCTGGTTGTGGACCGCGCTTCCGGACGTGTCGTCATGATGGCATCCGAAGAGGGCGGTACGGAGATTGAAGAGGTGGCGGCTACACATCCCGAGAAGATTTTTAAGGAAATCGTGGATCCGGCGGTGGGGCTTCAGACCTTCCAGGCGCGCAAACTGGCTTACAGTATCTCTATTCCTCCCGAATTGGTGAACAAAGCAGTCAAGTTCATGCAAGCGCTATATCTGGCTTTTGTGGATAAAGATTGCTCAATTGCGGAGATCAACCCGCTGGTTGTTACTGCTGACGGTAATGTGATGGCGCTTGATGCTAAGCTTAACTTCGATTCCAACAGTCTGTTCCGCCACAAGGATATCCTGGAGCTGCGTGATCTGGACGAAGAGGATGCCAAAGAAATCGAAGCGTCCAAATTCGACCTCAGCTACATCGCACTGGACGGCAACATCGGCTGTATGGTGAACGGTGCGGGCCTGGCGATGGCAACTATGGATATCATTAAATATTATGGCGGCGAACCGGCCAACTTCCTCGATGTAGGGGGCGGTGCGACAACTGAGAAGGTAACGGAAGCTTTCAAAATCATCCTGTCCGATGACAAGGTGAACGGTATCTTTGTTAATATTTTCGGCGGAATTATGCGTTGTGATGTCATCGCTACCGGTGTAGTCGAAGCGGCAAGACAGCTTGGCTTAACCAAGCCGCTGGTCGTACGTCTTGAGGGCACGAATGTGGCACTGGGCAAGGAGATACTCGCCGGCTCCGGACTGAATATCGTTGCTGCTGATTCCATGGCGGACGGTGCCCGCAAAATCGTTGCTCTTGTGTAAGCATAGCTGCCTTTGTGGGGAGCCAGTCTCGTATTCGACAATATAAGTGAGGATGTGACCTATCGCATGAGCATTCTTGTAGATAAAAATACGAAAGTCATCACCCAGGGAATTACCGGCGCTACGGGTTTATTTCATACAAAAGGCGCGCTGGACTACGGTACTCAGATGGTTGGCGGTGTAACACCGGGCAAGGGGGGCACTACGGTTCAGATTACCCTGGACAACGGCACCGAGAAGAGTCTGCCTGTCTTCGACACGGTTGTTGCAGCTAAGGCTGCCACTGGTGCAACTGCAAGTGTCATTTACGTACCGCCTGCTTTTGCCGCAGATTCGATTATGGAAGCGGTGGATGCAGAGATGGACCTGGTCATTTGTATCACAGAAGGCATTCCGGTGCTCGATATGGTCAAAGTGTCCAGATACATGGAGGGCCGCTCCACAGTGCTGATCGGTCCCAACTGTCCGGGTGTCATCACGCCTGGAGAATGCAAAATCGGCATTATGCCTGGTTATATTCATAAGCCGGGGTATGTCGGTGTAGTCTCCCGAAGCGGAACCTTGACCTATGAGGCCGTAGATCAGCTGACGGAGCGCGGAATCGGCCAATCCTCAGCGGTGGGCATCGGGGGGGACCCGGTGAAGGGCTCGGAGTTCATCGACATCCTTAAGCTGTTCAATGAAGATCCGGGCACTAAAGCTGTTATTATGATCGGTGAGATCGGCGGCACAGCTGAGGAAGAAGCAGCGCTGTGGATCAAAGAGAACATGACCAAGCCTGTAGTGGGCTTCATCGGCGGGGTCACGGCACCTCCGGGCAAACGGATGGGTCACGCCGGGGCAATCATTTCTGGCGGTAAAGGGACGGCGAGCGAGAAGATCGCTGTGCTGGAGTCCTGCGGCATTAAGGTAGCGCCAACACCTGCTGAAATGGGCTCTACCCTCGTCAGTGTGCTTGAGGAACGCGGCATCCTGAATGCCTTCACAACCCACTAGAGCGCTTCTACGCTAGTTCGAAATGTTTTGGGGTCCCGCAAAGTACCTGAGTTATCATCGAAGCTAAATCTCCACTTTGTGGGGTTGTTTGGTCACAGCTTTTCCTGCTGAAGCAGGTATAATGAATGTTGAAGGTAAGCAACCTTTTGTCCCGGATTATGCGGATGAAAGGTTGCTTTTTTTGGTTTAAGTCAGGTTGGGTTTAAGACAATAAGGAAGGCTGGCCCTTCCGCACGGGGAGAGAATACATATGGAAATTCGGGAGCTATTGTTCGGTCTGCATGAGATGGAGGGGATTGGGTGGAAAAGTATCGACAAGATCCGCCGGGCGGGTCTTTTGACGAATGCTGTCTTCTCCTGTTCTGCTGAGGAATGGGAGCGGGTTGGAATCAACGGTGTGATATCCGCGCGCCTGGCTGTAGACTTTAATGAAGCATGGGTGCTGAAGCGCCGCTCTTTAATGGAAGAAAGCGGTGTAGCGATGGTCACCATTCTGGACGATCACTATCCTATGCAGCTGCGGGAAACCCCTCAGCCGCCTTGGGTATTGTACTATCGTGGCCGTCTGGAGCTGGCTTCCCGTCCCTCTGTTGCTATGGTTGGGACCCGGGTGCCTACCGCTTATGGGCGCAAAGTGGGGGAGATGCTGGCGGGACAGCTAAGTGCAGCCGGTCTCACGGTTGTAAGCGGCCTGGCGAGGGGGATTGACAGTGTCTGTCATGAAGCGGCGCTAGGCGGAGCAGGAGGGACTATTGCCGTGGTGGCAACCGGCCTCAATAAGGTCTATCCTCCGGATAACCGTGAGCTGGAGCGGCAGATTTCGCGGGAAGGGCTGGTTCTTAGCGAATATCCTATCGGAACTCCGAGTCATCCCGGATTATTCCCGCAGCGCAACCGGATTATCGCAGGTCTGTCACTGGGAACACTGGTAGTGGAAGCAGATAGCCGCAGCGGGTCCCTGATCACCGCTGATGCTGCGCTTGAAGCAGGTAGGGATGTGTTTGCCGTACCGGGGCCGCTGACCTCTCCCAAGAGCAGAGGGGCACTGGAGTTGATTAAGCAAGGTGCGAAGCTGGTAACCTGCGCCTCAGATATTGTGGAAGAATACGTCTCCTACCTTCCTTCCAAGGGGGCTGAATCAGCTTTAGCAGGAGCATTAGAGCAAGAGAGCCCAGCCGATCTGATGGAAAAGAAATTGACAAGTGAGGAGCTGCACCTTTACCATATACTGCATCAAGGCCCCTTTACACTCGATGAACTGCTGGCGTCAACGAGGTGGGATTTTGGACATTTGCATTCAGTTCTGTTATCTTTAATCATAAAAAAAGCGGTAACACAATTACCGGGTGCAATTTATAAGGTAATTTAATATAGAAGTAACTGTGGTAAGCATAGACATCCTGGTTCAGCCGGGTCCGAGGACTGGTTCAGGAGGTGATCTGCTTACGAACTTTTGGGAGGAAAACCTATGGCAGATGCGTTGGTTATTGTAGAATCACCATCAAAAGCAAAAACGATTGGTAAATATCTGGGCAGCAAATATATTGTTAAGGCATCAATGGGGCATATCATAGATTTGCCAAAAAGCCAGATCGGTGTGGATGTGGAGAATCAGTTCAATCCCAAATATATAACGATCCGGGGCAAGGGTTCTATCTTGAAGGAACTTAAGGATGCCAGCAAAAAAGTCAAAAAAGTTTATCTCGCAGCCGACCCGGACCGCGAAGGGGAAGCCATTGCCTGGCATTTGGCAAATGCACTGAATTTGGACAACACTCAGGAATGCCGGGTGGTCTTCAATGAAATTACCAAGCAGGCGGTGAAGGATGCCTTCAAGACACCGCGCAAGATAAATATGGATCTGGTGAACGCCCAGCAGGCGCGGCGGATTCTGGACCGGCTTGTCGGTTACAAGATTAGCCCTCTATTATGGAAGAAAGTCAAAAAAGGCCTCTCCGCCGGACGGGTACAATCGGTAGCGGTCAAGATTGTGATGGACCGGGAGAATGAAATTTCCGAATTCATTCCTACAGAATACTGGAGCATTACTGCTAAGCTAGCGATTCGGGATTCTGAATTCGAAGCCAAGTTCCACCGGCTGAACGGCGAGAAGAAGGAACTGGGCCAGGAGAGCGATGTGCAGGAAGTGCTGGAAGCGATTAAGAACGCGGCCTTCCAGGTCAAAGAAGTAAAGGAGAAAGAGAGACAGCGTCATCCATCCGCTCCGTTCACAACAAGCTCACTGCAGCAGGAGGCTGCCCGTAAGCTGGGCTTCCGCGCGTCCAAGACGATGTCTGTCGCACAGCAACTCTATGAGGGAGTTGAGCTGGGCAAGGAAGGCACTGTCGGATTAATCACTTATATGCGTACGGATTCCACGCGTCTATCCACTACAGCCCAGGATGAAGCCAAGGAGCTGATCCAAGCCAAATACGGTGAGAAGTTCATTCCCGAGACGCCGCGCCAATATTCCAAGAAGGCTGCGGGCGCCCAAGATGCGCATGAGGCGATCCGTCCGACTTCTGCACTGCGCGAGCCGGATATGGTCAAGGAATTCATGAGCCGTGATCAATTCCGGCTGTATAAGCTGGTATGGGAGCGTTTTGTGTCCAGTCAGATGTCTTCTGCGGTGCTGGATACATTGTCGGTAGACATAACAGCCGGTACAGCGATATTTAGAGCGGTAGGGTCCAAGGTCTCGTTCCCGGGATTCATGAAGGTGTATGTGGAAGGCAATGATGACGGCACGACAGACGAAGAGAAATTTCTGCCGCAGCTGAAGGCAGGCGATGAGCTGGTGAAGCGCGGGATCGAGCCGAAGCAGCATTTCACCCAGCCGCCGCCAAGATATACAGAAGCCCGTCTCGTCAAGACGCTTGAGGAACTGGGCATAGGCCGTCCAAGTACCTATGCGCCGACCCTGGAGACGATCCAGAAGCGCGGGTACGTGGCGATTGAAGAGAAGAAGTTCATGCCGACTGAGCTTGGAGAGCTAATCATAGAGCAAATGGAAGAGTTCTTCCCAGAAATTCTCAATGTGGAATTCACCGCCCATATGGAAGGGGATCTTGACCATGTGGAGGAAGGTGCGGAGAATTGGGTGAAGGTACTCGCCCAGTTCTATGAGTCCTTTGAGAAAAGACTCCTATATGCGGAAGAAGAAATGAAGGAAATTGAGATTGAAGATGAGGTCTCCGATGAACTGTGTGAGAAATGCGGCAAGCCAATGGTCTATAAGCTGGGCCGGTTCGGCAAATTCCTGGCCTGCTCCGGATTTCCGGAATGCCGCAATACTAAGCCGATCATTAAGGATATCGGTGTAAGCTGTCCGAAATGCCATGAAGGCAAGGTAGTGGAGCGGCGCAGCAAGAAGGGGCGCGTCTTCTACGGCTGCGATCAATATCCGGGCTGCGACTTTGTCTCCTGGGATAAGCCGTCAGTGAAGCCTTGTCCGGCTTGCGGCTCCTGGATGATCGAGAAGCGTAACAAGCAGGGAACCAAGCTGCAGTGTACTTCATGCGATCATACAGAGGCTGTAATCGACAGCGATGAGTTAGCAGAATAATAGGGTTACAGGAGGAACGGAAATTGACAGAAAAAGCACAAGTAACCGTTATCGGCGCAGGTCTGGCCGGGAGTGAAGCCGCCTGGCAGATCGCTTCGCGCGGAGTTCCAGTCAGACTATATGAGATGCGCCCAGTGGTGAAGACACCGGCGCATCATACGGATCAGTTCGCCGAGCTGGTCTGCAGCAACTCACTGCGGGCCAATGGCCTTGGGAACGCGGTGGGTGTACTTAAGGAAGAAATGCGGCGTCTGGGCTCCCTGGTGCTGGGTGCAGCCGATAGGCATGCTGTTCCGGCAGGAGGCGCTCTTGCTGTTGACCGGGACGGCTTCTCCGGCGAAATCACGTCCACGCTGCATAACCACCCTCTGGTGGAAGTCATAAACGAAGAACTTACGCATATACCGGAGGAAGGGATTGTTGTTATTGCCACCGGGCCGCTGACTTCACCCTCCTTGTCTTCGGAGATTAAGGCACTGCTGGGTGAGGAATACTTCTATTTCTATGATGCAGCAGCGCCGATTGTAGAGAAAGACAGCATCGATATGAGCAAGGTCTATCTGGCATCCCGCTATGATAAAGGCGAAGCCGCCTATCTCAACTGTCCAATGACAGAAGAGGAATTCGATGTTTTTTATGATGCGCTGATCTCGGCCGAGACGGCTGCACTCAAAGATTTTGAGAAAGAGATTTACTTTGAAGGCTGTATGCCGATTGAAATTATGATGAGACGCGGAAAGCAGACGGCACTGTTCGGCCCTATGAAGCCTGTAGGACTGCTCAATCCTCACACAGGCAAGCTGCCTTACGCGGTTGTGCAACTGCGCCAGGACAATGCTGCCGGTACGCTGTATAATCTGGTTGGTTTCCAGACTCATCTGAAGTGGGGCGAGCAAAAACGGGTATTCTCGCTTATTCCGGGCCTGGAGCAAGCTGAATATGTGCGTTATGGGGTTATGCACCGCAATACCTTCATTAATTCTCCCAAGCTGCTTCAGCCGACTTACCAGATGAAGGGACGGGAAAGACTGTTTTTTGCCGGCCAGATGACCGGGGTTGAAGGTTATGTAGAATCTGCGGCTTCCGGTATGATCGCCGGTATGAATGCAGCGAGAGCTGCGCTTGGCGAAGAGAGCCTGATCTTCCCTGAGGATACGGTGCTGGGCAGCATGCCCGCCTATATCACTTCGGCCGATCCTGAACATTTCCAGCCGATGAATGCCAACTTCGGCCTGCTGCCGAAGCTGGACGCCCGGTTCCGCAGCAAAAAAGAGAAGAACGAACGTCTGGCTTACCGGGCGCTTGACAGCCTTGCTGCTTATGCTGCAGCCCATGAATTGACGTATACAGAGCCGGAGCCGGTGGATACTGATCCGGCAGAAGCGGATAGTCCGGCACAATAGGTTCAGACCTGTATCACCTAATCTGAGGAGGGTGTCCATCATGTTACCCAGCTTTCATGCAACTACGATTTGTGCGGTAAGACATAACGGCCATGCGGCGATTGCCGGTGATGGCCAGGTTACGTTCGGAGAGAGTGTCATTATGAAGACGACGGCCAAGAAGGTCCGCCGCTTGTACAGAGGCCAGGTTATTGCCGGGTTCGCAGGCTCCGTTGCTGATGCGATTACCCTGTTCGAGAAGTTCGAGGGGAAGCTCGAGGAGCATCACGGCAATCTTCAGCGGGCGGCGGTGGAGCTGGCCAAGGATTGGCGCCAGGACCGCATTCTGCGCAAGCTGGAAGCGCTCATGATCGTAATGGATAAGGAAGGCATGCTGCTGATCTCCGGCAACGGTGAAATTATCGAGCCGGATGATGATGTGCTGGCGATCGGCTCCGGCGGTAACTTTGCGCTGGCTTCCGGGCGGGCACTTAAGCGTCATGCTCCTCAAATGGGTGCCGGTGACATTGCCAGAGAAGCGCTGCAGATTGCATCCGAGATCTGTGTATATACCAATTCCAATATCATTGTCGAACAGTTATAGGCAAGGTGCCATATATAAAGGGAGGAAGTCACAATGGTGAATCAATCGCTTACGCCACGCCAGATCGTAACAGAGCTTGACAAATATATCGTAGGTCAAAAGCAGGCCAAGAAATCAGTGGCTGTTGCCCTCCGCAACCGGTATCGGCGGAGTCTGTTGTCCGAGGAGCTGCGGGATGAGGTTGTGCCTAAGAATATACTAATGATTGGACCTACCGGTGTAGGTAAAACAGAGATTGCCCGGCGTCTGGCCAAGCTTGTTAACGCCCCGTTCATCAAAGTTGAGGCCACCAAATTTACGGAAGTCGGCTACGTGGGGCGCGATGTGGAGTCGATGGTCCGCGATCTGGTTGAGACCTCTATCCGTATGGTGAAGCTGGAGCGCACCGAAAAGGTGAAGGACCGCGCAGAAGAGCTGGCGAATGACCGGATTGTGGCGATCCTGGTCCCGTCCACCTCGAAGGGTAAATCGCAGCGCAATCCGTTTGAGATGATTTTTGGCGGAAACAACGGCGGGACGGAAGATACTAAGGAAGAGCCGGAGGACGGAAGCCTGAGCGAACGCCGCAGAGGGATCAAGTTCAAGCTGCTTGCCGGCCAGTTGGAAGATGATGTCATTGAGATTGATGTCGAGGACACGACGCCTTCGATGATGGATATGTTCGCGGGCCAGGGGAACGACCAGATGGGCATGAATATGCAGGAGATGTTCGGCAACCTGCTGCCTAAGCGTACGAAGAAGCGTAAGTTGCCGATCCGTGAGGCCCGCAAGGTGCTGATCCAGGATGAAGCGGCCAAGCTGATTGACACAGACGACATGATTCAGGAGTCAGTAGCCCGCGCAGAGCAATCCGGGATTATTTTCATCGATGAGATCGATAAGGTAGCCAGCCAAGGCAAGGGCTCAGGTCCCGATGTATCCCGTGAAGGCGTGCAGCGTGATATTCTGCCAATCGTCGAGGGATCAACAGTCATGACCAAATACGGGCCTGTGAAGACAGACTACGTGCTGTTCATCGCTGCAGGCGCTTTTCATATTGCCAAGCCTTCAGATCTGATCCCTGAGCTTCAGGGACGTTTCCCGATCCGTGTGGAGCTGAGCAGTCTTACACTTGAGGACTTTGTATCTATTCTTACGGAGCCTGAGAACGCACTTACGAAACAATATGTACATTTGCTGCAGACGGAGAACATTGAAATCCAGTTCCAGAAGGAAGCTATTCAGGAAATTGCCAAGATCGCGGCCTCCGTGAATCAGAATATGGAGAACATAGGGGCACGGCGTCTTCATACAATCCTGGAAAAGCTGCTGGAGGATCTATCATTTGAGGCGCCTGAGCTGACGCTCGACAGGGTGGTCATCACTCCGGAGTATGTTCGCGAAAAACTGGCAGGAATCGCGCAGGACCGCGACTTAAGCCAATATATCCTTTAAGATGACAGAGCCATAAAATCATCAATATAGGTAATTCGAATTATGGTTATGTAAATTTGATTCTAATTTCATGCATAAAAAGTTAAAAAATTCTATAATAAAGCAGTAAATGTAATATAAAAGGAAAATAATTGTAAAAACATGCTTTAAGCCCTCTCTTTTCTGAAAAGATAGGGCTTATTTCTTATTGTAATAATATACAAATTCTAAGAGAATCAATGTATGTGAGATTGATATAAGAATCATTCATCGACATGGTTCGACTTAATGACGAATATGTTGTGAAAAAAATGACTTTATTTGTCGAAAATAAGCAGGGATTTGAACAAAGTTGTGGAATTCTTTTCATTATGATAGGTTTGGAAGGGGGATTACTATGGGTTTGCTGAACAGTGTCAGTTTTCAAAGATTACAAGGAGGCCTTGATGCCGCCACCAAACGACAAAGTGTTCTGGCTAATAATGTAGCAAATAATGATACACCAAATTTTAAACGTTCAGATGTTAGCTTTGAGAGCTTCCTGAGAGATCAGGAGGGCGGACTTAAAGCTACTCTGGGTGCGAAGGTTTCAGACTCCCGCCATTTCCGCTTCGGGACAGTAACCGGCATGCCGGCTGCTGTGGTCAGTACCGATGAGACTACATCTATGAATAACAACGGCAATAATGTGGATATGGATCGTGAACAGGCGCTGAGCGCCGAGAACCAGCTGAGATACAACTCTTATGTAGAACAGCTGAACAGTCAGATCACAATGATGCGTACAGTTGTACAGGGAGGGTAATAAATAATGAACTTTGGCAGCAGCTTTGGTATTAGCGCCTCGGCTTTAACCGCCCAGCGTCTGCGGATGGATGTGATCTCCTCCAATATCGCCAACGCCGAGACCACAAGAGCCTCCGTGGTGGACGGTAAAGCCGTACCTTACCGCCGTAAGCTCACAGTTCTGGAAACTACCCAGGCTGACAGCTTCGCGAATATACTCGGCTCCAAGATGAGCGGCGGCAATGATGGCGTCAAGGTGAAATCGATTATCGAGGATTCTTCTCCGCTCAAGCCCGTATATAATCCGAGCCATCCTGATGCGGACGCTGACGGTTATGTATATATGCCGAATGTGGATGTGACCAAGGAAATGGTGGACATGCTGTCTGCCTCGCGTTCTTACGAAGCGAATGTTACGATGCTGAACGCATCCAAATCCATGGTGACCAAGGCGCTTGAAATCGGCCGGTAAAATGAATTGACTGTCTAGGAGGAGAAGAATTGATACAGAATTTATTGATCGGGAACCAGGCGGTTCAGCCGCTCGCTATGAAGTCCGTAGCTGCAGAATCCTCAGCCGTGCAAGAGCCGGGACAGAGCTTCGGTTCATACCTGGAGAATGCGCTTAACCAGGTAGCAGATCAGGAAGAACAGGCGAAAGACATGAGTAACAAATTTGTACTGGGAGAGGTCAACATTGATGAGGCTATGATTTCGTCCCAACAGGCATTGCTGAGTTTGCAGTTGACTACACAAGTCCGGAACAAAGTAATTGAAGCCTATCAGGAAATTATGAGAACTCAAATCTAAATGATCCTAGCTACGTTTCGGATGGGGTGACACTGTGAATGAAAGATTGGCCCAGTACCGGGAGAAGATAACCCAGTATTGGAACAGATTCAGCGGTAAACAGAAGTTAATGTTTTTCTCCACTCTGTTTATTATCATTATAGTAATCGTAGTTACGACTATGCAGTTATCGAAGGTAGAATACGAGGTTGCTTTTCAGGACCTGGACAGTACCGATTCAGCGGGAGTTATGAGTTATTTGGATACATCAGGGGTGTCTTACCGTTTAAGCCCGGATGGCAAAAGTATCTCCGTTCCCAGCACGGATGCTGCACGTATCAAGATAGCTGTTGGTTCTCAGGGGATCGTTCAGCAAGGGTCAATCGGGTACAAGGTGTTCAATGAATCCTCGTCCATGATCGGCACTACAGACAGTGAATTCAATGTTAAATACAACAATGCGCTTAATGGTGAAGTTGAACAGCTGATGAGAAGGATGCAGGGGATTAAAGACGCCAAGGTTCTCATTACTCTGCCAAAGGAGACGGTATTCGCCTCACAGGAGGATCAGGAGAAAGCGCAGGCTTCCGTGGTGATGAGCTTTGATCCGGGATTCAGACCCTCCCAGGAGAATATTGACGGTTACTTCAATCTCGTGAAGACCGCTGTCCCGAATCTTCCCATCGACAACATTACGATCACTAACAACGAGGTGGAGCTGAAACCGACGGCCAAGGGCGGCCAGGCGGGGATCTCCAGCCAGGTTGAAGAGAACTTCGCACTCAAGAAGAAATTCGAAGATGATGTCAAGAAAGATGTCAAACAATTCCTGAGTACCCTGACAGGTCCCGACAAGGTCGATGTCCTGGTGTTCTCCAAGCTTAATTTCGATAAGGAGAACAGAAAGGAAGATGTTGTAGTACCGGTGGATGCTGAGAATATGAAGGGGATTGAGATCAGCTCGCAGATTATCAGCAAAACGTTCTCGGGCCAAGGGAACACATCCGGAGGAGTCGCGGGTACAGGGTCTGAAGATGTTGCAGGTTATCCTGCTGGGGCTGACACAGGTGCTTCTTCTTCTGAGGAATCATCGGAGACAAGGAACTTTGAAGTTACGAGAATCACCAAAGATATTATCGCAAGTCCATATACTGTAAAAGATTTAACCATAAATGTCGCGGTTGAACCACCTGCAGGACAAACAACTTTGGACGAGGCTACTTCAGGAGCGATACAAAACATTCTGGTCAACATTGTCCGCGCCTCGCTGGCAGATTCAGGTATTACTTATACAGACGCGGACCTGACCAAAAAAGTTTCGGTATTCTCGCAACAATTTGGAGGTGCCACTGCCGAGAATACATCCGGAGGACTGGCAACTTGGATGATCTGGGCCATCGGTGCGGCTGCTCTGCTGGTCGGTGCAGGCGGAGGTTATCTGATCTACCGCAGCCGCAAGAACAAGCAGGAGGAAGAGGTGGAAGAAGATATTCCGCTGCAGGTTCCTACCGAGTTCCCTTCAATTAATATGGATAGCGTGACGAATGAAAGTCAGGTCCGCAAGCAGCTGGAAAGTCTGGCGAAGAAGAAGCCGGATGAATTCGTAAATCTGCTCCGCACTTGGCTTGCTGAAGAACAGAGGTGAAGAGATGGCAAAAGCTAGCCAGCAGGGACTCAGCGGCCGTCAAAAGGCGGCGATCCTGCTTATCACACTAGGGCCTGAAGTATCGGCACAAATATTCAAGCATCTGCGGGATGAGGAAATCGAACAGCTGACGCTGGAAATTGCGAATGTACGCAAAGTGGACAGCGGGGAAAAAGAGTCGATCATGTCCGAATTCCATCAGATCTGTCTTGCACAGGAATATATCTCTCAGGGTGGTATCAACTACGCCAAGGAGATCCTTGAAAAGGCGCTCGGCTCGGCAAAGGCGCTCGAAGTGATCAACCGCCTGACAGCAACACTGCAGGTAAGACCCTTCGATTTTGCCCGCAAGGCAGATCCGAATCAGATTCTCAACTTCATCCAGAACGAGAATGTGCAGACCATTGCACTTGTACTCTCTTATCTGCAATTTGAACAAGCGGCCTCTATCCTGTCTTCTCTGCCTCAGGAGAAGCAGGCCGAGGTAGCCAGAAGAATAGCGATTATGGACAGCACCTCTCCAGAGGTCGTAACCCAGATCGAACGTGTGCTGGAACAGAAGCTGTCTGCTACAGTCACCCAGGATTATACGAATGCAGGCGGTATCGAATCGATTGTACAGATTCTAAACGGTGTTGACCGCGGTACAGAACGGACTATTCTCGATTCCTTGGAAATTCAGGACCCGGAGCTGGCCGAAGAAATCAAGAAGCGGATGTTCGTCTTCGAAGATATCGTCAATGTGGATAACCGTTCCATTCAGCGGATTATCAAGGATATCGACAACGCGGACTTGCAGCTTGCGCTCAAAGTGGCCAGCGAGGAAGTGCGGGATGTTATCTTCCGCAATATGTCTAAGCGTATGGCTGAGACCTTCCGCGAGGAAATGGAGTATATGGGACCCGTGCGGCTGCGTGATGTGGAAGAAGCACAGACCCGCATCGTAGGCACGATCCGCAGACTCGAAGAGTCTGGTGAAATTATCATCGCCCGTGGCGGAGGAGATGACATTATTGTCTAAGCTGATCAAACATTCTCAATATATTCCCGTAGATGTGCTGAAGCGTCTTGAACAGGCCAGACATCATGCAGGCCTGACTGAAGAGCCGGCTCCAGAAGAGCCTTCGGGTGAAGTCCACTACCAGGACCCCGCCAGGGAGGCAGCGGAGCAGTCCCGCAAGCAAATGCTGAAGGATGCTCAGGAGTTCGCGGAGAGTCAAGTCCGCAGCGCTTCCGAGGAAGCGGAGAATATTGTGGAATCAGCACGGACTGAAGCTGAAGAATGGTGGCGCGAGCGTAGAGAACAGGATGAGCTGCTGATCGAAGCCGTCAAATCCGAGGGCTATCAACAGGGGTATCAAGAAGGTCTGGCCCAAGCAGAGCAGGAGATGTCCCGGCGTCTCGCCGAGATGATGGACGAAGCGCAGACCGTGCTTCAGGAAGCGTACCGGGCAAGAGATGTAATTATTCAGGAGGCGGAGCCGTTTCTTGTAGAGCTAAGCTGTGATATTGCTGAGAAAATCGTGGACAAGCAACTCACCGTTGAACCGCAATTTGCGATGGATCTGATCCGTAAGAATCTGGCCCGCAAACGTGAGCAGGGGCTGATCTCACTCTGTGTGTCTCCTGCACAGTTTGCTTTTGTCAATGCGGCCCGTGAAGAACTCTCGCTTGCTGTGGACTCTCAGGCTGAGCTGCAGATTCTCCCGGATTCAACGGTCAGAGATCTGGGGTGTGTGATCCGGTCTTCCTTCGGCAGCATCGATGCCCGGGTTGATACCCAGCTTGCCGAAATTAAAAAAGAACTGCTAAGAATCGCTCTGGACTCAGATGAACACAGAAATGGGGACGACGATGCTTGACAGCAGAAGATACAAAGATCAGCTGCGTAACTTCGATCCGGTAAGGATTAACGGTAAGGTTACTCAGGTTATCGGGCTGATGGTGGAGTCGGAAGGGCCAGACGCCAGCATCGGTGATGTGTGTTATATCTATCCTGCCAAAGGAAGTAAGCCGCTTCAGGCAGAGGTTGTAGGGTTCCGTGATAACAAGGTGCTGTTAATGCCGCTTGGCGAACTGCAGGCTATCGGGCCTGGTTGTGATGTAGTGGGCACCGGCAAGCCGCTTAGCGTTCAAGTCGGCTCGGAGCTGCTCGGGAAGGTTCTCGACGGTCTGGGACAGCCGCTGGATGGTTCACTGATACCGGCCAGAATGCCGCACAGCTCCACCTTCAACATTCCGTCCAATCCGCTTAACCGCCCGCGGGTCGCCGAACCGATCAGCATTGGAGTCCGGGCTATTGATGGACTTTTGACTATCGGTAAGGGGCAACGTGTAGGGATTTTTGCCGGCTCGGGTGTGGGGAAGAGTACACTGATGGGCATGATTGCCCGAAACACCTCGGCAGATGTCAATGTGATTGCGCTGATCGGTGAACGGGGCAGAGAGGTGCTTGATTTCATTGAGCGCGATCTGGGACCCGAAGGTCTTCAGCGTTCGGTGGTCATTGTGGCCACTTCCGATCAGCCTGCACTGATCCGGATTAAGGGGGCGCTGATCGCCACTACGATTGCCGAGTACTTCCGCGACCGTGGTCTGAATGTCATGCTGATGATGGACTCGGTAACACGTTATGCGATGGCGCAGCGTGAGGTAGGGCTAGCAGTCGGCGAGCCTCCGGCGATGAGAGGGTATACACCTTCTGTATTCGCCAGTCTGCCTAAGCTGCTGGAACGTGCTGGGACGGGCCCTACAGGCTCAATCACCGCGTTCTACACGGTGCTGGTTGACGGTGACGATATGAACGAGCCGATAGCAGATGCTGTGCGCGGCATTCTGGACGGACATATTGTTCTGAACCGGAATATAGCCAATAAAGGACATTTTCCAGCGATCGACGTTCTCGCAAGCATCAGCCGGGTGATGAAGGATATCGCCCCGGAGGAGCAGATTGCAGCGGCCGAGAATGTGAAGCGCCTGATGGCGGTATATAAGGATTCCGAGGACCTGATTAACATCGGAGCCTACCAGAGGGGCTCTAACGCGCAAATCGATGAGTCGATGCATTACATCGACAGCATCTGGGATTTCACCAAGCAAAAGGTGAACGAGAAGGTAACCCTCAGCGAAGTGCAGCAGACTTTAATTTCACAGTTCTCGAGGAGTTGATTGATCATGAGATTCCATTATACTTTTCAAAAAGTGGTGGACTTGAAGGGTAACGAAAAAACACAGGCAGAGTGGATGCTCTCAAGCGCGCTCGGAGAACTGCAGGCACAGGAAAAAAGCCTTGATGAATTAACTGGTCAGCGCAGCACGCTGATGTTGTCCCTGCAAAGTGCAGCACAGCAGAAGACACCGATGGCTAAGCTTCGTGAAATGCAGGATTACGTGGATTATCTCGACAAATGCATTGCCCGTAAGCATTCCGACATTAGTAGGGCACATGTTGAGGTTCAGAATAAGCAGGATCACCTGAGTACGAAGGTTCTGGATGAGAAGGTATGGCTCAAAGCCAAAGACAAAGCACAAACCGCATTTCTGCAGAATATGAGTTTACGGGAACAAAACGAACTGGATGAGATGGCTACCGTCCGCTTCGCGATGAAATCCCTCTAACCCGGGAGGTTTCCGCTAGTGGCAAATAATCAGATGGAACTTGAAGATGAAGGGTCGGCAGGCAAATTAGAGCGTTTTTTGTTCTTGATGATTCCAATCATTTTCACGCTTGTACTGCTTGGGGTACTGCTCACCCTATTTAATATGGATATCCGCAATAACGTGTTGGCGATTGCCAACAAAATTCCTGTTATAGAGAAATGGGTGCCTGATCCGCCCGCGGACCCGGCAGCGCCGGGTGAAGCCGCAGAGGAGAATCCGCCCGCAGAGAGTAAAGAGCAGGCCGCGAGCTCCGCGAGCACGATCAAAGAACTCAAAGCTCAACTTACCGCTGGGGAGGAAAAACTGAAGAAGGCTGAAGAAGACAAGGCGGCGGAGACAACCAAGGCCGAAGCACTTCAAAAGCAGGTTGATGAGTTAAAGACCGCTGCTGAAACGGCCGCAGCCACCGAGGAAGAGGAAGATCCTTATCTGAAGAAAGTGACGGATCTGGCTAAGCTGTATGCCGGGATGAAGGCCTCCAAAGCGGCGCCGATTATGGAGAATTTGACTACCGATGAGATGGTTCAAATCTTCAGTGTGATGAACAATGCCAGCAAAACGGCCATCCTGGAAAAAATGGATGCCAAAAAAGCGGCAGATGTCTCCATAAAGCTAAAAGAAACCACAAATTCAACCGATATGGCTATTGCAGCCCTGCAATCCCGGCTAAAGCAGGAGGCTGGTACTGCTACTCCCAAGCCTTCAGCTAATCTGGATCAGGAGAAGCTAGGCCAGACCTTCACCAGCATGCCCGCTGCGGATGCGGCAGTGCTGCTTGGCTCCATGTACAGCCTGAGTCCGGATAAAGTCATCACGGTGCTGAATACGGTCAGTGACTCGGTCCGCTCCTCCATTTTGGGGGAGATGACCAAGAAAGACAGCAAGCAGACAGCCAAAATTGTCAACCGTCTGATGGGCGGGAAATAACTTTTGAAGGGAGGTGAAAAAGATGAGTATTATTCTACAAACCTTAACCGCAGGCAATCTGGCTGCTTCCGGCGGAACAACGCAGGGGACAACCGGGACAGTTAACCCGTCGATGCCATTTGCCCAGACGCTTGTGCAGAGCATGGGGGGAGTTACGACTGCCAAAGGCACTGAGACTCCCGTAGCCGGTAATTTAGCTTCATTATTGCAGGGACTCCTCAGTGCTGTTCAGGCTAAGGGAGAAGAGGCAGGCAGTACAGATGTTAAGCAAACGAAGCTGCTGGAAGGTCTTGTGCAGGATATAGAGAAGCTTGACACCAGTCTGGAGGCTGATCCGGCACTAATTGCTGCGCTTCAAAGTTGGCTGCTTCAAGTATCTGCTCTTGTGTCCGGCAATCCCTCTCCAGGTTCACAGGATGCCTCAGCTACTGTTGCTGACACATCCATCAGCTTGTCGCCACTTGCCAAGAACCCTGAAACCCTGCGCTTTGCCATTCAAGATGAACTGAACAGCCTGGTTCAACGGGTTCAGATAGCAGCTGTCAGCGGGGATCAGGAGACTGCTGCCAAAGGAGCTGCGCTTCTAAATCAATTCTCAGCTATTATGGCGGAGAGTGCACCTGTTAATCACAAGTCCATGGCTAACAAGACTCCAGCAGTTGTTGATGCTCCAGCGGTGTCGCTTAAGCAGGCAACGGAAAGCGAGCCTAGGGTGGGAATGTATAGCAAGGGAGATTTGGCAACGGATGTCCGTAGGTTATTGGGGGCTTCAGCGAGCACAGGTTCCATGTTGAATGCAGCAGCTGTGGCTGGCAATTCCGAAGCTGTAACTGCACCTGAGGGTTCCACTCCTATTGCCGCGGTAGTGACTGCCACATTGAAGGAGACAGTGTCTGCCGAAGATCCTTTACTATCTGGAGAAGGGACGACTCAGGAGCCGGAGGTTGTAACGGCCGGCCAATTATCGCTGCGGCACGGAATTACTGCACCGCTGAAGGCGGAAGCCGCGCCAGTGCCGGTCCAGCAATTCGCCCAGGAGATGAACACCTTCATCAGCGGTAAGCTTGAGATTGTCAAGAAGGGCGGAGTGGCTGAAGCTACGATCACCTTATTCCCAGAGAATCTTGGACAAGTGGATGTGAAGATTACCATGCAAAACGGAAATCTGGTGGCACAGTTCATGACCCAGCATGCCGGAACCAAGGATATGCTTGAGCAGCAGATGAGCCAGCTTCGATTGGCATTGCAGTCCCAGGGACTTCAGGTAGAGCGCCTCGAAGTGACGCAGAACAACAACTCCCCTCAGTCACAGTGGACCGGAGGGCAGGGTCAGCAGGCAGGCGCGGGCGGACAGCAGCAAGGCAGACGTTCGCGGGATCACCAGGAAGAATCAGCAGATGCCGTGCTCGCCGCAGAGCTTAATGGCGAATGGAAGGATTGGGTTTCTGCTACTCAGCAGGATACCAACCAGAGCGGCGGATTCTCAACCAAGATTTGATGAACAGAACAAGCGAGGTGAAATAATATGGCAACGAATCCCGTGTCTAACAGCAACCAGTGGAATTATGTAGCGAATGATAAGACACCCAAGACCACAGGTACCTCTACACTGGGCAAGGATCAGTTCTTGAAAATACTGATTACCCAGCTGCAGAACCAGGACCCGATGCAGCCGATGGAGGATAAGGAATTCATCGCTCAAATGGCTCAATTCTCATCTGTAGAGCAGCTTATGAACATATCCACCCAGCTTACAGCACTGAATCAGTCCCTTGGCTCGGTGTCAGGATTGATCGGGAAGGATATCACCTGGACGGATGCTGAGACGAAATTGCCGAAATCGGGCAATGTTGAATCGATTGTTGTCAGCAGCGGGGTACAATACGCAGTGGTAGGCAAGGAGCGTATTGCTCTAACAGATATTACGCAAATTCAGAATGCTGGTACTACACCTCCAGCGGGCAGCGAGACTCCAGCGGCTAGCGAGAGTCCAGCAACCAGTGAGACTCCGGCAGCCAGTGAGACTGCGACAAACGGGGAGAGCGGGGAGACATCATGAGTGACAGAATAACTATCGGACAATTATATCCGGCAGCTGTACATCCTTCCGCCTTGCAGCGTCAGCAATCTGTTAAGGGCTCCTCAAGTCCTGAAGCGTCGTTCGAGAGTGTGCTGCAGAAGAATATCCTGAAGTTCAGTAACCATGCAGCTAAACGCCTGGAGCAGCGGGGAATCGAGCTTGGCAGCCGCCAACTGGATCAGATCTCCACTGCGGTAGACAAAGCAGCCGCCAAGGGCAGCAAAGAATCTCTGATTCTTATGAAGGATATGGCACTTATTGTTAGTGTGAAGAACCGGACAGTTGTTACAGCGATGGATGGCAATTCAATGAAGGACAATGTATTCACGCAGATTGACAGTGCAGTAATTATATCTTGACATCGGCTGGTCCTTACTGGAGAGCCGATAGTGGCTGCCGACCGACTGACGCGGCCACCACTCCAGCTTCATCTTTCAATTCTTAAGAGTCAGAAGACTCTATAACCGGGAGGACGATTAATAATGTTAAGATCTATGTACTCAGGGGTTTCAGGTATGCGCGGATTCCAGACCAAGCTTGATGTCATTGGTAACAATATTGCGAATGTCAATACCATCGGCTTCAAGTCTGGACGCGTGATGTTCAAGGATATTATGAGCCAGACTGTCTCCGGGGTTACAGCACCTGGGGAAGAGGGACAAGGCGGTGTCAACGCCAAGCAGATCGGTCTTGGAGTGAGTATCGGTTCAATTGATACCCTGCACACCGGTGGTAGTGCAATGACTACCAATAACCCTACAGATTTGCGGATTGAAGGAGACGGATTCTTTCTGGTGAAGCTTTCGGGTGATCAGGAGATTCCATTCCTAACCCGTGCCGGAGATTTCCATGTGGACGCCAGCCGTAATCTGATTACATCGGATGGCCTGCATGTCGTTGACTCCGGGGGCGCACCCATTCAACTCAGCGATGATGCAACGGGATTCTCCATCTCCAGTGACGGAACAATTGTGCAGACGATGGCGGACGGCACTACTGAATCCGGTGTTCAAATTGGTGTTGGCAAAGTCAGTAATCCGGGAGGGCTTGAGAAAATTGGCGGCAACCTGTACCGGATGACCTTAAATGCAAATGCTGAAGGGGCGTTGGAGCCGACGACTGCCAATAATGCAGAAGTGGGAACTGGTACCATCGTTCCAGGCCAACTGGAAATGTCCAATGTGGATCTGACCGGCGAGTTTACAGAAATGATTGTTACCCAGCGTGGATTCCAGGCGAATTCGCGGATTATCACCACTTCCGATGAAGTATTACAGGAAGTAGTTAATCTGAAGCGTTAAGCCTGAACCGTAATATGTAATTTGCTGAATAATAACGTTTTGCCCGCAGCGGAAATGTTATTACAGTCGTGGGGGAGGATCTCCTCCCCCTATTTAGGTTAGGAGGCCTGTCATGATTTCGGTAACAAGATTGAACGGGGCGGGGATGTGGCTGAATGCCCTGCTGGTTGAAATGGTTGAAGAATCACCGGACACGTATATTACGCTGGTAACCGGCAAAAGACTGATCGTGCTTGAAAAAGCCGATGAAGTCATTAGCAAGATTAAGGAATATAACAGGGACATAGGCACACACGCTGCCACCATTAAAGTCCAGTCAATGGAGGAGCTTTCATGAAAAAGATGCTGCCATGGCTCATCACGATATTGCTGGCCGTTACACTTATCGTAGTCGCTGCATTCTTACTAATGGACAAAATTTTCCCAGGTGATGGGAATGAAGTGAGCAAGGCTGTCCAGAACGTGGAGACGAAGAAGATGACTGCTGATCAAATTGTTGAGATGACAGCCGAAATCAAAGATATCAAAACTAATCTTGCCGATCCCGATTACATCCTTTCAGTTGACATCGCGCTTCAATTAGATTCGGCGTCGTCCAAGGAAGAATTCGAAAAGATAAAATCTATTAAAATAACACCGCTGATTATCAAAGCGATTGCCGATGCCAAACCCGAGGAGTTGAATGGGGCCAGCGGCAAAGATCAGTTCAGCAGCAAACTGGTGAATATCATCAATAAGAACCTGACAGAAGGTTCCATCACCCAGATTGAATTCACCAAATTCATACTGGCATCTATGTAGCTGCAGGCGGGTCTATTCTTTGATGGGGGGGTGATTGAATTGGTTGATGTACTATCACAAAACGAAATTGATGCTCTGCTTGCTGCACTTTCATCCGGTGAAATGGATGCCGACGAACTTAAAAAAGAAGAAACCACTAAAAAGATCCGCTCTTATGATTTCAAACGGGCCGTGCGTTTCTCCAAAGATCATATCCGCAGCCTTACCCGGATTCATGATAACTTTGCCCGCTATCTTACAACGTACTTTTCGGCCCAATTGCGCACCTTCGTGCAGATCAATGTCGTTCAAGTAGAGCAGCTCCCTTATGACGAGTTTATCCGCTCCATTCCCAAAATGACGATATTGAATATTTTTGAGGCCGAGCCGCTGGAGGGCCGGATGGTGATGGAGGTGCATCCGAATATTGCTTTTGCCATGCTGGACCGTCTGCTTGGCGGCTTCGGAACGGCACCCTCCAAAATCAATGCGTTGACTGAAATCGAAACGACCATTATGGAGAGGATTTTCAGCAGATGCTTTGAAAGTCTGCAGGAAGCCTGGAAGACAGTGCTTGATATCCATCCCAGGATGGAGGCGCTGGAAACGAATCCGCAGTTTATGCAAATTGTATCGCCAAATGAAACGATTGCCCTGATCTCCCTCAGTACCAAAATAGGAGACACGACGGGGATGATCAACCTTTGTATCCCGCACGTTGTGCTGGAGCCGATTATGTCAAGGCTCTCGGTGCACCAGTGGTTTGTCTCCGAGAAAAAGGTGCGGGATGAGGTAGAGCTCGAAGCCATCCGGGCACGGGTTCACCGGGCGCAGCTTCCAATCGTGGCGGAGCTTGGCGAATCGAATTTATCCATTGCTGAATTTCTCGGGCTCAGCATCGGCGACGTGATTTCTCTTAACAAGACGGTGGATTCCGGTCTGTCGATTAAGGTGGGGGACAAGCTGAAATTCATTGGAAGTCCGGGGATGATCAAAGAACGTGTGGCTGTGCAAATAGACGAGATTGTCAGCGAAGGGGTTGAAGAGTTTGACGAGTAAAGATTATTTGTCCCAGGAAGAGATAGATGCTCTTCTTAGACAGTCTGCGGAAGGCAACTTGGCTCCTTCACCGAAGACCGTGGATGATTACTTAACACCTTTTGAACAGGATGCACTGGGAGAAATTGGGAATATCACCTTCGGAAGTGCGGCAACCGCACTCTCCACCCTACTGGGTAAGAAGGTAGACATTACTACCCCTAAGGTTTCCATTATTACACGCGGAGAGTTCGAGGAAGCCTTTCCCAAACCTCATGTGGCTGTTCACGTACAGTATGTCGACGGTTTCCAGGGCATCAATTCTCTGGTTATCAAGATCAGGGATGCACAGGTCATTGCCGACTTGATGCTCGGTGGGGAAGGAGATCCTAAGGACGAGGAACTGAATGAGATTCATATCAGTGCCGTGCAGGAAGCGATGAACCAGATGATGGGTTCGTCCGCTACCTCAATGTCAACGATCTTCAACAGATTCGTCAATATTTCTCCGCCAGGCATTGACATTCTTAACATGTCGAGCGGAGAAGGTGTAGGAAGCCTGCCGGATGATGAGACGCTAATCCAGATTTCCTTCCGCCTCAAGATCGGCGATCTGATTGATTCCACCATTATGCAGCTGCTGCCTGTACAATTCGCCAAGGATATGGTGACCATGCTGCTAGGCGATGTCAGCCAGGCTGACCAGGAAGCGGCCGTCTCCTCTGCGGAAGCAACACCGCCTCCGGCTGCGGCAGCCGCACCAGCGCCTGCACCGGAACCGGCACAGGCTCCGCCTACAGCTCAGCAGCAAATGCCAGCGCCGGAGGCGGGAGGGTACCCTCCGCAATATCCGCCGCAGGGCCAGGGAATGCCGCCTTATCCGGGAATGCCGGAAGGGGGATATTATTATCCTCCGGCAGGGATGCCGGCGTATGGGATGCAGGGCATGCCGCCTTACGGAATGCCGCCGCAGGGCATGCCCTATCCGCAGCCTCAGGCGCAGAATCCTGCACAGGGCCGTAATGTAAATGTGCAGCCTGTGCAATTTGCGAATCTGAGTGCAGGGGCTTTTGGCAATATTGACGAAAATAATTTAAATTTATTGATGGACATACCACTGAAGGTAACCGTAGAATTAGGAAGGACCCAGAAGCAGATTAAAGATATTCTGGAAATGTCGCAAGGTTCAATTATTGAACTGGACAAGCTGGCAGGTGAGCCTGTTGACATTCTGGTTAACAACAAGCTCATTGCCAAGGGGGAAGTCGTAGTTATCGACGAGAACTTCGGTGTCCGCGTTACGGATATCGTCAGCCAGTGGGACCGTATACAAAAATTACAATAAGCATACTTAGGGAGGATTTTGTAAAAATGGCTAACCGAATTCTAATCGTGGACGATGCAGCATTTATGAGAATGATGATCCGGGACATTTTGTCGAAAAACGGATTTGAGGTAGTGGGTGAAGCCCAGGACGGTTCACAGGCTATAGAGAAATTTAAGGAACTGCGTCCGGATCTGATCACGATGGATATCACCATGCCTGAAATGGACGGAATTGCCGCCCTTAAGGAAATCAAAAAAGTAGATGCCAATGCCAAAGTCATTATGTGTTCAGCCATGGGTCAGCAGGCTATGGTTATTGATGCAATCCAGGCCGGTGCCAAAGACTTTATTGTGAAGCCGTTCCAGGCAGACCGTGTCATTGAAGCCATCAACAAAACGCTGGGTATATAGGAACGAGGTATGTTATTTGCTTCCGGAACGCTCGGAGACAGTAGTAATGCCCTGCTGAATTTATTGAAGGTTGTTTTTTTTCTGGCAGTCATTGTTATTCTTATCGTGCTGCTGATCCGTTTTCTGGGACGCCGCAATCAGACTCTGATGAGCGGCCGTTCCATCCGTACGCTGGGTGCGCTGGGGCTGGGTCCGAATAAGTCGATTCAGGTCATTGAGCTGGGCGGCAGCCTCTATCTGATCGGAGTGGGCGAGGACATCACTATGATGGATAAGATCACCGATCCGGCAGAGGTGGCGCTGATTATATCCGCTTTTGAA
The DNA here is from genome assembly GCF_038002365.1 of Paenibacillus sp. FSL P4-0338. Classification (NCBI taxonomy): domain Bacteria; kingdom Bacillati; phylum Bacillota; class Bacilli; order Caryophanales; family Paenibacillaceae; genus Paenibacillus; species Paenibacillus sp. FSL P4-0338. Next base: position 2,222,884 of record NZ_JBBOCG010000001.1, on the reverse strand, counting down.
GACCAGGCCTCAGGAACAGACAACTTCATTGCACCGCTTATCGCCAAAATCAAGTCCAAGCTGCGCGGTGAGGTGCCGTCCCAGGAAATTGAGATTCATGAGACTTCGTCTTTCTATGAGACGCTGCAATCCAAGCTTGCCCTGGCGCCAGAGCGCAAGGAGAAGCTGGAGGAACTGCGCAGGGATGAGGATCTCAGGAAAGAGTCGGAGGATTTATGAAAAAAAAGCTGATTCTTTCTTTTTTGTTGCTTGGTATTTTCAGTGTGCTGCTCCTGCATCCGGTTCATGCTGACCCGATTCCTAATATCAATATCTCGGTGGGAGACAATGATGCTCCAAGCGGGGGTACGAGCTCCATCTCTATCCTGCTGCTGGTAACGGTGCTTAGCATTGCTCCTTCATTCCTGGTGCTGATGACCAGCTTCACGCGGATTGTGATCGTACTGGGGTTCGTGAGAACCTCACTGGGTACACAGCAGATGCCACCGAACCAGGTGCTGGTAGGACTGGCTCTGTTCCTAACCTTGTTCATTATGTCGCCGACACTGGCAACTGTGAACGAGACGGCCTTACAGCCCTATATGAAGGGCACTCTGACCCAGAGCGAAGCTCTGAACAAAGCGCAGGAGCCGATTAAGGAATTTATGTTCAAGCAGACGAATACGAAGGACCTGCTGCTGTTCATGAACTATACCGGCAATAACGCTACAGTGAAGCCAGCCAGCTATAATGATATTCCTTTAACAGTAATGGTACCTGCTTTTGCAATCGGCGAGATGAAAAAGGCGTTTACCATGGGCTTTATGATTTTTATTCCTTTTCTTATTATTGATATTGTGGTGTCCAGCACCCTGATGGCCATGGGGATGATGATGCTGCCGCCGGTAATGATATCGTTGCCTTTCAAAATTATGCTCTTTGTGCTGGTGGACGGCTGGTACCTAGTAGTCAAATCACTGCTGCTGAGTTTTAACACCTGACTTGTAAGAGGAGGTACATGGGATGAATGCGGAGTTTATTATCGGCCTGGCCGGCCAAGCCGTATATTTAGTGCTGGAGACCAGCGCCCCCATGCTGATTCTTGGTCTGGTGGTAGGACTGATCGTCAGTATTTTTCAAGCCACAACCCAGATTCAGGAGCAGACCCTGGCGTTTGTTCCCAAAATCGTTGCCGTACTGCTTGCTTTACTGCTGTTCGGTCCGTGGATTATAACGAAGCTGGTGGATTTCACCAGCCAAATTCTGGGCAGTCTCTATATGTATATCGGTTGAGTCTATGAATATAGAGACCCTGGTGCAAAGTTTTCCTGTCTTTCTGCTGATTTTTTGTCGAATTACCGCCTTTTTTGTTGTCGTTCCTGTCTTTTCGTCGCAAAGCGTGCCGACAACGTTCAAAATTGGTTTGTCTTTTTTTGTATCGATGGTCATCTTCAGCTCAGGCAGCATGAATATTACAGTTCCGCAGGATCTGGGGTTTATCCTCCTGATTATCAGGGAGGCATTAATCGGGCTGTTGCTTGGGTTTATCGCCTACCTGATGTTTATGACGATTCAGACTGCGGGCTCTTTTATCGATATTCAGATCGGGTTCGGGATTGCGAACGTCATTGACCCGATGACCGGGGCCTCGGCACCGATTATCGGTAACTTCAAGTATATGATTGCACTGCTGCTGTTCCTGAGCATGAATGGCCACCACTACCTGCTGGATGCTATTGTATACAGCTATAAATGGGTGCCGATCGATAATGACCTGTTCCTCAAAATGATCGGCGGAAGCTTGTCAGAGTTTCTGATCCGCACCTTTGCTCAATCCTTTATGCTGGCCTTTCAAATGTCGGCTCCGCTGGTCGCTGCACTGTTCCTGACGGATGTAGGCCTGGCCTTCCTGGCGAGAACGGCTCCGCAATATAATGTGTTTGTCATCGGTGTCCCGCTCAAAATCATTATCGGTCTGGCGCTGCTTCTTATACTGATGCCGGGGATGGCTGCGCTGTTCCAGAATCTCTTCGAGATTATGTTCGAGTCCATGCACAACTTGCTTGGCCTCATTGGGAAGAGTCCTTAGGCTACGGTAAGGAGAGATTGTCTTGGCAAAACAGGCAAGATACAAACTGAACCTTCAGCTGTTCGGAGGAGATAAGACAGAGAAAGCCACTCCGAAGAAACGGCAGGACGCCCGCAAGAAGGGGCAGGTTGCCAAAAGTGCTGAAATGTCAGGCGCAGTGGTCCTCTTCTCGGCGCTGCTGTCACTGAGCGTCTTCGGCGGCTTCATGAAAGAACGGTTTATCAAGCTCTACACAGATGTGTTCCAGAACCGGATGATGCTTGAGGTAACACCGGAGAATATCACTACGCTGTTTAACCAGTACGGGCTGCAGATCCTCATTCTGCTTGCTCCGCTGCTGGGCATCACCTTCCTGCTGGCGCTCGTGGCTAACTTCGCACAGGTAGGCTTCATGGCTTCAGGCGAAGGAATTACGCCTAAGTTCAGCAAGATAAACCCCATCAAAGGCTTCAAAAATATTTTTTCCATGCGTTCCGTAGTAGAGTTCCTCAAATCTATCTTCAAGCTCATCCTGATTGCCTATCTGGTCTACAGTACGCTTTGGGGACAGAAGGAGAGTTTTGCACGCCTCTCGCATGTCGATGCGGAAGGGGCATACGCCTTCGTTGCGAAGCTGACCATGAGCCTGGGCATCAAGATTGCAGCGGCTCTTTTTATAATGGCGGTACTGGACTATATCTATCAGAAATACGAGCATGAGAAGAGTCTCAAGATGTCCAAGCAGGACATTAAGGATGAGTACAAAAAGATGGAGGGCGACCCCATCATCAAAGGCAAGATCAGGGAACGTCAGCGCAGAATGGCGATGCAGCGGATGATGCAGGAGGTCCCCAAGGCTGATGTTATCATCACGAACCCGACCCACTTTGCAGTCGCCCTGAAGTATGACGGTTCCACAATGGAGGCTCCTCAGATTATAGCCAAGGGCCAGGATTATGTGGCACTCCGCATCAGGGAACTGGCCAAGGAGCATGGTGTTGTAACGATGGAGAATAAGCCGCTGGCACGGGCATTGTTCCAGAGAGCGGAGATCGGTGATGTAGTGCCGGCCGATCTGTTCCAGGCAGTTGCCGAAGTGCTGGCCTATGTATATAAGCTTAAAGGCAAGAGGAGATAAGCCGGGGGAGGTTAAGGACATTGAAAGCTAAAGATTTAACAGTTCTACTGGGCATTATCGGTATTGTGCTTATGATGATTCTGCCCATCCCTGTCTGGCTTTTGGATGTACTGTTAATTGTCAATATCTCGATAGCCCTGACCATTATATTGGTCGCCATGAATACCAGAGATCCGTTGCAGTTCTCAATATTTCCTTCACTGCTCCTGATCACAACGCTGTTCCGCTTAGCGCTGAACCTGTCAACAACCAAGCTGATTCTGGCTGATGGCCATGCCGGGGAGGTCGTAGCGACCTTCGGAAGCTGGATTGCCAGGGGACAGATCGCTATCGGGTTCATTGTCTTTCTGATCCTGGTTGTGGTTCAGTTCATTGTTATCACCAAGGGTTCGGAGCGCGTGGCCGAGGTAGGCGCCCGCTTCACGCTGGATGCGATGCCCGGTAAGCAGATGAGTATTGACGCGGATCTGAATGCGGGGATGATTAATGAGCAGCAGGCACGGGAACGCCGCCGTAATGTCGAACGCGAGGCGGATTTCTTCGGAGCCATGGATGGTGCGAGTAAGTTCGTTAAAGGGGACGCCATTGCCAGTATCATCATCCTCATTATCAACCTGATCGGCGGCTTCATTATCGGTATGACCGTTCATGGTATGTCGTTCCAGACAGCACTCTCAACCTACTCTGTCCTGACCATCGGTGACGGTCTGGTCAGCCAGATTCCGGCCTTGCTGATCTCCACGGCTTCCGGTCTCATCGTTACCCGCGCGGCTTCGGAGGGCAATCTGGCCGAGGATCTGACCGGACAATTGCTGTCCTATCCGAAGCTTCTATACATAGTGGCTGCGACCATTGCGTTTCTGGGGTTCTTTACCCCGATTACGATTATGTCCACGCTTCCTTTGGCGGGGCTGATGGCTTATGCGGCTTACAGTATGGGACAGAAGGCCAGCAGGCAGCAGATTGCCGATGAACAACTGGTCGAGGAGAAGCAGATCGAAGAGGTGCGAAGTCCCGAAAGTGTTATCAATCTGCTTACGGTGGACCCGATCGAATTCGAATTTGGTTATGGTCTGATTCCTTTGGCGGATACGGGGCAGGGCGGCGATTTGCTCGACCGTATCATCATGATTCGACGGCAATGTGCACTGGAGATGGGTCTTGTCGTGCCGGTTATTCGTATACGCGACAATATTCAACTAAAACCGAATGAATATGTCATCAAAATTAAAGGAAATAACGTTGGCGGCGGTGAATTATTACTTAATCACTATCTTGCCATGAGTCCTGGGTATGATGACGAGTCGATTAGCGGGATTGAGACTATCGAACCATCCTTTGGTCTGCCTGCCTTATGGATCGATGAGTCGGTGAAGGAGCGGGCTGAGTTATCCGGTTATACCGTGGTTGACCCGCCTTCCGTTGTAGCCACGCATCTGACCGAGCTGATCAAACGGTATGGACACGAATTGCTGGGCCGTCAGGAGACGAAGCAGCTGGTCGACAATCTCAGGGAGAATTACCCTGTGCTGGTGGACGAGCTCATTCCTTCCATTCTTGCTGTCGGGGATGTTCAGAAGGTGCTGGGCAAGCTGCTGCGGGAGAAAATATCCATCCGCGATCTCGTCACCATCTTCGAGACGCTTGCTGATTACGGCACTTATACTAAGGACCCTGATATTCTGACTGAATATGTGCGGCAATCTCTCTCCAGACAGATTACCCAGCAGTTCTCTCAGACGGGGGAGACCCTGCGTGTCATTACCGTAGGTCCCGGGCTTGAGAAAAAGATTTCCGAGAGCGTGCAGCAGACCGAGCAGGGCAGCTACTTGGCGCTTGATCCGGTATCTACCCAAACCGTCTATCAGCGGCTTACGGAGCAGATCAACCGTCTCCTGCAGTCCGGCCAGCAGCCGATTGTACTGACCTCTCCAACGATTCGCATGTATCTGCGCCAGGTTATTGAGCGAACCATGCAGGATATCCCTGTGCTCTCCTACAGTGAGCTGGAGCCAAACATTGAAATTCAAAGCGTCGGGGTGGTGAACTTATGAGAGTGAAGCGTTATGTGGTCGATACGATGCCTGACGCCATGCATTCGATCCGCAGCGAGCTTGGAAGCGATGCCGTTATTTTAAGCACCAAAGAAATAAAGGTTGGCGGATTCATGGGTATGTTCACAAAAAAGAAGATTGAGGTTGTGGCTGCTGTGGAGAACGGTGCAAAGGCGGCTGCGCAGGAGAAGATTCCTGCACCGCCGATGAACGTACCGCGAAATGCAGTACCAGAGGCCTATCAGAAGGCTGCCTCAGCCGCTGCTCCTCCTCTCCCGCCGCCTGTGACGGTAAGGGAGGCGGCAGCAGCCAAGTCGTTTGCCGAGATTGCCGCAGCACTGGCTGATCCACTGGAGCAGGGCGGAGGTGTCGCTGTGATGCCGCCTTTAGCCAAGACTGAGCCGCCGGTTATCCGCACTGAGGATATTGCAGCAGGCCAGCCGTCTGTACCGCAGCCGGAGGAGAGCCGGAAGAAGCTTGCAGCCATCTATGAATCGCTTGCAGCAGAACAGCCTGAACCTGAGAGTGCCTCTGCCACTGAGAGTGATGTCCTGCGGGAGATCCGGGATATGAAGCAATGGATGGAACGTATCGCACGTTATTCCTCAGGGGCTGCCGAGCTGCCGGATGCGCTGGAATCCTTACGTAGCCGCCTGATTGACCAGGAGACTGACGCAGTTCTCGTAGAGGAATGGATCGGATATGTTCTGGAGCGTTACCGTGAGGAAGGAAGCAGCTGGGGGCCGGAGCAATTCGAGGCTGTGCTTAGAGAGCAGATTGACGGTTTTCTGGCGGGACGAATTGCCGGCGGTATTGCCCCGGATACCCGGATTGTATATATTGCCGGGCCGACAGGGGTCGGCAAGACGACAACGATTGCCAAGCTGGCAGCGGAGCAGCTGTTCAAGCAGGGCCGTAAGGTCGGGCTGATTACCTCGGATACTTACCGGATATCAGCCGTTGAACAGCTTAGAACCTACGCCTCCATTCTCAACATACCGCTGGAGGTTGTCCAATCACCTGGAGATCTGCAGCGGGCGATGTTCCGGCTGGAGAGCTGTGATCTGGTGCTCATGGATACCGCCGGACGCAATTTCCGCAATGAAATGCTGGTGGCTGAACTACAGAGTCTGCTGGCCAAGGAGCTTAAGAGTGAGACCCTGCTGGTGCTGAGCCTGACCTCGAAGAGCCGTGACATGAAAAAGATCGCGGAGCACTTCGGCAGATACCAGCTGGATAAGGTTGTATTTACGAAGCTGGATGAAACTGGGAGCTATGGCCCGCTGTTCAATGTTCTGAATGATTACCCGCTAAAGCTCTCTTATATTACCAACGGACAAAATGTTCCTGATGATCTTCTAATGGCAACAGGGGAGCAGATTGGCGGCATGCTGCTGGGAACAGGGGGCGGGTGATGGACCAGGCGCAGGCGTTAAGACGGCTGGTCTCCAGTCAGGATACAAGGCAGGCTCCCGGAAGCGGTGCCTCTGCCCGGATCATCACGGTATGCAGCGGGAAGGGGGGAGTCGGGAAGTCGAATTTCACCCTTAACTTCGCGCTTGCACTGAAGGCCATGGGACGGAGAGTTCTTCTGTTCGATGCCGATATCGGCATGGCTAATATTGATGTCCTTATGGGTGTCTCATCCAGATACAATCTGTACCACCTGCTCAAGCGGGAAGCAGATATCGGACAGATCATTCAGCTCGGACCGCAAGCGTTGCCCTTCATTGCAGGGGGTTCCGGGATGGACGAACTGTTCACACTCTCGGAGGCGGATCTGAATTACTTTACCACACAGATTGCAAGCATTGCCGATACCATGGATTTCATCCTGTTCGACACAGGGGCGGGGCTGTCCAAGGAAACGATGAAATTCATCACTTCTGCCGACGACTGCCTGGTGGTGACCACACCTGAGCCTACAGCAATTACAGATGCGTATGCGCTGATGAAGGTTGTTCATAATTCGCATCCGGAGGTCTCGTTCAGACTGATTGTCAATCAGGCAGGGGATGAACGGGAGGCACGGGCTACCAGCGACAAAATCCGGATGGCAGCCAGCCGGTTCCTGCAGCTTGAGCTTCCCTTCCTTGGTTACATCAGCAGCGATCCGCATGTGGTACAGGCGGTTAAGAAACAAATTCCATTCTCAGTGGCTTTTCCGAACAGTATTGCAGCCAGGGATGTTCAGAGGCTTGCACAGAGTTATCTGGCTGTTGATTCAGTAGAAACCGCTAAAGTACAAGGCATCAAGGGATTCATTAGCAAGTGGTTGAAACGAAACAGATAATTGTTCTGAATTTGAGGGACAGAGGTGGAAAGCTATGAGGCCATATAAAGTTCTGGTTGTTGATGATTCTGCATTCATGCGCAAGATCATTTCCGATTTAATAGAGAATGATGCCGACTTTCAAGTCACAGCGACAGCTGCTAACGGACGTGAGGCGATTGAGAAGGTTAACGAGCTTTGTCCGGATCTCGTAACCATGGATGTGGAGATGCCTGAGATGAATGGCCTGGAGGCGCTAAAAAGTATCATGGCCCAGCGTCCGCTCCCGGTGATTATGCTGTCCGGTATCAATGAAGAGGGTATGAAGGAGACGATTCTGGCCTTGGAGTGGGGGGCTTTCGATTTCATCCGAAAGCCGTCCATTTCAAACTCCCAGGATATCATCGCTGTCGGAGAATCCCTCAGGGAGCAGATGAAGGAGGCGATGCTGGCGCGCGAGCGGCGTGAAGCCCGCGCTTCTGCCGTCAAATTGCCTGAGCCTCCTTCTCCTGCTGCTGAACTAACTGCTCCGCGGGCTATTGTGGAATCGGTGAGACGAAAGCTGGAGCCCTCCAAGAGAGAGGCGGATAAAGCACCGCTTCAGGGCACGGAGAAGCCGAGGGTCAAGGCACCGATTGAACCGCCTGCTGACAAACGGAAGCCGGAGGCCGGAGCTGAGCCAGTTACTGCGAAGCGGGTAATCAAGCCCGCGCCAGTAGTGCCCAAATCGGCTCCCGAAAGGTTTAAAGGCCGTTCCAAGGAAGTGCAGGGCGCCGGATGGGCTGGACAACGTGCAGCTGCTGAAATTGCTGCAGGTTCGTTCGTTGAACCTCCTGCAGCATCAGGAGGCCAGGTAAGCGGAAGCCGGGGCGTGCGTAAGCTGGTTGCTGTAGGCTGCTCAACAGGAGGTCCGAGAGCACTTAAGGCGTTCCTGGAGAACATCCCTGGAGACTTCCCGGCACCAATTGTCATTGTCCAGCATATGCCGCCTAACTTCACCAAATCGCTGGCCCAGCGCCTGAATACCTTTAGCGCGCTGGAGGTCGCGGAAGCGGAGCACGGTATGGTTCTCCGGCAGGGAGCAGCGTATATAGCCCCCGGGGGCTATCACCTGACAGTGGTTCCTGCGCCTGGCGGCCAATACATGATAGAGCTTACTAAGGAAGAGGTCCGCAATGGACATCGTCCTTCTGTAGATACACTGTTTGAATCGGTATTGAAGCTTACCTCGCTGGAACGTCATGCTGTCATTATGACGGGGATGGGCAGCGACGGGGCCCGTATGATGAAAGCACTCTACGATTCAGGGGTGACATCAACCTTTGCAGAGAGTGAAGAAACCTGTGTGGTTTACGGAATGCCGAGGTCTGCAGTAGAGTTGAAGTGTGTAAGACACATCCTGCCTTTGCAAGAAATTGCTCCAAGGCTGGTACAAGCCGTTAAATAATGGAATAGCGAACTCGAAGGGGAGGTACCCGCTCATGGACATGAACCAATACTTATCCATGTTTATTGATGAGTCAAATGATCATCTGCAGTCTTTGAACGAGAGCATGATGGGGCTGGAAGCGAATCCGGAGGATCTGAGTATTGTTCAGGTGATTTTCCGCTCCGCCCATACCTTGAAAGGTATGGCGGCTACAATGGGTTTTGAAGATTTGGCTTCGCTTACGCACCAAATGGAGAATGTGCTCGATTTGGTGCGTAATAACAAACTGCGGATGCAGGACTTCATTTTTGATACCCTGTTCAAAAGTATTGACGCTCTGGAATCCATGGTGGAGGATATCACCGGCGGGGGGGCGGGCAAGGCCGATGTAACAGCCATTGTCTCTTCCCTGCAGGCTATCGTTCGCGGAGAGGTTCCTTCTGCCGGCAATGCTTCTGCTGAAGTCACTGCTGCTGCGTCCGGCAATGCAAGTGCGGCCCAGGTGTTCCTGGATGAATTCCAGTACTCTGTGCTGGAGCAGTCCCTTCAGGAAGGCCATCAGGTGCTGTATGTGGATGTGGCTATCCGCAAGGACTGTCAGCTCAAAGCCGTACGTGCCTACATGGTCTTCGACCTTTTGGAGCGTTCAGGAGAAGTCGTCAAATCCTTCCCTTCGGTTCAGGACATAGAGCAGGAGAAATTCGATTACGGATTCTCCCTCTACTACATAACCCAAAAGGATGCAAGTGAAATTCAGAAGATGATTCTGAATTTGTCGGAGATCGAAGCGGTTACTGCTGTGGCGCTTGATCAGGAGTCACTTCGCCAAATGGGACAAGACACTGCGGCAGCTACCGCCGAAGCGCCTGCCCCGGCTCCGGTGCAGGAGGCTGCTCCCGCAGCTGCCGGTATTGCTTCACCTGCTGCTTCTGTGCACCCCAAGGAAGAGAACGGCAAAGCTGCCCCGGCCCGGGCAGGAGGAGCGCCGTCGCCATCACGAACCATCCGTGTTGATATTGAGCGCCTGGATGTGCTGATGAATCTGTTCAGCGAGCTGCTTATTGACCGTGTCCGGCTGGAACAGCTGGCCTCTGAGGTCCAGAACGGTGATCTTACCGAGACAGTCGAGCATATGGGCCGGGTCAGCGGAGATTTGCAGAATATTGTCATGAAGCTGCGCATGGTTCCGGTAGACACCGTATTTAACCGGTTCCCGCGGATGATCCGCGATCTGGCGAAATCGCTGGACAAGAAGGTGGATCTAATCATCACCGGCGCGGATACAGAGATGGACCGTACCGTAATTGATGAGATTGGTGATCCATTGGTGCATCTCCTGCGTAATGCGGTAGACCACGGGATTGAATCTATCACGGACCGTATCGCTGCCGGGAAGTCGGAGACAGGAACCGTTCATTTACGAGCATTCCATAGCGGCAATCATGTCTTCATTGAGATTGAAGAGGATGGTAAGGGCATCTATCCCAAGAATGTACTGGCCTCTGCCGTCAAAAAGGGTGCAATTACCCAGGAACAGGCTAATACGATGTCGGATGACGAAGCGTACCAGCTGCTCTTCGCGCCGGGCTTCAGTACGGCTGAGGTAATCTCTGACGTATCGGGACGTGGCGTGGGTCTGGATGTGGTCAAAGCCAAAATCTCTTCGCTGGGCGGCAATGTCACCATCTATTCAACACCGGGCAAAGGTACGAATTTCTCCGTTCAGCTTCCGCTGACCCTGTCGATCATTGCAGCAATGCTGGTTCGGCTTGGCTCAGAGAAATATGCCATTCCGCTCTCTTCCATCGTAGAGACTGGAATTGTGAAGCAATCCCAGATCCGCACCATTCACGGCAACCGGATGCTGGAGTTCCGGGGCAGCCATATTCCGCTGGTCTCCCTAAGCAAGATCTTCTCTATTCCGGACTATGATGAAAGCACGGAAGAGGAGACGGAGATCGTGGTTGTCCGCAAAGGAGAACGGCTGGTTGCCTTGGCCGTGCAGGACTTCATTGGCCAGAACGAAATTGTAATCAAGAACCTCGGCAAGTATTTGCCTGAGGTGCAGGGGATTTCCGGAGCCACCATTCTTGGAGACGGACAAGTAGCGCTTATTATCGATCCGAATGCTTTTATCAAATAATCAGGTTAGAACAGGGAGGGTCATTCCATGGCTGAAGATATTAAAGTAATTGTATTCAAGCTTGGCACTGAAGAATACGGCATTGAAGTAGAGAAGGTCCAGACGATTGAACGCATGATGCCGATTACCCGCGTACCGAAGACCTATTCATTTATCAAAGGTGTGATCAATCTGCGCGGTGTCGTGATTCCGGTTATTGATCTGCGCGGACGATTCGGCATCGAGGAAGCGGAGCACACCGACCAGACCCGAATCATTATCGTAAATGTGAATGAGATGGAAGTGGGCTTCATTGTCGATTCAGCCAACGATGTCATCGACTTGAACCGTGACATTATCGATGTACCGCCGGATGTTGTGGGCGGCATCAAGGCGAAGTATCTGGACGGAGTAGCTAAAATAGGGGATGACCGTCTGCTGATTATGCTTAACCTGTCTGAAGTGTTGAACAAGAGTGAAATCGTGCAGCTGGAAAGCCTGGAGGGCTAGCCTATGGAGCTATTCAAGAATTTCAAAGACTTCAAAATGGATGTACTTAAGGAAGTTGGAAATATCGGTGCCGGCAATGCAGCCACTGCCTTGTCCCAGCTGCTCAATAAGCCGATTGACATGGCCGTGCCGAAGGTACAGCTACTCAGCTTCGAGGAGATCACCGATAAGGTGGGCGGAGCGGAGGAACTAGTATACGCGGTATTCCTGCGTGTGGAAGGTGAAGCCCCGGGCAACCTGTTCTTCATCCTTACCCCGGAAGCGGCAAGCAGTCTGCTCAGCCGGATTGCCGGAATTGAAGTCTCCGGCGGCGATGAGTTGAGTGAGATGGAGTTATCCGCACTAAGTGAGATCGGAAATATTCTGGCCGGCTCATATCTCTCTTCCCTGGCGGACTTCACTTCCCTGTCCATGTATCCGACAGTGCCGGCGCTTGCGATGGATATGGCTGGTGCCATTCTTGGCTACGGGCTGCTGCAGTTCGGTCAGATGGGTGACGATGCTCTGCTGATCGATACGACTTTTTTAGAAGGCCAAAATGAAATTGAAGGACAATTCTTCCTTATTCCCGATCCGGAATCGTTCCCCAAAATATTCAAGGCTTTAGGAGTACCGTTCGACAATGATTGAAGAGCAGAGCATCATTAAAGTAGGTATGGCGGATCTGAACGTAGGCAGCCAGGACAGCCTTATTCGTACGACCGGTCTTGGCTCCTGCGTAGGACTGACTCTGTTTGATCCCGGTAAAAAGCTGGCGGGGATGGCTCATGTTATGCTGCCCTCGTCAGAGATTGCCCGGGAGGGACAGCTGAATATCGCCAAGTTCGCAGATACTGCTGTACCTGAGCTTTTGGCCCGCCTGCTGGGGCTGGGGGCGGTTAGAAGCCGGATTGTGGCTAAGATGGCCGGGGGCTCGCAGATGTTTGCTTTTGCCGGAGGGAGTGACACCATGAGGATCGGGCCTCGGAATGTGGAATCCTGCAAGCTTGCTCTGGACAACCTTCGTATTCCTCTTATCGCGGAGGACACGGGCGGCAATTATGGGCGCACGATAGAAATCTCTTGCACCACAGGAGTGATTTTTATCCGCAGCGTTCAAAAAGGCCCGAAGGAAATTTAGCCATGAGCAGGAAACTATTGCTGAATATTGTGGCCGGACTGATCGGATTTCTACTAACCTTCCTTGCGAATAACGGACAGAACCTGCTGGGTACCAGCCTGATCCGTGGCATGTACGGATTTATTATCTGGTTTGTGCTTGCTTTCTTCCTGAGATGGGTATTGGGTTTTATTATCGGAAAAGAATCCTCAGACCCCGAAGCCAGTTTGTTCGATAACGAAGAGTCACTTGGCGTGAAGCTTGATATTAGTACACCTGAAGAGGATCAGGAGCTCAAGGACCTGCTAACCCCAAAACGGGAGGCGGTCAGTGAAGAGCCCGGGGGGTTCACGCCTTTGCAGCCTCCGAAGCTAGTCTCTATGAAAGATCCTGAAGAATTGGCCAAGGCCGTTCGTCACCTGAAAGAAGAATAAGCGAGTGTTGCGGCGAAAGTCCGTCATCTTGCGCCGCATGTTTGCCCGCTGACTAAACTTTGGGAAGGGTGAAAGCCGTTGAACGAGCGTAAAGCAGCTCAGTCGGAAACAGACCTGCTTTGGGAGCAGTGGAAAGAGCACGGCGATCCTGAAGCTAAAAAAAAGCTGATTGAGAGTTATCTCCATATTGTTGATTACGTGTCCAGCCGTCTGGCAGTAGGGTTGCCCAAAAACGTCTCCAAGGACGATTTGGCCAGCAACGGTGTCATGGGACTCATTGATGCCATCGAAAAATTCGACTACAAGCGGGGGCTTCAATTCCAGACCTATGCCTCGTGGCGGGTACGGGGAGCAATTCTCGATTCTCTGCGGCAAAGTGACTGGGTTCCCAGATCCGTACGCGAAAAAGCGAAAAAAATCGAGGATGCCTACCAGCAGCTGGAACAGAAGTATTTGAGATCGGTAAGTGACGATGAAATGAGCCAGTATCTGAATATTTCGGAAACGGAGTTTCAGACGATGCTGCAGGATGTTGCAGTAATGTCGCTCTGTTCATTGGAAGATCCTATACGTGAAGAAGAATCAGAGACACGAATGTCCATATTGGTAGATGACAAGGCCAAGAATCCGGACCGGAAAGTAAATGAGTTCTACCTGCGGGATACGCTAACCAAGGGCATCGAGAAACTAACAGTGAAAGAACGGACCGTCGTGTCCCTTTTATATTATGAAGATTTATCTTTAAGCGAGATTGCGGAAGTGATGTCACTGTCTCCTTCGCGAATCTCCCAGCTTCATTCCAAAGCTATTTTGCGGCTAAGAGGAACACTTGAGAAGAACCGGGACCTTCTAATGCAAAATGATTAACCGGGTGACGGTGACAAGGGGGAGCAGAAATTGATCGGTCAATATGTATTGAGCCAATACCTAAGCATTACTTTTTCGGAGGATAAGGGGATTGCTTACCTTCAGTTCACCAAGAAGGATGAGAATTTCACCTGTTCGGTCGAGGACCTTGAGAGCTTCCTGTTCAGTCACAATATTCGTTTTGGTATCCAGCATGATATTGTTCAGCGGATTAGCAGCAACCCGGAAGAATATTTCTGGAACCGGGTGCCCATCGCGATTGGACAGCCTGCTGTCAATGGTAAGGACGGCCGGGTTGTGCTGACCGTTGATATGGAGGAGGACCGCAAGCCTCTGGAGAAAGAGGATGGCAAGGTGGATTACAAAGAGCTGGTCCGTCTGCATAACGTGAGGAAGGGCCTGCTTATTGCCAAGGTTATTCCGGCAGAGAACGGCGTGAACGGCAAAATGGTAACAGGGGAAGAGCTTCCGTTCCGGGCAGGGAAGGAGGCTCATTTCAAGGTAGGCAAGAATGTGGTGGTGGATCAGGAAGAGACCTCCATGTATTCGGCGATTGACGGATTGGTTACGCTGACAGACAAAGGGAAAATCAATGTATTTCCAGTGTATGAAATCAATGGGGATGTGGATTACAGCACAGGGAATATTGATTTCGTAGGAACAGTGGTCATCCGCGGCAATGTGCTTACCGGTTTCACTGTCAAATCCGCAGGAGATATCCGGGTGGTCGGCGGGGTAGAGGGGGCCGAACTGATATCGGGCGGGTCCATCGAGATTACCGGCGGCATCATTGGATATAATAAAGGCCTTGTAAGCGCCGGTAAAAATGTTAAGGTCTCGTTCATCCAGGATGGCAATGTTGTGGCCGGGGAGGATATTGTAGTCTCCCAAAGTATTATGCATTCCAGCATCCGGGCAGGCCATGATGTGCTGTGTAACGGGGCCAAAGGCTTAATCGTAGGCGGTATCGTACAGGCAGGCGAACGCGTGATCGCCCGTACCATCGGCAATACCATGTCTACAGCTACAGCGATTGAAGTGGGCGTTGTTCCCGAGCTGAGAAATGAGATCAACGAACTGCGCCAAGAGCTCCGGCAGCTTCTCGAGAATGAGGACAAGACCAATAAAGCGCTGTATCTGCTTAATCAGCTGGCGAACAACGGCCAGCTATCGCCGGATAAGGTGGCACTTCGCGTCAAACTTAATGCAACCAAGCAATCCCATATGCGTGATGAAAAGAGAATTAAAGAGCGTGTGCTGGAGATCGAGCGCATGCTGGAGGACACCGGCAGAGCAAAGGTTGATGTGGTCAAGACGATCTATGGAGGCTCTAAGATCGTAATCGGCAGGTATACCAGGTTCGTCAAGGACCCGACAGAGCGGGTATCCTTCATTTATAGTGAAGGGGACATATCCATAATACCGTATGTGTAATGGCGGGCAGCCGAGGCGGCCTGCTATTCCTTGATTCTGAAACCAATGAGTGGAGAAGAGGGATCTTATGAGTCTGAAACCGGTGGAACTGCAAATTGCATTGCCCCGTACCCATGATGCGGGCAAAGTTCAGAACAACCTTCAGCAGCGTCCTGCACTCGACCAGCAGCAATTGGCAGGCCAGAATGTCAAGCATAGTCAAGAAATCTCTCTGCGCAGCACTGAGGTTGACGAGTCTGCCGAATCGGCGCTGCGGGACGGCGGTAAGGGGAATGGCTCTGGCAGTCAGCCTCATCCGCGAAAGCCGGACAAGCAGGAGAATACTCATGATGCTGAACATCCCTATAAGGGGCACCGTATAGATTTCAGTCTCTGATTGGGACCAGAATAACCGCAAATGCAGTTAAGACATCCTATGAATTAAACGCAGAAGGAGATTACACATTTGGAACCATGGGTATACATCGTGCTGGTAGGCGCAGTTGCTATTGTTTATGCCCTGCGGCTGCCGGCCAGGACGGGCAAGGAAGACTCGGAGAAGAAGAGCCTGAAGGAGACGGAGGCGGCTCTCGAGCTCTACATGGCTGATATCGAGCATGAGAATTCCGAGCTGCTGAAGCTGGTGGGCAGTATTAAGACACAGTCACAGAGCAATAAGGTGGCCCTTCAGGAAGAAATCGGTGTATTGCGTGAGCAGGTGGGCGAACTGCAGAGGAGCCTGCTGCTGATGGATACGCGGCTGACTGCGGAAGAGAAGGGACTGCTTCAGCTGGCTGCCACCTTCTCGCGGGAAGCTTCGTCCGGCCATACAGAGAAGCCCCAGAACATGGAGCAGGCGGCTGCGGCAGTACCTCCGGCTAAGCCAAGGCCCGTCAGCTCCATTAAGCTGCGGTATCCCCGGCTGTTCGAGCTGCATGAGCAGGGGAAATCAATCGATTCTATTGCCAAGACCGCCGGCCTGCAGCGGGGCGAAGTGCAGCTGATCCTGCAGCTTGCCCAGCAGGAGGAATCCGTATGATTAAGAACCGGTTCTTTATGCTGGGACTAGGGATCGGGCTGATAGCCGGCGCGCTGCTGCTGCAGCTGATGATAGCCGGGCGGGCTCTGCCTCTAACCAAAGAAGAGCTGATCCGGCAAGCGGCTAGTATGAACCTGACCATTGTAGATCCGGCAGAAGCTGCTGCAACAGCAACGCCATCCCCGGAGAAAGCGGCCGAGGCCAAGACCTCCGGGGCGCCAGCAGCAACACCAGCCTCTACGCCTGTTGTTCCGCCCAAGCCGGCCGCAGCGCCAAGCGTCGCAGCGACTCCGGGCAAGCCTTCAGCTCCTGCGCAGCCGCAGAGCACGGCATCGCCTGTTACCAAGACTCCGGTTACGCCTGAAGCGCCTGTGGCTGTGGTGGACGGGGTAATCTCTTTGAAGATTCCCACTGGAATTACTCTAGCCCAGACGGCAGATCTGCTTGCGGAAGCCGGGGTTATCGAGGACAAGAACAAGTTCCTCCAGACGGCCGACAGCCGTAAGGTGAACACTATCATTCAATACGGCAGCTACAGCTTCAACAAGGGAGAGAGCATCAACTCCATTATTGACAAGCTGATTACCGTAAAAAAGTAATCGTTGCATAGGTTGTTTTAATATGATATATTAATTGACGGTGTTAAAACACACGCCGGTTGATTTCGACAAGAGGTGCTTTCTTCTGAAGAAAGTCTTGCTGAAAGATGACGCGCGGCGGAGGAGACACACAATAAACCAAAACTAGGAGGTGTGTGAAGATGGCAGTAATCTCCATGAAGCAGCTTCTCGAAGCTGGGGTACACTTCGGTCATCAGACTCGTCGTTGGAATCCAAAGATGGATCGTTATATCTTCACTGAAAGAAACGGAATTTACATTATTGACTTGCAAAAAACAGTCAAGAAGGTAGAGGAAGCTTACAACTTTGTAAAGAGCGTCGCTGGCGACAACGGCACAATCCTATTCGTAGGAACAAAGAAGCAGGCACAGGATTCCGTAAAAGAAGAAGCTGAACGTTCGGGTATGTTCTTCATTAACCAGCGTTGGCTCGGTGGTACCCTGACTAACTTCCAGACCATTCAGAAGCGTATTGACCGCCTGAAGAAACTGGAAGCTTGGGAAGAAGACGGTACCTTTGCAGTATTGCCTAAGAAAGAAGTTATCCTTCTCCGCAAAGAGAAAGATCGTCTTGAGAAATTCCTGGGCGGTATCAAGAACATGAAAGGTCTTCCAAGCGCGCTGTTCATCATTGACCCGCGTAAAGAGCGCATTGCAGTAGCAGAAGCTCGCAAATTGGGTATTCCTATCGTAGCTATCGTTGATACTAACTGCGATCCGGATGAAATTGACTACGTAATCCCAGGCAATGACGACGCTATCCGCGCCGTGAAGCTCTTGACTGGTAAAATGGCTGATGCTGTTGTTGAAGCTCATCAGGGCGAAGACACAACTACAGCTTAAGGTAGTAGCCGGAACATAAAACATGAACTTAAATGAAAAGGGTGGTTGGCAGGTGGATAACCTCTCACTGCCCTTTTTTTAAAATGCAAGTAAGTATCGCTTGATGTCCTCGCATGACAACGACTATGACCCTGGAGGGAATAACAATGGCAGTAGATGCAAAAGCAGTGAAGGAACTTCGCGAAAGAACAGGGGCAGGAATGCTCGATTGTAAGAAAGCGCTGGAAGAAGCAAACAACGATATCACCAAAGCAGCAGAATTGCTTCGTGAAAAAGGATTGTCCGCAGCAGCCAACAAAGCAGGACGTATTGCTACTGAAGGTACTGTAGAATCCTATATCCACGCTGGCGGCCGTATTGGCGTTCTGGTAGAAATCAACTGCGAAACTGACTTCGTAGGTAAAACGGATTCCTTCAAAGAATTCGCACGCGATATCGCTATGCAAATCGCAGCAGCGAACCCGCTGTATGTTCGCCGTGAAGAAGTACCTTCTGCAGACGTAGAGAAGGAAAAAGAAATTCTTAAGGCACAAGCGCTGAACGAAGGCAAGCCTGAGAAGATCGTTGAAAAAATGGTGGAAGGCCGCATCAGCAAGTTCTATGAAGAATATTGCCTGATGGAGCAATCCTTCGTTAAAGACCCGGACAAGACAATCTCCCAGTTGCTGAATGAAAAAATCAGCACCATTGGCGAGAACATCACCATCCGCCGCTTTGTTCGTTTCGAACTGGGTGAAGGTCTTGAGAAGAAAGTCGATAACTTCGTAGAAGAAGTTATGGCACAAGTAAAACAATAATAACTGCATGTCATTGAATAAGAACTGAATACAGGCAAGCATCAAAAGAGCGGAACACATACAAGTAGTGTTCCGTCTTTTGTAGAAAGTGAGGGTATATAATTGGAACAACCGGTATTTAAGAGAGTAGTCCTTAAGGTAAGCGGTGAATCGCTCGCCGGACAGAATGGCTATGGCATCGATGCCGATACGATCATCTCTATTGCAGAGCAGGTCAAAGAAGTCGTGGAGCTTGGAGTTCAGGTTGCGATTGTGTGCGGCGGTGGCAACATCTGGCGCGGAATCGCCGGAAGTGCAAGCGGTATTGACCGGGCAACAGCCGATTATATGGGGATGTTGGCAACAGTGATGAACTCGCTGGCATTGCAGGACGCTTTGGAACAGATCGATGTCCCAACCCGGGTTCAGACCTCTATCGCCATGCAGCAGATTGCTGAGCCCTATATCCGCCGCCGGGCGATCCGGCATCTGGAGAAGGGCCGCGTAGTTATTTTTGCCGCAGGGACAGGGAATCCGTTCTTCTCGACCGATACTACGGCAGCGCTTAGAGCAGCCGAGATTGAAGCCGAGGTTATCCTCATGGCCAAGAATAAGGTTGACGGCGTCTACTCAGCAGATCCGTTCAAGGACAGCACAGCCGTGAAATACGAGCAGCTGACTTACATGGATATTCTGAACAAAAACCTGGGGGTTATGGATTCTACCGCTTCCTCACTCTGCATGGATAATAATATACCGCTCATTGTGTTTGCTATTACAGAGCAAGGCAATATCAAACGCGTCGTTCTCGGCGAAAAGATCGGAACGATCGTTAAAGGGAGTGTAAATTAAATGCCACAATCGGTTAAGAAAAATGCCGAAGAGCGTATGGAAAAAGCGATTCTCTCGCTGAAACGCGACTTGGCAACACTGCGGGCAGGACGCGCTTCGACGTCACTGCTGGATCGCATCCAGGTTGAATATTACGGTGCTCCAACTCCAATCAATCAACTGGCTAACATCAGCACACCGGATTCCCGGACCCTGCTGATCCAGCCGTGGGACAAAACCTCAATGTCAGACATCGAGCGGGCAATTATGAAATCGGACATCGGGATTACACCTGCTAATGACGGTACAATCATCCGCCTGTCGATTCCTCCGCTTACCGAAGAACGCCGCAGCGAGCTGGTGAAATTCACCAAGAAGTTCGGGGAAGAAGCCAAGGTAGCGATCCGCAACATCCGCCGCGATGCCAACGATGACATCAAAAAGATGGAAAAAAACGGCATTTCAGAAGATGAATCACATGGACATCAGGAAGATATCCAGAAAACAACGGATAAGTTCATAGCTGAAGTCGACAAAGTGCTCTTGTCCAAAGAAAAAGAGATTATGGAAGTATAACGAAATTCATGAGACTTCAGGCCCCTCCGTTAATGGTGGGGTTTGTCTCTTTCTGATAAGAGCTTGGAGGAAACGGAAATGATCAAACGGATTCAAGAATGGCTGAGCCGTAAAGACAGGCAGGAGCCAGTCGAGATTTCACCGGATAATATTCCCCGGCACATAGCGATAATTATGGATGGCAACGGGCGCTGGGCGAAACGGCGCGGTATGCCTCGGGTTGTAGGCCATCAGAACGGGATGAAGGCGGTCAAACGTGCTACGATTGCAGCGAATGACCTGGGCGTTGAATTCTTGACCCTGTATGCTTTTTCTACGGAGAACTGGAGTCGGCCGAAGGATGAAGTGGATTTCCTGATGCGTCTCCCCGTTGAATTTCTGGCGATTGAATTGGACGAATTAATTGAAAAGAATGTACAGGTTCGCGTAATGGGCGATATCGACTCGCTGCCTTCCCATACGCGCAAAGCGATGGAAGAAGCGGTAGCCCGCACACAGAGCAATACCGGACTTATTCTGAATTTTGCACTCAATTACGGCGGGCGTAAGGAAATTGAGGATTGTATGCGCGGCATGGGCAAGGATATTCAGGCAGGAGTCCTGTCCCCTGAAGAGATTACTTCAGAGCTGATAGACAGCAGAATGTTATCCAGCGGATTACCTGATCCTGACCTGCTGATCCGTACCAGCGGTGAAATGCGGCTTAGTAACTTTATGCTGTGGCAGATCGCGTATAGTGAATTTTGGTTTACGGATGCATACTGGCCGGAGTTCGATAAGACGCATCTGATCCAGGCTGTTGCTGAATATCAGCGCCGCACACGCCGTTATGGTGGACTGAAGTAGCCTGATGGGAGAGGGATTCTTTGAAGCAGCGATTGATTACCGGAATTGTTGCCGGGGCCTTGTTTTTAGGGTTATGCTATTGGGGTGGCTGGCCGTATCAGCTGATGCTGACTGCCATGGCCCTCATCGGCTATTATGAATTTGTCAAAATGACGGGTACAGCAACCTTCGGACTGACTGCTGTATTGGGTTACGCCTCTGTAGTAGGCTTTATGATTCCTTGGGATCTTCTGGGGACGAATAAGTTATTCTCCTGGGAACAGGGGATATGGCTGGTATTGCTGCTGTTCCTGCTGGTCACTGTCTTCAGCAAGAATAAGCTGGATATCAAAATCACCGCGATGATGTTCACGGGCATTGTTTACATAGGAATGGGGTTCTCGTATATGGGAATCGCCCGCAGTGCGGGCGATAGCAATGGCCTCTTCTGGACGATCCTGCTGCTGTGCTGTATATGGGGCAGTGATGCCGGAGCCTATTTTGTCGGCAGAAGCTTCGGGAAGAACAAGCTGTGGCCTGCAATCAGTCCTAACAAGACTATTGAGGGCGCACTTGGCGGAGTATTGATTTCTGCTGTCATTTCGATTGTGTTTGCTTTACTGGTTCCTGATCTGCTGACTACGGGGCGCGCGCTGCTGATTGGAATTGCTTGCGCTGTGCTCGGTCAGCTCGGAGATCTTGTACAATCTGCCTATAAACGGGTGTACGGTATTAAGGATTCAGGCTCACTCTTGCCGGGTCACGGAGGCATCCTGGACCGCTGCGACAGCTGGATCATCGTATTTCCTTTCGTACATATCGTAATGCTGATGCCTTACTATTAACGACAGGGAGAAGGAAAGCAACTGTGAAAAGAATTAGTATTCTCGGCTCCACGGGTTCCATCGGTACCCAGACGTTGGATGTGGTAGCGATGCATCCGGAAGCTTTTGAAGTCGATGGACTGGCGGCGGGAAGCAATACTTCACTGCTGCTGGAACAGGTCCGCCGCTTCAAGCCGCGCCGTGTATCGGTATCCACGAAGGAGCTTGCAGAGGAGATCAGATCCAGTCTGCCTGCCGGTGTAGAGCTGTATAGCGGAAGTGAAGGTCTGGTGGAGATTGCTGCCGGAGGCGATGCACAGACGGTCGTAACTGCGCTTGTAGGAAGTGTAGGACTTCAGTCCACGCTTGCGGCGATTGAAGCCGGCAGACACATTGGACTGGCTAATAAGGAGACGCTGGTGACCGCCGGTCATCTGGTTACAGAACTGGCTGGACGCAAAGGCGTGAAGCTGCTGCCAGTGGACAGTGAGCATTCGGCGATTTTTCAATGCTTAAATGGGGAGAATCGTAAAGATGTGGCTTCAATTACCATCACTGCCTCGGGCGGCTCGTTCCGTGATTTTAAGCGTGAACAGCTTACGAATGTAACCGTAGCAGACGCACTGCGTCACCCTAACTGGAGCATGGGGGCCAAGATTACTATTGACTCGGCAACCATGGTTAACAAAGGTCTTGAGGTTATTGAAGCCCACCATTTGTTCGCCCTTCCGTATGAGCAGATTGATGTGGTGCTGCATCCGGAGAGCATTATTCACTCGTATGTTGAGTTCTGCGACAGCAGCATTATCGCTCAGCTCGGGACTCCTGATATGCGGGTTCCTATTCAATATGCGCTCACCTATCCCGACCGCTGGCCGTCTCCTGCGAAGCGCTTGTCTCTGGCTCAGGTAGCCAGCCTGACCTTCCGGGAGATGGATTATGAGCGCTATCCGGCGCTGAAGATGGCCATTGACTGCGGCTTAGCGGGTGGTACATTCACAACCGCCTTCAATGCAGCCAATGAGGTCGCCGTAGCCCGCTTCCTGCGCGGTGAGATTCCCTTCCTGCGGATTGATGAGATTATTGATGAAGTGCTTCAGCGTCATCACAATGAGGCGAACCCCGGTCTGGAACAGATTCACAGTAGCGATTTAGCCTCCCGGGAGCTTGCGGCTGTCCTGTAACGGGATAAGAGGCTTTTATAAACGGTGAATATGGCTGTACCCTGAAAAATAGGTGTGGACTGTTGATTCTCTTGTGCCCTGCCTTGGAATAATGATAAATTAAGAGGACATACTTCGGTCTTACACCTTAAGGGGGAATGTTGCGCTATGGAGATGGTAAGAGTTGTTTTTTTAACGGTGTTTATGTTCTTTGTTTTGGTGACTGTCCATGAATGGGGACATTATTATTTTGCCAAACGCGCCGGAATTCTTGTACGGGAATTTGCGATCGGTTTCGGTCCGAAACTGTTCTCTTATAAACGCGGTGAAACCCAGTTCACGCTTCGCCTGCTGCCCTTCGGGGGATACGCCCGGATGGCCGGTGAAGACCCCGAGATGGTTGAGATCGGCCCGGGGCAGACCATTGCCGTCCGGCTGGGCCAGGATAACAAGGTGAAGAATATATACATCGATTCACTGGATACGCGCAGAAATGTTATTCGCGGTGAAGCGCAGTTCACCGATCTGGAGAATGAACTGAAAATCCGCCTCGATGTTGACGGTGAAGTGACCACTTATGATGTGAATCCGCAGGCGATGATGATCAAGGGCACCCAGCAGACGCAAATTGCGCCTAGGGACCGCCAGTTCGGCGGCAAAACCGTCGGTCAGCGTGCGATAGCGATCCTGGCCGGTCCAGTGATGAACTTCATTCTGGCGTTTGTGCTATTTGCACTTCATCTGCAGATGGCCGGAATCCCGGTGGAGAATCCGACCTATGTGAAGATCGGTGACGTCAGCTTAGGAATGCCTGCGCAGGAAGCAGGTCTTCAGAAGGGCGATATCGTCGTCACTGTGGACGGGCAAGCCATCGGCGGAGATTACCAGAAGATGATCAAGCTGACCTCGGCCTCCAAAGGCAAAGAAATGAACTGGACGCTGAAGCGCGGCGAAGAGACCTTAAATGTAACCATGATTCCCCGCGGAATGGAAGGGGAGCAAGGCGGCAAGGTTGGAATTACGCCAGAGCTGCCTACCCGCAAGGCCGGAGTGGGGGAGACGATTACCAAGTCCGGTACAGCTATGGTCGACACCACCAAGCTGATTTTTATAGGCTTCAAGCAGTTGATCAATAAATTTAATATGGATGATATCTCGGGGCCAGTAGGCACATTCCAGTTGACCGGACAGATTGCCCAGCAGGGCATTCAGTATCTTACCTACTGGGCGGCTATTCTTAGCCTGTACTTAGGGATCTTCAACCTGTTGCCGATTCCTGCATTGGATGGCAGCCGGCTTGTCTTCCTTGGTGTTGAGGCACTGCGAGGCAAGCCGGTCGACCCGAGCAGGGAAGGCATGGTCCACTTTGTAGGCTTTGCCCTGCTGTTCCTGGTGATGATCGCTGTTACGTATAATGATATTTTACGCCTCATAAGCGGCTGACGGATGTCATATCATTTTTATCCCGTGATGCATTGGATTGGGCTTCACAGCTAATGTGCAATCTGAGGGGCGAATAATAGGAGGATTTCTTCACATGGCCAAAGACAAGCAGTTCGTTACAGAGATCACGCCGCAGGGCGAGGATTTCTCACGCTGGTATATCGATGTTATCAAAAAAGCGGACCTGATGGATTATTCACCGGTCCGCGGCTGTATCGTATTCAAACCGGACGGCTATGAAATCTGGGAGCATATCCAGGAGGAAATGAACCGCCGCCTGAAGGCTACCGGTCACCGGAACGCCTACTTCCCGCTATTCATTCCTGAGAGCTTTTTCCAGAAGGAGAAGGAACATGTGGAGGGCTTCAATCCGGAGCTGCCTTGGGTCACTGAGGCCGGAGGCGATGTGCTGGAAGAACGTCTGGCAATCCGTCCTACGTCCGAGACCATGTTCGGTCATATGTATTCCAAATGGATTCAGTCTTACCGCGATCTTCCGGTGCTAATCAACCAATGGGCCAACGTGGTCCGTTGGGAGAAACGTACCCTGCCGTTCATCCGCACGACGGAATTCCTCTGGCAGGAAGGCCATACCGCGCATGAGAATGAGACGGAAGCACGCGAAGAAACGATGAAGATGCTTGATAACTACCGCGACTTCGTGGAGACCTTTCTGGCTATTCCGGTAGTGACCGGACAGAAGACGCCATCCGAGCGGTTCGCCGGTGCTGTGGATACGTATTCCATTGAAGCGATGATGAAGGATGGACGGGCCGTTCAGGCCGCTACCTCACATTATTTGGGTACCAAGTTCGCGGTTGCTTTTGATATCCAATATCTGAACCGGGAGAATGTACTGGAACATGCGCACACCACCTCATGGGGCTCTACCACGCGTCTGATTGGTTCGCTCATCATGGTGCATGGTGACGACCGCGGACTGGCCCTGCCGCCGAAGGTAGCGCCTACGCAGGTCATTATGATTCCAATCGGACCGCCTAAGACCCGCGAAGCGGTCATCGGACGTACCGACGAACTGTTTGGTGAACTCAAAAGTGCCGGAATCCGTGTGCGTGTAGATGACCGTGCGGATGTAACCCCGGGCTGGAAGTTCAATGAATATGAAATGCGCGGCGTCCCTGTCCGTCTGGAGCTTGGACCGCGTGATATGGAGAATGGAGTCTGTGTGCTCGTATCCCGGATCAGCGGTGAGAAGAAGGTCATTCAGCAGGAGAACCTGGTTGAAGAAGTGAACGCCATGCTGGAGCAGGTCCATCGGGAGATGTATGAGCGGGCACTGAAATTCCGTGAGGATCATTTCTATTCCGTAGACACTCTTGAGCAGATGAAGAATTCTATGGAGGAGAAACGCGGCTTTGCGCTTGCAGGCTGGTGCGGCTCTGAAGAATGTGAGGATAAGGTCAAGGAAGAGACCGGCGCAGGCAGCCGTAATATTCCGTTCCATCCGTCAGAAACGAAAGAAACCTGTATCTGCTGCGGCAAGCCTGCCCAGCATACGGTTGTATTTGCCAAAGCGTATTAATCGGCAACCTTTTAATTGTTAACTTTTTTATATCAGCTTCTGGCGAGAGGAGTCGGCGGGCCGCAAGTACCCAATGCTTTTCAAGCCGGAGGCTTTTTCTTACAATAGAATGACGTCGAAGTCTTACGCCAATTATTGCCGAGTTAGGTGGGGAATGCATGGAGCAGAACGTGGAGAGAAGAAAGAGATTTGAGCTGTTGATGAAGCAGGGGGAGATTCCGCCTGCCATGATTGATCCTTATTTTGTAGACGGACAGATTGAACGGGTGGAGATTAGCCGCGGCAACCATGACTGGCATATCGTGATTGCGAAGACAACCCTGATTCCCGCCCAGACCTACCGGGCCTTTATCCTAAGAATGCGTGAGAAGCTGCAGCATATTGCCAAGGTCAGCTTCTTGTTCCTATATGATGATACTGTAAGCAGAGCCGATATTGTGCAGGAGTACTGGGGCATGTTCCTCGAGTGGGTCCAGCGTGAGATTCCTTCCGTCAACGGTTGGCTGACGCGTTCCAGTCAGGAGCTGCGGGACGGAACGCTCATCCTTAGCCTGAATGATACCATGTCGCTCGAACTGGCCCGTAAAAAGGGTATCGAAGCCGCCATTATTAAATATTATGATAAATATTTCGCACTTCCCCTCAAGGTCAAGCTGCAAATGGCCGAGGACGAGAGTAAGAGCAAGGCGGATGCCTATGAGGAATTCCAGCAGAAGCTCCAGCAGGAGCAGCGTGAGCTGGTAGAGCTGATGATGATGAATAGCGAGCCGGACGAGCCTGAAGAAGCCGGGGACCCGAATGAGGTCATTAAGCTTCAGGTAGGGAATGACATCAAAGAGCAGGCCGTCTCCATTCTGGAAATTCAGGATGAAGAGAAGAAGATTACGATCCAGGGGACGATCTTCGGGCTGGACCGCAAGGAACTGCGTAACGGAAATACGCTGTTCACCTTCTGCATCACAGATTTTACAGATTCCCTGCAGATGAAGATGTTCGCCAAGACCAAGGAAGAACTGAAGATCATGGGCCAGTTGGCTAACGGCAAATGGGTCCGGGCGCGCGGCAAAGTGGAATATGACCGGTTCATGCAGATTCCTGAGCTGGTGATGATTCCTTCGGATCTGACCGAGGTGTCGGCGCCGCCTGCCCGTAAGGACAATGCCAAGGAGAAGCGTGTGGAGTTCCACTTGCATACGACTATGAGCACGATGGATGCGGTAGCACCGATTGATGCCTATGTCAAAACAGCTGCGAAATGGGGCCACCCGGCACTTGCAGTTACCGACCACGGCAATGTTCAGAGCTTCCCGGATGCGAATCACGCCGCCCATAAGCATAAGCTCAAGATGCTCTACGGGGTGGAGGCTAATGTCGTCAATGATGCGGTCAATATCGTGGAGAATGCGCAGGCGATCGAGCTCAAGACGGCAACCTATGTCGTCTTCGACATCGAGACCACGGGGCTGTCCATCACACGCAACAACATCACGGAGCTTGCGGCGATCAAGATGTGTGAAGGCAAGGAACTCGACCGTTACACCACCTTCGTCAATCCGCATGAGAAAATCCCCTACCACATCCAGCAGTTGACGAACATTACGGATGAAATGGTCAAGGATGCCCCGGATCTTGCGCCGGTACTGGGGGAGTTCGTGGAGTTCGTAGGAGACAGCATTCTCGTTGCGCACAATGCGCGGTTCGATATGGGCTTCATTCAAGCTTCTCTGAAGAAGCTGGGGCAGCCGGAGCTGCCAAATCCTTCACTGGATACGCTGGAGCTGGCGCGTCTGCTCTTCCCCAAAATGAAGAACCACCGGCTCAATACGCTTGCTGACAAGTACAAGGTACTGCTGGAGAGCCATCACCGTGCGGTGGATGATACGATTGCACTGGGCGGGATTCTGAACGGTCTGCTGTCCGATGCGGAGAAGATGAAGGGCATGACCCGGCTGGACCGGCTGAATGATTATGTAGGCAATGACTTGTCGAATGTACGGCCGTTTCACTGCGGAATCTATGCACTGAATCCGATCGGCAAAAAAAACCTCTACAAGCTGATCTCTATGTCGCATACCGAGTACTATAAGCGCGTACCCTGCATTCCCAAATCGAAGCTTGAAGAACATCGTGACGGACTGCTCGTCATATCCGGCTGTGAGCGGGGCGAGTTCTTCGAGGCTGTGCTGAACAAGACCGTGGAAGAGGCAATTGAGGTTGCCCAGTTCTATGATGTGCTGGAAATCCAGCCGCTGACCATGTACATGCATCTGGTGGATAAAGGGTTCGTAGCGAGTCCAGAGGACCTGCGGGGTGTTGTACGCAAAATTTGTGAGATCGGCGAACAGATGAATAAGCCGGTGATAGCCACTGGGAATGTGCACTATCTGGAGCCGCGCGATAAGCTGTTCCGCGATATTACGATCCACGGGATTACGGGGTTCAGTCCGCTAAAAGACCAGAACAAGCCGGATGCCCACTTCCGTACAACCGATGAGATGCTTGCCGAGTTCGAATACCTGGGTGCAGCCAAAGCGAAGGAAGTCGTGGTCACGAATACTGTTGAGCTGGCTGAGCGGTTCGAAGAATACGATCTGTTCCCAAGCGATCTCTTCACGCCTATTATTGAAGGTGCGGATGATGAGATCCGCAATACCTGCTATGAAACAGCCAAATCGATCTACGGCGAGGAACTGCCGGAGGTTGTGATTGCCCGTCTGGAGAAGGAGCTTGCCCCTATTATTAAATACGGGTTCTCCGCCAACTATCTGATCTCGGAACGGCTTGTCAAAAAGTCGAACCAGGACGGTTATCTCGTCGGTTCCCGTGGCTCGGTAGGCTCGTCTGTAGTGGCAACATTCCTTGGAATCTCGGAGGTTAACCCGCTTCCGGCTCACTATATTTGTACCAATTCGGAATGCCGGCACAGCGAATGGTTCCTGGACGGAAGTGTGCCGAGCGGGTTCGACTTGCCGGATAAGGACTGTCCCGATTGTGGCGGGAAGCTGAAGGGAGAAGGTCAGGATATTCCGTTTGAGACCTTCCTGGGCTTCAAAGGGGACAAGGTTCCCGATATCGACCTTAACTTCTCCGGGGAGTATCAGCCGAACGCCCATAATTTCACCAAAACAATGTTCGGCCCGGACAATGTATTCCGCGCGGGAACCATTGGTACGGTAGCGGAGAAGACCGCCTTCGGCTTCACCAAGAAATATGAAGAACATCACCAGAAGCGCTGGCGCGGCGCAGAGGTCGGACGGCTTGCCGCCGGCTGTACCGGTGTGAAGCGCAGTACGGGGCAGCACCCCGGCGGTATCGTAGTTTTGCCGGATTACATGGAGATTGAAGATATCACTCCCGTGCAGTTTCCGGCGGATGATGTTACAGCCGAGTGGAAGACTACCCATTTCGACTATCACGCCTTCGATGCGAACCTGCTGAAGCTTGATATTCTCGGCCACGATGATCCGACCATGATGCGGATGCTGCAGGATCTGACCGGTGTGGACCCGACGACCATTCCAATGAATGATCCGAAGGTAATGAGCATGTTCAACTCCACGGATGCTCTCGGGGTAAGACCCGATCAGATTCGTACCCCGGTGGCCACTTATGGAGTGCCGGAGATGGGAACGAAGTTCGTCCGCCAGATGCTTGTTGAAGCCAAGCCTTCCAGCTTTGCCGACTTGCTGCAGATTTCCGGGCTGTCCCATGGAACCGGCGTGTGGCTGGGAAATGCGCAGGAGCTGATTAAGAACAATACCTGTAACATTAAGACGGTAATCGGCTGCCGTGATGATATCATGCTCTACCTGATTTATAAGACGGGGATGGATGCCAGTCTGGCCTTCAAAATTACAGAGAGCGTGCGTAAAGGGAAGGGCTTGCCGCCGGAATGGATTGAGGAGATGAAGAATTGCAAGGTGCCGCAGTGGTACATTGATTCCTGTCTCAAAATCCAGTACATGTTCCCGAAGGCCCATGCCGCGGCTTATGTTATTTCAGCGGTGCGCACAGCCTTCTTCAAGCTGTATCATCCGATAGAATACTATGCGACTTACTTCTCGGTCCGCGCGGCGGATTTCGATATCGAGCTGTGCTGTAAAGGCTACGAAGCCATTGCGCGCCAGCTTGTGGAGATCGAATCCAAGGGCTTCCAGGCGCTGCCTAAGGAAAAAGCCATGCTTCCGGTCCTGGAGATGGCCCTGGAGATGACCGCACGCGGCTTTACCTTCAAGAACATTGATCTGTACCGCTCGGATGCTACCAAATTTACGGTGGACGGCACCAGCCTGATTCCTCCGTTCTCCTCGCTTGCGGGAATCGGGGATAATGCTGCAATTAATATCGCCGCTGCCAAGGATGCAGGAGAATTCCTCTCCATTGAGGATTTCCAGCAGAAATCCAAGGCCAGTAAAACGGTGATTGAGCTGCTTACGGGAATGGGCTGCTTCCGGGGATTACCGGAGAGTAACCAGCTTTCACTGTTCTGACAACCGGCTCAAGTGATGGCATATACAGCCCTTTAATGTCCTCTTAGAAAGGGGAGTCAAGGGCTGGTACTTGTCAGTGCTGCCTCTCTATGGTATAATTTTTTTGGTAATAATGAGATAAGTCCGTTGTGTAAAGAGTGGGGAAACCCACTCTTTATCTTTGGTATATAGCAAAAGACAAGTTCGTGGAGGTAATCTTCTTTTGAGCACACCCAAATCCAAAATTAAACAAACGGTAGAGCAGCTGCTCGGGTCCTATCTCGAGGACAATGGTTTCGAACTGGTGGACGTTGAATACGTGAAGGAAGGCTCCAACTGGTTTCTGCGCGTATTCGTAGACAAAGAGGGCGGCATCGATATCGATGACTGCGGTACTATCAGCGAATATATCAGCCAGAAGCTGGATGAGAATGATCCGTTCTCTGAAGCGTATTTCCTTGAAGTCTCTTCGCCGGGAGCTGAGCGTCCGCTCAAGAAAGCTGCGGATGTCACCAAGGCGGTAGGCAAGGACGTATATGTAACGGTCTATGAGCCGATTCAAGGACTCAAAGAATTCGAAGGTCGTTTGCTCTCGTTCGAGAACGAGGAACTGCTCATCTCCGCGGGCAAAAAAGAACATGTGGTACCTTACGCCAAGGTCGCCAGTGCGAGGTTGGCCATTATTTTTTAACGTCTTGAAAGGGGGACCGGAATTTCATGAGTATGGAGTTTATTGAAGCTATGAATGAACTGGAAAGGGAGAAAGGCATCAGCAAGGATGTGCTGTTCGAAGCCATCGAAGCGGCGCTGATCTCCAGCTATAAACGCAATTTCAATGCGGCGCAGAATGTGCGTGTGGATATGAACCGTAACACAGGCGTAATCAAGGTGTTTGCCCGCAAGCTGATTGTGGAGGAGGTTCTCGATGCACGGACCGAGATCTCGCTCCTGGCTGCCCGGGAGATCAACCCGCATTTCCAGCTGGAGGATATCGCCGAGCAGGAAGTCACGCCGCGTGATTTCGGCCGCATTGCCGCCCAGACTGCGAAGCAGGTGGTTACCCAGCGTATCCGCGAAGCGGAACGTGGCCTGATCTATAACGCTTTTATCGACAAGGAAGATGATATTGTAACCGGCCTTGTACAGCGTCAGGATATGCGCAACATCTATGTGGATCTTGGCAAAATCGAGGCGGTTCTTCCGCTGAGCGAGCTGATGCCTGGAGAAAAGTTCAAGCAGAGCGAGCGTATCAAAGCTTATATCACTAAGGTGGAGAACACGACCAAAGGGCCGCAGATTATGCTGTCCCGCAGTCATCCAGGTCTCCTGAAGCGTCTGTTCGAGCTGGAGGTGCCGGAGATTTTTGACGGGGTGGTGGAGATTCGTTCCGTTGCCCGCGAAGCTGGCTTCCGCTCCAAGATCGCCGTGTTCTCACGCAATCCCGAAGTGGACCCGGTCGGCTCTTGCGTAGGGCCAAGAGGCACACGTGTACAGACCATTGTGACTGAGCTTCGCGGTGAGAAGATTGATATTGTCAGATATTCCGAGCTGGTGCAGGAGTACGTAGCCAATGCACTTAGCCCGTCCAAGGTGCTTGAGGTTCAAGTCTTTGAACCTGAGAAAATGGCCCGCGTCATTGTTCCTGACTATCAGCTGTCACTGGCCATCGGCATCAAGGGGCAGAATGCCCGTCTTGCCGCTAAGCTGACCGGCTGGAAGATCGATATCAAGAGCGAGACGCAGGCGGAGCAGGAATACGGCAGACCCAGATCGTCCAATGATGAAATGCATCAGGATTCCGTCTCCATCGATTAATGAATGCTGACTGACGGGAGGTGCTTTGTTATGAAGCAAAGAAAGGTGCCGCTGCGTAAATGCGTTGCCAGCCAGGAGATGATGCCCAAGAAAGAGCTGATTCGCGTGGTGAGAACGCCTGAAGGCGAGGTGCTGATTGACCTGACAGGCAAGAAGTCGGGCCGTGGCGCTTATATCTGCGGTAAACTGGAATACTTTAAGCTAGCACAGAAGACCAAAGCACTTGACCGGGCATTGAAATGTCAGGTCAGTCCTGAAATCTATGCCCAGCTTGCCCGGGATTTTGCATCCGTGGAGGAGCAGTTTTTGGCAGCGAAGGATAGTGAGGACAATGAGTAAGACACTTTCTTATTTAGGGCTTGCGATGAGAGCAGGCAAGATTGTCACCGGCGATGAGGCTGTGCTTAAGGCAGTACGGTCTTCAGAGGCGAAGCTGGTCGTCCTGGCAGGTGACGCTTCAGATAATACCCAGAAGAAGTTCCGCGATAAATGCGGGACCTACGATATTCCACTAGTAATCGCATTTCACCGGGATGAACTCGGTGCAAGTATTGGTAAGGACCAGCGCGTAGTGCTGGCCGTTACGGATAAAGGATTCGCGGAAATGATCTCCAGAACGCTTGGAGATACTGTCGGAGGTGGAGTTATTGACTAAAGAAGATAATAAGGATAAGCTGCGCGTATACGAATATGCAAAGTCTTTGAACATGAGCAGTAAAGAAATTATTACCATTCTGAAGCGTTTGGATGTCCCGGTGAATAATCATATGAGTGTCATGGAGAATGGCTCCGTGAACAAAGTTGAACAGTTCTTCAAGGACATCAAGTCAAACGCTGCAGCCAAGCGGGACACCGGCACCAGCAGCCGTCCGGTAACTACCGGAACGGTAACCGCCGAAGTACGCAGTGCTCAGAATACCAACAAAATTCAATCGGAAAAGCAGGTAGGTATGAACAGTAACCAAAACAACAACCAATCGACGACGTCCCCAAGGCCCCAAAGCGGACAAGATTCCCGCAGAACACAAACATCAGGCTCCGCTCAGAATTCTCGCCCGCAGGGCAGTTCAAGCAGCAGCCGTCCACAAAGCAGTTCGACTGGCAGCCGCCCGCAAGGCAGCTCCACTGGCAGCCGCCCACAGGGCAGCTCCACTGGCGGCAGCCGTCCACAAGGCAGCTCCACTGGCGGCAGCCGTCCACAAGGCAGCTCCACTGGCGGCAGCCGCCCACAGGGCAGCTCCACTGGCGGTAGCCGTCCACAAGGCAGCTCTACTGGCGGCAGCCGCCCACAAGGCAGCTCCACTGGCGGTAGCCGTCCACAAGGCAGCTCTACTGGCGGCAGCCGTCCGCAAGGACAAGGCAGCGCACCACGTACAGGTGACCGTCCGCAAGGTCAAGGCAATGCAGGCGGAGGTTTCTCACGCAGCGACGGCCCTAAGAAGAACACCACTGGCGGCAGACCTGGTGGCAACAACAGCGGCCAGAAACGTTACGACG
Organism: Paenibacillus sp. FSL P4-0338; assembly: GCF_038002365.1. NCBI lineage: Bacteria > Bacillati > Bacillota > Bacilli > Caryophanales > Paenibacillaceae > Paenibacillus > Paenibacillus sp. FSL P4-0338. Next base: position 2,189,236 of record NZ_JBBOCG010000001.1, on the reverse strand, counting down.
ACAACAAGGGCGGCAACTATCGCGGCCGTGGCGGCAAGAACAACCGCGGCAGAAACCAGCCGACCGTATATCGTGAGAAGATTGACAACACACCTAAGAAGATCATTGTCCGTGGCAGCATGACCGTGGGTGAAACCGCGAAGCTGCTTCACAAGGATGCTTCGGAAGTGATCAAGAAGCTGATCTCGATGGGGGTTATGGCCACCATCAATCAGGAGCTTGATATCGATACGATTCTGCTGCTGGCCGGCGAATTCGGCGTAGAAGTAGAAGTGAAGATTCCGGTTGATGAAGACAGCTTCGAGACCGTGGAAGAGAACGATTCCGAAGATGATCTGATGACCCGGCCACCGGTTGTAACGATCATGGGTCACGTTGACCATGGTAAAACAACCTTGCTCGATGCCATCCGTTCCACGAATGTATCCGGCGGCGAAGCAGGTGGAATTACGCAGCATATCGGTGCCTATCAAGTTGAGATTAATCATAAGAAAATCACATTCCTTGATACTCCGGGCCATGAAGCTTTCACCGCCATGCGTGCCCGTGGTGCCCAGGTTACAGATATGACGATTATCGTTGTAGCGGCAGATGACGGCGTAATGCCTCAGACTGTAGAAGCGATCAACCATGCCAAGGCAGCCGGACTTCCGATCATTGTGGCAGTTAACAAGATCGACAAGCCGGGCGCAGACCCTGACAAGGTGAAGCAGGAGCTTACAAGCTATGAGCTGGTGCCGGAAGAGTGGGGCGGCGATACAATCTTCGTCAACCTGTCGGCTAAGCAGCGCATTAACCTTGAAGAGCTGCTGGAAATGATCCTGCTCGTTGCCGAAGTAAATGAGTACAAGGCGAACCCGGACAAACGGGCACGCGGTACTGTTATAGAAGCTGAGCTTGACAAGAACCGTGGACCGGTTGCCCGTATTCTCGTGCAGAATGGTACGCTGAAGGTCGGAGACGCATTTGTAGCGGGTAACTGCTTCGGCCGCGTACGCGCCATGGTGAATGACAAGGGACGCAAAATCAAGGAAGCGGGACCTTCCACTCCAGTGGAAATTACCGGTCTGACCGAGGTGCCGCAGGCGGGCGATCCGTTCATGGCCTTCGAAGATGAGCGTAAAGCACGCGCGATCTCTGACAGACGTTCTACAACGCAGCGCCAGTCCGAGCTGAACACGAACACCCGCGTTACGCTGGATGATCTGTTCAAGCATATCAAGGACGGCGAGATCAAGGATCTCAACGTTATCATCAAGGGTGACGTTCAGGGTTCGGTAGAGGCGCTGAAGGGCTCCTTGGCCAAGATCGAAGTCGAAGGCGTACGCGTGAAGATCCTTCACAGCGGTGCCGGCGCGATTACGGAATCCGATATTACCCTGGCAGCAGCCTCCAATGCTATCGTGATCGGTTTCAACGTTCGTCCGGATGCCCAGACGAAAGCGGCGGCCGAGCAGGAGAAGGTGGATGTGCGACTGCATAACATCATCTACAATGTCATTGAAGAGATCGAAAGTGCCATGAAGGGCATGCTTGATCCTATATTTAAAGAAAACGTTATCGGTCATGCCGAAGTGCGCAACGTATTCAAAATCAGCAAAGTGGGCAGTGTCGCAGGTTGTATGGTTACCGACGGCAAAATTGCCCGCAATGCTGAAATGCGCCTGATCCGCAGCGGTATCGTTGTCTTCACAGGCAAAATCGACACCTTGAAGCGTTTCAAAGATGATGCAAAAGAAGTGGCACAGGGTTATGAATGTGGCATAACTTTGGAACGCTATAATGATGTCGTTGAAGGCGACATTATCGAAGCATTCATCATGGAAACGGTAGAGCGCTAAGCGAAGAGGTGAAATAAGATGTCTAAAATCAGAGCGGGACGGGTTGGCGAGCAGATTAAGAAAGAGCTGAGCCAGCTCATCCAAAGCGGACTGAAGGACCCGCGTGTCGGGTTCGTAACTGTAACTGGCGTAGATGTGACGAACGATCTGTCACAGGCCAAGGTATACCTGAGCGTATTCGGGGACGAGGAGCAGAAATCAGACTCACTTAGAGCGATTGAGAAGGCCAATGGCTTTCTCCGCTCGGAGCTTGGTAAAGCGATCCGCCTGCGCCATACGCCTGAGCTGATCTTCAAGATTGACGAATCCGTTGCTTACGGAAGTCACATTGAGAAGCTGCTCGGCGAAATCGGCAAAAACGAATAGGCCACGGAACATAAAGGAGACGGCGAATGCAGAGCTATGAACAAAGTCTCCAGCAGACGCGTAAGTTTCTGCTGGAACACGACGATTATCTTGTAGTGTCGCATGTTCAGCCGGACGGAGATGCAGTCAGCTCCACCCTTGCGGTGGGCTGGCTTCTCTCATGTCTGGGCAAAAAATATCTGATGCTGAATGAAGGCCAGATTCCGCAGCGAATGGAATACTTATGGCATGCCGATCAGATTGTCAATCTGTCTGAGGGTTCGTTGCCCCGCCAGTACAGCCATGTGATATGTGTTGACTGTGCGGATTTCCAGCGTGTAGGGCTGACCCAGCAGCATTTCACCAGTGATGCACTGATCTTGAATATTGACCATCATCCAACGAACAACGGCTACGGCGCGGTGAACCTCATCAAGCCGGATGCGGCAGCGACAGCAGAGATACTGTTCGATCTGCTGAAGACCTTTGAACTCAAGTGGGATATTGATATTGCCACAGCCATTTATACTGGACTGTTAACGGATACCGGCGGTTTCCGTTACAGCAATACTTCTCCTAAAGTGATGGCGGCGGTATCCGAACTGCTGACACTGGGTGTGAATGGACCGGACCTGGCTGAGACCCTGCTGGAAGAGATGACGCTTCCCCAGGTGAAGGTGCTAAACCGTGCACTTAGCACATTACAGCTCAGCTCTGAAGGAGATATAGCCTGGGTGTATGTTACACCTAAGGATATGCTGGACTCTGGAGCGGCCAATGAGGACCTTGAAGGGATTGTCAACTATCCGCGGAATATCCGCGGTGTAGAGGTAGGCATTCTGTTCAAGGTTATTGATGACCATGCGGTGAAGGCCAGTCTTCGTTCAGCAGGTAAGGTGGATGTGGCCGCACTTGCGCAAGCCTTCGGCGGCGGAGGACACACCCGGGCAGCAGGCGCGCGTATTAATGGAACTCTGGAAGAAGCTGTGACACAGGTGCTGGAGGAGGTCAAACGTCATTTATGAGTGAGCTTACAGGAGTTCTGGCTGTATATAAGCCGGCAGGGTTCACTTCACATGATGTTGTGGCCAAGGCGCGGCGCATTCTGGGCATGAAGCGGATTGGACATACCGGGACCCTTGATCCTCAGGTAACCGGAGTATTGCCGCTCTGTCTAGGCCGGGCTACTAGAGTAGTGGAGTATATTCAGGAGCTGCCCAAGGAATATGTCGCCACGCTGCGGCTGGGGATGGCCAGCGATACAGAGGATCTAACCGGGACGATTACGGAATCCGTGGAGGAGGTTCATGTCACAGAAGCCGAAGTGCTGGCTGTGCTGAACTCCTTCCAGGGCGTGATCTCACAGGTGCCGCCGATGTATTCCGCAGTGAAGGTGGACGGCAAGCGTCTGTACGAGCTGGCCCGGGAAGGCAAGACCGTAGAGCGCAAGAGCCGTGAAGTGGAGATTTATGAGATTGAGATGCAGCAGATGGTCTGGAATGGCAACTATCCGGAGATCACTTTCCGGGCGTTATGCTCCAAGGGGACCTATATCCGTACCCTCTGTGTAGATATCGGACGTAAGCTCGGTCTTCCCGGTGTAATGGTGAAGCTGGAGCGGACGATGTCTGCCGGGATCTCTGCCAGTCATTGCCTGACTCTGGAGCAAATTGCGCAGCACAAGGAAGGCGGCACACTGGATGAGCATCTGATTGCTGCTGACGAGGCGATTTCACATATGCCCAGACATACCGTTGCCGCAGAGAAGAAGAAAGCAGCCCTGCAGGGGCAACGTCTGTCGACCCGGTTTGTAATGCCGGAAGTGAAGCAGGCCGGAGATTTCCGTCTCTATGATCAGCAAGGGGAGTTCCTCGGTATTTATGCTTTGGAGGCTAACGGAGCTATTGCACCTGTCAAGGTGTTTGCCCAGGTCTAAACTTTAATTTATTTGCGAATGTAGGTGAGAAACAGCGTGAGAACCGTAACGTTAAGCTATCCGATGCTGCCTGAGGCGGCAGCACAGTATGCGCAGCCTCAAGTAGTTGCCCTGGGACAGTTCGATGGACTGCACCTCGGGCATGCCAGTGTCATCACATCAGCTGTTGCTCTGGCCCGCGAGGCAGGTGTACCCGCAGCGGTGATGACCTTCTACCCCCATCCCAAGGATGTTATGGGCAAAGGGGATTATGAGGGATACTTGACCCCCTCTAAGGATAAGCAGGAGCTGCTTGCCGGGATGGGTGTTGAGCTTTTATATATAATTGAATTTAATGAAGAGCTCTCCCGGGTAAGTCCGGCGGACTTTGTCTCTGTGATGCTGCTGCCGCTGCAGATTGTAACTGCAGTTGTAGGGTTCGACTTCCGCTTCGGCTACAAAGGTGAGGGAGATGCGGACAGGCTCTCGGAGCTGGGACAAGGTGCGATGAAGGTAGAGACGGTCGCCCCGTTCCTGCTTGAAGGAGAGAAGGTCAGTAGCTCAGGTATCCGCAAGAGCTTGCTGAGCGGGGAACTGGGTAAGGCTAATGCCTGGTTTGGACGTTGTTATCACCTGCGCGGTACCGTAGGGCACGGGGAGAAGCGGGGCCGGACCATCGGCTTTCCGACAGCCAACCTGCAGCTCGAAGACCGCTATGTTATTCCGGCCAAGGGCGTATACGCCGTCAAGGTCTTTTACCGGAATGAGGTCTTGTACGGGGTGATGAATGTCGGCGTGAAGCCAACGTTTCACGAAGGCGTGACCACTCCGAGCTTTGAGGTACACCTGTTTGATTTTGCCTCAGATATCTATGGGCATGAGCTTAAGGTGGAGCTGGTTTCCTATATCCGGTCTGAACGCAAGTTCGGGTCCATCGATGCCTTGATTGCACAGATCGGTGCAGATGCTGAGACAGCCAAAGGGCTGCTGGGATATCATTCCTAATCTTTCCGGACAAGCCGTTTACTTTTGTCTGTGAAGGTGCTATACTGATTAACGTTGCTGGAATGACAGCATCAGAACCTTAGCTTGGTTACTTGTTCTCACCGACGGTGACGAGGCTACTGGCGATTATAATGAAGGAGGTGAACAGGATGGCATTGACTCAAGAACGTAAACACCAATTGATCGACGAGCACAAAACTCACGAATCCGATACTGGATCCCCTGAGGTGCAAGTTGCTATCCTTACGGAGAACATCGTTAATTTGACTGACCACTTGCGTACGCACAAGAAGGATCATCATTCCCGCCGCGGACTGCTGAAGATGGTTGGACAACGTCGTAAACTGCTGGCGTATTTGAAGAACAAAGACATCAGACGTTACAGCGCCCTGATCGAAAAACTGGGATTGCGTCGTTAATTTTCCATAAGCTCAGCCCAAAAGCAGCCTGGTTGTATACCGTATGTCCTTCTTACGAGCGACAGCGGGACAGCCGGGTTGCTTTTTGAAAATTTAGGGTAAACTTTTACAGTTGACAAGTTGATAGCATTCGCAAAAACGGCTATAGCACTTCTGCGGAGGACAAGCCGTTTTTGCTTGTAGAACATACAGGAACGTATTATTACCATTCAAGGAGGGGTTTTATGGAACAACGTGTGGAAATGCAGCTGGGCGGAAGACGCCTTGTGCTGGAAACAGGCCGTCTGGCCAAACAAGCGAACGCAGCCGTGATGGTGCGTTACGGGGATACTTCAGTATTGTGTACGGTTACAGCATCCAGTGAGCCTAAAGATCTGGATTTTTTCCCGCTTACAGTGAATTATGAGGAAAGATTATATGCAGTAGGCAAAATCCCGGGCGGATTCATCAAACGTGAAGGACGTCCGAGCGAGAAAGCAATTCTGTCCAGCCGTCTGACAGACCGTCCAATTCGTCCATTGTTCCCGGAAGGATTCCGCAATGACGTTCAAGTCTTGAACCTGGTAATGAGTGTGGATCAGGACTGTGCGCCTGATATTGCGGCCATGATCGGTACTTCCGCTGCGCTCAGTATCTCTGATGTGCCGTTCAACGGACCCATCGGCGGCGTGGCTGTCGGCCGGATTAACGGGGAATTCATCATCAATCCTGATCAAGCCCAGCAAGCAATCAGCGATATCTATGTGGTTGTGGCTGGTACGAAGGATGCCATCATGATGGTAGAAGCAGAAGCCAATGAAGTGACTGAAGAAGTAATGCTTGAAGCGATCATGTTCGGACATGACGAGGTCCGCAAGATTGTGGCAGTGATTGAACAACTCGTAGCCGTTGCCGGTAAAGAAAAGATGGCTGTGAAGCTGCATGCGGTTAATGCGGATGTGAATACAGAGGTTCGTGCTTTTGCGCAGAGCCGTCTGGTGGAAGCTGTAAGAATTGCCGAGAAGCATGCCCGTCAGGATGCTATTGATCTGGTGAACAACGAAGCGGTGGCGTATTTCGCAGAGAAATACATAGAAACTCCAGAGCTTCTTAAGGATGTTAAGGAAGCCCTGCATGATATCGTGAAGGATGAAGTTAGACGTCTGATCACACATGACAAGGTTCGTCCAGATGGACGGAAGCTGGACGAGATCCGTCCGATCGAATGTGATACAGCTCTTCTGCCGCGCACGCATGGTTCCGGTCTGTTCACACGCGGCCAGACACAGATCCTCAGCGTATGTACACTGGGCGCACTGGGCGATGTGCAGATTCTGGATGGTATTGATCCGGCTGAAACCAAGCGCTTCATGCACCACTACAACTTCCCTCCGTTCAGCGTAGGGGAAGCCCGTCCGCTAAGAGCACCGGGACGCCGCGAGATCGGGCACGGGGCACTCGGCGAACGCGCGTTGTCCAAGGTGATTCCAAGTGAGACTGAATTCCCGTACACTATCCGTTTGGTATCCGAAGCGATTGAATCCAATGGCTCCACCTCCCAGGCAAGTATCTGTGCCAGTATTCTGGCGATGATGGATGCAGGGGTACCTATCAAGGCGCCTGTAGCCGGTGTAGCGATGGGTCTGATCAAGGACGGGGAGCATGTATCCATCTTGACCGATATTCAAGGCATGGAAGATCACCTCGGCGATATGGACTTCAAGGTAGCGGGTACAGCAGAAGGCGTAACGGCGATTCAGATGGATATCAAAATCGACGGCATCGACCGCAAGATTCTGCAGGAGGCGCTTGAGCAGGCACGAGAAGGCCGGATGTTTATTCTGGGCAAAATGAATGAAGCGATCGCAGCTCCAAGAACGAGCCTGTCTAAATATGCTCCGAAGATCATTATCATCAATATCAATCCGGACAAGATCCGTGATGTAATCGGTGCCGGCGGTAAAATCATCAACAAGATCATTGAAGAAACCGGCGTGAAGATTGACATCGAACAGGATGGCCGCGTATTTATCGGTTCTTCTGATGAAGCTATGATCCAGAAGGCCCGTGGCATCATTGAGGGTATTGTAAAGGAAGTTGTGGTCGGTGAGATTTATGTGGGTACGGTTAGACGCATTGAGAAATTCGGCGCTTTTGTTGAATTGATCCCTGGCAAAGACGGCCTTGTGCATATTTCCCAGCTGTCCACAGACCGTGTGGCGAAGGTGGAAGATGTTGTGGCGATTGGCGACACGATCACCGTGAAGGTAACAGAGATCGACCAGCAGGGCCGCGTCAACTTGTCACGCAAAGCTGTACTGACTTCAGAGAGCGGAGCGAAGGCGTAAGAAGCATTACGCTGACGCTTCACCGTTATCCTTACTATAGATAAGAAGAAGAGACAGAAGCAGTACAGTTCTGGCTCTTTTTTTTGGAAAAGTATACGCTGCGTTACCGTCCTGACTGACGGTTATACCTTACCCGCTTGCAGGCGTCATAGATGCAGTATGCATAATTTGCACTCTGCATACATAGGCTGGGACAAAGCGTCCCCGCACGGCTTGACCCTGGTGCGGAGACGAAACAGACCGTTTGTGCCAGGGAGGTATAACGTCATGAAGACGGACAAGGCGGCGCTCGTGCTGGCTTGCATCGCAGTAGTAATTGGAATTGGCAGCACGAACGGACCCGTGAAAGAGATGATTGCCGGGCTTAAGCCTCAGGCGGATGCAGCCGTAATGAGCTATGCTCTGAATCAGACAGAGGATGATCTGCGCGCTCAGATTACCCGCCGGGCCGAGGCGCTGAATGCGCAGCCGGTGAATGCTGTTGTGGACCGGGTATGGAAAGCCATACCGGGGTATAACGGGCTGGAGGTCGATGTGGAGGCAACCTACCGGAGCACGCTTTTACGGGGACCCGAAGCAGGGCTTAAGCTGATGTACCGCCAGATTAAGCCTAAGGTATCACTGGATGATCTGGGAGCACAGCCGATCTACCGGGGGAATCCGGCGAAGCCGATGGTCTCGCTGATGATTAATGTGGCCTGGGGGAATGAGTATATCCTTCCGATGCTGGACATTCTGGATGCGGAGAAGGTGAAGGTCACTTTTTTTCTGGACGGAAGCTGGTTAAGCCGCAACAAGGAGCTTGCAGCAGAGATGCTGAAGCGCGGGCATGAGGTAGAGAACCATGCGTATACGCATCCTAAGATGAGTATTCTAAGCCGGACGCGTGCCACTGCAGAGATTGAGAAAACGCAGAAGCTGCTGAAGGAAAGCCTGGGTGTGACGAATAAGTGGTTTGCTCCGCCGTCAGGAGACTTTAATCAGCAGACGGTGGAAATCGCCGCCTCACTGGGACTGAAGACGGTATTATGGACGCTGGATACGGTTGATTGGCGCAATCCGTCCCCGGAATCAGTTGTTGCCAAGATCAGCAGGCGGGTAGAGCCGGGAACCCTAATTTTAATGCATCCGACGGCATCCTCCTCGCAAGCGCTGAGAGGGATGATCCGGGGGATCAGAGCCAAGGGCCTGCAGCTGGGAACCGTCAGTCAGACGCTCTCCGCTGAGCGTATCGTGACTGCGGAAGTTGAGTGAACGCCCTATTTCTGATAGGATAAGAGGCGCGAATAACAAATACAGACAGAACAAGGCTGTGCCAGGAGGATTACACATTGGACAAAATATTATTATCAAACGGACTCCGGGTGGTTACCGAGAAGATCCCGACCGGCCGATCCGTATCTTTCGGAATCTGGGTTAAGACGGGCTCCCGCAATGAGAACCCGCTAAACAACGGGATTTCCCATTTCATCGAGCATATGCTCTTTAAGGGGACAGACCGCTATAGCGCCAAGGATATTGCCGAACAGTTCGATGCCATTGGCGGGAACGTCAATGCTTTTACCTCGAAGGAATATACATGCTTTTATGCTAAGGTGCTGGATGAGCATCTGCCGATTGCTGTGGATGTGCTGGCAGATATGTTCTTCCGTTCACGGATGGATGCCGAGGAACTGGCCAAGGAGAAGAATGTCATCCTGGAGGAAATCGCCATGTGCGAGGACACACCGGATGATCTTGTCCATGAGCTGATGTGTGCTGCCGCTTACGGCGAGCACCCGCTGGCCTATACGATCCTCGGGCTGAAGGACCGCTTGCTGGAGATGACGCCGGATGATCTGCGTGCTTACATGAAGGAGCAGTACACCATCGAGAACACAGTGATCAGCGTAGCCGGTAATATTAACGACGGGCTGATCCCGCTGCTGGAGCAACATTTCGGTTCCTTCACGAATCATGGTGAAGCGCCGGAACTGACTGAGCCTGCATATCAGGGGGAGCTGGTATTCCACAAAAAGAAGACCGAGCAGAATCACATCTGCATCTCCCTGCCGGGTGTCCGCAGCGGCGGGCCGCTGCAATATCCGATGGCGCTCCTTAACAATGCGTTCGGCGGCGGCATGAGCTCCCGGCTGTTCCAGGAGATCCGTGAGAAGCGTGGTCTGGCCTATTCGGTCTTCTCGTACCACAGTGCCCAGGCTGACAGCGGCTTGTTCACGGTCTATGCCGGGACAGCGCCGAAGCAGACCAAGGAAGTAACGGAGCTGATCAAAGAGATGTTGCGTGATCTGGCTGTGAACGGTTTGAGCGAGGACGAACTGCGTAAAGGCAAGGAGCAGCTCAAGGGGAGCCTGATTCTCAGCCTGGAGAGCACGGGCAGCCGGATGAACCGGATGGGCAAAAATGAGCTGATGCTCGGCCGTCAGGATACGCTGGATGAAATGATAGCCAAAATCGGAGCTGTAACCATGGAGGATATCGATGCTCTGCTGGACTTTATGTTCGCACAGCCGTTGTCCCTGGCAATGGTTGGTTCCACAGATAAAGCGATAGCCAATGTTAGGAGAGATGATCTTGCCTCATTACGTACAAATTAACAAACTGCCAGGGAATGAGGATGTTCTGCTGCCCTGCAAAATGTCCGAGCAGGCCTCGGGGTATGACCTGTATGCCGCTGTAGGAGAGCCTGTGGTGCTTGCTCCGGGCGAGCGGACACTGATCCCCACTGGCATATCACTGGCGATGCCAGGCGGGCTGGAGGCGCAGATCCGTCCGCGCAGCGGGCTGGCCCTCAAGCATGGCATCACCTGCCTGAACACACCGGGTACCATCGATGCGGATTACCGGGGCGAAATTAAGGTGCTGCTGATCAATCTGGGACAGGAGCCGTTTGCGATTGCCCGCAACGAGCGGATCGCCCAGATGGTATTCCAGGCTGTGCCAGAAGTGACTCTGGCGGAAGTGGATGAGTTGTCCGACACGGCGCGCGGAGCCGGCGGCTTCGGGCATACTGGCAAATAAGCCCTCCTTAACTTATAGCTGTACTAATAAGCTTGCGGAAATGCACCTTCGGGTGCAGCCGCAGGCTTTTTTTAAATTTATATGTTTTGGGGTCCCCGCAAAGTACCTGAGTCATCTTCGAAGCTAAAGCCCCACTTTGTGGGGTTATTTTGTTAGCTTAGTTAAGCTATAGGTATTGCCGGGAATTAGAATTCTTCTCCGCTCTTCACCCATCGGCGGCTTCCGGCATAAGATGCTCTATAGTCGAATGTGGTTGTGGAAAGGAGCGTCATCCCTATGCTTACTGGCATCAGGATCGTGTTCCTGGGCGGGGACGCGAGACAAATTGAAGTGATTCGGAAATGTGTGGAATTGGATGCGGCCGTAAGCGTTGCCGGATTCGATACATGGGATGCCCCATGCCCGGGGGTAAGCCTGGAACTGCTGTCGACTGAGCTGCTTGGTCAAGCGGATGTGCTGGTGCTGCCGGCGGTCGGCTGCGATGAGGAGGGGTACATTAACGCGTTATATTCTTCGGAACGCCTCCAGCTGAAGGAGGAGCATATTGCGGCTCTGCCGTCCCGGGCAATCGTATACACCGGCATGGCTAAAAACTATTTGCGCGGCCTTTGTGCCGTTCATTCCCTGAAGCTGGTGGAACTGCTGAACAGGGACGATGTGGCGATCTATAACTCTATTCCGACAGCGGAGGGAGCTTTGGTGATGGCCATACAGAACACGGACTTTACCATACACGGCTCCACATCGATGGTGCTGGGAATGGGCCGGACCGGGTTCACCATGGCCAGAACGCTCCAGGGAATGGGAGCAACGGTCAAAGTAGGCGTCAGGAAGCAGGAGCACTTTGCAAGAGCGGCGGAAATGGGCTGGAAGCCTTTTATGACAGAGGATTTGCTGCTGCATGCACCAGAGGCGGATCTGATCTTCAACACCATACCCGCTATGATTATCAACGCTCAGGTCCTGTCCCGGCTTCAGCCGCACTGCGTGATCATTGATTTGGCGTCCGCACCGGGCGGATGCGACTTCCGTTATGCCGAGAAGCGCGGGATCAAGGCGATGCTGGCACCGGGCCTGCCCGGGATTGTTGCCCCCAAGAGCGCCGGAATCATTATGGCAGGTGCACTGGTACAGTCGATATCGGACGAGACTTTAATCAGGGGGGATGAATGAATGGATTGGCACGGAAAAACAGTAGGTTATGCCATTACCGGCTCACACTGCACCTTCGCTGAGGTGATGCCGCAGATTCAGCGGTTCATGGACTCAGGAGCGAATGTGGTGCCGATTGTGTCTGCTTCGGTACTGAATACGGACACCCGCTTTGGAACCTCGGAAAATTGGTTAAAACAGTTGAAAGATATAACAGGGAATGATATCATTTCTACAATTGTTGAAGCGGAGCCGCTGGGTCCTTCCAAGCTGCTGGATGTGCTGACGATTGCTCCCTGCACAGGGAACACAACAAGCAAGCTGGCGAATGCGATGACGGACAGTCCGGTGCTGATGGCAGCCAAATCACAGATGCGCAACGGGCGTCCGCTGGTGCTGGCGATCTCGACGAATGACGGACTCGGACTTAACGCGGCGAATATTGCGAAGCTACTGGTAGCCAAACATATTTATTTCGTCCCGTTCGGACAGGATAACCCGGAGGGGAAGCCGAATTCGCTGGTGGCGCAGATGGATCTCATTCCTGAGGCCTGCTACGCCGCCCTGCAGGGCAACCAGTTGCAGCCTATGCTGGTACAACGATTTCATTCTGCATAGCTTATATAATCAGCACAGGATTGGCCCGGAAGAGCGAATTTTAGCTGACGGACCCATAAGCTTCATTTCTGCCGTCCTCATCCCGGGGGCGGCACAAACAATTTTACGCTATAATAAGAGTCAGGTTATCGCGGCTACGAACACTTCTGCCTCGCGGGGTGATTTATTTCACGTAGGGTTCAGTAGTTCTGCTGAGAGAAGTAATGGAGGAATTATACATGGGTATTTTGGTGCAAAAATTCGGCGGAACCTCACTCTCCACACCAGTGGCCAGAGAACACGTAATCCGTCATGTCAAACGGGAGCTGGCCAGCGGGTTCAGCCTGGTGGTTGTAGTCTCGGCTATGGGCCGCAAGGGGGAACCCTATGCTACCGATACACTGCTTGATCTGGCGGTTCAGAGCGGGAATTCACTTCCGGACCGGGAACGGGATCTGCTGATGTGCTGCGGGGAGATCATCTCGGCGGCCAATCTGTGCGGTCTGCTAGAGCAGGAGGGCATTCGGTCGACGGTGCTGACAGGGGCGCAAGCCGGATTCCTGACCGACAACAGCTATGGCAATGCCAGAATCCTGGATGTGCGGACAGAACGCATTCTACGGGAACTGCGTGAGCATAAAGTAGTAATAGTAACCGGTTTCCAGGGCCAGACTGAAGCGGGTGATTTCACCACGCTGGGCCGCGGAGGAAGCGACACCTCAGCTACAGCCCTTGGGGCCGCGCTGCGTGCGGATATGGTAGATATCTATACGGATGTGGACGGAATTCTCACCGCTGATCCGCGGATTGTAGAAGATGCAAGGCAGCTTACTTATGTCAGCTACACCGAGATTTGTAACATGGCGTATCAGGGAGCCAAGGTCATTCATCCGCGGGCTGTGGAGATTGCCATGCAGGCCCAGATTCCGGTGCGTGTACGCTCGACCTTCTCCGAAGCGGAAGGGACGCTTGTGACCCATCCAGAGGGCTTCAGCGATGTATCCCATGGAGTCGTGGACCGGTTCGTCACTGGTGTTGCCTATGTCAGTAATATTACGCAGATCTCGGTGGAATGTCCGGAGGGTAACGGCACCGGCGTGCAACTGCAGATTTTCAAGAGTATGGCCGATAACGGAATCAGCGTGGACTTTATCAATGTGACACCGACCGAGGCCGTATATACAGTGTTCGATGACAAGTCGGAGCAGGCGATTGCCGCGCTTCAAGAGCTGGGCCTGCGTCCCAAGAGCTTGTCCGGCTGTGCCAAGGTCTCCGTCATCGGCGGAGGCATCAACGGCGTTCCGGGAATCATGGCGCATATCGTCGAGGCGCTCAGCTCGCAGAACATCCAGATTCTGCAGTCTGCCGATTCCAACACAACCATCTGGGTTCTCGTGAAAAAAGAAGATATGGTGCAGTCGGTTCGCGCCCTGCATGCCAAGTTTGAATTGCACCGCTGACAAGGAGGAATTCAAAGTGGATTTCGGAAGACTGATCACCGCAATGGTAACCCCGTTTGACGGGGAAGGAGAAATCAACTGGGAAGCAACTTCAAGGCTGGTCGATGTTCTGATCGAGGAACAAAAGTCTGCTGCGCTCGTAGTCTGCGGAACCACCGGCGAATCGCCGACCTTAACCGATAAGGAGAAGCTGAAGCTGTTCTCCTTCGTGAAGCAGCAGGCAGGCGGACGCTGTAAAATTATTGCCGGTACCGGCAGCAACAGCACCAGACATTCCATAGAGCTCACTAAGGAAGCCGAGAAAATCGGCGTGGACGGTGTGCTTCTGGTCGTCCCTTATTACAATAAACCGAATCAGGAAGGGCTCTATCAGCATTTCTCTACAATTGCTGCCGCGACTTCGCTGCCCTGCATCTTGTACAATGTGCCGGGACGAACGACAGTAAGCATGAGTGTAGCTACCACCCTGCGTCTGGCGGAGATTCCTAATATTGTGGCCACGAAGGAATGTGCTTCGGTAGACCAGATTACTTGGATTGCCTCAGCTTGTCCTGAAGACTTCCATGTCTACACCGGAGATGATTCCGCCGGCCTCGCGACGCTTGCTGTGGGGGGCCACGGTATCATCAGTGTGGCCAGCCATGTTGTGGGAGCGCAGATGTCGGAGATGATCGAGGCCTTCAACTCCGGCGATGTCCGCCGTGCAGGCGAGCTTCACCGGCAGCTGTTTCCGGTCTTCAAGGGGCTGTTCGAGTGTCCTCAGCCGCTGCCCAATCCCTCGGCAGTGAAGTATGCACTGGGGCTGCGCGGGATGGATGTCGGCTCGGTCCGTCTGCCGCTGATTTCACCGACGGAAGAAGAGGCGGCCTTCATTGCTTCCCTCCTAAGATAAGATAGAGCAGTATCTTTTTATACAACTGAACATGTAAAAAAGGAGCGATTCTCCGTTATTGGAGGACCGCTCTTTTGTATGTCTGGTCGTTCGCTTTGGCAAGGGATAGCTTAAAAAGGACTTCATGCCCGCAGAGCATATTTGGTATTTATTTCTCCTGCATTAACTCTATGTTAAAAAAGTCAGGTATTGCAGCGATTTTTGCTTGTCTTTTCCTCAAATATTGGCTGTTTGTTAAGGAAAGAATAGGACCAGGTACAGGGTGACTTGTCTTTTGCCAAAAAAATCATGTATAATGAACTTAAGTGACTTGGTGCGGTTAATTGAATATGCGGTAATCTTCCGGCAATGCGGATTTATTGCATTGTAAGACAGGATAGGTCCTTGAATAAGTCTGTGCTAAATATGCCGGATTTACGCGCGAGGGGCGCGGTGGTGGAATTTTGAGGGCATTTGCCCGCTTCAAGAGGATATTACTGCCCGGATTCGGGAGTTTAGACTTGCGCAAGTATACAGACTTACCGGGAATTCCTTGTCGAAATAAGGAGTTAACAGCAATTTGATGTATATTACAGCGCCGCTGAAATATTGAAGCTCATTGTTAACAAATAAAAAGTATGACGTCCAACATCATAGGAGGGTTAGATTCATTTGTCCAAAAAAAACAATAACAACAACGACAAACTGACGATATTCGCACTTGGCGGAGTCGGTGAAATTGGCAAGAACATGTACGTAGTTCAGTACGGTAACGACATTGTAGTCGTAGACGCCGGTCTGAAGTTCCCTGAAGAAGATATGCTGGGTATTGATATCGTAATACCGGATATCTCCTACCTCACTGAGAACCGTGACAAGGTAAGAGGAATTGTACTTACCCACGGACATGAGGATCACATTGGCGGATTGTCTTATGTGCTTAAGAACCTGAATGTTCCTGTATACGGAACAAGACTGACCCTGGGCCTTGTAGAGAACAAGCTCAAGGAAGCGAACCTGCTGGGTGAAACTAAGCGGATTCTGATTAACGAGGATTCCGAGGTTGAACTGGGCACATCGCTTAAGGTAACCTTCTTCAGAACGAATCACAGTATTCCGGATTCTGTCGGGGTATGCATTGAGACACCAGAGGGCAACGTTGTCCACACCGGTGACTTCAAGTTCGACCACACGCCAGTCAACGGTCAATTTGCCAATCTGCACCGCATGGCTGAGATCGGATCGAAGGGCGTTCTGGCCTTGCTGTCAGACAGCACCAATGCCGAGAAGCCGGGCTTCACACCTTCGGAGAAGAATGTCGGCATCGTGCTGGAGGATATTTTCCGCAAAGCTGAACAGCGTGTGGTGGTAGCAACCTTTGCTTCCAACGTGCATCGTATTCAACAGGTAGTGAACGCTTCTGAAGCAACCGGACGCAAAATTACCGTTATTGGACGAAGCATGGTTAACGTAGTATCCATTGCTTCCGAGCTTGGATATCTGCATATCCCTGACGGCATGCTCATTGAGCCTGAAGAGATGAACAGAATGGCAGGCAACCGTGTTGTAGTACTGTGTACAGGCAGCCAAGGCGAGCCGATGTCGGCGCTGACACGCATGGCGCGTTCCAGCCACCGCAAGGTAGATATTATGCCGGGCGACACCGTTATTATTGCGGCTACACCGGTACCGGGTAATGAGAAATATGTAGGCCGTACCATTGATGAATTGTTCCGTCTGGGTGCCAACGTTATATACAGCGGCTCCAACTCCGGCGTTCACGTATCCGGTCACGGCAGCCAGGAAGAGCTGAAGCTGATGCTCAACCTGATGAAGCCGAAATACTTCATGCCTATCCACGGTGAATACCGGATGCAGCGCAAGCATGCACTTCTGGCGGAGTCTGTTGGCGTAGAGCCAAGCAATATCTTCATCACCGAGCTGGGTGAAGTGATTGAGATCTCCGGTGGAGCTGCCCGCAGAGCGGGTAAGGTAACTGCCGGTAACGTACTGATCGACGGGCTGGGTGTCGGCGATGTAGGTAACATTGTGCTGCGTGACCGTAAGCTGTTGTCGCAGGATGGTATTCTGGTGGTTGTGGTTACCCTCAGCAAGCAGAACGGAGCGATTGTCTCCGGTCCTGACATCATCTCACGCGGATTCGTATATGTGCGGGAATCGGAAGGTCTCCTGGACGAAGCGAACCGCATTGTCTCGGGAACGCTGCAGCGTCTGATGAGTGAGAAGGTCAATGAATGGGCTTCCCTGAAGACTAGTGTCAAAGACTCTCTCGGCCGTTTCCTCTATGAGCAGACCCGCCGCAGACCGATGATCCTGCCGATTATTATGGAAGTATAAGAGAAGCATTTCTTAACAATATAGCTTTTTGGCAATAGCCTCTTTTCCCGGAAATATTGGACGGTTTCTGGGGAAAGGGGCTTTTTTATGTTTTTTTCGCTGCACAAAACAACATTTGGGCAACCTGACCGTTATACAGGCAAGGAGGTGCAGCATGGAGCCAAGAGACATGGAGAAGGTGCTCCAACCCAAACTGGCGGAGATCCGCCGCTACTTGATCCGCCTCGGCGCCGGAGCCTCAGATGCAGAAGATATTGTGCAGGACACGGTGTACAAGGCGCTGCTGTATCTGGATGCGATCGATGAGCGCAAATTCAGCGCATGGTTGTACAAGGTCGCAATTAACCGGTATTTTGACCATTGCCGCAGTCAGAAGAGATATCAGTATAGTGGCGAGGAAGTGGAGGAACATCCGGCCCATGAGCAGGAGTTGCCGGAAGTGGTGCTGCTGCGCAGGGAACGGAAGGAAGAGATTGAAGGAGTGTTGGCGCGGCTCCATCCGGTGAATAAGCAGCTGGTTCTGCTGAAATATGAAATGGAGTTATCCTACAAGGAGATCTCCGCCATGCTCGGCATTTCTGAAGGAAGAGTGAAAGCTACTCTTTATCGGGCCAGACAGCAATTTCAACAATTATACGGAGGTGAGGGCGAATGACAGCCCCATGGGAAGAAGCAGAAGACCAGAATATTATCCAGACCCTGAAAAAAACCAAACGGAAGAGCATGATTCGCAGTATCCTGATTTCAGTTGTGGTCAGTGTGCTTATGCTGATTGTCGTATTCTACGGTGCAGCGCAACTGGTAGGCCGCCTGTCCTCCAATGCCCTGTACAGTGAGCAGCAGTATATGAGGATCAGCAGCCCTAATGAATTTAATTCAGGCACTAGGGACAATAGAGGTTTTCTATCAGGAGTCCTTGAACTTCAAACCTATAAAATCGTCGATGATGTGCCCGTTCCCTGGAAGAATAGATGGCTCAATTACAACGCCTGGTGGTTCCCTTTCACAACAGGTGCCTATGGAGGCTCTAATAATCTAACCGTACAGGATGCCAAGATGAAGCAGGAAGGTTATGAGTATTACCGGGCGTATAATTCCTATAACGGGCAGAGGGAGCTTGCATTCTATATTCCAGGCGTCGATTACGGCGGTAGCATTCTAAATGATCTTCCCGAGCTGGACAAGATGAACGCAGACAAACGGGTGGAACTGGCCGTATCCTTTGACAAGGATTATTCGTTTGAAGAGGTGAAAAGCCTGCTACCCGCAGGCGCAAAGCCAGTCTGGTACTGGGTCGATACGTATGATGACCGCGAGGGGTTCAACTTCAAGCCGTATCCAAATGAGAATGATCCCGCTAAAATGAACTATCCGGCCCCGATGAGTGCGAATTACGGAGTCTACGGATTTGGTGTTCAGCCGGATTGGGATCAGGCGAAGCCTGATGATTTCATTGGCTCAGTGGAGGTCGGTGTTAGCAAGAAAGACATTCATTATAGTGAATATCAGCGGATCTACAATTATTTGAAAAAGGATAAGGCGGCGCCGGAAGCCGGTGATGTCCGGATATTGGGCGTAGTTGTGACCGGCAAGGCTGACAGCTTGAAAAGTCTGAAAGGCCAGGCTTATGTGCATGGAGCAGTACTGGGAGCCGTGGTGGACAAATATTAACCGGCAATGACGGCGGACGTTCTGAGGAGCGCCCGCCGTCTCTATGTGATAGTTCAAGGTTATGGTGTATAAGGAAGTCCTCCGGAATGTCATACTAACAGAAATCAGAATCCTGAAGCACACGGGTGTTGCAGGCAGAAGGGGAGCGCTGTGTACGATGGAAATTACAGAAGCAAGCAAGGCGGGCGGAGGGCGTAACGAAGAAATCCTGCCAGGGGAGATAAAGCCCGCAGTGAATGAGCCGATTCCTCCTGGAATACCGGGACCTGTGGGGGTGCTTAAGGAATTGGGGCAGACAGCGGTTCCGACAGGAGAGCCGGATATTTTTTGTATGACGATTATTGGACAGATTGAAGGGCATTTCGTCTTGCCGCCGCATAACAAGACCACGAAATACGAGCATATTATTCCCCAGCTTGTTGCCGCCGAGCAGAATAAGACCATCAAGGGGCTGCTGATTATTCTTAATACGGTTGGTGGGGATGTAGAGGCTGGGCTGGCTATAGCGGAGATGATCGCTTCCTTGTCGAAGCCTACGGTCACAGTTGTTATCGGCGGCGGTCACAGCATCGGCGTGCCTATAGCGGTATCCTCCACGTATTCTATTATTGCTGAAAGTGCAACCATGACGATCCATCCGATCCGGATGAACGGCCTGGTGATCGGCGTGCCGCAGACCTTCGAGTACATGGAGCGGATGCAGGAGCGGATGGTGAAATTCGTGACCTCTCATTCCCGCATCACGGAATCACAGTTCAAGGATCTGATGTTCAAGACCGGAGAGCTTAACCGGGACATCGGTACCGCAGTAGGTGGTCAGGATGCCGTCAGATTCGGCTTGATGGATGAAGTGGGCGGAATCGGCGCCGCGTTGGCCCACCTGAACCGGATGATTGCCGCTGTGCCAGCTATGACGAACGATACGCTTCCGCAAGGGGGGCTGACCCAATGACTTTTTATACCATTCTGCCAATGGAGCAGGTGTTCGAGGGGGCGCTCAGTTATGCCACTCCCGTGCAGGAGATGACTATTCAGGGCATGCTGATGCAGGTTGAACTGCTGGATGGAGGCCAGGCGAAGGTGGTCCGGCTGCTGCAGTGTCCGCTGGATAAATATCTGGATGTGGCCTTCTCCCCGGGTGCTATCGTTCAACTGGACCGCTAAGTGCGAACAAACAGCCTAAAGATGCATATTCTGACAAAAGAGAACATAGGTACGCCACGCCATTATATGGTATAATGTTGACTCGGGGGTGGCTGGCGTGGCTAAACGGAGAAGAAAGAAGAAGAAAGCACTGCTGGGCAGTGTTTTAAAATATGAAATCTACGGAATTCTGCTGATTACGATTTCCGTCATTGCTTTGTCAGGGGAAGCGGCTGTCGGCCGTACGCTCTCAAGCATGGCGGGCTATTTGCTTGGCAGATTCTATTTTGTGCTGCCGCTGGCGGGTATTTTCTACGGCCTGATGGTAATGATTCACAGGAAATGGCCGTCCACCTGGAACAGCCGCTATACCGGCGGCCTGCTCCTGCTGTTGTCCATGTGCCTGATGAGTACCATATCGGCTATGCAGCAGAAGCTGGGTCCAATTGGGATGCTGCATCCGGGCAATGTACTGTCTCAAATACATAATGATTTATCCGGCGCCCTCTCACCGGGCGCCGGCGACAGCAGCGTATACATGCTGGGCAAGGATATCAGCGGGGGGTACATCGGCGCGCTTGAATACGCTGCGCTCCTATGGCTGTTCGGCAATCTGGGCGCTAAGCTGCTGATGATTGTATTGCTGGCCATCAGCTTCATGCTGATTACTAATCTCTCCTATGTAGAGCTGTTTACCTTACTCCGGGTAAGGGCCGTCAAGCTGATTGAAGGAATTAAGCTCCGGGCGGCTAACCGCCCTGCTGCTGTTCCGGTGGTGAACAGCAGACCGGCTAGAGCCAGCAGAGTTACAACGCCTGAACCTGCGGATGATGACGATTACTTCGAAGAGGATGACGGATCGGATCAGCAGCTGCCAAGACGCGGACAGTCGAAGCTGCTGGGTAGAATTACCGGATGGTTCAGCGGGTCTGCCCGCCAGAATCAGCCGGAAGTCATGGATGATCTGGAGGTAGAGCTGCCCGATATTATCATTACTGATCCGCGTACGGGTCCGGTCATCTCCGGAATGACAGCAGCGGGAGGTGCTCCTCTGGAGGAGTATGGCGAGGAGGACTTCCCGTATGAGGAGCTTGAGCCTGTTACGCCGATCATCCGGGACTTCTTCGAGCATATCCGCTCTGAAGGGCTGAATGCCGAGGACCGGGAGGAATGGAGCGAGTTCTCACCAGCGGCGCGTGGTGGTGCCGCCACTGGTACAGGCGCTGGTAACCTGACGAGAGCGGGAGCAGAACCTGCTCCGTCAGGGGGATCCGAGGAGGATATCCTGCCTGTGGAGCTGGACGGGCTGTTGGGAACGTCAGAGGAGGGGGCATCGGCTCCGGTTATACCGCCTCCACCTCCGCCCAAGCCGTACAAGCTGCCGTCGTTCCGTTTGCTGGCTAAGCCCAATAACGGGGCGAAGGCGGGCGATCAGAATGATTATATGCAGACGGCACGCAAGCTGGAGGCTACACTGGAGAGCTTCGGTGTAAGGGCGAAGGTGCTGGAAGTGGTTCGTGGACCAGCGGTGACCCGGTATGAGATTCAGCCGGATATCGGCGTGAAGGTCAGCCGGATTGTCAATCTCACCGATGACATCGCGCTGGCACTGGCTGCCAAGGATATCCGTATGGAAGCGCCGATTCCCGGCAAATCAGCCATCGGCATTGAAGTGCCGAATTCAGAAGTCTCGGTCGTCACCATGCGGGAAGTAATGGAGACACAGATTTTCCAGGAGGCGGATTCGCGGCTATCCATTGCTTTCGGACGGGATATCTCCGGCCAGACGATTATCGGCAATCTCGCCAAGATGCCCCATCTGCTGGTAGCAGGAGCAACCGGCTCCGGTAAATCGGTCTGCATTAATGGTATTATTACCAGCATTCTATATAAGGCTAAGCCGAATGAAGTGAAATTCCTTATGGTTGACCCTAAGATGGTTGAGCTGAATGTATATAACGGCATTCCGCATTTGCTCGCCCCTGTAGTTACAGACCCTAAGCGTGCCAGTCTGGCGTTGAAGAAGATTGTGGTGGAGATGGAGAAGCGGTATGAACTGTTCTCCAAATCCGGCACACGCAATATGGAAGGCTATAACAACTTGATGAAGGATAATCCGGCAGCAGTACTGCCGTATATCGTTGTCATCGTGGACGAGCTTGCCGATCTGATGATGGTTGCCGCCAATGATGTAGAGGATGCCATCTGCCGGCTTGCCCAGATGGCGCGGGCGGCGGGGATTCATCTGATTATCGCCACACAGCGTCCTTCGGTGGATGTTATTACCGGCCTGATTAAGGCGAATATTCCTTCGCGTATTGCCTTCGGAGTCTCCTCGAATGTGGACTCCCGGACCATTCTGGATATGCCGGGTGCCGAGAAGCTGCTCGGACGCGGCGATATGCTGTTCCTGCCGATGGGGGCTTCCAAGCCGATCCGTGTTCAGGGTGCTTTTATGAGCGATCAGGAAGTGGAGACGATTGTGCAGTATGTCAGCAGCCAGGGGGAAGCGAATTATGATGAATCGCTTGTGCCTGAGGTAGACGACACCTTGAGCGAGGATCAGGAGCCGCAGGATGAATTGTATGAACAGGCTGTCCAGATTGTTCTGGAAGCCAAGCAGGCCTCTGTATCGCTGCTTCAGCGGCGTATGCGCGTCGGTTACACCCGTGCCGCACGCTTGATCGACTCAATGGAGGCCAGAGGCGTAATCGGCCCTTACGAGGGCAGCAAGCCGCGTGAGGTGCTGATGTCGCTGGAGCAGTATCAGCATGGTAGACTGACTTCATAAATGCAAAAAGCTGTCCCGCAAGCCATTTGGTCATACCCCTGTCAAGTAGACAGAAGAAAAAACTAAGCAGCCAGCGCGTGTCGATACTCAATCGGCGCGCGCTGTTTCAGTTTCGCCTGAAAACGTTGGTAATTGTAAAAGTAGATATACTCCTCAACTGCTTGATGAATCTCTGCTTCTGACTTACACTGGTGAAGGTACAACTTTTCTGTCTTCAGATGCGAAAAGAAGGATTCGATGCAGGCGTTATCCAGGCAGGTTGCTTTGCGAGAGTGGCTGCCCTTGACGCCGAATGCCTCTAATCGTGTGTTGTACGCCTGAGACGTGTACTGAAAGCCTTGGTCCGAATGGAGCACGGCCTCAGACACGTCTCTTTTCCGCGTCCACTGTTCAACCGTATCCATGACGAGGTTTACGTCGTTTCGCTCCGAGATCTGCCAAGCTACAATCTCATTGTTAAAGAGGTCCTGAATCGCAGACAGATCATAAAAGCGGGTGCCGTCTGAGATATACGTGATGTCCGTTACTAGCTTCTGCTGAGGTGCTGTCGCATGAAACTTACGCTTTAATCGGTTCGGGTAGACCACGGAAGGAGCGGAGCGCGCACGACTCCTTTTCTTGCGAATGACGGACTGGATCGATAGCTCTTTCATGAGCCTCCATACCTTCTTGTGGTTGACGAGGTAGCCTGCCTCCCGCAGGGCTGCCTGCATTCGAGGGTACCCGAAATAGGGATGAGCCAGGTGAATAGCTACCATATGCTCTTTCATGGCGTGCTCTTGCTCATAGGCATCCATTCGTCGAACCTGTGCACCTCGCCACTTGTAGTAATTTGCCCGCGATACCTCTGCAATGGCTAATAGGCGGGTGATGCGATGTTGGTCACGTAGTTCTTCAATGACGGCGTATTTGTCGTGTAGTCCAAGCTTCCCTCCCTTTACAGATTTGGATACCGCTTTTTTAAGTAGTCCACCTGTGCCTTTAAGTAATCTCGTTCTTCTTCTATACTGGCAAATGTAGAACGTGGACGTCCTTTTAAAGGGCTTGTTGCCCCTTTTTGTGTATCGAGTGGCTCCCCATTCCGATATTTCTTTACCCATACTTTAAGCTGGGTACAGTTCACAATTCCCAACCTGTCGGAGACGACCTTATAGCTCTCACCTCCTGTACAATAGGCTTGAATGGCCTCTTTCTTGAATTCCTCTGTGTACGATTGAAATACTTGTCCCTTTTTGGCCATACCAAAATCCCCTCCAAGTTCACTCATTTCCTCATGTTAACACATGAGTTTTTTTTCGAGTGTCTACTTCAAGGGGATAATACCAATTTGCTGCTTGGGACAGCTTTTTATTTTAAGGTTCTTTTCGATAACATTGATGTTATGTGTCCCGAACAATCCCAGCATAAATTGGTGAGTTGTTCATTTTTTATCAGGCTTACGTTTGGAGTATATGTACAGGAATATCTTGATGTTGCTCTGAAAGCTGCAACAAGGTGAATTTCCCGTCTTTGATAAGGGAATTAATTAAGTCTGCCTCTTGTCTTGCGAGGTTATATAGAGAGCTGTCAATTCTGCCCTGAAGCAATGCTTCATCGAGTTCATCCGAATCCTTTTGGATTACTTCACCTGACGGCAAAACGACAATATCTAAGAACAAATCGTCCATCCAAGGCACGTTATCCTCACTTACACCATTCCTATAGCATATATCAATATACCACTGTACAATTTGCCCTTGCTCGTCAAACATTGTAGTCACTGAATGATGCTTATCAAGAGGGAATTGTTGAAGCCACGAATAACCATCATTTACAATGCAAACCTTTTGATCAAAGTATTTTACGTACAACGGCTCTTTAACTTTGGCAATCTTCAGAAGTGATAAGTAGCCTTTAAAATTATCCGTTTCAAGATATGACTGGGCGTATTCTCTTTCCAATACACGTTTCCAATCTGAACGGTCTCCATATTTTCTTTTCAAATGTACAACTCCCTTCTCCTAAGAAGTATTCTTTCCTCATTGTATCAAAGCGGAGAATCAGCAACAATATTTATATAAAAGACCTTATTATAGGATGTTTTACATCTAAAAACAGAGCAGCGATTCTCCAATATAAGGGGAGCGCTGCTCTGTTTGATTTGTGCCTACGTTTATTTTGCGAATGATGCCATTGGTATTACTTCACCCGCGGTGCTGCAAGCAAATGCTCAACCATGTAATCCAGCTGTGCATTCAGGGAGTAGATATCATTATAGTAAGATAATCCGAAGTCGATATTCATCAGCCGGCCTTCCTTGACTGCCGGAATGCTGTTCCAGAGCGGGTCCCCCGTCAGATCAGTCATCCCGTCATAGGATGAACGGAAGATATAATCTCCGCTGTAATCGGAAATGACTTCAAAGGATACAGACTCGCCGCCTACATCAGTCTTGCTATCTATTTTTTGCTGAATTTTCTCCGGTGCCTTCATGCCAAGATATTCATATAAGACCTGTGAACCCCGGCCATACTGTTTGCTCATAATCACCAACATACTGCGGTTTTCGCCGCCTTCCATGATGGAGATCGTCGAATCTAGAATTCCCGCTTCCTGCAGCTTCTGCTTACTGTTCTCCACCTTGGCATTGAAGTCGTTTAAGAGGCTGGTGGCCTGATCTTCTTTGTTAAGAGTGTATCCAATGAAGCTGACCCGCTCAGCGGTAGTCATTTTCTCATAAGGCACCAGCACGGTGGGTGCAATGTCATGCAATGCATTGTAGGTCTCCTCGGATGGAACGATAATCAGATCGGGATCAAGTGATAAGACAGCTTCCGGGCTGGCCTCGAACCAACTTCCCAGCTTCTGTACATCCTTCAATTCGTTCTCGAACGCAGCGCCTTCATTTACACTAGACACACCTACGGGCATAATGCCCAGCGCCAGAACATCGCCCAGCAAGTACAGCACAACGACACGCTGAGGATCGGCGGGCACCTCGATGTCTCCTTTTACAGTAGCGATTGTCCGGGTCTGTGCCTCGGCTGCGGTGTGGTCTGGAGAAGTTGTGGCGAGTGATGTGGCTGCAGGAGAAGAGGCCGGCGATGGGCTGGCATTGCCTGCTGCGTTAGAACCGGTATTCCCTGAGGCACAGGCACTTAATACTATGGTGAAGCATAACAACAAGGTAAACATTAGAGATGGCTTGGCCGTTCTGAACATGGATGACGCTCCTTTTAGTTCATATTGATAATGATTATCATCATCAATATATCGGAGAGTTCCTTCACGGGCAATGTCATATGCAGACAGCGCAGATGGCATATCCCGCCAAGGTAAAGCAGCCTGCATAGAATTTTTGTACCTCACCGGCGAGTTTCCGAAGTGCTTCTTGAACATTTTGCCAAAAGAATATGCATCCGGGTAGCCTACAGCAGCAGCAATATCATGCAGTGTGGACTCTGTGCCCAGCAACAGCTCACGGGCTTTGTCCATGCGAATCTGAACCAGATATTGGGCAGGGCTAGTCTGAAGCCGCTTGCGGAATAACCTTGATAATGTCCTCGGGCTGGTGCCCAGAGTGCCGGCAAATGTATCCAGGGTGAACGGCCTGTTGTAAGAATCGTGCATATAGCGTACAGCCTGGTCGAGCACATCTGCTCTAAGCGGGTGCAGCTCCTGCCCCTGCATCTGATGAAGCAGCTCATGGACCCATTGATAGAACAGGGCTTTGACATGCAGATGTTCCAGGGTGCGGCGTGTCTGCCAATCACCATACATCCGGTCTAGAATCTCATACAGCGGAAGGGGATAGACAGGACTGAAGTGATAGGTTCCGGTAAAAGGTCTGCTGCGTTCCAGAAGCGCTGTTAGGTTGCGCCGGGCGGGCAGGGTTAACGTTGAACGGTACATAATAAGGTAATAATCCATTATTTCCTGTGTTTTCAGCAATTTGATAATGGTACCTTTGCCCCCGTGAAATACATTTGCGCCGCTTACTTCATAGGGGCTGTCATCTATAAGCACACTTGCGCTGCCGCGAACGATATAAAGGTATGTACTAGCCGGAAGGCGGTACTTCAGCGGAAGTTGTCCAGAAGTGAACGAGGCCTTGCGGATATCGATAACTTCTACAGTAGCATGATTCCACAGTACAATATGGTCCTTAAAATCCATGTTTCTTCTCAACTCCTGTTGTTTCTTAGCTCAAGTATAGTTGATAATCGTTCTCAGTTGCAATGGATTTACCGTTCCCTGCTTTGCGGTCATGCATAGGAAGTCCTGCCAGTCGTCATAATAACTTTAGCCATTCATGCAGAACTTCCAAGAGAAAGGTAGAGCGAATCCCATGACAAAACATAAGCA
Source organism: Paenibacillus sp. FSL P4-0338 (assembly GCF_038002365.1). Taxonomy (NCBI): domain Bacteria; kingdom Bacillati; phylum Bacillota; class Bacilli; order Caryophanales; family Paenibacillaceae; genus Paenibacillus; species Paenibacillus sp. FSL P4-0338. Next base: position 2,161,976 of record NZ_JBBOCG010000001.1, on the reverse strand, counting down.
GTGGATCATTGCCGCAGTTACCCTTGCCCTTGCAGCTGCACCGTTTGCAGGTGCAGTCTTCAAAGATCATGATTTGATCTTTGCCAAGCCATATGCAGCAGAACAGGTTGCCGCAGACATCCCTGATGAAGAGGAGGAAGTCATGCCTGTGTTCGGCACAACTCCGCTTATGGTAGGCTCCTCGGGGCAGGATGTCTATGAGCTTCAGGGAAGATTGAAGCACCTGGGTTATTTTAACGGGAAGATTGACAGTCAGTTCGGGACCAAAACCAAAAATGCCGTCACCTGGTTCCAGTGGAAATTCGGCCTGAAGTCTGACGGGGTGGTCGGGGCCAAGACGAAGCTTAAGCTGTACAATGCGACTACAGCCTGGAAGCCGACAGCACCGGGGGCAACTACCGCCCAGAAAAAAGCGCCCTCCGGCGCAGCTGCGGCCAAATCCAATACGGCTGAGCTGGCCTCCGGCAATACGATGGGCCTGTCCGAAAATGACCTCAAGATCATGGCTAATGCGGTTTACGGCGAGTCACGCGGGGAGCCTTTTGAAGGTCAGGTGGCCGTAGCTGCAGTCATTCTCAACCGTGTGAAATCCCCAAGCTTCCCGAACACGCCTTCGGGCGTCATTTTCCAGCCGGGAGCCTTCACCGCCGTAGCTGACGGCCAGATCTATCTGGAGCCTAATGAACAGGCACGCAAAGCAGTACAGCAGGCACTGAGTGGCTGGGACCCGTCGGGCGGCTGTATCTATTACTTCAATCCCAAGACGGCGACCTCCAAGTGGATTTGGTCCCGTCCGCAGGTGAAGACAATCGGCCAACATATCTTCTGCATGTAGCTTAAAGTGTCTGTATACAACCCTCCGTAAGAGCAACCGGTACGCTGTCCTCCGGTTGCTTCCTTACTTTGGAATGGTTTAGAATGGATAATACTTCATAAACTTGTTATAGAGCATCAATCCACGCTGCAAAGGAGTTTTGGACTTGACTAATAATGGATTTCAACATGGCCATGCCGCAGGCATGCGTATACATGTTCTGCCGACCAAGGCGTTCAAGACGTTCGCCATCTCACTGTATGCAGGCGTTCCGCTTGAAGAAAGTACAGTAACCTCAACAGCACTGGTTCCGTTTGTACTCCGCCGGGGGACAGCGTCCTACCCGGAGACTACCCAATTCCGTGAGCGTCTGGAGGAGCTGTACGGTGCAGGCTTTGGCTTCGATATTTACAAACGCGGGGATTACCAGATTGTCCAGTTCCGGATGGATACCATCAATGATTCCTTTGTGCAGAGCAAGGAGAGCCTGCTTGGGGAATCCTTTGCCTTTCTGGGAGAGGTATTGACCCGTCCCCTGCTTGAGAGTGGAAGCTTCCGGGCTTCTTATGTAGCTACAGAACGCGAGACGATCCGCAAGAAGCTGGAATCCATTGTGAATGATAAAATCCGCTACGCGGCAGAACGCTGCATTGAGGAAATGTGCCGCAAAGAGCCTTACCGGCTTCATCCCCTCGGCCAACGGGCCGATCTGGATGCTATTACGCCTGAGACGCTGTACCAGAGCTATACCTCCTGGCTGAATGGAGCTACGCTCGATCTGTATGTAGTGGGCGACACCACACCTGAGGAAGTCGAGAAGCTGGTGACAGCTCATTTCGGCCGGGCCCATCACTCTGAAGCTGGAGGCTACACCTCGGACTTCACTCCAGTAAAGGTTACGGAAGTGCGGACGGTGGAGGAGAAGCTGGATGTGAATCAAGGCAAGCTGAATATGGGGCTGCGGACCTCTATTACCTACAAAGATGACCGGTACGCTTCCGCGCTGATGTACAACGGCATTCTTGGCGGTTACCCGCATTCGAAGCTGTTCGTCAACGTGCGTGAAAAGGAGAGTCTGGCGTATTACGCCTCCTCCCGTTATGACGGGCATAAAGGCATCGGGACGATTCAATCGGGGATTGAGACCCAGAACTACGGCAAAGCCGTTGATATTATCCGCAAGCAGCTGGATGAGCTGAAGGCCGGCAATATCACTGACCTGGAGCTTAGCCAGACCAAGGCGATGATCCGCAACCTGTTGTCCGAGATTCAGGATTCGGCGTTTGAGATGATCTCCTTTGATTTCAACCGCCAGCTATCCGGCAAAGACCGTTCTGCCCAGGAGCTGATGGAGCAGGTTGACGGTATGGGGGCAGCTGAAGTTAAGGCGGCTGCGGATACTTTTGAGCTGGATACGATTTATTTCCTGACAGGGAAGGAGGAATAGGAATGGAGAAGCTCCATTACGAACGGCTTCAAGAAACAATTTATCACGAGGTTATGGATAACGGACTGCAGGTGTATGTGCTGCCGAAGCCGGCTTTTCTCAAAACCTACGCCACCTTTGCCACGAAATATGGATCAGTAGACAATCACTTCAAGGTTGCAGGCGGCGAGGAGACTACAGTGCCGGACGGAATTGCCCACTTCCTGGAACATAAAATGTTCGAGGAGCCGGAAGGCGACATATTTGCTACCTTTGCGTCCAATGGCGCATCGGCGAACGCCTTCACAAGTTTCGACCAGACGGTCTATCTTTTCTCGGCCACAGAGAATATTGAACAGAATCTCAGCACCCTGGTTGATTTTGTGCAGCGTCCTTATTTCACCGATGAGAACGTGGAGAAGGAGAAGGGGATTATTGGGCAGGAAATCAATATGTATGCCGACAATCCAGACTGGCGCGTCTATTTCGGGCTGATTGAAGCGATGTATGCTACCCACCCGGTTCACATTGATATTGCCGGAACTATCGAATCCATCTCAACCATCACGAAGGAAACGCTGTACACCTGCTACAATTCCTTCTATCATCCCAGCAACATGCTGTTGTTCGTTGTCGGAGGGGTGGACCCCAAGCAGGTATTTGAACTGATCCGCAGCAATCAGCTGGGCAAGAGCTATGAGAAGCAGGGTGAAATTACTCGTATCTTCGCGGAGGAGCCTGATCAGGTAGCCTCAAAGCATGTGGAGAGCAGACTTGCTGTTTCCATTCCCAAAATGATGTTCGGATTCAAGGATAAGGTGGATGGTCTAAGCGGTGAAGCAGCGGTGCGCCGTGATCTGACCACGAAGCTAATGCTGGACCTGCTGTTTGGCAGCAGTACGGCATTGTATCAGAAGCTCTATGACGAGGAGTTGATCTCGGACAGCTTCGGCCATGAATTTAACAGCTCTGCGGAGTATGCATTCTCGGCGATCGGCGGCGATACCAAAGATCCGGGACTGCTGCTTGAACGGATTAAGGAAGAGGTTCTACGTATTCTGGAGACGGGCTTCGCGGAGAAGGATTTCGAACGGGCCCGCAAAAAGAAAATCGGCGGCTTCCTGCGGATGCTGAATTCGCCGGAGAGCATTGCCCATGAGTTCACGCGGTACCAGTTCAGTGGAGGAGATCTGTTTGAAGTGCTTCCCCTGTATGAATCGATCACTCTGGATGAAGTCAATGTCCGGCTTCATGCCCATGTGAACTGGGAGCAGCTGGCCGTGTCGCTGGTGGTGAGTCCTTAATGATGTTACCGGGAGAGGACAGCAAACCGATTGGCGAAATGACAGTGCTCATTACCGGGGGCAGCGGGGGAATCGGCGGCGCGATCGCTGAGCGTTTTGCCTCGGTGGGAATGAACATTGTGATACATTATATGAATTCGCATGAAGCGGCAAATGATGTGGCCCGGCGCTGTCTGGCGCTGGGGGCAAAGGTAATGACCGTAGCGGCGGACATGAAAGACCGCAGTCAGCTCGTACGCATGGCCGAAAGGCTGGAGAGCAGCGGCATGATGCCGGATATCCTGGTCAATAATGCCGGGAAAGCTCATTATGGCATGTTAGCCGATCTGACCGAGGAGGAGTGGGACGATATCATGGCGGTGAATCTGAAGGGCACCTTCATGTGCAGCCAGATTTTCATGCCTTATATGGTCACGCAGCGTTACGGCCGGATCATTAATGTGTCTTCCGTATGGGGGATCTCGGGCGCATCCTGTGAAGTGGCTTATTCAGCAAGCAAGGGCGGAGTGAATGCTTTTACCAAGGCGCTCGCCAAGGAGCTGGCCCCCTCCAAGGTCACTGTGAACGCTGTTGCGCCTGGAGCGGTCCACACGGCCATGCTATCCAATTTGCAAGCGGATGAGCTGAAGATGCTGGAGGACGAGATCCCTGCGGGGAGACTGGCTACCCCTGAGGATATATCCTCGCTTGTTTATTTTCTGGCGCTGCCTGAATCGGGTTATATTACGGGGCAGGTCATCAGTCCGAACGGCGGCTGGATTACTTAATTACCGGTATAATGCCAGGAACCATGAGCCTGCTCTGGAGAAATGCTCCAGCATAAGAACTTCCGGCTTGAGACATATTATAACTGTTGCTTCTAAATCTCAATATCATTACAAACCTGAGGAGGATTTAAGATGTCAACAGATTCCGTAGTGAAGAACTTTGATACCTGGAAAAGCTTTTTGGGAGACCGGGTCATTCAGGCCGAAAAAATGGGGATGAGCGACGAGACCATCACCAAGCTGGCGTTCGAAATCGGGGAATTCCTCGACAAGAAGGTCGATCCGGGCAACTATTCCAACCGGGCCATTAAAGAGCTGTGGGATGTCGGAACGGATGATGAGAAGCATACCATTGCCGGACTCATGGTCAAACTGGCGAAGAAAAACGCATAGTTGCGCGGAAGAAGCTCCCCTTGCGGGAGCTTTTCTGCAATTATTACAATCGTGTCCTTGCCTTTCAATTTTTTTTTCTATATCATTAACATGACCCGTGTATCTGAAACAACATGCAGGGAAAAGGAATCTATGAGGTGCGCACAAGTGGAATATAAACAATGGTATATGGAGTATAAGATACATAAGAACAGACCCGGTCTGTTAGGCGACATCGCTTCTATGCTGGGTATGCTGGAAGTCAATATTCTGACGATTAACGGCGTAGAAGGCAAGACGCGCGGAATGCTGCTGGAAACAAGCGACGATGAGAAGATCATGCTGATGGGCGAGATGCTCAAGAAAGTTGATAATATAACGGTTACGGCACTCCGTACACCGCGGCTTGTAGACCGGTTGGCCGTCCGGCATGGACGGTATATCGACCGTGATTCAGATGACCGTAAGACCTTCCGCTTCACCCGCGATGAGCTCGGGCTGCTGGTGGATTTCCTCGGTGAGGTGTTTAAAAAAGAAGGTAATCAGGTTATAGGACTACGTGGCATGCCGCGGGTAGGCAAGACGGAATCAATCATTGCCGGCAGCGTCTGTGCGATGAAGCGCTGGACGTTTGTCTCCTCAACACTTCTGCGCCAGACGGTCCGCAGCCAGCTCGCCGAAGACGAAATGAATCCGCATAATGTATTTATCATTGACGGGATCGTCAGCACTATCCGCTCGAACGAGAAGCATTATAACCTGCTGCAAAATGTCATGAGTATGGCAAGCACCAAGGTGATTGAGCATCCTGATATTTTTGTGCGGGAGTCCGAATTCACCTTCGATGACTTCGATATCATTATTGAGCTGCGCAACGCACCGAACGAAGAGATATTGTACGAGTCGTTTACGACAAGCTACAGTGAAGATCTTTAATATATTTAGTCAGGAGCATTGCTCACACAACATTCAGGAGGTGATGGTATGTCGGAACTGGGCCGGCATTTGAAGGAGGCTCGTCTGCAAAAGGGGATGAGTCTTGATGATGTCCAGGAAGTAACAAAGATCCGAAAAAAATATTTGGAAGCCATCGAAGCAGGGGATTATAAAGTGCTTCCGGGCAGTTTTTATGTCCGGGCCTTTATTAAAACCTATGCCGAGGCAGTCGGGGTTAACCCGGATGAACTGATGGAGGAGCACGGAAATATGCCTGCCGCCCCCGTCGATACTACTATGGAGACCGTGATCCAGAAGCGGAGCCGCAAGCCTGAAACGGAGCGTAACGCCAAGTGGCTGCCGACCTTGCTTATGTGGACCTTTCCGATTTTAATTCTGGTGGTCATCTATTTATATGCTACTTCATCGAGTAATCAACAGGACCCGAAGCAGGCGGATACCGCAGACATGACTTCGGCAACGCAAGATCCGGCCAAGGTGAAGCCTTCACCTACTGCCGCTGGCGGAGGTGCAGTGCCTTCAGCGACAGCAGATGCGGCAGCTACACCTGATGCAGGAGCGGCGGCAACCACTGCGCCTGCTGTAACTCCAGAGCCGTCTCCATCGGCTGCTCCGGGGGCTGTTACCGTTACTCAAGACCGTAAATCGGGCAAGACGACGATCTATAAGGTCTCTGCGCCTGCCGGAAGCCAGGTTCAAGTAGTGATTGCCTCAACCGGAGTCAGCTGGCTTGAAGTGTACAAGGGCGAGAACTCCAAGGGGGAGAAGCTCAGCTTCGGGAACACCAAGGCCGGCGATAATCTCAGCTTCACGCTGGACAGCGAAGGCATGTATATCAAGTCGGGATATTCACCGGCTACGGCCATTTCGGTCAACGGACAGGCAATCACCGACGGCAAAACCTCCTCGCGTCTGCTGCTTGAACTGGATAGCGGGACGGATGGCGCTACTGGCGGGAGTACTACCGGAGAATAGTAGATCCAATGTATAGTCTTTGGCAGATTGGAGAACCTAGAAGTGTTTAACAGTTTTCTCGCCAAAGTGAGGTGTATTCTCTCATGACCGTCAGCTGGATTGTAACAGGGCTTGGTATTATTGTCAGTCTCCTGGGGTATTATTTGACACCGGGCGCCTGGGGATATGGTATTCTGGGCTTTGGACTGGCACATGTTCTGCTGGGGATTCTGGATATGTTCCGGGCTCCTGCACGCAGCAGATAATATTTAGGTGAGCGTCTCCCGGGCGGGTTCCGGGAGGCGTGTTTTTAGGTGCAAATATAAGAATTTATATGTTCACACTGTAAATTTTCCTTCTATTTCTCGCTGAAACGGTACCGTCCTTACAAAGGACGGAATGCCGTTTCCACTTGACTCTTTTCCAATATTAGACTTAGGAGCGCCTATCTCATATAATAGGAACAGACTAATTGTAACTAAAGGATGTGGAACCATGAGTTCAGAAAGTTCATTTGATATCGTATCCAAGATGGATATGCAGGAGCTGACCAATGCGGTTCATCAGACCGAGAAGGAAATTGAGAACCGGTTTGATTTCAAGAACAGCAAGAGCAGCCTGAAGCTGGAGAAGGATGCGCTTGTAGTCGCCTCAGAGGATGAATACAAGCTGAACGCAGTAATTGATATCCTCCAGACCAAGATGGTGAAGCGGGGAATCACGCTGAAGAATATGGATTTCGGCAAAGTGGAGCCGGCTTCGCTCGGCACGGTGCGCCAGCGGCTGGGGCTGCGGCAAGGGATAGACCAGGAGAACGCGAAGAAGATCAATATTCTGATCCGCGATTCCAAGCTGAAGGTCAAGAGCACCATTCAGGGTGATCAGATCCGTGTGACCGGCAAAAGCCGCGACGATCTCCAGCAGATTATCCAGCTTTTACGCAAGGCTGATTTGCCGCTTGATTTACAGTTTAACAATTTAAAGTAAGATCATGTGCCCCGCAGTGTATACTTACCTTACTTGCGGGGTGCTTTATGTTTTTTTGACACTTATTTATGGCTATAATATACTAGCTAAGCAGTTTTGAAGAACATGCTGTAATACCGGATTCGTATGGACTAGGGGAGGAACCTTCAGTGAATTTACCCAACCGTATCACATTAGCGCGTATTTGCCTTATCCCAATCATGATGTTTTTTCTGCTGGTGGACTTCAGCTTCTATCCGGAACCGATACATTGGGGCTCCTTTCAGCTTTCAATTAATCACTTGGTCGCGGCGGTTATTTTTCTGCTGGCAGCCAGTACCGATGGAATTGACGGTTACATAGCCAGAAAATATAACATGGTCACTAATCTGGGCAAGCTGCTCGATCCCCTAGCGGATAAGCTGCTGGTCTCGGCCGTGCTGATCTCATTGGTCGAGATGGGAAGATGCGATTCCTGGATTGCCATTGTTATCATCAGCCGTGAGTTTGCCGTGACCGGCCTGCGCCAGGTGGCACTGCTGGAAGGGAAGGTAGTGGCTGCAAGCAAATGGGGAAAGGTAAAAACAGTGATTCAGATTGTTGCCATTTCACTGCTGCTGCTTAACAATTTCCCGTTCCAGTTCGTCAGCATTCCTGTGGATGACATTGCCATCTGGGCGGCAGCCATCATTACCATTTACTCTGGCATTGATTATTTCGTGAAGAATAAGGAACTGCTGGATTTGAACAAAGCCTGAGATGCTGGAACAGGTTGAACCTTGCAGAATACCTACAATCAGGAGGAGAACGTCAGCTATGAAAGCAGAGATTATTGCCGTTGGAACAGAACTATTACTTGGACAAATCGTGAACAGCAATGCCCAGTTTCTTTCAGTAGAGCTGGCTGCATTAGGCATTGACGTTTATTTTCAGACCGTTGTGGGAGATAACAAAAGCCGCCTGCTGGAAGCGATCCGGATTGCTCAGAGCCGGGCGGATGTTATATTGTTCACCGGTGGCATCGGTCCGACCGAGGATGATCTGACCAAGGATGCGCTGGCTGCGGCGCTTGGCCGGACCCTGCACATTGACCAGCTGGCCATGGATCATGTGCAGCGCTTCTTTGATGACCGCAAGATTGTAATGACTGAGAATAACCGCAAGCAGGCGCTTGTCATTGAAGGGACGACTCCTCTGTCCAATGATACAGGCCTTGCGGTAGGGATTGCTTTTGCAGAAGAGGACAAATATTATATCGTGCTGCCGGGTCCGCCCCGGGAGATGAAGCCGATGTTCACGGATAAGGCCAAGCCATGGCTTCAGCAGCATGCACTTACTAGTGAAATGCCGCTCTACTCGAAGATGCTGAAGTTCGCCGGGATTGGCGAGTCGCTGCTGGAGGACAAGCTGATTGATCTGATCCGCAGCCAGAGTGATCCTACGATTGCCCCGTATGCCAAGGAAGGCGAAGTGACCGTGCGCATCTCTACCAAGGCGCCGTCCGAACGGGAGGCTATGGTCAAGCTCGATGCTCTGGAGAAGACGATTGCGGATATTCTGCCGGAGAATCTGTATGCCAACATCGATGTGCCGCTGGAGCAGCTGATTGTGGACTGGATGGCGGATGCGGGGCTCACTCTGAGTGCTGCCGAGAGCTGTACGGGCGGGCTGCTGATGGAGAGTATTACGAATATCCCGGGCAGCGCCTCCATGTTTGCCGGGGGGATCGTGTGTTATTCCAATGATATTAAGAAAAAACTGCTGAATGTGCCCTCCGCTATGCTTGAAGGCCCGGATGCCCCGGGAGCCGTGAGCCGCGAGGTTGCGGAGGTGCTGGCTGAGCAGGTGCGAATGATCGGTGACACGGACTTCGGCTTATCGGTTACCGGTGTAGCCGGACCGGGATATTCCGAGCGCAAGCCGGTGGGGCTTGTGTTCGTAGGACTGGCTGAGAGGGGCTGCAAGACAGAGGTATACGAGCTGAATCTGAAGGGCACCCGTGATAACATCCGCCTGCGCACCGTTAAGGCGCTGCTGTACCGCCTGTGGCGCCGGCTGGAAGAACGCAAGGTTGCCACTCCCCTGGAAGGCTCGGCCTTGCAATAACGGTTCAAGGCGGTATATAATTTATGTATGCGGAAGAACCGTGGCTTGAGCAATCATGCTGCGGTTTTTTGTTTTATATTATGTATAACAAATTATCCTAAGGTTGTTCCTATTCACGTGATGAGCAGAAGAGAGGTACCTGCAAAAGTCTTGCATCCGGAAGGAGGCCTATGTCTTACAATAAAAGGGAGTATTATCCCTGTGAGTAAAAAAAACGAATGTATGTTCGAAAAAAGACTTGGCAAGACCTTCAATACACGTTATTATAATACTATAAACAGTGAAGGAAGTGGTCTGATTGTCAGATCGTCGTGCAGCGCTTGATATGGCGCTTCGTCAAATAGAAAAACAATTCGGTAAAGGTTCGGTAATGAAACTGGGAGAATCCACTCACATGAAAGTGGAAGTTGTACCTAGCGGATCTTTGGCACTTGATATTGCACTAGGTATTGGCGGACTTCCCAAAGGACGTATTATTGAAGTATATGGACCGGAATCTTCCGGTAAGACGACGGTTGCACTTCATGCGATCGCAGAAGTACAAAAGCAGGGCGGACAAGCTGCCTTCATCGATGCTGAGCATGCGCTTGATCCTAAGTATGCTAAGGCGCTTGGCGTTAACATTGATGAACTGCTGCTGTCCCAGCCTGATACAGGTGAACAGGCCCTCGAAATCGCTGAAGCGCTTGTACGTAGCGGAGCAGTAGACATCATTGTAGTTGACTCTGTAGCAGCATTGGTACCGAAGGCAGAAATTGAAGGCGACATGGGTGATTCTCACGTAGGCTTGCAGGCCCGTCTGATGTCTCAGGCATTGCGGAAGCTGTCAGGTGCCATCAACAAATCCAACACCATTGCGATCTTCATTAACCAGCTTCGCGAGAAGATCGGGGTAATGTTCGGTAACCCTGAGACCACTCCGGGTGGACGCGCTCTGAAATTCTACTCCTCCGTCCGTCTGGATGTGCGCCGGGTAGAGGGTATCAAGATGGGTAATGATGTCGTGGGTAACCGTACGAAGATCAAGGTTGTGAAGAACAAGGTAGCGCCTCCGTTCAAGCAAGCAGATGTAGATATCATGTACGGCGAAGGGATTTCCAGAGAGGGAAGCCTTGTGGATATCGGTACAGAGATGGATATCGTTAACAAGAGTGGTGCCTGGTATTCCTATGAAGGGGAACGTCTGGGTCAAGGACGTGAGAATTCCAAGCAGTTCCTGAAGGAACATCAGGATATTGCCCTGCTGATCGAGAACAAGATCCGTGAGGCAAGTAATCTCACGACTCTGGTAGAGGCACCATCCGAAGCGGCTGTGGCTGCGGAGCAAGAGGAAGAAGAGAAGCTGTTGCTTGAGATTGAGTAATTAAATCCCCCTCTACTTCTAATTGAATAATGAAGTCAAGATGGATAGGCGCCCTGTGAAGATGTAACAGGGTGCCTTTTCGCAAATATTTCAGCTTAAGTAGGTGATTGGCAGGATGGTTATACAATTGGATGAGGAATTCGAAGAACAGGATGAGCAGGTGCTGGCGGATTTCCCGGGAGATCAAGAGCTGGTAATTACACGGGTGGAGCGGCTCAAGAAGTCTAACTATCGTTATCTGATCCATTTCGGAGACTACAACATGACTGTTCATGAAGATGTCATGATTAAATACCGGATGATTACCGGGAGTACTTTTGTAAAAGCGGATCTGGAGGATATCGTTGCCGCAGACGAGCGCCAGCGGGCGTATGTGGAGGGGCTTAGGTATCTGGAGCGCAAGCCCAGAACGGGACAGGAGATGGCCCGCCGTTTAAGGGAGAAGGAAATAGGGGAGACTGTTATTGCCGAAGTTCTGCTCCGGCTGCAGGAGGAACGTCTGCTTGATGATCCCTTATACGCTAAGCAGTGGGCGGAGCAGCGGATTGTGAATCAGCGTAAGGGCAAAATGTGGATCAGGCAGGAGCTGCGCGAGAAGGGGATCGATAAGTCGCTGATTGCGGAAGCGCTGGATGAGATCACACCCGAGCAGGAGCTGGAGAGCGCACTGCAGACCGGACGGAAGAAATGGAATATGATCCGGGGAGATGTGAACGACAAACGCCGGAAGACAGGGGCGTTCCTGATGCGCCGGGGATTCTCAGGTGAAATGGTACGCCAGGTGATCGGGATTTTGCGGGATGAGCAGGATTCTGAGGGGGAAGAAGAGGAGTTTTACTTCCCGGATTGATTCTCTTGACTTTAATGCGGTTATCGACTCTCTTGACAAGGTCTTTTTATAAATAATAAAATATAACATGAATCGGCATAAACTAAGAATCCTTTTTCCTTCCCAAAAAGCAGACTCTTATGTTCCGGTTCGCGTACAACTCATATGAAATGTAATCGCCGGATAAGGCGGGCAATGTGCATGTGCAGCATGTGCAGTATGGCAATCGGTGTATTACCGGTTTTTTGTATGGTGATGAACGGATAGTTTAACAACTGCACAAATACCCAAGGGAAGAACCTTGGAGGATATCAACGAGGAGGTGAACAGATGGAACCATTGATCTGGGTCATTATCGTTCTCGTTGTAGCTGCAGCATTCTTTGGATTCGGTTATTTTATTCGTAAATCCCTTGCAGAAGCTAAGATTTCCAGCGCAGAGAAAGAAGCCGTAGTCATCGTGGAGAACGCGAAGAAAGAGGCGGAGGCGCTGAAGAAGGAAACGGTACTCGAAGCTAAGGATGAAGTTCATAGAATCCGTACCGAAGCTGAGAAAGAAACTCGTGAACGTCGGAATGAAATTCAACGGCAAGAGCGACGTTTGCTGCAAAAGGAAGAATCGCTGGATAAAAAAATGGAATCGCTTGAACGAAAAGAAGAACAAGTAGCTAACAAAGAGAAACGAATTGATGAAACCCAACAGCAAATTGATGTTATTTACAAGAATCAGGTTACTGAACTGGAACGTATCTCCAATCTGAGCATCGATGATGCCAGAAGTATCATTCTCAGCAATGTAGAACAGGAAGTTCGCCATGAAACTGCTCAGATGATCAAGGAAATTGAACAGCAGGCCAAGGAAGAAGCGGACAAGAAAGCCCGCGAGATTATCACCTTGGCGATTCAACGCTGTGCGGCTGATCATGTGGCTGAAACTACGGTATCTGTCGTTACCTTGCCGAATGAAGAGATGAAGGGCCGGATTATCGGTCGTGAAGGACGTAACATCCGTGCGCTGGAGACTCTGACCGGCATTGATCTTATTATTGATGATACGCCGGAAGCCGTTATTCTGTCAGGATTTGATCCGATCCGCCGCGAAGTGGCCCGTACGGCACTCGAGAAGCTGGTGGCAGACGGACGTATCCATCCTGCACGTATTGAAGAAATGGTGGAGAAATCCCGTAAAGAAGTAGATGAACGGATTCGCGAATACGGTGAACAAGCTACCTTCGAGGTTGGCGTTCATGGTCTGCACCCGGATCTGATCAAAATTCTGGGCCGCCTGAAATTCCGCACGAGCTACGGTCAAAACGTACTTAAGCACTCCATGGAGGTTGCTTATTTGACTGGACTTATGGCCGGTGAGCTTGGGGAAGACATCGTGCTTGCAAAACGTGCCGGACTGCTGCATGATATCGGCAAAGCGCTTGATCATGAAGTGGAAGGTTCGCATGTTGAAATCGGCGTCGAACTGGCGAAGAAGTACAAGGAACATCCGGTGGTTATCAACAGTATCGCATCCCATCATGGAGATTGCGAAGCTACCTCGGTTATTGCTATGCTGGTTGGAGCTGCTGATGCTTTGTCGGCTGCCCGTCCAGGTGCACGCCGTGAGACCCTGGAAACGTACATCAAACGTCTGGAGAAGCTGGAGGAGATCTCGGAATCCTTCGAGGGTGTCGAGAAATCCTATGCCATTCAGGCGGGCCGCGAGGTTCGCGTAATGGTACAGCCTGAGAAGATTGATGATGCCGAAAGCTTCCGTCTGGCCCGCGATATTACGAAGATGATTGAGAGTGAGCTGGATTATCCGGGTCATATCAAGGTTACGGTAATCCGCGAGACACGCGCTGTAGAATATGCGAAATAAATAAGGAAATTGGCCCCCTTGCGGGGCCTTTTTTCTTGCGTGCACGCCGTGAGTTGCTGGTATATCCATTCACATTGGAGCCTGCTGAACAATCTAATAGGCTCTACCAGGCGCCACTCGCGCCGTGGAGTTTGGAATGAAGCAGAATAGGTGAAATTATACTTAAGCAGCGATTTATGGTTGGCAGAGCATACACAAACCAAAAATTTAGGAGGAGAAGATTATTAAAGTTTTATTTATCGGAGACATTGTAGGCAATACAGGCAGAAAAGCGCTGCGTGAAATGCTGCCATCCCTGAAAAGTAAATATCAGCCACATATCATCATTGCCAATGGTGAGAATGCCGCTGCCGGAAGAGGAATCACCGCTGCCATCGCTAACGAATTTTTCAACTGGGGTGTCCACGGCATTACGATGGGCAACCACACCTGGGACAACAAGGATATCTTTGAGTTCATCGACGACGAGCCGCGGATTATCCGTCCGGCTAACTTCCCGCCGGGAACACCGGGCCGGGGGTACACCGTCGTTAAGGGAAATGGCAAGCAGCTGGCGATTGTGAATCTGCAGGGCCGCACTTTTCTTCCGGCGATCGATGATCCGTTCCGGGTAGGCGAGGAGATTGTGGAAGAGCTGCGCAGAGAGCATAAGTGCATTCTGGTGGATTTCCATGCGGAAGCAACCTCTGAGAAAATAGCGATGGGCTATTTTATGGATGGACTGGCTTCGATTGTAGTCGGCACACACACTCATGTGCAGAGCAACGATGATGTGATCCTGCCTGGAGGTACAGCGTATCTTACAGATGCGGGTATGGTTGGTTCAAGAGAAGGGATTCTGGGTATGGAAAAGGATGCGATCATCTATAAATTTACAACTCAGCTTCCCTCCCGGTTTGTAGTCGACGAAGGCAAATGGCAGCTGCATGGTCTATTCGCAGAACTTGATGAAGCTACAGGCAGAGCGACACGACTGGAGAAGATCCGGCTGCGTGAGGATGAATGGGTGATGAGCTAATTCGGTAAAACTCATTTTGTTTTGGGTAAAGTGTGATATTTATTATATCGAAAAAGAGTATCTTTTGAACTATTTTCTCCGGAGAGGTCCGCAAAAAGAAGGAATTAATTCTTCTGAAGCGAATAACATCTACTGTAGTGGAAGAAGAACACCATCATTTTCCCAGGGGAGGTACTTACTATGGATGTATTAAAAGTATCAGCTAAATCCAATCCAAATTCCGTTGCTGGCGCATTAGCAGGTGTTCTTCGCGAACGTGGATCGGCCGAGCTACAAGCTATTGGAGCAGGAGCACTGAACCAGGCCGTTAAGGCCGTTGCCATCGCCCGGGGATTTGTCGCACCTAGCGGAGTGGACTTGATCTGTATTCCGGCTTTTACGGATATAGTGATTGATGGGGAAGACCGGACGGCAATCAAACTTATTGTAGAACCTAGATAATCAAGTGAATGTGAATCATTTAGATTAAGCCTGTTTACAATGTAAACAGGCTTTTTGCTGTGCTGACTGCTGCTTCCGTTAGGCGCATATATATAAAATAGACACTGGGCCGTCAACGGTTCATTCAGATATTCATAAGGTGAAGGAAGAAGGAGAGCTGACCTATGATGGGAAACAGGAAGCTGCGGGTAGCGGATTTTCATTGTGATGCTCTGAGTAAGCTGCAGGCGAATCCAGGGATAGACTTCAGGAATGATCCCCGGCTGGATGTGACCGCAGAGCGGCTGGCAGAGGGGAATGTCGGACTGCAGGTTTTTGCCATCTACTTGTCTGCGGTGCGCGGAAGGGCCAAATTCGAGGATATTCTGGGGCAAATCGAGTGCTTTCACCAAAAGGTTACTGGTCCTGGAGGGCTTCAGTGGCTGCGATGGAAGGAGGAAGTGCAGGAAGGCAGCTTAACTGCTTCAGCCTATGGAATGCTCTCTCTGGAGGGCGTAGACGGTCTGGAGGGCAATCTGTTCTATGCCCAGTTATGCTTCGAGCTGGGTGTGCGTTGCCTGGGGATTACCTGGAACTATGCTAACTGGGCCGCGGACGGCGTGCTGGAGCGGCGGAATGGCGGTTTCACCGAGCATGGCCGGAAGCTGATCGACTGGTGCAACCGGAGTGGAATGCTGCTGGATGTGTCGCATTTAGCCCCGGCAGGCTTCTGGGAGCTGCAGGAGCTCAGTGCCCGTCCGTTCATTGCTTCGCATTCCAATTGCGCTGCGGTCTGCAGTCATCCCCGCAATCTGAGTGATGATCAGCTGAAGGCTTTGATTGTCAAGGACGGGCGAATCGGGCTTACCTTTGTCCCCTGGTTCGTGCGGGATGGAGGAGGGACCAAGCGGGAGGATATGCGGAGGCATATTGAGCATGTTTGTGGTCTTGGCGGGAGCGGACAGCTGATGTTCGGCTCGGATTTTGACGGGATTGACTCGTGGGTAGAAGGGCTGGAGCATCCGGGACAATATGCGGAGTTCGCCGATATGCTGCTGAAATACTATCCCGAAGCTGATGTACGGGGCTGGCTATATGAGAATGCGCTAGGGTTCTTGAGGGAACAACTGCCTTCTTCCGCAGATAGAGCCTCTGTTCTCGCCAGGAAGTGACTATGAATTGGAAAAACCAGGATGAAGCATTCACAGAATCGTAATATGCCCGGAAAAAAGCCTCGCATTGTGATGCGGGTCTTTTTATTTGTGGGTAAATAGATGTATAATGTTCAGTGGCTTGTACAGATACTAGAGAAAATACAAGGAGTGACTTAAAAATGAGCAAGACTGTACCCGTAGGTGTGTCGGCCCGGCATATTCACCTTACGCAGGAGCACGTAGAAGCATTGTTCGGCCCAGGTTACCAATTGACCGAGTTCAAACCTCTGTCCCAACCCGGACAATTCGCAGCGAATGAGCAAGTGGCTGTAATTGGTTCGAAAGGGAAGTTCGACAAAGTTAGAATCCTCGGACCTGCCCGTCCGGCTTCGCAGCTGGAAGTATCCCGCACAGACTCCTTCAGCCTCGGCGTGAAGGCACCTGTCCGTGAATCCGGCAATATTGAAGGAACACCAGGAATTACGATTAAAGGACCTGCCGGTGAAGTTGAGCTGGAGACTGGCGTTATTGTAGCAGCGCGCCACATCCACTTCCACACTTCCGAAGCAGAAGCTTGGGGCATTGCCGATAAGCAGCTCCTGAAGGTACGTCTGGGCGGCGAACGCGGCCTGGTGCTGGAGAACGTGATTGCACGCGTATCCGACAGCTTCAAGCTGGATATGCACATCGATACCGATGAAGCTAACGCTGCAGGTGCCAATAATGGCGATACCGCTGAAATCCTAGACTAGTATTTTATTATAGTGAAGACAAGAGCAGGGGACCCATCCTCTGCTTTTTTGTTATATATTTTTTTGAAAAGAAAGAAATGAAAGTTTTCATATTCGCTTTTCTGTGTTATCATTATGTGTTATAACTTTGCTGAGCGCTATGTGGAGACGCCGCAAAAGGAATACACAGTACTGGAATTAAGGATTCACCAATATATGTATGCACAATGAAGGAGATAAAATGACATTTAACGATTTGAACCTGATCCCCCCGATTCTTAAGGCGCTTAGCCTGGAAAACTATACATCCCCAACCCCTATTCAGGAAGAGTCTATTCCTGCGGCATTAGCCGGCAGAGACATCCTGGGCTGTGCACAGACCGGTACCGGTAAAACGGCGGCCTTCTCATTGCCGATTATTCAGCTGCTGAGCCAGCAGCCGGGCAGAACCGGCGGAGGCAAACGCATCCGTTCCCTGATTCTTACGCCTACCCGTGAGCTGGCGCTGCAAATTCAGGAGAACATTCAGGCCTACAGCAAGTTCACAACGATCCGTTCGACAGCCATTGTCGGTGGAGTATCACAGAAGGCGCAGGAGCGGGCGCTTGCCATCGGTGCCGACATTCTGATTGCTACACCGGGCCGACTGATTGACCTGATCAGCCAAAAGCGTGTGGATCTGCAGCATGTGCAGATTCTGGTGCTGGATGAAGCGGACCGCATGCTGGATATGGGCTTCATTCATGATGTGAAGCGGATTATCGCCAAGATGCCGCTCAAGAAGCAGACCTTGTTCTTCTCGGCGACCATGCCTACAGAGATTTCGCAGCTGGTCAAGACACTGCTGGTCAATCCGGTGAAAATCGAGATCACTCCGGTATCCTCCACAGTAGACAGAATTGAACAGTCGATTTATCTGCTGGAGAACGGAAATAAGCAAAATCAGCTGAACCGTCTGCTGCAGGACCCGTCGATTGTATCGGCACTGGTATTCACACGCACCAAACGCGGCGCGGACCGGGTAACCCGGGATTTAACCCGTATTAATATTACAGCACAGGCCATTCACGGCAACAAATCACAGAATGAGCGCCAGAATGCGCTGAGAAATTTCAAGAGCGGAGCGACCCGCGTGCTGGTAGCTACAGACATCGCTGCGCGCGGAATTGATATTGATGAGCTATCTCATGTTATCAACTTCAATCTGCCGAATATCCCGGAAACCTATGTTCACCGGATTGGCCGGACCGGCCGTGCGGGGATGAGCGGTATCGCCATCTCGCTGTGCGAAGCGGAGGAAATTCCGTATCTGAAGGATATCCAGAAGCTGATCGGCAAGACGATTCCGGAGGTCAAGGATCATGCGTACCCGATGTCTAAGAGCAATCTGGCATTGCTGGCAGACCGTCCCGGCAAAGCACCGGTCAAACCGTCGCAGAAAGCCAAGACGAATCCGCCCCGCAAGCCGAAGTCGGAATGGTTCGCACAAGGCAAACAGCAGGGCGGCAGTAACGCAGGTGGCGCTAAGGGTGCATCGGGCAGCGGTAATGCAGGCGGTGGAACTAGAAGTGCATCGGGCAGCGGGTATGCTGGCGGTGGAGCGAGAGGTGCTTCGGGGAGCCAGGCTAATGCCAGCGGCCGTCCTAGTGGCATCCAGAGTCAGAAATCACCCGGCGGCTCATATGGCCGTTCAAACCCATCAGGCAGCAGACCTGGCGGCAGCCAGAGCGGTCGTCCGTCCAGCCGTCCAGCGGCTAAAGCGGGCCGCTCGTAATCGACTTGCAACTTGCAGTAATACTACTAGACAGTAATGCTAAACCCGATCTAAAAAAAACCCGCCATTCTCAGTATCTCACTGAAAATGGCGGGTGTTTGTCTGTTACATGACTCTTATCTGTTACATCGCTTCTTGTCTGCCCATGACAGCTTCCCCTGCAAGGTAGGCGCCCAGCTCTTCGCGCAGCGCGGCGCTGATGGAAGTCATTGGCAGGCGCAGCGTATCCGAGGAGAGCTCTCCGAGTTCGCTGAGCAGCCATTTGATCGGGGCTGGGTTGGACTCCTTGAACAGCAGCTTCATCAGCGGCACCAGCTGATCATACGCAGCCTGTGCAGCCTCAACCTGACCGGCTCTGTACTGCTCGTAGATACTGAGGAAGCGGCCGGTATATACATTGGCTGAGGCCAGCATGCCTCCGGCGGCTCCATAGCCCAGCATCTCGAAGAAATGCAGATCGTCGCCGCAGAGCACAGGCTTGCCGCCGCTCCTCGACAGCTCGGAGACGAGCAGGGGGGAGCCGGAGCAGTCTTTTAAGCCTACGACATTATTCATCTCCAGGATCGTACGGGCGGTGTCCAGCGTCATGCCGACTCCAGTGCGGCCCGGGATATCGTAAGCCATAATGGGCAGACCCACCTCTGCCGCCTTGCGGAAATGGGCGATGATGCCTTCCTGAGACGGACGGCTGTAATAAGGGACAACCACCAGTGCGGCATCGGCACCTGCGTTCGCCGCCAGCTCAGTACGGGCTACGGTAGAGTATGTATCATTCGTACCTGTGCCCACCACGAGCGGGATAGAGCTGGACTTCAAAAGTTCCCGTGAGGCATCCACGAGCGACTGTAATTCCTGTATATTGACTGTCGGCGATTCTCCAGTGGTTCCATTGACGACCAGACCATGAATATTGTTCTTGATGATGTTGTTCACATAACGCTGATACGATTCCAGATCAAGCTCACCAGCAGCATGGAACGGGGTGACCACGGGAACATAAATTCCATAAATCTGTTCTTCTGTTAACATGAATATCGTCCTCCAAAAATGTAAAATCCGTTTGTTCTACTGTACCATGGATTCTTGCATCGTTGTTAGCTATAATAAATGATGTGGGTTATCAATAATATTGATGTTAGGGTGAGAGACGATGGACTTAACGTATATGC
Source organism: Paenibacillus sp. FSL P4-0338 (assembly GCF_038002365.1). Classification (NCBI taxonomy): domain Bacteria; kingdom Bacillati; phylum Bacillota; class Bacilli; order Caryophanales; family Paenibacillaceae; genus Paenibacillus; species Paenibacillus sp. FSL P4-0338. The sequence continues at coordinate 2,141,980 of NZ_JBBOCG010000001.1, read as the reverse complement.
GGACCTTCCGCGAAGTAGCCAAGCGGCAGAGCTTCACGCGCGCGGCTGAGGAGCTGGGCTATGCACAGTCCAGTGTCACAATGCAGATACAGAAGATTGAGAAGGAATACGGCGTGCCGCTTATCGAACGTCACGGCCGCGCCTTGCGCCTGACACCGCCGGGGGAGGAGCTGCTTAAGCTGTTCGTGGAGATTCTGGAGCTCTATGACCGCTCTAAGGAAACGATCGCCCAGCAGATCGGCGGAACGCTTACGATTGGAACGATTGATTCACTTGCGGCCTTCTATCTGCCGCCGTTCCTGCAGCAGCTGCGGACGATGTTCCCTGGTCTGAATATTCATCTGCAGACCGAGCAAGAGGCCAATCTGATCTCCAAGATCAGGGACGGCGAGGTCGATATCGGCCTTCTGCTGGACCGCAGCACGGTGGATAGCGCGCTTACGCGGACGATCATCCGAGAGGAGCCGCTTGTCCTTGTGGCACCAGCCAGCCATCCGCTGGCCCGGCTGGAGCAGGTGACCCTACAGGATCTGAATAACTGCGAGCTGATTGTCTCCGAGGAGAGCTGCATTTACCGCAGCCTGTTCGAGAACCTGCTCCGCGACCACGGCATCGTGTTCCGGATTGGTTTTGAGCTGTCGAATTTGGAGGCGATTAAGCGTTGTGTGCGCAATGGCCTGGGCATAGCGCTGCTGCCGCGGATTGTGGCTGAGGAGGAGATCGAGCGGGGGAACCTGTCCGAGCTGTCTTTTGCCCACCCGGAGATTCATTTCGATTTGCAACTGCTGCTGCATCCGAAGAAGTGGAAGTCCCTGCCGCTCCAGTCGCTGATTCAGATGCTGCTTGAGGATGCCAAGGCGAAGACTGTGGCGTTGTGAAAGTAACATACTGAAGCGGGGAGTCGCCTCGTACCAAATTCATACCACTAGAAGAGCACTGCCGTATCACCCTCAAGTAGGGTGCGGCAGTGCTCTTTTTCGAGTTATAAGCAAAATCGGTTGCTCCACGCTATGCATAAACGTTCTAGTTGTCGCGATGATGGTACTTAAGAACAGCAGGTTCCTTTGGCAAATATGTTGTAAGAATTACAACAGGGGGAATGCTACCTTTCGTACAACAATTGACGATTACGATCGTTAGTATAAGGGGCAAGTTGCATTTTGTGCAGGATTCGAAATGGGAATTGCGTTAATCCTGCATAGACTTACTCAATGGCAGCTAACAGTTTTTGGTTGCCAGCAGGCTGCTCCGGAAGCTCTCCATCTGCACCGAAGGATGCCGGTCCTTGTTATGCACGGCATAGATATAACGCGGCGCCATTCCCCCTTGAATAGGAAGCATCTGAATTAGTCCTTGCTGTTCCTCCCACTGTACTGCCATCCGGGACATCACGGAGATGTGCCCGCCGAGCCGCACAAGCTGCTTGATAGCTTCCAGCGAATCAACCTCAATCGTATTGCGCAGCTGTAGCCCTTGCTGTCCGAACCAACGCTCGGTCAGGCGGCGTGTGGTGGATTCGCTTCCGTGCAGCGCAAAGGGAGTCTTACTGATCTCCTCCATGCTAAGCTGAGTCTTGCAGGCGAACGGATGCCCGGGAGAGCAGATCAGGACGAGGTCATCTGTAATCAGCGATTCAGCCTGCAGGGCAGGCTCCGCGAAAGGCTCTGAGGAGATGACGCCTAAGTCAATTTCGTGGCGGATCAGCATCTCCCGGATCACAGGGGCGGGCTTTACGGACAGAGCCATACGGATGCCGGGGAACTCCCGGGAGAACGCATGTAATAAGGACGGCAGCAGATAGGTTGCAGGTACATAGCTGGCCCCAATCAGCAGCGCTCCCCGGTAGAGGGTGTCGAATTCGCCTGCTACCCGGCGGGCCTCACGGGCAAGCGCATTAATTTTCACGGAATAATGAAGGAGGGCTGCTCCGGCCTCGGTGAGAAAGGTTTTGCCGCTGCGGGCTTCGAATAGCCGGACCCCAAGCTCTTCTTCAAGCGACTTCATATGAAAGGTTACGGTCGGCTGTTTGATCCCGAGTACCTCGGCTACGCTGGTCATATGGTGCAGCTGGTCGATCAGTTCAATGATTTGTAGTTTCATCAGATTCATAGATGTACCTCTTCTATGCGTTAGTGGGAGATCCCCCACCATAGATTTTATCTATGAACGTTAACAGAATTCATATATAAAGTTAATTACATGTTTACATGAAAAATAAACAACCTGCGAATACAGACGTTAGACTGAGGACAGCTCAAGAAGACAGGCAGGGATCGAAATGAATATTCAGATGAAGGGGATTCATAAAAGCTTTGGCGGACAACCGGCGCTGCTGCCTGCGGGGCTTGAATTGAAGCACGGTAAGTTCACCACCTTGCTGGGGCCTTCCGGTTGCGGAAAAACCACGCTGCTGCGGATGTTAGCTGGCCTTGAGCGCCCGGATGGCGGGGAATTATACGCTGACGGGAAATGTTATTTCTCCGCTGCGCAGCGGATCGATCTTCCGGTACACAAGCGGAATTTGGGGATGGTGTTTCAGGATTTTGCACTCTGGCCGCATATGACGGTGTATGAGAATGTTGCTTTCGGGCTAAAGGCCTCAGGGCAACGTGCGCAGTTGCGGAGCAAGGTGCTGGAGACACTGGAGATGGTCCGGTTGCAGGGGATGGAGAATCGGTATCCGCATCAGCTGTCGGGCGGTCAGCAGCAGAGGGTTGCTTTTGCCAGAGCGGTAGTTGTCCGTCCGGGTGTGGTGCTCTTCGATGAGCCGTTAAGCGCGCTGGATGCCGTACTCCGGGAAGAGATGAGAGTGGAGATGATGTCGCTGGTCCGGGACATGGGTCTAACTGCACTCTACGTGACCCACGATCAGATCGAAGCGATGTCGATGTCCGACGAGATTGTAGTTATGAAAAGCGGGCGGATATTGCAGACAGGAACTCCTGAAGCAGTATACGAGGCCCCGTCAGAGCCGTTCGTCGCTTCGTTTATCGGCAAGTCCAACTGGCTTACGCCGGAGCAGGAGATGGTGCGGCCTGAGCATATCGGATGGAGCCGTACGGCGGGCGATGACCTGTGTTATTCCGCTGTTGTACGAAGTGTTAGTTATGTTGGAGAGCGTTATGAGATCCGCGCGGAGGTGGAGGGGGCCGGACTATGGACAGTTTATCTGAACAACCGGATTCCCGTAGGAGAAAGGGTCCAGCTCTATGTCTCACCACGGCAGATATGCCGGATGAACTCGAATTCAAATGAAGAAGAACCTAAAAGGAGCGAGTCATAACCATGAAATGGAACAAATCACCTAAACAAGGGGCAATGCTGCTGTTATCTGCTGTGATGAGTATGAGTCTGGCGGGCTGCGGTACGGGCAACAGCACCAGTGCCGGCGGGGCCAGCACGAGTACACCTGAGGCAACGGGTGCAGCTGCGTCAACTCCTGAAGCTACAGAAGCTGCGTTAAGCGGCAAGCTGGTACTGTATTCCGCCGGCCCGCAGGGCTTGGCAGACGATATTGTGAATGGCTTCAAGGCCAAGACAGGCCTCACGGTGGAGATGTTCCAGGGAACGACCGGCAAAATTCTGGCCCGGATGGAGGCGGAGAAAGCAAATCCGGTGGCCGACGTGGTGATTCTGGCTTCCCTGCCTTCCGCACAGGCGCTTAAGGCGGACGGTCTGACGCTACCCTACCCGGAAGCGGCCAATAAGGAGAAGCTGAATCAGGACTGGTCGGATGCCGAAGGCAATTATTTCAGTTCAAGCGCCTCTGCGCTCGGGATTGTCTATAATACGAAGCTGGTAGCGAATCCGCCCAAGACCTGGGCAGAGCTGGCAGGTATGGAGTGGAAGGATGCCGTCAACATTCCTGATCCGACGCTGTCAGGCTCGGCGCTGGATTTCATTACAGGCTATCTCAGTGTGAACGGCGAGCAGGGCTGGGATCTGTTCAAGAATTACAAGGCGAACGGTGTTGCTATGGCTGGAGCAAACCAGGAAGCACTTGATCCGGTGATTACAGGAGCTAAGAGTATTGTGGCAGCAGGAGTAGATTATATGGCCTACAAGGCCAAAGCAAAGGGAGAGCCGCTGGATATTATCTATCCTGAGGAGGGCACCGTGGTTAGTCCGAGACCGGCAGCGATTCTGAAATCAAGCCCGAACGTGGCGAATGCCAAAGCGTTCATTGATTATCTGTTGTCCGACGAAGCCCAGCAGTTGGTAGCGGATGCGTATCTCATACCGGGCCGCGAGGATATTGAAGCTTCGAACCGGACCAATCTGAAGGACATCCCGCAGCTTAAGGTGGACTGGGCCTGGATGAGTGAGCACGGGAATGAGACGGCTTCGAAATTCGCAGAAATATACAAATAAAGGCTTAAGGTTGAGGTGAAAAGCAATGAGTCCAGTCTCCATGGACAGTAACCGGATACTTCGGAGAGCGGGCTTGCTGCTCTCCTTCTTTTTGCTGGCGGTCAGCATTGGCATTCCGCTCCTGCTCATCTTCTGGCAAAGCGTCACCCCGAATCAGAGCCTGGACTGGATGGCCCTGCTCCGTACGATCACCGGACAGAGTCTGTCCGGGGTGCTGCTGAATTCGGTATGGCTGGGAATATGTGTAGTAGCTGGAACCACGCTGCTTGCGATGCCGCTGGCCTGGATGATGGCTAAGACCCGTATGGGGCTGTACCGCTGGATTGACGTTATTCTGCTGATTCCGTTCATGACCCCGCCGTATATCGGCTCCATGGGCTGGATTCTATTCATGCAAAAAGGCGGCTATCTTCAGCAGTGGCTTCCGGGTGCGGGTGCGTTAAGCGATTCTTTCTTCAGCTTCTGGGGGATGGTCTTCATCATGAGCATGCATCTGTTCCCGTTCCTGTATCTGCTGCTTAGGGATGCGCTTATTCGTATAGGCGGCAATCTGGAGGAGGCGGGAGCGGTGCACGGGGCAAAGGCAGGCTACCGCTTCCGGCGGATCATCATGCCGCTGCTGCTGTCGGCCTATGGCATGGGGGTGATGCTCGTCTTCGTTAAGACGATTGCGGAGTTCGGGACACCGGCTACCTTCGGCCGCAAGATCGGCTATTATGTCATGACCTCGGAAATTCATAAATACATTTCCAGCTGGCCGATTGACTTCGGCAAGGCTACGTCGCTTGCATCCGTGCTGCTGTCGGTCTGTCTGGTGATCTGGTATATGCAGTCGGCGGTCAGCCGCCGGTTCACTTACCGTCTGGTGGGCGGCAAGGGACAGCGCTCCAAGACGTATTCGCTGCGCGGCGGCGCAGGCTGGCTCGCAGGCTTATATCTGGCTTCACTACTGCTATTATCCATAGGCATCCCTTACTTCTCGATTATCGCCGCCTCGCTGATGAAGCTGCGCGGTGCCGGGCTGTCGCTGGACAACCTGACGCTCGATCATTACAGGGAGCTGCTCTCCTGGGGATCGGTGAGTCTGAAGGCAATTGGGAACAGTCTGGGGCTGTCGCTTGCCGCAGCATCGGTGGCTGTCATACTTGGAGCCGGCCTTGCTCTGGCCATCGGCAGGTCTTCTACCCGGCTGCAGCGGATCATTGATCTGCTGAGTCTTTTGCCTAATACGGTTCCGGGTATTGTAATGGTGGTAGGGCTGATTCTGCTCTGGAATGCGCCATGGATGCCCTTCACGCTCTACAACACCTACGGCATGGTAGTACTAACGTATGTGGTGCTGTTTCTTCCTTATACGGTGCAGTATGTGAAGTCCAGCTTCTCGCAAATTAACGGGTTGCTGTTTCAAGCGGCCCAGGTTAGCGGAGCAGGCCCGTTCTATATCTTATGGCGGATTCTGCTTCCGCTCATTATGCCCGGTATGCTGGCAGGCTGGATGATGACCTTCACCATATCTGTAAGGGAGCTGGTCGGATCGCTGTTGATTCTGCCGCCTTCGATGCAGACCTCGGCTACGTATATTTTTGCCCAGTTCGAGCAGGGGCAGGTATCGCTTGGCATGGCAATGGCAGTGGTATCGGTCGGCTTGACGGTGCTGCTGCTGCTCGGTATTGAACTGCTGAATTCCAGAAGAAAGTGGAATGGATCATGACGAAACTGACCATATGGGGCGGGGCCGGTGAACACGGGCGTTCTGCTTACCTCCTGAGTGGCGGCGGCTACCGTCTGCTGCTGGATTGCGGGGTGAAAAAAGGCGGAGCCGGACAATATCCCCTTATCGATCCCGGGCAGGTAGCCCTGCTGGATGCGGTACTGCTCTCCCATGCCCATGAGGATCATTCGGTAGCACTACCGCTGCTGTATGCGCAGGGTTACAAGGGAGAGGTATGGACAACGCGGGAAACCAGGGCTCAACTGGATGCCTATTTCCGCTCCTGGCGTTCGAGTATTAGCCGTGAGGGGCATGAACTGCCATACACTGAAGCAGATGAACAAGCGATCCGTTACCGGTATCTGGAGGAGGAGGGCAGCTGCCTGTCCTGGTTCGGACTGGTTCCCGGGGTTCAGGTCATGTGGGGGCGAAGCGGGCATCTGGCGGGATCAGTATGGTTCCTGATCGCTGGGGAAGGGCAGTCGATCTTCTATTCCGGTGACTATACGGCGGAATCTCTGCTGCTTGCTGCTGATTCACCGGCTGAAGCAATACAGGCAGCCGGGGGCATCCCTGACCTTGAGCAGAGACTGAGGGCATGGTCACGGGGCCAGCGTCTTGATCTGGCGGTTGCCGATGCGGCCTACGGCATGGACGAGGAGAGCCAGTCTGATAAGCAGAGGCAGCTGGAGCAGGCCATACGCAGGACTGCGGCACGGGGAGGCAAGGTACTGCTCCCGGTTCCGGCAGGCGGACGCGGCCAGGAGATGATACTGTGGGCCGCCAAGCTTTATGCGGATCTGCCAATGGTAGTGGAGAAGAAGCTGATAGAGGGGATGAGGCGGCTGGCAGACTCGCCGTTCTGGCTTAGGAGCGCTGAGCGAACGGGAGAGTATTCCGCACTGGAGAACATAGCAGATTTTCTTGCCGCCCGCCGCTGGACGATGCCGCAGTGTGAGGCGGAGCGGGAGGCGCTGCTGTCAGGCTCCGGCCCTTCCCTGTGGTTCGTACCAGATGGCATGATGCAATCGTCCTTGTCGCGTTGGTACTATGCGAGGTGGGCGTCCCATTCAACCTATTCCGTGCTGATCACCGGTCATGTAGCCGCCGGAACCTTCGGGTACAGGCTGCTGCATGAACCCGGACAGCATGGAGTATGCGAGGTGCTTAAGCTGCGTTACAAGGTGCATCAGGGCCGGAAAGATGTGCAGCGTATGCTGAAGTCCCTCCCCGTCCGGCACGCCGTGCTGGTTCATGCTGCGAAGCCGGAGACCGACAAGCTCCGTGAAGCTTTGATCCAGGGTGGACAGCTGACCGGCTGCACGCTGCATTCTATGGCGCCTGGAGAAGAGTTGGATTTGGAAGGCCAAGGAAATAACGGATGAAAAGAGGCTGTCTTATAAGTGGAATTTCACTTATAGAGATGGCCTCTTTTTTGTTGGGGGTGACGCGTAGGCCAAATGTATGCGAAAACCGAACACAATGTGCAGACACGAAGGTAATCGACCCAATGTATGCGGAATTCCGAATACAATCGGTGCTGCTGCAGTGAGGAACGCGCCCCATGCTCCGCAGTCCGTAACATTGTAGAGAAATCATGCAAGAAATGCAGCAATACTGCCCGGTAGAAGCGACTGCTGCTGAAATCCTGCATAAAATGCAACAAATCCGGCGCTAACTTGCTCCCATCACCGGAATTCCTGCAAGTGATGCAACAATGTACCACACCCAGTAACTTCTTTAGTGAAGTCCTGCAAAATGTGCAACAATACTGCTTCATACAAGTGGTCGGTGAGAGAAAATTTCAGAACTGGCTAGAGATGAGGAGCACTTTTTCAAAGCGCCTTCGCGCTCTTAATCAAGCACAGGAAAACACAACTCACAAAGATGCCTGCTGACCATGACTTCCGTGTATCTCTCTATAACCGGCCGTCCGGGATCAAGCTTATAGCCGCTGCGTGACAGCGCCGGGAGAATCTCGGCCCATGCTTGTAGTACAGCCTCAGCCGTATGCTGGATGGTTACCACTGCGTAGGCTCCGCCGGGAAGCTCGCCGTAAGGTACTAAGGCCTCGGCTGGAGAATTCTCAGGCAGGCTGATGCAGGCATCATATCTGCACTCCGCAGGTGGGGTGGTCTCAGGGTTGTCCTGCGGAATACCGAACAGCACCGCCGAGCCTTGAAGCAAGCCTTGTTCCCGCGCCCACTCCTTCAATTGTTCCATCGCCTGGACGTTACCGGGTCCGTAGGGACCTGTCCGCCGTACATAAGCTATGCGTGTTGCCGGAATGCTCTCGAGCTGAAGATTCATCATTGTTCATGATCCTTTCTGTGGTCAAATGAAGTACATTTCGAATGCTAACATGGACTAAAATAGAATGCATATCATTTTTCGGCAGCCTATTATATGCAGCAAGATATTGACATGAAAAACGAGAATATGGTATATAAAAGGGAGTGTTAGCACTCAAGTGAGTGGAGTGCTAAACGATGCTCCGCAATCCGAAGGTTACTTTTGAAAGGAGATTTATTTATTCATGGCTAAAAAAGAGTTTAAAGCTGAATCCAAAAGACTGCTGGAAATGATGATTAACTCCATTTATACGCAGCGCGAGATTTTTCTGCGGGAACTGATCTCAAATGCAAGTGATGCCATCGATAAAATCTATTACAAGGCACTGGCCGATGATAATCTTGTGTTCAATAAAGAGGACTACTACATTAAAGTAACCGCTGACAAAGAAAGCCGCATGTTAACCATTGCCGATACCGGCATCGGGATGACACAGGAAGAACTGGAGAACAATCTGGGGATTATCGCGAACAGCGGCTCGTTTGCTTTTAAGAAGGATAATGAAGCCAAAGACGGACACAACATTATCGGACAATTCGGGGTCGGATTCTATTCCGCATTCATGGTGGCTGACGATGTGACCGTAATTAGTAAGGCGCTGGGCAGCGAGCAGGCGTTCAAATGGGAATCCCAGGGGGCGGACGGCTATACGATTGAGCCTTGTGAGAAGGATACGGTCGGTACCGAAATTACGCTGAAGATCAAAGAGAACACCGAAGACGATAACTACGATGAATTCCTCGAAGAATACCGTCTGAAATCGGTCATCAAGAAATATTCGGACTTCATCCGCTTCCCGATCAAGATGGATATTACCGGCAGACAGCCCAAAGAGGGCGCTGAGAATGAATTCATCGATACGATTGAAGAACAGACGGTCAACAGCATGGTGCCGATCTGGCGCAAGAACAAGAAAGAGCTGACCGATGAAGATTACAACAACTTCTATGCTGAGAAGCGTTACGGGTTCGACAAGCCGCTGAAGCATATCCACATCAGTGCTGACGGCGCAGTGGTCTACAACGCGATTCTGTTCATCCCGGAGAATACTCCGTTCGACTACTACACTAAGGAATATGAAAAAGGCCTGGAGCTCTACTCCAACGGCGTGCTGATTATGAACAAATGCGCCGACCTGCTGCCGGATTACTTCAGCTTCGTCAAGGGGATGGTCGATTCCGAGGACCTGTCGCTCAATATCTCCCGTGAGATGCTGCAGCATGACCGCCAGCTTACAATGATCGCCAAGAACATCAAGAGCAAGATTAAGAGCCAGCTCTTGAGCTTGCTGAAGGATGAGCGCGAGCAGTATGAGACGTTCTATAAGTCTTTTGGCAGACAGCTGAAATTCGGGGTCTATAACGACTACGGTATGGAAAAAGAAACGCTGCAGGATCTCCTCATGTTCCACTCCTCCAAGGAGAAGAAGCTGGTGACGCTGGCTGAATATGTAGAGAGAATGCCGGAAGACCAGAAGTATATCTACTACGCTTCGGGTGAATCGGTAGAGCGCATTGAGAAGCTGCCGCAGACTGAAATGGTGCTGGATAAGGGCTATGAGATTCTCTACTTCACCGACGATATCGATGAATTCGCAATCAAGATGATCATGGCGTACAAGGAGAAGGAGTTCAGAAATGTCTCCAGCGGTGACTTAGGGATTGAAGAGAGTGCCGAGGATAAGCCATCCGAAGAGGAAGAGAATGAGAACAAGGGATTGTTCGAAGCCATGCAGGGCATTCTCTCCGGCAAAGTGAAGGCGGTCAAAGCCTCCAAGCGGCTGAAATCCCATCCGGTCTGCCTGTCCACCGAAGGTGAGCTGACGATCGAGATGGAGAAAATCCTCAAGGCTATGCCTAACGGCGGCCAGGATGTGCAAGCGGACAAGGTGCTGGAAATCAACATTCACCATGATGTCTTCCAATCACTTAAAGCGGCGGCCGAGGGCGATAAGGAGAAGCTGGGCCTGTACACCAACCTCTTGTACAACCAGGCGCTCCTGATCGAAGGTCTGCAGGTTAATGATCCGGTGCAGTTCACGAACGATATTTGTAAAATCATGGTCTAACACCGGCGCTGCCGCCGGTCAGTTGACCTTGGCTTATTAAAAGACCCCGCGACTGGCTTAGGCCGGCGCAGGGTCTTTTTGAATGTTTGTGGGGGTATTTAGTGCATATATGGAAAGCATCCAAGGGCAGGATGACTGGCGCAGATAATGGACATCCTCCAGAAGGGAGGAGCCTGAGCGTATTCATAGTGACTTGAAGGTCTCGATGAACTTGGTCGCCATGGACGACAAATACTTATCCTTCATCCATACGGCGGCCACCCGGGTGCGCAGGGTCTCGCAAAGGATTTCTTTGTAGATCAGGTTGCTGTGATTAGCCAGCTCAAACGCCGACCTCGGCACAATGCCGATCCCTAGTCCCGCATTGGCCCATAGCAGCGTGGTGCGGGCATCATCGTTCATACAGAAGATCTGTGGCTCAAAGCCGTGCTCTAGACAGGTCTCGCGGATGAGCTGCTCGAAACGGCGGTAGATAATCAGCGGTTTGTCCTGCAGCTCGCCCAGCTGGGCAGCATTCTGGCTCGGGGCCCAGTCATAATCAGCGGTCATCACCGCGATCATCGGCTCCGAATGGAAATACAGGCATTCCAGATTACTGGTGTTGAACGGGGTGCGGACAATGCCCACCTCAACAATGCCCTTGTTCAGCAGGTCAATAATCATGAACGTATTGCCTTCGTGAATTTCAAAGGTTACACCCGAATAGCTCTTATGGAATGCTGTGAGCGGCTCGTGCAGCAGAGTAGCACCTGAAGAAGAGACCGTTCCAATGATAAGGCTGCCCTTCAGCCCTTTGGCATAGTCACTGATCTCCCGGGCGGTGGAATCCGTCAGCTCCAGGATCTGCTGGGCCCGGTTACGCAGAATGATTCCGGCATCTGTCAGCTGTATGCTGCGCGGTCCGCGCTCCACCAGCTTGACCCCCAGTTCCTCCTCCAGTAGCTTCAGCTGCTGGCTGAGCGGCGGCTGGGCCATCCTCAGCTTCCTGGCTGCGGATGTAATTTGTCCTTCCTCGGCAATGGCCAGGAAATACTTTAATTGGCGAATATCCATGGTTGAGCCTCCATTTGTAAGGGTTATGACATACGTTATCCATATGGGATTGATACGAAACCAATATTATCAATATGTAAGCAGGTATGACATAATCATAACGGGTCTTTTGTTTTTTTCAAGAGGGATTACATACTACGCTAAGTTAGGTGAGGATGAATGTGCGCAAAATTGCAGTTTTCTTAAAACCGTACAAAAAAGAAGTGACGATCGGGCCGATTTTCAAGCTGCTGGAGGCGATTCTTGAGCTGCTCTTGCCGACCATTGTTGCCCTGATCATCAACAACGGAATTGCCAAGCAGGATAGCAGCTACGTCTACAAGATGGGCTCCCTGATGGTGGTAATGGCCATCCTGGGCTTCGGCTGCTCTCTGGTATGTCAATATTATGCGGCGCGGGCTTCACAGGGGTTCGGGACCTCGCTGCGCAACAAAATGTTCAAGCATATCTCTTCGCTGTCGTATGCGGAGCTGGATGTTATCGGCACACCTTCGCTGATTAATCGGATCACTAACGATGTTAACCAGCTGCAGGTGGCAGTAGCCATGCTGATCCGGCTGGTCATCCGTGCGCCGTTCATCTGTATCGGTGCTATTATTATGGCGATGTTCCTGGATTTCCGTCTATCACTGATCCTGATTGCAGCGACACCGGTATTTGGAGTGATCCTGTACTTCATCATTACCCGCAGCTCGCCAATGTACCGCAAATATCAGGTGAAGCTGGACCGTCTGTCGCTGGTGCTCAGCGAGAATCTCTCAGGAATCCGGGTGATCCGGGCCTTCGCAGAGAGCCGCCGCGAGAAGCAGCGCTTCAATGAAGCCTCTGAGGATCTGACGCAGACGGCCATCCGTGTCGGACGGATATCCGCCTGGCTGGGACCAATGACGACACTGGTAGTGAACGCGGCAATTATTGCCATTCTATGGGTGGGCGGCATTCACATTGAAGCTGGGAATCTGTCGCAGGGTGAGATTATTGCATTCATTAACTATGTAACCCAGATCCTGCTGGCCCTGATCGTAGTCTCCAATCTGGTCATTCTGTTCACCAAAGCCTCGTCGTCTGCCAGCCGCATCAATGAGGTGCTGGCTATGACAGCTTCGGTTGCTGAAGTGCCTGCTCATGCACCTGCTGCGAAGCCGGACGGTGCAGCGCCGGTGATTTCCTTCCGCAGTGTCTCTTTCGGCTATAACACGACCGGTGAGCAGGCCCTGGAAAATATCTCTGTAGATATCCTCAAGGGGCAGACGGTAGGATTAATCGGCAGTACCGGTTCAGGTAAGAGCACCTTCGTAAATCTGATTCCGCGCTTTTATGACGCTGTAGAAGGGGAGATTAGAGTCGAGGGTGTAAATGTACGGGACTACCGGCTGGAGCAGCTGCGCAGCAGAATCGGCATTGTACCGCAAAAGGCGGTATTGTTCACCGGGACGATTGCCGAGAATATCCGCTGGGGAAAGGCGTCTGCTACCCGGGATGAGATTATGGCCGCAGCAGAGGTTGCCCAGGCTGAGGAGTTCATCACCCGGCTGCCTGAAGGGCTGGATACGCTGGTCGTACGCGGCGGGCATAACCTGTCCGGCGGACAAAAGCAGCGGCTGACCATTGCCCGGGCTGTAGTAGGACGTCCGCCGATCCTTATCCTGGATGATTCCTCCAGTGCGCTGGACTTCGCTACGGATGCGGCACTGCGCCGTGCACTAAGCAAGAACAGTACAGATATGACCGTGCTGCTTGTATCCCAGCGGGTAAGCACAGTTAGGCAGGCCGGTCAGATTATCGTCTTCGAGGAAGGCCGGATTGCCGGAATTGGTACGCATGAGGAACTGCTGGAGAGCTGCGCAGTCTATCAGGAAATCTGCATGTCACAGCTCTCAAGCGAGGAGGCACTACAATGACCAGTACAATGACCTGGAAACGTTTGTTTCAATATACCCGTGAGTACCGGAAAATAACGTATGGAGCTATCTTCTGCGCCATCCTGAGCGTGGTTGCCAGCCTGATCGGGCCGCTCCTGATTGGCCGTGCCATTGACCACATGATCGGGCCGGACCGGGTGGAGTTCCCGGAGATTCTGCGCCTGCTGCTGATTCTGGGCAGTGTGTATCTGGTCGGCAGCTTCTTCGGCTGGCTGCTCACTTATTATACGAATAAGCTGGCGTTCCGCACGGTCTATGACCTGCGCCGCGAGCTGTTTGACAAGCTGGACGCCCTGCCCCTGAAATTCCATGATAACCATCCCCAGGGCGACAGCATCAGCCGGTTCGTGAATGACATGGATGCCGTCTCTGACGGTCTGCTCCAGGGCTTCTCCACGCTCCTGACTGGGATCGTAACCATTGCCGGAGCTATAGGGCTGATGCTCTATATCAGCCCTATAATGACACTGGTGGTGCTGCTGTCTGCTCCGGCAACCTTCTTCGTTGCCCGCTTCATTACGATGCGCTCCCAGCAGCTGTTCCGTGAGCAGGCCAAGATTCTCGGGGGGCTGAACGGCTATGTTGAGGAAATCGTCGGCGGGCAGAAGGTGGTGCAGGCTTATCATTACGAGGACCGTTCCTTTGCAGGTTTTGCGGAGCGTAATAATGAGCTGTACAAGACAGGGACGAAATCGCAGTTCTATGGCTCGCTCTCGAACCCGACCACGCGGCTGGTCAATAATATCACCTTCTCGCTGATTGCGATGATCGGGAGTGTGCTTGTTATCGGAGACCTGTTCTCCGTAGGGGATCTTTCCAGCTTCCTGATCTACTCCAGTCTGTTCGCGAAGCCGTTCAATGAGATAACCGGTGTGATCACACAGCTGCAGTCAGCCACTGCTTCGGCGCAGCGGATCTTCACCATTCTGGATCTCCCGCAGGAAGCCCCGGATCAGCCGGATGCCTATGTGATGGAGAACAGCCGGGGAACAATCACCTTCGATAAGGTAAGCTTCGCCTATACACCAGAGCGTCCGCTAATCAAGGACTTCAGTCTGGAGGTGAAGCCGGGCACACGCGTGGCGATCGTCGGCCGGACCGGGGCGGGCAAGACCACTCTGGTTAACCTTCTGATGCGTTTCTATGAGGTTGACAGCGGAACGATTCGAATTGACGGAGTAGATATTACCTCCATCACCCGTGACAGTCTGCGGCGCAATTTCGGAATGGTGCTTCAGGAGACCTGGCTGTACGGGGCTTCCATCCGCGACAATATTGCTTATGGCAAGCCGGAGGCTTCCGAAGCGGAGGTGATTGCGGCTGCTAAGGCTGCGAATGCGCACAGCTTCATCAAGCGCCTGCCTGAAGGCTATGACACCAAGATCAGCACCTCGGGAGATAATCTCTCCCAGGGCCAGAAGCAGCTGCTCACCATTGCCCGCGTCATGCTGGTTGATCCGCCGATGCTCATTCTGGACGAGGCGACCAGCAGCATTGATACGCTGACAGAGGCGCGGATACAGAAGGCCTTCCTGGCAATGATCACCGGCCGGACCAGCTTCGTGATTGCCCACCGGCTGTCCACGATCCGCGAGGCGGATCTCATCCTGTTCATGAAGGATGGGGATATCGTGGAGAGCGGAACGCATGATGAGCTGCTGGGGAGCGGAGGCTACTACGCCCGCTTATACAATAGCCAGTTTACGGCGGTGTAGGAATACTCTAATTTATTTAGCTGAGGCATAACTTCTCCGGAAGTGTGCCGCAGCTATTTTTTTGCCCAGCAAGCTTAAAGTTGATCCTTGCCCGGATGCAGCCTGCTGCGCATCACCCCGGGAGTCACTCCATGGGCCTTCCGGAAGACCCGGATGAAGTAATTGGTCTCCATGCCGAGGTTGAGGGCGATATCCTGCACGGGACGCTCCGGGTCCTCGGTCAGCATCTGCATGGCGCGCTGCAGCCGCAGGTTCTGCAGATATTTATGCGGAGTGACGCCGTATTCCTGCAGGAACAGACGCTGGAAATGCTGGACGGAATAACCGACAGCCGCCGCCAGATTGGTGATCAGCAGCGGCTCGGTGAAATGCTCGTTGATCAGGCTGACTGCTTTGTTCAGTGCATCGTTGCGGACGTTTTCGTTCTGCAGCCGGGTCGCTGCACCTGTGGAGACTTCACTTTTGCGCAGCATCAGCAGCAGCCGGTACAGCGTCACCGATAACTCCTGCATCGGCTGTTCCTCCTGACGCGCCGAGCTGTTCCCGTTCACCGTGTGCCAGATCCCGCCGAGCATGTCCCAGCATTCCTCGAACCGCTCGGGGCGGAACGGGGCCGAAGGCAGCAGGCCGAGACCCTCCAGAACGGAGGCAGACTGGCTGCCGTGGAACCCGATGAAGCCGACATGCCACGGTTCGTGGGATAACGGATAATATTCATGTCCGCGGTCGGGCGGAAATGCATAGGCCATCCCCGGCTGCAGCACCGTTTCGGTGCCGTCCTCCAGATCACGGAACCGCCCGCTGCCGCTGCGGATCAGAAAAATCTGATGCACCGGGAATCCGGCAGGACGCACATGGTGATACTGGATATGACGGCCGACAGAATACGGATAGAGGGGAAAAGCACTCAGGTCACGCGGCATTTCAATCAGAGAGAAGGGGAGCATACGAACACCTCATATTCATTTTGTGCTATTCAAACGCTATTATTATCCTACCATTGACTACAGATTATCCTTTATTATAAATAGTGTAAATCGATACAAGCAAGAGGGAAAGCGCTACTGAAGAAATTGTATCAGTGAAAAGTCCCATCCTGACATCTACTACCACACATAAACGAGAGGATGAAATCATATGAGCAGCAAAGTTCCTGCAATCAGCAGCAAGGCTCCTGTAATGCTTCACGGTGCCGACTATAATCCCGAGCAATGGCTGAAATATCCGGGGGTGCTTGAAGAAGATATCCGCATGATGAAGCTGGCAGGCTGTAATGTCATGTCTGTAGGAATTTTCTCCTGGGTATCCCTGGAGCGCGAAGAAGGGGTATTTAACTTTGAGTGGATGGATCAGCTCCTGGACCGTTTTGCAGAGAACGGAATTTACGCCTTCCTGGCGACTCCGAGCGGTGCGCGTCCGGCATGGATGTCCGAGAAGTATCCTGAAGTGCTGCGGGTGGAACGGAACCGGGTTCGCAACCTGCACGGCGTCCGTCATAATCACTGCTTCACTTCACCGGTCTACCGTGAAAAGACAGCGCTGATCAACTCCAAGCTGGCTGAGCGTTACGCGCATCATCCGGCAGTGATCGGCTGGCATATCTCTAATGAATTCGGCGGCGAATGTCACTGTAATTATTGTCAGGATGCCTTCAGAGACTGGCTCAAGGCGAAGTACAACAATGATCTGGATGAGGTGAACCACGCTTGGTGGGCTACCTTCTGGAGCCATACGTATACTTCCTGGGAACAGATTGAGTCCCCTGCTCCGCATGGTGAGACACAGGTTCACGGACTTAACCTGGACTGGCGCCGGTTCGTAAGTGATCAGACGATAAACTTCTGCCAGCATGAGATTGACGCCGTGCGCGGCTTCAACCCTGATCTGCCGGTAACTACCAATATGCATATGATTGACGGCGTGGACTACCGCAATATGGCTAAGATTCTTGATGTGGTATCGTGGGATGCTTACCCGGACTGGGGATATACCGAAGACGATGATGACGCCCGCTTGGCCGCTTGGACAGCGATGCACCATGATATGTACCGCAGCTTCAAAAAGAAGCCGTTCCTGCTCATGGAAAGCACGCCTTCCCTCACGAACTGGCAGATTGTCAGCAAGCTGAAGCGTCCTGGGATGCACAAGCTGTCCTCACTCCAGGCCGTTGCGCATGGTTCTGATTCTGTACAGTACTTCCAGTGGCGTAAAAGCCGCGGCTCCAGCGAGAAGTTCCACGGCGCGGTGATCGACCATAGCGGACATACGGAGACCCGTGTCTTCAAGGATGTAGCTGAGGTGGGCCGTACCCTGGCAGGACTGGAGGAAGTTGTAGGTACTACAACCCCTGCTGAGACAGCCATTCTGTTCGACTGGGACAACCGCTGGGCGGTGAAGGATGCTCAAGGGATCCGCAATTCCGGCCTGAAATATGAAGAGACGGTGCTTCAGCATTACCGGGGACTGTGGGAGCTGGGAATTCCGGTAGATGTGGTAGGCTCAGGCGATGACCTGTCCGGCTATAAGCTGGTAATTGCTCCGATGCTGTACCTGATCAGCGAAGAGAACGGGAAGCGGATTGAGAAGTACGTAGAGCAGGGTGGAACCTTCCTGGCCACTTATTGGTCGGGAGTGGTCGGCGAGACCGATCTGTGTCACCTGGGCGGCTTCCCTGGACCGCTGCGCAGAACGCTGGGCATTTGGGCCGAAGAGACAGAAGGGCTGCATAGCCGCGACCTGAACGGTCTGGTGCTTGACCCCGGCAATAGCTTGAAGCTGAGCGGGGAATACGATGCGCATGAGATTGCCGAGCTGATTCATCTGGAAGGCGCTGAGGCGCTGGGTCATTACCGCAGCGACTTCTACGCCGGACGTCCTGCACTCACAGTGAACAAGCTGGGAGCAGGTAAGGCTTATCATCTGGCAACACGTGTGAAGGACGCGCAGTTCTATGTAGACCTGTACGCCGCAATTACCGGAAAAGAGCGGATCAGCCGCACCCTGAACACTGAGCTTCCGACCGGAGTAACCGCACAGCTGCGTTCCGATGGCGAGCATGACTATGTCTTCGTGCAGAATTTCAGCGGCACCGAGCAAGTAGTGGCGCTGGACGGACAAGCCTACACCGATGTAGAGTCCGGCGCAGCCGCTCCGGCCGAGCTGAAGCTGGCAGTGAACGGACTGGCAATTCTGAAGCGTGAAGCGGCTAAGGCATAAGTGAAGCGGCTTAATCGCGTAATATAGTACATGTATCGGCAAAGTTACATTGAGTTACAGAAGAAGGCAGAACCCCATCGACGGGTTCTGCCTTTTTAAGTATGACTTAGGTTGTGGCTGGACCGTACAACCGCTCAATCCCCTCAATCACCCGCCTAAAATATTCATGCTCATGCGGGACAAAGCGCGTGAAGTCCACCAGCTCATCGATGCCCGTTCGTTCACCGTTCCCGTTAATCTGGAAGCCCTGTACTTGAAGTTTGCTGTCTGCTCCCGAGATGAAGCTGCGGAAATCAGCGAAGCGGGCCTCTACGATGCCTGCCACCTCTTCCAGCTGTGGGGTGAATGCACTGAGCGCATAGCGGTTCTCATAGACATATACATGTGCCCGTTCACGGTCCATGAATCCGGCAGAATCCATCTGGTAGGGGATGACCCCCAGCGGCTGCAACTCGTCAAAAGCTATCGCAAGCCCCAGTTCCTCCTGGACCTCGCGGATACCGTCCAAGGCCGTCTCCTCTGCCAGCAGATGTCCGGCAGCGGTGATGTCTAGCAGCCCGGCATAATCTTTCTTTTGCTGACTGCGCAGCTGGAGGCAGATTCTCAGCCCGCTGTCAGCTTTACGGACAAACCAGCAGTGGAAGGTCTCATGCCAGAGGCCTTGGCGGTGCACCTCGTCCCGGGGAGCCGTCCCCGTCCGGTTCCCTTGTTCATCAAATGTAGCTAATAATTCTTCGTTCATACAGTTCGCCTCCAATGTCCGGTAAGTTAAATTTTCCGGGAGTAGTATGCCGATAGCAGAAGGTACAACGACAGAAGTGTAATCAACGTAACGGCAATCGTTAAGAACACAGTTTGGTTAATCAAAGAGGCGGCGACAGCAGAAAGAGACAATAAAAGAAAGAAAAGACGTATAGCAGCCCTGCCCGTTTTTAAGGCGATCATCCGGTTTCGTTCATCTTGCGCGGCAATATGTAACGCTTCTAGTATTTCAGGGTTTTTGAGCGCCTTGCGGAGTCTGGCAATACGGAGAGCGGCAGAAATCCACGAACCGGACAATAAACCGGCGAGAATCCCTATATCCCAGCTGTCCAGCGCGTCGAGCCTGCCCCACACGAATGCTTTGAGTATAAACGCCACAATAACGGTTATCCCCATACTTACCGCGTAGAAGGAATTGATAACGATCCGCCGCCGCAGCTCCTGTTCAAAAGACTTCATAGTCGATATCCTCCACATCTGAAAAATCAAAAATATCCTCGATCGGCAAACCGAAAAATTTTGAAATTTTATAGGCAAGCGGGAGGGAGGCGATGTACTTTTCATTCTCGATTGAAGTGATGGTGTGCCGTGTGACACGCAGTGCCTTAGCCAATTCCTCTTGGGAAATCCGCCGCTCTTTTCGCAGCTCGCGTATTCTTGTCTTCAATAATCAGCCACCTCCCCTGAAGTAATGTTATCTGCACCTCAACTCTGTTATTATGTTGCACGGTTACGGGCTTAGTCAAGTTCACTATACCATTTATGTGTAGTTGACTACACTAAATATGTGCAGTAAGCTATACATAAGATAACCTAAAGGATGGTGCGGGGAGCATGGAGAATATACGGTTCGCAGGGGTCAGAAAGTCCTTTGGCGATGTCGCTGCCGTAAACGGCCTGGATCTGAGTATCGCGGAGGGCGAGGTCTACGCACTGCTTGGGCACAATGGAGCGGGAAAGACCACAACGCTTCGCCTGCTGCTTGGTCTGCTGGAGCCGGACGACGGGGAGGTCATTGTTTTTGGGAAGAATCCTATACAGGAGGGGGATAGTGTGCGCGGGCTGTGCGGTGTTTTATCTGAAGATACAGGGTTGTACGAGTCTTTGAGCGTCTGGGATAACCTGATGTATTACGCTGATATTTATGGTATGAGCCGTGTAGAATCCAGTCGCCGTATTGACGAGCTGCTGCGGACATTTGAACTGCATGACAAGAAACGAACGATGATTAAGGGCTTGTCTACCGGCATGAAGAAAAAGGTTGCCCTGATCCGGGCCATACTGCATAAACCGCGCCTTCTGATCCTGGATGAGCCTACGAATGGGCTGGATCCTGTTAGCACAGCCGATCTAAGGAAGATGTTATTGCGGCTGGCGAAGGAAGAGGGGACCACCATCATTATGACCACGCATCATCTGGAAGAGGTCCAGAAGCTGTGCGATAGAATCACGATTCTGCGGCACGGGCGGAATATTTTTACCGATTCCATCTCAGCGCTCCAAGACAGCAAGCATTACATGGACAACGGGCAATTCAGTCTTGAGAAGCTGTACATGGATATGGAGCAGGGGGGAGGCCGATGAACAGATCCTATCCCGTTTTTCGTATTCAGTGCGCAGAGTTTGTAAGTGACAAAGGGATGCTCTTCTTTTACGGCCTGTCCATAGGCATTACCGGTATAATCCTTCCACTGTTCATGCACGGGGTAGAAGTCTCCTTAACTGCCGCAGCATTACTTACGGCAGTCTTACTAATACCCATGTTATCCGGCAGCATTGCGGGAGAACGGGAGCACCGCACTTTGGAGACACTCCTGTCCAGTCCCATCCATGGGAAAAGCATGCTCTGGAGGAAGTTTGAGTTCTGCTTCTTATTTGCGCTGGGCTACTTCACTATAACCGTTCTCTGCTCTGCGTTAACGAGCTATCTTGCCGGCGGCGGAGCGGCGTTGATTCTTTGGCAATGGATGTGCATCATGGTTGTAGCTGCATTGAATTATAGTGCAATATGCATGGGCGGGGTGTATGTTTCCTCCACATCAGGAGATTTGCGGGCTGCCAACCAGCGGGTGTCGATAATGGCTTATCCTCTGAGCTTTCTGTTTGTCGTCTGTCTGTCGGTTATAGAAACCGCGGATTTGTTGTCGGCGCTGATCACAAGTTGTATCTGTACATTGATTTACCTTGGGGTTATATCGATGTTCGCAGCGAAGATCCGGAGGATGAAGCAGCCGGATTTCTTCCAGCCCATAACCATCCAGAAGCCGGAGAGCGCACATCAGCAGCGTATATCATTAGCTCTCCCGAGATCTCAGTTTGGCATAGTGTTGAGATTGGAGTGGAAGGTGTTAATGTCCTTGAAAAGGATGCTCCTGAGCTTTGGATTTCTGTGCTTCTCGCCCGTTGCTATGATGTGTCTGCTGCTGTATTATACGGGAACGCTTGACCTCAACTATGCCGTTCTGCTAACCGTGCTAATAATACTGAGAGTACCGACCAACTTAATAGCGTACTCCATAGGCGGGGAAAAAGTATATAAGACAGGGGAAGCCTTATTGTCTACACCTCTGCAGATCCGGCCGGTCTTTCTGGCCAAATGTATGATTCCAGTGCTGGTAACGTCGGTCATGCTGACCGTCTCATCCCTGCTGACGTTAGCAGGCGTAACTATTGCAGCGCTGATCAAGCCTGATCTTGTCTCCATCCAAGGCTATACGGCTGCCCAGCTTATCCTGCTGTTTCCCGTTGGTCTGCTCTCATCCATCGCCATGATGTTCATAGCAGCTATTCTTTCTCTGCGGCTCAGAACTCCGCGTCAGGGCTTGTATGCGACAAGCCTTCTGTCGGTTCTGTTTGTGTTCCCGGTATTAGCGATCATCTACTTGGCTCC
The DNA here is from genome assembly GCF_038002365.1 of Paenibacillus sp. FSL P4-0338. NCBI lineage: Bacteria > Bacillati > Bacillota > Bacilli > Caryophanales > Paenibacillaceae > Paenibacillus > Paenibacillus sp. FSL P4-0338. The sequence goes on along the minus strand of NZ_JBBOCG010000001.1, from coordinate 2,119,920 downwards.
GAACATGCTAATGGGGTCCATGATCTATCTCGCAGTTCTCGTAATTGGTAATCTATTCTGTCTCAAAAGAATTTCGGACAACATAACCCGGCCTCAGCTCATGAGCAGACTATAAGGAACATACAAAACCCCCGGCCATGCTTCATTAAGAAGCAACCGGGGGTTCGTTGTATAGGTGCCGTTCCTGTAAGGTCGGCACCCGTTTCCACTTGTCGTTCCTTATCTAGCCAACCAGCCGCCGTCCACATTGAGAATGTGGCCGTTCAGGTAGTCGGAAGCGGCAGAGGCCAGGAATACGGCAGGGCCCTTCACATCTTCGGCAGTTCCCCAGCGTCCGGCTGGAATACGGTCAAGGATGGAGTCGGAGCGGCTCTGGTCCGCACGGATTGGAGCGGTGTTCTCAGTAGCCATGTAGCCTGGAGCAATCGCGTTGATGTTAAGGCCCGAGCCTGCCCATTCATTGGCGAAGGCTTTGGTCAGACCGGCTACGGCATGCTTACTTGCTGTGTAGCCCGGCACGTTGATGCCGCCCTGGTAGGAGAGCATGGAGGCGATGTTGATGATTTTGCCGCTTCCCCGTTCCAGGAAGTGACGTCCGACAATCTGCGACAGCAGGAAGACCGTGTTCTGGTTGAGGTTAATGACATCGAACCAGTCCTTCTCACTATGGTCCTTGGCCGGAGTGCGGCGGATCATGCCTGCACAGTTGACGAGGATATCCACTTTGCCGGTGAAGGCAACGGCTTCGTCGAACATGCCTTGAAGCTTGGAATGGTCGCTGAGGTCAGTGGCGATGCTCAGTGCTTTGACGCCAAAAGCTTCACAGGCTGCTACAGTCTCGTCACTGGAATTAAGAGATACGGAGACTACGTCTGCACCGGCTTCTGCGAAGGCGATGGCAATGCCTTGTCCAAGCCCTTGCGCTGCGCCTGTTACGATTGCTGTTTTACCTGCCAAGCTGAATAAAGATGACATATGATTAATCTCTCCTTTGAGCTAGTTGAATTATATAATTACCCGCATTCAATGTTGACGCCAGCCTTGCGGAACAGCCCGGCAGTCTCCGGGGCAAGCCCGCTGTCTGTCAGCAGCACATCGACCTCCTGCAGGGAAGCGAAGGTGCGAAGCGCGGTCTGACCGAACTTGTGATGATCGCATGCGGCGAACACCTGGCGGGCCGTGGAGACTAAGGCCTGTTTGAAATCGATGAAGTCGCCGGTGTATATGGACAGGCCGTGTTCAATATGAACGGCTGTGGCCGAGAGAAAGGCTTTTTGAATATTAAGCTTCTGTACATAGGACACGGCTTCAGGACCGGCCAGCATATTGCGGACACGGTAACCGCCGGGAACGACCAGCCGGATGTTATCTCTGGAAACCAGCTCACTGATGATGTAGACATCATTGGTAATGACCGTAAGGGGAATATTCGTAAGCCGCCGGGCAATCTCAAGCGTTGTGCTTCCGCCGTCCAAGGCAATGATGTCATCTGGAGCGATATGCGCCAGCGCACACCGGGCAATCTCCGTCTTCTCCTCGGCGTATTTATCCAGCGGATTGCGCAGGGGCAGAATGCCGAACTGATCGCTCTGTGCCAGCACGGCGCCGCCGTGGACGCGCATAATCAGTCCCTGTTCCTCCAGCTTGCTTAAATCCTCGCGGATCGTTTTGCCGGTAACCTGGAGCTTGTCGCTCAATTCATTCACGGTTACATCCTTCTGGTTCAGCATAACTTCCATAATCATCTCGTGCCGCCGTATCGGGTTCATCCGCCTGCCTCATCTTTCCGTAGTTGATTTGCTTCTATTGTAATTCTTTCATCCCTACGGGGTCCATATCATCATACCGCTTATTGTCTCCGGCCATGCTCCAGATGAAGGTATAGTTATGCGTGCCCACACCGCTGTGAATGGACCAGCTTGGCGAGATGACAGCCTGTTCATTGTGCATTACAATGTGGCGGGTCTCGGTCGGTTCGCCCATCAGGTGGAAGACGATAGAATCATCCGGCAGATCGAAATAGAAGTAGGCTTCCATCCGGCGCGGATGCGTGTGAGATGGCATGGTGTTCCACATGCTGCCCGGCTTCAGCTGAGTCATCCCCATTACAAGCTGTGCGCTCTGCACGCCGTTCGTGTGGATGAAGCGGTGAATCGTCCGTTCGTTGGAATTCTCCAGACCGCCCATAGCCCCGGATTCGGATTCAGCCAGCGTAGTTTTCGTAGTCGGGTAGGACTGGTGAGCCGGAGCGGAATTCAGATAGAATTTTGCCGGTTTTGCGCTGTCCGCACTCTTGAAAATAACATCCTTCGAGCCTTGGCCCACATACAGGCATTCCTTGAAATCGACCTCATATTCAGTTCCGTCCACAACAACCGAACCTGGTCCGCCGACATTGATGATCCCCAGCTCGCGGCGTTCCAGGAAGTAAGTTACGCCAAGTTCCTTGAGGTCCGTAGTCAGAGCCACCTCGCCGTTCACCGGATTCGCTCCGCCAACGATCATGCGGTCTTCATGAGTCAGGACAAGCTTCAGCTCGTCTGGTGCAAAGATAACCGGAATATGGAATTCCTTGCGCAGGCGCTCAGTGTCAAACTGCTTCACTTCATTCGGATGTGATGCAAAACGTCTTTCCATCGAATATTCAGTCTCCTTAGAAAACATATTTTCGTTCGTATAGGTACAATTTAATCCATATACGTTCATTTATCAAGTATAATCTTTTTTAGTGCGTTTATTTTAGTTTATTTATTCCGCAATATGATTGCCATCTGAACTGAAAGCGTCCACAATAGAGTGGGAGAGAGTGGATTGTATTGTAAGTTAACGACAGAAATATCACTGTGGAGGGTGAGCGATATGACAGACCAGCCTAAGCATCAGCAGAAGACTTCTTATAAAATGCGCCAGCGGGAGATTATATATTCGGCCGCGATGGAGGCAGAGCGCCTTCCGCTGCAAGCCAGCGGGCTATGGTTCCATGATGATGTGCGCAACAACTTCTATTATGCTTCCTATTTATTTGCCGCTGCGGTGGACGATACCCTGGAGCTGCCGTTCAACCGGGAGGAAGCGCAGCGGAAGGCGGATGCCGTCCTGCTGGAGACCGTTCTTCTGCAGAACCGTCAGCCTGGCACGAAGCTGTACGGACACTGGCCGCTGGGGCTAAATCCTGTTCCGAGAGAAGCAGCACCGCATGAGCTGCCGGTCGAAATTATGGGCAGCCTGATGGTCTGGTTCTGCAAGCAATATTCTGCCAAGTTCAGCGCGGGACTGCGCGTGGCATTCCATACGGCACTCGGACATATCTACCGCAGCGGCTTCTTCCGGAAGCAGGTAGCGGAGTTCGGCCACCATGAAGCGAAATATACGGCGGCGAAGCTGATCTTCGGCCAGCTGTTTGAGGATGAGGAGCTCAGGGAAGACGGGCGGCACAGTCTGGAGATTACACTTGCGCATATCCGTGCGAAGGGCATGCCGGAGTATGGCAGCCTGCCGTGGTTCTGGCACTGGGTGCAGGCGTTCACTTGTGCCTGGGAGCTTGAAGCGGACAGCAGCGTCAGAGAGACGCTTGGCGAGATGCTGGACTTCCTGTGGGCTGAGCGGAGCCAGTGGTATCTTCAAGGAGCCTGGGCAGGCGCGCATTCCCGGGGCTGGCCGCATGATATTCCGGCAGACGGCAATGTGCTGCATGACTATGTGCAGTTCGGGGATTTCGCGCTGCCTCCGGAGATGCCCCGTACCGAATACGCAGGGTTCCTCTATTATGAAGCGCCGGGGGAGGTGTGCTCTGCTGCATTGAACCGCCAGTTACCGGTAGAGGTCTGCAAGAAGACCGAGAAGGTGGTTGCCGGTTCCATGGAGCGCCAGCCGGCGCTGCATTCCTACGCCTATATCTGCCAGGATTACGCAGCAGGCGGGATGTGGGAGCGGGTGGAGGAATTCGACAATGAGCAGCTGCGTTGGGCCTTCTCACTGCCTGTTCCGGCGGCTGAAGGCGTGAACCGGCTTTACTTTTTCCATCCGGGTCAAGGCTACCAGCCGGGCGATCCCCGGCACCAGAGTCCTTATATGGAGGTGCTGTATCATCGGAACACGATCCTGTCGCTGTTCCCGGTGCCCGAAGGAGAGGATACGGCCATTGTCGGGGTGCTTCCGCTGGGCGAATGGATCAGGCAGCCCAAGGCGCTGCTTGGCTATGCGGGCAATGTGTATTTTGCCGTCTATGTATCACAGGAATATGAACTGCTGGAGCGGCCATCCTATCTGGAGGTAACGTCCAAGAACATGCCGGGAGGCGTCGTGGTCGAAGCGCTTAGCACAGATCAGGCGGCAGAGCTGGGGATACACAGTCTTGACGAATTCGCCGCAGCCGCTATGAAGCGGGCACCGGAATTTACGGAGGGAGAGAACCTCTCGGCAGCGTATACGGCCTGGAGCGGGAATGAACACCTGCAGCTCAGCATTGACAATAAGCATACGGGAATACGTTCGCAGATTAACGGCAAACCGGTATCATTTGAACATTATAAGGTCTAAACGGGACACTCCGCCCCCTGGGGATCTTAAGATTTTTTCAGATTGGAACTATCTCAAATTTTAAGCTACAATGACATAGAGCCCGGGGGTCAGCAATGGCTGCCGGGTTCTTTGCGCTACTCGCATAGGGCCTGAGCATGGAGCAGCAATGAAGGTAATATCTTTAGGGCTGCAAGGAAAGAATAAGTTGACTAATTAGCAGCTGAGGATCTACTACTGAAGACATGGGGGAGAGCAGGATGACAGAGACAGAATATCGGCTGGAGAAGGATTTTTTGGGCAGCAAGCAGGTGGAGCATCAGGCCTATTACGGGATACAGACCCTGCGGGCGGTGGAGAATTTCCCGATTACCGGCTACCGTGTGCATCATGAATTAATCAAGGCGATGGGGATTGTCAAAAAATCCGCTGCGCTCGCCAACATGGAAATCGGCCGCCTCTATAAGGGCCTGGGGGAGGTCATCGTCCAAGCGGCAGATGAAGTGATTGCGGGGAACTGGGATGAGCAGTTCATCGTGGATCCGATTCAAGGCGGCGCAGGCACCTCGCTCAATATGAATGCCAATGAAGTGATTGCGAACCGTGCGCTGGAGCTGCTGGGCAAGGCCAAGGGAGATTACCTGCAGCTTAGTCCGAACACTCATGTGAATATGGCGCAATCGACGAACGATGCTTTTCCGACGGCGATTCATATTGCCACACTATCGCTGCTGGAGCAGCTGCTGATCACGATGCGGACGATGCACGGTGTGTTTTTGCAGAAGGCGGCTGAATTCGATTCCGTCATCAAAATGGGGCGGACCCACCTGCAGGACGCGGTGCCGATCCGTCTCGGACAGGAATTCGAGGCGTATAGCCGGGTGCTGGAGCGTGACATTCAGCGGATCGAGCATACGCGGGGCCATCTCTATGAGGTGAACATGGGTGCGACCGCCGTGGGTACCGGACTGAACGCCGATCCCCGGTATATTACGCGGGTCGTCGAGCTGCTGGCTGAGATCAGCGGTCTGCCGCTGGTCAGCGCGGAGCATCTGGTGGATGCCACGCAGAATACGGATGCCTATACCGAAGTCTCGGCTTCCCTGAAGGTCTGCATGATGAATATGTCCAAAATTGCCAATGATCTGCGCCTGATGGCCTCCGGCCCGCGCTCCGGCTTCAATGAAATTACGCTGCCGGCCCGCCAGCCGGGATCGTCCATCATGCCCGGCAAGGTGAATCCGGTGATGGCCGAGGTGATTAACCAGGTAGCTTTTCAGGTGATTGGCAATGATCATACGATCTGTCTCGCCGCTCAGGCCGGTCAACTGGAGCTGAACGTTATGGAGCCGGTGATGGTGTTCAATCTGATTCAGTCGATCAGCATCATGAACAATTCCTTCCGGGTGTTCACCGACTATTGTCTGGCAGGAATTGAAGCCAACAAGGAGAAGCTTGCGCGTGAGGTGGAGCGAAGCGTCGGCATCATTACCGCCGTGAATCCGCATCTGGGCTATGAGGTCGTCTCGCGGATTGCCAGAGAAGCCATTCTGACCGGAGAATCGGTGCGGGCCTTATGTCTGAAGTACAATGTGCTGAGCGAAGAGGAGCTGAACCTGATTCTGGACCCGTATGAAATGACCCATCCGGGCATCGCGGGGGCTGCGCTTTTGCATAATGATTGAATAATAATCGTGATTTGTGTAAAATCAGGCTTCCTCTCATGGTATAATAGACAGGAGCATTTACACCGGACATTATCCTATATTCTGTAATGGCTTACTGGAGGCAAAGTGTGGCGAAGGCAAAAGTGGCAAAACGTCCAACCCGCGACGAATTCGTGCTTGAAGAGCTGGGCAACCAGCTGGTAGAGGCGAAGCAGGAGAATTCTGAGATTCTGCTGACGGTCTGGGGGAAGGAAGAAGAGGTGCGCGGGGTTATTGTAGAGATGGATTCGCGTACCGGCAGGGTGCATGTCAGAAATAATGAAGAGATTATCAAGGTGCCGTTCATGGACATTATGCAAATCAATTACCCCCGGGATTAGGGGGAGCGGCAAATGAACAAAACGAATGCCATGCGCATACTGGATGCAAGGAAGATAAGCTACACCATTCATAGCTACGACAATGAGGACGGGCTCATTCACGGAACAGCGGTTGCTGAGAAGATCGGTCTGCCTCCTGAGGTAGTATTCAAGACACTGGTCGCACACAGCGGACCGCAGCCGTATGTCTATGTGATCCCGGTTGCTGAGGAGCTGGATCTGAAGAGAGCTGCCAGAGCTGCCGGAGTGAAGAAGATCGAGCTGCTGCCGCTGAAGGAGCTGCTGAAGCACACGGGATATGTGCGCGGAGGCTGTTCCCCTGTCGGCATGAAGAAGCTTTACCCTACGTTCATTCACAGCAGTGGGGCGGAGCTTGAGGTCATCGCAGTCAGCGCAGGCCGGATAGGCGTTCAGATGGAGCTTGAGCCGAAGCTGCTGGGCGAAGCGGTGTCTGCGGTTTTTACAGATTTGATTAAAGAGTAGAGTAAGCGGGATGCGAAATTCACTCTTCATTAGCAAAAATAAAAGCAGCAACTCTCCCTGGTCATGTGAGAATTGCTGCTTTTTTACTTTTTGCGCTTTTTCAAAGAGAAGCAGTAGTCCATTCGCTATAATGGTCAGCTATGAATTGCAGCTCGCGCTCGTAGTGGGCCAGGTGCCCTTCTTCCACCATTTTGACAAAAGCCGGGTTGCCCGCCTCAGCCTCCTTCTTCAGCGTATCGCACATAGCTGTGAGCCGCCGGGTCAACCAGTCGTGCAGATCTTCCGGGACAGGGAGTCCATAGGCTTCGAAAAACAGCTCAATCCGCCGCTGCCGGTCCGCTGCATGCAGGGCTGCCTGGTAAGGTACCGTGGAGCCTGTCAGATAGTCGGGTGCAAAACCGGCGAGCGGAACTGAAGTGTAGAGGGTATAGGCAATATCCCATAGGCGCGGGCCCGGACCGGCCATGTCGAAATCAATCAGCGCCACGGGCGCACCATGCTGAAACACCACGTTGTACAATGCCGCGTCATTATGGCAGATCACTTCATGTGCCGCAGGATCGGCATAGGAGAGCTGCCACTTCGTATGTATACTATTCGTTACAAAACCCTCCGTTGCATCATGATAGCTGCGTAACAGGCGCGCTAGGCTAGTAAGGGTCTCTTCAGACCACATGTACGGCTCCAGCTCAGGATAAGCGTTGCCCGGAACCTCACCGGGAAGAAAGGATAGAATCTCGCGCCCTGCTTCATCTACGCCTAGGAATCTGGGTGCTCCTGCGAAATTCTGCTGCTCCAAATGATGGAGCAGTGCATGAATACTCGTGCTCCAGCTCCCTGTGGGACGGCGGACGGTGTCTGCCTTGCGGATGATCTCATTTACATTTCCGCCGGTTAACTTCTCTTCATCGTACGGGTTCATTGGTTATGTTACCTCACTTTCTTTGCTTCTTCCCTTCTTCACATACAGGCTACTTAAGGCAGCAGCTTCGCGGCCATTAACCCCAGATACTCCTTCAGCGCAAGTCCGGTTGTGGAGACGGCTCCGGCAGATGGAGTGAATTTGCTTACATAGAGTGACATAGGACGGCTGGCTTGGAAATCTACCGGAAAAGCCTGCGGCGTAAGTCCGGCATGCTCGAACTGGACCATGCTGCGCGGCATATGGAAGCCGGAAGTTACCAGAACGGGACGGCTTAAGCCATGCTCCTGCATGAGCTTCGCGGTATTGACCGCATTCTGCTCCGTATTGAGCGAGCGGTTCTCCGGCAGGATGTCCTCTGCGGGGATGCCGAGGCCGATGAGCTGCCGCCGGGCGATATCCGCTTCATTGCCGCTGTCGGCGAATACCTGTCCCCCGGAGAAAATGATGGGCAGGCCAGTCTCGCGGTACAGCCGCGCAGCCGCCAGCAGCCGGTTCGCCGCTGGACCGGACATATTGCCCTGCCCGTCCAGATCCGGGGTGCCGGAGGTGGCCCCTCCGCCAAGGATTACGATCACATCGCCCTCTGCGGCAGCAGGCTGAGGGTACTTCCGTTCCAGGCTCCCGATCAGCGTATCGCTGACAGCAGAGGTCATCGACAGATAGAGCAGGAGCGTGACGCATAGCAGCACGACCGCAGGACGGCGGCTATTTTTCCACAGCCAGACCACCATGCCCAGCAGCAGCAGGACGAATATCCCGGGTGGCAGGATGAAGCTGTATACGAATTTAATGAGATAGATCATAGGGTCACCAACTTTTACAAATATGATATAAGACATTTAACAAAAAATTCAACCGCATAGCAGCTCAATTCTAGTTGTATGGTACCACGGGTCCGGCTGGAGTCCCCGGCTTCACCCGGCTGATTCCGCAATTCTGCGCTGCGCTACTTCGTGCTTCTCGTGTCCTCCGTGTGCGCTCTCGGTGAGCTTACAACTGAAGTGGACTGAGGTACCTTTATTTTGCCATAATCAAGCTTGATAGTGCCGAAACGGACTGAGATTCCGCTAACTTATGCTTTTGAGCCTCAAAGGACATATATTAGGACGCATAAAGGATTCTCTGTCCGCTTAGCCCGGATTTTCACCTAATTTGCTCATATAGCGGAATCTCAGTCCTCTTCATTGTCAGTTAGAGAGTCATGTAGGCGGCGGGGTATGGGTTTGCCGGATTCTGGTTTGAAATAGTATATCTTCATTATGTAGCTCTCCCTGAGTGTGGGAGGGGCGCTCCGTCGCCTGTCTTGCCCGGCTCTTCCGTAAGCTGGCGGTAGCCCATGGGGGGCAGACCGGTCCAGCGCTTGAACTGCTTGCTGAAATGGGACACATCGCGGTAGCCCAGCCGGTAGGCGATGCTCTCTACAGACAGGCTGTTATCCAGCAGCAGCAGCTTGGCATGGCGGATAATGAGATCGGAGAGATACTGCCTGGGCGGCAGCCCGTAGATCTGCCGGAAGGCGCGGTTGCAGTGGCTCGTGCTATAGCCGAGTCTGGCTGCGATCTCTTCGATACTTCCGGCTCTGCTTCCTGATGCCGCAGCCGTGAAGACGGATTCCTGCAGCAGCCCTTCAATGGCATTCGCCAGCGCAACGGTCTTCTCCGTCACTCCCGGCAGGGTGCTCCGGGCAGGGGAAGGCAGGGCAGCCAGTACCCAGCCGCTAAGGGCGGCGAAGAACTGGAGCGAAGCGCTCAGCATCACAAGCCGGCCCCGCTGCGCATCACTGGCCTCCGGGAGAATGGTCGAGCGGATGATGTCGTCCAGGGAAGAACGGATCGCCTTCAGCTCCGGGGTGTCTCCGCTTAGACTGACGGTATCCATTGTCATTAAGGAGCGGCGCAGAACCAGATCGTCAATGTCGAAGTGCAGGCAGTAATAAGACATCTCGTCGCCTGAGGCTGCGCCCAGACTGGAGTGCAGCACACCGGGGCGGATGAACAGAATGTCGCCGCTCTCCTGGATGTAGGATTGTCCGCCTACGGCCATGCGCTGCGAGCCCTGCAGAACGATGTTGATCTCGAACATCGGGTGAGTGTGTGCCGGATATTGCCACTCCTTGTTCACCTTGCGCCAGTGGGCGGCAAAGAGATGGAAGGCAGCCTGAACATCCGGGGACATGCGTCCATCCATGGAATGCTGTGTGCCGGGATCTAATACGTTCATGTTCAACCTCTTCTTTGTTAAAAGATGGATCTATTATAGCATAGGCCGCTGTGTCCGATTGATTTGTCCAAATAATTGGCGGCTTTGCGCCTGTTGCCTGAGGGGAGGATAGCGCTAACATAGAGCTAGAGCCCGGCACTGCCGGGACATAGCTGGAGGGAGTGTATATACTGTATGCCAACGAACAAATTCTTCAATGCCCATCATTCACCGATAGGATCATTCTCAAGCTTCACCCTCGGATTTCAAGGAGCGTCCGGTGGCTTTGACCTGGAACTTGGCAGACCGCCGAGACAGAACATATATATCGGCCTTGCGCGTAAGGATAACCATGGTTACGACACGTTTCCTTTCCATGAGCAGGGCAGCGACGATGAGAGCAAACGCTACGACATCGAGAACCCGGACCCGAGTCCGGACAAGCCGCAGATGCTGTTTCACTTCGGGGAAGATGAAATTACGCGCGATTTCCGGCTTACAACGGACAGCTGGCAGGCCGGCGATCTGACCTTCCGTATTCTGTCACCCGTCCGGCCCGTTCCGGACCCGGAGACGGCCTCGGACGCAGAGTTGAAGGAAGTGCTGCTGCCAGCAGTGCTGGTAGAGCTTGAAGTCGATAACACAGCGGGCAGCTCTACGCGCCGTGCTTTCTTCGGCTTCCAGGGGAATGACCCGTATAGCGCCCTGAGAAGATTCGATGGCGGCCAGGAGGATCTGACGGGTGTCGGTCAGGGCCGGTTCCTGGCGATTGCCGCGAAGCAGGGAAGTGTTAAGGCGGCAATGCATTTTACAATGGAGGATATTCTTGCAGCGGAGCTGGAGGAGAACTGGACGTTCGGGCTGGGGCAGGTTGGCGCGCTTATTATGGATGTGCCCGCCGGTGAACGCAAGGTGTACCAGTTCGCGGTCTGCTTCCACCGCTCCGGTTATGTGACTTCAGGAATGGATGCGAGCTATTACTATAACCGCTATTACAGCAATGTGGAAGCTGTTGCGGAATACGCGTTATCCCGGTTCGACACGCTGAAGCAGCAGGCTGAAGAGGCGAACGGGATGCTGGAGGGAACGGGGCTCAGTGACGACCAGACTTTCATGCTTGCTCACGCTATCCGTAGCTATTACGGCTCTACCGAGCTCTTGGAGTACAAAGGCCAGCCGTTCTGGGTCGTCAACGAAGGCGAATACCGGATGATGAACACGTTCGATCTTACGGTAGACCAGCTGTTCTACGAGCTCAAGATGAACCCGTGGACCGTCCGCAATGAGCTGGATATGTTCGTGGACCGGTTCAGTTATGTCGACACCGTCCGCTTCCCTGGGGACCCGGCCGAGTATCCGGGCGGACTTAGCTTCACGCATGATATGGGAGTAGCGAACGCCGTGTCGCGTCCGGAGTATTCCTCCTATGAGCTGTACGGCATTGACGGCTGCTTCTCGCATATGACCCACGAGCAATTGGTCAACTGGATTCTTACTGCGGCGACCTATGTGGAGCACACGGGCGACCGCAGCTGGATGGAGCGCAACCTTACCGTTCTGGAGAGCTGCCTGCAGAGCATGCTGAACCGGGATCATCCGGACCCGGCGAAGCGCAATGGTGTGATGGCACTCGACAGCTCACGGACCATGGGCGGTGCTGAGATTACGACCTATGACAGTCTGGATGTCTCTTTGGGCCAGGCACGCAACAATATTTATCTGGCAGGAAAATGCTGGGCTGCTTATCTGGCTATGGAGCGGATTTTCCGCGACAACGGCAATACGGAGCTGTCCCAGACTGCCGGCCGGCAAGCTGAACTGTGTGCGGCTACCATCGTGGCTAGTGTGACCGAAGGCGGCTACATTCCGGCGGTCATCGGCGAAGGCAATGATTCGAAGATTATCCCGGCCATTGAAGGCCTGGTATTCCCTTATTTCACAGGCTGCAAGGAAGCCTTGGAGCGCGGAGGACGGTTCGGCGAATATCTTGAGGCACTGGACACGCATCTGAAGGCTGTGCTTGTGGAGGGAGTCTGCCTGTTCGAGGACAGCGGCTGGAAAATCTCCTCCACCAGCAATAACAGCTGGCTGAGCAAAATCTATCTCTCCCAGTTCATCGCCAGAGAAATTCTCGGCCTGGAATGGGATGAGAAGGGGCGCGCAGCAGATCAGGCCCATACGGCCTGGCTTACGCATCCGCAGCTCTCGATCTGGAGCTGGAGCGACCAGATTATCTCCGGCGAAATCACCGGCAGTAAATATTACCCGCGCGGGGTAACGGCCATTCTGTGGCTGGAGGAGCAGAAGAAGTAGGCAGTAGAAGCCGGATATCCGGCGGTGTTAACTTAAACAGCGAATCTCCCATGGCGGGGATTCGCTGTTTGTTTTTTATTGTTATTTTTGTATAACTGCGGCGGAACTCACTTGAAGAAAACAGGTGAAGTCGGAGAAATGCGCCCACGCAGTGCCGAATGTGATCGGTTTTCCGATTACATTGGACTCGCGCATCCATGCAAGCTGTCTGAGCCTGCTTCCAGCCAGACTAGAACAACCGGTGCTTCCAGCCGTTCAGCTTCGCTACGGCTTCAACATAGTAGTAGTCGCCGTAGATCAGCGACACATTTGTGAGCGAATCCCCGCTGGCGGCTCCATGCAGCAGAATGGCTTCATGGTCCGGCTGGTCCCAGGTGGCATAATTCTCTGTAAGTGAACGCAGAATCCGCTCCGCGGCATCCGCATACACACGTTTCTCACCCGGCGGCACAAGCTCTGCCAGCTCAAGGAGGCCAGAGGCGGCAATCGCGGCGGCTGAGCTGTCTCTGAACATGCGCTTGTCATCTGCAAGCCGGAAGTCCCAGTGCGGCACGTGATCCTCCGGGAGAGCCGCGATGAAATAATGGGAGATACGTTTAGCAGTATTCAAGAAACGCACGTCCCCGGTGTTACGGTAGGTGTTCGTGAAGCCGTATAGCCCCCAGGCTGAACCCCGGCTCCAGCAGGATTCAGGGGAATATCCCTGACCGCCGAAGTTCTCCAGATAAGCGCCGGTCGCGGCATCGAAAGAGAGAATATGCTTGGTGGACCCGTCCTCGCGCACACCATAAGTCATAGCGGTCTCGGCATGGCTGACCGCAATAAGACGGTAGCGCGGATCACCAGTCACCCGGCTGGCCCAGAACAGCAGCGAGATGTTCATCATGCAGTCGATGATCACCCAGCCGTGCTTGTCCCCGTTCCAGGCGCGGATGAACTTACCTGCAGGATTATAACGCGCAGCGAGGTAGTTAGCCGCTTCAAGTCCCCGGCGCAAGCCCTCTGCATCACCGATCAGCGTATGCTTAATCACCGCAGTGGCCAGGAACTGAAAGCCTACGTCATGATGCAGCTCTTCGGTCGGTTTCGCGAACCACTGTCCAATCGTTTCGTCCCAGGGCCAGGCTGCATCCTTATAAGCTTCCTTGCCGGTCATGTCATACATAACCCAGAGTATTCCCGGCCAGAAGCCGGAGGTCCACCAGTCGGTCCCGGGATTATCGAATCTGCCGTCTGCTCCCGCAGCATGAGGACTCCGCGTTCCGATCTGCTGGATCATGCCGTTCACTTTCGGTTCCAGACGGTTCATTACTTCCTGCCAATAAGCTATAGTCATCGCTGAAGCCTCCAAAGGAATTAGATTATGGCCTCAGTATAACGCCTCTATCGAACTGGAAGTTGTCTTTTGATATCACGAAATGTTGTTATATTGTCCTATTCCTCGCAAGTACCTCTCAGGTTCCCTTGCGGTATTGCAGCGGAGAAAGGCCAAGCACCCGTTTGAACAGTTGGTTGAAGTAGGAAGGATTCGGGAATCCGACAGCGCTGCCGATTCGCTCCACCGTAAGGTCTGTGGTCTCTAGCATCCGGCAGGCCTGCTTCAGCCGCCGGGCTGTAAGATAATCTACGAGCCGTCCGCCGGTCTCCTGATGAAAAATCCGCGACACATAAGATTTCGACAGATGAGTCTCTGCGGCCAGCTGCTCCAGACTAATCTCCTCGTGGTAATGGGCTTCAATCCAGTTCATGATCTGCTCTGAATAGCGAAGCTGCCGCTTGTCTCCGGTATGGATCAGCGACTGTTCTCCAGTTCCCAGACAGCTGAGGAGCTGTAGAAGGAGCATGGAGATATCCTCACTCTCTTCCCCGCTCTTACTCCGGCACTGGTTATAATTCGAGTAGATCCATTCCACAGTCTCCATGCGGTCACTGAGATCGAAGCCGCAGGAGGGATTGCTGCCCTGCCAGAGTGTAGAGAAGGCGGCCCTGCGTTTGGGGAAGCCCTGGAGCAGCTGCTCGGCAGTATGCGGGTCGAGATAGAAGATGGTGCGTACGAACGGACGCTCTGGGGAGACCTCTGAATAGATCCGGTGCAGCTGATAGGGCTGGAAAAAGAATAGCATCCCCGGACCGATATCATACATCTGCTGGTTGACCACAATACTGCCTTGTCCCCGGTGCACGAACATGATTTCACAGCATTGATGCCAGTGGTAATACCCCTTGTAATGATCATCGGTATAGATCCGGTAGTCCCAGATCAGCGACTGCCGGTTATCGAACAGTACAGGCTCGAATAGCTGTTTCATCATGCTGCAGTTCATCCCCCACAATGACAAAATAGAAACATTTCATTGCTTCCTATTATAGGGGACCTGCTGGGAGAACGCTACAGTAACAGCTCCTTCTTTTATCCTTGTGAGGCAGGTTTGCGTTTTCTAACCTTATAGACGATAAAGATCGTCATTGGGAGAACGAAGGAGAGTGTGAGGTTCCAATCGACCCAATAGGCTGGAATTTCTTTTACATAAAAAACAATATCATTGGAGCTGAGCTGGGACAGTCCATAGATCAGGAAGGCAACCGGGAAGATCAGCGGACGGTGGCTTTTCAGCTTGAACATTTGTGCAGTCCCCAGGACGAAGGCATAGAAATACAGCGCTGTTTTGAAATAAGTGGTAATAATCCAGGCGGTGGCCATGAGCGCTTCCAGCCGTTGCAGGAAGTTGGCAACATTGATTTTTTGGGCCAGGATATAGGCGGCATAGAAATTATGCTCCGAGAAATAGACGCCCAGCACGGTCAGCGAGAGGAACAGAATCAGATTCAGCCCAACGGATCCCGCGAAGAGTGCAATGAAGATGTCACGATTGATCTTGCGGTTCTTGCGGGTAAAGGGATACACCATTAAGAAGACGCACAGCTCCCCGAACGGGTAAAAGACCCCAAACATAATGGTATGCAGCATCCCAGGCAGCGGCGTGGTCATCATCGGGTACAGCCGGTCTATCTGAACCTGCGGAAATAAGAGGACCATCAGCGAGACCAGGAATAGGGCAAACAGCGGAAAAAACACCTGTGCCGCCCTGCCCACCACCTCCAGTCCCAGACGCAGGCCATACACCAGGATGACAAGACTCATGAACCGGATGACTCCGCCCGGTGTCCCCTCATAGATCTGGGTGGTCAGGAAATCCTCCATTTCGCGCACATATGTCGAGGCGGCCAGGACGAAGAAATTCAGATAGAATAAGCCTACTGCAATGCCCGCCCATTTTCCCAGCACCTGCTGACTGATCTCTCAATTATGGTTTGGTTTGGACTGATGTTCGCTACATTGATTAGCAGATAAATAAGGGCCATGCCGAGCGGTATGCTGATCAGTGCGGCGATCCAGGCATCCTGATGGGCTTCAGCCGTCATGGTGGTCGGATAGACCAGAGCCATATCCCCGATGAAAATGAACAGACCGAGAATGACCATCTGCGCGGTGCTGATTCGTTCTTTTTCAATACCCACCTAACGCTCCTCCTTTCCTTTAACAAGTCATAAGGTTGCTTTGCTGCAATCTTCTTAGTATGACAGCTCCTTCCAGAAATTATGTGCTCATTGTCTTGTGTTCAGCAGCGGAATAATTAACTAGCCTTTCAACCAAACTATCAACGTACCGTATTGCTCAAATGAAGAGGGTGAAGCTGCATGGAGGATGAAGCGAACGGCAAATTATCTGCACGCCTGGAGGCCAATGAGGAACAACTGTCCCGGCTGCTCGGCCAGAGCACAGATCTGGTCAGCAAACGGCTGCAACTGGGAGAACATACGGAGCTTAATGTATTCTATATAGATGGTCTTATTGACAATCAGCTGCTGCATAACTCCATTCTGTATTCGCTGCAGGAAGGTAGGATCTGTGATCTGCTGGAAGCGGAGAGTCCTGAGCGGAAAATAGAGCTTCTCAGCAAGCGCATATTATTGGCTGGAGATGTTACTATCGTCCGGGACTATGTCCGCTTCATTCATGATCTGCTATCCGGCAATGTGATGATCATGGTGGAGGGGTCGGCAGAAGCGCTGCGCATCGGCCTGCCCGGCTGGGAGGACCGTAATGTAAGTGAACCCAACTCGCAGTCTGTCGTGCGCGGGCCAATGGAGGGCTTCACGGAGAACCTGCGAACGAACACAGCCCTGATCCGCCGCAAAATCAAAGACAGCCAGCTATGGCTCGAAACGATGCAGATCGGGCGTGTAACCCAGACCAGCGTATCAATCATGTATTTGAAGCATATTGCCAACCCGGAGCTGGTCGAGGAGGTTAAGCGCCGGTTGGACGCGATTGATACCGACAGTATTCTGGAGAGCGGTTATATTGAGGAGTTCATTCAGGATACGGTGGCTACACCTTTTCCCACAATCTATAACAGTGACCGTCCCGATACGATAGCCGGAGGTATCCTGGAAGGGAAGGTAGCTATTCTCGTGGACGGCACCCCTTTTGTGCTGCTGGCTCCGACGGTGTTTGTCTCCTTTTTCCAGTCGGCAGAGGATTATTATCAACGGGCGGATATTTCCTCGCTGCTGCGATGGATACGGTTTCTGGCTTTTTTCCTAACGATGTTCGCTCCAGCCTTCTATGTAGCAATCACCACCTATCATCAGGAGATGATTCCAACCAATCTGGTTATCAGTCTGGCTGCCCAGCGGGAGACGGTGCCGTTTCCGGCCTTTGTCGAAGCAGTGATGATGGAGCTGACCTATGAAATTCTGCGGGAGGCGGGGGTGCGAATACCGAAGAATGTCGGCCAGGCGGTCTCTATCGTCGGCACGCTTGTCATCGGCCAAGCGGCGGTTGCTGCCGGGTTCATCTCCTCGGCCATGGTCATCATTGTATCGATTACAGCGATTTCAAGCTTTGTTATCCCTGAAGCTGGAATGTCAGTGGCCGCAAGAATGATACGGTTCGTGTTGATCATGCTGGCCGGGTTTATGGGATTGTACGGGATTCTATGCGGAGTGTTCGTGCTGGTGCTGCATCTCGTAAGCCTGCGTTCATTTGGTGTACCCTATATGAGTCCAATCGGCCCCTTCGTCCGCGAAGATCTCAAGGACTCCATCTTCAGGCTGACCTGGCCGCTCCTGCGCACCAGACCTAGGCAGAACCGCACCCAGAACCTTAGGCGGCAGGCTCCGCCCAAGCGCGGGGGGTCTTAACATGAGGAAGCGAATGGCGAAGGTGCTGGCCGCCTGTATTCCGTTGTTGCTGCTTCCTATGCTGCTTAGCGGGTGCTGGGAGCGCAAGGAGCTGAATGAGCTGGCTTTTGTGCTGGGATTGGGTCTGGACAAGGCGGAGGACGGCTACAAAGTCTCCATGCAGGTAGTTATTCCTTCCTCCATCATCTCACAGAGCGCGGGTGGGTCAGGGGGAAGCGGTGTACCTGTCGTGCTCTATACCTTCAAAGTCAAAACGATTTATGAATCGCTGCGCAAATTCAATCTGGTCAGTTCACGTTCACCTTATATGGGGCATATCCGTGTGCTGGTCGTAGGTGAAGAGCTGGCCCGTGAAGGCCTTGCCGAGACGCTGGATGTGCTCAAAAGAAGCCGCGAGCCGCGTATGGATTTCTATGTTATGGTGGCGCGCAAGACGACCGCTGAGAATGTGCTTAAGGTGCTAACTCCGCTGGACCGGCTGCCGGCGAACAAGCTGTTCAATTCACTGGACAAATCCTACCAAATCTCTTCCAAGACAGTTGCGGTTACAGTGGACGATTTCATCGAAGATCTAATCTACGAAGGCACGAACCCCGTGCTGACCGGAGTAGAGTTGCTTGGGGACCCTGAGGCAGGCGGCGACAAGGCCAATGTGGAACGGACGAATCCGGACACGAGGCTGCATTATAAAAGCGTAGCCATCTTCCGAAGGGACAAGCTGATCGGCTGGATGGATGATGCTGTCACAGTGGGTTACAACTATGTCATTGATAATGTTACCAAGAACACGGGATATTTCAAGGACAAGAATGGAAGCCTGGTCGTTATGGAGGCGCTGACAACCACAACCAAGCGCAAGGTAAAGTTTATTGACGGCAAGCCGCATATTTACTTGAGTGTGGAGGCTTTATGCAACGTGCAGGAAATTGAAGGTCCGGACAAGATAGATACCGAGAGTAAAATCCATGAGCTGGAGCTGAAGACGCAGGAGCGGATTGTACAGCGGATGGAAGCGGCAGTGAAGAACATAACTGAGCGGTATAATGCTGATGTTTTTGGGTTCGGCCAGTTGATATACCGCAAGAGTCCAAAAATATGGTCCAGCGTGAAAGAAAATGATGAATATCTCAAAAGCCTGCCTGTGCATTACAAAGCCGCTGTAACCATTAACCGGATCGGAACGATCGATAATTCTTTCATCGATGAAATCAAGGAGTGATCCTGCATGCTGATATTACTGGTATTCCTCATCCTGGCTGTGGGCTGTATGGTAATTGATCTCCCTAACCTGAAGGGCAGGCAGAAGCGGCGGGACCGCTGGGTGTACTTCGCCCTCTGGATTGGCGGACTCGCTGCTGCGGGCTGCACTATTCTGAAAATTAAGGTGCCAAGCCCGCTGCTGATGATTATGGTGATCTACAAGCCATTCAATGATCTCGTAGCCTCATGGTTCTGAGTAACGCAGCAGGTCTTCTAATAGAAGGCCTGCTTTTTGGCATGTTTGGGTAATTATCGTAAATGTCGAATTGAGATTGACGAATTGAGTTTATAGTCGTATGATGTGTTATAAAGTTCCTGAGTATTAATTAGTAACTATATAATAAAATGATAACAACGGGAGGAATGAAAGTGGAATCATCTACATTTGTACTTTTTGGCGCAACCGGGGACTTGGCGAAGCGGAAAATCTTCCCCGCTCTATACAACCTGTTTACTGATGGCAAGCTTTCCGGTCCTCTCTCAGTCATAGGGCTGGGCAGACGGGAACTCACTAATGAGACGTTCCAGCGTCAGGTGCTGGATTCGCTGCGCACCTTTTCGCGCCGTCCGGTAGAGGATACAGCGGTGCTGCAGAATTTCCTGCAGGCTTTTGAATATAGTGTGCTGGATGTCGGACGTCCTGAGGATTATGTGAAGCTGCTTGGCCATGTACAGCGCCGGGAGGAAGAGCTGGGGCTTCCGCAGAACCGGATGTTCTATCTGTCGGTCGGTCCTGAATTCTTCGGGGAGATTGCCGGTAATATCAATGCCAGCGGGCTCGGGGATACCAAGGGCTGGAAACGTCTGATTATCGAGAAGCCTTTCGGACGGGATTTGCAGTCGGCACGGGTGCTGAATGAGAGCTTGAGCGCAGCTTTTGCAGAGGAGGAAATCTTCCGTATTGACCACTTCCTGGGCAAGCCGATGGTGCAGAATCTGGAGGTGCTGAAATACTCTAACCCTGTGCTGCGGGCCTTGTGGCAGAACCGGTATATCGCGAATGTTCAGATTACCGCCAGTGAAACGGTGGGTGTGGAAGAGCGGGCGGGTTACTATGATAAGGCTGGCGCGCTGCGCGACATGTTCCAGAACCATATGCTCCAATTGCTCATGATGATGGCGATGCAGCTTCCGAAGGGCAGTACACCAGAGGACGTCCGCAGCAAAAAGCGGCATGTCATCCGTTCCGTCCGCCCTCTGCTCGCTGAAGAGGTAACACAGCATGTTGTGCGAGGCCAATACGCAGCAGGGGAGATGCGCGGACAGCAAGTGCCTGCGTATACCGCTGAACCGGGGATCGCAGCCGCTTCACAGAATGAGACGTATATTGCTGCACGCCTGTGGATTGAAGATCCGCTGTGGAACGATGTGCCGTTCTATATACGTACAGGTAAGCGTATGAAGGAGAAATCCACGCGGATTGTTATAGAATTCAAAGAGCCGTTTAATGATGTGCATAACAAGAACCGTAACAAGCTGCCGCTTGACCCTAATCTGCTGGTGATTGATATTGGTCCGAATGAGGGCATCTCCCTGACTCTGAATACCAAAAACCCGCTTCAGCACGGGGAGCTTGAGCCGGTTAGCATTAAGCATGAGCCGGGTAATCCCGATGTGCCGGAGGCCTATGAGAATCTGATCTATGATGCGATGCTCGGCGATGCCACATTCTTCGCTCATTGGGAGGAAGTAGAGTTGTCCTGGCAATGGGTTCAGCCTATAATCGAAGCAACAGCAGAAGGCAGCCTGCCGCTGCACCTGTATCCTGCCGGTTCTAACGGCCCGGCGGCGGCAGAACAGCTCCTTGGCGAGTTCCACTGGTGGCTGGATGAACCGGAGAATACAGAGCCTGCACGCGTTCACCGGACAGCAGGGATAGAACCGGAAGTCATCCGGCCTGGAGCCTAAGCGGCGGCGGTAACAGCAAGCGGACAGAGTTAGCTTATATGACTACAATTCGGAGGGATTCGTAATGAAAGTCGGTTTAATTGGACTAGGCAAAATGGGCTTCAATCTCGGCCAGAACCTGCTGGAGCATGCCCATGAAGTGGTAGCGTATGATGTGAATCCTGCTGCGGTGCAGGAATTGGCCGGACGCGGTGCGTCCGGGGCAGCAAGCCTGGAGGAGCTTACGGGACGGCTTGATTCCCCGCGCGTTCTCTGGATCATGGTTCCCCATACTTATGTAGATTCGGTTATTGCTGAACTGACGCCGCTATTATCCAAGGGAGATATCATCATTGAAGCCGGTAACTCACATTATAAAGAGTCGATCCGCCGTCATGAAGAGCTGGGTGCCCATGGAATTCACTTCCTGGATGCGGGAACCTCCGGCGGAATGGAAGGTGCGCGGAGTGGGGCCTGCTACATGGTTGGCGGCGATGAGGAAGCGTGGACGGTCGTTGAACCGCTGTTCCGTGACACTGCGGTAGAGAACGGATACCTGTACGCCGGCAAATCCGGGAGCGGACATTTCCTCAAGATGGTGCATAACGGCATTGAATACGGCATGATGGCTGCGATCGGTGAGGGCTTCGAGGTGCTGGAGAAAAGCGGATATGACTTCGACTTCGAGCAGGTGGCCCGCGTCTGGAACAACGGCTCGGTCGTCCGCTCCTGGCTGATGGAGCTGATCGAACGCGCCTTCTCCAAGGATGCCAAGCTGGAGGATATCAAGGGCGTCATGCATTCCTCAGGGGAGGGACGCTGGACGCTGGAGACAGCCTTCGACCTTCAAGCAGCGACGCCGGTCATTGCCATGGCTCTGCTCATGCGTTACCGGTCGCTGGAGACCGACACCTTCACCGGCAAAGTCGTCGCCGCCTTGCGTAATGAATTTGGCGGCCATGCGGTGGAGTCGAAGTAAGCAGAAGTAACTAGACTGAAGCGTTGATATCAGGGGGCTGTCCATAGCCATGCAATGGCTGTTTGGGCAGCCTCTTTGTTTTGGATTTGGCCGGAAGCCGGGCTGCACGTTGGCTGTACGGGAAGTGAAAGGGATACATCCCCTTGAATCGGCCGAATCCCCGCTAATCGGGCAAATGAGGAGCATTAGTGCACCTGAATCGGCCGAATCCCCGCCAAATCCCCGCCAATCGGGCAAATGAGGAGCACTAGTGCACCTGAATCTGCCGAATCCCCGCCAATCGGGCAAATGAGGAGCACTAGTGCACCTGAATCTGCCGAAAACCCGCCAATCGGGCAAATGAGGAGCACTAGTGCACCTGAATCTGCCGAATCCCCGCCAACTAAGCAATCTGGCACCAGAGCAGTACTTTTCCAGCAATGTAGCCCATTGGAGAAGTACTGCTCTTTCTTGTGCCTGGCACAGAGAATCAGACAACCCGCAGACAGCATATAAGTACAGAAACATATATGATAACGGTTTTGCCGTCCTTTTCAGGCGGTACCGTTTCAGCGAGAAATGGAAGGACAATTTGTAGCTTGAAACATATATGTTCTGGCGTAATATATAATCCTTATATTTTGAAATAGACAGAAGGGGTGACCGGTGACGCACAATCAGGAATTCAGAGTCTATCTGATCACGAAGCGGGATATCCTGCGGTTTATTGTGGTCGAGGTGATTGTTGGCAGTATGACGTATTCGCTGGCCTGGAGCTTATTTCATAATACGATTCTGGCGGGAGCGGGCGGCTGGGCCTGTACGGAAGGGCTGAAGCGGCTGGTGAAGCTGGGCGGGTGATGGGTAATAACGGGGATTCCCCGGACTGTCTATCTGATGTACTATATAAAGAAATAGATATAGATACAGACATAGATCGACAGACAGAGGGAATGGTGATGCACAGATGATTAACCTACTGGAAGTACTACACAAAGAAATTATGCCCGCAGAAGGCTGCACCGAACCGATTGCAGTGGCTTATGCCGTCTCGTTGGCCGCTGAACTGGTGGAAGAGGAGATTACGGCGATTCAGCTGCTGCTCAGCGGCAATATCATCAAGAATGCGATGGGCGTAGGGATTCCTGGTACAGGCCAGACGGGCTTGCCGATAGCGGCGGCCTTGGGTGCGGTGGTGCGCCGCTCGGAGCGGAAGCTTGAGATTCTGTCCGGGCTGACCCCGGCGGAGCTGGCAAGTGCAGAGGGACTGCTGGAGCGTAAGCTGCTGGAGGTTGAGCTGAAGGATACGCCGGAGAAGCTATATATAGAAGCGAGAGTACACAGCAAGAACCATACCGCCACAGCAATCCTGGTAAAAGAGCACACGAATGTGCATTATCTTGCGAAGGATGGCCAGCGGCTTGAGCCGAAAATGGACAAGGCCGACTGCGGCGACCCGCATAGTCTGGACCCTGAGGTATACTCGGTCTCACTCGAAGATATCTATGCCTTCGTTCAGAATACACCATTCGAGGATCTTCGTTTCCTGCTTGAGGGAGCGGTTATGAATAAGGCGATCTCGGAGGAAGGGCTGCGCGGGGAATATGGCCTCCAGGTGGGCCGGAAAATGAGCCAGCAATCCGCCCTCAATCTGTTCGGCGCGGATGTGGCGAACCGGATTATCGCCGCAACGGCAGCGGCATCTGATGCACGGATGGACGGCAGTGCTATGCCGGTAATGACTACGGCGGGCAGCGGCAATCAGGGGATTGCCTGCACTATGCCGGTCATTGCCCTGGCCGAGCTCCTCGGCAAGGATGAGGAGACTCTGGCCAGAGCGATGGCGCTCAGCAATCTGATTACCATTCATGTGAAGCATTACATTGGCCGTCTGTCCCCGCTCTGCGGCTCAGGCATTGCCGGCGGAGTAGGGGCGGGCAGCGGTATTGTTTATCTGATGGGCGGAACGCTGGCGCAGATCAAACACTCCATCCAGAATACGATTGCCTCTACTTCAGGCATGATTTGCGATGGTGCGAAGCCAACCTGTGCACTCAAAATCTCCACGGCCACCAACGCAGCCATTCAGTCTGCCACCCTGGCTATGAACAATATCTCCGCGAGTCTGAATGACGGTGTCATCTTCGAGAAGGTGGAGGATACGATCAAGAATATGGAGACCCTGGTCCAGGAGGGGCTTGCCGCCACAGACCAGGCCATTCTGAATATTATGCTCTCCAAGGGAGCCGCTTCTTCATAAGGATCAGGACAAGCACTGGAATGTCTCAGCGTTTAGCGTTTGTAATCTGGTTGCGGTAAGGAAACAGGCTGTGGATTGGCTAGCACCCAATTCACGGCCAATTCGCATAATCTGGCCGGTTCATCGTTGCCGTTGCCTTGGCGCAGGTAACCGGCTAATTCCGCAGCTTCCTTCAGTTGCGCAGGGTCCAGAGGTATGCCTGAGGCGAAGTGCAGAAGTAGCGCACTGAGCATTTTACGGAAATCCGCACCCCAGTTGCCTCCGCCGTTATTCATGATTTCATAAGAGATCCGCCCAGTGATGCGAATGACCTCCCCTTGTACGGTAAGCGCGGGTCCTGAGCCGGGGATGAGCGCCTCCCATAGCTCTTGATGCTGATCCTGCCACCTTGTGCTCTTAACCTCGATCTTAGAAACACCGTCATGCATCACTCTCGCGGCTACAGGCTCCACACCGAACAGCTTGTAGAGCTTGTCCAGGGCCGTTACAGTTTCATCCAGGTAGTCTTTATTGAAATTAGCTTTGCTGAATTCAAATGCTTTGCCGATTGATTGTACCGACTCTTTCATCTCTGGAGTAAGAGTTGCCCCCGCCTCCAGCATCACCTGGGCGATCTCAGCCATGGCGGTGATATCAGCATTCCGGCAATTGATCAAGGCCTTCGCCAGCGGGGTATTCCCGCGCTTGCTCACAGCATGGATGTTGGCACCGTGAGCGATAAGATCACGGATCGCCCCAGTCCGGTAGTAGTTGGCAGCGGCGTGCAGCGGGGTCTCGTCCTGATAATCCAGAGCTTCCAGCTCAGCACCAAGCTCAAGGAACAGCGGGATATTACCCGACCAGTTTCCGGCCTGCGAATGCAGCGGAGTGCGCTGATATTTATCCCTGGCGTTGATGTCAGCACCCTGCTCCACCAGCCAGCGGACCAGCTCATCCGGAATTTGCCGGATGCTGAGCGCGGGTTCTTTGTAGGATCCCAAGGTTGCATTCCAGTCACATTTCTCAAAAACAGCCTTAAGTTGATCGATATCCCCTGATTTAACCAGCTCGCGGAAGTCCGCGGGTAAGGTTATTCTCTTTTTGCCCATTTGATTAACTCTCCTCTCTAAGATGAATCTCCTATGATAGATCTCTCATGAACTTAGTACAGCACTTCCACATTCTTCTCTGACAACAGCTTCAGCCACGCTTCTGAAGGCTTGCGGTCGGTAATCAGCACATCGATCCGGCTTAGCTCTGCGAGCCTGGCGAAGGCTGTCTGGTCGAACTTGGTATGGTCTGCGAGCAGCACAACCTTGTGTGCCTGGCGCAGCATATATTTCTTCAGCTCACATTCCGGTTCATTGGAGTCGGTGACCCCGCGGTCCATATCCAGAGCCTTGCAGCTGATTATGGCAGTGTCCACATTGTAGCGCTGGATGGTCTCATGGGCTACGGGGCCGACAAGCGACAGGGAACGGTGGCGGAGTGAGCCGCCTGTAGAAATAATGCTGTGGCTTGAGCTCGCGAACTCATGAAGAATGTTGATCGAATTGGTGATGATCGTCAGATTACTTTTATTACCCAGCAGCTTCAAGAATTCAAACGAGGTCGAGCTGGGGTCCACCATTAGCGTATCCCCGTCATTAATCAGATCCAGCGCCTGGATCGCTATTCTGCGTTTGATATCCGTATTGAGTGCTCCCCGGGTCAGAAAAGGCAGGTCCTCATTGGTATGCCTGTTCAGCATGGCTCCGCCGTAGGTCCGGCTTACAATGCCATCCTTCTCCAGCTTCTCCAGGTCTCTGCGGATCGTCTCCTCTGTCACCTCGAACATCCGGCTGAGATCGGACACCAGCACCCGTTTGTCCTGATGGACAAGGTCGATTATTTTTTTGCGTCTTTCGGCAGCGAGCATACGTATCACCTTTCCAGAGTTGATAGTCTTAATATAGACTGTAATTTCTGTGTTGTACAACATAATGAACCTTATTTGCTCTGAAACCCACAATAATAATCGTTTATTCTCCACAAAACAAACAATAAACAAATAAAAACAACTTAAATAGTGTTTAAAGTGTTGACAACACAGATTAACGGCGATACGATGAAAAGGTCAACAGGTTGAATGTATGCTTACAGTGTTCATTAACTATTTATGTGCCCGGGAGGCTGGTTAAGCAATGAGTACTCATGTCTATTATGTGCCGTCAATTAACATTATGGGAAAGGGCTGTCTGAAGGACATCGCCCCGTACATTCAAGAGCTGAATCTGCAGAAGGCGCTTGTGGTCACAGACAAATTCCTGATGAAGAGCGGAATCGCCGGAAGGCTGCTGGCTATGCTGGATGAAGCGGGAATTCAGTATGTGGTATATGATGAAGTGAAGCCGAATCCTACCTGCAAAAATGTTCATGACGGCGTGGAATTTCTGAAGCAGCACGAATGTGACTATCTGATCTCTATCGGCGGCGGCTCGCCGCAGGATACGGCCAAGGCCATCGGCATTGTTGCCACTAACGGCGGGCATATTGCAGATTATGAAGGCGTTCACAAATCAAAGAACAAATCTCTGCCGATTGTCGCGGTGAACACGACGGCCGGGACTTCAAGTGAAGTGACGATCAATTACGTGATTACGGATGAAGAGCGCAAGATCAAGATGGTCATGGTAGACAAGAACAGTATCGCCACCATCTCGGTGAATGATCCGGAGCTGATGGTTGATAAGCCCGCTGCACTTACGGCGGCTACGGGCATGGATGCCCTGACGCATGCAATTGAAGCGCTGGTCACTCCAGGCGCATATCCGGTAACCGATGCTACCGCTCTGGCTGCGGTGGAGCTGATCTTCGCCAATCTGGCGCGGACGGTGACGAATGGACACGATATTGAAGCGCGTGAGCAGATGGTCTATGCCATCTTCCTCGGCGGCCTCGCCTTCAATAACGCAGGCTTAGGCTACGTGCATGCCATGGCCCATCAGCTCGGCGGGGTCTATGATCTGCCGCACGGCGTGTGCAATGCGATGCTGCTGCCATACGTGGAAGAAGAGAATGCCAAGCATGTGCCGGAGAAATTCAGAGCGATCGCCAGAGCTGCCGGTATGCAGACCGAAGGGCGAAGCGACAAGGAATGTGCGGATTACGTCATCGAGTCGATCAAGGCCCTGTCTAAGGAGGTTGGCATTCCTGCCAAGCTGTCCGAGCTGGGTGTTGCTGAAGTAGATCTCGATCTGCTTGCTGAGAATGCAATGAAGGATGCCTGCGCACCTGGTAACCCTTTTATTCCTACCAAAGATGAAGTAATCGCGTTATTCCGCAAAATTCTGTAAATCACCTTTCATAGAATAGGAGATTCCCTATGACCTATCATATCGCCGTCGATATCGGCGCCTCCAGCGGACGGCTTGTACTTGGACAGCTCGTGGACGGGAGACTCCAGCTTGCGGAGCTTCACCGTTTCAGCAATGGCTTCACGGAGCAGGACGGCTCCTGCTTCTGGGATATGGATTATTTATTGGATGAAATTATTAAAGGTCTGCACCAGGCGAAGCTAAGAGGCATTCACGAATGCACCCTCGGCATTGACACCTGGGCGGTAGATTATGTGCTGCTGGATGCCGAAGGCAAGCGGATGAACGAGGTCTATGCCTACCGTGACCGCCGGACGGACGGGGTGATGGAGGAGGTTGCGAAGCTGCTCCCGCCGCATAAGGTCTACGCCAAGACCGGCATTCAGCAGCTTACCTTCAATACGCTGTATCAGCTATATGCACATGACCGGGAAGAGCTGAAGGCAGCGGATCAGATTCTGCTGGTGCCGGATTATCTCTACTACCGGCTCGGCGGATGGAAGATGAACGAGGTTACCAATGCATCCACGACACAGCTACTCAATCTTGCGACCCGTGATTTCGACCCTGAGCTGCTGGAATTCCTGGGTCTGCGGCGTGAACAGTTCGCTCCGCTGACTGAGCCGGGGGAAGAGCTTGGCTTCCTCTCAGCGGAGCTGGTGGAACGGTATGATCTGCCGGAATGCCGCCTGATCTGCGTGGCCACACATGACACAGCATCTGCGGTACTCGGTGTGCCTGCTCAGAAGGACCGTTCGTCAGCCTATCTTAGCAGCGGGACCTGGTCTCTGCTGGGAGTAGAGCTGGATCACCCGCTCAATGACAGCAGAGCGATGGCAGCCAATTATACCAACGAATGGGGCGCTTACGGGACTTACCGGTTCCTGAAGAATATTATGGGCCTCTGGCTAATCCAGGAAGTGCGCAGACTGGACGGCGAAAGGTTTAGCTTCGCGGAACTGGCAGAGCAGGCCGGGCAATGCGCAGGCTTCCGCAGCCTGATTCCCTGTAATCATCCGCGGTTCCTTAAGCCCGGCGATATGATTCAGGAGGTCCGCCAGGCCTGCTTGGAGAGCGGTCAGCCTGTGCCGCAGACTCCCGGTGAGCTGGCCCGCTGTATCTTCGACAGTCTGGCGCTATCCTACCGCAGCTATCTGGCTGAGCTGGAAGACCTCACCGGGGAGCGCACCTATGTGTTGCAGATTGTCGGCGGCGGCGCTAACAATAGACTGCTGTGCCAGCTGACGGCAGATGTGACCGGCAGAGAAGTACTGGCCGGACCGACCGAGTCCACAGCTTTGGGTAATCTGGCTGTGCAGATGATTGAGGCGGGCCGCATGGCAGACATCCATGACGCCCGTCAGATTATCGGCCAGTCCTTCTCGATTCAGTCTTATCTGCCGCAGCCGGTTCCTCAGCTGGCGGAGCTGCTGATCCGCTGGGAGCAGCTTCAACCGGGAGCGAATGTTCACAATACGTAATTAGGAGGCAACAGCATGGATCAGAGCATCATTAACAGCTACAACGAAGCCAAGAAATTATATGCAGCCCATGGGATTCATACGGATGAGGTACTGGAGAAGCTGGCGCAGATCAAAGTATCGCTGCACTGCTGGCAGGGCGACGATGTACGGGGCTTCCTGTTCAAAGATAAAGAGCTGAGCGGCGGCATTGCCGTGACTGGCAGCTACCCCGGCCGGGCCGGTACACCGGAGGAGCTGCGTCAGGATCTGGAGAAAGCCCTCTCGCTGATTCCCGGCAAGCATAAGGTCAATCTGCATGCGATCTATGCCGATACGAAGGAGCAGGTGGATCTGGATGAGCTGGCGCCGCGCCATTTCACGAACTGGGTGGAATGGGCCAAGGAGCAGGGATTAGGTCTTGATTTCAATCCGACCTGCTTTTCGCATCCCAAGGCGGCGGATGGCTTCACCCTCAGCCATGCGGACGAAGAGATCCGCAGCTTCTGGATTAAGCATTGCAAGGCTTCCCGCAGCATTGCCGAGCACTTCGGCCGCGAGCTGGGCCAGCCGTGTGTCACGAATTTCTGGGTGCCTGACGGCTACAAGGATACTCCGGTGGACCGGCTGGCACCGCGCATGCGTCTGAAGGAATCGCTGGATGAAATCTTCAGCGAGGAGATGGATCCGCAGTACACGATCGATGCCGTGGAGAGCAAGCTGTTCGGTATCGGCTCGGAGAGTTACGTGGTCGGATCGCATGAGTTCTACATGGGCTACGGCCTGACACGCGGCAAGGCCATCTGCCTGGATGCCGGACATTTCCATCCGACGGAAGTGATCTCGAACAAGCTCAGCTCCATCCTGATGTTCAGCGAGCAGCTGCTGCTGCATGTCAGCAGACCGGTCCGCTGGGACAGTGATCATGTAGTCACGATGGACGATGAGCTGCTGGAGATTGCCCGCGAGCTGGTTCGCGGGGATCTGCTGCCGCGCACGCATATCGGCCTCGACTTCTTTGACGGCAGTATCAATCATCTGGCGGCTTGGGTAATCGGCACGCGCAATACGATCAAGGCCCTGCTGCGCGCCATGCTGGAGCCGGTAGAGGAGCTTCGGGCCATTGAACGGGCTGGAGATTACACCTCGCGGCTGGCCTTGGTGGAAGAATTCAAGTCCTATCCGTTCGGTGCCGTCTGGGATTACTACTGCGCTTCGCAGGGAACCCCGGTCCGCGAGGGGTGGCTGGCTGAAGTGAAGAGCTATGAGCAGGAAGTATTGGCTCTAAGATAAGATCAAGCTGCTGAAAACACAAAATAACAAGTACCCGCACGCTGAAGGGGCATATAGAAGGAGAGAGAGCATATGAGTACATCCGTAATTGAATCCAAGGGGTATATATCCGGCGTCACTGCGCCTTTTATCGAGGAAATGTCCGAAATTACCCATCACATGTGGTCGCTGGGCTGGGATGAGCTGAACGGGGGCAATGTAAGTTACCTCCTGGATGAAGAAGAGGTAGCCAAATATATCAATATCCGCGAGCCGCTGCGTACGATCAGCCTTACCTTCCCTGTCGCGGAGCTGGCGGGCAAATACTTCATCGTTACCGGATCAGGCAAGTATTTCCGTAATGTGATCAAGGACCCGGAAGCCAACCTTGGTGTACTGCGTGTCAGCAGCAGCGGCGAGAGTGTGGAGGTATTGTGGGGACTGCGCAGCGGCGCTGTTCCGACCAGTGAGCTTGCTTCCCACTTCATGAGCCACATCGAGCGGCTGAAGGTAGATCCCGCGCACCGGATTGTGCTGCATACTCATGCAACGAACGTGATTGCCATGACGTTCACCCATGATTTGAATGAGCTGAAATTCACCAAGACTCTGTGGGAGATGTGCACGGAATGTCTGGTGGTCTTCCCGGATGGCGTCAGCGTCATTCCCTGGATGGTTCCGGGCAGTAGTGAGATCGGGCGGGCCACCGCGGATAAAATGAAGGATTACCGCGTGGTCATCTGGCCGCAGCATGGCATCTTCGTGACCGGCCAGACTATGGATGCGACGTTCGGATTAGTAGAGACCATTGAGAAGGCCGCCATCGTCTATAATCTGATCGGCGGACGAGAAATTAAGCAGAAGATTACCGATCAGCAGCTGGCTGATCTGGCTGCAGCCTTCCGGGTGACTCCGAAAGCCGGCGTGCTGGACTTATAAGACATTATCGGCCGCTCTTAGACTGGCAGTAATTTGCATTTGCCGCCGGAAACCGTCATACTATGCTTACTTAAAGTAATCATCGTATGAATTGGAGGCTAGTGGATTATGAATGTTGCTGCATTGTTTGAACCTTTTGAATATGGAGGCCTGTCCCTCCGCAACCGTGTGGTGATGGCACCGATGACCCGGGTGCATTCCCCTGGAGGCGTACCCGGTCCTGAGGTGGCAGCGTATTACCGCCGCCGCGCGGAAGGCGGGGTAGGCCTGATCATAACGGAAGGCACAGCCATTGATCATCCGGCGGCGGTCAGCCATCAGGATATCCCGAACTTCCATGGCGAAGCCTCCCTGGAGGGCTGGGCGCAGGTCGTGCGCGAGGTGCATGCCGCAGGGGGCAAGATCATGCCACAGCTCTGGCATGTCGGCATGGCCCGCAGCATCGGTGAAGGGCCTAACACTTCGGCGCTGCCGATTGGCCCATCCGGGCTGAGTCTGGCCGGAGAGCAGGTCACGGAGCCGATGACGAAGAGCGAGATTCAGGCCATCGTCAGTGCCTTTGCCAAGGCGGCGAAGGCTGCCAAGGCCATCGGCTTCGACGGAATTGAGCTGCACGGTGCCCACGGCTATCTGATCGACCAGTTCTTCTGGGAGAAGACCAACCGCCGGACCGATGAATACGGCGGCGATCTGGAAGCGCGCACCACCTTTGCGGTGGAAGTAGTCGATGCCTGCCGCCGCGCGGTAGGACCGGATTTCCCGATCATCCTACGTTTCTCGCAGTGGAAAGCCGGAGCCTATGACGCCAAGCTGGCTGAGACTCCTGAGGACCTGGCCCGCTTCCTGGCTCCGCTCAGCAATGCGGGCGTGGATATCTTCCACTGCTCGACCCGGCGGTTCTGGGAGCCGGAATTCGCAGGCTCGGAGCTTAACCTGGCAGGCTGGACGAAGAAGATCACGGGCAAGCCTGCCATTACAGTAGGTTCTGTGGGACTGGATAGTGCGTTCACCAGTGCGGTCACGGAGAAGAACCAGGACGACAATATCGACCGTCTGCTGGAACGCCTGGAACGGGCTGAATTCGATCTGGTAGCAGTTGGCCGGGCGCTGATCAGCGATCCTGCATGGCCTGCCAAGGTGCAGGCGGGCAAGCCGGACGAGATTATTCCGTTCACCTCCGAGGCGACCCAGACTTTGTACTAATAGATAGAGGTCAACACTACCACCCTGTGCACCCGGCATCAGTCTATTCGCTGATGTCTGTGGGCATGGGGTGTTCTTTTTTATCCGTGAAGCCTAATTCTTATCCGTTATCCCGGCCCCAAGCGGAATTTCTTCTCGCAAACAGCCTTCGCCTGATCACCTCTGGATTTGTGAGTTGCGACTACCTCTCCGTCATACAGAATGGTACAGCTGATCCAGCTGGCCGCCTCATCCTTGTCTGCCTGCACCTTAGTGGAGGTTAGCGGGATGAAGGTGTCCTTGGGGATGGTAAATTCCTCTCTGTAAGGAACTTCGATAGTATCCAGATAGACACTTTCCGGATGCTTCCGGGCATCAATGTCCACCTCCAGATTAACTGCCGAATCGCTGTCACTTTCAATTAGCACCTCTACCCGTATGGCATCGGCATCCGGTTCATTCTGTACTGGGGAGGACTCAGCGATCATTCCATCCTTGGATTCTTGTGTTATTCCGCAGGCCCATAATAGAAGCAGTACACTGGCCAGCAGGGCTGTCCTTCCTATTTTCCAGATCATCATCTCTATTTGTTTAGGTTTACTCATGTCTGTTCTCCTTTCCTGGTGTGCAGATAATAGCGGATCATCTCATCTACAAAAGACATGAATGCGCGATCCATGCCCATCACGATAGGCTCTGCCCCGTCAGCGGGTCTGATCTGCTCCCAATACTTATCCAGCAGCTTGGCATCACCCTCGAATAGCTCCAGTGCCTTGTCGTACAACCGGCCCGCCACATGTTGTGCTTCTGGAGTATAGGGTGATGAGGACTTTAACCGTACTGCCTGCTCCAAAATATCCAAAAGCTCCTCCATCTGCCGGTTGTTGCTGCCAAGCACAGGGAGATGCTGAAGAATCCCGGTTTCCTTAGCCGTAAAGGGTGAATCCTCCGTGAATTCGGCAGGTATGATTTCTCCGCTCAAAGGGCGGTTATTCATGGCACTAATGATGTGTGTCAGATCCTGCAAATTCTCCGTTCCCTTGAGCCGGATGGCATGAATGGTTGACCGGAGATAATACTGTTTGCGGCTTAACTCTTCCTTCTTCTGTTCTATCAGCTCTATCTGCTCGTGTAATGAAGCGATCCAATTATCATCTTCTTGCGCAGAATGCATATTCTCTAACAGCCCTTTAATCTGTTCTAAGGTATAGCCGACCGATTTCAATAAAAGAATTTTTTGAAGCCGGAGGATGGCTTTGGCATCATAATAGCGATATCCGTTCTCTGAAATAAGTGCGGGCTGTAACAGCGCAATTTGTTCATAGTGATACAGGGTTCTTTTGCTGATATTTGCGGTCTTCGCTAACTCCCCAATGCGGATCATAGTTACGTTCCCTCCTCAACAACACTATAAACGATAACGTATACGTTATAGTAAAGCTTTTAAATCCAACTTGACCCGGACATAGAATGGTATCTATTGGGATTCTTATGATATAATTTGACATTAGAAAAGCACGGAAAATATGGGGACATCAGCAGAGGATGTGACGTTAGCATGGCGAAGGGGAGCAAGGATTACGGGCAGTATTTCGATTTCACAGATGCCAAGATCATCAGCGAGACTGAAGGCAAGACCACTTACCGGATCAAAGGCAGAAACGTACAGATCAACAGCCAGCCCGATTACAAGGAGGGCAAGCGGCGGGGCAAGGAAGAGATCGAGGTGCACTATCATTTCGACATTCCACCGGAGATGGCAGATTTCGGTGCAGGCAAGAGCTATCATATTACCACCTACGGCTGCCAGATGAATGAGCATGACACGGAGACGATGAAGGGAATGCTGGAGCAGCTCGGTTACCAGGCGGCGGAAGAACGCAGCGAAGCTGATATTATTTTACTTAATACATGTGCGATCCGCGAGAATGCGGAGGATAAGGTATTCGGAGAGCTGGGCCATCTCAAAACACTGAAGCTCGAGAAGCCCGGCCTGCTCCTGGGGATCTGCGGCTGTATGTCCCAGGAGGAGGGCGTGGTCAACCGGATCATGAGCCGGTACGGCTTCGTGGATCTGATCTTTGGCACACATAATATCCACCGCCTGCCGGAGCTGATCAAGGAAGCGGTGTTCAGCCGTGAGCTGGTCATTGAGGTCTGGTCCAAGGAAGGCGACATCATTGAGAATCTGCCGAAGAAGCGGGAGGGTCTGCGCGCCTGGGTGAACATTATGTACGGCTGCGACAAATTCTGTACCTACTGCATTGTGCCGTTCACCCGGGGGAAGGAGCGGAGCAGACGTCCGGAGGATGTCATTGCCGAGGTGCGGGAGCTGGCCCGCCAAGGGTTCAAGGAAGTAACGCTGCTGGGGCAGAATGTGAATGCCTACGGCAAGGATTTTACCGACATTGATTATACCTTCGGCGACCTGATGGACGAGATGCGGGGAATCGATATTCCGCGTATCCGGTTCATGACCTCGCATCCGCGTGATTTTGACGACAAATTGATTCATGTACTGGGCAAAGGCGGCAATCTGGTGGAGCATATCCATCTGCCGGTGCAGTCGGGAAGCACAGCTGTGCTGAAGCGCATGAGCCGCAAATATACCCGTGAAGCCTATCTGGAGCTGGTCAGTAAAATTAAGGAAAACGTGCCGGATGCGGTGCTGACTACCGATATTATTGTCGGCTTCCCCGGTGAGACGGAGGAGCAGTTCGAGGAGACACTGTCCCTGGTGCGCGAAGTAGGGTATGATATGGCGTATACCTTCATTTATTCTCCGCGTGAAGGGACTCCGGCAGCCGGCATGGACGATAATGTTCCGTCAGAGGTCAAGAGCGCGCGTCTCCAGCGTCTGAATGATCTGATCAAGGAGCAGAGCCGGCTGGGGAATGAACGGATGCTGGGCCGGCGGGTGGAGGTATTGGTGGAAGGCGAGAGCAAGAATAATGCCCGGATGCTGGCCGGACGTACCCGTGACAGTAAGCTGGTGCATTTTGAAGGCCCGTCCTCCCTGATCGGCACGCTGGTGCAGGTGAGCATTACCGGCGCGAAGACTTGGTACATCCAGGGGGACTATCTGGCGGAAGCCGCAGCGGTCCTCTAATTATAGAGAAATGGGGCGAGAAGAATGAGCCAGGAAGAAGCACGACTGAATGAATATGGCATGCAGACCCACAATACCCGTGATTTAATTGTCCGGGAGGATATTATGGGCAAGGCGAAGGACTTGGCTGCACTCATCTCCACCAGTGAGGAGGTCCGTCATTTCCAGCAGGCTGAGCAGAAGATTCTGAATCACGAGCGTGTGCAGGGACTCATTGCTACGATTAAGAAGAAGCAGAAGGAGATCGTGGCGTTCGAGAGCTTCAAGAACCAGGCCATGGTCGAGAAGATTGAACGTGAGATCGAAGAACTGCAGGATGAAATCGACAGTATCCCGGTTGTGAACGAGTTCCAGCAGAGCCAGAGCGATATCAATTATCTGCTGCAGATGGTGATTTCAGTGATCAGGGATACCGTTTCGGATAAAATCAATGTGGAAGCAGGCACCGAGGCGCCGCCGTCCACATGCGGAGATTAAGGCGAACACCCCGGGGGCGGATGTGAATCCGTCCCTTTTTACATAGCAAGCGGGCCGGCTCAGGTTGATTTTGGGCGGACAGGTTTGGTACATTAAAAGATACGAACAACAAACAATAGCACGGCAAAGGATGATCTATAGTGACTGAGAACGCGGAACAAACCTATAACGCCAAGAAGTACCGCACACCGGATGGCGTTCCGGCGGATATTGTCATGTTTACACTAACCAAGCGCGAGCGGAAGACCGTCACGAAGACGTTGCCGCTGCGCGAGCTGAAGGTGATGCTGGTCCGGCGCAAAAAATGGCCGTGTGCAGGCATGTGGGCCCTGCCGGGCGGCTTTTGCCAGGAGGATGAATCGATCTATGATGCCGCTACGCGCGAGTTGAAGGAAGAAACAGGCGTGGACGGCGGACATTTGGAATATCTCGGCGTCTACAGCCAGCCGGGCCGTGATCCGCGCGGCTGGATTATCAGCCATGCCTTCTTTGCACTGGTCGAGGAGTGGATGCTGGAGCAGCGGCAGGCTTCGGATGATGCAGGCGAGGTTGGCCTGTTCACACTGCAGGAAGCGCTGGAGGAGCTGGAGCTGGCTTTTGACCACCATGATATTATTACCGATGCCTACCTGCGGATTCAGCAGCAGATGCTGCAGACGACGATTGCCCGGCAGTTCCTGCCGCGCCATTTCACGCTGAGCGAGCTGTACCAGGTGATCCAGACGGTGGTGCCGGAATTCAAAGAACCGAATTTTATCCGCAAAATTACGTCAACACGCAGCCGTCAGGGTATATTAAAAGAAGTGAGCGATGAAGCGGGGAATCCGCTCAGCTCCAATCAATACTCCCAGCGCCCGGCACAGCTCTATATGTTCACGGACCATGAGCCGTTATTATCCATTTATACGTAAGCTGCCGGGAAGTGCAGGCCCATTACCTTTTAGGAGGCTATCCTACCATGAGAGCACTGATTGTAATTGATTTCACGAATGATTTCATTGACGGGAACCTGCCTGTCGGCCAGCCCGGCATCGATATTGCGCCCAGAGTCAGTGAATTGACGGAGCAATTCGTGCGCAGCGGGGACTATGTGGTGATGGCTGTAGATCTGCATGAAGCCGATGACCCGTACCACCCGGAGGCCAAGCTGTTTCCGCCGCATAATCTGCGGGGAAGCCAGGGGCGTGAGCTGTACGGCAGCCTGAAGGCTGTCTACGAGGAGAATCGGGAAGCTATCTACTGGATGGACAAAACACGTTACAGCGCCTTCTGCGGCACGGATCTTGCGTTGAAGCTGCGTGAGCGGGGGATTACCGAGGTGCATCTGATCGGGGTCTGCACGGATATCTGTGTGCTGCATACGGCAGTGGATGCCTACAACCACGGCTTCGGGATTACGGTCCATGAGGATGCCGTCGCCAGCTTCAATCCTGACGGTCATGTTTGGGCGCTTGGACATTTCCGCGGCAGTCTTGGCGCGAAGGTTGTCACGGCGTTAGGAGAGCAGTAACACATCATCTGGGACAGAACCCGAATAACAACAGTGTAACGACTAGGAGATGAGGACTTGAGGAGAGAACTTGCTCTA
The DNA here is from genome assembly GCF_038002365.1 of Paenibacillus sp. FSL P4-0338. Taxonomy (NCBI): domain Bacteria; kingdom Bacillati; phylum Bacillota; class Bacilli; order Caryophanales; family Paenibacillaceae; genus Paenibacillus; species Paenibacillus sp. FSL P4-0338. Next base: position 2,082,500 of record NZ_JBBOCG010000001.1, on the reverse strand, counting down.
CATACAGACAAATACCAGATTAATATGATGTATGCCCACTGGATGAATGGCACACACAAACGCCGGGCAGTATTCGAAGCTTACTTCCGCAGGCTGCCGTTCGGCAACGGGTTCGCTGTGTTCGCCGGGCTGGAGCGGATTGCCCAGTACATCGCGGAGTTGCGGTTCACGGAAGAGGATATCCGCTACCTGTCGGAACAGGAGGAGAATTATGCGCCGGCCTTCCTGGAGGAGCTGCTGCAGTTCCATTTCCAGGGCAGTCTCCATTCCATGAAGGAAGGGGCCCTGGTATTCCCGGATGAGCCGCTGATCCGGGTCGAAGGCACAATTATGGAGGCGCAGCTGGTCGAGACTGCGATCCTTAACTTCATGAACTATCAGACGCTGATCGCTACCAAGGCGTCGCGGATCAAGCAGGTGGCCCCTAACGACACGCTGCTGGAGTTCGGAACACGCCGCGCACAGGAAGCGGATGCCGCAGTCTGGGGCGCCCGTGCCGCTTATGTCGGCGGTTTCCACGCGACCTCTAATATGCTGGCCGGTAAGAAATTCGGCATCCCTACGAAGGGCACCCATGCCCATTCCTGGGTGCAGAGCTTCCCGAGCGAGCAGGAGGCGTTCGACGCTTATGCGAGAGTGATGCCGGACGGCGTGACGCTGCTGGTGGATACGTTCGATACCCTGCGCAGCGGTGTGCCGAATGCGATCAACACGGCGAAGAAGCTGGAGGCGCAAGGCAAGCGGATGAACGGCATCCGGCTGGACAGCGGTGACTTGGCTTATCTGTCCCGCAAGGCGCGCGAGATGCTGGATGAAGCCGGGCTGCAGTATGTGAAGATCGTGGCCTCCAATGATCTGGATGAGAACACCATCATGAACTTGAAGTCGCAAGGGGCGGCAATTGACACATGGGGAGTCGGAACCCAACTGATTACCGCTTCGGATCAGCCTTCACTGGGCGGCGTCTACAAGCTGGTCGAGATTGAAGCACCCGGCGGCGAGATGATCCCTACGATCAAGATCTCTTCCAATCCCGAGAAGGTCTCTACGCCCGGCAAAAAGGAAGTCTACCGCATTATCGGCCAGAACGGCAAAGCGCTGGCTGATTATATCAGCTTCGCGGATGAGCCTGCGCCCCGCAGCGGTGTCCGGCTGAAGCTGTTCAACCCGCTGCATCCTTATATGAAGAAGCATGTGGAGCGTTACGACGCGGTGCGGATGCTGGAGCCGATTGTGGTGAACGGCTTCCAGGTCTATACCCTGCCGGATTTGGCGGAGATCCGCCGCTACCATCAGGAGCAGCTTGACCTGTTCTGGCCGGAGTATCTGCGTAAGCTGAACCCGGAAGTCTTCCGCGTGAATCTCAGCGAGCAGCTATGGAACCGCAAGCAGCAGCTGATTGCAGAGCATATGATTACCGATGTGGAGTAGAACCTGGTCGGCATTTCATTAGAACAAGAATATAGTCAGCCCTCTCAGGCCTGCCGTGCGAACCCGGCGGTTTGAGAGGGCTTTTTGTGTGAGCGGCCATCTGCTTATTGACAGCAAGTCTATGAAATCATATATTGAATATGTTACAAATGACAAAAATGGAAGAAAGAGATCGGTTTTTGCAACAAAATTGTAAGCGCTCTAAAATCCGCCCTCAATCTCATTATATCTGCTACGCTCATTCATGTAGCCGCCACTCTCGGTGTAGGAGGTGAGCTTTTCCTGCCATTGCCCATTTGTGAGACAAGCAATTCTATAACGTTATCAATCCACTAACTGTTAAGGAGTGAAAGAATTATGAACAAGCAAACCAAGCACAAGCTGCACTGGGCAAGTCTGCTGCTTCTATGTCTGGCCATCTTCATCCTGCCTGCCGGATCTGCCTTCGCCGCTGTGAACAAGCCGTTCCCGCAGCATACGGTCTACACCAGCGGAACTATTAAGCCGAATCATGTAAGCCAGACTGCACTTGATAATGCGGTGAAGACCAAATGGGATGCCTGGAAGGGGACGTACCTCAAGCCGGCCGGCACCGGGAAGTATTATGTGAAGTATAATTCGAACGGGGAGACCGTATCTGAAGCACAGGGCTACGGGATGCTGTTCACCGTTCTGATGGCCGGCTATGACGGCAATGCGCAGACCTATTACAATGGACTCTATAATTATTACACCGAGCATCCCAGCTCTATTAATCCTTACCTGATGTCCTGGAAGCAGAACAGCAGCTTCCAGAATGTCGAAGGCCAGAACTCGGCCACAGACGGCGACTTGGATATCGCTTACTCTCTGCTGCTCGCTCATAAGCAATGGGGAAGCAGCGGAACTGTAAACTATTTGCAGGCTGCGACCAATATTATCAACGCTATCATGAATAATGACATCAATCAGTCCCAGTGGACAATCCGTCTCGGAGACTGGGCGAACAGCGGCTCTTATAACACAGCCACCCGCCCGTCGGATTTCATGGTGAATCATTTCAAAGCCTTCCAGGCCGCTACGGGGGATGCCCGCTGGCAGAACGTAACGAACAAGACTTATACCTTGATCAACAGCCTATATAGCGGCTATAGCTCCACAACCGGTCTGCTTCCTGACTTCGTAGTCTATTCTAACAATACGTATCAGCCAGCTGCCGCGAACTTCCTGGAATCTCAGCGTGACGGGGATTACAACTATAATTCGTGCCGGGTTCCATGGCGGATCACCACCGATTACCTGCTCACCGGCGACAATCGTGCCTTATCCCAGTTGACTCAGCTTAACACCTGGATTAAGACCAAGACAGGAGGCACACCAGGCAATATCAAGGATGGCTACAAGCTCGACGGAACCACCTTCGGCAGCTACAACAGCGGAGCCTTTTACGGCCCCTTCGGTGTGGGTGCAATGACCTCATCCGCGAACCAGAGCTGGCTGAACTCCCTCTGGAGCCATACAGCTAACAGCGCACCAGAGAATTATTATGAAGACAGCCTTAAGCTGTTCTCGATGATTGTCATGTCTGGAAATTGGTGGGCTTACTAAGCAGGAATAGTAATGAAGATGGAACTCCTTCCTTGAGCGGACAGGAGTTTCTTTCTTTTGGTACCAGGCACCTGTGATATATATCATTATTTCTGTGATATTTTTAACATCTTAATTTTTAATTTTATTGCTAAATTAAGGATGACATCTCATCCACAGCTTGCTTAGGAAAGTGCGGAATTACACAGAATTTTCACATTTTGCCGTTTTCATGGAAGCTTTCCTTCTATTGAAATAACACCGCACTGTCGCGTATAAAGAAACCTGCATAAATCTATAAAGAATTGTGATTTCCTGAGTGTGGAAAATGCAAGATATGTCACTTCGCGGCTTACAAAATCAAGTTACAATCGTTGAAAAAGTCAAAAGGATGTACTAAGAAAGGGGTTATGTCGGTGGTACAATTGCCAATAGTAAATGAGCTGGGATTCTTTGAGATTCGTCTGGAGTCCATTGGAGGCCTGGGCGCGAACCTGGCAGGTAAAATGCTGGCGGAAGCAGGAGTGGTCGGCGCAGGGCTTAACGGCGTCAGCTTCTCATCGTACGGTTCGGAGAAGAAGGGGTCTGCGGTTAAGGCTCACATTCGTTTCTGTGATATGGATACCCATATCCGTGATACTTCGCCGGTCGAGCGTCCGCATGTTGTAGGCGTGTTCCACGAAGCACTTGCCAAGACCGTTAATGTAACCAGCGGAATTCATGAACACAGCACCGTTCTTGTGAACTCGGCCAAGACGCCGGACGAACTCAGAGAACTGCTGAAGATGAAAGCCGGCACGATTGCGGTGATCGATGCTACCAGCATCGCGCTCAAGGAGAAGAACCGCGTTAATATGGCGATGCTTGGGGCGCTGTTCCGGCTCTGCCCGTTCCTTGACACGGATATTATGAAGGGCGTCATTGAGAAGTCTCTCGGCAAAAAATATCCGCAGGCCGTCCAGTCGGCCATCTCCACCTTCGAGCGCGGCTACAATGAAGTGAAATTCATGCAGTTCGAGCTGGCTGCCGGCGACACTATGCCGGAATATGTACGTTCGGATATCTCGGCTCTCGGTTATGAGACTCAGCCGATCGGCGGAACGATCACGAACCCGGGCAGCAGCTTCCTGAAGAACCTCAGTATCTCCCGTTCCGGTATGCTTCCGGCATTTGAGATCGAGTCCTGTATCAACTGTGCACAGTGTGACACGGTATGTCCCGACCAATGCTTCGTGTGGGAAGAGCGCCTGGACCGCAAGGGCCGTTCGCAGATGTTCCTGCTTGGTATTGATTACCAGTACTGTAAAGGCTGCCTGAAATGTATCGGTGCCTGCCCGACCTCAGCATTATCCAGCATGAGAGAGAAGGAAGGCTTCGCAGACAGCCATACCGTGAAGCATCAGTTCGATCTGGTAACTCCAGTCTAAAACCCGGAAGAAAGGTGGAATACATTGTGGCTATTGATTATGAAAAAGAACTAGGCTCCGCCAAGGTGGAGCAGAAATTCCTATACGAGTCCGGCAATGAAATGGCGGCCTATGCCGCGCATCAGATTAACTATCATGTCATGGGTTATTTCCCGATCTCCCCATCGACTGAGGTGGCCCAGTTCCTCGATACGATGAAGGCCAGCGGCCAGCATGATATTATGCTGGTACCGTCCGACGGCGAGCACAGCTCCGCCGGGATCTGCTACGGCGCTTCGACGGCAGGCGGCCGTGTGTTCAACGCAACCAGCGCTCAAGGGTATATGTTCATGCTGGAGCAATTGCCTGTACAAGCAGGTACACGGATGCCAATGGTCATGAACCTGGTGTGCCGTTCGATCTCGGGACCGCTGAATATTCACGGAGACCACTCGGATCTGTATTTTGCCCTGAACACCGGCTGGCCGATCCTGATGTGCCGTGATCCGCAGTCGGTCTATGATATGAACCTGATGGCGCTGAAGCTGGCAGAACACGCCAAGGTCCGGCTGCCGGTAATGGTGGCCTCTGACGGTTACTTCACTTCGCACCAGAAGCGCCGGGTGCAGGCTTTTGCCCACCGTGAGGATGTCCACAAGTTCGTTGGCGAACAGCCGCCTGCAGGCTTCACCGATACCCTTGACCGCAATAACCCGGTCACTGTGGGACCTTACATGAATGAACCGGATTACATCAACAACCGCTATCAGCAATCCGTTGCGATGTACAATGCGGGTGAAGTCTTTGAAGAAATTGCCCAGGAATTCGCAGAGCTGACCGGACGCCATTATGAGATGATCGAGCAGTACCGGATGGAGGATGCCGATGTCGCTGTCTTCCTGATGAACTCCGCTTCGGAGATCATTAAGGACGTAGTCGATCAGCTCCGCGAGCAGGGAATCAAGGCAGGAGCGATCTCCCCGAACATGATCCGCCCGTTCCCGCAGAAGCAGATTGCCGAAGCGCTGAAGAATGTCAAAGCCATCACTGTAGGTGACCGTGCAGATTCGGTTGGCGGACACGGCGGTAATATGGTGAACGAGATTAAGGCAGCACTGTTCACTTACGGTAATACAACGACTAAGGTTATCAGCCGGATCTACGGACTTGGCGGTAAAGACTTCTACGCCGAAGACGGACACCACTTCTTCCAGCTGGCTATGGATGCCGTTGTTGCAGACCGTGTAGAGATTCCGTTCGATTACTATGGCCACAATCCGGGAGCGCCGGAGAATGCGCCGAAGCGTCTCTTGAAGCCGATGGACTTCGATAAGCTGAAGACCGGCCTGATCACGGTAACCCAGAACGAAGAGACCGGCAAGCTGAGTGTACGGGTTCCGCCGGTCCGCTCGCTGATGAAGAAGCCAAGACGTCTGTCTCCAGGGCACGGCGCATGTCCGGGCTGCGGGATTTTCTCCGGGCTGGAGCTGTTCTTCAAAGGGATCGAAGGCGATATCGTAGCGCTCTACCACACCGGCTGCGCGATGGTAACGACTACCGGTTATCCGTATTCCTCCCATAAATCGACGTTCATCCACAATCTGTTCCAGAATGGTGCGGCTACACTGTCCGGTGTGGTTGAGATGTTCTGGGAACGCAAACGCCGCGGTGAGCTTGACGGGCTGGGGCTGAAGGAAGACTTCACGTTCGTTATGGTTACCGGCGACGGCGGGATGGACATCGGAATGGGTCCTGCGATTGGTGCAGCGCTGCGCGGCCACAAGATGATCATCGTAGAATACGATAACGAAGGGTACATGAATACGGGTGCACAGCAGTCCTATTCCACACCGCTCGGACACCGTACTTCTACTTCAAGCATCGGCAAAACCCAACAGGGCAAGCTGACCCAGCACAAGGATACAGCGCAGATTATGGCGGCTACTAACATTCCTTATGTCTTCACCGGCTGTGAAGCTTATCCGCAGGATATGCTAAAAAAAGCGGCAAAAGCCCAGTGGTACGCGCAAAATGAAGGTCTGGTCTACGGCAAGATTCTCATTGCTTGTCCGCTGAACTGGATGAGCGAAGACAAGGACGGCACAGATATCGTGTCCCTGGCTGTCGAATCCTGCTTCTTCCCGCTATATGAAGTTGAGCAGGGAATTACAAGTATCACTTACAACCCGGAAGATAAGGACAAACGGATTGAAGTATCCGCCTGGCTGAAGACGATGGGCAAGACCCGCCATCTGCTGAAGCCGGAGAATGAACCGGCTCTGCGCAGCTTCGAGGGTGAAGTTCAGCGCCGCTGGAGCCGCCTCAAAGCGAAGCATGAGCATCCTGACTTGTAAGGTGTAAGATCTATTGGAAGCTTAGCATTCATAAGCATACGCAACAGCTAAAGTTAGCACCCGCCCGGCAGAGTCACTCTGCCGGGTTATTTGCAGCTGCAAATAACCCGAAAAAACTATTTATTAAAATACTTTTATAAAGTAATATAGTAACGAGGCGAAAGACAGTTAAAAAAGTGGTTTCGAGGTCAAGCCGCCACGCTACAGGTGGGGGAGTTCAACGATCATTGAAGGTTAGGCGGGGATAACATGGCAACGGTATTCTTAATCATTATTTATCTGGCGTTCATCAGCCTGGGACTGCCGGATTCGATGCTTGGCGCAGCCTGGCCGATTATCCGGCTGGATTTCGGAGCGCCGGTCGAGCTTGCCGGACTGCTGTCGATGATAGTGGTCGCCGGGACGATTATCTCAAGCTTGGCCAGCAGTGTAGTTCTAAAGCGGCTCGGAACGGGAATGGTTACTTTTATCAGCGTGGCGGTAACCGCTCTGGCCCTGCTCGGTTTCTCTTATTCCTCCTCGGTCCTCTGGGTGGCTATGCTGGCCTTACCGCTAGGTCTTGGGGCTGGTTCGATCGATACAGGGTTGAATAATTATGTGGCGACTCATTACAAAGCGCATCATATGAGCTGGCTGCATTGCTTTTGGGGAATCGGGGCTATGCTGGGGCCGATCCTGATGTCGCGGTATATTGCGAATGGCGAGTCCTGGAGAACGGGGTTTTTCGCGGTCAGTATGATTCAGTTCGCCCTAGTCGTGGTACTGTTCTTCAGCCTCCCGCTGTGGACAAAGGTAAGCAAACGGGGCGGACAGCAGCCTGTAGAGATGTCTGAGAAGTTAGATTCCCGGCCTGCGGCCGCTCCCGCTGAGGGTAAGGTGCTGCGGATCAAAGGCGTGAAGCTGGCGATGCTCACCTTCCTGTTCTATTGCGGAGTGGAAGCCACGGTGGGGCTATGGGGCAGCAGTTACCTGGTGAACGTCAAGGAGGTATCCCCGGCAACGGCGGCCGGATGGGTCTCGCTCTATTATGGCGGAATCACGGCCGGGCGGCTGATTACCGGCTTTATTACCTTTCGGTTCAGCAACCGTACGCTGATTCGCGGCGGGCTGGTGATTTCACTCGCGGGTGCGCTGCTGCTGGCCTTGCCGCTTCCGGCGGTATATTCACTGGTCGCTTTTATTCTGATTGGCCTCGGCTCGGCACCGATCTTCCCCTGCATGCTGCATGAGACGCCCGCCCGGTTCGGAGCGGAACATTCGCAGAAGATTATGGGGTATCAGATGGCCTTGGCATACACCGGCGGTGCATTTCTGCCTCCACTGTTGGGTTGGGCGGCGGCGCGGAGTACCTTCATGATTCTCCCGCCGGCAATGATTGGGTATATCATAGTGATGATAGTAAGCTCTGAAATCATTAACCGGATGATGAGCAAACGACAAGGAGAGGTGAGCCTGTAATGAGATTCATAGATTGGCAGGATGGAGCATGGAGCAATGAACCGGTGTCAAGCAGGACCGCGGACGGTCAACTGGTGGCCCATGCAGCGGAGGGCAGCGATTACTGGGAAAAAACGATGTACGGCTTCCAGCATGACAACGGTCATGCTCTGCTTGCCCCATGGGATAAGGCAGAGGCGGTAGAGATCAGCTTTGCGCTGGACGGGTTCACGGAGCTGTATGACCAGGCAGGCATCATGCTATGGCACAGTGGTGAGCAATGGATCAAGGCCGGTATTGAGCTGAATGACGGTGTTCCTCATATAGGTGCAGTTGTGACGGACGGTTACTCTGACTGGTCATTGTCCCCTGTTCCCGAGTGGAAGGGCGAGGTGATTACCCTCCGGGCTTCGCGGATGAAGGATGCGGTAATCCTCAGAGCTCGAACGGAGAATCATCCATGGCGGACCATCCGCGTTGCCCGGTTCCCTTATGAGACTGGCAGCCAAGCGGGACCGTTCCTGTGTGCTCCAACGCGTGCCGGCTTTCAGGTCACCTTCACCCGCTGGGCGGCTACAGCACCCGATGCAGACGTTCATACAGATCCGCCAATCGTATAGCTTTCCCCGACAAAGGCAAAACCGCCGATGTGCTTATCCTTCAAGCGCAGACGGCGGTTTTGCCTTTTGCAATATTCTATCTTATAGACCGGAGAGGCAGACTAGACTATCTTCTTCTGCTGCGCACCATTGCGGTAGGACCGCACATTTCATCCCGGACGGAATAAGTGTAGATATGGTGAGGGACCGGAACACAGTGGTGGCGTCTGACGACCTCGACATGGTGGACCACCTGGACCACCTGGGGATGATAGTAATCTTCATATACAACCTGTGTGGGATCTGTAACCGTTTCAGCAGGACATTTCGCACAATTTCTCATTACACTCAGCTCCTTCGCAGTGGACTTATGCCAGTATACGCGTTATGCAGGAGCCTGCTTGTTCATTCGTCTATTTTCCGGCAAAATAGGTGTCCGTCCATGCTGCGCATCAGGAACGCTTGTAGATCTCGCGCATGACATGGCGCAGTTCGGGCAGGATCAGCCGTTCCATGGCCAGCTTGATCGCACCGGTGGAGCCGGGCATGGAGAAGACAGCAGTACTGCCGATCGTCCCGGCTATGGCCCGGCTGAGCATGGCGGCAGAGCCGATATCTTCGGTGAAGCTCAGCAGCCGGAAAATCTCTCCGAAGCCCGGCAGCGACTTGTCCAGCAGAGAGGCTACGGCCTCATAGGTGGTGTCACGGGGGGAAATGCCTGTCCCTCCGGTCAGAAGCACAGCTTCGATGCCGGAATGTACCGAGCTTTTGTAGACCAGCTCCCGGATATCCTCATAATCATCCTTGACAATGGTACGGCCGATTACGGTATAACCGGCGGCTTCCAGCAGACTCTGGATCAGCGGCCCTCCGGTGTCCGTATCGATGGTCCGGGTATCCGAGACCGTTATGATGTAGCAAGCGACTGAATCCGGGGCTTCGCTCCGGTGTTCTTCGACGGATGATATACGAACCAGCTCCTTTTCTTATCTGCTGTGCAGCTTATATTTCTCATGATAGGGGATGGAAGCAGCAATAACAAGCTCCGGGGGAAGCTGCTGTAAGCCTCCATAGGCAGTGCCGCCTTGCACAGAGGCGGTCATTGTAGTACACTCGCTACCATAACCGATTGAGGCAGGGAGAGAGCAAACTTGGAACAGTCATTACCAGTATATATCTTGTCGGGATTTCTCGGCAGCGGCAAGACCACATTACTACAGCGTCTCTTGGATCATTGGAACCTTCAGGGCCTGCGGCCGGCTGTAATCATGAACGAGCTGGGTGAGGTGAATCTGGATGGCTTACTGGTGGAGCAGTCTGTGCCGATGGCAGAGATGCTGGGCGGCTGCATCTGCTGCACGAGCAGGGGCGACTTAAGTACGGAGCTGACCACGCTGGTCAAGAAAGAATCGCCGGATGTAGTTATCATCGAGGCTACGGGCGCAGCCAACCCGCTGGAGATTGTGGATGCCGTAACGGAGACCTCTCTATATCAGCAGGTGGAGCTGAAGGGGCTGATTACCGTCGTCGATGCCGCCCATCTCCTGGAGCTCTACCGCTCCCAGCAAGGGGCTACCTACCGTCTGATGCAGGAGCAGATCCGCTGTGCATCCGTCCTGATCCTGAACAAGACAGACCGCATTCAAGCCGCAGAGATTGCAGAAATCTCGGAGGTATTGCGCAAGTGGAACGCCTACGCGGGGATTCTGCCGGCGGTACGTTGTGGACTGGAGCCGGAAGTGCTGCTCGGTAGTGTGGGAGCCGTTCATATGGAAGACCGGCCCGCCGGGGAAGCGGGGGACAACCGAACTGAGGGAGCGATACACGCCTCACATGATCATGTGATGGCTTATACCCATTATTTCCAGAATCCCGTGAACAGCGAGGAATTCGAACGGTTTGTGAAGGAGTTGCCGCGCGATGTGTACCGGGCCAAGGGGATCGTAACTTTTACCGATACCTCTAGCCGGTTTCTGTTTCAGTACGCCTACAGGGAGGCAGATTTCATGAGAATTACGCCTCAGGGCGAGGTGCCGGATGTTGCGGTATTCATCGGTGAGCATTTCTCCTCCGGTGAGCTGCGCAAGGAGCTTCTGCGCCTGGAGAGACGTCTGCTGACCAGACCCGCAGCGGTCAAACGAAGCCTATAGTTAACAATCTGCAGTTCCTTATGAATGGTTCGTTCTTATTCTTGCAGGTTAATACATAGGCATACCCTATACTAATTGCAGGAGGTTGTAAGGCTATGACCCGAATTCAATATCAGGAATGCATTAATGCTTTGATTAAATGTATGGATGCCTGTAACTATAGCTATGTCTCAAGCCTCAAGGAATATGATCTGGCCGATCTGCGGGAAAGCATCCAGCTGGACCGTGAATGCGCAGATATCTGCTCCTTCGCTATTCAAGCGATGACCCGCCGAAGCCCGTTCGTGGCCGAAATCCTCAAATTATGCGCTGACATCTGTGACCGCTGCGCGGACACGAGCAGCCGTCATAAGCATAACCATTGCCAGGATTGCATCGATACCTGCCGCAATGCAGCCATGGCCTGCAGAAGGGTCAGTGAAGCTGTTGAAGTCTACGCCTGACATCACCCTTTAGGACTAACATATACTGCATTGAATACTTAACAGGAACCAGAGCGGCTGCAGACTTTATTCTGCACAGTTCTGGTTTTTTTGATGTGAAATGGATGGAACCGGGAAATTAAAAAGGAGAATAAAGGCATTCCGGCGAATGTTACATAAGAGAATAATCAGGCTGCCGTTCTGTGCGGCCCATAGGCATGCACGAATGGAAGGAGGCCTGAAAGCCACGAATGCATCACCTCTAATTACAATTATCGAAGGAAGCAAGCGGTATGGAAGCCGCCCGGTACTGACCGGGATATCGATGACGGTTCTTCCTGGCACGGCCACGGCTCTGGTTGGCCGCAACGGGTCCGGCAAGAGTACGCTGTTGTCCATCCTCGCGGGACTGCTGAAGCTGTCCTCCGGCGCTCTAACCTGTGACCGTCAGGCGATAACCACAGGTTATGCACCGGAAGCATTTCCCGGCTTGAAGCTCACCGCCGAAGACTATCTGCACTTCATGGGCCGGATTGCCGGACTCTCCGAAGCGGCTTCGGCGTCCCGAATCAACGAACTGTTGCAGTTGTTCAGTCTCGAATCCTCCCGCAGCCGCAAGCTGGCAGGCTTCTCCAAGGGGATGCTGCAGAAGATTAACCTGATCCAGAGTCTGCTGATCCGGCCACAGCTGCTCCTGCTTGATGAGCCCATGTCGGGACTGGATCTGCCGGCACAAGATAAGCTTATCGATATTCTGCTGGAGTTGAAGGCGGAGGGGACAGCACTCGTCTTGTCCGTTCATGAACCGCAGATCATCGAAGCTGTCGCGGATACAGTATATGTATTACATGAAGGGCAGACCATCCGGACGATTCATGGAGCGGAGAAGCTGAAGAGTGCTCCAGTAGTGAATATCGTCTATACAGCTCTGCCGGGACAAGCCCAGCAGGCTCTGGAAGCCTTGCCTGGAGTCATCCACGTGCTGCCGGAGCCGGACTTCGCCAGTACAACTAGTAGAGGGTTGACTGTAGATCAGCAAATGTCAGATACCTGCCTGAAGCAGATTCTTGCAGCGGGCGGTTCTATAGTTTCGGTGAAGCCTCTCGGGGGATTAAATGACCTGGCCGAGTGGATGGAACCCAAGGATCAGAGCGGGAGTGAACGCGGGTGAAAGGGCTAATCGGTTATTTTTTGCACAGTTATACAGTCTCCCAGCGGTTCTTCGGACCCGTTGCCGGCATTATGATTGCGGTATTAATTCTGTATTCCTATAAGCCTAACCCGGTCATGAGCAGCTACTCGGCAACGGCAGTCCTTCTATTCGTAGCCTGTGCGTGGCTCGGCCTAAGCTTCCTTAACCATGAGCAGGCGGTGCAGAAGCAGGTGGTTATCGTTCAGCTCCGTAGTGCCCGCCGCTACAGTATGGGCGGTCTGCTTACAATGATCTTGCTTACGCTGCTGCTGGATGTAGTTATTGTTATCTATCCGGTGTTGGCCGGAAGCTTCCAAGAACCTGCCGGACTTCAGCGGATCTTGCTTGGTTTGGCCGGACATGCTCTAATGGGACTATTAGGGATCACTCTATCCTTGTACCTGCAATCCTCGTGGGTACCGCGGGCTGGATATGCGGCCGGAATGATGCTGATTCTCCTCATTCTATCGATTAGCGCCGGTAAAGTGGCTGAAGTGGTGCCTGGGCCTGTTGTGTCCATTCTCCTGCCGCCGGTATACCCGGTCATGGATCGAATGATGAATGCTGAGACTCTGCCGGTGTCCTCCGTGCTAGGAGCCTATGCCCACGCATTGGCGTACATAATATTGCTTGCCGGATTCTACATTTACCGTTCCGGCCGCATGGACTATAACAAAACAAACTGAGCTGTGTCCTTTGAACTTGAAGATCTACAATTTGAAAAAAGTGACGGAGGGGAAATTTGGAACTGTAGGAGCGGTAGCGTCCGCCTGAAAGCTTTCCGTAGGAAAGCTCGCATCGTAAGCATAGGCTTGGTTTGGATTTCTACTGCGGCCAGCAGCTTGAATCGGGAAATCCAAACATAACAGCGGCCGGAAGTCCAAATGTTCACCGCAGTAACGGCCATTCCAAAATAGAACGATAGTTATATCTACACAGATCAAATAACCAGATTAAGGACGGGAGGAACGATGAAGGATACACAAATACCGGAGAGTGAACAATCCAAAGAGCTATTTGCCTATTTCGGGCTGGCTGTGTACTATTGCCAGGCACTGGAGCAGCAATTAACGAATCTGCTGCTCCTGACGAAGCTGTCGCAGGGCAAGACGCCAACCGATGCCGAAATCGCAGAGTTGTATCAACGCAAGCTTAGCAATTCACTCGGCCAACTCATCAAAGAAATCCAGCATCACTTCCCCTTCTCTGAGGAAGAGACCAGTCAATTGCAGGCCGTATGGAAGGAACGCAACTATATTGTCCATGATTACTTCAAGGAACGGATTCAAGAGACCTTCACTCCAGCCGGCCGGGCCCATATGATCCGTGAACTGAAACGCTTCAAGAACAAGGCAAGCCGGCTCGAGATTAAGCTGCAGGGCTATTGTACAGAGATGTACAGCAAGCTTGGTCTAGAGGAAGAGCATATCCAATAAGGCATCCAATAAAAGATTGCTAACCTTATCAGAAGCCTCCCCCTATGGCAGCAAGACTGCGCCAGAGGGGGAGGTTTTTTTGGATATATAAGTTTATAGGCACTTTCATATGTTACCGCATTTGCTACGGTCCTGCTGAAACGGTAGCGTTCCTGAAATGTATGCGGAAACCGAACACAATGTGCTGGTGTGGAGGTACGTGGGGGGAGTTGCTGACGGAGAGCCGCGAGGGGGAGAAGTACCCCTGAATTCAGCGGATCTGGGCAAAATAAGCAATTAAGGGCACTAGTGCTCCTGAATTCAGCAGATACAAGGCAAACGTGCGAATGTAGAGCACTAGTGCCTCTGAATCAATCGGATACGAGCCAAACGCCCAAATGAGGGGCACTAGTGCCCCTGGATCAGTCGCATATGAATCATACGTGCGAATGAGGGGCAGTAATACCCCTCATTCGCAGATTGCCCCTGAAGTGGGTGGATGAGTAATGGTGAGAGGTAGTCCACACAAGCTGTGTGGACCGTATAAGTCCCGACATCCTCCACCCGCTAGGGTATCAGATGATTGTATTAATTAGACTTTACAGGCGTAGCAGACAGCGCCTCCTCCAGCTCCTGCAGCCCGCAGGAGTGAACGACATCCGGCGCGAAGCGGATCGCGCTGGCCCCGGTCGAGCGTTGCAGCGAGGAGAAGGCTCCGGTGAGCGCGGGGAGCATGGTGCGTTCAAGCGTCTCCCCGTCCTCCCACCACCAGCGGACGATAGTCAGAACACCGGTCTTCCTATTCATCACCGGCTCCAGCCGGCCGATGAAGCGGTCGCCGTAGAGGAGGGGGAGGACATAGTACCCGTATTCCCGTTCAAGCACTGGCTTATAGACCTCCCAGCGGTATTGGAAGTCGAACAACTGGAGGATCAGCTCTCTGTCCCACAGCAGATTGTCCAGCGGGGCCAGTGCCGCCGCGAAGGAGGCCGCTCCTTCAGCATGACCGGCCCCGCCCTCATTACCAGCCTGAGACCCTGCTGCGGACTCATCTGCACCCGTAGTATCATCTTCAAGCAATACGGCTTCAAGCTCAGGGACGTCTGCTGTGCGGATGTATAGCGGGAGCTTCAGTCCGTCCACCTGTACCTCGCGGAGCAGGTCCTTCTGCAGCAGCCGCTGCACAGCCGCAGTCCGCTCCTTGCTCTTCAGGCCTGCGATGCCAAGCCAGCCGTCCCCCGACCGGTTCCATTGCAGGCCGATACTGCCGATCCGGCGCAGCACATACCAATCGTGATGCTGCTCCAGCGTCTCGTTAGGATCGCTTGCGCTAAGCAGTTCAGGAGGAAGCAGCTTGGCCGTGAAGTCGTAATAACGGCGGGTGTGCACCCGGTGATGGATGGATAGCTCGCCCCAGAAATACATGCTCTCCATAGCAGCCCGGGAGAGTCTTGCCGGAGCCCAGGACCAGTCGATCTTCTCTTTGCTCGCAAGGTCCAGTGAAGAGAGTGGTCCGCGTGCATCCAGCTCCGTGCGGACATGAGTAATCATGGCCGCCATGGCCTCGTTATGCTGATGCCTGGCGGCAGCTTCCCGGCGCCGCTGGAAATACGGCCAATCCTCTGTACAGTAAATCGACATGTTCTTATCCCAGCCATCAATCAGCAGTCTGTCCTTATATAGCAGCTCATTGGCCATCTCGGGCACGAAGCCGGGGATTCTCGCCTGAAGCACCAGCTCGTGGTTATGTCCGGTTATGCTGAGCGGATCATACTGAATACAGCCTACATGCCGGACGAAGTCATAGATGCTCTGCTTGCCGCCGGTCAATCCGCCGCTGACGAGCCGCTGATGGTGCAGCAGGAAGAGGCGGGCTTGCCGTTTGCTAAGACTGTAGGTTATCATCATCTTCACTCCATCCATAATATGTATTGCTCTATTATACAGAACAAACGTTCTGATATCAAGTGAAAGACACCCCCTGCTGCATAGCTGCGTCAGGGGGTGTTCTTGTTTCAATGTATAAGTGGTATATGCGGTTGCCAGCCATTGAACTTAATTTGCTGTATTCAAGCAGCCGCCTAGATCTGTTCCAGCGATGGCCGGAGTCCGGCGGCAGAAGCGTGGCCCCCGGACTCCGGAGCCGGCTCGCCCGGGCCGTTCCCGGCACCTGCACCAAGCTGAAGCTGATACATGCGGAAGTATCTGCCGCCCTGCGCCATCAGCTCATCATGGCTGCCGCGTTCGACAATCTGACCCCGGTGCAGCACCAGAATCTGGTCCGCACTGCGGATGGTGGAGAGCCGGTGGGCGATGATGAAGGTGGTCCGGCCCTTTTTCAGCACCTCCAGCGCCTGCTGGATAATGCTCTCGGTCTCGGTATCGATGTTGGACGTTGCTTCATCCAGAATCAGGATCGCCGGATCGAAGGATAACGCTCTGGCGAAGGAGATCAGTTGCCGCTGTCCGGCGGACAGGGTGCTGCCCTTCTCGATGACAGGTTCATCGAATCCTTGCGGTAGATGGGCCAGCAGTTTATCGGCTCCTACCTCGCGCAAGGCACGTTCGACACGCTCTCTAGAGATCCGTTCGTCACCCAGACTGACATTGGAGGCAATGGTACCGGTGAAGAGGTAAGGGTCCTGAAGCACGATGCCCATATGACTGCGCAGCCATTGCTTCGGCAGATCCTTGACCTCTTGCCCATCGATCGTTATGCTTCCTTGCTGCGGATCATAGAAGCGGAACAGCAGGTTGATGATGGAGCTTTTGCCGGAGCCGGTATGGCCGACAAGGGCGACGGTCTCGCCCGGGCGCGCCTCGAAGGAGATATCGCGCAGGACGAAGTCCTTTTTATAAGCAAAGGAGACATCCTTGAATACGACATTTCCCTTGTAACGCGGCATCGATCCGTCTGTGACCGGCTCTCCAGGCTCATCCATCAGCGTGAAGACGCGGCCGGCGGAGACCATTGAGCTGTCCAGATTCGCCAGCTGGTTGACCATGCCCGTAATCGGCTGGAACATCCGGCCCAGTACATCGACGAAGGCATAGAGGACGCCAAGCGATACGAAGGTTGAACCGTCCAAGCTGCCGAAGCCGAAGTACCACAGTACCAGCACGAAGGAGAGGCTGCGCAGCGAGTTCACCAGGTTGTGGGAGGTGAAGGCGTTGAGGTTCAGCATTTTGTTCTGATATTTCAGATAGTCGTCGTTGAGTTGCTCGAATTCAGCACTACTCTGCTTCTGGCGGCGGAAAATCCGGATGATTGACATTCCTTGAATCGATTCGTTGATAATGGCATTAATCTCACTAAGCCGCGAGCGGATGATCGTGTTGTATTTGGTAGCGATTTTGCGGTACAGCACGATCCAGAGAATAATAATCGGTACGACGAACAAACTGACCAGTCCCAGCTTCACATCGAGCAGGAAGAGGGCCACATACACACCGGTGATATTGATGATACCTGTAGCGAAGTTGGATAATACGGCAATGAACAGATCCTTGACCGCTTCCGTATCGTTGGTTACCCGGGAGACTACCTTACCGGCAGGCAGATTATCGAAGAAATAGACCGGCAGGCGCTGGATATGGGCATAGACATCGGTCCGCAGCTTGCGGATGACCTGATTGGCAGACGATTGCAGCCAGTAGGTTTTGCCGAATTCTGCAATAATGGAGATCACAAGGAACATGGCGTATAGAGCAACTAACTGATAGATTCCCGGAAGCTCCGGTTTGTAAAAGGAAAACAGATCACCAGCCGACAGCTTGACGGCCGGATAGACCGTCGTCTGCTCGCCGTATTTGATCTGGAGCTTCCCGTCCGCGAAGCTGCGCTCGCCTTCGGCCTTCGGTACAGCTTCATTGATGAAGTAGAAGCTTCTGCCAGCCTGAAGCAGGCGGACTTCCTGGCCCTTGGCTTCACCTGTGGCAAAGCGGTCACCGCGTTTGTAATAAGTGTTGTTATATTCTGCAGCATCCTCCGGCGAGGCTGTCTGGAAGTAGGGCTTCTCAATCGCAAGCAGATGATTGTCAATCATGCTCTTGGCGATAAAAGGCCCTGCCAGCTCAGCCGCTACTCCGATGGTCAGGAGCAGAAGGGCGGCGATGAAGGTCTTTTTGGCGGTCAGTGCATATTGCAGCAGACGTTTGCCTGTACTCTGTGTCAACGGTGACACCTCCTGTATGGGGTTATTCATTCGTCAGATTATTCTCGACCTGCTGGCGGTCGAACTGCTCACGGTACCAGCCGCCGAGTTCCAGCAGCTCCTGGTGAGTTCCTTGTTCTGTAATATGTCCGTCTTCGAGGACAACGATCAGATCGGCATGCTCAATCGCCGAGAGGCGATGGGTGGAGATGAGGGTGGTTTTGCCGCTGCGTTCCTCGCGGATATTCTCGATAATCTTTGCTTCTGTGCGCGCATCAACGGCGGACAGGGCATCATCCAGAATCAAAATATCGGGATTCGAGATGAAGGCGCGCGAGATCGAGACCCGCTGCTTCTGTCCCCCGGACAGGGAGACGCCGCGTTCGCCAACCATCGTATCCAGCCCGTCGGACAAGGTGCCGAGGTCATTCTGGAAGGCAGCGGCGGTAATCGCCTGCATGATCCGCTCATCGCTGGCCCCGGAATGTCCGAACTGGATGTTCTCGCGTACCGATTTGGAGAAGAGGATCTGTTCCTGCGGAACGTAGCCCATCCAGCTATGAAGCTTGTCGAGGGCGATCTGGGTGATCGGCACACCGGAGATCAGAATCTCGCCTGTGCCAGCCGGGTATTCATGCAGCAGCTGCTTCAGCAGCGTCGATTTGCCGCTGCCGGTCCGTCCGACCACGCCAAGCGTCTGGCCCTGGGAGAGGGACAAGCTGACTCCGCTGAGATTATTGATGGTAGAGGTTGGATACCGGAAGGTTACATCTTTCAGCTCGATGGTGGTTGGCTGGGCTACGGGAACCGGATGAGGTACATCCTTAACATCAGGCTTCGCATTCAGCGTCTCGTCGATCCGCTCCAATGAAGCGCCGCCGCGCTGCATGATATTAATCAGCTCGCCGATGGCGAACATCGGCCACACGATCATCCCGAGATACATATTGAACGATACCAGATCGCCCAGCGTAATCTGATTGCGGAATACGAGATAAATTCCGTAGGTCAGAGCGATGATATAACTGAGGCCCACGAACAAGCGGATCGTCGGCTCGAAGAAGGCATCGACCCGGGCAACCGCCATATTTTTGCGGTACACATCATCTGTAATGTCAGAGAAACGCTTCTCATCGTGCCGCTCTTGCACATAAGCACGGATGACGCGGATGCCTGATACGGATTCCAGTACTTGGTCGTTCATGTCACCGAAGGCATCCTGCGCCAGACTGTAACGGTCGTGGATCGCTTTGCCGTAGAACACCATGGCTACCGCAATCATCGGGAGCGGGATGACGGCGGCCAGTGTCAGCTTCCAGCTGACCAGGAACCCCATGGCGAACAGGACAACCGTGAGATACACGGTGGAGTCGACAAGGGTGAGCATCCCGAAGCCCACGGTGGCGGATACCGCCCGGATATCATTGGTGGCACGGGCCATCAGATCCCCGGTGCGGTTACGCTCGAAGAAGGCAGGGGTCATCGTCATGAGATGATTCATGAAGCGCGAGCGGAGCAGTCGCTCCACCAGATTCGATCCCCCGAACAGCTTGTGCATCCATATGTAGGTGATCCAGTAAATGATCAGCAGCATAAGTACGATCAGGCCAATGTATTTCATGAGTGAACCTGCGGTGATGGCACCGGTGACGATTTCGTCAATGGCGTTGCCGAGCAGGCGTGGAGGCAGGAGTTCTAACACACCTACCACAATAAGAAGGATGAGGCCAATAGTATAGCGCCTTTTTTCCCGGCGGAAGAACCAGCCGAGATTTCGGAGTACGGAGAACAAGGTAAATCCCTTCCTTTCGTGCTTGGAGTAATTACTAAGTTAGCTTGTTTAACGGAACATTCATGGACACTTTGCAGCGGATCATGACCTCACAGCACGCGAAAAAGCGTACCATCCGAAAACGGATGATACGCCTGTAATTGCGGTTATCATGTCCACGGTGCTATAAGCAGCACAGAGACATGTGAGAGATAAGTTAAGCCTGTTCTCATACGTTACGCGTAATACGCATGAACCTCAGGAATTCTCCACTGCTCGGGCTGCTTCGGTATTCAGTTGGGTATAGTTTTCTACAATAGTGGCGAGGTATACCATATCCATGTTTAGCACCGAGATCACCCTTTCTTCATTTTGGTAATTACTTGAAGACGTTTCGTTATGTTCCGAGTTTATCATCACACTTTAAGAATTGTCAAATTTAATTTTGCGGCGCGGCAGGAGTTCTGGCAGGAGTGCTGCAGTGATTTGGTGAATTGAAGTTTTTTGAGTATGATTGGGGTAGAGGGGAGGAGTGGAGAGATGAACATATTAATTAGTCCGGAAGCAGCCGCCTGGTTCAAAAGAGAACTGAGCCTCCAGGAGGGTGCATATATCCGGTTGTTTCCCCGGTACAGCTCAGGCGGGGGCCTGCATCCCGGCTTCTCACTGGGTATTGCCACCGAGCAGCCTGGACGTCCTGCTGTGCAGTTCGGGGAAGGCGGCTTGACCTTCTATATGGAAGAGCAGGATCTGTGGTACATGGAGGGGTACAATCTGTCGATTGTCTATTCGCAGGCGGACGATGACATCGATTACAAGTATGAGCCTGTGCCGGTGGCATAAGGGGTGAACTGGCGCGAATGGCAGATCCCGGCACTGCCGGGAATGCTGAACAAGCCCTTGCCGTCAGGCAAGGGCTTGTTCCAAAATATAAGAATATATAGGTTTCACACAATAACTTATCCTTCTATTTCTCGCTGAAACGGTACCGTCCTTTAAAAGGACGGCCAAGCCGTTTCCACTTGTACGCACCAGGAAAGCGAAGCTGCCCGCTGCTCAGGTGACGCGATTAGTGCGAGCTGCGGAAGTTTTCTTCCTCCATGGCGAACTCGAAATCATCAATATCATATACCTGGACGGGAACTCCGCCTTCGATGATGCGCTGGATCAGCTCGAACTGGTCGGTCAGAATCGGCACCTTCTCACGCTGGGAGGCCAGCAGCAGCTCTGTCTCAATCGGATCGAACGCTTCTCCGTAGGAGGCATTGTCGATACTGTTGATGATGGTAATCTGCGCGTGTCCGCCGAGGAGGATGCCAGAGCTTTTGGCCCAGGGGATATTTAGGCAGCGGTTGATCTTCTTGGCATTCAGCGGCTCCTCGAAATAGTTGATCAGCTCGCGGATTCTGAGTCTGACATGCTTGTCGTCATCCGCCTGGCTCATCACCGGCTCATCGCTGTCGCGCAGCTCGTATAACTCCATAATTGTGGTATAAGGGACTATATATTCTACAGGGCTCCGCGGGATGAGGAGCTGGCCGTAAATCGCCATCATGACGGCTTCCGTCACAAATTGTCTGGGCATCATTATCCTCCTGAATTTCGGTACTGCAACCGTAACTGTTTAAAAATAATAAAACACTGCAGCGCGCAAATGTCAACTGTACCCTGATGAAGAATGAATTGGAAAGGACCTGACAAGCCGTGAAATCTTGGAAATCTTATTATACCTTTGTTCGGCCTTATATGAAATGGATTGTGCTCACTCTCATCATCGGGATGGTCAAATTCAGCATTCCGCTGACGCTGCCGATGATTCTGAAATATGTAGTCGATGAGCTGCTGGGCAATCCGGCACTAACGATAGCGGAGCGGGTCTCAAAGCTGATGACCGTGATCGGCGGGGGCCTGATTCTGTTCGTGATTGTCCGCGGGCCGGTTGAGTATTACCGCCAATATTTCGCCCAGTTGATTACGAGCAAGGTGCTATTCGATATGCGCAATAAGCTCTATGAGCATCTGCAGCGGCTGTCACTGCGTTATTACCAGAATACGAAGGTGGGCGAGGCCATCTCCCGGTTTATTAACGATGTGGAGCAGTCGAAGAACCTGGTTGAGGTCGGAATGATGAATGTCTGGCTGGATATGTTCACCCTGCTCTTCGCCCTGGGCTTCATGCTCTATCTGAATCCGGTGCTGACGCTGGTGGCGATTGCGATTCTGCCGCTGTATGGCATTGCCGTCAATACGCTGTACAAACGCCTCAAGGTGCTGACCAAAGACCGGTCACAGGCACTTGCCGTCATTCAGGGCTATCTGCATGAACGGATTCAAGGGATTGCGGTCATCCGCAGCTTCACGATGGAACGGGTAGACCTGCAGCAATTCGAGGAGATCAACGGCAAGTTTCTGCAAAAAGCGCTGGCGCAAACACGGTGGAATGCCTTCACCTTCGCTATTATCAACACCTTGACCGATATTGCACCGCTGCTTGTCATCGGATACGGGGGATACCAGGTCATCCAAGGCAATCTGACGCTCGGAACCTTCGTGGCCTTCTTCGGCTACCTGGACCGGATGTATGCCCCGCTGCGCCGGCTGATTAACTCTTCGACGGTGCTTACCCAGGCCTCGGCCTCTCTGGAACGTGTGCTGGAGCTGCTGAATGAGCCGTATGATATTGTCGATGCTCCGGACGCGAAGCCGCTGCTGAAGGCAGCCGGGAAGATCGAGTTCAACAAGGTGTGGTTCAAGTATAGCGACGAGCATGAGTGGGTGCTGCGGGACATTAATCTGAGTATCGCTCCGGGCCAGACGGTGGCTTTTGTCGGGATGAGCGGGGGCGGCAAATCCTCGCTGATTAGCCTGATTCCCCGCTTCTACGACATCAGCGAAGGCAGTCTGCGCATGGACGGCCACGATATCCGCGGGCTGACGCAGGAGAGTCTGCGGCGGACGGTGGGCATGGTGCTGCAGGATAATTTCCTGTTCAGCGGCTCGGTACGCGACAACATCCGGTTCGGGAACCCGGAAGCGGGGGAAGAGGAGGTCATGAAGGCGGCGGTAGCCGCGAATGCCCACGACTTCATCATGCAGCTGCCGGAAGGTTATGATACCGAGGTGGGGGAGCGTGGGGTGAAGCTGTCCGGCGGACAGAAGCAGCGCGTGGCGATTGCACGGGTGTTCCTGAAGGACCCCAAGGTGCTGATTCTGGACGAAGCAACCTCCGCGCTGGATCTGGAGTCCGAGCATCTGATCCAGCAGGCGTTGCAGTCCCTCGCTTCCGAGCGGACGACGCTGATTGTGGCCCACCGGCTGTCTACGATTACCCATGCCGACCAGATTATCGTGCTGGAGAACGGTGAGATCACCGAACGCGGCACCCATGAGGAGCTGATGGGACTTGCGGGGAGCTACGCCCGGCTGTTCAACGTTCAGCGGCTGGATGCTTAGCGCGTCTATACTATTCTTATTCAAATCAAACAGGCTGCAGTTCCACCCGTATAGGTGGACTTGCAGCCTGTTTCGTCTTGCCTTGGACTTGAGGTTGATCTGGACTTACATCCGGCCAATCAGCAGCGACAGGATGCCTGCAGCAATTAGCGGTCCCACGGGAACGCCTTTGAACAGAGCCACGCCAAGGACAGTTCCGATGAGTAACCCGGCGACGATGGTCGGTTGGCTGCCCATGAGCACGGCTCCGCGACCGCCCAGGTAAGCAACCAGGACACCAACTCCGATGGCGGCCAGGGATTTCCAGTGCAGGAACGACTGTCCGATGGTCTGGAGGGAGATCTTCCCGCTGGCGAGCGGCGTCATGACCCCGATGGTCAGGATGATAATGCCGACGGTCAGCCCATATTTCTCCAGCCAGGGAAAAGCCTGCTGAAATCCCAGCACACGGATCAGCAGCAGCACGACCATGGCAATGGTAATCGGCGAGTTGCTGCTGATGACACCGAGCGCTGCCAGACCCAGCAACAATAACGAGGTTATATCCATAGCTTGGATACACTCCTTCTCTTAAGTAAGCCTTGTGCTCACAATATGATCGGCAATCAGCTTGCCGTGCCCCCGCCCGCTCTCGATGAATACCTCGTTGGCATTCCGTCCGGAAGCGATAACCCCGGCGACATAGATGCCCGGTATATTACTCTCCATTGTGGCGGGGTTAAAGGCTGGCTTATCCATAGAGTCATCCATCTGCACCCCGGCAGAGGTGAGCAGGGCCCTGCTGGGGCGGAAGCCGGTCATCGCCAGCACAAAGTCATTATCCAGCTCGGTAGGTTCCCCGCTCACGGAGGAGGTTACCAGGACCGAGGCCGGGGTGATCTCCGTGACGCGCGATTCGAGATGCAGCGTTATGCTCCCCTTTTGCACCATACTCTCGAAGATCGGGCGCACCCAAGGCTTGATGTTGTCCGAGATACTGCTTCCCCGGTAGACCATATCCACCTTGGCGCCTACCCGCAGCAGCTCCAGCGCAGCGTCCACCGCTGAATTACTGCCCCCGATTACAGCCACCTTCATGCCGGAATAAGGATGTGCCTCGCCAAAATAATGCGTGACCTTCGGCAGCTCCTCCCCGGGAATCCCGATCAGATTAGGCTGGTCGAAGTAACCTGTAGAGATGACTACGTTCGCTGCTCTACGTTGCTGTTCCTCGCCGCGCTTGTTGACCGTATGTACAACGAAGCTGCCATCCTCCTGCGGCAGAACGGACAGCGCTTCTTCATAAGCGGCAATCTCTAGCTGATGCTGCGCGGCAGCACGGCGGTAGTAGACCAGCGCCTCATGGCGGTAGGGCTTGTCGTTCGGAGAGGTGAAGGGCACATCTCCAATCTCGAGCAGCGGGGTGGTGCTGAAGAACTGCATGTTGGTCGGATAGAGGTAGATGGAATGGACAATGAAGTTCTTTTCCACAATCAGGCTGGAAAGCCCTTGGCGCTGGCATTCGATGGCTGCAGACAGTCCGCAGGGACCGGCGCCGATAATAATAACGTCTAGCATAATATCTATGTCCTCCTAAGGTAGTATTCTATTCAGTAAATGGTACCTTATATTTTTGTTTTTTGCCATGGCCGGTGAATTCCGCAAATTGGGGATTGATCAGATGTCAAGATGGGTATATAATTAGATATATATCTAAAATGAAAATTGGCAGCCCCCCCCAACTGCCTTACGAATATCCGTAGGAGTGTGATCCCGCTTGCAGTTAGACAAAATTGTCGCCTATCACAAAGCTTTATCCGATCCCACCCGGCTGCGCATTCTTCTACTCTTGTCCCGGGGCGAGGTTCACGGTCACGCCTTAGCCGAGAAGCTGAATCTGTCTCAGCCTACGGTGACCCACCATGCAGCCAAGCTGCGTGAAGCCGCTCTCATTCAGGAGCGCAGAGACAAGAACACTGTATATTTCAAGCTGAATCCCGAGTTTATCCAGTCAGGCTCTGAGGCCTCGCTGAAATTTATTTTTGCAAAGGGGGTGGAGGAGATGGAAGAAGAGTCGCCTGAACACAGTCTGAAGGAGTCGGTGCTCCGTAATTTTTTTGCCAAGGACGGACGCTTGCGCCAGATTCCCGCACAATACAAGAAGAAATTAATCGCGCTGCAATATATGGTGGAGAAGCTCGAACCGGGTGTGGTCTATTCGGAGAAAGAGATCAACGAGTTCATTAAGCCGTTCCATGATGATTATGCCACAATCCGCCGCGAGTTCATTATGCACCAATTCATGTACCGGGAGAATGAGCGATACGAGCTCAACCCGCCCGAACTCTGGACTCGCTGGGAAAATGTCAAATAATGAACTAATAAATGGGGATTTTTTATGACAAGTGCGAAACTGCTGATTAATTGTTCAAATAACGAATAAAATGGTATTGTAAGCGTTATCTGACAAAAGCTTCGAAAGGAGACCTTCAGTATGATATTCAAACGTGCCAAAAAAAACTTGCAACCCAATTATCCAACCGTTACCTTGCCGCAGATCAAGCAGGCTGTAAGGCAATTTGAAGAAGATATGCCCGCTCCCATTAACCGTACCGCTCTGATCCAGGAAGATAAGAGTATTGACCTGAACCGGCTCAAACGATATTTAGGCGGGGTCCCGCAGCAGAAATTCTATATGTCGAGCGAGACCTTTGAGATTTTTGAAGAATCTGACAAGCTGGTGCCGTACTACCTCGACATGGTTCAATCGGCGGTAGACAATTATATCAGTGACACCGGCAAGCTGCCGCTGCTCGAAGATGCCTGGCTCCCTGAGGTTCATTACCGGCTGTTGTCCACCGAGCGTTATCTGAAGGAGACACCGCCGTTCCCGCTATATATTACCGACGAGGAAATGATGCTGACGCACCGGGCAGAGCATTTTGAATCCTGAAAGCTCACGTACCTGATTCCCCCTATACAGGCCATTCTGACGAAGGAGAGGTTGTCTTTCCGGGCAGAATGGTCTTTATTTTGCGACACGGGGCGTAGTACAATAAGCATCTGGTGTTTTATCGCAGAAATGGACGACAGAAGGGGAGCGTATACATGAGAGAGGTACGAGCTTTGCTATTTGATCTGGACAACACCCTGATGGACCGTGATCAGACCTTCCGCAGCTTCAGCATGAAGTTTGTGCAGGATTTCCTGGAACATCTTAGCGAAGAGCAGGCCGTGCGGGTGGTGGAGGATATGATTATCAGGGATGCCGACGGATACCGGGATAAGGACGGGTTCTTCGCGGAGCTGAGCGAGGTTCTGCCTTGGGAGAAGGCATTGACCGCTGCGGACATCCGGGCCTATTATGACGAGACCTATATCCGCCACGGGGCGATGATGAAGCATGCGGTGGAGACGCTGGAGTATTGCCGGGACCGCGGATATCCGCTGGGACTGGTCACGAACGGCGGCACGGATATTCAATATGGCAAAATCGATCTGCTCGGACTCCGCGGCTACTTCCGCACGATCGTCATTTCGGGCGAAGCCGGGATCAGCAAGCCTGATCCTGCGATCTACCGGTTAGCCCTGGAACGTCTGGGTTCCACGGCGGAACAGACTATATTCATTGGGGATCATCCCGTGAATGATATCTGGGGGGCAGCGCAGAGCGGGATGGATACGATCTGGCTGAAGCGCAATCATGCCTGGGATGAATCACTGAATGTGAAGCCGGTTGCGGTCATTCAGGAGCTGGACGAGCTGCGGGGCATTATTTGAGAAAGTTAGGGCCTGCTGTTGACAAACGGCATTCGGGCCGTATATTATAACAGCATATTATTTCGGAAGGAGACGATGTCAAATGGCAGTTTATACTAGCGGTTCAGGATTGGTTGCAACTGTTGTGGATACGTGTCTTCCGGGAAATGCGGCTGTGGAGTAGTTATTAATCCCCAGCTTCACAAGCAAGCTCTATGATGCCTTCTAGAGCCGCCGGGAACCGTATCGGTTCCGGCGGCTTTTTTGCGTGTGCAGGTCTGCTGCATCACGCCCGAAATAGCGGGGTCTACTCTTTCTCGCGAAGAGAGAGTAGCCTCCGCTATTCTGGAATGACTCTGCCCAGCGGGCGGTTCTTTGCTGTATAGCAGCATAGAACCGAATCGCAGCGGAGTCTGCCTCTGCCGCCGGAACCTTTGGGTTCCAGCGGTTTTTTTGTGTACGCATGTGGAGCCAATGCTGCCCGGAGATACATGGATTTGTAGTAAGCGGAGGTAGGAGACGCACTTAAGAAATTAACAAAAAGCAAAAAGAAACGGAGGGGAAATTTGGAACTGGAGGAGCGGTAGCGTCCGCCTTTGTGTTTGGATTTCTACCGCGAGGAGCGGTTTTAAACCAAGAAATCCAAACACAACAGCGGCTGGAAGTCCAAATGTTCACCGCAGTGACGACCATGCTTCGAGTTTTAATCTTAAGTGCGTCTTAATAAAGAAAGATAATAACCCATTCAGGAGGAAATACATGAATATCGATATCAAGCTTGAACAGTATGGCTGGAATGAAGAATGGAACAGAAAATGGACAGATAAGCTGCGGCTGCTGGACGACAGGAAGTATGCAGCGGGCCGGATTGCCGGAGATTTCGGCAGTAAATACAGAGTAATTACCACAACAGGTGAAATATGGGGTGAGCTGTCAGGCAAGTTCCGGCATTCACTGAGCGGTTCCGGCGAATATCCGGCGGTAGGCGACTGGGTGGTACTGGCGATGCAGGATGGGGGAGCGCATGCTGTGATCCATGGCGTGCTTCCCCGTCACAGCGTCATCTCGCGTAAGGTGGCGGGCCCGACGCAGGAGGAGCAGATTGTGGCTTCCAATGTGGATACCTTATTCCTGGTCAGTGCACTGAATGATGATTTCAATGTGCGGCGGATGGAGCGTTATCTGATTATGGCGTGGAACAGCGGGGCGAATCCCGTCATTCTATTGACTAAGGCAGATCTGTGCACTGATGCGGAGCTGAAAATGGCCGAAATGCAGCAGGCGGCTCCCGGTGTCCCGGTCCATGTGGTCAGCGCCTTGCTGGGCGACGGACGGGAGGAGCTCCAGCCCTACATCAGCAGCGGCCAGACGGTAGCACTGACCGGTTCGTCCGGCTGCGGCAAATCGACGATGGTCAACTGGCTCAGCGGCCGCAATCTGCAGCTTACCCAGGATGTGCGGGAAGGGGACAGCCGCGGACGTCATACGACTACACACCGCGAGCTGTTCGTCCTCCCGGACGGCGGAATCATCGTCGATACGCCGGGAATGCGCGAGCTGCAATTGTGGGAGGATGACGGCGGACTGGACCTGGCGTTCGGTGAGATCAGCACCCTTGCGGCGGAATGCCGCTTCAGTGACTGTACTCATACACGGGAGGAAGGCTGCGCCGTGCTTGCGGCGGCCGCAAACGGTGTGCTGGACGGAAAGCGGCTGCAGAATTACCACAAGACGCAGAAGGAGCTGCAATTCCAGAACAGCAAGGAAGCGCGACAGAAGCGCAAGACAGCCGCCGCATCCACCAAAAGCACCCCGCCCCGTGCGAAGGGCAAAAGCTGGCAGCGGGTGCTGGACGAATATTAAGCGGCGATGAAATCCCAGGGCGTTGTAGAAGCATGGAAGCTAGCATGGGAACAGGTATTAAAGTTTGCATAACGGAATAAGCTTGTTGGATGCTGAGGATTGTGTAAGTAGGAGCTACGGCATCCGGAGATTAGTTGGAAAAACGTATCTTAATTTGGTGACTCATGAGCATTTTGGGAAATTAGGTGGATAAACGTCACTTGTTACACCGCTAATACCTCAATTGGGAAGAGTTGCAGGAGATCAAGTGTCTTTTATCCAACTGTTCCCTAGCTTGAGGCTACTTATTGAATAGCAAGTGGAGAAAATCCACCTGCTTCAGCAACTGTTATAGCAGTGGCAAAGTTTCAAACACTAAAAAAGCAGCGATTCCCGTTATTTGGAATCGCTGCTTTCCGTTTTTGGTTTTTTAAAAAGAATGTTCGCATCCCGCTTAAACAGCACAGCGATTGGAACATCGGTCCGTTCGCGGAGCGTCCAACCAAGTACTCACGTTGATCCAACTCCGAAATAAAGAGCTGCCCCAAGTATGGACAGCCCCTTTTACGTATTAATAGCAGATTAGAACGATGCTGCTGCTGTCTTAGCCAGTTGCAGGCCGGAAGCGATAATGTCAGCGGATTTGTCCGGGTTCTGGTTGTGTCCTTCGATGATTACCTGTGTAGTTTCCTTGAAGCCCCAGAAGTTCAGGTTGCCCATGATGAAGTTAACAGCCATTTCAGCACTTGCGGCCGGGCCTTCGGAGTACACGCCGCCTCTGGCGTTCAGAACAGCTGCTTTTTTACCAGTCAAGAGTCCTACAGGACCTTCAGCAGTATATTTGAAGGTAGTTCCAGCCTGGTTCAAGTAATCGATATAAGTGTGCAGTACAGCCGGAACGGTCATGTTCCAGAGCGGGAAGGCGAATACTACTTTGTCAGCAGCCAGGAACTGGTCCAGATATTTCTTCACAAGTGCGGCGCCTGCTGCTTCTTCAGGAGTAGCTTCGAAGCCTTGAGCGGCTTTGTATACACCAGTGATCAGAGTGTTATCGTAGTATGGAAGCTGTTCAGCGAACAGGTCGAGTTCAGTGATCTGGTCCTGCGGATGAGTCTCCTTGTAGCTGGACAGGAATTCGTTGTAGAGCTGAACACTTACGGATTGCTCGGCAGGGCGGTTATTAGCTTTGATAAACAGTACATTAGACATTATGATTTCTCCTTAGATATCTATTTAATATTAACTATCGATAATATAGCATTTAATTTTTAGTTTGTAAATATCCGTCGGATAAAATTTTTATTCTGCCTGCAGAAGCTGCTATCCTTCGCAAATGTACCATATCTTCTATAACAGCTCTCTAATACGCCCGAGAACGGTCTATATGTAGTATTCCTAATTTCGCAAGCGGTGCAGGCGCAGCCAGGGACAAGTTTAAGGTATCAGCGGCCCGGTTATATAGGTGATATAAGGAGAAGAGGAAATGATTCCCTCTCCAGATCACGGGACTAAGCCCCCATTTAAAGGAGCGATTGACATGTCCATTGACCGTTTCATCCTGAAGAAACTGGACAGCTGTCACGAAGAGCATACCCGGCGTAATCTGGTGAAGTTGTTCAAATTGCGAATTAAAAAGGCGGAGAAAGAGGAGAACCGGAACCTCCGGATTGGCTGAGTGCCGGTATAATGTTGAGTGTTAAGCCCCCTGTAAACCATAGACTAAGCGCATCCCTCACTTGTAGGAATGTGCTTTTTTACATTATAGGGGGCTGTTTCAAAAGTGAATTCTTTGAGCGGCGACAGTCACTTGCAGAAATCTCCGGAACTCAAAGTGGTACCTCCATTTTACCAAAATGAGCGATTTTTTGTTTCTTTTTATAGATGGACAAGTCGTTTTTCGCTCAAACAGCGGAGCGGACGGAACGACCCGCGGAAAAGCGGCAGCGGTCGCCTTTGTGTCCGGATTTACACCGCTAAGGGGAATGGAAAAAATCTGGAAACAACAGCGATTGTAACAACGTTCCGTTTGCGGAGCGTCCATCCAAGTGCTCACGTGGATCCCACTCCGCAATAAAGAGCTGTCCTAAGTCTCCATTTCATGGCTTTAGACAGCCCCTCCTGCTGTGGAAAAGGTGAGCGTACATATGTAAATAAGAATTTTTGGAAAGAATCATAGAGTGACTTTGATACTGAATGTGACTGAAGGCTGAATGTATGTGAAAAACAGCATACATCGTACTCGCAAGCAGGCAGATGGACCAAACGTATGTGGAAAAAAGCATACATTGTCTTCGCGCGAAGGTAATCATATTCATCCGCAAAAAAAAATATCCCTCTGTTTAATAGAGGGATAAGGCCAATGAATCATTTTCACTGTAACTGTGCAATATAGCTTCTGAGCCTTTAATTTCGATACTGATCAGGGAATTCAAACAGGTCTGCAGGGCGTTTTTGCCTTTTTGAATTTTGAGTTCAAGGGTGCTGTTTAGCAGTCGAAGTACTTTTTGGGTCGGCTGTTTGTTTTCTGTTGTGAAATATACAGGGACAAGCTTGTTTTGAAATGTGATGAGCATTCTCATTTTGAAAACCACCTCGCTAAAAGTATTTCATGGTATTGATCTTACCCTGTGTTTCTTAATTTTACCTTAAAATTAGCTTATGATAACATAAAGATTGCAAGTTTTATAGTTTTGCTGTTTTTTTGAAAGCCACTCATTTACATTAATACTTACATGTATGCCTAAATGGAAGGGATAAAGAATGTGAATAAGCAAGAGGTTATCTGTCTGGCACAGTATCTGTTCCCGGGTGAGACCCAGCGTCGGGTGGTGGCAGAGCTCCTGCACACAGCCTCCGGCTCCAAGCGGATCTGCAGAATGAAATTCAATGAGCGTGAATATGCGCAGGATGTATGCCTGCAAGTACATAAGGATAAGATCCTCCTGACAGGGTTAACGGAAGAGGATGATTTCGCCTACGGGCTGAAGGAACCGGCAGAGATGAAGCGCGCCTGTTATTATCTGTTCAATTGCTTCGAGCGTGCGCAGCCCGGGAATCAGTCCGCTCCAGCGGTATTCCTGTCCAGACGGAGTTATGAGGAGATTCATGAGAAGGCCGGAACGTGGAACCTCTGTGTGCTGGCGGCTTCACTGGAAGCGGAGACGGGAGATCCCGACAGCTCTGTGGAATTGGCTAAAGTGTTGAAGAATAGGACAGCGTCCGGTGAACTGCGGTTATGTGCAAGGAATGATGAAGGCTGGACCCTGCAGCAGATCTCTTACATTGAAGCTTCTTCGGGCGGATGGCTTCTGCGCAGCAGCAGTGAGCAGGAAAACGGGTATATCATTGCGTTCCCGCTGACCCGGGCGGAGTTATGTCATGCTTTTGGGGAATGGCTGCTCTGTTAAGATTATTCTTGCAAAATAGCTTTGGCGGAAGCACCGCTCAACTCTGAAGAGTCTGGCTCGCTGGTCTGGTACAGCGTGAATACGGCGCTGCGATCGCTCATAATGTGGGAGGCGTTGACGAACCGAATATAATGTAAGCGCTTTATACATTGTGCTTTAACCTTTCCATAGACTCCCGCATATGCATAGAGCAAGGGCGAATGACCCGGGAGGAAAGGAGTGGAAAGGATGAAAGGGTTCAAAAGACTGTCATTGCCATTCTTGGTGATGCTTGTGCTCGGCTCTGTTCTTGCAGGCTGCGGCAGTAAATCCGGTAATGTAAAGGTGAAGATCGGTGAAGTTACCCGTTCCGTGTTCTATGCGCCTGAATATGTGGCCTTATCGCAGGGCTTTTTCAAGGATGAAGGGCTGGATGTAGAGCTGCAGACGATACCGGGCGGAGATAAAACCATGACGGCCCTGCTCTCAGGAGCAATCGATGTGGCGCTGGTCGGTTCGGAGACCTCCATTTATGTGTACCAGCAGGGGGCGGATGATCCTGTAATCAATTTCGCCCAGCTTACGCAGCGGGATGGAACCTTCTTGTTCGCGCGTACACCGGACAGCCATTTTACATGGGACAAAGTGAAGGGCTCGACCTTCCTGGGTCAACGGCAAGGGGGCATGCCTCAGATGGCGGGCGCATTCACGCTGCGCAGCAAGGGGATTGATGCGGGGAAGGATCTGACGCTGATCCAGAACATTGATTTTGCTAATATTGCCGGCGCGTTTGCTTCAGGGACCGGGGATTATGTGCAGCTGTTCGAGCCTCAGGCATCGATCTTCGAGAGTGAAGGCCGGGGCCAGGTGGTCGCTTCCTTCGGGGTAGAGAGCGGTTATCTGCCATATACGGTATTCATGTCCAAGCAGAGCTACATTACTAAGAATCAGGATACGGTGCAGAAATTCACCAATGCGGTCCAGCGTGCCCAGTTATGGGTGAAGGATCATAATCCTGAGGAGATTGCTGACGCGGTTATGCCTTATTTTGAAAAGATTGACCGGAGCATTGTGGTCTCTGCCATCAGCCGTTATAAGGAACAGGATACCTATGCCGTCAATCCTGTGATCGATGACAAGGAATGGAATAATCTACTGGATGTGATTGACCATGCCGGTGAGCTGAAGGAACGAATCCCTGCCGCTAAAATTGTTAATAACAGCTTTGCAGAGCAGGCAGAGAGCACCATTAAGGAGTGAGGAGGCCGACCACTATGCTTCCAGTAGTCGAGTTGAAGGAAGTCACGCACGCCTATCTGGGAGACCGCGAGGCTTCGCTTGCTATAGAGGATCTTAGTCTCAGCGTCGGCCAAGGCGAGTTCGTCAGCCTGGTCGGACCGAGCGGCTGCGGCAAAACAACGATTCTGTCGATCATCGCCGGGCTGCTGCAGCCTTCACGCGGTGAGGTGCTGCTCAGCGGACGCCCGAACACGGGTCCTTCGCCGGAGGTCGGCTATATGCTCCAGCAGGACTATCTCTTTCCCTGGAGGACGATTGAGGATAACGCGCTGCTCGGGCTGGAGCTAACCGGAAGGCTCACCGGAAGCTCGCGTGCCAAATCCCTGCAGCTGCTGGCTGATATGGGGCTGGAAGGCAAGGAGCAAGCCTATCCGGCACAGCTCTCAGGAGGGATGCGCCAGCGTGTTGCCCTCGTGCGGACACTGGCTACCGACCCCAGCCTGCTGCTGCTCGATGAGCCATTCTCGGCGCTGGACTACCAGATTAAGCTGCAACTTGAGGATCTGGTCTCGGAGACGCTGATGCGACGGGGAACCACGGCTATTCTGGTTACGCATGACCTGTCTGAAGCGATTGCGGTCAGCAGCCGGGTCATTCTGCTCCAGCCGAATCCGGGCAGAATCCGCAGAATTTTTGAGATTCCGGAAGCGATTCGCCGCACCCCGCCGCTGTATGCGCGGGACCTGCCGGGCTTCGCGGAGCTTTTTCACGAGGTATGGAAGGAAATGGAGCTGGCAGGGAGGGAAGAGATGTGAATACAGAAGCGCAGCCCCATGAGACGGCCTCCCGTGCGCAGTGGCTGGAACAGAAGCATGCGGATTACAGGAAGAAGAAGCTGCGCCGCAAGAGTCAGGTGCTTATGGTCCGGAGCAGCCTGCTGCTGGTGTTCTTCGTGTTCTGGGAAGCCGGGGCCAGAATGGGCTGGATCGATGAGCTGCTGTTCAGCTATCCGACGAAGGTGTTCGGGCAGATCTGGGAGGACATGATCAGCGGCAGTCTGTGGCCGCATCTGGGAATGACCGTGGGCGAGACCGCGGTGGGCTTTATTCTGGGTACCTTAATCGGAACGCTGCTGGCTGTCGTCATTTGGTGGTCGCCTTTTCTGTCCGCCGTCCTGGACCCTTATATGGTTGTGTTCAACAGTATGCCGAAGGTGGCGCTCGGCCCAATCTTCATTGTAATGTTCGGGGCAGGCTTCACCGCCATCGTCATTACCACCTTATCGATTACCGTGATTATCACGACGCTGGTAGTGTACAATAGCTTTTGCAGCGTGGACCCGAATCTGGTCAAAGTGGTTCGCTCCTTCGGCGCTTCCAAGAGCCAGGAGTTCTGCAAAGTAATTCTCCCGGCGTCGTTCCCGGCTGTGGTCTCCACTCTCAAGGTGAATGTCGGTATGTCCTGGGTCGGCGTCATTGTCGGTGAATTTCTGGTTGCGAAATCGGGGCTGGGGTATCTGATCATTTACGGCTTTCAGGTGTTCAACTTCACCCTGGTCATGTCGAGTCTGCTCATTATTGCGGCTGTCGCTACGGCCATGTACCAGCTGGTGGTGTATGTGGAGAAGCTGCTGCTGTCGAGACGGTGAGAAGCATGTCATGTTGTGTCTCTTAGCAAAATCTTGTACCATGACTATATCTTTATCTGAATTATGAAGCTTAACGGTGTAGGAGAGATATTCACATGGGATTTCGTATTATTAAAACGGCGGCTGCAACTCTGCTGTCTATTCTGCTGGCAGCCGCCGCTGGTATCCCTAATGCACAAAGTGCGGGACTGCTGGCTATTCTCGGGGTGGAAACGACCCGCAAAAGGAGTCTACGCACGATTTCGGCGCGCTTTTTCGCCTCATTGGTGGGACTCTTTTTGGGCTGTATTCTGTTCTGGGCCCTGGGCTTTCATTATTGGGTACTAGGACTGTATGTATTGTTCGGCTTCCCGCTGATCGTCAAAGCCGGCTTCAAAGAAGGGATCGTCACCAGCTCAGTTATCGTGTTCCGTGTATTTGGACAAGCTGATATCACGGTTCATATCCTGCTGCAGCAGGTGGAGCTGCTGATTATCGGCCTCGGCTCGGCCGGACTTGTGAACTTCATCTATATGCCGCAGACCGGCGGGATCATTGCGGGCATCCGCAAAGAGGTGGACGGCTACTTCTCGGTCATCTTCCGGCAAATGGCCAGAACACTCCGTGATCCAAGTTATATCTGGGACGGGAAAGAGCTGATCGGAGCAGGGGAGACTGTTCAGAAGGGACTGAGCGCGGCATCCAGGGAAATGGAGAATCATGTGATCCACCCGGATGAGGCCTGGAATGTGTACTTCTATATGCGCAAGGAGCAGCTGGAGTCCATCCAGAATATGATGCAGCTGCTGTCACAGGTGTACCGGCAGCTGCCGCACGGAGATATGGTGGCAGAGCTGTTCGACCAGCTTAGCGGCGATGTGCTGGCTGAGGAATATACGGGCCGGACCGAACGGCTGCTGGAGGAGCTGCAGCAGGAGTTCCAGGAGATGGAGCTGCCGGATTCGCGTGAGGAATTCGAGATCCGCTCCGCTATTCTGCAATTATGCCGTGAGCTTGCGCTGTATCTTAAGATTGCCAAGCGCTATAAAAGCCCGGTGGAGCTGCGTCCGGCCAAGGACAAGCAGCCTGCGAAAGGCAATGCGTAAGCAAATCCATGTAATTTAGGTGTCAGGTATTCACATTCCGGTGTAAAATAACGATAAGAAACATAAGCACCCCAAGTGAGCTTGTCTCTTAAGTGATGTCTAAAACCCAAGAATCTTGGTCTGGCAGGTGAGGAATATGAATAACAGCAATGATCAATATATCGGCAAACAGCTGGTAGCGAACCTTTTCAATCATAGCGGTGTATTTGTCTTGCCGGCATTGACCCTGCTTACCGGAGAGCATATCCGCCTGATTACACAGCACAAGATCGTTCTGGAGCCGCAGGATGTGGTCCAGGTCGATAGCGCTGCATTCTATCAGTTGGCTGTGGATGACTGTACGGCGGCGATGGAGAGTATTTTTGAGCAGCTGCGCTATACGAAGACGAAGCGTCTGCCGATGATTGAGCTCAGGAATGAAGTGATCCCGTTCATTCAGCAGGTGAGCGAGAAGAATGATTTCTTTGGAATATTGTCTGCGCTGCAGACTAAGGATGACTATACATACAGGCATAATGTGGCGGTGGGCATCATCTCTACGCTGCTCGGCAAATGGCTGAAGCTGAAGCCGGACGAGCTGAGTATGCTGACGATTGCTGCGACGCTGCATGATATCGGCAAAATTATGATTCCGGCCGAGATCCTCACCAAACCGGGTCCGCTGAGTGAGGATGAATATGCCCTGATGAAGAAGCACACGACCTATGGCTATGAGATGATCCGCGATACGGTGGGCACCAATCATATGCAGGCGCTTGTGGCGCTGCAGCATCACGAACGGATGGACGGCAGCGGCTACCCCTTCGGCGTGCTGGGCCACCGGATTACGGATTTCAGCAAAATCGTGGCGGTGGCGGATATTTTCCACGCAATGACTTCAGACCGGTTCTACCGTACAGCTGCGCCGCTGTATGAGGTGCTTAAGCAGATGGATGAGAACGTCTACGGCAAGCTGGACCCGTATATCTGCAGTGTGTTCATTAATAAGCTGATGCAATCGATGATCGGCAATGAGGTGCTCCTGACGGACGGGCAGATCGGCAAAATCATTATGATTCTGGCCCATGACCCGCTGCGTCCGCTGGTGAACATCGGTGAGGATTTCATTGATCTCAGCCGCCACCGGCAGCTTGGCATCGTACGTGTACTTTCCTAGCAGGGAGCCTGGCCCCTTCCCGGCTTAAGATGTTGGCACAACAAAAAGTAGCGGTTTTCCCGGTTAGGGGGAGCCGCTACTTTTGTTTTTTTTCGGGTCAGGAGATTCATAATGGACTAAATCCGGCAATAAAATGAAGCAAAGGGCTTCAGTTACGGCATCTGAGGGCTTACCCAAATTTATTTCTACTCTAACAATCAACAAATGCCCAGAACGTGCATACACTTGATAGTGAATGATTGTATGGAGGAGGTTCAAAGATGTCATTAAGCCATAAACGTCAAACAAGGGAGATCATTACGAAGGCAATTTGCGGCAAAGGTCGTAAGTTCTCTACAGCAACCCATACCGTGACTCCGCCACATCATCCGACTAGTATTCTGGGGGCTTGGATCATTAACCACCAGTACGAAGCGGTTGCCGCCGGGAACGGAATCGAAGTGATTGGTACCTATGATGTGAACATCTGGTATTCGTACGACAAAAACAAGCAGACCGAGGTTGCCAAGGAAACGGTCTCCTATGTGGAGCTTATTCCATTGTCGTACCTCGACCCGAGACACCGTGCTTCCACGGCACAGGTCTCTGCGGAGGCAACGCAGGAACCCAATTGTGTGGAAGCCGGGGTATCGCCGGGCGGAGGCAGTGTGACACTCCGGGTGGAACGCGAGTTCGATGCGGAACTGGTGGCTGAGACCAAGCTCCGCGTGTTTGTCAGTGATCAGAGTGACGATCTGGAAGACAAGGATTATGATTTTGAAGGCGAGAATTACGATTACGATGATCTGGACCCTGATGCTCTGGATGATGAGTTGTAGGAAGGAATATGCCGCTGCCTGAAGTACTGTGTGGGTTATGATCCATTATATGATGAGAGGGCAGCGGCGTAGAGGGCGAATGCCCTCTTTTTTTTAAAATATTTTTTTAAATGGTAAGGATGTAGGCTTCATACTGTTAAGTATCCTTCAAGGCACAGAGATGCGTAGGGGAATGCTTGCGCTGGAGGCGCGGCATTCATCAGGAAAGTTAAACGGGGCAGCGTTTGAATGTCCAAGTATACACCGCAGCGGCGATCAAGCTTCGGGTGCAATTTTTGTGCTATTTCCACTTGAACATTTGGGGGTCAGGCTTCCTCAGCGGCTTATCGCTCAAAGGGTATTGTCCGGTTTTAGGACGGTGCGCGAGGGGATACGGCTCTGAGGAATTTCGTATGGGCGGAGGCATTAGACATGAATGAAGGGCTGAACATATTCCGGCAGCTTGCGCCGGAGCAGATCGAACGCAGGCTCCGGCGCTGCGGGATTGAGGCCGACTCCAATTCTATCGCTAGAGGGGCACGGCGTGAAGATACAAGAGACACCCATGCTCATTCACATGGACAAGACCCCGCAAGCTACAGACAGCACTACCGCGTGCTTATTTTCAATCTGACCGTGTTGGACTGCCAGCCGCTCGGAGCTGGAGCGGCTATGGGCGGGGGGCGGGGGGTTGGAAGGTTGGGTAGGGATGATGGGGGAGTAGCTGGATGGCAAGGGGAGTATAGGAATGGTGTGGGAGGAGCTGGGGGGCAAGATGAGTATAGGAATGGTGTGGGAGGAGTTGGAAGTCAAGGCGGGAATGGGAGTGGTGGGGGCGTATCTGGAAGGCAAAGTGAGTATGGGAGTTTCGTGGATGAGCTTGGCAGTTTAGGTGGTGGGGTAAGGGGGCTGCGGGGGGCTGCAGGGGTTCTGCAGACTTCAGCGGTGCGGGCGCTGTATAGTCTGGGCCTGGATAGCGGCGAGGTGGAGCTGCGGGCCATGGGCGAGCGGCGGTACATGGTGACAGGGATCACTCCGGTGATGCCCGATCCCGCTGGAGCGCTGCCTGAGCCGTACGGGTCAGCTTCCGCAGCGCTTGCGCGGATGCTTGACAGTGAGCAGCCGGGCCGGCCTGGGCTGCTCATGGGCATGGACCCGGAGTTCCTGCTGCTCCGGGAATCCACGGGCCGCGTCGTGCCGGCGTCGCGGTACCTGCCCATGGACGGCGTCGCGGGCTGCGACGCCGGACCCCCGGGAACGCGCGGCGTGTTCCCGGTGGCGGAGCTGCGCCCTGCGCCGCGCGGGGAACCGCGCGCGCTGCTGGCGCAGCTGATGTCCGCCGCACGCGAGGCGGACCGGCTCATTGCCGACCGCTCGCTGCGCTGGCGGGCGGGAGGGATGCCGCTGCGGGGCTGGGCCCTCGGCGGCCACCTGCACTTCAGCGGCGTCACGCTGTGTGCGCCGCTCCTGCGTGCGCTAGATAACTATCTAGCGCTGCCCCTGTTCCTGCTGGAGGACATCCGGGCTGCGGCCCGGCGTCCCCGCTATGGCGTGCTCGGCGATTTCCGCCCTCAGCCGCATGGCGGCTTCGAGTACCGGACCCTGCCGAGCTTCCTGGTCTCCCCGGTCATCGCCAAAGGCGCGGTCTGCCTGGCTCACCTGATCGTGAGCCATTATGAAGACCTGCCGCTGCGCCCGCTCGACCGGGAAGACCTGCATGCCGCCTTCTACAGTGGCGGCAAAGCTCCTCTGCGCACAGCCTGGCCTCCTCTGGAGGCGCAGCTGCGCACACTGGGCGGCTACGCAGCCGCCGCCCGGTGGATTGATCCGTTGCTGCGCGCCATAGCGGAGCAGCAGAGCTGGGATGAGTCGCGGGATATCCGCGGCTCCTGGGTACAGAGCGCCCCGCCGGATTCCGGGGCGCTGCCGTCTTGGCGGGCGGATGCTTATCAATAGAGTACGCCGCCCGTCAAGTCCCGATAGCCGCCGGTTACAGCTTTTCTGCACCACTAGGTGTGGGAAGCTGCTGCTTTGGCGGCTATTTTTTAAAACAAACAATTCTTCATGAAATTTCGTTCTAGTTTGACACAGAAAACGGTGGCACTCTGAGGTTACTTTTGATCATTCACTCATGGTTCGCCTATACAGGAGACGGATGGTTAAACTGATTTTCACTACTTCCACGTAAAATCTGATATCTGCTACCAATACAAGTGACTATTCTAATCCCGCTATCGCAACTACATGGGTCTGTTGAAGTAATTAACGAAGTGAATATCAAAGTGGTTGTATTTACTGCAGCAGAATCGTCGTTTGCCAGCGCTGAGATACATTCTGATGTAGTTTGTACATTAGAATTCTGGAATTTGGTCCGAAAACTCTCCTTGTAAGGATTTCTAATGTACGAAGTGCAGCAGATCCCATTTATCAGCCAATTACAGGGCCATCTAATGTACAAACTACAATAGAATAAAAAACCTGCCGGAAATCTCATCTCCTTCCCCCAAGTTACTCACGGCTGCCCCTACATCCTCGCCCAGCCCAGCATCCTGCCTCACCCGCTCCTCGCACTCGCATCCTGCCTCACAAGTTACTCACACCCGCCCCCCACATCCTCACACGCCCCAGCATCGACTTACACCTGCTCCAACATCTTCACATTCCTCCCACCCCCAAACCATATATCTCCCACACTCTCACCCCTCACTCCCCCCTATTCCTCTAAGTGACACCCCTCCCCCTACCGCCATGAACATCCGCCCCAACTTTTAGCAACCGCCGCAGGCGTGCCGGGGGTAACCCGGGGAGCGGAGTTTCTGCTATAATAGAGAACAGTATGAAGTAGGTATGGAGGTAGACGATGGCAAACTATACGCCGATGATTCAGCAGTATCTCAAAGTCAAGGAGGGGGCTAAAGACGCTTTCCTTTTCTTTCGTCTGGGCGATTTCTATGAAATGTTCTTCGAAGATGCACTGCTTGCATCCAAAGAGCTTGAGATTACATTAACAGGCCGTGACGGCGGGATCGGTGAGAAAATTCCGATGTGCGGGGTGCCGTATCATGCCGCCGAGGGGTACATACAGCGACTGATCGAGAAGGGCTACAAGGTCGCGATCTGCGAGCAGCTGGATGATCCTGCGGTGACCAAAGGGATGGTCCGCCGCGATATCGTCCGGGTCGTTACACCGGGTACAGTGATGGACGGCAAGATCATTTCGGACAAAAGCAACAACTACCTCGTCTGCGTAACAGAGGAAGACGGGATGATGGCGCTGGCTGCCTGCGATTTGACGACAGGTGAGCTGTATGTCACCTCGGTACTCGCAAGCACCGAGTGGCTGCGCGACGAGATTGGCATCTACGAGCCCGCAGAGATTATTGGGGATTCAGCCCTGCTGGAGGAGCTGCGCAGTGAAGCTTCCCTGCTGGCCAAGCCTGTGGTCTATACCCCGTGGGACAAGCAGGAGGAAGCGCTGGCCCGCCGCCAGTTCGGTGAAGCGGCCTGGGTCCGGCTGGAGAAGGAGCGCGGCCGTGCCCTGGCGCTGCTGATCTCCTATTTCAGCGAGACACAGCGCCGTTCACTAGGGCAACTTACCCAGATCTCGCCTTACGAACCAGGGAATTATATGATTCTCGATCCGTTCACCCGGCGTAATCTGGAGCTGACCGAGACCGTGCGGGAACGCTCCAAAAAAGGCTCGCTGCTCTGGCTCCTGGACCGCACCGAGACCTCCATGGGCGGCCGCCTGCTGCGCCGCCGGATTGATAAGCCGCTGCTGCAGCGCGCGCCGATTGAGCGCCGTCTGGAAGCCGTTGACTATCTGTATAACCAGTTTATTGTCCGCGAGGACCTGCGCGGGGCGCTGAAGGAGATCTATGATCTGGAACGGCTTGTCGGACGGATTGCCTTCGGCAGCGCCAACGGGCGGGATATGAACGCACTGAGGCTGTCCCTGGCCCAGATTCCTGCGCTGAAGGAGATGTGCCTGACCTCTGGTTCCTCTACCTTAAGGGAGATCGGCGCAACCATGGATGAATGCGCGGAGCTTCGTGAAGATATTGAACGGGCGATTGTGGAGGATGCACCGGTGTCCGTGCGTGACGGCGGAATTATCCGTGGGGGTTACCATGAGCGGCTGGACGAGCTGCGGGAAGCCAGCAGCAGCGGCAAACGCTGGATTGCCGAGCTTGAAGCGAAGGAACGCCAGGTGACCGGGATCAAATCCCTCAAGATCGGCTACAACAAAGTCTTCGGATATTATATAGAAATTACCCGCTCCAATCTGTCCTCGCTGCCGGAAGGCCGTTACGAGCGCAAGCAGACGCTGGCCAATGCCGAGCGTTATGTCACTCCTGAGCTGAAGGAGAAAGAAGCACTGATCCTGGAAGCCCAGGATAAGATGACAGATCTGGAATACAGTCTGTTCACCGAGCTGCGCGAGCGGATTAGCAGCCAGGTTCCGCGCCTGCAGGCGCTGGCCGAGAAGGTGGCGGAGATTGATGTGTATCAGTGCTTAGCAGCGGTCAGCGCCGAGCACCGGTTCGTGAAGCCTAAGCTATCCGACAGCTACGATCTGCGGGTTGAAGGCGGACGCCATCCGGTAGTAGAGGCAGTGCTGAAGGATTCGGCGTTCATTGCCAACGGCAGCACACTCAGTAAGGACGAAGGCAATATCCTGCTGATCACAGGACCGAACATGGCCGGCAAAAGCACGTATATGCGCCAGGTGGCGCTCATCTGCATCATGGCCCAGATCGGCTGCTTCGTGCCTGCGGCCAGCGCCGAGGTGGCACTGATCGACCGCATCTTCACGCGGATCGGTGCAGCGGATGACCTGATCGGCGGCCAGAGCACGTTCATGGTCGAGATGGCTGACATTCAGGTCATGACCGAGAAAGCAACTGCCCGCAGCCTGATCATCATCGATGAGCTGGGCCGGGGGACCTCGACCAGCGAAGGGATGGCGATTGCCCAGGCGGTGATCGAATACGTGCATGATACCATTGCCTGCAAGGCACTGGTATCGACGCATTTCCATGAGCTGGCCCATCTGGAGCAGAGCCTTGAGGGGCTGCGGAATTATTCGATGGCAGTCCAGGAGAGCGGCGACAAGGTGAACTTCCTCCGTAAGCTTGTGCCGGGAGCTGCGGACAGCAGCTACGGGATTTATTGTGCAAGGCTGGCTGGATTGCCGGAAGGGATTATCGACCGGGCCTACGGACTGCTCCAGAGCATTGAGCAGGCTTCTCCGCCGGGCAGCGCAGCGCTGAATTACGGCACGGGTTACAGTGACCGGAGCGGGGGCGGAACAGTCATACAGGAGCATCAGGCTAGCGCTGCGCAGACGCCGGATGCCGGAGAAGGAGCTGCCACAGGCAGCCAATCCTATTCGGCTGAACGCACCACGCAAGCTCCGGCACATCCAGACCCCTATCCCGAAGCAGCAGCTTCTATGGCTGCCGGACAGCGGGAAGCTGCCGTATCCCTTGCTTCTCCTGTAGAGGAAGAGGACAATGAAGTGGTGCAGCTGTCTATTTTTGGCGAGGAAGAGCCGCGTAAGAACCGCAAGGGCGGGGCAAACGCACCGGCCGTCAAGGACAATCCGCTGCTCAAAGAGTTAATCAACGCCGTGCAAGGCGCCGATCTGATGAATATGACTCCGCTGCAGGCGATGGGCCTGCTGAATGAGCTGAAGCTGAAGGCAAGGGAGCTGTAGTTGAGCGGTATATGGACCAAATATATGTGAAAAACAGCATACATTGTGCTCGCGCGAAGGTAATCTCATCCGTTAGGATGATTTTGTTCCTGAAACAGTACCGTCCTTTAAAAGGACGGCAAAGCCGTTTCCACTTGTCCGAATAAGGCTTTTGTCCGTTAATGTTCAATACTATCTATAAAAATTAGTAAATGCGGGGTGAACGAATATGGCTAAAATTCATGTGCTGGATGAGCATATTGCCAACCAGATTGCGGCCGGGGAGGTGGTCGAGCGTCCTGCTTCCGTAGTGAAGGAGCTGGTGGAGAACGCGATTGATGCGGGCAGCACCCGCATTGAAGTCTCTGTGGAAGAGGGGGGACTGCAGAGCATCCGGGTTAAGGATAACGGCTCGGGGATCGAGCCGGAGGACTGCGAGACTGCCTTCTACCGCCATGCGACCAGCAAAATTGCCAGCGGCCGTGATCTCTTCCTGATCACCAGCCTCGGCTTCCGTGGAGAAGCGCTGGCGAGTATCGCGGCGGTATCGAAGCTGACCCTGCTGACCGCAAGCGGAGACGACGGGAAGGGGCGGGTGCTGGATATCGAGGGCGGCAGGCTGATCCGTAATGAAGATGCAGCTTCCGGCAAGGGAAGTGACCTTACCGTGCGCGAGCTGTTCTATAATACGCCTGCACGCCTGAAGTATATGAAGAGCATCCAGACTGAGCTGGGCCATATCTCGGATGCCATGTACCGGATGGCACTGGCCCACCCGGATATCTCCTTCACCCTTCAGCATAACAGCAATCAATTGCTGCATACG
Source organism: Paenibacillus sp. FSL P4-0338 (assembly GCF_038002365.1). NCBI lineage: Bacteria > Bacillati > Bacillota > Bacilli > Caryophanales > Paenibacillaceae > Paenibacillus > Paenibacillus sp. FSL P4-0338. The sequence continues at coordinate 2,037,735 of NZ_JBBOCG010000001.1, read as the reverse complement.
CTGGGCAACGGAGATCTGCTGCAGGTAATTGCTGCTGTATATGGCACCTCAGCAGCCAAGGCCATGCTCCCGGTGTCTGCGGAAGATCCGGACTTCCGGATCTCCGGCTATATCAGCCGTCCCGAGTGGACACGCTCGAACCGCAATGCGGTTACCACACTGGTTGGGGGACGGTATATCCGCAGCAACGGACTGAACGCGGCGATTATGCGCGCTTACCATACGCTGCTGCCGATTAACCGTTATCCGCTGCTGGTCCTGAAGCTGGAGATGCACCCTTCACTGGTGGATGTCAACGTGCATCCGGCCAAGCTTGAAGTTCGCTTCAGCAAAGAACCCGAGCTGTACGGGTTCATAGAGCAGCAGATCCGCTCGCTGCTGATGGGCCAGAGCCTGATTCCGCGCCCCACTAAGGAGATCATCGGCGGCAAGAACAGCAGCTCATTCATTCAGGAGCAATTTGCCTTCTCCAAAGGTGCAGCTCCGGGCAGTGTTCAGCAAGGTACGGAAGCAGGAGGCACAGATAAGTCTGTAGATCCGCGCAGCTACGGACAGGGATTACCTGGCGGTGCTGGCGCCGCAGCGGGCAATCAGCTGCCTTCCAGCGGAGCGAACGGCGCTCTTTTCTCTGGCAGCGCTGGTCCATTAACTAACCCTGCCGCTGGAGGCCCTCACGCTGCTTCCCAAGCATTCGGGAATACCCAGCCATATAGCAGCAATACGCAGCAGGCCAGAGAGACGGCCGCTGCATACAGCGGCGGTAACGCCACCCAGGGTTCATACCGCCAGCCGTCCACCGGCCCCCGCGACAGCTACCGTCCTCAGGCAGCCATCGCTGGCCGGGGGCAGCAGCAGGCGGCCGGGGAGCTGTACGCACCTGCGGAGCAGACCGGCTCGGGTCTTCCTCAGTTTCCAGAGCTGAATTATATCGGCCAGCATCACGGAACCTATATCATCGCCCAGAATGACAGCGGGCTGTACCTGATTGACCAGCACGCTGCGCATGAGCGGGTGAATTATGAATTTTATTATGAGAAATTCGGCAAGCCGGAAGATGCCTCGCAGGAGCTTTTGTTGCCGATTACGCTGGAGTTCACGCCTTCGGAGAGCAGGCAGCTTAGCGAACGGCTCCACTGGTTCGAGCAGGCGGGGGTCGTGCTTGAGCATTTTGGCGGACAGACCTTCCTGGTTCGTTCCCTGCCGTACTGGTTCCCGGAAGGGGACGAGAAGGCGGTCATTGAAGAGATGGCAGAGTGGGTCTTAAGCGAACGGTCGATTGACCTCGCCAAGCTGCGCGAGAAATCCTCCATTCTCTGCTCCTGCAAGGCTTCGATCAAAGCCAATCAGAAGCTTACAGAGCTGGAAGTGGAATCGCTCCTCACCAGGCTCGCGGCCTGCCGTCAGCCTTATACCTGTCCGCATGGACGTCCGATCGTTGTGTCGTTCTCGGCTTATGATTTGGAGAAGCTGTTTAAGCGCGTTATGTAGTGGCTATATTGTACATTTATAGAGTGCAGGATCGGAGGCAACATGATTATAACCACGGGCTTTGACCCGATACCGCAAGTGGTGGCCCGGGCCCGGGAGCTTGCGGAACGCACAGGCTGCGCCTATGCTCCGAGAGCGAAATTCTCGATGGGCAAGATGGTGGAGCATTATGGGGACGAACAGATTCTGGTAGTCCTCCAGGAGGCAGTCCGGCTGATTACACCGGCAATGCCGCCGATGGAATTCCATCCCAGCATGGGTTTTGTCCGCGCCAAAAGATTCTTAAGAGGTGAGCCGGACCCCATGATCGATGCCGCAGGCATGCTCCCCGGCGACAGTGTGCTGGACTGCACGGCCGGACTCGGAGCGGATTCGCTGCTGTTCGCAGTCACTGGAGGAGAGACCTCCAAGGTGACGGCGCTGGAGAGTTCGCTGCCGCTGTACGCCTTACTGCTGGAAGGGATGAGCGGGTATGTATCCGGCCAGGTGAAGGTGAATGAGGCGCTGCGCCGTATTGATGTGCAGCACGGGGACCATCTGGAATACCTGCGGGCCCAGCCGGACAAGAGCATCGACATTGTCTACTTCGACCCGATGTTCCGGGTGCCGCTGACGGATTCGGCGGCGATCTCGCCGCTGCGGCAATTCGCCAATCCTGCTGCGCTATCGGCTGACAGCGTGGCTGAGGCCACCAGGGTGGCACGCAAGACCGTGCTGCTCAAGGAGAAGGCGCTGAGCGGAGAATTCACCCGCCTCGGCTTCAAGGAGCTGCTGCGGGCCAATGCCAAAACATCGTACGGGGTGATTACCATTGACAACTGAGACGAAACGCAAAGTGCTTGTACTGCTGGGACCAACTGCGGTCGGAAAAACCAGACTGAGCCTGGAGCTGGCCGAAGCGCACGGAGCCGAGATCATCTCCGGGGATTCAATGCAGGTCTACCGCGGGATGGATATCGGGACGGCCAAGATTACGCCTGAGGAGATGAAGGGCATTCCCCATCATTTGATTGATATTCATGATCCGCAGGATGCGTATTCTACGGCTGAATTCCAGGAGCAGGGAGCGCGGCTGATCGAGGAGATCAGCGCGAGAGGCAAGCTGCCTTTTATTGTGGGCGGAACAGGACTGTATATTGAATCGTTATGCTACGGCTTCCGCTTTTCTGAAGCAGTGGCTGACGAGGCATTCCGCGAGCAGCAGGAGGCTTACGCCGAAGAGCATGGGGCTGATGCCCTGCATGCCCGGCTGGCAGCGGTGGACCCGGCCAGCGCGGAGCGGCTGCACCCCAATGACCGCAGGCGGATCATCCGCGCGCTGGAGATTTTTCACCAGACGAACGTCCCGTTATCCGACTCCCTGGCCGGCCAGAACAAGGAGTCTCCCTATGATTTATGCCTGATCGGTTTGACAATGGACCGGAAAATACTATATAAACGTATTGAAGACCGAATCGATCAGATGCTGGCGGATGGCCTCGTGCCTGAGGTGCAGCGGCTGCTGGATCAAGGCTACGGCAGGAGTCTTGTGTCTATGCAGGGTCTGGGCTACAAGGAAATTGCCGCCTACCTGGAAGGGGAGATGACGCTTGAGGAAGCCGTGGTGCTGCTGAAGCGTGATACCCGCCGGTTTGCCAAGCGGCAGTTGTCATGGTTTCGCCACATGAAGGAGATTCAGTGGATTGACGTCCTGGAGAGCCAAAACTTTTCTGAGAATTTTGCGAAATTAAATGGTATAATAGCAGGAAAGTTTCTTACAGGTCTTGAATATACTTCTGAACAATCTAATTGAACCATTGGGGGTACGTCATATGAACAAGTCCATTAACATTCAAGATACGTTCTTGAACCAGCTGCGCAAAGAGAATATCCCTGCTACAGTATATTTGACCAACGGCTTTCAAATCCGGGGAATTATCAAAGCGTTCGACAACTTCACCATTGTCATCGACAGTGACGGGCGCCAGCAGATGGTGTACAAGCATGCGATCTCCACGTTTACTCCGCAGCGAAGCGTATCACTGATGCAGGACAACAATAACGAGAATTAAGATTTTACTGTTTTGAAGCGAAACCTTTTTGTTTATAAATCGTTTGAATAGAGAGTGCGAGAGAGCAACCTGAGAAGGTTGTTCTTTTCATTCGTGAACATCATTTATGTTTTTTCCGTTAAGGGAGTCAGGAGGCAGCATGTCCAGAGACCAACTAACCCGGAGCGGCGGCAATAGAAACAGAGGAAGTCAGCCGTCTAGCTCCCAAGGGAAGCCGAAGAAAAAAAAGAAAAGGTTCTTAACCAAAAAACGTGTGCTGTGGAGTTTGTTTTTTTCAGTTGCGCTGGCTATTTTTTGTGCGCTGGGCGGGTATTTGTTCATCATGCTGAACGGGCAGAAGCTGCTGGATGAGAACCGGGATAAGCTGACGGTGAATCCGCCGACGCAGATTTTTGACCGGAACCGGAATCTGATCGGCGAGCTGTCGCTGGAGAAGAGCGACCCGGTGGAATACCAGGATATTCCCAAGCTGCTGATTGACGCATTTGTAGCCACCGAGGACAAAAGGTTCTTCGAGCACAACGGGGTGGATCTCTGGTCCATCGGACGCGCGGCTGTCAAGGATATTGCGGCGCGCAGCATGGTTGAAGGCGGCAGTACGATCACCCAGCAGCTGGCGAAGAATATCTTCCTGACCCGGGATAAGACCTTCTTCCGTAAGGCGACCGAGGTTTCGATTGCCGTGGCACTGGAGAAAACAGAAACCAAAGAAGAAATCATTAAGATGTACCTGAACCGGATTCCTTTCGGCGGAACGGTTTACGGGATTAAGGCTGCTTCCATCCGTTATTTCGGGGAAAGCAATCTGAATAAACTTGAGCTGTGGCAAATAGCGACCTTGGCTGCAATGCCCAAAGGGCCATCCCGTTATAATCCGCTGCGTAACCCCGAGCTGTCGAAGGAACGCCGCGGCGTAGTGCTTCAACTCATGTATGAGCAGAAGCTGATCACTAAGGAGCAGATGGACGAGGCGAAGGTCGTGGATTACAACTACAAGCCGCCTGAGAAGAAGCAGCGTTACCAGGCATTCATCGATTATGCGATTGGTGAGGCTGAGGACAAATTCGGGCTGACCGAGGATGATCTCAACATCGGCGGCTATAAGATTTATACAACCATGGATAAGCATGCCCAGGAGACGATTGAGGATGCTTTTGCCGACAGTGATAACTTCGAGAAGAGTGTGGACGATGAGCTGGTCCAGGGCTCAATGACTATTGTGAATCAGGAGAATGGCAGCGTTGTAGCCTTGATGGGCGGACGTAACTATGAGAAAAAAGGCTACAGCCGGATCGACGGCAGCCGCCGCTCACCGGGTTCTGCCTTCAAGCCCCTGGTATCCTATGCACCGGCACTGGAATCCGGCAAATTCACGAATGATTCCATGCTGAGTAATGAGAAGCAGTGCTTCGGCAAATATTGTCCGAACAATCTGCACGGGTACTCGAAATCGATCAGTATGAGTGATGCGCTGACGAAGTCGGAGAATATTCCGGCGGTCTGGCTGCTGAATGAGATCGGTGTGAATACCGGCTTTCAGTTCGCCAAGAAGCTGGGGATCAACCTGAAGGATGAAGACAAGAACCTGTCGCTCGCCCTCGGAGGGATGAGTGAGGGAACGAACACGATGGAGATGGCCCAGGCTTACAGCGCCTTCGCCAACGGCGGAGAGCTGCGGGAGGCATATGCTATCAAGTCGATAGCCGACAGTGATGATAAGACGGTCTACAAGGCGAACACCAAGCCAGACCGTGTAATGAGTGAACAGACGGCTTATCAGATGACTGAGATGATGCAGCGTGTTGTACAGGACGGTACGGGTAAAAAAGCAAAAATTAACCGTCCGGTAGCCGGTAAGACCGGTACAACGCAGAGCGGGTATAAGGGCATCAGCTCGAACCGTGATGTCTGGTTCGTCGGCTATACGCCGGAATGGACGGCTGCAGTATGGATGGGCTATGACAAGCCGAGCAAAACCCATCTGCTGAAGAACAGCAGTCCGCTGGCCGCTGCCTTCTGGGGCAAGGTGATGGAGAAGGCGCTAGAAGGTGTACCTGCCAAGCAGTTCCCGGTACCGAAGGGTGCTGCTCCAGAGGTAGAGGCTACACCGACACCTGAAGCGGTATCGGCGGTAGCGGGCTTCCAGGCTGCTTATGATCCATCCACGATGACGGTGAACATGAGCTGGAATCCTGCTGCGGCCAGCGGGGTAGAATACCGTATTTACCGCCGTGAGACCTCTGAGACGGACTTCACATCGATTATGAACACCATGGCCTCGAATATCGGGGACATCAGTGCGATGCCGGGACTGTCCTATGAATATTATGTGACTGCATATTATCAGGAGCTTGATCAGGAGAGCGAACCGTCCGAGACTGTAACTGTGTCCGTTCAGGATGAGCTTCAGACCCCTGAGCCAGAGATAACGCCTGACCCGAATATGCCTACGGATAACCCCGATAACGGCGGCAATTCAGGAAATGGCGATAACGGCGGCAATCCGCCGGATAATGGACCAGGAAATAACGGTTCTGGTAATAATGGACCGGGCAACCATGGTCCAGGTAATAACGGCAATGGTCAAGGAGGGGAGGGCGGCAGCGGAGCAGCCACATCCCCTCCTGAGATGACACCGCCGCCTGCCACGCCAGAGCCGTTACCGACACCGGCACCGGAGGCGACGAGCGGTACTGTCGATCCCGGAATCATCCCTGACCCGAATGCCGGAACCGATCCGGCAAGTGATCCGGGCAGCGGTTTTGTTGAAGGCCCCGGCAATGTGCATTAGACTGACATGAAGTCAAATTTATAGCATTAACGATTACCCTGACAGCTCCGGGAGCTCTGCACGATGCAGAATTGCCGGATGTCGGGGTTTTCTTGTTTTGAGTGTCTTTGCAAAATGTGTTAAGCTGAATGCACCATTATCAGAAGAGGGTTATTCATATGAAACGTAAATTCGGAGACCGGGCCAACTGGCGCAGGATTACCCGCCGCCATTTTGCCTGCCGCTATGTGGAGACCCGGGAGTTCAGCGGTTATATCACACTCTACACTATATACGGGCTGAAGGAGCCGCTGTGGAAGAGTTACGGCAGGCATACATACCGCATTGCGGACAAGGGATATTCATGGCTGCAGTATTTTCCCAAGGACAGCCACTATATTGTGACGGCCATGTTTGATGAACGGCAAAATATTGTGCAGTGGTATATTGACACCTGCAAGGTCCAGGGCGTGACGGATCAGGGGGTTCCCTGGTTCGACGATCTGTATCTGGACGTTGTAGTGCTGTGGAATGGCGAAGTGTTTTTGCTGGATGAGGATGAACTGGAGGAAGCGCTGGAGCGGGAAGATATCACGGAGAGTGATTATCAGTTAGCCTGGTCAACAGCCAATGCCATACTGCGTGCGATAGACGCTCATGCCTTTCCGTATTTCTCCCTTTCACTGAAGCATCGCGCCGAATTGTTTCATCACGGAGAATTTAGGAGGAAGTAGATCATGGATTGGTATGTCTATCAGCGGGGCTCATCCCCGATCCGCAAAGTATCACGCAAGCGCCATCACCGTACGAAGAGGGTGGTTACGCTATCGCTGCTGGTTCTGATTGTGGCCGGATTCATCTGGTGCGGAGTAGTCTTTAACAGAATTAACAGTGCAGCAACTACCTCGCCCATGGTGAAGGCGGATGCCGGAGTCATTCTGGGCATGTCGATGTGGGGGGATGAACCGAGTCCGGGGCTGAAGGAACGGCTGGATTATGCGCTTGAGCTGTATAAATCTGGTGCATTCAACCATTTTGTTGTCTCTGGAGGGCTGGATCAGCCGGACTACAAATACACGGAAGCCGAAGGTATGAAGAGGTATCTGGTTGCCCATGGAGTACCGGATAAGGTGATCTATCTGGAGGACCAGTCTACCAGCACTTACGAGAACCTGCTGTTCAGTAAGACAATCATGCAGCAGGAGGGATTGTCTTCAGCCGTCGTGATTACTCATGAATTCCATGGCCGCCGCGCCTTGGAGATTGCGCGTAAGCTGGGGTATAAGAACCCGGAGCTTGGTGTCACGGAGTCTAAAGTGATGTCGATGCTTAAGTATAAGCCCCGCGAGATTCTGGCCTACACCAAATGGAAATTGCAGGAGCTGTCGCTGTAAAACTGCTAATTTCCAAAACTGCTAATAACCCCTTTTATACTGGAATAGACTGGTTAGAGCAAGTCAGACCTGTATAATGAGGTGAACTAGGTGAACGGACATGTAGCGGCGGCAAGCAGCGGACGGGAAGAACGCAGACCGTCCAGGCAGATTAACATTGTGCTGAATAATCAGGCTCCGGCTCCGGTGTCCGGCTTGCCGGCTGATAACGCAAGCGGCACGGCAGCTCCCAAGCCCGGCAGCCATAGCGGACTGTTCCAGGAGCTGAGCCGGGAGCTGGATGCACTTGTAGGTCTGGATAACATCAAAGAGCTGGTCTTCGAGATCTATGCCCTGCTACAGGTGGCCCAGATGCGCAGTGAAGCCGGACTTGCCACCGGAGGTCAGGCCTACCATATGGTATTTAAGGGCAATCCGGGAACAGGCAAAACCACGGTTGCACGGATTGTGGCGAAGCTGTTCCAGCGGATGGGTGTGCTCAGCAAAGGGCATCTTATTGAAGTAGAGCGCGCAGATCTGGTAGGCGAATATATCGGACATACTGCCCAGAAGACGCGTGATCTGGTTAAAAAAGCGCTTGGAGGCATTCTCTTCATCGATGAAGCTTACAGTCTGGCACGCGGCGGAGACAAGGACTTCGGCAAGGAGGCCATCGACACATTAGTCAAATCGATGGAGGACCACCGCAGCCAGTTTGTCCTGATTCTGGCCGGGTACTCCGGCGAGATTGATTATTTTCTGATGAGCAATCCGGGTCTGCCCTCGCGGTTTCCGATCCAGGTTGAATTTCCCGACTACACCATCGACCAGCTGTTGCAGATTGCCGAGCTGATGGCCAAGGACCGTGATTATATTCTGATGCCGCAGGCCATACTCAGACTCAAGCAGCATTTGCTTACAGAGAAGACAGAGAGTCTGCACGCTTTCAGCAATGCAAGGTATGTGCGCAACAGTATTGAGAAGGCCGTACGTGCACAGGCTGTACGTTTACTGAACCAATATGAGAGCACAAGTCCGGGCAAGCAAGAGCTGATGACGCTGCGGATTGAGGATTTCAAAGGATAGTATAGGAAGAATAGATAAGGAGCATGGAATGAATGGCAATCACAACACATGATACAGAGACCGAAGTACAGGACCGCGCGATCCTTGTCAGTCTGGTTACGGACAAAATCAAACGCACGGGCATAGACCCGGAGCTTTCGCTTCAGGAACTGGTACAATTAGCCGAGACCGCCGGGGTGGAGGTGCTGGATGTACTGCGGCAGAATAAGGAGACCCCGGATTCTAGATGGTTTATCGGTAAAGGCAAGGTGGAAGAGCTTCGGATGGCCGCTGACGGGCTTGGCGCGAATACCGCCATCTTCGATCAGGAGCTGTCCGGGGCGCAGGTGCGTAATCTGGAAGAGGCGCTGGATCTCAAAATCATTGACCGTACGCAGCTGATTCTCGATATCTTTGCCGGACGCGCGAAGACCCGTGAAGGGATTATCCAGGTAGAGCTGGCCCAGCTGTCTTATCTGCTGCCGCGTCTGTCCGGGCAAGGTAAGAATCTGTCGCGTCAGGGAGGCGGAATCGGTACGAGAGGCCCCGGAGAGAGCAAGCTGGAGACGGATCGCCGGCATATCCGGGACCGCATTACCGAGCTGAAGCGCCAGCTGGATGAGGTGGTCAAGACCCGCGAGCTGCACCGTGAACACCGCCGCAAGAGCGGTGCGGTTCAAGTGGCGCTGGTAGGCTATACCAACGCTGGCAAATCCACGCTGCTGAAGCAGCTGACAGATGCCGATGTGTACATCGAGAACCAATTGTTCGCTACCCTTGACCCTACCTCACGTGTGCTTCAGCTTCCGGGCGGCAAGGAGGTCGTGCTTACGGACACCGTCGGCTTCATTCAGAATCTGCCGCATGATCTTGTAGCCTCCTTCCGTGCTACGCTGGAAGAAGTGAATGAAGCCAATCTGGTGCTGCATGTGGTGGATTCCTCTTCTCCGATGCGTGAGGAGCAGATGGAGGTCGTTCAGACGATTCTGCAGGATCTGGGCGCAGCAGGCAAGCCGCAGGTTGTATTGTTCAACAAAATTGATCTGTGTCAGCCGGAACAGCTGGAGATGCTTCCGACCGGTGAGGGCTTCCTGAAGATCAGTGCTTTTAATGAGGACGACCTCTCACGGATCACGGAGATCATCAGCGACCAGCTTGCCGGGGATACTCTAATCTTCCGCATCCCCGGAGACCGGGGGGATCTGTCTTCTCTGCTCTACCGGGTGGGCGAGGTGCTTGAACCGGATTATGACGGAAGCGATGTACTCTATAACGTGCGGCTGAACAAAGAGGACTACGATAAATGGAGCTACAAGCTGGCTGAATTCGTGGAGCCGCAATAATTGCTTATCTGACCCGTTTGAAGCTGACTTGGCTGGTTAGAGATGAAGCATCTATATCCCCGCATTGCAACAGTCTGCTTTGGAGATTGATCCAGGCAGGCTTTGCTGTGCGGGTTTTCCCGGAATTTGTGCCTATCTGGCAGCACTGGACTTGCATAAGCGGACATCATTATACAGAAATGTTAGGAGAGATGAAGGAGACATGGCAGGATTTGCAGAGGATTTATTACAGGCAGCGGAAGCTGCAGAGCTGGAAATCGAAGGAGCGGTCAAGGCGCTGGACCGGATTGTGGATCATAATCAGTGGAAGGTGATCGAAGCCTTTCAGCGCCAGCATGTGAGTGATTTTCACTTCGCAGGCTCTACCGGGTATGCTTACAATGACCGGGGACGTGAGGTGCTGGATCTGGTCTATGCCGAAGTATTCGGTGCGGAAGCTGCGCTGGTCCGGCCGCATTTCGCTTCAGGAACTCATACTATATCTACTGCTCTGTTCGGTGTGCTACGGCCCGGAGATGAGCTTCTGTACATTACAGGACGCCCCTATGATACGCTACATAAGGTAGTTGGCAAGCCTGGAGACGGAACAGGCTCTCTGGCAGATTTCGGCATCGGCTACCGTGAGACTGCACTGACAGAAGAGGGTAAGGTTGACTGGGATGAGGTCGCCTTGGCGATAAATGGAAACACTAAGGTGATCGGAATCCAGCGTTCGCGCGGCTATGACTGGCGTTCATCCTTCACGGTCGCTGAGATTGGCGAGATGGCAGCACGGGTAAAAGCCATTAAGCCGGATGTCATTGTATTCGTGGATAACTGCTACGGAGAGTTCACCGAGACACTGGAGCCGCCGCAGGTTGGCGCTGATCTGGTCGCCGGTTCGCTGATCAAGAATCCCGGCGGCGGGATCGCCGAGACCGGCGGTTATATCTGCGGCCGCGCAGATCTGGTGGAGCTGGCGGCCTACCGCCTGACTGCCCCTGGAATCGGCGGCGAGGTAGGGGCGATGCTGGGCACGACGCGCGGCCTGTATCAAGGTCTGTTCATGGCCCCGCATACGGTGGGACAAGCGGTGAAAGGCAGTATTTTCGCTGCGGCGGTGTTCCAGCGCTGCGGCTTCACCACCAAGCCTGTCTGGCATGAGCCGCGTACGGATCTGATCCAGGCGGTGGCTTTTGACGGACCCGAGCATCTGATAGCCTTCGTACAAGGCATCCAGCGCGCAGCAGCGGTAGACAGCCATGTCGTGCCTGAGCCTTGGGACATGCCGGGGTATGAGCATCCGGTCATCATGGCTGCCGGGACCTTCATCCAGGGCGGAAGCCTGGAGTTGTCTGCAGATGCGCCCATCCGAGCACCGTATATCGGGTATATGCAAGGCGGATTAACATATTCTCATGTCAAATATGGGGTCTTAATGGCTTTGCAGAGTATGAGGGAGCGCAAGCTGCTGTAGTATCTGTGCGACATAGAAACCGTTATGTTCATATATCAGGCTTGGAGAGGAGGGCGGACTTTGGAGGAAGCAACAGCTATTGAAAGCTTGCTGCAGAGAAAGCAGGAGAATGAAGCTGCCGTCGCTGTAATGATGTGTGGAGTAGCGGGATCGGGCAAGACGACCTTTGCGCTCAAGCTGGAGCAGGAGGGATTCGCCCGGCTGTCCATCGATGAGGATATCTGGAGTACCCATGGCCGTTATGGCCTTGATTACCCGGAAGAGGCTTATGAATCCTTCAAGGAACAGTCGGAGCGCAAGCTGCGTAAGGAGCTAATAGAGCTGCTTGCCGGAAAGCGCCATGTCGTGGTTGATTTCAGCTTCTGGCAGAAGCGAAGACGTGACGAATACAAAGAGCTGATCGAGCAGCACGGAGGACAGTGGGTCTTGGTTCACCTGAAGGTAGAGCCGGTAGAGCTGCGCCGGAGGCTCCGCATCCGCAGCGCGCGGTTTGACGCCAATGCGGCATTCACCATTACCGGGGAGATTCTGACCCGTTTCCTGAACGGATTTGAGACGCCAACGGGCGAAGGGGAATGGATCATTGAAGCATAACATGACATGAAGCGGGACACCGGAGTTGTAAAGTCGAATACTGGCTTGCCGCAGCTTTCGCAGCAGCCTGTGATTTTGCGTGTGGATTGCTCTATGTGGTATACTTCGGGAAACCAAATCCCATGCATCTGACAGTTTGATCTCTTAATCTCACAATAGGTGAAAGAAATCTTGTGAGAAAAACTCACATACCATTGACACGCCATATAAGGAAATGTACAATGAGATGAGAAAAAGATCATTGGAAGGTTGGATGAGTCATGGGTGATGAAATCCGCAGAAATATGGCATTATTTCCTATTGGAATCGTAATGAAGTTAACTGATCTATCCGCCAGACAAATTCGTTATTATGAGCAGCACAGCCTGATCGTACCTGCGCGTACCTCCGGCAACCAGCGTTTGTTCTCCTTTAATGATGTGGAACGTCTGCTTGAGATTAAGGCGTTGATTGAGAAGGGTGTTAATATTGCCGGCATCAAGCAGGTGATGAACCCTGTCTCGAAGGAATCTGAAGAAGCTACGGTTATTACCCCTGATACAGAGGTGAGACGTAGAGAGTTGTCTGATTCGCAGCTTCACCGTCTGCTGAAGCAGGAGCTGGTTTCCGGTAAAAGACCGGGACAAGTGTCTCTAATCCAAGGTGAGCTATCCCGGTTTTTTAATAAATAATATAGAGCAGTTGAAAGGGAGAGGGTAACGTGAGCTTTACTAAAGAGGATATTCTGCGCATTTCCAAGGACGAGAACGTCCGGTTTATTCGCCTGCAATTCACCGATTTGCTGGGAACGATCAAGAATGTAGAGATTCCAGTAAGCCAGCTTGAAAAAGCACTCGACAATAAAATGATGTTCGATGGTTCTTCCATCGAAGGTTATGTGCGGATTGAAGAATCCGACATGTATCTGTATCCGGACCTGAGCACTTGGGTAATCTTCCCTTGGGTGACAGACAGCCGTGTGGCACGTTTGATTTGTGATGTGTACATGCCGGACGGAACACCGTTTGCCGGAGATCCGCGCGGTATCCTCAAACGTTGTCTGCAGGAAGCGGAAGAAATGGGCTTCACTGCTATGAACGTTGGACCTGAGCCGGAATTCTTCCTGTTTAGAACTGATGAGAAGGGCAATCCGACCACTGAGCTGAATGACCAGGGTGGATATTTCGATTTGGCGCCGATGGATCTTGGGGAGAACTGCCGTCGTGAGATCGTATTGACACTGGAGGAAATGGGTTTTGAGGTTGAGGCTTCCCACCATGAAGTGGCTTCCGGCCAGCATGAGATTGACTTCAAATACGCCGATGCCATCAAGGCAGCGGATCAGATTCAGACCTTCAAGCTTGTCGTGAAGACGATAGCCCGTCATCACGGCCTGCATGCAACCTTTATGCCTAAGCCTTTGTTCGGTATGAACGGATCGGGGATGCACGCCCACCAATCCCTGTTCAATGGCAGCGAGAATATGTTCTACGATGAGAGCGATAAGCTGGGTCTCAGTAAGACAGCCCGTTATTACATGGCAGGGATTCTGAAGCACGCACGTGCATTTGCTGCAATCACTAACCCGACGGTCAACTCCTACAAACGTCTGGTTCCTGGTTATGAAGCACCTTGCTATGTTGCATGGTCTGCAAGCAATCGCAGCCCGATGATCCGTATTCCGGCTTCGAGAGGGCTTAGCACACGCGTTGAGGTTCGTAATCCGGACCCGGCGGCTAACCCGTACCTTGCACTGGCTGTAATGTTGAAGGCAGGTCTTGATGGAATCAAGCGTAAGCTGGATCTTCCGGCTCCAATTGACCGTAACATCTATGTCATGTCCGAAGAAGAGCGGATTGAAGAAGGCATTCCAAGCCTGCCATCCGATCTGAAGGAAGCTCTGAACGAAATGATCCGCAGCCACGTGATCACAGAAGCCCTCGGCGAACATGCCCTGGCCCACTTCTACGAGCTGAAGGAAATCGAATGGGATATCTACCGTACCCAGGTCCACGAGTGGGAAAGAGATCAGTACATGACGCTTTACTAGGATACAGCAGCCCCTGGCGCTATACGCGCCGGGGGCTTTTTTTGTTTTTTTAGAGAGTATGGTTTATATCTGAACGTGGATAAGTGCTCTTGCGTGTCGGCCGCGAAGGGTTAGTTAGATTGTGGTAAAGACATACCAAAAAAGTAGGCTTCCTAAAGCTAGCACAGCAGTCATACCAAGGAGCACACCAATAATGACTTTTTCAGATCTGTTATATTTCTTCACAATGCTCACCTCAATAAACTCTAATATAAAAACCAACAGCTTTCTTTTACCGAGAAATAAATCCCGGACTGCTGTTGGTTTATTGAACTGAACGTCTCTGATTAGGTTAATGCATGATTATTTATTGTGATGATCCTTATGATGAAGATCCCTATATTCATTCTTTGTTAAACCAAACAACATAGAATCATGATATTTACCATTGATATAGAAGATTTGACGTCGGACTCCTTCTTGAACGCATCCTACTTTTCTAAGCATAGCAGCCGATGCTTCATTTCCCTCCAGAACATAATCATTAAATTTATTAAGTCTGCGCTCGAAAAATGCATATTTTAAGAGCATGTGCACTGCCCTGGTACCGTAACCCTTCCCTCGATAGGGATGATCAATTACAATACCTATGCTGAACGTACCATTCCTCTCGTCAATACTGTTTAAATTAATACCACCTACCGTGTCACTGTTCATATTTTCAATAGTAAACATGATTCGGCCATTAGTGGATGTAAATTCAACATTCTCTTCAACGAATTTCTTCGCAACCGAGCTTGTGGGCGGCAATTCAATAGTACATTCCAGAAAACGACGGGCAGGGCTATCGAATGCAGATAAATATATATTTTCCCAATCCTCAGCCTCTATTGAACGCAATCTAATTTCATCATCTTGCCAATAATAGTTTGTATAATCTACATTTAGCATTAGTACACCTCCAAATAATATCACGATTCTATAAGTTTATCTCATGAAATATATATTTTGGAGGTGCTTTTTGATTATAAGTAATCTTAACATGATAATATTGGTTAGATGGTGTAGTTCTTAGATTATTCTTCAATGGAAACCGAGGACCGGAAGGCATACCATAGCAATCCATAAGCTAATCCGAAGTAAAGGAGTATACCGATGATGGATATGGACAGAAGAATGAGGATAACTTTGTTTCCATTCATACATTTACCTCCTAAATAAAACTCTCCCAATATTAAAGTGTGGGGGAGAGACTGAAAATGAAGACTAAACAAAGCCTTTACATCATAATATAAAGGAATTACAATTCCAGATCAATCCACTTCATTTTACATACTATTCCATCTCCTATATACTTAACCAGAAGAGAATTCTAGTGGCAGACATGGGAGTGGATGATGAAGAATACATATAAGATTATGCTTTCGCTGTTGCTGGTGCTGGCGTTGATGGGTCAGGTGGCTGGAGCGGAAGGAGCGGCTGTGCCAGCGGAGACCCAAGAGAGGCTTATGGAGCAATATGGGCTGGATGCGCCGCCTCTGCCGGTATGGGATTGGAGTAGCGTTGATGTCGGGGGCAGTGGAATTGCAGGCGGGATGCTGTTCGTGTACCGGATGTTTGTGAATCCGCTGGGGTTCTTGTTGCAAGAGATACTGTATATTTTGTAGTTGAGGGGGAAAAGAATGAATTCGCGTTATGATATCCCAAGTCCTGCACGCAGAGTCCGTAGGAGATCGGGCGGTAAATCATTACTGGTCCTTATTCTTGTTCTGATTGTGATGGCTGTTACGAATCCGGGGAAGGAAGCCTTCAGTGAATATTCTGTAAAGAATCTGGAGAATACGCTAGATCAGGAAATAGGCGACGGAATTAGCAAGCTGGTGGCTCAGCCTGTAATTGAGTCTTTGACCGAGCGGGATAACTACATTTTGTTCTCAGTATTTAGCGTACCAGACCTTAAAAATACCAATTTTTTTACCAGGGATGGCGGGGCTACTAAGAAGTATATTGGATTGTTTAAAATCCTTTTTATCAAGCTGTAAATATGGTTTACATATTGTTCCATGACCCGGTATAATTAAATAGATGGTTGTCGGAATCTTTTATCATGGTTGTGGAACAAGGAGGAACGAAGTTGAATACGGCTTATAAAGTACTGTCCAGTGATGCTGATCTATTCGCTGCCGCACTGGCACAGGTACAGGTCTACGTCGTTCAGCTGGTTGATGGCAAACCGCATGTGATTGCTGATTATGCCGGACCTGTACAGAAATGGACACCGGAGTACATAGTGCTGGCCGGAATGACTTATAGACGCGATGAATTTGAATTCCGGGTACGGTTGAACAAAAAGTAAGCAGATTACCTGTCCGCTGCTTGCTGCTCTAACATTACTGCCGAATCACACAAGCTTTGGAGTCCTTCTTGGCATCTCTTATACTATCCAACTGTAAAAGAGGTGTAAAGATGAGCCAAAGAGAACGTAACCGGATTCGCAGAGCCATTAATGTCCTGCTGACACAGCGGGCTGTCCTGCTGGAGAGACTGGAAGAAATCAATGAGAATCTGCGCAGAGTGCCTAGAGGTTCGCGGGCCAGAAGAGAGCTGCTGGCAGCCAGAGAATCGATCCGCGAGGCTATCCGTTTGAATACGGTGGCTATCCGTCTGTTGAGAAGTGTGCTGTAGTCTGTATCCGCTCTAATTCATTTGAATCACTGGAACCCTTGGGGCGCAATCTGGCGTCTCAAGGGTTTTTGTGAGTTCCTATTCCCTGATGGTGACACGAGTACCTATGGGAACGAGGGCAGCCAGGGTGAGAACATCTGCGTTATACATGCGGATACAGCCATGGGAGACCATGTGGCCGATGGAAGCAGGGTTATTGGTTCCATGGATGCCATAATGCGGCTTGGATAGACCCATCCAGAAGGCTCCGAACGGGCCACCCGGATTGGGCTGCTTGTTAATGATGGTGTATTCGCCAACAGGCGAGACGGTTAACATTTTGCCGATGCCGACAGGGAAGCCTCTGGTGACGACGTCATTATCCAGCAGGTACAGCATGCGCTGTGACAGATCGACGATAATTCGGTAATTGGGCATACAGATCAGCACTCCTTTGTAACAGGATATGTGCGGAGCTATGCAGCGGTTCTCAGAAAAAGTGGTCAAAAAGCTTAATGAGAACAAATGTTTGCATTCGGCTTTTTGGCCACTTTAAGAAGTGAAATGAACAGAAAACAGGCTGCTTCGCATGGTGCGGAGCAGCCTGTTCTTAAGCGGGGAGTAGATTAGTGGATATCGCGGAATAATCCGATGACCCGTCCCAAAATCGTAACCCGGTTAAGGCGGAGAGGCTCGTATGCCGGATTCTCCGGCTGCAGCCTGATATGATCCCGTTCCTTGTAGAAGGTCTTGACAGTTGCTTCATCTTCTTCGGTCATCGCTACAACAATATCGCCATTGTCGGCAGTCTGCTGCTGGCGTACGATGACATAATCCCCGTTCATAATTCCGGCATCCACCATACTGTCACCAAGGACAGATAGCATAAATACCTTGTTATCGCCTACATAATGAGCAGGTAACGGGAAGTAATCCTCAATATTCTCTGTAGCTGTAATAGGAACACCAGCTGTAACCTTACCCACTACCGGGATGCGGGTAACGGTCTGGACGAATTGATGCACATTCTCTGAATCTTCCTGGCCGAGCAATTCAATCGCACGCGGCTTCGTAGGGTCACGGCGGATCAGGCCCTTCTTCTCAAGCCGGTCCAAGTGACCATGCACGGTAGAGCTGGAGGCCAGGCCGACAGCCTCGCCAATCTCGCGGACGGACGGAGGATAACCCTTGCTGCGGACTTCATTACGTATAAATTCCAGGATCGCCAGCTGACGACTAGAAATCTTTGACATCGGTATCAACCCCATATACTATGTTTGGGAAAATTATAACATAGAACTTCCGTTCGTACAAACATAAGTTCTAAAATGAGGAAAAAAAGAGAACGCAAATAAAGAGAACAGACGTTCCGAAAAAACTATTGATCGAAACACATGTTCGTGTTATATTATTTTCGAAAGCAAGAACATGTGTTTGGAGGATGATGATCATGTTAAAGTATAGTACATACAACAGCATCTACAATAATGAGGATATCAAGGTGTCCGCTCCCGGTAATCCAACTGCTCATAGTAATGTAACCAAGGTCAAGGATGCGATTCTTCATAGTCTCACTGCGCTATCATCACTATTCCGTCAGGTCAGCCTGATGAAGATGGTTTTGGTGCTGATGCTTGTTATTTCGGGATTCACTGTGGTGGGGAATGTTTTTGCCGGTTCGGTCTCTTCACTGAAGCCGGATAAGCGGATCGTAGTCGAACGCGGTGATACCTTATGGAGCATTGCGTTAAGTAACAAGCCTGAGGACATGAGGACAGCCGTATATATAGAAGGAATAATGAAGACGAATCATTTGGAGAACAGTGTCATTAAGGCCGGAGATATTCTGACTTTACCTTTATACTGAAGGATTGTGTCAGACTAATGATCGACTCGGAGAGCTTTCAGGGGGTAGACCTTGACAAGCTCTTTTTCTCATGGCAAAGTTAAAATGAATTTAGAGGGAGGGAAACGTATTGAATATTGACGAATTGGTCGCACGCATCAATGAATTGGCACGCAAAGCTAAGAACGGCGGCCTGAATGAAGAGGAACTGGCTGAACGTGCCAAGCTCCGCGAGATTTACCTGGGGAATATCCGCACTAACTTTCGGGCCCAGCTTGATACTATCGAAATTGTGGACAATCCGGAGCATGAAGAGGGCAATAACGGACTTAAGCATTAGCCTGTTGCCTTTTCATAGATAATACAGGATGACTAGGGGGAACTTACATGGCCCGTTCTTGGGAAAGAATGGTTCAACGCAATACCAAGCAAATTAACCAGCAAAGAAAGAAGCAGGGGAAGGATTCCATTTACACTTCCAGCACTAAGACTGCCGCGAAAAGCATTGATATTTTCAAAGGCCGGAATATTGTATTCCCCGTTGTACTGATGCTGCTTGGCATCATGTTCTGGGTGGTAGGCTCAATTGACGAGGCCAAAGGAAGCGGGATTCTGGCCAACTGGCTGGGTGTGGTGCTGTACTTCCTGCTTGCTGCGCTGCTGTTCTTCCGCCGTCCGTTCCTTAAGGTTGAGCGTGCGCGTATCTCTACTATTAAATACAACCGCGAACGCTTCCTCGCTGCGGCGGATATTGAGAAGATCACTTTATCACGCAGTGTAGTAACCATTAAGTATAAGGGTAAGCGCAAGCAGTGGATTTTCTCCAAGCTGATTAACCGTTATGACACCGCTGCGATGGGGGAACGTCTGGAACAGTTCGCGAAGAACAACAATATTGAACTAGTGCACGAATAGGAAGACAGACCAGCATATAGGGAGTGGGAGAAGAAATGCCGATTACCGCCGTACTATTTGACCTTGACGATACCCTGCTGTGGGATGACCGCAGCGTGGAAGAAGCCTTCCGCTATGCTTGTGAGGGTGCTGGAGATTCCGTTGATCCACAGGAGCTGGAAGCTGCTGTACGCAGAGAAGCCCGTGCCCTCTATGAATCCTATGAGACATATCCGTTCACCAAGCTGATCGGTATTAACCCGTTTGAAGCGCTATGGGCGAACTTCACTGCCGGTGAACAGCCGGAGTTCCGTCAACTGGAGCAGCTTGCCCCCGTCTACCGTAAGGAATCCTGGCGCCGCGGCCTCGCCTCACTCGGAGTAGAGGATGAAGCGCTGGCTGCACAACTGGCCGATAAGTTCGCCGCTGAGCGCCGCAGCCGTCCCTATATCTATGAAGAGACGCTTCAGGTGCTGGACGAGCTGCGCGGCAAGGTGAAGCTGCTGCTGCTGACGAACGGCTGCCCGGCACTTCAGCAGGAGAAGCTGGATGGTGTACCGGAGCTTACCCCGTATTTTGACCATATTGTGATTTCGGGAAGCTTCGGCAAAGGCAAGCCGGACAAGGGAATCTTCGAGCATGCGCTCGGACTGCTGGATATTGCTCCAGAGCAAGGTATAATGGTGGGTGATAAGCTTACGACAGATATTCTAGGCGGCTTATCCGCCGGACTGACCACAGTCTGGATCAACCGAAATAGGAAAGCTTCGGACCCGGAGATTACGCCGGATTATCAGATCAGCCATCTCTCAGAGCTTCTGCCGCTGGTAGTCTCCCTGTAAATTGAATTCCATGAAGCCAGTATCCTATTTATGTGGATATTGGCTTTTTTATATCTGCTATATTGTTTGAACTTGAAATTATACTGTATAGGGAAAAGTGGCGGAGGAGAAATTTGGAACTGAAGGAGCGTTAGCGTCCGCCTGAAAGCTTTCCGAAGGAAAGCTCGCGTCGTAAGCATCAGCTGTTACCCGATTTCAACTGCTAGCAGCGGTTTAATTCAAGAAATCTGGGAACAACAGCGGCCGGAGGGCCAAACATTCTTTGGAGTCACGGCAATCCCAATACAAACACTTGAATCAAAGATATGACTATTCTCATATTCACGAGTGAATCATGCAGCTTCTTTAAGGCAAATTGAATAAAATGTGTATAATAAGGAGAGTAGCGATCTGACTTTCATTGTAATATAAAAATGATATGTTTCATGGATGAAGAAGAATCTACCTATGAACCGGGAGGACTTCAGATGATGAAGCCAAGGATACGCAGGGGACTGATGTGCATTGTGATGGGGATGACGCTAGCAGGATGCTCGGGGAATAAGGAAGACGAGATGCAGATGCAGATGCATGCTGCGGCCAACTCCTCCATGTCACCGATTAAGGTGGAGCTGAGCTGGAACCCGGAGGAAGTAACCGCAGGTACGGCAGTTAGCTTCAAGGCTGTCGTGACACAGGACGGTGAACCGGTAGATGATGCTAGAGAAGTTATGTTTGAGGTCAATGAGGCCGCGGATAAGACCAAGAAGGTTGAAATCAAGGGTGAAAGTGACGGAGAAGGGGCTTATGTCGCGGAACATACCTTTGAAGAGGCGGGCGAATTCAGTGTCACTTCACATGTGACTGCCCGGACGCAGCATTCCATGCCAAGCAAGAAACTTATGGTAGCGCCGTAATAGAAATGAAATCAATGGAAATACAAATAATGCAGGGTGGAAAGGAAGGCTTTCCGAAATCCCTTTATTCTGCTAAAATTACTCTAATGTTTCACTGGGGGGATGGAAAGTGGCCAAATACACACTTGCTGAGAGCTTGCAGCAGCGCATATTGATACTGGATGGAGCTATGGGTACCATGATTCAACAGGTGCCGCTTACCGGCGAGGATTTCGGCGGGGATGACCTGGATGGCTGTAATGAAATGCTGGTGCTGACCCGTCCGGAGGTTATTCAGGACATTCATGAGAAATACCTGGAGGCCGGTGCGGATCTGATCGAGACAAATACCTTCGGTGCCACCTCAGTGGTGCTTGCTGAATATGATATTCAGGACCGTGCCCGGGAGATTAACCTTGCGGCCGCCAGACTTGCACGTAATGCCGCAGATAAATATGATACACCGCAGCGCCCGCGTTATGTTGTAGGAGCTATGGGACCAACCACGAAAACGCTCTCTGTCACCGGGGGAGTCACGTTCAAGGAGCTTGTAGACAGCTATGAAGAACAGGCGGTTGCGCTGATCGACGGTAAGGTGGATGCACTGCTCCTGGAGACATCCCAGGACACCCTGAACGTGAAGGCTGGAAGCATTGGTATCCGTAACGCCTTCGAGAAGAGCGGAATTACGCTGCCGGTGATGATCTCGGGAACCATTGAACCTATGGGAACCACGCTGGCCGGACAGAATATCGAAGCCTTCTATATTTCACTGGAGCATCTGAAGCCGGTGTCCATCGGACTGAACTGTGCTACCGGACCGGAATTCATGCGGGATCATATCCGTTCGCTGTCAGCGATCTCTTCAGCAGCTGTCAGCTGTTACCCGAATGCGGGTCTGCCGGATGAGAACGGGAATTATCATGAATCCCCGGATTCCCTGGCCCGTAAGCTGGGCGGCTTCGCGGAGAAGGGCTGGCTGAACATTGCCGGTGGCTGCTGCGGAACCACTCCGGATCATATCCGTGCGATGGCTGAAGTCATGGCGGCTTACCCGCCGCGTAAGCTTGACGGCCAGCATCCTCCGGCCTTGTCGGGGATTGAGCCTGTGTATGTGGAGAGTGAGAACCGTCCGTATATGGTCGGTGAACGGACCAATGTCCTCGGTTCCCGGAAGTTCAAGCGTCTAATCGTCGAGGGGAAATACGAGGAAGCTTCGGAGATTGCCCGGGCCCAGGTAAAGAGCGGTGCACAGGTCATTGATGTCTGTGTCCAGGACCCGGACCGGGATGAGACGGAAGACATCATGCGGTTCCTGGAGCTGGTGGTGAAGAAGGTCAAGGTGCCGTTAATGATCGATACGACGGACCCGAAGGTCATTGATCTGGCCTTGCAGTATTGTCAGGGCAAAGCGATCATTAACTCCATTAACCTTGAAGATGGTGAAGAGAAGTTCGAGCATGTCACACCTCTTATTCATAAATACGGAGCAGCGATTGTTGTAGGAACTATCGACGAGACTGGTCAGGCTATCCTGGCAAAGGACAAGCTCGAGGTTGCCAGACGTTCCTATGATCTGCTGGTCAACAAATACGGTCTGGCTCCCGAGGATCTGATCTTCGATACCCTGGTGTTCCCTGTAGGTACCGGGGATGAGCAGTATATCGGCTCCGCGAAGGAGACGATTGACGGCATCCGTCTGATCAAGGAGGCTATGCCTGCTGTTCATACAATTCTTGGCATCAGCAATGTCTCCTTCGGTCTGCCTGAATCCGGCCGTGAGGTGTTGAACTCGGTATTCCTGTACGAGTGCACCAAGGCCGGTCTGGATTATGCCATTGTGAACACCGAGAAGGTGGAGCGGTACGCATCGATCCCTGAAGAGGAGCGCAAGCTCGCTGAAGAGCTGATCTATAATACGAATGATGACACCTTGTCTGCGTTCGTAGCAGCTTTTCGCGGCAAAAAGGTGGAGAAGAAGGAGAAGATCTCCAATCTCTCCCTGGAGGAGCGCCTAGCTTCCTATGTGGTAGAAGGCACCAAGGAGGGGCTGATCCCGGATCTGGATGAAGCGCTGAAGACCTCCGCTCCGCTGGAGATCATTAATGGACCGCTGATGGCAGGGATGTCTGAGGTCGGACGGCTGTTCAATAACAATGAATTAATCGTGGCCGAGGTGCTGCAGAGTGCGGAGGTTATGAAGGCCTCAGTGAACCATCTGGAGCAGTTCATGCAGAAGGATGAGACCTCGGTTAAGGGGAGAATCATGCTTGCGACCGTCAAGGGTGATGTGCATGATATCGGCAAAAACCTGGTCGAGATTATTCTCTCCAACAACGGTTATGAGATCGTCAATCTGGGGATCAAGGTTCCGCCAGAGAATATTATTGAGGCCTTCCGCAAGGAAAAGGCCGACGCCATCGGCTTGTCGGGACTGCTGGTGAAGTCGGCGCAGCAGATGGTGCTGACTGCGCAGGATCTGCGGTCCGCCGGTATTGATGTGCCGATTATGGTGGGCGGTGCAGCACTGACCCGCAAATTCACCAAGACCCGAATCCGTCCGGAGTATGACGGACTCGTCTTATATGCCAAGGATGCCATGGACGGTCTGGATATCGCCAACCGGCTGATGAACCCGCTGGAGCGGGTGAAGATTGAGGAGGAGGTCCGCCAGGAGGCTGAGGCTGCTGTAGCTGTCGCTCCGCAAGCGCCCCTTCCCGAGCTTACGCGCGCAGTCCGCTCTAAAATTTCGGGTGATGCCCCAGTGTTCATCCCGCCGGATATGGAGCGTCATGTCCTGCGTAATTATCCGCTGGGACATGTGATTCCTTATGTGAATATGCAGATGCTGCTCGGCCATCATCTCGGTCTGCGCGGTTCTGTAGAGGCGCAACTGGCAGCGCGAGATCCGCGTACCGTAGAATTGAAAGAGACCGTGGACGATATTCTGCATCAAGCGATGATCGAAGGCACGATCGTGCCGCATGCTTTGTACCAGTTCTTCCCGGCCCAGTCACGCGGCAATGACATTCTGATCTATGATCCGCAGGATCAGGCTAAAGTGCTGCATACCTTCACCTTCCCGCGCCAGAATGTGGAGCCGTATCTCTGTCTTGCTGACTTCCTGAAGCCAGTGGAGAGCGGAGTCATGGACTATGTAGGCTTCCTGGTGGTTACTGCGGGCCATGGCGTCCGTGAATTATCGACTGTACTTAAAGATAAGGGGGATTATCTCCGTTCCCATGCTCTGCAGGCTGTCGCCCTTGAGGTCGCAGAAGGTCTGGCTGAACGTGTCCACCATATGATGCGCGACACCTGGGGGTTCCCGGACCCGGCAGATATGACCATGAAGCAAAGACACGGCGCACGTTACCAGGGTATTCGGGTATCCTTCGGCTACCCGGCCTGCCCGGATCTGGAGGATCAGGGGCCGTTATTCAAGCTCCTGAAGCCCGAGGATATCGGCGTGCAGCTTACCGAGGGCTTCATGATGGAGCCGGAGGCTTCGGTCTCGGCGATGGTCTTTGCCCATCCGGAAGCGCAATACTTCAATGTGGAGAAGCTCTAAGCCTTCCGCATGCTCACCGGTCAGAAGGGGCCATGCCCTGACTTTTCGGAACCTCCCGTTACCGGGAGGTTTTTTGTTGGAGTATAAGAATTACCTTCGAGGTGCTGTAAAAGATGCTTTTGCAGCCAAAACAGAGTAGAATTCTTGTCATAAGAACGGGCAAGATCACAAAAAGTAATCAAGACCTTAGAAGCGAGAGAGGAGGGGCATGATGGAAATCTATTTTTTGGGAACGAATGCCGGGGTGCCGACGCTGCAGCGCAATGTGACCTCGGTTGCGCTCCGGCTGCTTGAAGAACGGCGTACCTTCTGGATGTTCGACTGCGGGGAAGGGACACAGCATCAGGTTCTGCGCTCGCCGCTACGGCTGGGTAAGCTGGAGAAGCTGTTTATCACCCACCTGCACGGTGATCATCTGTTTGGCCTGCCCGGACTTATCTCCAGCAGGGGCTACCAGGGCGGGACTTCACCGCTTACGGTGTACGGACCTCCCGGGCTCAAGGCATATCTGGACATATCGCTGTCTGTCAGCCAGTCCCGCATTCCTTATAAGCTGGAGATTGTGGAGCACAGCGGCGGGCTGATTTTTGAGGATGAGACCTTCAAGGTAGAAGCGGGACTGCTGGAGCACCGGATTGACAGCTATGGTTACCGGGTCACGGAGAAGGACAGTCCGGGTAACCTGAATACAGAACTTCTCAAGAGCTATGGACTGAAGCCGGGACCGCTGTATGGCCGGTTAAAAAAAGGCGAGGATATCACTACCGATGATGGCGTGCTGATCCGGGCGGCCGAGGTGATTCATGCGCCCAAGCGCGGACGGATCGTAGTGATTCTGGGAGATACCCGGCCTTGCCCGGGTTCACTGCCGCTGGCGCAGGATGCCGATCTGATTATCCATGAGGCTACCTTTGCCCAGACCCTAGCGGAAATGGCTCATCAATATCATCACAGCACGGCACAGCAGGCTGCGGAACTGGCAAGGGATGCAGGCGGGGCTGAGCTGCTGCTGACTCACTTCAGCTCGCGTTACACTTCGCAGGAGGAGCTCGCTCCACTGCTGAAGGAAGCGCAGGAGATCTTCCCGAATACACTGCTGGCAGAGGAATTCTGCACCTTTCCGGTCTATCGGAGAACCCCGGGAAATGACGCTATTGACTGAATTATTTTCCGGGAAAGCGCAGGAAATGACAGGCCTGTGCCAAAAATAGCGGGGGGCTGCAGGAGTTCGCTAGCGTTCGACGAAGAACGTTAAATTTAAAGTAAAAGCTGAGGATTAAGCGTACGAAGCAGTAGAGAAAATGCCGAAACAAAGCGGCTAAAAATCGCTAAAGGCGGGTAATAAATCCACTTGCAGCACGCTTCCCGCAGAAGCCGCTGCTGCTCTGAAATATAATTCATAGGATTAATAATAAATAGGATGAATCACTTAGCTCGAGTTGACAGGAGGACTTATGAACAATATCGGAGGCTTATTAATTGATCTGGATGGCACCTTGTATCATGGCGGCAGAATGATCCCCGGGGCCCAGCGGCTGATCGCGGCACTTCGTGCGGCGGAGATTCCGTTCCTGTATGTGACGAACAACTCTTCAAGAACACCTGCCAGTGTAGCTGCACATTTACGCGGAATGGGCATTGAAGCAAGGCCTGAGGAGGTCTGCACATCATCGCTGGCTGCCGCCCGTTACATTGCCGGAGAATCTCCGGGGGCATCCGTGGCGATACTTGGAGAAGAGGGGCTGGTGGAAGCCTGCACAGAGGCAGGGTTAACCCTGGTCACCGAGCATCCCCAGGTTGTCGTGCAGGGGATCGACCGTTCTTTTACATATGAAGCACTGGCCCGCGCCTCGCGCTGGATTCGGGAAGGGGCGAGATTCGTCCTGACCAACCCCGACCTGATGCTTCCCTCTGATGACGGAGTGATGCCTGGTGCCGGTACGATAGGTGCAGCTATTGAAGCAGCCAGCGGTGTGGCGCCCGTGGTCATCGGCAAGCCCGAGACGCATCTGGTAACGTATGCGACATCTCTGCTCGGCATCAAGCCGGAGGATGCGGTGATGGTGGGCGATAATATGAGAACGGATATCTTGGCTGGTGCTAATGCGGGCTGCCGGACTGTGCTGGTGCTTACGGGACTTACAACCCGGGATAATCTGGAGCATTACCAGCAGCTAACCGGAGTTAAGCCTGATGAAATTTGTGCTGATTTAGCTGAACTTATGGTACTGCTCGGTGTATAATGACAAAGGTGACCTTTTGACCATCCAAGAAGGGAAGATGACAATATGCCGGAATTGCCGGAAATGGAGAATTACAGAAAGCTGCTTAGCCAACATCTAATAAACGTACCCATTACAGGGGTAACCGTAAATAGAGAAAAAACCATTAATATGGAGACTGAAGAATTCGTGAAAGGTTTGGTCGGGGCTCGAATTGTATTCGTCGAACGCCGCGCCAAGCATATTCTTTTCCACCTGCATGACGGACGCAGACTGCTGCTGCATCTGATGCTGGGCGGGCTACTGTTCTATGGTACAGAAGAAGAACGTCCTGACCGTACTACACAGGTTGAGCTTGCGTTCGGTGATCATATCCTCTACTTCATGGGTCTGCGGCTGGGGTATCTCCATCTGTTGTCTGTCAAGGAAGGCGAAGCGGCAATGGGGAAGCTTGGACCCGAGCTGCTGGACCGCCGGATGACGGCCGATCGTTTCGCCGGACTGCTCAAGGGACGGCGCGGCGCGCTGAAGAGTCTACTGGTTAACCAGCATGTAATGGCTGGAATTGGCAACTGCTATGCCGACGAGATTGCTTATGAAGCCCGTCTGCTTCCGTCTACGCTTGTTCAGAATCTGTCACCGGAAGCGGTGACCCGGCTGTACGACAGCGTGCGTAAGGTATTAACCGAAGCCACTGAAATCGGCGGGTATATGGAAATGCCGTTCATGACCGGCGACACCGTGACCGGTTCTTATAATGATGCCTGTAAAGTGTATGACCGTGAAGGCGAGCCTTGCCTGCGCGGCGGGGGAACCATAGTGAAGATAGAGCTGTCCGGACGCAAGGTATTCTATTGCCCGGATTGCCAGCATGACGCATAGACCCTTCATAGGGGCGCATGTCAGCATACGCGGCGGGTACGGGCAGGCTGCCCGGTCCGCCAGGGAGAGCGGTGCTACATGTTTTCAGTATTTTCCGAAGAATCCGCGCAGTCTGAAGCCGAAGCCGGTAGACTACCGCGATGCAAGAAGCTGCGCAGCATACTGCCGGGAGCAGGGGATGGCTTCCATTGCCCATACCCCGTATCCGACGAATCTGGCCGCTGGTCCGGGCGGCAGAGGGGTGATGATTGCCTCCCTGCGCAACGATCTGGAGATTGCCGAGGCGTGCGGATCGGTGGGCATTGTGGTGCATTTCGGACACTTTGCCGGGATGGAGCCATTGCAGGGTTATCAAAATATAATACAATGTATGAATGAGGTGCTGGCAGACTGGACGGGACATACCAAGCTGCTGCTTGAGAATATGGCAGGGAATCATGGTCATGAGGGTATGACGCCCGAAGAGCTGGTCAAGGTCCGTGAACTGTGCCGCTACCCGGAGAAGATCGGCTTTTGCTTTGATACCTGTCATGCTTTCGCTGCGGGGATCTGGAATCCGGTGCAGACGGAGGAGCTTATCGCACGCGGTGAGCGGCTGGGGTACTGGGCGGATCTGGCGGCTGTGCATTTGAATGACTCACGGTTCCCCTTCGGCTCCCGGCGGGACAGACATGCCGGAATCGGCAGCGGATATATCGGGGGAGCGGCGCTTAGCCGGCTTTTGAAGATGGATGGCCTGGCTGATAAAGTGGTCGTTATGGAAACAGAAAAGGGACCGGATGGCACGCACAGAGCGGAAATTGCTGCTGTGAGGTCCTGGTTTGAGGCGGGGGATGGTGGAGGATGAAGGAAATGAATCAGCCGGAGCTGCTGGAGCTGCTGGCCACGAAGGGCGAGCCGCTTGTTCTGTTTCTGCATACCCCGCTGTGCGGAACCTGCAAGGCAGCCCGGCGGATGATTGAGGTGGCGGAGCATTTGCTTCCGCCTGGTCTTTTGATTGCGGAGGGGAATATTAATATGCTCCCTGAGCTGGTGAATACCTATCAAATCTCAAGTGTGCCCGCTCTGCTGGCCGTATCTGCTGACCGCAGCGCTGAACCGGACATCATCTATTCCATACACTCGGTTGAACGGGTGCTGGCATACATAAGGAGAGTGACATTATAATGATATCATTACAACATCTGTCCCTGCGCAGGGAGGAGAGCCTGATTCTTGACGATGTATCGCTTACCATGAAGCAGGGAGAGAACTGGGTCATTCTCGGACGTAACGGCTCCGGCAAAACCACCCTGCTGGAAATGATGACCGGCTACCTGTTCCCCAGCAAAGGCTCAGTTGAAGTGCTGGGATACAAATATGGTCAATGTGATCTGCGCGAGGTACGTAAGGAGATTGGTTATATCGGCCCGTCCCTGATGGAAAAGCTCTCGCTTACCGACCCTGTCTGGGAGGTTGTCGCTACGGGCGCCTATGCGTATTTGCGCTTCTACCAGGAGATTCCGCAAAGTGTGAAGGACCGGTCGCTTAAGCTGCTGGAGGAGATGAACCTCGGCGAACTGGCTTATCATCCGTTCGGCTTGTTATCTCAGGGGGAGCGCAAGAAGGCTATGCTGGCCCGCTGCCTGATCGCAGAGCCAAAGCTGCTGATTATGGACGAGCCTTGCGCCGGTCTTGATTTATATGAACGGGAGAAAATGCTCGCCGAGATCGACAAGCTGCGGCAGCATAATGTTGGAGTGGTGTATGTCACCCATCATGTGGAGGAGATTGTTCCGCTATTCACTCATGTGGCGCTGATCCGTGACGGGAAGCTGGCAGGAGCCGGTCCCAAGGAAGAGGTGCTGACTCAGGAGATGCTGATGGCTACCTTTGACATTCCGGTGACGGTTGAATGGGATAATGGACGTCCCTGGATTAAAATAAGTTCTGGAGGCACATCGATTTGAACGATTTCACAGAAGACATGCCGGAGCAGGATACTGCTCCGCAAGACAAGATTATTTCAAAATATATCTGCACGGCGAACCATGGCTTTGCCCCCTATGCACAGGAGGAGCTTAGACGCTTGTTCGGAGCGGTGAAAAGTACCTTGCTGCTGCCAGGGGAAATCTTCCTGGCTACGCTTGAGGCGGAGCCGGAGGAGGTATCGCAGCGGCTGGCACAGAACCTGCCGATCTTCCTGCGCCACATCCAGCCTGTTGATTTCCAGGACACCGGCGATCTGCCGGCTCTGGAACGGCTGGCCGTATACTTAGGCCGGCGTTCGGAGCTGCAAGGCGAGAAGGTATCGCTGCATGTCCGCAAAGGCTCGTCCTCCTTCTGGGAGCAGAGTCCTGGCGAGCTGCGCGAGTGGCTTCAGAGCAGGCTTGACAGCCTGGACGCCGAGTTCACCGTACAGGAGCCTGCTTGGGTGATCTCCGTCTATGCGGACGGTGACGCGCTGTATGCCGGTGTATCCCGGCCGGAGGCGAACCTGTCCAGCTGGAATGGCGGCATGATCCGCTTCCGCAAGGAGGACGGGCAGATCTCGCGGGCCAAATTCAAGCTGATGGAGGCGGAGAAGGAATTCGCCATTCCGTTCTACAGCTTCAAGAATGCGGTCGATATCGGCGCTTCTCCGGGCGGCTGGACCTCGTTCCTGCTGGAGCGCGGCCTCAAGGTTACCGCTGTTGATCCGGCGCTGATGCACGAATCCTTACGTAAGCATCCGGCACTCAAGATTCTGCGCAAAAATGCCGGAGAGGTTAAATTCCGTGAGAACGAATTTGATCTGCTGGTCTGCGATATGAGCTGGAGTCCCAAGCTGATGGCCAAGCTGGTCACAGAGCTGCTGCACAGCCTGACACCAGGCGGCAGCGCAATTGTTACGGTGAAGCTGATGCACAAGAAGCCAATGGCGATGATCAATGAGATTATCACACTGTTTGAAGGCCAGCGGATGCAGATTCAGCGCGCGAAGCAGCTGTTCCACAACCGTGACGAGATTACACTTTATATGATTAAGTATTAATTCATAGTTTCAGGATTAAGGGAAAGCATCCCGCAGTCTGCACCTCCGGCTTCGTGCCGGTTCCGGTGCGGGCAGTGGGGGCTTTTTTTGCGTGATTCATTATTCTATAAGAACAGGCGGGGAAGAGATGGAATTCAATGGAAAGCTACATCCCGGACAGATCCTGGGAGGGCGTTATTATGTGACCGGTCTGATAGGAACAGGCGGAATGAGCCGGGTATATCTGGCGGAGGATGAACGGCTGCCGGGCATGCTGCGGGCCATTAAAGAGAGCGTAATCCGGGAGGGGAATTATGGTGCAGGCGCCATTCAGGCGGAAGCGGAGCTATTAATCTCGCTCCGTCATCCTCTGCTGCCGCAGATTGCGGATTTCTTCCCGCCGGATTCTGATGGCTACACCTACCTGGTGATGGATTATATTGAGGGCATCACCCTGCATCAGTATATGGCAGAGCAGCCTGCTGCAATGACGGGGGAGCGAATTCTAAGCTATGCGCGTCAGCTGCTGGAGGTGCTGCATTATTTGCACAGCCATCAGCCGCCAATCATATACCGGGATCTCAAGCCATCGAATATCATGCTGACTGGAGAGCATGAGCTGAAGGTCATTGACTTCGGGATTGCGCGCAGGCTGAGGAGCGGCTCCGGTGAGGACACAGAGAAGCTAGGAACAGCCGGATTCGCAGCCCCGGAGCAGTACGGCGACGGGCGCAGCAGCCAGGTGTCGGACCTGTACGGGCTTGGCGCGCTGCTGCTGTATATGGCCTCTGGCGGTGAGTTCAGCGCCTGGCAGCCAGGGATGGAGCGGAAGCTGCAGGGGCGTCTCCCGGGCCGGATGATTCCGGTCATCAGACGGCTGCTGCGGCATCACCCTGAGGAACGGTATGGAAGTGCTGAAGAGGTAAGAGCAGCCCTCTTGCAGCTGGAGGTTGGCGGAGCGGGGGAAGCTGGACATGGGCGGACGAACATGCGCAAGGTTGCGGATGACAAGGAGTGGCAGTCCTCTGTTGTGGTGGTGGCAGTATTAGGGGTGTCACCAGGGATTGGGACCACGCATACCTCGCTTGCTGTCAGCCGCTGCCTGTCGCCTGCAGGACGGACGGCATGGGTAGATTGTAATCCCGGTTCGCAGGTATTTAATCGCATGAAGGAAATGGCGGGGAGGCCTGAAATAAGCGGTGTTCAGGGGACACAGGAGCAACCGTTCACCTGGATGGGTGTAGACTACTGGAGGTTGCTCCCATCGGAGGGACTCCCGCAGGTGCCGGATCAGGCCTATGCTTACATCGTCCTGGATCTTGGAACCGGCGGCAGTGAGGGGGCGCTGGAAGCGTTCACCGGCAGCGGGTTTCCATTATTGATTGCCTCCGGTGCAGACTGGCGGCTGGAGGATACCCTGTACTGGCTGCGCCGCAGAGGTCTGACTCCCCGGCCGGAATGGCGGATCGGCCTGCCGCTGGCCGGGGAGCATACTGTGGCGCTGCTGGCTTCTCTGCTTGCACCTGCCAGCGTATGCAGCCTGCCGCTTCAGCAGGACCCTTTTCAGAGCAAAGGCAAGCTGGTTCAGGCCATCAGGGCAATGCTTGGACCGATGAAAGGTGGTCGTTTTCCTGCAAAATATATTGGAATATTTCAGAAAAAAGGTTAAACTCTCAGGTTCTTTTGGCTGTTTTTCAGAAATTAGGCTTAATTTCTATTTCGAAGCAGGGTGCAGGTGTGCTAAAATGTAGTGATATCTATAAGTTATGGACCTATTAGTATTTACAATATAGACAGGAGCTTGCGGAGAAATTATGAGTTTACTTAGTGTAGAAGACGTTTCCCATAATTTTGGGGACCGGGTGTTGTTCAAGGATGTGTCTTTCCGTCTGCTGGATGGAGAGCATGTAGGTATTGTAGGCGCGAACGGCGTAGGCAAATCGACGCTGATGAATATTTTGACCGGCAAATTATTGAAGGACAACGGCAAGGTGGAATGGACGCCGCGGGTCCGTTACGGATATCTGGATCAGCATACCCTGCTTACAGCAGGCAAAACCGTGCGCGATGTGCTTAAAGATGCTTTCCTGCCGCTGCTGGAGCTGGAGCATGAGATGCTGGCGATTACCGATAAAATGGGGGAGGCGACTCCCGAGGAGTTGGACCTGCTGCTTATGCAGATGGGCGACATTCAAGAGCAGCTTGATATTGGTGACTTTTACCTCATAGATGTGAAGGTTGAAGAAATGGCCAATGGGCTGGGGTTGACAGCGATCGGTCTGGACCGGGATGTCACTTCCCTCAGCGGGGGACAGCGGACCAAGGTACTGCTGGCGAAGCTGCTGCTGGAGAAACCGAATGTACTGCTGCTCGATGAGCCTACCAACTATCTCGATGTGGAGCATATTGACTGGCTGTCGAATTATCTGAAGCAATATCCGTATGCCTTCATGCTGATCTCCCATGATACGGAATTCATGAATAAAGTGGTTGATGTGATCTATCATCTGGAGTTCTCCAAGCTGACCCGCTATACGGCCAATTACGAGAAATTCCTGGAGATGGCGGGGATGAACAAGGCCCAGCATATTGATGCGTACGAGAAGCAGCAGGATTTCATCAAAAAGCAGGAGGATTTCATCCAGCGCAACAAAGCGCGTGCCTCGACTTCTGGCCGGGCGAAGAGCCGTGAGAAGCAGCTTGGCAAGATGGAGCGGATCGACAAGCCGGAAGAGGCGATGAAGCCTACGTTCCAGTTCAAGGAGAGCCGGGCCAGCGGAAAGACCGTGTTCGAGGGCGTTGATTTCGAGATCGGGTATGACCGCCCGCTGCTGCCAAGCAAGCTGAATATGATGATTGAACGCGGAGAGAAGATTGCGATTGTCGGCTACAATGGGGTCGGTAAATCTACGCTGCTCAAAACCATCCTGGGTGTTATCCCTACGTACAGCGGAAAAACCTACCTGGGAGATTACCTGAGTTCAGCGTATTTCCAGCAGGAAATGAAGGCGGAGAATATCACGCCGATTGAAGATGTGTGGAATGAATTCTCGAGTCTGACCCAGAATGAAGTGCGTGGGCATCTGGCGCGCTGCGGGCTGAAAAACGAACATATTACCCGTCCGCTCAGCATGCTGAGCGGCGGCGAGCAGGCTAAGGTACGTCTATGCAAGCTGCTGATGCGCGAGAGCAACTGGATTCTGTTCGATGAGCCTACGAATCACCTTGATATTGTGGCCAAGGCTGAGCTTAAGCGGGCGCTGCAGGAATACAAGGGCACAATTCTGCTGGTATCCCATGAACCGGAATTTTACGAGGATTGGGTAACGAAGGTCTGGAATGTAGAGCAGTGGTCTGCGCAGACCGTATAACAATGGATTCCGGGAAAAGTGGAGGCTTGCACTTTTCCCGGTTTTTTACCAATAACCTACGTACATAGGGGGCTGTTCAGAGATGGGTCCTGATCAAAAAACGCCGGTTCCAGCTTCATCAGCCGGCAGGGACGGCAGATATTCAAGACAGGTGCGCTTCACACCATTCGGCGCAGCAGGACAGCAGGGGCTGGCACGCTCCTGTGTGCTGGTCGTTGGCATGGGGGCGCTGGGGACTGGCATTGCCGAGACGTTAGCCCGCTGCGGGGTAGGACGGCTTATACTGGTGGACCGTGACTATGTGGAGTGGAGTAATTTGCAGCGCCAGCAGTTGTACACGGAAGAAGACGCCCGTGTGCGCACGCCCAAGGCGGCTGCAGCCCGTACCCGGCTGATGGCGGTCAATTCGGAGATTGTGATCGAGGCCCATGTGCTTGATGTACGTGCAGAGGAGCTGGAGAGCCTGCTCCCCGGCGTGGATCTGATTATGGACGGAACGGATAACTTCGACACCCGGCTAATCATCAATGACCTGGCGCAAAAGCACCGCATCCCCTGGATCTACGGAGCCTGTGTCGGAAGTTACGGCATTACGTATACGATTCTGCCGGGTGAAACCCCTTGTCTGAATTGTCTGTTGGGCACGATTCCGCTGGGTGGGGATACCTGCGATACGGCGGGGATTCTTCCGCAAGCGGTACAGCTGGTTACAGCGAATGGAACTGCTGAGGCGCTGAAGCTGCTCGGCGGATTCAAGGACAAGCTGCGCGGCAAGCTGCTGACCTTCGATATCTGGCGTAATGAGCAGCAGGAGATTGGCGTGAGGGCGGCGAAGAAGCAGGGTTGTCCCTCATGCGGTGAATCACGGAGCTATCCGTATCTGTCGGCCTCTAACACAGAGCGCAGCGATGTGCTGTGCGGCAGGGATACGGTGCAGATCCGTCCGGCACAACGCAGAAGTCTTAATTTGGAGGAGACGGCTGCCCGCTTGTCCAGGCTGAACAGCGGCAAGGTGGAGAGCAATCCGTATCTGGTTTCTTTTACAGAGGAGCCGTACCGGATGGTTGTGTTCGCAGACGGAAGAGCCTTAATACATGGAACCAGTGATATCGCTGCCGCCCGCAGCTATTATCACCGCTATTTCGGATAATGGAGGAGATCACAATGAACGAGGGAACCATCGGTCATATGGCTGTATTTACACTGAAATCCGCCCCGGATTCGGAGGAGACCAGAGCCTTCTTGCGGGATGGAGCTGAGATTCTTAGCGCTATTCCTATGGTCGGGAATTTCGAGGTGCTGCGACAGGTCAGTGTCAAATGTGAGCACCAGTACGGCTTCTCGATGGAGTTCGCCGATCAGGCGGCTTATGATGCCTACAACAATCATCCGGCGCATCAGGCTTTTGTCGCAGAGCGCTGGGACACCCAGGTGGCTGCATTCCAGGAGATCGATTTCGTTCAAATATAAGAAATTATAGGCTATAATTAGTACCGCAAAGAGACCATTCCCCTGAATGGTCTCTTTGTTTTGCGGGAATTCTAAGCATCATCTGCGGCGGCACAGCCGGTGCAAGACTGGTGGAGGGGGACGATCCCGGTGAATGAAAAGATCGCATGGTACATACCCGGGCCGCACCCGGATAGCCTTGAATCTGATGCAGACAGAGAGCAGAGGGCAGTCGGTCATGCCGGGCTGGAGGAAGCCATCCATAGCCTTGGGATGACAACAGCAATAAGCGAAGACTTGGATAGTCTTCGGTTATTGCTGTTAGGCGGTGAGCCTGTGCTTCTGCTCGCAGAGCTGGATGACCCCGGAGCTTGGGCGGGCTGGGAAGCCGTCTCGGAGATGCGGAAGGAGGGGATGATTCTTCCGGTAATGGTCCTATCCGGGGGGACACCTGAAGAGAGAGGGAAAGCGGCTGTCTCCGTATTCGATGCCGGAGGCAACGAATATATGGAGAAGCCTGTACATACCGGTGAGTTCAAACGCAGAATATTGAATATACTTAAGCTGACAGGTCGCCGAAGAGATACGGCTTCGCTGCTTAAGGTGGACGGATTGATTCTTGATCGCGGGCGCCGGCAGGTCAGCCGGGATGGAACCGAGCTGAAGATGACCCCCAAGGAATTCGACCTGCTATATTATCTGGCAGAGAATCTGAATGAAGTCTGTCCCCGGGCTGAGATATTGCAGCAGGTGTGGGGGTATCATTTTCATGCGGACACCAATGTGGTGGATGTGTACATCCGGCATCTGCGACTGAAGGTGGATAAAGGCCGCCGGAATAAACTGATTCATACGGTGCGTGGAACCGGATATGTACTGCGGACACCGGAGAGCGGGGCCACAAGCTGACGGCCGATGCAAGCAGCTCTCCGGCTAATAGGCATGTACTCTCTTGGTACAAGCTATAATAGATCTTTTGGCTGTTACAGTACGCGGCGCGACTTCAGGTAGGTTTTTTTCCAGTTCCCTGAATTCAGATCTGATATGGTTACGCCGGGTGAACCGTAAGTGTGAAGAATCTTGCCATTGCCGGCATATACAGCGACATGGGTGACGTTCTTGCCGTTGGCCCGGCTTCCGCTGGAGAAGAACACCAGATCGCCGACGCGCAGATTGGCCTTGCTGACCGATTTACCCACTTTAGATTGGGCTACGGACGTTCGGGGCAGATCTACACCATATTTTTTGAAAATATATTGAGTAAAGGAGGAGCAGTCAAAATAACGTGTAGTTGAAGTGGAGGCACCGAACTGGTAACGGGTACCCAGGTACTTTTTGCCGAAGCTGATCACTTTGGAGCCGGTGGAAGATGCGGATACGGAATCGGCACTTACAGCATCAGCGGATACAGCTGAAGCGGCGGCAGGGGCTGTTCCTGCTCCGGTTGCGAGTAAGGCGCTGAACCCGATTGTTGTGCACAGACCGATTGTCATTGCTTGCTTAAACCATTGTTGCTTATTCATGTTGTATACCTCCAAGTTTGTAATCTATTCTAGTAGTTTCGTTCTCTGATTCGTAGTATAGCAGGTTATGACAGACCTAAATTATGGAATAGATGGGCTAAAAGCAGGCGGGATATACAATGGAAGCGTTATATTAAAATCGCATTAAAAGTTACAAAATATTAATATTTAGATATTTTACTCGACAAAAAAAGCCGAAAATCCCTTGAACGTCAAGGGATTTTCGGCTTTATGATTTTGAAACAAAGGTTACAGCTATGTCTCCAAATAAATCTATGTATTCAGTCCTTGCTCTGAATAATCAGCAGCAGTCCGCTCTCGATATGAACGGTTCCCTTGTGCTCCTGCAGCACATTGCTCACGGCCAGGGACTGGCCTAATTTGAGGGTGGCGTTCTCCAGAGGATATTGGAAGCCCTGAAGGGTGATGCCTGTTACCTCAGGAGTCAGAGGCAGCAAGGAGACATAGGTATATCCCTGTTCCTCTACAACCGCCTGAGAGCCGGTAAGCGTAATGTAGTTGTTCGCATCCATAATGGAGCAGGCTACCTGCCGCTGTAGCGCTCTTGTCATCATCTGAATACTGGCCAGCGTATGGTCCATGCGTGTTCCCGTTACCCCGATCATCAGAATAGACTGCGGCTGGAGGTTCAGGGCAAGATCCAGGGCCATTTCACTGTCGGTAAGGTCTTTGTTGACCGGATCGCAGCTGATCGTCTCCTTGCTTCCCGCCTGAATCCGCTCCAATGCCTCAGGAGAGACAGAGTCGAAATCACCGACGGCAAGCTGGGGGGTGAAGCCATGGTCAATCAGGAACAGCGCTCCCCGGTCAGCGCCGATAATATAATCCTCTTCATCTAATACGTGCAGGCATTCCGCTGTCAGTTTACCGCCTGCAACAATTACAATACGCCCGGATGGCAATAGCTCCCCCTCCTTGTAGTTGAATTAAGTTCATCATCCTGAACAGTATATAGCAGTTTCAAAAGTTGTACAATTGCCGCGCTGACGCTAAAATAGGGTTAGTGCGGCTGGCCGCACCTATCCATAGAGGATGATGAGGAATGCTTGAGCGCAGGAGGTGAGAGGGATCGTTAACGTGTTGTTTGTATGTCTGGGGAATATTTGCCGTTCTCCGATGGCGGAGGCTGTACTGCGCAGCAAGATTGAACAGCGTCATCTTGCGGATCAGATTACAGTGGATTCTGCAGGAACGGGAGACTGGCATATCGGGAAAGCGCCGCATGAAGGAACAAGGCGTATCCTTGATCTGCATGGTATCAGCTATGAGAATATGAGAGCAAGACTGGTTGCCAGTGAGGATTTCGGGAGATTCGAATATTTCATCTGTATGGACAAGTCCAATGGGGAGAATGTGCGGAAAATTCCCGGCGGTGAGCAGTCCAAGCTGTTGTTCTTCATGGATCTGTTACCGGATGAGGAGCTGCGTGAAGTGCCTGACCCGTATTTCACCGGTAATTTCGAGCAGGTCTATGATTTAATCAACGCCGGTTGTGATGTGCTGCTGGAACGGATCATTCAAGAGAAGCTACAGCAGGCATAGTGTTACAGCCGGACCGGTTGCCGTCCTTATTATGTAAGGAACGGCACCGTACATCCTCCTGAACATGAAAGCGCAGTCAATCGTGCTGCATACATAAGTTCGTAAGATGTTCACTTTTGGGGTTCTATTTGCTGTTTCAGGAGCTGAAGAAATAGAGTAATGATTCCGGGAGCTCTTTTTGCCAAAAACCCCAAAGATGCTGGCCATCCTTCTCGCGGTAGGATACGGTGGCTCCTTTGGATTCAAGCATAGCCTTGGTCTCCCGGTTCATTTCAACGAAATCATAGACTCCGGTATCTGTCTTGTAGTCTCTCTCTTGAAGCCCGACAACCATATTGATCTGAAGCCAGGAGAGATCCTCTTCTTGTGCTAACAGCTCACGGGTCTCTGGATAGTAAGCACCGGAGAGGCTGAGCACACGGCTGAATAATCCCGGATACGCCAACGCCAGGTGGAGGGAGACACTGCCGCCCAGGGAATCACCGGCTACGATCCGCTCCTCCGGTGTGCGCCGGACCGGATAATTATGTTCAATGAAGGGAATAATCTCTTCGGCGAAGCATGCAAGGTACTGCTTGAAGCGGCTGCCGAACGGAGCGTATTCAGCGGTGCGGACTGCCACGTTGACTTCGACGCCCACTATAATGAAGGGTTCCACATCCTGCTCCAGAATCAGCTGCCCGGCCAGGGTAGCAATCCGGCCGAAGTTGAAGAATTCTTCACCGTCCTGGCAGTAGATGACGGGATAGCTGAGTACTTCATTATATCCGGGGGGAAGATAGATACGCAGCTTGCGCTCTTCCTGCAGGTGTTCGCTCCACAGTGTTTGTTTCACAATTGTACGTTTCAGAAAAACAGGTTCGCTCATTG
Source organism: Paenibacillus sp. FSL P4-0338 (assembly GCF_038002365.1). Lineage (NCBI taxonomy): Bacteria > Bacillati > Bacillota > Bacilli > Caryophanales > Paenibacillaceae > Paenibacillus > Paenibacillus sp. FSL P4-0338. Next base: position 1,998,026 of record NZ_JBBOCG010000001.1, on the reverse strand, counting down.
TCAAATCGTCGCCTTTCATGTCGAATTTTGCTTAAGACTTAGTGTTACGTTAAAATTACCCAAGCATAGAATGTGGGATATATCATTTACTTGATAAATATCCTTTAATCTGTTATAGGATATTCAAACGCCTGTTATACATACAAAATTTATGGAAACATAAATTTTATGCGTATTTCTTTGACGAAACAGATACAACAGGTGTATAATAATTCTATAACAGAGACCACTGATATTCAAATTTTTTTATTGAGGTGAAGATAATGACTAGAGTTCCTTATGAAGTGTATACAGAGGACGTTGAAGCCCTTACGGTTCTTTCCCCGGATGGAGAAATTATCAATAAGGAAATGATGCCTGACCTTACCGATGATCAATTGAAAGAAATTATGTACCGTATGGTATTTACCCGTACCTGGGATGACCGTGCTGTCAACCTGGGCCGTCAAGGCCGTCTCGGCTTCTATGCGCCGGTATCCGGACAGGAAGCTACAATGATCGGCAGCGAGTACGCTTTGCAGAAGGAAGATTTCGTCTGCCCTGGCTACCGCGATATTCCACAGCTCGTATGGCATGGCCTTCCATTATATCAGGCATTCCTGTATTCCCGCGGACATCAGCATGGCGGACAGATTCCTGATGGCGTGAATGTACTTATGCCGCAGATCATTATCGGAGCACAAATCCTTCATGCTACCGGTATTGCTATGGGCTTCAAATTGAAGAAACAGCAGAACGTTGCAATCACATATACCGGTGACGGCGGTTCGTCTGAAGGCGACTTCTACGAAGGCCTTAACTATGCAGGAGTATTCAAGCTGCCAGTGATCTTCTTCGTTCAGAACAACGGCTATGCTATCACCACTCCGTTCTCGAAGCAGACGGCAGCGAAATCCATCGCCCACAAGGCGGTTGCCGCAGGGATTCCCGGAATCAAGATCGACGGCATGGACGTATTTGCAGTAATCTCTGCTGTACAGCAGGCTGCTGAACGTGCCCGCAAAGGCGAAGGCGCAACACTGATCGAAGCGGTAACCTACCGTTTCCGTCCGCATTCCCTGTCCGATGATGCCAGTAAGTACCGTACGAAGGAAGAAGAAGGTCAATGGAATGAGAAAGATCCGATTGCCCGTCTTGCCAAGTACCTGGAGAAGAAAGGCCTCTGGACTGAAGAGGACACTCTGCGCGTAAGAGAAGAAGCGAAAGCAACTGTGAACGAGCAGATTAAGAAAGCAGAACAGACCGAAAAAATGACCATTCCCGGCTTGATCGACAGCATGTTCGAGGTAACTCCGAAACATCTTGAAGAACAAAAAGCCGATTTTGAATAAGGGGGATATCAGGCAATGGCACAGATGAATATGAAAGAAGCAATTCGTGACGCAATGCGCGTTGAACTGACTCGTGACCCTAATGTTCTTATCTTCGGAGAAGACGTTGGTAATGTAGGTGGCGTATTCCGTGTAACGGAAGGGCTGCAGAAGGAATTTGGCGAGGAACGCATTTTCGATACACCGCTGGCTGAGTCCGCCATTGGCGGCTTGGCTTTCGGTCTCGGCATACAGGGCTTCCGCCCGATTGCTGAGATCCAGTTCGTAGGCTTCATCTTTGAAGCTCTTGATCAGATCGTTATTCAGGCAGCGCGCCTGCGCTGGCGTTCCGGGGGCAAATACAATGCTCCTGTAGTCTTCCGCACTCCATTCGGCGGCGGCGTTAAGGCAGCCGAGCTGCATACCGATTCCCTGGAAGGTCTGATTGCCCAGAGTCCTGGTATCAAGGTAGTTATTCCTTCTAACCCATATGATGCGAAGGGACTGCTGATCGCTTCGATCCGCGACAACGACCCTGTATTCTTCATGGAGCACTTGAACCTGTACCACGCTTTCCGTGCAGAGGTGCCTGAAGGTGAATATACCATTGAACTTGGCAAAGCGAATGTAGTTCGCGAAGGTACGGATGTATCTATCATTACCTACGGTCTAATGGTACATACAGCGACCAAAGCGGCTGACCAGCTCGAAAAAGAAGGCATCAAAGTCGAAATTATCGACCTGCGTACCGTTAGCCCGATTGATATCGACACCATTGTGGCTTCCATCAAGAAGACTAACCGTGCGATTGTTGTACAAGAAGCTCAGAAGAGCTCGGGCGTAGCCGCTGAGGTTATTGCCCAGATTAACGAAAAAGCTCTGCTGCACCTGGAAGCCCCTGTGCTTCGTGTAGCAGGTCCTGATACGATTTTCCCGTTCGCTCAAATCGAAGATACCTGGATTCCTACCCCTGCACGCGTCATTGCGGCAGTTAAGAAAGTCATGGAATTCTAAGAAGTAACGACCTTGCCGTCCTTGTAAAAAGGGCGGCACCCGTTTCTGTCATCTATTGGACGGAGCTGTTGGAGTATCTCAACATAATTTATAGGAGGTTATCAAGGTGGCAAAATTTGAGTACCGGTTCCCTGAGCTGGGCGAAGGTCTGCATGAAGGCGAAATTATCAAAATGCATATCAAAGCCGGCGACAAAGTAACCGATGACGATATCGTAATGGAAGTTCAGAATGACAAGGCGGTAGTAGAGGTTCCTTGTCCGGTCAACGGCACAGTGCTTGAAGTCTTCACCAAGGACGGCCAAGTATGCCGTGTAGGCGAAGTTGTAGCAATTATTGATGCAGAAGGCGACATCCCTGAGCAAGAGGGCGGCCATCCGGCAGAGCATGCTTCCCAGGAAGCTGATGCAGCCAAAGGCGGAGCGGATACTACTTCTTCTCCGGCAACCAGCAGCCCGGCTACCGGCGGAGCAACGAACTTCGAATACAAGTTCCCTGAACTGGGCGAAGGCCTGCATGAAGGGGAAATCATCAAGATGCACATCAAGGTTGGAGACAAAATCACTGACGACGATATCATTATGGAAGTTCAGAATGATAAAGCAGTGGTGGAAGTTCCTTCTCCGGTCAACGGTACTGTAGTCGAAGTGTTCACCAAAGACGGCCAGGTCTGCCGCGTAGGTGAAGTTGTGGCTATCATTGCTGCAGAAGGTGATGTTCCTCATGAGGAGGGCGGCCATGCTGAAGCATCCGGTGGCCAGGCAGCAGCTCCTTCCCAAGGTACAGCTCCGGCAGCGGCAGCAGCTCCAGCTCCTGACCGTGAAGTGCTGGCAACACCAAGCGTACGCAAGTATGCCCGCGACAAGAGCGTAGATATCTCCAAGGTGAACGGCTCCGGCAAGAACGGCAAGATCACACTTGAAGATGTGGAAGCCTTCCTGAAAGGCGGCTCTACAGCTCCTGCGGCAGCGGCTCCTGCAGCTTCTGCACCAGCGGCGGCAGCACCGCAAGCCAAAGCCAAAGAAGCAGCACCGGCAGCAGCTTCCGGCAATGCAAACCTGGAAGAAGAACGCGTACCATTCAAGGGTATCCGTAAGGCGATTGCCAATGCTATGGTTAAATCGGCTTACACTGCACCGCATGTTACCATCATGGACGAGGTGGATGTTACGGAGCTTGTTGCCTTCCGTGCCCGCATGAAGCCGGTAGCCGAGAAGAAAGGCGTGAAGGTTACTTATCTTCCGTTCATCGTGAAGGCACTCGTGGCTGCTTCCCGTCAGTTCCCTGCGCTTAACGCGATGATTGACGAAGCTTCGAACGAAATTGTCTACAAGAAGTACTACAACATCGGTATTGCTACAGATACAGACAACGGTCTGATCGTTCCTGTCATCAAGGACGCTGACCGCAAGAGCATCTGGATGATCGCAAGCGCGATTACAGATCTGGCAGTACGCGGACGCGACGGCAAGCTGGCTCCGAATGAAATGAAGGGCAGCACGATCTCGATCAGCAATATCGGCTCTGCCGGCGGTATGTTCTTCACTCCGATTATCAACTTCCCTGAAGTAGCTATTCTCGGAACCGGACGTATCACTGAGAAGCCTGTCGTGAAGAACGGCGAAATCGTTGCCGCACCTGTAATGGCTCTGTCCCTGAGCTTTGACCACCGGATTATTGACGGCGCAACAGCACAGAATTTCATGAATTACATTAAGACCCTGCTTGCAAATCCTGATATGTTAGTTATGGAGGTGTAATTAATGGTAGTCGGAGACGCTTCAATCGAAATCGACACATTGGTAATTGGTGCAGGTCCCGGCGGGTATGTGGCGGCAATTCGTGCCGCCCAGCTCGGCCAAAAGGTCATCATTGTAGATAAATCGGAACTCGGCGGTGTGTGCTTGAACCGCGGCTGTATTCCTTCCAAGGCCCTGATCTCGGCCGCTCATCAATTCGAGGCTGCCCAGCACGGTGAAGTATTCGGTGTTACAGCCGAGAACGTGAAGGTAGACTGGTCCAAGACTCAGGCCTTCAAGAACGGCGTAGTCAAGAAAATGACTTCCGGCGTTACCAGCCTGATGAAGGGCAACAAGATCGAAGTATTCAGCGGAGAAGCTATGTTCATCAGCACAAACGAAGCCCGTCTGTTCAATGATCATGAATCCCCGCGTTACAAGTTCAATAACTGCATTATCGCAACGGGCTCCCGTCCGATTGAACTGAAGCCATTTCCGTTCGGCGGACGCATCCTGTCCTCCACGGAAGCGCTGGATCTGCCTGAGATCCCTAAGAGCATGATCGTTATCGGCGGCGGCTACATTGGTGCGGAGCTGGGTCAGATGTACTCCAAATTCGGCACCAAGGTTACCATCATTGAAGGTCTGGACACCGTTCTGCCTGGCTTCGACAAAGACATGACCCGTCTGGTTGCCAAGAATATGGCTAAGACTGGCATTGAAATTGTAACCAACGCCAAAGCAGAATCTGCGGTTCAGAACGACAAGGAAGTTACTGTGAAGTACTCCGTCGGCGGAGAATCCAAAGAAGTTACTGCTGAATACCTGCTGGTAACCGTAGGACGCCGTCCGAATACTGACGGCGAGCTGGGCCTGGATCTGATCGGCGTTGAGCTGGATGACCGCGGTCTGGTGAAGGTAGACCATCAGGGACGGACTAACATTCCTAACATTTTCGCAATCGGCGATATCGTTCCAGGTCTTGCCTTGGCGCACAAAGCTTCTTACGAAGGTAAGATTGCTGCGGAAGCCATTTCCGGACACAAATCGGTTGTGGATTACAAGGTAATGCCGGCTGTAGTATTCACAGATCCAGAATGCTCCAGCGTAGGCCTGACCGAGAAGGAAGCGAAGGATAAGGGCTATGCGGTGAAAGCCGGCAAGTTCCCGTTCGCAGGCAACGGCCGTGCCGTGTCCCTGAATGCTCCTGAAGGCTTCATCAAGATTGTAGCGAAGAGCGACAACAATCAGGTGCTTGGCGCGCAAATCGTCGGTATCGAAGCTTCCAATCTGATCGCTGAGTTGGGTCTGGCGATTGAAATGGGCGCAACGCTTGAAGATATCGCACTGACCATCCATGCGCATCCAACCCTTGGCGAGATCGTCATGGAAGCGGCTGAGCTGGTAGAAGGCCACCCGATCCACGTAATGAAATAATAACCGCTTAAGCTTATGCGGTAAGAACATAGGAGGATGTTCCCGAAGCCATGCAGATGGTCAGGGAGCATCCTCTTTTAAATAATGTCACTGTCATGAACGTTCGGAAATAGCTGGAAGTCAGCCCAATTCAGGTAAAGAAAAGTATGCTTTTTTGCTTTTTTTTATCATTAGGGAAGTTACAACGACCGTCAGCTCATGGTAAACTGGTAGAAGAAAAAAGAGAGTGGGGTGCGATACGGCTTGCGTAATTACTTGGATTTATTACAGGATATTCTGGACACCGGTACAGCTAAGAGTGACCGGACAGGTACAGGTACTGTGTCCGTCTTCGGGCGTCAGCTCCGCTTCGATCTGGCGAAGGGCTTCCCGCTGATGACCACCAAGCGCATTCATCTGAAGTCGGTGGTACATGAGCTTCTATGGTTCCTCAAAGGGGATACCAATACAACTTATCTGAAGGAGAACGGCGTCTCGATCTGGGATGAATGGGCCGATGAGAACGGGGAGCTGGGACCGGTGTACGGTTCGCAGTGGCGGGCCTGGGAGAGCAAGGACGGGCAGCATATCGATCAGATTGCGAATGTTATTGAGTCGATCAAGCATAATCCCGATTCACGGCGTCATATTGTTAGTGCGTGGAATGTAGGCGAGATCGAGCAGATGAAGCTTCCGCCCTGCCATTTCGTATTTCAGTTCTACGTAGCGGGCGGCAAGCTCTCCTGCATGCTTACGATGCGTTCGGTGGATACGTTCCTTGGACTTCCGTTTAACATTGCCAGCTACGCGCTGCTTACGCATATGGTGGCGCAGCAGACGGGGCTAGAGGTCGGAGATTTCATCTGGTCCGGCGGAGATGTGCATATATATACAAATCATATGGAACAAGTGGCTACACAGCTTGCGCGGGAGCCTTATGCGCTGCCGAAGCTTAACATCCGTAGAGTACCGGACAGTATTTTTGATTATACCTTTGAGGATTTTGAATTTACTGACTATGTCTATCACCCGGGAATCAAGGCACCGGTTGCTATATGAGCATTACCATGATATGGGCGATGGCCTCGAATGGCGTAGTTGGAAAGAATAATGATATGCCCTGGCATTTGCCGCTGGATTTCGCTTATTTCAAAGCAGAGACACTCGGCAAGCGGATGCTGATGGGCCGCAAAACCTGGGAGTCGCTGGGCAGCAAGCCGCTGAAGGGCCGTACCAGCCTCATCCTGACCCGCGACAAGAGCTTCGCACCCGAAGGGGCTGAGGTCATCCATACGCTGGCTGAGGCGCTGGCTGAGGGGCGCAAGGAGGATGAGCTGATGGTGATCGGCGGAGCCGAGATCTATAGCCTGATGCTACCTTATGCCGACAAGCTGCGTGTTACACGGATAGAGGCGGAGATTGAAGGCGATACGAGATTCCCTGAGGTAGACTGGAGCCAGTGGAAGGAAGTTTCCAATACACCGGGACTCAAGAATGAGCAGAATCCCTATGATTATCGTTTTATGGTGTACGACCGCAAGGAGTGACAATGAAGCGTTTTCTCTGACACAAGATGTGAAATAGTACAAATAATCAGCAGATTAGTCCATTACAGTGCGAAAGTATTGAGTGCTAATATAATTAAAATTAGAAATGGTGTACTATACATCAACACGAAGAGAACGGATGGGGGAAACGTATATATGTCTACACCTACTGGATTTATGGAGTATAAGCGCCAGCTCCCAGGGGACCGCGATCCCGAGCAGCGCGTGAAGGATTGGGAAGAATTCCACGAGCATCTGACCGAGGACGAGCTTCGGACCCAGGGTGCCCGTTGTATGGATTGCGGCACACCGTATTGCCACACCGGCATGGATATGAGCGGCGGTACTTCAGGCTGTCCCGTGCATAACCTGATCCCGGAGTGGAATAACCTGGTCTACCGCGGCTTGTGGAAGGAAGCGCTGGAGCGCCTGCACAAGACTAATAACTTCCCTGAATTCACCGGCAGCATCTGTCCTGCACCCTGCGAGGGCTCCTGTACCGTCGGTCTGATTGGACAGCCTGTTACGATTAAGACGATCGAGCTGGCCATTGTGGACAAGGGCTTTGAAGAGGGCTGGGTAGTCCCGAGTCCGCCGGAGAAGCGTACAGGCAAACGGATCGCTATTGTCGGCTCCGGTCCGGCAGGACTGGCCGCAGCCGCCCAGCTGAACAAAGCGGGTCACACGGTAACGGTCTTTGAGCGCAGTGACCGGATCGGCGGTCTTCTGATGTACGGTATCCCGACGATGAAGCTGGACAAACGTGTCGTACAGCGCCGCGTCGATCTGCTGGCTGCAGAAGGTATCGAGTTCGTGGTTAACACAGAGATTGGCAAAGACATTCCGGCGCAGCAGCTGGTGGATGAATATGATGCCGTTGTACTCTGCGGCGGTGCGACCAAGGCAAGACGCTTCAACGTGGAGGGCAATGACCTCAAAGGGGTTATGTATGCCATGGATTACCTGAACGGCACGATCAAGAGCTATCTGAATTCCAATCTGGAGGATGGCAATTATGTATCCGCCGCAGGCAAGGACGTAATCGTGCTGGGCGGGGGCGACACCGGCTCAGACTGTGTAGCGACTTCTCTGCGGCATGGCTGCAGCAGCATCACCCAGTTCGGTACTCACGACAAAGCGCCGCTTACACGTGATCCGATTGCAAACCCCTGGCCGCAGTTCCCGAATGTCTACACTCTGGATTATGCCCAGCAGGAAGCCAAAGCGGTCTTCGGAGAAGACCCGCGTGAATTCTCTATCATGACGACGAAGTTCGTCGGCGATGAAGAGGGCAACCTCAAGGAGCTGCATACAGTGCAGATCCACCGGACGGTAGACGAGACAGGACGGAAGATCTATCAGCCGGTTCCGGGAACTGAAGCTGTCTATCCGGCTCAGCTGGCGTTGATTGCCATTGGCTTCGATGGACCGGAGCAGGATATCATTGAGCAGCTTAAGCTGGATACGGACCGCCGTACCAATGTCAAGGCCCGTTATGGCAAATTCAATACGAATGTGGATAAAGTATTCGCAGCCGGAGATATGCGCCGCGGACAGAGTCTGGTCGTCTGGGCCATCAACGAGGGACGCGAAGCAGCGCGTGAAGTGGATAAATACCTGATGGGTTCGACTGTACTTGCTTAATCCTATATGCACCAAAAAGCCGTCCTCCAGCATTGCTGAGAGACGGCTTTTTATTAAAATATAAGAATTTATATGTTTCACGCTATACATTATCCTTCTATTTCTCGCTGAAACGGTACCGTCCTTAAAAGGACGGCAAAGCCGTTTCTACTTGTGCGCTATCGGATTATGCGGCAATGGAAATGAATGGCCTTCAATGTTCAAAAGATCACGGGGGCTAGTCTTCCAGCTTGAACCGTTCAATCTTAAGCTGCAGATCGCCTGCCATCCTGGACAACTCCGTAGAAGAGGCGGAGATTTCTTCCATGGAAGCGAGCTGTTCTTCTGTAGCTGCCGTTACACTCTGGAAGGTGTCTGAGGTAGACCGGGAGATGCCGGAGATCTCGTGTACGGAAGCGGCGACCTCCTGCGCTCCCGCTGACATCTGCTCGGTAATAGCCGAGATGTCATGCAGCTGGCTGTTGATTTTGGCCGTAGACTGTTCAATACTGATGAAGGATTCCTTGGCTTCCGCGGTAACCTGAATACCCAGCTCTACATCGGCTGCAACGGTATGGCGGATCGCTTCATAGGTCTGGTCGATCAACGAGGTCATCTGCTGGAGGGTATCTTGAATATCCCCGGCGGTATTCTTCGATTGATCGGCCAGCTTCCGAACCTCTGCCGCCACGACGGCGAAGCCCCGGCCCTGCTCTCCGGCCCGGGCCGCTTCAATACCAGCGTTCAGGGACAGGAGATTTGTCTGTACGGCAATGGCCGAAATTGCACTGCTCATCGCGGAGACTTCATCGTTCAGGCCGTTTAATTGCCCGATCAGCTGCGAAGAGTGGTGAGTAGAGGTCCGGATGGCATCCATTTGCTGGCTGACCTGTTCCATCTTCCGGCTGCCGCTGCGAACATCTGCTTCAGTGTTCGCGGAAGAATCGACGATGGAGGCGGCAGCTTCGGCAATCTTTTGAATCCCGGAGGACATTTCCTCCATCGCGCGCGAGGTTTCTGCCATGGCCGAGGTCTGTGTCTGCGCACTCTCAGAGGAGTCCTGCACCAGTTCTGCCACATAAGCGGTGGCTCTGGAGTTCTCTTCGGTTGTGGCATTCAATTGCTGGCTGGAGGCTGCCAGTTGTCCCGAGGTATCCGAAATATCCGAGACGATGTCGCGCAGAGAGCCAACCATCAGGTTGTAATTCTGTGCCAGCTGCCCGATCTCATCCACCCGGCTTATCTCAATCTGCTCATTCAGATAGCCTTCGCTTACCCGCTGTGCAGAACGGTTCAGACTGCGGATCGGCTTCGTGATGGAGCGGACAATCAGGTACATCAGGGTCAGGGCGACTAGCAGGGCAATGGCCAGAACCATCAGTCCTGTATAGATAATGGGCTGTGAGGCATCCGAGAATTCTTGGGTAGGCAGGATGCCGACAATTTTGAACCCGGTATTCGGATCGGTTGTATAATAACCCTGCATGTCCATCTCCGTATCCGGATTGGTATAGTGCAGGTCCCCGCTGTCGTTACCGAGCAGCTTCACTACATAGTCTGCTACATCCTCACCTGCTGCTTTGCTGGGATGAGAGACGAATTTATGATTACGGTCCACAATGTAGAAGTATCCGGTCTCACCTGGATGGGTGGTATTTATTCTTTCACTCATTGCCTTGAGATTGAGGCTGGTGGTAACTGCTCCTTTACCATCCTTCAGCGAATGGGAGATGAACAGCGTATAGTTGCCGGTTGTTAACGAGACAAAAGGATCAATGATTGTAGTTGTACCAGCATTTTGCATGGACGCCTTATACCAGTCCCGCGTACGCGGATCATAATCCTGTTTGCCGGGGTCCGGGGCCTTCATCCACGCTCCTTGTTCGTTGCCCACCGTAAGAACCTCAAGCTCGGGATGTGCCTTCATGAACTGATCGATCAGTGTACGTGTTGCGGGAGCCGTAACATCGACCTCGGAAGACTCAATCTGGCGGCTGAGTAAATCTACATTCCGCATAGCAGCGGATACATATTCTTGAATGGTCCCGGCGACCAGCTCGACACTGGAATGCGTGGCTTTCTGCATTTTAATCTCCAATTGCTGTTTAGCACTGGAATAGGAGAAATAACTGACCAAGAGGATCGGGATCACTAGCATAATGGTGAAAAGCATCATCATTTGTCTTTGCAGTGATCGTGATCTGAGCTTGCTGATGAAGCGGTTGACTGACTTGAACATTGGAACGGTTCCCCCTCTGGTACATGGAAATCGACTGGTAGTATCGCTAGCCGTTTCTCTCTGAATATCTCTACTCATATTCGGTTTATCGACACATTCTGTTCATATCTGAAGGTATTTCATCCAAAATAATTAATTGCATTCATAAGCTATTTATCGCCAGCTTGACGCGGCCTGGAATATCGTATAGATTAAGTACCAACATTTATAACGTAACAGCGTTGACCAAGGACCTGGTATCCGTAAGCGCCGGAAGCAGAGAGGGGATTCACCGGCTGAAAGATCCCCCGAGTGCGTAAGACACCAATCCTGCCTTGGAAGCTGCAGCTTATGCTGAAGATGGCATAAGTCTGCCGGACCCGGCCGTTATCCGGATTAGAGAACCTCAGGCTTGGATAGTCTTGGGGTTGAAACAGGGTGGTAACACGGCGCATTCGTCCCTGACGGATGCGTCTTTTTTGCGTTCTCATTATGGCAGAGAAATGTTCTGGAGCTGTACACACTTATCTACGAAAGAGGCTGATCTGTATGCGTCAAACCAATCTATTAGTAACCACTCTGCGCGAAGCTCCTGCCGAAGCAGAGACAAGGAGCCACCAGCTGCTGCTGCGTGCGGGATATATCCGGCAGGTGGCCGCCGGGGTATACACCTATTTGCCGCTCGGACGGCGGGTGCTGCGCAGGATAGAGCAGATCGTGCGCCAGGAAATGGAGTCCGCCGGTGCGCAGGAGGTTCTTATGCCTTCCATGCAGCCAGCAGAGCTCTGGAGAGAATCGGAACGTTATGAGGTGTACGGCAAAGAGCTGATGAAGCTCCGCGACCGTCACGACCGTGAGTTCGTGCTGGGTCCGACCCATGAGGAAGTGGTTACGGCGCTAATGCGCGGAGAGATCAGCTCCTACCGTCGGCTGCCGGTGACCGTCTATCAGATCCAGACGAAGTTCCGGGATGAACGCCGTCCGCGCTCAGGACTTCTGCGTGGAAGAGAATTCCTGATGAAGGATGCTTATACGTTTGATACGGACTGGAATGGCCTGGATCTGGCCTATCAGGTGATGTACAGCGCTTATGAGCGGATATTTGACCGCTGCGGCCTGAAGTACCAGGCGGTGCAGGCGAATGCCGGAGCGATTGGCGGCAAAGGCCAGAACCATGAATTCATGGCTCTGTCAGAGATAGGCGAGGATACGATAGCTGTATGCTCCCTGTGCGGATATGCTGCGAATCTGGAGCAGGCAGAAGTGCAGAGCGGGGCTGCGCCGCATAGACAAGATTATGCCGCACGGCCTGCTCCAGAGCGATTCCACACCCCTGCCCAGAAGACCATTCAGCAGCTGGAGCAGGAGAGTCAGCTCAGACCGCAGGATATCATCAAGACATTAATATACACAGGCGGCGGCAAGATATTTGCTGTGCTGGTCCGTGGAGATCATGAGGTGAATGAGCTGAAGGTGCAAAAGTACCTCGGCTGCGGTGACATTACACTGGCTGATGCCATGCATGTACAGGAGACCGCCGGAACCGTAAGCGGTTATGTCGGTCCTGCCGGATTGTCCATGCCTCTCCTGGTAGATGCTGCTGTTGCAGCCATGACAGAAGCAGTCACAGGCGCGGGGGAAGAGGATTACCATCTGCGCGGAGTGGTGCCCGGCCGGGACTTCCCGCTGACGCAGGTGGGGGATTTCCGCAATGCGGTTGCCGGCGACTGCTGTCCGCAGTGCAGCGAAGGGGAGCTGGATTTCCATCAGGGCATCGAGGTAGGGCATGTCTTCAAGCTGGGCACGGTCTACAGTGAGAAGCTGGGGGCAGATTATCTGGATGCGGACGGCCGCACCCGGCCTATGGTAATGGGCTGCTACGGTATAGGAATCTCCCGCTTGCTGGCCGCAGTGGCAGAGCAGAGCAACGATGACCAGGGGCTGATCTGGCCGCAGAGCCTGGCTCCATATACGGTTCATATTCTGCTGATGTCTGTCCAAGATACAGCGCAGCGTGAGCTTGCCGAAGCTCTGTATGTACGGCTGACCGCCTTGGGCATTGATACCCTGCTGGACGACCGCGATGAGCGGGCCGGGGTCAAATTCAAGGATGCCGGATTGATGGGTATACCGGTGGCGCTGGTTGTCGGCAAGCTGGCCGCAGAGCAAAGGGTTGAATACATGGACCGCAGAACGGGTAACAAGGAAGTAATCGATATGAGCGAGGCCGTGCTGCGCGTAAGCAGTCTGAAGTCCGCACCGGATTCTACTTTTGCTTGAATTGAGGATTTGGTAAAATAGGGCAATACCGCATAAATTGCCGCCCTGGAGAGGAGGGAGATGCATGTTTGGACGCTTGCGACGCCGTCTTGACAATGCCAGACAGATGCAGAAAATGCGTAAGGAGCATCCTGAGGAGATCCGCCGCTTACTGGAAGAGCGGGCCAGGGAACAGCAAGTCCCGATAAAACCTGCACCCGCAAAGTCCGGGCCGTGGATTATCTTCTTCCGGTGTATTCTGTATATTCTGACGGTGCTGGTTGTGCTGATTACCTTCATCGGAGGCCCTCAGAGGAATGCCCCTATTTTCACCATACTTTCCTTTGGTCTGCTGCTGGCTGTTCTGTATCTGATAGCGGGGCTTGCCCAGCCTGCAGTCGTATTTTTCCGCAAGCACTGGCCCAGGGGAGATGTGCTCGAACTGTTCAGCCTGATTATCGGGGCACTGCTCATTATGATGGCTATCTTCCGCCCTTAGGTTACAGGCTTTAATAATGTGAAGCGGATTTTGGGGTCCGGGAATGGTATAATAGACTACTGGACAACTTTTGTAATGAACCGAGGGTAAGGAGCGATTATTGTTGAAGACACTCATTATTGCGGAGAAACCGGACATGGGGCGGAATATCGCCGCCGCAATAGAACCGAAGGCCAAAAACTACCGTTCCTATCTGGAAGGGGAGCAGTACATCATCACCTGGGCGATTGGGCATCTGATTGGCCTGGCAGAGCCCGAAGCTTACGACAATAAATATAAAAAATGGAACATTAATGATCTGCCGATCATCCCTGAGGAGTTCAAGCTGCTGCCTAACGCACGCACCATGGATCAGCTGAAGGTGATCGGGGAGCTGGCGAAGCGCAGTGATCTGCTGGTGAACTCCTGCGATGCCGGGCGTGAGGGCCAGCATATTTTCTCGCTGATCCAGCGTTACCTGGAGCTGAACCAGCCGGTGAAGCGGCTGTGGATCTCCGATCTGACACCGGAGACGATCCGCAAGGGTTTCCAGGAGCTGAAGGACGGGTCGGAATACGAGAATCTGACCAAAGCGGCCCGGGCACGCAGCGAGGCGGACTGGCTGATTGGGATGAACGGCTCGCGCGCGTTTACCACCAAGCATAATGTGCTGCTCTCCGTAGGACGAGTGCAGACGCCCGTGCTGGCGCTGATCTATGACCGTCAGAAGACCATTGAAGCGTTTTCCTCGCTGAAGTTCTTTGAGGTGGAAGGACATTTCACCCAGAATGAGCTGACGTATAAAGGAATGTGGCAGGGCGACCGGTTAACGGATGGTGCGAAGGCAGAGGCGCTTGCAGCCAAGGTCAAAGGCAAGCCCGCCCGGATTGTTCTCTATGAGGTTAAAGAGACCAAGGAATATCCGAACAAGCTGTACGATCTGACGTTGCTGCAGCGTGAGGCGAACGGGAAATATGCCTTCTCCGCCAAAAAAACACTGGATATCGCCCAGGCGCTGTATGAGAAGCACAAGGTAATCTCTTACCCGCGTACCAACTCCAACTATGTTACGGAGCAGAATATTCCTGAAATGCACAAGACGCTGTCGGCCCTTCAGGGCACGCAGTACGACGATTGGGTGAAGGGTGCAAACCGTAACCTGGTTCATAAAGGCAACAAGTTTATTTGTAATCCGTCCAAGGTCGAGGATCACCATGCGATTCTGCCTACGAACCGTAAGGCGAACGGGCTGAGTGCGGACGAGGCCAAGCTGTACGATCTGATTGTCCGCCGCTTCCTCTCCCAGTTCTATCCGGCTGCGGAATATAAGGTGCATACGGTGATGACCGAAGTGGAAGCTGAGAAGTTCAAGACTACGGTCAAGGAGCTGCTCAGCCTCGGCTGGAAGGTAATCTACGCAGACCAGAAGAAGGACAAGTCTAGACCGGCCAAGGGCAAAGGCAAGGAGGACGAGGAGGAAGAAGAGCTTGAGGTGAACGAGCCGTTCTCGGTTCAAGCGGAGGGTGAAGTGATCTGCAGCGATGCGATTGTGAAGGAGAAGGATACCCAGCCTCCGAAGCATTACACCGAAGGAACCTTGCTGAAGGCAATGGAGAGCGCAGGCAAGCAGATTGAGGACGAAGAGCTGCGCGATGCCATGAAGGATTCGGGGCTGGGCACTCCGGCGACCCGGGCCGCTACAATTGAACGGCTGAAGAATGTCGGCTATGTGGAGATGCAGGGGAAAAAGATCGCCATCACCCAAAAGGGGCGGACGGCGGTTGAGCTGATCCGCGGGGCAGGTGTGGAACTGCTGACCTCCCCGGAAATGACCGGGCAGTGGGAGCGCCGGCTCAATGAAATTGCCCGCGGCACCGCAGCGGACGGACAATTCATGGAGAATGTGAAGAGGTTCGCTTCCATGATTGTGGACAAGGTCCGTGTACAGTCGCGCGCCGCTAAGACCTCCTTCGAAGGGGATACGCCTTCGCTGAACAGCGGCGGCAAGGGCCGCAGTTCGGCTGCTGCGCCGCGCAAGGCGGCCGGCAGCAAAGCGGGTGATGGCCAAGCGACTGCCCGGCCGGCAGCAGCAAGACCGCGCCGCGCGGCACCTGCCGCTGCCGGGAAGAACGGGGATACCGGGCCGAAGGTCATCGGCTCCTGCCCGCGTCCCGGTTGCGGCGGCATGATCTTCATGGGCCGCAAGGGCTACGGCTGCTCTCATTATAAGGAGGGCTGCGGCTTCGTGATCTGGAAGGAGAATCACGGGCGCACGCTCACCGACACCCAAGTGAAGGCCCTGATTGAGAAGGGCCGGACCGGGAAGCTGAAGCTGACCGGTGAGGACGGCGCACCGCTTGAAGGCAAGCTGGTGCTGCAGAATATGGATACCGGCCAGCTGGCCGTGGAATAATTCATTACCTGTTGATCATTCATTAACTGAAGAGCGCCCCGGCCAGATCTCCCGGCCGGGGCGCTCTTTTAATAGAAAATTAAGTGTTTTGGGGTTAAGTTACTTAGCTGCACTCAAGGCTGCTTCAACGGCGGCACTTAAGCCTTCATAAGAGGAATCCGGCAGCAGGACGCCGTTCACCATGAACTTTGGTGTGCCGTTGACGCCGTAAGCTCCGGCGATTTTGAAGTCTTCTTTGACATCGTACATATACGTATGGTTCTTCAGATCCTGTTCGAACTGCTCTTGGTCAATCCCTGCAATATTGTCCTTCACGAACTTAGTGATGAACTTCTGCGTTGCCCAGATCTTGCTCTCATCGCCCTGGCTCTCGTAGAGCTTGTGGAGATACTCCCAGAACTTCTCATTATTCTGCTGATAGATAGCTTCCCCGGCACTGGCGGCCAGGTAAGAATCCCGGTCAATGAAGGCGAAGTTCATGAAGTAGAACTGGACTTTCCCGCTGTCTACGTAGTCCTTGATGAACGTATCGAGGTAGGAGGCGGTCCAATTTTTGCAGGCAGGGCATTTGAAATCGGCGAATTCGATCACCTTCACCTTGGCGTCTTCGCTGCCCAAATGCGGCTGCTTCTCGTATTTCAGCCCGTCCACTACGATCTTGCCCTTCACATCAGTGTAGTTAGGGAGATTATCGAGCGCCTCGGTGCCGGACGATTTGCCCTGTGTAAGGAAGAAGGCAAGAAGGGCGATCAGCAGCACGGCAATCACTGCAAGCAGCATAGGGAGCAGTCGCCCGTGATTCGGGGTATTCTTGGAACGGTTAGCTTTGTTATTCATGGACAGCCTCCTGCGCGATGTAAAAATCTACTCAAATAGTATAATCTTACCGGTGGCAGGCTGCCTATGCCATTTGTAACAATTGCCTGATCCTGATGAAGCCGTCAATCAGCCGTGATGCTCCCGCAGCGCAGCGGTGCGGATCACCGGAGGCACCTCGTGAATGGCAGAGATGGTCATGACGGACTGCTGCATCTCCCGCTCCAGCTCAATCAGATTGTAGAGCCACTCCGTCGGCTGCTTCAGATAGATGCTGTTGATCCCGGCAGTCAGCGCGGGCAGTACATCCGTACGCAGGGAGTTGCCGATCATCCAGGTGATTTTGCGGTCGAACGGGTAGGTGGTCAGGATATTCTCAAGCGCCTCTACATTCTTGTGCTGGCGGATATAGATGCGGTCATCGAAATAGGCGTCCAGCTTCATTTGGGCGATTTTGCGCTGCTGGATGGTGTCGTCGCCGCCGGTATAGAGATAGAGGGAATGGCCGTCCTGCTTGAGGGTATCCAGCGTCTCCACCATACCTGGATAAGCCTCTACCTCTTGGTCGTATACGCTCAGGCCCAGCTTCATCAGCTGCCGCTCCTCGAAGGCATCAGGCTTGCGGCTATATTTGCTGCAGAAATAACGGTAGGTGGCAATCAGTGATTTCGGGAAATTGTCGCTGGCCAGGCCGCTTGTGCTAACGGTCTCGACATCAATCTCCACCTGCTTGCTGCGCAGTTCGCCGATGGTGGGCTGATAATCGCTGAACCAGTCTGACATCAACTCGAAATACTGTCCAAGAATGAGGTCAAAATACTTATTGCAATGCACCAGGGTATCATCAAGATCAAAGATTACTTGTTGGGTCAAATACTTCATGAGGTTCACTCCTAAGTTGGTCTGTTAGATACGGATATAGGACTCCAGAAACATCTGGAGCTCCGAGGCCCCGTCCGGGCGTATGCTGTAGCGTTCGGTACCTTCACCACGCAGATGGACCCGCAGCAGCCCTGCGACCCGCAGACTAAGCAGATGATGCATCAGCATCTCCCTGGACAGGCTCAGTTCGGACTGCATCTCCCACAGCGTCTTCGGTTCGTTCGCCACGAAGCGCAGCAGTCTCAGCCGGGTGGAGTCAGAGAGAGCCTGTGTTAAACGAAGCAGCACTGTGGGCGGCTCCTCCTCATTGTCTGAAGGGACATCTACCGGATATTGCACCAGCATCAGATTCTTAAAGAAGCAATACGTGTTGATCGGCCGGTTATGCACGGTAGGCAGCAGCACGATCGTCTCCAGCCCGGGAATGTCCTCAATGACAATTCCGCCGGAAGCGTATTCGATTAGCGGGACCATATCCATTTTGCTCTCCAGCATTTTTTTCTCAGAAGCGTCTTCAATCAGCAGCGGCAGCAGGGTATGCTCCACATGGCGGAAATAATGCTCATACCATATCCGCAAAAGAGGCGTGTACCCGTTCTTGATCCGCGCGCATTCCCCGGCCGTGAAGTTATGGAAGAACGGCTCGGTCCGCCGGAGGCAATCCTCAAGTGAAGAGTTCTCCAGCTCAGCCAGGAACTGCAGCACCTTGGAAGCCTCGCCCCGGCTGTAAGCCCAGGCATAGAGTACATCATAATCTTCGAACGGCCACTCGGCGGCCTGCTTCAGTGCAGCCAGCTGCGCGGGGGTGAAGCGGCCGTCCACATCCCGGATCCAGTCGGTGCCGATGTCCAGATTGGAGGTCCATTTCTTGGTTACATATAACATGAAACTGTCCAGCAGTTCGTATACGGGGGAAACATCAATGTTCAGTTCATACTTCATTTAAGCCGGGTCACCTCCAGAAAATCAGACACTTCTATATATTATCTCTTGTTTTGAAGAGGGTTGTCTACTATAATGTTCGGTGTTTGCCGTATGGACATCAGATTCCGCACATCAATGAATTACATAGGAGGATTTACTTGTGTCAGATTCTACACCGATGCCGCTTGGACAGAGCGGTAGAATGAATTATTCGATTTTGATTGCCGTGATTATTCTGGCAGGGCTTAGCCAGGGGATGCTGCTGCCGGTCTTATCCATTCTGCTTGAGCAGGAAGGCGTATCGTCCTCGTTGAACGGACTTAACGCGGCTGCCTTGTATGTAGGCTCATTTGCCATGACTCTGATTGCGGAACGGGTGCTTGGTGCCATCGGCTTCAAGAAGCTGATCGCCGCCGGTCTCGCGCTGGTTCTGGTATCACTGCTGCTGTTCCCGCTCCTTACCGGCGTGAAGGTCTGGTTCGTGCTCCGCGTGCTTGTCGGGATCGGCGATTCGGCGGTTAATTACGCTGCGCAGCTATGGGTGCTGCTCATGACACCAGCGGAGCACCGTGGACGGAACCTGTCACTCTACGGGATGTCCTATGGACTGGGCTTTAGCCTCGGTCCACTTGGCATCAGCCTGCTGCGGTTCGGGCAGCCCGCACCGTTCCTGATTACAGCTCTGCTGTTCGTAATCGTCCTGCTGATTGTCGGCTTCAAGCTGCCTGACTCGCGGCCGGAAGCTATGGATCATAACGAAGGCCAGGCTAGCAGGTTCGGCCGGAGCTACCGGCTTGCTTGGTATGCGCTGATTCCAGCGCTGCTATACGGCTATATGGAAGCCAGCCTGAACAGCAGCTTCCCGGTATACGGGCTGCGCACCGGGTTCAGTGCAGACCAGATTGCTGCTTTGCTGCCTTTTGCAGGCATCGGAGGCCTGGTGCTCCAGCTGCCGCTCGGCATATGGAGCGACCGCTTTGGCCGCAAGGCCATCCTGATTGCTGCGGGGACAGGAGGAGGCCTGGCCTTCACACTGCTTCCGCTTACCGGCGACCATTTCCTGCTCACCCTGCTGGTGCTGATGGTGGCCGGGGGACTTGTCGGCTCCTTTTTCTCACTAGGATTAAGCTATGCCGCCGATATTTTGCCGCGTAAGCTGCTTCCCGCTGCCAATGTAGTCGCTTCCTTCCATTATAGTCTGGGAAGTATAGCGGGGCCGGGCATCGGCGGGCTGCTGCTGCAATTCGGCTGGGGAGGCAGTGTGTTTGCCGTGATGGGCGGTCTGTACATTGTATTTGGGCTGGCAGGGTTATTGTTCTCGCCACGGAAGATGATATAAGGTAGAATAAGAACGAATGCTCGCATGGAATTTGATCCCGCTTTCAGAGTACACTATAGAGTAGAGTCGAAGACAGGAGAGGCTGACCTATGATTACAGTTGAACATTTGGCCAAAGCGGTCGGGGAAGATAAAACACCGGTGCTTCAGGATATCGGATTTCAGTTAGAACCGGGAGAATTTGTAGCGCTGTTGGGAGCCAGCGGCAGCGGGAAATCAACACTGCTGCGCTGCCTTGCCCTGCGTGAGAAGTGGGACAGAGGGAATTTCAGGGTAGATGGGCAGGATATTATGAAGAGCCCCTTCGCCGGCAAACGTAAAATCCGCCGGGAATGGGCCTATCTGGAGCAGAATGCGGAGCTGAATCCGAACCGCACTGCACTCAAGAATGTGCTGATTGGACAGGCCTCCCAGACGCCACTGTGGCGGATGGCTACAGGCATGGTCCGCTCAGATGATTATATGGGGGCGATGGACCAGCTTGATCTGCTTGGATTGCTGGACAAGGCCAAGCTGAAGTCCGGCCAGCTCAGCGGCGGTGAACGTCAGCGTGTAGCCATTGCCCGGGCATTGGTCCATGGCGCCAAGGTCATCCTGGCGGATGAGCCGGTGACGGGCCTTGACCCCAAGACTGCGGATAATGTGCTGGAGACCCTCCGCAATCTGTGCAAGGAGACAGGACTTACCGTGCTTACGGTGCTGCCGATTGAGCTGGCCGAGCGTTACGCCAGCCGTCTGTGGGTGCTGGAGGACGGAAGAATCAAGCATGATGTCAAAGGACGCCGGCTGACCTCACAGGAGCGGCTGCACCTGTGAAGTAAGACAAGGCGTTCAGTAAGGAGAGCGTAAATGAAGTTGAATATGCGTATGCGTGTCCTGGGAGGACTTGCCGCAGCCGCCCTGTCGCTGTTTGCCCTGCCCGGCTGCACCTTCATCAGCGATCCTGTATCCCAGATGAGGGTGCCCCAGCTGCCTGCGGACAAGGCTTCGCTGATGGCAGCGATTAACTCTTCCTTGAAGGCGCTGGATGGTACCTTGACCCGTCCGGCCAATGATGATAACAGCTCTATTTTTACGGAGGACCTGGACCGGGATGGCGTGATGGAGACGCTTGTGTTCTACCAGACGAAGAATGAAGCTGTAGTTAATCACGGGATGATTCTGGAGAAGCAGGGGGATGCCTGGGTCAAGAAGCTTACGTTCGATGGTGTTGGCAACATTCTGGATTCTGTAGATCTTCAGGATGTTACTGGTGACGGTAAGCTCAACATTATTGCCGGGTATTCCCGCACCGAAGATAAGGGTGTGAAAGGTATGGTTGTCTACAGTTATTCCGGGGGAGTGCTGGAAGAGATTCTAACCAAGCCATATACTAAATATATCATCGATGATCTGAATGAAGACGGGATTGCGGATATTACCGTGGTATACTTCAAGCGCAATGAATTCGCTACAATAACAACCTACCAGTACAATGACAGCTTCAAGGTGCTGGATCAATTGGACGACCTAGACCCTTATTTCAATAGCTATTACAATATTGTCTCAGGAAAAGTTGCTGCGAACAAAGAAGGGATTGTACTGGATTCAGCCGTGGATTCTCACTCAGCGTATACAACAGTGGTTGTAATGGAAAATAACAAGCTGCGTGTCGCTATTCCAGGGAATGACCTAACCTTCAAGGACCGCAAAATTGTCAGTGAGGATATTGATTCGGACGGAATTATTGAGATTGGCATGCTGGTTCCCCCCAAGGGCTGGGAGTATTTCGACCCGGAGACCATTCCGTATTTCAATTCTTATTACAAATGGGACGGGAAAGACGGCCTGACCTTCAGTACCCAGCTCTATAATGATCCGCTGGACCGGTTCACCATCAATTTTGCCCCCGAATGGCAGGAGCGTGTGACCGTGGACACGAAGTCGGTTCAGAACAAATCGCTCAAATTCATAATGACGGATACCGGAGAGACGGTCGCCGAAGTAACATTCTTCTCGCCTGCGGAATGGGACAATGTGAAGAACAACGGCTGGAAGCTGCTCGGACGCGATCTGGATAAAATGATCGGGTACCGGGGAGGACTGGAACAGAATACAATCGGAGGAGGGGATGGGCGAATCCAATCCACTATTGAAAGGAAGGGAATCAATGAGTAAAGTATTAATTCTGGAGGATGAAGAGTCCATCCGCAGTTTTATTGTGATTAATCTGAAGCGCAACGGTTTTGAGGTGCTTGAGGCGGCGGATGGCCATGAGGCGCTGCATAAGCTGACTACTATCCATGACATTGATATCGCCCTCTTGGATGTAATGGTACCTGGTATCGACGGCTTTGAGGTATGCAGACGTATCCGGGAGACCAATGAACGGCTGGGGATTATTTTCTTGACGGCCAAAGTACAGGAGCAGGATAAAGTCTATGCGCTGTCGGTGGGAGCAGATGACCATGTCAGCAAGCCGTTCAGTCCCACTGAGCTGATCGCCCGTATCCAGTCGCTGCTGCGCCGGGTCAATGTTCACCGCGAGCAGTCAGCCAAGGTATCGTTCCAGTCGGGTCCGTTCACCCTGGATCTGATCTCGAAGCAGTTCAAGCGGAGCGGGGAAGCCATTGAGCTTACCCCAACAGAGTTCTCACTGGTGCAATTCTTCCTGGAGAAGGAGAATACGCCGCTCAGCCGTGATTCCCTGCTCGATCATGTCTGGGGCAAGGAATATATGGGCGACCCTAAGATCGTTGACGTCAATATCCGTCGCTTGCGCCAAAAAATCGAGAATAATCCATCGGAGCCTGAATATCTGCAGACAGTGTGGGGACACGGCTATAAATGGAAAGGCCAGGTACAATGATCAAGAAGGGGATGCGCAGACAGATCGTACTGCACTATATTCTTGTAGTCTTTGTAGCGCTTCTCCTGGTTGAGACAACCTTTCTGCTGGCGATCCGCACTTATTATTACGACAGCATCTACACCAAGATCACTACACAGATTAGTGCAGCTGAAAGTATGGTTAAATATGGTAACTTAAACGGCACATCGGCGAACCAGTTGCAGGGTTTACTCGAATTGTTCAATCTGGAAAATACAGAGCTTGAGGTCCTGACTCTTAAAGGAGATATTATCACCAGCTCGACCGGGTTTCAGCCGGACCGGACCATCACCACCAGTGATGTCCCAGAGGCGGTGGGCGGTAGTATAGGACGCTGGGTGGGGCGGCAGGCCGGCACGAATGAAAGTGTCATGGCCGTATCCAAGATGGTGCGGATCAACACTCATGATTCTTATGTCCTGCGGTATCTGTCCTCGATGGAAGGTATTAATAAAGATCTGCTTAATCTGACCTTGCTCTCCCTGGGCATCGGGGTGGCAGTCCTCACCATCGTGCTGTTGCTGAGCTTCGGGCTCGCCAATTCGATTGTGCGACCGCTGAATAATATTACGGCCGTATCGGCGCAGATGGCGAAGGGCAAGTTCACGACCCGGATCAAAGGCGATTACCGGTACGAGATCGGCGGACTCGCTTCAACGCTCAACTATATGGCGGACGAGATTGTCCGCAGCAATCAGATCAAGGATGATTTCATCTCCTCAATCTCTCATGAGCTGCGTACTCCGCTGACCAGCATCAAGGGTTGGAGCGAGACGCTGGTCTCCGGGGGTTATGACCCTGAAGAGACTAAGCTTGGGGTCGGAATTATCTCCAGAGAGAGTGACAGGCTGATTGGGCTGGTGGAAGAAATCCTCGACTTCTCGAAGCTTCAGCAGAATGAAATGAAGCTGTCGATGGGGCAGGTGGATATTAAGGTTCTGCTGCAGGAGACGCTGCTCAATATCTGGGCGAAGGCCGAGAAGAAACGGATTCATCTGCTGCTGGAATGCGAGGAGACGATCTTCATCAAGGGGGATGCCAACCGCCTCAAGCAGGTCTTCCTCAATCTGGTGGATAATGCGGTGAAGTTCTCGCCGGAGGATTCCAGTATTGTGCTGTCGGCGGAGCGTTTATCCGGTATTGAGATGGCTGTTACTGTTCGTGACAGTGGTATTGGAATCAGTGAAGCGCATCTGTCCAGAGTGCGGGACCGCTTCTTCCAGGTCGATGCCCTTAACGGGGGAACGGGCCTCGGGCTAGCGATCTCCCAGCAGATCGTGGAGCTTCATAACGGTAAGCTGGAAATGGACAGCGAGCTGGGCAAGGGTACTCAGGTTACCGTCATTCTGCCGCTGGATGACAGCCAGCAAGGGAATACCCGACCCGGCAACCCACAGTTAACTTCATAGCAAGATACAAAAGGGATACAGCTATCGTCCGGGCGGACCGGAGCTGTATCCCTTTGTATGTAGCAGCCCTTAGGGCTGAATTTTTGTTTATGAAGGCATTCCTTCCGCACGCAAACGGCCGGCCTTCTCATAGACCTCCTGAAGCAGACGGGCAGGCTGAGTACGTACCAGCGGCTTAGCAGCTACAATCTCATGCGGGCCGACAACCACGATGTTGTCTGCACTGCCTTTGATTACAGCGCCATCCTTGATCACAGCACCTTCACCGATAATGGCGTGTTCAATCAGAACACCGCGTCCAATGCGGGCACCCGGCATTACCACGCTCTGCTTGATTCTGCTCTGCTTGCCGATCTCCACACCGCCGAAGATGACCGAACGCTGCGGGCTGCCTTCGAGCTGGCAGGTTTCATGAATCAGGCAATTTGCTGAAGCAGATTGAGTGCGGGGTCTGATCGCAGCCAGCTTGGTGCGTTGTGCCCGGCTGTACATCGGCCAGCGGGAGTTATCTAGCTGGAAGCCATCCTCTTGCAGAAGATCCATATGAGCTTCCCAGAGGCTGCCAACGGTACCAACATCTCTCCAGTAACCTTCGAATCGGTAAGCGAACAGTTCATTGCTCGCATCCAGCATGGACGGAATAACATCCTTACCGAAATCATGACCGGACTCCATATTCGTTGCATCCTGCAGTAAATGAGCCTTCAAGTAGGACCACTCGAACAGATAGATGCCCATAGACGCCAGGTTGCTCTTCGGAGCTTGTGGTTTTTCGGCAAATTCGGAGATCTTGAAATCTTCATCCACGTTCATCACGCCGAAGCGGCTCGCTTCATCCCAAGGAACCTCCATAACCGATATCGTTGCCTTCGCAGACTTGGCGATGTGATAATCGAGCATTTTGCGGTAATCCATGTGGTAGATATGGTCTCCCGACAGGATAAGTACATGCTCCGGGTTCTGACTGTCTATATATTCAATATTCTTATAAATAGCATCGGCGGTGCCTGTATAGCTGTCTCTGCCTTCAACACCTGAAGGGAGCAGCCTTACACCCCGGTCACTGCGGCTATGCAGCCCCCAGGGCTCGCCTTCACCGATATGCTGATGCAAGGATTCTGCTTCATACTGAGTCAGTACTCCGATGGTATCAATCTTGGAATTCACACAGTTGCTGAGGGGAAAATCAATAATCCGGTACTGTCCGCCGAAAGGGACTGCAGGCTTAGCCATGCTGGAAGTCAAGGGGGCCAATCTGCGGCCTTCCCCGCCCGCCAGGAGCATGGCGATACATTCTTTCTTACTCATGTGTTATCCCTCCCATTTTTTTGTCAATGCTTGTAATATACACTCAGAACAAGCGCTTGAAACGACATAGGTGAATTATATTGCTGTATCTGTGGAAAAATTACATGTTTATTTTCAATATTCAGAAATTGCCCGGACTTCTCTCAAAATCATTTTCAAAATCTATATATTCGGGTAATGTAATAGGTGCATCATATATCCTAAGGTGGTGATGATTTGGCCGATTTACCAAAAACAGAAAACCTCCCGTCCGCTGAAGATATTTATCTGTTCCATGAGGGCACGAATTATCGCAGCTATACGATGCTTGGCGCGCACATTGCCGTCCAAGAAGGGCAGGCCGGCGTTCGTTTTACCGTGTGGGCTCCTCATGCGGCATATGTAGGACTGGCGGGAGATCATAACAGCTGGGATGGAACATCTGATCTGGATACGTTATATAAGATACCCGATTCAGGATTTTGGAGTCGTTTTTTCCCGGGAATGGAGCCGGGAACTTTTTACAAATACAGGATTACAGGAACAGATGGTACAAGCTTCCTCAAAGCAGACCCCTATGCCTTCCACGCTGAAGTGCGTCCGGCAACGGCATCCGTTGTGGCCAATCTGGACGGCTACAAATGGGGGGATGCCGCATGGCGGCGGAAGAGTAAAGGTCCGTATCAGGCACCCATGAACATTTATGAAATGCATCTGGGCACCTGGCGGCAAAAGGAAGACGGCGAACTCTATACTTATCGTGAGATCAGCAGCCTGCTGATTCCCTACCTGAGTGAAATGAGCTATACCCATGTGGAGTTCATGCCGCTGGCTGAACATCCTTATGATCTGTCCTGGGGCTACCAGGGAACCGGTTATTTTGCTGCTACCAGCCGTTTCGGAGAGCCGCAGGATCTGATGTACCTGATCGATCAGCTGCATCAGGCAGGCATTGGGGTCATTCTGGACTGGGTCCCAGCCCATTTTGCCAAGGATGCCCATGGTCTGCGCTTGTTCGACGGTTCGCCGCTGTATGAATATGCCGATCCGATGCTGGCGGAGAAGCCGGGCTGGGGGACCTTGTCCTTTGACTTCAGCAAGCCGGAAATCTCATCGTTCCTAATCTCCAATGCCTTGTTCTGGTTCGAGAAGTATCATATTGACGGCATGCGTGTGGATGCGGTTACGAGTATGCTGCGGCTTGATTTCGAGAAGGAACACCATCAGTACCGGACGAATGAGCATGGAGGGCTGGAGAATCTGGAAGCCATCCGGTTCATTCAGCAGCTCAACCAGACGATTTTCCAGTATTATCCGAAGGCGCTCATGATGGCGGAAGAATCCAGTGCCTGGCCGGGCGTAACCTCACCGGTGCATGAAGGCGGCTTGGGCTTCAACTACAAATGGAATATGGGCTGGATGAATGACACCTTGGGCTACATAGAACGGGATTTCGGATCACGCCCGTATCATCATAATTTGTTGACCTTCCCGATATGCTATGCTTATGCCGAGAACTATACGTTGCCGCTGTCACATGATGAGGTAGTGCACGGCAAGAAGTCGCTGCTGGACAAAATGCCCGGGTCCTATGAGCAGAAATTCGCCGGTCTGCGCCAGCTTCTCGGATATCAGATCAGCCATCCGGGCAAGAAGCTGCTGTTCATGGGCGGAGAGTTCGGACAATTCATTGAATGGAAGGATCAGGAGCAGCTTGACTGGCTGCTGCTGGATTATGAGAGCCACCGGCGGATGCAGGCCTATACGGCTGCGCTGAATCAGCTATACCTTGCCGAAAAATCGCTGTGGGAGCTGGACCATGACATGGCTGGCTACCAGTGGATTGATGCTGACGATAGCGGGCAGAGTATCGTATCCTATATCCGCAGAGGCAAACGCCCGGTGGACACGCTGCTGATTATCATCAACTTCCAGCCGGAGGAGCGCCGCCATTACCGTATCGGCGTGCCGCGTCCGGGCGTATATGAGGAATTATTCAGCTCGGAGAGCAACGAATACGGCGGATCGGGCTTCCATAATGAGCCGCTGAAGAGCACCAAGACCGAGTGGCATAATCAGGTGAATAGTATAGAGCTGACCCTGCCGCCGCTTAGCTTCTTGGTGCTTAAGAAGTCAGGCCGCAAGACCGTTTAAAGGCAGGAATTGTCCGAATAAGCAATTAAATAAGGGGGAGATGGAATGAAAGTACTATTTGCCGCGGCGGAAGCCCATCCATTTATCAAAACAGGCGGACTGGCCGATGTCATCGGCGCTTTGCCGAAGGCCCTCAAGGCGGCCGGGGTCGATGTCCGGGTGATTTTGCCCAAATACAAAGGAATTCCTGAGAAGTATTCCGCACTGATGGAGCCTGTCGCTACGCTGGAGGTTCCGATTGGCTGGCGCAATCAGTATTGCGGGATTGAAAAGGTCGTGTTTGAAGGGATTCCCGTCTATTTCGTTGACAATGAGTATTACTTCGGCCGTGACGGGATTTATGGCTATATGGATGACGGCGAGCGCTTCGCGTACTTCAACCGGGCGGTACTGGAATGCCTGCCGGCGATTAGCTTCCAGCCGGATGTGATCCATTGCCATGACTGGCATGCTGCGGTTGTTCCTCTGCTGCTGCAGGCGCACTACCGGCATAATCCGTTCTACAGTGAGATGCGTACGGTATTCACCATACATAATCTCCTGTACCAGGGAGTCTTTCCGTATACGGTGCTGGGTGAGCTGCTGGGTCTGGATGACAGCTATTTCCTGGGCGTGGAGTATTACGGGAATGTGAATTATATGAAGGGCGGGATTGTCTACAGTGATCATGTCACTACCGTTAGCCCGACCTATGCCGATGAGATTCGGACCCCATACTACGGCTATGGTCTCGATGGCCTCCTGACTTCGCGTTCTGATGCGCTGAGCGGCATTGTGAACGGAATTGATACCAAGAGCTATAATCCGTCCAGTGATACGGCAATCTTCACCAAGTACCGGTCCAACCTGGCCAAAAAAGCCGAGAACAAGCTGGGACTCCAACAGGAGCTGGGATTGCCGGTGGCTCCTTACATTCCAATGATAGCTATGGTCACGCGTCTGGTGGATTCCAAAGGACTGGATCTGCTGACCCGTGTGCTGGACGAGCTGCTATACTACGATGATATTCAGTTCGTGCTGCTGGGGACGGGGGATGAGGTATACGAACGCTGGTTCCGCGAGGCGCAGTGGCGTTACCCGACTAAGCTGTCATCACAGATTACTTTCAGTGATGCCTTATCCCGCAAAATCTACGCCGCCAGCGACATTTTCCTGATGCCGTCCAAATTTGAGCCTTGCGGCATCAGCCAGCTTCTGGCGCTCCGTTACGGCAGCATTCCGGTGGTTCGTGAGACAGGCGGGCTGAACGATACCGTACAGGCATACAATGAATATACTGGGGAGGGCAATGGCTTCACCTTCCAGGATTATAACGCCCACGATATGATGCATACGCTCCGCCGCGCCGTATCGTTCTACCATAAGCCCGAGCACTGGAAAAAGGTAGCCAAAAACGCATTCTCCGGCGACTACAGCTGGAACGTATCCGCACAGCAGTACATTGATATTTATAACAACATTACGGCCGCTCCAGCGGAATAGGAAATAGCAGGATCAGGATGGAAAAGGCACCCCTCAGTTCATCATGGACTAAGGGATGCCTTTTTCTGTTGCACTTGGTTCACTGGATACGAGGAACCATAATTACCAGGGGGATTTGTGCCGATTAGCTGGAGGGAATAGGTGTATTTCAGGCACTTGTTAACGGAAGGAAAAACACATCCTCAGCAGCAAATGGAAAAATGGCACTTAATTAGCCCAAACTTCCTCATATTAAGGAATTCAGCGAAAAGAGATGACGTTTATCCAACTAATTGCCTCTAACCATGAAAATTGGCTAAATTAAGATGCGTTTTTCCATCTAAACAAGTAGCATTAAAGAAATAAGAAAATTCAAGTCAGGTATAAGGATAAGAATGGGGGATTTTGGATTGGAATTCTTTTAGACTCACGATCTGGTTTCCGGGATTAAATTCGATTAAGGAGACCCCGTCAAAAGCATCGGTCACTGCATCATACTCACACTTAAAGTACCATTCCACCACAGTCATATGGCCCTGATGGATGAATTGCTTGATCGTCCAGTTCAATACCGTACCACGCGTATTCCAGTCCTCGAACCACAACAACAGGGTGTCAAATCCCCGATACTGAGGGCCGTAGCTTTCGGTATACACAATGTTGGGATCGAAGATGGTACTTAATATAGAGTTGTCCTTGTTAATCCATGAATCGAAATATTGTCTGATCTGCTGCTCGCGTTCAATCATTAGATGCCTCCTCCACAATATGCCGGAACAGAATCCGGTACTCGTACGGCTCAAGCGCCACGTTCATCATCCCGCGTTCTGGAACGACCGCCTCACCCGTAAGTGCATCCAGCCAGTCACTGGTCTCCATCGGGTGGCTGAGCGTGCGGGGCTGCGGCGAATTGTTCATCCAGACCGTGAAGTGGATCAGCTCATCGGCGCGCTCATAGACGATGCACGGGTCGTGCTCGCAGGACTGAAGAATCCGGAAGCGGCCTTCGCGGAGGACTTTATGCTCCTTGCGCAAACTAATCATCATCCGGTAAAAGTCATACAGCTCGCGGTCCTGCTTGCCCTGATCCCATTCCATACATTTGCGGCAATCCGGGTCCTCGTTGCCGGTCAGGCCAATCTCATCGCCGTAATAGATGCAGGGAGTGCCCATGAAGGTGAACAGGAAGACGACCGTCAGCTTCAGCTTCCGTTTATCTTCACCAAGCACGGTGAGCAGGCGGGGGGTGTCGTGACTGCCGAGCAGATTGAAGACCACCTCGTTCGTCTGCTGCGGATAACGCATGAGCAGGCCGCCGATCCGGTGACCGAAGGTGATGCCGTCCATCCCGCCATTGAAGAATTCCAGCACCGTCCCCGAGAAGGGATAGTTCATCACCGAATCGAACTGGTCGCCGAGCAGCCAGGTTAAGGAGTCGCTCCACACCTCGCCGACGATGTAAGCATCCGGGTTCGCGGCTTTGACCACCTTGCGGAAATCGCGCCAGAAGTGATGGTCCACCTCGTTGGCCACATCCAGCCGCCAGCCGTCCACCTTGATCTCCTTAATCCAGTATTCGGCTACCTCCAGCAGGTAAGATTTTACTTCATGATTGGCAGTGTTGAACTTCGGCATATTGCCGTAGAAGCCGAACGTGTCATAGGTGGGAATGCCGTCCACAATCTCAGCCGGAAAAGAGTTCACATGAAACCAATCCCGGTAGACCGAGTACTCCCCCTTGGCCAGAACATCCTGGAAGGGCGGGAACTGATCGCTGCAATGGTTGAATACGGCGTCAAGCATGACGCGCAGGCCCCGTCTGTGGCATTCCTCGACGACCTGCTTCAGCAGCTCATTATCGCCGAAATGCGGGTCGACTCTCCGGTAATCCACGATGTCATATTTATGATTGGAAGAGGAGACGAACAGCGGGGTGAAGTAGAGGGCATTGACGCCCAGCTCCTGCAGATCATCCAGATGATCCAGCACGCCCTGAAGGTCGCCGCCGAAGAAATTATTCAGCTCGGGCTTACCGCCCCAGGGCTGCGTGCCTTCCGGATTAATCAGGGGATTGCCATTCGCGAACCGCTCGGTCATGATCTGGTAGAACACCGCATCCTTTGCCCAGGGAGGAACCCGGAACAAGTCGATCCCGTGGATATAGGGGAATTCGTAGAAGTGATTTGGAGCGGGCGGGCATTCGGAGCGGATACCATTATCGAGCAGATAGACCGTCTCCATACCTTTACTCACGCGAAAAGTATAGCTAAGCCGCTTATACTTGGGCCGGACCGCCGCTTCCCAGTAGTCGAATTTGTCATCGGAGGCGGCCTTCTCCATGATGATGTCATAAGAAGTATGCTGCCAATCGTACTTGTCGCCGGTAAGGGCGACTACATAGTCCACATCATCACGTTTGGTGCGCACACGCAGATGAATCGTTTCAGTATCATAGGCATAAGCCCATTTGTCACGGGGAACATGGTACATCGCTTCAAGCAGCATAGTAGCACCTCCTGTAAGTTGGGTGGAAACTGTAATGATTCATGAGGCAATTGGAGATAATCTATAGTAGGTAGTATTATATACCACCTTCATAGGATGTGCATTTTTTTGTCGCCGTAACAGGTTTTTGTCACAAAATTGTCTTTGCATATTCATGCGAAGTGATTTATAATAAATCGGTCAATGAGACGGAACAGTAGAGAGAACATAAATAGAATAGGGGAGACGGGACAAATGAACAAATGGGGTAAACTTTCTATGGGACTGCTGCTGGCAGCAGGACTGCTAGCCGGATGCGGCTCCAATAACGATAAGAACAATACCGCAGCAAGCGGGAATGGCGGTGCTGCAAGCACAGAAGCGCCGGCTAAGAAGCTGATTATGGGCACAAGCGCAGACTTTCCTCCATATGAATTCCACAAGATGGTTGAAGGCAATGATACGATTGTTGGTTTCGATATCGAGATTGCCAAGGAGATCGCCGCTGATCTGGGCCAGGAGCTGGAGATTAAGGATCTTCCGTTCGACTCTTTGCTGAATGAGCTGGCAAGCGGCCGGATCGATATGGTCATTTCGGGACTTAGCCCCACGCCGGAACGCGCTGAAGCCGTAGGCCTTTCGGACATCTACTATAAGGCAGAGCAGGCTGTCGTAGTGCGTGAAGCCGATAAGGACAAATTCGCTACCATGGACGCACTGAAGGGCGCCAAGATCGGAATTCAGACCGGTTCCATTCAGGAGGGTATCGCTAAGGGCATCGAAGGCGCACAGCTGACCTCCCTCAGCAAAATCTCCGAAATCGTCCTGCAGCTGCAGTCGAACCGGGTGGATGCTTCCATCATGGAAGGACCTGTGGCCAAGTCCTTTGTGAAGAACGTCAAGGGCCTCGTGATCACCGATGCCAAGCCGGAGGTTGAAGATGACGGTTATGTCATCGGCGTGAAGAAGGGCAACACCGAGCTGCTCGATCAAGTGAATAAGACACTCGGACGCCTGAACTCCGAAGGCAAGATTGATGAATTCGTAGCGGCAGCAAGCGAGCTTGCTGAGAGCAAATAACACGCGAACCGCATATACGGTTAGCAGAGATCAAGGATAGGCCCGCAGCTGGCTGCGGGATCATGCTCTATCATGCAGAAAATGGCGGTGATCCGCCGTTTTCTATTTTTTTGAGAAGAGGAGGGTTTGAGGGCAATGAATCTATTCGATATGGCTTATGAGTACCGCAATTTATTCTTATCCGGTCTGCAGTACACACTGCTGCTTGCAGTACTGGGGGTATTCTTCGGTTTCGTACTCGGCATCCTGGTGTCGCTCCTGCGGATGTCCAAATGGAGAATTCTGCGCTTTATCGCCACCGCATGGGTCGAATTCTTACGCGGGACGCCGATGCTGGTGCAGCTGTTTCTGATTCACTACGGGTTAACGGAGCTTGGACTTGAGTTTACGCCGATCCAGTCCGGTGCAATTACATTAACCATCAACAGTTCTGCTTATCTGGCGGAGATTTTCCGCGCCGGGATTCAAGGGGTGGACCGCGGTCAGGTTGAAGCGGCGCGTTCACTCGGAATGAAGCAGGGGATGGCGCTGCGCTATATCGTGCTGCCACAGGCGATTAAGAACGTGCTGCCGGCCATCGGCAATGAATTTATTACCATCATCAAAGAATCTTCAATCGTGTCTATGATCGGGGTTGCAGACCTGTTCTTTCAGGCGAAGACCATTACAACGATTACGTATGAGGGCCTAACACCCTATGTTATTATTGCCATCATGTATTTCGTACTGACATTCATACTATCCAAGCTGCTGGGTATATTGGAACGGAGGCTGAACACGGATGATCGAGGTTAAGAACCTGCGGAAGAGCTTTGGGAAGCTGGAGATCCTGAAGGGCATTGATCTGAATATTCACAAGGGCGAGGTCGTTGTCGTCATCGGCCCCAGCGGATCGGGCAAAAGCACCTTTCTGCGCTGTCTGAACCTGCTGGAGCAGCCTACGGGCGGCGAGATCAGCTTCGAGGGTCAATCCATTACCGCGAAGCGCCATGACATCAACGTGACCCGCGAGAAAATGGGCATGGTGTTCCAGCAGTTCAACCTGTTCCCGCACAAATCCGTGCTGCAGAACATTATGCTCGCCCCGCTCAAGGTGAAGAAGCAGCAGGCTGCAGAGGCAGAGAAGTTTGCGATGGAGCTGCTGCGTACGGTA
This sequence comes from Paenibacillus sp. FSL P4-0338, assembly GCF_038002365.1. Taxonomy (NCBI): domain Bacteria; kingdom Bacillati; phylum Bacillota; class Bacilli; order Caryophanales; family Paenibacillaceae; genus Paenibacillus; species Paenibacillus sp. FSL P4-0338. Next base: position 1,964,153 of record NZ_JBBOCG010000001.1, on the reverse strand, counting down.
GGCCTTGAGGACAAGCGCGATGCTTATCCGGCCCAGCTCTCCGGCGGACAGAAGCAGCGGATCGCAATCGCCCGGGCGCTGGCTATGCAGCCGCATGTTATGCTGTTCGACGAGCCAACCTCGGCGCTGGACCCGGAGATGGTCGGTGAAGTGCTGGAGGTTATGAAGCAACTGGCAGTGAACGGCATGACTATGGTGATTGTAACGCACGAAATGGGCTTCGCCCGTGAAGTGGGGGACCGTATCCTGTTCATGGACGGCGGAGTGGTTGTGGAGCAAGGGACACCGGCAGAGGTGTTCGGTCATCCCAAGCATGCCCGCACGCGTGATTTTCTCAGCAAGGTATTATAGAAAGCCGGCTAATAACCCCACCGCATGGGGTTATTTTATTTTGGCGTAGTGTACAATGTTTGATATAGTATACAAATGATCAATCTACTTGAAAAGGAGTACATACAGATGAGAGATGATCTTTGCCGGATCGGCATTATTGATATTGGTTCCAACTCCATACGACTTGTAATTTATGACACGACACAGGCAGGCGGCTACAAAATCATCAAGGAATGTAAGTACTCTGCCCGTTTGAGCGAGAAGATTACGAAGGAAGGCCGGCTGGAGAAGAAGGATATGAATACAATCATACCTGTTCTTCAGCAGTTCAAGGAGATTTGCGATGATTTTGAAGTAGAGAGAATCCGTGCAGGCGCCACCGCCGCCATCCGTAATGCAGCTAACTCTGCGGAGATCATCAGCTATCTGTCCGAGGCTTCGTCCATTCCGATTGAAGTGGTCAGCGGATATCAGGAAGCATATTTCGGCTTCCTTGGGGTGATCAATGCTTTTGACGTCCAGGACGGCTTCGTGATTGATATCGGCGGAGGGAGTACCGAGGTTACCTTATTTCGAGGACGGCGTTATCAGCAGAGTATCTCGTTCCCGTTCGGTGCGGTCAACACGAATCAGATGTTCAGCCAGGGCGGCAACTGGAATGCGGAGCAGATCCGCAAGCTGCAATTATACGTAACCGGCAGGCTGGTGGAGCATGACTGGCTATCGACGGGCACCGGACTTCCGCTATACGGGCTGGGAGGAACACTTCGCTCACTGGCGAAGCTCGATCAGCGGAACCGCGATTATTCGCTGCCTAATTCCCATGGCTATGTTCTGGAGAACGAGACGATCGAACGGTTCATGGAGGTTCTGCCTGTTACCCCCTTTGAGAAGCGTAAGGACCTGGACGGGCTGTCCAAAAGCCGGGCGGATATCATCGTGTCCGGGCTGATTATTTTCCATACCGTCTATCATTACATTGGTGCCAGCCAGGCGCTGATCAGCGGGGAAGGCCTGCGTGAGGGCATGCTGCATGATCTGCTGGAGCCCGAGCAGCCGGTGCGTGACAGCGCGCTGGAATACAGCCTGGATACGATTATCCGCTTCGATATCCGTACCTCTAAGCGGCATCTCGACCATATCAACAAGCTGGCGCTGAGCCTGCTGGGGGCCTTTGAGCGGGAAGGGGACCGGGAGGAGCAGGAGATGCTGGTCTATGTGGCGATTATGCTGCACCGGACAGGCTCCAACATTAACTATTATCAATCTAAGCGGCACACCCACTACTGGCTCATGAATTCACCCATCCGCGGACTGACGCACCGCCAGCTGATTCTTAGCGCGTACATCGCTTCTTACAGCACAAAAAGCCGGAAGCAGAAATTATCCCTGATGCATAAGGACATTTTGCTGCCTTCCGACGAGGAATGGATTCATAAGCTGGGTACATTAGTGCAGTTAAGCATCGCGCTGGACAGCACCGAGATCGGCATTGTCAGCGGGCTGAAGTCCCGTCTGCATAATCATACGCTGGATCTGGAGCTTCAGGGCGGACAGGTGCTAATTGGCCTGGAGGACATTGAGAATGCGCTCAAAACCTTCAGGAATGCTTGGTCGGTGAAGGTAAAGCTCGGCTTCCCTTCCAGCGGGTAACATCCATAGCGGCGAACTGGCTCCGGAGCGGGGCCTTTTTGTCGTCGATCCGTTCATAATATCCGTTTGGCTGAAGGAAGCTGGATTTGATATTGTCCATCAGCGACAGCTCCAGAATTTTGACAATCTGATCGCGGATACCGCTATCCTTGACCGGACACATCAGCTCGATCCGCCGGGTCAGGTTACGCGTCATCCAGTCGGCACTGGACAGGTAGACCTCGGGATCGCCGCCGTTCTCGAAATAATAGATACGTGAGTGCTCCAGGAAGCGGTCCACTATGCTGCGTACCGTAATGCGCTCACTGAGGCCTTCAATTCCCGGACGCAGGCAGCAGACTCCCCGGACGATCAGGTCGATGGACACTCCCGCCTGGGCTGCGCTGTACAGATAATCAATAACCTCCTGGTTCGACAGGGAGTTCATCTTGGCGATAATCCGTGCAGGCCGGCCTGCGGCAGCATGTTCTGCCTCACGCAGAATCAGCTTCTGGAGCGACAGGCTCATGTTAGTCGGTGCTACGATGAAGGAGTTCCAATTGTAGTTGGCAGAGTAGCCTGTCATCTGATTGAACAGCTCGGACGCATCCAGGCCAATCTCGTGATTGGCGGTGAACAGGCTAAGGTCGGTATAGGCCTTGGCCGTGCTGTCATTGTAATTGCCTGTTCCCACATGAACATAGCGGCGCAGCTCCGAGCCTTCCTGGCGGACGATCAGCGTTACCTTGGCATGGGTCTTGAGGCCGACGAGACCGTAGACCACGTGGCAGCCGGACTGCTCCAGCTTACGCGCCCAGGCGATGTTGCGTTCCTCATCGAAGCGGGCCTTCAGCTCCACGACCACCGTAACCTGCTTGCCGGACTCGGCTGCATTGGCGAGCGCAGTAATCAGCGGAGAATTGCCGCTGACCCGGTACAGCGTCATTTTGATCGCCATCACCTGCTCATCCTCGGAGGCCTGGATAATGAAATCCGTCATCGCATCGAAGGATTCATATGGATGATAGACCAGCACATCTCGCTGGCTCAGCACCTCGAAGAAATCTTCATTCTCATCGAATTCCGCCGGATACATCGGCTCAACAGGCGGATAGAGCAGATAGCTGAAGCCCTTCAGACTGCTGGTGAAGCTGCGCAAGAAGCCGAGATCAAGCGGGCCTTCGATTTCGAAGACGAAGTCCTCCAGCTCGAATTCAGCCTGCAGCTGCTCCAGCGCATACGGATGAATGCCTTTCTGGACTTCCAGACGGGCAGGCACACCGCGGCGGCGTTTGCGGAGCTCTTTCTCAATCTCCTCCAGCAGGTCTTCTGCGCCTTCTTCATCTATCGTCAGGTCAGAGTTGCGGGTCAGGCGGAATTCACTGACGGCTACCGGATCATAACCGCTGAACAAGGTCTGAATATGATGGCGGATCACATCTTCAATGAATACGAATTGCCGTTTCTTGCTGTTCGCGCGGTGCGGCAAGGGAATGCAGCGCGGCAGATTGGACGGAATCTGCAGAATGGCGAAGTAAGGCTCTTCCTCCTGGCTGTTCTTGCGTGTCAGTACGACAGCCAGATAGATGAACTGGCTGTGGACCAGCGGGAACGGACGGCTCTGGTCGACTGCCATCGGAGTCAGCACAGGGAAAATAATATCACGGTAGTATTCCTCAATCGACTGCTCCTGTGCCGGTGTTAAGTCTTCATAATCAACGAACACAATGCCTTCTTTATGCAGGCTGCGTGAAATATCCTTGAAGGTGCGATACTGGTCTGCGACGATTTTGGTGACCCGTTTGCTGAGGCGTTTATAGAGGCCGGAGGGCGTGTAGCCGGTGAAATCTTTTTTGGTATATCCCGCCCGGATCTGATCCTGGATGCCCGCTACCCGGACACTGATGAACTCATCCAGATTACTGGACACGATGGCCAGGAATTTAGCCCGCTCAATCAGCGGGTTCTCCGGGTCTTGTGCCTCGCCGAGCACCCGGCGGTTGAACTCGATCCAGCTGAGGTCACGGTTAAGATAGGCTGTTGCAGGACTGATGGTGTTGATTTTTTTCTCATCTGTATTCACGTTCATGGACCCTCCAAGGTTGCTTCAATGTCTAGTTAAGATATCGTATTCTTTCATTCTACTATTTGCTTGAGTGAGAAATGTTAAAACTGTGTAAAATTTTTGCGAATATTCAGGAAACATGGCATATTTATACCGGGTCCCTTAATAATGATTAAGAATATGTAATATTTACATTCTTGATAACGCTTTATTTAGGATAATTATTTCCAATTGCCACAAAAACATAGCCAATGGTTACAAAGTTGTGATATATTCATTACTGTTAGTTTACAAACCTGGCGTCACCATTGAAGGAGGCAATTCATGAAACTCAAGATCAGAGCCATCACCGCCCTGGCGGCCGTACTGGGACTCGGCACCTTGCTTCACGCAGCTCCCGTTCAAGCCGACAGCGTACATATCGCTGGAGATACTACTACCTATTATACTCTATCCAATCATTATGGCATAAGCGTTGATGAGCTTATGAATGCGAACCCGCAGATTTCAGCGCTAAATATCTATCCCGGGCTGAAATTCACCATTCCGGGTGATGTTCAAGCCAAGACTGTGGCAGTAGCCAATACTGCAGCAGCTTCAGTAGAAGCTGTGGACGCAGCAGAAGTTCAAGCCCTGAGTGTGCAGCCGGCAACCAACACAGTTCAAGCCTGGGGCAAAGAATTTAATTATGCCAAAGTGCTGCAGGTCAAAGCTTCCGCCTATTCCTCGGCAGCCAGCGAGAATGGCAAGTGGGGAGCGGTCGATTATTTCGGCAATGCGCTGAAGCTCGGAACCATCGCCGTTGACCCGAGCGTGATTCCGCTGGGAACGAAGGTGCTCGTGACCGGGTATACCCATCCGGGCCTTCCGAAGCAAGCCTTCGTAGCGACAGCGACGGATATGGGGAGTGCGATCAAGGGCAACCGGATCGATATCTTTATTCCGGGCAGCCAGAGCTTTGTAGCCGATTTCGGTTATCAGTATGTACATTTATATATTATTGAATAAACCGATAATGAATCTTTGCACCATAGTAAGCGCAATACGTAATCATGAAAAGGAAACAAAACCAGGCAGCTTCCGCCGGTTTTGTTTCCTTTTTTAAATTATAAGAATTTATATGTTACACACGATAACTTATCCTTATATTTCTCGCTGAAACGATACCTTCCTTAAAAAGGACGGCAAAGCCGTTTCCGCTTGTTAGGACTCTAATGATCAAGCGGTTATTTGCTCTTGCTGACCTGGAGCATCTGGGGAACGGTCACGAAGCTGTATCCCCGCTGCCGCAGAATGCCGATGATCTCTGGCAGCGCCTGCAGCGTCCCTTGGAGGTTACTGCCTCTGCCGCCGCCCCCGTGCTGAAGGATAATAGCCCCTCTGCCGGCCCGGGAGAGGATATTGTGCTTGACTTGGGTTTTGGACAGTCCTCTCCAGTCGAGCGAGTCAACGTTCCAGTTCACCAGCTTATAGCCATGTGACTTCGCCCACTTCACCTGCGGCTCGTTGATATCGCCATACGGCGGGCGAATCAGCTTCGGCTTGTATCCGGCCAGCAGCTGCAGAATATTCTCCGTGCGGATAATCTGGATGCGGAAGGCATTCATACTCAGCTTACTGAACTGGGGGTGATTATAGGAGTGGTTGCCGATGGCATGGCCTTCGCGGATCATCCGTGCTACCAAGGCAGGGTGCTTCTCCGCACGGCTGCCGACCACGAAGAAGGTGGCTTTGACTTTATATTTACGCAGCACATCCAGGAGCTGCGGGGTGAAGCGCGGATCAGGCACATCATCGAAGGTAAGAGCGATCATTTTACGGCGGGGACCCTGGGTCTTGAGGGTCTCCGGGTATTTGCGCAGCAATTGGCTGAGGGAGAGGCCCTTGCTCTTTTTATGGCGGCTTACTGAAGATTGGGAGGCTGACGATCCGGCCGGCACCGCCGTTTCGTCTTCAATAGAAGCTCGGGGCCGGGAAGATGGCAGGATCTCTTGTGCCGGCACTGGCGCAGGACTATCTGCCGCTGCTGCTGCAGAGACAGATACTAGCTCAGCAGCAGGTGCAGACAGGGCCAAGGCAATGACAGATATAAACAGCACAATGCGGCGGAATATTGTCAGTTTCATCAGGACGATGCCTCCTCCAACCACGGGTCCGGTTAGTTTAGAATATAAGGGTTGTTATTTCCAAGCAGCCGTGAATTTATGCCGATGCCGTACCATCTGCAGAGTATTCAAAGATTTATCACTTTCCCAAATCGTTGTATACTGAGATGGATCATAGATACGGGAAGGATGAGACAAGCATGGCTGATTTGTTTACACCTTATGAACTTAAGGCTTTAACCCTGAAGAACCGCGTGGTTATGCCGCCGATGTGCCAGTATGCGGTTGAGAAGCAGGACGGTGTTCCCACAGACTGGCATCATGTGCATTATGTCAGTCGTGCTGTCGGCGGGACAGGCTTTATTATTGTAGAGATGAGTGGAGTTCACCCCGATGGACGGATCACCAATCAGGACACCGGGATCTGGGACGATGGACAGATTCCGGCGTACAAGCGGTTAACGGAGGCCGTTCATGCCTTTGGAGCGAAGATAGCGATTCAGCTCGGTCATGCCGGTCGCAAAGCTGTCGATGCCGCCCCGCCGGTTGCTCCTTCAGCGATTCCGTTCGACGGCAACTATGCTATGCCCAAGGAGCTTAGCCGTGAAGAGATTGCGGAGCTGATTATCGCCTTCCGGGAAGCGGCGCGGCGCGCGGTTGAAGCGGGATTCGATACTGTCGAGCTGCATGGAGCCCATGGATACCTCATCCACCAGTTCCATTCCCCGCTCTCCAACGTCCGGGATGATGAGTATGGCCAAGACCCCATCTTGTTCGGGGAACAGGTGGTAGAGGCAGTGCGTGAGGTACTGCCGGCTGAGATGCCGCTAATCATGCGGGTGTCCGCCAAGGAATATGTGGAGGGCGGTTATGATGAAGCTTATGCGCTGGAATTCTGCCGCCGCTATAAGGATGCAGGCGTAGACCTGTTCCATGTATCCTCGGGCGGGGAGGGGCCGATAGGCTCGAATGGCGGCCCTAATGCAGGATCAGCTTATCAGGTGGAGCTTGCCGAGTACATACGCAGTGGATTACAGGTCCCCGTTATCGCTGTAGGACGCCTGGAGTCCTATGAGGAAGCGCAGGCTGTGATAACGGAAGCGAAGGCAGAGCTTGTAGCTGTAGGCAGAGGCCTGCTCAGTGACCCGTACTGGACGCTTCATGCTGCTGAGGCGCTGGGCGGAATTGATTCGTCCGATCTGCCCGCACCCTATGTGCGCGGAATCTGGAACAAGAAATAGAGGGCATCATTTGTGAATAATGTCACAGATTTTAAGTTCCTTCTAAGGCATGGTTAATAAGATTAAATTTGAAGGAGCTTGATAACGTGGCGACGGTGATTAGTAATGAGCGGCTGGCTGAAGGAGTATACCACCTGGTAGTTGAAGGGGGGAACAGCGGGGAGATGGGTCAGTTCTACATGCTGCGGGCATGGGGAGCCTATCCGCTGCTGTCAAGACCCCTTAGCATACATCAGGTGAATGATAACGGTGTTGAATTCTTGTATCACATAGTAGGCGAGGGTACTGAGATCCTTGCCGGATTGAATCCGGGCGATCCGGTGGAGCTGGAGGGGCCGTTCGGTACAGGCTTCCCGCAGGTAGAAGGTAAGGTTGCGTTAGTGGGCGGGGGGATCGGAATTGCTCCGCTGTATTATTGTGCGCAGAAGCTTCCGCGAAGCGATATCTATCTCGGCTTCAGCCGTGAGCCATTCCGTACTGAAGCCTTCCGTCCTCTGGCTGCTGAGCTGACCGTCGATGTAGGCGGACTGATCCTGGACAGCGTGGATTTCTCGGCGTATGACAATATCTTCGTCTGCGGCCCGCATCCGATGCTGAAGGCTGCACAGCTCAAGGGCATAGCCCTAGATACCGCAGGTAAGCGCCCAGACGTCTATCTGTCCCTGGAGAACAGGATGGCCTGCGGCATCGGCGCTTGTCTGGTCTGCAGCGTCTCCTGCAAGGACGGGCAGCGCAAAGCCTGTGCAGACGGTCCTGTCTTCCTGGCTGAGGAGGTATTATTCCATGATTAATACAACTGCAACGATTGCCGGTGTATCCTTCAAGAACCCGATTGTGATGGCTTCCGGCACCTTCGGTTTCGGCCGTGAATATGGCCGGTTATATGATGTTTCACTGCTTGGCGGAATCTCCGGCAAAGGGCTTACGCTTCATGCCAAAGCCGGTAATCCCGGAATCCGCGTCTATGAGACCCCTTCCGGGATGCTGAACAGCGTAGGACTTGAGAATCCTGGTGTAGAAGCTTTTCTGGCCAAGGAACTTCCGTATTGGGAGACACTGGATACCGCACGTATCGTGAACCTTGGCGGCAACACGCTGGCGGATTACGTACTGGGTGCTGAACTGATTCAGCGTGATGCGGATGCCCGTCTTCTGGCCGGAAAGCCGGCCGTGGATATGATTGAGCTGAATATCTCCTGCCCGAACGTGAAGGAGGGCGGGATTGCTTTTGGCATCAAAACTCCGGCAGCCCAGGAAGTGGTTCGTGCGGTACGGGCGGCTACAAGCCTGCCGCTGGCCGTGAAGCTGTCGCCGAATGCCGAGGATATCGCAGAGATGGCAGTGATGTGCGAAGCAGAGGGCGCGGACGCCGTCTCTCTGATCAACACGATCTCCGGGATGAAGATTGATGTCCGCCGCCGCCGCAGTGTGTTCAATAACCTCTATGCGGGACTGTCCGGACCGGCGATTAAGCCGGTGGCTCTGCGTATGGTGCATCAGGTATCCCGCAGGGTAACCATTCCGGTAATCGGTATGGGCGGCATCACTTCGGCTACGGATATTATTGAATTTATTATGGCTGGGGCCACTATAATACAGGTTGGAACCTACAACTTCATGAATTTGCGGGCGGGCAGTACGCTTGTAGAAGAATTGCAGCAGTTTATGGAGGAAGAGAATATTTCCTCACTGGATGAGATCCGTGGTATTGTATAGGCAGCAAGCCGGTATACAATGATCTTTTTGCCGCAGAATGAGAGATCTCTACAGCCTATGGTTAATATAAAGGGAGGGGAGTTCAGCTTGCCAATGAATCCGGTGCATCCTGATGATATTGTGTTATCCGAGACCGAGGTGGGCCGTGATCTGCTGCTGCTGATTACCGGGGGTGTGCGCCATATCGGTGCCGCAAGTACAGCGTACATGGACGGAGACCTCGTGCGGGTGATGACCTCTGCCGTTCCCCATCATAAGGAGCATACGATCAGTGAAGCCATTGCGCTTAAGGCTGCTGCCGCATTGAACCGGACAGTCACGGTTGTGATGGGCATTCACTATGACGATCTGAGCAAAGAGGGCATCCTGGAGGTCGTAAATATTGTGAATGATAAGGTGGAGCAATATTTATTACAGAAGACCGGAACAAATTTTTGAAACGATCCTCTTCTCTCTGCGTAAAAGATACCATTGAACCACTAACTTTACTTTTGGAGGAATGAACCATGTCTATATTTAAAAGATTGCGTGATCTGACCATGTCCAATGTGAATGCGATTATTGATAAAGCAGAAGATCCGGTTAAAATGACCGACCAGTACATTCGTGACATGACGGAGGATCTGGAGGATGCCGAGAAAGCGGTAGCTGCCCAGATCGCTATTGAGAAGAAATTCAAACAATTGTACGAAGAGCAGGAAGCGCTGGTGAACAAGCGTAATCAGCAAGCTCATGCAGCCGCTCAAGCCGGTAACGCCGATCTGGCCCGCCGTGCTCTTGAAGAGAAGAAATCGGCTGAAGCCAAGCTTGTAGAGTACAAGGCCAGCTTCGACCAGAACAAGGCTTCCGCCGACAATCTGCGCGGCAAGCTCGACGAAATGCGCAAACAGCTTACCCAGATGAAGAACAAGCGGGAGACACTCGTTGCCCGTTACAACGCTGCGAAGGCGCAGACCGAAATCAACAAAGCGATGAGCGGCTTCAGCTCCGACTCTGCTTCTGCCGGACTCAAACGGATGGAAGACAAGATGCTGCAGGCCGAAGCACAGGCAGAAGCCAGCAACGAGATGAGCTCGGGCAACAAATCGCTGGATGATGAGTTCGAGAAGCTAGGCAAAGACCAGGCGGTTGAAGATGAGCTGGCTGCGCTGATGAAGCAATACGAGAAACAATAACATATTGGCATAAGCCGGACTTCAGGCAATTGTCCACAGGCGAAGGGGAGACAGAACCAGCGGTTTCTCCTTCGCTTTATGTTTGTCTTACCGGTTAGGAAATATGAACAAGCGGGGGCTGGAGTAATGGATTTCGATACCCTGGTGTCCATGGTAGTATGGACGGTCAGCGGCGCAGTGCTGCTGTGTGTGCTGATGCTCGTGGATTCGTTGTTTACCCGTTATAATGATATGGAAGAGCTGAAGGCGGGGAATATGGCCGTGACTACCCGGCTGGTGTTGAAGCTGCTGTCACAAGGCTATATTTTATCGGCATCCATTGCTGCGGCGAACCGGCTCGGGACCGCCCTTATAGTCTCTATAGTATCTTTTGTCCTGTTATTCGTGCTGGAGAAGACGGTAGAGCAGCTCCTGAGCCGGTGGGGGAATCTTGAACTGGATCATGGCACCCAGCTTGGCAAGGTCGGCTACGGCCTGATGGCAGGCTCGCTGCATGTGACCGGAGCATTGATTATTGCGGCCTTTATTCGCGGATAAGAAAGATTAACGTACCAATCTGTAGGAGGATGATGGCTTTGGGTCTTTGGAAAAGAATCGGCAATCTGTTCTCGAAGCCGGAGGCGCCTAAAGCGCCCGCAAGCATGCTGACTCTGTCTCCCGGAGATATCTGTGAGGTCTCCCTGGTCACCTATGAAGTGACGGGCCGGACGAAGACGAGCGGCCGTAATGCAGTTGTACTGACACTGCGCGACGGGAGCCGGATCGCCTATCTGTATATAGAAGAGCGGGAAGAGCTGCAATACAGATTGTATCACCCGATAGACGGGCGTCTGGACAGTCCTTCCGAGGTCCCGGCTACCCTGGAGCTGGATGACCGGACCTTCTACCTGGAGGAAGAATATGAAGGGTATGCCGCCGTTACCGGGCAGACGCCTTATATGAACGGCGGGGAGCAGCATGTCTGGCAATACCAGTCGGATGATTCGCGGCTGCTGCGCGTGGAATGGCAGAATGGACGGTTCATGCTGTATGAGGGTGAAAGTGTCCTTTCGGCTGACGTAAGAGTGATCCGCGCATCTTAAGCTTGAACTGGAGCAGGGCAGGGCTGCTGGCAGCAGACAATTGAATAGAATCGGGATTGAATAAGGGGTGCATGCGCTTGTTACAGGCCAGTGCATCCCTTTTGCCATGTCTTCATGTTAGAATGGGGCATAATTGGCTTAATGAGCAGCAAACCACCGGATGGAACAGAAGGAGTGAATTCAACAGTGATTAACCGAGAGAACCATAACAAGGACTATAGCAGGGAGAATAACAAGGAATTTAACAACGAATACAGTAATGATAAATTTCAGCGCGCAGCGCTTCAAGTTACAGTGGCGCAAGGCAGGCTTAAGCCTTATGCTGCGCTGCTTGCGCTGGAAGCTGTACCCCTGGATCGCAGCAGCGGGCGGTATCTGGGTGAATCTATTGCTGCACCGCATCCTTTTCCGGCATTTGACCGCTCCAGCATGGACGGCTTCGCCGTGATTGCGGCAGATACTTTAGCGGCAGGGGACCCTGACACGGTCTGGCTTGAAGTCGTTGATGTCATTCCCTGCGGCGCAGTAGCCTCCAGAGAGATTACGGCTGGCACTGCTGCGCGCATTATGACTGGCGCTCAGATTCCAGGCGGCGCAGACACCGTGATTATGATGGAAGCTACGGAGAGCCGGATGGAGGGCGGAGTCACTTATGTCGGTATCCGTAAGCCGCAAGAGCGGGGGTTGCATATTACCCCTTGCGGTTTGGAGCTTAGAACAGGTGATCCAGTGCTTCCTGAAGGGACTCTAATCGGCGCTGGCGAAATTGCTGTTCTGGCAGCGCTCGGGGTGGCGGAGGTTCCTGTCCGCCGCAGACCCAAGGTGGCTGTCTTCGCTACCGGAACTGAACTGCTGGAGGTGGACGAGCCGTTAGTCCCGGGCAAAATCCGCAACAGCAACTCTCCCATGTTGGAGGCGCTAATCCGGGAAGCGGGCGGTGAGCCCGTGATGCTGGGTGCGATCATCGATGATCTGGAGCTGGCCCGCAGTAAGGTGCAGATGGCACTGGAGAGCTACGATCTGGTGATTACTACAGGCGGCGTATCTGTCGGGGATTATGATATTATGGGGGATTTGGTCCGTGAGCAGAGTGGAGAGATGCTGTTCAATAAAATAGCCATGCGCCCCGGCAGCGTCACTACGGCAGCCGTTCGCGGCGGGAGCATCCTGCTCGCCTTATCCGGCAATCCGGGCGCCTGCTTCGTAGGATTCCAGCTGTTTGCCCGTCCGGTCATCGGACTGATGCAGGGGGCAGCACATCCGTATCTGCCGGAATGGACAGTAGTGCTGGGTGAAGATTATAAGAGAACCAACAGCTTCACCCGTTATGTCCGTGCCCGTCTGGAGATCCGCGAAGCAGTGCTCTATGCTTATCCAGCCGCTGTAGACGAGTCATCCGTCACGGTTACGATCAAAGACAGCGACTGCCTGATCGTCATCCCGCCGGACAGCGGACAATTATATGCCGGGGACAAGGTAACTGTGCTGAAGCTGCCGGGTGAGATCTGGGGGTGAGTTTTGACTAAATGAATTGGGGAGCATCAGAACTTAAGAGGTGAGTTCATTTAGAAGTGAGATGAGGCGATGGATGGACGGATGAATGACTGAATGAATGACTGGAAGAGGTTCGCTTGAGGCGAGCTTTCAGGGATAGATGTATTCTGTACAATTAAAAACGGTAAAAGCAAGGAGTTCCTTGACTAATTGTAGTCTGTACAACTAAATTTGCCCGTATGGGCGAGAATCGAGCAAAGAACTAACCAACTAAATCTTTATTATTTAATTTCATCATATGAAAAATTCATAATAGTTATTATGGATTAAGGTAACTAATTGTATTTTCTGCAATAGAAAACGCATAGTTGACCGTGAAATGAAATTCTATTGTACTTCATACATTAGAATGGTGTGTTTTGGATGAAAAAGGGCCTTTGTTCAACATTCGATTGTACGGAATACAATAGATTCTATTTTGAAGCCGTTATTACCGCATTCTATTGTACTAAGTACAGTTGCTATCTTTCCAGCGCCCACAGCATCCGACTAACTGCTGCTTTGAACTCAAAAGTATTTAAAAATTCAACACATGAAAAATTCACAATAGTAAGTTCAAAACACTAACCAGCACCCAACAAGCAGAATCACCCAATCGCGCGACAGCATCCAACGCCGTAACCGCAAAACCCGGTCACAAAGGTAACAAACAGAACCCTCCAGTATTCTATTAGGGGACAGTCCCTAGACAGAAACGGGAGGGCTTTTAGGATTCATAAGGGGACAATAAGGTCTAGCCTATGTGTTAAAGTCGACTACAATGATTACTGGGCCGTTAAAATCAGCGGTCCATCTGCGGTGATGGCAATGGTGTGCTCATACTGCGCGGATAGTTTGCCGTCAGCCGTTCTCGCGGTCCATTCATCATCGTCTATGGAGATCTGGTATGTGCCTTCGTTAATCATGGGCTCAATCGTAAACACCATGCCTTCTTTGAGGCGGATGCCTTTGCCTGCGGTGCCGATATGCACGTAGCTCGGCTCCTCATGCAGGCTTCGTCCGATGCCATGCGCCAGCAGATCACGCACAACCGAATAACCGTGTGCTTCGGCATGCTGCTGGATAGCCGATGTGATGTCACCCAGCCGTCCTCCCGGAACAGCCCGGGCGATGCCCAGGTCGAGGCATTCCTTCGTAACCTGCATTAATCTCTGCGCCTCCGGCCCGATCTCACCCACAGCGTAGCTCATGCATGAATCTCCGAACCAACCTCCGTATTGCGCCACAATGTCCAGCTTCAGCAAGTCACCTTCCTTCACGACCCGCTTGCTGGATGGAATCCCGTGAGCAACCACATCATTAATAGATATGCAGGTCTCGGCAGGGAAACCGTTGTAGCCTTTGGTAAACTGCTTGCCGCCGAGCTTGGTGATATGTTTGGCCACAAAATCATTAATTTCAAGCGTGGTGATACCGGGTACGATCCGTTTGGACACCTCACGGTAGCAGTCGGCAACAATTTGGCTGGCTTGCTTCATCTCTTCAATTTCTCTGGGGGATTTAAGAATAATCATGTTGTGTGTATCCGCTCCTTAATCTTTCAATAGTTTCAATATTTTATAGTTTAAGAATTCTGACGATCTCCGTTGCATCTTCATTAAGCTGCCCTCTGCGGAGGGACAATGCAGCACAGCCGACCAGAGCGGCTAACAGCATCTCCGTGTGCTGCAATTCATGCTGTGCATCGACAGTTGCTCGCTCATGAGACACTAAGACCTCCGTAAGTCCGGTGCCAAGCAACGTGGACAACGGGGTCAGCACCTCCCGGCGGAACTCGGCAATGAGCGGGGAAGAGCGGGCTTCAGGCAGAGTAGGGAATCCCTCACCCGCCTGCTTACACAACAGATAGATAGCGTGATCTTCCGCCCATAGCTGCAATAGCCGCACCCCGGCGGCAGAACTGACAAGCGGTATCTTTAACGGCAGCTCCGGCTCTGCCATATGCAGGGACTTCAGCCATTCCCCGGCCCGGTCGAGCGCATCCCATAACAAGTCGTGAAGCAAATCGCCCTTGTTGCTGTAATAATGATAGACCGTACCATAACCGAGACCGGCCTCCACAGCCACATCCCGGATTTCTAATAGAGGCCCTTTATTCAAAAATACGTCCGCTGCTGCCTTGCGGATCTGCACCAGCCGCCGCAGCCGGATATCTTCGTTCTGTTCCTTCGTGCGGGGAGTCATCTTATCCGTTCACCTCGTTTATTTTAGACCTGCTGTCATGTCAATATAAAACATCAGCAGGCAAATGGCAAGGGGAAAACGTTGAATAAATATGCTGAACATCACAAAAAAACCGGATAGAACATCATCCGGTTTATTCATCTCAAGCCCAGTGCTCTGGATGCCTTAAGGATTCTGGCAGCTTGGTGGACGGGCTGCCTTGCGCAGCTTGCAGCTGTGCCTGAGTCAGGAAGAGGCTGCCCCGCAGATCGGCTCCGCTTAGATTCGTGTCGCGGAAGTCCGCGCCAATCAGATCGGCGAACCGCAGGTCAGCGCCGCTGAGATCCGCAGCGATCAGATATGCGCCGCGTAAGCTGAGGCAACGGAGGTCGGCCCCGCGCAGCTTGGCCCCAATCAGATCGGCCCCGCGTCCATAGTTCTTCTGGCGCTTCGGAGCCGGGGCAAGCTGCTTGCGGGCAGCGGTGCGCGCTAGCTCGCTAGCACGCAGCAGCAGCTCGTTGACTTCAGCGCGGTGCACAGGCACTTCGAGCTGAAGCAGCTTTTCCGGACTGAGCAGGGTGAGAGCCTGTGTCTGATCCAACATTTTGATAAGTGAATCATGCAGGGTCTCGGTCCCGCGCAGCGCCAGTGCCTCGTGCAGATACCATAGCAACTCATGCAGCTGGCGCATAACAGGAAGAACCTCGAACATCTGTCCAGCAGTCTCGGGAGCCTGACGCCAGTCGCGTCCGCCATAGGTTAGATTGGAGATTTTCTGCCCGGCCCCGAAGCAGTCATATACCGTACATCCCCGGAAGCCGCGTTTTCTCAGCTCAGTATGAATGCCGCAGAGGAAGTCCTCCCGCAGATTGGGACAGGGCTGTCCGGCAGGCTTGTCTATGGCGAAGTCTGAGGAAGCAGAGAAATGAAGTGCTGCGCAGCATAGTCCGAAGCAGTTCAGACAATCCGATTGCAGCTCCGGCAGTCCGGGGTTCGTAGTATGGGATTCAGAAAATGAATGATTGTCTAACAAATGTATTCCTCCAAAAAATGAATAGGATTAACATAGCGGTTCATGCAGATTACTGCGGCGGTTCATTGTCCATACGGCGTTCAATCGCCTCAGACATCGTTTTATCCGTGAGATGGGCATAGATCTCGGTAGTCTCTGTAGAAGCATGGCCCAGTTGTTCCTTTGTCCGGTAGATGTCATTCTGCAGGTAATAATCGGTGGCAAAAGAGTGCCGCAGCTTATGCACCGTCAGATAAGGCTTGCCGAACCGTTTGGCGTATTTGATGATCATCTCCTGGATCGCCCGTTTGGTCATCCGTTTGCCTTCTTTGCTGCCGTTGGGCAGGGCAATGAAGAGGGCTTTTTCCCGTTTCGGCGTCTTATACCTATTCTGGCGGAGGCTTAGATACAAGCTGAGATCATCCTTCGACTGTTCCCGGAAATAGACCGGGGTCTTGAAGGTCTCGTCGTTATGACCCTTGCGGAATACATAGAGCAGCTTATTAGTGACATCTATATCATCCACGCTCAGATTAACCACCTCGGAGACGCGCAGGCCGGAATTCAGGATCAGACTGGCAATACAGGCATCCCGTTCACGGTTAAGCTGCCAAGAATAATAAGCCTGCTTATTGGCTTCCACATCTGTGCCATATCCTTCATAGATGTAGCCTACGAACTCCAGCAGCTCCTCGTCCTCCAGAATTTTACCTTTGAGCTTGGCGGCGGTATCCTTCGGTTTGTGAATGCGCTTGATCTCAACCTTGGCCATAATATTACGCTTCAGCAGCGGGTAAAAGTTCTCATCCTCAGCAATCTGGCTTAAGTAATGGAACAGGGAGCGCAGCGCAGACAGCTTACGGGATACGGTCACCCGCGAATTGGCATTCTCAGCCCGGGTGGACAAGTGCAGACGGTAGCCGACAATGCTGTCCATATGCAGGGTCTCAAGCTCAAGGAGTGTGATGTCAGCATTGCTGGCCGCAACAGACAGACCTTCACCCCGCAGCCAGCCGAAAAAGGATTCATAGTCACGGATATACTCCAGCAGCGTGGAGGGGGACAAATCCGGCCGTTTATAGTCGATAAACTGCTGGACAAACCAGGGCATTTGCGGCAGCCGCTGATCCAGGTTTGCCCGGTCGGCCGCTTTTTGAATACTGATGTGCTTCACCTTCTTTATAGTTTCCCCAAGGGGGAGGGCTGTCCTTCTATCTTACCATGTTTCTGGCAAACCTTGCTCCTGATGAGACATATAATATAGGCTAATTTTAAAGCTCTTGGAAAATCCTTGGAGACACTGAGAAATCTTGCTGTTAAAGGGTTTTTGTTAGAATTCTATTTACTGATTATTACTGATTAGTGACTAGAAGAAGGCCGTTTTGATTGCTTTTGTGACCTAGTTGTGATTTCTCATTTGAGTCAAGGCATGTGATAATGCTAGCTAAAAGCTTAATTTATCAGTTTTTTATTTGTGACTTTCCGAAGTGAAAAATGCATTGAAAAGTTGATAATTGAAAAGCGTTTTTCTTGATTGATATTTGTACATCTACCTTACAGATGCATGTACTTTTTTACTGGATTTAACGAATTTAAATAAAGAAAAAGCCCACTTGTGAGTAGGCTAATAAGAAGAGTTACTAATATTGTATGGTGGTAACAATCCCATCTTCTAAATAAATATATCTATAGTTTGAATAAACCCATTGCTCAGATACTCCATATTCCGTAATTGTTTTGTTTACATCTTTTGGTGAACCCCATCTCGAATTAATAACATCATTTGCAGTCATTCCGATAGAGGGGGTAGGAAATGTTGATTCGGCTTCTTTCTCACTTGTAGATTTAACCGATTTATATTTCTTTTGATTAAGATAATCTTCTTTCCATTCTTCTTTAGTTTTCATTTGAAGCTTTTGTTCTAAAATCAAGTCGGAAAATTTTCCATTATAATCTATTGGAATTTCGTTTAAATAATAAAACATCATATCATCATCACCATCTTGCCCACTAACAACTGATTCGGCAAAATTATATAGGGCAGAAAATTCTTTATTTGTATCTTTCAACATTACAGTTTCTGAAATAACAGTATTAAAATCACCTTGATTTATTGCATTTTTTATTTTGTTCCATGTATCCAATTCTATTTTTTTATTTTCTTTAACTTTTAGGGCTTCATTGATTTCCGTTAACGAATCATAATAATCAATTCGTTCCTTCTGGAACACTTCAACAAATTTGGTTATCTGATCTTTAAACTCACCAGAGTAATCTTCAAGTTTGAGTTTGTTTATCTTAGCCAAAATAGGTTCATACAATTTAAGTTCATCATTACTGTTACTTAACTCTGCAAATTCTATTCTGATATCAATATACGATTTTAACAATTCTAAATCTGCAACATTATGTGAAGTAATGTCCGTTGTGTACTTTTTTGCTTCTGCCCACTTTTCTTCAGTAATGTATTTATAAAGATTAATCTGCTCTGTAGAAGGTGGGGGAGCGGGGGCTATCGAAGATTTTGTTTTTTCATTAGTAGAAGTAGTTTCAATTATCTTGGTAGAACTATTATGTTTCTCTTGTTCGGTTCCATTGCATCCAGTTACCCCCATCAAAATTATCAATCCTATAACAGTTAAAGTGTTTTTATTTCTTAATATATCCAACCCTAAACCCCCAAGATATTTTTCCTAAATTCTACCACTCTAAATGTATTAGGTATATAGTATCTCATATTTTAAGTTCAAAATACACTGGCAACCAAATAATAGATGCTAACGTACTAATTTCCGAGGTAAAATATTACTATAATAGTCAAAGGGGGATGTTGTATGGGATCTGGCGTTAATGTTAGAGTTTCAAGTAATATTTATTGGACTCTGATGAAGTTTTTTTTAGTAGGAATAGCAATTGGGGAGATATCACTATTTTTTATTGAATTAGTTAATCATGTTAATTCAAAAGTATACCTTTATCAAGATTTATTCATATTGTGGATACTTAGTTGTATGTTATTTAATTGCTGGAATATTAATGATATTTAATAAGAGGGAAAGGATTATTATTTTTATTAATAGTCAGAGGTTAGATTTGCTTCTTATCCTCTTGATTGGCTTTTTTCTTGTTTTCTTCTTTGATACGTTTAGCAAGGATTTATATAGACAAAGCATTCAATGGCTATCGGCCACTTTTATCGTTAAACAAACCATAGCAATTGGATTCTTGCCATTAATATTTCTTTTATCTGTTCGTTTAAGGAAGCTACAACTACATAATCAAACAAAATCTCGTAAAGATAAGAAATCGCATTTTATGGATGATAGCGAAGTAAAGGATGTTGAAAATGATTATTTTGGGTTTAATATTCAAGCAAAGAAATTTGCAAAGAGTGTTTATAACTTAGGTTCTTCAAAAAGTTTGGTTTATGGGATAGACGCTCCTTGGGGAACAGGAAAATCTACTTTTATTAATCTATGTAAGATTTATTGGGATGAAAAACTGAAAAATGAGACCATAGTTTTTGACTTTACCCCTCTAAAATATGAGAATAGAGATAACTTATTTGAGAAATTTGTCAATGGGTTGATTATCGAACTTAAAAATCATGTATATTCTCCTGAACTTGAAGGACTTGTTTCAAAATATGCTAGGCTTTTAAAAGATACAA
Source organism: Paenibacillus sp. FSL P4-0338 (assembly GCF_038002365.1). NCBI lineage: Bacteria > Bacillati > Bacillota > Bacilli > Caryophanales > Paenibacillaceae > Paenibacillus > Paenibacillus sp. FSL P4-0338. Next base: position 1,944,405 of record NZ_JBBOCG010000001.1, on the reverse strand, counting down.
AGGCTACATATTCCCTTTTTGGAGTTAGATTTAACATCCCCTTTAGTAATGATTCAATAGATAAGGCATTTGAAGAACTAAAATCAGTTATAGAAAGTATAAATAAAAAGATAATTATTGTTGTTGATGATTTAGACAGAATAAGTTTCTCCAATATGATGGAGATATTATTTGTAATAAAGAAGGCATTCAATATACCTAATGTTTCGTATGTCCTCTGTTATGATACTGAAAGCTTGAATAAGCTTGATCAATATAAACTTGATAAAGAGAAAGTATCTGAGTTTCTTGAAAAATTTATTAATATTAAAACTAGTATTTTCCTTGATTACAACCTCCTTTTAAACTATTTTATTGAATCTCAAAAACAAGAAGTGCAAAAATCATCAGATTTCAAGCTAATAAATAGGTCGTTGGACGGGCTCAAGGAGATTTTTAAATCATTAGACTTCCATTCATATCTTCCATTTATAGGTGATGCTAGGAAGTTGAAGACATTTATAAATACCATCAAATTACTACAAATAGAAGAAACTGATATTGAAAATGCAGATTTCCATACCGGAGACTTTATCCATCTAATGTTAATTTATATAAATTACCCAAAAGTATTTAGAAAAATTTATAATACTGAAACAGATGGTAAAAATGAATTCTTTTCCGCGAAATATAATTTTGGTGGTGGGGATGGTAAGAGACTATATTTTAATTCAGATAAATATAAGGAATATATCCAGGGATTGAGTGAGAATGAGAAGTTTCTTTTAGATATGATTTTTGAAGTGGAGCAAAGATTTGGAAAAGTGGAAATTACTAAAGAAATTAGTTCTACACGCGCATGTTTTAATGGATCAGCATTAGGGAAAAGGAATCTTGAAACATACATTAAGCTTATTGTTACTAGCTATGAACCTCAAAAAACAGAAAGTTATATATTTTATGTTAATCTGAGAAAAAGTATCTTGAATGGAAAGAAAATAGAAGACGTTTTCCAAAATAGCGATTTTTCAGATAAAAATGGGGAAGAATTGCATAGGCAGCTATGGACTGAATTAGTCACAGCCCCTCCTAGTGATTATTCTGTTGAAAAAGCAATTGAAGTGATTAATTATTTAATACAAGTATTACCGAATTATTCAATACTTGAGCTAAATGGGGAAGGGGGACTTCGTAGAAGGTTGCCATATATGCTCGTGAAAATGCTTGATAGATTTGGATGGGTGGACAAAGCTGGGGTACGATTCCTGAATAATGTTGAAAATATCTCTCAAATTGCTGAATGGATCTTTGGAGAAGGAATTCATACTCAAAATGGTATATTAGACAAGGTCGGTGATGCAAGCCGGGGGGGCTTAGGTTTATACGATTTATTATCATTTAGACTTAGTTGTTGCCAAGACCGTGGAGGAGAGGTATTTAATCTTTCAAGAAGCTTGATTAACCATGGAAACGCTCGAAAAGATAGCCTTATTAATGAAATGCGTGAGATTTCTCAAAAAGTATTCAAAATGTTCAAGGAGCAATACATTGATAAAGGGAAGAATATTTTTTCCGAAATAGAACAGTTAACCTTTAATCAATTAACAGGTAAATATTCTGAGTATTATCATGAATTGCAAAATGATAGTAATAAAGAGATTTTCATCTCAAAAAACTCAATCATCAACTTTATGATATATCAATTAGGGAATACCATTATTGACCATGGTATAGGTTGTGGATATTACGATATCAAAGGAACTAACGATAACAATGGAATCAATGAACAAATGAATAGGTATTTGTTTGATATTTGCTTTAACCCAGATTCAAGCTCAGAAAGTTATATATATTTCATTGATTATTTACTGATGAATCTCCAACAATATCGTGATGATGGAGATAACTTAGAGTACATTTCAAACCTAGAAGGTTTTAAAAAAGTTTTAAAAGTTGAACAACTGTCTGCTTATTGGAAAGAACATGGGGAGTTGATAAAACAACAAGATTTTGGAGAACGAAAAATTTATACGAGAAACTATACTGCAACGTATAGAGACGATTTAGAGCATGTATTTAAAACACTGGATACATTGCATTAAAAAATAATTAAGGTACTTTTTATGAGTTGACAAAAAAGCCCTGAAACATGAACTGTGACCCACAAGAAAGACACTTTGAAAAAAGTGACCATCTTGTGGGTCTTTTGTGTTTTAATCAGAATATTGGAAAAGGAGCGGGATAAGGCTGTGGGAAACTTAAATCGAACCCTATTTACGGAAGATATCATCAGAAGATTAGAGAAGAATCCAAATGTTCAGCGAGTATCCGAGACGAATATTTCGTATACTGCTGAGTTTAAGTTGGCGGCAGTGAAGGCCTACAACGAGGGGACACCCCCGTCAGAAATATTTCTTAGGGCGGGCTTTGACCTGGATCTCATCGGTTCTAAAAAACCAAAGCATAGTTTGAAACGCTGGAGAGATAGCTTTGCTAAATATGGTGAACTGGGACTACTGGAAGAACGGCGTGGCAAAGGCAGCGCTGGGCGAAAGCCTGCAAGTCCCTTGTCTGCTGACGAAGAACTGAAGCGCGCAAAGGCGAAGATCAAATTACTAGAAGCTGAGGTCGACTTTCTAAAAAAGCTCGAAGCGCTCGAACGGAACAAAGGAAGACCTTAACACCTTCGGAGCGCTACGAGATCATTTATTACACCCTGAGAGCCCATGGACTCAGCCGCATGACGCGTTATTTCTGTGAAGTCGCCGCCGTGAGCACCAGTGGCTATTACAGATGGCTGGGCTCCGAGCAAAGACGCCAACTTCGTACAGCCGACGACGAACGTGACCTTGTTCTTATTAAGCAACACTTCGACGCATTACAAGGAAGAGCTGGCGCTTTGGTGATTAAGATGCGTTTGGAGCACCTCAGCGGGGTCACCATGAACCACAAGAAGATTCGCCGATTAATGCGTAAGTTTAACCTTGTCGCGGCCATACGGCAAGCTAACCCGTACCGTAAGATGGCAAAGGCTACGCAGGAGCATCAGACCTGTGCAAACTTACTGAAACGCCAATTTGACCAGAACGAGCCGGAGAAAGTCTTTCTAACCGATATCACGTATCTGCGGTACGGAAACGGACAGTGGGCTTATCTTTCGTGCATAAAAGATGGAGCAACGAGACAAATTCTTGCCGACTGTGTAGCAGGGACACTAGAGTTACCACTCGTTGAAAAGACGATTCGGCGCCTGCTGGAACGGCTGGATGGAAACCTTCATCCAGAAGCCATTTTCCACTCCGATCAGGGCATGCACTACACGCATCCTAAAACTCGTCTTCTCATTGAGCAGGCAGGTTTTCAACAGTCCATGTCCCGTAAAGGGAACTGTTGGGATAATGCATCGATGGAGTCATTCTTTGGGCATATGAAAGATGAAATGAGCGTTCGAGATTGTCAGAATCTTACGGAAGTCAGGGCTCGTGTTTCGGAATATATTGCCTACTATAACTCCGAGCGATACCAATGGACATTAAAAAAGATGACTCCTGACGAATTCAGGAGTCATCTCCTAGCGAGCTAGCTCTAGGGTGTTTCTTTTAAACCGTCCTCAAATCGGGTCACAGTTCAACACGTTCTTTAGGGCTTTTTCTTTATGCCTTCGTATTTACTTAGGAACATTAGCCATTCGTTACAAAGCTGTGAACGGTGTTACAGTATGTAATCTATTCGCTTTGGTGATTCCTCTTCAAACTGCATAAGGACAAATATATCAGCGATGTCTAATTACCTTATTCCTTTGATATTCAACTTAAATCTGACCTGCCAATCTATATGAATACTGTAAGTAAATCTGATGATAGCGAATTGATTAAACTTGACAAGAAACTTACCGCTGGTCAACTTTAAGGTCAGTATTTATAGGTATAAAAAAAGCCCACCCAAAGGTAGGTAAATGAATTTGTATTTGTATTAATTTTTGCTCAAGACATTTCCTGAAAGACCAATCATCGACATTGCTTCGGCTAGGTTATTGCTATTACTAGAAACATCGCCATAAAATGCATTAAGTGCAGAAATAAAATAGGTAGAACTGACAGAGACATCAAAGTTATTTGATTTCCAGTCTAAGATGACACCTTCCACAATATCTTTTTTTTGAGTATTGTTCATTTTCAGCCAATCAGACCCTGTAGTGCTACCAGCAGTCTTATTCCATGTTTCCTCAGAATAATCCTCATTAATATCTTTTTGTAAGGTTGAGGATGAAGTGTTTTTGCTTCCTGAACCGAATTCCTCTTCTAACTCATCATATTTCCAACGAATTTTATTATATTCCTTATTGAAACTAATCATGTCTTCCTTAAACACACCTTCGTAATCTATTAACTCATACCATACACCATCAATTTTATTGAATATTTCTTCATTATGTTTTTCATCATCGTTTATCTGTTCATAATTATATCTAGCATTTATGTATAAACTAAGATAATCAATGTCAATTATGTTAGTCACATTAGTATTCTTAATAAATAACCTCGCCTCTTCCCAGTTCGCCTCTCGAATATAGGAGTATAATTTTTCTTGATTTCTAAGAGTTATCCTCGTTGCCTTAATTTCTTTTTCATCCATATAATTACTATATAAACTACTTAACCCTGCTATTAATACTACTATTATGATTATTATTAGTGCTTTTACTGGAAATTTATCTTTCTCATTTTCAATGATATCATCAGGAATTCTTACACTTATAGGAATACTTCCTTCGTTATGTACTTCTAGTGGGATGATATTACCATTAATTAACTTTGACCCACAGTTATTACAAAACAAACTCTCCTCTGGATTCTCATGAGCACAATTGTTACAAAGCATCATGTGTATCCTCCAATACATTTTAAATTCATATGTTTTTTAAAGAATAAGCGTATAAACTAAAATATCCACCAATATCATTATCAGTCCCAAAATTAGCAATCCCTTGCCGATGCTTTGCTTTTCATAATCATCATTAAAAGCAAACATTCCACCAACTATTAATCCGACAATTGGAATAAAAAGTGTAGCAATATAGAGCAGTATAGTAGCAGAGACAAAGTTACTATCAGAGTCAACTTCAGGAACGTAATAATCTTTCTTAGACTTCTGTATAAATACTGTTCCACAATACTTACACTTAATATCATCAGTACCAACCTCTTCATTACAATGCGAACAAATTCGTTTTTCTTCTTTTTTTTCAATTGTTTTTAATGCTTCTGGTATTCCAAGAACTAAAGAGTCTTTAAGTGTGCTACTACATTGAACACAAATGAAGGCATTTTCGCTATTGCTCTCACCACAATTGTTACATATCTTTGATGCAATTTTAAGAGTCCTCCAAGACATTTTATCTAAATTCTACCACTCCACATATATCAGGTATATAGTAACTCTCACATTCAAAGATCACAATAGTTTAGCGACCAAAATTAGATGATGACATATTATTAGTGGTAAAATATTACTGATAAATATGATTAGATAAATGATCCGTAAGAATAATTATAGATGAGGTATTCCATTATGGATAATATATTCGGGATTGATCAAAACGTATTAGAAGTACAGGCTAATCTAGAGAAAGCAATTTTTAAGATGAGAATGGCGGGGTACAATGTTCCTAAAAATTGTAGGTTCGAAGAGTACAAAAATAAATGCTTTGTAGATTACCTCAATTAATTAAATTAGATGACTATAGTTCAGAAGTTGAAATCAAAAAGGAACTGATGTATGGCTATAAAGATTATTGGGAATTATTAGGCATTACTAACTCGAGGACAGTATTAAATTGTAGAGACAAGAACATAAGAGATGAAATTCATAACATTTTTAATGGTGGAATATTGGAGAGAGGGGACCATTCACCTTGGAACTATCAATTTCAATATTATCTTTCATCATGGTTTGAGGAATCAGGTTTTAAAGTATCACTTGAAGAGCCGGATTTTAAGTTTATACATAAAGGAAGGAGTTATGGGGTTGCAGCAAAAAGATTAAATGGGAAAGGAAACATTTCTGATAATATTAGAAAAGCAGAAAAGCAAATACAAGCGACAAGTCATTATGGATTTATTGCCCTTTGTTTAGATAATTTGCATAAACTGATTAATCAGAATATTTTATCTTTTAATAATCCTGACAAATCTATAAGAGACGCAGAGGATATTGTAAATACAATTCTAAGAAGTTACTTGAAAAGTAGTAATTTCACTTCTAGGACTAGCCAAATTCTTGGTATCATTGCAGTGGTCTCATTTCCCTACTATTTGTATTCTGGAAAACCGACATTTGAACTTGGTTATACTTCTTATTTGTCTTTCTTACCGATACAATCATACGATTCGCCTGAATGGAATGAGGTAATATCGATACAAAGCCATATAAAACGAGTCCGTTTGTCTTAGTGGAGTATAGTATGGAGTGAATTTTAGATAGTATAATGTTAAAATGCAGATTTATCACAATATCTGCTTGGATGAGGCTTACGGGTTACCGATTGCTTGAAACAACATATTTTATTGACGGTTATGTTCCGGTTATGGGCCAACAACTTGTACAGCCAATTCAGAGTCTCTTGTTAGACTCAAAAGTAGTAATGCTTGTGTCTCTACTATTGTCGTTATTATGCTTTACTGGATTATATGAGATGAATAAGAAATAAGTGAATGATTGGAAGCCCTTGTGTAAATACGTAAATATAAGTGTTAGATTCCGCAATTATAGTTATTCCTATGATAGGTAAAATGTAAAGGTAAAAGCTTTGATATATAAGGCTTTTTCTTTATTATGTATTTTATAAGGGTTTTTTAAGGTATGATATGTAGTAAACGAAAACGGCAGAGGTGAACCTTAATGGAACTTGGAATCGAGCTGGTTCCTAAAGAGCAGAAGCAGATGATAAGCAGATTGATGCAGTTCTATTTGTATGACTTTACCCGCTACCTGGAGCTGCAGGTGGACCGTGAAGGATTGTTCCCGTCCTATCCGGGACTTGAGGCTTACTGGAGCAGCGGTAAAAATAAATTCGTCTACCTGTTCACCGTAGACGGCAATGTCGCAGGCTTTGCCCTGATCGACCGTCTGCTGCGCGACCCGGAGGGCGAGTTCTATATGACGGAGTTTTTTGTGATGCAGCGCTACCGTCGCAGCGGTGTAGGAACCTGGGCGGCGCACCGGCTGTTCGACATGTTCCCGGGCAGCTGGAAGGTGTCGCAGATTCGTGCCAACATCCCTGCGCGGGATTTCTGGCACCGGGTCATCGGAGCTTATACCGGCGGTGATTTCCAGGAGCGGTTCAACTCCCGCCAAGGCAATCCCAGCCAATATTTCAGCACATTAAATACTAATAGAGTTAAGAAATAAATTCGCCTATTCCTGGAAGGATTTAGCGCAACTTTGGATCGTATCCGGCGTCTGGTAACTGAGGTGATTAAATTGTCCAAGCGAATGAGCTTATGGGGAGCGGGCTGTATAGCGGCTGCAATAGCAATCAGTACAGGCTGCAGTAATACTGCGGATCAGGGATCTTCGGTTGTTGAGCATACGGATCAGCCGTCAGCAACACCCTCAGCCGTTACGGCTACAATAGCTGCTCCTGCATCCGCGGTTCCGACTCCGTCTGCAACAGCCGCGCCTGCTGCTAAATCCGTGTCGCTGATTCCCGAAGAAGTACCGGAGTATTCAGGAAGCGGCAGTGGGTACGAGCTGGATGGCGTCAATGTCCAAGCAGATTACTCCGCAGACCAGACCTTACCGCTCGGGGTGTTTTTGCCGGAGACGATGATCCGTTTTGAACAGGATGGCAGAACGGCGTGGGGAACAGCGGACAAGCATAATTATATTACGTTAATTAAGCTAAGCTCAGCGAAGGATGTAACTGGCGGGAAGCATGAACCGGGCACAGACCGGGGACTGCTGAAGTTCAAGGAATATGAAGGAAGCAGGGTGGAGGGGGACCGGAGGGTTGAGGCATTTATTTTCACAGCCCACAAGGATTCTTTCCAGGCCGAGATCCATATTCAGGACGAGCAACGGGATAAGCTGCTTCCCCTCTTCACATCTATGCTGAGTGGTATGGAATACATGGAGAAGCAACCGCCGATTAAGCCGGGAGTGTTCTTCAAGGTCCCTGATGTAGGCTCCAGTCCGGGCAATAAGCAAGCGCTCCAGGAGACACTGGACTGTATTGCAGCCTGGGCAGCTAAGGACAAAGAAAAGTTCGCTGCCACGATGTATTCACCGCTGCTTAAAGACAACTTACAGTCCTTCTTACTGGACAATAAGAATGTCTACCGCTTCAATAAACTGACCCTAGTCGGAATTCCTATCGAGGGAACTAAGCGGGCAGGCTTCTATGTTGAGTTTACTCAGATGACCTCTGAGGGCTATATTACTGAGAGCACTTACGAGATTTCATTGCTGCCGAATAAGCAGGGGGAGTGGAAGATCGCTAATATTGATTAGGCAGAGCGCCTGCCGAAGCTCGAAAGCTTGAGACACCTATGGGGTTTCAGGCTTTTTTGCTGTATAAATAATCACAACCTTCCCAGGTCCTGACGTCTATAATCTATGTTGAACGGTGTTCAAAAACATTACAGTGTTCAATCAAGCGAACCAGCAGCACCTTAACAGAAGGAGTCTAACGATCATGAGCAAAGCAGAGAGACAAGAGCAGGAGCGCGAAGCGATGCGTAATCTGATTCTCACTACGGCTGGCGAGCTGCTGGCAGAGAAGGGGATCAGGCAGCTGTCGATCCGCAAAATCGCTGAACGGATGGAGTATTCGGCAGGCATTATTTATCACTATTTTCAGGGAAAAGAAGACATTGTGGAACAGCTTCTTCAGCGGGGCTACCGGGAGCTAATGGGCGGACTGATTGCCGGATCGGAAGCTTCACCAGATGAAAACTCTCCAGAAGAGTGCTTAAGACGCTCGCTGAGACAGTTCATTAAGGTCACAACCGCAGAAGGCTCACAGTACCGGAGTATGATGCTGAATGATTCGCCGTCCGTGCTTAGCCACACCGGGGTTTTGCATCAGGGAGCAGCCCTGGAAAGCAGCGGGATCGCCATGCTCTGTGATACGCTCCGTCAATTCAGCGGGATGGCCTCCTGTAAGCAGAGGGAGCTTGAACTCACCGCCCAAATCATCTGGAGCGCAGCTTTTGGACTGATAATGAGGCTGATGGTAGAGGGGAATCTGCCTGAGGTGCAGAAGGAGGCTCTGATTAATCGGCACATAGAAGCCATGGTGCGTATTGCACAAGGATAGGAGGACTAAGATGAGACATAGACGAACCATTACCTTTTTAACGTGGATGGTGATAGTGCTTGGGATTGTTGCGTCAGGAATCGGGCTATTTTCAGGTGAAGAATCTGAGAATGAGGGGAGCCATCCCATCTTCACCTCCATCCGGGGAGAACAGATTGAATTGTACGGAAGCGGCATCTACAAGGAAGATTCTTTGTCCGCAGCAGCCCAGGCGATCGCCCAAGATGGCATTACGCTAGCGGTGGGAATTCCTCTGCTGTTCGTATCTCTGCTCATGAGTCTCAGAGGAACGATCCGGGGGCGGCTGCTGCTGGCCGGAGCGCTCGGATACTTCACCTATACCTATGCTTCATACTGTTTTCTGGCCATGTATAATGATCTGTTTTTGGTCTACGTCTTGCTGTTCTCGGGCAGCTTATTTGCATTTATTTTGGTTTTTCGCTCGGTGGAACGGGACGGGGTGTCGATGAAGACGCAGCTTCCCGCGGTAAAAATTGGCTTCATCCTGCTGCTGATTGCTTTCCTGATTATCATGCTTTGGCTGGGACGGATTGCCGGCGGCTGGCGGCAGGGTACCTCACCTGAGGGGCTGGAGCATTATACCACGCTGGTGATTCAGGCACTGGATTTAGCTGTATTGCTTCCGGTCATGGTGCTAACAGGGGTATTGCTCGTCCGTAGGCAGTCTTACGGTTACCTTCTGGCTCCTGTTGTCCTGGTAAAAGCGGCAACCCTGCTAACCTCTATCTCCTCCATGATGATTGGGATGCTGAGGGCAGGAGTTCATGTCTCCATGGTAGAGTTGATCCTGTTTCCAATCTTCAATCTGGCAGTCATCTGGTGTCTCATTCTTGTACTTCGCAACGCGCAGGAACCCGCACCACCTGCAATCCCATTACCTATAGAATAGAGGCGGACTTCATGAGCAATCGGATCTTGATCGTGTATGCAAGCAAATACGGATGTACTGAAAAAGCCGCTTTACTGCTGCAAGCCAGGCTGGACGGGGCTGAGGTGGTGAATCTGAGATCTGGCAAGTTGCCCGATCTGACTGGCTACGACACAGTAATTTTAGGCGGCTCGATCTACTATGGAAGAATCCGTAAGGAGATGGCTGCATTTACAGCCCAGCACAAGCAAGAGCTTTTAACCAAACGGCTGGGATTGTACATCTGTGCAGGAATGACAGGGGAGAAGGGGGAGCAGGAGCTTAAGCAGGCATATCCCGGGATCATCTACAACAAGGCGCTTGCCAGAGAGATCATGGGCGATGAGATCTACCCGGACCGGATATCTGCGCTGGATAAGTGGGTTATACGTATGGTAAAAGGCAAGGAGCACAAGACAGGAGGCGGGCTGTCCATGGATAAGCTGGAACGCTTCGCGCATACGATGGCGGCAGGCGGGTAGGGTGGAGGAGAACGAAGGTTAGCGGCGATGTAATGAGGTGGAGCAGCAGTATTTTGAAGCGGAAATGTGTTAAATTGAAGGGTGAATTAGGTGACAAGAGTGATAGTAGGACATTGAGAAACATAACACAGATTATGTTAACTTATAGCCAATAACTATAGCGTATCAAAAAGAAAACTCTCAAAAAGAAACACACCAACGCTGCACACCTTAATTACTATATTTCATCATATGAAAAATTCATAATAGTAAAAGCAAAAATACAAGCTCCCCTTCATTACTACGCCTAAACCCAAACCTACATCTAACCTTAGTAACTAACTAAAGGAAAAAGAGAGCTGAACCCCTGCCAAAACAGATCATCGCTGTCAACCCATACGGGCGGGTTACGCATCTGGACTTGTCGTTGATCAGCCAGTACAGGGCTGCGGAGCGGAGCTAGTTGAAGGAAACACGTGGAAAAATGTATCTTTTTTCACCTGTATCAAGGTGGATCTCCTGAAGCAATTGGAAAAACAGCATCTACTGAAGGCGATGTTGCGTATTTGCCGGGAATGCGCCCGAAGAAGTGCCATTTTTCCAATTGTTATCTCAAAAGGGATGATTCGTTCATCAGCAAATGTAGAAAATCCAACTACTTCCGTTCCCCAAACTTCGCTTAGTACCGGGCGGCCCGATACGTGAAGCCTGCATTGGCCAGTTTCTGGCCGGCAGAATCACAAAGCTACTATACCCGCTGTAAGCTGATCTGTCATTTGGAAGGCCATGTTCAGAGACTTCAGCGCATGTCGCAGCGACAGCGTAGAATTTGTTCTGTCCCGGAGGCTCAGGAGGGCGTGGCGCAAGCTTTTGGCATAGGTATCACTCGGAATCAGCGGGATGGCCGCTTGCCCCTCGGAAGTATACGCGGCAAGGCTCGCCTGGATCACCCCATTCGCATCACTGCACTCACGGAACTCCAGCTTCGCCTGCTCGAAATAGGCTTCATACCCGATAGTAAAAGGATAACTCCCCGGCATCTGCGAAGAAACAGTGAGCTGTGCACTCCACTCAGGCTGCAGGAAGGAGGCCAGGACCAGCGCCTGTCCATCCTTGTCACCGGAGGTACCCCAGACCGCAGAAGGTACAGGTGAATCCATCAGCCAGGCGATGAAATCCAGCTCATGAATCATCAGATTGGCAGCGATGGCCGAGAGGCCCAGATCCCCCCAGAGCGGAGCGGTCTCCCGGCGCATACTCAGATGCAGAAGCTTCCCGTAGGTCTCCTCACGAACCGCCTGCTCCAGGTATTCATAGGCATAATCGAATTTGATGAATTGATTGACGAGGATTCTGCGGCCATACCGCTGTTCGGCGTCCAGCAGCTCCCGTCCTTCTTTAGGCTCCAGAACAACCGGCGTCTCGCAAAAAACATGTTTTCCCCGTCTCAGCGCCTCTAACGCATAGGTCTTATGTAGTGAAGACGGCAGACAGATATCCACTACGTCAATCGCGGGATCAGACAAAATGTCCTCAGCATTCATCGTGATCTCTACCCCCAGCTCTTCCTTCAGCTTCAACAGTTTGGCCTCATTTCTCCCGAAGACCACGATCCGGTTCACGAACTCCATTTGCTTGAACAGAGAGGCATGATACGCCCCGAATCCAGTTCCCAATATGCCAATATTCATTTGCAGCAGCTCCTTACATTTGATACATTCATCTTAACGCCCTATTGTTGACAACAGAGCGGCAAGAATAGATGACGAATATGAGACTTGGGGGAGACGCATGCGGCTGCACCGACTGATTGGAATACTTTTACTGCTTGAATCCCGGGGGAAAATGAAGGCCAAGGAGCTGGCCGAAGCGCTGGAAACCTCTGTCCGTTCGATCTACAGGGATGTTGATGTCCTGGCGGAATCGGGCCTTCCACTTGTGTCGGCCACCGGGCCGGACGGCGGGATTTCGCTCATGGAAGGCTATACGGTGAATCTGCGGAGGCTGCATGGGGAAGAGGTAGTACAGCTCTTTTTGACAGGGATGGGGATGCCGGCGGGCGGTTCAGGAGAAACCAGTCTGCTGCTCAAGAGTGCGCTTCTGAAGCTGGAAGCAAGCTTGCCGGCACCCTACCAGGATGATATCCGTACCGCGCAGCGCCGGTTTCTGTTCGATGCTACGCCGTGGTGGAGCGGTCAGACAGCGGTGCCGTATCTTGAGACTCTGCGCACTGCAGTGTGGAGGGGGCGGAAGATTACGGCAGATTACCGTAAGGTGAATGGGGAGAACTCACTGCGGAAGCTTCAGCCCTATGGACTCATCGTGAAGCGTGGGGAGTGGTATCTTGCCGCCTATTGCGAGCGCGCCGGGGATCTGCGGACATTCAAATGCGAACGGTTCACTGCCGTTACTTTGTTGGACGAGACCTATGCCATCCCTGAGCAGTTCTCTCTCCAGGCATACTGGAGTCAAGCAGAGCAAGCCTTCGTTCAGACCAGCAGAGCGCGGGAGTTCTATCCGGTGGTCATCCGTACTCGCGTTAAGAATGAGCAGATATTGCAGGGGCTGGATGTCATGAATACAGAATCTGATGGAGAAGCAAGGCTTGTAACGGTGAATATGTATGATCATAACTCGGCCTGTGCGAGGGTGCTGCCGCTATTGGTTCATGCTGAAATTGTGGGACCGCCGGAGCTGAGAGAGTATGTCAGCAATCAAGTACGAATGTGGGATAAAATGTATAATCACAGTTAGGTAAACATAATCAATATTATGTTAACCTAACTGGCGATCCAAGAGTGACAATAATAAACCCCAGACCTTGCTTGTCAGCAGGTTTGGGGTTTATTGACTTTGTTGAACCGTACCTTTTCCAAACATAAGAGGATAGAATTCAATTACAGAACATTATACGATAAACTGTACAGAGGTTTAGATGTCAGCTTACTTAACAAAAGGAGGACTTGAGATGCTGCAAGGGCTGATCCTACGGTTGAGAAGAAGTAAAATGCGCACCAGACTGCTGCTCTTGTTCACCATGCTGACGCTGCTGCCGTTAAGTGTACAGGGGATGGTGACGTACCGTCATTTCTCCTCCACCTTGAACGAGAAAACAAAGCAATATACAGTGGATGTGGCCGGACAGGCCAACGCCAATCTGGATAGGCTGCTGAAGGATCTGGAGCGGTTGTCGCTGATGCCACTGTATGATGAACAGGTGTTATCTATTCTGGCTAAATACGATGGTCCTATGGGCTCAGGCACATGGGCACTGTCTGATGATTATCAGAAAATGAAGCTATATACCTCTGCACAGGCCTATGACCGACCGGAAATCCGGGGCATTCACCTGCTGAGCAACAGCGGAACCCTGTTCTCCAATGTAGAACCGCTTGCGGTCAACACCTCGTGGGATGCCAGGCATGACGAATGGTTCAGCGCCCTTACGCGGTCGGACGGCGAGTGGATCATTCTTCCTCCGCATCGTCCGTCTTATTATGCCGGAACCGACCCTTCATCTTATATTTCGGTAGCCAGGGTTATCAAGGAACCCAGGACGCTAAGGCGTCTGGGTTACATCCTTATTGACGCTAAGCAATCGGCCTTTGGCTCTGTTTTTGCGAAGCTGAAGATTGAAGAGTCCACGAATCTGATGATCATTGATGGAGATCAGCGGCTGCTGTATGAGCAAAAGCCGGATAACGGGCAGTCGGCCTACGGCCAGCTTATGGGCTCCGGGCGGATTAAAGAGTTGCATGGCGGGGAGCGGGAGAGGCTGGGAGGTACAGATTATTTGTTTATCAGCCATAAGTCCCCGTATTCGGGCCTTTCCATCATCGGTCTGACCCCCATTGGAGTCATGCTGAAGGAATCACGCGCGATGATGATTTTCACGTTATGGCTTGCCCTCTTTTGCCTGGTGACGGTGCTGCTGCTCGCTTATGCGGTATCGTACCGGATTACCCTCCCGCTGGTGGAGCTCAAGAGTAATATGTCCAGGGTGGAGCGGGGAGATTTCAACAAGCGGGTCAGTCCGCTTGGGGGAGATGAATTCGGGCAGCTAGGGCGCGGGTTCAACAAGATGATGGACGAAATCAACCGCCTGTTTCATGAGGTGCTTGTGACCCGCCTCCGGGAAAAGGAGGCAGAGCTGTCCGCCCTGCAGAGTCAGATCAACCCGCATTTTATCTATAATACGCTGGAATCGATCAATATGATGGCCGTCCAGCGCAGGCATGATGAGGTATCGGATATGGTATCCGCACTGGGCAAGCTGCTTCGCTATACGATTGACAAGGCCGGCCGGCTCGTATCGCTGGGAGAGGAAATTGCGTTCGTAGACTCCTATGTGCGTATCCAGCAGATTCGTTTCGGCGGGAAGCTGACGGTGCATAACGAGATTGAAGAAGAAGTACTGCATTTGCGCATACCGAAGCTCACGATTCAGCCGCTGGTGGAGAACGCCATTGAGCACGGGATCGCGGGGCGCGAAGAAGGGACGATCTGGGTGTCAGCGCTGCGTTTTGACAACGAGCTATTAATTACGGTCCGCGACGACGGGAACGGATTAGAGGAGGAGGCACTCACGGAGCTGAACCGGGAGATCGAACAAGATCCCTCCATGGATTCGCTCCGGCGCAGCGAGGAGGAGAGTCTGGGGCTACGCAATATCGGCCAGCGGATCAAGCTGCTGTACGGGGAAGGCGGGAGTCTCACGGTTGACGGAAGTCCGGGGCAAGGGCTGGCCGTGACCATTACAATAACGATACCGGAATCAGGGGGAGAAGAGGATGTATAAAGTGCTGCTCGTAGAGGACGAAATCGTAATTAGACAAGGGATGCGTGAGCTGATTAGCCGGTCGGCGCCCTTTTTTGAGGTGACGGCTGAAATGCCGGGTGGACGGGAAGCGCTGCTGTACTTAAAGTCTGAGCTGCCGGACGTAATGATTACCGATATCCGTATGAAGGAAATGGACGGTCTGGCGCTGGCCGAAAAGGTGAAGTCGATGTATCCCGGGCTGCTCGTCATCATTGTGAGTGGATACGGCGAATTCGAATACGCCCAAAAAGCCATTGAATACGGCGTTCTTCATTACCTGTTAAAGCCGGTAGAACGTCATGAACTGGTTAGTGTGATGGAAAAAGCACGGTTGCTGCTCGATAAGCGTCATGGCATATCTTCCCTGGAACATACGCCAGGCCCGCTGCGGGTGGAGAGCGGGGGAGATACGCGCAAGATCATACGGGATGTTAAGGAATATGTCAGACTGCATATTGACGGTGATCTGCGGCTGCAGACGGTAGCTTCCCATGTCAATCTGAACGCTACGTATCTGAGCCAGCTGTTCAAGGGGGAGGCGGGCTGCAATTATTCAGACTATGTAACCGATTCCCGGATGGAACGTGCGAAATGGCTGCTCAGCCATACCCAGCTCAAAATTTATGATGTCGCCCGGCTATCCGGCCATCAAAGCCCGAAGCATTTCATGCTGGTGTTCAAGCAGCAGACGGGGATGACGGGTGGAGAATACCGCAATCAATTTAATAGTCAAGAATGAAATGTTAGTTAATCTAACGTAAAAACATAAATATAACGAACCATTCCTGTATTTTGGATGATTTCTACACCGGATACGTCTCCTTTATACTAAAAGAGTCATTAAAACTAACATATCAAAGGGGGATATTCATGAAAAAAGCAGGAGCAGTGCTTCTTTCAGCCATGCTGCTGGGTTTAACGGCAGGTTGTGCCAAGCCCACAGCAAGCGGAAATGCTGAGAGTCCCGGGAAACAGGGAGATGTGGAGTTAAAGTTTCTGATGTGGGGCAATCAAGGGCATATGGATGTTTACAACAAGCTGATCAGCCAATTTGAAGCAGATAATCCGGGCATTAAGGTGACCATGGATTCGGTGCCATTCACGGATTATCAGCAGAAAATATCCGTGCTGGCCGCAGGGAAATCCCTTCCGGATATCGCCTGGGTATCGGAGCGGATGATCCCGCAGTTCAAGGCCAACGGGATTCTGGCGGATGTCTCCTCCTTCAAAGACGATGCTTCCTTTAACCTGGATGATTATATTCCGAGCACGCTAGATTTGTTCCGGGACGGGGATCAATTGCTTGGCCTGCCGTTCTCGACACCGCCGGTGGTCATGTTCTACAACAAGACGCTGTTCGATAAGGCGAACCTGACCGACCCGAATACACTGGCCTCCGAAGGGAAATGGACCTGGAAGACCTTCGAGGAATCCGCCAAAGCAATTGCTGTCAAAGACGCTGGGGGCCGGGTATATGGCGCGAACTTCTTCCGTGACTGGAAGACCTGGGCCATTCTGTCTTCGTACGCCTGGTCTTATGGAAGCGGCCCGTTCAATGAGGATCTGACCGCTTTCACCTGGAACGACCAGTACGGCGTGGAGACCCTGGAGCTGCTGGAGCGGATGATGTATAAGGACGAATCCCACCCGAAAGCAGGCGAGCAGATCAGCTTCGATGCGGGGAATCTGGGAATGTTCTTCGACAACTACAGCTATGTCTCGAAAGCGCGTGACATTAAAGGGTTTGAATGGAGCATTGCACCGATGCCGTCCGGCTCCGCAGGCAGTGTTCCGATGCTGGGCCAAGCAGGCTATACGCTGTTCAAGGACAGCAAGCATCCGGAGGAAGCCAAAAAACTGCTCAAGCTGTTCGCCAGCCAGTCAGGCATTGAGGCGACTTCCACTTATTTCGTACCTCCGCGCACATCGGTGCTGAGTTCCGATGCGTTCCTGAATCAGCCGAACAACCCGCCAGCCGAGCACATCGTGCAAGCTGTTATCGATGAAATGCCGAAGGCGCGCATCATTCCAGGCCACATCCGCTGGCAGGATATCGACAATGCTGTGCTGCAAGGCTTTGACCGCCTGTTCGGCCAATCCGCGTCCGCCAAGGACAATATGGCGAAGATGCAGAGCGATGTCGAGGCTATTTTGAAATAAGACTCCGGGCAAGGGTCTGTCAACCGGCGTTCAACAGAGTGCAGCGTCCGGCTTGACGGACCGCCCGAAATGGGGAGCGAAATACAATGGGTAAATTGAAGCGCAGATTGGAGCAAAGCGGCCTGTCCTTGATCATCAGCCTTCCTGCCAATGATGTAAGACTGGCAAAGGCAGCGCTTGAGGAAGGCGCCGATGCTTTGAAGGTTCATTTTAATGTCGGCCACCGGGCCAGCGGTACGCATTTCGGTCCGCTTGAGGGCTATGAAGATATTTTTAGCGAGATCCGCTCTACCTTTGACGGTCCCTTTGGGGTAGTGCCCTCAGGCAGCTTAGGGGGTGTGTCGGAAGAAGAGATTAGGCGGCTTGCTCCGCTCGGGTTCGATTTCTATTCGATCTATGCCCATCATCTGCCGTCCTTTATGCTGGAGGATCACAGCTTTGACCGGACCTTTGCCATTAATGACACCTATGATCTCAGTCAGGTCCGGGAAGGGGCGCAGTTCGGGATCACAGCGCTTGAAGCTTCGATTGTACCTGGCAGCGAATACGGGACGGGTCTTAGCTTCGCAGATCTGCTGAAATACCGGTATTTGGCCGACCATTCCGGTCTTCCCGTCCTGGTGCCTTCCCAGCGTAAGCTGGTTACAGGAGATGTACCGTCCTTGCAGCGCGCGGGAGTGAAAGCGATCATGTTAGGTGCAGTGGTGACGGGCAAGACAGAAGATGAGCTGCGGCGTGCGGTTAGCTCGTTCCGTGGTGCCATAGACAAATTGAGCTAGGGGGCGGTGAATTCCGGCATGAACAGAAAGCTCAAGAGACGAAACAAGGGTCCGCTTGCCCGCGAGGCACAGGTGACCGGATGGCTTTTTATATCGCCAATGCTGCTTGGTTTCACGTTATTATTGTTATTTCCAATGGGGAAAGCGCTCTATATGAGCCTAAATGACTGGCCGCTGCTTGGCGAGCACCGGTTTGTCGGTCTGGAAAATTACAAGGATATTGCGGTGGACCCGCTGTTCTGGAAGGTCTTCGGCAACACGGCTTATTTCACACTTGGTCTGGTGCCGTTTAACATTGTGCTGGCTCTGATGCTGGCGCTGCTGTTATCCCGTAGCCTGAAGGGCATCGGCATCTTCCGTACCGCGATCTTCGTTCCCGTAATGACTTCGCTGATCGTCTGGTCCATCGTCTGGAAGTACATGTTCGCGACCGATTCCGGGCTGATCAATCAGCTCTTGATGCTCTTCAACATTAAAGGGGCAGCTTGGCTGTATGACGAGAGACTGGCAATGCCGGCTGTTATCGTGACAAGTGTACTGAAGAACGTGGGGCTAAATATGGTGCTCTTCATCGCTGCGATCCAGCAGGTATCGCGTTCGCTCTACGAGGCGGCTGAGCTGGACGGGGCAGGCAAGACCAAAACCTTTTTCAACGTGACCCTTCCCATGATTACGCCAACCGTATTTCTGACCGTGGTGATGACCGTAATTGGCTCGCTGAAGGTGTTCGGCCAGATCTATGTGATGACCCAGGGCGGGCCGAGTAACAGCACCAAGGTACTGGTCTATTACATCTGGGAAAAAGCGTTCAAGCTGTTCCAGATGGGCTACGCTTCGGCGCTTGCATTTGTGTTGTTCTTTGTGGTGTTGATCTTGACTCTGCTGCAGTGGCAGCTGCGAAAGAGGTGGGTATTCAATGAGAGCGATGCCTAGCGCCGGCAAAAAGTGGTCTGTAGCAGGAGTGTATGCTGCATTAACGGCGGTATCGCTGATTATGCTTATTCCGTTTCTGTGGATGCTGTCTACTTCCTTCAAACGGCCGCAGGATATTTTCACCTACCCGCCGCAGCTGATTCCGCCGGTATTTCAGTTTCAGAATTATGTGGATGTCTTTACGCTGATCCCGTTTCACCGCTTCTATTTTAACAGCATCTATATCTCATTTGTCGTCGTGGCGGGAACAGTGTTTTTCGCTTCGCTGGCCGGTTATGCGTTTGCCAAGATTCCCTTCACCGGAAGAAATGCCGTATTTCTGGTGCTGCTCAGTGCCATGATGATCCCGCATGAAGTGACGGCGATCCCGATGTTCCTGTTCATGCGCGACCTGGGCTGGATTGACACGCATCTGCCGTTGATTCTGTTGCCGATCTTCGGCGCAAGCGGTGTGTTCGGGATCTTCGTCATGCGCCAATTTTTCATCACTGTACCCACGGAGCTTGAGGAAGCGGCGATGATCGACGGCTGCAGCCGGTTCCGCATTTACTGGAAAATCATGCTGCCGATTGCCCGTCCCGGGATGGCAACACTGACGATTTTCACGTTCGTGTCCATCTGGAATGAATTCTTCGACCCGCTTATTTTCATTAATACGCGTGAGCTGATGACCTTGCCGCTGGGATTATCGTTGTTTACAGATGAAGTGGGCACTTCCTGGCATTATCTGATGAGCGCCACCGTCATGGCAACCGTGCCGCTGCTGATCGTTTTCTTCCTGGCGCAGAAGCGGTTCATCGAGGGCGTAGCTATGACGGGGCTGAAGGAATAGCATACCAGGAAGGAATAACATACCAGAGAGGAGTAGATGATATGAATCCTGCAATAGAGGCAGAGGTCGTTGTTGTAGGGGGAGGCCCGGCAGGAATCACGGCGGCTATTGCCGCCGGACGGCTGGGGGCGCAGACGGTGCTCATTGAACGATACGGGTTCGTAGGCGGAATGTCTACCGCTGCTATGGTCTATCCTTGGATGACCTTTCACACAGACTCAGGTGAACAGGTCATTAAGGGCATCGCCCAGGAAATTGTAGACCGGCTGCAGGCCAGCGGCGGTTCGCCGGGCCATCTGCGGGATACGGTCGGCTTCGTGCATACGCTGACGCCGTACCATCCTGAGATTTATCAGGTGGTAGCTACAGATATGCTGCGCGAAGCCGGGGTGAAGCTGCTGCTGCACAGCTTTGTGGATGAGGTGATGACCCGTGACGGCGTCATTTACCATGTCGTCGTGACTAACAAATCTGGACGCACGCCTGTTACGGGGCGTATCTTCGTGGATTGCAGCGGAGATGCCGACGTAGCCAAGCTGTCCGGGGCCGAAACGCTGCAGGGCCGGGAGGGGGATAACCGTTCCCAGCCGATGACGATGAAGTTCAGAATGCGCGGCGTTGATTTGCATAAGGTGAAGGCATATATGATCAGCCATCCCGAAGAGTTCTACAGCAAAACGCCGATTGCCGAGCTGCCGGACCTGCCGCTCACCGGGGTAAGCGGATTCTACTCGCAATGGAAACGTGCTGAGGTACCGATCAACCGTGATCAGGTTTTGTTCTTTGCCGGTCCGGCAGACGACGAGGTGCTGATCAACTGCACCCGCGTCCAGGGGCTGGACGCAACGAGCGCAGAGGATCTGACCTTGGCGGAACAGGAGGGCCGCAAGCAGGTTCTGCTCATGGCTGAGTTTCTGAAGCGCGACGTTCCGGGCTTCGAACGGACCTCGATCTCAGCAGTTGCGCCACAGATCGGCATCCGCGAATCGCGGCGGATCAAAGGCTATTACCAGCTGACCCAAGAAGATGTCGTAGAAGGCCGGAAGTTCAGTGATGTCATTGCCCGCAGCGGCTACCCGATCGACATTCATGATCCGTCCGGCAAGGGGGTAACAGCCTCCTTCATCGCCGGAGACGGCGCGTACGATATTCCGTACGGCTGTCTGCTATCCGCCAATGTGTCCAATCTGCTTGCCGCAGGCAGATGCATCTCGACTTCGCACGAAGCGCTGGCCACGACCCGCTTGACACCAAGCTGCATGGCTACGGGCCAGGCAGCCGGAACAGCGGCAGCGCTCGCGGCTGCCGCAGGGGTGAAGCCGCAGGCGCTCGATATTCCGCAGCTGCAGGAGCAGCTGAAGCGGGATGGGGTTGTATTGTAGAGCTATGGAGCGGGAATGTAATCGAAAAACCGACCACATTGGGCACTGGGAGGGTCCATGGGCGCTTTAGTTGCAGTATAATCATTATTTAGCAACATAACAAATATTATGTTAACTAATTGATTATTAGAGACGATCACAAAAGTTAAAAACAATGATAAGTATATATCAATAAACCCCACCCCCGCTTCACAGCAGGTCTGGGGTTTATCTTAGTCTCAAATACCTCAAGCACCAAGCTCACGCTGTGCACTTGCTTCGGCGGCTTCGCGGATGCGAAGTCTTTTATGCGCGGTAATCAGGAAAGGAAGACCGAACGCGGTGGTCAGCGCAAGCGGTACGAATACAGCGGGCCCGTTCAGAACGCCGAAATGATCCAGCAGCAATCCTCCGAGAATAGGCGCCATGACGCTGCCTATATTATTGAAGCCAATCGTACCGAAGTAAGTGCCTTTCCACTCCGGCTTGGCAATCCGGTCGATCAGCATATCCATCATCGTGAAGAGCAGGACTTCCCCGATAGTGAACAGAACCACGCTGAACATCAGTAGGGGTACCCCTCCAGGCATCCCGAACAGCAGCAGACTAAGGGCTACGCAGACATTGCCCAGAATCAGCGGGATAATTGGCGGGAACTTGCTGGCTGTACGCACAATAGGATACTGAACGACCAGCACCGTCACTGCATTAAGCGACAGCATATAAGAGAAAACTTGGCTGCCATTGCTGAAATGGGGGTTCATCGCGAGGTACTGCGCCAGTGTAGAGCTGAAATGGCCATACCCGAGTACGCAAAAGATGGTTCCCAGCAGAACGGGCAGAAATACCTTATCCCGGCCGGTGACTGCGAGCGCATCCAGCAGCTTCGGGGTCCGGGCTTCTCCATGCACAGGCAGGCTGGCACGGTGGACCGAGAATTGCAGGAAGAGAACAAGGCCATAGGCGATATAGACGATCCCGGCGATCATGAACGGGAAGGTGGACTTGGCGGAGCCGAGCTGGAGGCCGATAATCGGGCCGAAGACCACACCCAGATTTACTGCCGCATACCGCAGATTGAAGACCAGCAGCTTCTGTTCCGGCGGGGTAATATCCGACAATAATGCCCGTGAAGTCGGTTCAAATACGGCGCGGCACAGTCCGTTGAGCGTGTTCACCAGGAAGAAGACCCACAGATGCTGCGCTGCGGCGAAGCCGAAGAATACGCAGGCCCAACCGAACACAGAGACCAGCATGACGATCCGGCGCCCGATCACATCCGAGATATAACCGCCGTAGAAGCTAATCATTACCCCTGCCAACGAGCTGACGGCCACCGTGAACCCGGTCTGGGTAGCGGACGCGCCAAGCACCTGCGTGAGATAAATAGAGAGAAAAGGAATACTCATTGAAGTAACCAGCCGGCCGAACATCGTTCCGATGATGATGGTCCAGGCCAGCGGGTGAATGTGGCGCAGATGTTGTTTCATTTGAATCCCCGTCTCCTAGTCCATGTTTTTGATTATGAAGCATGCTTCATATCGAATGATTATGTATAATTGTATAGAACAAAGGGGGAAGTAAAAGTGTAAGGTTTATATGTAACTTTTCACCTTTTAAAAGGAGATTGAGATTATGGACACCAGCAGCACGCATTATCTCTGTTTGGCCGCAGCCCTGGCTCCCGTATATAGCCTCCAGCAGCCGATTCCGGTGACGATTGAGCAGTTGACCGGTATCCTGTGCTGCACACCGCGCAATGTGAAGTTTATTCTGCGGAAGCTGGAGGAGCAGCAGCTGATTGCCTGGATACCTGGGAGAGGGAGAGGGAATCACTCGCTAATGACTTTTTTACGTCATGTGGATGAGGTGCTGGAGGAGAGATTTCAGGAGCTGGTCAACAAAGGCCGGATTAAGCCTGCCATCGAATTGATTGGTCAATACCCGGTTAACGAGCCGCTCAAAGAACGCCTGCTGGCGGTTCTAGATAAGCAAATGGGCTTCTGGAGCGAACCCGGCTCCACTTCCGGGCAGGAGGTGCTGCGGATCTCCCGTAACCGTGCGATGGAAAAGCTGGACCCGGCTACCGTATACACCGCTTTTGAGACCTATTTGCTGGGGCATATTTGCAGTACCTTGATTACCTATGATGCACAGAACGGGGTTTTCCTGCCGGGGCTGGCCCACACGTGGGAGGCTAACGAGAGCAGTACGAGTTACCTGTTCTATCTGCGCAAGGGGGTGCGCTTCCACCACGGCCGCATGATGACTTCCCGGGATGTAAAAGAAACCCTCCAGCGTCTGATCGGACTTAAAAGTCCGGCGATCTGTCATTTTGAGGATATCAAGCATGTGGAGCTGGAGGGGGATTACGTTATCCGGTTTGATCTGGTGCAGCCTAATTTCTTCTTCCTGCATCTGTTCAGCTCGATCTATATGTCGATTGTTCCGTACGATGTGGATTTCGCCGCGCATCCGGTCGGCACGGGGCCCTATCAGGTAGTGGATCTGAGCCAGGATGTGCTTGTACTCAGCGCTTACGATCTTTACTACGGAATCCGCCCACTGCTGGACCGGGTCGAGATCTGGTACCTGCCGCATTTGGCCTCGGGGGTACGTCAATATCAGCTGACGGGTGCCAGTACCAGTCTGAGCAGTGTGGCCGCAGCAGAGGAGGGGAGGAGCCACAGTATCGATTATCCGGCTGTCGGGTGCAGATACCTTCTGTTTAATTTTCGAAAAGAAGGCGTACACCATCATCCCGCAGTCCGGCAGGCCATGCGTATTCTCTACAATCAGCTCGCGCTGATCCGTGAGCTGGGAGGCAACCGGATTATGCCGGCAGACAGCTTCCTTCCCTGGCAGAGCAGTAAGCGGGAGTTCGTAGAAACGTTATTAGAGGAAGCGAAGGTGCTGCTTCAGGACGGCGGATACAGAGGAGAGGTAGTGAAGCTGGCCTACCGGCCCTGTAAAGAGGATCGGGATGAGGGAATTTGGCTGCAGGAGCGCAGCAGGAAGATTGGATTACAGCTTGAGCTGTATCCTTTAGCAGATTATGAACTGCCGGACTTGGTGAGCCATGCGGATCTTGTGATCTGCGAAGAAGTGCTGGAGGATGACTGGCAGTGGGGGATGATCAATTATTTTCGCAATGAGTCCAATTATCTGCATCACCTGCTGCTGGACAGCCAGAAATCTGAGCTCACAGAGGTGCTAAAGCCTTTCGCCCGGTTGGCCGCCGGGGAGAGGGCAGAGGTGCTGGAGCTGGCCGAAGGCAAGCTGCGTGATAACGGATGGGTACTGTATGGCTGTCACATGAATAAAAAAGCGCAATTAAGTCAGAATCTGTTTGGTCTACAGGCTGGCTCCTTCGGATTTCTGGATATCTCCAAGCTGTGGGTGAAATCGGGGTTTCAGTAATTTGTCTCTAGCCGACTTGCTTAATTGTGAAACGGCTGCTGTCATGAAGGGCAAGGCAAGCAGCCGTTTCTTTGTGCTTGATGCTGGCGGTTAGCGTTATGCTAATGCCCCTGAATTCGCAGAAAGTCGGCGCGAGGCGGGAATGAGGGGCATTAGTTCAGACCGCTTGCTGCTGCTTGCCGTCACATTTTTTGCAGACTGTCAGCTTCTCACCCGCCGGGCCCTTGCCGAAATACAAAAGCTTGATTCGGGTGCTTCCGCAAATCGGACAGGTGCCCCTGGCCCGCGAGGGGGTAGTGTAAAGTGCTTTGCCACGCTTATTTTTGGACATGTGAGTTCCCACTTTCATCAGTAATACTCTATCCTATGCCTTATTTAGCTAAAAAATCATTCGAAGGAGGGCATTATGAAAAAGCTTGTCATCGTAAACGGAACCATGGGAGTCGGAAAAAGTACGATTGTCAGTAAGCTATATAAAGAATTACAACATTCGGTGTGGCTTGATGGAGATTGGTGCTGGCAAATGAACCCTTGGAAGGTTACCGAAGAGAACAAAACTATGGTAATGAATAACATTCATTATATACTCAATCAGTACCTTGACAATTCTATGTTCGAGTACGTATTCTTCTCTTGGGTGATTCATAAGGAAAGTATATTAGAGGAAATTCTTGCAGGCTTAAAGGGAAAGGGATATGAGCTAATAAAAGTTACGCTAATGTGTTCTGAAGAAGAGTTAATAAAGCGTATGCGTCAGGATGGAAGAAGCGAGAGTGAAATCGAGAATAGCATCAACCGGTTAGAGAACTACAAAGAACTGAATACACATAAGCTGAATACGAATGGGAAGGATGTGGATGCAATCATAAAGGAATTTCTACCTATAATAAGAGATCTCAAATCAACAGAGGAGGACAAATGAATCCATTATCTTTTACCCTTTGGAATGATTTGGAGCGGTTTGAATGGGGAGACTATAGCGTCCGCACGGGAAGCTATAAGGGCCGTCAAGCGGCATATCTCGAACAAGCAGGTTCCGCCGTGTTTCTTCGCGAGGACATTACTTTTCCCTGCTATCGTCTTCAAGCTGAGGTTGCGATTCCTGGAGAAATAGGTTTTGTTGGACTTCTATTCGGTGCTAAAGATGCCTGTAATTATGAGCTGGTCTATCTGGCTCCAATCGAAATTCAATACGACCCCGTTATGAATGGCTCAATGACCTGGCAAATTCACAATGGCCCTAAGTATCAGAAGCCGTTACCCAATACGACGGGGAAATGGGTGAATTTTGCCGTGGAGGTGCAGCCGGAAGGTGCAAGGGTCTATATGGGTGAAGATTCCGCTCCTCAACTGGTGATTCCTAATCTTCAGCACGGAGTTCCTGCCGGAAGGATAGGGTTCTGGGGATTCGCCCCTTGTTACATACGCAATCTTGTATTCGAAGAAATACAACCAGCCCCAATCCCGCGAAGGGAAACTGATCTAAAGCAGCTGTCCGCCGATACCTTTGTAACCGAATGGATGGTTTCTGCAACAACTGGGGACGACTGGAATAAAGCCGTTGTAGAAGAAAATGGAATCCTGAACTTCAATCGCCGCTTCACTGCTAAGCAAGGGAGTGTGGTGCGGGCAAGAAGTACTTTTCATCTTGCTGAAGAAGCAGAGAGTTATATAACGCTCAGTTTCAGTGACCAAGTTCGTTTGTGGGTTAATGAAGAAGAAGTTTATCAGGGAACCTGGTGTTGGAATCCTCCTGTGAGTGATGGGCGGATCTATTCAGATTATGCCAGGGTGCCTGTTCAGTGGAAAGCCGGAATGAACACCATTCGCGCTGAGGTGATGAACACAGAGCAGTTTGGCTGGGGACTTTGTGTACGAACAGGACTGTCCAACATGGATTACATAACTGAAGAGGCTGAATGAATTCATACTGAATCAACAAATCATATTTGTTCAGCAGAAAAACGGCCCTTTCTACTCTGAAAAAACAGCGTATAACATAAATTATACGCTGTTTCACTTCAGATCGACTTTTATATGTCTTCTCGCACTAGTTGTCACCTTAAATAGAGTGCTTTTAGTAGAATAATATATTATTAATGGTATTATAATCCATGTAAAGAGTATTGCAGAGAATGTGTCTGTTCTTTCTCCTCTTCGGATTGGAACCCATGCTATACTATTTAAAAAAACATTCGCTGGAGGGAGTCCATTGATTCAAAGCAGCAAGCAGCATAAATGGAGATCAGACAAGCTGGCTCATCTGGGATCATCAATCTTTGCCGAGGTGGCTGCCTGGAAGTCGGAAGCCCGGCAATCGGGACTTAACATCATCGATCTTGGAATTGGCAGTCCGGACCGGGGGCCTCTGCCCGGGATTCGTCAGACATTAAGCGATGCGGTACTGCGGGAGGATAGCTATGCTTATCCGTCGTCCAAGGGAAGTGCGGCGTTCCGTAATCAGGCGGCGAGATGGATGCAGTGGCGATTTGGCGCGGAGGTAGATCCGGAGGAGGAAATCGTCTCCCTGATGGGATCGCAGGATGGACTCTCGCATCTGGCCCTGGCCATCTGTAATCCCGGCGATCTGGCGATTGTGCCGGACCCTGGTTATCCCATTTATTCAGGGGCGCTCGCCATAGCAGGGGTTAGGTCTTGGATGCTGCCTCTCTTGGAGGAGAATACGTTTCGGCCGGATCTGGACAGTATTCCTGAGGAGGTCTGGCGCGAAGCGGCTTTTATCCTGCTCAGTTTTCCCGGCAATCCAATTTCGGTTACGGTGAATCTGGCATATATGGAGCGGCTTGTGGAGCTTGCCCGTAAGTGGGATGTGCTGGTTGTGCATGATCTGGCGTATTCAGAGATGGGGTTCGATGGATATCAGCCGATCAGCATCCTCCAGGTGCCTGGGGCGCGGGACACCGCTGTTGAATTTCATTCCTTCTCCAAAAGCTTCAACATGGCTGGCTGCCGCATCGGCTTCATGACGGGTAATGCTCAGGCCGTCGGGGCGCTGCGGGAGCTGAAAAGCAATGTAGATTACGGCGTCTTCGAGCCGATTCAGGAAGCGGCGGTTGTCGCGCTGGAGCAAGCGATGGTCTCCGGGCCAGAACAAGGAGTGGCTTCGCTATATGAGCGGCGGCGGAATCTTGTGGTAGAGGCGCTACACATTGAAGGTTGGGCGGTACCCTCGCCGGAAGCTACTATGTTTATTTGGGCAAGACTGCCGGATGCCTATGGAAGTGCAGGAGAAGCCGGAAGTTCGCGCCGCTTCGCGCATGATCTGCTGCAGAGAACCGGAGTAGCGGTCATTCCGGGAGATGCTTTTGGCAGCCAAGGGGAAGGGTATGTGCGGATCGCACTGGTTGAGGAAGAAGAACGCCTGTTAGAAGCCACCCGGAGGATCGGGGAGTTTCTGCGTTCAGGCAAGTGAGGTTGAGAAGTGCCTTCGAGTAACATAATCAATATTATGTCAACCTATATAATTCGCTGATCTGAATTCGGGGTAATAAGGATCAACTACAGTTATTCAGGAGGTTGACCTTATGGGATTTAACATTGGAGGCTTAGGCGATAAAATACAAGGAGTAGTCGGTTCCCTTAAAGAAGGACGTGCCTACGAGCTGCTGCAGAAATTACCGCTGGACAAGCTGCCTGTCGAGCAACTGCTGCAGAAGCTGCCGCTGGAGCAGCTGCTATCGAGTTCTTTTCTGCAAAAGTTCACTCCCTTCGAGTCCTTGAAGGATCTGCTGCAAAAAGGAGGATTCTCTGCCGGCTCGGCAGAGGAGATAAAATCGCTCCCGCAGGGTCAGCTCGATGAGCATGTATCGAAGACTACTTCCTTCGGTTCACTGAAGGATATGCTGATCAAAGCAGCGGAGTTCTATTCCCAGCGGAAATAAACGGACCGCAGGTTGTTCTCAATCGGACTGCTGCCGGTTCCGGCAACCTCATATATGTAATCAAGCCCGCACTGGAATTCTCCGGTACGGGCTTGAATTTTTTTTTTTTTTTTTTTTTTTTTTTTTGAAATATAAGGCGTGCCCAGAAAGCGCGTATCTTCTAACCGGTGAAAGTCCGGTCACGGGAGGGGCCAAGCCCCCGTGTAGCTAGGATGCCTGCGTACGGCGAAATCCGTGCGTAGAAGCGCATCGACAAAAGTCCGGTCAGAGACAGGGCGAGCAACCCGCCAGGCCGTAACATGAAGTGAATCCTGCCGCGTCGTCATAAAGGCCCCGCAAGGGGGAAGAGAGGAAGTCGAACCTCGCTTATATGGGTGAAGACCATGGAAGCTGCAGAGAACTTGGAACGGCAGTGAAGAATCCTCCGGCGTATGGGGATCGGCATGGAAGGAAAGAAGACATAGTGAACTGGGGAGACCCTCCCCCACACGGGAGGATTTTTTTTTTAGAAACCCGTAAAAAGACGCTCTATAAGTCCAAAAGATGAAATGAACCGTCTGTGGGAAGGGAGTCCGAGGGGCTCATAGTACCGAGGAACCTAAGGACAACATAACCTTAGGGAGAGAAGGAGCCCTGCTTTGTTTATGCTTTTGGAGGAGGTACGAGTGAGTGAATGCCAGTAGGCTAACGACACCTAAGGAAAAAGTTCAAGAACTCCAAGAAAAGCTAGGTCATGCGGCCAAGGAGAACAACAAGCGTAAATTCCATGCACTGTACGACAAAGTCTACCGCTGGGATGTGCTGAGTGAAGCCTGGAAACGGGTGAAAGCGAACAAGGGGGCTGCCGGAGTAGATACGGTGACGCTCGCGGATATTGAGAAACAAGGAGAAGTGCAATTTCTCAAAGACTGCGAGCGAGCATTAAAGGATGGTAACTACCACCCACAGCCCGTACGGCGGCACTATATCCCAAAGAAAGACGGGAAACCAAGACCGCTGGGCATACCCAGCGTGCGCGACCGAGTGGTGCAGATGGCAACCAAACTCGTCATTGAACCGATCTTCGAAGCGGATTTCGAAGAAGTATCCTTCGGATTTCGCCCGAAGCGAAGTGCGAAAGGAGCACTGGATCGAATCCGGAAAGCCTGCAACCGCAAAGGAAACTGGGTAGTCGACGTCGACATCCAAGGTTACTTCGACAATATTAACCAGGAGAAACTGATGAAATTGGTACAAATGCGTATCAATGACAGACGAATCCTGAAGTTAATCCGGAAGTGGCTTCAGGCGGGAGTCATGGAAGAAGGAAACGTAAGACGTTCCGATTTAGGCACACCACAAGGTGGAGTGATCTCACCACTTTTGGCGAACATCTATCTGAACTATTTTGACCGACTGTGGGAAAAACACGGGAAAGGAGTAGGTGAACTCACGAGGTATGCAGACGATCTTGTGGTGGTCTGTAAAACTAAAAAGGACGCCGGACATGCGTATGAACTCATACGCAGAATCATGGAACGTCTGGAGCTGACGCTACACCCAACCAAAACCCGTATTGTCGGCTTATGGACAGGAGACGAAGGATTCGACTTCTTAGGAATGCACCACCGGAAAAAGAAGGCAGAAACATCCCAAGGCAAGGTGTATTACACCACGCAGCAGTGGCTAACGAAGAAGGCGGAGGAACGAATTCGAGGCGTGGTTAAAGAAAGATTAGCACCGCCCAGCATGCGTTCGAAATCGTTTGCGGAACACGTGGAATGGCTCAATCCCAAGATTCAAGGATGGAGAAACTACTATTACACAAAGTACAGCCAAAAGAGGTTAGCAAAACTGGATTGGTATATTCTGCAACGATTTACCCGGTGGTATGCGAAGAAGAGACAACGAGGAAGATGGATGAGATCCCGGTCAGAAGTTAGATATTTGACCATCCAATATGGACTAAAAACGCTATTGTAATCTGCATGCCGATGAATGACAAACATCGGAAAGCCGTATGAGGGAAAACCTCACGTACGGTTTGATGAGGAGGGGCTGGGTTGCACCAGCCCTTTACTCTAGAATTTATATGTTTCACACGATAAATTATCCTTCTATTTCTCGCCGAAACGGTACCGTCCTTTAAAAGGACGGTACCGTTTCGGCTTGGATAACGATATATTCTAGTAACTTAATGCTTCAACCAAGCTGTAGCCAGCAGAAAAGCTCCTTGGTTAGCCTTAGTATCTGCCAGAGCGTTCAGCATCAAGAAATCGTGGATGATGCCCTGGAAGCGTACGGCTGTGACAGGGACTCCTGCTTCGCGGAGCTTATTCGCATAGGCCTCCCCTTCATCACGAAGCACGTCGGCTTCACCTGTGATAATCAGGGCTTCCGGCAGACCGCTAAGCTGGTCCAGACTGGCCCGTAGCGGAGAGGCCGTAATCTGTGCCCGCTCCTCAGGATCGGTGGTATATTGATCCCAGAACCATTTCATCCCTTCGCGCTGGAGGAAATAGCCTTCCGCGAACTGATGATACGATTCGGTATCGAAGGAAGCATCTGTAACCGGATAGAAAAGCAATTGCTTAGAGATAGCCGGACCGCTGCGTTCTTTGGCCATCAGGGTGATGGCAGCAGTCATGTTGCCGCCGACACTGTCTCCGGCCACACTCAGTCTGGTTGCATCCAGTCCGTACATGGAGCCTTCACGGGTAATCCATTCCAGGACCGCGTAGATTTCTTCAATGGCTGTAGGATATTTGGCTTCCGGGGACAGGCTGTATTCCGGGAATACCACGGCAGCGCCCGTACCCACAGTCAGCTCGCGGATGAGCCGGTCATGCGTGTGGCTGTTGCCGAATACCCAGCCTGCTCCATGAATATAGAGAATCACCGGCAGGGAAGTGCCGGAAGTTCCTACTGGACGAACAATGCGGACCTTCACTTCACCGCCGGGGCCGCCGGTTACGGTCAGATCCTGAAGATCTGCCTCGGGTTTTTCGATATCGTCAGCCTGCACGGTGTTGACCGTTTCGCGGCCTTTTTCCGGACCCAGATCGGTCAGGAAGGGAGGCTTGGCATTATCATCGGCGAATTTCTGAGCTGCTGGTTCAAGAATCACTCTTTTATAATCAGACATAGGTTACAGTCTCCTTCTTCTAGCAGATTAGGTCTAGCTCTCCTCATCCATAACCGCCTGACAAGTTTCTGAAACGTAAAGCGAACGGATAGCCCGGGTCAAAGCGTATATCCAGTATGAAAGGGGGAAGCGAGCGTGAAGGATTATCCCATCACAGAACAACAGGCCAAGGACATGTTTGAAGTACACTCCTCTTATATTTATGGGATTGCCCTTATGATGACCAAGCAGCGGGTGCTGGCCGATGATATTACCCAGGAGACTTTTCTGCGTGCTTTTGCAAAATACCATTTGTACGATCCCTCCAGGCCGCTTCGGCCTTGGCTGTACCGGATTGCCGTCAATACGTCCCGTAATCTGTTACGCAGGAAGACGTGGATACAACTGCTGGCGGGCGTTCCTATAGAGGGAAAAGAGCACTCCGCCGAGAGCTTCGCTCTGCATAGTGAGAATCAGCTGGAATTATGGCAGGCGGTCAGCCAACTGTCCGCGAAGCTGCGCGAAGTGATCACCCTGCACTATTATGCCGGATTATCGCTTCCAGAAACCGCAGAGGTATTAAGTATTCCGCTGGGAACCTGTAAATCCAGGCTTCATGCGGCACTGCGCAAGTTGAGAGAATGCGGTGAACTTGACCCCTGCGTGCTGATGATGAAGGAGGGTCTTAAATGACGACAGCTAAGGACAGGCTGGATGTTGAATCTGAGGCAGTAATCGTACAATTACAAAAGGAAGCTGAACACATGATACACAGTATGCCTTCTTCTGTTCATTTTGATGAATTGTGGCAACTACATACAGGAGGAGTAAAGCAAGCTCCAAGGGGCAGACACCAGTTATCATCATACAAGAAGTGGATCATCAGTGTCACAGCTGCGCTGACGGTTACAGCCGGATCAATTATTGGGATCGGATTCATCTCGCCCACGGTAGCAGAGGCGCTACGCGTCATTCCGTTCTTCGATTATCTGTATGCCAAAGGTGCGGATCGAGACGAATTGAAGCCCATTGAAGAGAAGCAACTCAGTAATCCGGCAGGCGCCTTGGTTACCGATAAAGGCATTACCTTCAATCTGGTAGAGGAATACTATGACGGTATTTCATTGGTGCTTAATTATGAGGTGACCTACCCATCATCCTCAGAGCGCATTACCGGCAAGGAAGCGGCAGTTTTCTATAAGCTCAATTTCGAAGGACATCATCCGCAAAGAATCTCGAGCCACGATTTTACGATTACAGGAGATCATACCTTCGTAGGTACAACCCGTCTAAGCTTTGGGGACAAGGATCTGCCGGATCAACTTAGGCTTAATATGAGTATTGATTGTATCGGGACAACGAGGGGGAACTGGGATGTATCTGTCCTGCTGGATAGGGGGAAGAGTGCTGCGATAAGTACAACCGTCTATCCCAAGGACTTGAATTTCATGTACGATAACTCAATGTATACTGTAGACAAGCTGACTCTTGGTCCAGTAACTTCGCAAGTTATTGTGATGAAAAGATATCCTCATCCAATTCTTTATGCAATGCTTGAAGATGATATTGGGACCTTGTATACGAATCAAGGTGGAGATGGAGCGACTGAAGAGTACTATTATTTCAACTTCTCGCCGCTGACAGAATTTAATCCCAAACCGGAATATATGACACTGGTTATCGCTGAGACAGAGAAAAATAATCAAGTTAAATCGTATGAAGATCGTCAGCGCTTGAGCGGTTCACTCCCGCTGACTCTAAAGGGGAATGAGGGAGGAAACGTTACAATTACGGCTGTTGAATATGAGGAGAAGCAGACGGTTGTATACTATGAGGCCAGTCAGGTGATGAGCCAGTTAACTTCAATAACCCTACAGGAAGGACACGATCAGTCGATTTCACAGATAGGAACGCGGGTACGTATGAGCAAAGATAAACTGGCGTTTAAGCTGATTTTTCCGCCCGTACAGCCTTCTGATAAGCTTGAGATTATAACCGGGTACTTCTCATTTCCAGAGGATATGCAGCAATTCCGTCTGCGGATTCCGGTTCAGTGGACCCCATAGCTGCTGAAATTCATCGCCTATAAAAGAAATGCCGCGCCTGTCCTGCCATGGATGGGTGCGGCCTGTTTGTGTTGGAAGGAAGTGACTTTAAATTCCCCTCACGGCTCCCCCACACGCCTTACCCCGTATCTCAAATAGTCCACCCCGGCAAAGACCACCGTAATCAGCAGCGGGTAGAGGATCGCCCAGCCTGTAAACGGGAACACAGCCAGTGTGGCGGCAAAAGAAATGAAGCTGATCGTTACGCCCGTACGGCTGCCGCGCAAGAGGCGGATTCCGGCGGCGCAGCCTCCGATATAGGTAAGAATGAAGGTGGCGTTGGGGAAAGTGATCAGCGTGGTTATCGAGAGTGCTCCGCTGCCGTAGAGCGACAATATCAAGGTGAAGCAGAGCGTTAGGAAGCCGATTGCCCCCACAGGCGTCTGATAACGACTCGATAAAAGGCCCATCCAGCCCGGAGCATAGCCTTGCCGGGACAAGGCATAAGCCACGCGTGAAGCTGCGCCTGCATAGGCAATGATTGTCGCCGTGCAGATGAAGAGACCGGTAAGCCCGGCGATGAAGCCACCCCATGCCCCCAGCGGCTGGCTGATGATCCAGAGCAGGGAGCTATCTGCCCCGCCGTGCAGATAGCTCTGCGTACCTACGGTAGCAAGTGCCGAGAGGAAATACAGGATGCCGACAATGATGGCCGCGATGGTTACACCCTTGACCGCAGCCCGTTCAGGGTCCTTGAACTCTTCGGACAGATGCGAAACAGCTTCCCAGCCGATGAAGCACCAAAAGAGGATAGCCGCCGCCTGCCCGACACTCATCCAGCCATGCGGCGCAAATGGAGTGAAGTGAGCACGCTCCATCCCCGGAAGCGCAGCGGCAAAAGAGAAGACCAGTACGGCAATAATTGCAATCACCACAGCGATCTGTACTTTACCGGCGACCTGCATACCAATCCAGTTCGTTAGAAGTCCAATCATCAGCATCCCGGCGGCAAGAGCGATTCTCGTCGGATCGCCCCAGCCCATCGCTGCCGTCATATATCCTGCACCAGTCAATGCGGCGACTGGCGCGCCGATCGGAACGGACATCAGGAAGAACCAGCCGACCAGGGCCCCGGCCTTCGGCCCGAAGGCTAGTGTAACGAAGTGGGAGACGCCCCCGGCGTTAGGGAACTTGGCAGAGAGCAGGCCCATGGATAAGGCAAGCGGAAGAATGAGTAAGGTCATGAAGCCCCAGGCCAGCAGCGAAGCAGGGCCAGCTATCTCGGCTGCCAGTCCGGGTACAATCAATACCCCCGAGCCAAGGACGGCTCCGATGTATAAGGCGATTGCCTGAGGCATGCCGATGGTACGCCCTAAAGAAGTGTGTTTCTTCATATGTATAATCCCGCTTTCCTTGTATTTAGTTATAGAGTATCAGATAATAGATCCATTGGAAAAACGGAATTATCAAATAACATCCATTCGAAAAACCGATGGATCAAAGGAGGTCCGCCATGGAATCTAAGCATCTGTTCACCTTTCTCGTTGTGGTAGAGACCGGCAGCTTCACCCGCGCTGCGCAGAAGCTGGATTATGCCCAGTCCAGCATTACCGCTCAGATACAGGCGCTGGAAGCAGAGCTGGGGCAACCCCTGTTCGACCGGATCAGCAAAAAGATTATGCTTACCGATGCAGGCCGCCGCCTGCTGCCATATGCTCAAGAAATCTCCAAAATGCACACGATGGCTGAGAATGCCCTCCGCTCTGACAGCGAAATTGCCGGTTCGCTGCGGATTGGCGCACCGGAATCCCTGGCGGCCTTCAGGCTTCCCGGCATTATTAAGGATTTCCGCAGCCGTTATCCGCAGGTGCAGATTACCCTGAAGCCGGGGGCCTGCTGGGAGCTGACCGAATTCATCCGCTCCGGGGAGCTGGATCTGGCCTTCCTGCTGCAGCCGGAAACAGAGTATAAGGATATGTACTGTGAGACGCTGATCCATGAAGCTATGGCTCTGGTGGCTCCGCTGGATCATCCGCTGCTGGAGCTTGCTGAAGTGGAGCCGCATCAGTTGAAGAACGTAACCATTCTGCATACCGAGGCGGGCTGCACCTACCGCACCTTGTTTGAACGTCATCTGAACAGCCACGGCGTCTTTCCTGATCCGAAGCTGGAGTTCTGGAGCATTGAAGCAATCAAGCAGTGCGTGATGGCCGGTCTCGGCCTCTCTTTTCTGCCGCAGATTACGGTGAAGCGCGAGCTGGCGGAAGGCAAGCTGGGCCGGCTGAACTGGAATGACCAGTCGCAGCGGGTAGCTACCCAGATCGCTTACCATAACAAGAAATGGAAGTCTCCTGCGCTCAGCGAGTTCCTCGGAATGGTAGAGAAGCATGCTGCCGGATGGAGAGAAGCTGCTGCGGAGGAATGATATAATAGTTGTACTTAAGAGGGAGGGGGACAGATCATGAACGAGCTGGAACTAACATACGAAGAAGAGCTGGAGGCTTTCCTGATCTGGATGAAGGATGCCGGTTATACAGCACACACCCAGAAATCCTACCTTGCCGATGTGCGGGAATTCTTGGACAGCCTGAACGGCAGGGAGCTGGGGACGGTCAAAAAGCTTCATGTGGTGTCCTACCTGACTTCGGTCCGTGAGCGGGGAGTCAGCGATTCCACCCGTAACCGCAAGCATGCCTCGGTCAACTGTCTGTTCAAGGCATTGTCGGAGCTGGAGCTGTTATCTATTAACCCGGCGGCAGGAATCAAGAAATCCAAGACCGACAAAAACCGTGAGCCGGTCTATCTGGAGGAGCAAGAGCTGGAGCGGTTCCTCTCGGCGGTTGACGGCAAGTACAGAAGCCGCAATCTGGCGGTCTTCCTCCTTATGTCCTACATGGGGTTGCGGGTAGGGGAAGTACATACGCTGAATTTGAGTGATTATAATGTAGACAGACGTTCCCTGCGGGTCTTCGGCAAAGGGCGCAAATGGCGGGGCATTCCGGTTCCGGAGGATGTAGCCCCTTATCTCGATCAGGCGATTGCCGACCGGCTGGTCCCTTGGCGCAGCCAAGAGGAGGCCATGTTCATCTCGCAGAAGGGCCGCAGACTGTCGATCCGGGGAATTCAAGGCATTGCTGCGGATACCTTCAGCCGCTTCCAGAGTGAACTGCCCTCTTCCCAGCAGCGTACCTATTCGAGCCATAAGCTGCGGCATTCATTTGCCACCATGCTGCTGCGAAAGGGTGCGGATCTGCGGACGGTGCAAGAGCTGCTGGGTCACTCGTCCATTCAGACAACTACAGTATATACGCATATCACGAGCCGGGAGAAGGAAGAGGCGATGTCCCGACTGCAAATCAGCAGCGCTGATAAGCTAAGCGGCAGCCTGTAATCTGCCTGTCCAGCATTCATATCACTTGAACTATGAACTTTTGTTCATACCCTAACGCATAAATTACATGGAATGTGCATTTTTAGGATGACAACTTGTCTATGAATTGCTACCATGAGAAAGGGAAAAACGGATTGTGAAATCAACCGCATAATCACTTTAGTCGCTTAACGCGTCTTCGCGGCTTGTAAATGCTTGGATGCTTGGATGTCAAAAAAAGGCCGCCAATCCTGCGGATTGGCGGCCGGCTTGTTTCGGCTGAAATTATAGCTCCAGCTTGGCAATTTCACTCTTGAGCTTGTCAGCGGACTGCTGGAATAAGCTCTGTTCTTCTTCGCTGAGCGGAAGATCCAGTACCTCACGCACCCCGGAGCGGTCCACAACACACGGAGCGCCGAGGAACACATCGGAGACGCCGTTGTAGTTGTTCAGCAATGTGGATACATTCAGAACGGAGCCTTCATTGTTCAGGATGGACGCTACAATGCGGTCCAGTGCGAGCGCGATGGCGTAGGAGGTCGATCCTTTGGCATCGATAATCTCGTAAGCGGCATTCTTCGTATCCTCGAAGATTTCTTTGCGTTCGGCTTCATCGAAGCCCAGATCAATCCCGGCGACATTGGCGAGACTCCAGACCGGCAGCTCGGAATCGCCATGCTCCCCGATGATCTGTCCATGAATGCTGCGCGGATCAATCTCCTTATGCTTTCCGATCAGGTACCGGAAGCGGGCGCTGTCCAGTACCGTTCCTGAGCCGATAACCCGTCTGCGGTCGAAGCCGCTGATCTTCAGGGTAGCGTATGACAGGATATCGACCGGATTAGTCGCAATCAGCAGGATCGCATGATGGTTGTATTTCGTGATTTTCTGAATGATATCTTTGAAGATCGAGATGTTCTTGCGGAGCAGGTCGATCCGGGTTTCACCAGGCTTCTGGGAGGCTCCGGCTGTGACGATAATAATGTCGGCTTCGCGGCAATCCTCATAGGTACCGGCCCATAGCTTCACGCCTCCTACAAAAGGCATACCATGGTTCATATCCAGCGCTTCACCAAGCGCCTTCTGGTGGTTCACATCGATCAGAACAAGCTCGGGCATGCGCTTACGCAGCAGCAGCGTATAGGCTGTAGTGGTTCCGACTGCACCGGTACCGATGACTACAACACGATTGGGCTTAAATGGGGCCATGGTTAAATCTCCTCCAGCATTTGTATTTTGGTAGTATAAGGAAGGCAGAGCCATTCCACTTGCTGTCCAATCTAATCCATCATAATCGCTAGGGATAGTGTTTTCAAGCTGTCCGCTTTTCATCCATTACCCGAAATAGGGTAAGCTAACAAAAGTTTTTCTATTATCCACTCAACCACTTGACAGGAGCGAACTGAAGTATGGATTTATTCCGCAAAAAACCGCTGGCCATTCCCCAGAATGCCGGAGCGGAGAAGCTTAGCAAGACACTGGGCGCCATGGATTTGACGATGCTTGGAGTAGGAGCCATCATCGGCACCGGGATCTTTGTAATGACGGGTGTGGCTGCTGCGGAGCATGCCGGCCCGGGACTGGTGCTGTCCTTCATCATCGCAGGGATTGCCTGTGTGTTGTCCGCCTTGTGCTAC
Source organism: Paenibacillus sp. FSL P4-0338 (assembly GCF_038002365.1). Taxonomy (NCBI): domain Bacteria; kingdom Bacillati; phylum Bacillota; class Bacilli; order Caryophanales; family Paenibacillaceae; genus Paenibacillus; species Paenibacillus sp. FSL P4-0338. The sequence goes on along the minus strand of NZ_JBBOCG010000001.1, from coordinate 1,905,357 downwards.
TCTGAATTTGCTTCGACACTGCCGGTATCCGGCAGTGCTTATGCTTACAGCTATGTGGCCTTTGGTGAATTACTAGCCTGGCTGCTCGGCTGGGATCTTGTACTGGAATACGGGGTTGCTGCCGCGGCGGTAAGCAGCGGATGGTCCGGTTATTTCCAAGGGCTGCTGGAGGGCTTCGGTATACATTTGCCGACAGCTTTGTCTGGAGCGTATAATGCGGATAAGGGAACGTTTATCAATCTGCCTGCCGTCATCATTATCCTGCTGATTTCCTATCTGCTGACACGGGGAGTTAAGGAGACAGCCCGTTTTAACGCAGTGATGGTTGTAATCAAGATTTCCGTGGTGCTGTTATTCATCATCACCGGTATTTTCTATGTGAAGCCGGAGAACTGGACGCCGTTCCTGCCGTTCGGGATTCATGGCGTGATGAACGGCGCGGCTACTGTGTTTTTTGCCTATATCGGCTTTGATGCCATTTCAACCGCCGCAGAAGAAGTTAAGCGTCCGCAGCGCGATCTTCCGATCGGGATTATCTCATCCCTTGCTATCTGTACAATCTTATATATCGCCGTATCCTTGGTTCTGACGGGTATTGTGCCTTATCAGAGCCTTAACGTCAGTGATCCGGTGTCATTTGCACTGCGTTTCGTCGGGCAGGATAAGATTGCCGGGCTGATCTCGATCGGAGCTATAGCCGGGATGACCACCGTACTGCTCGTTCTGCTATTCGGCCAGACCCGGCTATTGTTCGCGATCTCGCGTGACGGGCTGCTGCCGCAGAGCTTGTCCAAGGTTAGCGCCAAGACGCATACTCCGGTGCGCAGCACCTGGATGGTCGGCAGCCTGATCGCTGTGCTTACCGGCCTCGTTCCCCTGGACAGGCTGGCAAATTTGACGAGTATCGGTACCTTATTTGCCTTCCTGGTTGTGTCACTCGGGGTCATTATGCTCCGCCGGACGAAGACAGATCTCAAGAGAGGCTTCCGGGTTCCTTGGGTTCCGCTGGTTCCACTCCTTAGTGCGGCAGCCTGTGGCTACTTAATGTATAATCTCGGCAGAGAGACCTGGATTGGCTTCATCATCTGGGTTGCAATCGGGCTGGTCATCTACGCACTGTACGGCTATAGACGCAGTAATCTGAATACGAAGAAATAATCTTTTAAACAATCATTATTATAGAAGAAAAGGAGAGAGCGCATTGTCAGCCAAAGCTTCATATTCCAAGGTTCTAAGAGTGGCATTGATGCTTCTTATGGCTCTGCTGGTTCTCTCGGCCTGCTCGTCCGCCCCTAAACCGGAGGCTACCCGGCCTCCTCAGCCGACTGAAGCGCCGGAAGAAGGGCAGATGATTACGGTCATCACCCCGGATAACAAGAATGTGGAACCCGAAAATGCAAAGAAATATCAGATTCAGACGCGGCTGACAGACTTCCGGCTGCTCACCTCCTCGGCAGGACTGGCCTGGGGGGTAACGCGCAACGAGCTGCGAATGTACATGACGCTCAATAACGGCAAGACCTGGGCGAATATCTCACCAGCTACGAATGTACAGTTTCTGAACAATCCGGTCTACGGCAAAGAGATTTTCTTCACCGACCCCGAACATGGCTGGATTATCCGCAGTTCGTTCGGCTCCACCGAGACCGTGGTGCTGCGTACCACAGACGGGGGACACAGCTGGCAGATCTCTGCGTTCCCCGATTCCAACAAGCTGTCCTCCATATACTTCAGCTCTGGTCTGAACGGCTGGCTTATGACCAAGTGGGATGCTAGTGCCACCAAAGAGAGCAAAGCCTTGTATGCTACCAAGGATGGCGGAGCCACCTGGAGTCTGATGATGCAGAATGAGCAGTATAATCCGAATCTGCCGAGTAATTCGATTCCGCATGCCGGGGTCACGACCGGGATGATCTTTAATGATGAGAGCCGCGGGTTTGTTATGCTGCAGACTGGCGCTCTGCCCAAGATCTATATGACCAGGGATGGAGGGGCGACCTGGGTACCCGGTTCGGAATTCCTGGTCAATGATAGCTTTGCCGGATGTGACCGGGTGGTTACGGGTGTCCCTGAATTCTTCGGGGAGAATGCGGCCGGGGGCTGGATGCCGGTCGGCTGTCAGAAGGACAAAGAAGACAGTATGAGCTTTAACGGTTATTTTACCGCCAATGGGGGAGAGAATTGGAAGTTCACCACATTCGGGCGGCCGGTGCTCTCTGGGATGAACCGGAAGGTGGCACCCGACTTCCTGAATGCCATGACGGGCTGGTCGCTGGAAGGCAACCTGCTCTATAAGACGGTGAACCAGGGAGTGACCTGGACGGCCCTCCCGGCCAGCACGGTGCTGCAGTCCAAGCTCCTGGAGTATCCGGAGGTAGTGAAGCTGCAATTCATCTCAAGTGATGTAGGCTGGCTGCTGATCTCTAAGGAAGAAGACCGCAGGTCGATCCTGCTTCAGACCACCAATGGCGGCGAGAGCTGGCGTGTAATGTAATACTCTGCAAGAGGTTATCCGTTCTGACGGATAGCCTCTTTTTTTCACATTAAATCCGCTTAAAGTCCTCTACAATATAAGGAAAAATCTTATTTAAAATTTTCTTTAAAAATGTGAAAAAAATCACATGACAAACTCTGATTCCTGTGATATATTTAACACATAGAAAGCAAGTTCATTTTTTCACAAACTTTCAAACAAACCTTCAACCCGAATAGGAGAGATTACAATGACAACTTTTGAAACGGATTATATGACTAGAAACCTGATGCAACTGTGCTACAACTGCGATGACGCTCACCTGTGCCAGACTGAAGAACAATGCAAAGCCTGCTGGGCAGAGAACGGCATGATGCCGGAAGAAACGAACGAAACCAGACAACTGTTAGACCTCGTACATGCTTAATGTAACCGCCACTCGGGTATTATAGAAGGCCATTTAAGTTCCCGGCAGTACTGGAACCTGAATGGTCTTTTTGCAAATATAAGACCTTATATGTTTAACACGATAACTTATCCTTCTATTTCTCGCTGAAACGGTACCATCCTTTCAAAGGACGGCGAAGCCGTTTCTACTTGCGTTTCTACCGGTGCTGTCTTGCAGACAAGGGGCATATACATGTAGAGAAGCCTATAGGGGCAGGTGTGCTAACTACTTGGGAATAAGGGGGAAGAGACAATGGGAACGGGGAGTGATCCATCCTGGCTGTTCGATTTTACAGGAACGGTATTGCCGGTCTTTCTCGCTCTGGTCGTGGGGATCATCGCTGTGTCTGCTGGCCGGGGATTGCTTCAGTGGAGCCGGAACAACAAAGCCCCCCTGCAGTCCATTCCCGCCCGTATCGTGAGCAAGCGGACCGAAGTACGCCAACAGCAGTCCCAGGAGGATAGCCTCTCCAGCCGGACCAGCACCACCTACTATCTGACCTATGAAGCTGAAGATGGGGTGCGCAGAGAATTCAAGGTGGAGGGACAGGAATACGGGATGAGCGCTGAGGGGGATCAAGGTATACTGACCTATCAGGGCACACGGTATCATGGCTTTCAGCGGCGCCCTCATTACTCCACGGCGGAGTAGATAAGAAGATGGAAATGTAATATAGATGGTTATTGTGACCCCCTAGTTCCCGTTGTGGAGCAAGGGGGTTTTTGGCGTGTCGCCAACATAGGGACGGATGAGGAAGCGGCAGAAAATTGGGTGCAGACTGTCACCTCCTGGGCGAATACACATACAATACAGCGAGCAGCAAAAGAACAACGGAGAAAACAATAGTCTGCATAGCCTCACCCGTCAATGAAATGTATGCAAGGAGGAGAGCGCGTGGCTGTCATCAAAACAAACTCGGAGGACGTAAGAGTGCTTGCACGGCTGATGCGGGCAGAAGCTGAAGAGGATGGGGAGTCAGGCATGCTGATGGTCGGCAATGTCGGCGTGAACCGGATTCTCGGCAACTGTCTGGATTTCAACAACATCCGCAGTGTGAACGACATGGTGTACCAGAGCCCCGGGGGCTTCGAAGCCCCGCAAAAGGGATATTTCTATCAGCGGGCGCGGGAGGCTGATATCCGGCTGGCGAAACGAGCGATTAACGGGGAGCGAACCTGGCCGGCCTCGAATGCGCTCTGGTTCTTCCGCCCGGTCGGTGATTGCCCGGCGACCTGGTACAATCAGCAGAATACCGGACGCTACAAGGCCCACTGCTTCTTCACTCCGACACAGGGAGATTGTCCGGCAGTATACTAGGCAAGACAAGGCAATTATTACACTTTAGGAGGTATTCCGTACATGATCGTTCAACCGTACCGCCCAGTTCCTTATATGATGGGCAGCAATCCCGCAGGCAGCATGAACAATATGGATAACATGAACAACATGAATAACATGAGCAATATGAACAATATGAACAATATGAATAACATGGGACACATCGGGAATATGGGTAAAATGGGAAACATGGGAAACATGGGAAACATGGGAAACATGGGGAATATGGGCACCATGGCCGCCATGCCGCCTCAGGTAAGCAGCGGAAGTCCCATGATGCCCGGCGGCACGGTGGTCTCCACAGCTGCACCCGTGTTTGAACAGTCCTATGTGGAGAATATTTTCCGCCTGAATCTTGGCAAGGTGGGCACCTTCTATTTCACATATGAGAATAACAAGGACTGGAATGCCAAGGTCTACACCGGGGTGCTTGAAGCTGCGGGCCGTGACCACCTGATTATCAGCGACCGGGCTACCGGACAGCGGGTGGTGCTGCTGATGGTTAACTTTGATTACGCCACTTTCGAAGAGCCGCTTGTCTATCAATATCCGGGTGTAATCGGGAATCCGCTGGGAGTACGCAACTGCTAAACCGCTTTTCCGGGCATTTATCCATAGAATCATCCAAAAACGGCTGTCCGCCTTGGTTTGAAGGCGGTCAGCCGTTACTTATGCTCCCGTACGTACATATGCTGTATTTTTCGAGGGGACACGCATGCTTGCTGTTTCACCTAATATATTTATATAATGAAAGTATTATTTATAATCCGTGATTTTGTATAGGAGATGAGGGCATTGGGGAATTGATACGCAAGGGTTCTCTTAGCGTAATCGAGTCTGACATTTTGAGCAAACGAAGGAGGTGGGCCTATCCAGCCGTACAGATTACGGTGGATAGGAGTATAAATTGAGCGACCCTTTACCCGGTATATTACATGTAGGACTTATTATTTTGCTTGTGCTGCTTAACGGTTTTTTCGTTTCGGTGGAGTACGCGATGGTGAAGGTGCGCAGCGGGCGCATTGAATCGCTGATTGAGGAAGGCAGCAAGAGAGCGCTGGCGGCAAGGAACATTGTCCATAATCTGGATGGATTTCTGTCGGCCTGCCAGCTTGGGGTAACCCTTGCTTCACTTGCACTGGGCTGGCTGGGAGAACCGGCCGTGGCCACGATTGTGGGGCCGCTGGTCAGAGGTCTGGGCTTTGATGAAACGACCGTATTTGTCATCTCCCTGATTATTGCCTTCATGTTCATCACGGTTCTCCATATCGTACTCGGCGAGCTTGCACCGAAGACCATTGCTGTGAATAAGGCTGAGGCGGTGCTTCTGTTAACTGCGGGACCGATGAATGTGTTCTACCGGATCATGTTTCCATTCATCTGGGTGGTTAACGGGCTTGCCCGGGGACTGCTGAGGATCTTCCGTCTGACACCGGCTTCCGAGCTGGCTACTGCGCATACGGAGGAAGAAATCCGCATTCTGATGCAGGAGAGTAACAAAAGCGGCTTGATCGACAACACAGAAATGACACTGGTGGATAATATTTTTGGATTTGCCGACACGATGGCCCGGGAGATTATGATTCCGCGTACCGAGATGATCTGTCTGAACACGCATCTGGAGACGGAGGAGAATCTGGAGATTGCCTTCGATGGCATGAGAACCCGTTATCCGGTCTGTGACGGTGACAAGGACCATATTCTTGGTTTCATTCATATCAAGGATATGATTCGGGAGAAGGCACCGAGCTATAATGAACTGATCCGTCCGATATTGACGGTACCGGAATCGATTCAGATCAGCAGCCTCCTGAAGGTCATGCAGCGTGCCAAGACCCAGATCGCCATTCTTATTGATGAATACGGCGGTACCTCGGGGATGGTTACACTGGAGGATATTATGGAAGAGATTGTCGGTGAGATTCAGGATGAGTTCGACGAGGAGCGGCCCGGCATTGAGCAGCTGGGAGAGGATGAGTTCTCTTTAGACGGACTGATGCTGATTGAAGAGATTAACGACAAGCTCGGAATCCATATGGAGACTGATGATTATGATACGATCGGCGGCTGGCTGTATTCCAAGCTGGAGGTCAATCCGCCGCAAAAGGGCCAGTCTATTGAGTTCGACAATCATTTATTCGTGGTCGAAGAAACCGATAATAAGCGGATTTCCCGGATTAAGCTGCTGAAGCTGCAGTTATTGACGGAAGAAGCCGGAGCATAAGCTGTTGCATATACTATAAGCATGGCGCTACTACAGCGCTGTGCTTTTTTGTCATTATAAGGTTCTTTGTCATTATATGGATGAATGGTTCTGGCGTTATTGCGATTCGGCTGGATTTAAGGCGGGTAAGGGAGTGTAAATACATGTAATATATCCGACTCAAGAAAGGGGCGGGAGCGTTGGAGCATCCTTTGAACACTTACAATGATCTGCTTGTCCTCTTGTCGGTTGCGGTAGCCTTTCTCTCCTGCTTCACGGCGCTCGATCTGACGGAACGCCTGCTTCGCGGCCAGCGGAGCTCCCGGTTCATTCTACTCATCTCGCTGGTGCTTGGCACAGGCCTGTGGAGCATGCATTTCATCGGGATGCGGGCAATGGAAATGGGCGTTCCGGTATCGTATAATCTGCCTCTGCTGGCGTTCTCTCTAGTGATCCCCATCGCAGCTTCTTATATGCTGTTAGTTATGCTGAATAACCCGCACACCCGCAGCAGGGTCTATCTGGCTCTGGGCGGCCTCTTGTTCAGCAGCGGCATCCTGATTATGCATTTCAGCGGCATTCTGTCGATGAGACTTACGGCAACGTATGAGCAAGGCGCCTTCTCTATTACACTGGCGGTGTTGTTCGCCCTGATCGTCCCGGTGGTCACCGCATCCTATGATCCGAAGTGGCTGGAGCAGGCCTACAATATGTTCAGCTTCAAAAAACTGCTGCTTGTCCTGACCCTGACCGGCGCGTTCACAGGCATCCATTACGCTGCCATGGCGGGCGCTTCATTCCCGATAAGAGAACAGACCAGTGCTGCCGGACAAGTGCTCTATTTGCAGGATTCCATACTGGGAATGATTCTCTGCGGCTCTTTCCTGTTCATTGTGTCGATCGTCCTTGCTCTGCTGTACAGGGACCGGCAGCGGATACTCCAGTCAGCAGCTTTTAATGAGCAGCGGTATACTGCGCTGTTTGAGCATAACCCTGATATGGTGATCTGTATTGATCCTGCACGCAAGAAGATTATCAGTGCTAATCCTGCTCTGCGGGACATTACCGGATATAGCAGAGAGGAACTGGGGAATTATAAGGCGATACTGTACAGCGAACGGGATGAAGCGGCTGTTCGGGATGCCGTAACACGTGCGTCACGGGGCCAGTCCTCTAAGCTTGAGCTGAAGGTCCGGAGCAAAGGCGGGGAGCAGCTGATTTGCAGTGTCACCGTCTTTCCTTTGCTGCATCATACGGAGCAGTGGGTCTATATTGTGGCCGAGGATGTGACAGCCCTTATGAAGTATCAGTATGAGCTGCTGGAGGCCAGGGATGCCGCGGAGAGTGCTGTGACGATGAAGAGCGAGTTCCTTGCCACCATGAGCCATGAGATTCGCACACCGCTGAACGGCATTATCGGTGTCAACCAGCTGCTGGCCGAGGATATCAGCAATCCCGAGCATCTGGAGCTCCTGCGGCTTCAGAGTACAAGCAGCCACGCTCTGCTGCATGTGATGAGCGATATTCTCGATATCTCCCGGCTGGAGGCGGATAGTCTCTCGTTGACCAAGGATACATTCGGGCTGAAGGCGCTTCTCCAGGGCTGTATGGATCTGTTCGTGGTGAGCACGCAAGACAAGCCGTTATCCCTGGAGCTTGTGATCGAAGAGGGGCTTCCCGACAAGTTCACCGGGGATGCTGCGCGTATCCGCCAGATTCTGATCAATCTGATCGGCAATGCGGTGAAATTCACGCCATCCGGCACGGTAACGGTTAAGGTGGAGTCCTATGGCGTCAGGGAGACCGCTCAGGCGCTGCAATTCATGGTGCGCGACACCGGCATTGGCATCTCCCCGGATAAGCTGCAGCTGCTCTTCCAGTCCTTCTCGCAGGTGGACGCGTCGCATACCCGCAAATACCCCGGAACGGGTCTGGGCCTTGCGATCTGCAAGAAGCTTGTAGACCTGATGCAAGGAGAGATCTGGGCAGAACCGGCAGAGGGAGGCGGTACACAATTCTTCTTCAGAATTAAGCTGCAGTCGCAGGAGCATTCCCCGGAGGTATTCTTCGGCAAGGATACAGGGGGCGGGGAGTCAGCAGAGGAGAACGAAGCCGTATAAGCAGCGATTGCCAACAAGAGAGTTAACATTATATAATTTGAAAGTAACTATTCTTTTATCACGACAGTCCTGAGGACGGAAAGGAACTCTCTTTGAGCAAAACAAAAAAGAACAATGTCATGGCTCCCCAAATGAGCAAGCAGGAGAAGCGCAGGGCAGAGCAGGAACAGCAGAAGCAGAAAACGAGAATTCTGATCGTGAGTACGGTGGCTATCGTCGTTATTATTTTTGTAGGCTTATTCATACTTGCTTCGAAGGACTCTTCTCCTGCCGGTACAGACAGTAAGCCGGTTGCCTTCAATTACAGCGAAATGATGCGGCTTGGCAAGGAGGATGCTCCGGTTAAAATTGTGGAATTCGGCGATTTCAAATGTCCGGCTTGCGCCCAGTTCACCGGTGTGATCAAACCGCAGATCGTTCAGGGTTATGTAGATCAGAATAAAGCAGCCTTCTATTTCGTGAATCTGGCCTTCATCGGCAAGGATTCCAGAACGGCCTCCCTGGCAGCGCTATCGGTGTATCATCAGAACCAGGAAGCGTTCTGGAAATACTTCGATGCGATCTATGCCAACCAGGGGAATGAAGACAAGGAGTGGGCTACGCCTGACTTCATGGTGAGTCTCGCCAAGCAGCTGGAGCTGCCGGTCGATTATGACCTGCTGCGCAAGGATATTGACGACCGCACCTATGCGAAGGAGCTGGACCGGGATATTCAGCTTGGCACGGATGCGGGCGTAACGAATACACCTTCCTTGTTCGTGAACGGCATCAAGGTGAAGGAGCCTTTCAATATGGAGGAGATTGACGCTCAGATTCAAGCAGCTACAGCAGCAGCGGGAGCTGCCCAATGACAGCCTTCTCTGCCTTCTGCCGGCGAAATTGTCTCTACTTGGCCTGGTTCGTCTGTGTGGTGGCTGTAGCGGGAAGCCTGTATCTCAGTGAGGTCCTGCATTACGAGCCGTGCAAGCTGTGCTGGTTCCAGCGGATCTTCATGTACCCGCAGCTGTTCTTGCTGGGGATCGCCACCTACCGGGCGGACAAGCGGATCATTCCTTATGTGCTTCCCCTTAGTCTGATCGGCGGCTGTATCTCTATTTATCATTATGCAGAGCAGAAAATTCCGGCGCTCAGCAAGGTGCTTCCCTGCACCATCGGCGTACCGTGCAACAAGGATTATCTGAATTGGTTCGGATTTGTTACGATCCCTCTGCTTGCACTTATAGCCTTTGTCTTAATCTCCATTCTGCTCTGGACAGGACGGAAAGAGGAGCCTGCAGAGTAAGAAGCTGACGGGCAGAAGGAAGAGAAGAGAATCCCCTTAATTTTAGCGAAAAATAATATACAAAAACCCTGTAAAATCACGTGTTAAAGGGATAATGAAAGAGAATGAAAGATCAAGACATACCGGATGATGAATTTGGTTGTTTTGAGTGCTTTTCATTCTTTTTTCATTTGTTTCCACGCTTTACGGAAGACGTATTGTAGCTTAATATTAGTCCTTGTGAGAAGTTGAATATGCGCTGAATTTTCCGGAAGGAAAAACGGGGGAACCACACTTTGGCCAAGGCCAAAAGGGGTGAATCGGAGCAGGCCGCAAGGGCTGTAACCGTAGGGCTACCACAGTCCGAATCCGCCAGCTAACCTCGTAAGCCACTAGTGGGATAATGACCATGCACATTAGGCATGCGGATCATTTCCGTATGCTTATTTTGGTGCCTGCATTTATGAAATCCACTTATGAAAACAGCGCAGGGAAACCCCATTTTCAACTTAACCAAGAGAGGAACTGTTACTACAATGGTAAGCAAGGTAAAACGACTATTGATCGGGCGTCCGATGAAGTCGAACGAACTCGATCATGAAAAGTTATCCAAGGTGAAAGCACTGGCTGTCCTGTCTTCTGATGCGCTCTCGTCTGTAGCCTACGGAACAGAACAAATTCTAATCGTACTGGTGGCCGCCGGGTTCACCGCCATCTGGTACTCCTTGCCAATTGCATTAGCCGTACTGGGCTTGCTGGCTATTCTGATTCTGTCCTATCGGCAGACGATATTCGCTTATCCGCAGGGCGGAGGAGCTTATATTGTAGCCAAAACCAATCTTGGAGTGCATACTGGGCTTCTGGCCGGCGGCTCGCTGCTGGTGGATTACATTCTGACGGTGGCGGTAAGCGCCTCGGCGGGGACGGACGCGATCACTTCAGCTTTTCCAAATCTGCATAATCATAGTGTCCTCATAGCGGTATCTGTTATCGTACTCTTAACGATTGTTAATCTGCGCGGGGTGACCGAATCGGCTTCGTTCATCGCCATCCCGGTCTATCTGTTCGTCGTCTCCATCTTCGTGCTGATTATCGCAGGGATCTTCAAATATGCAACCGGCGGGGCTCATGCACACGTTCCTGAGATTGGTACGGCAGTCTCCAATGTCAGTATGTTCCTGCTGCTGAAGGCATTCAGCTCCGGTTGTTCGGCCCTAACCGGGGTAGAGGCGGTCTCCAATGCCATTCCTAACTTCAAAGCGCCGGCGGAGAAAAATGCAGCCAAAACGCTGATGCTCATGGGCCTCATTCTCGGAGCTATGTTCACAGGCATTACGCTGCTGGCTTACTGGTACGGCATCATGCCCGATGAGAAGGCCACCGTGGTCTCACAGATTACCGAGTCTACCTTCGGCCGTGGCGGGCTGTACTTCTTCATTCAGGGGATTACGGCGGTTATCCTGTTCCTGGCAGCCAATACGGCGTACTCGGCCTTCCCGCTGCTGGCGTTCATGTTCGCCAAAGACAAATATCTGCCCCATGCCTTCATGGTGCGCGGCGACCGGCTTGGCTTCTCCAACGGCATTATTTTCCTCGGCGTCATGTCGGCAGTGCTCGTAGCTGCATTTCACGGGAATACGGAAGGACTCATTCCATTATATGCAGTAGGGGTATTCATTCCGTTCACGCTGTCGCAGCTAGGCATGATGGTCCAATGGTACAGAACGAAGCCGCAAGGCTGGCAGAGCAAGTTCGCCGTGAATACGGTCGGGATGCTCACCACGTTAACGATCACCATGATCTTCATTATCACCAAATTCTCCAGCGTGTGGATGGCCTTCATCTTCCTGCCGGTCGTCATTATCGTGTTCCACCGGATTCACCGCCATTATATGAATATTGCCGATCAGCTGCGGATCTGTCCCGCTACCGATAAGCCTTGTATCAAAGGAAGCACCGTAGTCGTTCCGGTCGCCGGTGTGACCCGCGCAGTACTACATTCGATCAGCTATGCGAAGTCATTGACTGATAATGTGGTCGCTGTATATGTAGGCTTTGATGAAGAAGAGATTCACAAGATGGAGCAGAAGTGGGAGGAGTGGAACCCCGGAGTACGCCTGATCGTACTGCGCTCCCGCTACCGCAGTATTATCCGCCCGCTGGTGAAATTCATCGATACAGTAGAATGGAAGACCTCTTCAACGGATCATATTACCGTCCTGATTCCGCAATTCGTTACCAAGCATTGGTGGCAGGCGGTGCTGCATAATCAGACCAGCTTGTTCATCCGCTCTTATCTGATGAATCAGAAGGATATTGTCATCGCCACGGTTCCTTTCCATCTGCATAAATAATATAGAAGATTATAGAAAGACGGCTGTTTCTGCTTCATGCGGAGGCGGCCGTTTTTACGTTTTAGTTGACAGAGATAATGAGAATCAATATCATCAATCTATAAGCAATAATTGAGCTTGTCTGTTTCATAGCCATATTTATAATAGAGGAGCCTTGCTCCATTACATTTATACGAGGAGTGTTATCATGTCGGAACGTTTAAATACAGAGCAGCTGAGCATCGGATATGCGGAGACAATGATTGTAAAGGGGCTGAATCTGTCGCTTCCGACAGGGAAGATTACGGCGCTCGTCGGAGCGAACGGCTCCGGGAAGTCCACGATTCTGAAGACGATGGCCCGGATCATGAAGCCGAAGAGCGGCAATGTCATGCTGGACGGGAAGTCTATTCACAATCTGTCCACCAAAGAGGTGGCCCGCCAGTTGGCGATTCTGCCGCAGAATCCTACTGCCCCGGACGGGTTAACGGTATCTGAGCTGGTAGGGTACGGTCGGTATCCGCATCAGAAGGGCTTCGGCAGCCTGACGCCTGAAGACCGCAGCATTATTGCCGAGGCGATTGAATTGACCGGCATGAATGAATTCCGTGACCGGCCGATTGACCGGCTCTCCGGCGGACAACGGCAGCGGGCCTGGATCGCCATGGCGCTGGCACAGCAGACGGAGATTCTGTTCCTTGATGAGCCGACGACTTTCCTGGATATGGCCCATCAGCTGGAGGTGCTTCAGCTGCTGCAGAAGCTGAATGAGCAGGAAGGCCGGACGATCATTATGGTTGTCCATGATTTGAACCATGCCTCCCGTTACGCGCAGCATATGGTAGCGATCAAATCCGGCAATGTGATCAGTGAAGGCGCTCCGAATGAGGTAATGACACCGGCAGTGCTGCGTGAGGTATTCGGCATTGAGGCGGATATTGTGCCTGATCCGCGTACAGGTGTGCCGCTCTGTCTGCCTTACGAGCTGGCTGCGTACAAAGTTGCCGGGCTGTAGGAGAGGAACATGAATGAATTCCTGAGGCAAGAATATAGTTCCAAGTTCGATCTCCATGCTAAGGTACCCGAAGGAGCCGTGTATTCCTTCGCCGCTGCAGAACTGGCAGAAGAGGCGGGGATGAGGACCTTCATGGAGGCTTACCGGCCGCTGATGAAGGCGCTTGACGATAAAGCGGCCGGTGCGTATTTCGGTGGTTATCTGAGCATTATTGCACTCGCGGTCCAGTATTCCGTGACCGGCTACCTATGTGTACCGGACTTCAGCTTACGGAACCTTCAGCTGCATCTCGTTCCGGCAGACGGCTACTGCCGTGTTGCCTTCTCGCTTCGTGAATGGGGGATGGGACAAGCTCCTGCGGATGAGCCTGAACGGAAGGCCTGGCGCAATGAGGTGCTCACCAGCTTCTACCAGAGCACAGCCGTGCCGCTGATCCGCATGGCTTCACAGGTGAGCGGCCTTTCGCATGGGGAGATCTGGGGACAGATGCCGACCAAATTCAATTATTATGCGGAAGCCTTTGCTGCTGAGCTTACAGATCCGCTCCAGCTACGCCGGCTGGAGGAGGATTACGCCTATCTGAAGGATGAGCTGCCTGCTGCCGTATTCGGGATGCCGCGGAATCCGTTCCAGGTGAAGGTGCGGAGAATCGAATCGCTCGCGGACCCGCAGCAGACGGTTCAGATGCGTAACCGCTGCTGCATGTATTACAGGACTGAGGGCGGGCGGCTGTGTTATACCTGTCCCCGGATGAAGGAGGAGGAACGGTCCGCACGGCGGGAGGAATTCCGTTCCGAGAGCACGGCGGCTGTCAAATAGGGTATAATTGGGAATTTCGAAGCATAATATTGCTATATGCAGCTTCTTAACAGGCTCCTGTCATTGACAAGGGAGCCTGTTCGTTGTTAAAGTTGTGGTTGCTGAAGCCGTGATGGCCCGGCAATAAGCACCACCATTATCTTGTTCATAGAGTTAGGAGTATGAAGAATGAATATTGACAACATATATGAGGATTTGCAGCCGCTAGTAACAGCAGGCTCGCTGAAGCGCCGTGAGAGCCTTAAGGATCTGGTCTATACCCGCATGGGCGGCGAAGCGGATATCTTGGCTGCCCCGGTTACATATGAAGAGATCCAGATCATCTCTGCCTATGCCCTTGATCATCAGATCCCGCTTACGATTCTCGGCAACGGCTCCAATGTCATTATCCGGGACGGAGGCATCCGCGGCATCGTGCTCCAGACCTCGGATCTGTCCGGGATGGGCATCCGTGACGGGCTGCTGTATGCGCAGTGCGGGGCGAAGATTATCGATGTCTCGCGCTATGCGCTGGAGCAGGAGCTGACCGGTCTGGAATTCGCCTGCGGCATCCCCGGCACGGTAGGCGGGGCTCTGTATATGAATGCCGGAGCCTACGGCGGTGAAGTGAAGGATGTCCTGCACAGTGCGCTTGTGATCGATCAGAATGGCCAGCTCCTCACCCTGCACAGCGATCAGCTGGAATGGGGATACCGCAGCAGCATCTTCGCCAGCGGACAGTATATTGTACTGGAGGCGAGATTCAAGCTTCTTCCAGGCGATCCTGCCGCGATTAAGGCGTCCATGGATGAGTTAACCTATCTGCGGGAATCGAAGCAGCCGCTGGAGTATCCGTCCTGCGGCAGTGTCTTCAAGCGGCCGCCGGGCCGGTTCGCGGGGCAGCTGATTCAGGAGAGCGGACTCCAGGGTACGCGCATCGGAGGCGCAGAGGTCTCGCGTAAGCATGCGGGCTTCATTGTCAACGCCGACAATGCAACGGCCAGTGATTATATCGGATTAATCCAGCATGTCCGCTCAGCGGTGAAGCACAAGTTCGATGTAGAGCTGGAGACGGAAGTGGAGATTATCGGGGAAGAATTATAGGCGATAGTTTTTGCCAAGTGGAAACGATTTTGCTGTCCTTTTATAGGACGGTGCCGTTTCGGCGAGAAATAGAAGGATAATTTATAGCGCAAAAAACATAAATTCTTATATTTGAAAAGAGGGTGCAGTCCTAAGCCGGTATGTTGGCTTAGAGCTGCACCCTCTTTAGATTCTTACGGCCGGAGCCGCCGGATAATCAGCTTACAGCCAGCGAATATATCGCCCGGCTCGTCTGCAGGTCCACCTTGGCTTCGGACACTTCATGAAGCTGTAGCCCGCTCACTGCCAGCTCATATCCCGGCTGCGGCAGGGGCACCAGCTCACCATCGGCATTCAGGGTACTGCCTGTACCGCGCAGAATGACCGCACTGTCCAGATAATCATCAATGACATCGTCAGCGTTCCGGTAGTCTACGGTCTCCAGCTTGAAATGGACAGTGTCCAGATCCTCCAGCTCCCGTTTTTCGATGACCAGTGTTGTATCCTTGCGGGCTTCCAGCCAATCGATAAGCTTCTGTACGTTTGCTTCCATAGTATGATCCCATCCTTCGGTTAATAGAGATTGTTATTTCTAAGTTACCCCTTTCAATACAAATGAATCCGTGCAATTTAGTTGTACTATGCAGGGTGTTTGCCTTTCTTCATTCGTGTGTAAACTATTCTTATGCATTGTAATGATGCCAATATCTTATAAGAAGGTGAATCGAATGGGGAACGCATTATTATGGGGCGCAGTCTCCGGCTCGGCGGTCTTGATTGGCGCTCTCTTGGCGTTATTCCTGCGTATTCGAAGCAAGCTGATCGGCTTCATTATGGCGTTCGGTACCGGGGTGTTGATCGGCGCGGCGGCGTATGAATTGTTAGAGGATTCTGCCAGTGACGGCGGGCTGGCCCCGACGATTATCGGGTTCACCGCCGGGGCACTGGTGTTCACGGTGTTCGACTGGCTGATCTCGCGCAAGGGCGGAGCCGGACGCAAGCGCTCAGCCAGAGCCTCATCAGGGAAGAGCGACGCCAAGGGCGGAGGTCTGGCTATTTTTGCCGGAACGGTACTGGATGCAATTCCTGAATCGATCATGATCGGCGCAAGTCTCATTGCGGGTCAGGGCGTTAGCGTACTGCTGGTCATTGCTATCTTCATCAGCAATATTCCTGAAGGCTTATCCAGCACAGCTGGACTGAAGCAGGACGGTTATGGCAAAGGCAAGATTATGCTGCTGTGGCTCGGCGTGCTCGCTATCTCCACACTGGCCTCAGGGGCTGGGTATGCGTTCATGGATCACGCAAGCAGTTATACGGAAGCGGTGATTGCCTCTTTTGCCGGAGGAGGAATTATTGCCATGGTGTCCTCCAGCATGATGCCCGAAGCCTACGAAGAAGGGGGGCCGCTCACGGGGTTCATCGCTGCGATGGGACTGCTGTGCTCGCTGATTCTGGATCAGCTGTGAGGGTTGTCAAGCCCGCTGCAATCATGGTATAGTTCAAGACGCACCAAGATAAAGAAGGAATCTGCGCCGCGCGCAGGAGAGGTTCGCGAACTCCCTCTATAAAAAACTAAGCTATCTTAGTAGAGCCAGGTTTTCGAAATCTCGTTCTTCTTTCCAGTTCAGGCCATGAGCCTAGGGAAAAGAGAGGGGTTTTTTGTCATGTTAGAAGGTAGAAGGCAAGAAGAAATGCAGGAGGTTACCCTGCTGGGCAACCAAGGCACGCAGTACAAGTTCGGCTATGATCCGGGGATTCTGGAGGCGTTCGATAACAAACATCCCGGCCGCGATTATTTTGTCAAATTCAACTGTCCCGAGTTCACCAGCTTGTGTCCCGTGACCGGTCAGCCGGATTTCGGGGTGATGTATATCTCGTACATTCCTGATATCCGAATGGTAGAATCGAAGTCACTGAAGCTCTATCTGTTCAGCTTCCGTAATCATGGGGATTTCCATGAGGACTGTGTCAACATTATTATGAATGATCTGATCTCGCTGATGGAGCCGCGTTATATCGAAGTGTGGGGCAAATTCACGCCGCGCGGCGGTATTTCCATCGATCCTTACTGCAACTGGGGGCGTCCGGGAACCAAATATGAGGCGATGGCCGAGCACCGGCTGATGAATCATGATCTGTATCCCGAGAAAGTGGACAACCGTTAATCCGCAGGAACCAACTTCACAGAGCCATCAGGAGGAGAGATCATTATGGTAAATAGAAAAGCATTAGTCGTCTTCAGCGGCGGCCAAGACAGTACGACCTGCCTGGCGTGGGCGTTGCAGGAGTTCCATGAGGTTCAGGTGGTCACGTTCAATTATAATCAGCGCCATGCGGCCGAGATTGAAGTCGCCAAGGCAATTGCCGCGAGGTTCGGTGTGAAGCAGCATATTCTGGACCTGGGGCTGCTGAACCAGCTTGCTCCCAACGCCTTGACCCGGGATGATATTGACATTACCGCAGGCGAGGGAGAAGAGCTGCCCAGTACGTTCGTGGATGGACGTAATCTGCTGTTCCTGTCCTTCGCGGCCATTCTGGCCAAGCAGCTTGGCTACTCCAACATTATCACCGGGGTCTGCCAGACGGACTTCAGCGGGTACCCGGACTGCCGTGATGTGTTCGTGAAGTCGCTGAATGTCACGCTTAATCTGTCGATGGATGTGGAGTTCGTCATTCATACCCCGCTGATGTGGCTGGACAAAAAGCAAACCTGGAAGCTGGCAGACGAGCTGGGCCAGTTCGATTATGTCCGGGAGCAGACCTTGACCTGCTATAACGGGATCATTGGCAGCGGCTGCGGCACCTGTCCGGCATGTCTCCTGCGTCAGCGCGGTCTGGAGCAATATGAGGCAGAGCGTCAGGAGGCGGGACTATAATGCGGGGCGAAGTAGCCGTCTGCAAAATCTTCACCTTCGACGCTGCCCATCAGCTCATCGGACACAAGGGGAAATGCAGCAATCTGCATGGGCATACCTACAAGCTGGAGGTAGTGCTGAAAGGAGTGCCGTCCGCTGAGGAAGGGCAGTCGGATGAAGGTTTCGTCATCGATTTCAGCGATATTAAGGCGGCTGTACAGGCGGCGGTGATTGAACGGCTGGATCATGCTTTTCTGGCGATGGGCAATGAACCTGTGCTGGAGACACTACTCTCGACAGGCTCCAAAGTCGCGCTGCTCTCCTTCCGTACCACAGCAGAGAATCTGTCTGCTTACATTGCCTATGAGCTGAAACGGGCGGCGCTGCCGGTGTACTCAGTCAAGCTATGGGAGACTCCTACCTCCTGGGCTGAGGTGCTGGCAGCAGATATTCCCGAGGAGGGACCGGCTTACCGGCTGTATGGTGGCTGCGATCATGAGTAAAATCCCTGTGATTGAAATGTTCGGCCCGACGATTCAGGGGGAAGGCGCGGTCATTGGCGTCAAAACGATGTTCGTCCGCACCTACGGCTGCGACTACCGCTGCGGCTGGTGTGATTCCGCCTTCACCTGGGACGGCTCGGCCAAGGATAAAGTAACGATGCTTACGCCGCAGGAGATTCTCTCCGGGCTGCTGGAGCTGGCCGGGGAGAATTTCAATTGTGTCACCATCTCCGGGGGGAACCCGGCACTGATCGGGGAGGCGATGGGAGAGTTCATCTCCTTACTCCACGAGCGAGGCATTCAGGCGGCGATTGAGACGCAGGGCAGCCGGTGGCAGGACTGGTTCCATGAGGTGGATGTGTTGACGATCAGCCCCAAGCCGCCCAGCTCCGGGATGCAGACGGACTGGGATAAGCTGGATGAGATTATGCATAGAGTCGCTGATAACGGCAAGGCTTCACATAGCCTGAAGGTGGTTGTTTTTAATCAGGAGGATTATGAATATGCCCGTAAGATACATTTCAGATACCCTGAGGTTCCGCTATTCCTGCAGCCGGGCAACGATAACGTCACCGAGGAAGGCGACATCTCAGGCCGCCTGCTGGGGAGGCTGGAATGGCTGTTCCAGCTAGTCATTGCCGATCCGCAGATGAACCGTGCACGGGTGCTGCCGCAGCTGCATGCCCTGATCTGGCATAATAAGCGGGGGAAGTAAGATTTTCTCATAAAAATTAGCTATACTTAAGACTGGGCTTCCTGAGCAGGGAGGCCCGGTCTTTTACTATTTGCAGGAAACAGAGGAGGAATTATAATGGAGAATGGTTATTACGCAGGCTGGGGTACACTGGCTCTGATTAATGCCGGACTGGCGCAAGGAAAGAACCGGAGCGGAATGAACTGGTTTC
Organism: Paenibacillus sp. FSL P4-0338; assembly: GCF_038002365.1. NCBI lineage: Bacteria > Bacillati > Bacillota > Bacilli > Caryophanales > Paenibacillaceae > Paenibacillus > Paenibacillus sp. FSL P4-0338. Next base: position 1,886,019 of record NZ_JBBOCG010000001.1, on the reverse strand, counting down.
TGTTGTCGTTGCTGCTGGGACCGCTTGCTACATTTATTCTGGTAATCTCTGAGAAGCTTCCAGAGTAGAAGGGTAATATAATTATAGAATCGGCACAATAGCTACACGGGGGAGGTAGAAGCAATGACGATGCAGGCTATGAAGCCCATCCGGCGGTCCAAGCTGCGTTTGTTTGCAGGGAAGCGGTATTTTACCTGGAAAAGATACTGGAGATGGATCACAGCCAGCGGCCGCCTGGCTACAGAACAGCGCAGTGAAGCTCTGCCGTACGAAGCGGCCAGCCATGCTACACCGCTGCTGCGCAAATTACGCAATGTCGATATGCAGCTTCAGCACAACAAAATCGTGAACCTGAGGCTCGCGGTGGCGAAGCTTGACGGGCTTGTCATACAACCAGGCGAGAGCTTCTCTTATTGGCGCAGGATCGGCAAACCGACGCGAAGAAAAGGCTACCTGGACGGAATGGTGCTACACTATGGCGGGTTCCGTTCCGGCACAGGCGGCGGGCTCTGCCAATTGTCCAATCTGATCTACTGGATGACGCTGCATACCCCGTTGACCGTTACCGAACGACACCGGCACAGCTATGATGTCTTTCCCGATGAGCAGCGGACCCAGCCCTTTGGCAGCGGGGCTACCTGTGCCTATAATTATCTGGATCTTCAGCTGCGCAATGATACAGAGCATGCTTATCAGCTTAAGCTGCATCTGGATGAGACGCATCTGTACGGGGAATGGCGCTGTGCAGGACAGCAGCTCTACCATTATGAAGTCTATGAAGATGGGCACCGTATCAGCCTGGAGCCATGGGGCGGGTATATCCGGCGCAACGCAATCCGCCGCAGGGTGCTGACGCATAGCGGAGAGCTGGCCGGTGACGAAGCGGTGGCCGAGAACCACGCACTGATGATGTATTCCCCGCTGCTGCACGGATAAGGACAAGTGGAAACGGCATTGCCGTCCTTTTAAAGGACGGTACCGTTTCAGCGAGAAATAGAAGGATAAGTTATGGTGTGAAACATATAATTTCTTATATTTGAACAAATATAAGGCATGGAACCCGTCAGAGGCGGATTCTGCGCCTTTGTTTTGCGTTGGAAATGAAAAAATGCTGCATTTTTCTCCGATTTACGTTAAATTAACATAATGAGTCTTACATCCTATGAAGGGGCGTTCTGTTATGCGTACTAATAAACCGCCCGTTCCCGTGCCTCTCTTGATGGTAATCGGAATTGTGGCCATCTCTTTTTCTTCTATCTTCATTAAATGGTGCTCCGCGCCCGTATCGGTCCAAGGGATGTACCGGCTGCTGTTCACCTCGCTGCTGATGCTGCCGTTCGCCCGTCCCTATAGCGGGGCACTCTTTCAGCTGCGGCGGAAGGACTGGCTGCTGCTGGGAGTGTCCGGTGTCATGCTTGCCCTGCATTTTCTGCTGTGGATGGGTTCGCTGAGTTATACCTCGGTAGCCAGCTCGACGATGATTATGGCGCTGGAGCCGTTATTCATTATGTTCGGTGCGTACATACTGTATAAAGAGCGTAATTCGATCTTTGCCATTCTGGGGATGGCGATTGCCATCTTCGGCGTTACTTTTATCGGCTGGGGAGACATTGGATTGTCTGCTGAGAATCTGAAGGGCGACATGCTGTCGGTTGGCGGAACCGTAGCGGTAGCCGCGCATATGCTGCTTGGACAAAAGCTGGTGGCGCGTATGCCGTCCTATCTGTACAGCCTGATTGTATTTATCGCTGCGGCCATCGTATTTGCCGTCTACAATCTCGTGACCGGCATACCGTTCTTCGATTATCCGGCCCGGGAATGGGGCATCTTCGTCCTGCTGGCGGTAGTGCCAACCGTCTTCGGCCATATCCTGTTCAACTGGCTGCTGCAATATACGTCTGCGACTACTGTCTCGATGAATATCCTGGGAGAGCCTGTCGGCGCGAGCATTCTGGCATTCCTGCTGCTGGGTGAGCAGCTTAGCGGCCTGCAGTGGGCTGGCGGGGTGCTGGTCATGGCCGGGCTGGGCGTCTATCTGTATGCCGGGCGCAGGAAAGCGCTGAAGCTCCGGCAGTCTCTGCCGAATGCTTCCTAGGCGGTTTGATTACATTTTATAGAACATAGATAAAGGGGTAACGAAAGCAATGAATGAACCTAATCAGAATGAACCGGATGGCCTTAATAAGGAAGCGCCACCTACCAGCGAGGAGCTGTGGAATGAGGATACCTATGCGGCCTGGACCAGCCGGTTCGGAACCCCTGCCGAGGCTGCGGAGAAGCTGTCTAAGGACCCTGCGGGGAAGCTGTATCCGCTGAATACCTATCTCGGTGAAGTGAAGGGCCGGAGGATCATGAATCTGATGGGCTCTAACGGCATGAAAGCGGTGGCGCTGGGACTGCTGGGCGCTGAGGTGACTGTCGCGGATTTCTCGGAGGCCAATGCCCGTTATGCCGGTGAACTCGCGCAGGCGGCCGGGGTACAGCTTGATTATATCGTGTCGGATGTCCTGGAGCTGCCGGAAGCGTATCTTAACGGCTCTTATGATACGGTTTTTGCCGAAATGGGGATTGTTCATTATTTTACGGATTTGGCTCCGTTCATGGCTACGGCATACCGCTTGCTGGCACCCGGCGGGACGTTCGTGCTGCGGGATTTCCATCCGGTAACGACCAAGCTGATCTCCTCCAAGGGGTCGACGGCCAAGGTGCGCAAGCATAAGGTGAGCGGGGATTATTTTGATACGGCGCTTGAAGAGAAGCAGGTGTCCTATTCCAAATATATGCCGTCCTCAGGAGCAGCGGCGGAGGCGGTCAAGCCGAATGTCGTCTACTGGCGGCGCTGGACGCTGGGCGAGCTGGTTACTGCTGCCGCAGCCAGCGGACTGGTGATAAGAGAGCTGGTGGAGGAGCCTAATCTGTCGTCGGATGTGTACGATAAGGGAATTCCCAAGACCTTCACCCTGGTCGCTGTCAAAAGATAATAAGGTTCACCACTACACGGTATCCCCGTTAGCGCAGTTACACAGGCGCTCAGGGGATACCGTTTTTTCATACATAACCCGCCGCCATCCCGGCAAAAGCCTGCTGGAGCGGAGAGAGTGTATAATCCTTGCGCCAAGCCAGCACAAAAGACCCGTCAGCCGGAAGCATTCCCGGCAGCTTGGCGTAGGCCAGACGGCCCGCCGCAACTTCAGCCTCAATCCCGGAACGGGAGAACACCCCCACCATTTGGCCTGTGTACAGCATCCCCTTGACTGCCTCCGGCGAGCCCAGCACCGCATGGTTCCAGACCCTAACATTATTAAGCTGTGCCCACTGGTCAGAGATTCCGCGCAGGAAGGAGGCGGCTTCATGCTGCACCCAGGGCTCGCGGGCTACGGCTTGGGCGGTCAGCTCCTGCTCCCCGGCAAAGGGATGCTCCGGCGCAAAGACCAGCACCGTCTCCTCATCAGCAATCACTTGCGTATGGAAGGTATCGTCTTGCCCCTCTGCACTGTGCAGTACGGCGAGCTGGATCTCCCGGCTGCGCAGACGCTCCCGGATGACGTCATCCGGGAGCACGGACAGATAGATATCGATCCCGTCATGCTGCTGTGTGAATTGGGACAGCAGTTTGGGCACAAGATAACTGGCAGGGATATCGCTGGCGGTAAGCTCCAGATTCCCCGAGGCGAGTGAGGTGAACTGCTTGACCGTCCGCTCGGCCTCCGCGCTTAGCGAGACAATGCGGACCGCATATTGATACAAGGCCCGTCCGGCATCCGTCAGCAGGACCCGGCCGCTCCGGTACTGGAACAGGGAAGCGCCCAGCTCACTCTCCAGACTTTTCATATGGAAGGAGACGGTAGGCTGCTTAAGGTTCATCTCGGCAGCTACATCTGTTACTTTTTTATATTTTTCGATGAGAACTAAGATTTGCAGCTTTACAAGGTTCATGAAGATTCCTCCGGGGATGGGGCAAAAAAAAACCTATTGTTGTTTCGATATAGATTTTATCTATTTAACTATTTAATTTATATTATAACTTTTATCCTCCGGTTTACAAACTCAGTACTTTTATCTAACGAACGGGTCCTAGAATAAGAAGAGTCAGAAGAGACGCTGATAGACACACAATAATGCTTCCCGAGTGAGTTTTGTACGAAGCAGATGGAACGCAGCAGACACTCACAAAACCTTTAGGAGGAAAAAAAACAATGCAATTCAAAAAATCGTGGATCATGGCTTTGACTCTTACCAGCGTACTGGCACTTTCAGCATGCGGCAACGGAAACAACGGGGGAAATAAGGCAACAACCAATACCGGAGGAAATACACCAGCTGCCACAAACACAGAATCCAGCAGCGGTACGAAGCTAAGCGGTTCGGTCCTGGCGTCAGGCTCCACAGCACTTCAGCCGCTCGTAGAGCAGGTAGCTGAGGAGTTCATGAAGACTAATGCAGGCGTAGACATTCAGGTTCAAGGCGGCGGCAGCGGAACCGGCTTGACGCAGGTCTCTGAGAAGCAAGTCGATATCGGGAACTCAGATGTATTTGCTGAAGAGAAGCTGAAGGATGCGGCAAAAGCGGCTGAGCTTGTTGATCATCAGGTAGCGGTTGTAGCGATTGCAGCAGTTAGCAACCCGAAGGCAGGCGTAGACAGCTTGACCAAGCAGCAGCTGATCGATATTTTTACAGGTAAAATCACGAACTGGAAAGAGGTCGGCGGCGCAGACCAGGCCATCCAGATCATCAACCGTCCGGCAAGCTCAGGTACCCGTGCTACCTTCGAGAGCTTCGCTCTTGGCACCAAAACCGAGGATCTGAAGGGCTCGATTCAAGAGGATTCCTCCGGTACAGTTAAGAAAATGATCGGCGAAACACCGGGAGCGATCGGTTATCTGGCACTGTCCTACCTCGATGATTCTGTAAAAACCTTGAACTATGACGGCGTTGAGCCTTCTGTAGACAATGTAGTGGCCGGTAAATATCCGGTGTGGGCTTACGAGCACATGTACACTAACGGTGAACCTAATGAGACTGTAAAAGCGTTCCTGGATTACTTCCTGACGGATGAAGTACAGACTGGAGACGTTGTAGAGCTTGGCTACATCCCGGCTTCCAAAATGCAGGTATCGCGTGATGTGGCAGGTACTGTAACACCTAAATAAGCTTCACCGGTTCACAGTTAGGATTGGATTTAAACTTTAATGTGATTAGAGGCGGATCTCTTCTGCCTCTCTTTTCACTTTAGAAAGAGGGAGCATCTTGAGGGGACAACCAACTAACAAGCGGCTGGAAAAACATCATATAGAAAATTTAATCGGACGTATTTATATGTCCTTTTGCGTGCTGCTGCTCATTGTCATCATTGTATCCATGGTCTATTTCGTAGCCTCCAAAGGCGTGGCCAACTTCGTGAGCGGTGAGGTCAAGGTCTCAGAATTCCTGTTCGGCACGAAGTGGTCGCCTGAAGCAGACACGCCATCCTATGGAGCCTTCCCGTTCATCTCGGGTTCCTTCCTGGTTACCCTGCTGGCTGCGCTTATCGCAAGTCCGCTCAGCATCTGCGCGGCGCTCTTCATGACGGAGATTGTACCGGGCTGGGGTAAAAAGCTGCTGCAGCCGGTCATTGAGCTGCTGTCAGGTATTCCATCCGTTGTCTACGGCTTCGTAGGCTTAAGCGTCATTGTTCCATTTCTGCGGGATACGCTGCCCGGACAGGGCATCGGGGTGGCTGCAGGCGCGCTAGTGCTGTCGGTCATGATTCTGCCGACGATTACCAGCGTGGCTGCAGACGCGCTTGCTTCATTGCCGCAAAACTTGAAAGAATCATCCTTTGCGCTCGGTGCCACACGCTGGCAGACGATCTCCCGGGTCATTCTCCCGACGACCTTCCCTGCGATTATGACGGGTGTAGTGCTTGGTATGGCCCGCGCCTTCGGCGAGGCTCTTGCTGTGCAGATGGTTATCGGTAACGCGCCGTTCGTGCCTCACTCACTATTCGAGTCTGCGTCCACACTTACCAGTGTCATCACGCTGGGTATGGGGAATACAACGATGGGTTCACCGCAGAACAATGCGCTGTGGAGTATGGCGCTAGTGCTCATGCTGATGACCTTTGTATTCGTCCTGCTGGTGAGAATGCTCGAAAGGAGAAATAAAATTTGAAGCCTAGAACTGCTGACAAAGTAGCCACTGCCGTTATAGTAACCCTGGCCTTGCTGATCGTAGCCATCCTGGTTAGCTTACTCGGATATATCCTGATCCGCGGTTTCAATCATATTAGCTGGGACTTCCTGACCTCGGCGCCGCAAAAGATCCGCGCAGGCGGAGGCGTCGGGCCGCAGCTGTTCAACTCCCTGTTCCTGCTGGTGCTGACCTTGATCATCACCGTGCCGCTGGGGCTGGGTGCCGGAATCTTCATGGCGGAGTATGCGCGTCCCGGCAAGCTGACCAACTTCATCCGTCTGGTTGTGGAGGTATTGTCTTCCTTCCCGTCGATCATCGTGGGTCTGTTCGGTCTCTTGCTGATCGTCAACACCTTCAATCTCGGTTTCTCCCTGATCTCGGGCGCGCTCGCGCTAACCTTCTTCAACCTTCCGCTGATGGTGCGTATTACGGAACAAGCCTTCCGCACAGTGCCTAAGCAGCAGAAGGAGGCGGGCTTCGCGCTCGGATTATCCAAGTGGAAAATCGTTACCTCGGTCTTGCTCCCGGTAGCGCTGCCGACTATCATCACCGGTACGATTCTGTCGGCTGGCCGTGTGTTCGGCGAAGCGGCTGCGCTGATGTTCACCGCAGGGATGAGCAGCCCGCGCCTGGACTTCAGCAACTGGAATCCGCTGAGCCCTTCCTCACCGCTCAACCCGTTCCGTCCGGCGGAGACGCTGGCGGTGCATATCTGGAAGGTCAACAGTGAAGGCCTGGCACCGGATGCGCTTCAGATCGCAGCGGGCGCTTCAGCCGTCCTGGTGCTGACCGTATTAATCTTCAATCTGGCTGCCCGTTATTTCGGCAGATTCATCTACCGCAAGCTTACTGCATCCAAGAGAATGAGCTAGGCTTGTTAGGCAGAGGGAGGACACAGGCTTCCGAAGCGGGTTTTGCGTAGAAGAGTCGGAACGTGTAAGCTATCAGAACTTTTAGGAGGAGTAAGAGATGGGAATAGCGGAACCAGTGGTGCGCGAATCATTTCAAACGGAGGATCTGAGTATTTATTATGGGACGTATGAGGCGGTGAAGGGGATTAGCCTTCCTTTTGCGCAGAATACGGTTACCGCATTGATCGGCCCGTCGGGCTGCGGGAAATCCACCTTTCTCCGTTCATTGAACCGGATGAATGACGATATCTCCGGCTCTACGACCAAGGGCAGCATCTGGATTGACGGTGTCGATATCAATGCTACAGGCACGGATGTAATCAAGCTGCGGCAAAAGATCGGCATGGTCTGGCAGAAGCCCAATCCGTTCTATAAATCAATCTACGACAATATCGCCTTCGGCCCGAAATATCATGGCATCAAGGGCAAACAGGCGCTGGATGAAATCGTGGAGAGCAGCCTGCGCCGCGCCGCCCTGTGGGACGAGGTCAAAGACCGCTTGAAGGATTCCGCTCTGGCGTTATCTGGCGGACAGCAGCAACGTCTGTGTATCGCCCGCGCGCTGTCGGTCAACCCGCAGATCCTGTTGCTCGATGAGCCGGCTTCGGCCCTTGACCCGGTATCAACCGGTAAGGTGGAGGAGCTGATCAAGGAGCTGAAGGAGGAGCTGCGCATCGTGATCGTCACCCATAACATGCAGCAGGCCGCGCGGATCTCGGACTACACCGCCTACTTCTATCTCGGCTCCCTGGTGGAATATGACAAGACCGAGAAGGTCTTCACGAACCCCGAGAACCAGATGACGCAGGAATACATTATGGGCCGGTTTGGCTGATCGGGAGACTGGTACAGACGGGCATAGACAAAATCGATAACACTGATCGTTCAGGACACCATCCGTTGCGGGTGGTGTTTTTGGCTGTTCAGAAGATAATGGGCCGGAAAGGGATACGTGGGGCAAATGTAATCGGAAAACCAACCACAACGTGCATGAGCAGAGATATTCGCCACACTGCTGTCTAACCAGTTCACTTCGTATGAGTAAATATCTCTTGCGAAACTAATCTTATTAGTTTATATTTAAACTAATAAGATTAGTTTTGAGGAGGAAGTTACAATGAGAGTGACAAAAGAAGGCGGTTTGCATCAGCTTACGTGGCTGCCGCGTATTTTTCCAGTGAATTGCTATTTGATTGAAGAAGAACAGGAGCTTACCCTTATAGACGCGGGAATGTCCTACAGTCTGCAAGGCATTCTAAGTCAGGTCGCCAAGCTAGGTAAGCCACTGACCCGCATCATCCTGACTCATGGTCATATGGATCATGTCGGGGCGCTTGATGCCTTGAAGAAGCAGGTGCCGGAGGCTAAACTCTATATTTCGGAGCGGGATGCTGCATTGTTGGCTGGTGACCGCTCGTTAAGAGCAGGTGAGCTACAGACTCCTATTAAGGGCAGTGTACCCGCCAAAATAGTAACCAGGCCCGACATTCTGCTGCATGACGGCGATAGGATCGGTTCGCTGATGGCGTTCAGCACTCCCGGACATACGCCGGGATCGATGTCTTTTCAGGACCGGCGCAGTGGAGCGCTGATCGTTGGTGATGCATACCAGACCTTCCGGGCCACGGCGGTGTCCGGCAAGAAGGTCGCCTGGTTTCCTTTTCCGGCCATGGCGACTTGGAGTCCCGAACAGGCCCTGGTCAGTGCTTACAGGCTGATTGATCTTGCCCCTCCTGTACTGGCGGTAGGACACGGTGACCTGCTTATAGCTCCGGTGGAGGCGATGAAGCGGGCGGCTGCGGAGGCTGAAGGGCAATTCAAGAGAGGAGAGAGGATACATGGCTAGAGCAGGTCTGGACACACACACGCTGGTGCTGGCTGCCGCAGAACTGGCGGATGAATACGGGATCGAAGAAGTGACGCTGGCTGCACTTGCCGCGAAGCTGGGTGTCCGTTCCCCGTCACTCTATAATCACATCAACGGGCTGGCGGGGCTGCGTACACTGATGGCGGTATATGGCCTGGAGCAGCTGTATAAGATCATATCGCAGGCAACGGAGGGGCTCAGCGGAGAAGCAGCGGTACATGCCATGAGTCAGGCCTACCTCGGATTCACCAGAGCACACCCGGGGCTGTACCAGACGACGCTCCAAGCACCCGAACAGGGGGACACCGCTCTGGAGGCGGCGAGTGCAAAGATCCTGTCGCTCATCATTCAATTGATATCTGCGTTCGGCTTGGATGAGGAAGGCAATTTGCATGCTGTCCGTGGACTTCGGAGTATTCTGCACGGATTGTCCACCCTGGAGCATCTAGGCGGATTTGGAATGCCGCTGGACCTGAATGTCACTCTTACCCGGCTGATCAACACCTATATTGCGGGAATCCGCTGTATGGGATCGGACGCAGCAAGCCTGAAATAACAACAAAGAGCAATCTCCGAGTGAGGTTGCTCTTTGTTGTTACGGCTGATTTGGCCTAACGGTGTAAATGCAGTTTCTTCCTCCTTTTAAAATGTATTCCCCTCGTTCTATATGAACATCATCCCCTAGAACGGTTTTAAATAAATGCAATTCATTCTTGCATAACCCGGTACATACAGCCGCCGCTTCACAGATCGGGCAATGTTTCTCAATGAATAAGAGACTGCCATCCTCCTGCTCCTTAACCTCGGCCATATAACCCTCATTCGTTCGAATCTCGGCCAGTTTCTCCAATTTCTCTCTAACATCCGATGCCGCACCAAGATGCTGGAGATATTGTGCCTGCATCTTTTTATTTCGAACATCCAGCAGCTTGTCCAACCCTTCGTTACCAAAAGCTTCTTTCATCGACTGAATGAGACTGATGGATAAATCCGAATAGCCGGTTGGAAAAAAACGATTAGCCGCGGGTGTTAATATCCATAGCTTGGTGGGCCGGCCCATGGGACGCGCTTCTTCCACATTCGTAACCAATCCTTCTTCCTTCAGCGCATTCAAATGTTGGCGAATAGCCATTCCAGACAGCGAAAATTGAGAGGAGAGGGTCATAACATCCAAGCCCCCACGCTCTTTTAACAGATTAATGATCGCTCTTCGGGTACTGGTGGAGACATCCTTTTTGATTTGATTCGGGCTCATGGTGCGCCTCCTTTTTGCAGCTATTGAAGCTGCATCACTCCCTACATTTTAAATAAAAATGTTGACAAAGTCAAAGGCGGACTGTAGCGTAGACATTATAAACAAAAATGTTTACTAAGTATCCGGATACGATGTATACATACCAAACTTTCTTGGAGGTCACCATTCATGCCGTCTAATCATCAAAGTATTTTCAGCCCTCGTTACTTTGCACTATCCATAGGAATTATCTTGTCAGTGATGGCCGTGGGATTCGAAGGTCTGTCCGTAACCACCATTGCTCCCTCGATTGCTGGAGACTTGAACGGTCTTAGCCTGTTCGGGTGGATATTCAGTACGTATCTGCTTGCGCAGATTATCGGAACGCTGGTCGTCGGTCGAATCATAGATAAAAGAGGCCCTGCTGCACCATTCACTTATGCACTTCTATTGTTTATCGCAGGACTGGTCGCTGCGGCAACAGCAGGAGATATGTATATCATGATTGGATCACGGGCCCTGCAAGGTTTGGGTGCCGGCGCTATGATGACTTGTGTGTATACGGCTATTTCCTTAAGTTACCCGGATGAATTACGTGCCAAAATACTTGGAGCCTTTGGAACAGCCTATGTTCTTCCGTCTATGCTCGGTCCATACGTAGCAGGTCTTATAGCAGATCAGTGGTCCTGGCGGTTTGTTTTCTGGGGGATTTTACCTGTACTGGTTGTTTCAGCGGTGCTTAGTTTACCGGCTTTCAGGAAATTGAAAGTGCAGCAGTCGGGAGGGGCTAGCGGATCTTCATCTACTTGGATGGCGTTACTCTTAACGATGGGTACTGGCCTTTTCCTGGTTGGTCTAAGTATGCTTCCGGGTATGAAGGGATTTGTCTTCGCCCTGATTGGCCTCGCAGGTATGATAGTACCGCTCCGTCAATTGCTGCCGAGGGGAACACTTACGCTGCGGAGAGGGATGCCGGCGATTCTGGCAACACGCGGATTGTTCTTCGCTGCCTATGCCAGCACACAGAATTTCCTGGTATTGGCCCTCATTGAGGTGAAAGGAATAACCCCTTCTCAGGCGGGTTTAATCGTAGCGAGTGCAGCATTAAGCTGGTGTATCATTTCATATCTGCAAGGACGTTGGGATGCGGCAGATCAGGGCCGGGGACGTCATATGAGAATCATTCTGGGGGTATTTCTGCTTGCCGTAGGGATTGCCATCGTTTTTTGGATACCGGTTGTTTCTGTTGCCGTTGCCGTTATGGGTCAGATTATCGCCGGGGTCGGTATTGGATTGGCACATCCGGTTAGCGGTGTTGTAGCCTTTTCCCAAGCCGGGGAAGGCGGTGCGGGCCAAACCTCGGCAAATCTGCAATTTGCGGATTCTTTTACACCCGGTGTAGTGATCGGGATTGGGGGTTCGATCCTTGTCGTATGTCAGGCTGCTGGAATGTCACTGCAATCCGGCTTAATTGTAGCCATGGGCTTCCATCTCTTGTTGATCGTTATAAGTATGATTGCCAGCACCCGGATTTCACCGCAATCTATCAGGAAAGCTGCTCCTAAGAAAGAGGGTGTAAATATCATTGTCCACTGAGGATACGGAGAAACTTTTTATAGCCTATGACATCATCGGGTCTAAATGGACTATCCATATCTTATTCACTCTTTCTTACGGTCCGAAGAAATTCAGCGAAATGACCCGGAGTATTCCTTCTATTACGCAAAGAATCCTTTCTCAGCGTTTAAAGGAGCTTCAACATCATAATCTGGTCAAGAGAACCAGTCCGCAGCGTCCTACACGAACCATGTATGAACTTACACCAAAAGGAGCGGCTCTCGCGACATTCATACCTTGTCTAATGGACTGGGGTAGCCAAGACTAAATTAAGCTTGTATAGGAGGAATGAAGATGAACATTGAGGTCAGTGAGATCGCAGCAGAGAAAATTGCCGAAATCTTGTTAAATGCTGATACAAGGCACTCTTTTCTTAGAGTAGGCGTTGAAGAAGGGGGATGCAGCGGATTATCTTATACCCTTGTTTTGGATGAGCAGCAAACAGAGGAGGATGTGGTGTTCAATAAAGATAAATTCCGTATATTAGTTCACACGAAGAGTATTCCATATATTAACGGTCTTGAAATTGACTATGAACAAAGCGGAATGATAGGCGGATTCACCATGAATAACCCTAATGCCAAAGCCTCTTGTGGATGCGGTGCCAGTTTTAGAATGGCTAACTATCGGGGGGAAGTTAAAAAATGTGATTAACCTTTCATTTCTTTGTTGAAAAAACAGATGCCTGGATTTTACAGGACCATCATTTCCAGATTGGCTGTGATGAGAATGGTATATTTTTAAAACAAATTACTTTGAAGTGAATTTGCTCGTCTATAGTGATAAGCTTAATTTGGTGTACAAGCCAGATTGATTTAGGAGGCTGAATTACGTGGGCGAAGCAGATAAGCAAGAGAATGTAACCACCTTTGAAGAGATGGCTGAGGTAGTCGCCAGACTGGGGATTGTGCCGCTAGCCCCTCTGATCCCGGAGCATCCGTCCGTGAACGGGCTGACGCTGGCGGAGAATTGGCATACCGATACAGAGCTGGACCCCTGGCGCTGGCGGGTCAGATTTCCCGGAGAAGGCTTAGCCGGTTACGGAAAATTCATCAAGAAAAAAGCCGTGCTCGTATCCCGCGAGTGGCTTCCGGCGTACTTGGCAGCGGCCGGGCCTCAGCAGTCTCTCGAGGAGCGGTATAAGAGCGGCCTGTCCACGAGAGAAGCGCTGACCCTGCTGGAGATTATCCGGGCGAACGAGGGAATAGAGACACGCCAGTTGCGCTCCATGGCGGATATGAAGGCCAAGGAGAAGAAGACGGCTTTTGACAATGCGGTGACGGAGCTGCAAGGGTCTCTGGATATCGTAATCTCCGGCGTGAAGCAGCGGGTGAATGCGGACGGAGAGCCGAATGGCTGGAACAGCACCTCTTTTGAAACCTCGGGGCACTGGATGCATGAAGCTGGCATTCCGCCCTTTGAGGGATCGAGAGAAGAGGCGATAGTCTGGCTGCGTTCACGTATGGAAGAGGCATGGGCATTGGAGGCGGTTGCCTGGATCAACAAAGCGCTGGGCTGGAAATAAGTAAAAATGCCTTTGCTATCCATTTAAAGAACGGTAGTCCTCTACGTGAAGAGGGCTGCCGTTTTTGACTTTTTATGATGGTGAACAAATAAAAACGGCTAATCTCATTCCCGCAGGAGCAGACCGGCCGTAAGCGCTTACGAATATATGATTGTCCTGCATATCTTGTGTATATTGAAGCAGCCTTACAGCATAGGGCCAAGGTAGGCAACCAGGAAGTACAGGAATCCGAACAGCAGCATGATATAGGCGGTGTACTTGATGGCGTCGGAGGCGACGATACTTAAGTCTTTGGGAGTCTGGACTTCCAGACGTTCTGTTTCCGTAGAATCGGTGTTGTCATGATTGAAAGATTCTTTCATCAGAATTCCCTCCTTAGATTTTTCATGGACTACAATCTTCCTCATTTGGCACTGTAAACACTATCTATAAATGTATTGTGACATATTTGTGAACTAATTTCAACAATATTGTGAAAATTCTTTGACGGAATGTTCACATTTGGGCTGTTTGGGTTGCTTTTATCTCAGTTCAACTCAAAGACCCCGCCATTCCTCAAGAGGAAATAGCAGGGTCTCATTCATAGTACAATGATTTAGCTTACGCCCAGTCTCCATTACGGAAGATCGGGCCCTTGGAGCCGTCATCGGCAATTCCGTCGATGTTCATCTCCGGGGAGCCCATCATGAAGTCGACATGGGTGAGGCTTTGGTTCATGCCCTTGTCCACCAGCTGTTCCTTAGTCATGTTAATGCCGTCCTGCAGGGTGAAGGCGTAGGAAGCGCCAAGTGCCAGATGGCAGGAAGCATTCTCGTCATATAGGGTGGTGTAGTAGAGAATACCGCTCTCCGAGATCGGGGAGTGGAAGGGCACGAGAGCCACTTCACCGAAGTAGGCAGCACCTTCATCCATTGCCAGCAGGGAAGCGAGGGCTTCCTGGCCCACTTCAGCAGTAAAGTCTGTAACTTTACCATTCTCAAGAGTCAGGCTGAAGCGGTCGATGATGTTGCCGCCATAGCTAAGCGGCTTCGTGCTGCGGACTGTGCCGTTCGCACCACTCTTCAGCGGAGCGGTGAACACTTCCTCGGTCGGAATGTTCGCCAGGAAGGACATTCCGCGGCTGTTCACCGCACCGGCCTGACACCAGATATGGCCTTCAGGCAATTCGATCGTCAGATCAGTGCCCGGAGCCGTGTAGTGCAGCTTGCGGTATTTCTTGGTGTTCAGCAGCTCACAGCGCTGCTTCAGGCCCGCCAGATGGACACTCCAGGCCTGCACCGGATTCTCCTGGTCTGCGCGCACAGCCTTGAAGATGGCGTCCCAGAGCAATTCGATCTGCTGCTCAGGCGCAGCGTCCGGGAACACCTTTGCGGCCCAAGAGGCGGATGGGAAGGCTAGGCCGGTCCAGCTGACCTGATTAGCCATCAGCATCTCGCGGTAAGGAGCCATAGCTTGACCGGCGGTCTTCTGATGGTTCGCAATACGGCTTGCATCAACACCATTAAGCAAGTCCGGATTCGCGGAGATGATTGTCAGGAACGCCGCGCCGCCCCGTGCCAGATCCTCCAGCTCATCAGCCTGCCACTTCGGCGGCTCAAGGAAACTCTCGGACGGTGCGAGATCATAACGGGTACGGGTGACGAATTCATCGGAATAGTTAACCTTGACGAGCTTCGCACCTGCTTCATAGGCCTGGCGTACAATCAGGCGGACCAACTCAGCCGATACGATATCCGCATTCACGACAAGGGTCTGGCCGGGTTGAATATTAACGCCGATCTTTACAGCGAGCAGTGCATAATTCTCCAGCTTTTGGTTGAAATCCAGCAATAGCTTCAGCTCCATTCGTTATCTAATGAAATGCATTAGTCTATAAGGGGGTTTAAAAGGCCCAGTTGCCCTTCTGGAAGACCGGCTCGCGCGTACCATCAGCGGTAATTCCGTAGATATCCATCTCGGCTGAGCCGATCATGAAGTCAACGTGAGTCACACTGTTGTTGAGGCCGCGGGCGTTCAGTTCATCCTGGTTCATTTCTTTGCCGCCTTCCAGACAGAAGGCATAGGCGGTGCCGATAGCCAGATGGTTGGAGGCATTCTCGTCGAACAAGGTATTGAAGTAGAGAATGCCTGATTCCGAGATCGGCGACTTATGCGGCACCAGTGCGACTTCCCCCAGATATTTGGCACCTTCGTCCAGGCTGATCAGATATTCGAGAGCTTCCTGGCCCTGCTCAGCGCTTACACTGGTAATCCGGCCTTGCTCAAAAGTGATCGAGAAGCCATCAATCACATTCCCGCCGTAGCTAAGCGGCTTCGTACTGCGGACCGTACCATTCACGCCGGTTTTCAGCGGAGCTGTGAACACTTCTTCCGTCGGCATGTTGGCGACAAAAGAATGACCTTTGGCATTGATGCTGTCCCCTTGCGCCCATAAATGGCCTTCAGGCAGTTCAATGCTAAGGTCAGTTCCAGGTGCTATGTAATGCAGGCTGGCGTACTTTTTCGCGTTAAGAACATTTGCCTTCGACTCAAGTGTGTCGAGATGCTCCTGCCAGGCGGCAACAGGGTCCTCACGGTCCAGACGGACAGTATGGAAGATGGCCTCCCACAGCTTGTCTACACGCTGGTCAGCAGGGACTTCAGGGAAGACTTTGTCTGCCCAAGGCTGGGACGGGATCGCTACAATGCTCCAGCTAACCTTGTCGGACATCTGCAATTCACGGTATTTCGTAAGCGCTGCGCCCCGGGTCTTCTGGAAGTTCGCAATCCGCTCAGGATCAATGCCTTTGAGGGCATCCGGGTTCTCGGCAATGACCGACAAGAAGGCGGCTCCGTTCTCGGCAAACTCGGTCATTTCACCGGCAAACCAGGTTGGGGCCTTGGTAAATACTTCGGGTGCGGCATGTTCGAACTGCTGGCGGGTGATGAACTCGTCACTCCAGTTCACCTTAACCTGGCTGGCGCCGATGGCATACGCCTTGGCCGTAATCAGGCGGACGAACTCGGCTGCAGTGATCGGGGCGTTCACGACCAGGATTTGTCCCGGCTGAACATTCACACCGATTTGTACTGCTAAATCAGCGTATTTACTTAGCTTGTCCTGAAGCTCTGTTTCAGTCATTGACATTTCCTCCATTACCATTATTTTTAGCTCTATATAAGCATTGTACTAAATTATTAACCGCCGGATGAAAAAAGTCAATTACAGCGCAAAAGGAAAGAGAATTGCTGACATATCAATGTTATACTGGATATTGTGGGCATGATCAGATGAAAGGAAGGAAAGAGGATGAACCTGGAAATCACCAAAGCAGAAATGAAACGGGTAGAGGATAGAAGTTTTGTGGGGAGAACGGTATTTACATTAGAGAATCACCGTTCCCCTTATGAGATTACTTTCTACAGTTCCCGTGGAACCGAATGGGATTACAGCCTGAGCTTCGCCGGTGAGCCGGGGAGTGAGGAGCAGTTCCTGGAAGTGGATGCGCTGCTGGAGAATGACGATGATCTGTACAATCAGCTGCTGGATGCAGCGCTGGATACCCAGGAGATCCCGGAAGAGGAAGCTTAAGCTTACTTGCGGATATAAAAATGCGACCCCCGTCCCGGCAGATTGCCTTGGACGAGCAGGGTCGCATTTTTTCAATAGTTACCGTCCCTTAGCCGATGGTGATATTGCCTTCGGGGTAACGGTACAGCTCCTTGCTGTTCTTCGGCTTGAGCGCATAGGCCAGGGTAAGCGGCCCGGTCCGGCCCACGAACATAAGAATGATCACCAGCACCTTGCCGATCGTGGTTAGCTCTGTGGTCAGTCCCATGGTGATGCCTGAGGTGCCAAAGGCGGACACTGCCTCGAACAGTACGCTCAGGAAATCTGCGCGCTCTGTTACGGACAGAAGCATCGTGGAGATAACCACCAGCATCAGTGAGAGCAGTGTCATGGTAATGGCTCTGTAGACATTCTCCTTCGAGATCCGGTGGCGGAACATGACGATATCCTCTTTGCCCCGCAGCTTGGCGTAGGCGGTGCTGGCCAGAATGGCAAAGGTGGTAATCTTGATTCCGCCTCCGGTAGAGCCGGGAGCCGCCCCGATGAACATCAGCAGAATCATCAGGAACTGGGTAGATTCCCGCAGCAGCGGAATCTCGATGGTGGTCACGCCGCCAGAACGGGGCGTAATAGCCTGCAGGAAGGAGGCCATAATCTTGCCTCCGGCATGCAGCGGCTTCAGTGTAGCGTTCAGCTCCAGCCAGAAGAAGACAATGGCTCCGACCAGAATCAGCACGGCTGAGGTCGCCAGCACGACCTTCGAGTGCAGCATCAGCCGCTTGCGCTTAGGATAATCAATCACATCGGATAAGACGATGAAGCCAATTCCGCCAAGGAAGATCAGCAGCATGGAGGTAATATTCACAACAGGATCTTCTACATAGCGGGTTAAGCCGCTGAACGGCCCGTGAATATCGCCGAACAAATCGAAGCCCGCGTTGTTGAAGATAGAGATACTATGGAAAAGTCCATAATAAGCTGCTTTGCCTATCGGCATATCCACTACAAATCGGGCAGCCAGCAGAATGGCCCCGGTTAATTGAATCACCAGGGAATAGATCAGAACCCGGCGGATCAGCTTGACGATCCCCTGCATGGAGTTCTGGTTCATGGATTCCTGTAGCAAGAGGCGTTCCTTCAATGAAATTCGTTTGTTCAGCACCAGAGTGATCAGCGTCGCCATCGTTACGAAGCCGAGACCGCCGAACTGGAACAGTACGAGAAGCACAATCTGTCCGAAGGTCGAGAGCTGTGTTCCCGTGTCGATAACGGCAAGACCGGTTACGCAGGTCGCCGAGGTTGCCATGAACAGCGCATCAATGAATGAGATTCTTCCGCCGGTGGAAGCAGCGGGCAGCGATAACAGCAGGGTTCCGGCAGCGATTAGGACCACAAAGCCGAGAGATAGTATTTTGGGCGGCGTCAGCTTCAGATGCCCAAAGAAAAGGTTAGCCAAGTTCATTCTCCTGACAATAGGGATAGGATCTGACAAGATTATAGCATAACATCTATTCCCTTCACCAAGCAGGCAGGATATTGACATATTTTATCGAAATCATTATAGGCTATAGGATTCAACAACTTGCACTTATATGAGGAGGCTATACTGCTGTGACAAGTCCGATACGCAATCAGGTTGGCGCTGTCTTCATTCCGGTTAGTGATATCGAAAGGTCCAGAAACTGGTATTGCAGCCTGCTGGGGCTGCCGCTGGACGGCGAGGTATTATTCGGGCATCTGTATGATGTGCCGATGCAGGGACCGGGGATCGTGCTGGACAGCATTATTTTCACAGCCGAGGCCGTACTGAAGGTACCAACCTTCCATCTGCTTACAGAGGACATCGATGCCGCCTATGATTATGTCAAAGCCAGCGGAGCGGAGATCCTTACGGATATTGAGAATGACCATTGGTTTAACTTCAAGGACCCGGACGGAAATGTGCTGATGATCTGCCGCTCCGCCACTTAGTTAATCGGGTTAATTATATTTGTTAATCACGTTAATTATACAAAGATATGATTCGCTCTTTATTGCAGGAGGAAAGGGAATGAACGTAAAACTAAGGGAACTGCTCCCGGGGGATGCAGCGGCGCTGTTGACCCTCCAGCATCGTCTGGACGGGGAAACCTCCTTTATGCTCCTGGCCCCGGGCGAGAGGCAGAGCGCCATTCCCCAGGTGGAAGACATGATTAGAGGCTTACATCAAGCGGAGAACTCGCTTATTCTGGGAGCAGAAGCAGACGGTGAGCTTGCAGGATACCTGTCAGTCGAAGGAGGGAGCTTCAGCCGCAATAGACACAGTGCTTATATTATTACCGGTATCCTGAAGCAGTATCAGGGCAGGGGCATCGGCAGCGCATTGTTCAAAGAAATGGACCAATGGGCCAGGCAGTGCGGCTTGGTGCGTCTGGAGCTTACGGTGATGCAGCATAATGAACAGGCGGTTGCGCTGTATAAGGGGCAGGGCTTTGAAATCGAGGGCTTGAAGCAAAAATCGCTACTGGTAGACGGGCAATGGGTGGATGAATACTATATGGGTAAAGTATATAGTTAATTGCATTAACTATAAGAATGAAGTAAGGCGCTCCCCAGTAACTCAAGGGGAGCGCCTTACTTGTTGCAGCTTATCTGTACGCCTTAATCGTTGTGTACATCCGAATCTTCGGTGACCGGAAGATCGATCAGGATCTCCACCTTGCGGATACGGTGGCGGTTCATCTCACGGACAGTCAGGGTGACATGCTCGTATTGATGGCTTTTGCCGACCACAGGCTCTTCCAGGTGACTGTACAGCCATCCGCCGATTGTGGTGACTTCTTCATCATGGAAATCAAGTCCCGTAAGATCCTTGACCTCCAGCAGAGAGACATTGCCGTCGAACAGATAATGAGTGTCGCTCAGCTTCTCTACATTTCTGCGTTCATCCTCGTCGAACTCATCGCGGATCTCACCGACGATCTCTTCCAGAATGTCCTCAATCGTAATCAGGCCGGAGGTGCCGCCGTATTCATCCAGCAGCAGGGCGATATGCACGCGCTCCTTCTGCATACGGGTCAGCAGGGTCTTCACTGGCGTAACTTCCGATACGGTCACTAGAGGCAGGATCAGGCTTTTGAAATCGAAATCAGGATTGTTATCGTATTGCAGGTAGAGCTGCTTGGTATTGATCATACCAATGATATTGTCTTTGCTGCCGTCAGCTACAGGGAAGCGGGTATACTGCTCCTTGCGGATAATATCGAAATTCTCCTGCAGCGAATGATCGGTGAACAGGCATACCATATCTGTCCGGGGAACCATAATTTCTTTGGCGAGCATCTCATCAAAGGTGAAAATCCGGTTAACATAACCGTATTCCGCTTTGTTGATTTTGCCGCTCTCATAGCTCTCGGACAGGATCAGGCGGATCTCGTCTTCGCTGTGCGCGTCGCCGTGTTCACTGGCAGGCTTCATGCCGAACATACGGACGAGCAGGTTGGCGGAACCGTTCATAATCCAAATCAAAGGGTACAATATTCTGTAGAACCAAATAATCAGCGGTGCGGTAATCTGACCAATTTTCTCCGGAATATTAATAGCGGCGGTCTTCGGTGCAAGCTCTCCGACCACGACGTGGAGGAAGGTGGCGATAATGAAGGCCAATGCAAAAGCAATGGGCTTACTAACGTTATGGCTCACACCAGCCAGATCAAACAATGGAATGAGCAGCTGCTCAAAAGCAGGCTCTGCCAATGCCCCGATCCCGAGTGCAGTAATCGTGATACCGAGCTGGCAGGCGGACAAATATCCATCCAGGTTAGCGGCTACCCGCTGTACTGCCAGTGCGTTCTTCTTGCCGTCCAGCACCATTTGGCTGACCTGGCTTCCCCGTAATCTCACTACTGCAAACTCCGTCGCTACAAAAAATGCGGTTAAAATAATCAAAATTGCCACGAGCGTCAAACTAAGTCCTATACCCATATAATCTTTACCATCCCTTTCGTCCCTAAAATAGGTTATACTCATATTATGAGTTCATATGAACCTATTGTACGAACTTTTCAGTGAAATATCAAATGGTGGAGGGTTGCCAGCTATGGAAGCTTTTACACTTAGCCGGATAGAGATGTCCGGACTATTACTGTCTCTAGGGCCAAACTCGGAGCGGAAGCCGCTCCATATTCTGCAGGAAGCCTGGACGAAGTTCCACCGTGACGAGGTGCGGGAGGGGACAAGTCTGCCCGCTTTTCTGTCTACGGATATCCCCCCGATTCTGCAAAAGCTGATCAAAGGCAGCGGTGTCAAAGGGCTGTCCCTGGGTGAAATTGCTTCGCTTGGCGGACTGATTGAGTATTCCACGTTATCCGTCTCTGCTATGCAGAATTGGGTGAAGCGGGATTTCAAGGAATATCTCGGGTCCCCGCGTGAAGGGAAGAAGTACTCCATTAATCAGGCGGCCATTCTATTTATAATAGATGATCTGAAGGCTGCGCTTGATTTCGAGAGCATCAGGCAGCTCTTCCGTATGCTGTTCCTGGCGCCTGAACGTGATGACGACGATCTGGTGGAGCCAGCCCAGCTGTATCACGGGTATGCCGAGCTGTTCGAGGAGATTAAGAGCCGTTCCCCGATGCCGGCTGAGGGACAGGCTTTGACCGGGAATCCCAAGGAATATCAGTGGAGATCGGACAGCGGAATCAAGTCGGCCATGGACGGAATGATGAAGCGGCTCAGCCACCTGAGCAGAGGGCAGCGGGATGCAGTGCAGAATATGCTGCTGATCGCTGCGATCTCGGTGCAGACCTGTTATTTTCAGGCGATGGCCCGGCAATATTTCAATGCGGTGTTATTCCTTGATTTTTGAACCATCCGCTTCTAGAATGTGTAAGTGATACTATTCAGGAATTATTGGATTAGCGGGAATCAGGGGAGAGGGGCCTTAAGTCATGTGGAATCAAATGTCGCTGCTGCAGAATCCGAAGCAGCGGAAGCTGCTCTTCAGTGCAGGTCTAAGCTGGATGTTCGACGCGATGGATGTAGGGATGATCTCGTTCGTCGTGGCTGCACTGGCCAAGGAATGGTCGCTGGGACCGGAAAAGATCGGCTATTTAACCAGCATTAACTCAGTGGGGATGGCCGTCGGTGCAGCTGCAGCCGGGATTATGGCGGACCGCTTCGGCCGCAAATCAGTGCTGCTCTGGACGCTGCTGATCTTCTCGATTGCAAGCGGACTGTCGGCCTTCGCCGCAGGCTATGCAGTACTGTGCGTGCTGCGCTTCATTGCCGGCTTCGGGCTGGGCGGAGAGCTGCCGGTGGCTTCGACACTGGTATCCGAGAGCATGCCGGTTAAGGAAAGAGGCAGGGCTGTTGTGCTGCTCGAGAGTTTCTGGGCGCTCGGCTGGATTCTGTCGGCGCTGATTGCGTACTTCGTCATTCCGGATTACGGCTGGCGGGTCGCCTTCGCCATTGGGGCGGTACCGGCGCTATATGCGCTCTATCTGCGCAGGGCAATCGATGACTCACCGAAGTTCGCGGAGATCAAGAAAGCTCCTCCAGTGCCGTTGAAGAAGCGTATAGCGGCAGTCTGGTCGGCAGAGCACCGCCGCTCGACCATCATGCTGTGGATTCTGTGGTTCACCGTGGTCTTCTCTTATTATGGAATGTTCCTGTGGCTGCCGACGGTGATGGTGCTGAAGGGCTTTAGTCTGGTCAAAAGCTTCGAGTATGTGCTGATCATGACACTCGCCCAATTACCGGGTTACTTCACCGCCGCCTATTTCATCGAGAAATACGGCCGCAAATTCGTACTGGTCATCTACCTGCTGCTGACAGCCGTCAGCGCGGCTTGGTTCGGGAATTCAACGACCGAGGGCATGCTGATGGCTGCCGGGATCTGCCTGTCGTTCTTCAATCTGGGAGCCTGGGGCGGGATGTACGCGTATACGCCTGAGCTGTATCCGACTAAGATCCGTTCCACAGGTGTGGGACTCGCCACCTCCTTTGGACGTATTGGCGGTATTATTGCTCCTACGCTGGTCGGCCTGATGGTCGGCAAGGCAGTCGGGATCGGCTCCATCTTCATGATTTTCTTCGTTACCATTGTAATCGGCGCCCTGGCGGTACTGTTCCTGGGGAAAGAAACGAAGGGACTGGAGCTAGAGTAGACTGCTACGGAATAGATGCATACTTAACAGAGCTAACCAGGACTAACAGGCCAGCCGGAATCTTCCGGCTGGCTTTTGTCTTACTTATTTGATATAACCCCTTACTTTTCTGGATTTACCCTATGCAGGACGTTCCGTATAATCATTTATGTAACCGCTTACTTCACAAATTTGAGGAGGCAACAGATGACAATCAAGGGGACAAAAGGACTTGTACTGCTTCTAAGCTCAATATTGCTGATGACTACGGCTGCATGCTCATCCGGCGGTGCGAATGCACCGGACGGAGCCAAGGCTTCTTCCAAATCAGAGGGTTCGGCACCTGCAATTGAGCTGCGCATGACCTGGTGGGGCTCACAGACACGCCACGATCTGACCACCAAGATGATCAAGCGCTTCGAGGAGAAGAATCCGGGCATCACGATTAAGCCGGAATATTCCGGCTGGGACGGTTATTTCGATAAGCTGTCTACTCAGGTAGCAGGCTCGAATGCTCCGGATATCATTCAGATGGACTATGCGTTCCTGTCCGATTACGCCAAGCGCGGCACCTTGCTTGACCTGACGCCTTACACCCAGGATGGAACACTGCGGACCGGGGACCATGACAGCAGCATGCTCTCGGCAGGAAGCATTGACAACAAATTGTATGCCGTTACCCTTGGAGTGAACGCTCCCGGCGTCATCTATAATGCTTCTGTGCTTCAGGAGCTGGGAATTGCGGAGCCGCAGGAGTCATGGACGTGGAAGGATTTTGCGGAGATGTCAAATGCGATTGCTAAGAAGAAGGGCGACGGCTACTATGGGACGCCGGATATTTCAGGCACCACGAACATCTTCGAGGTATTCGTCCGCCAGAACGGGAGCGGCCTGTTCGCCGGGAACAAACTTGGTGTCTCACAGGAGGTCATCGATGAATGGTTCAATTACTGGCAGGGGCTGCGGGACAGCGGCGGTGCTACAACGGCAGAGGTGACTGCCGCGATGACGAATGCGCTGGAGACCCGGCCGCTGTCCGTTGGCCAGTCCGCCCTTGATTTCGCCTGGTCCAACCAGCTGATTACCTATCAGAATGTGCTGAAGGACCAGAGCCAGAAGCTGAAGATGCAGGTGATTCCCCATATGGAAGGCGAGCAGAAGATCGGCGAATATCTGAAGCCCGGCCAGTTCATCTCCGGGAATGCCAAGACCAAGTATCCCAAGGAGGTAGCGAAGCTCATCGACTTCATGGTCAATGACCCGGAAGGCACTGCTATTCTGGGGGCTGAACGGGGAGTGCCGGTCAATTCCGCAGTCCGGGAGCAGCTGAAGCCGTCGCTTACAGCAGAAGAGCAGTTAATCTTTGATTTTATCGATGTGGTCTCCAAGCATTCCAGTGATATTGACCCGCCGTACCCGCAGGGCTTCTCGGAGATTGATAAGAACTTCAAGAGTGCCAGCGAGCAGATCTCCTTCGGTCAGGCCGGCATTCCGCAGGTAAGCGAACAGTTCATCTCCGGTGCTAACGCCATACTGGACAAGGCCAAATAAATATAGAGGAGCGAGAGAGCCATTGAGTGCAGATCTGATGACAGTAGATAGACCAGCAGGCATGAATCGGCGTAAAACAAA
Source organism: Paenibacillus sp. FSL P4-0338 (assembly GCF_038002365.1). NCBI lineage: Bacteria > Bacillati > Bacillota > Bacilli > Caryophanales > Paenibacillaceae > Paenibacillus > Paenibacillus sp. FSL P4-0338. The sequence continues at coordinate 1,861,387 of NZ_JBBOCG010000001.1, read as the reverse complement.
GCTGCGCTATAACCAGAACGGGGTTGCCCTCCTGTTCCTGTCGCCCTGGCTGCTGGGGCTAGTGTGCCTGACACTGGGGCCGATGGCGGCCTCACTCTATTTTTCTTTTACAGATTACAGTATTCTGGAGAGCTCCAGATGGATCGGTCTGGATAATTTCACCACAATGCTCACTGCAGATCCGCTATTTATTCAGTCGCTTAAGGTGACGTTTATCTTCGTATTCGTGTCGGTGCCGTTGAAGCTGATGTTCGCCCTTGCGGTGGCCCTGCTCCTTAACAAAGGAATACGGGGCCTCGGCATCTACCGGACGGTCTACTACATCCCTACTCTGCTTGGAGGTAGTGTCGCTATTGCGATGCTGTGGCGCAAGATGCTGGGCGGCGGCGGGCTGGTGAATCAATTGTTAGCCATGGTGGGAATACAGGCGCCTGACTGGGTATCGAATCCGAAATACTCGCTGTATTCGCTGATCCTGCTGTCGGTATGGCAATTCGGCTCGTCGATGATCATTTTCCTGTCCGGGCTGAAACAGGTGCCGCCGGAATATTATGACGCTTCTTCGGTGGACGGTGCAGGCAAGGTAGGGCAATTCCTGCATATTACGCTGCCTGTGCTGTCTCCGGTAATCTTTTTCAATGTCATCATGCAGACGATCACCGCCTTCCAGTCGTTCACCCAAGCATTCATTATCAGTAACGGCAGCGGGGGACCGGTGAATTCCACCTTGATGTATTCCCTGTACCTGTACAAGAAGGGCTTCTCGTTCTTCCAGATGGGCTATGCTTCGGCGATGGCCTGGGTACTGGTGCTGCTGATCGGGATATTCACACTCCTGCTATTCGGCAGCAGCAAGCTGTGGGTGCATTATGAAGATGGGGGGAAATAAGCTATGGATACAGGCAGCACATCGAAAAGTGCCGTTTGGCTCAAGCACTTCATCATCTGTCTGATCGCTTTTGTCATGCTGTACCCGGTGCTGTGGCTGGTGGGCAGCTCGTTCAAGCCGGCGAATATGATTTTCTCGGAAATCTGGTTCTGGCCCCGGCAGTGGAATTTCCATAATTATGTCAGCGGCTGGTTCGGCTTCCAGGGCAGCTCCTTCGCCAAGTTCCTGCAGAACTCGGCTCTGGTCTCTCTGGGGGCAGTACTCGGCAATGTCATCACCTGCTCCATGGCGGCTTATGCGTTCGCGCGGCTGAATTTCCGGTTCAAGGCACTGGGCTTCGCGCTGATGCTGATGACGATTATGCTGCCGCTGCATGTGACCCTTATCCCGCGCTACATCCTGTTTAACAGCCTGGGCTGGGTGAACACCTTCGCGCCGCTGATTCTGCCCAAGTGGATGGCGACGGACGGCTTCTTCATCTTCCTGACGGTACAGTTCATTCGCGGCTTACCGAAGGAGCTGGACGAAGCGGCAACGATTGACGGCTGCGGCCCGGTGCAAATCTTCAGCCGGATTATTATTCCGCTGGCGTTGCCTGCGCTGATCACGACGATGATTTTCACCTTTATGTGGACCTGGGATGATTTCTTCAGCCAGCTCATCTTCCTTAGCGATATCGGGAAATACACCGTACCGCTCGGGCTGCGGCTGTTCCTGGACTCCAGCTCGCAGTCGGATTGGGGGCCAATGTTCGCCATGTCGGTATTGTCGCTGGTGCCGTGCTTCATTCTCTTCATCACACTGCAAAAGTATTTCGTGGAAGGAATTGCGACATCCGGCCTGAAAGGATAGAATCGTGGGAAAAGCATAGGGATGGGGCAGATGCAAAAAAGAATGCTCGGCACCTGGCTGCTGCGGATCAGGCGGAGCAAGCTCTCCACGCTGATGGCGGCCAGTATTATTACGTTCAATCTGATCTTTCTCGGGTTCATTGTCCTGCTGGCGTACCGGACCTTCTCGGACGTAACCTTCAGCGAGATCAGCACGACCAGGCTTGCCCTGCTGAATGAGAGCACGAAGCGCGGCTTCGACTTCATGACCAATGTGTCGGGCACCGCCTACTCCATTGCAGCGAACAAGAGCGTGATTGAGGGGCTGGAGAACACGCCTGCCTCCAAGTATCAGATGATCTCCAGAAGGCGGGAGATTACGGAGATTCTCCAGCATTCGCTGGTCCTGAACGAAGGGGTAAGCTCGATTGAGATTTACAGTGATTTGTTCAGCGGGGTGCCGCAAAGCTCCACGGACCTTGTCTTTCCGGTCTCTTCGATTAAGAACGAGAGCTGGTATCCCCAGCTGAAGCAGGCGGATTCGCTCTGGGTTCCCCTGGAGGGCAGCGGCGGCGAAGATGAGCCTTATCTGATTGGCCATATTCAGCATCTGTTCGGAAATGAAGGCAAAACGATCGGCTACCTTTATATCCGGCTGTCCGCAGACGATATCCTTAAGCAGTTCAAGGATATTCCTGCTGTGCTGGACGGCCAGATCCATCTGGTGGATACAAGCGGCAATCTCTTGCTGCTGGTGAACAAGGAGAATGGCTCTGCCGGTAAGGCTGTATTGGAAGCTGACTGGCTCTACCAGCATACGTATGAGGGCAATGAAGGCTATGAGCTGCTGAAAAAGGACGGGCAGTCCTATCTCGTCCTGTTCTCCAGACCGAGTACTATCTCCTGGCGGCTGGTTCAGGTCATCCCGACGCGTGAGCTGCTGCAGGAGGTTCGTAAGGCGGACAGGCAGGTGATCGGGATCGGCTTGCTCTGTCTGCTCCTGTCGGCGCTGCTGGCATATTTCTTCATCCGTAATATGATCCGTCCGGTGCGCAGGCTGATTCAGGAGATGCGGAAGCTGGAGCGCGGAGATTTCCGGGCCAGTATGAGTGAATCACTGACGGAGGAATATACGCAGATGTCTTACGGCTTCAACCACATGGTGAACCGGCTGCAGGAGCTGGTGCAGAGCGAGCGGGAAGCAAGCGCGGCGAAGCGGGAGGCGCAGGCCGGACTGCTGGAGGCCCAGATCAAGCCGCATTTCCTGTACAACACGCTGGATATGATTCACTGGAAGGCGATGGATTACGACGCTCAGGATATCAGCTACATGATTACCCAGCTGGGCAAAATGCTGCGCATCGGCCTCAGCGGCGGCAGAATGCTCATCCGTCTGCGCGACGAGCTGGAGCATGCGCGGTGTTATGTGAGCATCCAGCAGGAACGGCTCCGATTGCCATCGAGTATACGGAGTCGATTGCGGACCCGGCGGTCCGGAGTTATTTCATTCCGAAGGTTATTCTCCAGCCGCTGATTGAGAATTCAATTATTCATGGCAGCCGGGAGCCTGGTTCTGGCCCTTTGCAGATTCATCTGGAGGTACAGGAGATTAAGACGCCGGGAAGGCAGCCTTACTTGCAAATCACACTGCTGGATAACGGCCTGGGCTTGGAGGAAGGCTGGTCGATGGAGCAGGTGAGCGGCATCGGCACCCGCAATGTGATGAGCCGGATTCAGCTGTATTGCGGGGAACCGTACGGACTATACTTGGCCAACCGGCCGGAGAAGGGGGTCGCGGCTATGATTACGCTGCCAGTTATTGAGACGGAGGAGCAGCTGGAGCGGCTGCTGCGCGATCAGCTATGAGCCGCTCTATTCTGCTGGTGGATGACGACCCGCATATTCTGAAAGCCCTTACGAGACATGTCGGCTGGGAGAAGCTGGGCCTGACCCTGGCTGGAACAGCGGTCAACGGCCATGAAGCGCTGGAGCTGTTCCGCAGGCTCTCCCCCGATCTGGTGATGACCGATGTCTATATGCCGGGCATGGGCGGGCTGGAGCTTACAGAGGCGCTGAGGGAGCTGGCACCGGAGCTGCCGGTTATTATACTAAGCGGCTACGAGGAATTCGAGAATGCCCGGCAGGCGATGCGCTGGGGCGTCAGCCATTTCCTGCTGAAGCCGGCCCGGGTACACGAGATCGAAGCTGTGCTCCGCGCTGTACTGCTGGATCTGGATGCCGGCGAGCAGAAGAAGCGGCTGGAGGAGCGTTATCAGCAGGAAATCGGCCGCACGCTTCCTTTTCTGCGGGAACGCCTGCTTATGGAGCTGCTGACCACCCGCTACAGTGCGGAGGAATGCTCCGAGGAACGGCTCGGATATCTGCAGATTACCCGTCCGCAGCGGCTGGCGGCGGCCAGCATCCAGCTTAACCGCCCTTCGCCGCTGCATAAGCTGAAGGAGCGCGAATGGCAGCTGCTGCGCTTCGGAGCCGGTAATATCTGCCGGGAGACGCTGCAGCACAAGCTTGCAGGTCATCTCTCTGTGCAGGGGCATGTACTGGACTACTCCGACGATCTGCTGGTGGTACTGGTGCTGGACCGTGAGGCGGGAGAGCCGATCCCCGTGCTGAAGGAAGTGGTTCAGGAGACGATGGATAAGATCCGGAATTACATTCAGCTTCAGGCCTATGCCGGCATTGGTTCGGTCAAGTCTGCCATCCATGAACTGATCGATTCGTATCTGGAGAGCAGAGAGGCGCTTGCTTCCGCAGAGTTTCAGGAGACCAGTCCCATCTACGCCTATGAGCCGTGTGCAAGCAGCAACCCGTGGACGCTGGAGGACTATTCCCGGCTGCTCCAAGAGTGGAATGAAGTGCTGCTGTGCCGGGATTCCTCAAAAATATGGGAGACCTGGGAGATCATCTTCGGCAGGCTCCGGCAGGATGACCAGAATAACATTCAGGATATTCAGACGGTGTGTGTCGGTCTGTTCACAACGCTAATGTACTATTGGAATGCCTGCTGCCCAGGCCGCACTCCTCCTATGAGTATGTCCGAATTCCTGCAGGCGGTGACGGGCTACTATACCTGGAGAAGCTTGACAGAGTGGATGGGCCAGATGATCCCGGCTTTTCTGACCGCAGCTTTTACTGAAATGAACGTCAAGAAGAACCGGCTGGTAGAGAGCGTCAAAAGCTATGTGGAAGCCCACTATACCCAGGAGATCAGCTTCATGGGCCTCGCGCAGGAGCTGCATGTGCATCCGAAATATCTAAGCCAGCTGTTCAAACGGATCAGCGGTGAGAATTTCGTCAGTTACCTGAACCAGTACCGGGTGGACCGGGCCATTGAATTCCTGCAATCCGGCCAGCATATGGTGTATGAGATCAGTGAGATGGTCGGCTTCAACAACCCCGCCTATTTCAGCCAGGTGTTCAAGATGATTACCGGGCGCAGCCCGAGTGATTATTTGAAGGGGTGAGGCTGCAATAGCTGAGCAAGGGCAGGTGCAAGTACTATATAAATTGAACTACTGGTTTTTATGTTTTGGGAATAGCCGTGACTCCAAAGAAGTTTTGGACTTCCGGCCGCTGTTGTATTTGAATTTCCTGAATTAAACCGCATTACGCAGTAGAAATTCAAACACAAAGGCGGTCGCTTCCGCTCCTACAGTTCCAAAATTCCCCTCCGCCCCTTTTCCTTTAACTTGAATTTTTTAGTTCAATCTATATCGTAAACACCTGTTGCCTTGCTCCGCTATTGCAGCCCGCAGGGTGAGTATAGTATATTCTTATGGAGACACAAACGAACGTTCTCATTGCCCGGCAGGCAACATTAAGTTGCGGTGCGGTGACAGGCGCTCTCATCCAAGATCTTGAAGAGATAGTCTCTCAAGGTCTTTTTATTGATTTATGGCAGGATGCTGGAGGGTGGGCGTATTCCTGTTGTGAGACTGTGCGACTACATAGATGGGGTCGGGCATCTCGGATATTTTAGCAGTGATGTGGATTGAGAATCCCTTATTTATTCAAAAAGCTACTTTATGAGACCCGAGCGGACTGAAAAGCGCTTATTTGGGTTGTTCGGCCCTGAAATGAGACGGTATTGTCTAATTAAGGGATTTTGAGTCCGCTTGACCGTCATATTTGCCTGATTTGTTCTGAATAGCGGAATCTCAGTCCGGCAGAGCGGGTGGGGAGTAAGAGTCTGGAACGGCTGCATCCGCTGCATAAGGTATATGATATAATGTGAGAATTACGAAGACATACGGGTGGGGCGATGAAGCATGGCTAAAGACAGGCAGGGCCTGCATTTCTCGGAGCTGGTCTGGGAGAGTACGGAGCAGAATGTGGCGATTCCGCCGCGCGGTACTGTAGATGAAGGCAGCCGGAAGCCTAAGTCAGAGCCGGTTAAGAAGAAGACGTCCGGTTCCGGTTACGATACAGTCCAGCTCCAGCTCTGGGATATGGAAGAGAGTGCGGAGCCGGTAACCACTACAGAGAGTGAGTTCGTCCAGCGTGCACGTGAGCTTGTAGAGCATAAGGAGCCTGCGGCGCTGTTTGTCCCGTTCAAAAGCTATTGGCCCACCTACGGGCATATGACCGGCGCGCAGAGCCGATGGTACTTCTTTTGGCGGGATGAAGTCCGGCAGGGGAGATATCCGAAGACCGATCTCTCTTATGTCTTTCTGCATATCTATGAGCTGATTAACGGTGTGGGCTGGGACGAGCCTCAGGAGGGCTGCCGTCAACTCAACCTGCTGTGGGAGGCCTATCGTGACAGTTACAAACGTCTGGATCAGTACCTTGGCGGGTGGATTGCGGATTTCTCTTTTGTCCATAAGCTGGATATTCCGCTCTCGGAGATCGTGGCCCGTTCGCGCGGGCTGGCCGGGGATCTGGCTGAGCTTGAGCTAGTCCGCTGCCTGTCTACTGCCCCGGAGCAGCTTAGCATCGAGGTACTGAGTGTAATGTCGGACTATGATATCAGCAAGTCGAAATTCTATTCAGGCGAGGGTAAAATCGCTGCGGATCGTTATATTCCCCAGGTTGTAGCTCTAATTGATGCTTATGTCGCGCGGAAGCACGGCTCGAATCTGATCACGATGTTCCCGCCCGCCCCGCCTGTCGTCCGTGAACGTTATTTGTTCCGCAGCGCGGTATACGATATCTCCCTGTATGGCTATTCTGTTCTTGTGCCTGTCATCCGGGTGAGCAAATCCCCACCGCTGCGCAGCCTGATTACCCGATTGTTCCGGCTGACCGAGAATAAGCTGCGGGCGCTGATGGGCTACCGGGGAAGACTGAAGGATGTACGGGTCGATGCCGATATGGATGATCTCATCACCCGGTTCCTGGAGCGTGAATTCCGCAAGGCGGAGCAGGAAGAGAAGGGACCGGTGGTGGTCATTGACCAGCAGAAGCTGGAGCAGCTGGCAAGCGACTCCGAGGTGGTGCGTTCCTTGCTTACGGTGGAAGACACCAGGGAACGGGGTCAGGAAGATGACGCGGAATGGATAATTGAGTCTGAAGGAGCACTTGGAGGAGCTGGATTGTCCGGTGCCGGAAGTGATGCGGATGTACATGAAAGCACCGGATCAGCAGATGTAACAAGTGATGCGGAACTACAGGGAAGAGCTGAATCAGCGGGCGAGAAAAGTGTTGCGAATACGGATGTAAGAGTTGCACCAGCTGTATCAGCAAATGCGGAAAGTATTTCCGATAGCTCTGCAAGAGCTGAAGAGCAGGTGGTCGCGATGATTGGTGGTGAGCGAATAGAGCGGGGTCATGAAGAGCTTCCAGGTAAACACCTGTCAGCTGGTCAGAAGCTTACCGCTTCCCTACCGCCTTCTTCTGATAGCGAAGCAGACCGCTGGATACTGTTCGCTTCAGAGCTGACTCCGCTGCAACGGCAGGCCGTGCTGGCTCTGGCAGAGGAGGACGGTTCTACGAAGGTGCAGCGGCTGGCTGCGGGAGCAGGGACGATGGCAGAGCTGCTCTACGATGAGATTAATGAGCTGGCAATGGACAGTCTGGGAGACCTCATCATTGACGGGGAAGAGCTGACCGAAGAATGTCTATCCATGCTGGACTATATAAAGAGGTGAAATTCGTAAAATGAACCCACTCAAAATACCGAAGCGGATGACCACCGCGCTCGTCAACTCGCTGACCGCGGGAGTTGTACCGCGGATCGGGCTTGAACATATCGCCGTCGGCCGCCGGCCGGAGGTGGAAGCGATTCTCCGCGATATGGAGAACATCGCTGATGGCGGAGCTGCCTTCAAGCTGATTACAGGCAAATTCGGCAGTGGCAAAAGCTTTCTGCTCCAGATCATCCGCAACTATGCGATGGACCGTGACTTCGTGGTTGCCGATGCCGACCTGTCACCGGAGCGGCGGCTGGTCGGCACGAAGGGCCAAGGGCTCGCCACCTACCGCGAGCTGATGAGCCATCTCTCGACCCGGACCCGCCCGGATGGAGGGGCGCTGGAGATTATGCTGCAGAAGTGGATCATGACGCTGCAGCAGGCAGTGATGCAGGAGAAGGGCTACGGCCCTGATGCGCCGGAGCTGGGCGATGAGGTTGAGCAGCGTATCTATTCGGTAGCTTCCGAGATGCGCGGGCTGGTGCATGGCTTCGACTTCGCCAAGGTGCTGGCTACCTACTGGAACGGGCACAAGCTGGCCGATGACGGACTGAAGCAGGATTCCCTGCGCTGGCTGCGGGGAGAGTTCCCGACCCGAACGGAAGCGCGGAAGGCGCTCGGCGTTGGTGTCATTATCGATGATGACAACTGGTATGACTACATGAAGCTGTGGGCGGAATTCACCGGAGCCATCGGCTATAAGGGCTTGCTGCTGTTCATCGATGAAGGGGTGAACCTCTACAAGATTACCAACAGCATCTCGCGTCAGAGCAATTACGAGAAGCTGCTGACCATGTTCAATGATACGATGCAGGGGAAGGCAGAGCGGCTGGGCATCTTCGTTGGCGGGACGCCGCAGTTCGTGGAGGACCACCGGCGTGGACTATTCAGCTATGAGGCGCTGCGTTCGCGGCTGGTGGCCGGACGGTATGCAGGCAGCGGGCTGAACAATTACACAGGGCCGATTATCGCGCTGGAGATGCTCTCCCATGAAGAGATTCTGATTTTGCTCCAGAAGCTGCGGGATATCCACGCGCTGCACTACGGATACGAAGCAAGACTGACGCAAGAGCAGCTGGTGCATTTCATGGAAGAGGCGGTCAACCGGCTGGGAGCTGATGAACTGCTCACTGCACGCGAGGTGGTGCGTGACTTCATGGATCTGCTGCATACCCTGCACCAGCATCCGGAGCTTTCATTCGAGAAGCTGGTCGGAGAGCGGACTTCGCGGCCCGCTGAGACAGAGCAGAATGAGTTGGACGGCTTCCTGGCGGAGTTCGACCTATGAGTGATAACCCGTTCTACCGGCTGGCCCCGTTCATCAAGGAATTCATCTACAAGAACCGCTGGGATACGCTGCGCGAGGCACAGGTCGATGCCTGCCGGGTGCTGTTTGACACGCCGCATCATCTGCTGATCGCTTCAGGGACGGCCTCAGGTAAGACCGAAGCGGCCTTCTTCCCGGCGCTGACGGAGCTGCATGAGCGTCCGTCTGTCTCTGTAGGCATCCTGTATATCGCGCCGCTGAAGGCGCTGATCAACGACCAGTTCACGCGGCTGAACGATCTGCTGCGTGAAGGGAACATTCCGGTCTGGCATTGGCATGGCGATGTGCCGCAGGCGGACAAGACCAAGCTGATGCAGAACCCTTCGGGAGTGCTGCAGATTACCCCGGAATCCCTTGAGGGTCTGCTGATGAACCGCCCGAATGCGATCCCGGCCCTGTTCCATGATCTGCGCTTCATCGTCATCGATGAAGTTCATGCCTTCATGGGTGCGGACCGCGGCATTCAGGTGCTGAGCCAGCTGGCGCGGATCTCGCGGATGGCGGGCTGTCATCCGCGGCGGGTCGGCCTCTCTGCGACCTTAAGCGACTACGCCTCCGTTACGGAGTGGCTGGCGGCAGGCACGCGCGAGAGCGTGGAGGTCAGCGCCCCGCAGGGCGGACGCAAGCTGCGGCTGAGCGTGGAGCATTTCTCGTTCCCGGATGCGCGGAATGAGGAGGAGGCTGAACACCTGGAGCGGGCGCGACAGGCGTATTACGGGTTCATCTACGATCACACGCATGTCAAGAAAGCGTTGATCTTCACGAACAGCCGCAGCGATGCCGAAGAGGCCATCCTGGAGATGCGGCGCATTGCCGCTAAGCGCGGCGAGCGGGATGTCTTCCATGTGCATCATGGAAGCATCTCCGCTATGCTGCGCGAGGAGACCGAGGCCACGCTCCGTGAGGGCGCGGGGCCGGCAGTAGCTGCAGCGACTCTGACGCTGGAGCTGGGAATTGACCTGGGCGAGCTGGAGCGGGTACTCCAGCTCGGCGCGCCTTACAGCTGCGCGAGCTTCGTGCAGCGGCTGGGCCGCTCGGGCAGGCGTGGAGACGCCGCCTCCGAGATGATCTTCGTCACGCCCGAGGAGGAGGACGAGGAGGCGCAGCTCCCGGCGCGCATGCCGTGGACGCTGCTGCGGGCCATTGCCGTAATCGAGCTGTACGTGCGCGAGAAATGGGTGGAGCCGCTGGTCGTGCGCCAGCTGCCGGTCGGTCTCCTGTATCATCAGACGATGAGCATTCTGAAGAGCATGGGGGAAGCAGAGCCGGAGGACCTGAAGGAGGCTGTACTTAGCCTGCCGTCCTTCCGCAGCATCGATCCCGCGGATTATGATGACTTCATGGAGTACATGCTGGGCATGGGCCATATCGAGCAGATGGATGAGGGCAGCCTGCTGATCGGAATGGCAGGCGAGAAGATCGTCAACAACTTCCGCTTCTATGCGGTATTCAAAGACGATGAAGAGCATGTCGTCTATAACGGGACGGAGGAGATCGGGTCCATTACCACCGTGCCTCCTCCGGGCTACTGCTTCACACTGGCAGGCAAGCTGTGGAAGGTTGAAGAGGTGGACAATCGTCACAAGGCCGTCTATGTCAAAGGCTCACGCGGCAAAGTGGACACCTTATGGCTCGGTGCAGGCGGAGATGTCCATACCCGGATTATGACGAAGATCCGCGAAGTATTAGGATCTACGGCCCTATACCCTTACCTTGCGCCAAGCGCGGCCGCCAGACTGGAACGGGCGCGGAGGCTTGCCAAGGAGAGCGGCTTGCTGACGCGTTCAGTTCTGCCTGCGGGAGGAGACTCCATGTTCATCCTTCCGTGGGCTGGCAGCCGCCAGTTCCGTACGCTGGAGCGCCTGCTCAAGAACAATCTGAAGGAGCCACTGGGGTTGCGTTCAGTCGTGCCGATGGAACCATATTATATGGTGGTCGCCGGTAAAGTGGATGCAGAGAAGCTGGAGGATGAGATCATCGCCGAGACCGCTGCGGCTTCGGATGCACTCACGCTCCTGAAGCCGGATGAAGCCCCTTACCTCGGCAAATACGATGAGTTCATCCCGCATGACCTGCTGCGCAAAGCTTTTTCGCTCGATGGCCTTGATGTGCCGGGTCTGGTCCATGTCATCAAACAGTGGCGGCAGCCTCCGGCATAAATTGATATAGCGATAGCCAATATGCGGAGATGTATCCCGCTTATACAACAAGAAGCAGTCGATCCTATCGTGATCAGCTGCTTCTTGTTTATCCACGGAAGTTATTATAGGGTGGGTGAGGAATCTATGGAAGCAAATGCGTTAGAGCGTTTACCGGATCCAACAATTTTACAAAAGCTAATGAAAATCCAAGCTTCACTGAATATTATTCTTTGTCAGGAGGAATGGCTTCGTTACCATAGTTTCAATCAAGAGTGGAATGATGGTGTGTCTATGGCGAAAATAGATAATGGATCAGGGGATCATTTATTTATTTTGTTTTCCAATGAAGGCTCCATCATAAAAGGTTTCGATCACGAATCTGAATTAAGTCCATACGCACAAGATGAACATAAAGTATGGCAAGGAATTTATGATGACGTCCCAAAGGGATTATTACCATTACTTGATGATGCTGCGATTGAAAAAGAAGATGTGACTTTTTGCATTTGGCGTAAAAGCAGTGACACTAGCTGGCACAAAGGAAACGTTGAGATTCCAGAAGGTGAAAGCGATGGTTCTGATTTTTTACTGGGCTGTATATTCCATACACCAGAGGATTTTGTGGAATTTGCAACAGATTATTTTGAATTATCCCTATCCTTAGAGGTTGTTGCAAAAATCTACGAGGATCTCCCCATTACGGAAGAGATGATCCATAGCTTGAATTCCAGCTGTGACGTAAAGGAAGTTCTTCAAGAATTAGAGCTATTACGCTTAAGAGGTTAGTAAGATTCGCTGGTATTACCCAGAATCGTGGAACCACACCTTCACTCTGACGTATAGACGTATAATCATTTTCAATTTATTCCATTATCACGCATACAGGCGGAGGTGAACCGGACTGGAGCATTTCTATGACTTGATTCAATTGGCATTCTCCATCGCTCTGATCTATTCGATAGTGTCGATTCCCTTTACCTACTTTTCTGTGCAGGAGATCCACTGGGGTCATGAACTTACTGCACCCGGTTTAACTTGGTCGGTAGCGGTCAGACTGACGCAGCCGAGCAGTATTCAGCGCTGGATCGCACGAACCGCCAGGCGAAGAGAAGCACCTGATGACGAAGATAACCGTCCTTTCCCACATTGAGATCCATACATTCAATTAGGGAGGACAACAATGAACAAGATGAACCTGTATCCAAAATGGGCCAAGCCCATTCTCGTCCTAGCAATGGGACTTATTACGGCCATATTGCTTAGCGGCTGCTCAGCAGCCTCCCAGGCCAGCCCGATTCTGGCGGATTCACCGGGGATATTCAACCACTTCTTTATTTATCCGTTCTCGTACTTAATCCAATTCTTTGGAGATGCATTCCAAGGAAACTACGGCTTATCGATTGTGCTGATGACTCTCATCATCAGGCTTGCGATCCTGCCGCTAATGATGAAGCAGACGAAGAAGCAAATAGCCATGAAAGCCAAGATGGCCGTCCTCCAGCCGGAGTTAACGGAGCTGAAGGAACGGTATAAGAACAACGTCAGCGCCGATGCCGCAAAACAACAGCAGGCCGAAATGATGCAGCTCTACCAGAAGCATCAGTTCAACCCGTTAAGTATGGGGTGCTTGCCGATGCTGCTCCAATGGCCGATCACCCTGGCATTTTATTACGCCATCCGCCGTACCCCCGAGATTGCCGCACACGATTTCCTGTGGTTCAACCTGGGGACCGCAGATATGATTCTGCCGCTTATTGCCGCTGCGGTCTATTACGTGCAGTTCCGTGTATCGCAATCTGCAGCTGTACAGAATCAGCAAAGCCCGGGCAACCAAATGGCTTGGATGGGATGGTTGTCGCCGGTCATGATGGGACTGTTCTCGTTTCAGGTACCCGCAGCCTTGCCGTTATATTGGGTGGTTGGCGGGATATTCATCATCGTGCAGACAGCCATTCTGAATAAAATGTACGCGAAGCCGGACTTAGCAGGTAAGAATCTATCTGCCGGTGTAGAAGAATAATTTTGAATTTCGCTTAAACAGCGGAGCGTCCACCCAAGTGCTTACGTAAATCTTACTCCTATTTAAGAGCTGTCCCAAGCAGTCAATTCATGGCTTCTGGGACAGCTTCTTGTCGAGCAAACATAAATGACTATATATAAACAAACGAGGTGACTCCAAATGAATTCACTTATAAGTGTAAGGCTGGCGTCCATAGCAGATGCTGAGGCACTGTCGGGACTCAACCAAGAGTTCAACGGCGGCGTCCGCAGACCCCCGGCCCAAATTGTTGAACATCTACATACTAACCGTAACGAATGTATTGCCGTAGCCGAGTTGAACGGTGCCATCGTGGGTTTTGGCTGCGCCCAAAGCCTGTATTCCTTTTGCTATGAGGAGCCTTATGGAGAAATTACAGAGCTTTATGTGCAAGATACCGCCCGGAGAAAAGGAGCTGCCAGAGCCATCATCACTTGTCTGGAAGACGAGCTTTGAGTGCGCGGAGTGAAACGGGTCAAGGTATTGACGGGTAGAAAGAACGCTGCGGCCATTCAGACCTACGAAGATTGCGGCTATGTGAAAGACGATGAGCAGATGTTAGAGAAAGAGCTGATGAATGAAGCCTGCCCAAGCATACCCTAGAAAAAACAAACCTCATTTCTGCAGTTCCCACCTTGCCCGAAACGCTCCGCCTGATGATAATTAGCTTATCACGACAGAGGGGGCTTTAATGAATGGTCAACAGAAAAATGAAGCAAACCGCCACCGTCGCGTTCGCCGCGCTAATGGCAGTAAGCCTTGCCGCATGCGGGAACTCGGACAACAACGCCAATTCCAAGGCTAAGGACACCGCCGCACCGAACACCGCCACAGGCAGCGGCAATGCCGCAGCTACAGACGCACCGAAGGACAAAGCGGTAACGATTACCTTCCAGAACATCTACCCTGACCCTGCAACACCATCTTACAAAATGATCCACGAGCTGACGGACCAGTACATGAAAGAGCATCCTAATGTAAAGATTGAGCTGGATACGCTGAACACGGACCAACAGAAGGTGAAGCTGAAAACACAAGCAGCCTCCAAAGAAATACCTGATATTACGATGGTTAACCCTGCTGCCCAAATGAAGCCCTTTGTAGATGCAGGATTATTAGCCCCGCTGAATGATGTACTCGATCAGAATGGACTGAAAGACACGTACCAATCGGGCCTGCTCGATTATTACAGCTTCGACAACAGTGTGTATGCGCTTCCTGACGGCAACAATATCGAAGTGGTCTACTATAACAAAGACTTGTTCGCCCAAGCTGGAATTGCAGCGCCTCCGGCTACCTTTGAAGAATTACTCCAGGACGTTAAGCTCTTAAAAGACAAAGGGATTACTCCACTGGCCATCGGTGAGAAGGATTCCTGGACCGGCTCGTTCCTGTTCATGAACATTCTGCTGCGCACTAACGGTGGCCCCGGCTTCCTGAAAGACGTAGTTGACGGTAAGAAAACATTTGAAGATCCTGCCTTTGTTGAAGCGGTAGACGCGTTCCAGCAACTGGTAGCGGCAGGCGCATTCCCTGACGGGGCGACTTCCATCGATGCGAATGCCGGCGGGAATATTTTCAGATCCGGTAAGGCGGCCATGTGGGTTATCGGTACTTGGGAGACGGGAGCTAATGATGCTTCTTCTGTAGCCGGTAAAGTGGGAGCCTTCCAATTTCCTACCGTTAACGGTAAAGGCGATCCGAACGAATTCATGCTTGCACCTGGCAGTGCATTTGCCGTGTCTGCAAACAGCGAGCATCTGAAGGAAACGAAGGATTTCCTGAACTTCTTCGCTTCTGAATACCCTAAAAAACAGTTCGAGCTGAAGAATGCTGTAGGTATCGGGCAAAAGGTAGACGGTGACCTGAAAGCTGCCGGTTACTCCGAGCTGGCTATCACTGTTGCCGGTCTGTTCAACCAAGTAAAAGGCGGCGATCTGTCCTTCGACAACACGATGAATCCAGCAACTTCACAAGTCCACCTCAGCAGCATTCAGAACCTGTTCGTGCAGAAGATGGATTCCAAGGCGGTAGCCAAAGAGCATCAGGCCGCATTTGAAGCGAATAAATAAGCTTAAGTCCTTAGTGGTTTTGTCCAACCTAACGCATTTCCTGTAATCGTACAGCTGTTCTACTCGATGCGAAGCAAGCCGATCAGGCTACTTCGCATCGGGTTTATCATGCACTTTAATAAGTTAATAACATTAATTATTAATTGGATGAATTAATAGACAAAGAAGAATCTGCTTGATTAGGAGGCGGGAAAGATGAAAGTTCTTAAGGTGCCGGCATACACAATCGCCGTCTTCATAGTGCCATGTCTGCTGCTCTATGTGTGCCTGGTATTCGTTCCCATACTGGTCTCATTCTACACGGGCTTATTGAAGTGGGACGGTCTAACGACCGCTCAGTTCGTCGGCTTCGGCAACTTCAAGAATATGTTCTGGCATGACCCGGTGTTCTGGCCCTCTGTGCGGAGAACGCTGCTGTACGCCGTGGCATCCATGCTGGAAATCCCGCTCTGTCTGGGGATGGCGATCCTGCTTAACCGCTATCTGCGCAGAGCCAATACGCTGGTGTCGATCTACTTCACGCCGGTCATCTTATCAGTCGTTATTATTGGACAACTCTGGAAGACCATCTATAATCCTACTTCGATGGGGGGCATGCTGAACGGTGTGCTGGTGTCCCTGGGGCTGGAGAGCTGGACGCATAACTGGCTGACTGAGCCTAATATCGCCATGTATTCTCTGTATCTGGTCTCCCTGTGGCAGTATTTCGGCTACCATCTGCTGATCCAGTATACCGGGGTGCAGAACATTCCCGATGAGCTGTACGAAGCGGCCCGGATTGATGGAGCGGACGGCTTCAAGGCGGATCGATACATTACGCTTCCGCTGATCATCCCGATTTTCAAAATCTCGATTATCCTGGCGTTCATCGGGTCCCTGCAAGCCTTCGACCTGGTTATGGTCATGACTGGCGGCGGTCCGGCTCATGCAACGGATGTCATCTCCACCCATATGTATAACAGCTCCTTCTTGTCCTTCAAGTATGGCTACGGCAGCGCGATTGCGACGTTCCTCGTGGTGGTCTGCCTCATTTTTACCGGCATCATCAACACGATATTCAACCGGCTTGAGCGAAAATTCGAGTAGGAAAGGAGTGCGCGGACCATGCGTATGTTTAAAAAAGGAATCGTGTATCTTCTTTTTGCCATTCCTGTCATTACCCAGCTCTACCCGCTGCTGTGGCTGTTGTTATATTCCCTGAAGACGAATGAGGAGATTCAGGACGGGAGCTTCTTTTCTTTTCCGCGAAAATTCCAGTGGCATAATTACTACGAGGCTTACACTTCGGGCAGCTATCTGAAGTACCTGTCGAACAGCGTGTTCGTTACCGCGCTTACGATGCTTTGTGTCATTCTGCTGGCTTCGATGGCAGCCTATGCAATCTCCCGGTTCCGGTGGAAGTACGGCAATGTCGTGATGACCATCTTCCTGATGGGGATGATGATTCCGATGCAGGCCACGCTGCTGCCGCTGATGATTATTTTCAAAAACATGCATATCCTCAACACCCACTGGTCGCTGATTCTGCCGTACATCGCGTTCTCAACTCCCATCGCCGTGTTCATATTGAGCGGCTTCATGAGAGCTATTCCACATGAGATCGAAGAATCGGCGTTCATCGACGGGGCGAGTGTGTACCGGATCTTCCGCAGCATCATCCTACCGGTGTCCATTCCGCCGGTCATGACCGTATGTATCCTAACCTTCATCAACATCTGGAACGAATACATCCTGGCCGCCACGTTCATCTCGTCAGAGAGGCTCAAAACCCTTCCATTCGGGGTCTACACCTTCGTGAGCCAGTATTCGGTCAATTACGGCAATATCGGGGCCTTCCTGGTAATGGGCGCGCTGCCGGTCATTCTGATCTACTTCTTTCTGTCGAATCAGATTACCAAAGGGATGGTGGCCGGAGCGGTTAAGGGATAGGGGACGGCATGCCGAATTCCCTCATTGCATAAAAATGGAAAAGTTTTATAATAGGAAACGGCAGAACAGGGTGCGTAAAGGGGAGAGGCTTATGAAGCTCGGCTTTCATTCCATACATCATCGGTTGTTCTTGCTGTTTCTTTTTTGCATGTCTAGTATTCTGCTTATTGTCAGCCTGCTGTACTATAACCGGACTACAGACCAATTGCATGAGAAGATCGGTGATTTGTCGCAAAAAAACGTCGCCCAGAGCGCAGGCTTATTCACGCTTCTCTATAAAGGGTATGACGCTTTGTCCAAGTCGCTCAGCAATAACTTCGAGATGATCCGCTTAATCAATGAGAAGACGGACGGGCCGGCGGTCGCCTATATCAATGAGCAGACGGTGACGAATATCATTGGCTCGATTTTTTATTCGCGTGACGATCTGGTGGGTATCCATGTGATCACGGACCGCGGCAAGATCTATAACTATGGCAACTATATGAATGTGGTCGACCCGAATTACAGGCAGGAGGACTGGTACCGGCAATTGCAGGCTTCCTCGGGGAAAATGGTCTGGCTCGGGGTGTACCCGCACTCCCTGATCGACCAGGTGGAGGACAGCCCGGTCTTCGCCTTCGGGCGGCAGCTCTATGACCTGAATGAGCATAAGCCAATCGGCATCGTGCTGTATGAGACGGACCCGAAGCCGGTGCTGGATGCGCTGGAGAACCTGAAGCTGGGCGCGCACAGCCAGGTCTACCTGATGTCGCCGGATGGACGGTTTGTCACCTCGGCCACCGATCCGCAGCCAGACGCTGCCCATCTGCCTAAGCTCCCCACTACGGAGCATGTGATGGTTCAGCAGGAGCGCGGGCAACTGGTTGTGGCGTCCAAACTGTCTTTCTCGGGCTGGTGGGTGATGAGTATTACGCCGGACCAGGATCTAAATGTGGAACTGGTGGAGCTGAAGCAGTATCTCTTGATCGTGATCTCGGCGCTGATTCTGGTCTCTACGCTGATTGCGTCGATCGTATCGCAGACCATCTCTTCGCCGCTGAAGAAGCTGATCCGCGAGATGCGGCAGGTGGAGGTGGGGAATTTCGGGGGCATGGTCAAGGTCTCTTCGTATCAGGAGATTAACATTCTGGTTGCTTCCTTCAACCGGATGGTCCGGCGGATCGAGGAGCTGATTGAGCGGGTCAAGCTGTCCTCGGTCAGCGAAAAGAATGCGGAGCTGCATGCCCTGCAGTCTCAGGTGAACCCGCATTTTCTCTACAATACGCTGGATATGATCTACTGGATGCTGGATGAGGAGGGCAATGAACAGCTTGGCGAACTGGTGCTCTCTCTGTCTTCGATGTTCCGTTACAGCAGCCAGTGGGAAGACGGGGCCGATGTAAGCCTGAGCGAGGAACTGGAGCAGATCAGGCATTACTTGAAGATTATCTCGATCCGGCTGGAGGGCCGCCTCGTAATCGTGACCGATATCGATGAACGCTGGCTGAACATCAGGGTCCCGAAGATGACGGTGCAGCCGGTCATTGAGAATGCGGTCAAGCATGGACTGGAGCCGCTCTTGCGTCAGGGGATTCTCAAGGTATACACCCGGCAAGAGAGCGATCATCTTGAGCTGATTGTGGAGGATAACGGGGCCGGAATGAACGGGGAGCAGCTTGCAAGGCTACAAGAATCGCTGCATGTGGAAGGTCCCGATCATTCTGGCGCTAGTGGCAGAGAAGGCGGCAAAAGCGGGATCGGACTCCAGAACCTGCACCGCCGCCTGCGGTTCATGTTTGGAGAGGGCTACGGTCTGCAGATTCAGAGCTTCCCCGGAGAGGGGACGCAGGTTGCGATCGTGCTGCCTATTCCAGTGGAAGGAGAGCTGCTGAAGTGAATATTCTTATAGCCGATGATGAACGGGCCATCCGTGAAGGCATCAATCGCACGATTAAGCAGATTAGTGCAGAGCATCAGGTGTTCGTGGCTGACCGGGCGGAGGAAGCGGTGAAGATTCTGGAGGAGCAGCATATTCATATTGTGCTGACCGATATTCTGATGCCGGGCATGAACGGGCTGGAATTCATGAAGATCTCGAAGCGCCGGTATCCGTATGTGAAATGGATTGTCATCTCTGCCCACAGCGAATTCTCCTACGCCCAGGAAGCGGTCCGGCTGGGTGCGCGCGACTATCTGCTGAAGCCGATCGGCAAGCATAAGCTGACCGAGCTGATCGACAGCCTGACAACTGAAATTCAGCAGGATAACCAAATCTCACGGCAAGGCGAGCGGCTGAAGGCCAGTCTGCGGTTTCTGCGCGAGGGTGTTTTTCAGCGGCTGGCCTCGGGGCTTGATATCGGGAATCTGGACATCGACGCGTTCATTGAAGATTATCATTCCTTCTATCTGGTCATGATTCAACTGGAGCCGGGGGATCAGAGTGCCCGTCTGGAGCATTTCATTGTGGAGAATGTTCTCTCCGAGCTAATCGAGCGGTATGGTCGGGGCTTCGTGGTCAGCTATGACCGCCAGCACCTGCTGGGCCTGATCACACCGGGCGAGACTGTGCGGGTAGAGCAGTTCCAGGAGGCGGTGAAGACGCATCTGACGCATTATTTGAAAATCCCTTTTCAGATGATCTATTCCGGGCTGAGCTGTGACTTCCATACGGTGCCGCAGATCGTGAAACGGATGCGTGAGGCTTCGGCCTTCCAGGGGCCGCCGCTTGAGCCGCTCAAAGGGAGTGGGGAGAAGGCGATTGAAGTGGCGCTGCACTACATTAAGGAGCATTTCTATGAGGAGCTGTCGCTGGAGAGAATTGCTTCGGTGGTGTTCCTGAACCCGGCGTATTTCAGCCAGTTGTTCAAGCAGAAGACAGGTCAGGGGTATAAGGAATACGTCACCTCTCTGCGGCTGGAGCAGGCGAAGCTGCTGCTGCTGAATCCGGGGCTGAAGCTGGCCGAGATCGCGGAGCGGGTAGGCTACCAGGACATGCGCCATTTTACCCAAATGTTCCGCAAGAAATACCAGCTCACCCCCACAGAATACCGCCAAGCGGAGAGCATCAGCATTCTTAGGAGCAGGGGTACTCTGTGATGATCTCTGCAACTTCGATTCTTCCGTTAATCAACAGCTCTGGAAGCGCATTATTGAGATTGCCATTCCAGTATTCTCTGGCTTGTTCGATTTTACGGGAGAATGGGGCCCCGTCTTCCTTGGGCAATAGACTGCCGTCCCCTTCAAAAATAGCTCCAGTGACTTTAAGTCTAACGATCTGCAGCACTTTCCGGTGGTACGAATCGAATATGCTTTTCCACATCAGGGCGTCTTCATAGCTCTTTGCTGCGTATAAGCAAGACAAACGTGAAGGGTACTCAGGATGTTCCTGTAGCCTTACCATTTCAACGATAACCTCCCGAACCGCTCTGATGGTCTGCTCCGCATACTTAACCGTAACATCCGCATCCTCTTTATCCAATTTCAAACCGTCATCAGTATAATTGCCGTGCAGAATCTGCATAACGTCTTCCCCTTTGGAGTTCAACTGTTCTTGCTCGAAAAAGAAACGATATAAGGTGTTTTTCTGCTGGTTGTCAAAATTAATGATTTGATTCAGGGCCATCTTCTTTCGGGTTACAATGTGGTAAACGTACCTTTCGCTTGCTTGCATAATTTACCTACCTCCTAATACAGAATCAGAATAAAAATAGTAGATAATAGTAAATATCCTTTTAAAATAAAAACTATTCTAATAAGGAATTGTTCTTTAAGGGTCTTTGGCTTAGCGTAACGGACTGAGGTGCTCTTATTTGGGAAGGAAGTCGCCAATTGGGCGAGTAACGGACTACAGGCCTTATCCTTTACACTTCGGCTCCAAAACGTCTCGTAGAGAGATAATAAGGCCCACTGAGTCCGTTACGCTGCAAAAAGTGGCGTTTTCGTGGGGATAAGGTTACTCCGGTCCGTTAGTTTTTTGGATGGATAAGTTTCACTACACGAACCACTGGGTTTAAAATGCATATTTACCCTTTGAAATCTGATGCTGTACTAGATGCTACTTTGCAGATCAAGACTTAATCACTGACTATAATGCGCTTATAAGAAAGGGGCAGCAAATCTTTAACTTCCACTTTCACTGGATTTCCCGCTTCATCATTTAGAATTACCTTGATATCAGGACAGTAATTAAGAAGCATCTGGCGGCAGTTTCCGCATGGAGCTAATAAGTGGTTATGTGCCTTATCGTGAGTGGCCACGATGGTTTCAAACTCTCTTTCGCCAGCAGTGATAGCTGCACCGATTGCTATGTACTCCGCACAAGAACCATGAATTTCATAACAATTAACGCCAAGATACACATTTCCATTTTTACAGCGTATTGCCCCGCCCACTGTATGGTTGTAGACCCCGTCATCAAAGTTCTTTTCCAGTACGTTCATTGCCATTTCTATTAGTTCAAAATCACTTTGGTCTAATTCATAGGTTCTCATATATTCCTCCAGCATAAACTTAGTTATAACCCATACCCCATCGTAGTCTGTGCACTATTGAATAACAGAATAGCTACAACAAACATAATGATGAGAATGGCGTAAATAAAAGTAGAGGCTATTCCGCAGACCAGTCCGGCAATCGCCAATCCCCGGCCTTGCTCATAGCTGTAACGGATCTCCTTGAAGGCAAGTGAAGCCAGAACGATTGCGGTAATCCCGAACAGGATGCCGACGTAAGGTATTACGATGGAGAGAATACCCAGGACCAGTGCTGCAACCGCTTTGCCGTTCGTCCGATCCTGCGGAGGCTTCGGGTACTGCTGGTAGTAATTCTGTTCGCCATAGGGCGGAGGGGGATTATTCATCATCTAACTCCTTCATGGGTAGTGAGCTAATGCTCCTATTCAACCATCAATAATTAACCCAGTGCTCCAGAGTGACAGCGCGGGTTAGGCCAATGGATTCGGCGAGGCGGATGGAGGCGAGATTGTTCTCCAGCACCTGATACCTGGGAACGTAGCCCCGCTTCTGGGTGTGGAAGACTGCTGTGCGGACGACGCGCTGTGCTAATCCTCGCTGTCTGGCAGTTTCTATGGTACGTACGCCGCCTATCTCCCAGATTCGCTCCTCATTACGGTACACCATACATGTACTGAGTGGCGTATCCCCGTCAAATAACGTCACAGCGAAAGCCCCGTCTTCAAAATACTGCGTGATCTCCTCTAGCGAATAATCATTTGTCATCCACAGCGGCAGCAGCCGTTCATCGATAGCTTCACTGACCGTGCAGGCTTCATCTGCGCTGAAGCTCTGGCCTTCGGCCGAAGAATACGAGTAAAGACTACGGACCCTCCGCAGCGTGAAATACGGTTCCAGCGCCTCCCGGTACGCATCCTCTTGAAGCTTGAAGACCAACTTGGCGTCACGCGGCAACCGCTTGAGCAGGGCTGGGAAGACCTCAGGACTGCTGTAGTCCATCAGCACAATGGTGTCAGCCTCCGGGTAGGTCCGGTGATCATAGCCGAAGGTGGCGGCAGGCATAAGCAGCAGCACGCCCCACTCCTCCTGTTGCTCAATCAGCACACTGTCGATCTGAGCATGATAAGCCGTCATCATTTTGAGCAGCGTTACATTTTTCAGCGGATTCCGGCGTAATCTCTCCATTATTGTTGAATAGTGACTCAAGTGAGATCACTCCCTTTGCTCAGATTAATTGATTGTTCAATGTCATCCAGATGTTTGAACAGGCGCTCATACTTGGATAACATTGCGGGATCATCTACCTGTACACCGGATCTGTAAAAAAGGATATCGCCCATCCCCTCATTGATCCGTGCCCCCGCTTGAAGAATCCGCATCAGGTGTCTGGCGGTGCCGTGACTGCCCGAGATGAAGTCAACCGTATCCGGGAATATCTTCCGCAGGCTTCCCTCGAAGTAGGGGAAGTGGGTACATCCAAGGACCACCGTGCTGTACCGCTTAAGGTCCAGGTGTGCCAGCTCACTTGTCAGATAGGGAATAATTCTCTCTTCGTCAAAATCAAAATGCTCCGCAAACTCAACCAGCCCGGGCAGCGGCAGACTGTCAACAATTTCCCCATGATCGATACGGTGCACCAAATCATGATACTTCTTCTCCTGCAGCGTTAAGCGGGTGGCAAGTACCAGCACCTTCTTCTGCTTACCCTCCGATTGTTCAACCGCAGGCTTCACTGCCGGCTCAATTCCGAGCACCGGAAAGTCATACCGCTGCCGCAGCTCTTCGATCACAATGCTGGTGGCTGTGTTACAAGCGACCACCAACGCTTTTATATGCTGCTTGGCCATGAAATCCACCGCTTGCAGGATGTATTCCCTGACTTCGTCTTTCGTCTTCTCCCCATAGGGTACATGGCTGGTATCTGCATAGAAGAGGTAGTCTTCTTGCGGCAAAAGCTTAAGCGCCTGATGAAGCACGGTTAACCCACCAATGCCGGAGTCAAAAAATCCAATTCGCATACTTCCACTCTTTCCGTCATTATTAAAAGGATTCTATTATTCTATCATTAGACTTATTGTATAACTATAGCGAATGGACAAAAATGAGGAGGAGAAGGATGATGGCTGAGAAGACCAAGGTTGTTGAAGTGGTTCCGTATGATCCGGCCTGGAAGGCGGAGTATAGCAGAATTGAGGCGCGGATGCTGGAGATCACCGGGGATCTGATTATCCGGTCTGAGCATGTGGGCAGCACCTCGATTGAAGGACTGTGGGCCAAGCCTGTGATTGATATCGATCTGGTGATGGAGAGCTATGACCAGCTGCCGGGTATCATCCGCAGACTGCAGGCGTTCGGTTATGAGCATCAGGGCAACCTGGGAATTGAGGGCAGGGAAGCCTTCAAGAGCCACCAGGATGACGGATTCATGAAATACCATCTGTATGTATGTCCCAAGGATGGCAAAGGT
The DNA here is from genome assembly GCF_038002365.1 of Paenibacillus sp. FSL P4-0338. Classification (NCBI taxonomy): domain Bacteria; kingdom Bacillati; phylum Bacillota; class Bacilli; order Caryophanales; family Paenibacillaceae; genus Paenibacillus; species Paenibacillus sp. FSL P4-0338. The sequence goes on along the minus strand of NZ_JBBOCG010000001.1, from coordinate 1,837,091 downwards.
TACGTGGAGCATATTATGTTCCGTGATTATCTGCGCAGCCATCCCGTTGCCCGGGAGGAATATCAGGCGGTCAAGCAGCGGCTGGCTGAAGAGTACCGTAATGACATTGATGCGTATTGTGACGGGAAGACCGCTTTTGTGCAGTCTATCCTGCAGAAGGCGTCACAGCAGCAAGAGTGAGAGGGAGCTTACCTGGGACGGGTCCAGAATCCCTCTGCGGACGGCTTGTCCGGCAGCACTGCCTCGAATACACGCATTCCCACCGGGTCATGGAACCCGAATGTTCTCCAGCCGTTCAGCTGCGGGGAACCGAAGCAGATATGCAGCTCGCGGGCTGTGTTGTCACACACCATGGACCATAAGGTGCCTAAGCCTTCGCTGTAATGGTGACAGCAGATTCCCTCAGGATATTCGCGTCCTGCGGCGGCTTTCATGGCTGCTACAGGATTGATAGGTGTGTTGTCGTCCATAAGTGCTGCCTGCAGCGCGTCATATCTTGTCCATGAGTTCTCCATGACTTGCTGATTATGTAGCTGCATGGAGGGCAGGGTGTAATGGTTCGCCGAGAGTACAAGCTGGCTTGCGCTTAAGCTGTCAGCAGCCGGGTGATACTGGATCGCTTTCTCGGTACCAGCTGTCTCTACGAGGGCGATGTTCCCTTGGGCGTCAGAGATCAGGAAGTTTCTGTAGTCAGCCACCGGTATGCTGCGCATGAGCTGGACCGATTCTTCCGCAGTAGTACATTGATCCAGCAGGGCCCGGACTACGCCTGGAAAAACAAAGCCCTCCCCGGTCATCTCCGGCCGGACTCTCCCCGAGGTGGTGGTTACGGTAAGTCCTGCCTCATTCATCCCGTCATAACGTCCGAACAGTTGCAGCGCAAAGCCGGTATGTGCCAGCTTGCCCTTCACCCGGGCCAGGCTGAGCAGCAGCTGATTATACGGCTCATCCTCCCAGCCAAAATCATAATTACGCATATGATAGATCTGTCCGCTCTGATCCGCACTTGCTCCAGTTCGGTAGGCTGCCTGTGTGCAGTGGCCCGGTGCCTGGAAATAGGAATAATAGAATACGACATGGGCAGCTTCAATACCGGTCTCATCGGCGAAGCCCTGAATTTCTTCATTCAAGCCAGGGCAGTAGCGCTCGAAGCTCTCCATGGCTTTGTCCGCTGCATACGGTGTCAGCGGGGAGCCTCCCATGAAGGGTGAGGACAAGAAGGATAGCATGGCGGAATTATTCTTATGATGGGCGCCCAAGGCGCGTCCGACCTCATAATGAGTGCCTTCGGTAACGAGATGTGTAAATTGTGCGGTCTTACGCTGTAACAGGGGATTAGCATCCATGTGAATGTTCCTTCTTTTTCGTTATTCTCTGCGCAAGAGTAGGTTCATTATAAGGGGCGTATAGATCAGGCGGCAAAGCCCGCTGCGCCTCAAATCCCCGGATGCGCAGCCAAGCGGCGAAACGCAGTTATGAATTAGACGCATTTTCACTGGTTTAGAAGGAAATACTTGTATTATTGAGGTTTTTAAGGTAAATTATTGGTAAGACTTTCGGATTAAAGTTCATCCGGAAGTGTAACCTAATACATGGTATATGCAAGCCGAAGAGGAGCATTTCCCCCAAATGCTCCTTTTTGCGTTGCGCAGATATTAAGGTGCGAATGAAACCGTCTGAAGCACATAACGGATGATGAAGAAGGCAATGATCATTATGGAGAAGGCGCTTAGCAGAAAAGAAACAATCTCCCTCCCAGAACGTTTAGTTCGCCGCATTATGGTCACCTCGGGGTATAGGAATGGATTAGCCGTCAAAGGTTATGCTTGATCTATCCATATTATACATAATTATACCAAGACTGTAATAGAAGCCAAAACAGGCTGTGGAGACCAAGCTTATGTTTGTTATTGCTGCCCAAAGTAAGATAGAATGAACCTACGCCATAACAGCTTAGAAATCATTTACTTCAATGGAGGCTTTACACATATGTCAGATTTTAATACAGAGCATGAGAATCAGCCGCTGAACCGCACCCTGCTGAACGAAGCAGGATTGGACCCTAAGGAACCCGTAGATCTTAATAACTGCGAGAAGGAGCCGATCCATATTCCCGGGCTTATTCAGCCGCATGGCGTATTGCTGGCCGTAACTCAGGACACAGCCCATAAGATTGTCCAGGCCAGTCTGAATACGGATGCGTTACTAGGAAAAGATTCCGAAGCCCTGTTAGGCACGCCTATGGCTGACCTGGTAGGCCCGGATCAGCTGGAGATGCTGCTTACACGCAGCGTGAATGCGAAAGAAACTGCTGATTTGCAATATATTGTAATACAGATTGAAGTCGCGGGTGAGCCGCAGGACTTCTTCTGCATCCTTCACGAAAGTGAAGGGTTGATGATCGTTGAACTGGAGCCTGCCTCTATCGATCAGAGCGACAGCACCAACGACTTCGACTGGATTCGCACCTTCTTCGGACGGCTGAAGCATGCGGCGAACCGGCTGGAAGCCAGCCAGGCCGCCGCAGAGCAGGTGAAGGAGATGCTTGGCTATGACCGGGTCATGATCTACGAGTTCGATGAGCAGTGGAACGGCAAGGTGATTGCCGAAGCCCGGGAAGCGGGGCTGGAGCCGTTCCTGGGCCATCATTATCCCGCCTCTGACATTCCGAAGCAGGCGCGTGAGCTGTATCTGCGCAACTGGCTGCGGACGATCGTGGATGTGAACTATGTTCCGGTTCCAATCACCCCGGTGCTGCAGCCGCTTACCGGTAAGCCCTTGAACCTCAGCTTGTCCATCCTCCGTAGTGTGTCTCCGCTCCATATCGAGTATTTGCAGAATATGGGGGTAGGCGCAACAACCACCATCTCGCTGATCAATAATAACAAGCTCTGGGGACTCATCACCTGTCATCACTATTCCCCCAAGTATGTCCCGCACCGTATCCGTAATCTGTGTAATTTCCTCGGGGCCTTCTTCTCTAGTGAACTGTACCAGCGTCAACAACTCGACAACTATCAGACGGAGCTCGAACTGCGGACCAAGGCGATGAGAATTGTCGATATTTTCACAAGTAACGTCAGCTCTTCCCGGATGATTGAACAGCTCGGCGATGAAGAACAGACACTGCTGGGTATGATGGAGGCTTCCGGTGCAGCCGTATGTTATCAGGACAAGCTGATGCTGTTCGGAGCCACGCCTTCCCAGGAGCAGGTGCGGGAGCTTGCCGGTTGGCTGGCAGGGAAGTCGAAGGATTACACCTACTGCACCTCCAGGCTCAGTCTGGAATATGAATCAGCCAAAGCTTACAAGAACAAGGCCTCTGGTTCCATCTATCTCGCCCTCACTCCAGGACATCAGAATTACATGATTTGGTTCAGGCCTGAGGTGGTGGAGATTGTGGACTGGGCCGGAGATCCGGCTAAGGCTGTCATTCAGGAGAATGACGGACAACGCCTGTCTCCCCGCAAATCCTTTGAGAAATGGCGGCAGGTTGTTCAGTCCACCTCACTTCCGTGGAGAGAGCAGCATCTTAACATTCTGCCGCAGCTCAAATCTATTCTGCGCGGACAGACCGAGAACCAGCTGCGTCAGGCGGAAGAGCAGGCCCTGCAGAACGCCCGCAGTCTGCGTCATAATGAACAGCGGTATCTGCAGTTGATGGATCTGTCTCCGGTAGCCTTCTTCATGATTACCGATGATGTGATTGCTTACTGCAATAACCGTGCAGTGGAGCTGATGGGTGAAGAGAAGGGCGAATCGCTGATCGGGCAGCCGTTCCTGAACTATGTGCAGGAGTCCTACCGGCCAGCCCTGAAGCAGCACTTCTCAGACCTGAGCCAGAATGTAACCCAGTTCGTATCTGATCAGGGCCAATTCCTGAGCGGAGACGGGCAACCGCTGGAGGTAAGCTTGAGTCTGGCTTCGGTTATTCATGGCGGCAGACCGTCCATTATGGCAGTGCTTAACACCGGAACAGGTACAGAGGCGAAGGGCGAAGCCTATGTCGATGCGGCCAACCAGATGCAAAGCTATCTGACCACGGATTCCCTGACCGATCTGCCGAACCGGCAGGCGCTTGAGCATGAGCTGGATCAGCGCTTGGAGGATACACTGAATACCCGGGAACCTTTGCTGCTGCTGTCGATTGATATCGATGATTTTCATGCTTACAATGCTGTACACGGGCTGAAAGGCGGCGATCTCTGTATTCAATCGGTAGCGGATGTGCTGAATATTATCAGCATAACGCACGGCACCTTCGTGGCCCGCTTCAGCGGGGCGAACTTCATCCTTACGATGGTGGGGGCGTCGACCTCCCAGGCAGAGCAATTAGCCGAATCCGTCCGTCAAGGCATCTCTGATCTGCAGATTCCCCGTGATCGGTTTGAAGAGGAAGGTGTGGTCACTGTAAGCATAGGCGGCCTGTTGAAGGTACCGGTTCCCTCTGACCGTCCGTCTGACTTCATTGCCAAGGCGGAAAAGGCTCTCTATGAGGCGAAGTCTGCCGGGAAGAACCAGGTCGTATTTTATTAAAATATAAGAATTTATATGTTTCACACGATAACTTACCCTTCTATTTCTCGCTGAAACGGTACCATCCTTTAAAAGGACTACGAAGCCGTTTCTACTTGACACCCGCTAGTACTATGGTGCATCCAGAGAAGAAGCCGGATGCGTCCATATTGGACTTGTCCGGCTTTTTTTGGGGGGGCCCCGCAAGGTTCCTGAGCTATCACCTACGCTAAAGCTCCACTTTGTGGGGTTATTTTGCTGTCCTATTCGTCCAATCCTCCGCAGGTAATCCGCATACATTACATTACAGAGTAACCGTTGGTAATGTCCAAAATCTTGTATACCATCATCCACATGATCCACATCATCCAGAGCGAGGTGAACCACAGTGTCTGTAGAGAAGCATACGCTGGCGGCAGGAACGCCCTATGCCACACCTTATTATGTCATTAGCAGCGGTGTACCCGGACCTGTATTCATGATAATCTCCGGTGTTCACGGCAATGAGCCGGCGAGCAGCCGCGCAGCGCAGGGCATTGCCAGCCGGCTCAGCCGGGGGAATCTGATGCTGCGCTCAGGGAAGCTGATTATCGTCCCGCTGGTGAACCAAATCGCACGGCGCAAGGGGATTCGCGGGAATCCTGACCTGAACCGTACCTTCCCGCGAGGACAAGGTGCCCCGGCCCGTCATCCGTTGTCGGCAGCCGTATGGCAGCTTGCCTTGCGCTACCGTCCCTCGTGGGTACTGGATCTGCATGAGGCAAACGGGCTGTCTGAGCTGAATCCGAAGCGGGTCGGTCAGACTCTGCTCATCAGCCCGGTCAGCCGGGCGCATGGATTGGCGAAGCAAATTGTGATGCGGATGAATCAGACGATCACGAATAGAGCTTACCGCTTCAACATACGGCATAGGGAGCGTGCAGGGACTTCCCGGATGGCCTTCCAGCGTCTGCTCGGCGCCCGGGCGGTGACCGTAGAGACCTGCTGGAGCCTGGATTATGCCTTAAGAGTAAGGCTGCAGAGCGAGATCGTCTGTCACTTCCTGCGGTCTCAGGGGATGATTGGCTAATTAAGGGGATGACACTAAAGGATTGACACAACTGCGCATAGTGTATATATTAATTATATACACTAAATACATAATACACAAAGGAAGCTGATGCTGCTGCATGAATATCGTGATATCAAGTACATCTGGCGAACCGATCTACGCCCAGATTGTGGGACAGGTCCGCCAGATGATTCTCCAAGGCGAGCTGGTCTCGGGTACGCCGCTGCCATCGATCCGCTTACTGGCGAAAGAGCTGCAGATTAGCGTCATTACCACGAAGCGGGCTTATGAGGAGCTGGAGCGGGAGGGGCTGATCAACTCGATTGTCGGCAAGGGATCTTTTGTCTCCGGGGCCGATCAGGAATATATCCGGGAACAGCGGCTGCGGATGGTGGAGGGCAAGCTGAAGGAAATTATTGACGAGAGCAGACAGCTGGGCATGGAATACGCTGAACTCGCGGAGATGCTTAAGCTGCTCTATGAGGAGGAACAGGAATGAGTAATGTAATTGAGCTGGACCATGTGACCAAGCGCTACGACCGTTTTGAGCTGCGGGATATTTCGCTACCTATCAAGGAGGGTTACATTACCGGGCTGATCGGCCCGAATGGTGCAGGTAAGACCTCAATGATCAAGTTGATGATGGGGTTAATTTACCCGGACCAAGGCAACATTCTGATGTTCGGCCAGAACAACCAGCAGGACCTGGCGGCTATTAAGGCGCGTATCGGTTACGTCTCGGATGAGAATATCTATTATGAGCACTTGACCGTTAAGCAGATGAAGAGTATCATCGCCCCGTTCTATCCCGGGTGGAATAATGATACATATGTGAAGTTTCAGGAGCTGTTCAAGCTTCCGCCGGGTAAGAAGATCAAGGATCTGTCCAAGGGGATGAAGATCAAATTCTCCCTCGCTATCGCCCTGTCCCATGGTGCCGATCTGCTGATTATGGATGAGCCGACCTCGGGACTTGATCCGATTTTTCGCCGGGAGATGCTGGAGCTGCTCAGTGAGCATATCCAGGATGAGCACAAGTCGATTCTGTTCTCGACCCACAACACTACGGATCTGGACCGGATTGCCGACTATATTGCATTCATTAACGAAGGACGGATTATTTTCAATGAGATGAAGGAGAGTCTGGGCGAACGCTATCTGCTGGTCAAAGGCGGGAAGGAACTGCTGGACCGGGATGTCCGGCGGTGGTTCGTGGGGCTGCGGGAGAACGGGCTGGGTTTCGAAGGGCTGATCAGCAACCGTGCGGAAGGGGAACGTTATTTCAGGGACACTGCAATCTGCGAGACACCTACACTGGAAGAGATTATGTACTATACGGTAAAAGGAAGTGAAGCACATGTATAACTCCATAGCTCTGATCCGTAAAGACTTCATGCTTACCCGGAAGTTTATCCTCCTGCTGATTCCCTATTATCTGATTATGGGTTATATGAACGCTGAATCCTATACGGTGTTCTCGCTGTTTCCGGCTATGCTGCTGCTCATTAACTCCTGTACCATCGATATGCAGCATAACAATCAGAAGTTTCTGGTTACGCTCCCGGTCCCGAGACAGCGGCTGATTCAGGCTAAATATATGACGCTGATTCCATTCTCCTTGTTCAGCCTGACCTGTACGATTCTGCTGTATCTGGTTGCTTTTACGATGGGCAAGCTGGATGAACCGCTGCGCTGGAGAGAGCTGGGAATAGCTACTGCCGCGTTCCCTTTATTGGCCTCATTTTATCTGCCGCTGTATTACTGGCTGGGACAAAAAGGGATGCAGATCGTCAACTTCATCTTTATAATGGTGATCATGCTGAATTTCACGGCAATTACCAGCTTGTCTAAACGGTTTCCGGCACTTGCCGAATGGATTAGCACTGGCAGATTGGATAATGTCTTGCTTGTTGCCATCAGCGTCCTGGCCTATCTCGTGATTATCTATGCTTCTTATTTAGTCTCTCTGCGGATTTATATGCACAAAGATATCTAGCTACATTGCCGGTATAAGCTTCATCACAAGAATGACCTCAACTTCCACACTCCAGTGGCAGTCTGAGGTCATTCTTGATTATTCATACATAATACACCTAGCGGAAGTTTCCGCCTTGTTCCAGGTTATCTACGAAGTCCTTGGCTTCCTTCAGGCCCAGATTCCGCGCTTCGCGCATGACCTTGATCGCCTGGATCTTCTTGCCTTCGGCCATCAGCAGGCGGATTCTCCGCTCCAGGTCCGGTGCCAGCTCCGGGTTCTGCACGAACAGGGGAGCCGGGATGTCAGTAGCTCTACTGCTCGCTGGGGGAGAGGACATTCCGCCGTAAGCATCTCTTTGCGCTAACCGGGACTCAAGCTCGTTCACACGTCTCTTCAGACTGAACACACTGAGCATAAGCAGTAGCGCCAGCACCAGAGCCAGAATGGCGATGAGATCGATCGTATCCATATGTTCCATAGGCATTGCTCCTTCCCTAATTATCTACTACCCGCCAGAGCGAAGAATGAACACTTCAGGCCTGATTGTTGATTGTATCCCCCTGGGCGGGAGCCTACAATGAGTTACAGGAACAGTACACTTATTGCTTCAACGGTACGCGGATTCCCAATTCATCTATAGGAGTGATCGGAAATGAACGAAGCTAGACATATGAAGGCGATTCGGATACATCAATTTGGAGGGCTAGAAGAGCTAAGGTATGAAGATGCACAGGTCCCCTCTCCCGCAGCGGACGAGATTCTGATTAAGGTGGCAGGGACAGCGTTCAATGCAGCAGATGTCAAAATCCGCAAGGGCTACCTGCAAGCCGTTTTCCCGCATGAATTCCCGTACATTCCTAACATTGAGGTGTCGGGTACGGTGGAGGCAGCAGGAGCAGAGGTTACGGACTTTCAGCCGGGGGACAGAGTCTATGCTGCGCTGGATATGTCCCGTGACGGCGCTGCCGCAGAGTATGTGGTCACCAAAGCGCAGTATGTTGCGCTGGCGCCAGTCTCCCTGGAGTTATCCGATGCTGCCGCGCTGCCGATTGGCGTCTTAACCGCATGGCAGGGGTTATTCGATCATGGCAACCTGCCGCAGGGTGGGCGTGTGCTGATTGCCGGAGCCGCTGGCGGGGTAGGCAGCTACGCAGTGCAATTCGCCAAGCAGCATGGGGCGTATGTCATAGGGACATCCTCTGCGGCCAGTATGCCAAAGCTTCGGGAGCTGGGGATTGACGAGATTATTGATTACACCAAGGATAGCGTCGCGGACAAGCTGAAGGACAAGGTGGATCTGATCCTCAATCTGTCCCCTGAGAATACCGAGGTGCTCAACACATGGCTGCCGCTGCTAAAAGAGGGAGGAGCGCTGATCTCGGCGGTGAATCCTGCGGACGAAGCGCTGGCAGCGCAGCTTGGCGTTAAGGCACATCAGCTGTTTGCACGAGAGGATCGTACGCTGCTGACACGGGTTGCAGAGCTGGTGGATGCGGGCAAGCTGAAGCTGTGGATTACTGAGCGACTGCCGCTGGCCGAGCTGGCTGCCTCCCATGCTATGAGCGAGGCAAGTAAGCTCCGTGGTAAGGTATTGATTACAATTTAAGCCTTCGCGATCAGAGTCGACTGCATAAATAAGACCTCATTATAGATCACCGCCAGCTCCTTCGGAGTATAAGGCATCCCGCTGTGCAGCCATTCTTCCGTAATTCCCAGAAAAATAGACGCGGAATGCGCAGCGAGATACTCTGGAGGAACCCCCGGGTGGTCGGCAAATACGCCATTCATCTCCAGCTTCCGGTAGAAGCTGCGCTTAATAACGTCCTTGAATTGCCCCGGAAATGCCGCACCCCCTTTAGCCCCGAGAAATAAGCGGATTCGCTCGCCGTGCTGCTGCAGATACTCAAGGATCTGCACCAGGGGCGGATAGGGCAAGCCCTTCAGATAATGCTCGGACATCTCTTCACGTACGATTTTGACAACCATCACCTGCTCCAGACCTGTCAGTATTTCCAGCTGAAGCTGCTCCAGCAGATCGTATTTATCCGTAAAATGCAGATAGAACGTTCCCCTGTTAATATGTGTTCTAAGCGCCAGCTGGCGTACGCTCACCTTGTGAAATCCTTCCTGCTCCATGAGCTGGAGGAAAGTATCCTCGATTAAAGCCCGGGTTCCCGCTGACATCCTCTCATGTATATCGCCCATACTGTGTTCGCCTCTTCCGTTAACTGCTGAAACTCTATCTTTTTAAAATAGGATATTTCCAACCAAAATTCAAATGTAAGCTATGCCAAAGTCTTTCGGGTTACCATAAATGAGATTAAATGGTGTATAATTGGGGGAAAGGGAGGCGATTCTTATGACTGAATTCTCTAATGGCGGTGGACCCCCTATCTATTCGAATGACCCCGGCGGGCACAAAGCCAACCATGACGTCAATGAACAGAAGCTTCATCGTGAAGGGCCTTTGGGATTATGGCGGCAGATCTCTGATATGGTTATTGCGGTGGGTGTAATTGCTTTGATTATTGTTGTGATCATGTGGATTTCTTAACCGAATAGATTGAACTTATGTTTTTTCTGCTATGGGACTGCCGTGACTCCAGAGAATGTTTGGCCCTCCGGCCGCTGTTGTATTTGGATTTCCTTGATTACAACCGCTTCTCGCGGTAGAAATCCAAATACAGCCTATGCTTACGATGCGAGCTTTCCTGCGGAAAGCTTTCAGGCGTACGCTATCGCTCCTACAGTTCCAAATTTCCCCTCCACTTCTTTTGCTTTTTTGTTAACTTCTTAATTGCATCTTACATAACAACTCCAAATGAATTGATAGGGAGAGAAGTTAAATGATATATCACCGGGCCGAACGGGCGATTGAAACTGAACGGTTACTGCTGCGCCTATTCAAACCAACGGATGCAACAGATGTCAGCTATCATTGTAACAATTACAATATATACAAGAGTACTTTGACCCTTCCGTATCCTTATCCAATAGAGTGTGCGGTGGACTGGATCGCGAATCATGAACAGAACTTTGACCTGGACAAGATGTATGACTTCGCAATCACTGACAAAGCAGACGGCCAGCTATATGGAGCGATTGGGTTATCCAATCATCAGTCCCACCATAACGGTGAAATCGGGTATTGGATTGGCGAAGCCCATTGGGGGCACGGTTACGGAACAGAGGCTGCCAGGGCGGTTATTGAATTTGCTTTTGCAGAGAAGAAGTATCACAAGGTCTATGCACGGCATTTCGCTTCCAATCCGGCTTCAGGAAGAATTATGCAGAAATGCGGAATGACCTATGAAGGTACACTGAAAGATCAAGTACATAAGATTCATGCCTATGAGGATTTGGTGTATTACGGAATTGTGAATACGGAGGAGGCTTCGCCTAATGGTCTATGAATTCGAAGGTGAGATTAAGCTGCTGGAAGGTAAAATGAAATGGAAGGTCGTGTATTTTCCGTATTCCGTCCAAGAGGCATTCCATACTAATAGCAGAATACCTGTACATATCGACGTAGGCGGGCATGAGTTCGAGCATACGCTGTTGCCGTCCAGGAACGGGCATTATTTTGTGTACAATGAGTTCATCCGGAGGGCGGTCCGTAAAGAGCTGGGCGACATGCTGCATGTCACACTCACACAGAGCGTGGAACCCCGTGCAATTGTTGTACCCGCATACATTAAGGAGGTTCTTGAAGAACATCAGATGCTCAGCACATTCCTGGATCAGCCCGATTACCTGAAGCGGGAACAGATTAATTATATTGAGCTGGCGAAAAAGGAGGAGACCCGAAGTAACCGGAGCTTGGCATTAGCTCAAAAACTGCATAAGAGCCTCTAACTCCGATAACTCCGAGCCACTCTTCCTTCGCCATCAGCCCTTCCCCCGATATTCACTCGGCGTTTGGCCGGTGAACTTCTTGAACTGCCGCATGAAATGGACATCATTCTCATAACCGCAACTCGCAGAGATCTGGCTGACGGTATACGTGGTGTTCTTCAGTAAATAGGAGGCATGGCCCACACGATTAAGGATGATGTCGCTGACGGCCGGAATGCCGAAGATTTGCTTATAGATCTGCTGAAAATAGGACGGGCTCATGTTCATCCGCTCCGCCAGCTGTTCGACAGAATACCAGGTGGAGGGGGAGCTGAGCACTTCATTTCTCAGGTTCAGGAACGCATCATAGTATTTGCTGACCGGCTGGCTGGCCTCCACGTGATGGCGCATATCGCTAAGCTTCATGAACAGGCAACGAACAATGGAGTCGATGATCTCCAGGCGGAAGCTGCCGTTCTGCAGATTCTCCCAGTGCAGCTCATTCACTTTTCTGGTGATATAGAGCGGGTCATGGGCCTTCATTAAGGTGTCCAGCGGCAGCTTCAAGCGGTCAAACCAAGCATCCGCCCCCTCCAGCTCAAAATGGAACCAGTCATGCACCAGCGGCAGCTCAGCGTCTCTGTAGAAGTAATGGCTATCTCTGTTATAGATGATGTAAGTATTCGGTTCAGCATACACGCTCCGCGTCTGAAGCCTCAGCTCCATCTTGCTCCGAAAGAATACGAAGACATAATCGCCGGAGCCTTCCGGGCGGTCAATTGTCATGCCCTCCGGATGAATTACATTCGAACCGCACCGTTTTAGGATGAACATATACATTTCCGCCTTTTTGAAGGATAGATCAGTCAATAGATAGGATAAATCATTTTCTTTCCCGGGACAAGGGAGTACTCTGTGGTAGTGAATATGGAGAATACTTCAGTAACGAGAGAGAGGGTTAATTCTAAGATGACTGGAACAACGATGAAAGCAGCGACGAAATTCTATACCCTGGGCTACCCGCGACCCCAATTTGTCCGCAGCCAGTGGCTGGATTTGAACGGAGAATGGGACTTTAGCTTCGATGATGACAATGCAGGCGTTGCGGCGCGCTGGATGGACCATTTTCCGGCCACACATACCATTAACGTTCCATTCACCTGCGAGACAGCGGCCAGCGGCATCGGTGAGGAGACCTTTCACCCCCGGATCTGGTACCGCAAGCATCTGGTTCTGTCCCATGCGCTAGAAGGGAAGCAGACGGTGCTGCATTTTGAAGGCGTGGATTATAAAGCGGTCTGCTGGGTGAACGGCGGGTACGCAGGAGAGCATGAGGGGGCGTATGTGCGGTTCTCCTTCGATATTACCGATCTGCTCAGTCAGGATGGCATGAACGAGATTGTGCTGATGGTGACCGACAGCGACAGCTGTCTACAGCCCCGGGGGAAGCAGCGCTGGGCGGGCCGAAACCATGATTCGTTCTATGTTCAGACCACCGGTATCTGGAAAAGCGTCTGGCTGGAGCATGTCCACGCTACCCGGCTGGATTCCGTGAAAATGACACCCGACATTAACCGCCAAATGCTCCGGCTGGATTACCGTGTACACGGCCTGACAGAAGCCCGGAATCTCAGGCTGGAGACCGAAATTACGTATCAAGGGGAGCGGGTAAATAAGCTTAGCCTGTCGGTGGACAGAGCTTGGATGACGGTGGAAGTCAGCATGATGGAAGGCATTAACGGGCCTTGGCTGCAGAACCTGTGGTCACCGGGGAACCCGAACCTTTTTGACATCGAATTCGTGCTGTATGCGGGTGAGCAGGAGCTTGACCGGGTTGGCTCGTATGCCGGCATGCGCAGCATCTCAATCAAGGGCAGCCAGATCCTGCTGAACAACATCCCTCTGTATCAAAGACTGATCCTGGATCAGGGCTACTGGACCGACAGCCATCTGACTCCGCCGTCTGAAGAAGCGCTGATTCAAGATATTGAGGCAATTCTGGAGATGGGCTACAACGGTTTGCGTAAACATATGAAGGTGGAGGACGCCCGGTTCCTGTACTGGTGCGATGTCAAAGGCCTACTGGTCTGGTCAGAGATGGCGGCTGCTTACGAATATAACGACGAGGCGCTGGAGCGTTTCACCAACGAATGGCTGGAGGTCGTGCAGCAGAAGTATAACCATCCGTGCATTATCACCTGGGTGCCTTTTAACGAATCGTGGGGAGTGCAGAATATCCTTCATGACGTCCGGCAGCAGACATTCACGGAAGGGATCTATCATTTGACCAAATCTATTGATCCTTATCGCCCGGTGATTACGAATGACGGCTGGGAGCATACCGTGTCTGACATTCTGACGCTGCATGATTATGTGGAGCGGGGTGAAGCGCTATATGCAACTTACAAGGATAAAGACTCTATTACCGGCAGCAGCGGCACGTATAACGAATGGAAGTTTGCTTTTGCAGAAGGGTATAGCTATAAGGGGCAGCCAGTTATCATCAGCGAGTATGGGGGGATTGCCTTCCAGAGTGAGCACGGCTGGGGGTATGGACATCAGGTGGATAGCGAGGAAGCTTTTCTGGAGCGGTTCGGCAGCTTAACCCGTGCGATTCAGGCCATTCCATTCATCTCCGGGTACTGTTATACGCAGGTTACGGACGTTCAGGATGAGGTCAACGGGTTAATGACTGCGGAGCGCGAGCCGAAGGTTCCACTTGCGCGGATACGCGAGATTAACCTGCGCCTGGGAATGTAAACTCTTTCAAAAAACACCGAAGGGGTTGACGAACGGAGAATATTACACTATCATTCATAATAGTTACAAAAAATTAATAACTGTCAGGCAGCATTAGCCGGCAAGAAAGGAGACTGAGTTCTTTTTGAAAAAAGGAATCGTGTGGCTACTGAGTATTGTACTATTGCTATCGTTTGGATCTGAAAAAGCATCTGCGGATGACAGCACCAGGCTTGACCAAGAGGTTAATGATGTTATGGGAACTCCATATAAATGGGGGGGCACCAAGGCATCTGAAGGGTTTGACTGTTCCGGATTTATAATATACATATTTGGCAAGTTCAACTTAGATCTTCCGAGAACATCCAAGTCGCAGGCAAGTGCAGGCGAATATGTAGCCAAGTCCGATTTACGTCCGGGAGATCTTGTCTTTTTCGACACCGGAGGCAACGGCATCTCGCATGCAGGCATCTATGTGGGCGACAACAAATTTGCACATTCCTCCAGCAATAACGGAGTGTCCATCACCAAGCTGTCTTCGAGCTACTACAAGGATAGATACGTAACCGCCAGAAGAACCATTTCGGAGAGCACGTATCAGAAGATGACTGGCAATTAATTCGATCACTAATCCTTATATTATAAACAAACGGCGACGTTGCCCTGGAATCTACCGGGGCGGGTCGCCGTTTTTGGTAGGGGTTTATGACTTGGCTGGCTCCTCGATATGCACCATCACCCGCACCAGATAGTCCTCAGGATGCTTCATAACGATCTCATCCAGCAGGAATTCCTCGTAAGCATCTCCTTTAATAACATAATGATTCTTGTCCATGTAATCAAAAATCTGCGGATAAATTTTCTCGCTATCCTCATAATCAGCCCGGGTGTAAGACACAAGATAGTAGCCTTCCGGCATATATTCTTGTTCGTGATGCTCTGTTGTGATGAAGCAGAACATATAGGAGATCATATCCCCGTCCCTCCTTAGCAGATCCTCCTTACAGATAATCGCTCCACCCGGATATCCGGCAGGTGCATGTTCGAGATGCAGACGTTCCTGGTAATCATCCCACAGCTCCTCGTTTAATTCCCGCCTCGAGTCATGGACACGGCGGCTTCGCAGAATCGGCTTGCGGGCCTGGTGGATGACAGATATCCGGCTGGTGTCCACATTCAGAGAGTGATCGATATTATCCGCGCGCTGGAGGATCATCTGTCTAGCCTGTGTGAGCTTCGCAATCTGTAGCTTCACAATCTCCTCCTGCTTCCGCAGCAGCTCCAGGGTGCTTGACGGAGAACGGTGCTCCAGATACTCCCGGATATCCTCCAGAGACATGCCCAGCTCCTTGAAGAGATAAATGACACCAATGGTATCCAACTGGGTGCGGATGTAGTACCGGTAGCCGTTGTCAGCCACGAAGGCAGGCTTAAATAAGCCGATCTGATCATAGAAAATGAGCGTTTTGCGCGGAACACGGGACAGCTTGGAAAAGGCGCTAATAGACATCAAATCATTCTTAGGTTTAGCCATCTTCATCTCCTTCTAAATGACGGGTTGACTGTATAGTTACTATACAGTTTATAATAACCTCTGTTCTTACGGTTAATCAACTTGTTCGTTACAAAGAAGGAGAATGCTTATGATCAGGAAGTTACTGCAAAGTGTGCGGGAGTATAAGAAGGATACATGGTTGACTCCTATATTCTTGCTTGGAGAGGTTGCCATGGAGGTGCTGATTCCCTTGCTCATGGCTGAGTTAATTGACCAGGGCATTACCGGGGGGCAGATGAACCAGATCGTGAAGTATGGTCTGATTCTTATCCTGTTCGCTCTGGTCTCCCTGGTATTCGGCGCACTTGCCGGTAAACACTCAGCCACTGCGATGTCCGGCTTCGGGCGAAATCTGCGGGAAGACCTGTTCCGTCATGTGCAGCGGCTGTCTTTTTCCAATATGGATAAATTCTCGACCTCAGGGATCGTCACCCGGCTGACTACGGATATCACGCATGTGCAGAATGCATTTCTGATGATTATACGGATTGCGTTCCGCAGCCCCGTAATGATTATATTTGCCACGATTATGACCTACCGGGTCAGTCCAACTATTGCTACCTGGTTCATCGTCGTTGTTCCGGTGCTTGCGGCAGGGATGATGCTCATCTTGAAGTATGCCTTTCCGCTCTTTGAACGGGCCTTCGACAGCTATGATTCGCTCAACAAGGTCGTTCAGGAGAATGTCCGCGGCATTCGGGTGGTCAAGTCTTATGTGCGGGAGGAGCATGAGATCTCCAAGTTCCAGGCAGTGTCGCTGAGGATCTTCGCACAGATGGCCAAAGCCGAACGCATCCTCGCCTATGAGCTGCCGCTTATGCAGGTGATTCTGTATGGGGTGATGCTAATCATCTCCTGGGTAGGAGCCAAGCTGGTGGTGGGCGGCAATATGACAACCGGAGAACTGACCAGTGTGTTCGCTTACTCCATGCAAATTCTGATGAGCCTGATGACGCTGGGGATCGTTGTAGTAATGGTTGCTATTGCCCGCGCGTCTGCCGGACGTATTCATGACCTGCTGGATGAACAGCCGGACATCACAAGTCCGGGTTCCCCGGTAACTGAACTGCATACAGGCGAGGTGGAGTTCCGTAACGTGTCCTTCCGTTACTCCAGTAAGGCCAAGAAGGATGCATTATCCGGGATCAACCTGCATATTCGCCCGGGACAGACGATTGGCATGATCGGCGGGTCGGGCAGTGCCAAGTCTACATTGGTGCAGCTCATTCCGCGTCTCTATGATGTTACCGAAGGTGAAGTACTCGTTAGCGGAACGAATGTGAAGGACTATGATCTGCATGTGCTGCGGAGTCAGGTCGCTATGGTGCTCCAGAAAAATGTACTGTTCGGCGGCTCCATCAAGGACAATCTGCGCTGGGGGAATGAAGCAGCTACCGACGAAGAGCTGATCGACGCCTGCAAGGCCGCACAAGCCCATGAGTTCATCACGTCCTTCCCTGACGGATATGATACCCGGCTGGATCAAGGGGGGACGAATGTATCCGGCGGGCAGAAGCAGCGGTTATGTATTGCCAGAGCTCTACTGAAGAAGCCCAAAATCCTGATTCTGGATGATTCGACCAGTGCAGTGGATACACGTACAGATGCATTAATCCGAACTGTATTCAAGGAGAGTATTCCGGATACGACCAAGATCATCATTGCCCAGCGCATCGCGTCTGTGGAAGATGCAGATCAGATTATTGTGCTGGATGACGGGGAGCTGGCGGATATCGGGACGCATCAGGAGCTTTTGAGCCGGAGTACGATCTATCAGGAAGCTTACAACACACAGACGAAGGGAGAGGAAGCACAGCATGAACAACATTAATTATGGCAGAACGATTAAGCGGCTCCTGGCCTACTTCAAGCTCTTCAAGTTCAGAACCTCACTGGCCCTTCTGCTGGTGCTGGTAAGTTCTGCGGTATCTGTAGCTTCCGCTACGTTCCTGAGACTGCTCATCGATGACTTCATCACACCGCTGCTGGGCGATCAGCATCCGGTATTTGACGCTTTGTTCCAGGCACTGGCCATTCTGGCTGTCATTTATGCCGCCGGTGTCATCAGCACATTTATCTCCAAGCGGCTGATGATTACGGTCTCACAGCTCATTATGAAAAGAATCCGTGACCATCTGTTCGCTCATATGCAGAAGCTGCCGGTTAAGTACTTCGACCGCAAGGAGCACGGAGACATTATGAGTCACTACACGAATGACGTAGATACACTCAATATGATGCTCACAGACGGATTGCCGCAATTGCTCTCTACGGTTGTGACGGTTATAGTGGTGCTTGGCACGATGCTGTATCTGGATGTCCCGCTGACGATTGTAGTGGTATTAGGCGCACTGGTGATGCTATGGATTACCAAGAAGGTTGGAGGGAAGGCGACACACCACTTTTTCCGGCAGCAGGAATCTATTGGCGCACTGGACGGATATATTGAAGAAATGATTCACGGGCAAAAGGTAGTGCAGGTGTTCGGCCGTGAAGAGCGATCCATCGAACAGTTCGCGCACCTGAACCGAGAATTGTTCGATAGCTCCACGACAGCCAACAAATATTCGAATATTCTGATGCCGGTGAACGCCAATCTTGCTACCCTAATCTATGTGCTGGTGGCAATAGCGGGCGGGGCCATGTCGATCTCCGGCTGGAATGAAGGCTTGACGCTGGGAAGTATTGCGGCGTTCCTGAGCCTGTCCCGTAACTTCACGATGCCGATTGCTGAAATCTCCTCCCAGATCAATATGTTTGTAGTGGCGCTTGCAGGCGCACAGCGGATCTTCAACCTAATGGACGAACAGCCGGAAGAAGATCAGGGCCGCGTTACCCTGGAGCAAGACCCGCAAGGCACCGGATGGGCATGGAGGCTGGAGGATGGTTCCACAGTGCCGCTTGCCGGGAAGGTGGAATTCAAGGAGGTAGGCTTCACGTATGACGGGAAGAAGCAGGTGCTGCAGGAGATTACTTTATCTGCGGAGCCTGGGCAAAAGCTTGCTTTTGTAGGCGCTACAGGTGCCGGAAAAACGACCGTGGCCAACCTGCTGAACCGTTTCTACGATATCACGCAAGGCGAGATCATCTATGACGGCATCAATATACAGCGTATCCGCAAAGCGGACCTGCGCCGGTCCCTTGGTATCGTTCTGCAAGACACGCATCTGTTCTCCGGCACGGTGGCCGATAATATCCGCTATGGACGGCTGGAGGCCAGTGACGAGGAGGTTATGCAGGCAGCTAAGCTGTCTTATGCCGCGAGCTTCATCGAACGCTTGCCGGACGGATACCAGACTCAGCTGGACGGGAACGGGAATGGGCTGTCACAGGGCCAGAGCCAGTTGCTGGCGATTGCCAGGTCAGCCATTGCCAATCCGCCGGTGATGATTCTTGATGAAGCGACCTCATCCATCGATACGCGGACGGAAGCCCTGGTACAGAAGGGGATGGATAATCTAATGGATCACAGAACTGTGTTCGTCATCGCCCACCGCCTGTCCACGGTACGGAATTCCGATGCCATCATGGTGATGGACATGGGGCGGATTAAGGAGCGGGGGGATCACAAACAGTTAATCTCAGAGAAGGGGATATATTATCAGTTGTATACGGGAGCTTTTGAGTGGGATTGATGCAGGGGCGTTCTGACAAGGGAGTCTGCCGATGGGCAGGCTCTTTTTGCTGCTTCTAATAATTCTCAGAGACTGAACAAAAATGTGTTGACCAGACTAGGCAGGTTGATTATAATTTACATTGATAATCGTAATCATTACAAATAAAATTCAAAACTGCAAGGGTGTGAGCGATGCGCAGAGAAATCTCCTTTGTTAAAGTAAGCCCTACTCAAAACATGACGATCTTGGTTAAGAGCAGCCATGAGGAAGATGAATACGCTCCGATCGCGGTAAGAATGATGTCTTACGACAACGTAAATGCCGAGCAGGTGGGGTTCATTCAGAAGAAAGCCCGTCCGGATGCAGATGCTTCGCTCCAAATGGCCGGCGGCGAGTTTTGCGGAAATGCCTGTATGGCCTTGGCTGTACTGATGGCGAACCAGCAGGACCTTCACCCCTCCGGCTGCCAATCTATCACACTGGAGGCTTCAGGCACAGATCAACTGGTTGATTGCGTGGTGACGAGAACAGCAGAGAGTTACCTGTGTCAGGCCAGGATGCCCATCCCGCTGAAGCTGGAAACCAAGGTATTCAAGTATAGCGGCAATGAATATTTGGTGGGTCTGATCCAGTACTCCGATTTCCTTCATGTGGTAGTCGAGGTCCGTCAGTTTACGAACCCGTTCAAAAGAATGGCTCATAGCTTAGCCAAGCTGCTTGAAATTACATCGTCCAATCAGCTGATTGGCATCCTGCTGTTTAAGCCAAGCTCAAGCGAGCTTCTGCCGCTGATTTATATCCCAGCGCTGGATAGTATGATCTGGGAGAGAGGCTGCGGTTCGGGGACCGCTTCTCTTGGTGCCTATATGGCTTGGAAGAACAAGTCCTCCTTCGAAGGGGCCATTCAGCAGCCCGGAGGTATCATCAGTGTATCGGCACAGCTGGAGCAAGAACAACTTGTCGGCTTAAGTATTTCAGGCCATGTCAACATCGTGGCGGAAGGAACAGCCTATATCGACCTGTAATCATTGTAGAAGAGAAGGGGAGGTTTGAACATGCTTCTAACTACACTCTATGGATTTGCAGCCAGGTTCCGGAGAATCGCTGATGCGTATGATGGTACTTCCGCTGAAAATCTGGAGCTCACGAAGATCATAGACGACTACACCGGATTCATTATGAATCCCCGCCATCAGGAAATCTGGGCAGAGATAGAACAACAAGATTCCAAGGAGGTGACGCAGCTAACAGCAGAATTAAGAGAAGTATCGGCACGGTGTGTTGCCATCATGGAGAAGTGTCGTGCCCTACACGTCTTGAACGGCGTGGAAGAGCGAAACGGATATTTCACTAATATTGAATCCAGCATTGAGCGTGAATTCGGCAGCTTTCAGGTGGAATCCACATCCAGGGTAGTGATGGTTGGCTCGGGAGCTTTCCCGATGACGCCCATGCTGATAGGCAGGCGTACGAATGCCGAAGTTCTGGGAATAGACATTGACAAGGAAGCTGTGCAATTGAGCAATGAAGTGCTGAAGAAGATAGGGAATCATTCGCCATTACGTCTTTTAACAGGGGAAGTTATTCAGTTCAAGGCTGAGTTGAAGCAAGCGACACACATCATATTCAGCTCCACTGTGGCGGAGAAGTACGATCTGCTGGACCGGTTGTATGCATTAACCAGCGGGCAAGTGGTAGTAGCTATTAGGTATGGTAACCACCTAAAGTCACTGTTTAATTACCCGATGGAAGCTGTGGATGAGACCAAGTGGAAGCTATCTGAACAAATTCTGTGTCCTGATCAGGTCTTTGATGTCGCGCTATATTGCAAGGCTCAGCCAACATTGTAAGAGAGGAGGCTTCATGTGGACGAATTCAGACGTGTATTATTACTCGGGACCGGACCGGTGACCCTTCAGCTGGCGGTCTTGTTCAAGAAGCATTTCGACTCCTATCTAGGCATCGCCGGGAGAATCTCCCGCAGGTCTGAGTCATTGATGGCCGCGCTTCACGCAGACGGTAATCGGTTGTTCACTACCGCACAGAATGATTCACACCGCAGGATGGCAGGTGAATGCCGTGCAGATCAGGTTTTTCAGGACTATAGGGCGGTAAAGGGGACATGGGATACCCTCATTGTATCCGTCACCGCCGATGCCTATCTGGAGGTACTGCGCAGCCTGGATACACAACTGCTCACGCATGTGAAATGCGTCATTCTGGTGTCTCCGACGCTGGGTTCCAACCGTCTGGTTCACCATTACATACAGGAGACGGGCTCCAAGGCCGAAATTATAAGCTGTTCCACTTATCTGGGTGATACACGCTGGATTGACGGTGTACCTTCCAACCGTGCGATAACTACCGGGGTTAAGAAAAAAGTTTTCATTGGTTCATCACAGCCCGCGTCCCATCATCTCCACCTGCTGAAGCAGCTCTACGAACGTCTGGGAATTGCTCTGGTTGTCATGAAGTCTCCGCTGGAGGCGGAGAGCAGGAACATCTCCTTATTCGTTCATCCGCCGCTCTTCATGAATTCATTCTCGCTTAAGGCCATATTTGGCCAAGATCACAGCCGGAAGTATGTATACAAGTTATTCCCGGAGGGGCCAATTACTCCCCAGTTAATTCACGAAATGGTGGAGTGCTGGAGAGAGTTGTCAGCGCTGCTTGATGCCCTCGACCTGCCAAGCGTCAATCTGCTGAAGTTCATGACGGTCGACAATTATCCGGTCAGAGCGGAGAGTCTGCCGCAGCACATGATTGAAAGCTTCGAGTCGCTGGAGCCGATCCATCAGGAATACCTCGTATATGTCCGTTACGCCTCTCTCCTGATTGACCCGTTCTCGGATCCGGACCCGGAGGGAAGATACTATGACTTCTCCGCTGTCCCCATTCAATCTGTATTCATGAACAAGGATGGAGCATGGGATATCCCGCGGATGCCCAAGGAGGATTATTACCGCATTAAGATCATTCAGGGCATCGCAGAGCATGTGAAGGTGAGTTGTCCCACGATTGATACATTTATTGAACGGTATGAGCAACAACTGAAGCGTTCAGCCAAGGTGCTCCAGGGACAGCCCGTTTCCGAAGCGTTCCATGTCCAGTCATTTGCCGGCGATATTGAGCGGATCTGCAGCAATACAAAACTATACTAATCATTCAACTTGGGGGAGTTCAGATGAGAAAGAGATCTACTATTTTTGTGGCAGCAGTTACGATAGTGATGCTGCTCGCCGGATGCGGCGCGGCAGAGAACAGGCAGACGGAAGCGGGTAAGCCCGGCCAGGAGCTGGTATACGCCACGGTGAAGGATATCAACGATATGAATCCGCATTTGTATCCCGGCTCCATGCCGGCTCAAGGAATGGTCTACGAATCGCTGGTTGAGAATACACCGGGTGGTATCCAGCCCCTGCTTGCAGAATCCTGGGAGATCTCCCCGGACGGGACCGTCTATACGTTCCATCTGAGACAGGGTGTGACTTTCCACGACGGGCAGCCGTTTAATGCCGAAGCGGTGAAGCAGAATATAGATGCGGTGCAGCATAATGCCGCTAAGCATACCTGGATCAAGCTGTCAGACAAAATCAAAGAAACGAAGGTGACCGGTGAGCATACCTTTGAGTTGACCTTGTCAGAGCCGTATTACCCGACATTGCTTGAGCTATCCATGACAAGACCGTATGTCTTCCTGTCCCCGCAGGACTTCCTGAATGGAGAAACCAAGGATGGGGTGAAAGGCTATCATGGAACGGGCCCTTACCGTCTTGCTGAACACCGGACGGACCAATATGCGGTGTTTGAAGCGAATACTAAGTATTGGAACGGTACACCTGCCATCTCCAAAATCACGGCCAAGGTGCTGCCGACCGGGGAAACAACCTTCCTGGCCCTGCAAAAGGGGGAAGTCAACTTTGTGTTCACCGATGACCGCGGAACGGACAGTATCGATACGGAGGCTATGGACCGGCTGGCCGAATCCGGAGTCTATCAGGTCGTGAGAAGTGAGCCGATGAATACGAAAATGATTGTGGCCAATAGCGGCAAAGCAGACAGTCCCGTGCAGGATAGAGCCGTCCGCGAAGCGGTCTGGCACGCCATTGACCGGGATACGATCGCCGGGCAAATCTTCAGCGGCAAGGAAACTCCCGCCGGGACCTTGTTCTCTTCCAATGTGAACTATGCGGATATCGGACTGAAACCGCGGGCCTACGATTTGCAGGAAGCAGAGCGTCTCCTGGAAGAAGCCGGCTGGACCCGCTCCGGCGAAGAGACCCGCACGAAGGGGGGCAAACCTCTGTCCATGACATTATATTATGATGCCGCTTCGTTATCCCAGAAGACGGAGGCCGAGCTGATCCAGAATACCGTCAAAAGCATAGGCATGAAGCTGGAGCTGTTGGGTGAGGACTCCTCCTCCATTGCAAGCCGCAGAGCAGCGGGGAACTATGACCTCCTGTTCAACCAGACCTGGGGGCTTGCTTATGACCCGCAAAGCACAGTCTCTGCATTCACTTCGGAAACCGCGTATTACCATGCCATCAAAGGCATCGGCCGGGCCGAGCAGCTCAAGGGCAAAATTGAAGAAGTCATGGTAACCTCGGATGAGGAGAAGCGCAAAGCTCTGTATGCAGATATTTTGACAACGGTTCATGAAGAGGCCCTATTCATTCCGTTAACGAACGGCAATCTTACCGTAGTCGCTCCCGGCACCCTGCAGGGCATCAGCTTCAAGCAAACGCAATTTGAGCTTCCCTTCGAGCGTATGAGCTTCAAATAAGCCGGAGGCGGAAAGGAAGGTCTGTATGAGCGGATATATTCTCAAAAGGACACTGCTGGCAGCGCCGCTGCTGATCATTATTTCGTTCCTGACCTTTGCGCTGAATCATCTGTCCCCGCTGAATCCGGCTGAGGTGGTTCTGCGCTCTCAGGGGGTGCCGCAGATTACGGAGACGTTAATTGCGGAGACTGAAGCAGCACTCGGGATGGACAGGCCGTTTCTGATCCGTTATGCGGATTGGCTGGTCTCCTGCCTGCGGCTGGATTTCGGCGATTCCTATATTACGGGGACTCCGGTGTGGTCTTTGCTGGGCCCGGCTCTGCTTAATACGCTGAAGCTGACGATGGTATCCGTTATTGTCATCCTGGCATTATCTGTGGGTCTGGGAATTCTCTGTGCGCTGAAAGAAGGCCGGCTGCTGGACCGCTCGGTCCGCGGTGTCTCCTTCTTCCTGACATCTATGCCGTCTGCCTGGCTTGCAGCCATGATGATCTGGTATTTCTCCGTCAAGCTGGACTGGCTTCCGACCAGCGGCATGGATTCATCCGCCGGCTATATCCTGCCCGTGACGGTGCTGACTGTCAGTTATGCGGGAATCTACTTCCGTATCATCCGCAGCTCCATGCTGAGCCAGCTACATGAGGACTATACGCTATATGCAAGGGCATGCGGTTTGCCTGAGCGGAAGATTACACTTCGCATGCTTAAGAATTCCATGCAGGTCGCGGTATCGGTGTTCTGCATGGCAGTTCCGGTTATCCTGGGAAGCACCGTTGTGGTAGAGAGCATCTTCGCCTGGCCGGGGCTTGGAGCCTTAACCGTGAACTCCATACTGGGGCGGGATTTCCCGGTTATTCAGGCTTATGTCCTGGTGCTCGCAGCGTCCTTCGTGCTGTTCAACACCTTGTCAGATCTTATCAATGCAGCGCTGAATCCAAGGCTGAGGAAGGAGTTCTAGATGACTGTCTATCGTAAAATGTGGAGCGACAAGCTGGCCGCCTTATCACTGACGGTCACTGCAATGGTCGCAATCCTTGGCATTTGCGCTCCTTGGTTTGCTCCTCACAGCCCGGAACAAGTCCATATGGAGCTGCGCTACGCATCCCCATCGTGGCAGTACCTGCTGGGCAATGATCATCTCGGACGCTGTGTGCTGTCCAGATTAATCTATGGTATTCGTCCCAGTGTGCTTTGGGTTTTTGCCGCGCTTCTGGTCTCCTTGTCCTTCGGGGGCGTTCTCGGAATTCTGGCAGGCTACTTCCGGGGGAAGACGGATCACATGATCATGAGAGTCTGCGACATCATGCTTTCCTTTCCCGGATACGTCATGTCGCTGGCTGTAGTCGGTATATTGGGGCCGGGAATCCAGAATATTCTGATTGCCTTCGTGATCATGAAATGGGCTTGGTTTGCCCGCGTCATCCGCACCTCCGTGATGCAGTTTGCTGAAGCTGATTATGTCAGATTTGCTAAGGCAATAGGGATGGGCAACGTTAAGATCATATGGAGGCACATCCTGCCTGTAGCGCTGCCGGATATTGCAGTGATCTCCAGCAGTGCTTTTGGAACCATGATCCTGCAGATTTCCGGGCTGTCCTTTCTCGGTCTGGGCATTCAGGCACCTCACGCGGAGTGGGGGATGATGCTGAATGAAGCAAGAGGGGTCATGTTCTCCCGGCCTGAGCTGATGCTGGCCCCGGGACTTGCGATCGTAATCGTGGTGTCGGCGGTTAATTTCTGCTCCGACGCCCTTCAAGCAGCACTCGACCCCAAGCTGCAAAGCAGCACCCGCAAATCACTCCGTGGCCTGGGGTTGTTCCCGGCCAAACCGAAGGGAGAAGAGGTGGCATAACGATAGTGAACATACTAGATGTTTCGAATTTGCGGATATGGGACGATACGACGGGCAAGGTGGTGGTCTCTGACAGCTCCTTTCAGGTGAGGCAGGGGCGCTGTCTGGCTATTGTCGGAGAGAGCGGCAGCGGCAAGTCTGTCACCTGCCGGGCGATCATGAGATTGAATACCTTCAACATGAGACAGTCAGGGAGTATTCGGCTGAACGGGGTTGACCTCGCAGAGCTGTCCGAAGCGGATATGCGCAGGCACAGAGGCAAGCACTTGTGTCTGATTATGCAGCAAGGCATGCGGGCGTTCGATCCTTCAAGCCCGGTCGGAAGCCATTTCAGAGATACACTTCGGCAGCATTATGGCTGGGGCCGGACTGAGATCACGTCCAGAATGGCCAAGGCCATGGAGAGCGTCAGGCTGCATGATCCGGTTGCGCTAATGAACAAATACCCGCATCAGCTATCCGGAGGAATGCTGCAGCGGATGATGATTGCGCTGGCGATTGTTCTTGAGCCCACGCTGATTATTGCCGATGAGCCCACCTCGGCGCTGGACACGCTGTCGCAGTTTGAAGTGCTTGAGCAGCTGATAGCCCTGCGGGAGGAGACAGGCTGCGCCATGATCTTCGTCTCCCATGATCTGGGCATTGTGCAGCGGATCGCTGACGATATCGTGGTGATGAGAGACGGCGAAATTCTGGAGTGCGGAACAACGGCTGACATTTTCTCGGGGACCAGGCATGAATATACCAGACATCTCCTGGATGCGAAGCAGAGGCTGAACCGGCATTTCAGGCACAGGATGGGAGGGCATCAGCATGTTGACCGTTAGTCAGGTGGAGAAATCCTATGGAGGCGGGAGAAGGTCATCCCGCAGCCCCAAGAAGGTGTTACATAATATCAGCTTTGTCTTGGAGAAGGATGAGGTGCTGGGCATTATCGGGGAGAGCGGCAGCGGCAAATCAACCTTGGGAAGGCTGCTGCTTGGCATCGAGAAGCCGGATAAGGGAAGCCTTCATTTCGAAGACAGAGATATAGCAGAGCGCTCAGGCCGAAGGAGGAGGATTAGTGCAGTATTTCAGGACTATACTTCTTCTATTCATCCCTACTATACGGTAGAGAAAGCCCTGGCCGAGCCGCTTAAGCTGTACGGGTGGAAGGACGGGGACATCAGGCTGAGAATAGACTTCCTGCTGCGCCAGGTTGGACTGGATTCCTCTTACCGCAGCAAGTATCCTCATGAATTGTCCGGGGGAGAAGCGCAGCGGGTGTGTATTGCCAGAGCCATTTCCACAGAACCGAAGTGCATTGTGCTGGATGAAGCCGTCAGTTCGCTTGACGCCTCCGTCCAATTTCAGGTGCTGGAGCTGCTGAAGGAGCTGAAGGCATCCTACGGCATGAGCTACATCTTCATCACACATGATATCCAGGCAGCCGTCTATTTGTGTGACCGCTTGATGTTTATCCGTGACGGGCAGATTGAAGAGATCGTGTCTGCCGGGCAGTTAACTGAAGTCCGCTCGGAATACGCCTCAATCATGCTGCACATGGCATTAGAACTGGCAGGCCAGGATGAAGGCTGCAATGCCGGCGGGGAGAAACGGAAGGAGAGAATATGGTGAAGGGAGCCCTCGCTTGGCCCTTTCTGCGCTTATATGCATTAACACTCTTGTATTTCAGTGCGAACTCCATTCTGAACGTAATCATTCCCTTAAAAGGAGAATCCCTGGGGGCCAGCAATTCGGCCATTGGTATCGTGATGGGGGCGTATTTATTCACCACCATGTTCCTCCGTCCCTGGGCGGGCCAGGTTATTCATCAGTGGGGGCCTGTTAAAGTACTGCGTGTCATTCTGGTGATTAACGCACTAGCCTTATCGTTATATACCTTTACCGGCTTAGGCGGCTTTTTTCTCGCCCGGATGCTGCAAGGGGTGTGCACAGCTTTTTTCTCGATGTCCCTGCAGTTAGGCATCATTGATGTTCTGCCGGAGAAGGATCGCTCACAAGGTATTTCTATGTATTCGCTTTGTGCATCAATGCCCGGTGTAATAGGCCCTTTACTCGCAGTGAACATCTGGGAAGCGGGGGAGATGAGCACTTTCACAGTGGTGTTGATTGGAATCGCTGTACTCACAGGAGCTGTAGGATTCAGCGCCACGATACAGACGGGGGCAGATCATCGGCCCATTGTTCAGAAATCCGGCATGCGGGGGTCGT
Organism: Paenibacillus sp. FSL P4-0338; assembly: GCF_038002365.1. Taxonomy (NCBI): domain Bacteria; kingdom Bacillati; phylum Bacillota; class Bacilli; order Caryophanales; family Paenibacillaceae; genus Paenibacillus; species Paenibacillus sp. FSL P4-0338. The sequence goes on along the minus strand of NZ_JBBOCG010000001.1, from coordinate 1,808,950 downwards.
TTGGGCAGCTATTGACGAATCCGGATTTATTCCGTTGCAGCGTGCTGATGCTGGCGGCATCCATTGTATTTGGCGCAGTGACCACCTTCATCCCTTTGTATGCAGCCCAGATTGATCATGGCAGTGCTGCCGTATATTTAATGCTGCAGGCAGCCATGATTGTTGCCGCACGATTTTTTTTGCGCAAAAAGATCCCCTCGGACGGACAATGGCATCCTGCATTTGTGGCATGGATTATGACTGCACTCACGGCAGCGTCTTTATGCACAGGCCTGTCTTCTATCAGCGGATTTGCCGTGTTTTATTGCGGCGCCTTATTCATGGGACTTGCCCAGGCGTTGCTGTACCCTACCTTAACGACCTACTTGACATTTGTACTCCCGGAGCTTAACCGTAACGTGTTGATCGGCCTGTTTATTGCTATGGCGGATCTCGGCGTATCGCTTGGCGGAGTAGTGATGGGCCCCGTTGCTGACTGGTTATCCTATGCTTGGACGTACTATATCTGTGCAGTATTGGGCGGTTTGTTATTGCTATTTGTATATTGTAAGAGGCTTAATGATTAACCCAATTTCAAGACCTTCACCAGCAGGAAGCCTAACACGGATAGCAGAACAGATCCAATGAATCCGGCTCCGAAGGCCTTTAGGCCCATGCGTCTAAAAGCAGCCAAATCTACGTTCAGACCCAGGCCTGCCATAGCCATTGCAATGAGGAAATACGCAGCAAGTATAAGCTTATCCGTGATTGCTTCAGGAATGATCTGCAAAGTATTGACGGTGCTCATTAGCAGGAACCCCAGGATGAACCACGGAACCGGTACAGACTTCCAATTGGATGGTCCGGACTCCGGGTTCTCCTGCCGCTCTTTGCGCTTGGCCCAGATTCCTATGATTACAGCGATCGGCACCAGCATGGTGACACGGGTTAATTTGACGATGACGGCCAGGTCAACCGCCTGCTTGCCGGCCGGCCCGGTTGCTGCAATGACATGAGCGATTTCATGGAGTGTGGCCCCTGAGAAGATGCCGTAGCCCAGTGGAGTCAGGGTAAGGAAAGGGTAGAGAAGGGTATACGTCAGTGTAAAAATGGTGCCTAAGATTGCAACGGTTGCCGCGCTGATCGCCGTCTCCTCGTCACTGGCTTTGAGCTGCGGAGCGATGGCTATTACCGCTGCTGCTCCGCAGATCGCCGTGCCGCAGGCCGTCAGCAGCCCCAGTCTGGATTCTACCTTGAACCATCTCGCCAGACCAAGCACCGTACAGATCGTGAACCCGATACACACCAAGGCGATTAGCACCACCTTGGGACCAGCCTGAAGGATATCCTTCAGGCTAAGTCTCATGCCCAGCAGGATGATGCCATACCGCAAAAGCTTTTTGGAGGTAAAGGAGATTCCGGGTGTTAAATAACTTGGAACGCCTAGCGTGGCTCTCCAGATCATTCCGAGCAGAATAGCTATGACTAATTGCCCCATAATGCACAGGAAGGGGAAGGCGGATACGTATTTGGCGAACAGGGCCAGCATTAGAGGCAAGGCGATACCGAGCGCAAAGCCCAGCTTCTTCTTTTCTTCCATGTGCACAGCTAAGTGTAGATTCATCGAAGTCACGTCCAATAGGTTGAATTTAGTTCCTTTAAACACTATATTCAGTTATGATTGATTAGGGAAATACGGATTTTAAATGTATATCATAATAAAATGTTATCTTAAAGGGGCGCGCGAACGATCATGCTTGAATCCTTGGTGGTCTATGTAACGGTTGTGGAGCAGCGGAACTTCTCCAGGGCGGCAGAGCTTCTGCATCTGTCACAGCCTGGGGTCAGTCTGCAGATCCGTAATCTGGAGAAGGAACTCGGCGTAAAGCTCATGAACCGTTCGCCCAAATGGGTGAAGCTGACGGAAGCAGGGGAGCTGTTCTATAGACGGGCGAAGGAAATGCTGAATCTCTATGAGTCTGTTAAGCTCGATCTGGCCCGGCTGCATGATACCGTGAGCGGAAGCTTACATATCGGGGCAAGCTTTACGATTGGCGAATATGTGTTGCCCCGGCTGTTCTCATCCTTCGCCAAGCAATATCCCGATGTGGACATGGGGATGACGATTGCGAATTCAACGGAGATTGTCTCTGCCTTGCGGGAGAATAAGATTGAAGTGGGGCTGATTGAAGGAAGCATCGAGGCGGCGGATCTGCAGGTTGTTCATTTTATGAAAGACGAACTGATTATCGTCGCTGCTGAGAATCACCCGCTCTCACGAACCGGCGCGGTGGAGGTGGGCGTACTCCAGGATCAGATATGGGTGCTGCGTGAGAGCGGTTCGGGGACGCGTTCGTTCAGCAATCATTTTTTGGCACAGGCTGGTCTAAGAATGAAGCGCTCGTATGAGATCAACAGCAGTCAGGGAGTGAAGGAGGCTGTCGCTAACGGACTGGGGATTTCTATTCTCTCGAAGTGGGTGGTCCGCAGGGAGATCGAGACCGGTAAGCTCATAGAAATTCCTGTGCAAGGCCTGAGCCTTGAAAGAGACTTCTCGATTGTGCGGCTGACCGGTCATGTTCCCAGCAGAGCGAACGAGGTGTTCGTGGAGCGATTGGTGAAGCTGGATAGTACATTTGCCTGAACCAGAATAGTGACGAGGTCATTTAATGGTCTGGTATACGAGGCCTATGGCACCAGAATCAAACGTCTTATTTTCGATAAGCTTCAGATTAGTCTTCTCCCGGATACCTTGGAATAACGGTAAGCCGCTGCCGATCACGACGGGGGAGACCGTAATTTTATACTCATCGATTAAGCCAAGCTGCATAAGAGTGTGTGCGAACCGGGGACTGCCGAGAATGACGATATCCTGACCTGGCTGCTCTTTGAGACGCTGGATCTCTTCCTCGACGTTCTCTTTGACCAGTCTGGAATTATTCCATTCAACGTTCTCCAGGGTTGTGGAAAAGACCACTTTGGCTGTCTTCTCAATCCATTCTGCATGATCCCGTTCGTGCTGCGAAGCGGAGGGATATGCTGGGACGGAAGGCCAATAACTATGCATCATTTGATATGTACCACGACCCCAAATGACCGTGTCCGCAGTACTCAGAATTTCCCTCGCGTGGCTCTCCAGATCAGCATCATAGGCAACCCAGCTAATATCCATTGGGCCGTTCGGGCCTTCTACAAAACCGTCAAGCGAAGCGTGCAGAAATAGAACGAGTTTTCTCATCTTCATTAATCCTCCGATATCCAATTTGGTTATTGGATTTAGTATAACTCATTAAAATTAAAGATTGAAACAAGAGAAAAGTTGGATAATAATGATAATGTTAACTTTATCAAATTAATTGGAGGAAAAGCAATTGCGCAAACAGAGAGTAACCAGCACCTTTTTAATCACTATTTTTGCAGTATTCTATTTATTTAGTGGAGTATCGGCTGCTAACAGCATCTCACCAAGTAGTGACTTGAAACCATTATGGAACATCTCAAATGAATCTGAACTGGATATGTTCCTACAAGCACCGTACCATGTGCCTAATACCAATACAGTTTATATTCATACCAATACCTTTGTGAATTCTGAGACAAAAAGCTGGATGGTTAGTGTAGTTTCAGCCGTAGATAAGACTACAGGTAAGAAAAAATGGTCATTTGATTTTTATAAAAAAGGGATACCTTATCCATGGACTACTTCTGATTTCACCTACAGTCAGAGCGGTTCTATCTATGCCTTGGTGAAAGACGGGGGTGGGTCAAGATTATATTCTGTTAACTCCTACGGAAAGCAAAATTGGGTGATAAACGTTCCGGATGCCCAGAACCTATACGCAATGAACAATGGTACAGTGTAGTTAATAAACTCCGATAAAGTAGATTCAAAAGGTAACCGCACACCATGGGCTTATGCATATAGTCAAAACGGAAAAAAGACGGGGGAGAAATCACTAACACAAATGTACTCGGTTATAGACGGCCAATATCTTGTCACGCAGACAGGGCCATTTGGAAAATCCAAACTTGAAGTGTTTGGCCCAACGTTAAATCGATTGTTTACTTATACGCCTCCTGCAGGAGCAGGGTTATACGTTGACGAAATGTCCTGGCGTATAAATAAAAGTAATATACTCCTGCGTATGAACTTACCAAAAACAGGGAATCGATTAATCGCGATAGATTCAAAAGGCAAGACTTTGTGGGGAAAAAATATAGCTGGAGATGCTTCGGTTCAATCCATAGGCGAGAATTATGCCATATATGAGAATAATGAGTTAAGTGTTTTTGGAGCAAAAGGACTCATTGTAAAAAAGCCAATTCAATTAGGTGATCCTATGAATGTAGTCTTAAATACTACAGATAATAAAATCAGAGTTCACTCTGAGAATTGGATGGATATTCTAGATCCAATTACACTCAACATTATGTATCATATTCCATATGATGATGATGAGAAACAATTGGAATATTATTATGCTGGAGATGGATATCTGTATTTATTAAAAAATGGTTACCAATTATCTCAGTTTAAATTAGACAAGGTCACAAATTCAAAATAACTAAAATGAAACTACCGCTGATGAAGCCGCGGTAGTTATTTTTGTAAGCAATTATAAAGTTACCTTTAACTTCTTCACAAAACCCGTATTTTGTACATATGTCATAAGCAGGCTAAGTTCATGTGAGACTATGTTCTTGGTCTGTTGTCGCAGGACAAGAACATAGTCCTTTGTAGGACAAGTACTTGGTCCCATTGGCGATTAATCCCCTATTTCGGCCACAAAAAAACAACTCGAGTGAGTTGTTTTAATAATCATGCTTCTTTATATATGAACTAACGTAATTAATCAGTTCATATTTTTTTGGATATTCGATGGATCACAAGCTTTACTAGCTACCCTATCGGGAGAAATGGATGTGAAATGAACGAATGATAAACATCCATTGATGCTTTAATTCAAGCTCTAAAGACTTGTCCACTTTCACTATTTTCCGGTAACGATGCCAACTTGATAATTTTATGTACTACTGTTGCGGGGTCTGTTTCTCCAAGAGGGTGTTGTTCTGTCTTTAGAACGCCTGGATCAAACATGTTAACTAATATATTGTGTTTTTCTTCTTCCAAGGCAACGGTTCTCATTAACCCTTCTAATCCTGCTTTTGCAGCAGAATATGCTCCTAATCCTTCAAGTGCAGCATTAGCCGCTACTGAAGATATTGATACTATTCGTCCATATTGTTGATTTCTCATTAATGGAAGAAAAGCATTAGTCATCAAAAATTGACTATACAAGTTAAGTTTAATTGTATGATCCCAGGTATCGTAAGTCATATCATGTATTGGACTGAATTCGCCAGTTCCTCCAGCATTGTTGATAATAATATCTAGCTTCCCAAGTTCTGCAATGACCTGTTCACGAATTCTGTTGACATCTTCCAAATTTGTAACATCAGCACTAATGATTACAGATGAAGCACCATTGTTTTCAGATATTATAGTAGCGACTTCTTTTAATTTGTTCTCGCGTCTTCCTACCAATACAAGCTGGGCTCCTTCGGTTGCCAATTGTATTGCTGTTGCTCTGCCCAAACCCGTTCCTGCACCTGTCACCAAGGCAACTCGATTCGTTAATAATTTCATTGATATTCCTCCTAAATTTTGTTTTTTAATTTATACATCTGTTTACTTGCTTCCAAATGAATCAATCCACGATTTTTTAACGAAAAGCCCCACCTCTTTCAAGGGTTCGTGGTGTATTAATCCGAATTAAATATTCTTGACTTCGTAGTCAAGAATTACACAAAAAAAAGATCAAGACACGATCATGCCAAATGAAGTACGCAGAACCGTCTCGATCTGTTCACGGGATAAACCTGATTTTTGCATAACTCTCACACCCAGGATGGTGTTATTTAGGTAAGATGCAAGCTCTATACTCGTATACCGGTTGGAAATTAACTGTTGTTTCTGGCCACTACTTATGATCTTCTCTAATACTAGTTGAATCTCTTCTACCATGAGTTTAGCTTCGCGTGTGACCTGCTCGTCATCTGTTCCGAATTCGAGTGATGCATTTACAATTAGACACCCTTTGCAGCCAGTTTCATCGTCTAAAAGGGAATGTTGTAAGGCATCCAGTTTATCACCGGGAGACGAATCCAGGGCTTCAATATCTTTCAGTTTCGATACAACCTGTTCACGGTAAAGTGCCATCGCCTTCAGGAACAACGATCGCTTGTCTTTAAAAACACAGTACAAACTTTGCTTTTTGACTCCTGTGGTACGAGTAAGGTCCTCATAAGAAGTTGCTTTGAAGCCTTGATTCCAGAACACTTCCATTGACTGGTGTAATACACGATCGACATCAAATTCTCTTGGTCTGCTCATGGGATTAATATATCAGTTATTGACCATGTAGTCAAGAACTGATCGTTTTACATACTAATCTCTACGGAATTTACTTGGATGGATAAAAGCCCCTCAGCATCTCACGCATATCCGACTTAATATTAATATCCGGACGCTTTTCCTTGGCCAAAGCCTCAGCCTCTTCTACAGTTGCAGCAAGACCTAATTCAAGCAATAAGCCAGTAGCAACCGTACCTGTACGATTCCGTCCGCCAGCGCAATGGAAATAGACTGTCTTCCCGTTATTCACTGCTGCTGTTACCGCTTGGATCGCTGCTTGTACAGAACCTTCTTGGCCGCTCTCATCCTCTACAATTGGACAATGGTGACGTGTTACTTGCTCAGGGAAACCGTCTGCTTTGGTGCCGGTGTCTCTTAAATCAAACACATCTGAAATCTCTTGCTCATAGAGGGTATCAAGCAGTGCATTCTCCCCGCCAATATATACTTTACCTTCAATCAGTTCATGATAATTTACCATTATAATTCTCTCCTATCTCATTAGCAGCAGTTACTCCACCATCGTGACTATTCACCCGTTTCAGCGAATTGTTTGATGCGCTCGCCCACTTGATCACGAACCCGCTGGAAGACCGCCCACTTCTCCTCATCTGTTCCTTGAGCTTTCGCCGGATCGTCGAATCCCCAATGCTCCCGTTTCACCTGTGGCGGAGTAACCGGGCATTTATCTGCTGCATCTCCACATAATGTAATGACGAGATCAGAGCTATTCAGCAGCTGCGGATCAATAATATCTGATGTTTGACCTGAGATATCTATACCTACTTCACTCATCGCCTGAACGGCTTTCGGATTCAAACCATGAGCCTCAATGCCGGCACTGTAAACATTCCAGTCATTGCTCAAATATTTCTTGGCCCACCCTTCCGCCATCTGGCTCCGGCAGGAGTTTCCTGTGCACAAAAAGTAAATGGTCTTCTTATCCATAAGTCTCAATCTCCTTCGAGTTTAAAATAGGGTCAATGTTATATATAAACCAAGCAGTGTGATGAACAGCGTAGGGATCGTCAAAATAATGCCTGTTTTAAAGTACGTTCCCCAGGATATCTTTACTCCTTTGGTGGAAAGCACATGCAGCCACAGTAAGGTAGCCAGCGAACCAATCGGTGTTATCTTCGGTCCTAAATCAGAACCAATAACATTCGCATAGATCAATGCTTCCTTAATCATTCCGGAAGTGTTCGTGGCATCAATGGCCAGTGCATCAATCATTACAGTAGGCATGTTGTTCATTATGGAGGAGATCACCGCGGCAATAAAGCCCATCCCCATCGTTGCTGCGAACAGCCCTTGATCGGCAACGGCCTGGATGGCATCAGCTAACACATTCGTAAGACCCGCATTTCTTAGACCATATACGACAACATACATACCGATGGAAAAGAAAACAATCGCCCAAGGTGCTCCCTTCACCACTTCCATTGCAGGTACAGCTGGACTTCTCCTTGCCATAAGCAGGAAAAAGATTGCGATAACCCCGGCTACAACAGACACTGGGATATTCAGGAACTCACTCACGAAGTACCCTGCCAGCAGAACTGCTAATACCCACCAGGATAGCTTGAACATCTTCTTATCTTTGATAGCTTCCGCCGGATTTTTCAGCTGGGAGCTGTCAAAGTTTCTGGAAATGCTTTTGCGGAAGAAGAAATAAAGCACGAGAATACTTGCCCCTAAGGAGAATAAGGTAGGCATTAACATCCGTCCGGCATATTCCATAAAGGTTAATCCGAAAAAGTCAGCCGATACGATATTCACCAGATTGCTTACAACCAGGGGCAAAGACGTAGTATCTGCTATAAACCCGCTGGCAATGATGAACGGAAAAACCTTTTTCTCATCAAAATTCAGCGCACGGACCATAGCCAGCACAATTGGTGTTAGAATGAGCGCTGCTCCGTCATTAGCAAAAAATGCCGCTACTACAGCACCCAGAATGATGACATAGATAAACATTAGGGTTCCATTCCCGCTAGCAGCTTTGGCCATATGTAAAGCAGCCCATTCGAAGAATCCAATTTTATCGAGGATTAGGGAGATCAAAATGATTGCTACAAAGGCCAGTGTGGCATTCCACACAATCAACGTAACATCCAGAACATCCTTCAAGCTGACGACACCGACAAGTAAGGCGAGTAACGCTCCGCCGCAGGCAGACCAGCCAATGGACAGATGTTTAGGCTGCCAAATGACAAAAATTAATGTGACGATAAATATCAGACTTGCCAGAGCTACCAATGGTATTCCCTCATTGTATGTCTAACTCCACGCATCAGAGCACTCCCTTCAAAGAGTTAAGTTTAATGTCACGAATCATTATATAATTATATGATTATATATTCAACGAAAAAGTGTTACTCGCAGCATGCAGTTTTAGAAGGTTTATTCAAGTGCAAGAGAATGCCACTCGCATCCGGAGTGAGATTTAGGATCGCCTTAACATGGGGTTTATCTTCAATGTTTAAAGAATAGTACACCCACTGCCCCCTTTTCTGTTCCTTTACCAGTCCGCTGCTTTTTAATTTACGTAGATGCTGACTAACGGCTGGTTGAGAAATGTCAAAGAGATCCACGAATTCACATACACACCACTCTCGCTCTTTTAGAAGTGTAAGGATCGTGAGACGCGTCTTATCTCCAAGGAGCTTTAAGTCTTCTGCAAGATTATCAAGTGTATCCAATTTAAAATCTCCCCTCCCCGTATATAAGACAATACTTATATTCTAAGACCTTTAAGATGAATTATCAACTTTGCAAAATAATATTTGCAATTTGCAATTAATTGCGCTATAACTACATCAAGAGGTGAGAACAATGGAAACCCCGAGAGAACTATTCCAAATCATGACCCGGCGCTTAGGGCTTCTCAATAAGGACTGCTGCAGCGTAGGAGGGTGTACTCTTTCCGCAGCCCAAAGCCATCTTTTATATGAGATCGATCGGAGTCATAATCCTTCCATGCAACAAGTCGCCGAAACACTTGGCACTGATATTACAACCTTTAGCAGACAAGTCCAGTCTTTGGTAAAAATGAACTTGGTTAAAAAGACACCTAACCCCACAGATCGGAGAATTTTAACCCTGTCGCTTACAACTGAAGGAAAAATGGTAGCTACAACTATTGATCACCAAATGAATGAATACCTGAACGAAGCCTTTTCGCATATGAGTGAGTTTGAAGTAGAAACATTATTACGGTCCATTAAGCTTTTCAACGAATCTATGGGAAATCTCAGCAATTGCTGTGCACCTGTAAAAGGGTGATTTCTCTTCTTTTTTACTTGTATGTTGCAAATTATATCAACTAAGGAGTGTATAATCATGACCAAGCTTACGAATGATCAGATTCGCCAAAATGTACGGGGACGTTATCAAAAGATTGCTGTAAGAAACGTTGAGACTTCCTCTCCCAGCCGAACTTCTGCTGTCAGCAGTTGCTGTGACTCCCCATCTGATTTCAGTGCCATATCTGCTAAGTTGGGTTACTCCAGTGAGGATATGACACCTGAGATGATCAGTCGAGCAAGAGATAATGCCCTTAAAGGTAAGTTTAGTAACACCGAATTCAGATTGGGCGAAATAGAGCATCTTCCTGTTGCAGATAATTCGATCAACGTCATTATCTCCAACTGCGTGATTAATCTCTCCCCTGACAAACAGCAAGTATTCCGTGAGGCTTATCGTGTTCTTCAGCCTGCCGGTCGTCTTGCCATATCTGATATAGTAACTACAGCCGAGCTTCCTCCTGAGATCAAAAATGACCTGGATGAATTATATTCGGGTTGTATCTCAGGCGCCTCTTCCATTGCCGATTTGGAATTTATGCTTCAGGAAAGCGGCTTTACTGAAATCAGCATTGAGCCAAAGGGAGAATCTAAAACATTCATCAAAGATTGGATTCCAGGTTCGAACGTTGACCAATACATCGTCTCTGCTGTAATTAAAGCGAGAAAGTAATCTTAAGGGGATGTTCATGTGATTAGTACATTAACTGTTCGTCAGGCCACACCTGAGGATATTCAAAGCATTCTTCGTATCTACAATCAGGGGATCGAGGACCGGATCGCTACACTTGAAACAGAAACGAAAGACTCTTCATATATGGAATCATGGTTCAACGATCACCAAGGCCGTTTCAGCGTTTGGGTTGCTGAACGCGAAGGTGAAGTCATGGGCTGGGCCTCACTGAACCCATATTCTCACCGGTGCGCTTATAACGGCGTCGCTGACCTTTCTGTATATATTGATCGAAGCTTTCGTGGGCAAGGTGTAGGCAGCTCCCTCCTGGAATCCTTACACAAGGTAGCAAAAGAAAATAGCTTTTATAAAATGGTTCTCTTTACCTTTCCGTTTAATGAGAGTGGTCAAGGATTGTATCGAAAAATGGGCTACCGGCAGGTTGGTGTATTTGAGAAGCAAGGATTGATGGACGGAGCGTTCATTGATGTGATGATTATGGAGAAGCTACTATAAAAATGAAGATTAAAAGGAGAAGTTCCACCCGCAAACGGAGGAACTTCTCCTTTTAATCTATACCTACAATCTCACTTCTTCTCTCCATAAATAACACATCTCTCCAGACTTCATTCATTTCCCGGCCTTTTTTCTAAGAGTTACTAACCTCAGTTCCCATTTTCATCGTCTGGACCATGTTATATTCTTTCTTCACAATCTCTTCGAGTTTTACGATAGCTTGATCATGAACACGATTAGATACGATCATTTTAATAACTGTCGTTCTATAAATTTCCCATAAATGACTTAGTTCCACGCTTTGTTCTGCTAACTTCTTATAGAGATTTGTATGGGACGATTGATCTTCCAGTAACTTAAAAAGCCTGTTATTCTTCTTATGATTCTGTGCAAAAGAACTGCTTCTCAAGGCAAATATGCTGGTATCGTTCAAATGACCTACAAGTTCTTCGAATTCCTCTACATAATCGGTCAACGCTTGTAGTCCCAGCTGATAATGAAGACCATATTGCTCGAGGAAAACGACTTTATCATCCAATAGATTGCTTCTGAGTTCTGAGATAAACGAGTCCGGTACTGAAAATTCATGGTTAAAATTTCTTATCGATCCTTCATGCACAGAAACCATGATGAATCTGACTTTTCTGCCGCTTGTCATTAGATATCGGGTAGATTCCATAATGACTTCAAGTGGAGTTTGGTAATCGTGCATTCGCCCTGGGGATAAGCAATCTTCAATTACTGTGTATGCATCCCCACTCGCACATTTTCCATGAATAAAGGTCGGATGGATAAAATGTATTTTTCCGGATTCTCTTCCACTGGAATAAAAAAAGCGGTCCACATCGAGAAAGACATATTTCTTCTTGTCTAAAGCGCCTTGAATCATCTCATCCAGGAAAGGGATATCAGATTGCTCAAGAAGCTGATCCTCAAAGCGAAGAAAATGATAGAGCTGTTCCGTGTCATATTGAACCTTCGGCAGCATTAATCCTTGATGCAGCAAGCTTTCAAAATTGTCTTCGGGGAATGTCTGGTTGATGAGTTTTTTCCAGTACTGCGTTTTAAAAGTCAGAGGCAGCTTCTCGAACGATGAATGATGACTAATGAGAATCGCCATCAAGTTATTATTAACACAATCAAGCCAAATGTCATTATAAGGCAATATCCGATGGGTAGGTGTCACATGGTCAACTCCCTATGATGAACTCACTTATTAGGTGGACAGCCAGCTCACATCATTTAACGTACCGTCAGGGCGAAGCATAACTTCCTTCGGAAGAGCATGAGACAGAAAATGAACATTGCCGCAGGTTAAGCCATAGGCCCCCATATGGGGAAACGCGATCCAATCCCCCGGCTCTAGAGGGGGGAGCATGACGCTGCCTTGCAGCACATCTGCGGGAGTGCACAATTTACCGCAAACATTGTAGGAGACTCGACCTTCTCCTTCACCGGATACGTATAGCTTGCGCTCCCCCGCCTTCCAAAGCTGAAGAGGCAGAGGCTGCTTGAAGCTTCGTCCCATCAGGCTGGAAAAAGCCCGATGGTGGGTTCCCCCATCGACAATGGCGAAGGCTTTGCCTTTGGAGAGCTTGGTGTACAGCACTCGGACCGCATAAATCCCCATCGTTGCGGCAATTCGCCGCCCTGATTCTACGAATACCATTTCCAATTCCAGATCCCGGTTGCGCTCTAACTCCCCGGCAAGATACGCCCCGAAAGCTTCGACAGGAAACGGCTCATCGCCTTCAAACATGGGAACGCCGAAACCGCCGCCGAGCCCTAAGCATCGAAGCTGCAGGCCGAATTGGTTGCGCACCTGCCGGGTGAGACCGAACATCATCGGAACGCTCTCCCGATAAAAGTCGAGGTGAAAATTCTGCGTGCCCTGGTACGTATGCAATCCGATCAGCTCTAGCCCCTCAAGGTTAATGGCGGTTTGCACCGCTTCATTAATTTCACTGTCGTCGATGCCAAACTGGGAGGCAAGTCCGACCGATGACATACGCGAGCCTTTGGTTCCAGTAGACAAATTGACCCTTAACATAACGGGTGCGGCAATACCCAGCGCAACAGCTTCATCGTGAATGACAAATAGCTCCGGGATGGACTCCGCATTAATCGCGTAGATCCCATAGCGAAGCACATGATGAATCTCGTCCGCGCTTTTGCCCGGTCCGGTAAACACGATGTTGTGCGAATTCACCCCGATAGAGCGGGCAATCTCATATTCCCCAACCGATGCGACTTCGATCGGCGAACCCCAGCCGTTAATGAGACGGCATACCTCCGGATTGGGATTGACCTTCATGGAATAATATAGCGTCACATCCTTGGGTAAAGCGTCCCGCAGCGAAAAATAATCGGAGGCCAGCTTTCCCTCGTCATATACATAAACGGGTGATCCAAACGGCTTGGCTGCTTCCATCCAAAAGGGTTGGCCCACTTCCTGCGGATTAGACAGTCGTTGTGAAGCCATAGTCATACGACAGCTCCCCTCCATTCCATGATTGCTTCCTCCAGCCCTTGACGGGCAAGCTTCTCCGCTTCATCGTCCACACCCCAGCTCAGAGTCGAGACCCTGCAAGGTCGGATACGGTCTGCAGATTCCCCATCATGGTGGAAACCATACACGAATACCCCGCCTTGTTCGGCAGAGATCCTTATCGATGCCACCTTTTCGGCAAATTCTGCAAATTTGGCTCCAGGGTGGAGCTTGAAATCATAGGATTGAGTCTCCATTCTAGGAAACCCGCGTTCGAGCAAGTGCTTGCGAATCTTCAGCAAATACGTGACCATGGTAAGACGGGCGTTGATCTCAATAACCGGTATTAAAGTTCCGTCTTCATCCAGTATGGAGTCTACCCCGAGAAAGCCCTCGTAGCCCCGGGAATGTAAAGATGTACCCAGCTGCTGCAGCTGTTCGGTATAAGCCACGATCAAGGCTTCAGGCAGGTCCGGGTGCAGACGGCTCCCCCTGTACACTCCTGCATCTGTAATCCTCTGCTCGGTCATAGCCAGGATCTCGCAATCTGTTTCCCCCAGCCAGAGCTGTGCCGTCAGATGGCGCTCGACCTGATGCCAGCGTTCCACCGTCACAACCGGTTGCCCGCCTCCCCGCGAGATCTGCCTCTCTAAATATCCCAGCAGCATCTCCAAATCCGGGCCTCGATGGATATGGAACAGCGCTTTACCGGAAGAACCGTAAGCGGTTTTTACAACCAGCCGGGCTCCAGGATGCCGTCCCTCCAACTCGGCGCAAGTACGGCGGATCGCGTCAAGCCCCTCGCATATCCTACCGTCGCTGACTGGAAAGCCGATTTCTTCGCATAATTTACGCGTTGCGATCTTGCTGTTCAGTTCCACGGACAATCGGGCTGGCGGGCCGATCCACCTCCCTCCGTTTTCCTTGAGAAACTGCTCCTCCTGCTCGTCCATCAAGTAAGGAACAGCAATCCGGTTGCGAAACTCACCCGTATATTCAGACCGTGCGCCAATCGCGATTGAGGGTATGGCTATCTTCTCTTCTTCCAAATAAGATAGGAATTCAGGATCCGGAGCCTCTTTCAGGAGAACAAGATCCTCCCGGTCAGCCAAATAAATTTGGTAGAGATCCATTTGCGATACGAGCCGGTCTCCGGACGCATTGTTAATATGGGGTAAGCGAATCTCTTGAGCGGCTTTTCCTTGTTCCCAATTAATATTGGAGTACCAGAGCTTCGGTGCGCGCGTTCCGGTCAGATGCTCCACATAAGGTAGGTTATTCATTATCCCGTCACCTCCACTTTCTCCGGGTTGAGATCGGACTCCAGCCCTTTAAGCCAGCCTAGCTCCGACTTTAAGATTTCAAATGGTATGGCTCCGAACCATTCCAGAGATACCGGGGCTTGGATAGGGTCCAAGATAAGGCGCTTCATTATGGCTTGGCAGTCCATTTCTCCATCGGCCAAGGGTACGATACCTCTGCGGCTTCCGCTCGGAGAATATATATTGTCAGGAGAGAATACTTCGAGCCATTGCCGGGATTCCACATTCTTCAGATGGATATTGACCATCCATGGCTTCAAGCGTTCGTAGGCGGCAAGGGGATCAGCGCCCGATTCCCAAATGTGCAGAAAGTCCAAATTCAGCTTCAAGGCTGGGTGGCCGGTTTGCCTGAGCAGTTGAAGTGTGGAATCTAAGCCGTCGGCAGCTGTTCCCGGATGAGTCTCAACCACTGTATAGACCCCTTCCCTCTCTGCTACGGCGCACAGGATATTTAGACGTCCGGTGCAAAGCTCCCAGTCCTTCTCATCAAGAGATTGACTGCTCAGGTTTCCGGCGAAAATCCTCAGCTTATCTGTGTGGAACGCTTTGGCCGCCTGGACGGTTTCCTGCCATTCCTTAAGCAGAACGTCCGTTGGGATATTCCCCATGAGAGGGATATAATCGCTCAGCATGTTGATTTCGAGCCCGTAGCTGAACATTTCGTCCAGCATACCTCCCAGCTCCTGTCCCCGTTGGCGAAGCAAAGCCTTGGCATGCACGCCCCACAGTTCTATACCGTTGAAGCCCGTATCACGAGCATAACGGAGCAGCTCCCGGAAGGATACCAGCTCGTGCCGAAAAGAAATCGTGCATAGATTATACCGCAGTCAGATCACCGCCTATTCCATTCATCCAGGCCAGGAATTGAAGCTCCGCATCCTGAATGTCCCGCAGCCTGGCAAGAGCCGAGCGCAGCAACGCTTCGTCCCCGATGTTCTTGCGGTATTTCACCAGCAAGAAATTCAGTGTCGTCCATAACTTCACGATCCCGCTGATCCGGTTCGTCCCTTCCAGCACCTGCCCCTTGTCCATCACGCCCAGCTGGGCAAAGCTATTCCATATGGAAGATCGGAGCTTGGTTAAGGAAGCAATGGCGATCGAGTTCTGGTTCAACCAGTTCGAGGTTTGTTCCGGGCTTAATGCTAGAGATTCCTGCAAATCCCGGGCAAAGCAGTCCAATGCGGCGGTACCCGAACTGTATTGAGAACGGACATACATTTCGTAGTTTCGCTTGGCTGCATAGGTGAAGATATCATGCTTGCCGGGAGACTCGAACACCTTCCCTTCTTGATCCGGCTGAAGCTCGTAGAAAATGATCTCCTCCTCTTCCGGCTCCGCTGATGCCCGCATAAGCTCTTCTCCGGTCAGGAATCCGTTGAAACCGACAATGGGATCGAATACTCTGAAGGCGTTACGCGCTTCATCGAAGCTATCTGCGAGGATATAATGATCGAATCCACTCTCCGCCATGATCAGCATGTTGGGAGGGAAAAAATCCAGATCGGATGGGCGGCATTTCACTACCGCACGGTTCCCTGACTGAACAGACTGCTTCAGCGCCTCAGGTCCAGTTCCCTTGTAAACCAGATGGATGCCGTACAGAAAGGGCAAGCTTTTGTTCAACCGCACATGCTGGCTCGCCGTAATAATGCGCGAAACATAATTGACATTCCAGTAATCCAGCAGAAACAGATCAGGGTTGGCCCCGGACCGGTATAAGTGGGTCAAGATGCAGGAAGCTGCACATTCCATCGCCGCCAGCTTCATCATTTCCGGCTTGGCATCCGGCGTATCCGTATGAGACGTCATCTCTTCATTCTCCTTCTTCATTTGAGGAAATACGGCAAACAAAGGACGGTATTTTGCCGCTGACAGGATCGGCTTCGAGCCTTGAGACGGTTTCTATGGACAATTTCACCGGCTTGCCCGCCGCTCGGTGAAGAAAAGCGGATAGCTTGGCCTGCACGTCCTCGAACTCGCTTGGCGAGGCTTCAGTCGCCAGCCGGACGGAAAAAGAGGTTAATGTATTCTGCACGATCTGAAATTGGCGGACTCCTCTGGCTGCAGCAAGCTCCCAAAAAAACTTGTCCAAATACCGGAAGACGGCGGAATGCACCTGTGCTCCAGGCAGCCGAATCTGGGATGTTCGAACGGGAAGCAGTTGAAGAAGGAGACGGCCGGTTTCAGGGTCCCTGCGAATACTTCCGATATCCCCTGTCCGGTAACGGACATAAGGCAGACTCCTCATGATCAGCGAGGTGACCAACACTTCGCCGAATTCCCCCTCCTCTACATGGAGTCTTGAGGCTGGATCAATAATTTCCACATATACGGCGGACTCATCGATTTCCAATTGGCCGCTCTGGCCTGCGAACGCGATACACCAGAACTCTTCCAAACCGTAATAGTCTACGCATGGAACGCGGAACACCTCCTCAATCCGTTCTTTCTGAGAGCCATGCAGCGTTTCGCCCCAGTTCTGGGTAAACAGGAGGGAAGCCGGCAACGAATATCCCCCGTCACGCATATATTCGGCCAACGCGCAGAGAGCGGAAGCTCTCCCCTGGATAAAATGAGGATCTTCCCTGATTATCAGTTCTGCATAATGTCTAAGGGACCTGGGCTCCGCCAGCAGACGGTTGCTCAGCAGCAGCATCCGGTGCCTGGGCGGCAGCCCCCACTTTTTTCTATGCTTATACAGGGTCAGCGAGAGTGTCCATATCTCCTCCGTAGTTTTCACACAGCGGAACGGCACTCCGGTAGTTCCCGAGGTGAACGATTCGGTCACCCGCCTTGCATCAGGATGTTCGAAAAGGGCGCGGTTGTCTGCGATCAAGTGTTTGTCTGTAATCGGCAGCTGATGGAAATCAACGTCCGTATAAGGGCTATAAAACGGGTACGTCCTGCGCAATTCGTCAGCCAGCTCTTGCAAATGGCCCGGGGTGAACACCTTCATGAAGCCACCTTGCGTTCTACAAAATGCAATACGGCCTGGACGCTTCGGAACGATTCCGGGCGAATATCGTCCACATCCAGCTCAAAGCCGAATGTATCCTCCAGCGCCGACAGAAGCTCCAGTATTTGAATGGAGTCGATTCCCAGATCGTCTACCAAAGCATGATCCAGCTCGACCTCGCTGGTTAGCCTCTTGGCCACAGCAGCTATCGTTTCTCTCACCTTAAAGAGTATATCTTCATGCTCTATGGACATGTTCTTCCTCCTTCACCATAGATTTCAGGGCTTTGCGATCCAACTTTCCGCTGGCCGTTCTGGGCAGAGCCGTAACGAAGCGGAATTCCCTGGGACGCAAGGCCGGGGATAACCGCTTTACGCACCAGGCATGCAGCTCCGGGCTGCTGACAGGCTCTGTGGAAGCTTCGGATACTACCACGGCAATCAGACGATGTCCCCATTGAAGGTCTTCTACGGCCGACACCGCAGCGTCCGCCACCCCAGGCAAGCTTAACAGGACGCTTTCGACCGCTTCCGGGTACACCGTGTGTCCCCCGACAAGGAGAGCGTTATCGGTTCGCCCGGTCAAGTGCAAATATCCATCCTCGTCCAGATACCCGGTATCCCGGGTATGCAGGCCGAGGGGGCCTAGGATCTCGCGGGTGCGATCCGGATCGTCATAATAGCCGATCATCACATTCGGCCCCCGAACGACCACCTCACCACTCTCCCCTGCTGCCGCCTCCCTTCCGTCCTGAACGATGGCCAGCTCGATGCCGTTAATGGGTATCCCGGCGGATTGCGGTTTCGTCCTCAACTGAGCGTAGGGCAAATACGAGACGCGCGGAGAGGCTTCGGTCAGTCCATAGGAAGGCGTCAGCCGCACGTGAGGCAGACGGTCAGCCAAACGAAGCAGCATGACGGCAGGCATCGGGCCGCCG
The DNA here is from genome assembly GCF_038002365.1 of Paenibacillus sp. FSL P4-0338. Lineage (NCBI taxonomy): Bacteria > Bacillati > Bacillota > Bacilli > Caryophanales > Paenibacillaceae > Paenibacillus > Paenibacillus sp. FSL P4-0338. The sequence goes on along the minus strand of NZ_JBBOCG010000001.1, from coordinate 1,790,359 downwards.
ACAATGAGCATCTGCCGGAGCGGCATCAGATCCTCCGCCGCCCATTTGGCGGAATGTATTAGAGGCAGGATCGCAGACGGCACAGTGCATAAGAAGGTCACCTTGTTCGTACGGACGCACTGGATCATCTCGAAGGGATGCACGAAGCCCCCGCTTAGAACAAGATTGGCTCCAGAGGCCATGGCGGCGAACCATTCCCCAACAATGGTCGAGCAATACCCCAGTGACTTCGAGAGCAGAACGATGTCCCCGTCGCACAGAGTCGTGTAGTCCAGGATCGCGTCCACATTGGACAGCATGTTGCGGTCGCTCAGCATGATACCCTTCGGCTCTCCCGTCGAACCGGAGGAGAGGAATATCATTCGCGTGTCCTCTGGCGGCGTGTACCGGCGTACCGGCCGCGGAGCGGCGGCGATTCCTGCAACCGGTCCGCTTGCCATACCTGCATACAGGCAGAATGGCAACTCTTCCCCTTGCATGTTCCATTCCGCAAGGATTGGAAGCTTCTCTTCAGAGACGAACACAGCTTCGGGTTCAAATTTGCGGATGAGGCGAAGCATGTCCTGTCCTGGCATGTAGCTGTGGATGGGGAGCGGAATGCCTCCCGCCAAAATAACTGCCCCGATGACAGCCAGACACTCCGGCGTCGGAGCCATCCAGACGGCCCCGATAAAATTCGGACGCAGCTGCTCCTGCTTCAGCCGTTCAGCGAGAAGGTCCATGCGGTTTCCGAGTTCCGCATAGCTTGTCCAATCGGACTCGCCGCTTCGTGCCGCGTAAGTGATTCCCCGGTCATGCCTTCGTGCACGTTGAAACAATTCCCTGAGGGTGCCTGTGCCATTCATACCGGGACCCCCTCCTTGTGAGATGCCTGTCCGGCCACAGATGTATCCCGCTCGAAGGTCGATGCCATAGCATAATACTCAGCCGATTGATTCATGAGCTCTTCGTGGTCGCCTTCCGCCACCAGACAACCGTTCTCCATCACCAGAATACGGTCCGCGTTTATAATGGTTTGCAGGCGATGGGTGGCTACCAGAACCGTCTTGCCCGCCATGACTTGGCGTATGGAATCCATGAGTTCAATCTCCGTAAGCTGGTCCAAGGCGGAGGTCGGTTCGTCCAGGATAAGAATATCGGGATTGTGCAAGAGGACACGCGCAATAGCCAGCCTCTGCCGCTGTCCGCCAGATAGCTGGAAGCCTCTATGGTCAATCTTCGTGTGGAGTCCGTCCGGCAGTTGATCCAGCAGAGATCCTAGCCGCGCATTCAGGGCTGCTTGCATGACCATCTCCTCCGTTGCGTCCAGGTTCCCGACAGCAATATTTTCCATAAGGGTACCCCGGAACAAGTAAGGCTCCTGGAACACGATGCCAACCTTGCGGCTGATCGCGCTGCGGGTCATCTCCTCCAGATTCTGTCCGCCGATTCGAATTTCACCTTCGAGCACGGGCATCATCCCAATAAGCGCCCGGAAAAGGGTGGATTTCCCAGACCCGCTTCGCCCGACGAAAGCATAAACCTTGCCCGGAGACAGCGACAGTGACAGATCCTTCAAGATTTCCGTTCCACCGTACCCGACGCGCAGACTGCACACTTCGATATCGGACGGCGTTGTTTCAAGCTGAGGCTCCCTTGCAGGCGAAGCCTGCTTCCTCTCGTTTTCCGAATAGGGATCGATCGGGGTCTGGATAAATTGCTCGATTCTGCCCATGGCAACTTCCGCGCCTTGAAGCTCTCTGAAAAAGTTGTTAATCTGCTGTACAGGATTCAGAGCGTTCTGCAGATAGGTTACGGAAGCAACCATCATACCGACGGTCATCATTTGGTGGAGCACCTGATCGCTGCCGATCCAATAGATGGCAGCCAGGATCAGGCTAATCACAAATCCACTGATTTGAAACGACATAACGGCATACAGCGTTTCCCGGGTGCTGGCCTTCACCAGCCCCTTGTACATCGTTTCATTCCGCTTCCGTTCCCATCCCTCTAGTCCTAAAGCCCGGATTTCTTGCGAACTTTCGATCGCTTCATAGAGATAGGTTCCGATCTCTTCATTATGGGTTCGAACGGCGGACGAATAACGCGCCACAGGGTTGCGGAACAGTCCTGGCACCCATAAGAGGAAGGGGATGCTAAGCGTCGCAACGATGCCAAGCCGCCAATCCATATAGAACAGGATTCCGAGGGATATCAGCATCATAAACAGCTGTGAGGTAATCTCGACCAGGATGTGGTTGAGGAAATTTCCCATCGTAGCGGTATCCATCCCGAGCAAGGCCGAGAATTTCCCGGGTCCTTCCTTCTGAATCTCCGGAATGGGAATCTGCCGGACATGCTTCAACAGCTCGTTCCGGATATCCAGCATATTACAGATGCCCAGATAGCGGAACAGACCTACCCGGATAAACAGGAACACGATGGAGAGAACGCCTATTCCCAAGGAAAGGCTAAGCAGCGGGACAATCAGCTTACGGTTTCCGCCAATCAGCACGTGGTCGATCAGATAGGCGAAGATTAAGGGCTGAAGCATGACGAGTCCCAATTGCAGGAACGTGCAAACGTAAGCGATCAAGGTTAAATTCCATTTGATCCTCACGTAGGGAGCAAGACGTCGGAACAGTTTAAACGTGTGCATGATGGTTCCTCCCGGCAAAATGTTGAATAAGCGGCTTCACCCTGCGCATCCATTCCCCCGTGTCACCCTGCGGCTGCCAATCCAGAACCGACAGCGGCGATTCATTCAAACAGCCTGTCGCTTCCAATAAGCTGCAATGATAGATTTCGTTCAGCGTTCTCATAGAAGATTCCAGCAGGGCGGTCTCCTCCGCCTCACCCGCTATCTGTCCAAGGGGAGCATTCAGGAGCCTCCTGATCTGCGGCATGATGGTGCGATAGTCGTACATTAGAGCGCCAAGCCGCGCTCCTTGCGAGAGATTGTCGTGAAGCTTCTCATCCAGCAGGACCTCGGTGCAGCTTCGAACCAGCCCGCCCAGATCTATCTTCGGATGTTCACCGGTCCAATCTACCTGGACGAAGGAACCGTCCACGCCGTCAACAAGCAGCTCCCGGAAACCGTCCCAGTTGGTGCAGACCACAGGAAGACCGTGGGCTTTCGCTTCCAGGAGGTTGAAGCCAAACGTCTCTCCCGGATCGGTGGAGAGGTTGACCAGAAGCCTGGATTCTTGGAACAGGCAGTCTTTCTCACTCCCGTGGACGGGACCTGTAAACTCCACGGTTTGCTCCAGTCTATATTCCGCTACGATGGCTTCAAGCCGTTCTTTATATCGGTCCGCTTCCTGCAAAGACCCCGTATATTCTCCGGCAACCGTCAATACAGTGTCCGGGACACGCTGCTTGATTTCCGCCATAGCCTCTAAGAGCACATGAATGTTCTTCACCTCTTCCAGCCGGCCGATGGATAACAGACGTTTACCGGCAAGCGGCCGAACCGGCTCCGCAGCCAGCAAGGTGTCGATGCATAACGGGATCTTATGGGCATGTGCATACCGGGGTGAGAGATTAACCAGCGCCTGTCTGCAGGATTCCGTACTGGCAAGCAGCACATCCTGTTCTGTAATCCAAGGTGCACAGGACAGCCAGTTTGTCAGCCAACGGGCGGATGCGACGGAATGGGCGATAACCATGAAGCGAAGCGGAAGCTTGGAGAAGCTCCGAACCAGCATCAAGTAAGGCATGAAATAAGGAGCATTCACATAAAGCGTATCGATTCCGTATTCCTCGCATAATCGGGCCAGCCGCTCCGATGCTTGCGGAAGCGAAGACATCGGCTGCTTGGAGAACTGGCGAAGCGAACCCCCGAAGATCTTGGCAAAGCGTACCGGCGGAATGCGGATGAGCTCCGTATATTCAGCCAGATACCCTGTCCACTTGTCATCAATCACCCGTTCGTTCAACCGGGGGGAATGGCCGTCGAAGCAGCCCACCCTAGGTCTGCACTCCGCATGCAAATCGAAGTTTCCAGCGATGATAGACATCGATCAATTCCTCCTTCAGCTGTTGCTCCGTCCTGTGCAGCTGCTCCACCTTATCCACCAGCAGTCCGATTTCTCCGGTTCGTCCCGGCATAGACGTACGGATCGCCAGGTATGCGAGCGTACTCCACATTCTTATGAATCCTTCCAGCTGCTCCTGATACAGCTCCGTACCTTGATTAAGCGCTTCCGAAAAATATTGATACAGCAGCCCGTAGCTGTATTTGCGTTTGGCGAGGATGCCGAGCTGGGATACAGCATCCTTCAAGGCCCCGGGCGGATACATATCGGGCGATTCCACCGTCTGCATAATCCTCCGCCTCACCATGCCGGTTAGCGATCGTTCACCCGGATCGGTCTCTATCGTATCCTCGAAGATTCTCGCCACCTCGTGAGCGTCCGGCGCATGGAGCCATTCGGGATGAAGCAGCAGTCCCCCGCCCAGCTCATTGCTCAGAAAAGCATCGTGTACATGGCTCGTGGCCACTAACCCTTCCCATTCAAAATAGCGGTCGTATACCACGAATTGATCGCCCCGCATTCCGTGTACGATGACAAAATGGGGCTGATGCATGGTTTGAAACGTTCTTTTTTGATAGGGCATATGAAACAGGTCGAGCTGTACCAAAACAGGAAGATCCGGATTACGCCGCAGGACCTCCAGAAACTTCTTCAGGTTGACGAGCTTGTCGGCCCCGTAATCATACCACTCCATGGCCCCTTCCCCGTACAGGCGGGTAAACAGCCGCAAATATTCGGACGGTGTGATGTCCGCTGAGAAATAGGTCAGCTTGCCGTCCTCCGTAACGCTGAATGGCGCGTCCCAAGCACCGATATAGAGCGGACGTTCATCCCATCCGGCTTGCTCCAAGCCATAACCGAGTCCGTTCAGAAAGCAATGGGCTTGTTTCACGTCAAACCTCGGTTTGAACGGCCCGTTTGGCCAATATGCGTTGTGAGATCAAACGCGCGGTGGCGAAGTTCTCCTGCAGAAGCTCGTCGTCCTCGTAAAAAATGTCGTACTGCTGTTCAATCTGCATCATCAGGTTGACCAGCAGCACTGAATCCACGCCTGCATCCTCTAGCGGTGCGTCCCCATTCAATTCCTCCGCCAGCTCCGGTCTGGAGGTCAAATCGGCCACCCGATCAATCACGAATTGTACGATATCCTGTGCATTCACGTTAATCATCATATCCATCCTTTTCTATGATCTTAAGATTTGATGTGCTCCCCCTTAAGGGCGTGGATGAAATCGACTAAAGAACCGACCGTTTGGAAGACGGCAGGATCCATCTCCTCCTCAGGCACAGTTACGTTGAACACTTCCTCGATGTATACCACCAATTGGAGTACCATGATCGAATCTACGTTTAAGTCTTCGTACAGCCGATCTTCCTCTTTAATGACGTCCGGGAGAGAGAGCTCCAATTGTTCGGACATGAGCTGCCTCAATTGAGATACCGTTTGTTCCTTATCCATGAATACCATACTCCTCTTCTACCAATTGTTTTCGCATTACCTTCCCTGTACTCGTCTTCGGAATGTCCTCCGTAAAAGCAATAAAGCCCGGAACTTTATAAGCAGGCAGAAACCGCGCGCACCACCTCTTCACATCCTCCTGAGACAGCGCATCGCCCTTCCGGACGATTCGAGCTTTGACAGCTTCCCCCCAGACGGGATGCGGAGCCTTGTGCACGACAGCTTCCTGAACGCCGCTGAGCCTCCGGATAACATCCTCCACCTCGGAGGGAGCTACTTTCAGTCCTGACACATTAATCAGATCATCCATCCGGCACTGAACATGAAGCCTGCCGCTGAGCCAATATCCCATATCTCCGGTATGAATCCGGCGTCCGCCTGTGGCAATGATTATTTCATCCGGCTGATCCCGGGTTCCGGCTCTTTCCATTGCCATATGCTCCAGCAACATCCCGGCATCCGTAGAACCGGAGGGCCGGTCGCCAAGCGAGATGCAGCCCGCCTCAGAGCACCCGTATTGCTGGATCACCTTCACACCTGCACCCCCAAGCCTGTTCAGCAGTTCTGCAGACATCGGGGAGCCAGAGGATACCATCTTTCTAAGCAGCACCTTCTCTCTCATGAGGCTGAGCAGAATTTGAAAGAGAAAGGGCACTGCATACACCACATGGCGATCATGCTGCTGCATGAGATGCAGGGCGAACTTGGGGTTCTTGTCCGTCACGATAACCGGCTTGACTCCGCGCTTAAGTGCGGAAAGCGTGCCTGTGATTAATCCGAAGGAATGAGACACGGGCACCAGAATGATTGGTTGATCCTCCCCGCTGCAGGGCAGCATCTTGTTGTAGGCCTCGATTTCCATTTGCACATGAGACCAAGACCGTTCAACTAACTTGGGAGCGCCGGTCGTGCCGGAGCTGAATTGAAGCAAGGACGGCTCCCCATTCATCCGATCCAGGCGTGAGTGTAGAGGGTGAAAGACGGCGCTGCCTCCTGCATCTGTCAGCAGACCTGTACAGCCTGCGTCTTCAGATTGACGGAGAGCGCTTTCAATCGGGGTATCGCCGTTGATCAGAAGCACCGAGCCCTCACTCCTAATAATCAGCTCCGTGGCGGCCAGAATATTCGCCGGCTCCTTCATGCATACAGCTGTCCGCCGTTCCTTCCAAACAGAGGAACCCAATAATGCGTATATCGCGTTTATTCGACGTTCCAGTTCATGCTGGTCATAATGTTCTTTATTAACAATGAACATGGAGTCTCCTTTCCCGTGATATTTTTTTACTTCTTTAGATATTTTCTCCACATAACGACGCTTTTCCTTCTCTTGTAGTCAGGATTGCTGAAAAGAGACCCTTTCGGCTGGATCTTGCCCAGCCGAAAGGGTCCTCATGTTTCTGTTTACGCTTTTACTTAGCCAGATATTCGATGAACTTTATAAAGATAGTAGCTACTTCAGCGCGGGTGGCGGTGGCTTGGGGGGCAAAGAAGTTGTCCGGCTTGCCTGATACAATTCCGATGCCCTGCTGTGCCTGAACGGCCTTCAACGCCCATGGGCTGATCTGACTCTCGTCTGCGAAGGACTTAGAGTGGCTTGCAGGTATCTCATAGCCCTTGTACTTCATGTAATTGTACAGCATCACCAGCATCTGCTCGCGTGTCATCGGTGAATGGGGTTCAAACAGGTCTGCGTTTATACCGTTGACTATGCCGCTTTCGGCCGCCCACTCGACTGCCGCCGTGTACCACTGCCCATCCGTCACGTCGCTAAAGCGGGAATTCGTGTAACCGGAGCGGTTTACGTTCTCAAGATTGGCCAGTACCTGCACGTACATCGCACGCGTCATTGAGGTGCCCGGTGAGAACGTCGTGGACGTCGTGCCGTTGAAAAGAACGTATGTGTAGGCGGAGTTTACGTAGCTGTAGAACCAGTCGTCCATGTTGACATCCCTGAAAGGATTGCCAGACACCACGAGGAAGCCCAGCGGGGTGTCGTCATCGAACACAAATTCCGTACCCTCATGGATGTTCAGCGACATGCCTTTGTCTAAGCCGGCACTCGCGCCGCCGTGTAGTGTCACTTCGGCGCTCTTGCCCGCCGGAAGGGTCACTTTACCTTTTGAGTCTATAGTCGTACCTTCGGGTACCTTAATCTTCGTCCCGCCCTTGGTCACAATCTCGCCGCCGCCGGGTAGGGTGGTGTTGCCGTTCTTGTCCGTGACCGCGGGCTTATCCTTCGGTGTGTTCACTGTGTAGGTCGGCTTCAACGATCCAGTGACTGTCCCGGTGCTGGTATTGCCTGTATTGCCCGTATTGCTGGTGTTGCCCGTACTGCCGGTATTACCCGTATTGCCACCAGAAGGATTGGGCACATTGGAAGCCGTCGGCGTCGCCGTCGCACTCATCTCCGCACTGTCGCCCTTCGCGCTCACCGCAACGATCTTGAAGGTATAGCTTTGGCCATTTTTCAGGCTCTTGAAGGTATATTGGGCCGTCTTCGCATCTAGAGTGACCGGCGTCACGTTGCCATACCAGACCTTGTAACCCAATATCGTGCTGCCGCCATCGTCAGCTGGAGCAGTCCAACTCAATGTGACCTGTCCGTCGCCCGCCGTCGCCTTGAAGCTGCCCGGAGCACCGGGTCCGCCCGGTTTTCTCTGTGCGAACATCCAATCAAAGACGTCAGTGTAGTCATTGTTCCAAGTCGGCAACTTAGAGGACTGCGCAGTAGGTTTAAGGCTCCACTCCTTGTTGGAACCTACATTGGACAAAGTATCCTTGTACCCTGAAATATTGTTCCACAGAACTGAAGCTTCCATCTCATGGCCGGAAGGAATCCAATTGGTTCCATTAACAGGTGCTTCCGCCTTTGTCCATTGGTCATAAGGCCAAACGAATATTTCATTTCTGTCGATGAACGTGTGCCTGGCGTTTTCCAATAGGGGCATTATATTTGCAATATAAGTTTCCGCCCCTGTTTTTATTGTTGAAGAATCAGTTGTGTTAACGAATGACCAGTATGCGAAGTTTTTAAGAGTTTCGGCTTGTTTCGCGTTGATTGATGGTGGAAAAGACATAGGCGCTGCGGCTGCGAGCAAATCGGGATATGTCGTCAAGAACGTATTCGTATAAGCGGATCCCATAGAGAAGCCTGCCATGTAAATACGGTTGGGGTCAACAAGTCCCTTGCTCACCAGATCATCGATATAAGCCTTTAAGGTAGCGGGTGTTGCCTGAACGTTGTTTTGCGCCCGCAAAGCGATTATATGACTGGCGTATTTAGAGTTCTTCTCCATTTTTTTCATAAGCGCGGTGGCTCCGTTGGCGGACCTGATGGGCGCAAAGGTATCCCCGTCCTGTGTACCGCCGCGGGTAGAACCGTGAGCATAGATGTAAAGGGGAAGCCCTTTTACCGGAACGCCGTTGCCGTCCTTATGAATATAGAGCCCATACTGCATCGCTTCCGCGTTGTCAATTTTGGGACCCACTTCAAATTTGTCAATGATTTCATTAACGGTTCCTGACTGTGCGAAAGACGTCTTAACAATGGCAGCCTTGCCATCAAGCTTGATATCGCCACTAGATACAATGTTGTAATTCTGGATGGTGGATTTGGATGCTTCCAAAGTGGACTGTCCGCCGGTTAATGTCCAAAATTCCAATTCTACAACGATGTAGCGGCCTTTAGTAAGTCCAGCTTGATAATCAGGGGAGTTCTGGTTCACACCCTTATACCCTCTGGGTCTAGGTTCGTCATTGACGTATACTCTATTGACGGTGCGTGTACCTTGATATGCCAGGTTACCGTCCAGCAGAGTATTCCTCGCCGAGACTGTAAACAGGTTTGAACTAAGGTCGGCACCCACAGCTTCATTTCCCGCACCCAGATCGGTGATAACGGCTGTGGTAAATTCTCCGGTGGCAAAGTTATCGTTGTATACGATAAAGTTAAGTAACGTTGCGGCCGGATCGGGTTTGAATGTAACATGGATTACCTTGTCATCGGTGTTCACGTTTTTTAAGGTATAGGTATTGTTTGCAATCTCTACAGACGCACCATTTACAGTTACGGTATCCACGACATAACCGCTGATCGGAGTGAATGTAAAGGATTGGCTTCCGCCGTCAGCTACCCGAATCAAGCCGGATGGCGAGATGGTGCCGTTTAATCCTGCCGTGGCGTTAACGGGGTGCCTGGATACCGTGGAGCTCCCAAGCAGCAGCAAGCTATTCTTGAAGCTGTCAGAACTGCCATAACCCGCGTCGGGCTTACCTAAAGCGGATACCACCTCATAACGGTCATTCCCCGCACCCGTTGAGTTATTGATGTACACATCAAACGTAATCGGGGAATTGCTCGTGAATTCAATGGTTCTTCTAGGTATCTTCACTTCCGCGATATACCCGGTGTCCGTTCGTGTAACCGAACCGTCGCGGCCCGCAGCGGTTTGACCTGAGAAAATACCGCTTGCGCCAATACGCCACTGGTTTGAGCCACTTTTTCCGTCACCGACATACAATTCCACACTGTCGGTCATGTACTCAGTGCCAGGAGTGTGACCGAAGCACACATTCGGGTCTGTAACCACAACGCGTGCATACAGGTAGTCTTCGTCCCAAAATACTTTGGCTTTGCCGGTAGCCTTGGGGCCTATCTTCTGGTCGGGTGCGCTACTGTTGTTGATGTCAAACGCTGCAGCTTGTTCCCACAGTTTGTCGTTTGTGCCCAATACAGGTGAACCGTATCCGGCAACAGGCTGATTGTTTGCTGCGGTCTGCGCGAACATCCAATCAAAGACGTCAGTATAGTCATTGTTCCAAGCCGGCAAGTTAGAAGACTGCGCTGTTGGCGCTATGCTCCAAGTCCCCATCGTTATGTCGTTGTAAAGAACCGCCGCTTCAACTTCGTGCGCCACCGAATCACTCAGGACAGGTGAATGGTTCGGATTCGGTTTCTGATTCGGCTGATCAAATTGATTGTAAGGCCATATAAGAGCCTCATTGCTCTCAAAGCGCGAAGCTCTCGCATTGATCATTTTCGGCATATTGGTGTTTATGAAGTTAGCGAGGTTAGTCTGGTATACTCCAACGTTATACTCATTGATAAACATCCAATAGGCCAGGTTGGTGTGAACGTAGTTGGCGTTCGCGTTCGGTGAGCCGCTTACCGGAGACATAGGTGCGGCGGACGCGAAGAAGCCGGGATAAGCGTTAACTAAGCTGTTCGTATACTGGCCGCCCCATGAGAAGCCCGCCGCGTAAATGCGGTTAGGGTCTACTGCACCGCTGGCAACCAGGTCATCTATAACTTTCTTAACATTGGCTGTGGAGGGAGTACTCGTGCCATTATAGGAAATATTCAGTATATGGCTGGCGTATTTCTCGGGGTATTTTTCCATTTTCTTCATCAGAGCGACCGAGCCGTTGGCGGATTTCATCGCCGCTTTTGGGTCAGTCGCAGCGCTTGTGCCGCCGCGTCCCATGCCGTGGGTATAGACATACAGCGGCAAGCCTTGCGACACCTCACCGTTTCCATCCTTGTGAAGGTAGAGCGCACGATTAACCGAATTGCCCGTAGGTGCTGTAAATTGGTCAAGGATCGGATTCACAACTTTTTCCTGTTCAAAAACCGCGTAGTTAAGCGGTTCCCCTTCTGTCAGTAAGAGCTCGCCGTTTTGGACGACGCTGTAAACCTGTTTTGTTGAGTTCATGTTGCCATCCAGCGTTATATTGCCGCCGCTCTCTGAATAAAATTCGAGCTCAACTACGATGTAACGGCCGCGTTCCAGTCCGTCCTGATAATCCGGTGAATGGCTTTCCGTCCCCAGATAGCCGCGTACCTTCGGTTCGTCATTGGCGTATACCCTAGTGATCTTGCGCGTCCCTTCAAAGGTTACCGAGTCGCCGTTCAGGGTCGTGTTCCTAGCCGAGACGGTAAACAAGTCCGGATTAAGCTTGGAGCCTTCCACCGCCTTCCCTTCGCCTAAGTCAATGATAACAGCCGTCGTGTACTCGCCACGGGCGAAGTTGTCATTCCATACAATAAAGGGAAGCAACTCCGCGGTCGAATCATTTTTGAATGTCACTTGAAGGGTATGGTTAGCGACAACATTTGAAAAGGTGTAAGTGCCATCATCGGATAGAGCTGCGTCCTCTCCGTCTACCTTTACGGTATTTACAATTTTGCCGTAATCGGAGGTAACCGTAAAGGTTTTGTCTAAGCCGCTAGCAATTCTCAGAACATTGCCGGGTGCGTTCGGCGTTATCCGGCCGCCCGATTCCGCCGTGGCAGTGATTGAGAATCTGTCGTCCGCTCCACTAGCGTCAATGAGATTCAGGCTGTTTGTAAAAGAAGCAGCATTGTTGTAAGCCGCGTCCGGAGTTCCGAAACAGGAAACGACTTCATAGCGGTCACCGCCCTTTTCCGACGAGTTATTGATATACACTTCAAAGGTAAACGGGCCTGCCTGCAAGTTCAAGGTTCTTTTAGGTATTCTCATCTCCACGATATATCCTGTGTCCGTGATCTCAGTCCACGCAGCTCTTCCGGGAGCGTTTTGCCCTGAAAACACGCCTGTCGCGCTGATGCGCCATTGATTCGCGCCTTGGGTTCCAGCGCCGGCATAAAACTCCAGGCCGTCGTACTGATAATCATTGCCGGGTCCCTGATATAGATTGCTGTCCTCCACGACTACACGGACATACAGGTAGTCTTGGTCCCAAAGGATCCTGGCTGTGCCTGTGGAATGGGGCCTGGGGTCGCCGGGCACAGTGCTTTTGTTGATGAGATGCTCCATGGTCAGGGCCCACAGCGGGTCGTCTGACCCGAGTTCGGGAGTTCCAAAAATGGCGGTCGGCATTTCATTTGTCTGCAAGCTTGTAAGAGCTGTAGAACTGCTGTCGCCATTAAGTGCTTCTGTATACTCGTTGTTGTCAGTGGCGGCGGCAAAGCTGGTAGGCATTAGTGACGCCACCATTAGCAAGCAACAGAGGAACGCGAGCACTCTGCCAAATCGTTTTGACATCATTGAAAATCCTCCTTTTTTTCGATCCGTGCGCTCACGGCTTACCATATCGTATACACCAAGGCTTCAATAGCTTACTTCATCGTAACGGATATAATAGCGCTTTCATTATTTCCTCCTCCGTAAATTTGTTGTTATTTCACCCTATTCCTATGTAGAATTTCGCAATTTATTCAAGTATCAATCTACATGGGCGACATTCAAGATTTGTTTGAGATTGTCATTCAACTAACGTTTTCCGTTAGCGCAATGAAAAAGCAGCCATAGTTTGGCTGCCTCTGCTCAAATGGACTATTACAATTCCCTCAGAATCCCTTCTGGATGGAGTATTATCTGTAATGACCATATTCACTTGAAATGTCGCTCTACCTGCGTATTTTTGATCCGCTTTTATCAAAACATCAATTGGTCAAAAATTTTAACGAATATTTTCGCAATGTTTTTGGCATCATCGATACCCCTATGGTGAGTACCTTCAAGCGGCAGTTTAAGCATAGTCAAAGCTCTCTCCATGCCTACGCCCCGCTCCTTGCCAATCATCCTCCCGTGCTGATGCTTGAGACTGATATGGTTATCCGTCCATTCACTTGCGATTTGATGGAGTGCACAATCCTTCTGCAACTGGTTCTTATCATAAAACCCCCAGGAGCAGAGGATATGAGGTTCAATACCTATCCACTCTCGAAATTGATAGATTGCCTGCGGAAAATATATTGAAGCATCCACATCCGTCTGAGAAATGGAGGTAAGCCGCTTACAAAAATCAGAAAGCTGTGGGCTTAATGCAGGCTTGACAAAAATTTGGAATTCGCTCACAGTCTTCAGCCTTTCATTGAGTTTTACGGCTCCGATTTCAATAATTTCGTTTTGCCTTTTGCGGTCATTTTCCCAACAAGTGGCTTCCAGATCAAAAATGATATAGTTCATATATACTCCTTTTGTAATTCGAATCGATAGACCCATCGCTCCGGGCTATGCCTAAATTTTCTTCCAATTGCGTTAGACCGCTTGCAGCAACAGCCTGGAAAACCGGTAATTACTGCAGCATATAGCTCTTACTTTACCAGCTTTAACCAAACAATCAAAAGTCTCCAAGGTCTCCTCAAGTTCAGTTTTGTTATCGTCAACATGAGCTCTGTTTTTTCTTTCTTTCATCCATTCGCCAAGCAAAGACTCGCTTTCTCCGCCAACACAGCCTTCGTTCCATATCGCATAATTATTGGCTGTATCCAGAAAGTTTCCCCCTGTCTCAATTAAAACAAAAAAACCGCGCTGGGCGCGGATCTTATAGGACTGTGTTATTGTCCAGCGACAATAATTATTTTTCTGGATATAAGACTATTCACCCGTTTCAGCAAATTGTTTGATGCGTTCGCCCACTTGATCACGAACCCGCTGGAAGACCGCCCACTTCTCCTCATCAGTTCCTTGAGTCTTCGCCGGATCATCGAATCCCCAGTGCTCCCGTTTCACCTGAGGCGGGGTAACCGGGCATTTATCTGCTGCATCTCCACATAATGTAATAACGAGATCAGAGCTGTTCAGCAGCTGCGGATCAATAATATCTGATGTTTGACCTGAGATATCTATACCTACTTCACTCATCGCCTGAACGGCTTTCGGGTTCAAACCGTGAGCTTCAATACCGGCACTGTATACGTTCCATTCATTGCTCAAGTATTTTTTGGCCCATCCTTCCGCCATCTGGCTCCGGCAGGAGTTTCCTGTGCACAAAAAGTAAATGGTCTTCTTATCCATAAGTCTTAATCTCCTTCGAGTTTAAAATAGGGTCAATGTTATATATAAACCAAGCAGTGTGATGAACAGCGTAGGGATCGTCAAAATAATGCCTGTTTTAAAGTACGTTCCCCAGGATATCTTTACTCCTTTGGTGGAAAGCACATGCAGCCACAGTAAGGTAGCCAGCGAACCAATGGGTGTTATCTTCGGACCTAAGTCAGAACCAATAACATTTGCATAAATCAAAGCTTCTTTAATCAGTCCGGAAGTGTTCGTGGCATCAATGGCCAGTGCATCAATCATTACAGTAGGCATGTTGTTCATTATGGAGGAGATCACCGCGGCAATAAAGCCCATCCCCATCGTTGCTGCGAACAGCCCTTGATCGGCAACGGCCTGGATGGCATCAGCTAACACATTCGTAAGACCCGCATTTCTTAGACCATATACGACAACATACATACCGATGGAAAAGAAAACAATCGCCCAAGGTGCTCCCTTCACCACTTCCATTGCAGGTACAGCTGGACTTCTCCTTGCCATAAGCAGGAAAAAGATTGCGATAACCCCGGCTACAACAGACACTGGGATATTCAGGAACTCACTCACGAAGTACCCTGCCAGCAGAACTGCTAATACCCACCAGGATAGCTTGAACATCTTCTTATCTTTGATAGCTTCCGCCGGATTTTTCAGCTGGGAGCTGTCAAAGTTTCTGGAAATGCTTTTGCGGAAGAAGAAATAAAGCACGAGAATACTTGCCCCTAAGGAGAATAAGGTAGGCATTAACATCCGTCCGGCATATTCCATAAAGGTTAATCCGAAAAAGTCAGCCGATACGATATTCACCAGATTGCTTACAACCAGGGGCAAAGACGTAGTATCTGCTATAAACCCGCTAGCAATGATGAACGGAAAAACCTTTTTCTCATCAAAATTCAGCGCACGGACCATAGCCAGCACAATTGGTGTTAGAATGAGCGCTGCTCCGTCATTAGCAAAAAATGCCGCTACTACAGCACCCAGAATGATGACATAGATAAACATTAGGGTTCCATTCCCGCTAGCAGCTTTGGCCATATGTAAAGCTGCCCATTCGAAGAATCCAATTTTATCGAGGATTAGGGAGATCAAAATGATTGCTACAAAGGCCAGTGTGGCATTCCACACAATCAGCGTAACATCCAGAACATCCTTCAAGCTGACGACACCGACAAGTAAGGCGAGTAACGCTCCGCCGCAGGCAGACCAGCCAATGGACAGATGTTTAGGCTGCCAAATGACAAAAATTAATGTGACGATAAATATAAGACTCGCTAAAACTACCAAATGATCTCCCCCATTATATGTCTATATAACACATTGCAGAGCACTCCCTTCATATGCTTAAGTATAATAACGTACATCATTATATAATTATATGATTATATATTCAATATCAAAATATTACTCGCAGCAGGCAGCACCAGACGGCTTGTTTAAACTGGATAGAATGAAGCTGGTATCCGGTGTAAGCTGAAGAATGGCCGCAACATGAGGCTTATCTTCAATGCTTAAAGAGTAATACACCCACTGACCTTTTTTTTGTTCCTTAACCAATCCGCTGCTTTTCAATTTGCGCAGATGCTGGCTTACGGCTGGTTGGGAGATGTCAAAAAGATCCACGAATTCACATACACACCACTCCCGTTCTTTTAAAAGGGTTAGAATCGTGAGCCGTGTTTTATCTCCAAGGAGTTTTAAATCTTCCGCAAGTTCATTTAGTACATTCATTTAAAAGCTCCTCCCATCTATATAAGGCAATACTTATATTCTAAGACCTTAATGGCCAATTAGCAACCAGATGAAAATAATATTTGCATTTTGCAATCAATTGCGGTATAACCAGTTCAAGAGGTGAACACATGGAAACCCCACGAGAACTATTTCAAATCATGACCCGGCGCTTAGGGCTTCTCAATAAGGACTGCTGCAGTGTAAGGGGATGTAAACTATCCGCGGCCCAAAGCCATCTGCTTTATGAGATCGCCCGGAGCCACAATCCTTCCATGCAGCAAGTTGCCGAAGCACTGGGCACGGATATTACCACCTTCAGCAGACAAGTCCAGTCGTTGGTGAAAATGAATTTGGTAGAAAAGACACCTGAACCCAGCGATCGGAGAATCTATACCCTTTCCCTTACTTCCGAAGGAAAACTGGTGGCTGCAACTATTGATCAACAAATGAATGAATACCTGATTGAAGCCTTCTCGCATATGAGTGAGTTTGAAGTAGAAACATTGCTACGATCCATCAAGCTTTTCAACGATGCTATGGGGAAATCCAGCAATTGCTGCGCACCTGTTAAAGGGTGATTTCCCTTGGCCTTTATTTGTAACTTGCAAGTTATTTTAATGATAAGGAGTGTGTATTCATGAACAAACTTACGAATGACCAAATCCGCCAAAATGTACGGGGACGTTATCAAACCATTGCTGTACAAAAGGCCGAACCTGCCTCCTCCTGCTGCTCCTCTGCTGACAGCTGCTGTGACAGCCCAACTGATTATGATGCCATATCTGCTAAAATGGGATATTCTAGTGAGGATCTGGCCGCAGCTCCTGAAGGCGCAAATTTAGGTCTTGGTTGCGGTAATCCCCAGGCTATTGCTGAGCTGAAGCCTGGTGAACATGTTATGGATCTCGGGAGCGGCGGCGGGTTCGATTGCTTCCTCGCTTCCCGGCAGGTAGGTGAACAAGGCCATGTTATCGGTGTAGATATGACTCCTGAGATGATTAGCCGGGCAAGAGATAATGCCATTAAAGGTAAGTTTAATAATACCGAATTCAGGTTGGGAGAAATTGAACATCTTCCGGCGGCCGACAACTCGGTTAATGTCATAATCTCCAACTGTGTGATTAACCTCTCGCCTGATAAGCAGCAAGTATTCCGTGAAGCCTATCGCGTTCTTATGCCCGGAGGGCGTCTGGCCATCTCTGATATTGTAACTACAGCTGAGCTACCCCCCGAAATCAAAAATGACCTGGGCGAATTATATTCGGGTTGTATCTCCGGGGCCTCTTTCATTTCTGATCTGGAGATGATGCTTCAGGAAAGCGGCTTTACTGAGATCCATATTGAGCCCAAAGACGAATCCAGAACATTTATCAAAGATTGGGTTCCCGGTGCGAACGTTGAGCAATACATCGTCTCTGCTGTGATTAAAGCGAGAAAACAATCTTAAGGAGATGATCTAATGAGAGTGGTCAAGGGTTGTATCGGAAGATGGGCTACCGGCAGGTGGGTCTATTGGAGAAGCAGGGGATTATAGACAAAACGTTTATTGATGTGATGATTATGGAGAAGCTTCTACTATAAAAATGAAGATAAAAAAGGAGAAGTTCTACCCGTAAACGGAAGAACTTCTCCTTTTAATCAGTTCCAACTACTCCCTACTTACTAACCAATCAGCAACTTGTCCTCTGGGTAACGGTACTTCTGTTTAACACTTTTTTGTGCCAAGGCAAAGGCTAAGGTTAAAGGGCCCAGTCTCCCAATATACATTATAACTATGATGATACATTTACCAATCGGTGACAGATCAGGGGTTAAGCCCATGGACATGCCCACGGTTCCAAAGGCTGATGTAGCTTCAAATAAAAGAGCAAGAATATCCGTATGGCGGGTATATTCAGTAATTGTTAATAAAAAGGTTGCTCCAAGAACAAGGCCTAAGGAGATGGTCATTACAGCCAATGATCTGAAAATAAGATCTTGAGGTATCCGTTTTTTTAGCAGCTGCACATCAGCATTCCCCTTGATGGTTGAGAAGATGCTTAATATGAGTACCGCAAAGGTGGTCGTCTTGATCCCCCCGCCTGTCGAGCCTGATGAAGCTCCTATGAACATCAGAAAGATCATAAAGAACTGGGACGCCGGTAACATCGCACCAATATCAATGGAGTTGAACCCCGCTGTGCGGGTAACCACTCCCTGGAAATATCCACCCCAGATTCTTTCCCCCCATGTGAGTGTACCAAATGTTCTGGTATTAAAAAGCTCAAACACAAATATGACCAGAAACCCTGCAAAACAAAGCACTCCTGAAGTGATTAGCACGATTTTTGTGTGAAAAGACAGAGCCTTCCAGCTTCTCTTGCGGTATAGATCCAGAATCACAATAAATCCAATTCCACCAATGATAAATAAAAATGAAATGACAATATTGACTAACGGATCACCGACATACCGGCTCAGACTATCCGACCATAATGAAAAACCTGCGTTATTAAAGGCCGAGATGGAATGGAAAATTCCATAATATAAGGCTTTGGCAACACCCAGGTCATTTGCCCACCGGACGGTCAACAACAATGCCCCAAGAGTTTCGAAGATAAATGAGATCAGCACAATGCTTAGTGATAACCGGACGACCCCTTGTGTTTCAATGGAGTTCGAAGATTGTTGGATGAGTAAACGCTCCTTCAGCCCAATCTTCTTCCCCAGAATTACGGCAATTAGAACACTGAACGTCATGAATCCTAATCCTCCGATTTGAATGAGGAGCAGGATAATGATTTGTCCAAAGTTGGAGAAGTCGGTTCCTGTATCCAGCACCACCAGTCCAGTGACACACACAGCTGAAGTTGAGGTAAACAATGCATTTAGCCATCCCACACTAGTTCCGGTGGATGAAGATACCGGTAAGGACAACATAATTGTCCCCAGAATGATGGTTACAGCAAAACCTAAAAGAATAATTCTTGATGAGGTTAGACTGAGTTTTCGAGTAAACCAAAGGTACCTTTTTTTAAACATATCACTGGCTCCTGTAATGATTCTTTTCGTAAATAAACAGCGCTGCGTCACCTTCAAGGCTGTGTGTCCAGTGAGAGCATCAGCCAGGTAGCTCTTGTTGAAAACACTGTTGGTCCTTTAGATAATCGAGCAAAAGCCGGTTAAATAATTGCGGTTGACATAGGTGACTAGGATACATGGCATTCTCGATGATCGCTAAATGAGCTTTGGGATACTTAGCCGCTGTTTTTTTAACTTGCTCTAACACCCGCTCATTGTGATTACCTGACACGATCAGCACCGGAATTTGCAGCCGCAGCGCAAACCCGTAACCGTCCGAATACTTCAACGCCATGCGTTGCTTAATCCATTCTGTCGTCCGTTTATGCATAAGCTCTTTTCTCAAGATATGGTAAGCCAAGAGCCACCGGTGATAGGTGATACGTAAAGGCTTGATAAACATTTCAGCAGGGAGATAATGAGAAATCCAGGCACAGAACTGCAACGCTTCTTTCAACTTACTTCCACTAGCAGAGTAATCACCTTGAAAATAACTATCCACCAAAATCATGGTAATCACCCGCTCAGGGAACAGATAGGCGAACTTCTGGGCAAGTATAGCTCCAGTGGAGCAGGCTACAATTACAATCTTTTCTACATCCAGTTTATCTAATAATGCCTTTAGATCCTCAACTTGAGTGTCTAAGATCCGGCCAATCTCAACATTCATCTTCCCCGACAGCCCGTTTCCTCTTAGATCATAGACAATTACTTTCGCGCGCTTACTGAAATATTCCGCCTGTGGTTCAAAAAGATGGTGGGAGGTCGAATAATCATGGATAAAAACGATGGGCAGACCGCTACCCGATATCTCATAATACAAGGTTGTTCCGTTGACATCAACAATAGGCACTGCAGGATTCCCCTCTCATGAACGCTTACGGGGTTAGCTGACGGATTCGGACCTGAGTAGCCCTACTCGATATTCTCGAGATTCACCCCGGAACTTTTGGTTCCCCCGTTTCCTTTACAGGAATTCAGCGGCAAATATCATTTCTCAGATTGCTCCTTACTTCTTTCCGTATGGGTAAGCAGATCGTCTTGTATGCTGTTTTTCCACAAGGGAACGCCCGAACGGTAGGCCGCCCGGCCATTTAGATGGCCTGCGACCGGTGAAGTGATGAATACAAAAAGAATCGCCAGCAGCAGCTTGACACTGATCTCTCCATCTTTGAACCAAAAGTAAAGGAAGCCGCCGCCCAATAAACATAACACCCCGAACGTTGCACTTTTGGTGGCCGCATGTGAACGCAGATAGACATCGGGCAGCCGGATCAGACCAAAGGCACTAATGCCGCAAAAAATGGCGCCCAGCACTACTAGAATCGAGCTAAACAACTCACCTGTCATGCAGTTCCCCTCCTTCTTCCACAACAACCCCACGTTCGATATACCTTGCGAGTGCAGTGGTTCCAATAAACGTCAGAATACCGATAACCAGAATTACCTCAAGAAAATTGCGGGTATCCAGCAGCATACTAATGACAGTAATCATAGCCAGTACATGAATGCCTATCGTATCTAGGGCCGCCACCCTATCCGAACGGGTAGGTCCTTTCAGAAGCCGGTACAGGCACGCGAGTATGGCCATTCCCAGAATGGTCAATGCGGTAGTTAATAGTACGGAGACCATCAGCGGGTCACCTCCATGATCACTTGTTCGAAATTCCCCCGGATCTGCTTCACCATTTCCTCAGCATCTTTGATGTCAATAGCATGAATATATAAGGTCTTCCCATCCCTTGACACGTCGAGAGTTAGCGTGCCAGGAGTCAGACATATCAGACAAGACAACAGTGTAACTTCCCAGGCTGAGGTTAAGGCTGTCTCATAGGCGAATATTCCAGGGCGGATCGCCAGCTTCGGACGAAGAATATGATAAATCACCACAAAGTTCGAGATGGTCAATTCGCGGATAAAGATCAGCAGCAGCTTGAATATGGACCATAGACGTTTTAAATAAAATGGCTGGGCCTGGGGCTTGGATCTTCTGAATAACAGCAGCATCCCTATGCCGAGCAGAAACCCGATAAGAAAAGTGGCGCCGGAGCTGCTATTATTGATTGCCATCCACAATAAAGCAACTAACAGATTAAACAAGAATTGTAGAGTCATTATATCTACTCCTTCAGTATGGCTTGAATGTATTCCGCAGGTGAAGCCAGAACCTCTCCGGCCTGTGCTACATAGGCATATAGAGCATCTGCTCCAATACCCATTGCAATGACAAGCACAATCAGTGCAGCGGCGACAGCAGAAGCTCTCTTCAGGTTCACAGCAGGCAGTTCTCTCTCAGGTTCATTTCCCCAGAAGGCCAGCCTGAACATCTTGATTAAGGAATACAGCACCATAAAGCTTGAGCCGAGACCGATAAGAGACAGTGTCAGCATACCGGCATCCAAAGCTCCGCGGATGATCAGCAGCTTTCCGGCAAAACCGCTCAGCGGCGGAATCCCCACCAGAGCAAGGGTCAATATAAAGAACATCCAGCCCAGGAGCGGGTATTTCTTAATCATGCCTCCCATTCCACTCAAACGATCTGTTCCTGCTGCGGAGATGATTAATCCGCCCAGTATAAACAGGAGCCCTTTAGCCAGCATATCGTGAAGCAGATAGAAGATGACTCCGTTCAGCGAATCCCCGGTACCTGCAGCAAGCCCGAAAGCCACAAATCCGACACTAATAATGACATTATAATTAAGAATCCGAGGGATATCCTTGTAGGCCACTGCCCCTATGCTGCCCAGAATCATGGTTGCCGCAGCCATCCAGGCGATCAAACTATGCGTGAGACTGGTATCATTCACAAACATCAGGGTGAACGTGCGGATAATGGCATATAGTCCTACTTTGGTAAGAAGAGCACCAAATAGTGCCCTGATCGCCGAAGGCGGTGCGCCGTACGATCCCGGGAGCCAATAGAACAGGAACAGCCCCGCTTTTAAGGAGAAGACGATTAAAAAAAGCACAGCAATTACGTTCAATATACCGCCTTGCCCCGCTTCAGCAATACGCTGTGACAAATGCGCCATATTCAGCGTCCCTACTGCCGCATACAGATACGCTACAGCTGCTACAAACAACGTTGACGACACAATATTGATCAGCAGGTATTTCGCTGTCTCCCGTAACTGCAGCTTGGTCCCTCCAAGGGAGATAAGGGCATATGAAGAAATCAGCATCACCTCAAAGAAGACGAACAAGTTGAAAATATCTCCCGTAAGGAAAGAGCCGTATACCCCGACCAGCAAAAAATGAAAGAAAGTATAATAATAATACCGCTCCCTCTGCTCTCCAATGCTGCTGAAGGAATAGAGCAATATGGCGAAGCTTACGATGGAAGCCATCATCACCATTAGTAAAGCGAACATATCTCCAACAAATACAATCCCGTAAGGGGGGACCCACCCTCCCATTTGTAAGGTCATAATGCCATCAGCATGTACACGTGTAACCAGCAAGGCTGTACTAAGGATAGTAAGGATACCGCTAACTACGCTAATCCCCCGCTGAAGGCGTATCTGCTCTTTGAATAGAATCAGAATCACCGCTGTACATAACGGAATCAGAATAGGCAGAACCAGAAGGTTATTCATTCTTTGACCTCCTTGATACTGTCGATTTCATCCGTACCTAAGGCCTGATAAGAGCGGTAAGCAAGCACGAAATAGAAGGCAGTTACGCCGAAGCTGATCACGATAGAGGTCAGGATCAGAGCCTGCGGCAGCGGATCGACATAAGTCTCCTCATTACCCAGCACAGGAGCTGCCCCCCGCTTGAGTCCGGCCATGGTCAGAAGCAGCAGATGTACACCATGCGTCAGTAAGGAGGTTCCCAGGACAACCCGCAGGAGGATTTTGGACAAAATCAGGTACACCCCTATAGTAAACAGAATGCCTATTGCTATCGCCATTACTAGTTCCATCTTTTATCCCCTCCAATCGTTAAAATAATGTTCATCGCAACTCCTACCACTGCTAAATAGACGCCTAAGTCAAATAGCACAGCTGTTGCCAGTTCGACATCTCCAAGGATAGGAAGATGGAAGTGTCCGAAGGAATGACTCAGAAAAGGGACACCAAAGAGAAATGAGCCTGAAGCTGTAAGAATAGCCAGCATGAGCCCTGCTGCCGTGAGCAGGCGGTAGTTTACAGGAAACACTTTACGAATCTGATCCATGCCAAAAGCGATGGTTATCAGTATAAGCGCTGCGGAAGTCATCAATGCGCCAATGAAGCCTCCCCCCGGATGATTATGACCTGCAAAGAACAGATACAGGGAGAAGATCAGAATGATGATGACAATTCCTTTGGACATCGTCTGCAGAATCACATCATTACTGCGCAGAGGTACAGCCAGCTGCGGATCAATTCGCTTAGGCTCCTCTTTCATTCTCAGATGGACAAGGGCATAAATGCCCAGCGAAGCGATACCAAGCACCATGATCTCAAATAAAGTATCGAATCCGCGGAAGTCTACAAGAATGACGTTAACTACATTTTTTCCGCCTGCCAGAGCGTAGCTTTCTTGTAAGAAGTACTCGGAGATGGACGCGAACGGACTACTGCCCATTGCTGCCAGAGCGACCAGCGTCACTGTTACACCCACACCAAGCGAGATGATCAGGTTAGGCAGCTTGAAGCGCATGTTCTCCTTCTGCTTCTTCAGCTTCGGCAAGTACCGGAAACAGAGCAGGAACAGGATGACGGACACGGTCTCAATAATCATCTGGGTCAGCGCAAGATCAGGTGCCCGGAAAAGGACAAACAGCAGCGTCACCATGTACCCGACACCGCCGGTGAACAGGATGGCATTGACCCGTGATTTGGCAAAAGGAACAGCAAAGGCTGCCAGCAGCATCGTTACAATAACGGCCCATTCATAGAAGGATAAGTCCGCATACTGTTTCATGCCAAAGCTGATCCCGGGTTCCCGGAGGAGAACACTAAGCACAGCCACGATCAAAAAGCTGAAGATATACAGTAAATAATGGCGGTTAGAGCCGGTCATATAGGCATCTGTCAAACGCGCGGACCCCCGTTCCAGTAGACGGAGCGACGCATCATACACCCGGTTAAGCGTATTCCGCCCCCTGGCTTCACGGTCCAGCACCCGCAGCCGGGTATAGCTTTTGAACAGGAGAATTCCGGCTGCTACAACACCAAATGTCATGAAGATCTCGGGTGTCCAGCCATGCCAGAAATGAATAGAAGTCTCAAAGCTCTCCCCCGGAGAGAGCATCCCCGTGTGTATGGAGGCCATTGCCGGCTCAATCAGCGTGACCGAGACCAGATCCGGGAAAAAGGCAAACACCAGTGTGAAAGAAATCAGAATGACGGGTGCCAGCAAGAGTCCTAGTGGAGCTTCATGCGGCGTTTTGTCCAGTTTGTCTGAATGCAGCTTGCCGCCGAAGGTCTTAAATACAAGAATCATACTATATACAAAAGTAAATACACTCGCAATCCAGGCAATGACAGGAAAGAGCTGCAGCCAGAATCCAGAATTCAGAATATCGAACTCGCGGATATTCAGTACCGCAGTGAAGAACATCTCTTTGCTGAGAAATCCGCTGAATGGAGGCAGCCCGGCCATGGAGAACGCCCCCATTAGTGCGACCGAGAAGGTAATCGGCATAAGCGACATCAGTCCGCCAAGCTTGCGGAGATCGCGGGTGCCGGTCTCATGGTCGATGATGCCTACCACCATGAACAGGCTGCCTTTGAACACAGCATGATTGATGAGGTGGAACAGCGCGGCTGTAGTAGCCATCGTATAAAAAATCGCGTCTTGTCTTCCGCCGGCAAAGCCGGCTGCTGATCCCAGACCAAAGAGTGACATGATGAGGCCCAATTGGCTGATCGTAGAATAGGCCAGTAAGGCTTTGAGATCTGTTTGCCGGATCGCTTTGAACGACCCATAGATCAAAGTAAGCAGGCCGGTTACAGACACCAGCCAGAACCACTCCGATTGCCCCGCAAAGACAGGAGTAAGCCTGGCCACCAGATAAATCCCTGCCTTGACCATGGTAGCGGAGTGAAGATAGGCGCTGACCGGAGTCGGAGCTTCCATGGCGTCCGGCAGCCAGATATGGAACGGAAACTGAGCCGATTTCGTAAAGGCACCCAGCAGAATCAGCAGCATAGCCGGGATAAACATAGCGTGATCCGTGATGGTTCCTGCCAATGCAATAATCTCGCGGATACTATAAGTACCGGTCATCACATACAGCAGATTAAATCCGGCAAACATGGCAAGTCCGCCGAACACGGTGATCAGCATAGACTTGAGTGCCCCATAACCGGATCTTTCCCGCCCGTACCAGAAAGCAATAAGCAGGAATGAGGATATACTGGTAAGTTCCCAGAACCCGTATAGTACGATCAGATTATCGGACAGCACTACCCCCAGCATGGCGCCCATGAAGATGAGCAGGTACATATAGAACCGCCGGATTCCCTCCGTCTGTTTGTCGAGATAAAAAATGGAGTATAGCACAACGAGTGCCCCCATTCCCGAAATCAGCAGGACAAAGATCAGACTTAGCCCATCCAGGATCAAGGTGATATTCACTCCAAAAGACGGCATCCAGGCGAAGGTATCTACTATAGAATCACCTGCACGGATCACAGGAATCCTCGTCAGCAAATACAGGAATAGCGCCGCTGGCAGGGGCAGGACGAGCCATCCCAGATGGAAGCGCGCAGTTTGTCTGGTCAGCAGTAACAGCGCGGATAGTAGAAACGGAAGAAGAATTATGATATGCAGCACGGCTCAGTACCCCTTTCTATCTATAGTTATAGTGCTCACTTCGGCTTGACCCATTCATTCTGTACAATTCTTAAATATTGTGCCTCGCCATTGGTAACCATTTTAAAGAGACCTGTATTAAAATCCGTATCCAATTCCCGGAAGAAGGTGCCCTTTATCGCCTCGCTGCCAGTATTCTCCTCCATTAAAATATAGCGGTCGCCTTTTTTGGCCAGATAGGCAGTAAATCCCCGTTCATGTGTCTGCTCCAGAAGCTCGGGATACCTTTGAACGGCAACGAGATGAAGATCAATGGTGCCGACCAGCTCCATCAGATCATTGATGAAATTGCCGCGTGTAATTTCCTGCCACAGGGTTTGGTTGGATTGCCCTAGCACAATCTGTGTCACTTGGTATTCTTGAGCAGTTTCCACGATGACCTGAGCTGTCTTTTTCCCGTTGCATTTGCGGTTCAGAAATTGCCCTCCGGCATCCTGGGTCTGCTGCTCCCAAGCGGAGAGGTACAACTGCTTCTCGTGATTATATTCACCATCTCCGCTGGCATCAACAGTAAGAACAGTAAGCGGAGCCTGAAGCTTTCTGGCCAGCTCGCCGCCTCTCTGAATCAACCGTTGTCCATGGGGCCCGTAATGCACACACACCATAATACTCTCCAGCTTCATTTCCATTTCAAATCCTCCGTAAGTTAATTTTTTCCAGGTAAAAACACAAAAAGAGCCCGCTGTTGGCAGGCTCCTCCGGGTACTTCAGTATACAATTGGCTTTATTATATAGTTCTCAAGAGAGAAAGTAAAGAATATTGACGGCGTATATTGTCCTCTCCATCCGGAGAACACTACTCTTTCTTGCCCAATACCCCATACAGAAATAGATTTCCTAACTCTTTTCTTAAGTCAACAGTTAAGTTCTCAGTAATGGACGGATTGCCTAGCATAGTGATAATTCCGTTCATAAAAATCATAATAGCTTCTGCAGATACGCCCCCAGTTACTTTCCCCTCAGCTTTCCCCTGTTCAATTAATTTCATGATTTCTGGGATGGCAACAGTATTGGCATACTGCTCAACATATGCTTTGAATGCCGGATCTGTAAAGATAAAGTTCTTCATCCCTTCGCTGGTTATGGATTCCTGATTGTTCACCGATACCTCATACATCTTATTCATCTTTTCTTCAAAGGGCAGGTCTGAGTTCATCATTTGGATGAAATCTTTACCCTCTTCCTCCATTTGATGGTAAAAGACTTCTTTGGCCAGCTCCTCTTTATTGCCAAAAAAATTATAGATGGATCCCGGAGAGACACCTGCATGCTGTGCAATCTCACGCACGCCTATCTCTTTAAAGTTTCTCGTCATGACCATATCCGTTAACGATTCTAAAATTTGCTTTTTCTTCTGTTGTCTTCGTTTTTCAAAGCCATTCATGATATATTCCACCTAATTCCGGTATTTATGAAACAGTATACCCTTATGTTATATATTTATTGACTTCATAGCAAGATGAGAATATTATGTAACTGAAATCATTTTTGTTATATAACTTTGACGGGAGGCGTCAAGCTTTTGATTATAATCGAAGCATTAACAAAGCTCTATTCCAATGGCAAAGGAGTACGGGAGATTAGCTTTGAGGTGAAGGAAGGCGAGGTTTTCGGTTTTCTGGGACCTAATGGAGCCGGAAAAACAACAACGCTCCGCCAGTTGATGGGTTTCGTTCACCCAACGAGCGGGAGGGCAACGATCAAGGGCCTTGACTGCAGTAGAGACGCTGCACAGATCCAAAAGACTCTGGGGTATGTACCCGGGGAAATTGCGTTCTACGATTACATGACCGGACTTCAATTTCTGACCTTTATTGATGAGTTAAGGGGACGTAAAGATCATATACGCCGCAGTCAATTAATTGACAGATTCGAGCTGGAGCCTGGCGGGAAAATCCGTAAAATGTCCAAAGGAATGAAGCAAAAAGTAGGATTAATTGCGGCCTTTATGCATGATCCTGAGGTTATCATTCTGGATGAGCCGACAAGCGGACTGGACCCGCTTATGCAGAAACGTTTTATAGAATTAATTATTGAGGAACGCGGCCGGGGGAAAACTGTCCTGATGTCCTCTCACCTATTTGATGAGATCGATCAGACCTGTGAACGGGCAGCTATTATACGCGAGGGAGAACTTGTTGCCGTTGAGAGCATCCGCTTACTAAAAGCAGCGTTGCCGCAAAGCTTTGTTGTTACCATGGTGGATAAGGAAGGTATGGCTATTCTCCAAAACAGTACTCTGAATTATATACAAAGAGCTCCCCTTATCGTTGAGATCTTTATCAAAGAGGATTATGACCCTATGCTGCGCCTACTGGCTCAATGTAAAGTGGCTCATATGGTGTCAACTCCCCAGACGCTTGAACAGATTTTCATGGACTTTTATGGAAAGGGGCGCTGATTGTGATGTCTTGGGCTCTATTTAAAGCAAATATACGAGTTAACCGTTTTCTGTGGCTTCTGATTGTCGCCGTGTATTCTTTTTATTCCGTTGTATTATTAAGTATGTTCAACCCGGATAGCGCAGATGAATTGAAGGATATGCTAAATATGCTTCCTTCCGGGCTAATGAACGCCATGGGAATGAATTTCGGGTCAACCCTGCTCACGTTTCTGTCAGGGACGTTATACAGTATCCTTCTGTATCTATTCCCTATGATCTTGTCCATTGTTGTTAACCACCGGCTTATA
This sequence comes from Paenibacillus sp. FSL P4-0338, assembly GCF_038002365.1. Lineage (NCBI taxonomy): Bacteria > Bacillati > Bacillota > Bacilli > Caryophanales > Paenibacillaceae > Paenibacillus > Paenibacillus sp. FSL P4-0338. The sequence continues at coordinate 1,761,785 of NZ_JBBOCG010000001.1, read as the reverse complement.
GCCGTACATGTAGATAAAGGCAGTATGGCCTACCTGCTCTCAACTTCTAACTCAAGAATTCGGATCGCCGTGACTCAGGCCGTATTTAGTCTGACCTCTGTAACTGCAATCTTCAGCTGGATCACTATCCTGACGCTGATCACCTCTTCTGTCATGTTTCCCGGACTAATGGACACCAAGCAATTTATACTATTGAATCTTTACGCACTCCTGATGTATTACACGATTAATGGAATCTGTTTCCTGGCCTCCTGCCTGGCGAACGAAGCCAGATACAGCCTCGGACTGGGGGCCGGCCTCCCGATCACGTTTGTATTGCTGCAAATGCTCGGTGATTCCGGGGCAAGGCTGGAATGGCTCGGATATTTCTCATTATTCGCCTTGTTCGACCCGGAACGATTATTCGCCGGTGATAGTTTTGCATATATAGGGATGGCTGTATTTGCGGGACTGGCGGCTGTGCTGTATACTGTGGGAATTATTTGGTTTAATAAAAAAGACTTGCCTATTTAACTTATTTGGCAAGCTGGGGGAGTGGAATATGCCAAGAATTGCCCAAACATTCAAGCTGGAAACAGGAGCGGATATTGAGTATACAGTTGTCGGAAGAGGTGAACCTGTGTTCATTCTTCATGGCGGACATTCCAACTGCCAGGAGGATTTTGGCTATAAAATTCTCCTGGAGAACGGGTATTCCATTATTACACCATCGCGGCCCGGATATGGCCGGACAAGCAACGAGCTTGGAAGCTCATTAGATGCTGCCTGTAAAGCATATGAGCAATTACTGGATCATTTGAATCTTACTAAAGTGCATATTATCGCTGTATCTGCCGGAGGCCCCTCTGGCTTAACTTTTGCTGCCCGCTATCCCCATCGGGTTCACAGCCTTACGCTTCAGTCTGCTGTATCAAAGGCATGGCATAGCCATGAGGATACAACCTATAAAGCAGCCAAACGATTGTTTCATCCAAGAACAGAAAAGTATACTTGGAAACTCCTCTCCGTCTTCAGCCGCAGCTTTCCGAATTTTATCCTGAAGCAGATGGTGCCTTCCTTCAGTAGCCTTCCGGTCAGCCAAGTCATGCAACAATTCACTCAAGAAGATGTGAAACAATTTGCTGCCATGAATCAGCGCCAGCGCTCAGGGCATGGATTTATGCTAGATCTTGAGCAGCTAGCTTGGTTTGAACCTTCCGGTCTACCTGCAATATTATGTCCTACTCTGATTATACATAGTAAATATGACCAGGCCGTTTTACCTGCGCACGCTTATGCAGCCTTTGAACTCATTCCGCAAGCCGAGCTTTGTCTTTTTGAATCATGGGGACATTTGATCTGGCTCGGCAAGGATGCTGATACTATGAACAGGAAACTGATTGATTTTTTAAATATAACAGCCTAAACATTTTTCATGACGTTCTTGCTCTCCTCCATCGTGACTATTCACCCGTTTCAGCAAATTGTTTGATGCGCTCGCCCACTTGATCACGAACCTGCTGGAAAACCTTCCACTTCTCCTCATCTGTTCCTTTAGCTTTCGCCGGATCATCAAATCCCCAATGCTCACGTTTCACTTGAGGAAGGGGAATGGGGCATTTATCTGCTGCATCTCCACATAATGTAATGACAAGATCAGAGCTATTCAGCAGCTGCGGATCAATAATATCTGACGTTTGACCTGAGATATCTATACCTGCTTCACTCATCGCCAGAACGGCTTTCGGATTCAAACCATGAGCCTCAATGCCGGCACTATACACATTCCATTCATTGCTCAGTTATTTTTTGGCCCATCCTTCCGCCATCTGGCTCCGGCAGGAGTTTCCTGTACACAAAAAATAAATCGTTTTCTTATCCATGAGCCGCATTCTCTTTTGAGTTTAAAATAGGGTCAATGTTATATTGGGTTTAATCTAAGGCATAATTATATAATTATCGTGGGCGTGGTCAAGGATTGTATCAGAAGATGGGCTGTCGGCAGGTTAGTGTATTTGAGAAGCAAGGATTGATGGACGGAGCGTTTATTGATGTGATGATTATGGAGAGGCTGCTATAATCTCCAAAATACGAAAAGGCCCAAGTGACTGTATCTGTTGTCAAATTGGGCTAATATGATCATTAAAGTTTAGCAAGGTTCATTTTCGGCGGGATATACCCGAGTTGCCTGCCTATTTTGACAATTTGTCCTCTATGATGAAATTCGTGGGTGATAGTGTGCGTAAATAACCAAAGTTCGGTTAACTCTACACTGTCACTCTGCCAGGATGCTAAATGGGTAGGATCCCCTTTGGTTTTAAAGTCATATAGAAATTCATAAACCAGTTCATCTATGTTCTTAAACATTTCACGCATTTTCTGTACTTTATCTATGGACTTCGGATTCACTTTGGGAAGTGATTTACCAAGGGCACGGCTCCCTAACCATACCCGATAACAATCGGCTACATGAGCGTGCAGACTGCAAATAGAAGCTCCGCCAAAGCTTTCTACTTCTTTCACATAATCTGTGGGGGACATCGTTTCGCAATAACGAAATAATGATTCCCTTGTGCGTTGTATCATTTCATACTGGCTTTTGAATACATCCATCTTCTCGCTCTCCTTTAGCCTTTGAGAACCTCATTGATAATCATTTTAAATAAGGACTTTAGATATCTATAATAACTATTATGTTTCATAATGTCAAGGCTCATACGTAAAGTAAAGATATATTAAGTTCGCATTTGCTTCATGAAAAAGGTATAATTCACTTCAAGTTAGCTTTAAGTATGAAAGGAGCATTTTGGCATGTACAGTATTAGTGAAATTGAGAAGATCACAGGTTTACGCCCCTCCACTCTGCGCTATTATGAACAAGAAGGCATCTTGCCACAGGTTGAACGGAATGCTTTAGGCCGGAGAGAATATTCGGATGAGGTCTTAGAATGGCTTGAACTGGTAATCGCTCTCAAAGATACGGGAATGTCGATTGAAGATATTAAGGCTTATACAGAGCTGATCCGGCAAGGTGATCCTTCTCTGGAGGCCAGAAAACAATTTTTGCTTACGCATAAAGCTAAAGTGGAACGCAGTGTGGCCCAGACTCAATTTCATCTGGAGAAGATTATCCGCAAGATAGCGATCTACGATATTTTGATGTATAAGAAGATGGAATAGTCTATGAATATTCATATTGCAAAATCAGTATTGACTTCAAGTTAACTTTAAGATGTATAGTGAAGTTATACCCTTGAAGGAGTGATTACATTGTCTGAAGCAAAAGTATGGCTTATTACAGGATGTTCAACAGGATTTGGGCGGCATATCGCGCAGCAAGCGATTGAAGCCGGCTATAAAGTTGTGGTGACCGCACGGAATGTTGAGCAGGTAACCGGGCTTACTGCCGGACATGAGGATCAGGTGATTGCTCTTCCATTGGATGTCACTAATCCAGAGCAGATCCGTAATGTGGTTAACCGCACGATGGAGAAGTTTAACCGTATTGATGTGCTTGTGAACAATGCAGGGATCGGATATTTCAGCTCCGTTGAGGAAAGCGTAGAGGAAGAAACGCGTAAGATGTTCGAGGTTAACTTCTGGGGACTTATGCATGTTACCAATGCTGTTCTTCCTCATATGAGATCGCAAAAGAGCGGTCACATTATAAACTTCTCATCCATTGGCGGTCTGACTTCATTCCCGACCCTTGGCTATTACCATGCTACAAAATACGCTGTGGAGGGCATATCCGAGAGTCTTGCCCAAGAATTGCAGCCTTTTAACATTCATGTGACTTTGATAGAGCCAAGCAGCTTCCGCACCGATTGGGGCGGCCGCTCTTCTGTCAAAACAGAGACAAGCATCCCTGAGCTGAAGGAATCTGCCGTCGGACAAATGCTGCAAGGGATCGCGCTCGGTGCCGGTCAAGAAGCTGGAGATCCTGCAAAGGCTGCTGAAGCAGTGATTAAAGTTGTGGAATCAGCGGAACCCCCTCTTCGTTTGTTGCTTGGACAACAAGCCTATCAAGCAGCAACCTATAAATTTAACAATATGCTTGCCAGCATAGAACAATGGAAAGAAATAACGATAAACGCAGATTATAAACAATAAATGTATAGGTTGGCAGCTACTTTATTATTTAATAAAGTAGCTGCGAAGACCCTTGATCCAGTGTCCGTTGGCCACATCCACCAGCAGCTGAATTCGCTTGAACGTTAAGAACCCGGGACTGAGCAGCGCCATGGTCCGGATCGGATTATCGCTGGCCGATGCCATCAGCATTTTGAAATGCACGTTGGTATAGTCCGGTTTCCCGTCTGCCGTAGTTGATTTGGCAATGACCCGTTCAATCGTCTTATAGAATTGCTTGAAGATAAAACTATGGTCCTTCATCTCAAAGACAGAGCATTCCACCGTAAACTTGCCTTTGCCCGGCATGATAAACGGCTTGAAATCCCCATACACAGATTTGAAATCATTCACGGAAGGAATTCCTTCCAGCGTATAGTACCATTCATTCACTGCGCTTTTCTTCGGGGTAATCCCTTCAAGATGCACGGACGATTCCAGTCTGATATCGGCTGAGGAACTGCCGAGCAGTATTTTGTACTCTCCTTGTTCAATTTGCCAATCCCGGGAGTCGGGGTCATAAAAGGCAAAGCTGCGCTTATCCAATCGGAGAGTCACGCTCTGCCGTTCGCCGCTGGCGAGAAATACCTTGGCAAATCCTTTTAATTCTTTGAGTGGCCCGTAAGCTCCTTGTGTTTGCCTGGATACATACAACTGAACAACTTCCGCGCCGTCTGCTTGGCCATTATTCGTTACCTCAAGCCGAACCACAAATTCATTGTCCTTCAGACGTTCTACCTGGAGCTGGTCATAAACAAATGTGGTATAGCTTAGGCCAAAGCCGAAGGGAAAAGCCACATTCTTGTTAGCCTTGTTAAAATAGCGGTAACCGGCAAACATGCTTTCCCGGTACGGAACCTGTTTAGGATCTACACCATAATAGGAAGCATTCACCACATCGCTTAGCCGGAGCGGAAAGGTCTCTGTCAATTTCCCCGAAGGGTTGACCGTCCCATACAGAAGGTCTGCCGCAGCAAGCCCACCCGCCTGTCCGGACAACTGCATATGGAGGCAGGCTTTTACCTTTTCCATCCATGGTGTTTCTACTGCCGAGCCTCCAACCATGATGGCAATCAGATTAGAGGTTGTCTCCGCCAATCTGCCCAGCAGCCTGATCTGATTATTAGGAATGGACAGCGTGGTGCGGTCGAAGCCTTCGCTCTCATAAATCTCAGTCAGGCCAATGACCACGATGACCGCCGTATCCTGCTCCACTCCCGCAACAGCCGCCTTTAGCAGTTCCTCATTCTCGACATCTTCCAGCTCATACCCTGCATAGTAGCGTAAGTCTGCATCATATTGCTCCAAGCCGTCCAGAAGGCTATGGATCTGAGTGGGATTAACCAATGAGGAGCCTGTACCCTGATACCGCGGCTGTTCGGCCAGTTTCCCGATGACAGTCAGTCGCTGCCCCTTGCTTAGCGGCAGGAAGTTATTCTCATTCTTCAGCAGGACACCGCCGCCTTGTGCGGCTTTACGGGCAAGCTCATGATGCTGATCGTACATTTGCTGTGCATCTCTCTGCTTCTCCGCGCGCTTAGTAGTACGCTCTATTAGCTGCAAGAGACGCAACACGGACTGATCAATTTCGGCTTCGCTCAATTCGCCGGAGAGCACGGCCTGATGGACAAGCTCATCGAAGGCTCCCTTGCTTCCCGGCATTTCCAAATCCAGGCCTGCTTTGAAACCTTCAATTCTGTTATTCATCGCACCCCAGTCGGTGATTACCGCACCTGTGAAGCCCCATTCCTCCCGTAATAGATCTGTCAGCAATTCCCGGTGATCACTGGCGTAGGTGCCATTAAGTTTATTGTAGGAACACATCACTGTAGCAGGCTGTGCTTCCTTAACCGCAATCTCAAAGGCCGGCAAATAAAATTCGCGGAGGGCCCGTTCATCAATCAAGGAATCGCTGCTCATTCGTTTGGCTTCCTGGCTATTGCCCGCGAAATGCTTGACAGACACCCCGGTCCCGGTGCTCTGGACACCCTGGATCCAGCTTGCGGCAAGCTTGCCCGACAGGTAGGGATCTTCACTGAAATACTCGAAATTCCGTCCGCTCAGCGGGCTGCGCTTCATATTCACACCCGGACCCAGAATTACATGTACATCCTCCTGAATAGCCTCCTGGCCGAGCGCTTCGCCGATCTCCGCAAGCAACGCTTCATCCCAAGTTGCGCCAAGCAGACTCGCCGTGGGGAAGCAGGTCGTTTGGACACTGGCGTTAAGTCCCAGATGGTCTGCTTCTCCCTCCTGTTTGCGGATGCCATGCGGGCCGTCACTCAGGAACAGTGCTGGGATCTCATATTGCGGAAATGCCTTGGTCATCCAGAAGGAGGCTCCTGAACACAAAGCTATTTTTTCTTCCAGACTCATTAATTGGATTATCGTATGGTGATTCATATAGCTCCTGCTTTCTTGTTAATGTAATGGTTGTGATGAATGGCGATCACGAATTTGTTGCTGCTTATGACCCAGGTTCTTCTCCACACTCAGGAATGCCAGCAGACCAATTAGTATCACACTGGTTATGGTCTCCAGACCTACGAAGGAGAAGGTGATTACCTGCTGAACAGCATCGTTTTGAGTGGAAATCAGGTCTCCTGCAGCATTGTAGTAAGGTGCGGCGTAGCCGGCCTTCGACAGCAGCCCGTTAAACATTCCGGTGCAGAGGCCCACCATCGTAACGGAAATTGTCGTGTAAATCGACATCGCAGTCCCGTCGCAGCGGAAGCCGTTCTTCCACTCCATATGGTCGAGTGTGTCAGCGAAAAGCGCCATGAAGATATATGCACTGGGCAATAGCCCCATGTTCTTGATGAACTGGCCGGTCAGTATCACGGGCATGCTGGCCGGGAATAGCCAACATAGTCCGCTGCCGATAGTGACCAGCATGAAGCCGATTGCGGTGATGTTCCGCTTGCCGAATTTTTTGGCAAGCGGCCAGACAATCACAATGCCAATCCCCAGCGGGATGCCACCGATCAGGGAAATCAGGGTCTGGGTTATACCGTCGTTATAGCTCCCAAGCACATAATTGCAATAATAGATTAGACTCAGGTTTTTTAGACAGACTGCAAAGGTATAAATTAGGAAGTACAGCAGAATAACCAGCATGTAGCGGTCAGATACAACCGCTTTCAATTGGGTGCTGAACGGAAGATTACCCCCGCCTTCCTGCTCTTCCCTTTCTGCGCTCTCGGCGGTGACTCTTTCCCTAGTGAAGAAATACTCCAGTAAGGTTAGCGGCAGCACCAGGATCGAGACGATGCACATCACGAGGATCCAGCGGCTCTTGTCCACCCCGATAACTGGCAGGATGAGCATCGGGAAGATCAGGGCCACAATGATTCCGCTCATCATGATCACCGAAATCTGGCTGAACACGGACAGCTTACCCCGCTGTGCGCTATCTCTTGTCGACAGCGGGACCATCAGATTGTGGCCCACATTATAGGAGGTGAAGGCAATCGAGTAATACAGGTTATACGAGATAATAATCCAGATCACCTGAATCTTCGTATCTGCTTGAGGCACCAGGAACAGCAGCATTCCGGCAATCATCATCAGCGGAGCGGACAGAAGGAGCCATGGCCGGGCCTTGCCCTGTTTCGTCCGGGTCCGGTCAATGACATAGCCCATAACAATGTTGGCCACTGCGTCCAGAATCTTCGACAGCATCGGGAACAAGACCAGGAAGGCGCCGCCGGCAACGGAGGTTAAGCCTAGAACATCGGTATAATACACATTAAGATAAGAGGCCAGTACCGCATTTAGCAGGAGTGCTCCGGTAGGACCGATTAAATAACCGAACCAACGCTCCTTGGCTGTGGTTTCAGACTGGGTAATCCGTGAGTTCAGCCACCGGGACTGGAAGAACGCTTTCATATGATTCATTATGCTACTCCATTCTTTCTGTGATTTATCCTCAGTTTAGAGTAGTCGTATACCAATGTATTGTAGAAACGTGACCTTAATTTCGTTTTTCTGAACATGCTTAAAAAAGTCCCGCATTCCATTATGAACGCAGGACTTTGTGCTTGGACTTTGGGGGAACTGACTTTATCTAGCTGTTCGAGCTCATTCTTGATGATGCATAGCATTCCGATACTTGAGAGGAGTCAGCCCGGTTTCACTTTTGAACAAATTCTGAAAATAGCTCTGAGAAGAGAAGCAAAGATAGCTGCTGATCTCACTGAGCGGCTTGCCCGAAAAGGCCAGCAGACACTTGGATTTCTCGATTTTCTCACGGTTGATATAGTCGTTCAGGCTGACCCCCAGGTCGCGCTTAAAGATCCGGGAGAGATAGGAGACGCTGACACCTAGCTCGCGTGCCAGCTCCCGAACCAGAATGGCTGTGTTCATTCTTTTGCGAATCAGACGGATACAGCTCTCTGTTAATGAAGAGACATCTGCCGGATACTTATTCTCCTCCACTCTTTTGGCACAATCCAGCACCATCTGCTGCCTAAGAAGAGACAGCAGATCTAAGCGCGTCAGGCTTTCTGCCTGCTGAATGTACAGATCGCTGAGATGGTAGGCCATCTCCACATCCAGTCCGCCCTCGATAGCCGCCCGGGTTACAAGCGTTGCCGTGGAAATGAAAATATTCTTCTCCTGACGCAGCGCATCCTTTGACATTGTTCCTGCCCTAGCACGTACAGTATTTTCGAATAAGTCATTCAGCTTATCTGTAGAACCGCTTCGGACATAATATATGATCTGGCGCTCCAGATTGTAGGTGTCATGGACCGGAGGCTCTCCGTCAGCCTCATACAGCATCTCTGATAAATTAGAGTGAATGTCCGGTTCGAAGCGCTGGAACTTGTTGCCGGAGAGCAGCAGCGATTCGGCAGCGAGCCTTTTCTGGTTCAGTGCGAAATGAAGGAAGCAGAGCGCGCTCAAGAAATTCTCAAAGGTAATCACCGGGATACAGTTGATAAATGCAGTAAATTCTTCTGAATACTGCCGTGCAATCGCAGAGTTGATCATCGTTCGGGATAAGTGGCCCGCCGAGGGCTTCATGTGGAATCCGGGGCCAACGACGAATACCCCTCCTCCGTTCTCCTCCGATATAACACCGTAGAACATAATTTCGTCCGTCACACGGTAGTAAACTGCTTGCTGATTTGGCAGGAGCTGCTGCTGCATCGGTACGGCAGGATCAATGAACGAAGGAACATCAGGCAGCATCCGTATAAGCGAATTACCAGTGTAGTAGCGAATCGGCAGACCGGTAAGATTATAGAAGGAATCCATTACAAAATGCACATTCTTCGAGAGCATGCCTTCCCCTCGTGTATAGTCACAGTTCCAGACTTTTAAGACAGTCATTCACCACTTTCTGGGAATAATAATATTGAAGCTTGCCGTATATGAATCCATATCTGTACGTCTCCACCGACATAATCAGAAAAATATACAATTTGTATAATTCAATTCGTCTTAAATCTTCGGAATCAAGCACTTTATTATCGTTTAGTCTGCCGGTATAGCTCTTCCAGAACCCCTGTTCCTCTCTAACATCTTTGAACAAAAGAAATGCGGGCGGAAAATCAGCGTACGGGTCCCCCCAAAAGGAGCGCTCAAAATCAATTATGGCTTCGATCTCATAGTCATTGCCGTTCGGAACCAACATAATATTCCCCGGCCAAAGATCGAAGCTGACAAGACTAGGCGAAGTAAGAGCTTCGAGCAAATGCTCCTGCTTACTAACTACCCTCTCAATGCGTTCATAAGGCAGTTTTACCTTCAGCCTCTCTCCGTCCGCAAGGATAGATTTCAGCATGTGACGATAGGCTTCCTTCCAGGAGGAGAACTGACATTCCGGTTTGTCCGTGAAATAGCCGAAGTAATTCCCTCTAATCTGGTGCAGCTGCGCAAAATAATCGCCTAACCTGCTTTTTATGTTCTCCTTCTGAGTCTGGCTGAGCCTTTTTCTAAGACTATGCATACTTTGACCCTTTAGCGCACTCATAAAGAAGTAATCGCTGGGGATTAAGCTTCTGCTGAAATCAGAGCAAATTACACGTGGAGCCGGTATGGACGTTTCAGCGGATATTTTATGGTATACTTCAACTTCCGTCTGCATGAGATGGTGTTCATAAGAGAGTAGCTCGGAAACAGGCGGCGACGATACCTTTAGAACAAGCGGTTCCAGTCCACCTGTTCTTTCGATAAGATAAGCTGCGTTAAACATCCCGCCTTTTAACTCCTGAATAGAACGCAGCTGACCTCCATCTTTGAAATTCACTTCAACCAGTTTAGCGATTTGCGTTTCAGACAATCTGAATTTTGTTGTACTCTTCATAGTCCCTCCACTTTCCCGCTGGTTGGCGTCTGTTCGACTCCCCGGTGAAGTTAGATAGCTTCACAGTTGAACGTATAATATCCGCTTTCAAGCTTGTAGTGCTCTCCATTCGGCATACTAAGGGTACATAGAGCCGATACCGGAACTTCAATATGGATAGTAAACTTGTTATCCTGTATGCTCCATTCAGAAGATACCCGTCCATAAGGGGTCTTAATACTGCCTTTGGCTGATGTAATTCCGCCTCCGAGGACGGGGGCAATCTTGAAGGTCCTATACCCTCCGCTGGTTGGCTCCATTCCAACCATTCGTCTGTATAACCAGTCTCCTACTGCCCCATTCGCATAATGATTGAAGGAGACCATACCTCCGCCGGATTCTTCATCCTTTTTGTTTCCGCTAAGATCACCAATATTTACTGTTCCATCCGGACGTAGTGCATCCCAGCGTTCCCAGATGGTTGTTCCTCCGGCTTTAACTTCATACAGCCAAGACGGGCAGCCTTCCTGAAGCAGCAGCTCATATGCTTTATCGGGGTATCCATTATCGGATAGAGCGAATAATAGATAAGGGGTTCCTGTAAAACCGGTGGTTAGCTTATTGCCTGCCTCCCGCACAAGCCGGACAAGATTGTCCGCCATAACAGCCGTCTCTGTACCTTCTGTCATATTGAAATGAAGCGGAAGCACGTAGGCAGTCTGAAATTCTTTCTTTAGGTTGCCTCGGCTATCTGTAAAGACTTGGCGGTAAGCTTCATTAATCCTGGATCTTAGCTTCCGGTAATATGCGGCATCCTCTTCATAGCCAAGCAAGTCAGCGATTTGGGCAGCCAATCCGCAGGAGTTGGAAAAATAAGCTGTCCCCACCCACTTGCCCTTCTTAAGCCACTGTCTGGCCGTCTCGTCCGGTGCACACCAATCTCCAAAGTGGAACGGAAAACGCCAGACGTGACGGCTGCTAGAAGTGAAGGAAAGAAATTCAGACCACCACTTCGCCGCTTTTAGAAATTTCTTAATCGTTGGATATTGCCGCTCCAACAGCCGTTTGTCGCCACGGGCAAGGTATTCTGCCCAAGGTACAAGAATGCAGCTGTCGCCCCAAGCAGAGGTAGCCATCCTTGGCCAATGGTCCCCTGCGCGGGGAATGACCATAGGGAGGCCTCCACCTGGTGCTTGCTCCGCCCGCATATCTGCCAGCCATTTGTCCAGAAACCGGCTTAGATCAAAGTTGTAGCAGGCAGTCCTGGCAAAAACGGCAAGATCACCGGTCCATCCCTGACGTTCATCACGCTGCGGGCAGTCTGTAGGAATATCAACAAAGTTAGATTTGCCGCCCCAGCGAATATTGCTGTGTAATTGATTAATTAATTCATTGGAGCATTCAAATTCACCTATTTCTTCAAAATCGGAATGAAGCACCAGCGCCGATAATTGCAAGTCTTCCGCACTTATTCCGCGTACACCAACATAACGGAATCCCATATAGGTTAGGCGTGGAGAGTAGGTTTGCGGACCCTCCTTACAGATATAGGTCGCTGTCGCTTTTGCAGTACGCAGCGATTTAACGAACAGCTCCCCCTCAACAAGTACCTCTGCATGACGAAAGATTATCTCCTGATTCTTTTTGCCAGACAGCTTGGCAGAGATGACTCCGGCAAAATTCTGACCGAAATCATAGATCACTTCACCGCCGGGTGAATGAGTACATGAAATCGGTTTCATCTCTTCCTGAGCACGGACCGGATCTCCGTACTGTGCCAATAATAGCGGACTATTACGTGGAGCTGTCAAGGTTGCCTGTTTCCAAGCGATTTGTCCCAAATCCACAGTAGCATCATAAGTCTCCCCGTCATACCATTCGGCCATCCGGTAATTACCCTCTTCGGAGACTTGCCAGGATTCATCAGTTACCACGATCTCATACGATCCGTCCGTATATTCGAGATGCAATTCGCACAGAAAGGCTTGCCGGTCTGCACTGATCTTGTTCTTACGGACGTAATTGAAGGAGCCGGCTGCCCAGCCCCCGGCTACGACAGCGATTAACATATTCTCAGACCCGAGTAAGCCGCTAACGTCATACGTCTGATATTGTATTTGATGATCATAAGAGGTGAAGCCTGGAGCAAAATAGTCCGTCCCCACCTTGTCGCCATTCAACATCAGTTCGTAGACGCCGAGTGCCGTAGCATTAATCCAGGCACGGCGAACGGATTGCTTCGTTGTGAACGCACGCTTGAATGTCATTGGAACAGGTGACACTTTTTTGGGGAAATCATAACCTCCATCTGTGATCCACTTTCCCTGCCATATCCTTCCCAAGCGTCCAGTTTCAAAAGAGGTTTCGGCAACAGCAATTTGTCCGCTTGTACCTGTTGCAGTGACATGGACATTATAGGTTGAGAAGGGTTCTAGTTCTCCGCTGTATAAATTATTGATTTGATCTGTGGTTTCATATTCCCAGTCCCCAATAGTTATCACTGCACTTAATAAGCTTTCGCCTTTCACATCGGAATCGAGCGCAAATGAAATATTAGGACTTCTGTCGGTAATACAGCCTTGTTCCATATTTTCTATCTTTAAATTTGTTATTCTAAGCACAATTGTGTTCCTCCCTGCGGTTTTCCTCCTTATTGTAATTCAGAAACAATTTTTGTATATTCCCGTCCATCCTCTTTGCCTTGAATAGGGTTCCACACTTGGGCGAAGAACGGTTCGCGTTTGGCACGTTCTTTGTAATTCCAGGTTTCGCGCTCACATTGCGGGCAGAAATGTCCTCCCTCCAAAATCAGCTTGGGGCTGGCATTAAAGGTATGGCCGAATGCACATTTGAAATCAAGCTTATCCGTCCAGTTCCCCGTCTTCATCTCTGCAGACAGGCATTCGCCACCGCGGAAGGCTGCCGCCCCTTTCATATCCTCAATATTTAACTCTGAGGCTGGCTTATTCTCATCGTAACCGTGGTCAAGCTTGATTACTTTATTCCAATCGGAGAATTTCTTCATTTCGGACAGCTTCTCCGGAATCGCCTCCCAGTTTGCCTTGCTTCCCCAATAAGCATCGATTTTCTCAAGATCATTATCCTCTATAAAACGTAGCGTTCCGCGTTCTTTCACAGCCTGCTTTTTCATTGTACGTTTAATCATAGCCCCCATGAATTTCTGCCCTCCCGGGAGCTTCGTGATGACCTTCGCTACGGGGACGAGTGCGCCAAGATTATCGAGGTAGCTCTGATAGAAGTATTCCATCGTATCCCGGCGGAAGTGGAAATAATCCTCCAGCTTGTCGGAATCCAAATAGTATTGTCCATGGAAATTCCGGGTGGCATACCATTTCGGATTGATGACATGATCCAGATTGGTAATGCCAAGCTTGCCGTACAGCACCTGGTACATCTCGAGTGTGCTCACTCTGCAGCTTTCGCCACCGCCAATGTTGTAAATATGCTGCCAGAATGCCTGATCAAGCTCACCGTCAATATCCTGGATGCACAGGTTACGCATTAATCGTCCTGAATCCCGGTCCGACACATACTCAAGCACATTCTCCAGACAGTTATGGAACATAATCGGGTCCTGAATCTTGCTCATCGCAGGTCCCATAATACCGGTCTGGCGGAGACTCACCCAATAGCTGAGCCCGGATTCAATCACCATACGCTCGGCAGCAATTTTAGAAACAGCATAATAATCGTACACACTTGGCTTCAGAGGATCGCCCACACGGCCCCAATGGATCGGCGGCATACGGTCACCTGTCTCAGCAATTGTACCAATGTTTACAAAGCGTGTTATCCCTGCCCGGCCGCTTTTCTTAATGGCGTCAACAATGTTTTGGGCTGAACCATAGTTAATCTGCATGGCCCGTTCGGGAAACTCATCAGCCGCAGGAGAAACAAAAGCAGCGATATGAAGAATAATGTCGGCATCCTTCACACATTCTTCCACCAGGCTGCGATCCAACAAATTACCATAGACTATTTTCACACTGTTCAGCCCTTCATATTGCTGAAGCTTCTCACGGCTGTTCGGATTGTCTAAATCGAAGAGCAGCAGCTCGCATTTCGCCAGATCGTTCATAAGCAGCTTTAAGGTCTCTCCACCCATATTGCCTGCTGCGCCTGTAATCATGATCCGTTTTTTCTTCATTATTGTTCACCTGCATCATTAGTTTATTGACAAGTCATTCGTCTACCTTCATACTACAGACACGGTGTCTATTTAACAACCATCAGTTGTTTTATGCTTTGATGTAATTTAGACATTTGAGATCACAGTGTCTATTTTTATAGAAATTTTATGGCTTGGAGATGATTTGACCATGAATCAACGGGAACGGTTAACCAAACTATTGTTGAAGCAGAGCTTGATCCGCTTGCTCAAAGAGAAGAACATAAGCCAAATCAGCGTTAAGGAATTGTGCACCTCAGCAGGCATCAACCGCTCCACGTTCTACTTACATTATGCCAATGCTTACGACCTGCTTGAACAAGTTGAACAGGAGATTATTAATAACACAAGTGCCTATCTGGATAAAATTGAAGCTGGAGACAGCGGTACTACCTATATCCTGGCATTTCTGGAGTACATTAAAAAGGATGAGGAGCTATTCACTGTCATGCTCCTCACCTCCAATGAAAACGTGTTATTTCCCAAACGCCTGCTGAATGAAATTCTCAAGAATATTGATAGCCAGCTTCAACTCAACGTACCTGAACGGTTGAAACGGTATACTTATTCCTACCTGGTCAATGGAAGCCTGGCGATCATTCAAGAATGGATACAAGAAGGATTTATCCTCTCCAGTCATGAACTGGCTGAGCTCATCTTCACTTTGGCTGACCAATCCTTAATGGCGATTATACCGGCAGAAGAGAACTGAGTTTCTTATTGATTGCTCTAAGCAGCATTACGCTCCAGCTCTTTCATTACTGATTCACCTTCAATGTCAAGGTTGGGCAAGATCCGGTCCAGCCATTTCGGCAGATACCATGCGGATTTACCCATTAGGGTCATAACAGCCGGAACGATGAGCAGTCTTACTACAAAGGCATCGAAGAGAATACCAAAGGCAAGTGCGAAGCCCATAGACTTGATAATCGGATCTTCGGCCAGCATGAAGCCGGTAAATACGGAGATCATAATCAGACCCGCTGCTGTTACTACACCGCCACTGTGCCCCATTCCCGCCAGCACGGCTTGTTTGGCATCCCCTGTATGTTTGAATTCTTCACGCATCCGGCTAACGAGGAAAACCTCATAATCCATCGCAAGGCCGAAAAGAATGCCTACAACGATGATGGGAAGAAAGTTTAGAACCGGACCTGCACCATAGAAGCCAAAGACGCTGCCCAGATGACCATCCTGAACGACAAAGACTACAAATCCAAAGGTTGCTGCAAGAGATAGAATAAAACCCAGCACCGCCTTCACTGGCACCAGCAGCGAACGGAATACGACCATCAGCAGTAGAAACGCCAGTCCGACGATGATGAGACAGAATTTAGGCAGCGCATCACTCAGATTCTGCGAAATCTCAAGATTAACGGCTGTGCCGCCTGTGACCATAAATTCCACATGGTTCTTATCTAGAATATCAGGAGCCTGATCTCTGATTGCATCTATAAGCTTAGTCGTTTCCATATCATGCGGCCCCGTCGCCGGGATAATATTGATCAGTGCAACTTCTCCGGACGGTCCGGGAATAGCCGGTGATACCGTGCCTATATTGGAAATAGTCTCCAGTTCCTTTACCCCGCTTGATACATTGGTCATGAAATCTCCTTCACCTTCGGCAACGGCCAGAACAATGAGCGGACTGTGATAGCCTTCGCCGTACCCTTCCGAGAGCAGGTCATAAGCCCGGCGCTCCGTTTTTTCCGTTGATTTCAGCCCGTCGTCGGAACTCCCCAACTGCAGATGTGAGAACGGTAAGGCAATTACACCCAGCAAGATCATTCCTAGAATAACTATCGTCCAAGGCTTACTTGTTACAAAATGCCCCAGACGGTTACTTTTTGCGTTCATCCGTTTACGAGGCTTCAGCCACTTGTTTCCGCTTGAAGCAGTGACCTTGCTCCCCACCGCGCTGAGCACAGCAGGAACCAGGATGATCGAGGTCAGCATGGCTAACAATACACAGAATGCACCAGCCAGCCCCATAGCTGTCAGAAACGGAATGTTCACGACGGCCAGACCGGCCAGTCCGATGATCACCGTTATAGCTGCGAAGACTACGGAGCTGCCTGCTGTAGCATTTGCGATCGCTATTGATTCCCGGTTGCTATAGCCCGCGGCCAATTGTTGACGGAACCTGGAGACAATAAAGAGCGCGTAGTCTATGCCCACCGCCAGCCCAAGCATAGCGGCGAGCGCCATGGAGGTTGAGGGAATATCCAGCATATTAGAGCCGATTATTACACCGAGCAAGCCAATCCCGAGGCCTACCACTGCAGTTGCAATTGGCAATACTCCGAGCAGGAAGGAACTGAAGGTGATAGACAGAACCAGAAAAGCGATGAGTACACCGATGACTTCTGACGGACCCATGATTTTCATCTGGACGTAAGCAGACCCCGTCAGTTCAGCTTGCCAGTCTAAGAAGTGCATGTTTTCAGCTACAGCTGTGATATGTTCTCTGGAAGCTTCTGTGACTTCACCAGCAGGTGTTTTGTAGGTGATGTCCATGTAGGCTATCGTCTTGTCCGCATTTAGCGACCGGTTATCATAAGGTCCGGCTACGGACTTCACTTGCGGATCTTCCATAATCTCTTTTTGTGTTTTCTGAATGACGGTCTGAGAGGCTTCTGAGGACAAGCTTTGACCTTGTGGTGCTTTCATGACGAGCCGGGTTTGTCCCCCATCTTCCTGTGGTCCGGCGAATTCTTTGTTTAACAGATCAATCGCTGCTTGGGATTTCAGCCCTGGAATAGATGTGTTGTTACTGAACGCTGGCCCCAAGCTTAGCGCAAGTATTGCAAATGCCACTAAAACTGCAAATCCTCCATACATAACAGCTTTCGCATTGCTTGCTGACCAATGACCTAAACGGTATAAATATTTTGCCATTTCGTGTCCTCCCGACATCCTATTGTTGTGTATTCTCTATGTATTTAGTGTATAGGAAAAGCTTAAAGGGCGAATCGTACCAAGGGGAAGGTGTGGACATGTACTTTTGGGAAGTAACAAACAGCAAAAAAAGACACTATCCCGGCATATCCCAGGGTGGGAATAGCTAGATAATGTCGAGTGACTAGATATGAAGAATGCCCTGTTCTATGGCAGTAGCTACGGCCTGGGCACGTGATTCTACTCCAAGCTTACTGTAGATATTGGTCAAATGCGACTTAATTGTCCGCTCCGTAACGCCCATATCAAAGGCAATTTCTTTACTCTTAAACCCCCGGGCCACAAGCTGCAAAATGAGCAGCTCCTTATCCGTAAGGTTAACGGGTTCTGTATCCCTTGCCCCGGCAATTTTTGACCGTTCCTTTGCCGCGAATACTTTAGTTAGGATATCAGCCTGTAACAGGGTACTTCCCCGGATTGCCGATTCAATGGTCCGGAATAATTCGTCCCGGCTTGTATCTTTGAGCAAATACCCTTTGGCCCCCAGGGCCAGCGCATTGATCATTAATCCATCCTCATTGTAGGTTGTCAAGATAATGACAGGAATCTCAGAATGTCTCGCTTTTAAGGCTTGTAGCGTCTCCTCCCCGCTCATTACCGGCATATTCAGGTCGAGAAGAACTACATCGGGTGACAGTTCATCGATTAAACGGAGAGCGGCCTGTCCATTTTCTGCCTCTCCTGCAATCTCAAAATGGTCATCTGTCTCCAAAATCATTTTTAATCCTTCTCGGACCACCATGTGATCATCTACAATAAGTATTTTATATGAGTTCATTTCCCTTCCCCTTCATGGATTGGAACTTCAATTTGGATGTGTGTCCCGGTTGGACGACTCTTAATGTCCAAGTTCCCTCCGATTAACCGTACGCGTTCTTGCATGCCCAATATGCCATAGTGTCCCGTTTTTTGTCCGATTAGGTTGGTGTCAAACCCAGCACCATTATCTCTGACCTCCAGGTGGAGGATACCTGGCCTTTCACTTACATTTACCCATACGCTATCCGCTTTAGCGTGCTTGGTTATATTCATCAAGCATTCACTGATGATCTGTAAGCTATGCTCTTTTATCGTTCCCGGCAAAAGAGAGACAATCTCAATTTGACTGTGAATATGGATGCCTGTCGCCAGGGTAAATCTGCGTATTTCATTGCCGACCGACTCCTCAAATTCAATGTTAGCCGCCGACTTCACTCTGAGGTTGTCTATCGCCAGCCGGGCTTCCGCCAATATTCTCCTGGCCTGTCCCATGGATATCTGAAGGAATTCCTGGGATCTGGAGGTATTTCCATTAGTAAGGTGAGCATTAACCGCTTCAAGCTGCATAATAATTCCCGCTACCCCCTGTGCCAGGGTATCATGCAGATCACGCGCAAGACGTTGACGTTCATTGGCGAGTGTCAATTCTTCCACTTTTTTATGAGCCTTTTCAAGATCTCTCAGAAACGTTTGTGTGCGGATTCGGGCATGGACCTGTTGGAAAAATAATGAAGCATAGGCAACTACTAGAATCAGCATTAATGAAAATAACGGCATCATAAGATAAAGGTCATATTGATTGCCCAAATATAACATGGTGTAAAAGAAGATAACCAAACAGTATAGTGCAACAAGTGTAATTTTTCGTTTTTGATAGTAGATCCCAATGCTTTGACCAATAAGAACAGGAAGCAGGCCAATAAGAACAGCCGGAGAACTATATGGCATTAATAAAGCGCATGTTAAAATCAGCAGTCCTTGAACTAAAAAGAAGATCCATACTTTAGTTTTGGGGATTTTGTACAAATTCCAATGAAGATAAAGATGGACTATATAGCATAAGGTGAAAATAAGAGTATTTACCCAGTTCAACCCGTATACCACTTGAAGTATCACTGAAGCTGCGTAGACTAATGAAACCCAGAGTAAAACAGGAAACCGGGCAACGATGATTTCATCATTTATTTCGTTTTGAAGGTTTTTATCATTCTTAAACATATTCAGGATATTCATACCCTTCCGCTTTCAATTATTGAAGTCATTGTATTCATCCTCCCCTGCTACATACGATTGTACTACAGTCATACAGTTGTTGAATCGTACAAAAGGGAGGTTTACCCTGTACGAAAGGGAACTTTGAGAATGTATACAAACAAAAAACCGCGTTACCACGGTTTTTTGAGATAGGTTCAGTTATTACAATTAGAATGTTACAGGGAATGCCTTGACTCCTCTTATAATCATGCCAGGTCTCCATTCCAGCTGCTCTTCTTCAACTTCCAGCCGGATATCCGGCATTCTTCGGAGCAGTGCACTAACGGCAATTTCTCCTTCGAGCCGGGCGAGAGGAGCACCGAGACAATAGTGAACCCCTTTACCAAAAGCGATATGGTCATTGACTTTCCTGGTAATATCAAAGGTATCCGGCTCTTGAAATTTAAGGCTATCACGATTCGCTGAGAGTAAGGACACGAACAGCATATCTCCTTGGCGAATTTGTTTGCCATCTAGCTCTAAATCTTCGGTTGCCCAGCGGATATTACTTACCTCAGCCGGCCCGTTGAAGCGTAACATTTCCTCAATAGCGGATTGAATGAACTCGGGCTGGGCAAGAAGCATTTGTTTCTGTTCCGGATGCTCCAACAGTGCCAGCACGCCATTTCCAATCAAGTTAACGGTTGTCTCATGACCAGCAATAATCAGCACAAATACAAGCGCGTACAATTCTTGCTCTGTTAGGGCTTCCCCTTCTTCCTCAACGCTGATTAAAGAACTGATAAGATCATTTTGTAAATGCTTGCGCCGCTCGGCAATAAGTTCCTGTAAATAATCCACGAAGGCCTTCATGACCTCATCGCTAGCCTGGTCAAGCTCCGGATTATTGAATCCTTCCATAATAACATCGGACCATCCTCTGAATCTATCCTGGTCCTCCAGAGGCACACCCAGCATTTCACAGATGACTATAATAGGGAGCGGGAAGGCATACTCTTCGATTAGATCCATTTTCCGGGTGCCTTTTCCAGCAATAGTATCCAACAACTCCTCGCTAATCTCCTCGATCCGCCCACGAAGTCCTTCAATCATCCGGGGTGT
Organism: Paenibacillus sp. FSL P4-0338; assembly: GCF_038002365.1. Taxonomy (NCBI): domain Bacteria; kingdom Bacillati; phylum Bacillota; class Bacilli; order Caryophanales; family Paenibacillaceae; genus Paenibacillus; species Paenibacillus sp. FSL P4-0338. The sequence continues at coordinate 1,741,164 of NZ_JBBOCG010000001.1, read as the reverse complement.
AAAAGCTTTTTGAATTAAACGCCGCAATCTGCGATGATCCTCAGGGCCAACGCTAATCAAATTTCGAGAAATAACTTCCTGGTGCGAAGGCAAAGAAGCTTCTTCATTACCGGCATTCGGGGGATTCGTCACAAAACGTGAGTCCTGCAAAACCTTAAGCGCATCCTCATACCTGGAGACTAACCAGGCAAATTGCCCGCCCGGCAGCAGAAAACGATGTACCGGCTCCTCTTCGCGCAGCCGTTCATAAGCTGCAAAGGGCTGCTGGATAAAAGCCTTGTCCATAAAATCAACTTCAGGTCTAGTTGGGTTGGCATTCTCATTCATGGTCAATAATCGAGGCACCTCCAAAATGATAGTATTGGTATCATTACAATAATAAGAAAATCGTTCGCGGCGAAGGAAACTGCTATGACAAGTTGAGCCGTATCTTTGACGCATTCATTTTTTTCGGTATTACCGGACACCAGCAGAGTTCAAAACTGATAGAAGCTTTTGAATGTTACGTGGCCTTATCAAAAGAGCCGTTGGAGGATATCGCTCTTTATCAAGCTCAATATAACCGGTTAGTCGCCTTGTTTAGCGAATTGGCTGACCTTGGAGTTAAGGAAGCGGAGCAGCTTAATATTTTGAAAAAGATATTTTTAAGTCAGATTAAAGCATAAGAAGGACAACGTCCTCATTGGTTAACAGAACCAATTCAGTTTATTGTTGACTACGGCGTTCTTCCAGTTCCTTTACAATCTGAGGATACTTCGCATCCAGGTCATACTTGCGCAGGCAGAGATACGTAAGCACGAGTATTGCCACAGGAAGATATACAGTAAGAACAAGAATACTGGTTATTGCGGAATCCGGCTGTGTGGTTAATGTTCCATCATAATCCCCCATGGCCAGAATCCACCCAATCATCGCTGCGGCTAGGCCCATACCAATTTTAACTCCAAAGCTGTTTGCACTATTGACCATCCCCACCAGACGCTTACCTGTCTTCCATTCACCGTACTCTACAGTATTATTGACGAGCACCCCGCCCACAGCCATCATGGGGATGGTTGCCAGAGTTGTTATTCCACCGAGCACTAATGCAGCGACAAAGCTATATGGCATGAAACAGCGGATACCCAAGGCAGCGATTCCGACGATCAGCCCGATACGTGCAGTGCTGGAAAGGCCAAACTTTTTAATCATTGGTCCCACAAGAGCGAAGCCGAGAAATACCGGAATCAAACCAACAGCACCCATGATTCCGATCAGATCCTCATTACCTAAAATATATTTGGTATAATAGATCCCCGTTGAGCCGTTAAGCGTATACATCATATTAATAAATAATTGAGCAAACAACATGATGATCCAATATTTGTTCTTAAACAGGAGCTTTATACTTTCCCAGAAGGGTACGTTATCGCTTTCATTCAAATTGACGTTAGCATTGTTCTCTTTGGAGGAAAGGAAGGTCAGGACCAGTGCAATGGCTGATAATAATCCAAGCACGACGGCAACGATGATCCAAGCCTTCTGATCTCCACCCAGCATATTGGTAACCGGAATTAATACAACAGAGACAACGATTCCAATCATGTATCCGAAGATGGTACGGGTAAGGCCCATCTTACCGCGTTCTTCTACGCTTTTCGTACGAATGGCCATTAAGCTTCCGTACGGAATAGCAATTCCCGTGTAGACAATGGCAGAAGCGAATATTACTGTAGCCAATGCATAGATCGTTTTCACCGTGTTAGATGCATCGGCAGGAACTGTAAATAGCAAAATGATAGCGGCCAGTGCCGGGAGAGCCATCCACAGCATCCAAGGCCGTGCTTTCCCGTACTTCGATTTAGTACCATCAACGATACGGCCCATTAGCAGGTCCGTGAATGCATTAACTAACTTGGTGATCAGCATAATTGTGCCTACTGTTGCAGCTGCAATACCCACCTTATCTGTATAAAAGTAAGTAACCATCCCAATAAGTCCGCTAATGGAGTTCAGTGCAATTTGTGCTACACCGTCACCTAAGTAATGATGAGGCCGCATCGTTTTCTGGATACCCTGGGCATCAGTACCTAATGGTTTCGATTTTTTGGTTGGTGTTACAACCTCTGTACTATAAAGATCCGTTGTTTCATTCATTATTTTACCCCCGTTTGCCTTATAATGATAACGCTTTCTATTCCTTATTTTAATCCTCTGTTATAAATAGATATGGTATCGTAATTGTTTTTTTGGAAATATGATTGCTATCTCAACATTTATTTTAAGCGCTTTCATCCCTGCAGTTTCTAGGTTACATTAAAATAAAAAGGGCATTGCAGTTATCCTGCAACGCCCTCTTGTTTCAACGCATAGCCCCCTGCTTTTTCGGTTCATTTAATGTTTTCAAAACCAGTTTAAACAACATTGCTGTTTCCTCAGGGGTATTGGTCAACAATTCGCTTATAGAGAAATCATATGCATATTTAATCATCGGATGATCCAGCATACCGGGTGCGTGTTCTTCAATCATCAGAAGAGCTATCGGCTCTTCGATGACTTCCTTAAGCGTGGAGTCCAAAGTAAACCGCTCTATGTCCAGATTGGTCTGTGTAGGATATCTAAAACAGTAATCTCCAGAACCGACTTCAATCGGGTCTTCCTGCTCAGGCAATATAATGACCGCAGCAGTATTGGCAGGGATCGTCACATTGACGATAATTCCCCCATTCCGGCAAGACCATGAGCTCTTGATTTCTCCATATATTGAATGATAAATACCTTCTACTGCACTTATTCCTTTTATGAACTGAGGGTGTATCAGGATCTTTTTAAACCCGGGTTCGATCTGATTAATACCAGCCAGCTTCCTGTACATCCATTCCCCAATAGAACCATACGCATAATGATTTAAGGAGTTCATGCCTGATGTATCGAAATCTCCATTCGGGAGAATGGAGTTCCACCGTTCCCAGATGGTTGTAGCTCCCTTCTTAACTGCGTAGAGCCAGGACGGAAAATCTTCTTTCAGGAACAAGGTGCCCGCAAGCTCATGCATTTGATTCTCAGATAATACATGACACAGATATGGAGTGCCCACAAAACCGGTCGTAAGGTGATTCTTATGCTGGGCTATGCTAGACTCCAGGGTCTTGCGGACTCTCTCCCGGTGCTTGTCCTCCACCAGATTGAAATGAAGAGCTAATACGCAAGCCGTTTGAGTCTCACTGACTAATCTGCCGGTTGCGGAAATATACTCTTCCTGGAACGCTGATTTGATTTGGCTATGAAGCGTTTCGTATTTGGTGGCATCCTCAGATCTGTTTAACACGCTGGCAGTCTTGGTCAGCAGCTCTGTGGAATAGGCATAATAAGCGTTAGCCACCAGATACACATCCGTAGCCCCGGTCCGCTCATTACTGATCTCTTCCTTATCAAGTCCGAGCCAGTCTCCGTATTGAAATCCTGTCTGCCACAGCCCATTAATCCCGCAGCGTCCAGAGATGTAATCAACCCAGCCCTTCATGCTGTCGTACTGTTGCTCCAGCAGCCTAAGGTCGCCATACATCTGATACACGGTCCAAGGAACAATAACCGCAGCATCGCCCCATGCAGCAGCTCCTTCCTGATTCCCCAGGATATTTGGGATTACATGCGGAACGCCATATTCTTCAGTCTGCTCAGAAGCAAGATCACGCAGCCATTTCGTGAAGAAGGAGGCTACATTCATATTAAAGGCAGCCGTTCCGGCAAACACCTGAGCATCGCCTGTCCAGCCAAGACGTTCATCTCTTTGCGGGCAGTCCGTAGGAATGTCAAGGAAATTACCGCGCTGGCTCCATTGAATATTACTGAATAATTGGTTAACCATTTCACTCGAGGTGGTCAGACTGCCTGTTTCCTCCAGATGTGAATGCAGTACGCAGGCGGTGAACAGCTCCGGTTGAATGACCTCTAAGCCTTCGACCGCAATGTAACGGAACCCATGAAAAGTAAAATGCGGCCGGAAGACTTGCTCTTTCCCATTACAAATAAAACGGTCAATAGAGATTGCTTGCCGCAAGGTCTCAGGGTACAGGTTCCCTTCTTTATCAAGTACCTCGGCATGCCGGATAGTAATGACCTGGCCCTCACGCCCGGTAATCTGCAGCTCTACGAATCCGGTCAGAATCTGTCCGAAATCAATAACCTGCTCTCCTTTGGGTGTCGTAAAGAGCTTCACTGCGGGCAGCCTTTTGGTAATCCTGACCGGTTCACTTTCCTGGGCGACAAGACGCTCGTTATTATAGGAGAATGGGACCACTTCATATTGAGTATCGTCTACATAACAGGAGTCATAGGTCTCTCCCATGTAGATTTCGCTGGAGCGGATCGGTCCCTTCGTCACCTTCCAGCTCTCATCTGTCACAATTACTTCTTTCGATCCGTCTGTATAGACGATGTGCAGTTCGGCGATAGCGGCCACTCTGTCCCCGTAATGATTCGGAGTACAGGTGAAGCCAAAGATCCCTTTATACCAGCCATTTCCAACTGTGATCTCTATTTTATTTTGCTGCTCCAAGAGTCCGTCTAAGCTATAGGTCTGATATTGCAGCCGCTCCTTGTAATTCGTCCAGCCAGGAGCAAAATAATGATCCCCTACCCGATTTCCATTAATAGAAATTTCATAAACTCCTAATGAGGATGCATAGAGACGGGCTGACTGTATATCCTTTTCTGCAGTGAAGATCTTTTGGAAAACGGGAGGTGCAGTTTCATCATCCGGGAAGGTATGCGTAATCCAATCTGCTGTAAAGTTACTTCCCTTCAGAAGACCTGTTTCGAAATGTCCTGCAATACTGGCTTGATTGCCTTGATTGTCCCATGCAGTGACATGAATCTGATAAAAACTAGAGGCCTGAAGCGGGAGGCCAGCATACTCTACCAGAATTGAAGTGTCCGCCTCCACCTTACCTGAATTCCAAACCTCCTCAGTATCCTTGGTTACAGTGATCTGATAGGCAGTCTGCATGACTCCTTGCGCTGAAGAAACCAAATGCCATGAGAAGCGCGGGCTTGGTGTATCCAAGCCAAGGGGATTGTCCATGTATTCAATGCGAAGATTGTTTAACTCCATCTGTATCCGCCTTTCGATAATTCCAGAAATTTTATGATACCTACTACTCTTATTGTAATGAAATAGCAGTGAATATTATGGTATTATGATTGTAATTTTAGAAGCTTAATACTATGAGGCAGTCATAGGAGGTTTTTATGGAACAAAGCGTTGCAAGCCATTGCAAGCTCATATCCGGGCTATTTGAGCTGTCCGTGTTTTTTATTGGTCCTGCCGGTGACGTTCTTGTTGAATGCTTGGATGATCGGATGTTAAATCCTCTATATGGAAACGATAAACAATTATTCTTTAATGTTTTGGAATTAGAGCCTGCGATTTGTAAAGAGATCCCTGTCATTAGAAAAACGCTCTTTTTTGAAAATTACATATCCATGAGTGTGGTCAGTAACCAGAGCTTTGAAGGAACCATTATTGTCGGCCCCTCTCTGCCCTTCACGCTATTCGACCACAAAATAAACGGGCTAATCAACGATACGAATCTCTTCGCCAACCGGGAGCAGGTGTTTCATTATTATCAGTCTCTTCCTGTCATCACCTACGGGAAGCTGGTGAACATTGCCGTTCTGATCTATCAGATGTTCAGCGGCAAGTTCATTGCAGCCGATCAGATACAAGATCAACTGGAGCTGCAGGTTGAAGAAACCAAGATGCCGGGTGCCATCCGCTTTGCACCAAACGACGAGCTGGCCCCTCATCATAATCCCCTTTATGAAAAGAAATTGTTAACGATCATAAGAGAAGGCCAAACGGAAGCGCTTAAGCGATTCTCGCAGCTTGGCAAGGAGAATACGGGGATACTGTCCAAATCAAGCCACATCCGCTCCAAAAAAAATCTAGGCATTATAGGCATTGCTCTAGCTGCCAGAGCGGCGATAGAGGGAGGGCTTCATTCAGAAATTTCCTTTTCGGTAAGCGATCTGTACATTCAACGCCTGGAGGAATTGCGGACGGAAAAAGAAATTGATCAGTTATGTTTAGTTGCATTTTTTGAGTTGACCGAAAAAGTAGCTCAGGTTAAGGAAGCCCGGTATTCTAAAACCGTTACCACATGCAAAAATTATATTTATGACCAGCGATTCTCCAGGATCACCCATGAATCCATTGCCGGTCACGCCGGCATCAGCCCGAATTATTTGTCGGTTATATTTAAAAAGGAGACGGGTGTACCGGTTAATGAGTATATCCAGCAGATTAAAATTGAAGAAGCCAAAAATATGATTCTGTTCTCGAATACACCTCTGTCCGAAATCGGGTCACTCCTGAGCTTTTCTGATCAGAGCTACTTTACTAAGGTTTTCAAAAAGCATACAGGGCTAACCCCGAAACAGTATCAGCAAACACAACATTTAAGCCAATAAGCCTGGTTCTACCGGGCTTATTGGACTTATACTCGAATTAGCTATTCACAGCGGCAAGAATGCTCTGAAGTGTCTCTTCAGTGAACAGCCCATTACTCATCATGGCCGCGTTATGCAACGAAGTGTTCAGAATTAATTCGTCCATTCCTTCTCCCAAACCACTATCCTTAACATCATGTTGTCCCATTGCTTCCATAATAGCAGCGCCACGGGGATGCTGAAGCAGGTCCGCAAAGGTAGAATGCCTTGTGATGGTTTGGAGCAGAACAGTACTTGATTCCACCACTACCGTGTCTTTTAGTTCGATATTTCTGGAAGAGCTGCCGATGAGAATTTCGAATTCCCCCGTCTCAACAATCCAATCTTGACGCTTGGCATCGTAATACGCAAAGGATCGTTTATCCAGCTCAAATTGAACGGTTGTCTCTTCTCCTGGTTGAAGCGCAACCTTGGCATAGCCTTTTAACTCCTTGCTTGGGCGGGGGAGTGTTGATTCAATATCACTTACATATAACTGAACGACCTCTTTTCCAGCCATACGTCCTATGTTCCTGATTTTAGCTGTAACGGACAAACGGTCTGTGTCCTGAATCGTATGATGACTGAGCTTAAGATCTGTATACTCATATTGCGTATAGCTTAAGCCGAAACCGAAGGGAAATAGCGGTTCAACTTCTCTAGTGTCGTAGTGGCGGTAGCCCACGAATATGCCTTCTCTGTATTCCGCTGTCTCCCCATCCCCCGGGAAGTTTAAGTAGGACGGGTTGTGAATTAGCTTTTTAGGGAAGGTCTCAGCGAGTTTGCCGCTCGGATTGACAAGCCCATAGAGCAGATCAGCTACGGCTCCCCCGGAAGCCTGTCCGCCTAAATACGCCTCCAGCACAGCTTTAACGTTATCCAGCCAAGGCATTTCAAGCGGTCCTCCGTTGCTGAGTACAACTACAACATTGGCTTGTTCCGCAGCGACGGCTTCAATCATCCTCCGATGGTTATCCGGCAACTGAAGATGCTTTCGGTCAAACCCTTCCGATTCATAACGTTCAGGCAGACCGGCAACAATAACGGCAACTTGCGACTGTCTTGCAGCTTCAACCGCCTCCTGAATCAGTTCTTCGTCGATCGTATCGGTATCCAGCGGATAGCCGGCCGCATACCTTATACGGTCATCCGCTCCGGCAATCTTAACCATTTCTTCATATATCGTATCGAGCTTAGTAGGAAGAATGTGGGAGCTGCCCCCGCCCTGATAACGCGCCTTCCGGGCAAAAGCACCGATTACCGCAACTGAATCCTTAATTCCGATAGGAAGGATAGCCTCTTCGTTCTTGAGCAGAACCATACATTCTCCGGCAATTTCACGGGCTTTAAGATGTTGAACCTCAGGATCAACGGTAATATTCTCTTTCCGGCTTTCGACAGCTTTGAAGACAAGTGTTAAAATTCTGTCTACAGTCTGATCAAGCACAGCTTCACTCAGTCTGCCGGATTGGACAGCTTCAATAATCTTCTTGCTGCCGACTCCGTTACTGGATGGCATTTCAAGATCCATACCGGCAGCAACGCCCAGGTCCCGCTCGTTGACGGCTCCCCAGTCCGAGATCACTGCACCCTCAAAGCCCCATTCTTCGCGGAGGATGTCTGTTAATAGACGGGTGTTCTCTGAACAATACTCCCCGTTCACTTTGTTGTACGCAGCCATGACCGTCCAGGGCTGTCCTTGTTTAATGGCATATTCAAAGCTGGCAAGATAGATTTCCCGCAAGGTTCGTTCGTCCACCTGGGCGTCGACTGACATTCTTTTATATTCCTGATTGTTTACGGCAAAATGCTTAATGGAGGTGCCGACGCCCTGGCTCTGTACACCTTGTATATAACTCGCTGCCAGTGTTCCTGATAAATACGGGTCCTCTGATAAATATTCAAAGTTCCGGCCGCATAATGGGGAGCGCTTGATGTTCACTCCTGGTCCAAGAACAATCGATACATCCGCAGCTGACGCTTCCAGTCCAATCATGGAGCCCATTTGCTCTGCGAGCCCGGTATTCCAAGAGGAGGCAAGACCGCTTCCGGTGGGATAGCAGGTGGCAGGAACACTTTGGTTCACGCCAAGGTGATCTGCCTCCCCTTCTTGCTTCCGAAGTCCATGGGGGCCGTCTGTCATCATAATTGAAGGTATTCCAAGACGCTCGATGGGTATGGTATTCCAGAAATCTTGTCCAGAGCAGATTGCTGCTTTTTCTTCCAAGGTCATTTGGCTAATAATTTCTTTGATATTACGCTCCACGTGCTCTCCTCCAATGATAATCAAATCTAATGAGATCGCTTACTTTATTAGAATAAGGCAATTTCACCAAATAATATGGTAATTTGGTATCTTTTTTGGAAGCATAGTGTGGTGTTATTGCTTAGATCATTCTCGCCACTTCATGCGCTTCGCTGACAGCGTTTAAGGCTCTGCGGGCACGCAAGGCATCACCGATCACATGAACAGGGATATCATGTTCATTGCAAAAATGCTGGAGCCCCTCATAGTTCCGTGACTTTGCCCCGATGGCGACAACTACGGAATCACACGGGTACGCAGATACTTCACCATTGTTTTCAATGACGACTCCATCCTCAGTAATTTCAAGGCACTTGGTGTTGGTCATAAGCTGGACCCCTGATTCATGCAGGCTTTCCATGACACAGATCGAGCGTAGTTCACCCAAGTCTTTAGCTACTTTATCCAGTATCTCGACTACAGTGATCTTGGAAGCCCTACCATGCAGGTATTCAGCAACCTCAAGACCAACGAGTCCCCCGCCGACAATAACGACTTCTCCGGAAATCATGGCTTCTCCAGACAGTACATCATGCGAATTCGTAACCTTGGTCAACTGGCTTCCGGGAATTCTCAGCTCCATGGGGGCTGCGCCTACGGCCACAATCACTTCGTCCGGCTCAAGTTCTTCCAGGAGCGACTCCGTAACCGGACTATTCAGTCGGACCTCAATGCCCTCTCTGATTACCTGTTCTCCCCGGGATATAGCGGCTGCTTTCATCTCTTCTTTTCTTGGCGCTTCCCCAGCCAGGGCAAACTGGCCGCCCAGCGCTCCTGCCGCCTCGCATACAATCGGCTGATGCCCTCTGCGTTTCAGCACCATGGCCGCTTCCAAACCGGCGATTCCGCCACCGGCAACTACAACCTTCTTGGGATGATCTGTTATCATCAGCTTGTATTCCGCTTCTCTGCCCAAAGCCGGGTTCCTTAAGCATGTAATGAATGGCACTTCACTTGAGACAAATCCGTCATAACAGCCCTGATTGCAAGCGACACACTCTACAATATCGTTGCTGTTGCCGGACTCTGCCTTCAGGCAGAATTCAGGGTCAGCAAGCTGGGCGCGTCCGATCACCACCATATCTGCTTTGCCAGCCGCAAGGATGTCCTCTGCCTGATCAGGGGCATTAATACGTCCTACCGCAACAGTCAGCATCCCTGTTTCCCGGCGGATTCTGGCTGCATTATCGACATTGAACCCTCTTGGCAGGTCGATAGGAGGAACCTCATATTTGATTGCCGCAGAAGAGAAATTACCTCTGGAGACGTCAAGCGCATCCACGCCGGCAGCTTGTGCCATTTTACAGAATGCGATAACATCCTCTATACTCAGTCCGCCCTCCAGATAATCATCGTGAGCATCAATACGCATAAACAACGGCATATCTGCCGGAATGTTACCGCGAATCGAAGTAATACATTCAATCAGGAATCTGGCTCTGTTCTCCAGGCTTCCCCCGTATTCATCGGTTCTCCGGTTAAAGAAGGGGCTCAGGAAAGAATGCGGAGTATAGTTATGGCCTGCATGAAATTCAATGGCGTCGAAGCCGGCTTCGACTGCCCGCCGTGCCCCTTCTCCGAAGGACTTAGCCGCAGCCTGTAAAGTCTCAATATCTGCTCCCGGTATGGTGTATTCTGTACCAGGCACAGGCACGGGACTTGGAATAATGATTATTTGCTCACTATCACTAGCAACGGCCAATCCACCCAGCCATAACTGAATTCCTGCCTTGCCGCCTGCATCATGGATGGCCTCTGTAAGCTGCTGTAGACCAGGGATATATTTATCATCAGAGATGGCCAGGAACTTCTTAGGCGCAGCTGGCCCATATACCGAACATACCTCAGTGAAATTTAAACCGCAGCCTCCTTCTGCTCTGGCTACATGGTAATCGATAAGCTGCTGGGTAACAAAGCGTTCCTCACTAGGCATTTTGGTGCCCATGGCCGGAAAGATAATACGGTTCTTCAACTCTAACCCTCTGATTTGAATAGGACTGAACAAAGCAGGATAAGCCATAATACATTCTCCTTCACATTCTTTTTCAAGGCGCGAAACTTTGTTATATATTTCACATGATCAGTTCGACCTGATTACTGACACCTCAAATATACCTGAGCGAATGAGTTATGACAATATGTTTAAAACAAAATGTTTGAATTTTCTGCGGCGTTGTTCATACGATCTGTTAATCGGAAAATAACGAATCAATCAACAGGTTAAGGTATTCTATACGCGCTTCTCTGTCAGTCAGGAATAATCCATCTGTTTCCGTAATCCCTTCGTATTCCGTAGGATAATTAATAGATGAAGTGAAAATCAAATGCTTGAACCTGAAGTTATCATCATCTTCTGGTATTAGCTTACGTAAACACGCTTTGAGCAGGCTGCCAATCTCCTCTGACAGATCAATAACGCGTCTTGAAGTTTTATCATCATCTGAACACTCTAAGGAATGGGTGTAGATTACCCGGTTACCGGGAAAACGCAGCGAATATTCCATAATCTCGTTTGCTGCCAGCAGCAGCTTCTCTTTTGGACTGCAGGCTTCATCTCGTAAGATTGACAATACCGTAAGGATATTTTGAATATAGAATTCCTTAACCAGGTTGAGCATTTCGTCTTTACTTCGGAAATAATAATTGATGGCACTCACATTAACATCCGCTTCTTTGGCAATGGTGCGGATCGCGATATTACAGCTTTTGTTCTTCCCCATCAGATACAGCGCGCGGTCCAGGATACGTTCTTCAATATTTTTCAGCTCTCTCATATGATCCCCTCCATTACTTCTCTCTTAGCCATTATACTTTCACGGCTATCTGGCAGCAATTACGGCTTGTCGTTGAAATACAAAAGAAACCCAGAGTCTTTAAAAGACCTGGGTTTCTCCACGCTGCAGAAATTCATCAATCATCGTCTTGTATTTATCAAGACTGTACACGTTATACATCCGGGAAGTAAGCGCGCGGGTGTTTCCGAAGAAAAAGCGCTCAAACTGTCTTTGCCTGCCGCCGAAGGGGCCGATAGCCAGTTCCCAGCTTAGCCGGAAGAGCGAAATCCGGTCACAGGCTGATGAATCCTGTCCTTTAAGATAGAGACGGATAAAGCCGCCGGCATCAGATCCCAGGTCTGTCTCGGAAGGAAGCATCACCAGATTACTGGAGCTGATGTCCTGGAGCATACCCAGCATCTCCTGATAAAAAGAGGAATACTGCATCGTAGCCGCAATCAGCGGCTTGTGGGCCGGCACATAATAACCCTTGGCATCCGGTTCTGCCATCATTTCGGAAGCCAGGCGAAGAGCTTTTAAATTCTCAAGCATGGTCAAAATCCGGGATATCCGCTCCATCGTTACCGCTTCGAGAGCGATATTCTGTTCATCTGACAATTTAGAGATCAGGCCGAGCAGAAATTCCGTCTTGGCAATGTAGCGTGTAAGCACCTGATGGCCGGCATGGCTGTGAAAATTCCCTTCGCTGAACAGCCGCTCTCCAATCTCTTGATTCCCTAAGTAAAAGATACGGTTGCGTGGGATGAAGACGTGATCGAAGATCACCATGGCGTCCATTTCTTCAAATCTGCTGCTCAGCGGATGATCATATTGAGATGAGCCTGAGTAACTCTCACGGCAAATGAAGGTCATCCCTTCCAGATCATTGGGAACGGCAAAAGCAAAGGCATATGGATTATCCTGTTCCATCATGGAAGGGAGAGGTGAAGGGATCACCAGTATTTCATCACAGGTTGCTGCCTGCGTAGCCATCATAAAAGCACCGTTTACCACAATTCCGTTCTCCTTGCGCTCGACAACTTTAGCTGTAATGGAATCCTCCACCTCGTCCACCACTTCGGACAACCGGCTGGCAAACGGCTGAATGAATGCGTGGGATAAGGTAATGTCCTGGCTGCGGCAGTACTCATAGTACTTTTTAAGATTATTTTCATATTCCGGATTGTATTCTTGTAACAGATGCGCAGCGGTATATAAAGACATCAGCGTCGTGTTCATATAATCGGGTGATCTCCCTAAAAACCCGTGGTGCTTCCCAGCCCACAATTCCATCATGATCCTCCGGCGGACCAGGTCTTCCTTGCTTCTCGGGGCCAGGAAGGAAAGTCCGTAGCGCTCCCCATCCGTCCCGCTTTGAAAGGTCATTTGTTCGATGGTTTTCTGCTGATGCTGCATATCATACATTTCAGCTTGGGTCTTCATTAATCCGTTGAAGGCGGGATGGCTGGATAAAGGCCTTTGGATGGTTTTACCCTGGTACCATATTTTGATCTGCTGGCGGTCGATACGCTCGATATATTCCTTGCCGCTCTTAACTGCCATGGCCCACCACCCCATTCATGAACATTCAACGGTTTAGCCAAATTGACTAATACAGTTTCTGTAAAATATGTGGTGGTGTTAAAAGCAGTACATTGTCCTTGTTCAAACATTTACTTTTCTTCATCTATTTCAACGACTTGAGTAAGTTCTTTAGCGGACAATACTCAGACAGCCGCAGGGTAGCGGAGAGTATTGGTTGTTGCACATTTTGCAGGATTTCTCTATGACTGTTGCTGGCTGCGGTACAATGTTGCATTATTTGCACAAATTCCGGTGTAGAGAGCCAGTTAGCGCTGGATTTGTTGCATTTCGTGCAGGATTTCAGCATAGGCCGCTTGTAGGGGGCGGGATTGTTGCATTTCGTGCATGATTTTTTTAAAAAAGTTACTGGCTGTTGAGCATGGGGACCCAATTAAAAAGACTCTATCACTTGACGATAGAGTCTTTCTTTAATATTCATTTCAGACAAATCAGTGGCCCATGCCGTGGCTATTGGTTGTCACTTTTGTGGTCTGAAGTGCAGTGATTTCCTCGGCGCTTGCGGCAGTCAAAATGGTTAATGAGCTAATCAGCAATACGGTTGTCAATAACAAAAGCTTCTTTTTCATAATTTTCATCATTGAACTCCCCTTCTAGAATATTTCGCATTATTGCATGATACTCTTGTAGCTGTGAAATATTGGCCTCAGCTCTAACAAGTTCATAAAAAGCAATAGCTTTTCTAAAGCCTGCTCTATCAAATAGTCTACCACTTAATACGATATTTTCCAGAGTTAGGGTTATTGCAATAGCTGACTTCTTCCGTTTAAACCAATAAATAGATAATAGATGAATATATTCTATGTAGTACCTAACATCTACAGCAGGTGAAGTATCATCAGGTTTCTCAACGTCACTCTGCAGTTCTTCCAATGCCCAGTCCACCTGGTAGTTGTATCTTAAAGCGGAGTCCAAGATATTTAGCAACCCAGCGGTCAATTCTTCCCTCGCACCCAGCTTTAAAAATTTCACGTATTCAGGCAATACCTCCTTCTTTCCCTCAAGTAAGTCAAGAACGAAGGCGTTTGCTCTAGCGGTATTTTTATAATATTCAATTTCTTCCAATGACTCTTCGTCAAAAAGCTGAACCCAGCTCAAATCTGAATACTTTTCTATACACTGTCGAGCACTTTTGTAATCGCCAAGTTTTTGAAGAGCAATGCCCTTCGCACAAAGACTAAACCCAAAGTAATAGACTATAGAACGCTTTAACCTCTGGGCCTCAAATCCTTTGGGGGCTGTAGCATGTATTACTGCGATCATTTCAATAAGCATGTCAGATATATCTATCATTGCTGTAAAATTGTCTAAGGTGAATGAAGCTTTTAGCATAGCTATTAAAGAGTCAGCATCCATACCGTCAAGTTCCAACAACTCCTATTTCACTCCTTACAAACCATTTTATAGAAATAATAAGTCTTTTCCATCCTTTGGTCAATTAATTTGTTGGCTCTTCAATTGCCATTCCCTCTTCTCAACCGAAAAAAACCTGCAATTTGCGCAGGTTTCAGAGAGTTCTATTATACAGACTGATGCATGGCGAAGTGTAAGGCCTGTTTAAAGATTGTTTGAAAGATTAAAAAGTGCCCTTTATTGGAGTGAAACCCAGATAAGGATTTTAAATATTCCATTTTCCATTATGCGATATTATTGCGTGGAAACCTCAAACTTCGTGCCAGCATCTCCGGCGAAAACAATCGTTCCTCCCGCAGGCAGCGTGGTCTGATCCTTGCCGCCGATGACACTGAAGTAGAGGCATGTCCCCATGTCATCATAAACGGCGAAGGAACCATTCGAGGATACGCTCACCTTAAGCATTTTGCCCTCGTCTTTGTCGCTTATCGTATACCACCTGGCGTATCCGCTAGGCGGAATCGTAACAGTTGACTTCTTAGCATAGTTTAATGGCTTCAAGTTGTCCTCGTTCACTAAGACGAATCCACCATGATTCAAGTACTCAACGCCGTCTTGTGTAAAAAACGTAAGATTTGAGAGATCCCGTCCGTTCGATCCCGGAATTTGCAATTCGGAGACAGCCGTATTCGGGCCGGTTATTCGCTTATCCAATACGTACCCCGGCAATTGGTTAGACAGGTTCAATTGGGTGGGCGGGAACATCAAATAACCGAGCGATGTATACTTCTCATTCAGTAAATAATATTTCTTGCCGTCGCGCTGCATCCATACTTCCCGGGTCTGCGCCGGAAGATCTCGGGGCTTGAGCTTCTCAGCGTTGTACATGGATATAGCTACCTGCCCAAGACCCGGCACCGAAGCGTATTGTCGAATCCATTCGTAAGTGCGTCCATTCTCCTCCGTCACAAAGCTGATCATCTCTTTTCCATCCGAACTATGGAACATGCCGTCCGCCGAATATTTGAGCATCCGGTTCGGATTAGCCGATGGCTGCTCCGAAGTGATGGACATGACACCGCCTGTGGATATTTTGATGTTCATTGTTGTACCAGTCGCGCCGTAGATTCCCGCATATTGCAACATGGACTCCGGCATATCAGCCTTTACCCGCACACCGTAAGATTTCTCTGGCTTGAATTCCGTAAGGGTCCCGTTCTCCTTCAGCGCCTGAAGCAGGATTTCGCTGGCCAGAAGCTGGTCGTATGTACTGCTTCCGCCGGAAGAGACGACAGCTGCCGCCATGTCCTGTTCGGGAAGCACAACGAGCGATGTGTGATAGAGAACCGTGTCCCCGCCTTTGGTCAGTGCCTTCATTCCGTATTCTCCGAAGGGATAGAGATCGACGCTGTCCCAGCCGAGACCGTATCCGATGGAGTTGTCCGCATCGTCAGGCCAGAGTGGCGTCTTGTACTCGTCTTGCGCTGCGGCCTCAGCCGATTTACCAGACAAGACCTCTTCCTTTTCCCCTGTGAAAACTTGTGAGAAACGAACCAAATCTTCCGCGGTGGAATAAATGCCTCCGGTTCCGATCACGTTGACCGTCTCGTTAGGAAGTTGTCCTGTATAGGTAGGATAATAGAGCCCCGCCATCTTCGCTTCGTCCGGAGAATCGAGCGGCGTCTTCGTATTAACCATACCTAGAGGTTCCGTAATATATCGACGGATATAAGAGGTGAAGTCCATGCCGCTGACGCGCTCGACCACAATCTGGGCAAGTGAAAAGCCGTCATTGCAGTACACTGAATAAGCACCCGGATCAGCCTTTAAGGTCTCACCGGCTAGTTGTTCCAGCAGTGTGTCGTAGGCGTAAGTATCTTTATCATTGAATAAAAAGGCGTTAGTATACGAGGAACCCTGTAAACCGGAGGAATGATTCAGCAACATACGCGGTGTAATCTGATTGTAACGTTCATCCTTCATCGTAAACTCGGGGACATACTGGACGACCGGTGTGTCGAGACCGATATTCCCTTGCTCGACCAGTTGCATAACGGCAACCGTGGTAAACATTTTACTGGTTGAGCCGATTCCGTACATCGTGTCTTTCGTGAGCGGCCTCTGTCCCTCCTCATCATTCTTGCCGGCTTGGCCGGATACGGTTATGCGGCCATGATCGATAAGGGCGTATTGCACGCTGTTCGTGTCGTACGTATTTGTGAGGAGAGTTGCTTTCTCCTGTGCAGCTTTCAGGGTGAGTTCCACAGGTGGCTTGTCGTTGCAGGCGGTTAACAGCAGAAGCAGACACAACAATAGCATAGCTACATTTATCCAACGGTTTCTTAGCATTTGAACTTTCCCTTCACGATAATTCTTCATTTATTGAATAAAGGAAAAACTAGTATAGTTTCGATTATCGGAACAGCTATAATCGCGGCGGCTATGATCTTACTGCGCGGATTGGCCATATTGATCGCCCAGCCGAAACCGTGATTGTTAGGAATCATCAACGCCGGATCTTCAGGATTCACGTAAAAGAGGCCGAGCCACTTCCAGTGTCTTTCCTCCAACGATGGAACGTCTCTTAGCTGATCCATACCCTTGATCCGTATGTAAAGTATTACGCCGATTAGTGCCACGAAAAGCAATGTGCAGAGCGCCATGCCGGAGAGAAAAAGCAGATTGCCCCTCCAGCCGTACAACGCTATGGCTTGCGCTACTCCATAGAATACAACCATTAGAAGTGAGGCTCCCCAAGCTAAGAGTGAATGGATTTTCTTGAGCTTCAACTGTTTTTGCAGCGAACCTTCCCGGTCCTGGGGATCCAGCGATGTTCTGGCACGGCTGATCAGTAGATTGCAGCAGACGAACACGGTGATATTCAGCGCTTGCACACTGTTCAGCATGAACACGGTCCACACGGATTTGTTGAAGTGGAAATTTCCGAGAATCAACAATTGCGGAATCGTATCCCATCTTGCAATAGCAAAGAAGATGCATAGCGCCATAACGGCAGCATTTGCCGAATACCACCAAGTGCGTAGCACCGGACTATGCATCCGGCTGAGTTTGAGACTTGCAGTGCGCTTCGTTTCCACGTCAACCTGCCAACCTCTGGCAGTCTTCAAGCGTTGCACGGACATCCGGCTGAGCCAAACTGCGAAGGATGAAGCAAACATTAAAAGCAAGATGGATGTTGTCAAAATCAGGAGACCCCGGGCCGGTTGATGGCGCAGCCATAACAAGCAAGCCCACCCGATGACGACCGCAAAACCACTGGTAAGCAAAGCGTAATTCCGGCGAATGGCACGGATGGATGGGTCATTCAGTACCTCTTCCGGCAGAGCAATGCCGAACAGAAAGGTCCTTAATCCGCGATAGGCCTGTAAGCTGAGCATCATAGTAATCATCAAATAACTGCCGAAAATAATAACCATCGGTTCTTGTGTCAATGTTGTTCCCCTCCGCGAATCCTGATTATATCCTGGTACACCGATCTGCTCTCTTGTGCGAATACCTCTTCCGCCATGCCCCGTACCGCAGCTGCAGCAGCAAGAGACCGCAGCTGCCGCCGGAGCTTCTCCGCGAACACCTCTGTCACACCAGGCATCCCGCCCGGCTGAACAATAACGCCCGTCTTCCTGTTCACTTGAAGCAAGCCCTCCTGCTTGAGCAAATTGTAGGCTTTATTGACGGTATGGAGATTGATCCCGAGGTCCTCGGCCAGGCTCCGAATCGACGGAAGCGAATCGCCGGGCTTCAGCTCGCCAGAGGCGATCCCTTCAACGATTTGGTCAACCAGTTGTGTATAGATGGGGGTTTCCGATTGCAGATCAAGCTCTATGAACACGAATAACCCTCCTTCTTTATATGTTATATTACATATATAACAAATATAATAATACTAATCAAGTTAAAGATGAAGATAATTCCATATTTTCTAGTATGGGTCCCTTTCTGGGTAGAAGGGATTGCGTATACACGCCAAAAAACAGCATCCTCTGTAACTGCAGAATGCTGTTCTTCAAGTGTTATATAATAAACTACAGTTCCTTCGTCATAAATCTGCTATTCGGGTCCGGGATATAATCTGCAAACGGCTCACAATACGTGAAGCCGAAATCTTCATACAGCTTGCGGGCGGGGATGAATGAATCCATGGAGCCAGTCTCGAGGCTGATCCGTTTGTATCCGCGTCTTACGGCTACTTCAATAATATGAGCAAGAATAGTTCTGGCTACACCTTTGCGCAAATGCTTCCTAGCGGTCCGCATGGATTTGAGCTCAGCATGCTCTTTGTTTAGTTCCTTGATCGCCCCGCAGCCCAGAAGCTCTTCATCCTCCCAAGCGCACCAGAAGGTAATTTCCGGCTGCTTCAACCCGTCCAGATTAAGGGCATGTATACTCTCTGGCGGAGAGTCCTCTGCCATTCCTTGCAGATGTTCTGCAATTAATCCAATCACTTGTGCCCTGCTCAAATCATCTACAAGAATCTTCACTGCAACCACTCCTAAGTTAATGTTAAGTATGAATTATACCTGTTATCCTACTGTATATCATATTACACCCATGGCAGGTTTTCTGACAAATCTATTATAATAACTGCAAATGAGGATGATTTAAGTACCACTCTACGCATTCTTTTGGCATACCAATGTTGACGATCCTCATTATCGTGCAAACTAGGTGGACACCAAAAAAGCCGCTACATTTAGCGGCTTTGATTGTAGTTTGTTTTTGACAACCTCAGCTATTGTTCCGCGTTCTGGAAATGACTGTTGATTACTCCCTTAATCCTTCTGACTCCCGCAGCAGAAGATTGTTCTTTTGTAATACGGAACGTTCCTAAGTTTGTGGTATCTTCTACATGAGGTCCTCCGCATACTTCCCGGCTCCACACCTTCCCTTCGTGATCCTGGATGGTATACACCTTAACGATATCCGGATATTTATCCCAAAAATTCCCTTCCACATTACTTTCTTTCGCTTCAAGCTTAGGCAGCTCCGAAATAGAGGTAACTGCTTTGGAGGAAATCGCCTCATTCACATACTTCTCCACCTCAGCTATTTGCTCGGGTGTAAGTTTGTCATCATGGTTGAAGTCAAACCGTAATCGTTCGGAAGTAATATTACTTCCTTGTTGGTGGACATGATCACCTAGCACTTCCCTTAAACCAGCAAGCAACAAATGAGATACCGTGTGCAGCGCGGTTGTTTCTATGGAATGTTCAGCTAAGCCACCTTTAAATTTACCCGCAGAAGCAGTTCTGCTCATTTCAGCATGTTTTTTTGCCGCCTCAGTATAAGACGCCTTGTCTTCCATGCTATATCCACTTTCTGTTAGGTACTCTTCCGTCAACTCCAAGGGAAATCCATAGGTTTCGTAAAAATAAAAGGCATCTGCACCCGTAACGTTACCCTTATTCTTCAGATGTTTCTGTATTTCAAATTCTCCCTGCTGTAACGTTCTATAGAAAAGATTCTCTTCCTTATTTACTATTTCGATGACTTTCCTTTTATTGCGGATTAAATCTTCATAAGCTGTAGCTTCATCTATATAAACTTCAGACAACTGCCCCACAAAGCTTCCTTGTATCCCTATTTTTTTACCTGCACGAATTGCCCTTCTTAATAGCCTTCTTGTTATATATCCTGCATCACTATTAGCTGGCTCCGCACCGTCATTAATGAGAAAAGTAGCTGCTCTCACATGATCCAGTATGATTCTAAAGGACTTTAAGTCGTCCGTATAGGATTTACCGCTTAGCTCCATCAATTTGTTCTTGGGGTTATGGAAGAAAGCCGTATTATAAATATCCTTGTCACCATTAAGAGCTGTTGCAACCCTTTCTAATCCGCCTCCATAATCCAGATTGGGATTTTTCATTTTTACAAATCCTGTGTCTCCTTTGGTATAACACATAAATACGTTGTTCCCAATTTCCAGGAATCTGTCGCTTTCAGAAGCAGGATGGTCCAGTGAATCACCGCCCGGTTCAAGATCATAGAACATTTCACTATCAGGCCCACCCGGTTCACCAACCGGCATATGGAGCGGACTTCCGGCCCGGCTCCACCAGTTTTCTTGTTCATCGTATAAGAATATTTTCCCGCCTCTAGATGCCCCGTATTGCCAGGGATCATCTTCAATGATAGGGTCTATCCCGACGGATCTGAATTTTGCTGACCAGAGCTCAATGGCTTCCGTATCTTTAGGTATATTCAGTTCATCACTTCCTGCGAAAGCACTGATATACAGCCTGCCCGGATCCATTCCTAATTCAATGATCTGCCAATGCCAAATAGCGTCGATTTGCTTCTGTCTATAGTTATGTTCGTTGGCTTTGAACTCCCACCGGCCTATCATTTCGAAAAATGTCAGATGCGACGTATCCCCTACTTCCTCAATATCCACTGTCCTTAAGCACTTCTGAATATTAGCAATCTCATTACCTGTCGGATGCTTTTCTCCCAATAAATAGGGAACCATAGGTTGCATGCCACTTCCTGTAAACAACGTTGAGGGATCATTTTCTGGTAACAAGCTGGCAGAAGGCACTTGGCTAGCCCCAATTCCTTTCATAAAATCTACATACGATTGTCTCAACTCATCTGGTGTCATTCTAATACCTCCATCCAATATTATTTATGCTTAAAACAAAAAAGCCCTAAGCTGACATGTTTCTTGTCAACTTAGGGCGAACGATTATGTCCGTGTTACCACCTAACTTCAGATTGCTCTGCGCTCTATCAGTACGGGATTTCTCCGATACTGTTTCCTGAATAACGGTGGAACTCCGTTGAAGCCTACTAAGATTCCTCTGTTCGGTCCACAGCTCCGAGACTGCTTCACTATTAGATCAATGAAGATTCGCACCAACCATCTTCTCTCTGTGAGATCCTTAATAGTTACTATTTCTCATCATAGCCTTTTCGTTTTAAGTTAAAGCAATGCTAGCACAATCCGCTTGCTTCGTCAATTAATGAGTTACCTGGAGCCGGCGTTTACCATCTGCTTAGCCTGCATACGACTGGCCTGTAACAAAGCATCACTGAGCTTCGCATCACTAACTGCCCGTGCCAGTGCAACGGTACCCACCATACTGCTTACCAATGCATAACCATTAGAGGGATCGATCTCAGCCATATTTATAATAAACGCGATGAAACGTTGCAGCTCTTGTGTGTATGCTTGCCTGATATCTGCCGATAGCTGGGAGATCTCCCCCGATAAAGCAGGTAAGATACAACCGGCTTCCGTCTGATCCCGATGCAGGGGGCTTAAGTAAAAATCAATGACGGCCTCAATCGGCGTCTGATTTTCGTTTTTGTTATGGTCTGCAATTCTCTGCAGCATTTCAATGGTGTCACTAATGGCGAAATGACAGGTCTCCATCACAAGCTGATCTTTATTTTCAAAATGGGAGTAAAATCCTCCGTGCGTCAGTCCAGCACCTTTCATAATATGCGGAAGACTGATATTCCGCACGCCGTGGGTGCGAAATGCTTTGGCTGCGCTGGTAATGATATGGTTCCGAACCTTGAGCTTGTGCCCTTTCGGATAAGGCATCCTGCTCCCTCCCCTTTGTATAAGTCTGTATCTATGAATGTCTTTTAAAATATTATAGTTATCATATTATTTAATGTCAATTGGTAATGGAGTGTTGACTCTTATAAAATATGATGACTATAATATATTATGATTAACATATTATAACTTGGAGGTACCCATCATGAACTCATTAGAAGCTGTAGATACCCTGGTTATTGGATCGGGGCCTGGCGGTTATGTAGCTGCATTACGTTCGTCACAACTGGGCATGACAACAGTCCTTGTGGAACGCCACCAGATCGGAGGGGTATGTACGCATGTAGGCTGTATTCCTTCCAAAGCGCTGATTGCTGAAGCGGAGCGTATTCATTTGCGCAGACACTGGTATGCTGTTGACGAAGCTTCTTCTTTTCAGGAGGCTCAGTTGTTTAAGCAAGCTGTGGTGGATAAGCAGTCTGGAGGGGTTCGGTTTTTGCTTAAATCGGCAGGTGTGACTCTTATTGAAGGAGAAGCCAGCTTGATAGATGCGAATACCGTTGAAATTCATCACAATGAACAGAATGAGCGCCGAATAGGCTTTAAGCATCTCATCCTGGCAACCGGTTCCCGTCCGATTGAAATCAGCGCTCTTCCTTTCGGCGGACGGATTCTTTCATCCACGGAGGCGCTATCGCTGGCCGACATTCCTAAGAGCCTCGTTGTAGTTGGCGGCGGTTATATTGGTGTGGAACTGGGGCAGATGTTTGCGAGATTTGGAACCACAGTTACGATACTCGAGGGGGGTGAACAGATTTTACCCGGATTTGAAGCAGAGCTTGTTGCACCTGTCGTTCGTCAACTGAAGAAGGACGGGATAACAATCCTAACGGAAGCTAAGGTTACAGGAGCAGACCCATTTACGAGTCACATTGATCTACAATATATGCGTCAGGATCAACACCATGTTGTTCAAGCTGAATATGCATTAATTACGGTTGGCAGGAAACCGAATACAGATGGAACCTTGGGTCTTGAAAAGATTGGTTTGTCCCCTACTCCGCAAGGCTTGATCGAGATTGACAAGCAGTGCAGAACATCCATTCCGAATATCTATGCCATTGGAGATATTGTTCAAGGCCCTGCCTTGGCCCATAAAGCTTCATATGAAGCAAAAATTGCAGCAGAAGCGATTGCGGGTAAACCCTCTGTCATCGACTACAAAGCTCTTCCGCTGGTTGTGTTTTCTCACCCGGAGATTACGAGCGTTGGTCTTAGCGAAACGGATTGTAAACACAAATCCATTCCTGTTATCGTTGGAAAATCTATTTTCTCTATTAACGGCCGTGCGCTGGCTCTGAAGGAAACCGAAGGATTTGTCAAAATTGTTGCTCATGCTGCGTCTGGACTTGTATTAGGTGCACAGATTGTAGGCGCTGAAGCATCTACGCTTATATCGGAGCTTTCCCTTGCGATTGAGATGGGAGCAACCGTAGAAGATATAGCCATGACCATCCACCCGCATCCAACGTTAGGTGAAATTGTCATGGAGGCTGCAGAACAGGCCCAACGGAGGCTATAACAAACGAAACTGATTTCAAAAGAAACTAAGCGTCCATTCCCCGGTATGTTGGCGAACAAAACGCAGCCGGACCTTTAGCCGGCTGCGTACAGCATCTTCAGCTTCGTGCCACGCACCATCAATAGAGCTCGCTGCTGGACTGGTCATCGAGCTGACTTCAAACGGGCTTCCTCTCGCGTGATATCATCTTCCCAAGAACGGTAGTAGTCAATTTTACCCCGCAGAATATCCAAAGTCTGTTGAATCGTTTGAACCTGCTCAATTAATTTCTGCTCATGCTCTTCTAGAAGTTCTCTGCGCTGCGGAATGCCATCATTGCCAAGTCGCATCATATCAGCGAACTGTTGCATAAGAGCGATCGGCATTCCTGTAGTCTTAAGTTTTGCGAGTAATATAATCCATTCAAAATCATGCTCCCGATATATCCGATGACCATTCCCGGCACGGGGGATGGGGTCCATCAGACCGATCCTTTCGTAATAACGGAGGGTATGTACGCTTAACCCCGTCATTTCAGCTGCCTGCTGAATGGTCAGTTCTTTACCGGTCATAACGAGTCCGCTCCTTTCAATATCTGTTTAATTGATCAAGCTGTTCTGAGCTAATTTGTAGCTTAAGTGCCCCCAAATTTTCTTCTAATTGCGTTAGACCGCTCGCAGCAACAATGGGAAGAGCTCTCGGGTGCTTGTGCAGCATCCAAGCAAGGATAAGCTGATTCGGTGTCGCTCCCAGCTCTCCAGCAACTTTCCTTAGAGTATCCAATCGGGTCATCTGATCTTCTCTCCGGTATGTATCAGGTAGGACAGCATCCTTTCTGTTGTATATGCCTCCAAGGAGGGGCGAATAAGCAAGGAGCGCAAAATTATCGTGTTGCCTGCAGTAAGCAAGTAAATCCTCATCCGTACTGACCTGCACTCCGAAATCCGCTTCCGCTCTAGGCTGCAAATACGTATATCGCTGCTGAATGCAGCAATAGGACGCCCATCCTTTTGACTTACTGATTGCCTTGGCTTCAAGGAGCCTGGACAGCCGGTAATTACTGCAGCCTATAGCCCTTACTTTGCCGGCTTTGACCAAGGAATCAAAGGTCTCCAAGGTTTCCTCGAGTGCAGTTTCGTTATCGTCAACATGAGCATAATATAAATCTACATAATCTGTACCAAGCCTCAGCAAGCTTTCGTCAACTCCCTTCTCTATCGCTTGGCGGCCTAAGCCTTCCATTTTTTCGCTTTTCGGCACTACCGGTTTCGCTCCCACTTTGGTGGCCAAAATGATCTGATGTCTGTTTTTTCTTTCTTTCATCCATTCGCCAAGCAAAGACTCGCTTTCTCCGCCAACACAGCCTTCGTTCCATATCGCATAATTATTGGCTGTATCCAGAAAGTTTCCACCTGCCTCAAAAAAATGATCCAGCAACTGGAATGAGGTTTTTTTGTCGGTTCGCGATCCAAAGTTCAGACAGCCCAAAGAATAAGCACTTACCAGCATTCCTGTATTTCCCAACGAAAAATGCTTCACACGATTTCCTCCCTTTAACAAACTGAATGAACTTTCGCTTGCTTGCATCGTACGTGACCAGTATAAGAGTTTAAGTGCACTCTAAGTCAATACTCCAAAACTTCGGATCTTTCGATACTAAGAACAGAATAACAGGCCAATGATCCTCAAGATCATTGGCCTGTGTGATGTAAATAAGCATTATAGTGAAGTATTGCCTGTTGTATTTACTATTTTCTGGAGACTTTCCTTAATTCGATGAGTAGCTTCGTTACCATGATAGGTGATCACTTTTTTAATATCCAGCTCTAGCAGCTTGGCAATCGACTTCAGCGCAGTAGAATGATCCAACGTGTAATAGTTGTCGAAGGGCAGGAGCTTATCATCCTTTGAGTTTAATGCATCGCCGGCAATTAACGTTTGCGTCGGGATATGATAGAGCGACATATGATCTGGCGTGTGTCCTGGGGTGAAAACGACTTGAATGTCACCGGCCAGGGGCAGAATGTCTCGATCCTTAAGTGCCGTATGAACGTGCACGGACGGTGCAAAAGTTCTACCTCTAACAAGCGGAATGGCTCCCGTCAAATAGGGTACAGTCTCCTCATGTGCGAGTACCGTCAACTCGTTCCCCCTGGCCTGAACTAGCTCCGGCAGACTGCCAATGTGATCGCTGTCTTGATGCGTAATGATGATATGCGTCAGCTGATCTAATCCAAAGCCTTCCCTTTCAAGCAACGTTCGAATCCTATCCAATTGCCCGGGAATGCCAGTATCCACAAGTACAAGATTCCGTTCATCCCACAACAATGTCGGATATACAATAAAAGATCCCATTTGAAGCTCTATTGCTTTAATTCCGGTATTCGGCCGAGACGTGGACATTCCTTCATCTTCCTTTCCTATAAGTAGGTATATTATATTCCTTATAGGAAGCCGCAAGTCAACACTATTTTCACTCTTGAAAGAAGTAGCAATGTTGCACATTTTGCAGGATTTTTTATAAATGTACTGGCAGTGAAGCATGGGACCCATCCCTCGGCGCAGCAGCACCTATTTACTTTGACCACGACAGCGCGCGGTTTGCGCTTGTTAAGGCCGAAGCACATGCACGTTACTTGGAACGGCAAAAACTGACGCAATTAATCGGGCAGTCCCTGAAAAGTATTCCCCCGTGTCAGCTTCTGACTCTGATCGGACCAACGGATCTGAACCGAACGGGAAGTGAAGATGTCTGGCCCGTCCGATACCTGAAAATGCAAGTGTGCTTCGCTGGAATTCCCTGAATTACCGAGATGTCCGACGAGATCTCCCTGTTTAACGGTATCCCCTTTTTTGACGGCTACACTGCCTTTCTTGAGATGTGCTGTGATGCTGTGCTCCCCGTTTCCATGATCAATGACCACAACATTCCCTTCCGGTTCTTCAGCGTTCATCACGCCCGGCGTGTTATCCGGGATGTCATTTTTGACTTCAACCACCTTGCCATCTGCTGCTGCATAGAGCGGTTCACCAAAAGCATAATAGTCCTCGTTGTCCTTTCCCTCTCCTTGATAGCTTGCATCATTCTGAGTGCGGATAATGTCGAGTGCGTAACGCTGGGTTTCATGAGCATAATGATAGTTGGATAACACATCATTCCCGCCCCAGAACACAAACCATTCGCCCTTCAGCGGAAACTGGAATTCAGTTTTGGTCAACGCCTTATCCGTTGCTTCATGTGTTTCAAGCGGCTGAATAAGGAGCCCCACAATCTGGTTATCTTCAGCAAAAGAGGCCTGAATCCCCTTAGTACCACTCTGATCCTTCCACGAACGATCAACCAGCTTGTTCAGTTTAACTTCCGTTACCTTGTTCCATGAAGTAACGCCTTCCATAAAGCTATCGGCAGTCGTCTTGAATTCGTCCAGCGTTATGATTTTCTGTAGCTCCGGACTCATCTGCTCGTAAATGTCCTCCTTCGGTCCATTCATTAAGGTATCCAAGAAATTATCAGGTGTAATCATTGCGTCCTCCCCGGCTACATTTGCAGCTTCCTCTGATGGTGCTGCAGTGGCTGTCTGTGTTACCGGTAATTGCTCTTGTGGTTCAGCTGATTCCGGGGTGCCGCAGGCAGACAACATTATACACATACCAAGCACTGCGGCAAGCCCCTTCCAGCTTTTCGAATATACTCTAGTCATTTCCCTGCACTCCTTTGTTAGAACGGTATTTTTCTAGTTCAGTGTACGAAATCAATCTTACCTGCCGTCTAACCTACTCTTACGTCTATCTTAACTTTGCGGCCTGTTATATCTCCAAAATTAAGCATCCGTTAAGGTTGCCGGCACGCTGTCAGCGTTTCAGAATGGTATGATACTTATAAAAAAGCTGGGAGGCTCTATTTCGTCATGGATGAAGTTTCAATCCTGCTTGTTGATGATGAACAGGCGATTCTGCATATGCTCCGAACGGTATTGCTCAAAGAACAATTCCTGGATATCGATACGGTCACTAGCGGTGAAGATGCGATTGCTGCATGTAAAAAGAAAACCTATCACTGCATCGTGCTGGACGTGATGCTTCCAGGCCGAAGCGGGCTGGAAATCTGCCCTTTCCTGCGTCAAATGACCGATGCCCCTATTCTCTTTCTGACTGCAAAAACAACTGATTACGACAAGCTGACCGGCTTCGCGGTTGGCGGAGACGATTATGTCGTTAAACCCTTTAACCCGCTGGAAGTAGTTGCACGGATCAAATCCCTGCTGAGACGATATTTGCCCAGACAGACGGAAGCAGAAAGACTGCCTCAGGAAGGCATCTATGATTTTGGGCGCTTTCAGGTCATGGAGCCAGCCGGTGAGCTCAGAGTAGAAGGTGAACTGGTGTATTGTCCTGCTCTGGTATACCAGTTACTGCTATTTTTTTGCAAACATCCGAATCGTATCTTTACCAAGTCAGAATTATATGAGCGGGTATGGGGATCGGAGGCCATTTCGGATGACAACACCGTTATGGTACATATTCACCGGATTCGCGAGCGTATTGAGGCTGATCCCTCCGCGCCTGAGCTGTTGGTGAACGTTCGCGGGCTAGGGTATAAGCTCATTCAGTCCGGCATGGGTCCTGGGCGATGAGTGTAAGACGCAGATTGATGACGAGATTCATTGGCTTGCTTGCGGGTACGGTGGTTCTGATCCTGGTTATCGGCGGAAGTATAGCTTACTGGGTCATTCAGCAGTTGAATGAGGCCAGCCTTGTTGAAGATTTTGCCACTGTCGGGCTCGACCAGCTAATCAGTACAGCTGATATTTTGCCGGACGGCAGTGTTAAGTATGATCCCGATCTGCTGAAGCGAATCGAAGAGAACAACGGCTGGCTTCAGATTCTCGATGAGCAGGGCCGTGTGCTGGATGCTTTCCATACCCCTCCCGATGTGCCGGATCACTATAAACCTGGAGAGCTTATATCCTATTGGCAAGGAAAAAAGCCCTTTCCCTTCGAGCTATATCTGCTTATCCGGGAACGGCAAGGGATCAATTTCACCCTGCTGTATGGAGAGAACAACCAGGCCGTAACCATGCTGGATCAAGCATATAACGGGGGCCGTTATGCCAATAACAAGCTTGAACTGGCGTCCGGACAGCAGGACATCATCCGCGCGGCGGATGCCTATCTTCAGATTTTGGACGAACAGGGACAGGAGATGGCTTCTTTCAACAAACCCGCAAGCGGCATCCCGGACAGCTACAGCATCCAGGACCTGATTCTGCGTACACGCTACCCCTCCCGGTATGGAATGACTACAGTGACCAGTTATGATGAGCAGAACCATTCCACCTGGATGCTGAGTGTTCCTCTTGCGGGCAATCCGGCGGGGAGCAACGTGAATCCCTTCGGGTTTATTTTTGGACCTGCCCTGATTGTACTTCTGGTATCCATTATCGGCTTGCTGATCCTCCTTGCTGTCTGGTATGCCAACCTGTTCGGTTATCCCATGCTCCATATGCTCCAATGGCTGCAGCGGCTGGAACGCGGACAATATGAGGAGCCGGCCGGCCCCCGCGGCAGGCCGCTTAGCCGGAAGAAGAACGGGAAATGGCGGCGGAACTATCGGGTATATACGGAAGTGTTACATTCTATACAGACGTTATCCGATACCCTGAAGCAGGATAAGGAACTCCGCAAACAGACCGACTCTCTGCGGGAGGAATGGATTGCTGGAATCACCCATGATTTAAAGACACCCCTATCCTCGCTCCAGGGTTATGCACACATGCTGGAAGCAGAGAAATACGAGTGGGCTTCTAATGAAGTACGCGAATTCGCTGGCATTATGCTGGACAAATCGATGTACATGGACAGGCTGGTAAGCGACCTGGCCATGACCTATCGTCTGCGCAGTGGCGGGTACCAGCCCCCTATTGAGTTAACGGATATCAATGCTCTGCTTCAGGATTTGGTACAGCGTGCTGAACGTAACCCGGCATATGGAGAGGGCCGCATTACGTTCCAGCCTGCCCCGGCTCAGGTACAGGGTTATGTACACATTCCCTCCTTTGAACGAATCGTTGATAATCTGACCGCCAACGCCCTGCTGCATAATCCGCCGGACACGCAGCTGATTGTAAGTGTGCAGCCAGGTAAAGAGGCAGGCGATTTCATCGTTCAATTTGCCGATAATGGACGCGGGATGGATCAGGAGACGGTGTGGAAGCTGTTCGAACGATACTATCGCGGCACAGATACAGGTGCGCCCGATGTCGGCTCAGGCCTGGGTATGGCGGTAACCAAAGGGCTGATCGAGGCCATGCAAGGGCGGATTGAGGTTCGCTCGAGCCCTGAAGAGGGAACGGAAATACGTTTGATATGGGATGTTCGTGCGAGGACTGGAACAGAATAATCCAAATGATATATTATTTGATATAATATGGCAAATAAGAACTGTATACCTTCTCAGTTGGCCATTGCACGACGATCTCCATCGGGGCGCTGCCGATCCTGGGTACAAAGCGTATCAAGTACCTGGAGGAAAATGCGGCCGCTGCTGATGAGCTGTCTACGTCCAAACACCTTTCTATTTTCGTGTCAACGTATTGTATGCTTGTTTCAACACCAGATATTTACCGATTGGAGCCTATGATTATGTGATTATGTTTCATTAATGCAGGACGGAAGCTCTCAACTATAATCAAAAACATCTATGGACATTTTGCGGAACATCTGGGAAACGATATTTGTGTCGGAGAAGACAGCATAATCCCCAATGTCCGGGGAAGTGCTTTCGTGGAGGATAATTCTTTTGGCACGCATGGATTCCTCGATCTCTGTGAGCAGGTCGGATGTTCGCCTTATATAGCCGCTAATGTCGGCTCCGGTACTCCCCGGGAGGTCAGCAAATGGATTGAATATATGACCTTCAGCAGCGACTCGCCTATGGCGGATTGGAGAAGGCAGAACGGCCGGGACAAGCTCTGCATCTCAGTGCCTCTGAACGGGCAGACGGCAGGATTCATGTCACTCTGGCTTACCTGTCCATGGATGAAGCTCAGCCAACCAATTGGAAGCTGGACGGTAAAAGTTTCTCGAATGCCTCCATCCACTGCATCAGTGGTGATATGAACAGTCATAATCAATTCGGGTAGCCGCCTCAGGTAGAAATCCAGGCGTTGCCGGACAGTAAGATACAGGATAATTCCCTGGAGCTTACCCTCCCTGCCTGCTGTGTTGCAGAGATTATTTTGGAATGAACTAAAGAAGAGCTAGACATGAGCTGTGCCTAAGCCATACTCCATAACTTAGGCTCAGTCTTTTCACGTTTTATTCTGATCCTTTAGGATTCGTGTGGTACTAACCAATAAGCAATTTATCCTCTGGATACCGATACTTCTGCTTTACACTTTTTTTGCGCCAATGCAGAGGTTTTTCATCTTGCTAATTGTAAATTTTAAATGAATGAAATATAATATTATTCATAAATTCATAATGAGGGGTCTGGCAAATGCCAAAAAAATTCAGCGAAATTGAAAAAACTCATATCAAACAAAAACTTCTTGAGTCTGCACGAAGCCTCTTTACCCGATATGGAATTAAGAAAACTAGTGTAGAGAAATTAACAAAAGGGGCAGGAATTGCAGTAGGTACCTTCTATGCCTTTTACCAGACTAAGGAAGAACTGTTTTTTGAGCTTCTGGAAGTTGAAGAAAGTAACATAAGGACCGTTCTTTTTAAGAAAACAGAAGAAAGACCTCTAAATAAAGAATCTTTTCAATTATTTTTGTTGGAGTCTTTCAAGCTCATGTCGGAAAATCCAATCATTCAGCAAATTTTATTGACTGATCAATTCGAAGCCTTGATTCGTAAAGTGCCTCCCGAACGATTAGAACGTAATTACAACCAAGATCAGGATTTCTTCTATCCGTTGATTCAGAAATGGCAAGCAGAAGGTTTGCTTAAAAAAAGTCCTCCCGAGCTAATCATTAGTATGATTCGTTCACTCGTATTGCTCTCTCTACACCGGCGGGAAATCGGGGAGAACGTGTATGAGGATACGCTTGAGATGCTTATATCTACTATTGCTGAGGGCTTATCCGTACGAGAGGAGCAAAATCCTAATGATTAAAGTGAAGGAACTATCATATACCTATCCAGGCAAAGACAGCCCTGTTTTAAAGGGGCTCAATTTTAACATCAGGAAAGGAGAAATTTTCGGTTTTTTAGGTCCATCAGGCGCCGGCAAAAGTACGACACAAAATATATTGATTGGCAAGCTAAAACAATATAGTGGTTCGGCTACCGTTTTAGATCAAGAAGTGAAATCGGTGGGTTCGGAATATTTTGAACGAATCGGCGTGGCATTTGAATTTCCCAATTTCTATAACCGTTTTACTGCCCTGGAGAATCTGAGACATTTCGGATCACTATACCGCGAGCGTTGTTCAGACCCTATGGATTTACTCCAGCAAGTAGGTTTGAAGGATGCTGCAAATATGAAAGTTGGAGATTTTTCAAAAGGAATGAAGATGAGACTGAATTATTGCCGTGCTGTGCAGAATAATCCGGACGTATTATTTCTGGATGAACCGACCTCCGGGCTGGATCCTACCAATGCCGATATGCTTAAAAAACTCATTAAACAGCGTAAAGACGCTGGGACGACAATCATTCTGACCACCCATAACATGCAGGCAGCTGAGCAAATATGCGACAGAGTTGCTTTTGTCGTGAACGGTGTAATCAAGTTAATTGACTCCCCAAAGAATCTGATGCTGCGAAGCGGAGAACGTAAACTCAGAATTGAATATCAGATGCAAGGAACAAAAAAAACGGCAGAGTTCCCTTTAACTAATATTGGGGATAACAAAGAATTCCTCTTGATTATTCGCTCATATCCCATTGTCACCATTCATTCCTTAGAGGCTACCTTGGATCAAATCTTTATGGATGTTACGGGGGAATGCTTAGTATGAGAATATGGAGATTATTTCTTTTTGATCTTCGCTTCCAATGGAAGCATGGACTGTATTTTGTATATTTCCTTGTATGTATGGTTTATATAGGAGGGCTCAGCATCGTTCCCGATGCTTACCTAGACAGCACATTGTTATTGCTTACTTTTTCAGATCCAAGCGCACTTGGTTTGATTCTGGCAGGAGGGATTCTGCTCTTGGAGAGAGATCAGGGTATTTTTGAGAATCTTTTTGTTACACCTGTTCATACGCTGGAGTACATTCTGGCCAAATGTTTTTCTTTAAGCTGCTTATCGCTTGCTGTCGCTTATGCTATACACCTGAGTTCTGCAGGATGGCCTGTGTCTGCGGTGCAATATGTTATAGCTATTGTTTTGACCTCTTCTTTTTTTACCTTAATCGGCTTAGCTGCGGCCATTAAAAGCCGTTCGATCAATAGCTTCATATTATTGTCCCAATTATACTCTCTCATCTTTATATTACCTGTACTGGGTTACTTGAATTTATTTATAACATCTCTCTATGCTATCCTGCCGGTTCAAGGAACGTTAATGCTTCTGCAAGGCGCCTCTCAACCTCTGGCCATATCAGATTTCTTATATGCGGTGTTTATCCTACTGTTTTGGATCGGTCTTGCAGTCTGGTGGGTCTATTCCCTAATACAAAGGACCGTGAGAAAACAGGACGGAGGTGGAAAATATGTTTAGGTATAGAACGATGCTCCGGCAAGATTCCCGAAATGCAATAAAAGATCCGATGCTTCTGCTCATTACGCTTGGTCCGCTTCTGCTTACCCTTGTTGTAAGATATGGCTTGCGTCCCTTAGCAGAGTGGATAGCTTTCCTCTCGTCCTTCGATCTTCTTTCCTACTCCAGTTTCATTACTGTTTTTCTAATGCTTCTTGTTCCTCAATTAGCGGGAATAGCAGCGGGCTTATTAATCCTGGATGAACGGGACGAACATTTGATTGGAATCTATGCAGTAACCCCCTTGATGAAAAGTGGGTATCTAGCTTACCGGCTGATTCTTCCGACCTCTATCAGCATAATCATGACAGCTGTTTTTCTACTTTTCAGCGGTGTTTCACGGTATGAACCAGCAAATATCGCAGTACTCCTGTTGCTCTTATTAGAGACACCTATCCTTGCAATGTTCTTGGCTACATTTGCGGCTAATAAAGTAGAAGGCCTTGCCTTATCCAAAATTATTGGACTAACTCTTCTGGGAGCAGTTTTCGCCTATTTTGTTCCTGCTCCCTGGCAGCTAATAGCAGGGGTGTTTCCAACATATTGGCCGGCTAAGCTATATCTTGAAGGCATAGCCGGTAATCCTTCTGCATCTACAATAACCGTGATTTTTATTGTAGGGCTCCTCTTTCACCTGCTGCTCTTACAGCAGATGTCTAAAGTTTTTTGGAAGAAAATTGAGCAATAAGTGTAAAGTTAAAAGCCGGTACCTAGGTCCTCAACCTGCTTCCTTCTTAGATTCCTCACCTTATTCGCAGATTTTGGGCTTATATTCCGAATAAGCATCCTTAAGATGAAAAGGCTTAAGCGGATTGTCATCGATAATTGCTTTTCACTTCGCCTGGAGAATGATCTGTTCCATATCAGTGAAGCTGCAGCCCGCAAACAAAGATGTTGTTAGCTCATGGAGGGGTTCAGCATGCTCAAAATCATCTTTATTTAGCTAGGAAAAAACGCTGGGGATCTTCCCCGTCGGCGGATACAGCCGGGGCAAAGTTCGTGAACTGTCTCTTCTCTTCGTCCTGCTCGTGTTTAAGCTTTAGAAGCTCCTTTGGATCCTGAGTTGTCATAGGCTAACCTCCTGAGAAATCAAGTCATGCGGTTTATCTGCACGATAGAAGTTTTCCCATGAACTCATGATGCTTATGCAGAAATTTCCGTAGTGGAAGGTTATCAGCTCTGCTGTTTGTGCAATATCCCCTGGAGTATCACCTCAATGGCCCAGAAGAACCTCTCCTTGGAGGCGGTATCCCCCGAGAATAAATCAGTCTTCAGACTATTCATCAACGGAAAACGAACCGGATCTGCTTCATTATAGTAACTCTGGGCGGTTTCCATCAACTCGCTTGCTCTCTTAGCCTTCTCCAACGCAACGGAAGACACGTACAAGAGCAACAGGTCCGTTCCCCAGGCAGCGGCCGTAGAGGTGATTCCACCCTTCTGCAGGACTGTAAGTAAATACTCATTCAGACGAAAAGCATGATTTCCAATAGGAATCGTCTGCAGAGACAGCTCAGCTAATCCGGGCTGCTCGATAAGCAGCTCTGCATAAGCATGGAGTGCTTGAAATAACTGCTCCTTCCAGTTATCGTCCGTAAGCTCCGGCAGGTTCAACTCACCGAGACCCAGGTCAAGCACATAAGAGCTCAATTCCTGCAGATTTTTAACATACACATACAGGGAGGAAGGTCCGGTGTCCAGTTGCTTCGCAACCTTCCTCATACTCATGCCGGAGGTCCCTTCCTGCTTCAACAGCTGATACGCGGTCTTGATAATAATTTCATGACTGAGGGGTTCTTTGGCTGGCCGGTTGCGGCGGCTCACAATTTCACGTTTAGGTTTCATCATACTTTCCTTATAACATGCCGGAAGCCAATAGTAAATACACCCGCGGAAGATAACATCAGCCTTGCTGCTCGTACAGGTCTTGATAAGATTGCATGAGTGCTGCAAACTTGGGAGCCGCATTCTCCGAGAAGCTCAGGATGAGATTTTCGTTAGACACATCTGCTTTCTCTGAGGCATACCTGAACATTTTCTCTTCATATTCTTCAATCGCCACTGGTGTCTGCTTGTTCCTTACTATGGCAAGGGCCAACTCCAGCGCATCCAGCATGGCAAGATTCACCCCTTCTCCGGCAAAAGGAGACATGACATGCGCTGCATCTCCAATCAACGTCACACCAGCATTCCGTTCCCAGCGAAACCCGACGGGCAGCATGTAGATCCGTCTGGGTACAACCGCATCTTCCGCATACCGGATATAATTCTTGAGCGGTTCACTCCAATCGTGAAACAGCTCAAGCAGCTTTGCCTTTATCTCCTGTGGCTTATCATTTCGAATTTGGTCTAACCAGTCCCGCTCTACCTTGAAGCTCGCATATACCTTGATCAGTCCGTTGCCGTTCAACTGGCCCAGAATCCCTTTGTGATCGTCCAGTGCGAACATCTTGCCACGTGCATTGAATGCGGCCAGATCCGGGTGATCGGCGGCAATAACGTTAAGCTCCAGCATAGTCAGACCTGAATATTCCACATCTGTATCCGTAAGCAGAGGACGAACGCGGGAAAAGGCACCGTCCGCACCAATTACAAGATCAGCCACAGCGATATGTCCATTCTCAAAATGAAGCTCTGTCTTCCCCTCGCCCAGAGACACAACCTTCTCCAGTTTATAGCCATACTGTATGGTAGACGGATCTAATTTGTTTAAAAGCAAGTCACAAAGCACCCCACGGTCAATCTCCGGGCGTCTCTGCCCTTCCGAGCTCTCTTCGTCGGCCACTTCGTCCAGGTATTGGGTCCCCATCTTATCCATGAGCCGGAAGTCTTCGCCCTCAAACCGTGCTGCCTGCAGAAAAGCTTCATATAATCCGGCTTCCTTCAAAGCGAGCTGCCCGGATTCTTCATGGATATCTAAGGAACCTCCGCGTTCATGGCTTAGATCCACATGCTCACGTTCGTAGATCGTCGAGGAAATAGCATGCTTTTGCAGAATCAGGGCAAGCGTTAGTCCCCCTGGTCCACCTCCAATAATTGCGATCCGGCGTTGTTCGGTAGAATTATTTGTTGTCATGTATAGACATCTCCTTCGTTTGAAAGTTAATAAGCGTATGAATTAGTTAAGGTGATACATTTATAACATAACGAACAGTGTTCGTCAAGAATATCGTTCGTTATTGATTGTGCGTCCCCCCCCCTTCTTCAACGCCCCGAAAGTGAGGCTGCAAATCTAAGTATCGAGGCGTCAGCAATGTCCAAGATGTGCTTTGTACCGACTCGTGTTTATCTGGCTTGGTTGCAATATTCAGACAGCAAGGAATACGAGAATACAATGTCGAATAAGAAACACATGTTGGTCAATTCTTGCTTGTTTACAGTAGCGGACACGAACACCAAACTTCGATGTTCAGCGTATTCTTTCTGAATATATTGACAGGTAGTCCTACTCTAAAAAAGTTGAGAAAGGAAGTGAACTAATGAATATTCGAAAAGCTACGATTGAAGAGCAGTTAACTCTGCAAAACTTACTTCAATTTTATATGTACGATTTTACTGAATACACTGAGGTCGATACTCTATCTAATGGTCTTTACCAAGAAATGCCAGATTTCAATTTGTATTGGAATGAGCCACAAAGCCGCCATCCTTTTTTAATAATGGTTAGTGATAAAATCGCTGGATTTGCCTTCGTGAAAAACAAAGAAACTGGTAAAGATATTCATATCCTGTCACATTTCTTTATATTGAGAAAGTACAGAATGAATGGATTGGGTACAGCGGCAGCCAAACAACTATTTACCCTCTTTAAAGGTAATTGGGAACTCTACCAACTTGAGAAGAATATACCAGCACAAAAATTTTGGCTACG
This sequence comes from Paenibacillus sp. FSL P4-0338, assembly GCF_038002365.1. Lineage (NCBI taxonomy): Bacteria > Bacillati > Bacillota > Bacilli > Caryophanales > Paenibacillaceae > Paenibacillus > Paenibacillus sp. FSL P4-0338. The sequence goes on along the minus strand of NZ_JBBOCG010000001.1, from coordinate 1,703,990 downwards.
GGTTATTTCTGAAATTACTGACGGCAATTTTGTAGATGAATTTGAGAATGGAAAAAGATATCAATTCTTTTCTGTATAGAAGCAAATAAGCATTTTTTATAAGCCCTTCCATGGGCGGCTTTCCTTTTATCGAAAAATCAAAATTCTAATCTAACATAGCCTAGAATAAAAAATAGAACCCTATAAGGGTTCTATCTTTTATTTATTTGATGTATTTTCTTATATAATTGTCTAAAAGAAGCTCCGCTTTATCCAATTGCTTGACTCCTTCTCCAACCTTATTGTAACCTGCTTTGAATTTGGAATGATTTATTTTGGTTGTCTTCAGACTGTCCCGCATTATAGTCATCCCCTCTAACTGGAGTTTTGCCCCTGCTAGATAATGGCTATGTATTTCTTTTATCTCCGCGTTATTCACTTTTAGGTACTTCAATCCGGATACAAACTTAGTATAGTTCGGTACTACAGTGTTATTTAATGACAGAAAAAATGTTTTTCTTGTTGAGTCTTTTATTCCTAAATCAATTAGCTCATTATACGAAGTGATAGCTTTATTTTCATACTTTCCTATAAGCTGCAATTGCTTGCTATACTCTTCTATATCCTTACTCATGATTTCTTCATGAGTAGGTTCCTTTATGACCACTGGACTTGTTGGTTCAGGAGTTGGTGCAGGAGTTGTTTCAGGTATAACGGTATAATCATCGACCACTTGAACAGTGAACACATAAGGTTCAAACTTTTCTCCAATATTGACAGTTAAGGTGGCAGTCCCTTTATTTAAGGCATGAAGTTCAGACACCCATTTCGTTTTCCGGATAACCTTTATAATATTCTCATCTGAAGAGACTGGAGTAAAATCATGGTCTGTAACGTCTCCATCTGTCCAGTCAGTGATGGCTATTTGGTATTCCTTCCACTCCCCAATTTTAATCTCCGTAGGCTTGGTCACTTTGACAATGTCGGTGATGTTCCGTGCAGCCGCACTTATATTACCAGCCCCTGATACGACCGATAATATAAGTGCTAATAATAGAGAATAAATCAAACTCTTTTGTTTCATAGATGCTTTCTCCCCGCTTGTATACACATAGTAAAGGCCTCAACCAATTTTGCCAGCATAGTTCCATGAGTAGGTTGCACGTAGCAAAAACAGAAAAGTTCTTTCCAAGCTTTATTATACAACTATCCTCTGCTTTGGAAATCCCATCCTCATGACATTTTTTTGTTTTTCCCTCTGCAATCAGTTATCATTATGTCAAAATCGTATAATCCACTAATGAGGTGTAGCCATGGATAAATTCGCCCTGGAGGTATTCTCTGATTTATCCGAAAGACTGAATTATAATCTGCCGGGTTTCCCTCTGTATGCTAAGAAAGGAGCGCTGCATCAATTCGACCGGTTCGCGGCCGCTTATCATTGGCATCCGGATCTGGAGTTCATTGTGGTGCTGGACGGGACAATGGATTTTTATGTGAACGGGCAAACGGTTCATCTCGATAAAGGGAATGGAATTTTCGTTAACAGTAAACGCCTCCACTATGGCTTCTCTGCTGCGAAGAGCGATTGTACTTTTCTGGTCATCGTCATTCATCCTGCACTTCTCGGCGAAAACACACTTGCAGGGAAAGCATATCTGGAAGAAAAATTCGGTTCCGGCACCGGCGATTTTTTACTGTTATCTTCTCAAACGTCTTGGCAGCATGAGATTCTGCTCGCGCTAACTGAGTTGTATGATGAGATGCATAGCCATGAAGGTAACCTGCTCCGCTTATTATCCCAGGCTGTGTCCATATGTGCGGGTATAGCTGATCATATACAGCAAGCACCGGGCAATCCGAATAATGAACAGATATGGATGACTATCCGTAAAATGACCGGGTATATTCACCAGCATTATGAATCTAAACTAACCATTGATGAGATTGCCGCCGCCGGTTCAGTATGCAGAAGCAGATGTTGTGAGCTATTCAAAAAGCATGTTGGCTGGTCACCCAATAATTATTTAACCCGCTATCGTCTTCAAAAAAGCTGTGAGATGCTGAAAGAGACAACGATGCCTGTGGGAGAGATCGCCATGGCCTGCGGGTTTCAAACGGCAAGTTATTTTTCGCATGTGTTCGGTAAACAATTAGGACAGATCCCGCAAGACTTCCGCAAGCAATCTGCTGCTGCCGGCAACGATTTCTAATCGCCGCCTTCTTTGCCGTCAACGTATTCTTGACTGATATAATAAGTGAACCGTTTATCCTGCTGTCTGGCTAGGTTGTCACCCCATTTAGAATGCACTATAGCCCGTATACCGAAAACAGGAATGGAAGCAACAGAATTCCTATAGCAACTTGAAAGATCATAAGCAGCACCCCCTTCTTATTTCTATTCTCAGAATAGTATAAAGAAGGGGGTGCTGCTCCCGAAATCGTTTGTAATTATATCAAAATCGTATATTGTTTCATATTAAAGATCTTCCGGCTTTATAAATTCCACCTCGGGATAGCTGTCGTTTGGACCCTGAAGCAGTTGTCCCCCTTCTCCTTTCAATTCCTTATTAAAGAAATCGAGAACATATTGATTTACGACGTCTGATCCTCTTTTACCATTGATATCTCCTGTGATTCCAGTCAGTTTGATCAGCTCAGAATAGAATTGAAGGTCCGTGAAATTGAAGTGTTGGGTACCCTCTATATAAATCGCAGGCCCTCCCTGATTAATCACATTTTTAATAATGTGCAGCTCTTCTTCAAGTTGTTTAGTGACTTCGTTATCCGGATTAGTATCCTTCTTAAAATCGGTTAACCAGTCTTTAAACACCCCCGATCTTATGAACATAAACGGCTTGTCTAGATCAGCTCTATTGTCCACTTCGATCAGTGACCCGTCCATATTGACTCCGGCCTTGATTCTAGGATCTAAATAAGTTGTGTTAAACGCTGTGGCCCCCCCGAAGGAATGCCCCATTACGCCTAGATGGTTTAGATCGATTTTTCCTTTAAATTGACTTTCGATTGCACCTGAATTTAGCCTTTCCATTTCGTTAATTACAAACTCCACATCTTTCGACCATATATTACCAATTATTCTGCGATCTTCTACGGTAGTCATCTTGGTGGTATAGTCCGTTACACGGCCATCCGGGAAAATAGTAGCAAAGGTGCTATACGTATGATCAATGGTGACCACGATATACCCGTGACTGGCGAGATTCTCGGCCTGTGATGCATGGAGAACCCGGCTGGTTCCCATACCGTGAGATAGCAGTACCACAGGATAAGGACTTGTAGAAGGCAATAGTTCTACATTTTCATAAGAGTTGGTTTTGCTATACTTCCAGTAATCGAAGACAAAGTCTGGAAGGTTTAATGAATTAGAATAGGTCTGGATATACTTTTTGAACATTTCTTTATCTTTTGGAAAAAGAGCTTCACTCTTCTTGTTGCTGCTATTTGCTGTAGGGTACCACACTTGAACCATTAGTTCCCTCTTATCGCTTGGATCTGCAGTTAAGACTTCATCTCTGTTCTGATCCGTAAAATGAAAGGCTTGAGTACCCACTTTCTCCGGACCTTCAAGCTTCGGCAAATGAAAGACTGGCAAATATGCAGACAAGCCGGCAGATATAACAAGCAGAATGACGATGATGGAAGATGAACTATATTTCAACAGCTTCCCTGCTTTTATATTCTCTATATTCCCTATCTTACCTAAATGTCTGAGTATAACGATGAGTATAAGCAGCGCCGTCATCATATATACCAAAAGCAACTGCCATCTGTATCCCTCTACCCATAATTGAACTGTCAATATAACGCTGCTTTCTATCCCCAATACCAGCCCTGTTGTCTTTGCACCTCTTCTTATAAACAATAGATCTGCGAGCAGTGTGAAACAGGATAGAACTAAAAGTATCTCGAATAATCTCATTTTACTCCCTCTCTTTCTACTTCTTCTTTCGCTAAAATGAAATCTTAACCAATGAAAGTGTACTCCCCGTGACGTCAATATGAACTGAATATGAACGTACAAAAGAGATGAATCCAAAGCTAAAAACCCTCAGCACGCTAGGGTCGCGTTCCTGAGGGTTCTTCCATTGTCCAATGTCTAATCATCCATTATAAGGGCGGCTGCACCAGTAACAGCTTCCCGAGCCGGATCACCGTTTGCTCATACCACTCTGGATGCTGCCGGATATGCTCGATACTTCGCTCATTGCCGACTGCCTCGAACACGGCTGCTTTGTCTGTCTTCTCATGATCGATTTCAAAGCGAACCGTATGTTTCCCGTTCGGGAGCTCCGGCAAGAATACATACTGATTACGATTATGATCGTTGTAATGGGTGAACCGATCGATAATAAAGGGTTCCCCTCCATCCACCGACACCTTCAATCTGCCAGAATCCGGCCCCCCGATATCGAATAACCCGATACGGGTTCCTTCGAACTGAACCGTGACCGCCTCTCCAGGATCGGCAGCCTGCCATAGGCCCGGGAACAACCAATTGTACTCGCGTACTACAGCAGATTCCTCGGGCGTCAGGTAAGACCATCCTGCAGTGAAATGGGTATTAGGCAGACTATCCGGTGACAGCATGGTCGCATACTCCCAAGGGTTAGCCGGAACCAACGGATGCCGGGGCAAGTGATGGACTTGCCTTCCCGGATGACTTCTGAGTTCGCGTATGATCTCAAATGACCGGGTGATCGTATCCGTGTATATCTGGTGTCCTTCGGGAATGGTCGGATGGATCGAATCATGCGTGAAAATAACAGCTCCGGGAACGGATAGGTCCTCCCTTGAGGTGAACACGAGCTTCCCCTCAGCTACCAGGCGGCAGACCTCTACGCCCAAGTGAATTGAAGGAATACCATAATAGTCAGCCACTTCCTCTTGCATGATAGCCCCTTTCTGGTATTCTCCCGACTGAAATCCGGCCACATCCCGCTCCTTCACCGTATACACAAACAGGATATCGGTAAACCGGCTCCGCTTGCGGATCTGGCGGACAATTCCTTCGATCCGTGCCTTGGATTCGGGATCTCCGCCATCGTTACCTACAAATTCAACGAATACCAGATCGGGATGATGACGCAGTACATCGGTCTCCAGACGGGCACAGCCCAGATCCGAGCCGGTCCCGTTAATGCCTGCATTCACCGTACGGATCTCCGCCTGGGGGTATTGCTCACGAAGCCAATCCGCCGTCATGACTCTGTAGCCTTCAGAACGGGTATTGCTGCCGCCGAAATAAACGATGGTTACGGTATCGCCATTTTCCAATTTCTGAATGATATTGGGGAGCCCTCTACGAGGGTATAATTCCTTCATCGTGACTTCACCTTGCCTCATTTATCGATTTTCGGAGCAAACCATTTTACAGCAAACACTTCAAAATAAGGCGAACCATACGTTCTGCTGAAATTCATCCGGACTCGGGTTACACGTTCCGCGTCCACCTGATGCTTATTCAGCGTGAGATAATTCCCGCGTGTCAGGATGGTTCTCTCGGCTCCATCTTCTAGAGTCAAGGTCAATTCATAATCTTGCACAAGGGACTCGATCGGGTCGTTGAAATGCTCTAAATCAAGCTGTGAATTGAACACAAGATGAATTTCCTCTATATTTTTAGGGCCTGCAAAACAGAATTCCAGCCATTCCTGTCCTTCCGTACGCTCCGAAATCCAGCCGTTCGGCAGGCCATAAGGTCTGGAGAAGCCGTTGACAACATTCTCGGGAGTATACATACTCTGGGACGGGAGCAGGTCCTTGAAGCAAATGCTCTTATTCATTTTTTTCAGCCTGGACGGCTCTTCCGGCCGATAATGGAAGCTAACCGCACCTGTCAGTTTCTCTTCATTGCCGTATACGGCAAGACTAGCCGGGCCCTCCAAGACAATGTAGATTTTGTCGTCAGCCGGTGTCTTGCAGTCCAAGACCAGCGTAATCCAGTCGTCATGACTGGCAGCAATCTCCAAGCGATAATCTTTTAACCTGCTGGAGGGAATATAATTTTCCTTCCGTTCTCCTCCAAACAGCTTGACATGCATGGTTTCCGGATGACCGGACCTGTTTTTAATTTTGACCCGGACACTTTCCGCCGCGGATGTCTGAATCGGCAAGACCATGCATAACCCGTTCTCCAGAGAGAGCTCTCCGGTTGGCAGAGGATTGTCATAGCTGCGCTGAGACGAGGCACGAATCGTTAATCCATCAGCGAAGTAAGGACTTAGTTCCTCTTGAAGCCCTACAATCGTTTGGCCGTCCCGAAGCAGCAGCGCCTGCAGCTCCTCCATATGAGCTAGGGTGATGGCCGCAGGGTCTGCCTCATATTTCACGCATAACGAAGCAGCCGTTCCAACCGCCTGCCCCATACAACCGCAGGTGGCCATGACCCTTGTAGATCCGAAAGCCACATGTGTAGCGCTTATATTGCGTCCGGCAAACATGAGATTAGGAATATTGCTTGAATATAAACTGCGGAAAGGGATATTGTACAAGCCAGGTACGAAATTCCATGCCGTAGCCGGCCCCTCATCGTACACCCCCTTATTCGCATGTAAATCCATGTACCAGCCACCGACGGATACAGCATCTTCGAAATGCGGCTTGGCTGTAAGATCGTTCTGGGACAACATGTGGTCCCCTATGAACCGCCTCGACTCCCGCTTCCCCGGAATCGGGCATACATAATCCAAGATGAGATTTTCTACATCGTCAAATTCGCCGCTATTTTTGATATAATCCCAAATTCCGTACACCAATTTCCGCAGTTCCAAGGCGATGTCTTCATTATTCTTGACCGTATCCAGATGTCCGCCGTATTCCAGCCACCACAATCCGCCAAGTCCGTTGATTTTTCGGGGGAAAGCCCGATGGTTCAAGCCTTGTCTGATACTGTCGAAAAAATCCAGCTTCGTAATGTCATAGGCAAAGTCAGGCCTTGTGTATGGAACGGAATATTCTACGTCACGGGCTTGAAACAGGATCGTATCGCCCATGGTGTAATGATCCGCCGCGTCAGGAGCCAATTCTTCATTGTATTCATGCTTCGCTTCTCTTCCCCGGCGGAAATCCGCACCTGCCTGATATCCGACCACTCCATCACCAGAGCAATCGATGAAGGTTCGGCTTTCGAACCGGAATTTTCTCTCGGAAGCCAATTGAAGGCCCTCTACCCATTTAATTCTGCCGTTCTCCATGCCCGTATCATGCACGCATGTATTCAGAAATAGAGAAAGGTTAGGCTCCGCATAAACCATGTCGAGCAAGACCATATCCGACAACGACAGCATCAGCTTCTTGTTGTATAACGGGTTATAGTGAAAAATCTTCAGCTTGAGCTCTTCCACTAATCCACCCTCGCGTGCATAATAGGATGGACTGTTTCCGAGATATGCCGACCCGTTGATATGAACCCTGACCTCGCTGCTCGCATTTCCTCCCAGAACCGGCCGGTCATTAATAAGTGAGACCTGCAGCCCTTGGCGTGCGGCAGCAATGGCAGCGCATACCCCGGCAATCCCTCCGCCTACGACGGTTACATCTGCATTAATTAGCTCCATTTTGATAACCTCCATGATTTGATCCTGCTATCATGGTAAGCCATTAGATGTCCTTTTTTTTATAGGATTTCGCGAGGAATTTATACGTTTATTTGGATTCATACCGTGTCATTTTTATCCGGTATTGCTTAGGTGTAACACCTGTGTACTCTTTGAATAATTTGCAAAAGTAACCTTCGTTCACAATTCCCACTTCCTCACACAATTCCAATAAAGAATAATCCTGAATATTTAACAGCTCGAGAGCTAATTGGATTTTTTTACGGTTAATGTAGCTGATAACGCCTTCATTCATTGTTTTTTTGAACAAGCTGCTGAAATATGATGGGGCCAGATTCACTTCCTCGGCAATAGCCTCAAGCGTTATTCTCTGTTTCAGGTTGTGCTCTATATACCGCAAAGCACTCATAATTTCTATACGATGTAAAAGTTGGCCAGCTTGAACATATTCGAAGGTGAAGTCGCCAATATAGGCAAGCTGCTCCCGAAAGGTCATGAATTTTATGGGAAGCTCCGATACATCCGCGGTCACCGCGTTTCGGGATTTAAATTTCGCAGTAATACCTCTGTACAAGTCTTGGAGCATAGGTGCCATGACCGACTTATGAATTTTATAATTCTTCACCCATTGGTTCAGATCAGAGAGTTCTTGCTCCAGCTCTTCCTTGGATACTTGTCGTTGCACCCATCTGAGCCAATCATCCAGCTTCAGCTGAAAGTCCTCTTGTTTGTCATTATGATAATGTAAGCGATGCATGGGCGTTGTGACGACTCTCTCTTCATGATAATAGAAATCCTCACTCACGCTATTAGCTTCCATGTAAGCCTGTTTGATGGATTCCCAGCCCCGGTGGGGGCCTCCAAAAGCGACGGAAACCCTTTGATTCAAATATTGATGTAAATGGGAGATGATTTGAGTCCCCAATGAATGGCAAGCATATTCTGTGTCCATATCGCTGCGATGATTCTCCCAGGACAGAAAGCCGATAAAACGATTATCGGATAGATCCGCAGCTACGCCTCTGCCCCCATTCACCACCGTTTCTTCGATGATATTCGTAATCGCATATTTCAGGATGTTCTGATCTGACGCGGAATAATCGTTCCGGAAGCTCTCATACCGGTTCATTTCCACAATGAAGCAACAATAGCTTGCTTGAAAGAAATGGAATTGCATGCGATTGGCAAAATCCGATGCCCGGTGAGTTGGAATTTCCCCGCGGATCAGCTCGTTAAAAAACTGCTTGCGGACTCTATATTTATTCTCCAGCACGGATATGTGTAACGATTGAAATTCCGCTTCTTTGGACTTCACTTCATTTAAAATCCCCGCTGCCTTGGCCAGAGCGCGATCCAAATCCGCTTCCCTGAGCGGAACCTTAACAATGTACTCCAACACGTTGGCTTGAATGGCCCGCTGTGCGTATTCAAAGGATGAATAGGCAGTCAAAAGAATGTACTGGGTATGAGGAAGCTTAGGCTTTAGCTGCTCAATCATGGAAATTCCATCCATTCGCGGCATCACGATATCAGAGATCACGATATCCGGCTTAAGCTTTACGATCTCCTCTACCCCCTCCACCCCATTATTCGCTTTTCCCACTAAACGGAATCGTTTATCCCTATGGGAGAGCTCCTCAAAAAACAATTCCAAGCGCTGAATGATTAGATCTTCATCGTCAACAATAAAACAGGTGTAGTCTCTCACCATCATGCATCTCCTTTAAACAAGCCTGCCGGGAATTCGGCGCGAACACGGGTGATTTCCTTCGGTATGCTTATGATTTGGAGCCCGAATTGTTCTCCGTAGTGAAGTCTTATCCGGTCATGAATATTATTTAATCCGATTCTTTTCCTTCTCACTTCCACATCACCCGGTTCTGAAACCAGAATATGCTCTATGAGACCGGATGGAATTCCCTCGCCTTGATCAATCACTTCTATGATGACGTTGCTGGTCTCCCGGTAGGCATGAATAGTAATAGGGCCTTCGATCCCCCCTCCGTTATAGCCATGGAAGATACTATTCTCCACAAGGGGCTGCAGCAGCATCCGGAAAACAGGGAAATCTATTAATCCTGCTTCGATCTCTTCAATTAAGCGAAAGCTTCGGTTATAACGGATGTTCTGGATTGCGATATAGTCCGCTACATTTTGCAATTCCTGACGCAGGGAGACCTTCTCCGCAGCATCGGCCATCCCATACTCCAATATTGAAATGAGCGACTCGATGACCACATCTACTTTCTCTATTCGTCCGAGCCGGATGACGTTGCTGATCGAACCCAGCGTGTTATACAGAAAATGAGGGTTTATTTGCGACTGAAGCACTTGGATTTCCAGCTTCCGCTCCAGTTCATGATGAAGCTCCGCTCCCTGGATCAGCTCCACAATCTGCTGCAGCATACGATCAAATGTCCGGGAGAGATCTCCAAACTCATCGTTCCGGTTAATCGGGATTGGAGTTGTAAGAATACCTTGCTCCACCCGCTTCATTTTTGTTTTGAGCGCAAGGAGAGGGGTTCTTATATATTTGGCTATTAACAAAGAAATGAACAGACTTAACACAAAGCCTGCAGCCAGAAGCCCGATATAATAGGTTTCCAATCGGGACAACCCAGCTTTCAAGCGGGATTCATCGTTAATCGAGATCAGCGTCCAGTTGAATTTCTCCGTCGGTTTTTTCAGCAGGGAGACGGGCAGGCCTTCCTTGGTATGCAGTTGAAGGCTGGTTTCTGTAGTATCCAGAATTTGCTCCGCTGATGTATCACCGATTGAAAACGTATGATCTTGAATATTAATGGGTCCTTTATTTTCTGAGAATCCGGCAATGATTTTTCCCGAGGCAGTGAGCAGAGCCAGATTCATTTGTTCTTGGGTATTAATCTTGAACAAGGCTTCTTCAATGGCATTGAGATCCAGATCCACTGCAATGGCCATAGGAAACGGAGCGTTGTTCAGATAACGGACCATCGTAACGGTCCAGCCGGAATATTTAGATTTGTAAGGATCACTGACAAAGGTAATCCTTCTATTCTTGTCAGCCGCGTCAAACAATGGCTCTCTTTCCGCTAAAGATTCATCGAATATCCGGGTAGGCGCACTTCCGCCTAGAATGGATAAATCGCTTTTGATCAGATAAATATTACTGACGTAATTACTGTTGAGTTCATACAGCTCTCTTAATTGCTTTTTAATCACATCCAGATTGCCAATATTGGCTTTCACCGATGACTCGACCGAGAACAGGATCGTCTGGAAGGAGGAAAAATTAACAGTGAAATACTGATCCACCTTGTCAAGTATTTGGTTCGTGTAATACAGGTCAGAGGTTCTTATTTCCTTTTGGACATAGCGGTAAGACAATTGGCTGATCAGGATAATGCAGCTTAATACAAAAGCAAACACGAGTAAAAATAATTTTAAGGGCAAGCTGATTCTTCTTCGCATTGATCCTCTTCCTTTGAAATCCGGATGAAAGAAAGCATAGCCTATGACAATAAAGAGAGGGGCTAAGGATAGCCGCTCTCTTTTTAATAAGACAAGAATGTATATGCTTCGCGCGTTCTACTTGATTAAGCCCGCTTCTGTAAATTGCTTAATGACTGTGTCCTTATACTTCTGCATGTCAAACTTGGTCTCTAGCGTATGGAGGAACTTGTCCCAGTTGTCCAGCGGATCTTTGCCGGTCATAAATTTAACCAGGCTTTCATTAATGAAACGTTGGCGGTCTGTTGCCAATGTATCGTTCGGGTCCTCGGTCAATAAATTCCCGGGTAACGTAGGCGCTACGTATTGCTGATTGTTCTTAAAAGCTTCAGCCGTCTTAGGATTCTGGAAGCTGAAGTACTCAGCATCATCGCCATGACGCGGCATTCTGTAATGATCAACCCATAGATATTTTTCTTTCATTTCCTTCGATAATTCGGAGGTTTTATTCTTGATCTTACCATCTATCACATCCCAGTGAATCCCTTTAATTCCGTAGGCGAAGTTCGGATAGGCTTCCTCGTCCGTAAAGAGATAATTCAGCATGGCCAAGATCCGTATGATTTTGTCCTCATCCGCTTTTTTGGAGATGGCCCATGAATTACCCTGGAACGATTTTCTCTCTACAATCTGATCGCCATAAGGACCTGTCATTGGAGGAATGACGATCCATTCCGGGACTTCTCCGCTGATTTCTTTCATTTTCTGCTGATAATCCGGCTCCAGCCTGCGGGCATCTCTGATCATGAAGCCGACTTTGCCCTTAAATAACTTTTGGTCGAGCAAATCGGGAGTATTCATCGTCACCCAGTCGGGATCTACCACTTTGGCTTCCATCATTTTATGAATATAAGCGAGCGCTTCTTTCATTTTGGGATCGGTGAACAGGAACACCGGTTGATTATCCTTCACATCAATGGCTGAGGGAGGATTAACGCCGAACATCCACATCAGGCTATCGAAGCCGTAGGTTTGCAGATTGCCTTCTTTATTCATACCGCCGATGAATCCGTACGTATCGTTCTTGCCGTTACCGTCCGGGTCCTTTTCTGTAAAGGCTTTCATAACTTCAAATAACTCGTCCGGGGTTGTTGGCACTTCCATGTTCAGCTTTTTCAGCCAATCATTGCGGATAAAAAAGCTTCGGCTGATCCCATTTACGTTATCATAACCTGGAACGCCAATGGTTTTGCCTTGATAGGACATCGCTTCCCATGAGTCGCTGCTGAATCGTTTCTGTAATGCCGGAAATTGATCCAGATACGGTGTCAGATCGGCAAGGACGCCTTGGTCATAATATTGTGCGAGATCAGACCGGCTTTTTAAGAAGATCAAATCTGGAATATCTCCTCCGGCAATCAGCGTATTTAATTTAGTCGTTGCTTGCCCGGATTGCGGAATCATCATTTCAAGGTCGATATTCACTGCTTTTTCCAGCATTTGGCGCTGGATATCTTCATCACGGGGAGGAATCGGAGCAGCAGCGTTGAAGGTGCCTTGGTTAAACATCGAGATTTTTAATTTGGTTCCATAGGGATTAGACTCGTCTTGCGAATTATTCACGGCTGTCGATTTCACTTCTTTTTGTTCCCCGCATCCTGACAATACCGTTCCGACCCCCACGATTGCTGTCAGAATAGCTGATGTAATGACTCTACGCTTCATAATGACCTCTCCTTTGCTTCTATATTATCACGGTTTCCCCGTAACAACTCAGGTTGGAATGCTTTTACCCTTTAACCGATCCCAGGAGCACACCTTTAGTAAAATGCTTTTGCATGAATGGGTACACGATCAAAATTGGAATTGTCGTCACAACAACTGCGGCCATTTGCACAGCGAACGTACTAACCGCCCCGGAATTGGCAAGCGAATCAGCGCTTTGGGTGGCGACATTAAGCAGGATGTTGCGCAAGATCACTTGCAGCGGCATTAAGCTGGAATCATTGATATATACAATAGCGTCGAAATAACTGTTCCAGTGACCGACTGCGTAGAATAAGGAAATGGTGGAGAGAACGGGCAAGGACAAGGGTAAAATGATCCGCCATAACGACTGAAGCTCACTTGCACCGTCTACCCTTGCGGATTCCTCGATTTCAGCAGGCAATTGCTCGAAGAAGCCTTTGATGATCACCAGATTAAATGCACTGATGAGCTGCGGAATAATCAATACCCACGGACTGTTTAGCAAGCCCAGTGAGCGGATTAATAAATAGGTCGGAATTAAACCTCCCCCAAACATCATCGTAAAGACAATGAATAGTAAAAATGGGCTTCGTCCCGGTAAATATTTTTTGGATAACGGATAAGCCGCTATTACCGTAAAAAACACATTCAGCAGGGTGCCGACAATCGTTCGGAACAAGGTGATTTTATACGCCTGCCCGATCCCATGAGAAATGAATACTTCTTTATAGGCTAGAAAGGTAAAGGTCTCTGGAATAATAACAATGCCTCTTCTTAACACTTCCGATTCTGGCGTCATAGACACAGCAACTACATAAAGAAAGGGAAGTAAGCAAAGTAAGGATAGCAAAATAAGAAGACAATAAACGACAGCTTGCCAGACCTTTTCCCCGGTTGTCATATGAATCATATTGAATACCACCTCACCAAATTTGCCCGTCGAATTTTTTTGCAAGCTTATTCGCTGCCAACACTAGACCAAATCCGATGACAGCTTTGAACAATCCCACAGCGGTAGCGAGCCCGATCTTAAGCCGCTCTAGCCCTTCACGGTATACCCAGGTGTCGATAATGTCGATCTTCTCTTGATTAAAGGTGTTAGCGAACATAAATATCTGATCAAAGCCTGCATCCAGAATATGGCTTAATTTAAGGATCAGCATCAGAATCATGACTCCGCGAATACCGGGAAGTGTGACATGCCATAACTGCCTCAGCTTGGAGGCGCCATCCATTCGTGCCGCTTCATATAGACTGGGATCGATTCCTGCTAATGCGGCAAGGTACAATATCGCTCCCCAGCCAATATCCTTCCATATTTCAGATAAGATGATCAGCAGTCTGCCCCAGGCAGGTTCCGTTAGAAAGGAGATGGGTTCAACACCGAAATCCTTCATAATCATGTTAATCAGACCATCGCCTGGGGCTAATAATGCCACCATCATTCCATAAACAATGACCCACGACAGAAAATGGGGCAAATACGTGATCGTTTGGACGATTTTCTTAAACCATTGGGTATAGACTTCATTAAGCAGCAAAGCGAGCAGGACAGGAGCGGAGAAGCCGAACAATAGCTTATACAGCGAGATGATAATCGTATTTCTCATGATGTCCCAGAAATAAACGCCGTTTATGAAATCTGTGAAGTTTCTAAATCCCACCCATGGGCTATCCCATAGACCCAATGCAAGATTGTAGTTTTTAAACGCAATCACGATTCCCGCCATAGGAATGTATTTGAATACGGCAAAGTACACTAATGCCGGGAACAAGAGCGCGTACATCACTCTATACTTTTTTATCGCCCTTATCCATGAATTCCGCTGTTTGGGGAGGGGAATGGCGTCCGCTGCCAATTTTGCTTGCATCTCATCACCTCGTCTTTGTTTATAGGGGTATAATAGCATCCCCCAGCCCGGGTGAATTTCTGTGATTTCAAGAATTTCTTATAAGATATTAATCTGAATTGTGAAGGAAGGCGGATTACGAAAAAACCCTCAGGACGCTAGAATCGCGTTCCTGAGGGTTCATGCATTGTTTATTGATCATATGGAATCAACATTAGGCTGGGTGACTTCATGTTCCTCCAGCAGCCGTTTGAGCTTTTGGCGTTGGCGTTTTTCCCGTTGACGGCGTTCTTTGTCCTCCTCCTTGAGTGCCTTAAGCAGGGAGAAGCACATGCCGATTAATACAATGGCAAAGGGCAACGCTGCTACAATAGAAGCGGTCTGAAGACCGCTTAATCCGCCGCTAAGCAGCAGTACTACAGCGATGGCGGATTGCAGAATGCCCCAGGTTAATTTCACTCTTGCACTTGGATTCAGCTTGCCGTCTGACGTCAGCATACCCAGCACAAAGGTAGCCGAATCGGCTGACGTGATAAAAAAAGTAATAATCAGAAGCGTGGCTATAAACGCTATGATAGTTCCTAAGGGGAGCTGCTGCAGTGTGATAAATAAGGCGGTAGTTGTATCTTGTTTAACAGCTGCTGCTATCTCGGCCGCATTAAACAATTCGAGATGCAGGCCCGTTCCGCCAAATACCGCAAACCAGATAAAACCGAACAAACTCGGTATCAGCAGGACGCAAATAACAAACTCCTTGATCGTCCTTCCCTTGGAAACTCTGGCAATGAATGTTCCCACAAAGGGCGCCCAGGCAATCCACCAGGCCCAATAGAATAATGTCCATGCTCCGATCCAGGTTTGCTTGGAAAAAGGCGTTAATCTTAAGCTCATGTTGATGATATTTTGCAGATAGCTGCCTAACGTGGTGGTAAAGGTGTCGAATATAAACGCAGTCGGACCTGTGATCCATACGAACAGCATCAAAAGAATTGCGATCATCAGGTTGGTGTTGCTGAGAATTTTGATTCCTTTGTCCAGACCGGTAGTGGCAGAGATGAGGAACAGCACAGTCACTACCGCGATAATAACAACCTGAGCTACTTCTGTATTAGGAACTCCAAAGATATAATGCAGCCCTCCGTTTATCTGCAGGGCCCCGAGACCCAGGGAAGTCGCTACCCCAAAAATAGTGGCAATGACCGCCAGGATATCGATGGCCTTGCCCAGCCAGCCGGAAACTACCCGCTCCCCGAGTAAAGGGATAAAGGTTGAGCTGATCAGGCCTTTGTAGCCTTTGCGGAACTGGAAATAAGCAAGCGTCAAGCCGATGACGGCATAAATTGCCCACGGATGCAGTCCCCAGTGGAAAAAAGAATACCGCATGGAGATCCGCGCTGCTGCTGTTGTCCCTCCTTCTACGCCTTCCGGTGGAGACAAATAGTGGGACAACGGCTCGGCTACACCCCAGAAGACAAGCCCGATCCCCATTCCTGCGCTGAATAACATCGACAGCCATGAAATTGTAGAATATTCCGGTTCATCGTCATCATCTCCCAGCCGGATATTGCCGAATCTGCTGAAGGCTAAATAGAAGGTGAAGATCAAGAAGAACAGAGTCGCCAGCAGATAGAACCAGCCGAAATTATGAATGGAGAAAGTGTACGCAGCATTAGCGGTACTGGCCATCTGGTCAGGTGCGACTGCTCCCCATATGGCAAAAATCGCTACGATGGTAATTGAAATGATAAAAACCATAATGAACCTCCAGTGATTATATATGTATAATGGGCAGAACGAAAACCCTCAGAACGCATTAGAGGCTTCCTGAGGGTCTATCCATTGTCTTTTCCTTCAGGGTCCTGCTCAGTTCTGTCTGTTCTCCACCGATTTCATCCGGTTCTGGTCGTCAGGCACCCGGTCATTGCTGAATTCCTGACCTGCTTCCACTTCCCCGCCTTCGGATACAGCCCGGGCAAAGTTAGTGAACTGTCTCTTCTCCTCATCCTGCTCATGCTTCAGCTTCAAAAGCTCCTTAGGGTCCTGAGTTGTCATTGTGCCAACCTCCTGAGAAATCAAATCTTCTTGTATACTTGCACTATATAAGTTTTTGCATTATACCCCTGTACTTATGCACGAAATTCTCCGAAAACTTAGACCCCGGATCTTTCCAATTATTCATTAACCCTATGAAGCAATAAGGAATCAGGAAGACCCAGTAAGAAAGAGCCCGCTCATTGCAGGCTCTCACTCCTTCAAGTGTTCGAGTATAGCACAAGGCCGGCCGTCAAATATAATATTCGATATGGGCTTCATCGTACTTCGTCGGATTGGGCTGCGGAATACAGGTAACGGCCAATGCTGCGAGCCCCATAACGCTTATACAGACGAACGACGCCCGAAACGCGGTAAGTAGTCCTGCCTCCGGGAAAATATTCTGGGCCAGACGGTATAGTGTCCCGCCCAGCGTGACGCCCATGCCCATGCCGATGGTCCGGCTCATATTAAGCGTTGCTCCAGCTACGCCAAGCCGTGCCGCCGGTACGTTGCCCATGACATTACTGTTGTTGGGCGGCGTAAACAGGCCCATGCCTCCGCCCACCAGCCCCAAACCGAGCAGGAGCCGGGCAATGTCGCCATCACTGCGAATCGACGCCAGAGCGGCACAGCCTATCAGTAGCGCAACAATACCGGTAATAGCGGGCAGCCGGATGCCGAACCGGTCCGCGAGATAGCCCGAGACCGGCGTCATTAGCGTCATCCCGATCGGAACAAACGACAGATACAGTCCCGCACGGATAGAATTGGCATGGAAGACAGCCTCCATCAGAAACGGACTGAGCAGCAGCACGCTATACATGACGGTAAAGGCTAAGAACCCTGTCAGATTTCCACGGATAAAGATGCTGCTGCGGAACAACGCCAGGTCCATCAGCGGAACGGGCGCATGCTGCTCTTCCCGGATGAATGAGGTCAAGGCCAGCAATGCACTGAATGACCCGATTAATATAACCGGTGAAGCCCAGCCGAGAGCGGTTCCGTTATTAAGGATATAGACCAGAAAAACCAGAAACGGAATGAGGAATATCATCCCCCAAAGATCGAACGATTCCCTCTTCTTGGCATTATCTTGCGGAAGCAGCAGAATCCCGAGAATCGTCCCGATGATCCCGATGGGAATGTTAATGTAGAATAGCCAGCGCCAATCTCCCATGGCCAAAAGTCCGCCGCCGATAACCGGCCCCAGACTGAGACCGATGCCCTGTGCACTGGCCTGGATTCCGATCGCTTTGCCCCGATGCTGCGGCGGGGTCGCGGCCGTAATGATCGCTACGCTGTTCGCCTGGAGCATCGCTGCGCCTACAGCCTGCAACACCCTGGCAAGCAAAAGAACGCCAAAGGTTGGCGCCAGCCCGCAGAGTAATGAACTGATCAGGAATACTGTGAATCCGCCGGTGTACATCCATTTGCGGCCCAGCATATCTGCTAACCGGCCGAAGGGAATGACAAGCGATGCTAGTGTGAGCAGATATACGAGGCTGATCCACTCCACCGTTGCCATGGATACATTCAACTGCGCAACCAAGGACGGCAGAGCCAGATTGATGATGCTTGCGTCAAGCGCCGCCATGAATGCGCCGATGCATACGGTTGAAACGACAAGCCAGTGATAGCCCTTGCGGGCCGACAGAGACTTAGGAGGGCTATTGTGGATGAACTGGGATGGACTGATCAAGCTGTTATCCTCCTTTTTGTAGTGAATATACCACTTGGATTGTTTTCACACTTTAATGATTTTAACATGAATTACTTTGCATTAGGACTTAAGGAGGAACAAAAGATTGATTATTCCGTCACTTTTAACAGCACGCCATCTTTATTCTCATAGCTCCTCTTTTCATTTTTGACGATCTTATTCATAATCTCTTCTTCCAGGTTAATCCCCAGAATTTCCGCCAGCCCAATCAGGTAGATGGCAACATCCGCCAATTCTTCGCCGAGGTCGTCTTTCTTCTTCCGGTAAGCATCGCAGGCTTCTGACAGTTCGCCGTGGGTCAGGCAGAATTCCTGATAAATATCAGTTACATTGAACCCCTTCTCCAGCTTGTTCTGATACACTCTCTTTTGAAGTTGTAGTAAATCAATCATTGTACCCACTCCTATCTTCTGTCTTATTGAACTAACTTATTGAACTGATCCTATATGCTTGCGTAAATGCACTAACGACATGGGCTGGATTCGCTGAGCTTCGGCGATATTCTCATACAACAGGTGGCTCTTGCCTGCCTGGGCAAACGAATCACGTAAGGCTGCGATCCTTCCTTTTTTGAGATCAAGGAACTGGAAGTCCACCTGCTTCAGATGCTTCATTGCGGTCAAAGGCTCTAACTCCTTCGCAGTCACGGCTGCAGAAATCTCTCTTAGCTGTAACATTTCAAGCTGCGTTGCGGTCCATAAAGGGGCAATGTCATCCAGGGACTTCATCTGATCGAGTTCAAGCTGTATGAGCCCCGGCATATTCGAAAAGTCACACAGAGCCTCCAGCTTCGGCAAGGATAAGTTCAGGTATGTAAGGTTGCTCATGGACTCCAGGGCATCTATCTCTGTTAAGTGACGGATAGCCGCCAGACTCAGCATGGGGACTGTAGAATCTGCAAGCGCATCCAGTGACCCTTTCAAGATGGAGTCATGAATGAAGAGGCACAGCAGCTTCGGCAACCGGCGGACAAATTCCAGCTCATGAATCGTAGTCCGCAAGATTAAGGTATCCAGGCTGGAAGCATCACCTATCGGCGTTAAGTCCTTAAATTGCCCATGCACCGAGAGATATTGCAGCTGCTTGAAGCTTGCGAGGAAGCTTAGGTCAATTGGCTTTTTGGCCGAAATGGATAAAAACTGCAGCCGCGCTAACTTACCAAGTACACTCAGATCCACACTATGAAACAGATTCAACTCCATGGCTGTGATGTGCTGCAGTTCCGCTAGGGTCTGCAGCAATTCCTCCGGATAGCGCACTTTCTTGTCCGCTTGGTTAATCGACAAGACCAGATCCGGGCGTTCGGCAAATACATGCTGATCTAATTCCTGCAGATCCTGAAGCTTGTCCACATCGATGACATACGAAATAAGCGCCCGCTGTCTAAGCGCTTTCACCGCCTGATCCATTGTACCTCTTGTCCAAGGTGCTCCATTCATGGAGTTAGTCCATACTCCCATTCCCGTGATCCCCCGTTCCTTCGGATATAAAAAGTCCCGCCTGTTTGTGGCAGACGGGATTAAGACTAAGTCATACTTATTGAGCGGCTACCTCATAACTTGCGCACCACATAGATGAGATTCATTCCACAATCTAGCGTGCCGGGTAATTTGGTGAACGCAATTTCATGTTCGACAATCAGCTTCCAGAATTCCTGGTCACCCCGGGCATTCTCCAAGGCAGCGTCTCCAGCTTGCGTATATAGTCCGGCAGAGCTTCTCTCCAGAATATTAACCGGAAACTGGGCAAATAAAGCATCTAATTCAGAACTTCTCATCATATGGACGTAATGCTTGCTGGGAACGGGATAATGCTCTTCATCTTGAATCCCTGTGTTCATGATCCACTTGGTAGCCTCAATGCCGAACAGGTCTTTCTCATACCGGATGCCATCCAGATAATACATGGAAGCGCCGATGAAGCTCATCGATCCCAGGATCAATATCCCGCCCGGCTTCAGTACTCTCAGGAGCTCCCGGATGCCATCCGTCTCTCTGTCCAAGAGATAGTTAATGACACCGCCGATACATACCACAGTGTCGAACGTACCCTCTTCAAACACGCTCATATCCAGCACATCTAGTACATGGTATGCCTTGATTTTGTCCGCCAGGGACAGCTCTTGCATTTTGGACTTGTTGAATTCTATCTGATGGCTCGACAGATCAGCAACGGTCAACTCAGAACACATGGTCACCAGGTCCTTAGTATACCTGCCTGAACCTGCACCAATCTCCAGCACTCTATCTGCACTCTTAGTGTAACGCTGAAGAATATCCAGATGCACCTGATACAAAAGCTCGCCTGGCCCATCCTTCGTAAGCCGTGTCCATTCACGGTCACTATAGTTGTCGTACCGGGTTCTCGGGATTTCGGGGTTGTAACTCATGAAAGCCTCTCCTTTTCATATTCAATTGGAACATCGGAGTAATACCGCTAATGTCGCTAATGTCGCTAATGTCGCTAATGTCGCTAATATCGCTAATATCGCCTGCACTCATACAACCACCTCCTCCTTGGAATCCGTCTTCATCTATTATACTAGGCCTCGTTCCATTTGGCATCCTAAATTTCCCAGACCGATCAGCCGGATGATTATCGAAGTTACTACTAGAGCTATACCAGGGAACTGACATGGGCCACTTGCCGAACGGTATCCAGAATAATCGGGGAATGGCTGTCGTTGGTCAGAATGACCAGGGTATCCCCTGCCTGAAGCACGAGGCTTCCGGTAGGAATGATTTCGTCAGTTCCCCTTTTGACGGATACGATCAGGCAATAGTCCGGCCATTGGTATTGGCCTATGCCGGTTCCGTCCAGCATCGAGCCTTGATGCACAGGGATCTCCAGAATGATTTTATTTATTTCTGCATGATCCACAGCGTCCTTCCCGTGCAGGAATCTCTCCAACAGCACTTCATAGACGGGCAAGGAACGGAACCATTCGGCCGTCATATAAGCAGTGAGACATACAATACCGATCGGCAGCAGGTTCGTAAAGGAGCCGGTCATTTCCGTAATCAGAATGATGCCGGTGATCGGAGCCTTCAAGCTTGCCGTCAGCAGGCCGGCCATGGCGGCAATCAGCAAATAACCCTCATCCAGCGAATGTCCTCCCAGCAGGCCGTTGGCAATTTGACAGTATAGGGTGCCTATTAGCCCTCCGAGAACAAGCATTGGCAGGAAGATCCCTCCGGGTGCAGATGAACCGTAACTGACGAGGGTGAACAGGAATTTCACAACCAGCAGAAGCAGCAATACCTTTATAGGATAGGGGCTTTCGACCAAATCGTTGATTACGCCGTTTCCTCCCCCCAGAACTGCAGGGAATGTCAGTCCAAGCACACCGGCCAGCACGAAGGGAACTACCGGCCGGGCTTGTGCCGGAATCCACTTCACTCTGGCGTACAGATCCTGGAACAAGTATAGGCCCTTATTAAAGCCGATGCCTGAAATGCCAACCAACATCCCCAGCAGCACCAGATGATAATAACTGGACAGCGGCAGTGATCCCATCCCTGAGAAGTTGAACACGGGGGCGAGTCCGAAGAACTCTTTGGATATAAAATCAGCCACCAGCGACGAGGTTAAGGCGGAGATCATAATCAGCGGGGAGAAATTCATGTGCACTTCTTCCAGGGCGAAAATAACGCCCGCGATAGGCGCATTGAAGGCGGCTGCAAGTCCCGCGCTGGCTCCGCAGGTAATCAGGATATGTGCCTCCGTCTTAGACTTGTGGAACACCCGGCTGAAGCCTTCGGCCATCAGAGCACCGATCTGAATCGAAGGTCCTTCCCGTCCCAGAGAGAGGCCGGCTCCGATGCTGACCGCGCCGCCAACGAATTTGGCGGTGACCGCCTTCCACCAGTTAAGCTGGAGCCGGTTCTGGAGCACCGCCTTCACCTGAGGAATGCCGCTTCCCGAAATGCCGGGCTGCTTCTTAACAAGCATTCCCGTATACCAGCCGGCCAGAACCAGAACCGCCAGCCATAATGGGACCACCCATAGATGATTTCTCTGATACTGATAAAAGATTAAAGATTGCTTAAGTGACTCCTCCAGCACGAAGCGGAACATGACAACCACCGTACCTGATAGTATGCCTATGGCTATACCGCCTGCCAAAAGCCGGAATTTGAAATCAAACCAAGTATCCAGCTGTTTGCGGATCGAATGCTGATTCAATGCAAGTACCTTCTTTTCTTTTTTTGACATAGCTAATATGGTAACAGTATGAGCTTATAAAATCCATGATTTTTGTGGCGCGAGTCAAAAAAAGCCTGCTGTCAGCAGGCTTTTCCGGTTATCTATATTAGGCTATAACGCCGTATTGCGCTGAAAGCAGCTTACAGGCCATTATTCTGGATTACATCCTTATACCAATAAAAGCTGTCCTTCCGTCTGCGCTCCAGTGTGCCATTTCCGTCATTATCCTGATCCACATGGATCAGTCCATACCGCTTCTCCATCTCAGAGGAGGAGTAGCTGATCAGGTCAATGATTCCCCAGGCGGTATAGCCTATAACCTCTATCCCGTCCAGGATGGCTTCATGCATCTGTTCGATATGGGCGCGAAGGTATTCAATCCGGTAGGGGTCATGAATGGCACCGTCTTCCTCTACCTTATCGTAGGCACCTATTCCGTTCTCTACCACATACAGCGGAATCTGATACCGGTTGTACAGATTATTCATCGTCAGCCTTAGTCCGATCGGATCAATCTGCCAGCCCCATTCGCTAAGAGGGAGGTAAGGATTTTTGATGCCGCCCATCGTATTTCCGCTGACCTTCTCCAGACCTTCACTCTCCGCACTGGCCACGAAGGAATTGTAATAACTGAAGGAGATGAAATCTGCGGTATGATCGCGTAGCACCAGATCGTCCCCTTCGGCCTTCACAATGTCTATTCCTTTATCCTTGAAGAAGCGCTGAATATATCCCGGATAAGCCCCGCGAACCTGAACATCGGTGAAGAACAGGTTGAATTCATTATTCTTATGCGCCGCGAGCACATCCTGCGGATTACAGGTATGCGGGTAATGCAGCAGGCTTGTGAGCATACAGCCGATCTGTGCGCCTGGGATCATCTCATGACAATGCTTCACCGCAAGCGCGCTGGCCACAAATTGATGATGCAGCGCCTGATAGACTGCCTGCTCCACCTGCTCCGCTTCTCCGAACCGGTCTGGCACAATTCCCCCGTTCGTGAACGGATGGCGGACAATCCCGTCAATCTCATTGAAGGTAATCCAATACTTCACCTTGTCCTTGTAACGGTCAAAGACGGTGGTGCAGTAGCGCACGAAGAAATCGACCACCTCGCGGGAGGTCCAGCCGCCGTACTGGTTCACCAGATTCATAGGCATTTCATAATGCGACAGGGTTACCAGCGGCTCGATACCGCGCCCCAGCATTTCATCGAACAGCCGGTCATAGAATGCCAGGCCCGCCTCATTAGGCACTGTTTCATCACCATTTGGATAGATGCGTGTCCAGGCGATGGAGAGCCGCAAGGTCCGGAGGCCCATTTCCTGCATGTAGTCCAAATCCTCAGGGTACCGGTGATAGAAGTCTATGCCTCTTCTTTTGGGATAATCCTGGTCAGACTTGTCTTCAATGGCTTTCTTCAACTGCGCATCGCTTACCGCATTATGCTTTTTATAATCACCTTTGCCCAGGTTTCTCTTGTAAGTAGCCATGTCTGCCGTGGACAGCCCTTTGCCGTCTACGTCCCAGGCACCCTCTGCCTGATTGGCAGCGATGGCACCGCCCCATAAGAATCCGTCCGGAAAAATCCGCTGTGTACTCAATATGACCCCTCCACTATTCTTTTCTATTCATCACCCGGCTGATATGGATAATCAGATAGAGCATCTCCTCACTCGACATGAACCGGTGAAACCTGGCTCCAATGTAGGTATTAATGGATGATACACACTTTCCTTCTTCCGGGTATTTATTAGATATCTGGTCAAGCAGCTCGCTGTCTTGCGATTCAAGCATCTTGTTCTCGATCAGGCGCTGCACAAAAAACTGCAGATGAGTCAAAAAACGTGAATAGTTAATGCTCATCGTGTCAAAATCAACACCGTAATGGATTTTGATAATATTCAAAATATCGTTAACCGTCTTGGTCATCATCAGCACCTGGCTCATGTTGTCCTCGGTCTGCTGGGCATTCACCAGATGAAAGGCGATGTTCGCTGCTTCCTCTTCCGGCAGAGAGATTCCGATCTTGTCCCTGATCATCTCCAGCGCCTGCAGCCCGATCTGATATTCACGCGGGTAGAACTTCTGAACCTCCCACCGCATCCGGTTCTGGATCGTTATATTGGACTTGAAGCGTTTGGTTGCCATATATAAGTGATCGGTCAGAGATACATAGAGGTTCTCGCTAAGATGCCTGGATAGAACGCCTTTTGCATACGATATGATCTCATCGGCCAGAATCAGGTATTCCTTGGGGGTCTCGCGCATTAAGGCGGTCATATCGGAAGCCATGTCCTTGTTCTCGACGATGTAGACCTTCTCGATCTCGTGCTCATTAACGGTATCCCCCGGCTTGCTTTTGAAGCCGATTCCCTTCCCCATCACGATGACTTCCTTGCCATCCTCGCGGTCGGCCAGAACTATGTTTACATTGAGAATTTTCACTACTCTCATCGACCTATACCTCACGTTCTCCAGGGCATCTTAGACCCGATAATGTCTTATAAAACGGTAATTAACGGCATCTCCGGTCCGATCTTCGCGCTGTATTCATGTCCGAGAATCTCCAGGTAATCCGGAGTATTGGTGACGATCACTGGCGTAGTCATATCGAATCCGGCTTCCTCAATCGCCTGCATATCGAATTCAATAAGTAGTTGTCCATGCTTGATCGTATCACCTTCCTGCACCACAACATTGAAGTGCTTCCCCTTAAGCTTGACGGTATCCAGCCCCACATGAATGAGGATTTCTACTCCCTCCACCGATTTCAGACCAATGGAATGCTTCGTTCTGAATACAGTCTCTACGGTTCCGTCGAACGGGGCTACAACCTCGCCCTTGCTTGGCTTAATAGCCATCCCTTTGCCCATCGCCTCCTGTGCGAAGGCTTCATCCTTAACCTCTCTCAAAGGAATGGCTTCTCCCTCAATCGGTGCGAAGATAACCATCCGGGATTGTGGTCTTCCGGGTTCCTGCGGAGCTGCTGGTACATCGGCGGATTTCGTTACGGCAGCTGCTGTCTGCTGTCCGTCTGTGTCCTCTTTGAACCCGATGAAGTACACCGCAATTGGTGTAACGACCAGGGAGATCCCCAGCGTAATCAGGGCGTACATGAAGTTGTTCTTTTCTCCGATAAACATCGGCAGTGAAGCGATACCCGGACCCACAGCAGCGTAAGCCTTCAGATTGACGATCCCGGCGAACAGTCCGGCCGAACCGGCCCCGATCATACAGGCGACCATGGTTCTTTTCAGCTTAAGATGTATTCCGTATAATGCCGGCTCTGAGATCCCGAACAATCCGGAGATCCCTGCTGGTAAAGCGATCTGCTTCAGCTTCTTATCCTTAGCCAGGAACCATACCGCCAAAGCACCTGCGCCTTGTGCAATATTGGAGGAGAGCATGGCACTGTGAATCAGTGTTTCATAACCTGGCGACACCATAGCGGCAAAAATGACCGGGTAGAAGACTTTGTGCATTCCGAACATGACAATGAACGGGAGAATGACCGATAATATCACAACCGTCAGCCAGCCGAACTTCCCTTGAATCCAGAACAGCCCGTCGGACAAGCCTTGACCCAAGTAATTTCCAAGTGGTCCTAATACCACTAATGCAAGTGGAGCCATCACCAGAATGATAATCATGGGCTTCAGGAAGATCTTGACGGGTCCCGGCGATACCTTCTCGGCAAACCGTTCCACATAAGACATCAGCCAGACGGTAAGGATAATCGGGATAACGCTTGATGCATACGAGACATTGGGTACCGGCAGTCCGGCGAAATGGACAGGCACTTCACCTGCCAGCAGGGCGATCAATTTGGGGTGCAAGAGCACTCCGGCCAGAGTAACCGAGATGTATGGATTAGTTTTGAATTTCTGGGAGCTGGAGAAGGCCAGCAGCACCGGCAAGAAGTAGAATGCGGCGTCTGCAATGAAGCTGAGCAGCAGGTAGAGCTGGCTCTCCTTGGTCAGCAGGTTCAGCGAGGTGCTGAGCAGCAGCAATGCCTTCAGCATCCCTGAGGCGGCAATCGCCGGAATGATCGGCTGGAAAATCCCGGTGATGATTCCCGCGAAGCTGTCGAACAGTCCTTTGAAGCTCAGGTCTCTTTTCTTCGGTTCCTCCTGGGCTGGCTTCTTCTTCGTATCTAGTAGTTTAATCAATTCATTGTACACATAACCGACATCGTTACCAACAATCACCTGGTATTGGCCGCCGCTGTATACGGCTCCCATGATGCCGTCTATGGATTTGATTTCATCGGTTTTGGCTTCTTTCGGATGCTTAAGATTCATACGCAGACGGGTAGAACAGTGAATGACTTCATTGATATTATCATTCCCGCCCACTTTGTCAAAAATAGTCTTCGCGGTTTGTTTGTAGTCCATGTTGAGCACCTCACTATTGGAAATAGAAGCATAAAAAAAGGCCCAAATCGGGTAGGAATATCAAGCATTCCCACCCAATTCAAGCCTTGCCTGCCGAACAGTAACACGCTGTAATTGGATGATATGAAATTAATTTTTTGTTTTTCCGGAAATAAAAAATCAATTAACCGTTTACATTGCCACTTTAACATGTCGGGATGAAAAAGACAACACTAAATTTTCTGCTTCTCCACCATCTTGTAATACATTCCCTGTTGTGCCAGTAATTCAACCGGACTGCCCTGCTCTGCAATACGGCCCTTATCGACGACCAGGATCACATCTGCATTCTTGACAGTGGACAGCCGGTGTGCGATCACCAGGATCGTCTGCTTCCCCTTTAGGCTCAGCAAGGTATCGTTCAGGTCACTCTCCGTTAAGGCGTCCAGGGCAGAGGTGTATTCATCCAGCATGAGAATCCGGGGTTCACTCATGAATGCCCGTGCTAATAGAATCCGCTGGACCTCGCCGCCGGAGAGATTGTCTCCATGGTTCTCTACCTGCTTGTCATACCCTTCTGGCATGGCTTGTACGAATGAATTCACATGGGCAAGGTTAACAGCAGCATTGAATTTGCGCCATGTCTCTTCGTTCATGTCTTCCTTTTGCAGAGGATAAATGATGTTGTCCAGAATGGACTTATTCCATAACACTCCCTTCTGCGGGGAATAGCCAACATATCGTCTTAGTTCATGTATGTCCAGTTCTCGGATCGAGACCCCGTCCAGGCAGATCTCCCCTTCATCCGGCTCAATAAACCTGTGGATCAGCTCGAATATCGTAGATTTCCCTGAGCCGCTTAATCCAACAATCCCCACGAAGGCTCCGGGCTGAATGTCCAAAGTAAAGCCGGTGATCCCAAAAGAATCTGCCGGAGCATACCGGTACGAGACATTCCTCATCTGCAGGAGGGGGACACGGTGATAGTCGGGAGCTGTAGCTCCCGATGAAATTTTCTCCAGTTCAAGGATATCATTCAGGTTATTAATAATGACCGTCATGCGGCTCCTATCGATGTTCAGCGTAAACAGCGATTTGAATATGCTATACAGCCTTGGAAGAATTACAATGAAGGCCAGCAATGTGCCTGGTGAGATGTGCCCTTTCAGTATCAGGAACAGACTATAGCCGTAAATGATGCCTGTAATGATGGAAATGACCGTATCCGCGACCAGGTTTAACACCACATGATGAAATAGCCTGGACTGCCGGGATATCTTCCACGCCTCGTCATTCCACTCCCTCCAGCGCTTTTGCTCAACCTGATGTCCGTTACATCTGTGGACCGCCTTCAGATTCGTGAACAAATCATTCAAATAATTGATGCCCTTATCCAAAATACCATGATACTGCTTATCCAGGCGCTCCGTCTTGCTCCTGAAGCGCTTGAAGCCGTACATACATAGAGGAAATGAGAATATGGCCGCGAGTGTAAGCTCGGCACTCATTGAGAACATGATCCACAGGGTAGCGATCAGTAGAATAGCATTCGAGACCATAGACATCAGGGTGTCTACCACGAAAATTTCACACAGCATCCCCACCTGCAAGGTGATCCGGTTAATGATTTCCCCCTTGCCAATGCTGTCCACGTTTCTTGGCCGGGTCTGGAGTACGTCAGAGAACAGCCGCAGGCGCAGATTCTTGGATAAATGGTTGCCAAGCTCATTATTGTAATACGAGGTGACGCTGTTCAAGGCGGCGTAAATAACGGGAATTAGAATTAGCAAAAGCATATAGAATGCAGCCGTACCGATCTGCTTGTCTGGCAGGATGTCGTCGAACAGGTCTTTGAACAGGCGTGGCTGAAGAGTCGAGACAAATGCGGCTAAAATATTGAAGAGTAGGATCATAACAAGAATTCCCTTACTATTAGACAATATCTCCTTAATCAATACCCGGGTCGGATTCATAAGCCTGCAAAACCTCCTTCAAAGAGCAGAGCTTATGTAATCATAACGGATCGGGAAAATGAAATTAACCCGTCTAATAATAGGTGAATACCTGTCAGATTATAGGATTATCAAAACGGAACAAAATTACCCTGCGGATGAAGGGTGCGGGTGCCTTCTCTCACCGGCCGCTTGTAAGGAGCAGCATTGTTGCACTTTTGGCAGGATTCCTACCGAAAAGGTTACGGGTTACGCTACATTGTTGCATTATTTGCACAAATTTCAGTATTTAGAGCACGTTAGTGCTGGATTTGTTGCATTTTGTGCAGGATTTCAGCATAGACCGCTTCTACGTGGCAGGATTGTTGCACTTTTTGCAGGATTTCCTAAACAACCAAATAGGCCAGCGTCCGCTAGGAATCGCTGGCTTCTGACTAACAATATGAATGATTATGAATGATTGCAGAATTACTTCCAATACCCCCGGCTGAAGGCGATGGAACCGTCATAATCGATGTACACACCGGCAATCAGGGGATTGCGCAGAATATCGGCCACATAGTTATGCGAAAGCATGACCGCTTCACTCATCAGCAGCTTCTCTGCCTTGGCATACAGCTGAACCCGCTTCGCGGAGTCGAGGGTCTGCTCAGCCTGCTTAATGAATTCATCATACCGCTTATTCGACCAGCCGGAGTCGTTGTCGGCGCTATCCGTCCGGAAGTAATTCAGGAACGCCGCCGGATCGTTGTAATCTGCGGACCAGCCTGCACGGGCTACCTGGAAGCTGCCGCTTTGCCGGCTGGCCAGGACAGCCTGCCAGCTCTGCACCTTAATGGTGGTGGTTACGCCGAGCTTATCATTCCATTGCTTGACGAGCCTTTTCACCAATGCAGCATGGTCGTCCCCCTCATTGACAAGGACCGTGAATGGCGGCATCTTACTCAGTCCCTCTTGCCCCAGTCCTTTGGCCAGCAGCTCCTTGGCTTTACTCAGATTCTCCCTATAGTAAGCTGCATCGCTAACCTCTGTACGGTACTGTGCTCTGGAGCCAAAGATAGGCGAGGGTACGAATCCGTAAGCGGGTATGGCCATTAGCAGAGCTTTCCGGTCCACGGCCAGGGATAGCGCCTTGCGGATATTGATGTTGCTAAAGGGCTTCTGCCCCAGATTGAACTGATAATAGTAGGTGGAGGCATAAGGTGCTTGCAAGTAGTAATTCTCTGCTACTGTATCCTTGTATTTATAATCCATCATGGTATTGCCGCCGCCCGCCCAATCTACCTGTCCGTTGACAAAGGCTGCTGTCGCATTCTCCGAATTCAGGCCCAGCGGAGACAGCAGATCAACCTCGCTCAGACGGATGGACGCAGCATCGTAATAATGAGGATTTTTAATCAGCTTGATCTCCATGTTGCTCCGTGCTTGCAACTGAAAAGGTCCATTGGAGATGCTTGCCGCTTCCTTTGCCTCCTGCGACACCGGATAATATTCGGGCTCCGCCAGAAGTGTAGGGAAATAAGCGTATTTTCCCTTGAGTGTAACCTGGAGGGTATCGTCATTGATGGCCTTCACCCCAACCTTGGCAAAATCCTTCAGCTTGCCGGTATGATAGCTCTCTGCCCCGGCCACATAGTACATTCTGAATATATTTCCTGCCTTCAGTCCCGGTGTAAGCCCTTAATGCTGGCCGGGTCCAGCAGAACCGGCAGTTCATCCATACCAATGCGCAGCACCTGCTTCTCTGCCGCCGCAGCTACACCACTGCCAGGCACGCTCCCTAGCACAGTTAGCAGAATAACGAGCGTGGCTAACCAAACTTTTCTCATCTGAATTTCCCCTTAGCTATGTAATGTCACTCCCTCCCATATTAGCATATCGGGTAAATTATACTATGTGAACATTACCAGTCAGCTGCTCATTAGCGGAATGTGTTCCTTCGAATGAATGTGCTGCTTTAAGGTAAAAATATAATTTCGTATTGACAAATGTACGACATGTAACTAATATAATGACATGTAACAAACATGGTTACAAGACAAAAACTACATTATAAAGGATGGTACTAATTATGGCTAAAGTATTATATATCACCGCTCACCCGCATGATGAAACACAGTCCTACAGCATGGCTGTCGGCAACTCGTTCATTGAATCCTACAAGCAAGCACATCCGCAGGACGAAGTCGTGGCTGTTGATTTGTATAAAGAGCATATCCCCCATATTGATGCAGATATATTCAGCGGATGGGGAAAACTCCGTTCAGGTACAGAATTCAGCCAATTGTCTACAGAGGAACAGGCCAAAGTAACGCGTCTAGCTGAATTGTCTGATCAATTTATTCAGGCAGATAAATATGTATTTGTAACGCCTTTCTGGAACTTCTCCTACCCGCCTGTTATGAAAGCTTATATTGATGCAGTCTCGGTGGCCGGGAAATCGTTCCAATATACGGAACAAGGGCCTGTAGGGCTGTTGACAGACAAAAAAGCATTGCACATCCAGGCACGCGGCGGGTTCTACTCTGAATCACCAACAGCAGAGCTTGAAATGGGCCATCGTCATCTTGAGGTCATAATGAATTTCTTCGGCGTCCCTTCCTTTGAAGGCCTGTTCGTTGAAGGTCATAATCAAGTTCCGGCTGAGGCGCAAGAGATTAAAGAAGCTGCCATCCGCCGTGCACAAGATCTTGCCCAAACCTTCTAAGGATATGAATGGAGAACAAAGAAAAACTCTGATCTGCATGTATGCAGTCAGAGTTTTTTTTGGAATGCAGGATGTCAAGGAGCAGGCAAACCAGGGTCCACAAAACCTATTAGCTTAGCTGTGAATTCTTCAACTCTCGCTGGAACCGGTTCCCCGGCCCGGGTGATTCTTCCCAGAATGGCCTGATCCAGCGTAAGCTGCTGTAACGGAATAGTAACCAAGTGTTCATGGTAGACTGAAGATAAAGCATTCACTATAAAGTCCGGGGCGATGGTAATCGCGTTCGCTTTAACGACCATTTGGCATAAAGCATCTGTATTGTTGGTTACCAGCGCAATGCGGTTCGACGCATGTGCAGACATCAGATGGCGGGCGATCTTCCCGATATGCTCATCCTTGTAGAGTACAAACACTTCATTCTTCAAATCCTCCGGGGTGATAGTTGAATAGTAGCGCAAGGGAGAAGCGGCATTCACGATTAACACAGCAGTACCTTCTACAAGGGGCAGCCATTCAAAAACAGCATTCTGCTGGGCGCGGCTGTATGAGAGTATCCCCATATTCGCCTCCCCCTCCTGCACATGCTTCATGACGCTTTCAGTATCCCCTTCGATCATCTGCACCTTCAGGAACGGAGACTTGATCATCAGCTCCAGCGTGGCCTGAACCACCTGGTGAACCAGGCCGGGAATGGTCGATATGGTGATGCTCTCTACATGTTCTTCTTTAAGACCGGATAATTCGGTGTGCATCGATTCAATATTTTTAAGGATAGCTGCCGCATGCTGCAGGATGAGCACACCTTCTTTGGTGGGGGCAACTCCCTTTTTGGTGCGGTGAAAAATAACGGTATCCATCTCATCCTCAAGTTGCTTAATGGACTGGCTGATGGTCGGCACTGTCAGATGATGTACGCTGGCCGCTTTGGTAAATGAGCCCAGACTTGCCGCCGACATCAAATATTGCAGCTGTGAAATGTTCATGTGATCGGTCCTATCCTTAATTTTTTGTTTAGATAACTAAAATATATTTAAATATATTTTATCATAATCATCCTGTATTCTAAAGGAAGGAGGTCGATAACATGCGCAGTATACGAAGCTTCTTGGTAGAGCGGCTGCTATCCCTGAATAAAAAGAAAATTAATGCCGGGGAGTACATGGAGCAGCGCCGAGTGATAAACAGTCAACCCTATGAATTGCCCGTGAAGCTCCAGTCCAAATATAAGATCAGCCAGGACAACCGTTTTCCGGTAGACACCTATATCCTGAAATCCGCTTCCCAGGCGGACGCCAAGCAGATTCTCTTTATCCATGGCGGAGGATATGTTGAACAGCCGTTGGTATGGCACTGGCATTTTTTGCACAAGGTTACCCGGCAGTTAAATTGCACAGTGTATGTACCGGTATATCCGAAGGCTCCGAACTATCAGGTGATGGATGCAGTCCAGAGTGTTCTGAGTGTCTATAAGCATCTGCTGGAGAACGGGAAGCCTGAGAATATCGTGATTATGGGCGATTCCGCCGGCGGCGGGCTGTCCCTGGCCTTCGCTCAATATCTGTCTGAACAAGGCTTGCCGCAGCCGGGCAACATCATTCTGTTGTCTCCATGGCTTGACATTACTCTAAGCAATCCCGAAATCGCAGATATGCTGGACGCAGAACCCATGCTGGACTGGGAAACGTTAGTTGAAGCGGGGAAAAGCTACGCAGGGGATCTTCCGGGGACACACTATCTGGTTAGTCCCATCTATGGAAAACTTACGAATCTGGCAACCATTACGCTATTCATCGGGACCCATGAATTCTTCCTGCCGGATGCCCGGAAATTCAGAGAGCTGGCCTCCCTGAATTCCGTTAACATCCATTATTACGAGTATCCGAAGATGAATCATGTGTTCCCGGTGTTCCCTATTCCTGAAGCCAAGAAAGCCTTGAAGCAAATTGTAGACATCATCCAAAGATGAGTTCTAAATCTAAGCATCCCGCTTACGGTGTAACACAACCGCTGCTGTTATGAAGAGCATTGTCCATAATATGGATATGCCTGTCCCTTGCATTCGTGTAAGGACATTGTGGGGATCGGTGGAAGGCGGCGCATACATGTGATAACCAGCTACATCTGGAAGATAGTCAGGCAGATACGCTCCGGCCAATGGACTAATAATGAAATAATAACCAAGCAGGATCACCAGGGCGG
This sequence comes from Paenibacillus sp. FSL P4-0338, assembly GCF_038002365.1. Classification (NCBI taxonomy): domain Bacteria; kingdom Bacillati; phylum Bacillota; class Bacilli; order Caryophanales; family Paenibacillaceae; genus Paenibacillus; species Paenibacillus sp. FSL P4-0338. Next base: position 1,670,209 of record NZ_JBBOCG010000001.1, on the reverse strand, counting down.
GAGCAGTTCTTCGCAAAATAGCGCCTGCCGCTGCACCCAGCAGAGCGGTTAAGGTTAAATAGCCCGTGGCCCCTGCCAAGCTCGCGGCCATTAGATCTGGCTCAATGCCTGCGGAAGTGTCTCTGAGCATCGTTAAGGCATACAGTACACCAGATCCGGCCATAAGAAACGCCGCAGGCACCGCGATCATGGCCAATGCCAGATGCTTCACGGACAATTGCAGCCCGCGCCAGGGGAGTGCAGTGAGCGTCATCCTTATCTGTCCTCCTTTGTACTCTGAAGCTGTGGCTGTTATTCCAAGCATCATGAAGCCTGCTTGAAGATACCGCATGGAGGCCAGTCCTGCATTCAGCATCGTATACGTTCCACCTCCTTCCTGCAGAGCCACAGAAGTATAAGCCGCAGTCACCACGCACTGAGCAACGAATGTCCCTGCCAGAATGAGCCATACCGCGGGCAGGGTGACTAACTTCCCCCATTCTGCACCAAGTATTCTTGTGAACTTCCTGCCAGCCGGGATATTCATGCACCAACATCCCTTCTATGGAAGACAATCGCTGCGATGGCGAGAAGAACGGCTACCCAGGCCAGCATCACCAGCCCGCCTGCGAGCGGGGTGTGAAAGGCATCGCTCATAGACATGAACATATCGATGCCCGCCCTGTCCGGTAAGTAATAGGCCAGCTTTGTCACTTTGGCGAGCAGGACACTGAAGGATACCAGCGATGAATTAATCATAAGCACTGTGAGCGGGATCATGCCGTTCTTCGTCAGAACCGTGAAGCTGAAGGCGATCAGCGCAGTGAACACCCAGTAACCCATGGCTCCGGCCAGTCTCGTCCACTCCATGGCAGGGGCGAATTCTCCGAGAATCAGGCGCGTTACTGGTACAATAGCCGCTATAGCCATGATACACAGCAGGAGGGTGACTACGCTCACTGCTGCTGCTTTTGCAAGGAGCACATGAAGCCGGGAGGATACCGCCGTTAAGCTTATTATGATCTGCTGCCCGTGTCCGGCCTCGCTGCTCTCTGCCGCATACTCACTGCTGACCGCCAGCACCCCCAGAAGAATGACGCCTTGTACCCCGAAGCCTAAGCCAAGAAACCCCACTTCCGGCAGCCGGGTGCTAATACCTGCCAAGATATCCTCCTTCTGAGCGATACAGTCCAGAGCGGCAAAGGCCGCAGGTCCCAAGACTCCTATAAGGCAGGCCAGCCATACGCCTGGAAGGGAGAATAACTTGGATAATTCCGTATGAACGGCCCTCATCGCAGTTCACCCGCTTGTCCCGAGGTCAGGGCGAAGAAGGCCTGCTCCAGTGTGGAGTGGCTGCCGGTCACCTCTTCGAGTGTGCCATCCGCAACGATTCTCCCCTGCTTAATGATCACCACATCGTCAACCGTCTCGGCCAGCTCGCCCATAAGATGACTGGAGAGCAGCACCGTATTCCCGGCCTCTGCACGTTGCCGCAGAAATGTCCGAATCCAGCGGATGCCTTCCGGGTCGAGTCCGTTCACAGGTTCATCCAGAATCAGTATCTCCGGGTCTGCAAGCAGCGCTGCGGCAATCCCCAGTCTTCTTCCCATCCCGAGAGAATACCGCTTGACTCTAGTGCCTGCTGCCTTGGTAAGACCAACGATATCCAGCACCTCTTCGACACGTGAGCGGGGCAGGCCGGCAGCGCAAGCGATCCAGCGCAGGTGTGCGCGTCCTGTCCGCATCGGATGGGCTCCAGATCCATCCAGTGCAGCACCTACGGTTCGCAGCGGATGCTGTAATTCAGCAAAGGGCTTGCCATGAATCAAGGCACTGCCGGAGGTGGCATGATCCAGTCCGAGCAGGATACGGAGTGTAGAGCTTTTGCCAGCCCCGTTCGGCCCTAGGAATCCCGTGACTCTTCCAGGTCTGGCTTCGAAGGTGATCCCGGATAGAATTACCTCCTTGCCGCGGCGTTTGACTAAGTTATTGATGGTAAGCAACCATAACACATCCTTTCGTTATGGTGCTAAGTATACAGATGCAAGGTTACATCCCGGTGTGCAGACCGTTTACTTCCGGGTTAACTTCAGGTTACATTCTGCCAATGACTACCCTCGTCCCCTGCCCGCTGGAGTTGAATTCAGCCTTCAGGTTCATTGTATTCAGCATGTATTCTACGGTCGACAGCCCTATTCCCGCCCCGCCGCCGTATGCGGAATGATCCATCCCTAAGCCTCTGTCAGCGACAAGAATCCATTCCTGCTGTACATCCACGGCGATGAAAGCATATTTCCCGTCCGCTGCATGGCGGATGATATTCTGAAACAGATTATCCAGCACCCGGGTCATCCATTGGGGATCTGCTGTCCAGTGGAAGGTCTCTTCTGCGGGTAGATCAACATCAACCTGAATGTCATGTTCTTCAAAAACCGGATACCACGCAGCAACCGAGGCTCTTACCAGGCGCCCCATGTCTGTGGGTGCAGGCACGAAGGGATATTTTCCTGAAGTAAGCAGGGTATACGAGAGCAATTCATCCATCAGCTCGCCGGTACGAGTAATGGTCTGATTGATCTCGGCTAAGGAATTCTGTCCTTCTGGACTCATGGGCTCTTTGTTCAACCTGGTGACATGTCCCCGCATAATGGTCAGCGGCGTCCGCAGGTCATGGGACATGTTGGCAATGAGCCGTTGCCGCAGCCCGGCCTCTTCCTGCTCGCGCCTGCGGCTGTCTTCCAGCTGCCGGATCATCCGGTTGAAGGAACCGCCCAACTGGTCTATTTCATCCATGCGGTCCTTTTGAATCAGGACAGGCTCAGGCCACGAATCCGCAGCAGCGGGAGTAGCGGACATAGCTTCCTGTAAGCGGGTCAGACGTTTGCGGAGTTTCCAGAAGAACAGCCAGGATAGAACAACGAACGCCACAATAATACCAGTGAACATAAGTATTGTAATGTAAAACAGGTTCAGCGTATTGAACCTTGCTTCTGGCCCGGATGTTCCGAAGAACGATGATAAGACGATCAGCGTGAGGGGCGGAAGAAGGATGAACAGAAAGTGCAGCTTCAGAAAATGCCGGAACAAGGAGCGGGGCTGCTTCATAGCTTCACCCGGTAGCCGATTCCCTTCAGCGTCTCAATAATCTCCGGGGTCTCCGGGTCACGCTCCAGCTTCTGCCGAAGCCGGTGGAGATGTACCAGTAAGGTCTTGTCGCCAGGGATATAGGCTTCCTCCCAGACGGCTTCATAGAGCTGTTCCTTCGGCAGAACCTGATTCGGATGGCGCAGGAAATACATCAGGATCTGATGCTGCTTCCCTGTCAATATAATCTCTTCTCCTGTGCGCTTGTCATAGAGGGTCTGGAGCTTCAAATCGACTTCAATATGAGTGCCCAGTGTAATACGGTCCGGGGAGGCTCCGCCGCTCCGGCGGATTAATACCTCCAGCCTAGCCACCAATTCATCGGTATGGAAGGGCTTCGTGACATAGTCATCTGCGAATTGTAAGCCCTCTACCTTATCGTCAACGGAGGTTCGGGCGGTCAACAGCAGTACAGGAACGGCGGGTGCCGCCTTTTTTAACCTTTTGCCTATAGTGAATCCATCTAAGCCCGGTAGCATGATATCCAGAATAACGACATCAACCAGCGTGACCTCAGCCTCGGCTCCTTCACCGGACAGCAGCCACTGTACCGAATATCCGCGCCGCTCCAGCTCCTCTTTGACCCAAGTGCCGATTTGCTCATTATCTTCAATATAAAGTATGCTAGTTCTCAAGTGATTTCCTGCTCTCTATTAATCTCTGCGGCTCTCCATTCATATTATACTGATTAATCAATTCATCCAATACCATGGATTGCTTAAGGACCGCAGGGTGCTGAAGATCATGATGTTTCTCTGCCAGGATGTGAAGCCGGTTCCGGGCGCGTTCAATCCGGACTTGCACGAGCATGTCTCTACTCACCATAGAATCCTCCCTTTATGCTATCTTAGGGTTTTATGACAGATAATAGGATATCTATTTGATTGCACAGATAACCCCACGAAGTGAGGCTTTAGCTTGATGTTCAATCAGATACTTTGCGGGGACCCCGGAACATATAAAAAAGGCGCCCCCGAGATATCAGGAGCACCCTTGTATATTTTCGCGAAACTGATTAAGTCCCCCAGCCATGCCCCATCGTAGTCACCAAGGTTAACGTCGTTGAAATAACAATTGAAACACTACAGAGCGTCAAGAAGAATAAGATCTTTTTTCGCATGGAGCTGATACACCTCACTTGATAGATTTTTGAATCTTTCCTGCAGTTCCTGATCTGCGAAATCCCTATATTCCTCAAAAAGTGTCATACAAGCAATCATATTTTGGCTGCTATTCATGGCAATGGATATTTCCAAGCCTTTCAGCACAGTGTTCAATGCCTGCTCCTTACTCTTGTTGTGATTGAAAAGATAGATTGCCAGCTCGATGAGGAATTGCGCATAGCTCTCTTGCAGAATGGCCTGTTTGTAATCGCCTAACTCTGTCTTGTTGGATTCATAGGTTATGTATGGCGCGAACCGCTCTAAGATGCTGTCCACATTAAGCTTAAATACATTCGCCGCTTGAACGATATAACGCACTGCCACAAATATTTCATTCTCTTGAAGCGCTATATAGTCTGCATACTCATGTATGACATCCAATTCTCCGGACATTAACCGGTACAGATAGGTGTTCGCAACGGCCCATTCTGTAAATTGTGTAATGATCTGCCGGGATTGTTCATCGCTCTCCTGTACCCAGCGCTCGGGATTTGCATATAGCTGTACAAAAGATAAGGCCCGCTCGTAATCGCCGCACGCTTCGCTGGCTGTAGCTCTGGCTAAGTATGCATACAGGATATAATAGTAGAAAGGACGCTCCGGACGCTTCAACCCTTCTTCTATGGTGTCTGACCGGCGGTTTTCCAGTTCATTTTGAACGGATGCAATCCGGTGCATTTCCTTAGCGAGTTCGTCCACTCTCTTCCACTTGTGTACCAGACCATAAATATGCATAAGCTGTTTCATTGCATCGAGCTGATCGGCTGCGTCTAAGCGGTTTACATACAACTCAAATTGTGCAGCTGCGCGTAATTTCTCTTCCAGATCGTGCTGTTCTTCTATTTCAATCCGAAATATCCGGTACTGGCATAACGCTAACCGTTCGGAATGCTGATACTTCTCGGCTTCGCTCACACCCCGATACAGGATCCTTGCAGCTTGGTGTTTATTGTCCCTATTCAAAAGTTCAGCGAATTCAAACAGTAAAGAGGCATAAGACAAATCCTCCAGCAGACGGTTCACAACCTGTTCAAGGCAATCCAGACGATCTAATTCAGCTGAGCGAAAAATAAAGGGCCGTATCCGCCGCATGGAGACTACAAAAGAAAAGCATTCCTCGATGTAGTCTTCAAAAAAATAGTCCTCCGGCAGCTTCATTCCAGCAGTAATCGCAGCAAGCTGTGCCATGGAGATTGGATGTTTACCTTTTAAGATCCGGCTGAGCGTACCTGAATTGAGACCCGATAACTCTGCAAAATGGGAATGTATCATTTGATTTCTGTTCATATATGTGAGCAGTTCTTCCCGGATAGAATTTACCGATCCCAAACCAACATACCTCCTTCCATATAATAGGATTAAAAGCATACGTATAGCTGATACTAAGGTTGAATCAAACGGCGGTCAATATAAAGGGATATTTTACTATTTAACCCGTTTACATCTATTATTATATCCTTAAAAAAAGTTTACGCAATATATTTCGTGTATTATAAAACGTTAAATTAACGGGTCTCCTCCCCTATCATAAAAACATACCGAAAAGTTGAGGGAGATATTGCATTTTGAGGATAAAGGATGCACGTAAAGCCGCAGGATATACCCAAGAATCCATCGTACATCAGATTAATGACACCATGAAATGCACCTTGCGCAACTACCAGAATATTGAATACGGTGTGGTCCTCCCAAACGTTACATTGGCGCTTCTAATCAGTCATTTGTGTGGCATTGATCCCCGTGAAGTAGATGAATGGAAATACTCTAATCAGCGTGCAGATGCGCAAAAAAATGGCAATTGAATTTCCATGGCAGTCTGCAAAAAACCACCGGATAAGGGATAGCCCTTCAACGGTGGTTTTTCCTTACCTTTTATCAATACAACGCATTAATCCTTATAAATTCTCCTGTAGCTGTTTTAAACTGCATTGCCGGAACTCAAATTCCAGGCTGAGACCATGCTTACTTCGGAAGCTGGCTTGACAGTCAAGTATAAGCTCCTGAAGCGTCCGTCCGCGATTCTCCGGGATTTCCATATACCCGCCGGATCGCATGAAATCGTCAAGCTGGCTGAAGCTGCTTACTTTTCTGGAGGGACTGATGCTCATCACCTCTCTCTCAACATTAATCAATGGTTTCAATAATAACATTCTTTCCGAACTCTTCACTGACAAGAATCTCAATTAATTTAGATGCTGTATATTCCGGCGATTGCAGTCTCCCTTCCTCAGATAGCTGAATGAATTCATTAACATAGGGGAACAGATCAGCGGGAACGGACCGTATTTCTGATTGCAAGCTTGTGTCGATCATACCGGGATACACTGCTGCTGCTTTTACCGGATAGGTAGCCAGCTTCTGTTCTATGTCTATACATTTGGTAAAAGAGTCTAAACCCGCTTTCGCAGTACTGTAGGCGCTTTGTGAGGGTAGTATGTACTTTGCAGAAGCTGAGGAAATATTCAGGATTCTTTTATCCACATTCATATGCTTAGTAAGCCGTAAAAAGTTGGAGGTAATCACCATCGGTGCTAACAGATTCAAGTGGAGGTTCTCTATGATTTGCTCTGTCTCTAACTGATCAATCGGGCTTACAGGAGTCAGTATGGCGGCATTATTGATCAGATAGACGGCTTCATCGTTTGAACGAAGCTCAATTCGGCTGAATATTTCTTCACAAAGCTGCTCGATACCACGGATATCCGTTAAATCATAATTGAAATAATCCAGGTGACAATCCAGTTCCTTCGCACGCGCCAGGAGTCCTTCGTTAGCCGTTCTGGATATGCATATCAGATGATGGGCCGGGTTGATTAATTGATTAGCGAGGGATTCGCCGATTCCTCTGGATGTTCCTGTAATAATAATATGTTTCAAGTGTATCTGCCCCCTGTAAGTTACTGGTTATCTTCACGAAGAATTATTTTTCGGACAGCCTCTTCCCAAATCATCTGATACTCGAGGTCCAGCTTCATCATCTTACATCTGGATAAATTATCTATAAGCAGGGCAAGTATGGCTGCGTTAACCCCGATGGTTAAAGAAGCAATAAGACCCAATTCAGCGCCCTTCGCCAGAAGTTGCTCAAAACCGGTTACAAAATCTTGTTGGATGCTCAGGAATGGAGCTCTAAATTGTTCATCCCGCTCAGCCAGCATCGCAAACTCACTGAGCACCCTTAAAGTGGAACGATATTCTTCTTCGCCGCTAGGCAGCATGTTTAAACCACCGTTGATTAGGATTTCTGCAAAATTGTCTTTATTGGCGGATTCGGTGTCAAAGTACGCCGTAAAATGATGGTCCCGGAAAATATGCTCAAAGGTCCGGCTGATCAGCTCTTCTTTCGTCGCAAAATGATAATAAATAGAGGATTTGGTGATTCCCACTTTTTTGGAAATCAAGCCCAAACTCGTTTTCTCTATGCCACACTCAGCAAAAAGCTCAAATGCGGCCTGGATGATGTAACCGGATGTAATCTCTTTTTTCTTGATAACGCTCAGGCTCCCTTCGATTGAATTAATGTCATTATAAGGAATAGCCTAATGACCTGTCAATAATTTAACGACCGATCGTTTAAAAAAATATATTTGCGCATAAAATAACCACCTGCAAGGATGCAGGTGGCCGTTCTAACCTCTATTCGTTTCGCACCGGGAAATACACCTGATAAGGCTCATACCCGATATCACGGATTCTTCTCAGTTGAATACCTGGATCCTGACGGGTGGTCTTGAAGAAGTAACGCCAGCTTCCCCACTCCCGCTCGTTCTCCATGATAATCTCACCGGCTGCATCGGCTAACGGAGTGTATAGAATCCGCTCATTCTCCGTAATACCGGCCAGCACTTCCGGGCCATAGCGGAACGCGCCGGTCTGCTCATCGTCGGGCAGAGGAATGAAGCGGATGCCTACGGGAAGAATGATGCTGATCCGGTCGCTGTCCTGCCAGTTCCGCAGTATTGTATAGAAGGCGGAGTGATCCGCAGACTTCCCGTGCAGCTCGCCGTTCACATAGATCACAGCTTCTGACATGATCCAGTCTGGAATCCGCAGATGGACGGCAAACTCGCTGGCAGAGCCGGTATGAACGGTGAAGTCATATTTTCTGTAATCCGGCATGTTCTCATGAAGTGCAGTAATCTCATTCAATTCCTGCTGTCCTGCCGTGTTCGAGGAGTTCAGCATGCTTCCGCTCATATGGTCCTGGGATTGCTGAATCCGCACGCTCTCTCCGTGGATCTCGGTGGTCAGCTCCGAACGGAAATACTGGCAGACATAGATATCGTTCTGCTCCTGATAATAAATGCCTCTGTTCAGTGCCGCATTGGCCTGGACCATTGTTCCGTGACAGCAGAAGAAACTATCCGTCTCCGTACTCCAATCCTTGCGCAGCCCGGCCTTCATCGGCAGGAAGTAGGTGAGCAGCCCAGTTGCGGGGTCGCTGTGCTTATTGCCGGTCAGATGATATTCCTGGTAATAGGCCTGTGCCATAATCCCGTTGTACATATTATATTCAATATACTGCGCGTAGGCCGGATTCGAGGTGTGCCGGAAAAGGAATTCGGCCAGACGGATCATATTATATACCGTACAATGCTCCTGGTTCTTATCTCCGAGACGGGCCTTGATCTTCATCTTTGGCATCCACACTTCACCCGCTGTGTTGCCGCCTGTGGCCAGCATTCCGCGTTCAGTTACAGCACATTTCCAGTAAGCCGTGACAATATCCATCCAGCGCTGTTCGCCGGTGACCTCGTAAGCTCTGGCGCAGCCAAGTACCTCGGGTATGGTTGTGTTGGCGTGCATGTTAGTCAGCGGATCTTTATTTTCGAGTAACGGACGGAACAATCTGCTGCGGTAATACCTTTCCAGCAAAATATTGTATTTATCGTTCCCGGTAAGCTCCAGCAGATCGGCCCAAGCCTCCAGCATGCCGCCTGTCTCCATATCCAGAATGTCATCGAACTTCTCTCTGGTGAAGGTACTGCTCCAATCGACGAACCAGTCGGCGAATCGGTCCGCGATGTCAAGCGCCTTCTGGCTCCCGGTGAAATGATGCATATCGACAAGACCCATAAATAACTTATGAATATTATATTGCGGTGCCCAGAGTGCCTTGCCTTGTGCCACCCAGTGCAGATATTTCTCGGGAATCGGCGCGGCCCATTGTCCTCCGTTGTCCTTCTGGCATTCAGCCAGCTCGTCCAGGATAAGGTCGGCCTTCACCTTGATTTCCAGATCCCCGGTCTCATGATACCGGATCGCTGCCGCAGACAGCCAGTGTCCCAGGAAATGTCCGCGGATCTGGCAGACCGGCGTCTCCCAGCCCCCATGTGCATCTTCCGGGATATCCCTGCCGTCATATCTTCCAGCTTCCACCTTATAGTTAAAAAGGAGATTGTCATTCGTCAGTTTCATCAGATAGCGGCGGTTGGCCTCTTCTCTGCGTTTCAAATCATGATCTTGAAGAATGACCTGTTTGCCCTTCAGTTCTCTCATTGCTGCAGCCCCTTAATGGAATGACATTGATTGCACAATGAAATTATAAAGAAGCCTGCGTCTTAATCCAATGATGGATACGAATATAAAGTTGATTCATACTGCTGAGTAGCCAGTGAACGATCATCTTGTGATATACATGTTCAAAAACGATACCTCATCCAGTTGATCAGCTGGTCTTCCGTTCGCTTTAACGATTGCTGGCGTGCCCTTGTAGAGAATATGGCCGTCAGCAGCATCGGCAACTGCCGCGATAGGCATGTTCTTATTCTTAAAATAGTCACCAGTCTGCAGCAGCAGATAAACCTGGCCATTCGCCACCTGTGCTTGACTGATCCTCCCTTTGGCTATTTGACTAGCCTCAATAGTCACTTGGGAATGAGCGAGGTTGGAGGACAGGTCATAGCGGTCTACGGTTACTGCCTTATCCGAGATATGCAAGGTGGTGAATATGTCTCCCTCCAGGACACGGGTTGTCGAAGTAACCGGTTCGTTTCTTAGGGTCCCCGTTACGGACGGCAACTCCTTAAGGTCTTCAGAAGCGTAGCGATACTCAAATGTTTTTTCAGTAAATATTGTGACTTCGTTTGTTGAGACTACATTGCCAGACTGGCCCTCACTCTGCTCTGTCACCACAAACAACACCCGGGAGTTAGCTACAGTCGGCTTTACTTCGGGTATACTTCTTATGCGCAGCTCCTGCCCGGTACCGGATGGTGCGCCTAATGGCAGTTCGACACTGCGAACGGGCTCTCCCCTCCCCATGTCAAACACCTTATCAATGACCTCATTGTTACGGTTTTCTCTGCTGACTTCGGTGAGGACATGCACTTCAGATCCGATTATCTGTACATCTATCACATTAGCGTAGAATGCAGAGCTGGGCTGTTGATCCGTGTAACGGGTTTGCTCACCAGTTGTCAAATCCAGTGAATCTATACTCCAACGAATAGTCCCCTCATGAAGCGAATCTTTCGGTGTAGCATAACTAGCATTAGCAAAAATGAGTACGTCTTGATCTGAGTAAAAGCCATAAACATCCGACTTCCCTCTCATGAACCCCGAATGATCTTCATACAGCGCGTTTAGATCGGAATAAATATGTTCGAGCGGCCCTTTGTCTCTCATCCATTGATCGCTGAACGTTCGCTCGATTCTCTTGCTGCCTGATATTGACACCTCAATGGGATACGAGCCTTTGCCACCGATATAACTACCCGACAACGTTAACTTGGCTGCTATGGACGGGTCTCCTTCTATGGTCTGCAGCCGATATTCCGGCAGGCGCAATTCAGCTCCAAACGCATAATAGGTGCCAAGCGAAACTACTATCAACAAAATAAGCGCACACGTGATCGCATAACGTTTCATAAGTCATTCCCTCCTTACACAGTGATCTTCTTGGAGACTAGCCTGAAGCCCAGCGCAAGAGTTATGCCTAGCGCAGCAAGGTATACCACCAAACGAATGGCTGTGATCTCTCGCGGATAGAAAGAACTGTACGCATTAAGATGTACTGCGAACCCGATGACAGTCCCGCAGGCGGCAACATATAAGATAGCATAAACAACACCTGTCCAGCGGTAGCTTCGTTCTAACAAGATTGCCGTAAAGATAACGCAGACAGCTAGAATGCCGACACCATAATAGACAACAAATTGCATTCCATCCTGTGGTAGTAAGATTTGATTAAACACCAGGTTCGAAGCGACGGCTTCGGCAAACAAGGACGAGATGCGATATTCAGAGGGAACCATCCAGTTGAACAATTGGCGTTCTAACAGAAGGAGCAGCACCTGAAAAGCAACTAAGGCAAAAACGAACAGAAAGATAGCAGTAGCTTTGGCTATATATATGTTCCATCTTGCCGTCGGCAGGGTAAACACCCGGTAGGCAAATTTATCACGGCCGATCCAGTCCCGGTACCAAATCAGAAAGACGTACAGGCCCAATACCGTTATGCTGATCAAAATGGGGATGGTGAACAAGAACTGTGAATCCCCTATGATATCAGCAAATGAAAAGTTGCGCGGTGTTTGATTCTCCAAACGGGCTGCCTCTATCCAGTGGTTAACTCTTATCTGTGCAGCATGCACAAGTCCGATGATTTGAATGACTGCCGTCAAGCTCATTAAGCCGAAAAGCACATACTGGAAGCGCTGGACTTCCAAATGGACAAGCTTAAGAAATCTGATCATGCGAGGTACACCTCTTTCATGACGTCTACGACGGATTTGTTCTCCTCGATGCGGAGCTGTTCGCACTCAAAGCTGCGGGCAACAGTCCCGTCACGCAGCAGCACCGCTTTGTCGATGAGATGCTCGATCTCTCCAACCTCGTGAGTGGTCAGCAGAACACCGCGGCTGCCGACCATTTCGCTGGAGAACACTTCCGCAATCCTCTCACGGCTGATCAAATCAATTCCGGAGAAGGGCTCGTCCATGATTACATAGTCAGAGTCTTGAGCCAAGCCGAGCACCAGATTGAACTTGGCTGCTGTTCCCTTCGACAATCGGCGGATACGCTCCTGGAAATCCAGGTCAAAGAAGCGCATGAGTTCGTCCGCTCTATCCTTGTTCCAGCTGCAATAAAAGTCTTCCATGAACCGGAGAGCGTCAGCTAGCTTCATGGAAGCCGGAATAGACAGATGATCAGGGATATAGGAGACCCGCTCATAGGTATTCCGGTTAAGCGGTTTACCCTCAATCCGAATGGACCCTCCATGAATCGGCGTCAGTCCCATAATCGCTTTGAGTATAGTAGATTTGCCTACACCGTTAAGCCCGATCAGGCAAGTGATCTGTCCCATTTCAGCAGTGAACGTGACATCCTTTAGCACCTTTTTATAAGCGTATCTTTGGCTGACATGTTCAAGTTCAATCATCGCTGTTTCCTCCTTGCTCACTGCCGAGGGGCTCTCCCATTGGCTGCTCTATTTTTACTTGAGCTTTCTCATATTTTCGTTGAACCACATCCAGGACCTCATCTAACGGAACGTCAATACTGCTGATGGAAGCGACAAACGCCTCAACGGCTGTACTGAGCAGCTCCGACCGAATCTGTCTCAACACCTTAAGCTCCATAGTGATGCGGCTTGGGGAGTTGCCTTCCGTTACAATCAACCGCTGATCCTCCATTTCTTTGTAAGCTCTCTGCGCAGTATTTGGATTAATCTTTAGCAGGGCAGCCAGCTCTCGCCTAGACGGTATGGTCTGGCCAGACTGGAGAACGCCGGTTACGATCTTCTCCTTAAACAGGCGAACGACTTGAAGATATACAGGATCACGACTATTGAAGGGGATTGCGGCCCATTCGTTGACTTTGCTCACAAGCGACACCCTCTTATCTTCACATGTGTGTGTACTAAGTGGTGCATACACTACAAGATGTATTATGTGGTTAATACACTCGTTTGTCAATCGGTTGTGGTTCAAAAAAAACCGTTGAATCTTTTCAGATCAACGGTTTCCCCAAAACTCAATTTTTGCCCTATACCTTTTAAAGTGGCGTAATTAACAATTGTGGCTTCTTCCCTGCAGAAACCGCATTTCCTGGGCAACCTCCTCTGGCTTCGCGGTTACGGGAACTGTCGCTTCTACGCTCACTTCACACTTCAGCGGTACGAGCTGGCTGTTCACTTTACGGAGACGTTCTTCATTAACCGGCTGTTTCAGGCCTCTGAATAAGCACTTCCGCTAGAGCCTGAAGCGAATAATCGGAGGTGGAGCATAGCAGAATGCTTCCGGCGTTATGCGGCAGGTGAGCATCGTCATACGGGTTACGCAGCACCAGGTTCAGCAGCGGTCCTGCAGCGGCAAGCTGTGCGGCAAGTTCGAGCTGTCCCTGGAACAGATGGGCATTCAGCGTTCCTTGAATCACGAAATTTCCGGCGGCCTTGGCAGATAAGTCTGCAATCTCCGCAGCTTCAGGCTTCATGCTGCAATACGCAACCTGCACGGATAAGCCCAGGGCTTCCAGTAACGCAGCCAAGCCGATGTCACTACCGCCGGAGTTATCGGCGATGGTGAGCTGCTCCTGGCGCGGCAATATTAGCATATATTGATGCGTGGCAGTCAGCGGCAGCAATTGCTGCGGATCGCGGCTGATCTTGACCGTGCGGCGTGCATATTGCAGGGCCGCCTCATTCCAGCTCTCACGCGGGATGGGACGGGCCGCCGCTTGATACTGCTGGAATTTGGTATAGAGCTGGAGGATACGGTTGACCGATTCGTCAATTCTGGACTCTTCGATAACGCCGTCCAGAACAGCCTTGCGGATGCCGGCCATGACACGCTCCTGGAATTCCGGGGTATGACACATCAGAATCATGTCATTGCCGGCCAGCACCGCCAGCACTCCCACCTCATCTGGATTGAAGTTCTTCTTGATCGCTCCCATCTCGATGTCATCGGTGCAGATGACACCCGCGAAGCCCAGACGCCCCCGCAGCAGCTCTCCGGCGAAGAACGGGCTGAGCGAAGCAGGCAGCCCCTGCGACTCGGGAATAGCCGGAAAGACGAGATGGCCCATCATGATCGAATCGGCCCCTGCTTCGATGGCACCGATGAATGGCAGCAGCGGCCCGTTCATTAATTCCTCTATTGTGAGTTCGCATTCTGGCAGGACAACGTGGGAATCCCCGCTAACTTGTCCATGACCGGGGAAATGCTTGGCCGTCACGGCTACCCCCGCCTCATGCATTCCGCGGATATATGCCTTACCGAAGGCGGCTACCGTTTCAGGGTCTTCGCCGAAGGAGCGCACGCCTACGACCGGATTATCTATATTCGTATTCACATCCAGCACCGGTGCCCAGTTCATCGGAATGCCGAGTGCGTGGAGCTGGCTGCCAATGATTTTACCCTGGAGATAAGCGCTCTCAGCATCCAGGCTTAATCCGGCGGCACGGTTGCCGGGGATGTAAGGATAAAAGGTCTTGAACTTGGAGAGCGTGCCTCCCTCCTCATCGATCGATACATAATAAGGCTGCGGAATGCCGGAGTCTCCGGCAATGGCCTGAACCTCCGCCATCAGCTTCAGCGTCTGCTGCTCATCCTTAACGTTATGGGGGAACAGGCCAATCCCGCCGAACCGGTTCTGGGACATCCGTTCACGGTACTCTGGCTCCGCCGCTGTGGAGGGGGTTCCGACCACACACATCAGGGATATTTTGTCCTCCAGACTCATGGCTGCCGGATCTTGTAGTGAATTTACTTCATTCAGCTGCATAACTGCTCCATCCTCCTGTCGGTTTGTTTGCTAACCCTCGCTGTGGACAAGTCCCAGCTCTTGATAGAGCGTCTGCTCCAGATAATCATGCAGATAAAAGCGTGATTTCACGAAGTGCTCGGCCATATCCCGTGGCTGGTATTGCAAAAGAGCCTCCAGCATCCGGGGCCGGACCGCTTCGCGTCCGTTATGGTTACGTGTGTAATTGTTCAGCAGGGAGCGCCATTCCGCGCTGTCGCCCGGGTACAGCTCCCAGCGGTAGGCATACTTGTGGATTGCCCTGGAGCGGTCGGTCGCTACCTCGAAATCGTGCATGATTGCGATTAGTTCAGCGTAATCCTTATTCTTCTGGACATTATCAATCAGCTTCCAGATGATATCGTAGTAATCCTCCAACAGGTAATTGCCAAGCTGTGCATGGCCTGTATCTGGAGTTATTCCATGGAACAGCTCCAGGAAGCGGTCGATGAACGTATCGGCATCCGCATGCCGGTTCCAGGTGAGATCGGCATGAAGGAGCATCGGGTACCAGGTGGTCTCGAACACGCCATAAGGAACGCCAAGGCTGAAGGGACCAGTCCAGTTCGTTGCCACCATACAGCGGATATCCAATTGCTCTGCGGTCTCTGCCCACTGAAGGAGATTGTCGGTCCGGTTATCAATCACCGGGTAGTTCTGATGCTCCGCCCAGTCGAAGCTGCGGACCGCAGGAGCACCCATCACCTCAATGCCCAGCGCCCTGAACTTATTGGTCAGGGAAGTGACTTCCGCTTGTATGTTGCGGCCGTTATAGATCCAGATCATCGCTGCACTGCGCGGATCAAGCTTCGCCAGCTCTTCAGGCGGACACTTATCCAGCATGTCATGCCAAAAGATCGCCTGCCGTCCCCGGCTGGCCGTGAATTCGATTAGGCGGTTCAGGAAGGAGATAAAAGCCCGTTCCCGCACGCCGCCGAACGCTTCCCGGCACGCTTCACATTCACACAGGCTGTAGACCTCGTCACAGCCGAGATGGATATAACGCGATCCGGGATGGGCATCCATCATCTCCGCCAGCAGGCCGGTGATTAGTTCATAAGTCTGCGGATGGGACGGGCAGATCTCGCCGGTAGACTCCTCGGTCTCCCGCAGATGCTTCCAGGCATCATGGCGCAGCACATACTCGAGGTGGCCGAAGCTCTGCTGCAACGGGATAATCTCGATATAATGCTCATGGGCCGCAGCCTTGAGCGCCTCCAGCTGTTCCCGGCTAAGCGAGTGCTGCGGATGAGCGAATTCCCGGTGCGTGCTGAACGGGAACTTGTCCTCGTATTCTATGAGCACCGCGTTCGTCTTGTAGCGGGAGAACTCAGCCAGATATAGGGTCAGCCGCCCCGGCTTCGAGAAGGTCTGGCGTAGATCGAAATTCATCACTCGCAGCTCCGTATCCGGCCAATCTGAAATAGACACCGCCGGAATATCGCTATCACCATGCAGGCTCTGCAATTGGAGGAGTGTCTGCAGGCCGTAATAGAGCCCGGGGGCGTCCAATGCGCGGATAATGGCTCCGTTTGCACTAACCTCTAGAATGTAGCCTTCCCTCCGGCCCTTCAGCGCGGACAGCTCCGCCTCAGCAAGATTAGAAGCCGAAGCCCCGCCGTTATTCAGACCAGCTTCTCCAGGCGCGGCCCAGGCGGCATCCTGCCTGGAAGCTCCGGGTTCAGTGTGCGTTGAAGTGCTCCCAGTGATCCCAGTGCTTTCAGTTTCCTTGCTTTCCGCAAACCCCTCAATCAGCAGCGAGTATCCCTCACCTGCTTCCGGAGCGGCGGAGGTGACTTCCCGGCCGGGAAAAGCCCGCCGGCAATGAAGCACCAGCCGGGGGTCTTCCACTTCCATAGCCAGCCGCAGAAGGACTTCCCCGCCTGCCCGCCACGGCTTCTTGTCTGTCATCCTTATCTGCTTCGGCTCGGGTATTAAGCTAAGCATCGCTCTCTCCTCCTAGTACCTCGTATGGTTAATCTTATGGATCGGATCAATAAGGCGAAGCTACCGCGCCACCCCGGTCCGACTGTAATCGGCTTTTCGATTACAATGGGCCTACGCGCCGCTCAGAGTCCGACTGTAATCGGTTTTTCGATTACATTTAGCCCATGCGCCGCTTAACCCTTACCGGCCGCTGCAAGCCGGCCGTTCTTCCATACCGCCTGGATCTCCAGGTCTCCGCCGCCGTTCTTGCGGAAGCCGATCAGATCCGCTGGCCTACCTGCGGTAAGTCCGGCAGCCTGCGGAAGTTCCAGCAGTTCGGCCGGGTGAACCGAGGCGCAATCGATGGCGTCCGCAAGCGGCACCAGCCCGGCCCGGGCCAGGTAGGCTACCTGGTCCGCCAGCATCATCGCCGATCCGGCCAGCAGCCGTGGATGGCCGGCCAGATGCAGCCGCCCTTCCGGCGTCAGCACTACGTCGCCGCCGATATGCAGCCGGTAGGCCCCCGGTGCCATGCCGCTCAGCGAGACGGCATCGCTGACGAGAATCGCCCGGCTCTGCTTGACCCGCAGAATCACCTTCAGCAGGGCATCCGGCAGATGGCAGCCGTCGGCAATCATGCAGCCATACAGCTCATCGGCAGCCAGCTGCTCCCACAGATAGTGAGGATGGCGCGGGAGTGTAAGGTGTGTGCCGTTGCCCAGATGAGTGGACATCACCGCGCCTGCGGCCACTGCTTGCCGGATCTGATCCGGCGAGGCGGCCGTGTGTCCGATGGAGACCCGGATGCCGGAGGCGCTACACCGGGAGATGAAGGCTGCGGCTCCCGGCCATTCGGGCGACACAGTAATGATCCGGATCAGTCCCTCCGCCGCTTCCTGCCAACGGCAGAGTGACTCCCAGTCAGGCGGGCAGATATGCTCCAGGGGATGCGCCCCGCGCGGACCATCCTCCGGCGACAAGAAAGGCCCCTCCAGATGGATGCCTGCGATCTGCCCGGCGATATCCGGCTGTATCTGCACGGCTTCAGCAATCGCGGACGCCGCCTGGGTAAGCTGGTCCGGCCCATTGGTTATCAGGGTCGGGCAATACGAGGTGACTCCCCGGGCCAGCAGGCGGCGTGAGAGTCCGGCTACAGTCTCTGGTACAAGCGGCAGCGTATTGAAGTCCAGGCCCCAGCCGCCGTTCACCTGCAAATCGACCAGCCCCGGCGCAAGCCAGGGCCAATCTGCCATATGCGGGTTCTCGGCCAGCGTATGAACCGCTTCAATGACTCCACCGTTAACGTGGACCTCAATCGGCAGTCCGGTTCTGTAATGTCTTCCCGAGATCACACCGTTCATGAGCTGAAGGCATCCCGGTCCGTGAACAGCGTAATGGCGGGATGTGTCCGCAGTACGCTCGCCGGACACGCGGTACTTATCGGACCATGAAGCGCAGCCTGAAGCGCGGCCCGCTTAGCCAAGCCGGGAACAATGGCGAACAGATGGCGGCCTGCCATCAGGGCAGGCACGGTTAGCGTCAGCGCATGGGTAGGTACATCGTCCAGGCTGGCGAAGCAGCCGTCATTTACCTGCTGTGACCGGCAGGCTTCGTCTAATTCGACCGCTTTAACAAGCAGCCGATCGGCGAAATCGGCTACAGGCGGATCATTGAACGCAATATGCCCGTTCTCCCCGATGCCGAGACAGACGATATCAATAGGAGCTTCATTCAGCAGCGCCGCGTATCTCCGGCACTCCTCTTCAATATTGCCCGTCCGGCCTAGCAGCTCGATCCGTCCGGGATTGACTCTGCTGAACAACCGTTCCTGCAGGTAGTTGCCGAACCGCTGTGGCGCATCTTCCGGCAGGCCGATATATTCATCCATATGAAAAGCGTGTACCCGGGACCAGTCAATCCCCTGTTCCTTCACCAGCCCTTCATACAACTCATTCTGTGACGGAGCCGCTGCAAATACGATACGGACCGGAGTCGTGGACTGCTTCTGCAAGTCTCTGATGCTATGCCCGACCGCTCCTGCGGCCGCTGCTCCCATCTGGCTGCGCTCGTTATAGACGAGAACACGAATACGCTCTACTAAATGCTCCTCTGCCGGAATGAACCTCTCTTCCATGATGAGCCCTCCTCCTTATGGGGGCGGGAAGACCGCCCCCTTTCTGTTACATTCCGCTATTAACCAACAAATAAGGCTTGTTATCCGAATTCTCTGAACTGGCCAGCGTTACAACGATTCCCGATGTATTAGGATCACTCCACTGGAAGGTTGGTGTAAGCCCCGCTGCCGTTGCCGTAAGCACATAAGAAGTTACATCCGCACTGTACCACCCAGCCCCGGTGACCCGGACCGTTCCGAGGTTAGTTCCGCCGCTGACGGGACGTTTATTCCACGTAATGCCGTTCTCGGTCCACTGCGCTCCGGTGTACCCTTTCAGTGCAAGGGTAACCGGAGAAGCCGGGGCAGCAGTGACATACACGTTCATAGTTACGGTCTGCACCGCCGTCCCGGAGAGATTCAGCTCAGCCTTCATGAAGGCGATGCGGTCCCCTCCGCCCTGTCCATTCGGCAGATCGGCAATCTCCAGCACAGGCTCCTGCCCGAAATTAACGGAGGGCTGATGCTCATGGACATAAGCATCCATGGTCACCGGAACCACCGGATCTGCCAGAGCACTTTTCTCGATACGCAGCAGATACAGATCCACGGTTCCATCCTCGTGATAGACTAAGACCGGCACATCAACAGGCTCTGACCCGATCGTAACGGACGCAGCCGTTCCCGATGCCACGGTCATCCCGTTAATCCGTACTGCATCCGTTGCCTTGGCGGTAACCGGGGTGACCTGTAACGAAGATACATTGCTTTTGACTGTTACGGTATAGGCCTTGTCACCCGCCGCGAAAGGCTTGTCCCACTCTCCTACAGATAACGTTAATCCGCTAAGCCCGCCATGCGGCAGCAGCGCCGTGGTGTGAGGCAGGTCATGGGCGCTGGCGTAGTAATAACCGGGAGCCTGAACTCTTCTCGGCTCGAGCCCGGCTTGACGGCCGGTCGGAATCGCCTCCGAGGTGAAGGCTGCCCGTCCATCCGCGCCCGTAACTGCCGCTGCATAACGGCCCGCCGAATACGTGAAGCGGCCTTCTATTGCAGCTCCTGTAAGCACTTCCCCTGTCGCATAGTCACGCACCTTCATCGAAGCTTCCGCAGCGGCTCCAGTGTAGGAGAGCTGCATATCCGTCACAATCATCGGCTTAAGCGCCGTACTGCCGGTGACAGCAGACACTTCACCAGATAACGGGCCGATATTGCCCGCCAGATCGCGGGCAGCCACCCGGTAATAGTAGGTGGTGTCCGGGAGCAGTCCCTTGTCCTGATAATTCAGGCCCCGGGCAAGTCCGGCGATATCCGCAGAGGTTGGCGTGAAGCCGGAGACCGTGCTGCGGTAGATGATGTAGCGATCTACCTCTAAGTTGTCAGTCGCCATTCCGTAATTCAGCCGGATGCTCTGATACTCACTGGCAACAGCGGTTGGAGTACCCGCAGGTGCAGATGGGGCTTCATGGTCTTCCGGCGCTGTCCAGAATACGCCGCCCGGTCCCCAATACGAAGGCAATGCCCGGTAGGAATCATAGTGATGGACAGCAATTCCGCCGAAGGAGCTGCTTAGCCCGGAAGCTGCATTGACCTTATCCAGCTCGGCTTCCATATGGGTGCGGCCTTCCTCCTGGAAGGTAATCGTCTCCGGGTCGCCGCTGTTTGCGATATCCAGCGTCTCCACTCCGATGACTACAGAATTCGGCTTGCCGATGGCCTCGGCATAGGCCAGCTCACCGGCAGCCCCGGCAATGATGCCTGCGGTTCCGTCTGCGGAATCGCGGTAATCCATGATCGAGATATAATCGGAGATGTCCTGGATATGCTCAGACAGCCATTTCGTTGTGCCGTTCCACTGGATATTCGCTCCCTGCTCGGAAGAATCGTACCATTTGGGTACAGCCGGGCCGAAGGGCAGCCGGATACCGGCTGTATCCCGACGGTCAATCATTTTGCGCAGACCATCCAGGTATTCGTTCTGCAGGAACTTGCTTGGAGCTTTGAAGTCCGGGGAAATATACGGCTCGATGTCCACGTTGATCCCGTCAAACTTCTCATCCTCCTCCGCCGCTAGATTGTAGTTGATAATCTGCTCAATCTCCCGCACGGCATGATGGTGGTAGCGCTCATAAGCGCCCATATAAGCCGGGGAGGTTCCGCCCGCCACAAGGGCATGAACACTTAAGTTCCGCTCATGCGCCCAGCGCATGAAGGAGCGCAGCTCGTCCTCCTGCTCCTCCAGCGCCCGGTATCCGGCATAATTGCCCACAGCCAGATACAGGGTCGTGACCGGCTCTGATCCAAAGGTCGCGGTGTCCGTTACGAAGGACTCCAGCACCTCACGCGAGCCCGGATTCAGCAGCAGCTTATAGCTCTCCGGCTCCCAAATCCACATGGCCCGGTCCTGATCCGGCAGAGGAACCGCAGGCTCATGGGTACCGGCACCGACCTGCGCATAGACGGTCGCACTGTAGCCGTAGCGTCCGGGCGCATTCGCGGCCCGGGCCTCCAGGCTGATCGTGCGGTCAACGATGCCTGCCGTACTCCATGAATATACATATTCCGTGCCGTTATAGGCGGCTTGCTGCCACGGTCCCCGGTTCACCCGGACCTGCACGTCCGAGACCGGCGTAGCCGATTCTGCCTGAACGGTGACCGCCACCTGTCCAGTCACAGCAATCCCTTCGTCCGGACCGGTAATCGTCACTACTGGCGCAACACCTGCGGGGTTGTTGGCCTCAAGGGTTACGGAGGAACTCCACACTCCGTAGCGGGTGGTGGTATCCAGCCCGCGTGCCACCAGCTCCACCTCACCGCTATACCGGGAGGTGTCGAGCGTATAAGACCAGCTGCCGCTGTCATCCCCGTCCGGGTCCTCCAGCAGCGCTTCGAACTGGGCCGTCCCGTTCACATATAACCGGACATCATACAGTCCGGTATAGGTGCCGCTGACCTCCACCGGCCCGCCGGAGGAGACATATCCCCCGGGCGGTTCATCCAGTGTAATGGTGCCTGCGGCCCGGGCTGTGCCCGGGACCGCCACTGCTGAAAGAACCAGAATCAGACCTACCAAGGGTAGAATCCATCCAAACCGTTTACCAGAGCCGTGCAGCCATTGCTTCATAAGCGGCGCCTCCTTATAATGGTCAAGCGAATACCCTGAATGCCTTGCCTGTGCTTCAGCGGTTCTGCCCTGCAATTACTTGCTGCTTAATTGAATATTCTGAACGCGGTCATACGCCTCCTTGTAAGTCGAGAGCAGTTTGTCGACGCCCAGATTATTGATCTCCTCAACATATTTATCCCAGTCCTCCAGCTTGCGGGAGCCGGTCACGAACTTGGCGAAGCTCTCATCGCGGTGCTTCTTGATCGCCTGTCCGGTGATCGAGATGACTTCATTCTCCTTCTCGGTGAAAGCCGGACGCGGCTGCATGTTGGCCGGATCATACTTGACAGCCTCTTCATAAGCATGCTTCAGGTCAGCCGAGAACAGGGACAGATGGGCATTGAAGTCAATCCACGTATACGTTCCGCTGGTCTGAAGTCCCGTCTGCTTCCGCATTTCAATCACATCGGTGAATTCCGGCTTGAACTTGATCGTCTCGCCTTCCTTCACATACGTCTCGCCTTCCACACCCCAGCTGCTGAGCATCCGGCCTTCTTCCGAATAGAAAAAGTCCATATAACTCATGATATCTTCGATATTCTTGGAGGTTGAAGCTACCGTCAGGCCGCCCTCCATGTAATGGAAGTAAGGGTTCAGCTGCTTGCCGCCTTCAAGCCCTGCGGGAGGAGCCATGAACTGCATATTGAATTCCGGATTCTCCTTGCGCATCGCATTATTGAAGAAATCCACCCGGCTGATGTAATCCACGGTTACAAAAGATTTGCCGGTAGAGACCATATCCTGCCACTGCTTGGTCTGCAAGGACAGGAAGTCCGGCGGAATCAGCCCTTCGTCATAGAACTGCTTCCACATGCCGACCATTTCCTTGTAGTTGTCCTCAGTCGGCCCATAGCGCCATTCTTTTGCATCGAAATCGTAGTAAGCCCCTTCGCCTGTCCCATAGTTGACCGTCATATTCGCATTCATCTCATCCGGGATCTGGCCGTAACGGACCGACAGCGGGTAACTGTCCGGGTATTTGGCCTTCAGCGCCTTAAGGGCCGTATGCAGCTCATCATAAGTAGCAGGAGCCTTAATCCCTTCCTTGTCAAAAACATCCTGGCGGTACATCCAGATCATCCGGTTCGTCTCCCCGAAGCCCTGGTTAGGGAACATATACATTTTGCCGTCGGCGGAGAGTGCCGCCTTCGCCTCATCCGGGTACTGCTTCATCCAGGCGGTCAGATTCGGCAGCTTGTCCATGTACTCCATCAGGTCTACGAGTGCCCCCTGCTGGCCGAACTTGTTCGATTCCTTGCGGTTGGGCATGTACATCAGATCCGGCAGCGCATTGGAGGCCACCGCCAGGTTCAGCGCTTCAGCCAGCTTCCCGGAAGGCGTCTGCACCTCCAGGGTGGCGCCGGTCTGGTCCTTGATCCAGCCCCACACCGGCCAGTCCTTGGAATACGGAAAGGTTGGGTTGTTGTCCAGCAGTGCGGTGAAGGTATGTGCCTGCTTCGTTCCCGCAGTGGCGGCTCCAGCTTCTCCGCCCGGTGCAGCCGTGGCAGCAGGTGAGGCATTATTGTTATTGCCCCCGCTGCAGCCGCTCACCAATATTGCCGCTGCCGCGAGGGGCAGCAGTACAGACTTCCATGTGCTCATTCATCATCTCTCCCTTTAGTAGTGGTTATGGTTCAGGGCCGGATCAGCCCTTGACTGCACCGATCATGGCGCCTTTGACAAAATACTTCTGAACAAACGGATATACCGTGAGGATCGGCAGCGTAGAGACCATAATCGTTGCATATTTAAGCGACTCTTCAACCACCTGGTTGTCTCCCCCGATTCCGGTCACATCCCCGGAGCTTGCGCTTCCCGCCAGCACCAGATTGCGGAGCAGCACCTGGAGCGGGAACAGATCCGGGGTGCGCAGATACAGCAGCGGATAGATGAAGTTATTCCACATTCCCACGGCATAAAACAGGGCAATGGTGGCGAACGAAGCCTTCGACAGCGGAATGATAATGCGCATGAATATCCCGATATCATTGAATCCGTCCATTCGCCCGGATTCCTCCAGCTCCTTGGGAATGCCGGAGAAGAAGGTCCGCATCAGAATCAGATTCCAGGTGCTGACCGCGCCCGGCAGGACCATGCCCCACACGGTATCCACCATATCCAGGGAGCGGACCACAAGGAAGGTCGGGATCATCCCGCCGCTGAAGAACATCGTGACGACGATCAGCATGGTGAAGGTCCTGCGCAGCGCCATATCGCGGCGGGAGAGCGCATAGGCTCCGGTAGACGTAACCACCAGCGAGATCAGAGTGCCGAGCACGGTGTAGATCAGCGTGTTTTTGTAGGCCGTCCAGATCTTCGGGTCTCCCAGCACCAGCTCGTACATCTTCACATTGAAGCCCTTGGGCCAGAACGAAACCGTGTTCTTGATGACATTGACATCGCTGCTCAGAGACACCGCAAGCATGTGCAGGAACGGGTAGAGCGTAATTATCACAACCATCAGCAGAAAGAACGTGCTGATCACATTAAACCAGGAAATTCTCGGTGATCTCATCACCACACCCCTCCTCTACCATAGACTTGTCTCACTGACACGGCGGCTGATGTAATTGGCGCTATAGATGAAGATCAGGCTGATGATGCCCATGAACAGGTCAATGGAGGCACCGTAGCTGAAGTTCCCCTGCTCCATCCCGACCCGGTACACATACGTGCTGATGATGTCGGCCGTATCGTAGATCGCCGGGTTCTGCATGAGGAACACCTTCTCGAAGCCAATCTCCAGCACCTTGCCGATATTCAGAATCAGCGTGATGACAATCGCCGGTGAGATGCCGGGCAGTGTGACATGCCATATTTTGCGCATCCGGCTGGCCCCGTCCATGTCGGCTGCTTCATAGAGCTGCGGATCGATTGCCGTCAATGCCGCCAGATAGATGATGGTCTCCCAGCCGATATGCTGCCAGATCTCCGACAGAACATAGATCCCCCGGAACATTCCCGGCTCATTCATGAAGTTAATGGGTCCGATTCCGAAGGTGCCGAGCAGATTGTTAATCAGTCCGCCCGTCGGTGACAGGAACATAATAACCATGCTCGCCACAATAACGTTGGAGATGAAGTGCGGCAGGTAGCTGACGGTCTGCACGAATTTTTTGAACGCGGCCTTACGGACTTCATTCAGCAGAATCGCCAGGATCACTGGAGCCGGGAAACCGAACACCAGCTTGTACAGGCCCAGGAGCAGAGTGTTCTTCATCAGCGGCCAAAAGTCAGGATTCTCAAAAAACATCCGGTAATACTTGAACCCCACCCAGTCGCTGGCCCAGATTCCTTTAAACAGATTATAATCCTTAAACGTAATGACGAGGCCGAACATCGGTGCATACCGGAAAATCAGATAGTAGAGCAGGCACGGCAGGAACAGCAGCCATAGCGTTTTGTTATGGTTCCAGGTCCGCAGCAGACGCCCTTGACGCCGGTATGGAGTTTTTTCCTTTCGCAGGTTGTCAGGTACTACACTCGTTTGAGCCATAGGCATTCCCCTCTTGTTCTTAATGATGCAGCTCACTTAATGTCAGCTTACTTCCCCTCTGCTTCCGGGGCTTGTCTCCGAATTATAGCGGCAACCCTTTGGAAAGCGCTATCAGCATGTTATATAACTTTTCTCCCGATCTGCATATTTCCCGGTTAAGGTGTATAAATCGGTAAAAGTGCATATTGTGCGTGTCAGCTTTGGGCCGCTATGATAGGATAAAACGATAACCAAGCGGCTGCACCTGAAGGGGGAATACATATGAAGAGACCGCTTACCAGCCAATTTGCCCTTAGCGGCCTGTTCGTTAAGCTCATGCTCAGCTTCCTGAGTGTCATCCTGCTGCTGGCTTCATTCAATCTGTTCTCTCATCTATATCTTAGCGGGAAGGTCTATCAGGAGGTGGTCCGGCAGAACGAGCAGAGTCTGAAGCAAGCGGTGGACGGGTACGAGAATCACTTCCGGCTGACCCAGAATATGATTCTGGCGCTGACCCAGTCGGATACGTGGACGGCCAATCTGGGCATTCTCAGCCATCTGAAGGAGAATCGGCGTTACGATATTGTCAGCGAGGTGAAGTCCGATCTGATGACGCTGAACGGGAACCCTTTTCTGCATATTGAGAATTTCATTCTGCATTTCAAGGCGGAGGGATATGTGCTTGAGAAAGAGGGGCTGAGTACCGCGGCCGATATGTTCGGCAAGTATTATTACAGCGGGGAATATCCGGCGGACTTCTGGAGCGCTCAGACCATGGACAACCAGTATCTGAAGGTCCTGCCCGCCGCCTCCTTCACAGAGACTACGATGAATTCCTCGCGTCCGCTCGGGCGGCTGATGCCGGTCATGATCAAGGCCATTCCTTATGAAGAGGTCTACGGCATTGTGATGCTGAACCCGCAGCGGCTGGAGCAGGCGTACGGGGATTCCGGGAAGAATCCCTTCTATATAATGGATGCGCAGGACCGTCTGCTCTTCTCCACCGCAGAGACGGAGCTGCCGGCTCTGGAGTATGCCGTTACTGCAAGCTCACATGAGCGGATCGGGGACAACTATTATTTCTATCAAAAAGGGGCGCAGACCGGCTTCACCTACGTCCGGGTCACCGAGGTTGCCGCCATCGCGAGCGGGCTGCGCGGCATGCGGGTGCTGCTCGCCGTTCTGCTCACTGCTGCGGTGCTGGTCAGTCTTCTCTTCTCCCTCCTGTTCAGCTACCGGCTGAACCAGCCGCTCCAGCGCCTGATCGCCGCGTTCGACCGCAAATCGGGCGGCGCTCCCGGCAAGGTGAGCAGCGTTAAGGAGTTCGCCATTATCGGCGACCGCCTAAGCTCGATTATGGAGAACAACCGGTTCATTCAGAACGATCTTGCGAATAAGAACTCGCTGGTCCGCCAGTATGCCTATACCCATAAGGTTAAGAATATTCCGTTGAACGCAAGCCTTGGTGAGCTGGAGGATGCCCTGCATTCCGAGCGCCCGTATGCCTCCATCCTGTTCAAGCTCAGCTTCACCCGCCTGCCGGAGGAGCCTGAGGAGCACACGCTGGCCCTATGGCAGTTGATTCAGCGGCTATTCACCGGGGAGGAATCCGAGAACGTCGCCTTGCAGCCGGAGCAGGATCTGCTCTTGCTGCTGCTCTTCGATCCCGGCCCGCAGAGCGGCATTCTTCAAGTGCTGGGCACGCTGCAGGAGCTGCTGGCAGATGAGCCTTCCCTCTACCTCACGATAGCAGTCAGCCCGGTATATTCAGGGGAAACACCGTTTACGGATGCTTACCATAACTTGTCCGGGTTGCTGAAGGAACGCAGACTGAACGGGGAGACACAGATTATTGTAGAGCCGCGGGCCTCGTCGGCCAAGGCCATTCATCTGAAGGTCACACACGGGGAAGAGCTGCATACCCTGCTGCAGTCCGGCAGCGAGGAAGCGTTGTTCGGCTGGCTGGACCGCCAGCTGGAGCAACTGCAGAATAAGGATGCCGCTGCGGAGGATTTCCGGGCTTTTGCTGCGGGTGTATCAGAACAGACAAGCAAAACAGTCATGAAGCTGAATCTGCCGGAGCTTGAAATAGGGCTGGTTGCGGCTCTGTCCGGTGAGCCGTTCGCCGCCTTCTATTCCTCGCAGCAGTATAGTGAATGGCTCCGGGAACTGGTGATTCCGGTCCTTGCGGCGATCCGTAGCGGCTCGGAGACCCGGGACCCGGTCATCAGCTTCGTGCTGGAGTATCTGGACAAGCATTACGGGGAAGACATCAATCTGAACCTTGTCGCCGAGAAGCTGAATCTGACCCCCGGCTATCTGTCGAGCATCTTCAAGGAGAAGACCGGCATCAACTTCAGCGAATATCTGAACACCCTGCGGATCGAACAGGCCAAGGCGCTGCTGATGAACATAGACCTGCGAATCCAAGATATCGCGCTTCAGGTCGGCTACCAGAATGTGAACTCGTTCATCCGTATGTTCAAGCGTGCCTCCGGCTTAACGCCGGGTGAGTACCGCAAGCGGGCTGCCGGGGATCTGCCGGTACAGGCTCCGGCTTCGGGGGAGGAATTATAGTTCTTTCTGAAAATATAAGAATTCTATGTCTCGCTGAAACGGCACCGATTGTATTCGGATTTCCGCATACATTAGGCCCGCCCGTCTCTTTGATAGCAATTGTATTCACTTTTTCACATACAATCGAGTGTCTTAGAATTACGTGGAGGAATAAACAAGCGTGCCCCAATTACTGGCACGCTTCATGGAACAACGATTACGGGCAAGGATCTTCCCCGCCCATATAAATACGGATGACCGCATCGATATATTGCATAACCTCGGTAGTCGTTCCGTACACCCGCGTAGACTGTCCCTCCTGCTCCCATTGTAAACCCTTCACTATACGTCAGGGTCAAGCTTGAGAGTTATGGGATCACCTATCGTCACCTGATTTTTTAGCAAACAAGTGAAAAAACGTACCTTCATTTACCGCTTTCCGTCGGATTTACCGAAGCAAGTGGACAAAATCCAACTGTTTGCCGCTAAGCGTAACGACCCGCGTGCATGCCCCTACCCATGCATGGAGTTCTAATCTACTTGCTATCAAGTCATATCATCCCGCAGCGCATCAATGATATTCTCCCGCTTGATTGTGCTAACCGAATACAGCATGGTCACGAATACGATCAGGAGCACGCTGAACACACTGATGCCGATGCTGGCCCAGGGGAAGATATAGTCAATCTGGTCCGCGCCGCCAATGAACATCCCCCGGTAGATTAGCCAGGAGAAGACCAGCCCGATGGGAATCCCGGACATAAGCGCCCTCATGCCATAAAAGGCACATTCGAAATTCATCATCCGCTGGAAATTGCGGTCAGACATCCCGATAGAGCGGAGCATCGCCAGCTCCCGGCGGCGCAGCTTGATGTTCGTCGAGATTGTGTTGAACACATTGGCAATCGCAATCAGCGAGATCATGATAATGAAGGTATAGGCAAACACGTTGATGATGAAAATCGTATTGCGGCTCTCATCCATCATCGCATACACATTATACAGCTTATATTCATCCGTAATTTGTGCACCTTGGATGGTTTTCTCCATCTCCGCTACCGACTGTGCCGGGTGCTTGGAGCGAAAGGTCAGGCCCTTCACTGCCGGCGGACTGTCCGCTGCTTCAAACTTGCCGATGAGTGAATAAGGAGCAATCACCCGGAAGAAGAAGGGCTGATTGGAACCGGGGCTTCCCGTAACCGGCAGCGTATCCGGCGGTACGGTCTCTACGAACGTAACCGATACGTCATGTCCCTGCTCTATCTTCGACCCGTCCTCTGATTTGGGGGTCAGGGTCAGGATAGAGGACGAACTTTTGAACAAATTACTTAACCCGTCAACCTCCTTCAGCCGTTTATCGTCGGCAGGACTCATCAATTTGGCAACGGCGATGAACTTGGCGTCCGGACCCGTATATTCCGCTGCGGGTAAGCCCAGCCCTTCAAGAATCTTCAGATAGGCGCTGTCATCCAGAAACTGCAGGTCGACGGGCAGAGATACCTGCTCATCCGAGCGGACCGGCGAAGGAACAACTGCATTTCCTGCTTTTCCATCATTTCCCGCTTTTCCCGCGGCTCCCGAAGCCCCCTCTTCGCCCCAATAAGCATCCGAGAGATCGCTTGCCTGAGCTATCCCGGTCACTTTCATGAGCGTCTGGTAGGAGCTTTCCCAGATCCCGCCTGCGGTTCTGAGCTTGTCGTAGAGCGCCAGCATCTCACTGTCTTTCATAGATTGTGTGGCGAAGCCGATATCATAGGTGGTGAACGCAACTGCCCGCTCCGACATTTGCTTCATATATGTGACAAAAGCGCTGGCCGATATAAACAGCACGACGCTTAACATGAGCGACAGCACAATGCTGCGGTAGCGTTTCTTGTTTCTTTTGAAATTCTTAAGCGCAAGGGTGCCTTCGAGGCCGTAGATACGCTGCGCCCGCCCGGATGTCTTCACGGCCTTGGCTTCAACCTTAACCTCGTTCGACTGGCGGATACTCTCCATCACGGGAGTGCCTGCCGCCTTCCTGGCCGGAATATAGGCTGAGATCAGAATCGTGATCATGCTCAGCGCAGCTGCACAGGCAATGGCTGGAATGGACACCTGCAAGTTTAAAGGGACATGGGAATAGAGGATATTCCCGAAGTTCTTGGATACGACCGTTAGTACAAGTCCCATGCTGCCTATTCCCAAGAGAATGCCAACCGGTATTCCGACAGCACCAATACACAGACCTTCGAACAACACGGCGTTACGCAGCTGCTTCGCTGTGGCTCCTACCGATGAGAGAATGCCGAATTGGCGTGTGCGCTCATTGAGGGAGATGGTGAAGGCGTTGTAGATCATGAAGATCGAACCGGTTACGATGATAAAAGCTACAATCCCCCCGACCGTGTACAGCAGAGCGGTGAGCAATTCATCGCTTGAGACGCCCATGAAGCGCAGCACATTATCGTTGTAGACGTAAGCATGGCCTGCGGCGGTGCTGTTTGCGTAAGCCTTCACTTCACGCGGGTGCTTCAGGCTAACATACAAGCTGAAGCTGTCCGCCCGTTCTGACGGATTAGCTCTGGTAATGAGGGTATAGCCTGGGGCAGCGGACTCCTCAAAAGCAGGTCTGGCGTAGATTCCTACAACCTTGTAGGTCTGCTCTGCCCGGGGCACCAAAGCTTCTGCGCCTTTCCCAGACTGGTCTCCCGCCAAAAAGACATCATGCTGGTTCAACTGCTGGTTGCCGTACATCCGGTCTCCGACAGCCAGTGTGAGCGTATCGCCCTCAGCGAACTTGATCCCGCCATTCGCCGCCAGATGGGACGGGACTAGAATTTCTCTGCTGTTATCTGGCATTCGTCCGGAAACCATAGTGACAGGCAAGGTACCCGGGGAAGCTTCATCTTCATTAAAGCCTGCAATAAACAGATAAGGCTTATCCGGGTTCTTCCCGCCACTAAGTGCCGCGTAGCCGATATTCTCGAAGGATGCCGTACTGGATACGGCCTGATCGTGTGCCCGTTCCTGCACGAAGGAGGAATCTACAGCCGGGAACCCGATATGCCAGCCGCCGTATTTGGCGATGGAACCCTGGATCATATAGCTCTGCAAGGACACGGCGAAGGTGGAGACGGCAGTGATCATAGCGGTAGACAGGATGACTCCGATAATCGTTACGATGGTCCGCGTGCGGCTTTTTTTGAGGCTCTGGAGGGTAACCTTGTTGAAAATATTCATGTCCGTACCCGTTCGTCCCGCACAACCCTGCCGTCGGAGATGCCGATAATGCGGTCTGCCTGGAGGGCAATATTCTCGTCATGCGTGACGATGAGCAGGGTCTGCCGGTACTTCTGATTGCTTAATTTCAGCAGATTGATAATCTCATGTCCATTCCGGCTGTCCAGACTGCCCGTGGGTTCATCCGCCAGCATGACCGCTGGGGCATTCATCAATGCGCGTCCTATAGATACACGTTGCTGCTGTCCGCCCGAGAGCTGATTCGGCAGATGCGTTCTCCGGTCAGTCAGCCCCAGCAGCTCAAGCAAGTCGTTCAGCCGTTCCTCGTTGACCTTGCGTTTGTCCATCAGAATCGGCAAGGTGATGTTCTCCACCACATCCAGCGTAGGAATCAGGTTGTGGAACTGGTAGATCAGCCCGACCTGCCGCCTGCGAAAAATAGCCAGCTTGTCATTGCTCTGGGCATACACATCCTGTCCGTCCAAATAGACGTTGCCGCTTGTCGGCACATCGACACCGCCGATGATATGAAGCAAAGTGGATTTGCCGGAGCCGGAGGAGCCAATGATCGCCGTGAACTCCCCCTTCTCAATCGTCAGCGACACCTCGTCCAGCGCCGTAACCCGATTGTCTCCTTTCCCGTAGATCTTACTCAGCTTCTCAATTCTCAAAAACTCCATACTGCAATTCTCCCTTCACCTGATTTATCCCTATCATAGAGCCGCAAGCTTACATCTCTGTGACTTTCAGGTGAGAGATCTGTCACTTAGGGAAACGAAGCCTGAAGAGCGCACCGCCCTGCGGGTGATTATGTGCGGTAACGCTCCCTCCCTGCCGGGTGATAATCAGCTTGCAGAGCGCAAGGCCGATTCCGTAGCCGGTATGGTTAGGGCTGCTGCCGCGATAGTACCGGTCGAACAGCCGGGGGATTTCTTCCTTGCTAAAGCCCGGGCCGTTGTCATGCACCGTAAGCTCGGTGTACAGCGGATTGTCTGAGCAGATCAGCTCAATCTTCCCGTTCTCTCCTGCACTTTCCAGGCAATTCTTCAGGATATTCTGGATCGCTTCCGGGAGCCAGGCCGAATCGCCTTGGATCACTGCTCTAGCGGGGCAATCTATCCGTAAGTCTACATTGCGCAGCTCCATCTGGATTAGGAACGGACGAACAGCGGTGCGGAGCAGGCCGTTAACGGCGATAGGCCCGCTTTGAAATACAACAATGCCCGCATCCAAACGGGATAACTTAAGCAAGGAGGTAATCAGCCAATCCATCTGCATCAGCAGCTCCTCGGTCTCCCGTATAAAAGCTTTCCGCTCCTCTTCCGCAGGACTATTCGCAAGCAGCGTCATAATCAGGTTCACTGAGGTAAGCGGGGTGCGGAGCTGGTGGGCGATGTCAGCCAGTGAATCGGCAAGATGCCCCTTTTCCTTGATCAGCTCGCGGTTCTGATCCCGGATGCGCTGCGTCATTTTGGTGATTTCGCTATGTAAAATGGATAACTCGCCTTCTTCCGCATCAGCGATGAACAGATGGTCCGCATTATGCAGTACCCGGTCAATCTGATTAGAGATGCGCGCAATGCTCTTGTACCGGGCCCTGGTGAACAGCAAAAATGCTGTGCCGAAGGCAACAGCACAACCAGTGGCAAGGAACCCCGCTGCCGTATGTAAGGTGAACCCGATGGTAATCGCACCAGCAGACATGATGATATACAACAGGCTGAAGTGTCGGATCTCTTTATTCCGCAGCATCGCTGCACCCCAGCCGATATCCTGTTCCCCGCACCGTCAGAATGATCTGCGGACTTGCCGGATCACTCTCGATCTTCTCCCGCAAGCGCTTGATATAGACAGTTAGCGTGTTGTCATTAACAAATTCGCCCGCTGCGTCCCATAATTCGTCGAGCAGCCTGCTTCGCGTAATAATATTCCCGGGGTTGTTCACAAACACCAGCAACAGGCGGTATTCCAGCGCTGAGAGGTAGACCTCCTTGCCCTGCCGGGTTACAACACCGCTTGCCGGATCTACATGAAGCCCGCCGATGTCAAAAGCAGACCTGGTCCGTCCGCTCTTCCGCAACGCCGTTCCAATCCGCGCAATCAGTTCACGCGGGCGAAACGGCTTGGTAATATAGTCATCCGCCCCCATGTTCAGCCCGGTAACCACACTTGCCTCATCCCCGGAGGCCGTCAGGAAGATGACAGGCACCTCCCTTGTGGCCTTGATCTCCGTGTACACCGTAAAGCCGTTCCCGTCAGGCAAAGCAATATCGATCAGTGCCAGGTCAAACGGATTTCCGCCGAGCATGGCCACAGCCTCACTCCGCGTAGCGGCATGGGTAACTGTGAAGCCTTCTGAGCGGAGCAGCAGCACGAGATTTCTTGCAATGGCCTGATCATCCTCAACCAGTAATATTTGCGGCATTCTTCAGGGCCTCCATTTTATTTATTGTGCAGGCTGTGCCTGATCCGGCGCCTTTTGCTTCATAATCGGCAACATCATCATTGCGCCCAGGAGGAACAGAATTCCGGCTCCGCTGTAGATGGTACTGAGCGGCAAGGCACTCTTCAACGCACCGGCGAACGACATGGACACCACCATCATCCCGACGAACATCGGATTCAGCACCCCGTTGACCCGGCCGACAATCGAGCTATTAGACCATCTCAGAATCATCGTGCTGATCCCGATATGAATGCAAGGGAACATCAGCCCGTTCAGGAACTGGATCGTGAGCGTAAGCGGAACGCTTGTTGAGAACCCGACGATGGTGGTGCATACGGCACCTGCCAGCATCCCCATGGCGAGCAGCAGCTGGGGCGGAACTTTTTTGGCGAAGGCGGCCACCAGCCCTCCCCCGATCAGCATGGCTGCACCGTTAACCATAAGCATGTACTGGAGGAACTCCTTGCTTCGGCCCAGCCGCTCGGTGACGATGAACAGATTCAGTGCCTGGGCTGCGCCCACGGCAAGTCCCGCCAACACAAACGCAAGTCCGAGCATCCGCAGCACCTGACTCTGCCAGACATACCGGAAGCCCTCGGTGAAGTCCTTACGGAATTGCCCCTTCGCGGTAACTGTCCCTGCTTCCATATGATCCTCCGGCAGACGAATAAGCACAAGTGCTGACAGCAGAAAAGCCACGCCCATTACAGCGATGGAGATCTCAAGGCCGAAGGTGCTGTATACGAAAGTGCCTAACATTGGTCCGAGGACCATGAAGATAGCCATCAGTGATTGGAAGAGCGCCATCCCCTGCTGCAGCTGTTCCTCCGCCACATGGAATTTAAATAACCGCATGCTTGAAGGCTGTGAGAACTGCGACAGAATGGCCGAGATGAACGCGACCAGATACACCGATTCCCAAGAACCGAAGTGAATACTGAGCAGAACGGCGAATACCGATACCGCAGACAGGGAATCACACCAGATCATCGTGCGCTTCGGGCGCCACCGGTCCGCAAAAGTCCCTCCAATGAAGGAAAAAACAAAGATAGGCGCAAATTCAGCAACGCTGATCAGCGAAATGGCGTAGGGATCATTGTTGGTCCTCTCCGCAACATACAGCAGAATAGCAAAATTACGTACCCAGATCCCGATCTGCAGCAGCACGCTGGATAACAGAATCGTCTGGAGGAACTTGTTACGGAACAGGCTCGGTGGATTTGCGCTTTGGTCATACCGATTCAATCGTTTAACCCCCTATTGATTCATAAAATACGCTCAGCTACTTAAGTCCGGGTTCTCCTTTCACTGTCTATATTATACGGAGCGGACCGCGATCTTTAAAGCTATAAATGCGGGGACGGAGTGGATCAATTCACCCCGAAATATTCCTTCAGCCCCGCTACGAGTGCTGCCGCTACCCGGTTCTGGAAATCATCGGAGAACAGGGCGGCTTCTTCGGCAGCATTGGACAAGAAGCCTACCTCAAGCAGCGTAGCTGGCATGTTGGAATATTTCAGTACGATATATTTGTTATATTTAACCTTGCGGTCTGTGAAGCCGGTTGCCCCCAGCAGGTGCTTGTGCATGATATCGGCAAAAGCTCTACTCTCTTGACTGTAATAATAGGATTCGGTGCCGCGCACCTCAGGCCGTCCTTCTACCGAATTGGCATGGATGGATACAAAGGCATCCGCCTGAAGCTCATTGGCCATCTCTGCCCGTCTTTTATTGGCCGGATAGGTATCATCGCGGCGTGTCATTACCACCTGGAAGGCCGGATCCTTCAGCAGCAGGGCTTCCACCTTGAGAGCCAGGCTCAGATTAAAGTCCTTCTCCAGCGTCTTGGTGATTCCGATCGTACCGGGGTCCGCAGCACCATGTCCGGCATCAATAACAATAATCTTCTTGCCATTGCCAGGTTGAACCGGCTGTACAGGAAGAGGCTCCGGTGAAAGAGTGTTCAAGTCAACGACCAGGAGTCTGTAGGCTGCGTCCTCCTCTATGTAAGTGGTGTAACGTGAAACTGCAGTCAAAAACAGGGTGACCCGTACCGTGGAAGCGTCTGTCCCTGACAGCTCGTAAGCCATCCTGCTGACACCCGGGACTCCAGTAATCGCCTGCTCCCCTGATAGAGTACTGCTATCCCACAAGACGGTTTGTAAGAAATCTGCGGAGAATGACGTTAAGGGAAGCTCCACCACGATCTGCAGTGGTTCGTTTCCGGTATGTACGGATGGCTGGACATCGCCGGTAAAAGCAAGCATCAGGCGGTTATCGCTGAAGCTGAGCCCGCTCAGCGTTGAAGTCCCCGTTGCGATGACGGGCAGGGCCGCCGGAGGAGCTGTGCCTTCAGGATTTGCCGGGGCAGCGATCACTGCCGGATCTGTAGCAGGCCCGGAATCCGGCTGCACTGCTGGAGGTCCCGCTGAAGTTAAGCCCACCACCTTGCGGCTGTTGTCCCAGCTCACCTGGACGCCCATGGCTTCGCTGATGAATCTTAACGGGACAAGCGTGGTTCCGCTATGGTTGCGGGGCGCTGTGGACAGCGAATGGGAGGTTCCATCGATCAAAGCCTCCTTGTGGCCAATGGTTAGTTCAACGCTGCCGGATTCCTTCGGAATGGTTACGGTTCCAGCCTGTTGATTCCAGATGACCCCCATCCCCATATTCTCTGCAATGATCCGCAGGGGAACCATTACACTGCCGTTAATAATTTCAACCTTGTCTTTTTTTTGCATAGGGATTGCCTGACCGTCCAATACTATCGTGGGGCTTGTCTTCGCAGCGGCTTTGGCCTGACCGCTGAGCGGGAAGCACAAGAATAGCGCTGCCAGCAGGAGGAACCAATTACATTTTTTCATGCGTGCATCTCATCCATTTCATCTGATAGTAGAATTGCTGATTCTTAAATTAGACTCCAATAATTGGAATTGGTTGCGGAATTGAACATTTACAATTGGGTAAACACAAAAATGCGGCGCCCCGTGGGGTACCGCATAATAATATTCTATACTCTTTATTGGACTTGCTTTAATTGAACGGTCTTCATATATTCCTTGAATTCCTCGGCGATTTCTTTGTACTTCGTATGGTGCAGGTAGTGGGAGCCTACCATTGGGATCAATTTACCCTGTGAAGACTGCTTCGCCTGCTCCTCATGCAACGGAATCCACTGCTTGTTGTGTTCGTTATTGGATTGCGCGAACAACAGCACCGGCAAATCCTGCGGGTAGGTCAGCTTTGAGCCGTTTTTGAAATTGGAACCAAGGTGGCTAAGCTCATTCATCAGCGTTGAATTACTGCCGTGCACGGCAGAGATGAATTTCATCTGTTCTTTGGTATGCTCATCATAGTCAAGCGATTTAAACGAATCTCCGCTGAGCTTCGTTAGCAGCCGCATCACACCTGAATCTTTAGCAAACTTCATCGCTCCGAGAGGCAATTTGACATCCATGCCAGGCTGGTTGGGAACACTACTGTCAATCCCTACAAAAGCTTCAACTTCATTCGGGTATGCATTCACATAAGACACGGCATAAAGTCCCGTGATGGAGTGGCCCATCAGGATGTAACGCTTCAGACCGAGTTGCTGCACCGCTTCATGAATTTCGCTGATGATATTCTCTGTCGTTCTTTCTTTGTCCGTTTCATCACTGAGACCGTAACCGAAAGGTTCAATTGCCACGACTTTGTAGGAAGGTGACAGTTCATCAATCAGCGGCTTAAAGTCCAGTACAGGCGACGGGGTCCCTTGCCCCGGCAGGAGAACGATAGTTTGCTCCCCGCTGCCTTGAATAGACACATTCATCTTTTTGCCCTCTACATTTACGTACTGCCCGTACGTTTCAATCTTCTTCTTATCTCTTCCGTTACTGATTACATTGACAACATACGTGATGCCTATGAGCAATACCAGTGCTGCGACAATGCCCCCGAGTATTTTCAACCATAAGTACCGCTTCTTGCGGCCCTTAGTCTCAGTGTTATTCTTTCCGGCCATCTCTGCCATGTCCATCTTCTCCTGTCTATGTCTCTGTTGATCCACCTTAGCGGTATATGTAGAGTCTACTTGAGCAAGATGTCCTCAACATGACGGCATTATGAACGGAGTATGAACACGGCTTCGTTGATTCAATCCATCCCGGTAATTGACCAGTTATGATCGACCTCCGGTACGATCGTCTGGCGCTCCCGGATGTAATGAACCAGCAACTCGCGGACGCTGCAGTCCGACTCCCAGTGCTTGACAGCGCTGACTAGTCCCGAAGCCTTCAACAGGCTGCTATAGCGGTAATTGTTGACGGCAAGCTGTAGCTCGTCCGTATCGGCAAGCGGTCTGTCCCGGTAGGCCAGATGGATGATCCGCTGGCCTACCGGCTGCGAGATGTCGATCTGATAATTAATCCCGGCGAACATATCGTATAGGTAGCTCGGCACCTCAGGATCGGCAGTAATATTCGTGTCCCCAGGTTGCCACTGCCGGAAATGGGCTGCCGAAGCTTCCATATAAGCTTTCAGCTCCTTGCCGGTGACGGTAACGACATACAGCACATTGTCAAAAGGGTAAATGCGGTAGACGTCTGCATACGTCAGCGGTCCCTGCTTCAGGTCTGCGTTGTCGTTGAACAGGCTTGTAGCGGCAACATCCGCTCCGCTGGCCTCCAGCATAGCGCGCTGGATCAAGGTAATGACCGCCGTATCCTGCACTCGTCCTGCCGGAAGGCCGGCAGTCTCTTCGGGCTGGAAATCGGCGGCTGCATAGCCCAAAATGCCGCCCTCCCCTTCTATGGAAGAGCCACCACCGCCATCGGCGATGAACCGGAGGGTCTCTTCATGCGCCCCGGCAACCATACTGCGCAGTTCCGGGTCCGGCTCCCAGCCGCTCATATCTACCACCGTGACCTCCCGGCTAACGACCTTGGGCTGTCCGCCATCAACCTCAACCGTCAGGTCGAAGCGTACCACTTCCCGCCCCCGTTCCCGGGGCCCTCCAATGACGGTATTTCCTATACACTGGTTCACGGTAATATGCATATGGCCGACCAGCAGCACATCTGCTTCAGGAACAAGCTCCGCAATCCGTCCGGCGGCATCCGAGCCGCCCTCTTCATCGAATTCTGCGACCATACCCGCATGGGCGCTGATCACAATCAGGTCCGCCTTCCCTTCCGCACGGAGAGAAGCCGCTATCGCCTGCGCGGTCTCGGCCATATGACCGAATCTTAGGCCCTCAACCTTGCCTCCGTCCCAGCGCGGAACGTTGGGGTTCGTCAGACCGATAACCGCAATCCTGATGCCGTGCTGTTCTAAGATCACATATGGGTCTGCAAAGGGTCTGCCTTCCGTGTCCCAGACATTGGCAGCAAGCACCGGGAAGCTCAGCTCCTGCCGGATTCGCTCTATCAGGCCAAGGCCGAAGTTAAATTCATGGTTGCCCAGGGTCAGCGCAGCATAGCCCATGGCATTAAGTGCTGACGCAACCGGATGCCTGTCCTCCGGCCGCTTATTGTAGACATCGTCAGTCAGCATATTTCCCTGGAAGACGTCACCGTTATCGATCAGCAGAATCTCCGTTCCGCTCTCTCTAAGTTCGCGGACATAAGCGGCTACTCTGGCGAGTCCGTCATTTACGGTATCGAGTCCGTCTTCATAACGGTAGCCCCACAGATTGCCGTGAACATCCGAGGTAGCGATAATCACAATCTTGCGCAGGTTACGGCTTGCTGCCGGTTCCATCATCTCATTCACCCTTCTTCGTCTCTTATTTCAGAATTGCGCCTGCGGTGAAGCTCTTCTCCATCTGGTCGCTGAACAGCACATAAGCAAGCAGAATCGGCAGCGTAGAGATTACCATTGCTGCGGCCAGCGGTCCCCAGCTAATGCTGTACTGGCCGCTGAAGTTCATCAGCCCGAGCGGCAGCGTCCGCAGCGATTCCTTCTGGATGAAGGTTGCCGCCATCAGCAGCTCATTCCACACGGCGAGGAACACGAAGATGGCAACCGAGGCCAGCGGCGGCTTCAGCAGCGGCAGCACGACCTTGAAGAAGGACTTCACTACCCCGCAGCCGTCAATGAACGCTGCCTCCTCCAGCTCCTTCGGCATGCTCCGCAGGAATGCTGACAGCATATAGACGCCAATCGGCAGATTTACAGCAATGTAAGGCAGGATAATCGACAGCCGGGAGCTGAGAAGGCCGAGATTCTTCAGGATCATGAACAGCGGAATCAGCGTAGCATGAATCGGCACCATGACCCCCATGAGCAGAATGAACAGAATGAGTCCGTTATATTTGAATCTCATCCGTGTCAGCGCGTAAGCCATCATCGAAGCGAACAGCAGCACGCACAAGAGGGTAATCAGCGTAACTGACACACTGTTGAAGAAGTATTGATTCACCTTGGCGCTTACCCAGGCCTCTGAGAAATTGCTAAACCGCCATTCTGTGGGGAGCGCCCAGACCACTCCGCCGATAATCTCCGAATTATCCTTAAACGCACTTACCACAAGCCAGTATAGCGGGAACAACTGGAGGACGGCAATGAGGATCATCAACAGATAGATGCCTGTATTTTTCGTAGTCTTCAGCATGTCCGGTCCTCCTTAATATTCAATTTTTTCACGGGTCAGCACTTTATTGAGCACCCAGGCGATGATCAGACACTCCAGCACCATGAACACGGCAAGCGCACTGCCGTAACCGAAGTTCTGCTTCAGGAACGCTTCCTGGAACATTTTCAGGGCAATCATTGTTGTAGAATGCAGCGGTCCGCCGTTAGTCATCACATACACACTTTCAAAGGTCTTGAGCGCGTAAATGACGTTCAGCACGACACAGATCCGCAGCACATCAGACAATAACGGAAGCGTGATATAACGGACTGCCTTCCAGCCGACAGCGCCGTCCAGCTTCGCGGCCTCATAGTACTGCTCTGAGATACCCTGGATACCGGCGAACAGGATCAGCATATTATAGCCTACATAATGCCAGGTTGTTACGATCAGGACTGATAAGAGAGCTGTCTTGGTATCTCCAAGCCAGGCCTGCGCCCAGCTGCCGAGGTGAGCAGCTTCCAGCAGTGTGTTCAGCATCCCGATGTTCGGATCGTAGATTTTGACCCACAGCAGACTGACCATCGTCGTTGACATGACCACCGGGAAAAAGTAAATATTGCGGAACCATTTGCGTCCCTTCATTTTGCGGGAGACCAGCAGGGCCAGGCCGAACGAGAGCGGAAGCTGGACGAACACGCCTGTCAGCAGGAAGGCCACACTGTTCCATACCGCCTTCCAGAAGCTTTTATCCGCGGTGAACATCTTGGTGTAATTGTCCAGGCCCACGAAGGCCATAGGGTTAATCCCGTCCCACTCCTGGAAGCTGTAATACGCCGTCATGAGGATCGGCACGAAATAGAAGACCAGAAATACGGTTAAGCCGGGCACTAGAAACAAAGCGATTAATTTCTTATCCGAGAGCGCTCTTTCCATCACTATCCACCTATCAGAGTGCAGAAAAGCGATGCGGTCCAAGAGACTGCATCGCCTTTCCCCTATTATATTTGTAAAGCGTGTCTTACTCTGCCGAACGAAGCAATGTTTCCAGCTGGGCCGTGTATTCCTCAGGCGTCAGATTGCCGCCATAGAGCTGCTGCGTCATATCACGGTATTCCTGACCTGTATCTGCCGACAGCAGGCCGAACCACATCGCCTGGGTTTTAGCTGTTTTGCTGATATCAGAAGCATAAGCGGAGAGCTGCTCATTCTGCGACTCCGACTTCACTTCGCTTGATGCATAGCCCGGCAGGCCTTTGCGTACGAACTCATCATTGAGCTTAAGGGACAGCTTGATGGCGAATTCCTTGGCTTTGTCAAGGTGCTTGGAACTGTTGTTCACGAACAAGGAGTAAGGCGCCGCCGAGTTCTGGAAGCCGATCGTCGCACTGTAGACATCTTCTGCACCAGTCTTCGGGAATGCGATATATCCGAGATTATCGCCCATGGCCTTCGACAGCGCGCCGAAGTTGAAGCTGCCATCAATCCAGATCAGAGCCTTATCGTTCTTGAACAGCTCCTGGGCATCCAGGTAAGCCGAGCCGAGGAAGCCCTTCTGGAAGGCATTACTGCTAACCAGAGTGGCTATCTGCTTCGCTGCATCTACAAATGGAGCATCCGTAAACTTCGCTTCGCCTTTAATCGCATTATCGAAGGCGTTAACGTCCTGACGCGCTACGAGCAGATTGTACAGCAGATCGCCCTGCCATCTTTCTTTGCCGCCGAGGGCGATAGGGATGATCCCTTTATCATCGGCCTTGGTTACAAGCGCCTGAAGATCGTCCCAGGTTGCCGGAGGCGTAGCGCCCAGATCGCTCATCAGCTTTTTGTTATAGTAGAAGACCAAGGTTGTACTGATGTTGGAAGGAACGGAATAGATATTGCCGTCTTCCTCCTTCACCAGCTGGTTGTCCAGAAATTTCGCGCCAAGTCCCGTGGAATCCAGGGTGTCGTTCAGTGGGGCTACCGTTTTCGATTGCAGCACTGGTGTCCGGTAGGACTTCCCGGCATGCTGCTGGAAGACATCCGGAAGCTCATTGGCAGCCAGCGCAACACTGATTTTGGTCTTGTAGGTCTCATCCTGTATGTACTCATAATTCAAATCCACGCCGACTTCCGCTGCGGTAGCCTCGGCAGCA
This sequence comes from Paenibacillus sp. FSL P4-0338, assembly GCF_038002365.1. Lineage (NCBI taxonomy): Bacteria > Bacillati > Bacillota > Bacilli > Caryophanales > Paenibacillaceae > Paenibacillus > Paenibacillus sp. FSL P4-0338. The sequence goes on along the minus strand of NZ_JBBOCG010000001.1, from coordinate 1,627,582 downwards.
GCCTGATACATCGGATCTGCATCGAACATCCATAAGGAGACAGATTCCTTGCCTTCCGCCGCTTTTGCATCCTGTTTCTGAGTTGCCCCTTCGTTACCATTGGCTCCTCCGCAAGCACTAAGCACTATACTGCTAAGTGCGATGGATGCTGCAACTACCCCAAGCTTTTTTCCGAACATTTGTGTTGGACCACCTTTCAATATTTCGGGATTTGACTTACAGGTATCATCTTAACAAGTGAACCGCCGTGTACGAATGGAGATATATTGGTTCTAACAGTAAAATTTTTAGGTATGTCAGATTACTTTACACTCAATTTACGGGGCGTTCCCATGTTTACGGCAGCTTTACACAGGGTTAACTTTAACCGACAGAAAAGCAATCAGGAACAAAATTACCCAGCGGGTGAAGGATGCGGGTGCCTTCTCTGACCAGCCGCTTGTAAGGAGCAGTATTGTTGCACTTCTTGCAGGATTTCTCTATAAATGTTACGGGGTTGAAGTACAATGTTGCATTTTTTGCACAAATTTCGGTGGTTAGAGCGACTTAACGTTGGATTTGTTGCATTTCATGCAGGATTTCGGTATACGTCGCTTCTATTGAGCAGTATTGTTGCACTTCTTGCAGCATTCCTCTATAAATGTTACTGGCTGTGAAGAATGAGGACCACCTCCCGGCGTAGCAGCACCCCTTGTGTTCGGTTTTTTGATTACATTCGCGTACAAACCTATTCGCAGACGGGTAAATCATAATTTCTTAACATAGAAAAGCCCGGCTGCAAAACACCGGGCCCTGCCTACAGTTGCTCTTTATGTATCTAAATAGGAGCCGTTGTATACGGTATTAGGGGTCATTCCGTAACGTTTTTTGAAGCATTTGCTGAAATAGAACGGGTCCTTATAGCCCACCTGCCGGGCTATCGTCGCAATCTTGGGTGCCGGGGCTTCCTCCTCGGAGGTCCCCTGGCTAAGCAGCTTCATGGCTTCGCCAAGACGGACGTTCGTCACATATTCCACAAACGACTCGCCGGTCTCCTTCTTGAACGCATGGCTTAAATAGCTAGGGTTCACAAACAGGGCGCTGGCCGTACTCTGGAGTGACAACGTATCCTCGGCATAATGTGCCGTCACATAGGCGATGGTCTTGCCGATTAAGGCGGTGCTGCTGCTCTGCCGCTTCTGCGCACGGGTATCGCCTGCCTGCGGCGCCTGCACATCCCCGGCTTTGATTCTGAGCCGGTTGATATAGCGCTCTGCCTCCCACTTCTCTGTCAGCTGCGTCCGGATCGTGCGGAGAGCTTGTTCGACAGCATCCTCATCGACGGGCTTCAGCAGATAATGGTCCGCTCCAAGCGAGATGGCCTGCTGTGCATAAGAGAAATTATCGTAGCTGGTGATGAAAATCAGCTTAGCCGCCGAATTCAGCTTACGGACTTCCCCGATGAATTCAAGCCCGTTCATATTTGGCATCTCAATATCCGTAATGATGAGATCGATATGCTGCTCCCCGATGATCTGCAAGGCGGCCGAGCCGTCATCGGCTTCTGCGGCCACCTCGAACCCGGCGGCTTCCCAATCCACCAGACGGATCAGCAGCTGCCTGAAATAATACTCGTCATCCACAATCAGGACGCGGGCTACCGGTGCTGTGTTCATAGTCTGAGCGTCCCCTCTTCCTGTTCGTTCGTCTGCTTAAGCAGCGGCAAGCGCAGCTTCACTTCTACGCCCCGGCCCGGCTCAGAGGTTAGCAGGATTCCATAAGCCGCTCCGAACCGCAGGCGGATACGGTCCTGAATATTCCGGAGTCCGAAGCTGTATCTCTCCGCGCTGTCATGCTCCGACCAGATCAGCCGCTGCTGCTCTTCGCTCATGCCTTTGCCGTTGTCACGGACGGTGAAGCACAGCAGATTCTGTCCGTCCGTGCTTTCCGCTGCGCAGGTAATTTCACACCAGCCGCCGTCCGCCATTCCTCTAATGCCATGGTGTATCGCATTCTCAACCAGCGGCTGAAGCAGCATGGTCGGCACCAGGCAGGCTTCCAGTCCCGGCCCGAACGATATCCGGTAGTTCAGCTTAGGGAATCGGATCTGCTGAATATAGAGGTAGCTCTCCAGATGCTTCTGCTCCTGGGCCACCGTTATCAGCTCCTGTCCGTTGCTAAGCGATATCCGGTAGAACTCACCCAGCACCTTCAGCATCTTACTGATGTCCTTCGCCCCCGACATCACAGCCATCGCACGGATCGTGTCCAGTGTATTGTACAGGAAATGAGGCTTGATCTGCGAATAGAGCAGCCGCAGCTCCAGCATCCTTTTGGTCTGCTCTTCCGTCTCCACCTGGACCATCAGGCGCTGGATGCGCTCCACCATTTCATTGAAGGTAGCTCCCAGCCGACCGACCTCGTCCTCGGAATCGGCGGCCGCGCGCCGCTCCAGATTCCCGCTGCCCACCTCGACTATCACCTCGCTAAGCTGGCTGAGCGGCCGGGTCAGCCGGCGGGCGAACAGAATAGACAGAAGCACTGCTGACAGGATGCTGATCAGGCCGAACCCGGCCAGCAGCAGGGCTATTTTCCAGTACCCGTAGGTTAGCTCTGATATCGTCACCAGCTGGACGATCTTCCAGTCATAGGGAGCGAGACTCTGCATGGATACTAAATAACGGTCTCCGGCGACCTCCTGGGTCCGGGTCCCTTGTGAGACTGACTTGACCCAATCCGTAAGGGATGCCTCCGCGACCGGCTGGTTCACCCTTGAGGCTTCATTCGCAGAGATGATTCTTCCGTTCCGGTTAATGACCAGCGTAGCGCTCTCCGGGTTCTGTTCATTATGATAGAGGCGGGCAAGTGTCCGCTCGTCAATGTTGACATAGATATAGCCCAGCGGGGTACCCTTCTCCATGCTCTTAATGACCCTGCCCACACTGATCATATTCTTGTGCTTCATCCCGGACAGAAAGGCAGGCGTAAGCGAATCCGCCCAGACCGCCCCGCCTCTGGCTGCATCAATCTCCGCCCGGGGATAGATTCCAAGACTCTCCCGGGTCACTCCGGTCAGATTGGAGGTGTAATAAAGGTTGCCGTTCAAGGATTCAATAATAACAGAATCAATATTCGGTTCGGTCACCAGCATCGCAGCCAGTGTATTGTAGATCGACTTCAGTGCAGCCACATCATTGCCGTCACCGGTATCTCTGCTGAGCAGCTTCTGGGTGTCCTGATTGATCAGCACGAACTTCGTGAAATTCTGGACCGACTGGAACACCGTCTCCATCGACTGTTTGACCAGCCTCACTTCCTGCTGTGAGCTTGCCGTGGTTCTCTCCAGGGTCTGATTGAAGACAATCCGCTGAATGCTGACCATGAAGATCACCAGTGCCAGCAGGACAATCAGGAGGTTGCTTAGCAGAATCTTCCGCCGCAGCGGCATACTGCCGCTGAACAGAAAGGGCAGATCCGCCCTTAGCCTCTTCAAGAGGGATGGATATGGCATGAACCGCTTCATCGTTCCCTCCGTTACATGTATGGTTGTACATGTATTATACACAAATTACAACAACAGAAAAGCAGCAGCTCTCCATAACTTAGAGAAACCGCTGCTTGCGGGGAGTTGCGGGTAATCAGATAGATAATCGAATAGCTCAGGGTGTTTCCGGGCAGCACAATTCACTCATCCCTCCGCAGCCAGTGTTGATTCAGCGGGGTGTTCAGGCAACAGCCCCTGCAAAGCTTGCAGCAGCCGGGATTCCGTAGCATCGGTCATGGCTTTGGCCGGAAGCACAAGGGTATATACATATTCATTGCGGAGGACAGATACCGCCTTGAATTGCGGGAAATTCTTGAACTGGCTAATGATCCCCTGCCCGCTCCGGCTGCACTGTTTGATTTCGAACAGCTCGGTAGGAACGGTGAACCCGGTCTGAATCACCTTGGACATCGCTTCCTTAGCTGTCCAGAGTAAGGTCAGAAAGAGCGGCGTTGCAAGCAGGGTACCCGGCTCGTTGTTCAGTTCTTCCTCCTGACTGCTGGTGATTCTTCTGATGGCCTCCACGGCCTTCTCGTCCACAAGCTCCATATCAACGCCTGCCAGTAGACGCGGATCATAATCCACCGCTGCTCCCAGCGTATCGCAATGGGTAATGCTCACCCGGCGGGTGCTTCCCGCTACAAGCGGTTGGCACAGAATGCCGTGTTCGATCTGAATCCCGGCCAGATCCTCCTGCTCACCAGCCACAGCCATTTTGGCTGCCAGCTTACCCAGCAAATAGCTATTGCGTCTTCTGGGATAATGGAAGCCGTAATACTTCTTCTTCTCCTCCGCGCTGAGATAATCGAGTGCCCCCCCCTCCGGCGGCAACGAAACCAGACTCAGCTTCAGCGGGTAACATCCCTCCTCTCCTTCCAGCTCCAGTTGAATTCGTCTCACGGTCTCGGAGAGGAACACATGGTATGACTTTGGCAAGCTAGTAAATTGCATCTTTAGTCCCCCTTAAGGTATCATTCACAATCTCATTCAGCTTCTTCAGCTCGCTGGCCATCGGCGTAATCACTGAGCGGACCTTATGGGCCAGCGGCTTGCCGAGAATATACTTGCTGAAGTTCTCCAGTGTACCCGACGGGCTCAGATCGAGCAGCAGCCGCGGCCCGCCGGCAGTCAGACCTTCCAGTGCCGTGCGGAAATTCATTGGCTTCCTCACCACATCCCACAGGAAGGATTCATCCACCGTATGCACCTTCCCCCCGGTCATGGCCGATACCAGTGTCACTCCCCGAGCAGGCTTCTTGTAATCGAACTTTTGCATATATGTACGGTAAGGCTTTTCCAGTTCATCGATGAATGCGGAATGAAAGGCGTAGTTCACAGGCAGCTTCAGGCTGGCTACGCCCTGTTCTCTGAGGAACTGCTGGATTTCGGCGGTATGCCCGCTTCTGCAAGCGATGGTGAAGTGACTGTCGAAGTTAACTGCGATCAGCTCGGAGCGGGTGTGAAGCTTCGCGTTCCAGTGATAGAGCTGCACATGATCTAGAACAGCAATCATCGCGCCGTTGTCGCAGGTATCCTCGAGTAGCCGTACTTGCGTAACAATCAGCTCCAGCACCTGTTCAGGCGTCAGTACCTTGGCCACCGCCAATGCCACATACTCCCCGAGACTGACTCCCAGCGTGCAGCGCGGGGTTATTCCCTCAGCTTCCAGAGTCTCCGCCAATGCGTATTGCACCATGAAGATTGCAGGGTGGGAATAGACAATATTTTCGAAGCTGGCGCCCTTACCTCGTGAGTTCTGATACAGTTCTTCGATCACGCTCTTGCCGGTCAGCTGATGAACAATCCGGTCCAGGCGTTCCATCGATTGCCGGAATACCGGCTGCTTCCCGAACAATTCAAGCCCCATCTTATTATATTGCGAGCCTTGCCCCGAGAACATAAACACGATTTCGCTGTGCATTTCCGTACCCCCTGATTGTAGAGCGGCTTATTTGAAATCAAGCAGTCTGGCATTATTCTTACGGTTCCTGAATTTCACAAAATGATTGATATCATCAATCTGGAAATACAGATTATTTTTGTAGAGATAGCTCATCTCTTTGCCTGGCGGATCGCCGAAGGAATGTCCCGGGTATACCCGGGTGCTGGGAGGAATCAGCCGGATGAGCCGGTGGATGCTGTTGAACATATCCTCTGCCGAGCCTCCGCTACTGTCACATAAGCCGCAGCCTTCAATAAATACCGTATCCCCGGAGAACAGATGGTCCTGCCCCCAGTAACAGACACTTCCCTGCGTATGTCCGGGCGTCACAAGACAGGTGATTCGTGAATCACCGATACGAATGAGGTCCATATCCTCGACGGTGCGGAGCCTGTTGCAGCGGTATTTATAGTAATCGGCCTCGGTTTTGGAGATGTAGACAGTAGGACGATAGAGCAGTTCAAGCTTCTTCACCATATTGGTATGATCAAAATGAGAGTGGGTCAGCAGAACAGCCGTGACTGTGGCCTCATGCGAATCCAGAATACGGATCATCTGTGATACATCCCAAGACGGATCAACCACAAAAGCTTTGCGGGAGGTCTTGTCAATACCGAGATAAGTGTAGTTCAGGAAATTCATACATTGTGTTTTGATCGTAAACAGATCATAGGTTGCTTCCATGCCTGCCTCCTTGAAGATTTGATAGATCTAATTTCCATAATTTACAGGATGGATCTATTAAATTATCATCTACTTTTTCACGAACTGTCAATGAATGTTATTGCTTCCATAACAAAAAGCCTGCAATCTAACATTGCAGACTTTTTGCTATGGAAGCATATAATTTATTTTATAGCAATTCATGTTTTTTATTGTTATCTACAGATTCTCACCTTGACTGGCGATACAGTCCTTATACCAGTAGAACGAATCTTTTCTGACCCTTCTTAAGGTGCCTTTGCCATCATTGTCTTTATCAACGTAGATCAAGCCGTATCTCTTCTTCATTTCACCTGTTCCGGCACTGACCAGATCAATGCATCCCCATGGAGTGTAGCCAATCACTTCTACTCCATCTTCCAGAATGGCTTTTTTCATCTCATCCACATGACGCCTGAGATAGTCAATCCGGTATGGATCATGCACTGAGCCATCCTGTTCAAGTGTGTCAACGGCCCCGAGCCCATTTTCTACTATAAAAAGTGGTATTTGGTACTTGTCATACAGCAAGTTCAGCGTAATTCTTAGGCCGACCGGATCAATCTGCCAACCCCAATCACTGGCCGGCAGCAGCGGATTCTTGTACCCGCTGATCTCATTTCCCTCGCTCTTGTCCTGGTATGTGGGATTAGCCATCACAACGGAGCTGGAATAATAGCTGAAGCCGATATAGTCTACAGTTCCTTCAGTTAGAATCCTTGCATCCTCCGGCTCTGTCTGGATTTCCAGATGATGCTGCTTCAGGAAGGCATAGTACGCCGGCGGGTACTTCCCTCTGACATGAACATCAAGCAGAAAGTAGGCTTGTTGAAGCTTTTTGACATGAGCCAACACATCATCAGGATCACAGGTCGCAGCGTAAGACGTTGGATGAAGGAACATGCCGCCTATTACGAACCCGGGATTGATTTCTTTTCCCAGCTTGACAGCCCTTGCACTGGCTACCAGCATATAATATGCTGCCTGGTACATTGTCTGCAGCTTATTCTCCCCTTCAGCCCATTTGATACCACCTGGCTTCCAGGGCTTCCGCACAATCATGTTGATTTCATTGAAAGTCATCCAATACTTGACCTTGGTGCAGTATCTGGTATAGATGGCTTGGCAGTAACTCAAGTAGAAATCAATCAATTTGCGATTGCGCCATCCTCCGTATTCCGTCACCAGATGATATGGCATCTCGAAGTGCGAGATAGTGACTACCGGCTGAATTCCGTAGGCTAGGCAAGTATCGAACAGGTCATCATAGAACTGCAGCCCTTCCTCATTCGGCTCTGCTTCATCCCCGTTCGGGAAGATCCGGGTCCAGGCGATACTGGTTCTGAAGCATTTGAACCCCATCTCATGGAACAGCTTGATATCTTCCTTATAGCGGGAATATAAATCACTTGCCTCATGGCTGGGGTAGTGCACATTCTCTTCAATTCCATCGGTAATTCTCCGCTCCACACCATGGGCAGCTGCTGTCATTACATCTGCAACACTGACACCCTTGCCGCGCCGGTTCCAGCCCCCTTCAACCTGATTGGCTGCTACAGCGCCTCCCCACAGGAAGTCTTCTGCTAACTTGCTCATGACGTCCCCTCCTTCAGACTTGAATGCGCAGCAGGTGCTGAGTCGGGGCAACATGACCGGCAGCAACCTGTTCTACACCTTGATAATCAAATGTATTAGAGATAATAATGGGAACGACGGTATCATATCCGGCTGCCCGGATCGCTTCCTCATCATATTCCAGCAGCACATCACCTTGCCGGATAATCTGATCCTGCTGCACATGTGCAGTAAAGTGCTTGCCTTTCAGTTTGACCGTATTGATTCCGACATGTACCAGCATCTCAACACCTTCATCGGACATTAGACCGATCGCATGACGGGTTGGAAATAAGGATACAACCTTTCCGTTAAACGGGGCATATACCTTTCCATCCACGGATTCAACGGCCGCTCCGCTGCCCAGAGCAAAGATCGGATCGTCAATTGCTGAGATATCTTTGATTGTTCCATTAATAGGGGAGCAGATCATAAGGGGGCCTGCCGGACGGGCAGTTCCGCTGGTCACAGGACTAACCGGTGTGGCAGGAGTCCCGGAAGCTGCATTAGCGGTTGCCGGTATATCCTCTTCTATGCCCCAGATCAGCACAGCACCCATAGCAAGAGTAATACTGATTGAAATACCAATTATGATGTGAATGTAGCTGTCCGCAATATACGTTGGCAATGCCAGGATGCCCGGCAAGATTAAGGCGGTAGCACCGCCGCCCCAGAAGTTGATATAAGCGGCTCCAATACCACCGGCTAACATCGCACAGATAAAGGGTCTTTTGTACTTCAGATTGAATCCGAAGATCGCCGGCTCCGTGATTCCAAACAATGCGGTTACACCGCTGGATAATGCACTTGACTTGCTGGCTTTATGTTTCAATAAAAGGAATACCCCAAGACAAGCCCCGGCTTGAGCCAGATTCCCTGTCAGATTCGCCGGAGAAATTACGGAATAGCCGTACTCCGCAATTAGCTGGCTGTTGATAGGTGTAATCGCATAGTGCATGCCGAAGATAATCAGAATCGGTCTGAAGGTTCCGAACAAGAAGGAGCCTATGACACCATTCACGGTATACAAATAGGTAACAACTTCGGCTACACCCTTGCCGATGTAGGTTCCAAGCGGCCCGATGGCAATCAGTCCCAGGGGAACCATAATGAATAGTACAAGCATGGGTACGAATAGAATTTTGAACATATCCGGGATACGTTTATCTACGAATCGGTATACATAACTCATTACCCATACTGAGAGGATGACCGGAATAATGGTAGATTTATAATTCACCAGCAGCAATGGAAGCCCGAAAAAGCTCAAGCTGGTAATTCCTGTCTCCGCTGCTTTGGCCGCACCCTCCATAATAGTAGGGTACATATACGCTCCTGCGAGAGCAACCGCCAGATATTCGTTTGTTCTGAATTTCTTGGCTGCACTAACCGCAAGGAAGAAGGGGAAGAAGTAGAAGATCAGATCACTAATCAGGTTAAATGTTACATACGCGCCGCTTGTTGTCTCCAAGAGCTTCATGGTAGTCAGAATGGCCAGTACAGACTTAACCATCCCGCATCCGATCAATACTGGAATTACAGGCCCGAATATACCTGCAATCGTCTCTACAACCCGTGATATCACATTCTTTTTCTGCTTCACACTCTTGACTTCAATATCTAAATTCTCCAGATTGAGTCGTTCACTAACTGCATCGAATACGATTTTGACTTTGGCACCAATTATGATTTGCAGCTGTCCGCTGTTGAACTGGGCTCTGAGCACACCTTCCAATCGATCAAGCGCTTTCAAATTGACCTGAGATTCATCTTTCACATTGAATCTCAATCTTGTCGCACAATGGGTGGCATACGTAATATTATCCTGACCTATGTTGGCAATAATCTCTTTTGCCAAATCTTCTGTTGTCATAAATTCCCCCGCCTTCTTAGCTGTCTTTACTTGCCCCCGGCCAGATGGTATAACATCTTCTCACGTAGAGCTGAAGTATCCTTACCGAAGATTTCTGCAATCTTATAAGCGAACGGATAAGGCGTTGCCGGCCCCTGGCTCGTAACAAGATTCTGATCTGCTACAACAACCTTGTCTTTGAAAATACCGCCAATCAGCTTTTCCGCATAGCCGACATATCCAGTTACCTCTTTGCCTTCAATCACTTTAGCGTCGGATAAGACAACGGTTCCCGAGCACATTGCAGCAATGTATTTGTTGTTCCGGTTGAAGTCTTGCACCATTGCAATAACATCCGGATTCTCTTTCAGATTCTGTCCGCCTGGCCGGCCGCCCGGTAGAACAACCATGTCGTACGCTTTAACTTCTTCGCCAAAAGGCTTGTCACCCTCCACATAAATACCGTGCATGCCCTTGACCAGCTTGTCTCCGAAATAGAATGTATCACAGGTCAGTCCGGCTCTCCTCAAGATATCTACAATGGTTAATGTTTCGCCTTCTTCATAACCCTCAGCCATCAGTACTGCTATTTTACTCATGATGTGTATTCCTCCTATTCAGCATCAAATGCATTGAAATATACCATGCGGTTTTTAACAGCCATACTATCTCCACCTAGTGCATCTACCAGTGCATAAGCGAATGCATACGAGGTTGCCGGTCCCCGGCTTGTGATCAGGTTCCCGTCAATGACAACAACTTCTTCCTTAAAGGTGCCGCTCGTTTCAATCTTGTCCTCATAACCGGCATAAGCGGTGAAATTCCTATTCTCAAGCACCCCTGCTTTGCCTAGTGCAAGAGGAGCTGCACATATGGCTCCTACAAATTTCCCCGCTTCATTCATCTCTTGAAGCAGTCTGATGACCCGGTCGTCATCACGAAGATTAGCCGCTCCCGGCATGCCTCCGGGCAGTACGATCATGTCGTAGCTTTTAACATCGTCACTAATAATTGCATCTGCTTTGACTACAATGTCGTGACTGCCGCGAATGAGTCCACCTGCTGTACTGAACATATGGCACTCGATCTGCGCCCGTCTCAAAATATCCACAATGGTCAGTGTTTCACTCTCTTCAAATCCTTCTGCCAGTATAACTGCAACTTTGCTCACGTTCATACCCTCCTGTTATTTCAAATGTCTGCAGGACTACAGTGGCCTGCTTACGCTTACAAACGCTAAGGTAGCCGCCTTTACATTCATAATTTAGCACGAAGTTACGCAACCTCAAAGCACATATATGCTGCTTGTATGTAACTATTAGCTGCAGTATGATAATACCGTTACTATCAATTACCATCAAAATCTCGAATGGATCTATTCAGGAGGTACTCATGCTCAATAACTATAAATACTTTCTCGCTCTGGCCGAAGAGCTGAACATTTCAAATGCAGCCAAACGTCTCTATATTTCCCACCAATCCTTAAGCAAATACTTAAAAGGCCTGGAAGAGAAGCACGGTGTTGCTTTTTTTGAGAGGAAGCCCAAAATAACTTTAACAGCCGCCGGAAAAATCATGCAGAACACCTTGCGTCAGATTGAGCTTCTGGATCAAAATATGGAGAATCAGCTCACGGACCTCAAGGAGGATAAATCGGGTACCATCCACTTCGGCATCACTGAAGGACGCTATCCCATTATTGTTCCAAAGCTGTTAAAAGAGTTCTACGATCTTCATCCCAAGGTCGAGTTAAATATTCATCGAAAGACTTCACCGCAGATGCAGGAGATGGTAATGAACAATTCGCTGGATCTGTTTCTGTCTGGTGTTGATAATATTGTTACTTCTCATGTGAAGTACGAGACCATTCTCCATGAGCAAATGTACATTGTGATCTCGGACAATTTGCTGAAGCAGTATTTTTCGGATCAATATCCGGGTTGTATCGATACGTTTACCAAGGGTGCCGACCTTAGACAGTTCCAGCATGTGCCGTTTGTGCTGAATAAGAAAAACTTCAATTCCCGTATTCTGCTGGACAAGCATCTGTCTGAACTGGGGATTTCACTCAACTGCATTAATGAACTGACTCAGCCTGACATCCATCATCTGTTGTGTGCCGAAGACTATGCAGCCAGCTTCTGTCTGACGATGTATCTCAGCGGAATCGACGGGCTTAATGAGTCGGGTAATACGAACTCCCATCTTCATGTGTTCCCTATTTCGGACTTTGCTTACTTTAACCCGCTGGCGCTGATTTATCATCGAAATAAAATTTTCCCGTCCTATACGGAGGACTTAAAAAAAATCGTAAAACGCTACTGTAACCCAGCTTCGTATCTCCAGCAGTCGTAAAGTTGCTTGAATCGCTCTATGCATCCAAAAGTTGAGTTAGTGCAGTTAACTTGTGCTTGAGTAAAACAACACCGCAACCTTATATTTTGTTATGTAAACTTCAGCAAATTGAAGTCAAAATAACGAGGTGGATGGTTGTGAGTTATATGATTGATGAACTGGCGGATTATGTGGCCCGTCTCCGGTATGAGGATCTATCCGCAAGGGCTATAGAGGTTGGTAAACAGGTGATCCTTGATGCTTACGGGAATATGGTGTTCGGCCGTTACTCCGAAACAAGTGAGCGCATTATGGAGTACGCGCATATGGCAGATAGCATCAATATGAAAGAGGAACCGGTTACTCTTATCGGAGAGCAGGAGGTCCGCACCAGTTCAGATACCGCAGTGTTCGTACATACGATGCTGGCGCGCTGCGCAGATCTGGATGATGGATACCGCCACGCTATGGGGCACCCCGGCTCTGTGCTGGTTCCCCTCCTGCTTACTATGGCTGAGTTGTACCACAACGACGGCAAACAGATGATTACGGCAATTGTGGCAGCATATGATGTGTACGCCAGGTTAGGCGAGGCGATTAATCCCTTTATGTACAGGGAAAGGGGCTTCGATGCTACGGGGGTATGCGGTGCGGTCGCGGCTGCAGCTTTGGTAAGCAAATTAACGGATGCTGATGCCGTCCGGACCAAGGATGCCATGGGGATTGCTTCGATGTTCACAGGTGGACTAATAGAATATCAGAACGACGGGACTTCCGGTAAAATTCTGTGCAGCGGCTGGGCTGCGCTAACAGGGATGAGGGCTGTAAGACTGGCAGCTTGCGGATTTACCGGCCCGGATGCTGCGCTTGAAGGGAAGTACGGGTTTTTCCAGGCGTTCAAGGGGACCAGCGGTCATTGTAATACGGGTCAGGTGCTTGAGGAATTGGGTCAAAACTTCAAAATAACCAGTATCTATTTCAAACGTCATGCCTGCCAGCGAGGGCTTCATGCCACAATGGATGCCATGCTGGAAATGCGGAAGAGGTATGATCTCACACCTTCGAAGATAAAATCCGTCGATGTGAGAACGTCTTCCTTCGTCTATCGTCTAAATAATCCCAAACCCAAGACAGCCATAGGAGCTCAGGCCAGCACACAGTTTACTTCAGCTGTAGCACTCAAGTATGGCCGCATGGATTCAGAGGCTTTAATTTTCAGAAGCTTTGAAGATCCTGAGATCCATGAGTTGGTTCAAAAAATAACAGTCACTCTGGATGAGGAAGTACAGCAGTATTTGCATGAAAATCCGACGCATTTTTGTGCGGCACGTATTGTGTTGACATTACATGACGACAGTACGTACGAGAAGTGGATGCCTGTTCCGCTTGGCGATATAGAATCCCCATTCGGCTGGGAGATGCTTGAACACAAATTCAATCAACTGATTGCAGATACGCCGTGCGAAAGAACCCGGAAGGACAGAATCGGGCTGATCAAAAATCTTGAGAACGTCAGCAATGCCGCTATGCTGCTTCGTTTCTGAGAGGAACTGTTGCTTCGTTGCACTGTTCCTCAGGCAGGATACCCGCCCCCTGGCGGAGGCCATGCTCCCTGCAGACGGCGGAGCAGAACAATCTCCCCCAGGTGATAGGAGTTATGGGAGGCGATATTGCGCAGCAGCCCGCCCTTGGTCTCCCCTGGAAAATGGGCTAATGGCTCGTCAAGCTGGGCGGTCTGAGCGATGGAAACCGCCTTCTCGACCCCTTCCAGCAAATGCGTGATCGCTTCTTGAAGCTGGGACTCCTCTGATGGGGCCTTCTCTGCAGGCCAGCTCTCCTGTACGCTTGTAGGCCGCTGCGGCTGGCCGCCCTCCAGATGGGTCAGCATGAAATCCTGCCAGTAGCCCATATGCTTCACCAACTGATAGATGGAGTAGGGAATTCCCTCTATAGTATAACCTGCAAGCTCCAGTGTCAGATCCGGCAAAGCCCGGGCGATCGGAATATGTCCGCGCTCCCCTACCAAAGATTTCACCAGCGCTTGACCAAAAGCCTGATTGGATTCGGACATCAGTATGCTCCTCCTATTAATTGCGCGAAATATAATTTACCGAAATCAAATATAGCCGGATTCTAACGCTTTGTCAATAAGCATCCGCCTGTACCTTAAACATCTGGAAGTAATGTCCCTGAAGGTTCATCAGTTCATTGTGAGGGCCAGCTTCAAGAATACGGCCAGCTTCCATATAATAGATGCAATCCGAGTCTCTTACGGAGGACAGCCGATGCGAAATTACGATGACCGTGCGGTTCATTGCAGCTTTGTCCATCAATTGCATCCACTTATATTCTGAGATGGAATCTAATGCACTTGAGGGTTCATCTAGAATCAACACGGAATGATCTCTGTACAGTGCGCGGGCCAATGCCACCTTTTGATTTTGACCGCCAGATAGAATGATCCCCTCCTCTGAGAATTCTTTGGTTAACTCAAGCTCTATCTTGCTCTTATCCTTTACAAATAAAGAAAAATCTATGTTGTCCAATATATCCATCATTTTGTCAATCTCTTCTGCTGTAGGGTTAGACTCAAACAGAATATTCTCAATCAGTGAACAAGCATAGCTGTTATGATCCTGAAACACGGTATCGAACTGAGACAGGTATTCTTGTCTGTTGAATGTTTTAATATCAGTCCCTTTAAATTCTATTGAACCTTTGGTGGCGTCGTATAAGCGCATCATCAGCTTGATTAAAGTACTTTTTCCTGCACCATTCTTACCTACAATCGCTATTTTCTGTCCAGCTTTAATGGCAATGTTTATATTGTTCAGAACATCGGACTGATTATTATAGCTAAACGACACATTAGTCAATTGAAGAAGATAAGGTGATAAATTGCCCTGCGGAATCCCGGAATTCCCGTCTGTTACCTTGTTTATATAGTTGCAAAAGGCACGGAACCTTTCTATGTAAATGTTATGCTCCTGAAATGCCTGGATTCTCTCCATAATCTTGCCGAGATTGCTGCTCATAAGCGCAACCGCTTCTTTAATCGCGATAAAATCCCCTGCGCTAAGTGTCTGTGTAACGACGATTTTATATATGAGGTACAGCAGGATCAGAGTGTTATTAATATGAGTAAAGGCATCGCTAACTAAGTACAATTTCGTAAACCGGTTACTGAATTTCTTGTAGAGTTCAATTATATTTTCAACACCTTCTAGAAACAGGTCCTTAAGCACTACATGAATATTGGTTATACGAATATCTAGCGCATTGTCACGAAGATAACTGGTCCGGAGCACATAATCCATTTTTCTTTTTTCGGGGATGATGGCATGGGTTCGCTCCATTCGTGCCTTGATCATCCTTGTTCTGACAAACGAATCTCCAAGAATAGGAATAGCAACAAACAGCAAGATTAAAGGGTCACTAGTCAAAATAAAAATACCGGAAAAAGTTATGGAGAAAATCGTTTGGCACAGTTGAAATAAACTATCTAAGAAGTGAATAGGCCTTGTTGAGCTTTCTTCTACAGAATAGATATATTGGTTGTAGTAATCCGTATCATCATAGCAATTGATATCTACCTCATTAGCCTTCTTAAAAGCAACATGCTGAAAACCGGAAATGATGATAGGGTCAGAGCGTTTCACGTAATATGCCCAGGCAGAATCATAAGCAAGTTTAATGGTTTTGCAGCCAATAACAATTGCAACCATAATCATCATTCGTCTGAAGTCAAAATCATTCATTAAAGCGTCTAAGATTACTTTGATGGCGTACACCTTAATGAACCAAGTATCGAAAGCAACCATTAATGCGGTTAGTATGATGCCAGGGATCCTGATCCAGTCATATTTGAAAATTGATTTCAGGTAAAATATGCTGTTGCCAAGAGAATATTTCTTGCTCATCTCATTTCACCGCCCGCTCTGTACTACAGGTATTTTTCTGCTTGAAGTCTATAGAGTTCTGAATATTTCCCATCCTGACTCATGAGCTGTTTATGTGAACCGCTCTCCTTGACCGTGCCTTCATCAATCAAATAGATCTTATCTGCTGATTTTGCAGCTGTTAAACGATGGGAAATAATAATAATCGTCTGATCATGGAAATGCTCTAAAATGTGATTGAACAACTGATATTCAGCTACAGGATCTAACGAACTGGTCGGCTCATCAAGGATGATAAAATTTCTTTTACTCACAAAGATTCGGGCTATAGCCATTTTTTGATATTGCCCTTTGGATAAGCTGAGTCCATCGGTACTAAATTCAGAGGTTATGTACGAATTCATTAGTTCTTCGGGCGTACGATCCAGGTTCAAATCAACCTCATGAATGGCTTGCCCGATTTGCTCGGACACAGCATCTGCAGATGTATCCACTTTGTCCATAAGTATATTTTCCGCTACTGTACATGAATAATATTGGAAATCCTGCTGCACTACTGAGAACTGCTTACGATACTGCTGAAGATCATGCTTCCGAATAGATTCCCCGTTAATGGTGATTTCACCCGAATAATGGTCATAGAGACCGAGCAATAACTTGATGATAGTGCTTTTTCCTGAACCATTTACTCCTACCAAAGCTATCTTTTCACCTGGATTAAAACGGAGGTTTATATTTTCTAACACTGGTTTATCATTTGCTGCATATCCAAAGCTTACATTTTCAAAAGCGATAGTATTGCCGGTGTTTAATGGAACAGGTAATCCTTTTCGACACTCCAAAGACTTATCCGGTTGCAAAAAACGAAATAACTTATTTGCATATAGCTGATATTCTTTGAGTGAGGTAATGACTTCGGTCAAGCCGAATAAATAGCCCGATAAACTATATACTGCAATTGTTATAGGAATTATATTAGCAGCCGAGGTCCCGCTTTCACTGTGAATTAATGAGAATAGAAGAACTGCCATGGTTCCCCAATATAAGATGACCTCCTGATTAAAAACTCTCAAGAATTGCAGAGCGCCTGTTGTCCAGCCATACTTTTTCGTGGAGTGTAAGATTTCCTTTACAGCATTATCGTACAAATTCAACAAGATCTTCTGTATGGGGTACAACCTTAGCTCTAACGCATATCTTTTCATATAAAAGGTTCTTTCAACATATTTCTTCTTTCTATTGGGCGAGAGGATGTCCTGGTCAAACTGGTATTGCGTCTTTATTAATGTAGTATTGATTAAAAAGGCAGCACAGACCGTTATAATTACTATAGCTACAAGTTCAACATGCATAACTCCAATGACTGAAACGGTTGCGATGATCCCCACTACATTCGATAACAAATTAGAGATTAACAATATGCTCCCCGTCGTTCTCTGCTCAACCTGATTGATGGCAAAGGAAAAATCGTTAAGATAAGCTGCGTTGTCCAAGTTTTTAGTATCTGTGTGCATTATCGTATGTATTAACTTTGCAACTATTTTTTTGTGAAGAATCTGCCGGGCAACGGGATCTATTTTGCTGTAATACAAGGATGTACTTATTCCCCCAAGCATGACCACGGCTTGAATGAATATAACAGGGATTATGATCTCCACAAATGATTTATTCGTGCCTATACCGTTCAATACGACTCGGATTAAAATAACCGAACTCAAAAAGTTGCATACAACACCAAATATATTGTTGAAGATTGTATAAGACGACCAAAGTGGTATAGATTTATAGGTTAACTTCAACATCTCTACATAGCTTCTAAACAATTCCAAGGAAGTCCCTCCGGTTCCACTTCAGACTAAACTGTAATCCTATATTGTTATTGTATTCCTTTGTTTTTTTTCAACAACCTTACAGATTATAGGCTTTCGGTTAGCGCGTTCCGAAATTTGCAACACAAAAAAAGCGAAACGCTTGAGGCTCCATTTCGCTCTTTGATCTCAATTATAGTGTTCCATTCCATGAACTCTTATAAAGTACGCAGAATATTTAACAGCTCCTCCGACATCCGGCTCACATCTTCAATCGACGCATTGACCTCTTGGGTTAGAGCGGCCTGGGCTTCGGTGAGGCTGGACATGCTGTTAATCCGTGTAATGATGTCGTCAACCTTCTCATTCATCTGCTGCATGGTGGTTTCAATGTTACCCGATGCCGTCTTGCTGTGCTCCGCGAGCTTCCTCACTTCACCAGCCACAATGGAGAATCCCCGGCCGTATTCGCCCGCATGGGCAGCTTCAATCGCAGCATTCAGTCCAAGCAGGCCTGTCTGGTTCGAAATCTCGCTGATGAATTGGGTGATCTCCTTGGTCTCCCCTGTCTTGACCTTGACTTCCATGGCGGCCTTGTGCGATTGCTCCTGGACCTCAGCCATGTCCTGAGCCTGCTCGGTAACTGACACGATGCCGCGGACGATCTCATTAATCGCTGCCAGCAAGCCCTCCATCTGTACATTGACCTGCCGTACAATTTCCTCTTTGGTGACTTCGTGGGTAACATCCCGGATCGTACCGGCAACTCTCAGAGGGATGCCCTGCTCATCGCGAACGGTTTCACCGCCAGCGTGGTACCAGCGGTATTCGCCATTTTTGGAGCGCAACCGGTAGTTCACTGCATAGTCCGTCTGCCCTGTGTAATCATTCAGATGATGGGCGAAGGCATCCAGCGTGGGCTGAAGATCCTCGGGGTGAAGCTGGTTGCTCCAGCTGCTTAACAGGTTCGGGAAATCATGCTCGCCTTCAAAACCAATCGTTCTGCGGAATTGCTCCGACCACCAGAACTCATTATCCGGGTTGACCGGATCGCCTGCGATAACCACCATATCCCAAGGGGCTTCCACCAGGGCACGGTTCACCAGATCATAGCGGACAACCAGTGCGCTCAGCTCGTCCTGCTTGATTTTTTTATCATGTATATCCAGCAATGCTCCAGCTACCATAATAGGTGATCCGTCAGCGGCACGTACGGTTGTGCCCGTCGCCTGGAACCATTTGTACTCGCCTGCTTTCGTCTTCAGCCGATACTCGATGTCGTATTTGATCGTGCCGCTCCGGTCCAGCATATGATCCGCGAACAGCTGCAGTACGCCCTCTTTGTCCTCGGGATGAAGGCAGTTGGACCAGCTCTCCAGCACATTGGGGAAATCATGATCATCCGTATAGCCGATCATCCGGCGCAGCTCATCAGACCACCTGAACTCATTATTAGGGTTCACCGGATCACCCTCATACACATCCATTTCCCACAGGGAGATCTCAATTGCTTCAGTGATCATATTTAATCTGACCTTATAGTAATCCTCACGCTTATGTATCACGGACGTTAGTCGCATTAACAATGCTTGCAGTTCACCTGGGGCTGTAGTGGAGTATGTATCGGCTTGCTCCTCTTCCTTACGTTCAGCCCGCTCCACATAGTTTCTTAATAGGTCGATCAAATGATGGTCTGTTTGGGGCGGCGGTCCTGCGTGTGTATTTCCTTTGAATCTGTTCAGAATAGGCATGTTCTCTCAGTTCTCCTCATCTCATGGTGTGCGCTGCTTGGGAAAGCTAGATTGAGTATATAACACGCATGAGATTTAATATATAAATTTATATTTAAAAATTAATATAAAACAGCGGCAGAATAAGACTTGACAAAAAGTCTCAGACTGCCGCTGTTATTTGACTAATGTATAGTGGTTTCCCGTTAAGTTAGTTCACTTGTATGCTTTGCAATATGTCATTGAATTCCGCCTTGGCTTGTCTGCTGATTTTCGCTGGAAAAGTTGACAACAAGGTGTAGATTTCATTATTCTGCTCAAACAGAATCATTTGAAAATCGAGCTTTCCATCTGCATCTCCCACACTATAGACCAACTGCTTTGCATCGATTTTCCCTACCTTTACAGATTGCTCAGTGATTTTCGAAGCATCCTTCTTCGCTATATCTTTTTTGAGATAGCTGACATATTGTTCGAAATTCATATCCAGATAATCCTTACTATAATGACGAATGGTAAGCGTGTTATTCTCGGGCGAGACCATAACAAGCTGGAGATCTCCAGCAATCTCCATAGAAACCGGTATTTCTTGCCAATCCCCGTATGCGGTAATTTGGATTTTTGTATCCTTGGTTGTAAAAGGCTGCTTCGTAGATATTGTGGCGGTCTGAATCTCCGCGAGCCAGTTCACCTTCGCATCCACGGCTTCGCCGATGAAACGTAATGGAACGTAAGTGCTCCCCTTGATGTTAGCAGGGGCTACGGTCAGTTTTTTCTGATTGCCATTAATCTCAGCAGTAGTTGAACCCAGCTTAAGCTTGATCAGCGTACCCGGTTTGCTTCCTTTAATCGTTTGCGTTTTGGAATCCCATTCAACCTTCAGTCCCAATGCTTCAAAAATAGCGCGGAACGGAACCATGACTGATCCATTTTGCTGGATAGGCGGAGCTTGGAATGTAATACGCCCGCCATTCAAATGCACCATGATTTCGTCAGGATTTGAAGGCGGTGCAGGTTCTGAAGTATCCTCATCAAGCACTTCGACGCCTTTGGCAGCGAGCTCGGTCAGGATTTGCTGTGCATCTGCATTCAGAGGATTATTGCTGACGGAAACCTCCTTAAGCTTCGGAAGAGTAGTTAAGACGCTAATGTCCTCGACCAGATTATTCTCAAAGTAGACATGCTCCAGCTCCGGGTGATTTCTTAGCGGTTCAAGAGACTGGATTTGGTTATCGCTTATGATTAACCAGTTCAGCTTGACTAATGATTGAATGGGCTTCAGATCTTTAAGCTGATTATTGCCGGTTAACAAATCTGTTAATTGGGTTAATCCTGCTAGTGCATCAAGCTTCTCTATGTTGTTCGAATCAAGATTAAGCTGCTCCAGCCGGGACAACTCCTGCAACGGCTCCAGCCCAGTGATCTGATTGTCGTTCAGAGCCAGGAAGGTGATTTTATGTAGATTTTGAAGGGGCTCAATATTGGTAATGCCAAGCCCTGGGAGCATTAAGCTTTTCATATTAACAGCGTGCTGAAGTCCGCTTAGACTGTTAATTTTCTGCTCAGGATCACTAGGATAGAGAGATGTTAGGGTCTGCAGATCTTCTTTGGTAAGGGGAGCGGCCGGCTTCTTCAGCTCGACACGAATCGCCTGTTCCAGATTCTTGTCTGAGATGAGAGCGGCTTCTGCAAATACGGATGGAATAGAAACGAAGCATAGCAGGAAAGCAAGTACAGCAGTTGATACAAGTTTGATTGTCTTACACAAAATAAATTCACTCCTTGAATTGTCATAGCGACTAGATTCGACATTTCTCTACCATTTCCTTCATAGCATAAGTGTTTAGTGTATTGAACTATTCTTAGGCCAAGAGGAAGCCGCTGGATTTCCAATTGCTTGCTGCCAGGTAACATCTACTAAGTAGACCATACCAAAAAGGCACCCCGCTGACGGGGCACCTTACCTTAGATAGGGGTTGAGCTAGGATGGATTGCTGGAGCATGTGCGTTTAGGTCTCCAGCTCCTCAGGGGTCCAGTGCAACTGGACTCCGAGCGCAATCAATTGCTGCTGATAGGCCTCTAGATGCTCCGCTGATTCCCTGACTGCCGATGGTTCGACCTGTTTCCTGATGGCATAGGCCGCGAGGGTGCCTGCCGCCTCGCCGATATTCCATTCTGTGGGATGCAGGCGGTAGCAGCCGTTCGCAATCTGGGTCATGGATATGTTCTTGCAAGCCGGGAGCAGGTTCTTGACCCGTACCGGGATCAATGATCCGAGAGGAATCTCATAAGGATGATTCGGGATATAAAAGGTACGCTGGCTCACTGTCGTGGGATGAAGATCCAGATGATAGCTGCCTACCCCTACGCTGTCCTTATAACGCTTAGGCCCGGCTGGTCCGCGCAGTTCCTTGCTCACATCTTGCTCGGCTACTGTGTACAGCCCGCGAATACGCCGGGATTCCCGGGTATACGGGGCTTTGGCCAGCCCATCCTCCGTGCCGAGCATATCCCCGCGCAGCCTCACCCCCGGGTAACCCTTCCCGCCGTCCAGGCGGGGCGCTTCAGTCTGAAGCCAGTACACGAGCGAAAGGGTGAGCTGCCGCGCTCCTTCCAGATGCCGCTCCTGTTCCTCTGGCGATACGCCGATAATAGGCCCGGCATAGTAATCGTTCAGCGCCCAGTTCAGCAGAGTGACTTCGCCGTCATTCAGCGGCTCGGTCCAGATGGCCGGGTCCACGATCCGCCGGTAATCCCAGAGGGAGACAATCCCCTGATCATTCGGGAACATCGTGAACTGCTTCAGCTTGCTCGTATCTTCAGCATCTGAAGCAAACCAGCTTAAGATTGGATACTGCGAGAACGATGGGACATATTCACGCCAGTAATCATAATCTCTTGGTCGCGGAATTGTATAGTCTCCACCCTGCACATAGTCCACCGCTGCCACATGGGTAATCGATTGCATGTCGAGCGGGTCATGGGTCTCCAGAGCGTGCGGCTCCCCTGTCTCGCTGCGGGCTTCAGCGCCGCTGACATGCTCCACTCCAGCCAGCGGCAGCAGATCACCGCACTCCGTGGCATCCAGATAGTAGTCGCCGAGCAGCCTGATAAGGTTTCCGCCCGGCTCCTGCCGGACAGTCACTCCAGTAACGTAATCCCCATCAGTATCGGCCGCAACCGGCACCGTGTGATAGAGCACCTCAATCCGTCCGGTGTTCACATACGGAGCCAGCATCTCCTGCAGAACAGCCAGTGCCACCTTCGGTTCATGTGCTAAACGGCTGACCCAGCCGTTGCCGGGATTCAGTATAGGATTACTCCTGGCAGCCTCCGTAAGCGGATAATTCCGCCTGTAATACTCCCTGACTCTACTGCGGAACTCCCGGTAAGATGCAGTACTGCCCGATTGCTCAATCCAGCGGTGCTCATCCGGCGGCACGGCCTGGGAGGTCAATTGCCCGCCCAGCCAGTCCGTCTCCTCTGTCACAAGCACACGCAGCCCGGCTTTGGCTGCGGCCAGTGCCGCCGCCGTTCCTCCAAGGCCGCCGCCGATAATTACTACATCCGAACGCTTCTCCTGTTCGCCAGTCATTTCTCCATCTCCTCCCTGCCGCAGCAGTTAGATCTGCCTTACGCCTTCGTCCCGGCGCAGCCCTTCCAGAGCCAACCGGGCCGCGCCGAAGCAGCCTGCCCGGTTGCCCAGCTCTGCCGGTACAACCCGGGCGGCCAAACTGTCGCCTAACTTCCCGGCCAGCAGCGGCCACCAGACCGCGCGGCTCTGAATGACCCCGCCGCCGATAATAATCAGCTCGGGGTCTACCGCCGCCCCGATGTTAGCTGTCACCAGCGCAAGATCCGCTGTGAAGCGCGTAAGCACCGCCAGCGCTGCCGCATCGCCCTGCTCTGCCGCCGCCATAATCTCCCGCCCGTGCGCATACGCCCGGCCGGTCTCCTCCAGTGCCAGCCGCAGCAGCGCCTGGCCGGACACATATTGCTCCGCGCAGCCGAGCTTGCCGCAATTACAGGCGCGACCTCCCGGCACCAGCACGCTGTGCCCCCAGTCGCCGCCGCTCCAGGCGGCTCCGCGCAGCAGCCGGCCTTCCGCCAGATTCGCCCCGCCGACCCCGGTGCCCAGGGTCAGCATAACCAGGCTCGCCCTGCCGCGTCCCGCGCCCAGCCAGGCCTCGCCCAGCAGCGCAGCGTTGGCATCGTTATCGGCCGCCGCAGGCCGTCCGAAGGCAGCTGTTGCCCACTGCACAAGCTGCACCCCTTGCCAGCCGGGCAGATTGCCCGTGGCGTAGACTACCTCGCCCGTATCTGCGTTCACCCTGCCCGCCGAGCCAATCCCCAGCGCTTCCACGGCAGGATGCTCCGCCAGCAGCTCCTCCACCAGACTGTGGATCTGGCTTAGAATAACCTCCCGGCCCAGCCGTGCCTCCGTGTCGCGCCCGGCTTCCGCCAGAATCGTCCCGGTTTCATCGGTCACAAGCCCCTTGATGCCTGTCCCCCCGATATCCACTCCTATGACTTGCCTCATTCGCGCCACCTCCACTACTGCGTCTGTACCATACGGTAACGGCTCATCCATCGTTACAGGAAAGGTACTGTTATAGCGCTAAAGTGTCAGCTCTTAAGTGACACCTCATAAGTCACACCTCATATGTCTCCATTCGCCTGCTGTCTGACGGCATACAGCATGATCCATGAGGAGCAAATACACTTGTATTCGGTTTTTCGATTACAATTGGCCATCTGCCCTATTTACCACGCACTCTAATAAATCCGGTCAATAACCGCCCGGGCGGTCAGCTCCTTCATCCGCTTGGTCTCATCGGCATGGAGCTGCTCCAGCCTCTGGCAGAGCAGGTCGATAATGAACAGCTGGGAGACCTTGGCCCCTACGGAGCCGCCTTCCAGCGGCGATTCCTTCCCGGCCGTCAGCAGCACAATGTCGGCAATCGAAGCGATGGGAGACTTGGCGTAGTTAGTCATGGCAATGACTTTGGCTCCATTCTGCTTGGCCTTCATCAGCATGTCATTCGTATCCAGCGTACTGCCCGATACACTGATGCCAAAAGCGACATCGCCCGGTCCCATCGTCACAGCCATCATCGACTGGATGTGGCTGTCGGAGCTGGCTTCGACCCGCCGCCCGATCCGCAGGAAGCGGTTCTTGGCGTCCAGCGCCGTGATTCCTGAAGAACCTACGCCGAAGAACTGGATATACCGGGCCTGATCCAGAGCCTCCACTGCCCGCTGCAGCTGCTCCCGGTCCAGCATGCCCAGGCTGGATTGCAATACACCAACCATCAGGGCATACAGATGGTCAGCGTAATCCCCCTCGCCAGCCCCCTGCCCGCCGTCCGCCAGAGTCTGCCGCTTCGGCAGCCCCTGGGCCAGCATCAGCTTGAAATCCTGATAGCCCTTGAAGCCGATTTTGCGGCAGAAGCGCATCACTGTGGTCTCACCCGTTCCGGCAAAATCAGCCAGCTCAGTCACAGACAGATAGATCAGATTATCCGGATGCTCAAGCACACACCGGGCTACCTTTTGCTCAGCTTTGGTCATGGATGGGTAATACGTGTTGATCCGGTCATTCATTTCCATTACGGTTCATCCTCACTTTTCTCGCCGCTGCTGCGAACTGCCGGGTGATCAGCTGCGGCCGGGTAATTGCGGAGCCTACCACCACCGCATAGGCCCCCAGGTCCAGCGCCGCTTCCACCTGGGCGGGCTGGCTGATTCGGCCTTCGGCAATAACTGGAATCTTCAGCCGCCGTGCGGCCTGCTCCAACAGCTCCAGATTCGGCCCCTCCTGCTGGCGGGAATACGGTGTATATCCCGATAAGGTGGTCGAGACACAGCTGACCCCAAGCAACTCAGCGTATAACGCTTCCTCCAGTGTGGAGATATCTGCCATAGAAGCAGCCGTGCTTGCCTTCAGCAGGTCTATGATCTGCTCCAGCGTACAATTCTCCGGCCGGGTCTGCCGGGTCCCGTCAAAAGCTATAATATCCGCTCCCGCTTCCAGCAGTTCCTCAATCTCTCTAAGCGTAGGGGTAATATAGACGTCCGAATCCGGGTAATTGCGCTTCACGATGCCGATCACCGGCAGCGCAACCGCCTGCTTGATCGCCCGCACATCTGCTGCTCCGTTCGCCCGGATGGCGATGGCCCCGCCTTCCGCTGCTGCCACGGCCATCCGGGCCATAATCTCCGGCCCGTGCAGCGGCTCATCCGGCAGTGCCTGGCAGGAGACAATCAGCCCCAGATGCAGGCTTTCCAGTATATTTTTGCTCAGGGTCCCCACCCTCTCTCTTATAGTCTGCATAAATTGAACCTGCTACAGCTCCTCCAGCTCCAATATTTCTCTACGTCACTCTTCCCTGTCTGTATTCTTCAAGTTCAATTTATATCATCTTCCAGCCCTCACGAGGGGACATACTCTACTGTCAAGCCCACCTCGAACATCCGGTTCCAAGGCATATAGCAGTCGGTGATCTTAACGCTCCCCGATGGACTGTCAATCCGTACAGCCAGTTCCTTACTCAGCCGTTCCTGCACACGGGCAGCTACGCGCCCGCGCGGTCCATCCAGTTCGTATTTGCCATAGCCCATCTCTTGCACAGGGCCATCACTTAGCTCTCCGCGCACTACTGAACAATAGCATACATCTTCGGCATAGCGGAGCGCCAGGAAATCCAGATGCCCTGGTGTACGGCCGTAGATCAGAAAGAGCATCGCCTGCGAGATTACAGTTCCAAGTGAGTTGGAGCTGGTATTCCAGGCGGCGTAACCGGCCAGATCGAACAGGAGATTCTTCTGCCGCAGCAGCTTAACCAGCTTTTGGTCTCCACCATTGGCATACCCGACATCTGCTACAGCCACCGGTATCTTCCGGTCACGAAGCAGATACTCCCCATACTCCACCAGCTCCATCAGATTCCGGTAGATATCATAGCTGAAGTAAGCATGATGCTGCGACACCGCCTCCGCCATCGTCTCCCCCGGTGTACTGACCAGCAGAACCAGGTCTGCCTCGGCAGCACTGGATGCGATCAGTCCACCTGCTGCCAGGATCTGATACTTCAGCGTCTCATAGAAAAAGCGGTCCTCGAACAGCGGCGTCACGAACGCCCCCTGCACAGCGGACAACCGCGGGTAGATCATCGGCCTCCGCTCTTCGGCCATATTCAGCATCCGGGCAAGCAGCGTGCAGCCTACTTCATCTGCTCCTGGATACATATAGACCTTAAGCTCCAGATCAAGCGCCGTGATCCGTGCCCGCATTTTCTCCTGATCCTTGGCGGTATGTCCGTACGGAGCCGAGTCATCCTGCGGCACAATCATGAAGTCGATTATCCCGTCCCGTACCAGCTCCAGCGCCTGCTTATTCGCTTCGATATTCATTGCTCTGCGGCCAAGATAATCCTGCAGCACCTCTGGCGGGAGCCGGAGATCAATATCGGCCAGCTCACGGATCTCCTCATCTGTGGCAATGCCCAGCTCCAGCCGGTGGCCGATGAAGCCCTTGCGGAAGATCTCCCGGCCCCAGTCGGCATAATAATCCGGCTCCTCATCCGAGAGCGAGTACTGCGGACAGCGCATAATCAGCTGGAATGCATACAGCTTCAGCTGCGGATAATGCCGCCGGATCTCCCGCAGCCGCTCCAGGCGTGCAGTCAGCTCTTCAAGCTCCAGCTGGTGCAGCCGTGAGGGAATAATGCCGCCGTAGAGTAGAGTATCCAGCGCGACCACCGCGCCGTCCGCTCCTTCACAAGCAGCCTCGATCCAGGACCACAGCCGCTCAACATCACCCGGACGTTTCTTCAGGCCCATAATCCCGGCGGGTGGACGCTCTACACTATAATCTGTTCCCTGAGCCAGCAGATAAGGGAATTCATAATTGCAGGGCCGCTCATCCAGCGGAACCAGAATCAGCTTATGATGTTTAGACATGCTGGTCCTCCTCCTTTGTCTCCACCTTCATCTCTGCCTTGATCTCCGCCTCTATCTCCGGCAGCTCGATCCCCAGCGCTTCAGCCGCACGCACAGCCGGATCACTGCCGAGGCGCACACCATAGCTGCGGCAGATCTCCAGACACGTATACACTTCTTCCCAATCCTGCTGCTCCAGCGGGTTCTCCAGCTGTCTGCGCACAGCCCGCCACAGCACAGCATCCGCGATCGCCCGGCGCAGCCAAGGCCCAGCTTCTTCGATAAATTTAGCTTTGTCTAAGCCGCTAAGCCGCACGGCTGCCTCCTCCAACCGGCTGAAATAAGCGTCAAGCCGCTCCAGATCGCGCTCCGCCAGCGCATCGTCCAGCTCCGGGTAGCCGCCGGAATACAGGCGGTTATTCAGATTCTGGCGGCAGAAGAACATCATGTCCTTCGCAAGCGCTCCGGCGAATTCATGCACGGACAGTTCCCAGGACAGCTCCGGCATGTAGCGCTCGCTGTTCCACATATAATGGGCCATCGTGCCAAGCGTGATCTTGGAGCATTCCCACTGATTCATCGGATTGGCAACGACGGCTGTATGCCCGTACCTGCCGAGCCGGGAGCTGCGCCCGCGCACCGGATCGAGGAACAGCCGGTCCTTATCACAGTCATTCACCGGAATATTGTCCCACAACCACAGCTCATGCCCGTAAAATCCATGGTTATCCTCCGCATGCCTCCGTCCGATCTCCGGGGCGAAGACAAAATAGCCGGTCCAGAACACTTTGACAGCAGGATGAAGCTGCTCGCGGATGTCCTTCTTGTACTCCGTATTCCAATACGACCAGTATTCCGATGGACACATAGCCAGGGTGAAGTGCGGCAGACATCCGGCTAAGTAATCATTGACCCGGTTCGTCACATAAGCATGTGCGGTCCCGGAGCGCTCCAGGAACTGCTTGTTGTCACCTTGGAGCACATAATCTATGTCATCCATTAATAGTGCGAAATGGCGCACTCCAACTGCGATCATAGCAGCAAGTTTCTCCTCCAGCTTCGCGAAGTCGCCTTGGCTGCGGAATTCCAGATCATTACCCGGGCTTATACAATAGTAGAAATCCACCAGATGCTTATCGCATTCCTGCTTAAGTTCATGAATCTTGGTGAACATATCGTCCGGGTACGGCTCACGCCACAGCTTCCGGTGATAGGGATCATCCTTCGGCGCGTACATGAAGGCGTTCATCCGGTGCCCGCTCATATATCTGACCGAATCTATCCGGTCCGCGAAGCTCCATGGCACGCCATAGAAGCCTTCAATAATACCCCGCACCGGAAAAGAAGGCTCATCCTCCACCGTAACCACCGGCAGGCGGCAGCAATCCTCCTCCACGATAAGGAGCCTTGTCAGCGCATCCAGCCCGTACTTCAGCCCCCGCCGGTTAGACGCAGCGACAACAAGCTTAGCATCCTCTCCAATCACCAGGCGGTATCCATCCGCGGCAATCCCGCTGTCATACTCCAGCATCAGCTGCGCATTGCACTTATCGGCGGTAGCTACGCCCGGTCCCGCCGGTTCCAGAATTACGATGTCTCCGCCTTCTTCCATCAGACCGTGGATATCCTGATTCATGGCATACCGCGAGGCCAATTCACAGCGCAGCTGCGGGCCCTCTATCACCAGCTCTTTCCCTTGCGTATAATAGTCGCGGAACAGATACTGGCAGTCCCGTAACGAAATTCCCATTGAGTTGTGCCTCCTTAGTTAGCCTTTTATAGCTCCAGCAATCCCTTCCATATAATACTTCTGCGTGAACAGGAACACGAGGATGATTGGCAGCACCGAGATCATAGTTCCGGCGGCAATCCAGCCGAAGTTATAGGAGAATTGCCCGTTCAGATACGTCAGGGCCGCCGCGAGCGGATACTTCTGCGGGTCGTCCAATACGACAATCGGCCACAGGAAGTTGTTCCAGAAGGCCATGACCTCCAGCAGCCCGATGACGGCAATTCCCGGCTTGACGAGCGGCATCACCAGTTGGATGAAGATCCGCAGCTCGGAGGCCCCGTCCATTTTACCCGAATCCCGGATGTCTGCCGGAATACCCAGGAATGTCTGCCGCATCAGGAAAATATTGAACACAGACACCGCAGCCGGAAGAACAACGCCGAAGAATGTATTGCCCAATTGAAAAGCTTGAATCGTCAGATAATGCACAATCATAGCGGTGGCCGACGGAATAATCATGGTCGAGATCAGCAGCGTGAAGACCAGGCTCCGGCCCTTGAACCGGAAGGCTGCCAGCGGATACGCTGTCAGACAGGACAATATAATGTTGAACACGACTCCCAGCAGCGTGATGATGACCGTATTTAGAATGTAACGCGGGAAATTCATGAAGTTCCACACCTGCACATAGTTGTCGAATGCAATGAAGGTGGGCAGAATCGCCGGCGAGTTCGCAAACACGTTGCGCCCCGGCATCAGCGAGACGCTGAGCAGCCACAGGAACGGACCCATCATGAACAGGGCAAGCAGGATCAGCAGAAGATAAGTAATCAGAACACGTAAGCTACGCGGCATCAATAGGAATTCACCCCGCCTTTCCGGTTCAGCCTGAATACGAGTATACTAAGCGCTCCCACCATCACACTGACGATCAGCCCGAGCGCCGAGGCATAGCCGAAGTTGAATTGCTCCAGCCCTTTTTGAAAAATATAGACGCTTGAGGTCAGCGTGGACGTTCCCGGCCCGCCCTTGGTCAGAATGTAGACCTCATCGAACACCCGGATCGCGCCCATGACCGAGATTAGTGTGCAGAACAGAATATGAGGGCGTAATAGCGGCAGCGTCACATGTACAATCAGCCGCAGCGGCCCTGCCCCATCCACTCTTGCGGCCTCATACAGATCAGCCGGAATGCCCTGAAGCCCCGCCAGATAGAGCATCATGTAATAGCCGAGGCCCTTCCACATCGTAATGAACATCAGGACATACAGCGCCGTGCTGCTTGTGGATAGCCAGGAGACCTGTTCACTGATCATCCCTGCCTTCAGCAGCAGGTAATTGACTACACCGTTATTGCCGAGCAGCCAGCTCCAGATCAGCGCCACCGCAACCATCGAAGTCACGACCGGTATATAGTAGGCGGCCCGGAACATTTTGACTCCAGGAATCCGGCTGTTGACCAGAATCGCCATTAAGATCGAAATGATCTGAATCACCGGCACAATCAGCACATACACCAGTGAATTCCACAGTGAAATCAGGAAATTATGATCCTGGAAGGCCCGGGTGAAGTTATCCAGACCTACATAATTCGTCTCGGCAATGACCGAATAATCTGTCAATGAGAGCGGTACTCCGTATATAATTGGCCAAAAGGTAAATACCGCCAGAAACAGCAGCCCCGGCGCCATAAACGCCCATGCAGTAAAAGATTCAGACCGAAACCCCTTGTACACCCGCTACACCTCCCACTCCTTCAAATACCCTCAATTGATATGAATCGGGGGAGAAACTCCCCCTTATCAGCTATGCTTCAGCAGCTTAGGAACCCTGACTGATAATATTATTGACTTCCTTCTCTACCTTGTTCAGCGTCTCCTTGATGTCTGCTCCGTTCATCAGAATCTCCTGCAGGCCCCGTGCCAGTGCAGAGTTAATATCTGCGGCGCTTGGGACGCCGACCATATAATCGGTAGCCTTGTCGAGACTCTGCGAGGAAGCCACCTTCGCTTCAGCTTCGAGTGAACCGTCAGAGTCGGTGAAGAACGGATCTTGAATCGACGCCTTGCTTGACGGCAGTGTGTTGGCCACCTTGGAGAAGGCTGTCTGGTTCTCGGCGTTCGTAATGAAGGCGGCGAATTCGACAGCCTGCTGCGGGTTCTTCGACTTTTGCGGCACCGCCAGGTTCATGGAGTTGGAGAGACGCAGATTCGCTTTGCCTGTCGGCAGCGGGACAGCGATGGTGTTCTTGTAGACATCCGGCGCGGAGGTCTTAATGAAGTTAATGAACGTCGGGCCGGATAGCTGGAAGGCCACCTGCTCACCGGAGAAATACTGGATTTGCTTGCTGAAGTCCGCATCCTCCTTGAGTACCACGCCTTCCTTCATCAGATCGCGCATCTGGGTGATCATGGCCTCGGCTTCCGGCGTATTGAAGGCTGCAGCCGTCTTGTCCTCGTTCAGAATCGGGATGCCGTCAATCGGGAAGAGCTTGGAGACCAGCTGCTGCGCATATCCCGCAGCCCCGGTCTTCTCATGAACCTGGCGGGCCCACTCCACCAGCTCCTCACGGGTCTGCGGCGGACTGGCAGGGTCGAGGCCGGCCTTCTCTACCAGCTTTTTGTTCATGAACAGCACCTCTGTGCCTGTGTACCAGGGAAGTGCGTAAGCCTGGCCGCCCAATACCGTAGAATTATAAATCCCCTCGAAATAACTCTTCGCCTGCTCATCCGTCAGGTACTCGTTCAGATTCAGCAGCGCTCCCTTACTGCCTAACTGGCTGGCGAACTCGGTGTTCAGATTCACGACATCGGGACTCTTGCCGCTCGCTGTACTAGTCAACAGCCGCTGCGAGATTGCATCATAGGGATAGTCCTTCCACTCCACCGTCACCCCGGGGTGACTGCTCTCATACTGGGTGATCAGATTATTGAAGTAATCATTGAACGTAGGCTGAAGTGCAATCGTCCAGAATTCAAGCTTCACCGGCTCTGCCGCAGCCGTAGCTTCAGCGTCCGTGCCGGGTGCTCTGGTGCTTCCGGCATCCGGTGTCCCCTTGGTATTGCCATTTCCTCCGCAAGCCGCAAGCAGCATAGACATGGTCAGCAGCAGCGATACTGTGAAGCCCTTTCTGTTAGTTCCCACACCACATTCCCCCTCAGATTAAGTGTAAGGCGAGCACCCTTTCCGCGTCAGGATTCCTGACTTATTGCTCCCTCTTGGCATAGAGTATAGCAGAATTTGGATTATAATAAAGTATTTTTCCTAAAATAAAATATAAAAAGAAATAATTTTTCTTTTTTTGTATTCAAAAAAGCCTCCGCCTGCACCGGAAGCATCTTCCCGGCAAGCGGAGGCTGTAGTTAGAATAGAATATCCCCGTCATTAGTCAGCTCCGGCCTCAGCCAGCCATTGCTTGAGCGTATCGAGATCGCCGATCTCTCCGACCACGACTCTGCTTATCTTACCCGTCTTATTGATGATATAAGTTGACGGCAGTGCATTGACGCGATATGAAGCAGATATCCTACCGGTAACATCGATAATTACGGGAAAAGAGAATTGATGCTCCGCCATATACTCCGATACCGTCCCCTTGGATTCCCCTGCGTTCACGAACAAGGTCTCGACTGGAAGCTCAGCGGATTCGCTAAGTACATTCAACAACGGCATTTCCCGCATACAGGGCTTGCACCAGGTAGCCCAGAAGTTAAGCAGCACGACCCGGCCCTTGTATTCACTAAGACTCACATTCTCCCCCTGCAAGGTTACCGTTTCGAACGCCGGAGCTGAAGCACCTGCGGTCATTCTCCCGGCCGGAGGCTGGCTGGACTGCTGAAGGTACACCCAGATTCCGGCAGCAAAGGCAGCGGCAATAATCACCAGAGTAACGATCCGGCACAGCTTCATCCCAGCCCCAGACTGTGGTGAAAGGCGGCGTACAGCGAACCGAACTCTGCCCGGATCTCTGCTGTCGTACCTGCCCCCACATGTTTGCCTTGATTCAAGAAGACAATCTGATCGGCCACCCGATCCGCAATCTCCAGTTGATGGGTGGAAAAGAGGACGGTATGCCCCTCTTCCCGGATGTCCTGTAGCAGCTTCACGAATTCGTTCATCCAGAACGGGTCCAGCCCGTTGGTCGGCTCATCCATAATCAGGAGCGGCGGCTTCGCCAGCAGCGCTTGCGCGAACAGCACACGCTGGCGCATCCCCTTAGAGAAGGTGGTCACCAGGCTGTTGCGCTTATCCGCAAGCCCGACTAGAGCCAGCACCTCCTCTACCCGCTCTTTGCGTCTGGGAATCCGGCGCAGCGCCGCCCAGAAATTCAGCAACTCCTCCGCAGACAGCCCGTGGCTGAACTGATAATCATCCGGCATATAGCCGATTTGCATGGAAAAGCGCTTGCGCGATTGCTTCCACTTCAGCCCGTTTACCGTAATTTCGCCGGAAGTCGGCTGCACTATCCCGGCTACCATCCGCAGCACCGTGCTTTTGCCGGCTCCATTCCCGCCGCACAGGGCAAGTATACTGCCGCCGGGAACCTGGAAGCTGATCTCTTCAACCAGTGTTTGCCGCCCTATGACCTTGGAGATTTGCTTCACCTGCACCAACGGGTTATCCACGGGAACGCCCCCTCTCCCAAATCCAATATACCGCTAAGATGGACAGCAGCACCCAGGCCGCGCAGACCCCGAGGAACAGCAGACTGCCGCCCGGGCGGCTAATCCATTCCACCCACTGATAATATTCCGGTCCCAGGACCGACCCTCCGCCCAGCTTCACCACCACGAACAGGCGCACCAGCTCAGCCGGATTCAGAATCGTCAGCACAATCAGAGCAGGCTTGATCCAGAGATACGGGAGCAGGCCGAGGCCTGCGATCAGGAACGTCGGCCAGCCGATTACGGCGAAGAACCAGACCGCTACCGAGATCGTCAAGGCCTGCCAGCGGTTGCGGGATAACGAGCCGATGAAGAGGGCAAGCGTCAGGAACAGCAAGACCAGACCTGCCGAGAAGGCCAGGAACAGGAAGTAAGTCTCCGCCGCAAAAGCCATCCCGAGCAGGCCGCTGACCAGCCCCATCAGCCCGTAGCCAAACGCAACAATCGTCAGCAGGACTGCGGCCAATCCGGTATATTTTCCCAGAACAAAGGATAAGGTTCCAATGGGATAGGTGGATAAGAGCTGCCAGCTTCCGTCTTCCCGTTCTGAGGTCAGTGAGAAGGAGCCCAGAAATAACGTCATCAGCGGCAAAAGATACAGAATCAGGCTCAGCATGGAGCCCGTAACCGCAGTATAGCCTTCGACTACGTTATTCGCATGGATCAGCAGCAGCCCGAGACTGAAGGTGCAGAATAAGACCAGGAAAGAATAGGCCCACGGGTTGCGGAAGCCCATCTTAAGCTCTCTGCGGGCAATATGCAGGATGTCAGCCATACTCACATATCCGTCTCTTCGGAATGCGTGCCTTCCTCTGAGCTATGCTCCTCCATACGACCTTCCCCGCTCTGCATGCCCATGTTCATCATATCCTTGTTCTGCTTCCATTCATGGGAGGCCAGCTCTCCGGCGGTCAGCACAGTGCCTACCCCCTGCTCCTTCACGAACGCTTCTGCTGCCGCCTTGTCCTTGAAGCTGATCACTCCATAAGCCATCGGCGTACGTAGAGAAACGTCATATACATAGCTCGCCTTGCTGAATTCAACCCAGCTCTTGTCATTATAGTCGCGGACATAATCCATTCCGATCTGCTCCGTGCCGTTGCTCTTCTTCCACTCATTCATGCAGCCGATATCATCGAACTTGTAATTCTTGCCGTCCTTGGTCGTTAGCTGAGTGGCGAAGGCATCATCTTTCACCTGCATATTGCAGACCACACAGATGTCGACGTCTTCATTGATCGCTACCGGCTCATACTTCTTCTGCCCGCAGGCCGCGAGGATCAACAGACTCATTGATATCATCAAGACCAGACTCCATCGTTTCATAATCGCAGTACCCCCAAGTATATTATTGTAATGACGGACAGGAACAGCAGCAGCCAGCCCGCAACCATGACCGTGCCTTGTCCGCCTGCCGCCTGATTCGTGCTAACCGTACCTGCTGCAAGCTGCATGAGCGGCGCTGCATCCGTGGACCACCCTGCCGAATCACCGGTGTACATATCGCTCAGGAAGGTCATTCCCGGTGACTGGAAAAACAGCTGATACGCTGCATTCCCCGCAACCAATTGCTGATAGAAGGGGTTAATCGCATACTTCAGGTCGCTGACCCCATCCCCCGTGAGATCCAGTCCGCCAAAGGCATCCCAGTAATTCCCGTTCATGTGATTATCCCTGCTGCCTGTGGCCTGGGCCTCAATGACGTTCGCTACAAACCCGTTACGCTCGAAGCGATTGCCCTCGGCATTCTCGAACTGCACGCCGATATAGTTGCGGAGCACCAGGTTCTGCTGCAGCTTGTTATCCGAGGATTGCTGCATATAAATCCCTACCCGGTTGCCTTCCACCCGGTTGTTCATAATCGCTGAATTCCGCACATCGTAGAGCAGAATCCCCTGTGAATGCACATTCCGGCTCTGCTTGCGGAAGGAGTTCCCGGACACCACCACATCCGTAACACCCATCACCATCGCGCCGGTTATGTTATATTCCCCGGTGTTGTTAGTGATCTTCGAGCCATTGATATACATGCAGTGGACCCCGTACCGCAGATAAGCAAGCTTGTTCTGATCCACCACCGTATTGCGGCTGTTCTCCAGATAGATGCCATCCCGCAGATAAGCGATGTCGTTGCCCAGGATCACAGCGCCGTGAGAGTTATAGAGATCGATCCCGTTGCCTCTCGTCCCCGGTGCTTCTCCTTTGGGGATGAACCAGCTTATTGTGTTATCCGAGATCACCCCGCCATCGGCTTCACGCAGCAGTATTCCGTACCCTGCCGAATGAATTACCAGTCCCTTCAAGGTGACCCTGTCCGCTTCAACGCGTACAGCCGCTGCTTCCCCGTCATTATTCTGCTGAATCTTCAGGTTCTCAAGCCTTACACCGTCTGCAAGGATCTGCACCGCTGCCTGCTCGTCCTTAGCCGTATGCAGTAGAATCGCCTTGCCGTTACCGTTAATCGTTACTCGCTTATCCAGCCGGACCGGACCGGAATAGGTTCCCGGAGCCAGGGTGATGAGATCTCCCTCACGGGCTGAATCAATGATGGGCTGGAGCGGAAGAGCTCCGCTGTTGGTGTCTGCGCTTACAATGCGGCTATGATTGAAGGAGAAGAAGAACAGACCAGCAATCATCAAGACAAGAACCCTGAAGCCGATGGAGCAGTCGTACCTTTTCTGTACAAGCATTGTTCACCCCCATTGTAGGATGGTTTCTTGTGCAAACCCGCATTAAGTGTAAATAAAAGGAATTAAAGTGCCTATAGCCCGAACTGGCTATACCGGCTGGAGTCTGTGACTATTCTGTGATTTATATCATATCCTCTCTGCTATGAACATTCGAAAAAGACACTCTTTAATTAAAGAGTGCCCATTTCCAGCTAATATAGAAGCTTTTACATGCTGCAAGACTAATCTTTTATGGGGGTGGACGGATGAAGCTGCTGAATGAGCAATATTCCGTCATATTGTTCGCGCGGAATCATTTTCTCGTCCAGGACTCCCCATGCCTTCGCTGTACGCGGGGTGTACATCCATTCCGTGGACGCGCTTAACGTGGTGTCTCTTAAGTTGATAAACTGCGCAGCGCCTTCGCCTACACCTATAATCTCTTCAAGACTTCCCTTGTCATGCGGCGTAACCTGCTCCACCTTACCG
Organism: Paenibacillus sp. FSL P4-0338; assembly: GCF_038002365.1. Taxonomy (NCBI): domain Bacteria; kingdom Bacillati; phylum Bacillota; class Bacilli; order Caryophanales; family Paenibacillaceae; genus Paenibacillus; species Paenibacillus sp. FSL P4-0338. The sequence goes on along the minus strand of NZ_JBBOCG010000001.1, from coordinate 1,590,682 downwards.
TTGTTCTTATGCGCACTGCCTTCATAAGCATACAATCCGATCACATAGCCTTCCTTCTTCAAGGGCCAAGGCAGCATTTCCCCCATTGTAGGATAGGGTGTCTGATCATAACCGAAGCCATTGTGCTCGGTAATCATCGTAGAATTGTTTTTACGGATATGGTAGTTGTGTCCCCACAGAATGAGCTTCTCGCCCGGATACACTGTGTTAGCAAGCCATGCTACATTCCCAGCCATTACGCGGTCCCGCTCATAGCTCCCCTGCTTCACCTGATTCTCCTGATCTACCCCCGCCAGCAGTTTAACAATATGAGGATGGTAATACTCCAGCATATCTATCCGGTTCTGAAGCACACGCTCAAGGATCTGAACCAGCTTGGGCTGATTAGGATGTACTGTGCTTAATGCTGCTGCATGATCCTTCACGAAGGCCTGGAAAATCATATATTTGCGCTTGATTGCCTCCTTCTGGGCGGCATATTCTCCGATATCATCAATCATATTAAGCTTCAAATACCATTCTTCCGTCTGGGCAAAGGCTTGGGCTTTGGCAACATCCACCCCGGCGAACCATTGTGTAACCAATGTAATAAAAGAATCTGTAACGGCTTGGGAGTCAAATCCGGTCAGTATGAGCGGATGATCTGTACGGCTCTGCTCCGCTATGTACTCGAACAGCGGCAGATTCTCTTCCACCTGCCATACGCCGTATACGGAATTCTCCATCAGCTGTTGCGGCTGTAGCTCATTAACCTGTGTATACGCTGCGGTTGCATCCGCCAGATTGGACTCGAAGGCGATGACGTTATAGTCCAGCTTTTCATGCAGATACTTAATTAGTCTTACCTTCACCGAATTATATTCGGCTGCCCCATGCGAGGCCTCGCCCAAGCTCACTATCCGTTGATCCGCCAGAATCTGCTGAAGAAACGCCAGATCGGAATAGGTGTCGCCCTGCTCCGGCTTAATGGTTGTAATGGTGTTCGCAGTGGCCCGGATGCTATCCTTCCAGGCGGCCTCTGCGGACAACATGCTCGTAACGTCAGTTGCCGGCACTCCTTCTGCATGTACAGCTTCCCTAACGGTCATTAGAGTGACACTGCAGAATACGGCTGACAATACGGCTTTGCGAAGCAATGGATTCATAATGATAAACCTCCCCTTGTATATGACATCAGCTTAACAAGGGAAGGTTAAAACGAGCGTGGTGTCCTGTTTAAAATTAGGTTAAAGCCAGCTTTCTTATTGCCCAATCGCTTTGAACGACTCGGTCTGGCGGGTAATTCCCTGCTCCGCGGCGAAGCGCTCAATGCTTGATGCGCCGAAGAATCCGTGGATGCCCTTCGTGCGCTGAATGACATAAGCCGCATCCTCCGGCTCGGCAATCGGGCCGCCGTGGCAGATAATCATAATCTCCGGGTTGACCGCCCGTCCGGCTTCGATAATCGCTTCAATACGCTCTACACAATCGTCCAGCGTCAGCGCGGTAACTGCGCCGATGGTGCCCTTGGTGGTGAGGCCCATGTGGGCAACCAGAATATCTGCGCCTGCTTCTGCCATGGCCCGCGCTTGTTCAGGATCAAATACATACGGGGTAGTCAGCATATCCAGCTCATGGGCGATACGGATCATTTCGACCTCCAGGCCGTAGCCCATCCCGGTCTCCTCCAGATTCTGCCGGAATACGCCATCGATCAGACCCACGGTAGGGAAATTCTGCACACCGCTGAAGCCCTGCTCCTTCAACTGCTTCAGGAAGACCTCCATCACCCGGAATGGGTCGGTGCCGCATACCCCTGCCAGAACGGGCGTATCCTTGACGACAGGCAACACCTCCGAGCCCATCTCCACCACAATCTGATTGGCGTCGCCATATGATAGTAGTCCCGCCAGTGAACCGCGTCCTGCCATTCTGTAACGGCCGGAATTGTACACAATCAGCATATCCGCTCCGCCTGCCTCACTGCTCTTGGCAGTAATCCCCGTACCTGCCCCGACACCAAGCAGAATCTTCCCCTCCTTCACCTCTTGCTTGAATCTATCCATAATCTCAGCTCTGGTCTGTTTATTCATTAGTAGCTCCTCCTTAATGTGTTGGTTCAGGCCTTCGCGGCCTGCATGAGATCAATCAGCTTCCGGGCTGCGGCCTCAGCAAAGGCAGGATCATTAATCGCCAGGTCCATTTCGATCAGTTCAACCCTTGAGCGGTCCACCTGCTGGCGCAGCGTATCGAACAGCATCCGGTCCTCTTCAGGGCCATAGAAGGGCTGCCCCTCCACATCAATGGCTGAAATGCCGCCAAGCGGCAGCATAAGCACCGTGTTATCCGTCGCCATATTAAGCTTCTCGGCCAGCTTCCTGCCGATCCGTTCATTCTCCTCCAGAGTCGTCCGCATCAGCGTAACGGTCGGGTTATGATGATAGAAATTGCGATCCTTGAACTTCTCCGGTACGGTATCCGCTGGGCCGAAGTTGCACATATCCAGGGCGCCCACCGAGACGACCTGCGGTATACGGTTGCGGCCTGCCGCCTCCAGGCGGTGCGGCCCTGCATTCAAGACGCCGCCGATCAGCTCATCCGACCATTCGGTGGTGGTTAAGTCCAGTACCCCTTCAATGAAGCCCGCTTCGATCAGCGCCTCCATCGATTGTCCGCCGATTCCGGTTGCATGGAATACCAGCACCTCGTAGCCGCGATCCTCCAGGTATTTGCGCGCTTCGGTCACACACGGCGTAGTCACTCCGAACATGGTGGCTGCTACGAGCGGCTTTTTCTCCGGTTCATGAGCCGCTTCGAACGTGAGCATGCCCGCGATTGCAAACATCGCGTTGCTGAATATTCTCGTCGAGATCGAATTAAGGCCTGATACATCCACGACAGACGGTATCATCATAATATCGCTGGTCCCGACATACGGGGCGGTATTTCCGGAGGCTACCGTCGACACCAGTACCTTCGGTACACCGATCGGCAAGGCTCTCATCGCAGGGGCAACCAGTGAAGTTCCGCCGGTGCCCCCGAAGGAAATGATGCCGTCGAATTTGCCCTCCTGATATAACCGGGGAACGAGCTGCTCCAGTCCTTTGGACAACACTTCTGTAGCTAATGCCCGGTCCTTCTTCGCAGCAAGCTCGTCCAGCTCCATCCCTGCGGCGGAAGCGACCTCCCGGTTAGACACCTCAGGAAGGAAGGCTGGCTCGAATACACCAGTATGGATCATCAGGGCTCTGAGGCCAAGCTCCTCTGCAAGCTTCTTGATGTACAGGTACTCTTCACCCTTCGTATCAAACGTTCCAGCTATAGCGATCGTCTTCATTCTGCTGCCTCCTCGTATACGAATCATAGATTCATCATACCGGGCATGTTTATGAATGAAAACGCTTTTATGTTCTATGTTTTTGTGTTTAGGTTAGATTTGTACTGCTTGGGCGAGCAGCCCGTCAGCTTCTTGAACATTCTGCTGAACTGGGCATAGTCGGGGTAGCCGACCATTGCGGACACCTCGGATAATTGCAGGTGCGGGGCCTGGAGCAGTATAGCAGCCTTTTGCATACGGAAGCCGACCAGATAGCTCTGGAAGCTGCAGCCCATTTCCTTTTTAAATAAGCTGCTCAAATAACTGCGCGACACATGTGCCACCTTGGCCAGATCCGCGAACACCACTTCCTCGCTGTAATTCTGGGCGACATATTCTTTGACGAATTCTACGTAATCATAATGCCGGGTGATGCCGCTGAGCATTTTAACCATGAGATCATCCTCATCCAGCTTCCCCAGGCGCTTGAAATCGCGGGTAATGGCCGTAATCGACTGCTCGGAGGGAATCCGTTCAAAGGCAGAGCCGCCAATGTAGCCCATAATCTGCGTGTTGCTGCTGTACATGTACTGGACATCTACCGGAGTCTTGACCGGACCGCCGTAGATCATCTTAATGACTTCAGGCTTAACCTCCCCGCAGGCAGTGAGAATGCGCAGGGCTTTCGCCTTGGCAGCTTCCAGGGAGACCACTTTTCGCGCCCCCAGCAATCCGCCTACGGTCAGGCCAAGATGCACACAGATTACATCTGCCCCCGCTTCGGCCATCTGGACGCCTTGGGCTTCGTCGAAGACGAAAGCCACCGTGAACAGCTCCTGCTGATGAGCCAGACGTATAGCCTCAACCTCCCTCTCATAGCTGATGCCGTCCTCCTCCAGTGCCTCTCTGAACACCCCGTCGATCAGACCGACCGTTGGATAATTATTCACTCCCGCGAAGCCTCTGGCCTTGATCTCATCTATGTATAGAGACATTTCTCTCGTTGGATCATTTGCATTCAGCCCGAACAGCACCGGAGTGTCCCTCACCAGCGGCACAATCTCCTTCGAGGCAAAATCCATCACCATCTCATTGCTGTTGCAGAAGGGCAGGAACCCCGCCAGCGAGCTTCTCCCCATCTGCCGGAACTTGCCGGAGTTCAGCATTAGAATGAAGTCTGCTCCGCTGTCAGCGGCAACCTTGGCTGTAATTCCCGTACCTGTCGAGACGCCGATAATATGGTTGCCTTCGCGCAGCTCTGACTGAAGCCGCTCCAGTATGGCTGTTCTGTTCAAGCTCTATCTCCTCATCTCTCTAGCAGAATTCCCAGCAGAATATATGTAATCATGATCCCGCCGGCTGCATAATCCAACGGTGTATATTTTAGCACCCGATAGGAAGTCCGACCCTTCCCGTTGCCGTAAGCCCTTGCCTCAATCGTCATAGCCAGCTGCTCCGCCCGGGCAAGGGTGGTTGCGTGCAGCGGAATCACTAGTTGGATGTAAGCCTGTATCCGGTTAAGGCCTTTGGTATCCTTGATATCATACCCTCTGGCCTGTTGCGCCACAAGAATACGGTCCAGCTCCTGGGTAATGGTGGGGATAAAACGAATAGCCAGCATGACCGTCAAAGCCAGCGCCTCTACCGGAACGCCCAGCCGAGTTAACGGCTTGCACAGCTGTTCCAGACCTTTGGCCAGATCGAGCGGCTTCGTCGTTAATGTCAGGATAAGAGCAAGCGAGACCAGCAGCAGAATCCGCCAGAGTGCGAACAGCTCTTTCCCGATCCCTTCCTGGTTGAACAGGAGATGATAGACCATTGGCAGCAGCAGGATGAGCAGAATCGGCCGCAAAGCCCGTAAGAGTAATCGAAGCGAAATTCTGGACAAGAGGAGCTGTCCTCCCGCCAGAACTGAAGCCGCAATGTATCCGGTAATCGCCTGGAGATGCATACTGCCAATTGTGAAGGCTACAAGAATGAGCAGCTTCGTTCGCGGATCAAGCCGGTGAATGACAGAGTCTGAGGAGACATATTGCCCGAGTACAATTTTATCCGTCATCGCTCAGAGACCTTGTGCCTGCCATATCCCACTCACCATTCGAAAAATCTCTGCTTCCCTACAGCTTGCAGGCTGGGGCTTCGCTCCAGAACATTCTTCGATGATTCTCAAGAGCTGAATCGGCTCCGGCACAGGCAGACCGGCTTGTTCCATACGCTCCGCATGCTCCAGGAACAGTTCGTTTACCTCCCAATGTCCTAACAAGCGGCCCTGCCCCATAATCATCACCTCATCCGAGTATTCGGCAACATCCTCCAGCTGATGCGACAGGAACAGGACGGTCCGCTTGTGCTCTTCCTGCCAGCTTTTTAGCCGCCTGAGCAAGTCGTTCTTGTTCGCGGGATCAAGCCCTGCGGCCGGTTCATCCAGAATAAGCAGCTCCGGCCTGGCGATCAGCACAGAAGCAATAGCCACCAGCCGCTTAATCCCTCCGCTGAGCTGTAAAGGATGCTGCGGAAGCAGTGCTGCGGGTAAGCCCATCTGTTCCATAATCTGACGGATCGCCTGCTCCACGTTCGCCCCGGATTCCCCCTTCATTCTGAGCGCAAAAGCCAGCTCCTGATTCACCGTTGCCGCAAAGAGCTGCTGCTCCGGATACTGAAAGACATAACCGATATGCGGCACAGCCTTCGGCCTGCCTTGCTGATCCTTTGGCAACGGCTGCCCGCGATAGGTATATTCGCCTTTACTGATCGGCAGCAGACCCTTGAATACCTTGGCGAGGGTGGATTTACCGGCCCCGGACTGGCCGGTCACCGAAATCCATTTCCCCTCCTGGAGCGTGCAGCTTACGGATTCAAGAATATCCTTCCCGTTCATCTTCACATTTACATCCTGCAATGCGTAGACCATATGCTTCTGATCGTCTCCTTCCATTCTGCGTGTTGCGGGGCGTCCAGCCCGAGGGCCTGAAATAATCTGACGGTAAAAGGAGGCGCAAGCTGCTGCTCCGTCATGCTTACACTGCTGAACAATCCAGAGGGCGTCCCGTCAAAAGCCAGCTCTCCCTGGCTAAGCAGCAGCACGCGGTCAGAAGGCAGAATCTCATCCATATGATGGGTAATATGGATGATCATCAGCCCTTGCCGGTGAAGCGTGTGCATCACCTGAAGAAGGTCCTGCCTGCCCTGCGGATCAAGCATCGAGGTGGCTTCATCCAGGATGAGGATGGAGGGCTCCATAGCCAACACGGCTGCTACTGCAACCCGCTGCTTCTGACCGCCCGACAGCTGATATGGAGCAGCGTCCATATAGTCCTCCATATGAACGGCTTGCAGTGCACGGGTTACCCTGCCGAACATTTCGATTCTTGGGACGCGCAGATTCTCCAGCCCGAAGACCACCTCATCCAACACGGAAGCCGTAATGAACTGATCGTCAGGATTCTGGAAGACCAGTCCGGCCCGCTCGCGGATGCTCACAAGATCCTGGCGGTTCAAGGTACTCAGCGCTCCCATCCGCACCTCTCCTGCGTTTGGCAGCAGCAATCCGTTCATCAGTTTGGCGATCGTGGATTTACCGCTGCCGTTCGCGCCGATTATAGTAACGAACTCGCCTTGGCGTATATCAAAGCTGAGCTGACGCAGAACCGGCTGCCCTCTCCGGTACGCAAAGTCTACCTGGTCAAAAACGAGCATGGGTGATACTCCTTTCTGCACGGCCTTCTTCATGTCAACTCCTCTGCCGCGCGGTTCTTCATGAGCTGGCGGGCGATTTTGCCGGAACCGGTGTAGCTGAATTCCTCTACGCTAATCAGCTGCTTCGGCAGCTTATAGCTAGCCAGATAGGGGCGGCAATAAGTTCTGATCTCATCGAGTGTAAGCCGTTCCTGCCCCTGCCACTGTATCATTAACGTTACCTGCTCCCCCCAGCGTTCATCCGCTATGCCGAACACCATCGCCTCCCTGATATTCGGATGGCGAAGCAGCACCGCTTCCACTTCTTCCGGGAACACCTTGAGTCCCCCGCTCTTGATCATGCTGCCCGCGCGTCCGGCCAGGCGTAGATGCATCTGCCGGTCCTGATACACGTAATCCCCTGTGCGCAGCCAGCCGTCCCGGAATACCCGCGCCGTCTCTTCCGGCAGGAGATGATACCCGGAGAAGATCATATCGCTGCGGATGTACAGCTCCCCCACCGTGCCTAGAGGAACCTCGCGGAATTGTTCATCACAGATCATTAGCTCTACACCGCTGAACGGCTGGCCCAGAGAGTCCTGCGGCTCCGCTCCGGTAAGCTCCAGATAGCTGATGTAGCTGGCTTCAGATGAGCCGTAATACTCATAGAGCCTAACTCTTTTGAACTTCTCGCGGCACTTAGCTATTGAAGACACAGGCCATTTGCCGCCGGAGCTAATCAAGGCCTGGATGGATATTATAGCGTTACTTGATTCTGCTTGGCGCAATAACGCCTCAGTCATGGCAGGCACAACGAACAGAATCATATCCGGTACGCGGGAGCACAGGGTGAGTACGCGCTCTGCATCGAATTCCGGAAGGAGATGGAATGTGGCTCTGCTGTACAGGGATTGCAGCAGGGCGAACAGCGACAGCGAATGAACGAACGGCCCGGGCGCAAGCACATGTTGCATCCGGTTCAGGCTGAACGCCTTATCTGTAGCCTCCAAGCTGCTTAACCACGACAGATGGGTTCGCATATACCCCTTCGGGATACCTGTGGTGCCTGAGGTATACCCAATGAACAGCAGTTCAGGGTTATCTGCTGCTTCAGCCACCGGATCGAAGCCAGCCACCCAAGCCTCATAGCTGCCGGAGACCTGTTCCCTGCTGAAATATAGCTGGGGAATTCTACTGTAACGACCAGTCAGATCAGCTGCGAAGCCTGCCTCACTGACAAGCAGCCCGGGAGCGCATTGCCGGATGACCTGCTCCAGCGCTGCTGGAGACCATTTCGGGTCCAGCAGCACGGGAATGCTGCCTGCGTAGATAGCACCAAGAACAAATTCGGCGAATTCCATGCGGTTACCAGACAGAAGCGCAATGGTCTGATTCGAGTGTCCGCCCTGCCGCAGACCGCTGGCAATCTGCTGAACCCGCTTTGTAAGCTGCTCATAGGTACGTTCATCGTGTCCATCTGAAATTGCAATGCGGTGAGGGACGAGTGCGGCACGTTCCAGAATGTGTTCTGCCAGATTCATCGGGATCTCACGCCCCCTTCTTCTCCTCAACCGGACTGAATGCCCGGAGCTGCATGGTGATGACGGCGGCCAGCAGAGCCTTGATCAGATCTCCGGGCAGAAAAACCGCAGACCCGGCAAGTCCGGTCCACAGCGGTGTATTCGTGATCCAGGCCATGGCAGAAGCGCCGATCAGATTAACGAGCAGAACGCCAAAGATCAGATTAACAGTGAACAGCTTCCAGGCCCGTACTTTCGGCCAGACCGCTTCAGCGAACCAGCCGATCAGCCCCGCCGCCAGCGGCCAACTGAACAGATAGCCTGCTGTCGGTCCAACCAGGATAGCCAGCCCGCCGCGTCCGCCTGGTAATACCGGCAAGCCTAAGGCGATGAGGATAAGGAAAATGATCAGGCTGAGCGCACCCGTCCGCCAGCCCAGAAAACAGCCGGCCAGCATGACGCCGAGCGTCTGGGCAGTGACAGGTACAGGGATAATGCCGAGGGATACGGGCGGAATCAAACCCAGTACCGCGATAAGCGCGGCGAATAAGGCCGCATAGACTAACTCTTTGATTCTCAATTCAATAACCTCCACGAGATAAGATACAGGAATTGGACGGCCTTCCGTTCACGGAGCCCAGCCAACAAGCTGAATTATAGTGGAGGATGGTTTTATTGTAAACCTAAAAATATTTTTAGGTTCACAATTGAAGTGTGTACGATGCACTAAAGAAATAACGAAAAGTCTTAATTTTTCTAATATCAGCTAAGCATGTTAATATACTTAAAGAGATGAGCTCGGAACGTTATACTTGTGGAGGGTTATAGGCATGACAGTCAAAGAACATATCCTGGCCTTACTGGACAGCAATAAGGGTGAATACTTCTCCGGGGAGGACATCGCCGGGCGGTTATCCGTAACGCGCAGCGCAGTCTGGAAGGCCATCAAATCGTTGCAGACCGATGGCTATTCCATTCAGGCCGTCACCAATAAGGGATACTCCCTGTCCCCGCAGACGGACATTTTGTCCGCCGCAGCAGTTGCCAAATACCTGGATGCCAGGGGACAGAAGCTGCGGCTTGAAATCTTCAAGAGCGTGGTTTCCACGAACGAGCTGGTGAAGGCGCTGGCTTCCGGCGGAGAAGCGGAGGGCAAGGTCATCCTCTCGGAGGAGCAGACCGCCGGGCGCGGCCGGAAAGGCCGGCCTTTCTTTTCCCCTGCGGGAACGGGCATCTATATGAGCATTCTGCTGCGTCCCCGGTTGTCGGCGGCAGATGCTACACTTCTGACTACCTCTGCTGCCGTTGCGGTCGCTCTGGCGATCGAGAGCATGTCCGGCTTCAGTACGCAGATCAAATGGGTGAATGACGTATTCATGAACGGTAAAAAGGTGTGCGGAATCCTCACCGAGGCTTCCCTGTCCCTGGAGAGCGAGTGGCTGGATTATGCCGTGCTCGGAATCGGGATCAATGTTACGCTGCCGTCGGGCGGCTTTCCCGCAGAGCTGTCAGGGGTGGCAACCTCTATCTATGAGGCAGCTAATCCGCAAGGGGATTTGCGGAACCGGCTTACAGCCGAAGTGTTGAACCGCTTCATGGGCTATTATGAGCAGCTTAAGGAACGGCTGTTCCTGCCCGACTACCGCCAGCGCATGATGTCCCTGGGTGAGACGGTCATGGTTGTTAAGGAGCATCACGAGCAGGAAGCAACCGCTGTCGATATCGATAACGACTGCCGCCTGAAGGTCCGGTATCCGAATGGCGAAGAGGAATATCTGTCGAGCGGCGAGGTTCGTATTCTGCTCTAACGCATGCCAAAAAACCGCACCCCGCAAGCAAAGTCTGCGGAGTGCGGTTTTTCAATTGCGGCTTATTTATGGCTTACGCTACAAATATGGCTTATTGCTCCAGTGCTGAAGTCACTTACTCCCTTGCGCCTGTTGGGTAGGCCCGTAATTGGCTGCTCCAGTAAAGTGAACATCTTCCTGCGTGGGATACACTTTCGGGATGCGCAGATCCCGCTGATACAGTCTCAAATGCTCTCCCCGGGGAGCGATATCAACGACATCACAGCCTCTCCAGGATACCTTATATTCCTCGCCCCGCACTGTCTCCTTCACCACCACTGTGTCCAGCGGATGCGTAAGCTCCACAGTGTCCCCTGCTCTTACACTACGGATCACAAGCAGATTGCCTTCTCGTACGGCTACGCATACGGCTCCATTTACCCTCACCGTGAAGTCCGTTCCCATCCAGTCATAGACCCGTACCGCAACATCGCACGGCTGCTTGGCTGTAATGGACATATAGCCCAGATCGGGATATCTCATGGTGACGGCAGCCTCGTCCGTCTCCTTATCCACCGGCATGTTGACGAATACCGTGCCATTCTGGAATTCCACCGCCCGGTTCCATACGAGCTCCAGGGCTACCGGAGCCATGCCGACGCAGCAGCCCGCAATGGAACGGAATTTGGATAACGACATGGAGTTCACGAGAGAGCCCCCGGTGAAGCCCCCGATCATTCTCTTATCAATCTCCCTGTAGGTTATACCTGCTTCGTCAGGCCGGGTGTTGTCTGTGACTACGTAGGAAGATACCTTTAGCTGATTCTCCACCAGCTGGTTCCGCGCATACAGGGTCATATCCTCCCAATATTCCTCATATCCGGCCAGAATCAGCTCATTCGCACATTCGATCATGTCCTTGATGCAGCAGGTTTCGCAATGCTCTTCATGCAGCGGATGCCACTGGGCATATTCAGGCACCCAACCGAAGGAGGAAGACAGGCTGCGGATATAATCATAGATCCCTTTGCCTGCGGTAATATACCGCTCCTTGCTCGTTACCCGGCCCAGACGTACCAGACCGGAAGCTACCCAGCCTGCGGAATGGACATGGCCGAAGAATTCCATTCTGTAATTGAAATAACGCGAAGGTCCGAGCAGGTGGTTGGCGAGACCCGTCGCCAGATCAAGCGCAGCCTTATCTCCGGCAATCTCATATCTGCGCACCAGGGAGTGCAGGACAATGGCATTACGGATCGCCAGCTCCCCCCGGCCGGTATGCCTGGACAGATCGAAGCCGCCGTCCTTCAGATACACATCATTGGGGAATTCGTATAGGGGCTCCTGCTCATCATAATCCCCCGACCAGAACGTTCGGACCTTCCGCTCAATCACCAGGGAGCGCATTCCCCTGACCAGCCCGGCCGCTCTGCTCTCCGCCTCCTTATCCCCGGGATCATTCTCCAGCATCCGGTTCAGCGCGGGAAGAATATAGCCCATTTCGTGAAAAGAGCTATGGTTCGTATGCGTCCACGGATAAGGCTCATGAAAGCGCAGGCCGTGCTCCCCCCAGGACTTCATCAGATGACGGTAAAAGGATTGCTGCACCGCAGCGCCTTCCCCCGTCTTCAGCATTTTGCGCACCGCATCTATAGCCTCATACCAGGAGCCGACCAGCTCCGCATCGTCCACCCGGCAATGGGCAGCCTCGGCAGGCTTCTTATGCGGCAGTACAAGCCAATAGGGCAGGTTGTCTTCCTGCGCATCTACCATCGAGGTCAGATAACCCAGAACGAGCTTGGCATTCAGTAACGGCGTGAACTTTTCGTAAGCTTGACTTGCCATGTTGTCTATCCCTCCGCTGCTTAATCTCCGGTAACACTGACCTTGAAGTCGTCGAAGTCGATAGACGCGTTCGCGTAGCCGTCAACGCCGAACAGTTGTCCGGTTAGTGTGCTGCCGCCGGTATGGCGGAAGGCGAAATCCGTAGCGGCCGGAACAGATTCATTATTGATATAGACGCTGTAGGTCTTGGCGTCCCAGTTGGCGACCATTTTGATGGCATACCAGGTGCCCAGCGCGAAATCTCTCACCTTGACCTTGTTGGAGCCGCCATTTTGCACCAGGATTTTACCGGAATCAAACGCTGTCACCATAGAATAGTTGCCGGTCCCGCTATCATTTCTTACCATAGCGCCGTTGGCATACTGGAAGTTGCTGTTTAACCGGACACGGTACTCGATAACAATCCGCTGATTCCCCTCAGCGTTTACATCGCCCGCATAAGGCAGGAAGAGGTTGGCTTTGCCCGCTACTGAGGTTGTGGTTAGCCGCAGGAATTTATTACCTGCTTCCTCCTGAACCACAGCGGCGGCGCCATTCGTCAGATCCTGCGTTGTAATGCCATAAGGGTATTTGCCGGTTGTATCGCCGGAGAAATCCCGGTAAGCCTTATAGGTTATCCCGTTCTGTGTGGTATTCAGTGAAGCTATCAGGGAGGCTTCCGCTTCAGCAAGTGCATTCAGCTCTGCATTGAACTGCGCCTGCGTCAATCCCGCATTGCCCGCCAACGCCTCTGCATGCTCCACTGCGGCAACGAAGTCAGCATACTTGGCAGCGCTATAATTGCCTGCCCCGTTCCCAAGCGGATAGGAGTTATTAGCCAGCTTGCTGCGAAGCTGATTCACGATCTCATCCAGGCCATAGCCCGGCACAACCTCTACAGAAATCGTGGAAGAGAACTCCTCCCCGCCTATCTTGAGGGTCACAGGAATCTGAACCGTGCCAATGGTACTGAAGTCCAGCCCTGCCGTCTTGCTGTCAGTCACCTGGGCCTGAACGGTCTGGTTGTGGTAGACAGCATTCACAACGCCCGAAAGCGCGGGAACCACGCCTGAAGGTGTCTTCATAGTTGTAGTGACCTGAACGGCATCTGAAGCGGCAATGACAGTTATGCTGTAGGTGGCTTGCTTGCCCCCGGTTGAGGCTGTAATCAGAGCCGTACCCGGTTGAACAGCATTTACTGTATGGGTTGCCGGATCGATGGCCGCCACTCCCGGATTGCTGCTGGTATACTGCGCACTCCCGGTTACATCCTGAACTTCATAATTGTTGTAATGTGCTGTTACCCTTAGCGGTGAACTGGTCTGGCCGCTGATCAGCACAGGCTCCAGACCGCTGAGCGCCAAGGACTGTACCGTTCTAGGATCAGCCTTGACATTAACTGCAGCGGTTGCGGTTTTGCCGTTATAGGTGGCGGTAATGGTTGCACTTCCTGCCCCGGCCGCCTTCACCTGATTCCCTGCTTGAATAATGGCTACGTTCGTATCAGACGAGGTCAGGACCACGCCTGCCGTGACAGCAGAATAGGTAGTTCCAGTTACTGTATAGAGGGGCAGGCTGCGGGTCTCGTTAAGTCCCAGCGTATATCCGGGAGCCCCGAACAGCAGCTCCAAGGTATTCAGCCGGGATACCTCCAGGCTGTCGATGTCCGCCAGATTGTTCCCCTTGAAGAAGCGGAGAACATTGTCTCCCTGCTGAAGATAGATTTTCGCCGTAGAGGCTCCCCAGCGGTTCGCGCCGGAATAGACGATATTCATCGACGCTCCGGGCCCGCCGTTGACCGACAGAATATGAGAGGCATCCCCCGCATTCGCTGAGCCGTTGCTGTTACGCACGGACAGCACATAGAAGCCCGCTTCCGGCACATTGACATTGAACTGGGCATAGTCGAAAGTGTTCGCGAGGTTGGTAATCTTCATCCCGCCGGAGGCGGAGCTTTCGCGCCGGACCGCTGGGGATGAAGCGCCAGCGGGATCTTGCACGAGCAGAGCTTGTTCGGCTTCATAACGAATTCGGGCCGGCTCGCCTGATGGGATTGCTATCGGACTGTTCGGATTAACAGGCTCTCCCAGGTTCGGCGTGTTGTCTGTGTTCCAGGAGAACTTCTGCGCGCGGACATTGCGGGTCCAGCCTGAGCCCGGCCAGCGGGCGGAATGGTAGATGATCCAGTCCTCGGTACCGTCCGGTGAAGTCACAATACTGTGATGGCCCGGGCCATAGACACCGTTCGCGCTTGAGAAGATCGGCTGATTACGCTTGGTCCAGGAAGCGGGATTCATCAGATCGGCGCTGGTGCTGGCGGTAATCAAGCCGAGACTATAGCTGTCTGTCCAGCTTCCATTGGCGGAGTACACCAGATTGATCTTGTTCCCTTTGATCGTAATCTGCGGGCCTTCATTAATCCGGCCGGGGGAGGTCTCCCAGTCATACTCCGGCGTGGACAGGAGCACGCGCTGCGAGCTAATCGTCCATGGATTGCTCATTCTGGCGATGTACAGATTCTGAAAGCTGCCGTCGGTGTCCTCCCAGCCGGACCAGATGAAGTAGTGCTGGTCACCGACCCTCAGCACAGTGCCGTCAATCGCCCAGCGGTCCGTGGCATCGGTAATCTTACCTTTGAAGGTCCAGCTTCCGCTCATCGGATCGGCACTGGCATTCTCCAGCACATACATGCGGTGGTTGGCGTTGGTTCCGTTATCGGCTGCGAAGTAGATATACCATTTGTACTGGCCGTCCGTATCCTTGAGATAATGCATCTCCGGCGCCCATACATTGGAGCTGTACATGGTTCCTTTAACGGGCGACCAAGCCAGACTCCGTTCGCCTGCTTCAATGCCGGTAATAGTCTTCGATCTACGGACCATAACTCCGCTGGCATTGACAAAGGTGTTGTAATAATAGCCGTCCGTGTGCTTGTATACCCAGGGATCGGCCCCGGTCTGCATGATGACATTGTAGAAATTCGTCACATTCGTTCCTCCTTGTGCAGCCGCTACACTCTCTGGTGCGCTAGTACCCGACTCTTTCGCCGCAGCGCCCCCTCCCCACTGAGGCAGCATGAGCAGGACCACGAGGCTGAGCAGCAGAGCTTTGACGCTTGTTCTGGACCACTTCTGTTCTTTCCGGGCTGAATTAACCGCTTTCATTTTTTCATCTCCTTCTCATAGGAATGATGACTCGGCCTAGCGTCCTCATAATACCTTCCGGGACGGATTAAAAAAATGGACAATCTTAAAATGTTTTTGTAACCGTTTTAGTTGTAAATACTGCCAGTTCAGCGACGAGCCCAGACCCGGTACGGAAACAAACAATTAGATACTTGGCAAACAAATAATTGGATAAACGCAGCTTAATTTCTCGACTTCTGATGATTGCAGAGGAAGAAGTGGAAAAAGAGCAACTGCTGCTCACGGATTCAGGCACTTTAAGTAAATAGGGCTTGAATAAGTGTTGTTTATCCACCTGCTGCGCCCTGGCCGGACGTATCTCCATCAGCAGGTGGACTAAATCCAACAGTTTCCCCTTCCGCCTGTCCCAGAGGGAGAGCTCGCCAGATTCAGGTGCATTAGTGCTCTTCATTTCTGGATATTGCCTGCATTCGGCAAAATCAGGTGCACAAATACCCCTCATTCGCCCGAATATCTGGTATCCGCCGAATTCAAGTGCACTAATGCACCTCATTAGCTCAATTAGCCATTATCCGCCGAATTAAGGTGCACTAATGCACCTCATTGCTCAATAGCTTTGAGCTCAACTCGTCCAAGGTAACATCCACCTTAATGATCACTCTCACCTTCCGACCATAATCATCACTCTTCCCTTCCCACTTGAATCATCCAGAGGCCTTACTCTGTTATAGAGACGGTGTGCGGCTAAGCCCTCCCTTACAGCCAAACAGGGCACCTCCCGCTAAACGGAGGTACCCTGTTCGACACTCACTTGCTATCTCCGCTGCCCGGCAGCTTCGGAATCTTCACGTTCACGATTGTCCCATAGCCTAACCGGCTGTCAACGGTAAGTCCATAACCTTCTCCGAACAGATGGCACAGCCGGTTATGAATGTTCAGCAGCCCGATGCCTTGCGCCGATTGCCCGGTCAGGGCAAGCTCCTTAGGCTCCTGGCCAAGCTTGGCCTGAAGGGCAGCCAGATCCTCAGGCTCCATTCCTCTGCCGGTATCCATAATACTGAAGCACACATCCCCGCGCTCATCCAGGCTCCCGGTAATCTGAAGGCTTCCGCCCTGATCCATCCGCTCCAGCCCGTGATAGACCGAATTCTCCACAATGGGCTGGAGAATCATCTTGGGCGTCTGCAGCACAAGCAAGCTCTCCTCCACATCAAGCGACAAGGAGAATTTATTCTCGTAGCGGATCAGAATAATCTTCATGTAAGCTTGAATGCAGTCCACCTCTTCCCGGATCTGCACAAGATCGTCCTTCTTGATGCTATAGCGGAAGATCTTAGACATGCAGTACGTAATTTGGGCAATCTCCCGGCTTCCATACTCCAGTCCGATGCTGCTGATACAATTCAGCGTATTATACAGGAAGTGGGGGTTAATCTGGCTCTGCAGGGCAGAGAACTCAGCTTGCTTCTGGCTCAGCTCGGATTCGTATAGTCTGGCCTGGGTATTGAACATCTCCCGGGTCATTTCGTCCATCTCGTCCATCATCCGGTTAATATCCTGGGCCAGCAGGCCAACCTCGTTCGTGAACCGGACTTTGATCCGGAAGCCTCTATCCCGCCCTGCCACCTTCTTCATATCCATGACCAGTCCCATCAGGGGACGCATCAGATTGCTCATGAAGAAGCTGCCGGTTAGTATCATGCTGACAATGATGCCAATCCCCACGATAATGCTGACCTTGCGCATGGGGATCATATCGGCCGTCAGCTCCTGCACCGGAATCATACTGACCACCCGCCACCCGTCAGCCTGCTCCAGCCCCTTAACCTGAATGAGAACCTCCTTACCGTCAATCGTTGATTTTATCCCGTTAAGCAAATGGTTCTTATCCATAGACAGCACATCTTTGATCACATTGCCCCGCGCATAGGAATTGGTGGAGGCAACCACCTCGTCCCGGTTATTCAGAATGGACAAGGTGGAGTTCTGCGTTAATTCCGTATTCGCGACCAGCCCCTGCATTTTGTCCATATTGACCATCACCATGCAGTAACCTGTAATCTGTGAGAAATGAACACCGCCGATGGACTCGACAATGGGAGCAATATAGAAGAACTGTTCCGTTCCTGTCCGGTCATCCTTCAGAATAGCAGTGAACTTCCCCTTCTGGCGAAGCGCAGGATCGTTCTTGTACGGGCGGATAAAGCTGTCATACAGGTTAATATAAAAAATATCGCCACTTGCAGAATCCTCGCTGGAGAGTCGTCTTCCCTGGAGGTCATTGATCATGATACCGTTCACATACGAATTGAAGGACCGCATATATTCCATTAGATCCAGAGCATAGGGAGCGCTGTCGAACGCCCTTTTGTAATCGTCATCGGCTATGGTGAACTCCTGAATCAGCTTGCTGTTGACCGCAATGCCGGTGCTGACCCGGATATCATTGAATACAGAATCAATTTTGCGGCGGGTCTGCTCAATCATCTGGTTGCTATACGTGACCGCCCTCTTTTGCGTCAGCGCAGAGAAATTAAAGAAGAAGTAAAATTCCATCACAGTAAATATAACAATGGAGCAACAAAAGAACAGCCATAGTTGATGCTTCAATTTCACCTTGCGGGTCTTCATAGCCTGCGGCTCCGTTCGGCTTCCCTTTTCCTGAATTTGGCGGGCGTCATCCCGCAGTGCTTCTTGAACACCTTATTGAAATAATAATAATCTACATACCCGGACTGGATGGCAATGCTCTCTATGGACAGGTCTGTCTGCTGCAAAAGCCCGCGGGCTTTCCTGATCCTCAGCTCGGCCACGTATTCAGAGAAAGTTTTGCCCAGATTCTTCTTGAACAATTGACAGCAATACACCTGATTGATGAAAAATTGGACCGACAGCTCCTTCAGATACAGCTTCTGTTCGTAATTCCGGTCGATATAGGCGACCATCCGGTTGAAGCAGGAGAGAATATCCCCTTCCTGCAAAGCACGGCTGTTCCCTTGCCGGAGTACTGTAAAAACGTCTTGCAGGAAGCTGCACAGCGATCCCAAGTCCTCGAACCGCTCCTTCAGCTCGGCATAATTCAGGAATTCCAGCTCCATGTCCCTAAGCTCCTCCGAATAAGAACTGCTCAGAAGCCCGACGGCCTGATTCCATAAGTAGACAACCTCGCTCATGCCCAGCTGATGAAGCCTGAAATACTCCTGCAAGCCCGCAGTGTAGGACTCGATGCTGTCGTATTGATTACCATAAACTATAGATTGCAGCTCATCGATACAAGGCTTCACCAGAGGCAGTTTGGGATTATAGTGAACCGCGCCGGAAGCTTCATCCACGAATACCCGGGAGGCCGCCAGCTCGGCTTCCTTGATCAGCTTGCCGATCTGCTTAAGCCCGCTGCCGATGCTGCTGATCCCCACCACAGAAAACCCTGGACTGCCCGCGGCCGCAGGCCATTCATCTGCAATTCCTTCAAGCTCACTCTTCTGCTCTGTGATTAGAACCGCCAGCAGGGTGCTTGCTCCGTTCTCCACCTCCAGCAGATGAACCGGCAGCCCGTCCAGCTTCAGCAGTTCGCTGAGCTTCGGTCTGTCTGACTCATAATGGACAGCAAGCACCTGGCAGCAGCCTGCATTCATGCCGGCAGGAAGGCAGCGCCTGATCTCATCTTCATCTGCCGAGGTAAGCGCATCCAATAGAAGGTGATTGCGCGCCGCACTTCGCCGGGAGAAGTGCAGGGCGAGCTTCGCCAGGAACGAATCGGTCATATCCACATCAAGCGGCTTCAGGAAATAATCGAGTGCCCCGAAGCGCAGCGCTTCCTGGGCGTATTCAAATTCCGCGTATCCGCTTATAATGACAAATTCAGTATCTATTCCATGTGCTTTGGCCCGCTTCATCAGATCGAGTCCGGAAATCTCCGGCATCCGGATGTCTGTGACCACCAGATCCGGCTCCTGCAAGGCAATGGCTTCCCACGCCTGGGAGGCACTTGTGAATTGTCCCGAGATTTCAAAGCCATACTGCTCCCAGTCAAAGGCATTGCTGATCCCTCTAATCGCCCACGACTCATCATCTACAATAATGACCTTGTACATGGATATCCTCCTGAACCTGTGAATTCATCTGGGCTTACCCCGTAAACGAAATGCGGATAAACCACTTCTATCATCCTCGTGGTTTATCCGTATATCAAGATTTATTTGGTGTTTGCTGTGACTTCCCTGTAGTTCTTCACATTCTCATCCTGAACCGCCTTACCGCCGGCGTCCATATACTCCTTCACCAGCTTTTCGTATAAGGCATCGAACTCGGCCGCCTTGGCCACGATCAGCCGGTCAATCATCTGCTTGTTCATATCGCCCAACGTCTTGCCGTATTTAATATTGGCTTCGTTCGGCACCCCGTAATAGAAGGAGGAGTAGCCGTCTGTAGTATTGATTTTGTACGATTCCATCGCGAGCTCCTCATACTGCTTATCCCCGGAGGCCAGAGCTGCGGCATAGGTTTTGACATTCTTTTCGGTGTCGCCCAGCTCAGCGCCGTTCACAATCATCGTATAATCCATGTTCAAATTACTCATCTGCATTTTCTCGCCGGTCTGTGCAATCCCTTGCGGGATGCCGTCTTTCAGCGTATGATGAATGCCTTCTTCACCAAACTGCAGGAAGAACATCACCTCCGGGTCCGCCATCCAGTTCAGATATTTGACCGCCAGCTCCGCGTTTTTGCTGCTTTTGGGAATGAAGGAGAAGATTCCGTTCTCATTATATACCTCTTTGAGGTATTTGCCTTCAGCATTCTTGAAGGTATCCACCGGAACATAGTGGGCATCCGGCGAGTTTTGCTTCAGCGGAACACGGATTTTCTGGGTCATCGGATAATCCCAGTTGGCTGCATAGAAGCCTACCTTGCCGTTGGTGACATCGGCATCCGCCTGCTTGGTGGTTTTGTCCAGGGCAAAGTCGGGGCTGATCAGCTTCTCATTATACAGCTTGTTCAGCCATTTATACGCATCCTTGTTGCCCGGCTTCAGCCAGTTTGGCGTGGTGACGAATTCCTCCTCTGACATCTGGCCCCAGAAGGATTGAACCAGGTTGCCGAACGTGTAGTTCATGCCCGCTGCCGCCGTTGCCCAGGGAATGACGCCGTTCACATTGCCCGGATTCTTGTCGCGGAAGGCCACCAGCGTCTCGTATAACTCATCTTTGTTGGTTGGAAGAGGCATCCCGAGCTTGTCGAGCCAATCCTTACGGATGAACATCCCGTTCCAGGCCAGCAGGGTGCGCTTACCCGGAATCGATACCTGCTTGTCGTTATATTTACCGTAAGCGAGAACATTCTCCCCGAGATAAGCCTTCAATTGCTGGCCGTGGCTCTCCAGCAGCTCGTCAAGCGTGTAGAGACCGTCGCTTTTGGCAAAGCGGGTGACCAGCGTCCCGTCATAGGTGAAGGAGATGTCCGGAGCCTGGCCCGCAGCCATTAATACGTTCAGCTTATCAACCTCCTGGGACCGGGGAACGGGTACGTATTCAACAACGGCGTTATTCGGCTTGCCGAAATGCTCATTCACATATTTCGTCCAGAAATTATTATTCAGATCCGGCTGGCCCTGAACCCCTCTGTCGAACACCTCCACCGTAAGCTTTGCAGGAGGATCAGAAGGGGACTTTGCTGCATTAGACGACTCCGGCGCGGCTGTCTCTTTGCTCTCTTTGTCACTTTCGCCGCAGCCCGCTGCAACGCCGGCCAGCAGCACGGTGCTGCACAGAACGGCCGATATTTTCTTGATGCCTGTCTTCACGGTATACCACCCTTTCATCTCTTATCATGATAGTAATCCAGATTATAGCTTCCTTGCCCAGGCAGCTTCAACTTCCGCCAGCTAAGCATTCCCCCTTCCCTGGAGTGTACCGCTTCAGCCCTTGATCGCGCCTGTCATTACACCGTCTACGAAATACTTCTGCAGCTTGGGGTAGATCAGCAGAATCGGAATGGTGGTGAACATGACGCTTGCGGCCTTCAGCGACTCCGGCACAATGAATGAGCCGATACTGCCCTCGCCGCCCTGCTGGCTGTCGAGCTGCTGGTTGGCTGAGATGATCTGGTACAGCTTGAGCTGCATGGGATAGAGCTCTTTTTTGGTAATATAGAATAAGGCATCCTGGAATCCGTTCCACCGGTCTACGGCATAGAAGAGGCTTAAGGTGGCAATCGAAGGCAGCGAGAGAGGCAGCACAATCCGCAGAAGAATCCCCAGATCCGAGCAGCCGTCAATGGACGCTGATTCCTCCAGACTCTCGGGAAGCGAGCTGAAGAAGGTTTTCAGGATAATCAGATTAAATACACTCATCGCACCCGGCAGCACCAGACTCCATATCGTATCCATCATCCCCAGATTCTTGATCAGGATATAGGAAGGAATCAGGCCGCCGCTGAAATACATGGTGAAGACCAGTGCGGACAGCAGGAAGTTTCTCCCCCATAGCCGCTTTTTCGTTAACGGATACGCCGCACAGATCGTCAGGAACATACACACCACGGTGTAAAAAATCGTAAGGACAATACTATAGCCCAGCGTATACAGCATATCGGCATCGCTCAGAATCGTCTTATACGTCTCAATAGTGAAGTCTACCGGCCATAAGCTTACCTTTTGCGAGATAATCGCTTCGTTGGAACTAAATGACAGCGCTATCATGTATAAGAACGGGACAATGCAGGTGAACGACAAAGCCACAATAAAGACTATAATCGCAATATCTGCTACACTTTTTTTCCGGCCAATCCGTCTGGTTGTTATCGTGCTTGCCGCTCTCACCATATCCCATCCTCACCCAATTTCTTCGCAATATAGTTGGCACCGATCAGCAGGGTCAGACCTACCACGGACTGGAACAGCCCGACGGCCGTTGCCTGGGAGAAGTCTCCCGAGCTGATACCGACTCTGTACACGAAGGTGCTGATGACATCGGAATATTCGCTGACCAGTGAATTCCCCATTACAAACGGGCGGTCGAATCCGATCGATACCATTCGGCCAATCTGAAGAATCAGCAGAATGTTAATCGTAGATTTAATGCCGGGCAGTGTAATATGCCACATTTTGCGGAGTCTGCTGCAGCCGTCCATATCGGACGCTTCATACAGCTCCTTGTTGATGCCGGTAATCGCCGCGAGATAAATAATCGTCCCCCACCCGATGTTCTGCCATACCCCCACCGTAATATAAGTGACCAGCCAAGGGGTCTTCTGCGACAGGAATTCAATTTTTGACAGGCCCAGGTTATCCAGAAAAAGATTAACCATCCCGCTGTTAGAGAACATCAGATAGACAATCCCGCCGATAATCACCCAGGACATGAAGTGAGGCAGATAGAGAATCGTCTGCGTTAATTTCTTGAACCTTGCCATACGGACCTCGTTAAGCAGAATCGCCAGGATAATCGGGGCCGGGAAGCCTGCCACCAGATCCAGCACATTCAGAACCAGCGTATTTTTGAGGGCACGGTAGAAGCTGTCCTGCTGAAAAATAAACCGGAATACATCAAGTCCCACCCATTCGCTTCCACTCGTCCCCTGAAAAATATTGTAATCCTGAAACGCCATAATCAAGCCGTAAATCGGGGCATATTTAAAAATGGCAATGTACAGGAGTGGCAGCAGCAAAAGGATGTAGAGTAGGGCATCTCTCCTGATCCTGAGCCAAAAGGTGTGTTTTCGCGTGAGTCCGATTTGATCTTGCTGATTGTTTAAAACCGCTTTCATTTCTCCCATCCCTCCGGCTGTATTAAGGAGCTCTCTTGTTTTTCATTATAGTCACCCGGGGAAATAAGAAAATGTAATCGCTTAAATGAATTTGGTAAAAACTTAAAAGACAGCCCCGTGAAGGAGCTGCCTTAAGCTTCATTTCATAATCAGATCGATTCTGCCGAACAACAGCTTCACCAGCTCGGTAGGACCCGGCAGGCCCGGTTGTAATAAGAGCAGAATGGTAAGCCCCGCCGTAGCAAGGGTGATGCCTGCGATAACCTTTCTGGTTTTCTTATCCTTACTGCCCCGGAATTCAAAAACGATAACTGAAGCGGACAGCAGCAGAATGCCCAGGATCATTACCAGTTTCATGCTTCCCACTTCCTTGTATGGTTGCTGGAATTAAGGCGTAGCCTCTGTCAGTCAGCCGATTGCTCCGGGATGCCCTGAGGGCCGGTTGATCTTCCGTTACCAGTAATACTTGTCTTGGCGGAGACATCCACCTGTAACTGGGGGTACATTGCCTCCCACTGGTCTTTCTTCTTCTTCCACTCTTGCGGGTAATGTCTGCGGAAGGTATCGGCGAAGCGGAAAAAGTCAGTCTTCTGCTCTTTTTGCGACATGTGGAGGGCTTGCTGGGCGAGCTCCTTCAGTTTGTCTTCCCACGCCTGATTCAGCTCAATCATCTTCGCCGGATCGGTCAGATTGGCATCGGTTGTATTCATAACCACCTCGCCCTTGGCCACAATCCGGATCTTCATCAACCATTCCCGGTTCACAATTCTCGGGGTTAGAGTCGTGGTTATACTCGTAGGCTGAATCGAGAAGGTCCCCTTCTGCTGATCCAGCTTAACCGGTATTATAATATTATTCAGTTCATTAATCATCAGCAGCACCCCAAGGCTGACCGGTTCTTTCACGGTGAGTGCATAGCGGCCATGTTTATACAGGCTTATTCCTTTGAGTAAGGGTGTAGTAGCATTAGGGCCGTCCTTCGGTTCTGGAGGAGCAATCAGAATACGGGTTAAAACAGCCGAACCGCTGGCACCTTGAATGGATTGGGACAATTCCAGCAGGGTCACGCGCGTGCCCAGGTTCATATTCGCCATTTCCCGGAGGGATTCGGAGGTGCTCCGCTCCAGCGGGTCCAGCAAGGCAAGAATATCCTTGGCGGATTCCTGGCTGGAGAAGACATATGCATGCTCACGGAACTGCGGATAACGCAGGAGAAAGTCGATATACTCGCGCAGCCCCTGCTTTCCTGCCTCTTCACTGATTACAATGACCTCACACTGGCCCCAGAACATATGCCGGGCCACCTTCCGTTGCAGCCGGTTCAAGGCTTCCGCAATGTTATCTCCTTCAGCGGTGCGGATCATAGTGACCCCGCTTGCGCCTTCCCCGGCTCCGCCGCTCTCTGATCCGCCTCCGCCCTTGCGCGGGATGAAGATCTGGGCCGTCAACTGGGCCTGCCCCTCCTGATAATCCACACCTGTAGCCAGCACGATCGCCAGGTCATTGATCTCCGTCCGGTCCCAGCAGCCGGTCAGCAGTATACTGCTTAGCAGCAGCATGATTAAGGTCCTGCAGCCCCGCATAGCCCTCCCTCCTTATCTTCATCCTTTGTTCTGCCGCTTCAGCCCCCTCTTCAGCAGGGCCAGTCCATAGACTGCGGCAGGAAGCACGACCAGGAACAACATGGTATATATATTCGCAGAAGCACTCACCAGCGCAGCGACCCCTGAGGCACCGGACACTACCCAATACGAGAACAATATACTTAAGAACGCCAGCGGAATCACCAGCGGTTTATAATCGTCCAGCCCGAACCATTCTGCGGCCGAAGCGGCGAAGATGTAGAGAAAGACAGAGATTTTGACAAAAATCCCGAAGATCCAGATCGCAATAATCAGAGCCTCGATATGCTGCAGGAAATCGGCAATGGTAATGTAACGGGCAGCAATCATCACCGGATAAGCAAAGCTGTCCGTCAAATCCCCCATCAGCAGCAGGCAGAACAGATTGGTAAGACTCATCGCCGCAGTTGTGACCACAAGTGAGACCAGCATTGTCCGGGTAAGGTGTTTCTTACTGTTGACATAGGGCAGCAGAAAGGCCAGCACAATATATTCACTGAACCATGCAGACGGAGCGACGGCGCCTTTGATAATGGGCACGAATCCTTTCTCCATGAACGGAAGCAGCTCGGCGGGCCGCAGCTCCCCGGTCAGTAGGACAAAGATCAGGCAGAGCATCACCACCAGCAGCGTAACGAACACCTGCGCGGTTCGGCTGACCACCTCAATCCCCAGCCTGACATTGATCGCACAGACGATAACCATGGAGCTTATAATAACAAGCAGCGGCGTCTTAGGAAGCGCATTATTCAGAATAAACTCGCCATATTCCAGGATAATCAGACCGTTCAGATGGGGCAAATAGAGCAGAAAACCCAGCCCGATTAGCTTGCCCGGCAGCCAGCCGGCGATCAACAGACTGGACTGCATAATGGTCTTTCCGGGATACAGCCGGTTAAGTCCAAGCGAGATCCCAATGACCGTTGCTCCAATCAGCGAGCCCAGGATGGGCGATAGCCACATATCATGTCCCGCATAATGCATGGTAATCCCGGGGACAGACAGAATAGCTGTAGCGAGAATGGAGGGAAAGACCAGAAAGGCCAGCTGGGTAACCGATATTTTCCCTTTGTCAGTCAACATAAGTATCCTCTTCTCTGTTGAAGTCCCGCTGCCGTCATTTGCTCCGCGGCTGCGAAATCCACAATACATCCTTCAAGCCCTTGCTGAACGTTGGAGCTGCCGGTGACAGATAAGGTCTGCCGAACGAACGCAGACTGCTAAGATGAATGACGACCAGGATGATGCCGAGCATTACGCCGATCAGCCCCAGCGTGCCTGCCAGAACCATCATGGGGAAGCGCAGCAGCCGGGTCGCGATGCTGGCGGAATAACGCGGAACCATGAAGGAAGCAATGCCCGTAATCGCCACAATAATGATCATCGGAGCAGAGACAATTCCCGCAGTGGTAGCAGCCTGGCCTATAATTAGCGCGCCAACAATACTGACAGCGGAACCTATCTGCTTCGGCAGCCGGACTCCGGCCTCCCGCAGCGCCTCGAAGGCGATCTCCATAATGAGCGCTTCCACCAGGGCCGGGAAGGGAATCTCCTCTCTCGCCCGCGCGATACTCAGCAGCAGCACGGTGGGGATCATCTCCTGATGGAAGGTGGTGATGGCTACATAAGCTGAGGGGAGCAGGAGCGATAAGGCATAGAAGATATATCTGAGCCAGCGGACAAAAATACTCATGTAAATGTTCTCATAGTAATCCTCAGGGGATTGCAGCATGGAGAACATGTTAATCGGGGCAATCAGACTGAAGGGAGTCCCGTCAATCAAGAGCGCAAACCGGCCCTCCAGCAGATTGGAGACCACCACATCCGGGCGCTCCGTAGCAATCATCTGCGGAAACGGCGAAAAGGGCTGGTCAATGATGCCCTGCTCAATATACTGGCTCTCCAGCACATCTTTGATATTCAGGCGGCTTAGACGTTTATTAACTTCAGTGACCAGTCCCGGCTGGATAATACCTTCCACATATACGAGGGTAACCTTCGTATTACTGTACTCTCCAATAGTGCTGGAATGCAGCTTCAGGGCTGGTGTCTTAAGCCGCATACGCAATAGAGACTGATTCGTAGCCAGAGCTTCAGTGAAGCCGTCACGGGCACCGCGCACAGTGGATTCAGCCGCCGGTTCTTCGGGAGTCCGGGTGGGAACCTTGTATAGCGGATAGCCCTTACCCGAAGCCTGGCCGTCCAGCAAAAGCACAGCTTCACCGTCCAGAATCGCTGTAACGGCTTGTTCTACAGTTCTAATCTGTTGAATCGAGGCGACAGGAACCTCAGCAGACCCGTCCACTGCCGGTTCAACTGCAAGGCCGGTCTGCTTCAGCGGTACCAGTAATTGCTGCTCCAGCCGCTCCGTATCACATAATCCTGTACAGTATACACAGAGCGCGGAAGTACGTTGAACAGTCAGGAACGAATGGAACACCACATCCTCACAGCCATCAAAAACGCCGCGCAACACCAGTTCATTCTCTGCCAGCAGCGGGGTCAGTTGGGTCTTCGGTTCTGCTTCCGTTGCAGTATTCATCTGTACTCCCTCCCTGCTCTACCCTTTGAATTTCATATTCATAGTAAAGTTATCCTTTGCTACAAGGGGAAGAATTATGCAAGCCCGGCCTTCCAAGCTTCCCGGTTCAGCTCGCCGTTCAGCGCTGCAGCAGCCAGCGCGCCCGATGCGGCAGCAGCTATGGACTGATGCATCATCGTGGCAGCATCCCCGGCAGCGTATATTCCGGGTACGCTGGTCTGACCGGACTCGCCAACCTCCAGGATACCCTGCTCGGATATCCGGCAGCCCAGGGTATGCGGCAGATCCGTTCCCGGAGCCAGCTCGGGCCGGAAGAAGATGCCTGTACAAAGAAGCTCTGTTCCATCCATAAGCTTCACATGGTTAACCATGCCCTCATTGGATGAAATCTCATGAATCGGAGCAGCGAATAACGGGATATCATGAGCGCGCAATTCTTCGCGTTCCGCTGCTGTGAGCTCATCAGGGCCATTCGTGCAGACCGCGAACTGCTTCGTCCAGCCGTATAACAACGGCGCAAGATGCATGAGTGCAGCCCCTCTGCTGATGACCACCAGCGGCTGATCTCTTAATTCCCAGCCATCACAGTACGGGCAGACAAAGGCGCTTTTCCCGTAGACCTCGGCAAGCCCGGGAATATCCAGCCTGAGATCCTTCATACCTGCGGCGAACAGCAGCTTCTTACTGGTCAGCTTAAGACCTGAAGCTGTCTCCAGCAGGAAGGCTCCATCCTCACCGGTAACGGACACAACTGTATCTTCAACATGTGAGACCGACGGATAAGCGCCAAGCTGTTCTATGGCAATCCGCCGGAGTTCAAACGGAGCAATCCCGTCCCGGGTCAGGAAGCCATGCGCTTCCCGGGTGACCGCATTACGCGGACGCCCCGCATCTATGACAATCGCCCGTTTGCGTGCCCGGCCCAGCATCAGCCCGGCATTAAGCCCGGCAGGCCCTCCTCCGATAATGACTACATCAGCATTGGCTGCATCTGCTACATCTGCATTTGCTGCGGCATCAACGTTTTCCAGGTTCTTCATTTGTAATTCCTCCTTGTGTGTGGTGGGTAATGTGTTCGTGTGCGGGTGTGTGACGACAGGTAATTTTACGGATATTAGAGACTTCCATAGTCTTTGAATGGCGCAAAAAATCAGACCCCGTATCTCCAGTGCTCACCTGCGTCGCCAATATGTAATACACATATGCATCGCTTCGATTAAGGACTATGCGTGTCTATAATAACTTTAAATTTTAATGATGTCAATTCCTGCGCTTCTTGGCGCTTATCAGCTTCATTCAAACAAATGCTTATGCTGCTTGAAAAATTGATAGAAAGATTGTACATTCTCCAGTTCATACCACTCCGCAGTCTGCAAGGGGCTGGCATCCAGATTGTAGACCTTAGCATGCAATGTTCCCAGTATGAAGGGGGAGTGTGTGGCAATAATGAACTGGTTATCGAAATACCGGGCCAGCTCATTGATTTGCTCCGCTATTCTAATTTGGTTGGCAGGCGACAGCGACGTTTCCGGCTCGTCCAAAACATACAAATTCCCCGGCTGCAAATTCTCCTCGAAGAAGGCCATTGAGGTTTCGCCGTTGGAGTATTTTTCCTGTGAGAATTGGATGTTATCGAGTTGCTTCTTGAACGCGTTCGAGGATTCATATTCCGCTGCCTGATTCTTGCTCATCCCCCCGTTCCTCTGCTCATACACCATACTCTCACGCAGCACGGAGGCTTGCTGGATTTTTTTGATCTCATACAAAATATCCTCAGACTTTATATAACGGCTTCCCTTCGGAAGCTCTCTGATGTTACGCTCCTGCTCATCTTGCCCTAACCGGTAACTACTCAATTCCAAGAAGCGCTGAGCGTAGATGCTATGTCCGTAGCTGGTCATTCGCTCAGCCCTGGGTAATCCAAGCTTGCTGGCGATCACATTAAGCAGAGTGGATTTTCCGCTGCCGTTATTTCCATATAACACTGTAATCCGGTCAAACACCAGCACCTCGCCCGCGATAGCTTTAAGTACATAATCCGGGTAGATGTTAGGATTTCGTTCGATAACCTTGGAGAGCTTGAAGCTTCGTAAGTAGATCATGAGGGACCCCTTTCTCGCTGAAACGGTAACCTTGGTCAACAGGGTGGCAAAACCGTTTCACTTGTTTGATTACTAGTTTATACTACTACTGCCCATTGCGCTTGGGTAGCGGCAGAGCCTGGGATGTGCATTGCGGGAGCGAAGCTAGTTGGATTTCATCCACTTGCATAGGAACGTATGGGCCACGCTGGGGGAGTAATTGGAAAAATGGCACTTAAATACTCACTCGTTACCCGATGTGGCCCAATCAATGAGCAGCAGATGCTGTTTTTCCACTTATTTCGCAGCATTCCGCAGAAAGCGTAAAATTAAGATACGTTTATCCATTTGTTCCCGGAAAGGCTAATGTCGCTTAATCAAATCCGCCTTCTTCGCGCTGAATTCACCTTCCGCAAGCCGGTCAATCCTGCAAATAACCGATAATCTCCATTTTGCCGCCTATTCTGGACTGAAGTTCTCTAATCCTACGTTCCTTTGCCGCAAAAATCACTGCTGTCGCCGGCCCCCCGGATACCTGTAGCTTATCCGCTATTCCAGGCACCGGCCGGAAGCCGCAGCTGTTCAGCTCCGCGAGCAGCTCCGCTTCATACCTTGCTCCCCTAGAGCCGACCGGGTGAATGTCATGGACCTCCGGCGCAGCTGCCAGAAGCTGAAGCTGCCGGATGGTACACTGGCTTGCTTCCTGCTCCAGAACAGCGCTTCCGACCAGCGGTTCGCCCAGCATCACGATACAGTCTCCGCCCTGTGAACAGCCCAGCTTCAACTGCGTCTCATCCGCCTCCCCGATCACAGTGATTCCGATACCGGTCTGACAGGTCACGAAATTATCCTCAGTGCTGCCGTTCACGTGGGCTGCAGTCAGTCCGGCTTCCTCAAGCAGCTTGCGGATGCCCCTTATAATCTCATTCCCTGTAGGCTCCTTCTCTACCGCCAGGGTATCGATGACAGTTAAGATCTCAGCCCCCACAGACAGTACCTCCATTACTGCAACTCTGGCAGCATAATAGCCTGCAACAGCAGGGGGAGTCTGCACCGCATCCATCGGCTTATTCCCGATGCTGGCGCTGGAGTCGCAGCCGATGACCAGCAAGCGGCCCCCCTCTCTTCGCACAATAGTCAGATCACGGATTCGCTGAACTTGCGGTTTCATATGCTTGATCCTCCTGTATCTTTTTCGTTCCCGTTCCTAAGTCCTATCCGGTATTCGCTCGGCGGCATGCCGGTAGCTTTGCGGAATTGCTTGGAGAAATACAAGGCGTCATTGAAGCCGACGGAAGAGGCCACTTGTTCAATCGTCAGCATGCTGCCCAGCAGCTCTCTGGCCTTGTCCATTCTGATTTTAAGCAGGAACTGCTTGGGAGACAGGCCGGTCCGCTGCTTGAATGCCTTGGATAAATGCACCCGGTGATAGCCAAGCGAGGACGCGAGGTGATCGATGCTGATTTGCTGATGGTATTGCAGCGAGATCCAGCGGATCGCCTGGTCGATCTGCCGGTCGATCATCTCCGGCATCCCGGACGGATTCGGCGGCAAGGCGCTTAGATTATCCCGTCCGAACTGATGCAGCAGCAGCCGTGCCCAGCCTGACGCCTCCAGACTCTCCAGCCGCGGATACGCGGATTGCTTGAATGCCTGCCGGATACGTTCATATAAGCTATGCAGCTCAGGGACGTTGCCGGAAGACAGAAAGGGCTGCTCCCTGGTAATGCCCACGGCTCTAAGCAGATCCAGAACACCAATCCCCTGCAGGGCTACCCACGCATAATGCCACGGAATATCCGGGTCAGCCTTATAGCTGAATAAGGACCCGGGCATAATCACGAAGGTATCGCCCGCCTTGCACTCGGCCGCGAATGTCCCGCACTCGAACAGGCCTCCGCCCTCCAGAACGGTATGTATTAAGTAGAAATCATGTACAGACGGTCCGATGGTATGTCCGGGAAGCGGTCTCCCCTCGCCGCTGAACAGCACTGACAAATCCTGCTCCTCCGGTATCAGGTTAATGGCCAGAGTGAACTCGTAATGATCCGGATTCATGCAACATTCCTCCATATCTATCTTGTCTTTCTCCATAGGCGGGGCTTCGGTTCTATTCTATAGTGATTATAGATGAATCAAGCGAAAAAAGCTTCTGAAACCTAATATCCCACAACCAACAGGAGGTTAGACTCTTATGTCTAAAGTTACATTTATCGGTGCCGGAAGTACAGTATTCGCCAAAAACGTCCTTGGAGATATCATGGCTACGCCCGCTCTGCAGGGCTTCGAGCTTGCCCTATATGATATCGATCTCCAGCGTCTGAATGACTCTGCCAGCATGCTCCAGAATCTGAAGAAAAGCAGCGGCAGCACTTGTACAGTCAATACGTATACCGACCGCAAGGAAGCACTGCGCGGTGCCAAATATGTAGTCAATGCCATTCAGGTCGGCGGGTACGATCCTTGTACGATTACGGATTTTGAGATTCCCAAGAAATATGGCCTGCGCCAGACCATTGCGGACACGGTAGGCATTGGCGGCATCTTCCGCAATCTGCGTACCATTCCGGTTATGCTGGATTTTGCAGCGGATATCCGTGAGGTGTGCCCGGATGCGCTGTTCCTGAACTATACGAACCCGATGGCCGTTCTGACGAATGTCATGAACACCTATGGCGGCGTGAATACTATTGGACTCTGTCATAGCGTGCAGCAGTGTATCCCTGGATTATTCGACCACCTCGGCATTGACAAGACAGGGGTTCAAGCCAGAATCGCCGGCATCAACCACATGGCCTGGCTGCTTGAAGTCACCAAAGACGGCGAGGATCTGTACCCGGAGATCAAACGGCGTGCGGCCGAGAAGCAGCTTGAGCCTCACTACGACATGGTCCGCTATGAGATGATGCTGAAATTCGGCTATTACATTACCGAGTCCTCCGAGCATAACGCCGAGTACCATCCATACTTCATCAAGCGTAACTACCCGGAGCTGATCGAACGCTTCCAGATTCCGCTGGACGAATATCCCCGCCGCTGCGTGGAACAGATTAAGGAATGGGAGCAGATGCGCGGAGATCTGGTGAATAACCAGGATCTGACGCATGAGCGTTCCCATGAGTATGCCTCCTACATCCTTGAAGCCATGGAGACGGATGTGCCGTTCAAGATCGGCGGCAATGTGATGAACACGGGGCTGATCACCAATCTGCCGCGTGAAGCCTGCGTCGAGGTGCCTTGTCTGGTGGACAGAAGCGGCGTAACACCAACCTTCGTAGGTGATCTGCCACCGCAGTGTGCAGCGCTGAACCGGACCAACATCAACACCCAGCTCCTGACCATCGAAGCCGCTATGACTCGCAAAAAGGACCATATCTACCACGCCGCTATGCTGGACCCGCATACCGCCGCAGAGCTGTCGATGGACGACATTGTCAGCATGTGCGATGATCTGATCACGGCCCATGGAGACTGGCTGCCGAAGTATCAATAAATTCCAGGCTATATTTTAGGCATACCTCCATAACAAAAGCAGCGATCCTCCGTTAAAGGAGAATCGCTGCTTTATATTTTTGAGCCGAGCCCGATTGCTGAATCGTCTCTACTTCACATAAATTCGGATTTGATCCGGTGCTATTCTCGCAAGAACGCGGTAGCCTTCAGCAGAAGCGGTTCCAGATCTTCATGCCTTGAGTGGATTCATTCCCATTCGCTAAATGCCAAGAACCGAAAAATACAGTTTCTCCCTTACAACCAATGATATGAGAATTCACGTGTTCTTCAAGAACGACTGTACTACTACCCTCTGCATGTGAGCAAGCCCCGGAAGCGGTCTGATTGCATCCTTCATCTCCCATAAGTCATTCCTCCTAATATTGTGGTTTATGTGGTCCTACCCTACACAATATTGCGGACTTGATGGAATGGACACGGCATGTCTCCCGGGTACAAAACACTATTTGTCTTGGATTCCTGGAACGCCTCTTGTTCAACTGAGCGTAAGCCATCTCCGGTTATGGTGCTCTTGCACCTCAACCGGGGTATCGAAGAAGTCGCTGAGCACCTCAGACTTCAGACACTCCGTCGTCTCGTCCGCTTTGTAGATTTCCCCATTCTTAACCAGCAGGGTATGGGTGAAGCAGGGAGTAATCTCCTCGATATGATGGGTCACATAGAGTAAGGTCGGCCCCCCCTCCTGCTTGGTGATCTTCTCGATCATCCTCAGCAGCTGCTCCCGCGCAAAAATATCCAGTCCCGTACAAGGCTCGTCCAGGATGAGCAGCTCAGGGTTTGCAATAAGCGCCCGTGCGATAAGAATTTTTTGGCGTTGTCCCTGTGACAAGGTATCATAAGTGCGTGTGGCCAGGGCCGAGCAATCCAGGAATTCCAGCAGTTCCTCTGCCTGCTTCACGTCCTCTTCTTCTGTCTTATCGTATAGACCAATCGTGGCGAACTTGCCGCTCAGAATAATGTTCAGCGCCGTCTGATGGCCGTACAGCTTCTGCTGCAAAGAGGTGCTAACCCAGCCGATCCGCTTGCGCAGCTCCCTTAGGTCCACATCGCCGAAGCGGTGGCCCAGTACCTCTACTTGACCTTGGGTTGGCCAGATGTAGCCGTTCACGACGTTCAGCATGGTCGTCTTGCCTGAACCGTTCAGACCGACGATGCACCAGTGCTGTCCCTCATGTACCTGCCAATTCATATCATGGAGAATCATTGTCTGCTCACGCCGCCAGGATACCTTTTCAAGCGATATAATCATGTTCTTGGTGTTCCCCCTTGCCTCGTAGTAGTCTTTAATGAAATATTATAGCAGCTCAACATATCCTGTGCTTCCATCCACGCGAATGCGTTGCCCTTCTTGAATCCTTAAGGTCGCATTCTCCACGCCGACCACGGCAGGCAGGCCATACTCCCGGGCGATCACTGCCCCATGTGTCATCAGCCCGCCGACCTCGGTGACCAGCCCTTTGATGGAGACGAACAGCGGCGTCCAGCTGGGGTCTGTAAATGAGGTGACCAGGATATCCCCTTCCTCCAGTTCTGCCTCCTCCATATTAAGGATCACTCTAGCCCGTCCTTCGATTACTCCTGTAGAGACAGGTAGACCTGCCAGGGCACCGGGCGGAAGATCCTCCCGTCTGTACCGGCCGGACAGAATTTCACCCTCTGAGGTGATGACACGGGGCGGCGTAAGCTTTTCGGCTAATTTGAATTCGTCCTTGCGTCTCTTAATCAGCTCGTCATCGAATACACCAGTGCGAACGGCCTCGTATAGCTCCTCGAATTGCAGGTAGAAGATATCTTCCTTGCCATGGATGCTCCCTGCCTGCGCGAGCCGCTCCGCTTCCTGCATCATCGCCTGTTTGTATACTAGGTAACGGCTGACCATCCCGTACTTCGGATATTCCCTGTACCCGATGTAATGCCGGACCAGCTCAATCCGTTGTCTGGTTTCCCGCATCTTGTCCTCACTATCCGGCAACAGCCGCAAGCGTTCCATGATGTCCCGTTCCTTCTCCCGTGCTTCCTTAAGCCCCTGCTGGAACTTCTGTCTGCCGGCCCCCGGCGCGAACTGCCGGATATTGCTGAGAAGCATAGGAATCAGAACGACCGGGTTCTCACTCCAGCGGGTTCTGGTAATATCGATCTCCCCGGTGCAGCGCATCCCGTATTTGCCGAGATACTCTGTCAGCGCTGCATAGGCAGCTTGCCCGCCTTCTATCGCAAGGAGTCCGGCCAGGAAATCCCCGTCTTGTACGTGCTGCTGCAAATAATCGGTCACCTGCTGAAAAGGGCGGATGACATCGGCCACATCAAGCAACGCAAGGCCCATGGCTGAGGTAATATTATTGTCCACCGATTGCGATAAGGTATCTGCTGCGTTGATTTCGCCGAGCCATTCCTTCAAGTGCTCATTCAGCCAGGCCGAAGCATCCATAGCAGCCATGAACACTGCTGTACTGCGCGGATCGAACAACAGCCGCTTGAGTTCCTTAATATCCCCACGGATAAAATCAAACAGTTCCGCGCCGGATTTTCCCTGAATGGCCTGCTTCAATTCGTCAACCGAGGCTTCGTTATTCTTAATCAACTCTGTAACGGTCGCCGGATCAGACTTGAGCGGTGCCTGCTCATGGGGATCGGGTATGTCTGGTTTGCTTTTACCGGGACTGGCGGAGGGTTGAAGCTCTGGAGATACGGGTATGAAATCTTCGCGTTCAAGGATCGTCAGCAGCGCGTCTTTGACTAAAGGATCGGACTTCCCAAGGGTATCAACAATCGTCTGTCTGGCAGGTGAGGCCAAATAAGCGGTGACATCAACGAACAGCCTGGAACCGGCTACCCGCATAGGGGCAGGAGTAACCATCAGATGAAAAGACAGGCCCAGCGGCTTCATCGCGTCCGTCATCATTTGCCCATGGCCGACAGAGACATATGCACGGTTCTCCTGATCCCCGGATTCCGGAATGGGATATAACGTAGTGACCGGCCGGCTCTGGACGATATAGAAGATATCATCGGCCAGGCACCATTCGATATCCTGCGGGCCCCCGAAGCTTGCTTCAATGCCCCTTCCGATCCGGGCAAGCTGCACAATCTGTGATTCCGTGAGCGTCTCAGCCCCTTGCTGCGCAGCATCAAGCTGCCGGAGTTCCGTGCCGCCTTCCGGTAAAGTGTAGACCGCCAGCTTTTTGGAGGCAATCCGCTTCTCCACGATGTTCTCATCCCGCACCTTGTAGACATCCGCAGATACGATGCCCGAGACGAGCGCTTCACCCAGACCATACCCTGCGTCGATCGATAGCAGCTTGCGGTTATTTGTAACAGGATCTGCAGTGAACATAATGCCTGAGGCCTGCGGGAAGACCATCTTCTGTACAATGACAGATAAATAGACTTGTCTGTGATCATAGTCTTGCTGCATGCGGTAGATTACCGCACGGTCTGTGAAGAGCGACGCCCAGCATTTGCGGATGTGTTCCAGAATGGCGTCCAGGCCTATTACATTTAAATACGTATCCTGTTGACCGGCAAAAGACGCATGCGGCAGATCCTCTGCCGTTGCACTGGATCGCACCGCATACGCCGTACCGTTCCCAAACTGCGCGAGCTGCTGTGTAACGGCTGCCACAACCCCGGGCGGAATCTCGGATTCTTCAATCGTCTCGCGGATCGCTCTGCTGATGTCCAGGAGTTGCGCCGGGTCTTGGCCTTTGGCTTGCATCACCGTTAACCGTTCCAGCAAAGCATGATACGCTTCATTATGCCGGATAGCTTCCTGATAACCCTCTGTCGTCACACAGAACCCCTCTGGCACATGGATGCCTTCCATTCGGGACAGCTTGCCCAGGTTCAGCCCCTTCCCGCCAACCAGCAGCAGTGGTACATTGTCCATGTCCTTAAGCCTTAGAACCAGTGATTGCATCCCTATCTCCCCTAACATGTGAAGTAGAATCTGTAAACCGTTAATAAATCGAGCGGAAAAATAAATTGACATCCGTGTAGCGGCGTGTTAAGATAAAAATATAAGATGTCTTATTTTTGTTCTAAAATAGTTAAAAATAGTCGCAGTTGATTATATCATCGTGTATGTATATATGCAATATGAAAGAACCCGGACATTTGCCCGGGTTCTTTTTTTGAATCTATTTCTCCCTGAAACGGTACCGTACTTTA
The DNA here is from genome assembly GCF_038002365.1 of Paenibacillus sp. FSL P4-0338. Classification (NCBI taxonomy): domain Bacteria; kingdom Bacillati; phylum Bacillota; class Bacilli; order Caryophanales; family Paenibacillaceae; genus Paenibacillus; species Paenibacillus sp. FSL P4-0338. The sequence goes on along the minus strand of NZ_JBBOCG010000001.1, from coordinate 1,553,746 downwards.
GAAGGACGGCAATGCCTTTTCCACTTGCTAGATAGCTAGTGGTGAAACCCGCCTTGCCCAGCCTAGTTATTTCGCCCATAGTAGAGCTTAAGGTTCGTTACATCTACCAGATACAAGGTGTCAATGCCCTTCGGACTGCGGTCTACGGCCAGCCGTTCAACCGGGATACCCGGTGCAAGCGAGCTCTCCGCCCAGCCCCCGCCGGTATTCACTGCCATGAACGCCCGGTCAGTTCCGCTGCTTTTGACATAATAGATTCTGGCTGCTGTTCCGGTCCAGGTCACATCGATCGCCGCGTTGGTAGGAGCAGCGTTATAGACGGTCTGCAAGTTCCAGCCTCCTGCACCGTAAGTCGCCTGCTTCACAGCAAAGCTTGTGCTGCTCTCCTCACGGTAACGGTAAGCGATCACCGGACGATCCGTTGAATCAAGCGTCATCTTGGCGCTCTGTACGCCCGGACCGCCGGGGTCGCTGCCACTCTGCACATAGGCTTCGCTTGGAGCCATAGGCTGCACAATATCTGCCGTAGTCAGGGAGACTGGCGCTGTAACCGGAGTTCCGTCCGCTTTGCTGAATATGCCCGTGGACGGGCTGTACTTCAGATAGGACAATTGATGGCGCAGCGGGCTGGCGGCGAAGTACGCCCACTCGAACAAGATATGCAGATCGCCATTCGCGTCAAAGACCAGGTCATCCGGATAGACAGACCGGTTCAGATGCGCCGCAATGGTCTTGACCTGAGTCCATACGGAGTCGGCATTGTTCCAGCGCAGCAGAACAGCCTCTCTTTTGCCAGCCAGGTCTTTATCGACACGCACCAGCAAATACAGATCGCCATTCGGAGCAGTCGTCACTACCGGATAGGTTACCGTCATACCTGCAGGCAGATCGGCCGAGTGGCTCTGCGGAATTCCGCCCACGGTATCTGAGCGGTAATAGCGCCAGGCATTGCTGTGCATGGAAGCAAAAACGTGGAACCGCCCGCTCCCGTCCCTCGCCATAGAAGGCTGGTTATGCCCGAGATCGTCCAGATATTCTGCAGGGGTTGTCCCGTCCATGAGCGGAAGCTTGCTCCATAGTCCGTCGTTGTCTCTTCTTGCAATAGCTACCGTATGCTTGCCGGAGATCGAACCCGGACCATTATAGGCCATATAAGCATACTCATAGCCCAGCCCATAAGTGGCAAGAGGAGACCACCAGCCGGCCTGATTGCTGGAATCCACCGGAAAAGGTACCTCCTCCAGCACAGCCGCCGCGCTCCCCGTCCCCGCAGGCACTACGGTAAGCAGCAGCGTCATTACTAGAGCAAGCATCCAATGTTTGATCCGCTTTGGCTTTCGGTCCTTTTGTAACTTTCTGATCTGCTTCAACTATTTACGCCTCCTTCATCTCATCGCTTTCCGTACATAAATAGATAGATACTGAAATAGATAGATACCTAGCAGCAATGTGAACGTATCAACAAATACAAACCTGTCCAGGTGTAAACGCATACATATATCTCCGGCCCCGCCTCCTCTTTCAGCAACTATTCAGGTATTAGTTTGCTTGGTACTGCTGGTTATCACTGTGTGCTACTGTGCGCTTAGATGCTGCTGTTGCTGGCCCAAGAATAGCATGCTGATTAAAGGATTGTTACTGTACTATTGCAAGATAGCTGTAACTGGGGGCTTTTATCGTAATAGCTGCATTAAGCTGTATGAATTCCAACGCCCAGCTACTATTGACGGCGTCCAGTGTAGGAGGGGTATTAATGCTCCTTATTTGCTCACGTGCATCGTATCCGCTAGATTCGGGTGCATTAATGCACCCTATTTGCCCGTTTTGCTGACATTCGCTGAAATGAAGTGCACTAGTGCACTTCATTTCAGCATAACACCCACTTTATGGCGGATTCAGGGGCACTTCTGCTCTTCATTTGCTTGTTTGGCCTGCATCCGCTTAACTCAGGGGCACTAGTGCTCCTCACGGCTCTCCTTCGGCCGCCCTCGGCTACTCACCTAGCCCATTCTATTCGGTTTTTCGCTTACATCCGGACTACAGGACCTCGCACCTGCCCAGTGTATTCGCTTTTTGACACACATCACTCCTTAGGCCTGCGACTGGTGAAATCTGGTGTACTCCTGCTCCTTCTGACGCTCCTCACGGCGCTCCTTCTGGCTCTCATCCTAAAGCTCCTCCATCCACACTCAGCCCAAGCTACTAAATGTATCTCTTAAAGCACAAAAAGCCCGGTTTCCCGGGCTTTTCTAGAAAATTTCACACGTTCACGCAATCACATCACCACACGCATCATTCGCTCTTCAGCCAACCGCTCACTTCCGTACCGTTACTATCAACTTCGCGGATCTGGACTCACCTGCCGCGTTGCGCAGGACGGCTTCGTATTCATAGGTTCCGGGTGTTTTGCCGGAGATTGTAGATACTACGGACTGGGCATCCGGGGTATGCGCCTGTAGAGTCTGGGTATCAACCAATACGCCATTCTCATACAGCTGGTATTCCACCGCATTCGTTCCCCACCACAGATTCATCGTAACCGCATAGCTGCCGTCCCCATCCCAGTTATCACCCGATAATACCGCTTGCCCAGGGGAAGCATCGGTGACTGTCACCGTCAAGGGTGCGCTGGTCACCGATCCGTGCGGGTTGCTCAGCTCCAGCGTATAGACATAAGTCCCATTCTGCCTGCCGGAAATATCGATCTGTACAGACTGGGCAGACGGTGACTGGTCTGTAAGTGCGCCTTCTTCAATCTTTTCTCCATTCTCAAAGAGCTTGAAGCGTGTGCCATTATTGCCCCACCAGAGATTCATCGTAACCGTATAATCGCCGTCCCGCAGCCCCGTATCATGCCCGTTATTATCCGACAATACAGGCATACCTGGAGCGCTGTCCGCAAGCGGAATACTCTGGCTGATCCATGCGGCCCATCTGGTGAGCACATTCCCTTGTTCCACTGTAAAAGCCGCAGCGGCCCCAGAGCTGACTTCCTGGCTGTATGCTGCAAGCAGCGAGCGGGCCTTCGACCCTTCACGCGCCCCTGCCGCTTGCTCCGACTGCATAAGCTTACCAATTAGTTGCTCTGCAAGCGCCGCCGCAACCGGGTCAGCCGATTCACCCGCGAAGGTACGGGTCAATTCAGCCAGACTCGCAAACGTAGCGTAAACACTGTAACTGAAGTCGACATTAGTCTCACGGCCTGCAAAATCACTAACATTGGCCGTCACCCTATGCAGACCGGGTTCAAGTGTATACGCAGGTGTATTCAGTAACTCGCCGCTTGGTTCCGCTACTCCAGACACCGAATCGGAAGCCGTATAGCTAATCGCGACCTGCTGGTCAATCGTATACTGTGCCTCTCCCTGAATGACGACCGCCGGAGGCGAGAGGTCAACCGCTACCGCCACTGTCTGCCCGGTCTCCTTATTACCGGCTTTATCCACACTCCAATAGGTCAGGGTATGCTTACCCTCCTCACTTATCGTCAGCATGCTACCGGTCTGAAGCTCCCCGCCGTTCACCTTGAAATACGTCTGGTCAACCCCTGACTGCTCATCGCTCGCGGTGAACGTCACTTCTGCCGCCGATGTGTACCAGCCGTTCTGCTCCGCTCCCTTCACTGCCGCAGCCGTATGCGGCGGGGTCTGGTCCGTTTGCTCTCCTTGAAGAGTAACTAAGGCGGACAACGGAATGTTCAGCTCCTTCACAAGCCCTGCTACCAGCTCAGATACCTTAATCGCACCGTTCATCTGCAGATGGGTATTGTCCTCCGTGGTTCCCGTCCACATGAAGATGGACTTGGTGCCCTCTGTACCCAGCTCCTGAAAATACTCCCAGCTGGCCTGATTCAAATCCACCAGCAGCGTCCCCGTCTCCTGCGCCGTTTCCTTCATCGCCTGTACGTAGGCCGGGAAGCTTTTGTTCAGCACCTCACCGCTGAAATCCCTCCGGTTCACTGGTGTAACTACTACTGGAATCGCACCTCTCTGCACAGCACCGTTAATATATTCTTTCAGATACACCTTGAACTGCTCCGGGGTAAGATAACGTTCCGGCCGGGACGGCGTCGAATCATTATGCGACCACTGCATGAACAGATAATCCCCTTCATGAATGCCTAGCAGAATATCGTTTAGATATCCGCCGTTCAGAAAGGTTTTGCTGCTTAGTCCGCCGACTGCCCGGTTATCAATGACAATCTTGTCGGTGTCAAAATAACGGCCCAGCGTCTCGCCCCACCCCGCCTGCGGACGGTAGTTCTCCGCATAATTGGCCACGGTGGAATCGCTCGCCAAATATAGAGTCGGCTTATCGGCCGCCCCCTGCTCCGGCAGGCGCTCAATCTTCAGCGCGTTGATCTTCGGCGTACTGCCGGAGAAGCTGAAGTTAAATGCGCCATCGATCAGGGCGACATCATACGTCACTTCCTTGAATTGGCCTGCCGGGATAGTGGCGACCGGCATCTTGTTCATTTGCTCCACTGTAACAGCAGTCTGGGTCACTTCTTGCGTATCCCCAATGGTCATCGTCACCCGGTAATTCGCCGGCTTCATCTCCACCAGAAACGAAGTGCCGTTCACACGGGTAAAGTCCTCGGTTAGCGGATTGCCGGTTCCCCGGTTCTCGTCCTGGACCAGCGCGGTGTCGGCAAAACCATAGGCGTTCCCTTCAATATAAGCCCGTTTGGCATCTACCTTCGTGTAGCCGTCTGCTACGCTGCCGGAGCCAAAATCAAAGGCGTATGTGCTAATATCACCCACAGCCTTGCTGGTCAATGAATCGCGCGCGACCGTCAGCAAATTCACCGCATGATTGATCTGCGCCTGCGAGGCTGTTGTTCCGATCAGCGCCTCGGCAGCGCTCAAGGCTCTATGCACCACAGCTACAGAGGCTTCCGTGTAGGATGCCAGGTCGATAGCTTTAACTTCCTTGTGCAGCGCAATCAACGCCGCCATATCGCCTGCTGCCGCCGGCAGCTTCGTGCCTTCAATTTTTACGTTGTCGATCTGGGTGGTCCAATTCAGCGTGCCTCCTCCTCCTTTTCGCGTACCCAGGAACCGCAAGCCCCTAACGTTATTCGCATACACGCCAGGACTCAGCGGAATATCACGGATCGTCTGGGTGACACTTGGATTAGCGAGACTTGTCAAGGTGAGATCAAGGGTTTTTCCGGCAAAATCAATCTTCAGCTTGACATTCACCCACTGATTCTTGGGAATATTCGTAGCTGTCCCGCCCCCTGGAATGGCAGTGGTGCCGTCACCATAGTCAGGTGTATACGGACCAGTAAAATAATGAATGTTCGTATTCGGACTTGCCGCTCCGGTCTTGGTGAGCAGGGTGAAAATCAGATTCTCATTCGCATCCTGCAGAGTCAGATGCCCCTCCGATGGGACAGCGCCCACATTGCCGGAATGCCAGTTGAAATCGACATTCACAATGTCGCCGTTCACCGCATCGAATAAGCGGAATACCTTGGCGCGGTTGCCGGAGCCGGAACCCGTCACAGACAATACCTTGTTCCCGTTCTCCCCAGTAACCGTCCCCGCCATAGTTCCGGCAGTGCCTGTAGCATTCACCATCGAGTATTGGGCAGCAGCCGGATCGCCCTCGAAATTCTCCTCATACCGCTGTACCTCCGGCTCTGGCTCCGGCTCGGTAATACCGGGATCAATCACGAATGGGGATATGCTAAGGCCCATGTCCTTCACTGCGTCAGCCACCAGACCGGCAATGACCTGTGCCCCATAGGTGCTGAAATGGGTATTATCGCTGACCCCGTTCGGATACTTCGGATATTCCCCGGGATTAGCATAGAGGAACAGCTTCTCCGTAGCGGCCAGGCCGATCCGGTTGTAATCTGCAATGCTGAGCTGGCTCAGATCAATTAGCGGGACGTTCAGTGCAGCCGCTGTTTCTTGAGCCGCCTTCACATATTCCGGAAAGCTTACGTTGAATTCCTGAGTGATCGTATTGAAGTCCCTGCGTCCTACCGGCGTTAACAGAACCGGAGTGGCCCCGCGCTGCTTGGCTCCGTTCACATAGCGGGTCAAGTACGCTGCATAATCTGCCGGAGAGGCATAACGGTCAGGGATGCCTATACTTGCATCGTTATGGCCGAAGGAGATGAAGAAATAATCGCCCGGTCTGATCTGCTGCAGAATACTATCCAGACGGCCATCCACCATGAACGACTTGCTGCTTCTGCCGCCGATGGCATCATTCTGGATCGTTACTCCGCTGCTGAAGTAGTTACCGAATTGCTGGCCCCAGCCTTCCTGCGGAGCCTGTATCCCGCTGTAGGACTGCATCGTCGAATCCCCGGCCATATAGATGGTTGTTCCGGTTCCCTGCGTCTTCTCGTGGTACTTCTCGATCTTAATCTCCTGCACATCAGCTGCCTTACCGGAGAAAATAAACTCTAACTGCCCGTCAACCACTGCAATGTCATAGGAATAGAGCAGTGGTGTTCCGGCAGGGATTTGGGTTAGCGCCAGCTTTTGCACAAATTCAGATTTGACCCCTACGCTCGAGTCTCTGTCTCCGCTGCCCAGCTTGAGCGTCACCTTGTAATTGGCATTCGGCAGGTCCACCGCAAACTTGGTATTCTCCGGCAGGGAAGCATGGCCCGCGCCTAAGGTGATTCCGCTTATGCTCTCGAAACCATACCCCGCTCCCTCCGTGTATGGCGTAGTCTGCACAGAAGTTGTTCCGGCTGGAGGCTCCGTACCGAACCCGAAGTGGTATTGCTGCTCCAGCGGTTGTGGCGCGCCGGTCAGTGTTAGATTGGCTTTGGGAAAAGCGGTGGCCTCCGTCCCGAGATAGAAGCCGGTGTGCGGCGGCTGGTTGTACGCCACATTCTGCCAGGCAATCCCCAGCCGGTACACCGGATCTTGCATGAGCGTAGGGATTCTGTAGGTTGTAGGAATTGTTGTGGTATAGAGTCTGTACTCCGTGCTGTCTTCACTGCGCAGCAGCAGCTCTTCACGCCAATCGCCCAGCAGGTCCGCCTGAAGGGCCGGGTTGCCTTTGGTATGATTATTGGTTAGCGCACCTGCTGCCCGAAAAATCTCCTTCAGCTGCTTATTCCGGTAATCCCACTTGTAAATCAGCGGAATGCCTTGTGCTGTAGTGTTATTCCAGTCGTGGTCGAACAGCTCCCGCTGAAGATCCCCATCCCACCAGATGGCGAAATTCGCGCTTCGCGGTACTTCATTCTGTTCATAGATCACCTGACCGTCAGCTGCGTAGCCTCGAGATAACGGGTCCATCTGCCCGTTCACGATGTTGGACGCCCAAGACTCATAGCCGGGATGCTCCGGATCGATATCCGCCGACATGCCCCGTCCGGTATCTTTTCCGGTGAATTGGCCCCAGAGGATCTCGCCTGTTGCGGCATCGCGCATCTCCAGCCCGTATGCAGCATCCTTATGCTCATGCACACTGACGACCTGATACCCCTCCCGGTTCGGATCGAGCTTCCCGGCATGCATCGCATCTCCATGACCAAGACCGGTGCTATACAGCAGTGTGCCGTCATCATCTATCGCCAGCGCACCATACATGATCTCATCTCTTCCGTCACCGTCTGCATCCAGCACACTCAGGTTATGATTGCCTTGTGCTTCATATTGTGCGCCAGCTTCGTTCGTGTCGAAGTTCCAACGCTTCACCAATGCGCCATTCATGTAGTCGTAGGCGGTAAGCGTTGTTCTTGTATAATAGCCCCGGGCCATCACAACGCTTGGCTTCACGCCGTCCAAGTAAGCAATCCCGGCGAGGAACCGGTCGACGCGGTTACCATATCCGTCTCCCCACGCGCTTACATTGCCTCTTGGCGGATCATAGTCCACGGTGGATACAGCAGCACCCGTCTGGCCGTCGAACAGCGTCAGATATTCCGGCCCGCTGAGGATATAGCCTCCGTCGTTGCGGTAATCCTTGGTGCCGTCACCGATGACTGTACCCTGACCGTCTTTGGTGCCGTCCGCTGTTTTGACCACCACCTCGGCTTTGCCATTGCCGTCCAGGTCATACACCATCAGCTGCGAATAGTGCGCCCCGGCCCGGATGTTCACGCCAAGGTCAATGCGCCAGAGCTTGGTGCCGTCCATTTTGACCGCATCGATGTAGACGTTCCCTGTATAGCCAGCTTGTGAATTATCCTTCGAATTGCTGGGACTCCACAAGAAAACGATCTCGTATTCCCCGTCCCCGTCCAGATCCCCAACAGAGGCATCTCCGGCGTAATAGGAATACGCCCCCCCGTCTTTGGTCCGGCCACCCTCAGGCTTATCGAGCGGAATCGGCAGATAGGAGTTATGCCACACCGCTGCCCGCTCGGGCTGCATCTCCTCCTTCCCGGCAACAATCGTTGAAATCTGATATTGCGAGCTGTCCGCCCCCGTAGTATCCACATAGTTGGTAGAGTCTACGATCGGTGCCGGGTTCACCTTCATCCCGTTCTTATAGACATTGTAAGCGATTTCATCTGAATCCGTATTCAAGTACCTCCAGCTCACAAAGACGCCGCCATCCGTCAGAACTGCCACCAAGCCATGGTCCAGATATTCTGCCTGCCGGGCAGGAAGATTTCCAGTAGAAGCTGCATGTGCCGGTGCGGGCGGGAGAGCAAGCGGTAAGACCAGCAGACAGGATAATAAGAATGTGAGCAATGATTTCTGAACAGACCTCTTTTTTCTACCCATGGGCTTAACTCCTCCTATTATTCTAAAATCAATTTAGAAATCAGGGGAAACTTGTGCAGATGCTCTCCTAGTTGTCTTCCAGCTTGAGCTTGAGCGCCCCCGCCTCCTTTCCTGGTATCATTCATATGGAGCGTAACAAATAATAGGGATCCGTTCTGCTCAAAAAAAAGCACTTTCAGCCTAGAATCGACTTTTATAACGGGTAAGCTGGGTTCCAATATGTGGTATTATGGTGGATATGTTTGGTTAGGAGAGTGTTTATGGCAAAGGCACACGGAGTTTCAAATGAACGAATGGAACAAGAATTTGTACATATTCTTTTCGGCATGTCGGATGCAGGTTCCTTAAAAGTAACGCTCAGTGCTATTGGTATACGTGAGACTAACCACGTACTGGCTTTTAATGAATTATTCTCAATTGGGCCTTTATCAGGATTGGACACAGTACCCGGGATGCAGAACAGGCATCTATGGATGATGGAACGTGATGAGGAGTACAGTATTATCCAGCATCACAACCAAGAGAATCGGCTTGTCCATATGGTTCAGACCGTGAAGAGCATCCCGCACCACAAGATCATCGTCATTTGGGTGGCAGATAATGCGCATGACCAGACTGGGCTGCGTTTCGTATTGCATGTATTGCGGGAGCGTATACAGCCAGTGCATATGGTTAATGTGACTGAGCTATATCATTCAGCCGCAATTCATAGCACAGAGGGTTTCGTACCCTTTTATAGAGGTGCAATCGATCGGGAGAGTTACTTGTCTATCGTGAAGAAATATAGTCAAGGCCTCCCTCTTGAATCTGATCAGAGAAGGAGCTACGAATTGGATTGGCTCAGGCTGGCGGAGGAAAATCAAATGCTGCGTCTGTGGAAAGATGCCGCCATTATTAGCTGTGATGAAAACGCGCTGGATGAGTTAATTCTGAGGTCCGTTATTGAACTGGAAGTGGAGCAAGAGCGCAATCAGGTCAGGAAGGGGTTTGTAAGTGCAGCGAGTGTCTTCATCCGCGTGTTCGAAATCTCGCAGCAGTTCTTGGGCACTTCATTTATACTCCATAGAATGCGGGTATTGGTTAACCGGGGCGTCTTGGTGTCCCACGGAGATTCAGGGGATTTGAATCAATTCTTGCTGAAGCGGGCACAAATTTATTAAGTTACAAGATTTAATTTAGTACGCTTAATCGCACTCTGTACAACTAAATCGTCTAATTTACCGCCTATTATCCGCTTAACTGCATTTCATACAATTAAATTTGCTTCTATACCTGTTTCTACACCATTCGGGCAGATTTAGTTGTACAGCCTACAGTTAGAAGAGAAAATCTTTCCTTTTCACCGTTTTTAATTGTACAGAATACACTTATCAATTCATCAGGTCATTCAAATGGGCAAAAAATAGCGCAGCGGCCCTCCTTACGAGAGAGCCGCTGCGCTATTTGATTACTTCATATACAACTCCACCAGCTTATAACAACGCTCCTTCGTCACTGAAGCCAAGGTCGCCGCGTACTCCAGCCCCTCCATCGTTCCGCCCTTATATTTGGCAGCCGCTTCTTCTGCTGTCTTATCGCGTTCCTTGATCCAGCTTAGCTGCTCCTCTTTCAGTTTCGCCATTTCGGCTTCGGGAAGCTGCTCCTTGAGCGTCTGGTAGATTTCATTCAATGCCTTGTCCCAGCGTTCATGCTCCTTGGAGGCGGCCGACTTCATATCAGTCATGACGCCGCTGTCCGACAGAGACTTCAGATCACTAAGTCCTTCTTCAATCTTATCCAGCTTGTCAAAATAAGTCTGCCGCAAGGGTTCCCCTGCCGACGCACTGGCCTTCGGCGTGGCTTCCGGTGCGGTCGTCTGCGCTGGTGCCTGTGCCGTAGCTTCCGGTGCAGGCTCTGCGGTAGCTTCAGTTGCGGGTTCAGGCGTAACCTCCGGGCTTACCGTCGCTGCCTGTCCGGTCTCTGGAGTAGCCGCCGTACTGCCATTCGCCGCCTCGTTATTGCCGCAGCCAGCCATTAGCAGACTGGAGATGAGCATGGTTGTTAGAATTGCTCTCCGCATAAGTCCTCATCCTGTCATTGGTTTATAGTCGAGACTCTCTTGCATACCGGCTTTTCAAAAGCCGTCTTGAAAGTTATTACCTGATTTCACCCGGATATAATCATTTTTTTGAAAGGCCTGGGGACGCGGACAGCCGGATATTGCTGCTTGACAGCATTTTAGGATCGGAGTAGTATTTTGAAATACCTCTACATACAACAAAAAACAACGAAGCATTACACACTCACAGAAAGGCGGTTCACTCATGATTGAAGCATTACGCAAGCTTGGCTTATCCGATCTGGAAGCCCGCTGCTATCTCGCGCTGCACGGCCAGCCGCCCTCCTCGGGCTATGAGGTCGCCAAGCAGGTGTCCGTGTCCCGGTCCAATGTATACGCCGCGCTGCGCAGTCTAGTCGATAAAGGAGTCTGCCGGACAGTCGAAGGTGAGCCGGTTACCTTCGCTGCAATTCCGGTCCGGCAGGTCGTTAAGCTGCTTCAGGCGGAATTTGAGCGCACAGCCCGCCTGCTGGAGAACGAGCTGACCCACCTGCCTGCTGTACCGCCCTTCTTCAGCAACTGGAAAGGAGACGCACAGGTCGTTCTGGCGGTAAAGCGCCTTGCTGCCAATGCCAGCGCAGAGATTCTGGTAGATATCTGGGCGGAGGATCTGCACCGGATAGAAGACACACTGCATGCCGCCGAAGAACGGGGCATTGCCGTCCACCTGATGGTGATAGGTGACATAACTACAGCGCTGTCGCGTGTCATTGTACATAGCGTACCGGCAGGCGGGCCGAAGACCGCCCGGAATTTCTCGCTCCTGCTGGATAAGGAGACCTCGCTTCTGGGCAGCTTCACCCGCCATTCGCAGGCTTCGGCGCTGGAGAGCAACCATCCCGCTGTGCTGGATGTGCTGCAGACGTCTTATTATCACGATGTCGTGATGATGCGCATAGAGCAAGATTTCGCACCAGAGCTGGAGGCACGTTACGGCAAGAATTACTCCTTAATATTCCAGGAACACCCTGAGATGCGCGGGCGGAAGCCGGAACCCGCATCTGAACCCAATCCCGATCGCTTGGAGGATGACACCCATTGAACACACTAAATACATCGAATGCGAATACTCCACGCTCGTCTGTACTGCATAACCGCTCGTTCCTGCGTCTATGGATTGCGCGGATCTTCTCCACCAGCGCCTTCCAGATGCTGTCGGTGGCGATTGGCTGGCAGATGTATGCGCTGACCGGCAGCGCCTACCAGCTTGGACTGGTCGGGCTGGCCCAATTCCTGCCCATGCTGCTGCTGACATTGCCTGCCGGACAGACGGCAGACCGCTATGACCGCCGCACCATTGTGTTCCTATGCCAGCTTACGGAGTGCCTCATCGTGCTGCTGCTCGTCCTCGGCAGTATCGAAGGCTGGCTCAGCGCGGTCCACCTGCTTGTAGCCGCAGCAGTGCTTGGTGCGTGCCGCACCTTCGAGAGTCCGGCCTCGGCAGCGCTGGTGCCGGACATTGTGGATCGGGATCAGCTCCCGAAGGCAGCAGCCTGGTCCGCATCTGCTATGCAGACGGCGATGATCGTCGGCCCGTCCCTCGGGGGTGTCCTCGTGGTCTGGGGTACGGCTGCCGCCTACATCGCCTCGCTTGCCGCGCTGCTGGTATCTACGGTGCTGATTTTCTTCGTCAAGACTGTTCACTTCGTCAAAAAGCTGGACGCGGTCAGCATGGACACCTTCCTCAGCGGCCTGCGGTTTGTCTTCGCCCGCAAGATTATCCTGGGTACGATCTCGCTGGACTTGTTCGCTGTACTGCTTGGCGGGGCCACGGCACTGTTGCCAATCTTCGCCGAAGATATTCTGAAGACCGGCTCACTCGGTCTTGGCTTGCTGCGTTCCGCCCCGGCGGTGGGCGCGATCATCGTCTCGCTTATCCTGACCCGCTATTCGGTGGAACGGGCCATCGGCCGGATGCTGTTCGCCTCGCTGGTCGTCTTCGCCCTGGCAACGATGCTGTTCGGCATCTCCCACAGCTTCTGGCTGTCCCTGTTCGCGCTGGTTCTGATCGGCGGCTCGGATGTCGTGAGTGTCGTTATCCGCTCGACACTGGTGCAAGTCAACACGCCGCAGGAGATGCAGGGCCGGGTGAATGCAGTGAATTCGTTATTCATCGGTACCTCGAACCAGCTTGGCGAATTCGAGTCCGGGACTATGGCCGGTCTGGTAGGGGCCGTACCTGCAACCGTGATCGGCGGAGTTGGCACCTTGATTATTACCGTGCTCTGGATGTACCGGTTCTTCCCGGTCCTCCGTACCCAGAAGACGTATACAGCGGAGGAGATTTGAACGGCCATAAGGGGCTGCCAGTCGGCAGCCCCTCTTTTTGAACTTATATGGTTTGGGGATTTTTATTAATACTCTCCCTTAATCACAAAAAACGATCCCCGGATTGTTCCGGCCAGCTTCGACTTCTGCCGTGCGAACTTGAACTTGTCCTCCAGCTCCTTCGGAATCTCCATCCCCTCTGAGAGCTTGAAGCCGACCGCCCGCTTCTTGGAGTCAACCACTGTGTACATGACGTTAAGCGCAAGACCATCCTCATAGAAAACGTAGGCGAACCGTATGTTCTCCACCTGGAACTGTGAGGTTTGGAGTGGCTTGGCAGCAAACTCAAGGCCCCGCTCCTTGCTCAGAATCCCGTTCACGTAATCCAGCGTCTCCTGGCTCTCACTGGCCGGAACGACTGTGAATTCATGTTTATACTTGTTCATGAAATAACGCGCTTCATTCGCACGTAGTCCCGCCAACGCCTCAGCAACGGGCGACGACTCCAGACCTTGTACAGACACCTCTTTGAAATCAACGGTATATGCCATAGTTAGTTATCCTCCATTACATTACTTTAGTTTCTGACGACAGGAATCCACATTTCACCATACAGCGAGCCGTCCCGGCTGCCCATCTCCACAGCCGTATTCGGCCCGCCCACGTAGGCGTATCCTTCAGCTTGCGGCAAAGCTTGTCCGAAGGCCAGGCCCGTCACGGTATTGCTTAATTCCTCCGTTGTCGCTCCTTCGCCTGCCACTACGAGATATTCCCCCTTCGGGAATTGAATCACCCGTGCTTCCTGCGGAATCTGTGCTTCTGCACCTGCCATTACCCCGGCATAATGCATCATTTTGCCGTTCACCGCTTCGTTCACCACAAACACATAATCATTCGCCGCAATCCCTTTTAACAAGTCGAGCCTGCCATCTTCACTGACCGCCTGCCAAAAATCCATCTTCTCCTTATAAATCCCGGCATAGTCCGTGTAGTCACTCTTAAGATCAACGCCCAGACCAATCACGATAAAGCTGTCTTTCTCTTCGATAGTATACCCTGCCATTGTCATATCCCGCCTTTGTTCATGAATTGTGTTCCTCACCTGCTATGTATATGATAACCTTAAATCATGTCAAAAAATGAACCTGTTTAGGAGCCGCGATGAAAAAAATAGAACGCATCAACATCATCATGCGGTACATTAACAATCGTGCCCATTTTACGCTGACGGAAATCATGCGGGAATTCAATATTTCGCGTTCGACCGCCCAGCGGGATATCCGGGAGATTGAGGCGCTTGGAATGCCGCTGGTTGCTGAGGTGGGCCGGGATGGCGGGTATTCCGTTATGCGTAACTCTATCCTTCCGGTGGTCCGGTTCACGGATAACGAGGTCAAAGCGCTGTTCATTGCCTTCATGGCGACAAGAAACGGCCAACTTCCTTATCTAAAGAGCCGCCAGTCGCTGACGGAGAAATTACTGGGGCTCATCTCGGAGAATCAGCAGGAGGAGCTTGTTCTTCTCAATCAGATCCTGCTGTTCGAGGGTACCTACCCGGGCAATCCTGATCTGCTGGATCTGTCCGATCTCCCCCACCCTATGCTGGACAAGCTGATCCGGCTCCTGCTGGCGGACCGCTATCTGTTAATTACCTGCCGGGAAGACCAGAAGGATATCTCTTATGTTGTGTATCTTTTACGTCTCTACCAGGAGAAAAGCCTGTGGCTCATCGAGTGCTTCGACCTGGACGCCTCCAGGAAACGGATCATCCCGGTTGATCAGCTTACGGATGTCATCCCCTCACCGGAACCCAAGAGACTGAGCACCAAAAAAATTCAGGAGAAGCTGAGCAAGCAGCAGGTGAAAAACAACCTTGTCCTGGAGCTAGGTCCCCGTGCCATTGCCCAATACCGGAAATATCACCCGTTCAGGGTGGCACTGTCCTATACTAACCCCTACCAAACTACCGCTATCCTGAAAATGGAGGTCGAGGTCAACCGCACGGAGGAGCTGAAGGAAGTCACGAATTGGCTGTTGTTCCTGGGCGATGACCTTACGATGAAGGAAGTTCCGGATGAAGTTAGAGCGGAACTGCGAGCTAGAACCGGCCTGTTTCACACCTAGGGTGCACGATGCAATCTCCTCTCGCTCCTTGTGCCTTCGCCGCCGTCCAATGTGATCGGTTTTCACATACATTCCACTCCCCCTTTCGCAACCGCATTTTCCTATACCGTAAAAAAGAGCAGCGCCCCCTTAACAGGAAAATCGCTGCTCTACTTCTACTTATTCTCTTGCTTACAGATTAAGCAGCAAGCTCAATACCTTCGCACACTCTGCACGCGTCGCATTGGCCTGGGGCTTAAGGAATCCGTCTGGAGTACCTGTAATGATGCCCAGTGAACCGGCGGCACTCACGGCCTCCTTGGCCCAGCGGTCAATCTGTTCGGCATCGGCAAAAGCTGGAAAAGAATCCGCCGGAGCCGGACTTCCCGAACGTAATTCGTAGGCTCTCACAAGCAGCGCGGCCATCTCTTGCCGCGCAATACGCGACTCGGGTGCGAACTTGCCGGTAGCGTCCCCTTTGACGATTCCGGCTGCAAAAGCGGCGGCCACATCGCCTGAATACCACTTGCTGCTGTCTACGTCAGCGAACGAACTCATGCCTTCTGCTTTTAGCCCAAGGGCACGGACAAGCATCGTAACGAATTCGGCCCGGGTCACTTCTCTCTTCGGCGCGAAGCGGCCTTCCCGGTCACCCTCGATAATATGCTTGGCTGCCATTTCTTTAATGACGGAGTAGGCCCAGTCTGCCGGACTCACATCTGCAAAGCTCTTGTCATACTCCAGCAAAGCATAATTGCCGGATTGCCGTACCTGTGAAGTCAATACGGACTGTTCCGTGGTTCCGCCTACATATTTTAGCGTCCCATCGTCTGCTACTGCATACACACCAGCCAGCTTCGGATTGCCGTTCGCCTGAAGCTTCAGGCGAAGCTTGACAGGCTCGGTGAAGGAGGCCAGCGGAGTCTTAACTCCCTGCTGATTCAGCACAGACAGATTCAGATTGAACATTTCTCCGGCTGTTCTCAGTTCAGCCTCATTCTTCTTATTCGCCTGAAGTATCCAGGCCGTCTTCTGCTCCGCAGACCATGGAGTTAATCCGACGGAGATCATGCTGCCTTTCGCTGAGCTTCCTGCCAACGCTTGAAGCTGCTGAACAACCTTACCTGGAATCTCGGCTGTCACCGTCTTGCCTTCCACCTTCAGCGCAGCAATTCCCTTAAGCGCCGCAGCGTCAGCTGGAATTCTTACTATGCTCTGCCCTTCAGCCATTGGAATCACAATCTGGTTCTGTGCATTCACCTTCGGCTCCGTTACAGTCAGAATCTCCGGCTGCGGTGTGGCTGGCGGTGTAGCTGACGCTTGTGCTGTTGCCAGCGGAGCTGTCCAGCCTGAACCGTAGCCCGTTCCTGGTGCTGCAGTCGGGCTTGGTGCCGGACTGGCTTCCGCACTTGGCGCAGGATTCTCTTCCGGAGGCGTTACTGGCTCCGTTACTGGAGGTGTCACCGGCTCTGTTGTTGGAGGCGTTTCCGGCTCTGTTGTTGGAGGTGTTCCCGGTTCACTTGGAACCTCAGGTGCAGTTGTGCTATTACGCACGAAGGTCACCTCTTGCAGATAGCCGTAATGATTGTCTGAGTCCGTGATGACTTTGAAGCCAAGCGATGCGCTGCCGTCTTCCCCTATGTGCACATGCTTTAGCGTCAGAGTCCGGGGTTTCAGCCAGGCGCTGCCTGAATAGGTAACCGGCACCGAATACGTCTGTCCCTCAGAGATCACATACATCACCGAGCCTGGAGAAGGCTCGCCCTTGTCCCCGAAGATTTTGGCCTGGAGGGTATAGGTTCCTGGCTCCAGTCCGTTAATTTCATGAGTAAGGTTGAAGTTAACCGGCTTGTCATCCCCATAATCGAAGCCGCCTGAAGCATTGCTGTCTCCGAAGGTAGCGGGCTTGGTGCCGCTCAGATACCAGTCGGACTTCGCGCCGTTCACTGTGAGATTATTGGTGCTGACGGCTCCGGCTTTTTTGACCAGCTTGAAGTCATCAATATTCCCCCACTTGTCTCCCGCGTATTTCAGATTAGCGCCTAGTGTCAGCGTTCCATCTGTAACCTCAACGGTATCAATGGTTGGATTACTCCATTGCTGCCAGCCTGTGTTGACGAACGCCTGCTTCTGATTGCCTGCAAAAATCTCAGCCGTCTCTTCCCCGCCGCCGCCAGAGACCCAAGCGGATAACTGATAGGTACCATTCTCAAGTCCGGTGACCGTCTGGGAGACTTGGAATTCCGCAACCCCTGAGCTCCAGTAGTGCAGTGCAGCCGAACCGGAATGGGCATCCGACTCCACATTGACCGCCGCGCTATCGCCGCTTACGCTCCAGCCATTCAGTCCGTCCTCGAAGCCTGGATTCTGAATGAAGCTGGTGCTTGGCGAGACTGTGATCTCAGTTGAATCTGTAAATCCGCCGTCATACGTAAACGCTGTTACGGTAGAGGTCCCGGCAGCAAGCCCGGAGATCGTCCCTTTATATTTGTCTACCTTGACAATGGCTTCATCAGAGCTGGTGAAGGTCAGCCCCTTATAGGTTGCATTTCCCGGGCTGATCGTTGCCTTGACGCTGCCGGTTCCGCCTACTTCAAGGATAGCGGTCTGCTTCTCTACTTTTACCGACTGAACCGGCACCCGGTTGATTGCAGAAGCACCTTCAATAAAAGCATCCATCGCGAAGGAAGGCTTTCCGTCCGGATTCCAGGCAGACAGCCCATAGCCGAAATAGACTCCCTCGGGTGCCCAATAGAACACGCCTGTTCCCTGGCCGCCAGGTACAGCCTTCACGCCATTCTGCACAGCAACCAGCATGTTATACACATTATCTACATTCTTGCTGACATCGCCGCCGACCTCGACGACCATAACCTCCTTGCCATATTTTGCAGCCAGAAGATTCATGTTGGAGGATAGTTCATTAATAGAAGAAGTGTAGATAGAATCCGGGTAATAGGATAACCCGATGATGTCATAATCGCTGTCCTTAAGCCCTGCTTCGACCAGACCAGCATAGAAAGGATCTACACCGCTATCTGCTCCGTTGGCTCTGTGGATAATGATTTTGGTCTCAGGAAAAACAGCCTTGGCCGCATGTGATCCTGCCTGGATCAATTCTACCAGATTCGCTGTATTACTATAGCTGCCCAGCGGATGCATCATCCCGTTATTAATCTCATTCCCAATCTGCACCCACTCGGGGGTTACCCCCGCAGTCTTCAGCGCTTGCATCACCTCTGTGGTGTACTCTGAGACATGTGCTTTAAGCTGCTCCAGGTTATCACTGGCCCAGGCAGCCGGAGTAACCTGCTTCCCGGGATCGGCCCAGGAATCACTGTAGTGCAGATCAACCATCACCCGGAAGCCGAGAACGCTTACACGCGAGGCCAGCTGAACCATCTCTTCGGTGCTGTTATGCCCGTTAATCGGATCATCGGATGGATCGACGAAGGCCCGGAGGCGTATGGAATCAATGCCGTGATCCTTCAGAGTCTGAAGCAGGTCCGCTTCGTCTCCCTGATCGTTATAGAATTTGTGGCCCTCAGCTTCCATTTGCGGCAGCCAGCTGACATCTGCGCCCTTGGCGAAGGATTGCGGAATAGGAACCGCTCCAGCTTGTGCCGGTAATCCAAGTGCAGTCAGCGACATGATTAACATTGTAAAAGTAAGAACCGCCGCAAGCCATCTTGTTCTCTGTTTCAATATATTACCTCCCTGTGATAGTCTCTTTGTTAGTATAGATGACCAGGAAGGTAACATTGAATTAAGCGAAGCAACGAAAACCTATACTAATTCAATTTTTTCACTGAAATGCGCTTACATTTCACTCTGAAAGACGTATAATATTCTCTATGTGAAATGCAATTCACCCTGGAATATAGATAACGGATTATACCAAAGGAGACCTAGAGATGCTGGATTCAAACACTACCCGTCTAATCACCAAAGCGATAAGCGCAAGTATTGCCAATAAGGAAATTGCCGGTGCGAACTTCATGGCGATTCAGGACGGACAAGAAAGCTGGTATCACGAAGACGGCTTTGCCGATATTGAAGCTGGACGCAAGATGTCCAGAGATTCGATCTTCCGCCTATACTCGATGACGAAGCCGGTTACGGCCGCAGCCGTTATGCTGCTCCTGGAGCGCGGGGAGATCGACCTGTTCGATCCGGTCAGCCAGTACATACCTGGATTCAAGAATCAGAAGGTGGGAAAGAACGGCGAGCTTGTGCCCGTAACTCGTGAGGTTGATATTAACGATCTGCTGAACATGACCTCCGGTCTGGTCTACGGCGGAGAAGACTTGGCGGGTCAGTATACGGAGTCGTTGTACCAGGAACTGAACAGCCGCCTGCTTGGCACGAACCCGATGAGTACCCTGGAATTCGCTAACCGGCTGGGTGAGGGTCCGCTGGCCTTCGAACCGGGATCATCCTGGCAGTATGGAACCTCTGCGGATGTCCTCGGTGCATTAGTTGAAGTCGTCAGCGGCAAGCGTTACGGCGAATTCCTGCTGCAGGAGATCTTCGGTCCGCTGCAAATGAACGACACCGGCTTTTGGCTGCCAGAAGATAAGAGAAACCGGCTAGCCTCTGTCTACCAGGATGATGGTGCAGGCGGATTGACACCGTTCTCGGAGAGTCCTCTGGGCGTTAACCATCATATGGACCGGGAGGCAGCTTATGAGGCAGGCGGAGCCGGGCTGGTCTCGACCATTGAGGATGCTGCCAAATTCACCACCATGCTGATGAATCAGGGCAGCTTGAACGGGGTGCAGCTGCTGAAGCCCCGCACCGTTCAGTTTATGACTTCGGCCAGCTTGACCAGCCCGCAGCAGCAAGGCTTCAACCCCTGGCATTCGCTGCAAGGCTACAGCTACGGCAATCAGATGCGCATCCTGACCAATCCGGGTCAAGCCGGAGGACTCGGCGGCCTGGGAGAATACGGCTGGGACGGCTGGCTGGGAGCTTATTTTGCCAATTGTCCGCTGGAACGTCTGACCCTCCTGTTCATGATCCAGAAGAAGGATTCCGGCACGATGCCGATTACACGCAAGCTGCGGAATATCGTATTAAGCGCACTTTAAGCGACGAGGCTGTATGGATTTACTGAATTTGAGGAGCTGCCATTAGGAGCCGCCAGAAACAGGTGGATTTTCTCCACTTGCTCATGAACAGAACTATCCTCTCCAGGGAACAGTTGGAAAAAGGGCACTTAATATACTACGGGGAGTTCAGAATAAAGGGTATGCACCAAATTAGATGGCATTTTTCCACCTAATGACCTCGGATGCTCTAAAACGTCCAAATTAAGCTGCGTTTTTCCAACTAAATGTGACAGTGTATGATGTTCTAGGGCACAACGTTAAGGGTCCAGTTCATATCCGGCTATCGGACAAGAACTGGACCCTTTTTCTGAACTCTTTTTCTGGACCCTTTTATAGTAAATGAGTGACTCCGTCTCTTCATCCTCCCCGCCTACCATTTGGCATTTGCCCTATTGGTGGCAATCACTTCAAGGAAGCGGTCGGGATAGTTCGTGTGCACTCCGTCTACTCCCCAGGAGTAGGCTTTATCCATATTGAGCTGGTAGTTCACCGTATACGGGATAATCTTCAGTCCGGCCCTTTTCACCTGGGCTACATAAGCTGCGCTGATTTCCTGGAAATTGGGGCTGATGCCTACGGCATAGGTCTTCACGGTATCCAGATAGGACTGGGTCACCCTCGTAGCCGCATAATCATTCCATACCAGCTGATATAGCGGAATATCCGGGTTGATCGCATGAAGCTTCCGCAGACTGGCTGCGCTGAAGGAGTGAACGGATACCCTTTTGGCAAGATCATATTTCACAACCGTTTCATTCAGGATCGCTTCGATCCCGAACTTCGGGGCAGGCTCCTTGATTTCGATCACATAGCTTATGTCCTTGCCGAACATCTCGAATACTTCTGCAAGCGTGGGGATGGTAAGCCCAATATAGAGATCTCTGGCGAACATCGGGTAGGCCTGATTGAACCATGAGCCTGCATCGAGCTGTTTGATCTGCTCCAGAGTCATATTCTTCACAAAGCCCTTACCGCTGGTGGTACGGTTAACCGTCTCATCATGAATCACGACAGGAATCAGGTCCTTGGTCAAATGGATATCGAGCTCAATCGAGTCCGCATCCATCTCACGCGCCAGCTCGAAGGCGGCAAGTGTGTTCTCAGGAGCATACCCGGACGCGCCGCGATGGGCAATCGTATAGACTTTGTCTGCCGGCTCGATAATCTCCTTCACCTTCACTCGTATGACTGGAGAATACGCATATAGCGTGGAGAACAAGGAAATACATAATACAATATGCACTCCGATAAAATAACCCTTATGTCTGAACATCCTCATCATGCGGCTGGCCCCATTTATGTGTGATAATAAGATACTCTATTCAGAATGGGATAGCCGTGACTCCTCAAAGTGCTTGGGCTTCCATCTTGAAGCTTATCTATCGTATCAGACATTTATCGCCTAAACAATCCATTGTGCCCATATCTCCATGTCGCCCCGTTAGATTTCCAGAGTTGCTGTAACAGGATAATGATCCGAAGGGTATTTCCGGTCGAAGCTGTCCGTTACCGTCCGGCTCTTCAGTACCTTTACCTGCTTGTCCGTAAAAATATAATCGATCTCCTCAAGCTCATCCCACGGAATATCGTAGCGGAAACCGGTGAATGTACCCCAGGGGCCATAATGTGCATCAACTGCTCTGCGCGTATCGGTCAGCTGCGCTGTAATCTCCCGGTAGCACCGTTCGTCCGGTATGGCATTGAAATCCCCTGTCAGAACAACCGGGAGATTCCCGCCCTGAATACGAATCCAGTCCAGAATCATCAGCGCACCGCGGTATCTGGCTTCCTCACTGATATGGTCCAGATGGGTATTTACAAAGTGTATCCGGTTACCATTTCTTGTGTCCTGCAGCCTCACCCAGGTGCAGATTCGGTTGTAATCAGCGCCCCAGGACTTGGACGGAACCTCCGGCGTCTCCGACAGCCAGAAGGTGCCTCCGTCTTCCTTGGTGAATACTGATTTGTTATAAAAGACCGGACAGTGTTCACTTTCAGGATCATGATCACGGCTGATGCCTTCCACCTCATAATCCTCAAGTGCCGCCAAATCCCTGAGCTGATTGCCCCGCGCCTCCTGCAGTCCGAAAACGTCCCAGCGGTAATGCCTGATCAGGCGCAGCATATGCTCCTTGCGGAACGCCCAGCCGTTCTCTCCGTCTGACGGAATATCCAGGCGGATATTAAAGGAAGCCATTTCGTAAGTACTCATTGCTGTTCTCTCCTCCATAAATTGTAGTCGTTATAATTTCTCACACTGTTACATATTGAAGTCTATAATTCTTCTGGATGCTGCGCAACCGGTATTCCGGGCAGGAGGCACCGCACCCTTTATAAGCCGAACAAGGCTTACTCTACGGTTGGCGAATACCTCCGCTGAGTAAGCCCCACAAGGCTGGTTCAGATCATAGTAACTGCTAAGCCTGAATACTTGCCAGTACAGCAGAAATCCGGTTCCTGGCTGCATCCACCACGCTAAAATCCATTGCTGCGATATATATTTCCTTTAATTCATCCCGGTGCACCTTGGCCTCTGCCAGAGCGGCAATTGCCGTTTTCATTGTGGCCTTATATTGTGCGCCTATTTCCTCCAGCGGACCGGCGAGGCGCTCATCCGTTCCCGGTGCAACAACAGCTTCATACGTATCGATGATTACGTCTCCATCCCGCTCCGGGTAATATTCATGCGGGCTGGTGCTGTCAAAGACCGCAAAATCAAGCTCACGCACAATAACCATATCCAGACTGTGGGGATCAAATCCGCAATGATAGATTTCCGTATCAAAGCCCCTCTTTTCCGCCTCAGCGGCGATTTTGCGGAGTATGGTAGATTTACCTGTTCCGGCCCGGCCTTTGAGGAAGAATCGTCTGGCCAGCCCTTCGGTCAAATTAGGTACAAAGTCAACCGATCCCGCCGGCGTTGCTGCGCCCAGAAACCGGTGCTTCACTTCAGCACTTTTCTGAAGATTTGCTTCGCCAAACAACTGTTCCAGCATTAAGGCCGTTAATAGATCCGCCTGGCCGAAGTCCATATGCTCGAAGTACATCTTTTCCCATTCGTCATGAATGTTCAGGGCCTCTGCAAATCTGCTGTACGCTGCCGCATAGGCAGCCGCAGCCTTCCGGTTCAGCTCCTCCATGATCTCCCTTTGGCCGGGAAGTGCCGCCGAGTCCCATGCTTCTCCCAGGTTCACGTATTCCCGAGCCGCTCCGGGAGCCTTGGGCTCAATCACATGGGGCGCCGTCCCGTCAACAATGCCCACGCCAAGCGCCGGAATAATGACCCCGTCAATGGAATCCTTATCAGATGAACAATGGATCAGTTCAATATCGTATCCCCGCTCTGCCCATTCCGTGCCGATTGCTCTCATCAGCGAGGATTTGCCGGTACCGGGACCGCCTTTCAAAATGAATATCCGCCGGAGTCCTTGAAGATTCGATTCGAATAAACTATAGAAGCCAAGAGCCGTATTGCCGTCTGCAAAATATCTTAAAATCCCCGCAGCCATACACCCACTTCCTTTCCCGTTGTCGCCTGGTAGGCTTATAACCATACAATATGCGTCAGGTATTTGTAAGGTTCCAGCAGCGGCGGAATTCCGTCCAAATATAAGTTTTTATATGTTGCACACGATAAATCATCCTTCTATTTCTCGCTGAAACGGTACCGTCCTTTAATAGGACGGCAATGCCGTTTCCACTTGATTCCACGTGAAGATGCTAAACTAGACGGCCACATGCGCCATCCGGGCAAGCACCTTATCCCCTCTAGCTTGCAGATCCCCGCCGCTGAACTTTGCCAGTGTCAGACTGGAAACGATATGCCCGTCCCTCGTGAACAATACCCTGTCTGCTCTGGCGGCGACTTTCGCGTCATGGGTTACAAGCATAATGGCGGTTCCCGCTTGATTGATAGCTACCAGCAGCTCCATGATTTCCTCTGCGGCCTTCGAGTTCAGCGCACCGGTTGGCTCATCGGCAAACAGAATCTCCGGCGTATTGATCAGCGCACGGCAGATTCCGGCCCGCTGGAGCTGGCCGCCTGATACCTCCGTGGTATCCCTGTTTTCCAGCCCGGCAATGCCTGTCTGGATCATCAGGTGTCTCGCTTTTTGCGCGAGCTCCGCTGTGTTTCTCATGCCATCCTGCACAGCGGGAAGCAAGATATTATCCAGCAAGTTCAGGTTCCTCAGCATCGTAGGCGACTGAAAAATAAACCCCATCCGGGTCCGGCGAAGATCCGCAAGTATATTTTCACGGAGACTGGATAATTCTGTATCGCCAAATTTGACCGATCCCTCAGTAATCTCATCCATGCCGCTGAGCGCGAACAGCAATGTGGTTTTGCCTGAGCCTGACGGTCCCATCACAGCAACAAATTCACCTTCAGTTATATCTACGTCTACTCCATTCAACACTGTGGCCTGTTCTATACCCTTACGGTAAGTTTTCACAATATGGGTACCTGTAATGATGCTTCTCATCTGCTAAGCCTCCTTGATATGCCCGGCAATGGGTAAGGCCTGGATGCCGGAAATGCCTAACCTGGTAGCGGCAACAACACAGCCTGCAATCAGCAGGGGCGAAATGAAATAGACAAACCACGGATTTACCGCGAAATGGAAGGCTGCTGCGCCGAAGGAAGACACGATTGCCACCCCGGCAAGTTCCCCCAGCGTATTTGCCAAAAGCGTACCAGTGATGACACCCGGCACCAGCACAGTGATGGAACGCGAAAGATACTGCCTGCGAATATCCCTGCTAGTGAAGCCAATAGATTTCAATATTGCTATAGGATAACGATCCTTTGACACTAACATCATCATAAATAGCGTTGTTACCAGCAGTGTGAGCAGAGCAGTTGCCACAGTAGCGACAATGGATGCCTTTTGTATGGCCTTGCGCATAGGACCGAGCATCTGCCCGATGGTCTCGTCGATCCCGGTAATTTTGGCGGAGGGGAATTGTTCCCGGTACTGTGATATTGCTGCCTGAACACTCTGACGGTCACGGAACGTAACCGCTATCCCGATGCTAAGAATCTCCCCGTGATTCATATCAAAATTCACCTGTGCTGTACGCCCGCCGTTCGTAACATCGGAGTAAATTCCGCACACCTTCAGGTGCTTCTCCGTGCCGTCAACGATAACAACGAGTTCATCCCCAACATTCTGTTCAAGGTCTTCCGCATTCAGTACCGAGAGCGCGATCTCCGCTTCCTCTTGCGGCGCACGGCCTTTGGAGTACGTAATCGGAAAAGCGGAATAGTCCCCAAAGGTCACCCGCAGCTTCTCTAGCATTCCATCATCCGTTCTTCTCTCTAGCATCCGGCTGGTGAATAATGCATATTTCTCAACGTTCTTATCTTCATTCAGCCGAGCTGCGACCTCCTCAGCCTTCCCCTGAACATCCTCCACCTGTGTGCGCAGTACTCCAATATTCACGTCGCTGATGCCCATACCCATATTGGTGATGAAGCTGGGGGCAGAGATCGTACGGCTGATATTGTACGGCACAATCATAATGAATGAAGAGATGACCAGCACCATCGTCATGGTGACATACATCTTCTTACGGGATAGCACATCCTTGACGCCAAGAAAGATATTTCGGGTGAACAGCCTGTTGTGACTCAGCCGGAAGCTTCTGCCCGGTTTCGAGGATTCACGGGATGTGCCGAACCTCACCGCCTGCGCCGGGGAGATGTTACGGAAGCGCCGCAGCACACCATTCACATATATCATGACCACCACGAAGATGAGCACTGCCCCCGTAAGCCCGCAGAGCAACTCGGGGAACCAGCTCCCGCTATCGCCCATGTACAGATGTATATTTTGCATAAAAGGGATTTGGAGCGGCAGAGAAGCCAGGAAGCCCAGCATACAAGCTACACCCGTGATCGCGCCGTATTTCGCAAGGTACAGCTTCTTAATCTGTGATACCCGTATCCCGATGGCCTTCATTACGCCTATTTCCTTATAATCCTCTTCAATCGTTGCCAGTAGCGTAAAGCGGATGCACAAGAACGCCACGATGATGACCAGAATGCCGATCAACACCAGCACAGCAATCATAATGCCGTCCGTAATGCCGTTAATCATCTTCACTTGATTGTACGTGATCGCAGGCGGACCATTGGCCGGGAGTCCCGCATCCAAATACGCTGCCTCAAATGCCGGATAGTTAACCCCCTCGTACAGCCGGAATTCAATCAGGTGCTCCAATTGTCCAAACTCACGAACCCTCTCGAAATCCGTCTGGCTCACAAGGAACCGTTTGGAGCTTACCAGCGCCGCGTTCATGGTCGAATCCCGCAAAAAACCGGCAACGCGGAAGGAAATACCGTGGATCGTCACTGTATCTCCAAGTACTGCGTTCCCTTCCTGCCTGTAATAGACAGGGACATAGATTTCACCGTCAGCAGGATGAATCACCTTACCGTTTAAGTCCAGCAGGTAGTCGAACTTGTTGCCCTGTACGGAAAGACCGTTGTCTTGAATGCTTCCAGCAAGCGTATCGTTCCCGATCACAATCTCTGCACCCTCGATATTGAGGAACTCCTGCACCTGATATTCCTCAACACTTCCGTTCGTGTCCGCGAAGTGCCGCAACTGGTCCATATCAACATTGCCTGTATGCATCTGCATGAAATGGAGCGCCTTCGCCGATCGAAGCATGTTATCAATTGCGCCGGACAGATTCACTGTAAGCGATGCGGCGAGCGAGGTCAGCATGGCAGCAACGAGGATGAATGCCATAATCGTGCCGGTGATCAGCTTGCTTTTGCGCAGATCGTTTTTAATAATTTGTAAATACATGTCACTCCTCCGTCTATTTGTGTCCTTACAGATTTAGCCTATAGGAAAACTGAGGACGAACTCCTTGGTATAGGGCGGGGCTGCGTCCAATACGCTAACCCCGCCGGAATGCCGTTCCATCACCTTGTGCACAATTGCCAGTCCTAGCCCTGTTCCGCTGCTGGTGCTTCTTGAAGCGTTGCCGGAGACAAACGGCTCGAACAGATTGCCGGCGATAGGCTCCGGGATCGCTGCTCCATTATCGGCAATATGGATTGCAATCCGGCCAGGTTCATCCGTTAATCCCACATATAACAGGCTGCCTGACGGGTTATGGCGGATTGCATTGGTTAGCAGATTGCCGATAGCCCGGCTTATTTCCAGCGGGTCTGACATGTAAAACACGGGATGGTCCGGTAATTGCAGCTCTAAGTTCATTTGCTTACCTTCGATTTCACCAAATAGAGTAGCGCAAGATATCCGAAGCAACTCCACAAGGTCAACCTTCACTAAGTTCAACTGGTAACCGGGCGCACCCAGTTTGGAGTAGGCCAGCAGCTGGTCAATCAATTGGTTCATCTGCCCCGATTTCGCTTGGATCGCCAGATGGTATTCCCGCTGTTTGTCAGGCTCCTCAACCAACCCGCCTGCCAAGGCCCCGGCATAGCCGGAGATTGTTGTCATGGGAGTTCTCAGATCATGGGCGATATGCGAGAACAGCTGCATCCGCTCACTCTCCATGTTCATCCGCTGTTCTTCGGCATCCTTCAGCCTCTGCGCCATATAGTTGAACGCATCCCGCATGTCTCCAAATTCCGTTTCCGTCTCAAAATCCAGTCTGGTATTCAAATGGCCCGAGGTCACCGCCTTGAATCCTTCTTCCATCTTCCTTACAGGCTCCATAAGCTTCCTGTTGATCCCGCGCCCGAACAAGGTAATCCCGATAAAATACACGGCAGCTGTAATAAGAATCCAGATCACGGACAACGTGACCTGAAGTGATTCCGTTCCCTTAGCCAGCGGGGAAGAGGCCAGCTCCGCGAAGTTCATCCCATTCTTCCATGTAAGCAGACCGAACAATAGCTCCAGGACCAGCAGCGTCAGCGCAATGCGGAAGGTATAGCCTATGAATCTGCGCATGA
Organism: Paenibacillus sp. FSL P4-0338; assembly: GCF_038002365.1. NCBI lineage: Bacteria > Bacillati > Bacillota > Bacilli > Caryophanales > Paenibacillaceae > Paenibacillus > Paenibacillus sp. FSL P4-0338. The sequence goes on along the minus strand of NZ_JBBOCG010000001.1, from coordinate 1,525,516 downwards.
TGACTCTTCTGAAGCTGCGCTTATTCTTCATGGATGCACCTCCAGCCGATAGCCTAATCCCCGCACGGTTCCAATGGACACTCTACTGCCGCCGGGAAGCTTGGCGCGCAGCTTGCTGATGGCCACCATCACCGTATTATCATCTACGATAGCCGTCTCCTGCCAGGCCGCTTCATACAGCTGCTGCTTGGTGTATACGCGACCCGGGCTTTGCATAAACAGCTTAATGATGTTAAATTCTGTTGCGGTAAGGTGAATTGTCACGCTGCCCCAGTATAGACCGCAAGCAGAAATGTCCAGACACAGCTCCCCTGCCATCAGCATATCCGCTGCGGAGTCCGCTGCACCGCCGCTATAGCGGCGTAATTGGGCTTTAATTCTTGCCAGTACCTCCAATGGGTCAAACGGCTTAGTCACATAATCATCCGCGCCAAGGTCAAGCCCCAGAATTTTCTCGTGATTCTCTGTCTTGGCACTAACGACGATAATAGGCAGATTGCTGTGCTCTCTCAAGCCCTTAATCAGCTGATAGCCATCAAGCTCAGGCATCATAATGTCGATGACAGCCAGATCAACCCGTGCAGCTGCAGCCTGCTTCAGTGCTTCCCGGCCGTTACCGGCCTGGATCACGGTATATCCATCCTTTTCAACATACAGGCGCAACAGCTCCCGGATCTCCTTCTCATCATCCACAATCAGAATCGTTTGATTCATCATTCACCTCTCCTCCCGCCCATCCCGCAAGGCTGTAAGTCCATTATGTTGACCCTACCTTTCAGTTAAACACGGGTAACCTTAACATTGCCTTAAGATTTGTCATACGAACGGGCTGTCCATACCAAAAAGCGGCATTCCCCATCAACGAATGATAGAAATGCCGCATAATCTATATTTAGCTCTTCTTATATTCCCATGAACCGCTCCACACCCGCCGGGTCCATGACGACCATCTGCTTGTTGCCGATCAGCTTGATCAGGCCGGAGTCCTCGAATCGGGAGAACTTCCTGCTGATCGTCTCCCGGGTCACTCCGACATAACTGGCCAGCTCTTCGCGGGACAGCGGCAGGTCGATATGTACGCGTCCGCCGCGTGGCTTGCCGTATTTCTCACTCAGCTCCATAATCATATAAGCGATCCGGATTTCCGGGTCCTTGGTCGCCAGGCTCTGTGCCAGATTCTCGGTGTGGGCGAGGCGTTTGGTTACGCTGGAGAGCAGGCGCAGGGAGATGTCTGGATTCTCGGTCATGATCTGCTCCATATCGCTGCGGGTCAGCAGGCAGATATTGGTGTCTTTCAGCGCATACGCACTGAAGTTGCTAAGCTCGTCGCTGTTGAAAATACTGAGTTCCCCGAAGAAATCCCCGTTCGTCAGGATATGTAAAATCTGTTCCTTCCCTTCGGGCGTGAGCTTGGATAATTTCACATGTCCCTGCTGAATAATGTACAGCGTATCGGACGGTGCGCCTTCGAGAATTAGCGGCTGGCCCTTGGTGAATTTGCGGTGCTTAATCATGGCGCTGATCCGGGTAAGATCCTCATCGGTCAGCGCGGCAAAAATCGGTACCTTGCGTGTACAAGGTTCTGCGGCGTGCTGGCAGGAATGCTCTTTCATACCGTTCCCCCTGTAATGTGAAATGTGAAGCCTTAGCTTTAATCCTCTATTGGGTAATTGTGTTCTTCTCTTCGACAGGTACGAAATGGCTGGTGTCCTCACCGCAGACCGGGCAGACCCAATCCTCCGGCAGATCCTCGAACGCTGTGCCGGCAGCTACATCCTCATCGGGATCGCCTACCGCCGGGTTGTAGATGTAGCCGCAAGGGGTACAGATATATTTTTTCATCGTAATCAGCTCCTGTTATTATGGTTAGTGAATTAATTCAATACAGCCTGCGTTTCTGCTATAATCTCGTCAATGCTCATGCCGTCAGCACTTCCGCTCAGCCGGACGCCTTGCTCAACAGCCGCCTTGTAAGCCAGCGAAGCTGCAGCACCCTGCCAGGACAACGCCCCGACAATGACATGATCCTTCACAAAAATCCGTGTATACTCTCCATTCTCTTCACCGCATACCGACTCATCGCAATTCCGCTCATCGGTGTTGCCGATGGAGAATAAGGACACCCCGAACGCATTGAACAAGGTCACCGGAACCGCTCTGCGGTATACACTCCGGGCTTCAGCCATATTGCTTCCTGCGATCTTGCCCTGTTCCATCGCTCCGCCCCACAGGCCTTCCACCAGCCCGTCGAACTCGGCAACGTCCCCGGCTGCATAGATGTTCGGTGCACTCGTCTGCAGATATTCATCCACAACAATGCCGCTGTGGACCTCAATATTCGAGTCGTCAACCAGAGCAGTATTCGGAACAATCCCAATAGAGTAGACCACATGGTCACACGGGAAGCTCGTGCCGTCATTCAGCGTAACCCCGGTGACGTACTCTGTACCCTCGATGGAAGCCACGCCCGCTTGAAGAATCACCTTCACCCCGGATTGTTCAAGGGTTTCTTGCAAAAGCTTGGAAGAGTAGCTGTCCAGTTGTCTGCCCATCAGGGCGGGTGCGTATTCAACCACAGTCACGTTATATCCTGCTTCGTGAAGCGCCCAGGCGGTCTCAATCCCCTGCACCCCTCCGCCGATGACCGTTACGCGGCTGCCTTCCTTAAGACCGTCCTTCAGCCGGTCTGCATCAGCCAGCTCCCGGATGGTGTGTACGTTAGCAAGTCCGGCACCCTGAATGGTTAATGCGCGGTTCTTCGCCCCCATGCAGAGCAGCAGCTTATGGTATTCCACACACTGGCCGCTCTCTGTCTCTATCGTCTGGCGCTCCGGGTGGATAGACACGATGCGGGTGGACGACTGTACGGTGATGCGGTTATCGCGGTACCATTTCTCCTTCTTGATCAGAACCTTCTCGCTGTGCAGGTCGGTGAACAGGCCCTTGGTCAGCTTGATCCGGTTATACGGCAGGCCGCTCTCTTCCCCGATGATCGAGATTTCCGAGTCCGCGTCCTGATCGCGGATCGCTTTGGCGGCATGGACGGCAGTTACACCGCCGCCAACAATTACGTAATGCTTCGTCATGTTCGCTTCCTCCTCCCTAGATTGAACTGAGCAGCAGATCCGAGACAAATTCGGTTGCATGCTTAATCTTCTGGACCTTCTCAGGCTCTCTTGGGGAGAATCTTACCCGAACGGGGAACTCTACATGGGTCATGCCGGTGGTTTTGATAACCTCAGAGGTACTCTGTACAGTCATATTCGTTCCGTTCAGATAATCCTGAATGACCTCGATCGCTTCTCCGCTCCAGCCGTAGGAGCCAAACGCAGTAGCAAGCTTGCCTTCCAGATTCATCTCATGCATACCCTTCAGCACTTCCTCCAGGTTCCCGATCATATCCGCATACTTCGTGGAGCTGCCGATGAAGACGGCGTCTGCCGATTCTATGCTGCGCAGGATGTCTGCGGTGCTGCTTTTATCTGCGTTCCAGACTTCTGTCTCAATATTGTTCTCCTTCAGGCAATTCTCAATGATTGCGGCCATCTTCTTCGTGCTGTTCTTGATGGTGGTATAGACAATGACAGCCTTCTTGCCCTGGGTGGTCTCCCGGCTCATGGTGGCGTACAGCCCGATGAACTTAGGAATGTCCTCGCGGATCAGGAACCCGTGGGATGGCGCAATCATGCAGATCTCCAGATCCTTCACTGCTTCCAGCAGCGTTCTTACATATCTTCTGTGCGGGTGGATAATCGCTGCATAATAGCCTTTGTAATCTTCCGTGATATCGAAACCTGCTTCATCACTGAACAGATGCTCGGCAGCCACATGCGTACTGAAAATATCGCAAGGGAACAGGATCTTGTCTTCCACACAGTACGTAATCATCGTCTCTGCGGTGTGGAGGTACGGCGTTTCTTTGAACAGCAGGGTTTTGCCGCCGATATCCAGCGTGTCTCCGTCCTTCACCACCAGGAAGTTGCGGCTGTGCAGCTTATACATCTCCTGCAGCTCAGGCACAGCGATCTCGGTGCAGACAATCGTAGCATTCAGGGCCTGTGCTGCCAGTGCCGCAAGTCCGCCGGAGTGGTCAGGCTCGGTATGGTTAATGACAATGTAATGAATATCCATAAGGTCAATCATTCCGGCGAGACACTCGGCATATTCGCGGCCGAATTCCATATCCACGGTATCGATTACGGTCGGCTTGCCGGTTTTGAGGAGATAGGAGTTATAGGTGGTGCCCTTGGCGAGAATCAGGCGGTGGAACGGAACTTCGCGATTGTCTATTTTGCCTACCCAGTGGATGTCGCCTGCGATTTGTCTGGTCTGTGTACTCATATGTGTTAGCCTCCAATATTTGATTGATAATCCTTATCAGCAACCTCATTCTATTACGCCAGCCGCTTAAAAAGGAGGATTCAAATCAAATTTCGGAAGTTTGTGAAACCTTTCATTTGGCATACTCTTAATGTAGCCTAGTTCACGGAAGATGTGGTGCGTGTGGTCACAGGCGGGGAGAAAAACTCTAATTACCTCCATCACTATCAAAAAAGGCCGATCTCTATAAGATCAGCTTTTCTTGGCAACAAAGGTTATGCAATCAGAGGTCAACTTGACGGGCAGCCCGTTTCTGTTGATCTCAAATGCTAAGGGTTTTACGATCAGCTGCTCTATCTCCCATCCGGCAAACTGCTGTTTCAATAGTTCAATCATTCTTTCAGTAGACAGATTCACTTCAAACATGGGGTCCAGCTCTTGCTTATTCTCTAGAAGCATTTCCCGGATATTGGACGCGATAATAATACAATTCGCCCCGCCTGCCCTTGTCCCGGCATTCATTTCACTCAGTTTCTGCTCCAGTGCCTGTGCCGAACTAACATGCTCCAATGAGGATACGGCTATGATAATATCATATTCATTGGGTTCAATGAAGAAGTGTTCAATATCAGATAGAACAGGTACAATGTAAGGCTCGACACCGAACTGCTGACTGTAACTCTTCAGCTTCGCTATGGCTGACTCCAGCAAGTCTACACATACAACTTTCCCATTCCTAGGCTTAACCGATTCGGCGATCGGAATGCTATTCCGGCCAACCCCAGCTCCCAGATCCAGTATGCTAATGTATTCTTGATCCTTATACTGATTGATAAGATTAATGACTGTAGTAACGGGTTTGTGCAGCCAGGAGCCTGGTTGAAATAACTTGCTGCTCTCATAACATTGATCATGATATATTTTCTCTTCGGATCTGATCCTCGATAGCCTGTCCATTCCTTCGCCCCCAATACTTCAAATTATCCTCATACTGAAATACTCTACCCCAATAAATTCAGAGGGGCGCGGCCGGGAGAAGTGTAACTTATCTCTATTAATATAGTCAGTATCAAATCAAAACGCAAAGAACAAGAGCAGCTCCACATGGAAGCCGCTCCTGTCATTGATAATATTGTTCACAATATAATTACACAAGATATCTTATGTTACTTAGAAGGTGCAGGAGCCGGCACCAGCTCGGGAAGAGCCTCTACCATGGCCTTTTCCCGCTCAGGTACTGGTGCAGGGGCAAGCCCGGAATCCGATTGGGCAGCACTTGCTTTTGGCACGGTTACGGGAGCACTTTCAGCAGGGGATGCTACAAGCTCAGGCAGCGGCTGCGCAGTGATGTCTGCTTGAGCAGCTCCAGGAGCCACTTCAGCGGGAACCGTTACAGAATCAGCAGATTCAGCGGGCCCGGCAACGAGTTGTCCTGCTGTATATTCCTGGGCGGGGATGGTGCTGCTCTCGGCAGGCTCGGTGCCAGATACTTTGGCAGGCTCGGTTATTTTACCCTTGGGCACTTTAGAAGCTGCAATTTCGGAAGCCGCATTGTCAGAAGAAGTATACTCCGAGTCGGCGACAACTTTCGGCGTCATCTTAGAGGCCAATGCTGCAGTAGATGTGCCGATTCCGGCGATTAACAGTGCTGCGGCAACCGATAGGAAGAGGGTCTGTCTGTTTAGTTTTTTGACGTTAAGCATATGGGATAATCTCCTTTGTAATTGTTTGCCGTCACCGGATAATGAGGCGTAGAACGCTCCGGGGTGACTGGCAGGTCCTGCCATAACATTCAGAATCGTCCCGCCGTAACGTTTGCGGTCGGCATGAGACATCTTCTGCACAACCTCCTGGTCACAGGTCAGCTCGCTCCAGGTATGAAGCTCATGCCGGACCGTATGAACCAGCGGATTATACCAGTGCAAGGTACGGGCGAATAGCAATGCAGCTTTGATCCACAGATCCTTCCGCTTCAGATGAACCAATTCATGGCGCAGGACCATCTCCATATCCAGATTGACATGACTCTCTACAGGCAGATAGATCGCCGGTCTCCATAATCCTGCCAGAAAAGGACTGCGTGCGACATGACTGAATGCGAGCTTCACGCTACAGGTGAGTCCAAGCTCCTCCTTGATGCTTCTCAGCATCATGGCTGTCTCGCTATTCTCCGGTACCATGGTCCGGTTACGCTTAAGCACTCTGGTGAACCTGCGGTACGCATACCCTTGCCAGGCGGCAAAAGTAATGGCTCCCGCTGCCCAGATCCCTAACAGGATATAGGCCGTACTTGTGGTAAGGGCTAGAGTAGGCTGCAGAGATTCCGCTATATACCCTGTTATCCTCCCGCTCTGGGGATTCTGTACACCTGTGGCTGCGTGCGGCACAATCAGGTGTTGGGATAGCCACGGCAGGATAAGAGCTATAGGGAACAAATAAAAGACTAAGGCCAGCTTAATGAGTCCGTAACGCCATCGGGCCGGGAAATGTCCGGTGGAGAACCTCCCCAGTACCTGTATACTGAGTGTCACTACGCTTCCGGCAACGGTTAGCGGGATTAGAATATCGAGCAAGGTCTTCATCGTCATCACCTACTTTTCCGAGAACCATTGCTTCAGCTCGTCAATATCCTGGTCCGACAGCTTGTCGCCGTCATACATAGCAGAGATCAGATTCTTGACCGAACCCTGATACAGCCCGTCCAGGACATGCTGAGTCTCCACCAGCTTATAGTCCTCAGGTGAAATGCCGGGTACATACTTGTTCAGCCGCCCATGCCGGGTAGCCGTCAGAAACCCCTTATCCACTAATCGTGACAAAAAGGTAGATATCGTCTGCGCCTTCCAATCCCTTCCCTTATGCGCGAACTGGTTCAGCAGCTCCGTTGAAGTAACTGGCGGTGTACTCGCCCAAATGGCTTCCATTAACTCTAATTCTGTATCCGATAGCTTCTGAATCTTGTTCACCGTGAACACCTCATATGTCTGTTATGCGTCCATAACATTATTACTACACTACGTAGTAGTTATAATCTACTACACAACGTAGTGGTTAGTCAACTGCGCTGAGCCGTCCGCTCAATAGCATCGATCATCTGCTGATACAACTGGTGCGGCAGGTCATGTCCCATGCCTTCAACCAGCATCAGCTCAGCGCCCGGGATGGAGGAAGCGGTGTCCTCGCCGCACGCCGGAACGAACAGAGGATCGTCCATCCCGTGAATGACAAGTGCAGGGACCTCAATGGCTGCCAGCAGCGGACGGCGGTCACCGGAGACCGCAATCGCAGCAATCTGCCGTCCCACACTGCCCGGGTCGTAGGCCCGCCGGAATTCCTCCGCAATGAGTGCCCGGTAAGCTTCTTCATCGAATGGATGGCCGGTACCGGCAATACGCTTGGCAAAAGCCATGCTGTGCGCTAAAAATCCTGCCTCATCCTCAAACGGGTTCGGCCCCGGGGCAGTCATCATCCCCATCACCTCCGGGGAAGCCTGCGGAAGGGAAGGATTCCCGGACGTAGACATGATGGACGTGAGCGACAGGACCCGGTCCGGGTACTTACTGGCAACAAGCTGGGCGATCATTCCGCCCATGGACCGGCCAACGATATGTGCCCCGTCAATACCCAGGGCATCAAGCAATCCGATCACGTCACCGGCCATGTCATCAAGCGTGTAAGGCATGTCCGGCCGTTGACCCGACATGAGCGCAGCCGCCAAGGCATTGAAATCCATAGCCGGGTAATGGCTGTAATGGGTGGAGCAGCCCGTGTCCCGATTGTCAAAACGGATCACCCGGAAGCCCCGGGCCGCTAGTTGTTCACAAAATGGAACAGTCCAGCGGATCATCTGGGTTCCAAGTCCGGCAATCAAGATCATCACCTCGTCATTATCATTGCCGAAGCTGTCGTAAGCCAGCTCAATGCTATTCGTCTGTATAATGTTCATAGTGTCTGTTCTCCTTCAATTCTTCTTCTGTAATGCAACTGCAGCTAACTGCTTCACATGGTTGCGGATATCAGGTGCCCAGTCTTGGGTACATTGGTCCAAACGCTCCGCATCACCGGCATACAATGCGCGCAGAGCTTCTTCATAATGGCTGAAATCCCCGGCCATGGCTGTCATAAAGGCATAAGCTGCTTCTTGTGACTTGCGGATGGTACTCTGCTGTTCTCCGGTACGGCGGGCTTCATCAACCAGCTTGCGTAAGGTTACCGATGCCCCTCCAGGCTGGGCTTTGAGCCACTCCCACTGCCTTGGCAATAAAGTAACCTCACCGGATACAACCCCCAGCTTGGGCCGTCCGGCCCGGCGCGTGGTCTGGGGATTCACTTCTGTAGCGGTTGACTCACCTGAAGGTTCTGCTAACCGCGTAAGCACATCATCTGTTGTCCCGTGATAATCAACATCTATCGGCTTCCCCGTGGAATCGTCAAAGATAAGCACCCGGGCCAGTTCACTGTCACTCAGCCTCCCCTTCACTGTAGTAACCACCTGCTCTAATGAACCGCTGGAAACAGCTTCCGCTCCCAAAAATGCCGTGCAGTAAGAATGCGTCTGTTCATTACTCATACTCATGTTATAGGTTGACCTCCTTCTATTTGATTTAATTATACCCGGGTAAAAATATAAATGCAATATTACCCGGGTATAATAATGAAATAGCTAAGAATAAAATCACACTAACGGATGGATAATGTAAAATTCATGCTGCCCAAGCACACTACGTACCTGCCTCTCCGAAAAACACCAAAAAACGGCCCCCAAACAAGGGCCGCCTCACCAAAGCAGCAAACAGTCGCTGCGTATTCAGTTAACCGATTTGTCGTACTGCAAGTAGACGACATGGGTCTGGAGGTATTCGTTCAAGCCGTGCTTGCCGTCAGCGCCGCCGATGCCGGATTTTCTCCAGCCTGCATGGAAGCCCTGCATCGCTTCGAAATTCTCGCGGTTGATATACGTCTCCCCGTACTTCAGCCGCTTGATTACTTTCATGGCGACGTTCAGATTCTGCGTATATAGCGATGAGGTTAAGCCAAATTCACTGTCATTGGCGAGGGCAATCGCCTCATCCAGAGTTGAGAACGTAATGACGGGGATGACCGGACCGAAAATTTCATCCTTCACAATCTCCATCTCATTCGTCGCGTCTGTGATCACTGTCGGCTCGAAGAAGCTGCCTGCTCCTTCAACTTTTTTACCGCCCAGAGCGATCTTGGCTCCTTCTTGAACGGCCCGGTCCACCTTCTGCTGTACCGATTCCTGCGCGGCCTTGTTGATAAGCGGTCCCATCTGAATGTCCGTGTCCTTAAGCGGGTCTCCGTACTTCACGGCCTTCATCGCTGCAACCAGCCGAGTGGTGAATTCCTCCTTGATATCTTCATGGACATAGACACGCTCCGCACAGTTACAGACCTGACCTGTATTAATGACCCGGGAAGCCACAATCGCCTGAACAGCCAGCTCCAGATCGGCATCCTTCATTACGATGGCAGGTGCTTTGCCGCCCAGCTCCAAGCTGACCTTGATGATATTCTCAGCCGCCGCCTCCATAACCTTCTGCCCTGCAGGTACGCTGCCCGTAAGACTAACCATACCTACCTTGGCATTACTGGACAGCTCGTTGCCCACTTCTGCACCTCTGCCTGTAATAAGGTTGAATACACCCTTAGGCAATCCGGCCTGATCCACAATCCGGCTGAACGCCATGGCATTGTTAGGAGATTCAGCGCTGGGCTTCACGACAATCGTGTTGCCGGTGATGAGCGCCGGGGCCATTTTTCTCGCAATCAGGAAGAACGGAAAGTTCCAGGGCAGAATGCCCGTGGTGACGCCGATCGCTCTTTTGAATACAAAAATATGCTCATTATCACGGTCGCTCTGAACGATCTCCCCTTCATAACGCCGTGCCCATTCCGCCATATAATCTAAATAATCCGCAGTGAAATGAACCTCTACGGTGGATAATTCCAGCGTCTTACCGACTTCCTCCGAGATCAGCCTGGCGATGCTGTCCGCCTCTGCCCGGATGCCGTCAGCAATCGCATGCAAGTACTTGCCGCGCTCTACCGCCGGAGTCTCCTCCCACTCTGCCTGGGCTTGCTCCGCTGCATCAATGGCACGTATGACATCATTCCTGGTTGCCTTGGGAACCTGTGAGATGACTTCGTCGGTCGCCGGATTGGTTACTTCCATCCACTCTTTGCCTTCGGATTCCGTAAATTGGCCGTTGATATACATCAAATGCTTGGTCACTGTTTCTCCCCCTCAAGGTAGATTATTCCATTGTAGATTATTCCATTTCTCCAATTACCCATCCATAGTGTAAACGCTATCAATATTTATTGTCAATAAGTTTCACATTTTTTATTTGTTTTTGTGTTGTTTTTCATTGACTTATTGAGTTAAGCTGTGAATATAGGTTTTCATTGATGGGAGGGATGGGAGTGCGAGTCAGTATTTTTTCCACTTGTCTGGTAGATCTTATGGCTCCGAATGCCGGTATTGCCATGGTTGAAGTTCTGGAGCGGCTCGGCTGCGAGATTGATTACCCCGCTTCACAGGTGTGCTGCGGCCAGCCTACGTACAACAGCGGTTATCTGCAAGAATCTAAGCTTGCTATGCAGAACATGATGCTGGCCTTCGAGGCTTCGGATTATGTCGTAGGTCCGTCCGGCTCCTGCATTGCTATGTTTCATGAATATCCGAAGATCTTCAGCGGGGACCCGGAGTGGGAATTGAAAGCGGTTGCTCTAAAAGAAAAATCATATGAACTCACCCAGTTCATTGTAAAAGTGCTGGGGGTCACCGATGTCGGTGCCACGCTCGAAGGAACGGCTACCTACCACCGCTCCTGCCACATGACCAGGCTGCTGGGCGAGAAGGAAACGCCCTTCCAGCTGCTGGAGCAGGTGAAGGGACTGAAGCTTGAGCCGCTCAAGAACAGCGACAACTGCTGCGGGTTCGGCGGCACTTTTGCGGTGAAGATGCCTGAAATCTCCGGGCAGATGGCCGATGAGAAATGCGGCTGTGTGCTGGATACCGGAGCCGATATCCTGATCAGTGCAGATATGGGCTGCCTGATGAACATCGGAGGGCGCCTGTCCCGCAAGGGTGAGCCGGTACGCGTCATGCATATTGCAGAGGTGCTCAACCAGCATACGCCTGCCAATCATAAAGGGGGAAACTGACTTGAGCCTGCAAACGGATTCACGTAGCTTCAGCGAACGGACCGCGGAGGGCCTTGGGGATTCCTTCATGCGCAGTGCCGTGGGGTCGGCACAGGACAGCCTTAAGACTAGGCGGCTGACAGCCGCTACCGCGCTGGGGGATTGGGAGCAGTGGCGGAAGGCCGGCCAGCTGATCCGTCAGCATACGCTGGCGAACCTGGACTTTTATCTGGAGCAGCTTGCGGATAATGTTGAGCGGCAGGGCGGGCATATCTATTTTGCCGCAACCAAGGAAGAGGCCAGCAGTTATATACGGGATGTCATTGAACGCAAGCAGGCGACCCGGGTCGTCAAATCCAAGTCCATGGTTACTGAGGAGATTGAACTGAACCGCGTACTGCTCGAAGCCGGCTGCGAGTTGATTGAGACGGATCTCGGAGAGTACATTCTGCAGATGGATGATTGGGACCCTCCCTCCCATATCGTAGCCCCCGCCCTGCATAAAGACCGGGAGCAGATTAGGCGTGTCTTCGCAGAGAAGCTCGGATACACCGGCGATGAGACGCCCGAGAAGCTGGCCGGGTTCGCCCGCACCGTCCTGCGCCAGAAGTTCCTGGATGCGGAGATCGGGATTACGGGCTGTAATTTCGCCATCGCCAACCTGGGCGCAATTAATCTCGTCACGAATGAAGGGAACGGTGACCTCACCGCCGCTATTCCCAAGACGCATATCGCAGTGATGGGCATGGAACGGATTGTACCGACGATTGAGGAAATGGAGATCCTGGATAATCTGCTCTGCCGCAGTGCTGTCGGCCAGAAGCTGACCAGCTATATCACGGTCATGGGTCCCTCAGCAGCGGGGGAGACCGACGGACCGGAGGAATTCCATCTGGTGGTCGTCGATAACGGCCGCTCGGATATTCTGGGAAGTGAATTTGGCGAAGCCTTGCAGTGTATCCGCTGCGGTGCCTGCCTGAATGTCTGCCCGGTCTACCGCCATATCGGCGGGCATGCTTACGGTTCCATCTACCCGGGTCCGATTGGTGCGGTCATTACGCCGCTGCTTGGCGGTTATGACGACTATAAGGAGCTGCCGTATGCCTCCAGCCTCTGCGGAGCGTGTACAGATGTCTGTCCGGTAAAAATCCCGCTGCATGAGCAGCTTATTATGCACCGCCAGAATATTGTGAAGCAGAAGAGAACCGGCGCTGCCGACCGAATCCAGATGAAGGCCGCCGCTAAGCTGCTCTCCTCCCCGGCCCTGTTCGGCAAAACGCTCAGGCTCGCCCATTCTGCCAGCCGGATCATGAGCAAACATGGACGTATTGTACGGGGACCGGCTATCATTCAGGGGTGGATTGGTTCACGCGACCTGAAGCAGCCCGTCAAGCAGCATGACAGCTTCCGGGCATGGCTGAAGAAGCGCAAAGGAGGGGCAGAGTAATGACAGCATCCGAGAACACGAATATGAACATGAATAAGGAGGCTTTTCTGAATACTATTGCCGCCAAGCTGGGACGGGCACGGAAGTCAGAGGTTCAGCGTCCTCCGATCCAGAATTTCATTCCTGACAGCTACGGTCCGCTTACTCAAGATGATCTTGTAGAGATGCTTAAGGAGCAATGCTTCTTCATCCACACTCAGGTGATTGAGACGAAGCGGGAGCTGCTGCAGAGAACGTTAGATGATCTGATAGAGGCAAGTGGCGGCGGGGCCGTGATGACTTCCGGTGATCCCCGGTTCAGGGAATACGGGCTGGCCTTCCCTGATGCTGCCGTATGGGAAGAAGCGGCGGGACGTGCGGAGAATATCAGGCGTGCTGAATCGGCGAATACAGCCATAGTCTTCGCCGACTGTGCACTTGCGGAATCTGGAACGGTTGTGGTGGAGAGCCGCCCCGATCAGGGCCGGTCGCTCCATTTCCTGCCTGCTCATTATATTGCGGTGATTGAACGTGAGAAGCTGGTGCTTCGCTCCACGGATGCCGCTGTGGCGCTTAACCGGAGAATTGAGGCCGGGGAACCGGTGGGCTCATCAATTAATTTCATCTCCGGTCCCTCCAATTCCGCGGATATTGAAATGAAGCTGGTGGTCGGGGTGCACGGGCCGCTGAGGGCCACTTATGTGCTGATCTGAAACGAATCCTGTCCCTTAAGGACGGTATAGCAGCGACTCTACACGTAGTCAGTGACGTCAAACTCCCGATCCTTATAGTAATATTTCCGGTCTTCTTCCGTGATCTCACGGATAATCCGGCACGGACTGCCTACGGCGATCACATTATCAGGGATATCCTTAGTCACTACACTACCTGCCCCTATGACCACGTTATTCCCGATGGTCACGCCCGGATTCACAATAACATTACCGCCGATCCACACATTGTTGCCGATGGTGATGGCAATCCCGTATTCATAGCCAGAATTCCTGGAATCGGGATGGACGGGATGGCCTGCTGTATAGAGTGATACATTCGGAGCGAACATGACATTCTCGCCGATGACCACCTTGCCTACATCGAGAATCGTACAGTTGAAATTGGCATAGAAATTATTCCCTACGGTGATATTCGATCCATAATCGCAGCGGAAGGGAGTCTCAATATGCACAAGCTCCCCCGTTGCGCCCAAAAGCTTACGGATCAGCCCGTCTCTCTCCTCATGTGCGTCAGGAGAGAGTGAATTCAGCTGATGAACCAGCAGCCGGGCGGCCGTCCGTTCTTCGGTTAATCCGTCCAGCCATGCTTTATAAGGCAATCCTGCGAGCATTCTGTCTTTCTGATTCATAGGATTCATATGTTATTCCTGCCTTCTCTTAGTGTTGTGTGTTCATGGGGTAGGTCCAGAAGGCTTCATGCCCGAAGCGGAGCTGAATCTCTTCGGCCGTCAGCACCTGATTGCCGACAAGCTCCGCCGCCTGGAATTGCGAACGGTGTGCCTGGATAGAGGCCATCTTCTTGTCCAGAAATGCGGTGACATCGACATGCACATCCGGGAGGCCGATATGCTTCTCATGGCCAATAGCGAATGCGCCGCAGTGAACCACCGGACGCTCCGCAGGCGGCATCTGCCGGACCGCCCGGATAACCGCTGCTCCTGTAGCATCATGATCCGGGTGTACGCTATAACCGGGATAGAAGGTAATCACAAGCGTCGGAGCCAGCTCATGGATCAGCGCCAGCAGTGTCTGATCCAGCAGCTGCTGATCCTCGAATTCAATCATTTTATCGTGGAAGCCCAGCATCCTTAAGTCTTGTATGCCGATAGCCCGGCAGGATGCCCGCAGCTCTTCCTTGCGGATCTCCGGCAGCGTCACCCGGTTGGCAAACGGCGGAATCCCCATATTGCGCCCCATCTCGCCTAGCGTCAGGCAGGCATAGGTTACTTCTGCGCCTTGCTGGATATACTTCGCAATAGTGCCAGCCGCTCCAAAAGCCTCATCGTCAGGATGCGGAAACACCACCAGTATGCGCTTATGTTCTGTAGTCTGTGTATCGTTCATAGGTTCATCCCTCCCGGTGACATCATAGCTTAGCGAAATACTCCATAACAACCTCACGGAAAATCAGGCCCGCCTGTGAAATATAGCGGTTCTTATGCCACAACAAGGCGATTTCCCTGACCAGTCCCTCGTCTTCCAGCGGAATCAGACGAATATGATCATGCGCATTCCTTGCCGTACCCGGTATGAAGGCTAAGCCGATTCCGGCTTCCACCAGGTCAATCAAGCGGGCCGGTTCGTCTCCCTCATATACATAGCGTGGCAGGAATCCTGAAGCCTGGCAGACGGAATCCACCAAATCTCGAATCCCGTAGCCTTGTTTGACACCCACAAACCACTCATTCTTAAGCTCTATCAAGCCCAGGCTCTTACGATCTGCCAGAGGGTGGCCGGCTGGAACGGCAAGGTGAATATGATCATTACAGACCACCTGACATTCCAAATCCTCCCCTCTGACCGGAGGAGAGGACAAGCAGAAATCAACTTCTCCCCTCTGAAGAAGGGTAATCATCTCCTGCATGGGCAGCATTTGTACGTGAAAATGGATATCCGGCAGCTTGAGCCGAAACTCCCGGAGGATACCAGGCAAGGTACTCGCAGTGGTTACCGCTAATTCAAGAGTGCTGGACACAAGGCTGGACAGGTCCTTAAGCTCCTGCCTCCCCTGCTCCAATTCAAACAGCGCCTTCTCCGCACGCTCAAGAAATCTGCGTCCCGGCTCATTTAACCGCAGCTTCCTCCCGCTCCGGTCGAACAATGGGACTCCGAGATCCTCCTCCAGCCGTTGAATGGTCTTGCTAAGTGAGGATTGAGTAACATGCAGCTTGTGTGCAGCCTCGGTCATATGCTCCAGGCGGGCAACCGCGATGAAATACTGCAATTGAAGAAGCTCCATATCCGCCTCCATTCATTCCTTCAAGTCTATGGAATTATACCATGAAATGCGTTGGAGTAAATAACTCTTATCCTGTACGATAACTGTACAGTACTTGAGGGGGAATAACAATGAATGCACGAAATTGGTGGTTAATGATATCCGTTGGGCTGGGGATGATGCTTAACCCGCTTAACTCTTCGATGGTGGCTGTGGCGATCCCCAGGCTGCAGCACGCGTTCAAGCTTGAATTCACTGTGGTTTCCTGGATTATTTTTTCGTTCTATATCGGCAGTGCTATTGCCCAGCCTGTTATGGGCAGAGCGAGCGATATTTTCGGCCGCCGGAGAATTTTCCTGGCGGGACTGGTGATCGTCTTCGCAGCCTCCCTGCTCACGCCTTTGTCTCCAGGCTTCGGGGGGCTCATCGTTCTGCGGGTTGTCCAATCCATTGGAACCAGTATGGTGGTTGCGGTGGGGATGGCAATCATCCGGGTGAATATTACAGACAAGCAAGCGTCCGCGCTGTCGGTGCTGTCCATGTTCACATCGGGAGCAGCTGCGGTAGGACCTTTTATCGGCGGGGTGCTCGTCCATGTGTGGGGATGGTCTTCTATCTTCTATATTAACCTTCCGTTTGTAACGGCCAGCTTCCTGTTAGCCTGGAGAACCATCCCGCAAGACAAGCCGTCAGCAGATATAGTAACCAAGCTGTCCCTAAGGCAATGGATGAACCGGATAGACGCGCCTGGAATTCTACTGTTCACCATAGGGCTGGTGGCTGTGCTTGCGCAGATGCTCTCCGCCAAGTCCTCCGGTCATGTCTCCCTATTCAATATCATCATCGGACTGTCCGGGCTCATCCTGCTTATGATTTTCGTAAGGCATGAGTTAAGAACAGCTATGCCCTTCATTCCTCTGCGTACCTTCGCCAGATCTCCCGGGCTGATCCGGGTCAATGTTGAATTTATGCTGGTTAATCTATTATTTTATTCCGTCTTCTTCGGTCTGCCTTCTTATTTGCAGCTCGTTCGTCAGGTCAGTGAATTCCACACAGGGCTGCTGATGTTAAGCCTGGGTCTAAGCTCGCTCGCCGTTTCTCCGCTGGCCGGAAGATGGATCGATGCCTCCGGGCCCCGGCCAGCGCAGACCGTATCGGCCATCCTAATGGCCCTTGGGTCTGTATGGATCGTAATGCTCGATCCGGCTTCGCCTGTCATCAGTATTCTACTGGCTCTGGCGGCCTTCGGAATCAGCAACGGGCTGAATAATGTGGCCATGCAAGCGGCCTTGTTCAACAACTCGCCGAAAGAGCTAATCGGGGTTACCTCCGGCTTATTCAGTACGTCCAGATATTTCGGAACCATCCTCTCCTCTCTGCTGATCGGAATCGTTATAGGCAATCCGTTCAGCTTCAGGGGATTCCAGGTGCTGGGGATGATCCTTACCGTCATTGCCCTGTGTCTGGTGTTCATGTCCCGGCGGCGTTCTCTAAAGCCCAAAAACTCCCTTCACAGTCTTGATGACCGCTAGGGAGTGCTTAGAAGACGGGTCTAACCCCGCTGGGAAATCTAGGCTTCGTCCTGAAGCTGCTGCAGCTTGCCGGCAACGGCTTCACTGTCCGGGTATATAGCAGCAGCGCAGGTAAGAATACGTATCGCTTCCTCCCGGTGACCGCTATAACTTAAGGTATCAGCAATCCGCCTAAATTCAAAATCCGCCTCATAATACTTATCCTGCTCTGAGCGCCGGATACGCTGGTATTCGTTAATGGCCTCCCCTGCACTGCTGGTTATAACGGTCTTGGCAAGATGATGCACCATCGACTGCTTTAGCTGGCAGACCTCGATACCCAGCAGCAGATCCAGAATAGGACGGGTCACACTGCCCAGCCACACATGGTCACAGTTGGTCATTATGGAGATGCCGAGATTCTCATCCGGTAGCAGAATCAGCTCACTGAGGAATCCGGTATCCCATCCGGAATGCGAGAGCATCCGGGAGCCATTATAGCGGCCCAGGAACCAGCCCAGACCCACATCTTCATGCTCCGGCCCCCAGCCTGTAGCCATAGTAGGACTCCACATCTGTTCATAGCTGCCGGGTTGTAGGGCATTATATCTGTCCTCAGCCTGCCCCTGCCCGAGGTGCATCAGCATATATTGGCACATCTCCTGTGCATTCGTATACAGTGTGGAGCTGGGAGCATGCGCTCTATTGTAAGGGAACACTTCGCTTACATAGGGTCCGTACCCTCTAGAGTTCCTCAGTACATGGGGCGCAGCCAGCACCTGTTCAACCTCCATTTTCAAAAATGAACTCGTGCTCATTCCAGCAGGCTCCAGAAGATGCTGCCGCATATACTCCTCGAAGCTGAGGCCGCTAACCTTGGCAATCAGATCCCCTAGTATCTCATAACCGATATTACTGTAAGCAAAATGAGTACCCGGATCACTCATTAAGCCATGGCGGCGGATGCCTCTGACATACCGTTCAAGACTTCCTTCATCATATTCAGGCCGGTCCCAGCCATAATCGTCCTCATCCGGCATCCCGGAGGTATGATTCAACAATTGTCTCACCGTAAGCTGCTGATAGCGTTCGTCGTGCATTTTGAAATACGGAAGATAGCTCACTATAGGTGAGTCCAGCTCTACCTGCCCACGCTCTGCCAATTGCATCACAGCCGTAACTACGAAGGTCTTGGAGACAGATGCCTGGTGAAAAAGAGTACTGCTGACCACAGGCTCACCTGTAGACACATTAGCGCTGCCATATTCTCCTGTAAAAAGAACCTCGTCCTCACTAACGATCCCCACCTGCAATCCGGTAAACGGTCCATTCTCCATAAAGCGGGTCAGCATCGTGTGAAGCTCTTGTACCCTGCTATGATATGTATTCATTCTGGTTCCCCCAGTTCTTATATGTACTGTATCAATATAACATCCGGGGAGCATACAGAATGTGTAAAAAACAGCTTAATCTGAACTTTACTCAGCTTACCCCTCAACCACATCTGCCCGCAGGTCCGTGGCAATCTCAAGAATCACAGACACAATCGCCTCCATGGACAAGGCCACGTACAGCTCACCCATGTACAGCCGGAACGGGTACTCCGCCCCCTCATGACTCCACATGAAAAAATCCCCTTCGATCGACATCGTGCTCTCCGCACCTTGCACAGTGTAGACCTGTGAATAGCTGAAGCCGGATTTAGCGGCAAAGTATCGCTTGCATTCCTCCAGGGTTAGCGCCTGCTCTGCATTCTCTTCCTGCATGGAACGGGTAATTCGTAAACGCTGGCTCATTGGTGATCCTCCACAATGTTAATATTTATGGTGCTAATCTGTTAGTGTTAACTCCGTTAACTAATATCCGCCGGGTTGATGATTGCCAAAATCTGGTGGTACTTCCATACACTGCGGATCTTCACATTCAGCCGGGCAATGCCTTCTTTGTGGAATCCTGCATTCTCCAGTACACGGATAGAACCGGGATTATCCGGTGAAGCTTCCCCTGTAATCCGGTGGAACTTCAGCTCCTCGAAGGCATAGCGCACGACCTGCTTCACCGCCTCCGTCATATAGCCTTTACCGTTATATTCCTTGTCCAGACTGTACCCGATCATACAGCTCTGCAGCGGTCCCCTTACCACAAAAGACAGACTGACACTGCCGATGATCCGGCGGTCAGCCTTGTGAATGACCAGAAAGTCGTATCTCTCATCTGCTGCCCGGAACTCTTCATACTGCGCAAGCTTGTCCCGCTGGTACTGCTCTGTATAGAAATCCTCGCTGATCTCTGGGGAATGCTCTTCAAAAAATTCACGGTTACGCAGGTACATCCCCATCAGCTCAGCGGCATCTCCCGCCTCAGGGTACCGGATGTATACCCGTTGTTCTGACATCTCTAGGCCTCCATTCTTAATTGCACAATGCCGCTTCCTCCGGCTGTTCCTTGCATTCTGAGAACCGGTAGGTCCAGAAGCGTTCCGTTCCGTATTTGCTGCAGATTGCTGGCTCGGTTGGCTTAAGGCCGCCAAGCACCTTCTCCGGCTGGAACTGGGTGCGGTGCGCCAGAATGGAGTTTATTTTGACAGTGATAAAAGGCGTTACATCGGTGACTACATCGGCTGCTCCAATCCGCTGCTGATGGCCGTTCGAGAAGGCGACACTATGTACGACCGGACGTTCCGCAGCGGGCAGCCGGGCAATGGTACGGATCACCGCAGCACCAGTGGCATCATGATCCGGGTGCACGCTATAACCGGGGTAGAACGTAATAACCAGCGAGGGGGTAAGCTCCTTCACGAGCGATTCAATCCGGTGATCCAGGCGTGCCGGTTCTTCGAACTCAATCATTTTGTCATGGAAGCCCAGCATCCTCAGGTCTTGTATCCCAATGGCCTTACAGGAAGCCTCCAGCTCCGCTTGGCGGATGGCCGGCAGGGTCGTGCGGTTCGCAATGAGCGGAACGCCCATGTTCCGGCCCATCTCTCCGAGTGTCAGACAGGCATAGGTCACCTCTGCACCTGCTGCGATATACATCGCCAGTGTCCCGGATACGAAGTAGGCCTCATCGTCGGGATGGGGAAGTACAACCAGGATTCTTGCATGTTCCATAGATTTATTATTCACGGCTAGTTGTTCCTCCAATTTCATTAAAAAGGGCTGCGGCTAAGCTGCAACGCCACAATCAGCTTGCCCTGACTGTCATGACCGGCTAGAATCAGCCGCTCTGTATCGTGCTCATCCACATGGGTTAGTCCTTCGGCGTAAATCCAGCCTTGCTCTGTCTTCAGACCGACCCGGTAAGGTCCTGTCCCTGAGATGGAGCCGTTCGTATAACGGATCACCGCATTGCTGATGAACGCCGAGCCCGGGGGACGGGTGCTGTCGATATGACTGGCATAAGCTCCTGTTGTGAGCTCAAGATGGATATATAGATCCTCAGAGACGAAATCGTCGATTCGGGTCTGAATGGCCTGGGGTTGAATGAGTTCCATAATGTCCTCCTAAAGTGTATAAGAATAGCTGGTTCCAGTGCATTCATTATACATGAAATCCCCGAAGCTCAAAACCTGGAAGAGTTGCACCGGCTATCCTGTCCAAGCAAACGAAAAAGAGCCTGCCTAAGGAATTCCATGAATTCCTTAAGCAAGCCCGTTGACGGGAAGCCCCTTTTCCACGCTTAATTACAGACTTACTATAGAGAAGACCTTATTGTTATGAAAATAGACGTATTGGTTGCCGTACACCAAATAATTATCTTTAATGCTGTCCGGATCTCCCCAGCATAGTAAGAGTTCTGTCATCGTCATGCCGCTGACCGCCCGCTCTTCACGGATGGCAGACCACATTTTATCGCTGATCTTGAAGAGGGTGCGCGGATTCTGGAAACATAATATTTCATCTAAATAAGTAACATAGCTCTCAGCACTATCAATCTCTATTGGAATCTCCTGCCCATTGGCCCGGCGAATGATGATTTCTAGATTACCATTTGTAGGATTGGAGCGGAAGTTGCTGATGGTCACTTTCTCCAAGTTTTTGAAAAGGCTATTGTTCATATTAGGATTTCTGGTCCATACGGTTGTTCCATTATAGACTTTTTGCAGAAGCTGAAGATGGGTGGCGGTGTACATAGTATTGTCCACATATTCATTCAAATCCAGGACCCATTCGGTTCCGGCTTCATTTTGCAGCACCAGGTTCTGATTGTAGTCATCGATGTACTGTACACTCTTCACCCAATGGCTTCCCGGATGTCCATATAAATAGACCTTTTTACCCAACACAGTGCCCATCGTACCTGGCAGCTTGCTGATCGCGTACAGCATACTATTGCTCTTATTCTTGCCATCCTCTGTGCTCCAGACGAACAACGCTATGGCGCTGGAGGCATATTTGCCATCGATTGCTCCGAACTTGAGCAGGGTTTTGAAGGCTACGTAATTGGAGCTTTTGTAAAGAATAGAGTTATCCTTGTTCAGCTTGGTGCTTCCTTTGCTGCCTGTGAGCGTTACGCCAGTGGTATCCGCCGCCACAGTGAAACCCGGAATCTGTCCGGCCAGCTTAACCGGTACATAGGCAGAGCCATTCACGAGTACAGATTTGACTGGCGAAATAAGCAGGCTGCCTTCGACAAACGTAGCAATCTCCGTATAGTCCGGTGCGGCTGCGGCCGCTGCCTGTCCGGCGCCTCCCGGATAGACCAGTCCGAGCGCAAGCAGCAGAGTGGTGAGCAGTAATGCAAGTTTTTTCATAGATGTTCTAATTCCTTCCCCCAATGTAAGTTAGGTGCCCCGGCAAGGTGCCGGAATCTTCCAGATCAGTACATTCGACAAGAAGTTAATTATTTCCTCTACTTCGGGATACGAATCACAAATACTGTTGGCTCCGCTTCCCTGCTCTCCAGCTGCAGCGAGCCCTCCATCTTCTCCACGTTCTTCTTGGCAATGGACAAGCCCAGACCGGTTCCTCCGCTGGCCGTTGTCCGGGCCTCATCCCCCCGCACAAACGGATCAAAGATCGTAGACCACAGCTCCCTCGGAATGCCGACTCCATTGTCCGCAATCTCGATCCTGATCTGCGTGTCCTCAGGAATCACAGATACCCGGATGCGCGTCCCTTCGGGATTATAGGCGAGGGCATTAGAGATCAGATTATTAATGACACTGGCGAACAGCTCAGGATCATAACGGGCATAGAGCTCTTCTTCGGGCACCTGCAGGTGAAGCTCGAAGTCTTTTTGCTCAATCTCGCCGTAGGTGTCGGCAATAATCTCCCGCAGATGATCGCCCAGCTCAAGTCGCTCTATACGGAGGATGAAATCCGGTGAGTCCAGCTTAAGCAGATCCAGCATATGCGTAATGAGCTTCGTGACCTGAACGGACTTGGTATAGATGTAATTCAAATATTTCGTCTGCCGCTCAGGGTCTGTAACGCGTCCTTCGATAAGGGCCTGCGCGTACCCCTGGATGCTGGTTATCGGGGTCTTGAGGTCATGGGACAGATCGACCATCAGCCGCTGCTTGCTTGTCTCGGCCAGGCGCTTCTCCTCGGTGGTCTTCTCAATCACATCAGCCATATAGTTGAAGCTGTGGCCAATCCGCAGGAACTCGGTCTCTGCATACAAGGCAATACGCGTGTTGTAATGCCCTTCCATCATACGGTTCAAGCCTAGATTCAGCACCCGCAGCGGCTTCTTGATCCGTCTGGAGACCCAATAGCTGTACACAAAAATCAGCAGCAGAATCAGCCCGCTGACCAGGAATACATAAAAGAACACCGAATGATTCAGATAGGAGACCAGAAACTCGTTGTTAATGGAGATATTGATTACATCGCGGGGAATCTTAAGCAACATCCAGGCTGCCCCGCTGTCCTGCTCCGTAACACTCGTAATAGAATAGTAAAAAGGTTGGCCCCTGCGGTTCTCCAGTCCCAGATACAGCATGTCCTCGTCATAAGCTTGAATATCATCCTGCTTCTCACCAATGACCTGAATCACCCGCTTGCCGGAATCCAGCAGCTCCAGCCAGCCTCCGCTCTTCAGCAGACGCTCACTCTCCGGCCCTTGCCCCAGCTCCTCCCGGTACGTCCCGGCCTCTACAGACAGATTGGGATCTGGCGTCATCCGCTCCCGGATAACCTCAGCAATATCCTTTTGCACGAATAGATAGACCACTAACATCAGCATAAGCAGCATACAGTTGAACAGCAGGAAGTCGATGGTTAGTGACGTCTGCAGCGGGCGGTTATCTCTACTTTTCCACGGGTGCTTCAATTTTGTACCCCAATCCCCTGATCGTCTTCAGGTATTCCGGTCTCTTGGAATCTCGTTCGATCTTGTCGCGGATATTGCTGATGTGCACCATAATGCTGTTGTCCTCGTAGACGTAGAAGTCTTCCCAGACCGTCTCATATATTTTCTTGCGTGTAAACACACGGCCCGGCTGCTGCATCAGCAACTCCAGGATTTTATATTCAGTAGAAGTCAGAGCGACGGCCTCCCCGGCCACCTCAACCTGACAGGTGCTCCGGTCCAGCGTCAGCCTGCCGAGCACGATCTGCTCATTCGGCTTCTCCTCTTCTGCTGCCTTGGCATCGAACTGATGCACCCGCCGCAGCATGGCCCCGGCACGCGCCACAATCTCCAGCGGATTGAAGGGCTTAGCGATATAGTCGTCCGCTCCAAGCTCAAGCCCCAGGATTTTATCATGATACTGGCTCTTGGCGGACAGGAACAGTACAGGGAATTGCTCATGCTCCCGAATCCGCTTCAGCAGCTGCAGCCCGTCCATCCCAGGCATCATAATGTCCAGTATCGCCAGGTCAATCTTGTTATTCTGCATCCGCTGGAGCGCTTCAATTCCGTTCTCTGCGGTCAAAATCGTATATTCCTTCTCCAGATACAGCTGCAGAAGCTCAACAATCTCCGATTCGTCATCGGCTATGAGAATGGTATACATGGTGAATCCCCCTCTATCTTGTCATGCAAGCCGCGCTCTTTGTAACTATAGCCTGCCATTCTTAATCCAGTCTAAACCAAATCTAAAGAAAAGATAAAGAATTATTACAACTTAAAGCTAGGTCATCGCTGCGGTGAACATTTGGACTTCCGGCCGCTGTGTCAACAGAAAACAAAAAATGAACAGCTGCTCAGCCAAAAATGGCTGAACCGACTGTTCTAAATGGTAGAGTTAGTTTAAGCAGAGCCTACAGTCAGCTTCAACTTACACCGTAGGTACAGTTCCCCCGTCAATCACGTACTCAGCACCCGTAATGGAGGCTGCGCGGTCGGAAGCGAGGAAGGCCACCAGCTCGCCCACCTCCTCAGGGAAGCCGGGGCGTCCGATGGGAATGCCGCCCAGCGCGTCCATTACCGATTGCAGCGCACTTTCCACACTGCCTGTCACCTCCGCGATACTCTTCAAGAAGTCCCCGGTTGCTTCGGTTTGAATGAAGCCCGGCGCGACCCGGTTCACCCGGATACCCTTCGGAGAGAATTCCTTAGATAAGCTCTTGCTGTAACTGCTTAAAGCAGCTTTGGCGGCTGCATAGGGGATGGTCGATTCGATCAGCGGCATCACTCTTTGAATGGAAGAGATGTGGATGATGACTCCCTTGCCCTGCTCCAGCATGAGCGGGATCAGCCCCCGGTCCAGCCGCACAGCTGCCAGCAGGTTCAGATTCAGCGCATCCATCCAGTGTTCATCGGATGCTGCGAGAAATCCCCCAGCTGGTGTTGAGCTGCCGCCAGCGTTATTCACCAGAATGTCGATCCGCCCGAACCGGGCCTTGACTGCAGCAATGACCCGCTCCACGCCTTCGGGCGTGGACAGATCGGCCTGGACGAACAAATCAGAAGCGGGCCCTTCCGCCGGAAGTGTCCGGGCAGTAGTCATAACTTCAGCGCCTGCCGCTGTGAACCGGGCAGCGATTGCCTGTCCCATTCCCTTGGTACCGCCTGTTACCAGGATTCTTTTACCTTCGTATTCTGTCAGCGGACTAGCATAAGTTATAGCCATCGTTACAGCCTCTTTTCATTAGGGATTCCTCAGGATAGGCTGGAAGTCCAGCCGCCCTAAGGTCTATATGTATATATTAGACTTGATTAATATGAGCGTCTAATTTATTATTTTCATTAAATTCATGAATAATATTAATATATAAAGGGAGCTGTCTGTCTACATGGAGCTTACACAATTGGAGTATTTTCTGACCGTAGCCCGGCTTGAGCATATGACCTCTGCGTCCAAAGCGCTGCGAATTACGCAGCCTGCCTTGAGCCATGCGATTTCCAAACTGGAAAGTGAGCTGGGGGTTCCTTTATTCGAGCGTAAGGGCCGCAATGTCCAGTTAAACCGCTATGGGGTTATGTTCAGTTCGCGGGTCGAAGAAGCGCTGCGCAATATCGGGAATGGGGTGCGGGAGATTGAGGAGTCGTCCAATGCGGACAGTGGAACCGTTCATCTGTCTTATCTGAATATTCTTGGCGTGGACCTGATCCCATCGCTTATCAGAGACTATCAGGCAGATCATCCGAAGGTACGGTTCGATCTGTATCAGGGGAATCACGGGGATATCGACGAAGCGCTGGATAACGGGACCTCGGATATGCTGATTACGTCCAGAGAGACTACGGCGGAGAATAAGGAATGGATGGTGTTTCGCAGATTACCGATTTATATTGTGGTCTCCAGCTCCCACCGGTTCGCAGCGCGTTCCTCGCTGAGTCTGTTCGAGCTGTCAGGTGAGCCGTTTGTAGGACTGAAAACGAATTGTGGACTCAAGAACACAATCACCTCCCTCTTCCAAAATACTAATTTCGAGCTGGCCTCTACCTATTATGCTGAGGATCTGATTACTGTGGCCGGCTTCATCAAAGCCGGGCTCGGCGTATCCGTGCTTCCACAGACGCTGGGACTGATGCTTGACGGTCTGGTCTGGATTCCCATCCAGGAACCGGGCTGGGAATGGGAAGTGGGCCTGCAATGGCGACGGGACCATTATCTGTCCCCCGCCTCCAAAAGGTTCATGGAGTATATTCAGCAGAGTAGAGAAGTATCCGACTTAAACTTGTAAGTAATACCCTAAACCATTAATACCTTAACCCATTGCACGCTGAGAGTTTGCCGTGCACGCCTGGTTAAGGTACATATGGTTTGCTTAATTGCAGCAGCTTAGACTGCCGCTCCAGGAAGAGGAATAAATCCATCTGCCAATTCAGCCATCTACCATTGTTTATTTTAATTTTCTGCGTAACGTGCCTGAAGCTTTTGTTTATGCGATATTAGGATATCTTCAAGCGATATATCATATTTATTTGCGATCACAATGAGATTTCCTAAAACATCTCCAAGTTCTTCTGTTAATTCAGATTTTTTCTCTAGAAATGTACCTGCAACCTCATCTGGACGATCCCTGCCAATCTCCAGTGCACGAATTGCACGAGCTACCTCCCCGGTTTCCTCAGCAAGAAATCCAATACGGACAAAGATATCCAAGTCTGACCAGTTGCGATTCTTATAATATTCCTTAACCCATTGCTGAAATTCAATAATATCCATATTTCCCTCCGGTATAACTAGATTACTAGATCTCAAAAGCTCGAAAATAACAATACCATACTGAAGCTTAACAATCTATGTAGTCAATTTCATCGGTTGTATTCTATAGAAGGAATATTTATAGCGCGAAGCATATGAATTCTGAAGTAATATCTAAATAAAGAGCTGCCCCAATAGCCGCTTCACGGCTTAGAGACAGCTCTATCAAGTCTGTTAGCGAATCAATGCCTGAAGCTCTTCAATCGTTGCCTGGTACTGGGGCTTGAAATCAGTAGAATTCATATAACCGGCTATACTGGTCAAGAATTGTCTGCCTTCAAGAGTTGCGCTTACCTTAGCGGCGTCCAGTGCACACAACAGCAGGTTACCGTTACCTACACGGCACTCCGTGAGGAAACTCAGCTTGTGGTTACGCTCGAAATTATCGATGGTCTGTACGATAGGATTCCAGCTGCGGTCCGCCTCGTCCATGATAAGCGATTTGGAATGCTCCACGATAGTCCACCAAGGATAAGTGGAATGCGCCTCGCTCGGGAAATCGCGCAGCACCGGATGCCGGTTATCGATCAGCAGGCCCATTGTACCAATTGGAACCGGACGGTTCATGCTCTCCGAGATCGAGCGGAACATCGGGTAGCACCAGAAATCCGTACAATAATAGCCTTCAATTCCGTTCTGAACCGACTGCGGTTCCGGCAGCAGCAGCACGTTGCCGCCTTGCTCCAGCAGGGAGACTGCCTGCTCAGACAGCTCTGTGAACACATGGATGCCTTCAGCTTCAAGCGGGTTATCGCTCTGCTCAGGATATATCCACAAGTCGTAGCTCTTACGGATATCACTTCCTTGAACCCGGAGCGCCAGCTCCGCACGGCTCATCCGGTCAACCGCCGGAAGCTCAACCGCCAGATCACAAATGTCAATGTAGTGGGTTCCGGCAGGAATAAAGGCTCCGGCTGAGCCCGTTGTCCGAACTCCTCCTTCAACCGCGAGTTCCCAGTGAAGCTCGATGGCATCCGGCATACCGCTGCGGAAGCAGCTCAGCTCCACATGGGCCTCGAAGGTCTCCCGGGCGGCGTAGTTATACTTAGGGAATCTTGCCAGCAGTACTGCATCATTACAGAAGGTCCGCCACTCTTCCGGGCTAATCAGCCCCTTGGAATCCATGAAGGCATCCAGAACACCGACGAGTGCTGTACCCTGGCCGCTGAAGTCCTGGAGATCCAGAAGCTGGAACCCCGCTAGCCGGCGGGAACGGAAGGCAGCCTCAAGCTCTTCTTTGTAGCAAGCGACAGCGAGCTGGCCGGAGCTTTTGAAGTATGCATCGGCCAGATGGCCAAGCCCCTTACTCTCCAGCCGTTCGCGGAAGATGACGAAGTTCCCGGCCTTCAGCGGGCCTGTGTACTTCCCGATCTCCTCGAAATCCGGAAACGTAGCATACTGGCCAATCTCATGCGAAATTACCGGAACCTGCGGTATCCATTCACCGGATTCACCGCCGGATTGTACTGCCTTGGCTCCGGTACCGTACTGGATCAGGATCTCACCGCCTGCTTCAGCAGACCCGGCTTCACCGCTCCCAAAGCCCGGCGGAACAATCTCGTCCTCGTAATCCTTCATTGTACCTGGCAGTGAGGTCTGGACATGGCCGAGCGGAGCATCGCACATGGCATATGACCCTCTGAATAGCCGATCGCGTGTGAAGCGTACGCCGCTGAAGAAGTCATCATGCTCCAGCACTTCCGGGACCCACTGATGGTTGTTGGAGCCTTGAGTGTAGAGCGGTCGGTCATCGAACGCTTTATAATCTGCAAGGAAGGAATCAATCCGCTCCTTACTGCCCCACAGCTCGTTGCCCAGTGACATCATCACGAAGGATGGATGATTGCCGAACTCCCGCAGGATGGCATATCCTTCGCTGATCAGATAATCCTGCTCCGCCTGATTATGCCCTTCGTCCGTCTCTACTGTAATCGTGCCCCAGAACGGCAGCTCCGGCTGCATGTATATTCCAAGCAGATCCGCAGCGGTGAACGCAGCTTCCGGCGGGCAGCAGGTATGGAAGCGGTAATGGTTAATGCCGTAAGATTTCGCAATACCCAGAATCCGTACCCACTCTCGGGCGTCAGTCGGAGCATAGCCGGTAAGCGGGAAGATCAGGCCGTCATGTTTGCCGCGCAGGAAGGTCTGCTCGCCGTTAATGGTGAACTTATCGCCTTCGGCCCGGAATGACTTAAGCCCAAAGATCACCACCTGCCGATCCACGGGAATTCCATCGCTGCCCATGAGAACAAGGGTGACAGTATACAGATTGGGAGCGAATTCACTCCACAGCAGCGCACCCTGACCCAGTGCATAGTCTATATTGAACGGCCCAGGTGCGATGACATATTCCTGTTCCTCTGCGGAATGTGTTGTCTCGCTATTGAAGCTACTGGCAGATACTGCGAGTGTAGCACCTTGCATGCTCTCCAGCGTTGCCGAGATCCGCACCGAACGTGCAGGCAGATCAGACTTCAGCCTGATGCCGCTAATCCGGGCTTCTCCATAGAACTGCAGCTCCATCCGGCCGGTTATCCCGTTCCAGTTGGTCTGGGTGTCCGGCGAGGTCATATGCCCGCCTTTGGTCGGATAGCCGGTGTTGTCCACCCGGATGGTAAGCGTATGACTCCCGGATTGCAGCTGCGGCAGCTCATATACATGTGCAGTATTCAAACTGTCACGGCTGCCGATCTCCTCACCATCCACCCAGAGAGTGGTAAGCCTTGTACGTTCCAGATACAAGCAGCAGTGCTTATCCGCCAGCTCTTCCGGAATCACAACCTCTCTGGAATACCAGACCGGTCCTTCATAACGGTATTCATCCGTCAGAGCGCCTACCAGAATTTCCTCATTCTTCGGCCCTTTGCGGGCGTAAGAGGTAGTTCCCGGCAGCATAATTACATCGGTAAAAGGTACTACCAGTCCCTTCCTCTTCTCTTCCAGCTGTAGCTTCCATTCGCCTTCAAGGCTGATCTTTGACAGCACTATTATCACTCCTAGTAATAGTAATCTCTATACTCTTGCGGGGTGGTACCCGTGGTCTTTTTGAAAAGAAAGGTGAAATAAGCCGCCGTCTGAAACCCTACCTGCTCCGCCACTTCATACACCTTGATGCCAGGATCACGGAGCAGCTCCTTGGCCTTATTCATGCGTGTTTCCTGGACATATTCGGAGATCGTCTGGCCTGTTTCTTTTTTGAACAGCACGCTTAAATAACTTGAATTGAGATGGTACAGCCCGGCCAGCTGCTTCACCGTCAGATTCTCCTGCAGATGTGCGGCCAGATGCTGCCGTACCTGCTGGATCAGATGGTGCTGCTGCGCAGTCTGCTCCTTCTGCTTATGCTGTGTATAATGGGCGAGATATTCCAGAACGGCCTTCCGCACTTCCTCCACTCCGTTGCAGTCAATTAAGCGCTGCCACATCCGAATGTTCGTTTCGGTATCCGTTTCCTGATTCCGCTTAAGCTTGCGCGCCAGCTCGCTGAGCAGTCCCATGCCGAACGCCTGCACATAAGAGAACGAGATGGGCTCTCCGCCCATCATCTCAAAGGCATGGCCTGTATAAGCCGACGCCTTGCTGTTCTCCCCCAGCTCCAGCAGCTTGACGATTTCCGGAATATACTCCTCACGCAGCCGGAAGTCGTGATATTCGTTCATCAGATGCCGGTCACAGTATACAATCTGCCCGTATGCGGCAAGCCGTGCATCGGCAATTATATGCCGCACCTCTTTATACAGGAGCGGAATTTCCATCCAGCTGCACGCCTCTCTGCTGACCCCGACCGTAACTGAAGCATTATATTGTTCATGAAGCACTTCCTGTATGAAGATTAACTGCTTCTCCAGCCTGGCCCGCACCTCTGGAACCGCTTCCAGAACCAGCACAGCAGTCTCACCTGCTCCCGCTGTCCCGATATACGCGCCGGAGAAGCCGTCCAGCCCAAGCTTCACCGCATTTTGCAGTCCTTCACCCAGTAGAATCTGCTCCTTGGCATCATGACTATGATGCAGGTGAAGAGTGTCACAATCGAACAGGAACAGCGTAGCCTGCCACTCTCCTGCCGGAAGATCAAGCAGACGCCGCCATGAATCCAGCAGTTCATCACTGTGAATCCAGCCTCCGGTCAGATCATTAATGAATCGCTCCAACAACACTTCCCGGCTCTCTGTAACCTTCTCTCTGAGCAGGGCTGTTTCCTGCTCCAGCCGTTTTTTCTTCTCAGCTGCTGCGCGGAGGGCCTCCAGCTTCTGTTCCAGCTCCTCCGTCTTGACCGGCTTCAGCACATAGGCCTTAGCCCCAAGCTGAATCGCCTCCTGCACGAATTCAAATTCATCGAAGCCGCTAATGATTATCGCCTGCATAGACTGCTGCTGCGGATAATCAGCCAGAATTCTGGCGAGCAGCTCAATTCCGGTCATCCCGGGCATCGCCACATCGGTAATGAGCACATCCACTTTATTCTCCTGCAATACTTTAAGCGCTTCCATCCCTGAATGGGCGGTAAGCGGCTTCCTGTAGCCAAGTGCCTCCCAGCGGATATGCTTGAGCAGGCCTTGAATTTGCATAGGCTCATCGTCAACAATCAATGCACGCATGTTACCCCTCCTTCCTCTTCAGCTCGGGACGTTCTATGCAGACCGGAATATGGATGGTTACCGCCGTCCATTCGTCTTCTGCACTGTCGATTTCAAGACGGCCTGAGGGACCGAAATATAGCGCCAGACGTTCCCTGATATTGTTCATGCCGAACCCGTTCCTACTGCCGCTGTAGGTACCGGCGCGTATCTCTTCGAGCTTCTCCCCGCCAATTCCTTGCCCGTTATCAAATACCTGGATGCGCACCTCATCCCCTCTGCGTTCAGCCGTAATCTGAATAAAAGCCTGCTCCCTGGCCGTAATGACGCCATGCAGATAACAGTTCTCTACAATCGGCTGCAGGATCAGCTTGATGGTATAGAGATTAAGGATCTCCGGTTCCACCTCCCACTCCACCGACACCTGGCCCGGATAACGAAGCTGCTGGATATCGATATACGCCTTCACATGCTCCAGCTCATCGCGCAGCCGGGTTACATTGACCTGATTGCCCAGTGCCAGCCGGTAAAAAGTCGTCAGCGCATCTATCGTGCGGACCTGCAGCTCATCCTGCAGATCCAGTGCCCGCCAGCGGATCAGGCTGAGCGAGTTATAGATGAAATGCGGATTAATCTGCGCCTGCAGCGCCCGGAAGGATTGCTCACGCTCCTTAAGCAATGCTTCCGTATGCTCTTCAACCAGCTTCCCGAGCCGCCCGGACATGGAGTTAAACAGCACCTCCAGCTCACCCAGCTCATCCTTGTCACGGTTCTTCACCTTTACTTCGAAGTATCCTTCCGATATATCCGTCATCCGGTTCCCCAGCTTGTGGATCCGCCAGATGATATTCTTCAGGACAATCATGATCAGGAAAACCGACAGCAGCAGGAAGAACGCAATTCCCGCTGCGATGTAATACAGAATCCGTCTCGACTGCTCCTCTAGGCGGTCCAGATGCACAAGTGCGCCAACCCGCCAGCCGGATTTGATCTCCTGCGTAATCAGTACCGTTCCGTTGTTTGTCCGGGTAGTCCCGTCAGCGCTGCCCCAGTATTCACTTAACGAGGAAGAGGATAACGAAGTAGCGATCTCGGACGGTTCTGAGGAGGCGATGATCCGCTGGCTGCCGTCAACGATATACATTTCCCCGGCGCCGTCAAAGGGATGGTCGAAGGATTCGGCGAACACGCTTTTATAATCCAGCAGCAGATAGACCAGCCCGTGTACCTCCCCGTTGCTGTCAAGGATTTTGTGGGATACGACAAGCTTGTTCCTGTCATCCTTGGCATTGGTCCATACCAGATTATCCTGAGAAGATAGCTGCTCTGCATACCAGTCTTGCTCACGCTGTCCGGACAGCATCCGCCCCTCAGGCTTCCACAACAGGCCGCCGTCCTGCACCAGCGTATCATTGGTATGGTAGATGCGAAAGTTCTCAATACCCGGAAGGTATTTACTTGTAAACAGGAAGGATCTGTCCACGTAATTGACGGTGCCAAGCTGTTCTGTGATATCCGTATAATCCCGCGTTATTCTTGAGATCAATTCACCATCTGTCGCTGTCCGCGTAGCTAGAAGGTCATAGCTCTGCTTGCGGAACTCGATGCTCTGCGCACTCTGGCGGACAGCTTCCCTGATGGTCAGAATATAATTGGCCCGGACGGTCTGCAGCATCAGGTAGCCTGCCCCCGCAGCAAGCAGCACCGTCGGAAGGAATACAATCAGGCCGTAGAACAGGACAATTTTGCCTCTCAGGTTCATGGACCGGGTCATACGGATAATTGCTTTCTCTACGCGCTGTTTGATCATATGGCCCTCCCACGAACTATAAAGGGAGCCCCCCTCTCAGGCGAAGGGCGCTCCGGCATATTTTAAAATATTTCTTCCTCATATCTGCCAAGCCACTCGGCCTTGACTTCACTCCAATGTCCGCGTTTCTCCAGCGCTTCCTGGAGCCCGTTCCACTCCGTTTCGAACTTGGCATCATCCCCCGCCATCAGTAGCTTAGCCCGGTATTCTTTGCGGATATTTTCCAGCTCCAGGGAGTATTTCTCCCATACCCCGCCCTGCTTAACCTCGATCAGATCATAAGGCTCAGCTACGCGGATGGTGCCCATCTTCCCGATGGCTTCGGTGAACTGAATCGTCTTGCCTGCGCCTGCCTTACCGCCATCTTCTGTATTCCACCATGGATACCACTTATTACTGTAGGACGAGGTCATATAGAGCTCCGGTGTCACTTTGGATTTCTGGGCGGCATCGCCGGAATTGCGCGCGGTCTTGTACGTTTCATCTGTAAATTTCCACTTGCCCAGCGGCTGGTCAACCCAGTCCCAGTACTTTCCTGCCGGCCCCTCGCTCATCACCTGCTGCTGTTCTGCCTTCGGCTGCAGGCTGTAATCCAGGAATTTCAGAATGGCCTCAAGGTTCCTGGTCTTCTGGCTGATATAGACATCATACCCCGGATTCGGGTTCGTGACCTGGTTAATACCCAGCTTCTCCACCCCTGCAACCTTCGGAAAAGGAATGACTTCATAGAACCAGCCTGGCTCCGTAGGGCCATCTAGCGTCTCCCAGGCAGTAGCGTTGATGTTCCAGAAACTGCCTACATTCAATGCTACCCGGCCGGATTTGTTCTTCTCAATATACTGCTCTCCCTTATTGGTTACTACCTCCGGATCAATCAGCTTCTCCCGGTACAGCCTATTCATCCATTGATAAGCGGCCTTATAATTGGGATTATCATAAGCGAAGAGAAGTTGATCCCCCTGCTTCTGAATGCCATTACCGCCGGTGCTGACTCCAAACGCAGTCAACACTGCATTCTCGTCACTCCACCCGAGCGAATCATTAGTGTCCATAAGGAAGGACATGGGAAGCAGTGTTTTGCCGGAGGCGTCTTTCTGCTCTGCGGCCTTCTTCAGAAAGGTCTCAATCCCATCCAGTGTGGACAGATCGGCTGTAGTCATGCCTGTCTTCTCCAGCACATCCGTTCTGACGAACCAGCCCTGCGATGCCCAGCCCGGCCAAGGCTCTTCCGGGTTCTGGTCAAACCAGGTCGGAATCGACCAGATATGGCCGTCCTCGTCCTTCATTAACTCCAGATAGGGCTTCGGGATCGCCGCGAGTCCCGGATATTTATCCGGCATGTCGAAATATTGCTCCACCGGCAGCACCTGCTTGGAGCGCCGCATGGCGCTTTTCACAGTCTCGTTCCGGCTGAAGATCGCCGCATCCTCAAATCCGCCGGTATTGATCTTCAGGTTAAGCGCTGTCATCGCATCGCCCTGTGTAGCCTCCAGCTTGACTTCCACCCCCGGCTCCTCTTCCCGCCAATACTTCTGCACCAGGCTGTCATTATTGATGGTTGCCGTCCAGCCAAGCCAGAGGTTGAAGGCTGTAGAACCGCTTGCCGCCTGGGTAGCAGCAGGCTTATTTCCTGTACCGCTGTTGTTTGCCGCCGTATTTCCGCCGCCGGAATTGGAACCGGAACATCCGCTGACGATAGTCAGCAGCGCCGTCATGGCCAGAGCTGCAAGCCGGGCTTGTTTGATTGTCACTAGAATACTCCCCCTATATGGTTATTGTACTGCATAATGTTTCTATGGCCATTAAACTTAGAGATCAGCCCTTCACTGACCCCAGGAGAACGCCTTTGACGAAATATTTCTGCAGGAACGGATACACACAGAGAATCGGAAGTGCGCTGACCATCACCACAGACATTTTGATCGACATCAGCGTAATATTCTGTAGCTGCGAGCTGCGGGCCAGCGCCTCCTGATTGTTGTTGGAGCCCAGCACGGCCGACAGATCCTG
This sequence comes from Paenibacillus sp. FSL P4-0338, assembly GCF_038002365.1. NCBI lineage: Bacteria > Bacillati > Bacillota > Bacilli > Caryophanales > Paenibacillaceae > Paenibacillus > Paenibacillus sp. FSL P4-0338. The sequence continues at coordinate 1,490,142 of NZ_JBBOCG010000001.1, read as the reverse complement.
TGCCGACAGCAGCTGCTGCAGGAAGGTCTGCACAGGAATCAAATTCTGCTTCGTGACGAAGAAGGCTCCGGCGAACCAGTCATTCCAGTGGCCCACTGCGGTGAACAGCCCCAGCGCAGCGAGCATAGGCTTCGATAGCGGAACGATAATTTGCCATAGAATGCGGACCGGTCCAGCCCCATCCAGCTCCGCCGACTCGACAAGCGCTTCCGGGATGCCCTGAATGAACTTCAACATGACGAACATGTTCCAGACGGAGAACAGTCCCGGCAGAATATACACCCAGAACGTATTAATCAGGCCAAGATTATTCAGCTGGATGTAAAAGGGAACGAGTCCCCCGCTGAACAGCATAGTCAGCAGGATGTAACTGAGAATCGTGCTGCGCAGCGGCAGTCCCCGGTAGGAGAGGCCGAAAGCCACCAGCAGGGTGACCAACAGCCCGCCAACAGTGCCAATTATCGTTCTGCCCACTGTAATGAGATAGGAATGCCTGATGGTCTCATTGCCGAGCACAATCTCGTAATTAATCAGTGTGAAGCTGCGCGGCCAGAGATAGACCCCGCCTTTGGCCGCATCCGCACCGTCATTCAGCGAAATTGCCAGCATGTAGAGGAACGGATACAGCACCGATACGCATAACAGGGATAGCAGCACAATAATGATGTATTCTGCTATTTTTTCACCTCGGCTTGCTTTCATGTGCCTTCACCACAGTCCTTCCCCGTTTAGTTTTCTGGACAGCTGATTGGTTGAGACGACCAGGATCAGGCTGATTAGCGAAGACAATAATCCTACTGCCGTCGCCATCCCGAAGTACCCCTGCTGCAAGCCGTTGCGGAGAATATAAGTATCCAGCACATCGGCTACACTATGATTGGCAGAGTTCATGAGCGGATAAATCTGATCCATTCCGACTGTAATTAAGCTTGGAATACTGAGAATCAGCACAATGGAGATGGTCGGCATGATTCCGGGAAGGGTGATATGCCGGATCTGTGCCAGCTTGCCTGCACCTTCCACCTTCGCCGATTCGTACAGCTGCGGATCAATCGTGGTAATCGCGGCCAGATAGAGAATGGTGTTCCAGCCGGTTTCTTTCCATAAGCCGCTGAAGACAACCATTGGACGGAACCACTCGGTCGATCCGAGGAAGAACACCGGCTCCCCTCCCGCTTGCCCGATGAACTGATTAACCAGCCCGCCGTCCAGCGTGAGGAAAGATTGCAGAATATAAGCAACAACGATCCAGGAGAAGAAATGCGGCAGATAGCTGACCGATTGGACAAAACGCTTGAACGCCGGCCGGGTAACTTCATTGATCAGGAGTGCCAGCAGAATCGGGGCGGGGAAGCCGCAGATGAACTTCAGCACCGAAATGTACAGCGTATTCTGGACCACGGTCAGGAACTGCGGGTCTTCCAGGAATGTGAAGTTATCCAAGCCTGCCCATGTGCTGTCCCAGATCGAGGTGCCAATCTGAAAATCCTTGAAGGCCACTTGAATGCCGGCCATGGGGATATAGCTGAACAGAAACAGCAAGACTACCCCGGGCAAGATCATCAGATATTGCCACCGGTATTTGTAGATTTTGTTGTACAATTGTCTCCCCCCTTGATACCTCTATCATAAAAGGAACTACCTGCCCCCGCCTATATAACAGCGGTTGGATATCTATCGTTCTGATTTGATCTTGTGAGCGCTTACGGGCAGAGGCAGGCATAATGGATATAACGGGTATGTCAGAAGTGGCTGTGCAGCAAAAAGCGCATGCCGGATGATACCGGCACGCGCTTAATGGATGAAGCTGATTCCGTTGTCTGCTGAATGGAGAATTTCAAAGCGCTCCAACGATGGCATGCGGGACGTAATGCTCTTCCAGCCGGGCAATCTCTTCAGCTGTCAGCTGAAGGGATAACGCTCCCGCCGCATCGGTAATATGCGACAGCTTCGTCGCCCCGATAATCGGCGCAGTGACCGGCTGTTTCTGCAGCAGCCAAGCTAGTGCAACATGGATGCGCGGAACTCCGCGCTCCGCCGCAATGGCAGCCACCTGCTCAACAATCAGGCGGTCCTTATCGGCTGTAGCATCATATTTGGATTTCTGTACCTGATCCGTTTCCGAGCGGAGCGTAGATTCCGCCCAGTCCCGGGTTAGCCGGCCGGAAGCCAGCGGGCTGTAGGGGATGACTGCAATGCCCTCTTCCTTACAAAGCGGCAGCATCTCACGTTCCTCTTCACGATAGATGAGATTCAGATGATTCTGCATGGAGACGAACCGGGTCCAGCCGTTCATATCAGCCACATGCAGCGCCTTCTGGAACTGCCAGGCATACATGGCGGAAGCGCCAATGTAGCGGGCTTTTCCCGCCTTCACCACATCATGCAGGGCTTCCATCGTTTCTTCAACCGGTGTAGTATAATCCCAGCGGTGAATCTGGTACAGATCGACATAATCGGTGCCCAAACGCTTCAGGCTGTGATCGATCTCGCTCATAATCGCCTTGCGGGACAAGCCCCCGCCATTCGGTCCGGTTCGCATAGGGAAGAATACTTTGGTGGCAATCACCACCTCATCCCTGGTAGTCATGTCCTTCAAAGCCCGTCCGAGCATTTCTTCACTCGTGCCGTCAGAATAGACATTGGCCGTATCGAAGAAATTAATGCCCAGGTCCAGTGCGGTACGGATCATCGTCCGGCTCTGCTCTTCATCCAGCACCCAAGGGTGCACCCAGCGTTTGGCATCGCCAAAGCTCATACAGCCCAGGCACAGTCTGGAGACCTCAAGGCCGGTATTGCCCATTTTTGAATATTCCATTCGTTTGTTCCTGCTTTCCTGAGAATAGTGTATATTACAGTCTCTCTTATTGTGCAACAGATAAAGGATTGGCGTTATCACAATAGTCGCGAATGATTGCCTAATCCTACCGTGCTCATTAACACTCCCGCCGGATATGCCCTATAATGAAACCATATGAAACTAAGGAGGCTCTCAAGTGACTGAAGCAATCGTAACGCAAAAGGTTGAGCTGTGCCGGCTGATTGAGCGGCATACCGGCCGGGACGGCGCTCATGAAACGGCCGTGCCTGCACTGCAATTCATCCGTTACTCCCAGGCGAGTGAGCCTGCTTACCGGGTGTATAACCCGTGTTTCTGCTTCATTACCCAAGGCGTGAAGGAGATTATGCTGGCCCAGGAGCATTTTGTATATACCTCTTCTGATTTCCTGGTGGCTTCCATGAACCTGCCGGTAGTGGGACAAGTGATTAAGGCATCCCCGGAGGTTCCCTATCTAAGCTTCAAAATGGAATTCACGCAAAGCCAGATTCTAGAGGTCCTCCATGAATCGCAGCTGCAGATTCTCCCCAGGGAGAATGCCCGGCGGGCCTTATTCGTTGGGCACATCGACACGGACCTGCTGGATGCGCTCCTCCGTGTGACGCGGTTGCTCGATACTCCCAAAGACATCCCGTTTCTTGCCCCTTTATATACTAAGGAAATTCTGTATAAACTGCTGCAGGGCCCTTATGGAGTAACACTGGCCCAGATTGCCATGGAAGGCAGCAGCACTTACCGGATCAGGGAAGCCATTGAACAGATTATCATTCATAGTGAACAGGCTCTGCGGATTGACGAGCTGGCCGATATCGCCAATATGAGCGTCTCCGCATTCCACCGCAACTTCAAGGAAGTTACGGCTATGAGCCCGATCCAGTTCCAGAAGCAGCTGCGCCTTCAAGAGGCTCGCCGCCTGTTATTAGCCGAGTCTGCAGATGCAGCCGATGTTGCCTTCCGGGTCGGATACGAGAGCGCCTCACAGTTCAGTCGGGAATATTCCCGTATGTTTGGCGCTCCCCCGCGGGCCGACATCAAGCGGTTGAAGGAAAAATTTGAGCTTCCGGTACAGATTTGATAACCTGCTTAGTCAAGCCTAACCTGCTTCGTTGCGATATTCGCGCAGAATTCGCGGTCATGCTCCACGAACAGGATGGTCGGCGTATATTCCAGCAGCAGCTCCTCGATCTGCATCCGGGAGATGACATCGATGAAGTTCAGCGGCTCATCCCAGATGTGCAGATGCACCTGCTCGCTGAGGCTGGCGGCAATCAGCACCTTTTTCTTTTGACCGCCGCTATACGTGGACATATCCTTCTCAAATTGCAGCCGTGAGAAATCAAGCTTCCGCAGGATAGCCTTGAACAGGCTCTCGTCGATCCCCTGCTCTCTCGCATATTCACTCAGGCTGCCCTTGAGCTGTGAAGTATCCTGGGATACATAAGAGATAGACAACCGGCTGTCCCGCGCGAAGTGGCCGGTATAGCTTATGTCCCCGCCGCAGATCAGCTTCAGAATGCTTGATTTGCCTGAGCCGTTGCTCCCGGAGAGGGAAATCCGGTCCCCCTGTTCCAGAGTGAAGTTAACGCCGGAGCATACTACCATGTCCTCATAGCGGATCGATAGGTCCTCCAGCTCCACCAATTGCGGCTTATGATAAGGAAGCTGGGCAATCTTCAGACTGTCTGCGCTCTCCAAATTCCGCAGCAGCTTCGACTTCTCAGCGATGGCGGATTCCTGCCGCTGCTGAATCGACTTGGAGCGCTTCATCATCTTGGCGGCCTTGTGGCCGACATAGCCTTTATCCAATTTGTTGCCGGAGCTCCGGGTGCCATTCTTGGATTTCTCGACCTCATGCGCCCAGCCGCACGTTCTTTTGGCAGAGTCCGATAAGCGCTTGATGTCCTTCCGCAGCTTCTCATCCTCCGCCAGCTCGAACTGATCCTGCCTGGACTTATTCTCCCACCAGCTGCTGAAGTTGCCCTTCTGGATCTCAATATTGGTCTTGTTGATCGACAGAATATGGTCCACGCAGTTATCGAGAAAAGCCCGGTCATGCGACACCAGAATATACCCACTCTTCGTACGCAGATAGTCACTGACCAGCTTCCGGCCCTTCGCATCCAGATGGTTCGTCGGCTCATCAATGAGCAGGAACTGGTTCTCGCGCGCAAACAGAGCGGCCAGCAGCACCTTCGTCTGTTCTCCGTTCGACAGCGATTCAAACGGCCGGTACAGCGCATCCTCACTCACCTTCAGCAGAGACAGCTCCCGCATAAACTTCCAGTTCGCAAGCTCCGGGTCGATCTCCTGCATGACGTCCACGGTAAGAGCCGTGGGGTCAGCAACTTCATAAGGGAAATACTCGAAGCCCACCTGTGCGGAGATCGTTCCGCTGTATTCATATTTGCCGAGCAGCAGGTTCAGAAAGGTTGTTTTACCACGTCCGTTGCGTCCAGTGAAGCCCAACTTCCAATCCGTATCCAGCTGAAAGCTCACATTCTCAAAAATATTATCGTAAGTGCCCTGATAGGCAAATGTTAAATTACTCACATTAATTAAAGACATACGTATATCCTCCTGTATTTACAAAAATAAAAGCTGCAAGAAGGTTCTCCTCCCGCAGCTCAAATAAACACAGCAAATCTGTTCCCCGGATACTTACCTGCAGGCAGACTTGAATAAGGATATTTGGACCAGAGTGAAAAGAGGCAGACCCTTCCTGCATATCAACCATAAATTGCGCGCCACAAATAACGCTTGTTTATTGGTCACATTACGCAAGAAATGTCCGCACGATACTCTTCAACTCCCGTCGCTTAATTAAGTGCATTTTAACACAGCTCTTCCTGGAGATCAACCCGTTAGTCAGATCAGTCCGTGCTTCAGGAAGGCGTTATACAGTCCGTTATCCTCAATCGAATCGGTGATATGATCAGCAATTGCCTTGAGCGGCTCGCGGGCATTGCCCATCGCAATTCCAACCTGGACATATTCCAGCATCTCCAGATCGTTAAGCCCGTCACCAATCGCCATACTGCTCTCAAGCGGGATACTCAAATGCTGCAGGACATCGGCAATAGCCGCAGCTTTATGAACGCCTGGCATCATAAGCTCTCCGCTGTTCTCGCCAAAGATCGGGATGGAGCACTGAATCGCCGTGAACCGGTCCTGTAATTCCTCCTGAATCTGATCAAAGGGCAGGCTGCTCTCCAAGAAGCATACCTTGTTGACATCATCCAGATATAACTCCTCGTCCCCGTAAGTGAGTGTTGCGATATAAGGATGGGGCGATTGCCGTCTTCTCTCCTGGGCTTCGGGATCATTCAGTAAATCGCCATAGATTCTGCGTTCCAGATGCGGCTGTAAATGGCGGCTGCCGTGAAGCGCCGTATTGGATTCCAGAATGAAATCGACCCCGTTCGCGTTAAAATAATCGATCAAATGCTTCGCATCCTCCGGGGTCACTTTTTTATGATAGAGCATTTCACCACGACTCTCCACATATCCGCCGGCCGCTCCAATCAACCCGTCGAACCCGATCTCCCAGATATAATCATAGATTTCAGCCTTGGAACGTCCGGTGCACAGGTACAGCAAATGCCCGTTCTTCCGTGCCTGCTGGCATGCCTGCACTGCCGATTCCGGGACAATTCCATTCTCCATGAGAAGCGTTCCGTCAATATCGATGAAAATAATCTTTCTGCCGGTCTGTTTCATATGCTCTTCTCCCCTTTGTCTAGTCTTCCACTGAACTATAGGTTATGAAATGCGTTCCAAGTCAAGCGTTATTTCAGAAGGGGCCGTGCGATTCACTTACCCTAAATTTGTACAAATAAATAGGATAGCGCATCTTAGCACGCATCTTATCCCGTGGGAGGTACATAATGAGAACATTACCAGAATCCTTAACAAAAACAGCAAGAGCGGTGCTGCTCGGTACAGCTCTGACTCTGGCAGGAGTTACAGTGTTTGCAGGTGCACAGCCAGTAGCTGCGGCATCCACATCGGATACCCAGGCGGTCTATAACCAGTTCCGCAAGTATGTCAGCAATCCCGCAAGCCTCGCGCAGGCACGCAAATATCTTATGAACCATATCTCCAAAGTTGGCTCCTGGTACGGCACGGTAATGACCCTTCAATTGGAGAATGCCCAGAAGGCGGGCCTTGAGCGGTTCTCTGAGAAGCTATACACAGATTCTGTGCAAAAGGCGCTAATGGATGCCGAAATTAACAACGACATGACCTATACGGAGATCCTGAAGCGGGTAAAAGCACCTGCGGTCCGCAAGCTGATGGAAGAAATATGGGATAAGGGCTACAAGCTGGAGACTAGCGAAGGTATGTATTATGCGGTTATGCATTATGAAGGATTCAAGGTATTCAAGCCCTATATTAGCAAGGACATTGCCGCTTATATTGATATCATGGCCACTGAGAGCAACAAGCCGTCCACCTTCGACGCCGGCATTGTGATTACCTGGGATGAGCTGATCGGCAGAGCGGCCATTATGAGTGATTATGTCCAGGATTATCCGAAGTCGAACCGGACGGCGGCCATCCGCAATGAACTATCCTATACCGTTCCCCTAGTACTGCTCGGCTCGGATAATACCCCAGCCTACGATTACGATACTAATGAAATCGACCCTGAGCTGCGCCGGGCCTACGAGCAAGCACTGATGGAGGGTACAGGAGATAACAAAGTGCTGAACATCCTGGTCAAGCTGGTAACGCTTCTGAATACTTTTGGTAATCAAAAGACGCCTGCGCTTGAATCCTACCTGGATCAAGTGGTTAAGCAATATACGGAGCTATAAATGGTTACAATTTGAATTGAATACGTTGGCGAGTGCAAAGCGGGGGGGCTGCTCTGCTGGGCGGAATGTGATCGGTTTTTCGATTACATTTGGTCACATGCCTACGTATCGCCCCAATGTGATCAGTTTTTCGATTACATTGGCACATCCGTCTACGTAGGCTTCGGGCCATCAGACCGCAAAGAGGCTGTCCTTCATCAGAAAGGACAGCCTCTTCACACATTTGTTACAGCAAATCCTCTTCCTGCGCGCCGGTAATGACCGTAACAATGCTTGTGCGCAGTTGATCTGCATTCTTGGCCTGATACGGATCGGCGGCGTAGATGACCGCATCGGCAATATAGCCTTCCGCAATCCGGCCCAGCTCATGGCCGCTTCCGAGAATCCCGGCCGCGTCTTCTGTAGCCGACCGCCATGCTTCCGCACGGCTCAGGCCATAGTCCAGCAGGGTGTCGAATTCCTGCAGGTTGTAGCCATGCAACGCAGGCGTGGCGTAATCGGTGCCGAAGCCCAGCCGCACCCCTGCCTCTCTGGCATATCCGAGCGCGATGGCGTGCGCATCGGCCGCCCGGGCTGCTCGATCACAGATGACTGGCGGCAGCGCCAGCACTCCCTTCGGATCGGCAGCGATCCGGTAGATGGAAGTGGTCGGCACGTAAGCCACGCCGGATTCGGCCAGTCTTCCGGCCTGATCCCAGGTCATGAACATCCCGTGCTCAATAGATTCCACACCTGCCTGGATCGACCAGTCAATCGTCACCCCGCCCCAGGTATGCACCAATACCTTCTTGCTGTTCGCATGGGCATGACGGACGATGAAGGCAAATTCCTCCCCGGAGAAGTTCGGCTCTGTAACCTTCTCGGTCGGTGCTCCAAGACCTCCGGTTGCCATGATTTTGACCCAGCCTGCCCCGGTCGCGTAGATCTCCGTCAGGCGGTTCTCCAGATGCTTGATCCCCTTGGCATCGGCAGCTCCCAGCATTTCACTGCTGGTCTCCACCCGCAGCGGCTGCTGGTAATACTTCACGAGATGCCGGATCGTGGCAGGCAGAATACCGCCCGCATCGCGGGCTGTAGTTACCCCCGTCCGCAAGGTAGCGGCGAAGGCCTCCGCCTGCATCACCTCAATCTCGCGGGGGTCCCGGCGGAGCTGATCCTCATGGTCGAAGTCAGTCCAGGCCAGATGGGTGTGCAGATCCAGAATGCCCGGACTGATCCATAGCTGCTGCTGCCGGGAGCCGTCTGCCTGTTCCGGCTGTGGACCCGCTTCTGCCACGGCGGTGAACCGCCCGTTCGTAATCTCGATATCGAAGCGTTTCCCCTCTATACCTGCAATATGGATTCCATTGTATGCCTGAAATTGCGGCTGTTTGAGGATCATTCCGCTTCCCCCCAGACTTGGCGGACGGCTTGAACTGCCGGTTCAGCATCCAGCTTCAGCAGTCTGGCCAGCGTCTGTACCGCTGCTTCCACACTCTCGCGGCTGGCATTACTTCCGAAATGGTTCATCCGCAGCAGTTGACCGAATAACTCCCCGTCCCCTGGAGCTACGATACCGATAGGCTGCTTGATCAGCAGAAGCGGCTGCTCGTCAATCCGGACAGTCGTAGTCAGCGTGGAATAATGTCTGCTGTCCTTCTGCCAAGGGGTAAGCCCAAGCTCCGCGATCCCGGCGACAGCAGAGGCCGCTGCGCGTTCATGCCGTTGAATCACTTGTGACAGCCCCTCTTCGGCAACAGCCTCCAGGGCTTCGATCAGGGCTCTGGCTTCCAGGACCGGAATATTCGGCGGGACGCGGAGCGGCGCTGCGCCATCCTGTGACGGCTGCAGATCCAGCAAGGACAGAATGGAATTGCGCGGAGCCCGTTCGTTCGACTCCAGGAAGGCCCAGCCGCGTGGAGAAATACTGACCGCGCTGATTCCGTTAGGACCGGCGAGCGCTTTTTGCGCACCCATTACAGCGAAATCCACTGCCCACTCATCCACAGACAGCGCTTCTCCTCCGACAGCAGACACGGAATCCGTTATCGTAATCAGGTCATGACTGCGAGCCAGCTTGAAGATCTCTTCCGCAGGGTTCGAGCCGCCTGTAACCACCTCTGCCTGCACCAAAGAAATCGCAACCGGCTGGTGCAGCTCAATCGCTGCGGCAACCTCCTCTACCGTAACCACCTGGTCAAAGGGAACCTTCACTTCCGCCACTGTAGCTCCGCCGCGCGTAAGCCACTCTCCGAACAAGCTGCCGTAAGGTCCGGTTACTACGTTCAGAATCGTACGTCCCGGTGCTGCAATTCCTGCTGCTACCGCCTCAATGCCTAGAATCGCCTCCCCCGGAATGATTACCGGAGGATGCTGTGTCCCTAATAGCCGGGACAGCTGCTGTGTTAATGTGTCCAGTTCAGATAGCGTCAATGGTACGAATCCTGTTGTTTGACGGTTCATATAATCCTCCTGATGTGTTGAATGTTCAATATTGCGGCATCTTGGGTACCGCAGACAGTAGCTCACGGCTGTATTCATGCTGGGGCCGGACGAAGAATTCATCCTTGGCGTTCACTTCGACCAGCTGCCCCTGACGCATGACAGCGACGGTATCGCTGACGGCATGAATGACTCCCAGATCATGGGAGATGAACAGCATCGTAAGATTAAGCTCGGCTTGCAGCGTATGGAATAGCTCAAGCACGCTGCGCTGCACCGAGACATCCAGTGCGCTTGTAGGCTCATCGGCGATCAGCAGGCTAGGCTCCACGCTAAGCGCGCGGGCAATAGCGATCCGCTGGCGTTGTCCACCTGAGAATTCATGTGGATATCTGTCCAGTGACTTGGAATCGAGCTGCACCCGGCTAAGCAGCTCCTTACTACTGCGCTCAACCTGCGAACGCTCTACAATCCCGTGGAACAGCAAGGCTTCAGCCAGAATCTCCCGGACGGTATGCCGGGGATTCAGCGAAGAATCCGGGTTCTGGAAGATCATCTGAATCTGCTTATGCTGCGGCTTGCTCCGCTTCTTGCCTAACAGCTCCGCACCCAGCAGAAGCTGTCCTTCATCCGGGGTGATCAGTCCGGCAATGACCCGGGCCAGCGTAGACTTCCCGGAGCCGGACTCACCGACAAGCCCCAGGGTGGTATGCCGCGCAAGCTCCAGCCGGATCTGATCGAGGGCGGTGAACCCGCCATAACGGACGGTTACATCCTGTACCTGTAATGCTACTTCCATAGGGCCCCGCCTCCTTCCAGCTCCGGCAGAGGGAGCACCGAATCCATTAACATCTGTGTGTACGCCTCAGCCGGATGCCGCAGCAGGCTATGCGTCTCGCCTTGCTCAATGATCCGGCCCTGCTTCATCACAACCAGTCTGGAGCAGAGATTGGCTGCGATTGCCAGGTTGTGGGTCACAAAGACCATAGCGAAGCCCAGCTCTAGCTGTAGACTCGTAATCGTATCTATAATCTGGCGCTGAACCGTCACATCCAGCGCGGTGGTCGGCTCATCACAGAGTAGAATGCCCGGCTTGCAGGCCAGCGCCAGAGCAATGACGATACGCTGGCACTGGCCGCCGGAGAGCTGCCCCGGATAGCGGTCTTTTGTCTTCAGCGAATCTGGGAGACCGAGCCGCTCAAGCAGTTCCAGGGCGATGCGCCGCGCAGCCTTATGGCTGGTTCTCTGTCTGTAATATACAACCTCGGTCAGTTGCTTCACTACCGGGCAGAGCGGGTCCAGCGCTCCTCTGGGGTCCTGGAACACCATTGCACTGCTTACCTTGCTGCGGACCGCTCCCCCGGTCTGCTCCACACCACGTGGAAGCAGGCCGAGAATGGCCCGCAACGTCAGCGATTTTCCTGAGCCGGATTCGCCCACTAGTCCCAGGCTTTCGCCGTGTTCAAGGGAGAAGCTGACACTGTTGACCAGAATTTCTGTGGACGGGGCCGTGAGTGTCAGTTCTTCGAGTTCAAGTACAGATTGTGTTGTCATCCTTTTCTCCTCCAGATATCGGCCAGTCCGTCTCCCAGAAGAGACAACGCAATTCCCGTATACACGACTGCGAAGCCGGGAACCGCCGACAGCCACCAGGCTGTGGTAATGAAGGGTTGTCCGTCTGCGATCATCGTTCCCCAATCCGGCGTAGGCGGGGCAATTCCGATGCCCAGATAACCCAGCGTAACAATGGCTACCAAGAGTCCGATCATATCCGTCATCAGCACGACAACGGCTTGCGGCAATACATTCGGCAGAAGATGGCGCAGAAGGATACGGTATCCAGGCAGACCAAGTGTCTGCGCCGAGGCGATCCATTCCTGCTTCCGGAAGGAAGCACTCAGTCCTCTGACCACACGGGCGAATACAATCCAGCCTACCAGAATGAAGGTAATATAGATTCCGCGCTCCCCTGCCCCGCTGGCGAAGGCCACGATGATAACGATCAGATAGAACGGAAAGGCAATAAAAGTGTCCGTGATCAGCGATATAATTCTATCGGTCCATTTGCCATAGTACCCCGAGATCATGCCCAGCATGACGCCCGTGCAGAACGGAATAATCTCAGCCAGCACCATGATCGTCAGATCCGTCCGGGCGGCATAGATCAGTCTGGTGAACAAATCACGGCCAAGCTGGTCGGTACCGAGCCAGTGGGCTGCGGAAGGCGGCTGCAGGAAGGCGCTCAGATTCTGCTCTGTCGGGTTATAGGGACTTAAGTAAGGGATGAATATGGCGAGCAGTATAAGTATTGCGAACATAATGATCCCGATCAGCAGTGACGGGGTGTTAAGTACTCTTCGGAGTCCGCTTGCGGGCTTCCCGAGGTCCGGTAAGGTTGTGTCTATCTGTGTAGTATTCATGATTTCCCCTTCGTTCTGGGATCAAGCCCCCCGGAGATAATTTCAATCAGCAGACTGATGATTACAACAGCCAGCGCACAATAGAGCGCAATCCCCTGAATCACCGGGAAATCCCTGTTCGAGATAGAGGTGAACAGCAGGCTGCCTATGCCCTTGATGCCGAAGACCTGCTCCACAACGAGCGTTCCTCCGATCAGGTAGGACACATTCACTCCAAGCAGCATCAGCGTCGGCAGCGCCGAATTGCGCAGCACATGCTTGAACAGGATGACTCTGGACGGGATTCCTGCTGCCCGGAGAGTGACAACGAATTCGGATTCCAGCACCTCCAGCATTTGCGCACGCAGCGAGCGGACCAGCGTAGGAATCTGCGAAAAAGCAATCGTGATTGCCGGAAGTACCAGACTATGGAGCGTACCCGACCAGCCCTCGCCGATTCCCCCTACGGGGAACCAGCCCAGCCGCACGCTGAAGAACAGAATGAACAGAATCCCCACCCAGAAGACCGGCATCCCGAGGGTGACCGCTGGAATAATGCGGATCAGATGGTCTAGCAGCTTGTCCTTGTGGGTGGCAGCAACCGTTGCCAGCAGTAGTGCTGTAATTATCGCAAGGCCCGAGGCGATTACAATCAGCAGTAGTGTGACCGGAGCACGCTCTGCAATCAGCTTTCTGGACGAGGTGCCGGCAATAATAGAGTTTCCGGTATCTCCCTGAGTGAACAGCAGCTTCACGAACCGGGTGAACTGCTCCCATAAGGAGAGATCAAGTCCCAGTGTGTGGTGCATATTCTTAAGCGCTTCAGGTGTGCTGTATTCACCGAGAATCATTTTGGCGGGATCGCCGGGTACCATTCGGATCAGGAAAAAGACCGCCGTCATCACGCAGAGGATAACAAGTAAGGCTCTTACAAGGGCTAGGGCCAGCCACTTGTAAGAACCGTTGTTTTCAGCTGCACCGCTCAGGGTCAGCTTGGATTTCATCATTTAGTTAGCCGGACATCTTCCAGACGGACGCTGCCGTTAGGCAGAACCACAAGTCCGTCAACAGAAGAACGGGCGCCGATCAGGATATCCGGATAGTACATCGGAATGTAAGGAACTTCATCTGCCAGCGTCTGTAAAAGCTCCGTGTAGATGGTAGCCCGTCCTTCACCGTCAGCTGTCTTCTGGCCTTCATATAGCAGCTTGGTTACCTTCTCATTCGTGTAATGCGTCCAGTACGATTTGCTGAAGCCTTCCGGGTCGGTCTGGAACGCCAGAATCGAGTTCGCTTCCGGGGAATCCGCCTGACCGCTGTTCAGCATCGCCGCGAAATCATAAGCGAAGAAGCGTTCGCGGAAGGTAGCCAGCTCCACTGATTCAATCTCAATCTTGATCCCGATCGCCTGGCCGGCAGCCTGGATAATCTGGGCTTCCTGGGCCCGGGTACTGTTGCCGGAAGCAACCAGCAGCTTGGTGGAGAAGCCGTCTGGGAAGGCCGATTTGGCCAGCTCTGCCTTGGCAGCCGCCGGATCGAAGCTCAGCGCCTTGATCTTATCATTGGCATTGTAAGGAATCGTTGTCGGCAACAGGGAAGTCGCCGTCTGCGCATAGCCGAAGGTCAGGGCCTTGGTGAGTCCGTCACGGTCAAGCGCCAGGGCCAGTGCCCGGCGGACATGTACATCGGAGAAGTGCTTATCCAGTGTGTTGAAGAATAGCTGTTCTGTCACCCAGCTGCCGTTCGTCACTACTGTAGTGTCTGCACCGTCCTTGATTTCACCCGCATTCTGTAATGACAGGGCTTCAACTGCATTCACCGCTCCAGCTTTAAGCTGGTTGATCGCCTGGCTGTCGTCCTGGATCAGCTTATAGACAAGCTTGTCGATATAAGGCTGGCCTTCCTTCCAGTAGTTAGTATTCTTGGTGAAGGTAACATCACCTGCCGGGTCCCATGTCTCGATCACGAACGGCCCGGTGCCTACCGGCTTCTTGAAGAATTCCTCTTCGGTTACGCCGCCGAAGTTATTCGGGAGTATCCCGTTCGAGAAGTTCGACAGCTCCGAGATGAACGGGGTGTAGGGTTCTTTTAACGTGATTACGAGTGTCTTCTCATCCTGTGCCTTCACCGTATCCACCTTGGCCGAGATGGCCAGGGGACCGCCAACCTTCAGATGCCGCTGGAGAGAGAATACCGCATCCTCTGCGGTTACCGGCGTACCGTTCGAGAACTTCAAACCGTCACGGAGTACGAATGTATACGTTAAGCCGTCTTCGCTAATCGTATGCGAGGCTGCGAGCTGATCCGTAATCTCACCTTTGCTGTCAAAAGCAACCAGCGACTCAAACACTTTATCAATCGCAAATGCGTTATTCGATGTAATCTGGTTATGCAGATCAAATGAGGTTACGGAAGCCGGGCGGCCATACACGAAGGTGCCTCCAGTTGCAGGCTCTGCTGTGCTTGCACTTTCCGTTGCCGCTGGAGCCGTACTGGCCTTAGTTCCATTACTGGAATCCGCAGGATTAGCAGACCCGGAGCAGCCGGCAAGCAGCGATACGAACAATACCGCAAGTGTGCCCAGCCCTGCTGTTTTTCTCATAGAAGCTTTTAAATTTATCACGTGTGATCCACCCTTCCTATAAATCATATATGTTTAGTATGGATTGTATTATGGATCAGACCTTCACTTCTGTCAAACAAAAATTCATCCGGTCAGCCGAATTGAATCATAATGTTCCAATGAAGGAAATGTATTCGTAATCATCCGCCCGTTATAGCTCTCTGGAGAGTATAATCGTCCAGCTCCAGATCAGGCTCTCTGCCGAGTGCCAGCTTCGCCAGCTGATAACCGATATACGGCCCCATCGTAAGTCCGGAAGCTCCCAGACCATTGGCCGCGAGGACCCCGCTCCATCCGGGAACAGCCCCTATGACCGGCAGGAATCCGGGAGTGAACGGCCGGAAGCCGACCCTCACTTCATTATAGGTACCATCCGCAAGTCCAGGCGCAACTTCCAGCCCCTTAGTCAGAATCTCCTGCATCCCGCCGGCGGTCACTCTGGTATTATATCCTTCTACGTCATTCTCATGAGTAGCTCCGATAACCATCTGCTGGCGGGCAAAAGCGAGCAGATATTGATCGCTTGGCGGGATCACCACCGGCCAGACTTCCGTATCCTTGTGGTCAGATACCTGCAAATGCATGATTTGCCCCTTCTGGTAGCTTACCATAAAGTCAATGCCCAGCGGCCGGAGCAGCGGGTTCGCCCATGCGCCTGCACAGATAATCACTTCATCCGCCGGATAAAAGTGCCCCCCTGCGTTGACTCCGGTTACCCGGCCCGGTTCAAAGGCAAGCGCAGCGTCACCGGTAACCATGACCGCACCTTGCTGCTGTGCAGAATGAAGCAGAGCGTCCCGCAAGGCGCGGCCATCCACTCGGGCAGCCCCGCTGATATGAACCGAGGCGTATCCTTCCGCCAGCAGCGGGAACCGTTCACGGGTCTCCTGTGCGCTAAGCCGCGTAATGACTCCGATCTCCGGGGCATCTGCCAGCCGCATCCGTGCCCGCTCTTCTATTTTGTCGAGCTTACTCTCATCCGTATGTATACTAAGCGCTCCTACCCGGGCATAACCGGTATGCGCTTCGCCGCCTTCCATAAGCTGGCTAATCAGCTCAGGATAGAACCGCGCCCCCGCCTTGGCAAGCCGGTACCACGCCTGATTGCGCCGCTGCGACAGCCAGGGACAGATAATGCCTGCCGCTGCATCCGTAGCTTGTCCATTGTCTTGACGGTCTACAATCAGCACCTCTGCCCCCATCCCTGCCAGCTGGTAGGCTGCCGAGGCTCCGAGAATACCTGCTCCGATCACGATGACTTTCTTCATCTGTATGTCCTTTCTGGATGTGGATTTCCCCTTGTGTTAGTGGATACGCTTCTGTGCAAGGAATTCGAGAATCGTATCGTTCACCAGGATGGGCTGTTCCCTTAGCATATGCGGGCGGTGACCCGCGCCCTGAACGATTAGCGTCCTTGCATCCGTAAGGAGGGAAGCGAGCTTCGCCGTTCTGTCCTGGCCTGCGAACGGGTCATGCTCACCGGTAATGAGCAGTGCCGGGCAACTTATACTGCTTAACTGCTCCTCCGTGAGATCCGGGTACCTGATCCAGTCCTGCACCGTTTGCCGCAGATAGTGTTGCCAATTCCCCTGATGGGACTCCTGATGCCTCTCGATCATCTGATCAATGAAGGCTTGCTGCTGATTCGCGAGCAGCTGTTCAGGCTCGTACTCCCCCGCTCCAGCCGGTTCACAGAATCCGCTGGTTCCAATCGTAGTCAGCGAAGCGACCCGTCCCGGATGGTACACCGCCAGGTACAGCCCTACGCCCGCTCCCATACTATATCCAATAAGGTGTGCTCGTTCAATGTTCATTCGATCCATGAATCCGGCGACATCCTCAGCTATTCGCGGAGTAGACCAGTCCAGATCCCGGCAGCGGGTCCTGCCATGCCCTCTCAGATCCGGGAAGTAACATCTGTATTGGTTCTGGAAGTCCAGAACCTGGCTGCTGAAGGCCAGCATGCTGCGGGAATAATGACTGTGCAGGAAGATCACCGGTTCTCCGGTGCCCATCTGTTCATAGAACATTTCAAGATCATCTACCTGTATGTATGGCATAATACCCCTCCCTCTGTAATTAAACCATTACCGGACCTTTACGAGCCAGCGTCGCATTCCCGCAGCATTCATTCGGATACTGAAGGCGCTGGAACGATAGCAACTGCATTTTATACAACAGAAAGCTGTAAAAAAGGCTTCGAAATAGCATCTAGTGTATTCCGTACAATTGAATGTTGAAAAAAGGCTATTTTTCAACCCAAACACAACATTCCACTGTATGAAATACAATAGACTCTCATTATACGGTCAGCTATGCCTTTTCTATTGCAGGAAATACAATCAGCTAGTTGAATTTAAGAGTAGAAGACGGTAAAGGGTGCAGGATCAACCCAGTATCAGCCCAATATCAGCCCAATATCAGCTCGATGTTCATACTCAGACTTTAACACCCTAAAGTTCATTCTAACACTTGTAAAACTGTTGCAGCACTACACTCAGCTTACCACAGGTCATTCGTCAGAAGTAGTAGCCTGCCCCGCTGCCCCGCGCAACAAACCAAAAACCCCCGGAACACCATTCCGGGGGAAGCTTACAAGCCTTACAAATTCAGTTCTCTGATCCGCTCCGCAAGCTTAGGGAACACGCGGAGTGCGTTGTTATAAAATACATCCTCATGATAGGCTTCCGGTACCAGGTGCTTCACGAAGGTAATATAAGCGTCGAGCGGGACCAGCGGCCAGTCGGTGCCGAAGACCAGACGGTCGTATTTCTCGGCGAACACCAGCGCCCGGCGGAAATGATCGGTATAGGTCTGCTCAGTCAGCAGCCGGTCCACCTTGGCCTGATCGCCGACAATCCAGCCAGACAGATCCGTGTAGAGGTTAGGGTTCTTCTCCAGCAGGGCTGCCGTGTCCATGACCCAGGGATCGCCCAGGTGGCAGAGCATGAAGGTTATCTCCCGGTGCTTCAGGAAGGTCTCCTCCATGGACAGCGGGTGCGAATACTTCAGCAGCCCCTGATCCGCGTATGTCAGTCCGCCATGAATGACCACAGGTAGGCTGTAAGCGGCAGCCAGCTTGTAGACCGGATCATAAATCTCATCCCCCACATTGAAGTGGTAGTACCCGGCATACAGCTTAATGCCAACGACATCGGAGCGTTGCAGCGATTGCTCCAGGGCTTCTAGCTGCCCCTCCAGATGAAGGGTAAGCGGGTTAATACCCACGCTGGTGAAGAGATTGTCCGGCAGCGTCTCGCTCAAGTCAAGCAGCATAGGATTGAGCGCAGCGGAATCGGGAAAAGCTCCGGCAACCGTCTCGGTCACTCCCATGCCGACTCCGGCAATGACACCGCTGCGGCGGAACTCCTCCAGGAGTCCCTTGCCGGTATAATCGATATGCGCCAAGGTCTGCGCCGTTTCGTGGAAGGCTGCAATATTGGAATAATGCACATGTGCGTCAATGATTTTCATAGAAGCTTCCTTTCTCTAACTCACTTCTTGAACCGGATCGACAGCAGATCGCCATAGGCCTGCTCAGGTACCTGGAGATCCGAGATCAGATAGAATTGCGGCTTGGTGAACTGCTCCTTGCCATCCTGCAGATGCAGGTACTCCTCCGCATAAGACGTCAAAGCGACGGAATTGACTAACAGGGAAGGTGACGGATGCTTAAATGATGTAACTAATGACAGACGCTGCTGGCGTTCCATGGAACCCGCTTGCAGAATCCCGTTATGGCTCGCATCCTCTGCCTGTCCACGGCCTGATTTGTAGGTGAGCTCTTGACCTCTGCTGTTCTTAAGATACGCTCTTCCATCCTTCATATCGGAAGCGGCAGTATAGAAAGTTGAAGTCTCAAGCGTAAGTGGGCATAGCGGCCCGCCTGTATTCTGCTCCACATGTACCGTAGAGACAAGAACTGGAACGCCCGGCAGCAGCATGAAATACTGATGCAGTACGAGTCCTTTATATTTATCATTCTTCTGAATGGTTACGCTCATCCGTATCCCCGACCAGCGGTTCCCCTTATTATCGGTTAATTCGGCGAAATCAGCCGTTAACGGCTCCTCCATGAAGCTGCGCAAGGCAATGTCGCCTACACTGGTTACGATACCGCCCACCCAAGGATTCCACCAGGATCTCGCAACCGGCTGCGGAAAAGAAGATTCCAGCCATTCCTCGCCCTGATAGGCAAGCGAGAACAATCCCGGCGCGAAGTCAGGGCTGGCCTGTATCCGCAGAATGCCGTTGTCCACAGCCAGTACCTGTGCCCCTTCTGCTGTGAGTCTCTCCTGCCGGACACGTTCATCCGCGACAGGCAAGACCAAGAAGGATTGATCCTGAACATAACTGTCCATATCCAGATGCAGGGTCAGCACATCCGGGACAGCGCCCGATGGTACTGTCAGCGGCAGAGCTGCTTCTCTGAGCTTCTCTTCCTCTTGCACTGTTAGCCGGGCTTCCTCCACACTGCCTGCTTCGGAAGAGACCCGAATCTCACCCGCCAGATAGCTCTTCTTCTGCTCCTGAAGGAGAAGCTTAGCCTCTCCGCTTATGAACGGATTTCCGTTATTCAGATTCAGCTCCAACTGCTCTGTAGTGGTCAGTTCCTCAGCATTGCTGTTACCGCTTTGCAGCGCATAGGCACGGAAATCCTGCCAATGGTCCCAGGTGCCCAGAGCGATCCTCAGCGGCGGCGTCTCCTTATGCCCGCCAGCGGGAATTCGTCCCAGGGAATGCTCCACAGCATGCATCCACGACTCCTGGATCAGCTTAAGCTCTGCCGGCCAGCTAATCCCTCTGGAGAAGCCTTCATCCGCAGCGAACATCCAGTTCTCCGTGAATTCCTGCGCTTCCCAGTAATCCATGCCGGAGGCTTCAGGCCCTGCACTCAGATCTATATATTTGCCGCGGTAAGGGATGACGCCGCCATGCAGGTTGAAGCGGAAGCAGTCCTTCAGGAACAGCTCTTCCTCCTGACCAGTAGCCTGCGGGTTGTCGATTCTGAAATAACGGGAGACCATCCCGTTGCTGAACAGCTTCACAACCATCGTCAGCAGCAAGCCTTCCCGGATGCCGGCCTCATAAGTGGCTTCGAGCACGATGGCCTCTTGATCTCTGAAGATCTTCACATCCAGCGCCGAGAATTTGTTGAATTCATTCGTATAAGGTAATCCAAGCTTAGGATAAGGCAGGTTCATCAGATATTTACGGTTCTGGAAAAAAGTAAGCCAATGATTTGTTTTGTTGAGTACGGCCGAATAGCGGCCATTGCTGATGATCCAGTCCTTGTCGGTCGGACCGCCGAAGGCCGTCTCTGCTCCGGAGAAGACCAGGCTCAGCTCCTGTTCCAGTATAGCTGAATCGGCTCCTTCTTCTACACTGCGGATGCTCACCGTATGGTGCCAAATGCCGTACCCGAGCAGCTGGGCCGCTGCGGTGACGGTTCTCCGGCTCTTTGCCGGAACCTCTACGGTGTAACGCTTTTGACTGAACGACAGAATCTCGTCCTCCGGCAGCTCAAAGCTGAACACGGTGTCCTTGCTATACTCATTCTCTACTGTTACATCCAGTTCGACCTCTTCGCCTGCGAAAAGCGTTCTGTCAGGTACCTGGAGCTTGACCTTGACCGGGAATTTCGGCTTAATGCCCAGCTTGAATACGGCAGGCAAGCCGTTAATGAGCAGTTCAGCCTCCACCACAGGGTGGGTCTGATAGAGATCCTGCTCCTCCTTCACCGGATGGATGAAGAAACGGCCTTCAATCCGTGCCTCGGATTCGATATTCTGAGCAGCGTCCAGGTCCATGCGGATTTGCGCATTGCTTTTACCGCTAATCTGGAGCGACAGGGGCTTTCCGCTTTTATTAACAGCTTCGTAAATGACAGGGTATTCCGCTCCAAACGGCAGTTCATGCTGCGCAGGAATCGTTACCTGTATCCGGTAATCCTCCGTCTCAATCAGGCGCAGGCCACGGCCGGTCCGCTCATATTCCATTTTCAGCGACAGGCCATCCTTCAGCCATTCATATGTAAAATAGTCAAAGCCGTTTTCCCCATGACCGTCAGGCTCCACCTTGATTTCACGGACGCTGTCGTTATACCAGTCTATCTTCTCGAAATAAGACTTCACCGCTCCGGTCTGAAGCACAGAGGGAATGAAGTTCATCAGGTGAGTGGTATCATCCCGGTTTTCCCAGAAGAACCCGCTTTTCTTGTACGTAGGCACCGCCTTGACATTACCGGGCCAAGTATAGAGATCCAGCCGCGGCCAGCCTAGCTTAATCGTCTCTTCAATCGAACGCCTTACCAGCGCCTTGCCCACCTTGCGTCCATGGTAATCCGGTCTCACGTTGAGCAGAGCGATATAGAGCGCCCCGGTATCCTCTTTATAGTGGGAGAAGCTGCAATATCCGATGACCTCTGAGCCGCTTACCGCCAGGAACAACTTTAGCATCGGGCTGTTCTCGTGTTCACGCAGCACGCTTTCCTCGGTCCGGTACGCTCCGTCTCCGCCCCAGCTCTCTGCGCTTTTGTTCCACATCTCGGCAATGGAAGCGGCATGCTTAGCCGGCACATATTCTTCAATCACTATCTCTTGTAATTCGGGCATTACAGTCATACCTCCTAAGATCGCTATAATTCCTAGCTTCATAGCAATAATACTACTTGCAGTATATAACAGAACGTTCAGCCGCTGTAAGTTCCTGTTTGATTATAAAAGATTATTACTTAATTAGACAAAGGTTAGCTTCGATCCGATCAGATAGCCGATGGAGACAAACAGGAGTGACCAGATAAAGGCACCAGCCAGGGTAACCACTAAATATTTTCGGAAGGACATGGCACTGATGCCCGAGATGTAGCTGGTCACATGCCGGATGCCCGGAACAAAATAAGCGATGAAGATCGTCCAGTTGCCGAACCGGAAAAACCAGCGTTTGACATAGGCAAACCTTTTGGGCGTCAGGCCTACCCATTTCCCGTACCGGTCCACGACAGGCTGCCCTACTCTGAGACCGATGGTGTAGCTGATCAGCATGCCTGTAATCGAACCTATGAAGCAGACCAGAACCGAAAGCGAGAAATCCAGCACCATGGTAGAGGATAGATAGCCAACGAACAGCGTCAGCAGCTCATCGGGAACGGGAAGTCCGACAAGCCCGAGCGCCAGCAGCGCGAATATAGCTATATAACCGTATTGTGAGATCATCTCGATGACCCATGGCATGAACAATCACTTCCTGTTAACGAATTTTTTGAACGAAGGGAACGGAACCCTGCTTATCATCAGTATAGACAACAGTCCCATAATTAAAATGAGCATTTCCGGCTTCAGTCGTTCACCTATAAGCGTGGTCATCGACAGAAGCAATCCCGCTGCCGTAATCGGCATGCCCACGAAGCCCTTGGAAGGAGCCGAGATATTGAATCTGGCCAGCCGCAGCGCCCCGCAGATCAGGAATGCGACCGCAGCCACAGGTCCGACCCACTGCACGTTCTCCAGCCGGTATAACAGAATAAGAAAGACGGGAGCAATACCAAAAGAAATAATATCCGCCAAAGAGTCCAGTTGTTTACCAAAATCACTGGTGCAATGCAGCATCCGGGCAAGCAATCCGTCCATAACATCGCATATCGCAGCCAGCAGTATCATTAATAAAGCAAGATCATAACGTTCTTGAATCGTGAATAGCAGGGAAATTGATCCGAAGCCCAGGTTTCCCAGTGTGCACATTGAAGGCAGCCAGCTCCATTTCATGCTGTTCACTCCTTTCCTGACAAGTTAGTATTAGGGCGGCTCAGCCTCCAAAGGTTACACTAAAACAGACGCCGTCCGTGGTGTTCATCACTGCATACCGGCAGCCATGCATATCTAAAATTTGCTTCGCAATGGATAATCCGAGTCCGGTCCCGCCCGTCAGACGGCTGCGTGAAGCCTCGATCCGGTAGAACCGCTCCCAGATATGCGCCAGTTGATCCTCGGGGATTCGCTCCCCTTTATTGTGTATGGTGAACAGAAGCTTCTTGGGCTGACTCTCCAGTCTAACGGTTATGGTACTGCCCTCTTCGGCATGACGGATTGCGTTGGTCAGCAGATTGCTGAGCACCTGTTCAATCCATGTAGCATCCGCATACACGGGCAATTCATTCGCCGGAATAATGACCACATCCAGCTGCTTACTTTGAAGAGAATGCACCAGTTTATCGGTCACCTTCTCCGTCATTTCGCTTAGCATGAAGGAGCTTTTGCGCAGCTTGATCGTGCCGGACTCCAGCCGGGCCAGGTCCAGCATATCTTTTACCAGGAACTCCATCTTGTCGGCCTCTTCGATAATGACCTTGATGTAATGATCCTGCTTGCCGGCGCTCACCCCGTCCTCCAACCCCTCGGCGAAGCCCTTGATAATGCTAAGAGGCGTCTTCAGCTCATGAGAAGCACTGGCAAAAAAGTCCTGCTGCATCTGCTCCAGCTTCTTCTTCTGCTCCATCTCCTCCACCAGCTGCTGATTCGTCTCCCGAAGCTCGCCCAGTGCAGTGTCCAGACTTTGGGACAAGGTGAACATGCTTTTGGACAGGTTACCCAGCTCATCCTTCTGGCGAATGGAGTTATGACCGGTGAAATCGAGCGCTACCATCCGTTTGGCCGTATTATTAAGCTTGATTAAGGGCCGGGTCACCATCTTGGAATAGAACAGCGACAGGACCAGAATCAGCACGAACCCGCCAAGTCCCAGGTATAAAAAGAACCAGCGCAGCGCTTCATTGGAATCCTTAACATCCTGCAGCGAGGTCACCGAGAACAACAGCTCAATCTCCCCGCTGGCCTGCTTCACGGGCAGAATCATTATGGAATTGCGGATACCGCTCCAGGGAGCCGTCCACTCTTCCTTGACCATGTTCAGATTACTCAGGCTCTCCAACTGACCCGGATTTAACGGGAACCAGTCCTCTATGGCCTCGAAAAGGATGCCCTGGCGCGGGTTCCATATTTTCAGATCCGGCAGGACCAGCTCCGTAATGGTTCCGGTAATGCTGGTATTGTCCGAATCCGCCTCCTCGCCTACCGGCGTTCCCCCTTGTTTAGTAATATTAACCGGATAGAACAGATGCCCGAGCTCGCTTGCGCTGACGACATGCTCTCCCTGTATAGTCACCCGGTCATTCTCCTTCAGATGGGCCGATCTCAGCATGTCGCCGAACTGATTCATGAACAGGGACATGGGAATCACCTGAGTCTGGCCCTTCTCATCGATCAGCTTCATGCGGAACGGATCTTCCGACTTCATCCGGCCGTCAAGCTTCATAATGACCATCTGTGTCTTGTTGCGCAGCATGAACCGGACCAGCTCGCGGGAAGTGCGGGTTCTGCCCCAGGCTTCTTTGGTGTAGCTTGTCCCGAAGCTCTTCAGATGCTTCTCCACACGGGACTCCTTCTGTATCTGGTAGAAGCGGTCGAACAGCAGGAACTGGCTGAGGATTACCATCCCGTAGAAGCAGACGAAGAAGATCACGGTCATCACGAACAGCTTGAAGGTAATTCCCCATCTCTTCATTCTTCGTCCTCGAATCTGTAGCCGGTTCCAATGACCGTGCGGATATGACGGGATTCATACCCCAGCTTGCTGCGCAGTTTCTTGATGTGACTGTCCACAACCCGGGAGTCCCCCTCGAATTCAATTCCCCAGACCCGGCTGAGGATAGTATCCCGAGAGACCACATGGCCCTTGTTGCGGATCAGCAGCCACAGAAGATCATATTCCTTCGGGGTCAGCTCGACATCGGCACCCTCCACCTCTAGACGGTGCGCCATAGTATTGAAAATGGCCGAGCCGAATCTCACTACACCGGATTCAGGCTGATGTGCGCCTTCGACCCGTTTCATCAGCGCCGCAGCCCGGGCCACCAGCACCTTGGGACTGAAGGGCTTGGTCACATAATCATCGGCTCCCAGCTCGAAGCCGTGTATTTTGTCATCATCGGCGGATTTGGCGGTCAGCAGAATGATCGGGGTTGCCGATTTCTTGCGGATCTCCCGGCATACCTGAAATCCGTCCATTTTGGGCATCATAATATCCAGAATCAGCAGATCCGGCACCAGCGAATCGAACCATAAGAGCGCGTCCTGCCCATTATCGGCTTCGCGCACCTCCCAGCCGTCCTGTATGAAGTAATCCGACACCAGCTCACGGATACGCAGCTCGTCTTCGACAAGCAGTAACTTTTTCTTCAATGTACTCCCTGCTTTCAACCCGTTTATACCTCTCAGCATAGTCGAGTGTTATGTCCTTTATGTGTCCTGGGGTGAAATTAGCAGATAAATGGGTGCGAAGTGTGTTTTGAAAAGCATATTTGAGTTACTCAGGAAGGCCCTTGGTTTCAAGTATGATATACGTCTCAGCACGGATGGACGCTGCGCAAACGGAACGTTGTTACAATCGCTGTGGTCTCCAGATTTTTTTGATTCCCCTTAGCGGTGAAAATCCGGAGACCAAGGCGAACGCTACGCTTTTACACGGGTCATTCCGCCCGCTTCGCTGTTTAAGAGTAGGGTGTGAGTGAACCTTAAAACACACTGAAAAAGAAAGTGGTCCCACAGAACACAAATTTGAAAGGTAAAGTATCTCAGCAAACGCTCCACTAAACAACTCACTGAACGCCTCATTAAACGCCTCATTAAACACCTCACTGAACACCGCGCTGGATAAATGTTGTACTTTTTGCAGGAACTTCGTCCGTTTGAGTTCAGATCATGCACATTGTTGTATTTATTGCAGGAATTCGGTGAGTTATGCAGCTGAGGAACACACATTGTTGCATTCTGTGCAGGAATTCCGTCAACTTAACCCTTAAGGAACACACATTGTTGTAATTAGTGCAGGAATTCCCCAGCGTGGTGCTGGATTATGCGCATTGTTGCACTTTGTGACCAATATGACCATAGGAAGAAAACGAAAGCGTGACCGGTCACAAATTTAATATCGGCTGAATCCAAAACGCAAAACAGCGATTCTCTACTAAACGGAGGATCGCTGTCTGCTATTTAATCATCGTACCTTATCGGCGCGCCTTGCTTACCCGGCTTCAAAGGCTTGCTTGAATTGGCTGTTATACAGCTCGGAATATATCCCTTGCAGCGCTAGGAGCTGGCTGTGGCTTCCTTGCTCAGCGATCTGGCCGCCCTGGATGACCAGAATCCGGTCAGCATCTTGAATGGTGCTGAGCCGGTGGGCAATCACGAAGCTGGTGCGGCCCTTCATCAGTGTCCGCATGGCCTGCTGGATATGCATCTCTGTCCGGGTATCCACGCTGCTCGTTGCCTCATCCAGAATGAGGATGGCCGGATCAGCCAGGATGGCGCGGGCAATGGTCAACAGCTGGCGCTGGCCGTGGCTCAAGGTGGTCCCTTCTGTACCCAGCAGCGTATCGTACCCCTGAGGCATACGCGCAATGAAGCCGCTGACGTTGGCCAGATTGGCCGCCTCTTCCACTTCACGGTCCGTGGCCTCCAGGCGGCCGAAGCGGATATTCTCGCGAATGGTTCCCGAGAAGACATGGGCGTCCTGCAGCACCATTCCGAGCTGGCGGCGCAGCCCGTTTTTATTGAACTCCCGGATATCTCTGCCGTCGATCAGCACCTCACCGCCGCTCACTTCATAGAAGCGCGTCAGCAGGTTGACAATGGTCGTCTTCCCCGCTCCGGTCGGCCCGACCAAGGCGATAGTCTCACCCGGCTGTGCGGTGAAGCTTACACCGTTCAGAATAGGATCGGTCGGCTTATAGCCGAACACTACATCCCGGAACATAACTTCCCCGCGTATCCGCTCCAGCTCCTGAGGCTGCTCCCCGCTGTACTCGGAGGGCATATCCATCACTTCGAATACGCGCTCCGCTCCGGCAATTGCCGATTGGATCAGGTTATACTGGTTCGCAAGGTCGGAGATGGGCCGGCCGAACTGCTTGGCATAATTCAGCATACTGACGATGACCCCCACGGTAAGCAGCTCACGATAAGCCATCCAGCCGCCAATTCCGGCAATCAGTGCAAAGTTCAGATTGTTAATCAGGTTCATTACCGGGCCTACCAGGCCGGATACAATCTGCGCCTTAATGCTCGCTTTGTTAAGTTCCCCGCTTATTCCGCGGAATCTGGTAACCTCCGCCTGTTCTCTGCGGTATTGCTTAATCACCTTCTGGCCGCTGACTGCTTCTTCAATGAAGCCGTTCAGCTCACCCAGATGCTGCTGCTGATCCTTGAAGTAGATCCGGCTTAATCCGGTAATCCGGCGGCTCGCCAGCACGACCAGCGGAATGGTTACCATTGCAACTCCCGTCAACGGCACATTCAGCATCAGCATAATGACCAGAGAGCCGCTAAGTGTAATCAGACTGTTCAGCAGTTGGGTTACACTCTGATTGAGCGAGTTGGATACGTTGTCGATGTCATTGGTTGCACGGCTCATCAGCTCGCCGTTAGCATGGGTATCGAAGAAGCTGACCGGCAGCTCCTGGTATTTGGCGAACAGATCACGCCGCAGCTCATACACCGTGCGTTGAGAGACGGAGGTCATCACATAAGCCTGCACCCAAGAGACGGCGCTGCCCAGCAGATAAATGCCGCCCAGCAGGAGACAGAACCGGACGAGCAGACTGTAATCCTGCGGGAGGATCGCGGTATCAATGGCTTTTCCCAGCAGGTAGGGACCGATAAGGGCAAGCACAGCATTCAGAATCGTGAATACATAGACCATAATCAGCCCTGTCCGCTGACGGTTCAGATAGGACCAGATGCGGATGACCGTTGCCTTACTGTTCTTCGGGCGTACCTTGGGTGTAACGCCAGCACGGCCCGGAGGCCCGCCGCCTAACGCTCCAGGTCCGACGGGAGCCTGCTCTCTTTTACGTTGACTGGACATAGGGCTCCTCCTCTTCCTTCAGCTGGGAATGGCGGATGTCCCTGTAGATCTCGCTGCCTGCCATCAGCTCGCTATGTGTACCCTGCGCAGCGATCCGCCCGTTCTCCAGAATCAAGATCCGGTCGGCATCTATAATAGAAGACACCCGCTGGGCAATCATAACGACAGTGCAATTCTGAAGCTCCGTCTTCAGCAGCAGGCGGATGCTTGCTTCGGTAACCGCATCCAGAGCGCTGGTGCTGTCATCCAGGATCAGAATAGACGGTTTGATCAGCAGCGCGCGTGCAATGGACAGACGCTGCTTTTGCCCGCCTGACAGGTTCACCCCGCGCTGCCCGAGCAGCGTGTCGTAGCCTTGCGGCATAGCTGTGATGAACCCATGTGCTTCTGCGGCCACAGCCGCCTGCTCCACTTCTTCATCTGTTGCTTCCGGCCGTCCGTAACGGATATTATCCCTGATACTGCCGCTGAACAGCAGGGACTGCTGCATTACGAACCCGATCCGGCTCCGCAGATGCTCTATGCCAATCTCACGGATGTCTGTTCCGTCGATCATAACCGCACCGGACAAGACCTCGTAGAATCTGGGAATCAGACTAACCAGGGTAGACTTTCCTGCTCCGGTAGCCCCCAGAATAGCGATCGTCTCTCCGGGACTGGCTGCAAAGCTGATATCCTCCAGCACAAGATTCTCATCCCCGCGGTTATAGGCGAAGGAGACCTTGCTGAATTCAATCCGTCCGAGCGTAATGGCTGCTTGATCCGCCGCAGGCGCTTCGGTAATTTCACTTGTGGCGGCGAACACTTCATTCACGCGGTCTCCCGACACCTTGGCCCGTGATACGAAGGCAAGCATCGTGCTCATCATCATCATCGACATGAGCAATTGAGTAACATAATTAATGAAGGCAATTAGTTCACCAACGGGCAGTGCCCCGTTCCAGTTCTGTAGGCCCCCGAACCAGAGCACGGCTATAATGCTGGCATTCAGAATAAGCATCATAAGCGGCATATTCAGCGCCATCAGGCGGATCGCCCGGATTCCGGTATCGGTATAGCCTTTATTGGCGGTATCGAAGCGCTTCTGCTCATGGTCTCCACGGACGAAGGCTTTGATTACACGAATGCCGGTGAGATTCTCCTGCAGCACATTGCTCACCCCATCCAGCTTCTCCTGCATCCGGGCAAATAACGGAAAAGAAAGCCGGATCAGCACAAACAGCAGGATGAACAGCAGCGGCACCGCAGCCAGTAGGATCATCGCCAGGGACGGGCTGATCCGGACCGCCATGACCAGACTGCCGATCAGCAGCAGCGGTGACCGCACGAAGCTCCGCAGAATCATCTGCACGAAGGTCTGGAGCTGCACCACATCGTTCGTCAGCCGGGTGATCAGCGAGCCGGTCTTCATCCGGTCCAGATTGCGGTTCGAGAAGGTCTGGATATGCTCAAACAGCTTGAGACGCAGATCATTGCCGAAATTCTGTGAGGCAATACTTGCACATATCGCACAGCCTACACCGCCGGTCATCCCGATGACAGCGATCCCAATCATTATTCCGCCTGTTGATAGGATATGCGATAAATCATTCTTCATCAGGCCTTTATCCACAATGCTGGCCATAAGTGCAGGCTGCAGCAGGTCCATCACTACTTCAACTACCATTAACAGCGGGGCAAGCACGCTCCAGAGGGCGTACGGCTTCATGAAGCCCCTGAGCTTCCACATTCAGTTCACCTTCATCTCATCAGTCGTTGCATCCGTTCTTCCATTTAGGGCAAATATGTGATTTTGTCAGTCATTGGCGTTCTCTGCTTGGCAGCAGGCACTTCCGAAGGATAACCTACGGCAAGCACCCCAATAACATCCTGCTCTTCAGGAACGCCCAGCACCTCACGGCCCTTGGCTGTACCGCCGAGTGACGACCAGAACACACCTGCTCCAGCCTCATGGGCGGCCAGCATGAAATTCTGGATATAGCACGATACGGCCATGATATTCTCTTCACGCTCTATTGTCGTAGCGGCAGGCTTGGATAAGACGCCAATCAATAACGGAGCGCCGCCAAAATCAGTCTTATGGTTCAGCGCTGCCCGCGTCTGCGGCCCAATGAACAGCAGTTCCCATGGCTCATTCATCCGGTGATTCGGAGCATAGCTGGCAGCTTCCAGCCAAGTATTCAGCTCCTCCTCTTTAACCGGGTCCGGTCGGAAGGCTTGATCGTTCTTCTCGTTTGAATAGTATCGATGATAGTCATAGTTAGTCCACTCCTTCGGTTGTATTTGTATCCACATGGTAATAAGCATATCTCTTTAGCACATTATATTACAATACTTTATAAGTAGATTGGAACATTATGTATATGGTGTTAATGATTTTTTTATGCTGAAAGTGAATGGGCTCCTGGGCAAAAACAGCCTTACCCATCTGTCCTCTCACCAGCGCAATGTAATCAGTTTTCCGATTACATCCAGTCATCTGTCCTCTCGCGAGCACATTGTAATCGGTTTTCCGATTACATTTGGCCATCCGCCCTCTAACCAGCGCAATGTAATCGGTTTTCCGATTATATCCAGTCATCTGTCCTCTCACGAGCGCAATGTAATCGGTTTTCCGATTACATCCAGTCATCTGCCCTCTCGCAAGCGCAATGTAATCGATTTTCCGATTACATTGGTCCTTCACCTACTCGCAAGAGCAAGAACAGCCCAGCAAACTCCGCCTAAGCGGAGCTTCCTGAGCTGTTCTTTTGGAGGAGTTGATTTGTTCATCTGTTCATCTATTCTCCGTATCCGTTCATCCTAGGCCTGCTCCAGCGCATATTTCCTCATCGTCTGCTGCTTGAAGTCATCCCACGCCGGTGTGGACAGACGGGCTTGAAGCATCAGAGGTTCGAAGGCTTGATAGAGCGCTGCAATCTCGCTGAATGAGCCATCGATCAGCTTCATGAAGGGCAGCTTTTGTAACAATCTCAACCCTTGGGCGAGCAGTGCCGGGTGCTTCTTCGCCCCGTTAACCAGGGAGGCGGGATTAACGGGTAAGCCCAGCGCAGAGAGCACGCTGAACCCTTCATCCATTAAGGCAACCGCCTGTTTCCAGCGGGCGGAGTCTTTGCTTGCTTTTGCCAAATCAAAATCATAAAGATAAATGACCGACATCACCGGGATAATTGAAACTATGTGACTCAGGAGCCAGGCGTTAATATCCTGCGAATAATCCAGCTTATACTTCGTCTGATGGAAGGCCTCCGCAAGCTCCGTCTTGAACGGAATGTCACCCTCCAGACTGCCCAGCACCATCTTGCCGCCACCGCTTACAACGATAACACGCCCGTCTTCCTCACGGGTCCCCCCGTTAATCTGGAAGCCAAACGCAATATTCTGCGGAATCCGGCTATTCTCGTTGAAGAACTGCTGCATCCCGCGGGTATCTCCGTTATTGCCGACAAGCACAATATTCTTACTGTCGTTGTCCGCCAGCGCCGGCAGCACGGCCGGGAAGTCATTGTATTTCATCACTACGAAGATCAGATCATAGACATCGTCCCTCCGCAGTTCGGATATCACCTTCACCTGATCCACAGTCGTTTTGCGCTGAAAATAATGCCGAAGGACCAGTCCGTCCTTCTGCAATTGGCCCGCCCGCTTCGTTCTGGCCAGTATGGTGACCTCATTCCCGCCCCGTACCAGCACATGTGCCAAATAACTGCCTATTACCCCTGCACCGATCACTAATATTCTCATTTCGAATCCCCTCTCCGCTTCAAACAGTTGTATTTAAATGAACATCTGTTCATTATGTTAGCGGCGGGGACTCAATCGCGCAATTGCCAATGGTGCCAGGGATGTCAATTACTGAACAAACCCGTGTAAATTGTACATTACCATATCGCTCCTATGACGCCAAGCCGCCTCATTCCATCATCTGCGTATGAACGGCCACGATCAGCATATCCATATGCCGGGCATGCCGCAGGAGATATTGAACGAAGCTCACCGAGAACAGGCTGCGCAGGAAGTGTCTGCGGGATTGGCCGATGATAACCTGTGTAGTCTGCATGTCATTCATCTGCTGGAGCAGATGCTTATAGAGATGCTTGCGGCTTCCCGCCTCCGTAATGTCCATTACCCCGCCCAGCCGTTCGGTCAGAGCCTTCAGCGTATCCAGCCTCTTTTGCTCCTCCGCCGTCTTCATGCGGGCACAGTGTACGTAGTGTACATGCCACTCCGCCTTCAGGCGGTGTGCAATGCGGAAGCCGCGGCGGACCAGCCGTTCCGCCTGCGGTCCTGTGTCTACACAGACGAAGATGACCTCCCGTCTGCTCCAAGGTCCGCGCAAGGCAGGCTCCCGTTCCCAGGCCTCCAGCCGCTCATCCACATCGTCGGCAATCTCGCGCAGGGCCAGCTCACGCAGGGCGATCAGATTGCCGATTTTGAAAAAAGACTCCAGCGCTTGATTGACTTTCTCCCGCGCGTAGATCTTCCCTTCACGCATCCGCTGCTGCAGCATCTGCGGAGTCACATCAATCAGCTCCACCTCACTCGCCATTCGCAGGATGGCATCCGGCACCGTCTCGCGCACACGCACACCGGTTAACTGCTCCACCGCATCGTTCAGGCTCTCCAGATGCTGCACATTGACCGTGGTAATGACAGAGATCCCGTTCTCCAGCAACTGGATGACATCCTCGTAACGCTTCCGGGTGAGGCTTCCGGGAACATTGGTGTGAGCCAGCTCATCCACCAGCACCACCTCGGGATGGCGGGCGATAATGGCCGCTGTATCCATCTCTGTAAGCTCCGTGGACTGGTAGGCAATGCGTGCTCTCGGAATCATCGTTAACCCGCCCACCTGGTTGCCGGTTTCTTCTCTCCCATGGGTCTCCAGCAGCCCGATGACCACATCGATGCCCCTGCCCAGCAGCAGATTTCCTTCCTGGAGCATCTTGTAGGTTTTGCCTACGCCGGGGGTTGCGCCGATGTACACCTTGAAAGTGCCCCGGCGGATATCCTCGATCCGCCGCTCCAGCTCCCGGCCGGTCAGCCGGTGGAACGGTTCTGCCGCCATCTTCACGGCGGGGCGGACCGGCAGCACCCGTTCTCCTTCCTGCTCGGCACGGTCAGCCATCAGGAACACATCGATATTCCGCGTACGCCGCAGGACACGGCTGGCTATGGAGCCTTGCCACTTCTCCTGCCAGCGGCTTTTCTGCGAATGACCCATCACAATCCGGGTGACATTGTTCTGAATGGCATAGCGCACAAGCATGGTGGGCAGCATCCGCAGGCGCAGCAGCTCCAGCTCCTCGAACCGGGCCTGAATCCGCTCGGTCAGCTTGCGGATGGAGCGCTTGAATACCTGCTGATCTTTGGTCAGCGGACGGCCCCGCAACAGGAAGGTAACGATAAGGAGGTCTCCGTTCAGCCGCTTCGCAATTTGCTGTCCCCTTCTAATATAGAGGGAGCCATTCCAGTGATACTGCGCGGATACCAGTATCCGCTCTGTCGCGCCTGACGGGCCGATCAGTCCCTCGGCCTCGCGGTGCTTTTCCAGGGAGTCATTGACCCCTTCGGCCATCAGCCGCAGTGACACCTCACGAAGTACGCCAAGGTTACCCCTGAGGGATAGTGCCGGATGCGCGCCCTCACCAAGCACCCCCTCCTCCAGCCGCTTGAGAATAGTCTCCGGCGACACATCGATCAGCCGTACCTCATCGGCGAGTTCCAGTGTATTCAGCGGCACAGTTTCCTCCGCGCGGATGCCGGTCATTTCATAGATTTGCTCCCCCACACCGGCCAGCTCATAGACATTAATAGTAGTGATTACGCTGATTCCCTGATCCATCAGATAACGGATGTCCGCAAGCCTTGTAGGGAAGCGGGCCTGCGCACGGTTGCGGTGGGCCAGACCATCGACCAGCAGCACCTCAGGGTTACGCTCCACCAGAGCCTCAAGCGGCAGATCCTTCTCCTCCTTGCCGTCCTTGAGCCAGTGAATACTGGGCACGCGCTCCAGATCGCCAAGCTGCTGAACCGTCTCCGCCCGGCCCATAGTGGAGACCGCACTAATCACCACATCAATCCCCTGATGCTTCAGCAGCTTGCCTTCCTCCAGCATATGATAGGTTTTGCCGGAGCCGCTAACGGAGCCGATGATGATCTTCAGCCGCCCCCGCTGGAGCTGGTAGATCGAATATAAGATGTCCTCCGGGGACTTGCGTTTATAGGTTGGCACCGGCTCACCTTCTTTCAATAGTCTCTGCACATCCTCCATATATGCTATAATTTTCTTCTGAACGCTTTACCAACCATAGGAGGAAAATCATGCACAATTTGAAAAAGTGGCTATTTGGTCTTTTGATTCTTTGTTTACTGGTGTCGCTGGCCCCGGCTTCATTTGCAGAGGGAACAAGTCCCTCTCCGGAAGCAGCCGCCAAAGAAGTGGAGTTTCCGTTAGCCTTTGACCGGGCAACGGGCGATGGAATTACCGCCATCGCAGCGGATGGACAAGGTACAATCATCGTCGTGTCCAACTCGTCCTACTTGAATGTCACAAACGACAACGGGAAAAAGTGGGTTTCCCGAAAACTGCCTTCCAGTGACATGTACAACGTTTTTTATGCCAAGGGACGGTTCTTCCTATCCGTCATTCATGTGAATTCATACAATTCCGCGATTGGCAACTACACGTCTGCGAATGGCGACAAATGGACTCCCTTTATCCTAGAATCAAGCAACGGGAAAGCGACAACTATCGGCAATGTTCAGTTTTTAAATGGACAATATGTGCTGACCGGCAGCCAAGCGGATGATATCAGTCCCATATATACGTCCTCTAATGGAGTGAATTGGAAGGAAGCCAGCCTGTTGCCCGTCGAAGTGCACTACTTGACCTGGAACGGCAACATATACTCTGCCTACTGTGGGGAGTATGAGTTCTTATCAAGACAGGCCATGACGTTGTCCCGCAACCAGTTCCTGACGGATGCCAATGACAATCGCTATGCGGAGCTTGTTCTGTATACGTCGGCCAATTTGGCAAGCTGGACCCAGCAAACGGGAACAGTCAAAAAGGACCTCAACTACAAGTTTAGTGTGAATGACGTTCCCCAAACGAGCTACAATTTAAATCAGGAAGGATACACGCTTGATGGCGTCATCACCTTGTATGATGCGCGAAATACCTATACCTCCAAGAACGGAATTCTGTTTGCCATTCAGAAGGCTCCCTCCGCTATCGTGAATCCGTTTGGCCGAAGCCCGATCTATAAGAAGGGCAGCAAATACTATACCTTTGTTAAGTACTGGTACAGCCCCGGTGTGATTCGCAGCAAAGCTGGAATTTCGTCAGACCGGGTAAAATGGACGATGACGGACCTTGGCTTAACCGTACCTAATAACATGAATGTCATTCAGGCGGGCCAATGGTTTATCGGCATTGGCTATCAGGGCGGAATTTCCCTTTCGGAGAACGGCTTGACCTGGAAAAAAATCCGCTAGCGCATATCCCCAAAAAGAATGTGGGAAGCCCGGCAGTGTCCTCGTGATGCTCCGGGCTTGTTTGCATCCTTTCTCCCAAAATAACACTTACTGCTAAAGGCTAAGGAACTGCAACATAGCTCACATATGGGGGACAGTCCGCTCCTGCTTATTTCCCCATCTCCGTCAGCGCCAGATTCAGCTTCAGGACATTCACCCGTTTCTCTCCGAAAAGCCCCAAATCTCGCCCTTCGGTATGCTCCTTCACCAGCGCTTCAAGGGTATCTGCCGGAATGCCGGTCAGCTTGCTGATCCGGGGAATCTGCACGAGCGCCGCAGCCGGTGAAATATGCGGATCAAGACCCGAGCCGGAATTCGAAATCAGATCCACAGGCAGCTGACTTACAGGGACGCCGGGATTATCCAGCTTCCACTGGGCAATGGAATCCTTGGTCCGCTGAAGCATATCGGGATTCGATGGCCCGTAGTTATTCGATCCCGAAGCCTCAGCCTTGTACCCGATACTCGACACACGGCTTTGGAACATAGCCTGGTTCGTGAAGCTCTGCCCGATCAGCGCAGAACCGACCACCTTCCCGGACGCATCCTTCAGCAGGCTGCCGTTCGCCTGGGCAGGCATCAGCACCTGGGCAAGCGCGGTGGAAGCCAGCGGATAGATCATTCCGCAGAGAATAATGAATACGATGCTTAACCTCACTGTAGTGAAGAAAAAAGCAGCTTTTGAAGCGGAGACCTGCTCTCCGTCTGTCTCATGAGTAGATTGTACCATGATGATTACGCCCTCCTTGTATAGTCAATCGTCTGCCGCACCTTCTAGATCCATATACTGACGAGCATATCAATCAGCTTGATCCCGGCGAAGGGAACAGCGACCCCGCCCAGACCATAAATGACAATGTTGCGCGTCAGCAGCCTGGAGGAGCTCATCGGCTTGTAGGAGACCCCGCGCATAGCGAGCGGAATCAGCAGCGGGATGATGATGGCGTTGAAGATCAGCGCCGAGATGATCGCCGAGCTTGGGGAACCCAGCCCCATGACGTTCAGGGCTTCCATCTCAGGAATAGCGAGCGTGAACATCGCCGGTATAATCGCAAAATATTTGGCAATATCGTTAGCGATACTGAACGTGGTCAGCGCTCCGCGTGTCATAAGGAGCTGCTTCCCGATGGCTACAACCTCGATGATCTTGGACGGATCAGAATCCAGATCGACCATATTGGCTGCTTCCTTGGCAGCGGTTGTCCCGCTGTTCATCGCCAGCCCCACATCGGCCTGAGCCAGCGCCGGAGCATCGTTGGTTCCGTCTCCAGTCATAGCTACTAGCTTGCCCTCGTTCTGCTCCCGGCGGATTACCGCAATCTTATCTTCCGGGGTACTCTCGGCAATGAAATCATCGACTCCGGCTTCACGGGCAATCGTAGCGGCGGTCAGCGGGTTGTCCCCGGTACACATGATCGTCTTGATCCCCATGCTGCGCAGCTCGTCGAAGCGCTCCTTCATCCCGGGCTTCACCGTATCCTTCAGATAGATCAGCCCATAAATCCGGTTGTCTACGGCAACCGCGAGCGGAGTGCCGCCCAGCCGTGCAATGGCATCCGAGTTGGTATCCAGATCGGACGGTACGGCCCCGCCCCGGGACAGCACCCACTTCTTCACGGAATCGACCGCTCCCTTACGCACTGAGCGCCCGTCCCGCAGATCCATCCCGCTCATCCGGCTCTCTGCCTTGAACTCAATGAACTCCCCGCCGTCCGCGAGGCTGCTGTCATATTGGAGTTCCAGCTTCTTCGCCAGCTCCAGGACAGAGCGCCCTTCCGGCGTCTCATCCTTCAGCGAGCTGACCGCCGCCCAGGACGCAAGCTCGGCTACAGTTGCTTCGCCTACCGCAGCGAACTCACTGGCCATCCGGTTCCCGAAGGTAATCGTCCCCGTCTTATCCAGAATCATCGTATTGATATCCCCGGCGGCTTCCACCGCCTTCCCGGACATCGCCAGGACGTTGAACTGCGTCACCCGGTCCATTCCCGCAATCCCGATGGCCGACAGCAGCCCGCCGATGGTGGTCGGAATCAGGCAGACGAGCAGTGCGATCATGACCGGAATCTCCAGCTTCACCCCGATATAATCCGCGATGGGACGCAGGGTGACGACGACAATCAGGAAAATAATCGTGAGGCTGATCAGCAGCGTGTTCAGAGCAATCTCATTCGGTGTCTTCTGGCGCTTCGCGCCTTCGACCAGCGAGATCATCCGGTCCAGGAACGATTCCCCCGGATCACTGGTGATCCGCACCTTGATCTGGTCGCTGACTACGCGGGTACCGCCGGTCACGGAGCCGAAGTCGCCTCCAGCTTCCTTAATGACCGGAGCCGACTCCCCGGTGATGGCCGATTCGTCCACAGAAGCCAGCCCCTCGGTCACTTCCCCGTCGCCGGGAATCAGTTCGCCCTGGCTGACGATTACGATATCGCCTTTGCGCAGCTCAGAGGCCGGCACCTGCTTGACCGAGGGTCCTGCCAGCTTATTGGCGGTGATGTCCTGCTTGGTTTTTTTGAGCGAATCGGCTTGCGCCTTGCCCCGGCCCTCCGCCAGCGCTTCTGCGAAGTTAGCGAACAGCACGGTAAACAGCAGGATGAAGAACACGGTTATATTGAAGCCCACCGCATGCTCCGCATGGAAATACCCGGGCACAAGCACCATGAGCAAGACGATAACCGTCCCAACCTCCACGACGAACATGACCGGATTCTTCATTAACGTCACCGGGTTCAGCTTCACCAGACTATCCTTGGCAGCACTTAGCAGGATGGGACCCGTCAGCAGCTTCTTTTTGTGTACAGTACTCATTCTCTTCTCTCCCTCTCCCTACCGTAAAGTCAAATATTCAGCAACCGGACCGAGGACAATCACCGGCAGGAAGGTCAGCGCGCCGATAATCAGCACCGTACCAATCAGGATGCCAGTGAACAGGCCGTTGTCTGTGCGGAAGGTTCCAATGGTCTCAGGCACCGGCTTCTTGCGCAGCAGGGAACCGGCCACCGCCAGCATGGCGATCATCGAGACATACCGGCCCAGCAGCATGACAACCCCGGTGGTGATATTCCAGAAGGAGGTATTATCCGCCAGCCCTTCGAAGCCTGAGCCGTTATTGGCCGCAGCCGATACGTATTCATACAGCACCTGGGTCATTCCGTGGAAGCCGGGGTTACTGATACTGCCTTTACCGAGCTCCGTCAGAAAAGCAGCAGCCGTAGGCACCAGTATAATCAGCGGATGAATCAGAATCGCGATGGCGATCAGCTTCATCTCCCGTGCTTCAATTTTGCGGCCCAGGAACTCCGGCGTCCGGCCCACCATCAGCCCGCAGAGGAACACGCCGAGGATCGCATACATGAGCATATTGATCAGCCCGACACCTTTGCCGCCGAACACGTTATTCAGCATCATGAGGGTCAGCGGGGTAATACTGCCGAGCGGCGTCAGCGTATCATGCATATTGTTCACACTGCCGGTGGTGGCCGCCGTTGTAACGGTGGTGAACAGCGCCGACTGTGCGATGCCGAACCGGACCTCTTTGCCCTCCATGCTGCCCTGTGAAGCGTCTACGCCCATGGCGTTAATCGCCGGGTTGCCTGCACTTTCCGCAGCGTAATTCACTCCGAGCAATACCACGAACAGCGTCATCATCGCGCCAAAAATCATCCAGCCCTGCCGCTTGTTCCCGGCGAACTTCCCGTACATATACGGCAGAGATGCGGGCAGCAGCCACATGGAGAGGATCTCCAGCACATTGCTCAGCGGTCCCGGATTCTCAAATGGATGCGCAGCGTTGGCTCCGAAGAAGCCCCCGCCGTTCGTGCCGATGTGCTTAATGGACTCCAGGGAGGCCACCGGACCGATCGCAATCTGCTGGGTCTGCCCTTCGAGCGTGTTCACTTCCAGCGTAGGTTTCAGGGTTTGCGGCACATGAAGAGCTACAAGCGCCATTGTTACAAGCAGTGCCAGCGGAATGAAGATCCGGATATGCGCTTTGACGAAGTCCTCGAAGAAGTTCCCCACCGAGCGGCGGCCTGTAATCCCTCTGACAAAAGCAACCGCGACCGAGAAGCCGCTGGCAGCCGAGGTGAACATCAGCATCGTCATGACCGCCATCTGTGAGAAGTAGGACACGCCCGTCTCCCCGCTGTAATGCTGCAGATTCGTATTGGTGATGAAGCTGATCACCGTGTTGAAGGTTAGGGTCTCTTCCATATTGCCAATCCCGCCCGGGTTGAGCGGAAGCCCCTTTTGCAGCCGCAGAAAGAGATAACTGAATACCACCAGTACAATGTTCGTTACGATGAAGCTGAGCGCATATTTCTTCCAGGACATCCCGCCCCGCTGCTTCAGCCCGATCAGACGATAAATCCCCTTCTCCGCTGCACCGAACACCCGGTCTGTCCGGTTCGGTTCATTCGAGAATACATGATATAGATAAGTGCCCACCGGCTTCACCAGCAGTACGAGTATTAAGATGACGACTAGAATCTGTACAATCCCCACGGATGGCCCTCCTTAGTAGTTAGAATTTCTCAGGATGAATCAAAGCATAGCCCAAATACAGAAACAGCAGTGCAGTAGCTGCGAGGACAACCGCCATTACTCCGTCCCCCCTTGCTCATCGGTCACACGGCTGCACCATTGTACAAACGCGTAGAACACGGTGAATATTGCTGCCAGCATTGCCATCATATACACATCCATCATCGTCTTTGCCACTCCTCACCTTATGGTAATCGCTCTCTTGTAACTTCCGGTCTAGCGTATCATTTCTCCCATTAGTTCAGGGTAAGGGTTTCCTCAGGCGCATTAAGATTGTATTAAGACTTAGGAGGGATGGTAAATCTCTTCACCCAGCACCCTGTTGACTGCCCCGATAAAAGCACCATAACCCCCGTCCGCCTCCATCCGGTGCGGCAGCGCCCAGGCAAGGATTACTTCCGTCTCCTGACGATCGAACTCGAAGCTGATCACCAGCAGCTCACTGACCTCACGGGCCGAAGCCCCGCCGGCAAAACGGGCCGCAGCAGCATACACCCCGCTATTCTCATAGGTGCACTCTTGCAGCAGACAGATCCGGTCATAATGCCGCTTGATCAGCACCAGCAGCGCCGTCAGCACGCTCACCCATCCGATATTCCTCACCCACACATCCATCTCCAAGCCTTCTCTCCAGTAGGTTAACTTCAGAATTCAGCGTACCACTCCCGCCATTAGTTCAGGATTAGGGTTTGCTTCAGCAGATTAAGATTACGTTAAAATACCGCCGGCACGCCGCTCCAGCAGCTCTTGCAGCATCCCCCGGAACAGCAAAAAAACCATGCCTGCTCAGGCATGGTTAGGAACACTATGAATTACTTTTGCGCGCTATACGGCTTCCGTAAGCCGGTTCAAATCACTCTGCTATCGTCTCCCGCTTGCAGCATCCGGTAGCCCACACCTATATGGGTCTGGATCACCTTGGGCTGGGAAGGGCTGCGCTCAATCTTCTTGCGGAGCGTAGCCATGAATACACGGAGCGCGGGAATATCATAGGTAGGACTGCCCCAGATTTCATGCAGGATATAATTATGGGTCAAGACCTTGCCGACATTCTTCGCCAGCAGACACAGCAGCTTATACTCAATCGGCGTCAGGTGGATCTCATCACCCTCCAGCCAGACACAGCCCGCCGCATAGTCAATCCGCAGATTTCCGTTCGCAAAAAAGGCTGAATCCTTCATCAGCTTCTCGCCGTCCCCCCGGATCCGCCGCAGACTGACCCGCAGCCGGGCGAGCAGCTCCTCCACGCTGAAGGGCTTGGTCAGATAATCATCGGCTCCGGCATCCAGCGCTTCGATCTTGTCGCGGTCCTCACTGCGGGCACTGACCACGATGATCGGAAGGTTCGACCAGGCCCGGATTTTCCGGATAATATCCACACCGTCCATATCGGGCAGACCAAGGTCCAGGATCATCAGATCCGGCTGACTGGATACCGCCTCCAGGATGGATGCCTCCCCTGTCTCTGCGGTATGGTATTTATAGCCCTGAGTCTCCAGGGTTGTGGTAATCAGCTTGCGGATCGGCTTGTCGTCTTCAACGACCAGAATCATGGGTTTATTCATGGACATTCACCTCCTCTGCCAGCAGGGTGAAGCGGAAGACCGTTCCCTGCGGTGCATGATCTTGTACTTCAATATGCCCGCCATGGGCATGAATAATTGATTTGCAGAGCGCAAGGCCCAGGCCCAGACCGCGCCTGCCATCTCCCCGCACGTTATCCGCCG
The DNA here is from genome assembly GCF_038002365.1 of Paenibacillus sp. FSL P4-0338. Classification (NCBI taxonomy): domain Bacteria; kingdom Bacillati; phylum Bacillota; class Bacilli; order Caryophanales; family Paenibacillaceae; genus Paenibacillus; species Paenibacillus sp. FSL P4-0338. The sequence goes on along the minus strand of NZ_JBBOCG010000001.1, from coordinate 1,448,317 downwards.
TATAGAACATTTCGAAGACCTTGGACTTCGCTTCCGGGGATATTCCCGGCCCGTCGTCAGCGACCTCGACTACAACAAGCCCCTGCTCCTGTCTGGCGGATAGGGTAATATGTGAACCAGACCCGCTATACTTAATCGCATTATCCACCAGGTTGATGATCACCTGAATGATCAGCCGTGAATCCATCCTGGCCATCAGCAGCTCCTCTTCGAGCACCACCCGGATCACATGATCCTCCTTGTTGCGGTTCACATGCAGCAGCGCTTCCGCGATCACTTCCTCCAGCAGCTCCGCCTGAAAATTCAAATGAAGCGCCCCATTGTCAATCCGGGTAATCGACAGCAGATTCTCCACCAGATTGATCAGCCAGATCGAATCGTCATAGATATCGCTGTATAACTCCTGCTTCTGCTCCTCGCTCAGCACCGCCGAGTTGCCGATCAGAATGCCCGCATTGCCGGAAATACTGGTAAGCGGCGTGCGCAGATCATGCGAGATGCCGCGCAGCAGATTGGCGCGCAGCTGCTCCTGCCGGATTTGCAGGGAGCTTTCCTTTTGCAGCTCGTTCAGCTTGTCTTTCTCCAGAGCGAGGGCGCATTCGCCTAGCATAGCAATCATCAGACTCGACTCGAACACCTCCAGCGGCTCTTCCTGCTGCATCACAATTCCTGCCACGGCAAAGACCGTATCGCCGCTTCGCACCGCATGATACAGACATTGGGCCGCCGAGAAGGTATCGGTAGACGCTCCAGCCCGTTTATTGTTCCGCAGCACCCATTCCGCTACCTCGCGCTCCGCTTCCAGCCTATCCTTTTCGTTATTCACTGCACTCCCATCCTTGCTGTACACGAGCGGCTCCGACAGTCCATCGCCCTCAACCTCATAGATGATGATGCTCCGGTCCAGCAGCTTGAGCATTTGCAGCGCGGTCTCGCTCAGGATGGCGGGTGTGTCTTTGGCCTGCTGGAGCTTCCGGCTGGTCTCCAGGAGCACCTCGGTGCGGTACGCTTTTTGCGCCGATTCTCTGGCCTGCTCCTTCACCCGCAGTGTCAACGTACTGGTGATGAACGAGGCGGCCAGCATCACGAGGAAGGTCACCGGATACCCGGAATCATAGGCCTGAAGCGAGAAATAAGGCTCGGTGAAAAAATAGTTAAAGACCAGCACGCTCAAAATCGATGTCACCGCGCTGTACAGCCGTCCTTTTGTAACCATCGCATCGAGCAGAACACCCAGAATATAGACTGTGATAATGTTCGCTTCACTGAAGCCAAGAACCTTGAACCATAATCCGATGATCGTGCAGACCAGCAGAATCCCCAGGGTTTTGCCCGTATCAGCCAGGGAGAGAAGCGGAGGTCTGGCATATTGCGGAATTTTGGATTGCAAGGCAGACTCCTGATCCGGGATGATATACATGTCGATATTCGGGGCAGCAGCCGTCAGTTTGTCTATGAAATTGGAAGCGGCCGGCCAATGGCTGCGATTCTGCGACCGGCCCAGGATGATTTTGGAGACCCGGCTGGTTTTGGCATATTCGGCAATCTGTCCCGGCACATCCTCCCCGTACACAGTGGCAACCTGCGCACCAAGCTGTTCGGCCAGCCGCAGATTCTCCCGCAGCTCCGACTTGTTCCTTGCCGTTAACTCTTTCGTTCGGGAGGTCTCCACGTAGAGTGCAGTGAATTCCCCCTGAAGGGCTTCGGCCATTCTCGCCGCTGTGCGGATGACCTTCTTATTGGATATTGCCGATGACAGGCAGACCAGAATATGTTCTCTGCTGTACAAGCTGGCCTCCACTGCCCGTTCTCCTAACCTGCCCTCAAAACGTTTGAATTGATCAGCCCTGTACCTTAGAGCCATTTCCCGCAAAGCGCTCAGCTTCTGGGGAGTGTACAGATCCCCCGCCTCCTGCCGGAGTAGTTCCGTGGAAAAGATTAGCCCCTCATGCAGACGCTTCAGCCAAATGTCCGGACTGATATCAATGAACTCGACCTGGTCGGCACGATCGAACACACTGTCGGGAATGCGCGCTGTTACAGGCATTCCGGTCATAGATGCTACAACATCGGTCATGCTTTCCAGCTGCTCTATGCTAACTGAAGTATAGACATCTATTCCCGCGCGCAACAGCTCCTCCACATCCTGATACCGCCGCTTGTGGCGTACTTCCGGAGCATTGATGTGGGCCAACTCATCCAGCACAATCAGGTCCGGCCTCCTGCCGATCGCCTGGTCAAGATCGAATTCCCGCAGGGTGGTCCCGTTTACAGGAATGTCCAGCGGCGGCAACAGCTCCAGTCCATTAATAAGCTCCGCAATATCTGCTGTGTCATGGGCTACCATATAGCCCGCCAGCACCTGTTGGCCGTTCTTCTGCTCCGCACGGGCAGCCTCCAGCATCGCCCGGGTCTTCCCTGCTCCCGGTACATAACTGAAGAATATCCTCAGCCTGCCGCGCTGCTTCTTCGCTGTATTTTCCCCTATCATCTGAAGGTTTCCTTCCCTCTAAGCCCATCTATAGAGCAGCCATTGTACACTTTAGCGTTAGTATAGCATGTGCATAATGAGCATAGTATTACGGATTCGGCTGTGGCATTAAGATTGTATTAAGATGTGAGGTTCTAACTGTTTCGATGAATGATGTCATATGCTAGTTTGGATAAAGGCCTCTTTCCAAATTCGTGCGGCTCCAATGCGAAGCCATATTGAAATAGATTTAGTTCCTTATCACTCAGATTAAGACTGCTTAGAAGTTCCTTCAGATCTGCCTTGTATGCTTCACTATAGGCATTCTTCTTGTACAATAATTCCCGTACATAATCTTTATGGCTCTGATAGACCTTATTTAGATTAAATAATTCAATGTTGTTATGTATAGGGATGGATTCCAGCCCCGTTATGGAAGTAACCAATTCCAGTTCAAAATCAGTATCCTCCCCCAATAATGAATCAATCTTCGTATTTGGCCCAAGCAGGATCTGAAAATAAGTATCTTGATCGAAACCAGCAGTATAAGGATTAAGAATTTTGATGCCCTTATCCAATTTGAATCTGGAGTTGCATATTTGACATGAAGGAACAAAATTAAATATGGATAATGAGAACAGTGTGAATTGAGATTTTGGATAAAAGTGATCCAGATCTGCTGTAGTTTTGAATTTGTTTTTATCTAAAAATTGAGTAATAAATTGCCGATTGCAATAAGGACAAACATCGATTCCTATTCGATTCAGAAGATGATGCCGGAACTCTGCTTTTATATATTTTTCGTAATTGAATATATTGTTAAGATTAATATTTAACACTTCTATACCTCTTCTTATCTCATCAATGAAACGGTCAAAGAAAAGCTTGCTTTTACTATAATTATGATGTTTCTTCAATATAGGTTCTATCCAATCTGAACGATAAGTGTCAACATATTTCTCCCTGTATTCCATCCGCTTAACTTGTTTACAGGATGTTTCTCGTCGTTCAAGTTCTTTGTTAATTCGAAAGCCGCTGTAATAGACAAGTTGACAGGTTCTCATATAACTATCGATATCAGGATATTGGTTCTGTATATCTTCCAAAGAGGCTGTGAGTAGCTTTCGCACAAGCTGGTCGTCCAGAATACCCGTCCCATTTTCAAGTAAAGCGGATACAGGCTGTTGTGTGAATGTATTAATAGAGTGGATACAATCCTTGTACCGCTTCTTGATCCCGTCCTCCATCTCGGCTAGATACAAATCCGCTAAGCTGGTTATTCGGTCAGGACTGATCTTAATCATTACTCTTTCCACCTCTTTTTTTCTTAAGTAGTTCAAGCTCCTTTTCCAGTTCAGCGATACGCACCTCATCTTTAAAATTCATGTTCGCCTGTATACGAATGACCTGTGCTTCAAGATGGGATTGGAGTTTTATACGGATTACTGCCTCACCGATACCGGCAATAATCGTATGTACCTTTTTAATCTCGCTAGGGTCATACTCTGTCCAGTCGTTCATCCGCTTCATCAGATCCGAAAAGAGTTGCTTCGCAAACGCCCCCATTGGTGCTCCAAGGAAAAAGTCGCTTTTAACAATGTCATAAAAATTGCTCATTAGCCCAAATTCAGCTGCCTTAACGATTCGATAAAGCTTCTCTTCCTTATAAAGGATATTAATACAAGTGATATGTTCCTTGGGAATATCGGATACGATGAAGGGAGAATGAGTTGAAAATAGAATTTGATAATGGATGTCACTGCCAATACTAATCTTTGAAATGTACCTCGTGAGATAATAAATGTATTGTCTAGACCACTCGGGATGAAAGGATACATCGGGTTCGTCCATAATCAGAAGAACGCTTTTGGCCTTCTTGTCCTCTAAAGACATATTTATCATGTCATGTAAACTGCTAAAAGCACGGATAAAATCCATTTCCCCTGAACTAAGATATTTATAAGAAATATCCAAGCTATATGAAACACCGTACCTGTTAAAGAAACGATCATAAATCTTTAAGAAATCTTCAACTGAATGATGAATGCCCCCGCTCACCGGAATTCTTATTGTGGCATGAGATTCAAATAGACTAGGTTCGATTTCTTCAAGTGCGATTATAATTGCGGTGAATATATCTACATTAAAATCTACAGCTTCATGTTTTTTCAGTTTTGGCGCAATAGTTTTTCCAATGATATTTAAAATCTTCAATAAGTAGGATTTTCTGTCTTGATAAGTGTTTTTCTCCATGAATTCTTTATGTATCAGGTCAATATGATCTGAATAGCCGTCAGAAGCTGGATAATTAGAAGACCGATAGGCAAAATCAATAATTAGAGCTTCCAGGTAAACTAGAATGAATTTGTCTTTGTTAGCCCATTTAGGTGAAGAAGGATTTAATCGTTGAGAAGAATTGGAGTCCCTTTCACTGAAAAGCAGCAAGTCAAGCTGGTCTTGATATAGAGCAAAACCCAGAATATTGAACATATCATATTTGCTTGCTATATCCGGATTGATACCAACATGCTGGCTAATTTCAAATTCCGCCTGATCAAACGTGAATACATCTTCCAATAGACTATATTCATTGCTCATAAACCGATACAGGCTGGAAAAAGTGGGTTTATTGAGGTAACTTCTTTTAAAACTATTAGTATTATCTTTGCCATCTATTACATTAAGATTCTTAAGCCACAGTCGGTCTGCCTCTTTCGGTTGATAGAGTATCCTCAGTGATTCATTTAACAAGGTTTCTTTTCCCTCTGCCGATAAGTACATTTGGTTATGAATATAATTATCCCACTGCATATTTTGTGTTTTGTAATTATACTTCACACTGATACTATAATCCTTGTCAACCGGTGTGGAAATTCCACTCACATTTCTGGGCAATACTTGATTACCTTCAATCACAAATGTATTCGCTTCAAGAAAATATAGTGCAAACCACTCGGGCTGTTTAAACAATCGGCTGCGTCTTAATTCTGTAGAACCCAACAACTCCAGTAAAGTTGTCTTGCCTGCCCCATTTTTTCCGACGATTAAATTGATATTATTGATATTTTCTCCCCACAAATCATCATACGGATTTTCTTTCGTATTAATTGTCAGCTTCCCTTGAATATAATCAATTTGGAAATCGTTCGTTAAGGTGAAGCTTTGATCTTCAAAGGCTCTACCGATATCCTTGATATAAACATATAATAACTGTGGGTGCATAAATCTCTGCTCCTTTAAATATTCTTTAACTATTCAATAGAATTATGTTATAGCAAAATCTGTAAGTCAATAGAGGGGATACCCGCATGCTTCCCGAATATAAGCTCAGAGCTTAATTTTTACATACGATTCTAAGGAACTACTAAGATGACGAATGAACAAAATGGCACACAAGGAACTATGGAACTGATTCTGGGCAGCTTACAAATACGATACTTATGGGAATATGCACACTATACTGGACAAAGGGCCGCTAGAAGCAGGGATCAGCCTGGATGTGATTGATACAATGGCGAAAACGTTAATTGAGAAACTTCGCCCTCCATTTATACATTCCGCCAGCATATTCACCTGTATACTCACCCTCATGCAGTTTGTTGAAGTTCACTTGATCAATCTCTACGTTCCGCGCTTCACTGCGCTCTTTCTCAGTATAGAGCAAGGCCGCGCCTGAACCGATTAGTCCCACGAGAATCACGGTTAGGCACAGCAGCAGCAGGTTGCGTTTCCACTTTTTTTGCATATTTACTCTCCTTGACGTGAATGAATATATTTTCATTCATTCATAATTAAGCGCGTTTAGCCATTCTTTTACCGAGTCTGTCAAACAGATGTCCGGCCAAGCTCTTAACAGGACCCAGCGAGACCGGATAATAATATGCCGCTTCAAACCAGCCGTTAGCCTGGTAATGACGGAAATCCTTCGACCGCTCATCCAGCATATGCTGAATACTGGTCCGGGATAGCCGGAACATCAGCAAGCGGAACAATGTCGGAGTCGGCGGTGCCGGACGCATCAGGCCTTTGTAGAAGCGGGCCGCAGCCTTGCGGATTCTCACAGCATTCTTCTGCGCGGCTGCCGCGCTAACTGGCTCCATCGTACTAAGCACACAGCCCCGGGTCACCTGGAACCCGAAGTTCTCGCCCATACTGCTTAGATATTTGCGGATCGCATTCCCGCCGTGAATCCCCTGATTGACGATCGACGTATAGGTCTTACCGAAGAACTGAGGCCGATGGAACACATACGCCAGCCGGTCGAGCAGATTCTTCATCGCTGCCGGAACATGGAACGCGTAATTGGGAGCCGCCATAATCACACCATCCGCGCTCTCCATTTTCTCCACCAGTACATCCCGGTCGTCCCTCAGCGGGCAATATTCTTCGCCTTTATTGAAGCACACCTTGCACCCCCGGCAGAACTCAAGCCTGTAATCCTTCAGAAAAATATACTCAACCTCTACCTCCCCAAAGTTTCTGAGCTGAGCCTCAAATTCGCAGACCGCTCTGTACGTATTGTTCTTTTGCTGATTGCCGATGATTGCGATAACCTTCTTCATGATTGTCCCTCCAGATTAGAATATATAATAGTGACTCCAATTCCTCTCTTCGCTGATTATGAATGAATAATATTATATTCATTCATACAGTATATTAACATAGATATGCGCTAATGTCTGTATTAGATACAACAATCTTAGAGTGCGTTCCATAGCAAGGAAGTACTGTTGTATTTTTGTCACAATTCATCAAAAGCCAAAAGAGGAGCCCGTTTGGGCCCCTCCTTCACCTCTACACTCTTCACCCTGCCTACTGAATCAACAGTCCAAACCCACTCTGAATATAATACAAGCTTGGATACGCAATATTGCTGGTCGTCAGGTTGTTGAAGGTCGCCGAGCCGTTGCCGGTATACGTGTAGATGGCCGCTCCCTTATGAGCGCCGGAGAACCGTGAAGTGGTTACTCCATCGAGGCCGGTGCCGTTAATGTTAATGTTGTTAAATACGATACCTGAGAAGCCGCCGCCATATCCGAACTGGATCGCATCGCGCTGGGTGTTGATGATGTCGATGTTCGTGAAGGTTACATTCTTGATCGGGTCAGAGGAAGCTTCAAGGTCAATTGCCCCGCGTTCTCCGTCATACAAGTCACGGCTGGTGCCGCTGTTCATAATCGTCGTATCCGAGAAAACCATCCCCGTATTGCTGTTGAAATGCGCCCCCGGGAAGGTTGTATTTAGCCGAATACCGGAGCCGCCCACCGTGTCGATAATGTAATTGTGATCCGCCTTGTGACCGCTGCCCCCGAAGATGCCGATAGCGCCAGCACGCCAGTTATTCTCAATCGTATTGTACGAAAAAGTATTATTCACCCCATCTGGCGCCCCGAACGTATTGCTCGGCCAGACAGCCAGTCCGTCGTCCCCGTTATTGCGCACATTGGTATTACGGACGGTAGAGTTGCTGGTCCCCTGGGAGAAGTTGATACCGTCAGCCAGATTGTTACGGATGCGGCTGTTCTCTACAAGCAGATTGTTCGCATAGATCGCCGGCGTCCGCGCATAATCCCCCACCCACATGCCGCACTCAAAATGTTCAATCCAAACGTCATGGATGACCGAATGGTTGCCGAAGTTATCCATCAGGCCTTTATAGATGGCATTCTGGTTGTACCGTGATCTCAGATTCGAGTTCATATAGACATTGCTGAAATCCAGCTTGCCTTGAACACGGAAGGAGATGCCCCCGCCAGCTGCATTGGGATTCGTAAATTGCAGATTGGTGTGCCAATAGCCTGCACCGGTGACCGTGAAGTTGTTAATCATATTGCTGACCGAGCCAATGACCCACATGCTGCTCAGATTAAAAGTTCCCGCCGGAATATAGAGAGATTTCCCGCTGGCGACGGCGTCTGTAACCGCACTGTTGAAGGCGGCCAGGTCGTCCTGTCCGTCTCCTGCCACTGCGCCGTAATCGGTGACCGACACCGAGTTGGCCGGACGGGCGATGGCTGCCGGTACAGGTTCAATCTCCAGGAAGTCCACACCATACTCCAGACTGTCTCCGTTATTCTTCTGAATGCGGATTACATCCCCGGGCTGAAGCGGTGTGTCCAGCTTCCAGTGGACTTCATCGAACCGGAACAGCGGACGTCCGGCACCCGGCGCATCCCCCGGCTGATCTCCAGAAAAGTATTGCCAACCATAATAAGAGGTAAGCGGGATAGTCTTGGCCTTGGTTCCATTCACATATACGTCAAGCGCACCGGTAAGACCCATTCCGTCTGCCGAATCCGGCATCGTGAATCTCATGGTGACTCCCGCCCCGCCTTGCCCCGCCTTCACTGTCCACTGGGCATACGCTCCGTTAGAAGGCAAGGCCACATAACTCTGTCCCGAAGCCTCGGAGGCAGTCAGCGTCTGATCGAAATTCGGTGCAGATCTGAGCGCCGCCGAGCCGCCGCGGGTTGCATCCTCCGTATCATACCGGCTGTACGGAACACTTGCGCCGCGTAAAGCATATACGACCAGGTTAGCATTGTTCACGTTGTTGGCCTGCTTGGTTGTTACCTCATTCGCATCTGCGGCAATCGTTGTAGTGACCGTGTAATTGCCGTTCACTGCATTCCAGGTGCCGGGGAGAGACACCTCTACCAAAGCTCCGGCTGTAATTACGCCGGTGTAGGAGCCTGTGAAGGTCTGCAAGGTAGAGCCTGCGGCATTCTTCAGGGCTACAGTTATTCCATGGGCACTGCCTGCGGAAGCAAGGTTGCCCTGATTTTTGAGACTGACATTGAAGGCCACGTTACTCCCCGCAGCCGGTGTTCCCGGTGACCAGGAGGTCGCTGCGGTCAAGTCGGAGCTGGACACAGGAGCAATGACTAAGGAAGCAGGATTAGTATAGCTATTATTGCTTTCATTCTGCTCAATAATCTGGCTCGCTTCATCGACCTTGGCACTCAGCGGATAAGTTCCGGCTGTTAGCGTCCCTGCATTGTAGGAGACGGATGCCGAAGCTCCTGCTGCCAAAGCCGTTACCGGTGCCGAACCCGCCAGCTCGTTGTTCAGATAGAAATTGACAGTGGTGGCTGCTGCTGCGGCATTGCCAATGTTTTTTACTGTTGCATTCAGAGTTACACTGCCTGTCTCTACCGGAGAAGCAGGAGTCCAGCTCATGCCTGTAATCGTCAGATCCGGGTTCGCTGCCGGTGTGCCGTATACCTGGAATTCAGCGATCTGTCCAGCTGGCGCACCGGAGTTGGCAGTAATGGACAGCTGCAGCCGCTTAACGGTTGCCGTCACGGGAATGGTCACCGTGTTGCCCGAAGCCGGATTGAAGTTGTAGCTTTGAGCTGAAACGAGGCTACTGAAGGTCGTCGTTGACTGATTGTGTCCGAGTACTTGAATGTTCTGGGTCCGGGTCGCCCATTCGGCCGCCGGATTCAGCTTCAGCACAATCGATGAGATTGTATAGTTGGCTCCAAGGTCGAGCGTAAGAGCGCTGGGATTCCCGCTGCCTTCCCAATAAGTAGCCGTGTTGGTATCGTTCGCATTAGCAGCAACGAAATTCTGTGTGCTGGAGGAGGCATTGATCGTTTTACCAAGCGCAATATTACCACCAGGGGAAGCCGTCGCTGTTGGAGTTGGTGTTGGAGCTACTGTTGGCACCGGGGTAGGAGTTGGTGTTGGAGTAGGTGCTACTGTAGCTGTAGGGACCGGAGTAGATACCGGGGTCGCCGTAGGTACAGGTGTTGGAGTTGTTGTAGGTGAAGGTGCGGGCGTGGCGATGATTGCAGACGCTACCGTAATTAGATCCAAATTGACATTGCCCGTATCCCCCGCATCGTATTTGTAAGCAATACTATTACTGCCAGCATTCAGCGGGAGGGCTTCAATCTTCGTGCTCCAGGTATCCCAGTTCGCCAGGTTCGGCAAGGTGGTCTGGCGCTGCTTAACTCCGTTCACGTAGATACTGATCGTCTTGTCACTACCGCTTGCATTAGCATACTTCAGTGTAACATTCCGTGTACCCGCCGCAGGCACATTGACCGTGAAAGTGGTAGCAGGACCTTGGGCCAGATAGTTGTCCACAAAGCCTGTACCGGAGTATCCGGCATGGTCCGTGTTCACTTGCGCCCCGCCGGATAAGGCAGCAGCCTCTGCTTCATAGGTGCCCGCTGGAACCGGTGATGCAGTAGGCCCGGCTGTAGGCGCAGGAGTTGGGCTGCTGGCACCGTAGATTTCAAGCTCGGACAATTGGCCCGCAGGCCATGTAGTATTCGCACTGAACAGCAGACGGACATAACGCGTGCTGACAGCGGTGAAGTTAATTGTGACCGTATTGCCTGCCACCGAAGGATTGAATTCGTACGCAGACGCACCAGCAATATCTGTAAAGCTAGTGCCATTCGTACTACCCTGTACCGCCAGTGTCAGCGTCCGCGTCTCCCAGCTAACCGGTAATTTCAATATAAGCTGGTCTATACTGGTGAGCGTACCCAGATCGACCTGAATCCACCCGGGAAAAGCATCATTTGTACTCTCCCAATACGTACTTTGGTTACTGTCCTTAACGTTATCCGGGGTATAATTCTGGGATTGTCCGCTGGCGGTAATGGTTTTGTTAAGTACCAGATTCGTTCCGCCAGCAGCCGACGAACGGGTCAGCGGACCAGCCGCCATAAAGAGCGTTGAGACGAGCAGCGTAACTACAAGCGACCATGTAACATACTTGTTGCGCATTCTATTCCTCCTTAATCTGATGTGGAACGACACACAGTGATATTCACAGCCCTCTGATGATAGCGATTACAACTATTACAAAATCGAAGAATATCTCAGCCTCCACCCTCCCCTCTCTGCAATACACACTCATTATAGGTTTAATGCAGAGCACTCTTTAATAGCTATTTCTACGGAAAAGATAGGTAATTCAATGAAAGTGATCATTGAGAGCAGCCACGAATAAAAAAGATCAACTATGGCAGAATCTGACCACCATAATTGACCTTTTCAATAGAATGTAAATGTGTTCATAGAATATTAAGTTCATGTAAGTCCCGGATATACCATGCATCGCAGGCATAGTGCTCGGAACCGGCAAGCGGGCCATCGAGCGTGCTGAACCCGTGCTTGACATAGAAGCGTCCAGCGGCCTGCATCGTCAGCAGCGTCTCCAGGTAACACTTGCGGTAATGCTGCTTAGCGAAGGCAAGCGCCGTATCCAGCAGCTCTGCTGCAACGCCTTGGCCGCGGATGGCTGCGGACAGGTACATTTTCTGCAATTCACAGATCTGCTGCGTTTCATCAAAAGCCGCAATCCCGCAACCGCCAAGCACCTGTCCGTCCACTTCTATAATCCAATAAGCACGGTTCGCCGCGCTATTATAATAGGTATATAAGTCATGCAGGCTGTCATCTGCCCAGGCCAACCCTTCGCGGTTGCCGCCGAATTCAATCAGGCACTCCCGGATAATCCCCTCAATGGCCGCATTATCCTTGCGCTCAATGGGACGGATGGTAATCATATAGTTGTCCTCCTTTTACCCTCTATCTGCTTCGTTTCCTGCTTCATTGTATAGTTAATCTATCATATCATTTCCTTCGTATCGCTGTCACAATGATAAGTACTTGCTCAGAGTAGTGATAGTGGGCAACCTTGTAAAATGCAACTTTGTGTGTCTATACTTTAAGGGTGAATAAATTACAATTTATTCAATAAAATAGTTGGAGGATACATGAATTTTAAATGGAGAAACCTAATCTTTTTTTGTTTATTATTACTGTTAGTTGGATGTAGCGTTAGAGAAGATATCACCCAAAAAGAAATTGATCAATTTATTAACAGCAAGAACCTCGATCATGTGTCGATACAGAAATTAGATAACAACGAGTATTATATTTTTAGCTCACCGTATGTTTATATTTTTCGAAGTTCCTCTGATTATGTTAAATCAACGGGATTAATTAAAGAAGGGATTGTCATCGGGGGGCTAGAGAAGGGCTCAATAGGACTGATTATAAATAATTTACAAGTCTTGAGGGATGCTAAGACCTATGTAGTACTCATAGATGGAAAAACTAGAGAGTATCAATACGGAGGAGAGAAATATCTAATCATCAAGGATAATAGAATATGGAACCCTACTGCTCAGCTAAAAATCACTTTCTTAAGTATTGAAAACAAAAAAATATTTGAAACTGATTATTAAAATGTTGCAAGCTACCCTTCCTGCTATACTAAAATTCGTATACAGCGTAACTATAGGGAATTTAAGGAGTGAGACAGATGAACAAGCTGGTTTTTTTCCTCGGGCCCGGAGGCGCGGGCAAAACCACATTAGCCAAGGCTGTTGCAGCCAGGCGTCCGGCGACGGTGTTCGATATGGATATTCTGCTGCGTCCGGCAGCAACCGCGATCATGACTATGTATGGGCTTGATCCTGACGATAGAGATTCCGATGAGTATAAAAGACTATGTCGTGATCTTGGCTACCGCATCACTATGGATGCCGCGCTCGATAATATCGGCCTGTCCAGCGATATCTATGTGGTGGGTCCCTTCACCAAAGAAGCGGCCGATCCGGAGTGGATCGGCCGCGAACTGGCGCGCGTTGGACGCACGCTTGAGGATGTTGAGGTCAAGGTAGTCATGGTAGGACTTGCGGATGCGGCCATATTCCGTGAACGGCTTGAAGGCAGACATTCCGCACTCGACGCCTGGAAGTTCGCTCATTGGGAGAACTTCAGCGCTTCGCTAGGCCCCCGCACCGTAGCCTGGCCGCTTCCGCCTGCACAGGTGGCGCAGATCGACAATTCCCATCCTGACCGGAATGTCGCGGTAGCGGCGGTGGAAGCTTTTATATATGAAGAGACGACTTAATACAGGATTATGACATCTGGATGCTACCGCTTAACCGCATGAATATAATGAATCGTCTCAAAAGCGCATAGCGCATCACTCCGGCCGCTGAAAAACCTCTCGTTGATCTCTGCCGGTGACAAGTGCTCATAAACCAGCAGACCGGCCCCGGCCAGCAGCTCCTCCATCTCCGGATAACTGAACCAGGACTGCATGGGCTCGCCGCTGGCAGCAGCCATTTGCACCATTTTGGCCACCCGGCCGGACACGCCCTGCTCTTCCATGAGATACTCATCTGCATAATCCAGAACGATAGAGCTTCCTGAGGGAACCCTTGCGAGCAGCTCCGTAATCAGGCGGGCATTCTCCTCCTTGGTGAGGTAGTAGGATACCCCCAGCAGACTAAATAACGTCTTCACCTCAGGATCGAACCCCTGCTCATAAAGGCCGGAATACGAGAATTCGCCCGTGAAGTCCATGGGAACAAGATGAAGATTGCCGGGAACCGCAAGCTGTGCTTCCTTAAGCCTCAGCTGTTTGGATGCCTGGGTAGCAGGAGCGTCCACTTCAAAGATTTCCAGCTGCTCCCCTAGTTCAGGATAACGATAGGCAAAGCTGTCCAGCCCCGCACCAAGAATTACATACTGCTTCAGCCCGAGACTCAGTTCATGCAGCACAATAGCCTCACAGTAGGCAGCACGTGCCAACGGCATGGGGGATAACTGAACCTGGACAATCCATCGCAAGATGGCTTCAGGATCATCCGGGTACCTCTCCGATATCTCGGGACTGAAGAACGCAATTCCCTGCACCATATGCCCGCGGATATCCGCGAACTCTTGCGGTGATATCAGCTTTTGCACCACATCATCATTGAAAATCTTGGGACTGTCATACTGACTGTGATAAGCTCGGCCAAAAGCGGCCACTAAGGCAGTCATGCTGGACTCGTTCTGCTTCATTGGTGGTTCCTCCATAAAAAATAAGATTCCCCCGGCCGGGAGAACCTTATTATATACACAAAATATTAATATGTAAATTATAGCATATATAATATTTTTTGTCAATGATAGATGTTACAATATTTCCTGTTTATCCCTGATCTAACGAGCCCATGAGCTGGAAAAAGTATTCGGTCTCCTGTGTCTTGTTAAGATTGTACCATGCGTCCAAGGTTGCTGGAGCAAATACCTCTAAGACCCTTAGCACTTCCCTCGCGAACTCCAGCGGAGCGATGCCTGATGCCGTGACCAGCTTCCCGCTGACAGCTACAGGCCCATCTTCATGATAAGCTTCCCCTTTATAGCCGGGGCTGACCATTTTCAGGTAATCCAGGTTGTTGCTTGTATGCGGCACACCATCCAGATACCCCTTATCCGCCAGCGCCGTGGTCGCCCCGCAAATAGCAGCAACGGCCACTCCGAGCTTGAGCGCTTCGTGAGCCCTATCCAAGACCGGCTGATTCTCCGCCTCTCCCCACGTATTCCCTCCAGGTAAAATCAAAAGATCGCCGCTGGCCAATCTACACTCATCCAGGGTTAAATCCGGCTGTACTGTGAGTCCGCCCATAGTTGTAACCGATTCTTTGGTTGCGGATACTGTGATGACTCTTAATGATGCTGTCCCCTTTTTGAAGTATCTTCCTGTATTCAGTTCAGCGGTCAAATACCCGTATTCCCAGTCTGACATCGTATTGAATACATATAGGTAAGCTTTTCTGTTTTGCATATTGCAACTCTCCCATCACTATTTGATATAGCCTATTATAGTAAAACTCCCCTGACAGACGGTGTCAGGGAAGATGGGTAGAATCTATGTGAGCACTTGGGTGGACGCTCCGCAAACAGAACGTTGTTCCCATCGCTGTTGTATCCAGATTTTTTTCATCCCCCTTAGCGGTGAAAATCCGGACACAAAGGCGAACGCTTTGCTTGTCCGCGGATCGTTCTGCCCGCTCCACTGTTTAACCGAGAGTTGGCTCTTCCATCCTCTAAAAGCAAACCAAAACTTGCGACAACTGGAGAACAAGCAGGGCTTCCGGCGATTTCTGCAAGGGGCTATCGCCGCTCATAGTAAATCACTTTCGGGTCCGCCCCCTTCCTGTTAACTCAGCTGGGCTCTGCTCTAAGGTAAGCACCAGCTTCACTGAAGCTGGTGATCTCCCCGCTGCCCACAGCGGCACAGAGCGCCGCTCCTACCGCCGCTTCTTCAGCATGTTCACCAAGCTCAAGCGATAGCCCGAAGGCTGCTTCGGCCTTGGCGCACAGCACCGGATTCGTCCGCAGCGCATTGCCTGAGCCTATAAGACGGGTGAATGTGTTCGCACCCTGCGGTTCCATTTCTGTCAGGAAGCCGTGCAGTTCATCTACCATTCCTTGTAGAAAAGCATGGGCCAGCCCGCCGGGAGTAAAATTCTCCAGCGTGATTCCTTCTACACTGCCGCGCTTCTCCGGGGCTGTCCTTGTCCCCAGGAACTGTGTATTCACCGTAAGCGCTGTGCTGCCGCTGCCCGGAACCTGTTCACTGAGCAGCCTGGACATCACGGAATAGACATCCGCCGGCGCTTCTCCGGTGTATGCGGTGATCACCTGCCGGAAGAATCCCTCCAGCAAGGCATACGATTTGCCGCCGCTCAAGGCTGCGCCAACCATCAGCACCCCGCCGCCAGGGAACGGGCGTACTTCCATCGCGGAAGGAGCGTTATCACAGTCAGGTACCCAGGCCGAAAGCTGGCTCCCTGTGCCGATGTTCAGCAGCAGAGAATCTCCTAGCTGGGGCACACTGCCCAGGAAGCTGGCCTGATTATCCCCGAGCGAGGTATACACGGGAATGCCTTGTGATGTGCTACCGATCGCCGTCCCGGAGGATACGACCTGCGGCAAAAACGCAGGCTCGATCCCGGCTAAATGAATCGCGGTTCTATCGAAATCTCCTGTCCGCAGACTGAAGCCTCCAATCCCCGCTGCCTGCGTTGCATCGATCAGGGGAATATCACCGTTCGCCAGCCTCATCGCGATATAGTCCGCAATCGTGCAGAAGCCGACTGCGCGCTCAGGGACAAGCTGTCGGCACACATTATAGTAATGGGTGGCGAGTCCAAAGCCGGGAGCTACAGTGTAACCGGTAAGGTCACTGAACTGCTGCGCATAGGTAGGACTGCCCGCCCCTCCGGTGAGCTGTCCGGCCCGTCCGTCCTGCCAGGTATACAGGGACCTATTGCCCTCCCGCTTTTATCCAAATAGACAATCCCATGCATCTGCCCGGTTAAGCCAATTCCCGTTACTTCCGGCTGGTGCGCCAGCAGACGTTCAACTATACGTTCCACCTGCTTCATAATCAATTCCGGGTCCTGCAGCCGCTCCCATTTCTGATTCAGGCTGAAAGGCCGGCTCGCTTGCGCTTCCGTAAGGCTATGCAGAATCGTACGCTTCTCCAGATCGTATAGCAGCCCGGAGATGGAAGTGGTTCCGATATCTAGTCCGGCCGTAATCATAGGCTCCATCCTCTTCCCTCTTGTATAGCCCATATGTTAAGCCTTCGCGAAGGACAGCGTCAACCCGGCGCATAAAACACTATGAAGCAAAAGATACTAAATAGGTTCACTTGTTTTTTCCTGTTATGGGATTGCCGTGACTTCAGAGAATGTTTGGCCCTCTGGCCGCTGTTGTCCCCAGATTTCTAAATTTAACCGTGCCTAGCGGTTGAAATCCGGTGACAAAGGCGGACGCTATCGCTCCTACAGTTCCAAAATTCTCCTCCGTCACGTTTCCCTTACAGTACATTTTCAAGTTCAATCAATTTAGAACAGAGGAAATATCACTATAAACGGAGGCATGTATATGAGACTACACAACAAAGTGGCAGTAGTTACCGGGGCGGCGTCCGGGATGGGAAAGGCGATTGCCGTCCTGTATGCGAAGGAAGGGGCCAAGGTGGTAGTCGCGGATATTCATTTGGAAGCTGCGGAGACAGTGGCCGGTGACATTAAAGCTGGCGGCGGGGAAGCCCTAGCGGTACAAGCAAATGTTGCAGACGAGTCTGACATCCAGAATCTGATCGACAGTACAGTCAACACCTACGGCACTGTAGATATTCTGGTGAATAATGCAGGGATCATGGATAACTTTGAACCGGCGGGTGATATTGAGGATGAGAGCTGGGAGCGGGTGCTCGCCGTTAATACAACTTCGGTGATGCGTGCTACGCGCAAGGTACTGCCTATTTTTCTGGAAAAACAACAGGGTGTAATTATTAACGTTGCCTCGGTAGGCGGTCTGTTCGGTGCCCGGGCAGGTGCGGCTTATACAGCTTCGAAGCATGCGGTTATCGGCTTTACCAAGAATACCGGATTCATGTATGCTGCCAAGGGAATCCGCTGCAATGCAATTGCGCCGGGCGGTGTGGAGACCAATATTGGTTCAACCATGACCCATATCAATCCATTTGGCATGGAACGCACACAGCCGGGCATGGCGCTTAATCCACGGATGGGCCAGCCCGCCGAAATTGCACAGCTCGCCTTATTCCTGGCTTCAGAGGAAGCAGGCTTTGTGAATGGAGCAGTCATTACCGCAGACGGCGGATGGACTGCTTATTAAGCTGAGGGCCTCAAGCGAAATGAGGGGCACTATTGCGAAATAGCACCCTCATTAGCAACCTTTGGGCCGCATCAGGGCCAGATGCTGCGGCGTGCCCATTCCAATTGTAATCGGTTTAATACGAAAATAAAAATATCGGAAAATGCGCCGCAGACTGGGTTTTTGACAAAAAAAGACCCACCGCCCCAAAAAAACGTTTCGTTTTTTTGAAAAAGGGAAGACTATGGGATAGGATTCAATTGAACACTATATCCTAACTGCTGGATATATTTCACGTACCTATCTAACGTGTTTTTCTTGGACGTCTCATCGCCTAGTGAGACGTCTATTTCTTGGTATGACCTCTTCTCCCGCATCAGGGCATGGAGGATTCGAATCAGCAAATGCGCGGTGGCGACGTTTGCTTTTTTATCGCCTCGTCTCTTTCGAATTCGTCGAAAGAATTGTCCGATCCGGTTCGAGGAGCGAGAGTTTGCCCAAGCCGCCTGACACAAGGCCCCTTTCAGATGCTTGTTCCCTTGCATCGTTTTTGACTTTCTTCGCTTTCCAGCGCTTTCGTTGTTCCCTGGACACACCCCCGCCCATGAAGCAAACTGCGCATCACTCGGGAACATTTCCGCGACATGCGGCCCCACTTCGGCAAAGATGGTCACGGCAGACGTCCGCTCAATTCCTGGAATGGAGTCAATTTGTTCAATCTTCTCCAGGTACGGTTCTGCCTTCGCCTCGATTCGAGCTTCCAGTTCCGTGATCCTTTTCTCCAAATAGACCAAGTGGTCCCAGTGGTCTCGAATCATCTCGCGATGATGACGGCGCAACTTGCCATTGAGCGCGTCTAGCAACTGCGGAACTTTCTTTTTTAAACGGGTTTTGACCAGGTTCTTAACGGTCCCTTCGTCGATGACCTCGCCGTCCATGATCTTCTGGAGCAGGCCCCGCCCTGAAACCCCATATAGATCGGACATAAAGGTGGTTAGCTTGATGTTGGCATCCTGCAGGATTTTGTGAATGCGGTTTTTCTCCGCCGTCACCGCCTGCACCATCTTACTCCGGTAACGGGTCAAGTCTCGCAAATCCCGGATGTCCTGTTCGGGCACCATACTGCCTTCAATGAGCCCGCAACGGTGCAATTGCGCTAACCAGCGCGCATCTTGCATGTCACTTTTTCGACCCGGCGTATTCTTTACCCGCTGGGCGTTGGCCAAGACCAGATCACAACTGCCCTCTAAGATGTTCCATACCGGTTTCCATAACACGCCCGTGCTCTCCATCACCACCTCCCGGCAGCCGTGTTCACTCAGCCAATCTTGCAGGCCTAGCAATTCTTTGGTTGTCGTCCCAAAGGTTTTCAGGTGACATTGTGGTTTCTGTTCGATCGGTCCTTTCAACACGCAGGCCACAACGGTTTCCTGGTGCACGTCCAGACCGGCACAACACATACGTACAGCATCCATTCCAACCATCCTCCATCGTCAGTTTACAAATCATGCGCTCGAGTGAGTGTAATTTAATACACGTACTTTTGGGGCTACAATAGGCGATGCTCGAAAAGCGCAATAGAACGGTTTTTCGCACGGGGTGTATCCCAGTAACCGTTTCCGCCCTTTGATTTGTATATGTAGTGTTGACGACTACAGCCTCATTTAGAATGGTTGCGACGGATGCCACCCACTTATTTTCATTCCTGGGGGTGACAAGGCCTCTGTCTTGTCATGCCTGTTTTTCGATTACATTCGGCCTACACGGTGTTCCCAGTGGTCATACCCCTGTCAAGTAGACAGATAAAAAAGCTAAGCAGCCAGCGCGTGCCGATACTCAATCGGCGCGCGCTGTTTCAGTTTCGCCTGAAAACGTTGGTAATTGTAAAAGTAGATATACTCCTCAACTGCTTGATGAATCTCTGCTTCTGACTTACACTGGTGAAGGTACAACTTTTCTGTCTTCAGATGCGAAAAGAAGGATTCGATGCAGGCGTTATCCAGGCAGGTTGCTTTGCGAGAGTGGCTGCCCTTGACGCCGAATGCCTCTAATCGTGTGTTGTACGCCTGAGACGTGTACTGAAAGCCTTGGTCCGAATGGAGCACGGCCTCAGACACGTCTCTTTTCCGCGTCCACTGTTCAACCGTATCCAGGACGAGGTTTACGTCGTTTCGCTCCGAGATCTGCCAAGCTACAATTTCATTGTTGAAGAGGTCCTGAATCGCAGACAGATCATAAAAGCGGGTGCCGTCTGAGATATACGTAATGTCCGTGACTAGCTTCTGCTGTGGGGCTGTCGCATGAAACTTACGCTTTAACCGGTTCGGGTAGACCACGGAAGGAGCAGAGCCCGCACGACGCCTTTTCTTGCGAATGACGGACTGGATCGATAGCTCTTTCATGAGCCGCCATACCTTCTTGTGGTTGACGAGGTAGCCTGCCTCCCGCAGGGCTGCCTGCATTCGAGGGTACCCGAAATAGGGATGAGCCAGGTGAATCGCCACCATATGCTCTTTCATAGCGTGCTCTTGCTCATGGGCCTCCATTCGTCGAGCCTGTGTACCTCGCCACTTGTAGTAATTCGCCCGCGATACCTCTGCAATGGCTAATAGGCGGGTGACGCCATGTTGGTCACGTAGTTCTTCAAGGATGGCGTAATTGTCGTGTAGTCCAAGCTTCCCTCCCTTTATAGATTTGGATACCGCTTTTTTAAGTAGTCCACCTGTGCCTTTAAGTAATCTCGTTCTTCTTCTATACTGGCAAATGTAGATCGTGGACGTCCTTTTAAGGGGCTTGTTACCCCTTTTGGTGTATGGAGTGGCTCCCCATTCCGATATTTCTTTACCCATACTTTAAGCTGGGTACAGTTCACAATCCCCAACCTGTCGGAGACGACCTTATAGCTCTCCCCTCCTGTACAATAGGCTTGAATAGCCTCTTTCTTGAATTCCTCTGTGTACGATTGAAATACTTGTCCCTTTTTGGCCATACCAAAATCCCCTCCATGGTCACTCACTTCCTCATGTTAACACATGAGGGTTTTTACGAGTGTCTACTTGAAGGGGATAATACCACAGTCCAATTGTAATCGGTTTTTCGATTACAATCAGCTCACGAGTCTTAGCCATGCCCTATATGTTCGGTTTTCCCTTTAATAAAGACCATCTCCCCTCTGCGGGTAGATGGCCTTTTTATAAATCTCCTTCAACCCCGCGCATCCTGCACCCTGATATTGCTCCCGAACAAGGTGGAATCACTTGTCAGCTTGTAGGCAGGATACCCGGCCTCTGCTTCGAGGCGCATAACGTCATCGAACAGCAATTCCTGCTGGCGGTCACACAGGAAGGTGAACGGCTCGGTCTGAAACACAATATCTGTCGGCGAAGGCTCGCTGACTACCCGGATGACCAGCATGCCGTTACAGCCGCAGTCCTCCGTATCATAGAACATTTTGAATTGCCCGGGCTTCCCGTCCAGACTCTGCTCCAGGCGTTCGCGGGTCATTGCATTAAGCTCAATCTGCATCTGTAATTACTCCTCTCAGGACAACCTGTCCGTTATGCTGTATCTGTAGGCGACAAGTATAGTCCCTAATCTGCGCAGACCCGTGTGACAGCAGTCACTGTGAATGTGAAAATATGACTTTCAGTGCAGCATGCCACATCATCGATAAATTCGCCTCCCTGAATATAACACAGAAACAGGCGCTGCCATAACCCGGCCCACGGCCCGGAGATGTCAACACCTGCCTATGCTGCTTCACCCAATCTGCGAACGTACGACTTCCTCCAGATTCAGCAGCTCCGCTCTGACCTGGACTACCTCGCCGATAATGATCATGGCCGGATTGCTGATCTTCATCGCGGCGGCGACCTTGTCTATATTGCCAAGCGTGCCGGTCACGATCCGTTCGCGCACCGTTGTTCCGTTCTCTATTAATGCAACCGGGGTCTGTGAATCTTTGCCGTGTACCAGCAGTTCCTTGCAGATCTCCCCCAGCTTGCTTACGCCCATATAAATCACAAGTGTATCTACACCATGAGCCAGCGCATCCCAGCGCAGCGGCGAATCCTGGGTCTGGCAGCGGCTGCCGGTCACGATGGCGAAGGAAGCCGCCACACCGCGATGGGTCAGCGGAATGCCCGCAGAAGCGGCTGCACCCACCGCCGAGGTGATTCCCGGAATCACCTCATAGGGAATACCGGCTGCGGCTGCGGACAACGCTTCTTCCCCGCCCCTGCCGAACACGAACGGGTCGCCGCCCTTTAGCCGGACTACATGGCTTCCGGCTGCGGCATGGCGGATCATCAGCCGCTCTGTCGCCTCTTGCGGCATCGAATGCAGGCCCGGCGCTTTGCCGCAGTAGATGCGTACGGCATCACCCCTGGCATAGTCCAACAGGTCCTCATTCACCAGCCGGTCGTACAGAATCACATCGGCACATTGAATGCGCCGCAGCGCCTTCAATGTAATCAGCTCGGGATCACCCGGACCTGCACCTACAATGGATATGCTGCCCTGCTTCATAGGCTTTTCTCCAGGACAGGTGTGCCCGGGAGCCCCGTTTCTCCGCGTCCCAGAAGCTCTGCTGCCGTAGTTGCGCCGGGTTTGCTGCTTTTTTGCGACAAGTAGAATAACAGGCCCGTGAACAACAGTCCTCCGGCGAAGTTGCCCAGCAGCACCGGAATGCCGTTCCAGATCCACCAGTCCGCCATAGTCACATTCGCTCCAAGCATCATCCCCGCCGGAATGACGAAGAAATTGACAACCGTGTGCTCGAAGCCCTGGCCGAAGAAGGTCAGGATGGGGAGCCACATGGCGAGGATTTTGCCGGAAGTGGATTTCGACGTCATCGCCATCACCGCGCCCAGCGTAACCATCCAGTTACAGAGCATCGCCTTGATAAAGGCCAACCCCAGTCCCTCTGCCCCCAGGCTCTGATAAGCCGTCGTCTTCCCTTCACTTGCCGTAATCAGCGTCTGTACCATGGGGTTCGACAGATCAGTGCCCATCTTCGTGATCGTCAGCCCATATAAGGCGGCATAGATGGCACACCCGATCAAATGCCCGAGAATGACCCAGAAATAGTTCCCCAGCATGCGCCTGACGGTGGTCTGCTTCTCCAGCACGGCCAGCGGAATCAAGGCGAAGCTGCCGGTGACAAGCTCCAGCCCGAGGAGAATAATCATCACGAAGCCTACCGGAAAAAGAATCGCGCCCACCATAGGGATCTTGGTCTGTGCCGCTGCGGTGAAGGCCAGTGTAGTTGCACAGGCCAGAATGGCACCGCCGAGACCGCCGCGGACAATGAGCTGCATGATGCCCAGCTCTGCTTTGGTTTTTCCCGCTTCAATCATGGAGCCTAGCACTTCGCCTGGTTTGACATAGTCCATTATGAATCCCCCTTTATACGTGTACCTGTGTGAATGAATCAGATCGTTAAGTACAAGCTGCCTGTGGCGTGATCGACTTCCACCTCGTAGGTGGTCACATGTCCCGTATCGGGGGCCTGCACCTCACCCGTATGCAGCTCGATCCGCCAGTCATGGAGCGGGCAGTGCACCTTGGAACCGCAGACCATGCCCTCCGAGAGCTGCCCGCCCTTGTGCGGACAACGGTTCTCCACCGCCAGCACCTCTCCGCTGCTTAGCCGGAACAAGGCAATCTCGGTATCGCCTACCCGCAATTTACGTGATCCTTTGATATCTACTTCATTCAGATTGCCGATTAGCAGTTTGGTCATTGTCATTTCGGTTCCTCCTTAGACCGTCTCGGGTAACGAGATCGCTTCGAAATTCTTTCGCAGCTCCGGCGTATTTACAATCTGCTTCCATGGATCGGTAGTCAGGCTGAGCGTTTTCTGAATTCTCTCCACCAGCGACGCCCGTTCCTCCGGGGATTCCAGCGCCTGCTTGATGCTGTCCAGACCCACGCGCTCGATCCACTGTGCAGTCCGTTCATTCCATCCGGCTTGCTCGCGGTAATACTGCAGGAACGCACTTGCCCATTCCAGGACCTCATCATCGGTCTTCACCACGCAGAGCAGATCGGTCGCCCGGACATGTACGCCGCCGTTGCCGCCGACATGCAGCTCCCAGCCGCCGTCTATCGCCACCACCCCGAAGTCCTTAATTGTCGCTTCCGCACAGTTGCGCGGACACCCGGATACAGCCAGCTTCACCTTCCCCGGAGCATTCAGCCGTTCAAAAGCCTTCTCCAGCCGAATCCCCATCCCCAGCGCATCCTGGGTCCCGAACCGGCAGAAGGTAGAGCCTACGCAGGTCTTCACGGTGCGCAGCGTCTTGCCGTAGGCATGGCCGGAAGGCATATCCAGCTCCTCCCACATCTTCGGCAGATCCTCCTTCTTCACGCCCAGCAGATCCAGGCGTTGCCCGCCGGTGAACTTGACCAGGGGCACATCGTATTTCACCGCGACCTCCGCTATCTTGATCAGCTCCGCCGGAGAAGTTACCCCGCCGTAGATTCTCGGTACCACTGAATAAGTTCCATCCTTCTGGATATTGGCATGGTAGCGCTCATTCGTATATCTGGATTCATTCTCGTCCACATATTCCTCCGGCCAGAGCATACCCAGGTAATAGTTCAGTGACGGGCGGCATTTCGGGCAGCCTTCCTCGTTGTTCCAGGACAATACATGCATGACTTCCTTCACCGTGGTCAGCTTCATCCGCTTGATCTCAGCGACAATCTCATCCCGTCCGAGCGTCGTGCAGCCGCAAATCCCCTCCTTGACCGTAACGGCCGCCTCTCCGGCATAGAGCTGGAGCAGTCCCTCTACCAATGGCTTGCAGCCCCCGCAGGAGGCAGATGCTTTGGTGCAGGCTTTGATCTGGCCGACACTGGTGCAGCCTCCGGCGGTAATCGCTTCGGCAATGGTTCCCTTCGTTACTCCGTTGCAGCCGCAGATGATCTCATCATCCGGCATCCCTTCCAGCCGGTTGCCCTTGGGCGAAGCTAGCGCATCGGCTGGAATGCCAAGCAGCAACTCCTTCTCTCGCCCCTTGATATTCTCGCCCTTCTTAATCATCGAGAAGAGCTGCGCACCGTCATTGGTATCGCCGAACAGCACGGCACCAATCAGCTTATCATCCTGGATGACCAGCTTCTTGTAGATTCCCTCCGTCTCATCCTGGAAGCGTAGCGCCTTCGTACCGGGCTGTTCAATATACTGTCCCGCCGAGAAAACATCGACGCCGGATACCTTCAGCTTGGTTGAGGTCACCGAACCGGCGTAGCCCTCTGTGGGAGCGCCTGCCAGTCTTTTGGCCAGCACAGCGCCTTGCTCATAGAGCGGTGCTACCAGACCGTAGGCAATGCCGCGATGCTCTGCACATTCCCCGACGGCATAAATGCCGGGCAGGCTGGTCTCCATATAATCGTTCACCACGATGCCCCGGTTCACCTCAATCCCGCTGCTGCGGGCAAGCATAACATTCGGCTTGATCCCGACCGCCATCACGATCAGATCGGCCTCCGCCATCTCTCCGTCTGCGAACAGCAGGCCTTTGACTCTTTTTTTGCCGAGAATGGCTTCTGACTGCTTCTTCAGCAGGAACTTCATGCCCTGAGCTTCCAGCTCTCCCCGCAGCATCCGGGAAGCGGCTTCGTCTAACTGACGCTCCATAATATACTCGTGGATGTGAACCACCGAGACGTCCATCCCCAGATGCAGCAGCCCTCTGGCCGCCTCAAGTCCGAGCAAGCCGCCGCCGATGACAAGGGCTTTGCTGTATTTTTGCGAGACGTCCTGCATAATTTGTGTGTCCTTGATGTCACGGAAGGCAATGACGCCCTCCTTCTCCGTTCCGGGGATCGGCAGCATGAAGGGATTGGAGCCGGTCGCCAGAATCAGCTCGTCATACGCGGCGGTAACTCCTTTATCCGTATAGACTGTACGTGCAGTAGTATTAATAGAAGTCACTGTGTGTCCTGTGTATAAGGTAATATTGAAGCTGCGGTACCATTCGAGATCATTAATTACGATTTCGTCCAGGCTTGCTCCGCCTGCCAGCACGGAAGACAGCATGATCCGGTTATAGTTGGGATAAGGTTCGGTGCCAAAGATCGTAATCTCATAAGCCTCCGGCGCCAATTTGAGCAGATGCTCTATGGCTCTGACCCCCGCCATCCCATTGCCGACTACTATCAGTTTTTTACGCTTCACTGTCATCTGTATCTCTCTCCTCTCCAGGTGCACAACAGAAATAGCCCGCTTCACTCCGCCCGGAAAAGATACATTTCCCGTAAGCGATATAAGTGAGAGCAGGCGCCATTGCCGCTTCAGCCGAATACATCGTTGTATTCGTGAATTGTTGAATTTGTTAAAACGACTATACTACAGCCGTCTGTGATACGTCAATAATTATGACATATAAAATTTAATTAATTTAATTCATCGACAAGAATGCTGAATTCGTGTTATATAATATAACATAATCATTCCTGTAATTGGATTGTCAGCAACTATTCATGATGTCTCTATTCTTACTGTAAAAGGAGCGTCGTCCCCCATGCATTCCCTGCTCGTAATAGAACCTGCTGGAACAGAGAATCCCGCAGAAGCGCGCTCCTCTGAAGGGCCTGATCACATCTTAAGCTCTTGCGGCTATGTAGTAGGAACTGCAGCGTCACCGGAGCAAGCGGCTCCGTTCATCGGTGACGCCGATGCCTTCATCCTCAATCTTCCGGTGACGGATATCAGCCCTTGGAGAACCCTGCTGGTGCAGCATAAGCTTGCGCCAGTAATCTGGTGGTGTACCCCGCATACCGCTAACCTCTCCGTCTCTGCCTGCGGCGACGATATTATGGTGGACGGCATTCTATCCCCTGCTATGAAGCCGCCGGAGATTCACTGGACGCTGCATTTCAGTGCCAGGCAATGCTTCGAGCGCAAGCAATGGCTGAAGGAACGGGAGCAGCTGCTCTCCCGGATTGAAGAACGTAAATGGATCGATATGGCCAAGGGCATTCTGTCCAAGGCCAAGAATATCAGCGAATCCGAAGCCTATGACCTGCTGCGCAAGCAGGCGATGAATGAACGTAAACGGATCGTGGATGTAGCAACCTCCATCGTCAAGGTCTACCAGATGCTGCAGGATCAAACTTAAGGAGAACACCATATGATTAATATTCTCAAGGAAGTTGCCCGCGGCAAACGCGGTGCGAAGGATTTAAGCTACGGGGAAGCCGAATATGCAGCGGAAGCCATACTCACCCGGGCCGCTTCGCCGGTGCAGATCGGCGCGTTCCTGATCGCAGAACGCATGAAGCTGGAGAGCCTGGAGGAGCTGGAGGCTTTTGTGGCAGTCTGCCGTAAATACGCCTTCCGTGAGCCTGTTCACCAGGGAATCGACTGCGCCGGTCCGTATGACGGCAGGGTACATTCCTTCATCGCCACCTTCCCCACGGCCTTTCTGCTATCGGCCGCAGGTCTGCCGGTTACCCTGCATGGTTCAGCGGGATTGCCGCCTAAATGGGGCATTACGCTTCAGGATATTATCCAGGCCAGCGGAGTGGATGTAGCTGGACTGAGCCGCAGCGACGCGGTTCATGCCGCCGAAGCCGGCGGGGTTCTGTTCGTGAAGTCGGAGCAGTGGTGCCCGCCGCTGGGGGAGCTTCGCAGACTCCGGGAGGACATTGGGATGCGGACGATTTTCAATACGGCTGAGAAGCTGATCGACTATTCCTGTTCGCCGTTTATTGTATTCGGGATATTCCATAATACGGTATTCGACCGGATCTCCCGGCTCATTGTGAAGCTCGGCTATCAGCGGGGGCTGGTGGTGCAGGGTGTGGAAGGCTCGGAGGATCTGTACATTGACCGGCCGAACCGCGTATACCGGATTCAGGATGGTGCGGCGGAGCTGGATATCATAGACCCCGAGTCGCTTGGCCTGGAGGTTCCCGTACCTGTGGAGCAGGAATGGACGGCTCTCCGGCAACTGCGTACGGCAGAGGAGGTCCTGCAAGGCGGCGGACATATGGCCTACTATAACCAGACGCTGCTTAACGCCGCTGCCAGACTGCATGCCGCCGGGCGTGTGAATTCTATCGAGGAAGGCGTCTATACCTGCAAGCCTCTGCTGGACAACGGCCAGGCCTGGGAGACTTACCAGCGCTGGCAGCACGCACTGGCAGGCAGAAGGGTCGCTTCACTCGGACAGGGTTGAGAGTGGCCGGCAGAGCCTGGCTTCTCCGTTCGCCAGTTATTTGAGGTGTACACAAACTTGTATGGCTGCCTCCTAGGAATTCGGGTGCACTTCTGCACCTCATTTGCCGCTTTTGGGTTTGTCTGGCGAATTCAGGTGCACTTCTGCACCTGATTCACTACTTTTGGGTGCGTCTGGCGAATTCAGGCGCACTTCTGCACCTCATTTGCCGCTTTTGGGTTTGTCTGGCGAAATCAGGTGCACTATTGCACCTCATTTTCCACTTTTAGATGTGTCTGGCGAATTCAGGCGCACTTCTGCACCTCATTTGCCACTTTTGGGTGTGTCTGGCGAATTCAGGTGCACTTCTGCACCTCATTTGCCGCTTTTGGGTTTGTCTGGCGAATTCAGGTGCACTTCTGCACCTGATTCACTACTTTTGGCTAGTTTATGCCCGCGCAGCAGTAGTAGCTTTCGAATGTATTCGGTTTTCCGCATACATTCGGCCCACGCGCCCTCGCAACCACCGATGTATTCGGTTTTCCGCATACATTCGGCCCATGCGCCCTCACAGCCACCAATGAATTCGGTTTTCCGCATACATTCGGCCCACGCACCCCAGCACCCACCATTGTATTCGGTTTTCCACACACATAAAAAAGCGTGCCATCCGCATTCCTGCGGTGCACGCTCTTGTCCGTTAATGCAAATGCTTCCGTTAATCCGTATGCAGTGCCCCCTGCGGCTTGCCGGAACCTGGGGTACCGGCGGGCTCTTTGGCATTGCTTGTGCCGCCCAGCTTGAAGACCAGGATGCCGCCGACAATGATCAGCACGCCGATTAGCTGGTTGAACGAGAATGGAACCTTCGCCAGGCCCAGCCAGCCCAGTGAATCCCAGAGCAAGGCGAAGCCGAGCTGGGCAGTTAGTACAATTGAAATGGCATAGGTGGCGCCAAGGATTCTGGTGGCCTGGACCAGGCAGATTACGACCCCCACGCCGATCATTCCACTTAACCAGTACCAGGGCTGCATGTGCTGCAGCGTGAACATATTCTTCCCTTCCATAATCAGCCCCATGACGAGGGAGGCGGCGAAGCCCATGCCCAGTACCAGTGTTGTTGTCGACCAAGAGCCTGTATGCTCATTGACTTTAGTGTTAAAAATATTCTGTAAACTGACCAGCGCGCCCGCGATCAGTGCAAGTACTAATCCTGCTAACATATCTCTTGCTCCCTTCGTTTAGAACTTCAGTACAACTACTCCGAGAATCATCATCCCGATGCCGATAAATTGCGGCACCTTCATCTTCTGCCGGACGACTCCGAACCAGCCCCTGATATCAATGATAAAGGTAAGGCAGAGCTGGGCAATCAGCAGCGCCGAGATCGTAAGCGTAACCCCGATGTTCTGAATCGCCGTTACCTCACTGAAAATCACGAAGGCGGCCAGACCGCCGCCGCTGATGTATAGCGGATGTACCTTGCGGAAGCCGTGCTTTTTGCCGTCCCGTACCACCAGCGCTATCGCTAACGCCATAATGAATCCGGTAAGCTGGGTAATGGTTGCCGCCTGCCACGTGCCGATATCCTGGCTGATTCTGGCATTGGCTACCCCCTGAAGCGTAATGCAGGCCCCGGCCAAAAATGCGAATATGATCCCTCTCATCTGTCTCTCTCCTCTTTTTGCTTCTCTGTACTTATTAAAAGCCAGTTCGCCGGATTGGAAAAGGACATATGTCCTATTCGGTAAAAGTCTGCTAGCCGCGCCGCCTGCATCGACCTGCTGAAGAGACAACAAGCCCGTTTCAGGCCGGATTCCGGCTCAAAACGGGCTTGCATAGACTTTTCGGCACAAGATGATTGCACACCGGACTCTTAGGAGATAAGATTCATCTCCCGCAGCTTGTCCATGATGATGACACTGACCGCCGATACCCGGTCTATGTCCTTATAGGTTAACCAGGCCAGCTCCTCAATCTCCGAAGCCGGGGCAAGCTCGCCTGTGAACTCTGCGGTCAGGCAGGTCATCCGGACGAGGACGCCTTCCGCTTTACCATGGGCCGGAGCCTCGAAGCTTCCGAACGCTGCAATCGTCTCCGGCAGGATCTGAACCGACAGCTCCTCTTCAATCTCGCGGATCAGAGTCTCGGCATCACTCTCACCGGGCTCCCGCTTACCGCCGGGGAAATAATAGGTATCCTTGCCTGTGGAACGCGCGCCCAGCACCTTGCCGTCCACAACATGGATCCAAGCTACCTTATCTATTACATTACTCATTGTTAGTCTGCACCTTTCCTTCTACGTCACGCTGAAACGGTACTGCTCTCTTAAGAACCGTGTACCCGTTCCTGCTTGCTGCTTGAATATGCATATGCTGTCCGGCCTCTTCCCAGGGCACAGCATATCCCTCACCCTTGGCGCAAAAAATAGACGCCGAGGAGTAGGCCGGGTCTGCATTTTTATTATAATTCCGCTGCTCCACCACCGCCCCAGTCTGGTGGCAGGGCTCATATCCGGCCACTCTGAGCGACATCGCTCCCTTACCCTGCGTCATCGCCGCCAGTCTTACCCCGTAATTCATGAAGCTTTCCGCCGGAACTGTGCCGGTAATTACGGCCTTGGACGGTGTAATATCCGGGGGATTGAAGCGGCCGCCGGCTTGCTGAATATCACTCATAACCTTTCCCACATCGTCCGGATCTATCCGGATCTTCAGATCGTAGACCGGCTCCAGCAGCAGATTCTCTGCCTGCTCCAGCCCCTGGCGTAAGGCGCGGTAAGCCGCTTCCCGGAAATCACCGCCGCTCGTGTGCTTATTATGCGCCTTTCCCGTCAGCAAGGTGATCTTCAGATCTGTCAGCGGGGAACCGGTCAGCAGGCCGTGATGGCCGCTCTCCAGCAGATGCTGCTCAATCTGATGCTGGTAGCCTGCCGCGAGATCATCCGGGTGGCAGCGGTTCATGAACGTGATCCCGCTCCCGCGTCCCCCTCCCTCAAGCATCAGATGAACCTCGGCGTAGTGGCCCAGCGGCTCGAAATGCCCGCAGCCATAGACCCTACCGGCAATGGTCTCCTTGTAGAGAATCTCCGGCGGGCCGAACGAGATCTTAAGCCGGAACCGCTCCGCCACGATCTGCTCCAGAATCTCAAGCTGTATCCCGCCCATCACATGGATATGCAGCTCCTGGAGATCTTCATCCCAGCTTACATTCAGTGACGGATCTTCCACGCCGAGCTGTCCGAAAGCATGCATCAGCTCCTTCAGGTGCACGGGCGGCTTGAAGAGCACCTTGGATTTCAAGGTGGGTATAAGTCCGCTGCCCTGCGCGTCCTGAAGTGCGCCCACTCCCGCACCGGGTAGCACGGAGCTTAGGCCGACAACGGCGAACAGCTCCCCGGCGGCAGCCCAGTCAGAAGCGCTATAAGCAGTACCGTTATACTTGCGGATTCCGGTAATCCGTTCGGAAGTTTGTTCCGCTTCAGGGCCATAAGCCAAGCTCTCGCGGTTCTTCAGAACGCCCTGCAGCGCTTTGATGTAGGTAATGCGGGTACCTCTGGCATCGTGGCGGATCTTGTAGACCCTCCCGGCAAAAGGCAGCGTATGATCGTACTCCGTGAACTTGAGCGCATCCAGAACCTCCAGAAATTCACCCACACCCTGGTCCAGCAGTGCAGAGCCGTGCATACACGGAAAAATCTCTCCGCGCTTCACCATAGTCTTCAGCGCACTGCGGTAATCGCCGTCCGTAAGCGTGCCTTCAAGATAGGGTTCCAGCAGCGTCTCTTCGCGTTCGGCAAGGAACGATTTCATCTCCTCGGTCCACGCAGCTTCCGGCTGCTCCGTCAACAGCAAGGCATCGCCGCTAAGCAGCTGCCGGATCTCTTCCAGGACGCGCTCAGGGTCGCTGCCTGCACGGTCGGTTTTGTTAATGAAGAACAGGGTCGGAATCCGGTGCTGGCGCAGCAGCTGCCAGAGCGTTTCGGTATGGCTCTCTACGCCCTCCACCGCGCTGAGAATCACCACTGCATAGTCCAGCACTTGCAGACAGCGCTCCATCTCCGGGGAGAAATCGACATGGCCCGGCGTATCCAGCAGGAAATATCGGGCATCCTTATAGGTGAACTCCGCCTGATCGGCGAAGACGGTGATCCCGCGTGCTTTTTCAATCTCATGGGTGTCCAGGAACGTATCCTGATGGTCCACACGCCCCCTGCTGCGGATGGCTTCGGTATGGTAGAGCAGCTGCTCGGCGAAGGTTGTCTTCCCGGCATCTACATGGGCGAGCAGTCCGACAGTTATATTCATAGAGTACCGCTACACCTCTCCACGGATATGCGGAACCACCTCTGACTGGTAAAAGGCAGCCAGGCGCTCCATATCCCCTGGGCTGAAGGAGGGTACATCCAGTGTGGCCAGATTATCATTCACCTGAGCCTCATTCTTGAAGCCCGGAATCACACAGCTGACTGCCGGATGGTCTAGAATCCAACGCATAGAGGCCCGTGCCATATTGCCGCGTCCTTCAGCTATCCAATCCAGCTTCTGCGCCAGCTCTACACCCTTACCAAAAGGCAGCCCGGCAAAGGTCTCGCCCACATTGAACTGCTCCCCGTTCGCATTGAATTTCCGGTGATCATTCTCCTGGAAGGTACTGGACGTCGTGAATTTGCCGGTCAACAGACCGCTGGCCAGCGGCAGACGCACCAGAATGCCTGCACCCTTGGACGCAGCCTGCGGCAATAACTCCTGTGCCGGCTGCTGCCGGAACAGATTGAAGATCACCTGAAGCGCTGCAACGCCAGGATACTCCAAACAGAGCAAGCCCTCCTCTATAGTCTCAACGCTGACGCCGTAGTGACGGATTTTACCCTCGGCCTTCAATTGGTCCAGCGCCGTGAATACACTCCCATCACGCAGAATCTCCATCGGCGGACAGTGAATCTGATACAGATCAATCGCTTCCCGCTCCAGACGGCGCAGGCTCTGCTCACAGTATTCACTGATCCGGCGCGCGGAGTAATTCTCCGGGTCATGTATATCACCGGCGCGGCAGAACTTCGTGGCGATATGTATCTCATCCTGCTTCCCCCGGGTCGCCTTGGCGAGCAGCTCCTCCGCATGGCCGCCGCCATAGACATCTGCCGTATCGAAGAAATTCACGCCCTGCTCCATCGCCGCCTGCAAGCCTCTCAGCCCGTCCTCATCCTTACTGCTGCCCCAATCCCCGCCAATCGCCCAAGTGCCAAAGCTGACCTCACTGACAGACAGACCTGTATTTCCCAGCTCGCGGTATTTCATCCTATGAACCTCCGTTTATGAGTTTGTATGGAACCGTTCACAACTCTTCTTATTATGAAGGGTTTGGGCGGTCAGGTCCAGTTGGTAGGGAGGACTTCACTTCCCGCCTGCGATCTGGACGATCTTCTGAATCGTACCGGGTACTTCATCGCTGTCGTTGATTACAAACAGATGCTCCGACTCACTCTCTGTTGGCTGCTGCGCCAGCCCCTTTTGTGAATCCGCGATTTGCCGGGTCAGCACTACATCGAAGCTTTTTGATTTTCTAAGGATAGCAGTACTTCGTTCACTACTCGCTATACGCGAATACAGCAGCTCATCGGGCAGATTGAAATGTACCAGCACTGTAACCAATCCCTTCTGGTGAAACCAATCCAGCATTCGCAGCCGGCCTTCCCTATTGGAGTTATTGTTACACATGATGATGTGCTGCTCCGACTCATGAACGGCATAATCCACTAACGTTCGGGTAAGAGCGTCCTTAAGCGTATTCGCCCCCTGCTTGGGCAGGAGACTTTCGTAATGAGTATTGATGAATTACGCAAGGTCATCCCGGTCAATAATAACCGACTCAGGCAAGCACTGCTCTAATTCTCTGGCAAAGGTGGTCTTCCCGCTATGCGTTTTACCGACTGTAAGGATTGCTAACCTCTTCATTAATACCACTCCTCTACGATAAAAGGTACTAGCCTTATATGACAAAAGCAAACACCGGATAACTCTCCACCGGCTCGAAGCCGAGCCTAAGCGCGAGCTTATGGGAAGCCGTATTCTCATGCGTTGTTTCCCATAAGGGCAGCATTCCCTGATCGAGATAGTAACTAATTAACGATGCAGCGGCGAGCGTAGCATAGCCCTTCCCGCGCTCGGATTCTGCATAAGTATCTACATCAATGAAGTACCTGTTATTCACGCCGAAGCCGTTATTTTTGCAGATGGAGACTACCTTATCCCTAACCTTCACTACAGCACCAGAGGCTGTCAGCCCAACGAATCTGTCCTCTCTTGCAGACCTATAATGCTCCGGTAAGGCGAGAACAGGAAATTCCTCATAGGTGACAGATAGATCTCCCTCCAAGGGGATAGCAGCACGCCTGTTTCTCAGCTGAATAAATCGTTCGCTATTGAATTCATAGACCGACTCCATATGTCTGTCTACGCTCAGCCCGGCAATCTCAAGCGTAAGTAGTTCCGTCCATGAATCACTATCTTCCGTATAGATCTCGAACCCGTTCTCTTGCCTCTGCTGGCAATCAGGTACGACTACCGTCTGCAAAAAGGTCATTAGCTTCAGGCGGTTATGCTCACTACTGATATCTCCGGCAGCATACATCCATCTCCCCGTAGCCCATACCACAGCCAGGGCCGGCGCTTCCATATGATCAGCAAATACCCGCCCGGGATAGTGCTCCAGCAGGACGGATACGGCGGGAAGTTGATGCTTTTTACCGGCATAAAAATTATAAACTGCAGCAAAATCCTCAGGCGGCAGCTCCAACAGCTCATTCAGCACATTTGGCTCATTTAACTCATTCAGCTTATCCACTACGCTTCCCTCCATGTATGTATCTCACCTTAATACCGCAGCACCAGCACAAACCGCATTCCCCGCTCCATCGGCTCCGCGTAAATATCGCCGCCCATCTTCTGCAGCAGCTGCTTGCAGATGAAGAGTCCGAGGCCGTTGCCCGGCTTGCCGTCCGTATTGGACCCGCGCCAGAAGCTGGTGAAGATGTGGGGCAGCTCGCTCAGGAGTAGTGGCTCTCCGGAATTCCCGATCTCAATCAGCTGGCGGTAATCCTCCTCACGGAAGGTAATAGAGATAGACTTGCCGTCTCCATACTTAATGGCATTCTCTATGAGATTATTGAGCACCTCATGCAGCCGTTCTTCGTCCCCAAGCAGCAGCTTGTCCTGATAAGCACCTACTTCAAGCTCCACCTTCAGCAGCTCCAGCCGCTCCTTATGGTTACGGATGACCTTGCCGACCAGCCCGCTCAGATAGAACTCTCCCGGAACCACCTCTATATTCTGCAAAGAAGAAACGGAAGCAGTGATGATCCCGCCGATCAGCTGCTCCATTTGCTCTGCTTGCTGACCAATCATCCGGGCAGCCGATTGCCGCTTGACTTCACTGTCATAGAGGCTATCCGCAAGGGCGCTGGCGTAAAGCCTGATCGTGGCAACTGGGGTTTTGAGCTCATGCGAGAGGGACGCGACCAGCGTCTGGCGGTCTTTTTCCAGGCGGAGATTCGTCTCTCTCTGGGCATCGAGTGTCTGCCGCAGCAGGTCCAGCCCCCAGACGAACCGGCCGAAGAACCGGCTCCGGTGCTCCTTCATGCCTATGTTAAGCTGTCCCCGGGATAACTCGTAGGGAAGCTCCTGCAGCGTATGGAACGGCCGCAGAATCTGCTTGCGGATGTAGAACAGCAGCACCATAACCGCGCCAAGCGCCGCCAGCAGGAACAGATTCAACACCAGAAGCGTATGTACATCCGGCCCGGGCATCCGGTAAGAGAACCTTAGATATCCTGTGCTTTGCTGGTCCGCATACAAGGGCTTGACCATGAATTCACTTGCGTCCTCCACCCCGATACCGGCAAAAAAGCGCTGAACCACATCCGGTCCCGCTTCCTTCCCGATCCAGCTTAAGCCGTTCACGTAGGTGTACCGGTTCACATCCGGCAGCAGTTCCTCCATAGGAATACCACGCTGCACCTGGTCATAGATCCGGCCTATCTCTATCCTATAAGCCTTCCCGGGTGTCCCTGCCCCTGTCTCCCTGTAGGATACATATCCATTCAGAGCCGCTATGAACGTCAGACCGAGAAGTAATGTCCAGAGCATCAGCCTGTTAAATGCCTTCATATTTATATCCCACTCCCCAGACGGTGACGATGCGTCTGGGCTCTTTGGGGTTCTGCTCGATTTTGTCCCGCAGCTTGTTCATATGTACGGTCAGTGTGGACGGCTCACTGAAGCTGTCTGCTCCCCACACCTGCTGGAACAACCACTCTTTGCGCAGCGCCTTGCCTTTGTTGCTCATAAGCAGCACCAGAAGCTCGTACTCTTTGGCCGTCATCCCGAGCGGCTGGCCGCTTCTATACACTGATCTTGCAGTCTGGTTCACTGTAAGTTCGCCATCGGTCAGCAGCAGCTTGTTCTCGTTCATCTCATAGCTCCGCCGCAGATGCGCCTTGACCTTGGCCGTCAGCAGCGGAGCCGAGAAGGGCTTCTCCAGGTAGTCGTCTGCTCCCAGCTCAAGTCCGATAATCTTGCTCTCATCCCCGTGGCGTGCGCTCATGATCAGAATCGGCAAATTGTACTTCTCCCTGGCGATTCTGCATACGGCGAAGCCGTCCAGCCCCGGCAGCATAATATCGAGCAGCAGCAGCTTGACTGCACTCGTCTCCAAGTAAGCCAAGCCCTCTTCCGCAGAGGCCATACTGCATACAGAATATCCTTCCACCTGCAAAAAATCCTTCATCACCTCTGCCAGCTCCGCATTATCCTCAATGATCAGAATGTCCGCCACGCCTCTCTCCTCCTGCTGCTTGCAGCTTCCTACCAGCCCATCTCCATCAGCCAGCCGGTCAGGCTGCGTTCGCGTTCCCTCGGGCCTTGTTCCGGCATATATTTGCCCAGCACATGCTCGCCCTGAATATTGCCATCCACCATATACAGCACCTTATCACTCTGCGCGGCTACCTTCACATCATGTGTAACCACCATCAGCGTTGTTCCTTCCCGGTTGATCCGGCAGAGCTCGGACATGACTTCCTGTGCAGCTTTGGAATTGAGCGCACCTGTCGGCTCATCGGCGAACAGCATTGCCGGCTTGTTGATGAGCGCCCGGCAGATGCAGGCCCGCTGCAGCTGTCCGCCGGACACCTCTGTAATGTCATGGCCCGCCGTCTCCATAATGTTCAGCTTCCGCATCAGCTCATCGGCATATTGATTCACCTCGCTGCGGCTGCGTCCTTGTCCGCTTCCCTTGCCGCTCAGCGACTGATAGCCTGATAGAATAATATTATCATAAACGGAGAGATTGCTCAGCATATGCATCTGTTGGAAGATGAAGCCCATTTTGTGCAGCCGCAGTTCAGCCATGCCCTTCTCCGAGAGCCGCGAGAGACTCTCTCCGTCAAAAACCACCTCACCCGCAGTAAGCCGGTCCATCCCGCTGACGGTATAGAGCAGCGTAGACTTGCCCGAACCGGACGGCCCCATGACAGACACGAACTCTCCTGCATGAAGCGTGAAATTTATATTCCGCAGAACATTATTCTGACCTTTATTGACGATATAAGTCTTGCATAGGTTAGTTACTTCAAGTACTGCTGCCATTTCGACACTCCTTTTTTTCTTTTAAAATATAAGCCTATTCTTTATTCATGTTCCATATCTGCACACGCTTGATCTGGCCGCAGCTGGTGTACACTGCCAGCATAACCACGGCCAGGATCAGCAGCGGATACAGCAGATAGACCTGAAGCGGAATAATATTCAGCCGGAGGCTGGTCAGTCCGAAGATCCGGAAGATAAGACCGAGTAGGCGGCTGCCAAGGGTATTCGCAGCGATTACGCCCAGCACCAGCGAGACGGACATAATGATCAGAATACGCAGTGCCTGCCACCGCCGGATCGCGGCATTCGTGAAGCCAATGCTTTTCATGACAGCAATGCCATGGACCTCTTTCGCAATCATCAGTCTGACGAACAAGCTAGTGATGAAGAACGTAATCATGCAGATGATAGCCGTAAGCAGTCTATTGATGCTGTGAAGCTGGCCCATGAAGCCACCGGTGATCTCTCCCAGCAGTTCGAGCGAGGTTTTGATGCCTTGTTCCGGGAACTGCTCCTGAATTTCCTTCATCATCCCCGCCTTTGCTTGCTCTGGGGCATGGAGTTCGCCGGAGAACAGGTAAGCGGATATCGTCTTCAGCTCATAGTCCCGGGCAATCCAGACCGCATACCCCTCATTGGAGATGCTTTGGAACAGTCCGCTGATCATGAAGGTTCCCTTAACCCCGCCGATTTCAAAAGTAATATTGTCGCCCACCCGCTTCCCGTATTTCCCGGACATGATGGTCGTAATCGCAATTTCATTCTTCAGCAGCGGGGCCGTCCCCTCCAGAATCTCAACAGACCCGTTCTGATCATTCTTCTGGCCGTTGATCCGCCGGTTGGCCTGTCCGTTATCGGAGATATATTTGGTACTTACCGTGTAATTCGCTGTAAGCGCGGCCTCGAAGCCCTGATCCTTCAGCCGCTTGGACAGTAGCGCCTTCTCCTGCTGGATCTGCTCTACGGATTTCTCTGCCACAACGGTTGGGCTATAAAAATCCGCACCGATCGTCCCGAAATATTCCAGGAACTTAGGTGTCACAATGGTATTGGTCAGATTGACCGGAATCAGGATGATCGCCGAGCTTAAGATCAGCGTCAGGATGAGCGCCGTATAGCTCTTGAGCCGGTTCAGCACATCGCTCAGCGCAAGGAAGAACGGGGGCGGGAGGAAACGGCTTGTATGTAAATGAATGCGGCGGGATGCCTTGAAGCGTTCGCCGGTCTGGCCTTGCCGGATGGCATCGATGGCCGATGCCTTGTTAATCTTACGCATGCAGAGTAAGCAGAACAGCAGAATGAATGCGATCATGACTACTGTGCTAAGCGCCGAGATCATTATATTGATGCTGCCTCCGGGCAAAATCATATACTGCGAGGTTTTGCGGGACATCAGCGCAGTCAAGGGGAGACTGATGCCGAGTCCGAGGACACCGCC
Source organism: Paenibacillus sp. FSL P4-0338 (assembly GCF_038002365.1). Classification (NCBI taxonomy): domain Bacteria; kingdom Bacillati; phylum Bacillota; class Bacilli; order Caryophanales; family Paenibacillaceae; genus Paenibacillus; species Paenibacillus sp. FSL P4-0338. Next base: position 1,409,153 of record NZ_JBBOCG010000001.1, on the reverse strand, counting down.
GAGACAGGCCAGCCCTGTATATTTTGTCAGGTAGAGCTGCTTGATCGCCCGGTTCCTGAACCCGATGGCCTTCATAACGCCAATCTCCTTGTATTCATCCTGCAGGGTGGAGACAATGGTGAAGCGCAGGGTCAGAAAGGCAATGAAGATCAGGAACACGCTAATCGCAAACATCATTGCTGAGATGATCCGGTCCGTCATATAAGTCATCTTAACCAGCGCCTTATCCACCTCGAAGCTGATGGGCAGATCACTGTTCGCAAAAGAAGAAGATATCTCCGTAGATGCTACACCCGGTGCCGCCACGAAGCTCCATAGATTCATCCGTTTATCTTCGGGCACCAGCTTCTCTATTTCCTTGAAATCCTCTGCTGACAGCATGAGGCGCTTCAGTCCAAGCAGATCCGCCCCCATGAACGCATCCTTGAAGTAACCGTTCACCGTGAACGTTCTCGTAATCTCACCGAACTTAAGCTTCAGCTGCTCTCCCGGCAAGATACCGCTGCCCAGCATCAGGCTGGCCGGAAGACCGATCTCCCCCGGGCGAAGCGAATATCGCTCATTGTCCTCACCGAAGACCAGGTTCACCTGTTCAGGAATAGCGGATAACACGAAGCTTACATTTCCCGCGAAGCTCTTACGGCCTTCAGGCATCTTAACCTGATTCAGGAAGAGATTGAGCTGCCGTTCTGTATAAGCTGTCTCCACCTTCTTCTCCTGCTTCACCCAGTCCTCTACTGCCGAGTTATGGACGGGGTCATTGGCCAGCGTGATATTAAGATCCGCCACCTTGCTGGCTTCAATGAAGCTGCCCAGGGCGCTGGAGGTGGAATACATCAGGCTGGAGCTGCTTGCGGCTAGTGTGGAGGCGAGGATGATGAGGATCAACAGAACGGTATTCATCACCTTTTTGCGCCGCAAATCCTTTTTTAGAATAGTCAGGAACACGTTAATTTTCTCCCTTCGTCAAGCTCTGTCCTGATTATAAGCCGGCAATTGTTAAATAATCCTTAAGTCGGTCCAATCCTTGTGCACCCTATGGAAACAGCAAAAAAGAGCTACGGAATAAACGCTCCATAGCTCCTTAATTGCCCTACCTCAGAATTGCCCTGTGGCAAAACTGTAAAATGCCAGTGCGTCTTCCCATGACGGGAATCCGGCCTGAGCCAGCTTGTCGCTGCCCCCGCCCTTGCCCTGGTATCCGCCCAGATAAGCCTTAAAGAAGGCGCCGCACGAGAAATCCGCAGATCCGCTATGCGCGAGCACCGCCTTATTCTCCACCGCACTCAGCAGCAGCACCGGAAGGTCGGTCAGCGCCGTCAGCTTCGCAGCCAGACTCTGCAGATCCTTAAGCGGTCTATGGTCCGAAATATGGGTGAGCACCCGGCTGCCCTCTTCCATAGAAGCTAACAGATCCCGGGCCAGATAGCGGTCATTCTGCTCCTTCACGGCAGCAAGCTCCGCAGCCAGCAGCTTCTGCTCCTGCTCCCACTTTCCGAGCCGGTCCATAATTTCGTCCTTGCCTGTATTGAATCTGGCGGACAGCTGACTCATAATTTGCATATGGTCGTTGAATTCCGCAAGCGCCCGGCTTCCGCATTTGAAGGTAATCCTTAGATTGCCCTTCTGCTTCTCGGACCGCAGCAGCTTAATCATCCCAATCGCCCCGGTCGAAGCGACATGGGTGCCGCCGCAGGCGTTATGCTCGACTCCTTCAATCTCGACAATCCGGATATCCTCTGTTACCTTAGGGAGCTTCACCAGCGGCAGCTTGGCCATTTCCTCTGCGGTCACGAAGTAGCTGGTAATTGCGCGGTTCAGATAGATTTGACGGTTCACCTCTTGTTCTGCCTCCGCCAGCTGCGCCGCTGACAGATCCTGCAGATCGAGATCAATCGTGGCATAATCGCTGCCCAGGTGGAAGCTCAGCGTCAGTGCCTGATACAGCCCGCGGAATACCGCCGACAACAGATGCTGGCCGCTGTGCTGCTGCATATGGTCGAATCTCCGTGTCCAGTCGATGGCGCAATCCACATCAGTCTGCCCGGGAAGCTGCGCTACCTTATGCAGCACCTCCTGATCCTCCAGCACCACATCCAGCACAGCAATCCCGCCGATGGTTCCCGTATCGCAGGGCTGTCCGCCGCCGTGCGGGTAGAAGGCCGTCTCCGCAAGCGTCACATAGATCCCGTCTTCACGCTCTAGCGTAGAGGTGATAACGGTACTCCATTCTTGAATATAAGCCGAATCATAATATAGCTTCTTGGTCATCCCTTAAGCTCCCCCTTTCGTATCCGTTGCAGGCCCGAAGAACTTCTCCATGACCACATAATCCTTGCCGCCTTTGCTGAACACTTCATCCGTTCTCTGCATGCCGAATTTCTTATAAAAGCCTGCCTTGTAGGTTCTGGCATTACAGAATATCCGCCGCACCCCCGCCTGTTCCGCTTCCGCAAGAACCGTGTTCAGCAGCTTGCTGCCGTAGCCCTGCCCCTGCTCCAGCTCAAGGGTGGCGAACTTGCGGAACTGTCCTTCTGTACCGTTGACGAACAGGGATAACACCGAAACCAGACGATCTCCCACATACAACCCGTAATGCTTGCCTTGATCGTCATCTGCGAGCTTAATATAGTCCGGCTCCCGCTCGGGCCACATCACTTCATGCCTAAGCTTCCAGACTTCTTCCTTATGTATAAGCTTGATCTCCATCTCATCCACTCCATTAGTTGTGCTTAATGCATCGTATCCCATATTTGCTTGCCGATCAATATCACAGTGACTGTAATGAATAACGGCTTAATATACGCCGCCCCTTTGCGGATAGCCATCCGGGAGCCGATAACGGCTCCGATCACCATCGGAATTCCCAGAATCAGGCCATGGGTGTAGCTGACAGAGCCCAGGGCAATGAACGTAAGCAGGCTGGTGATATTGCTGGCGAAGTTCAGGATTTTGGCGTTGCCTGCGGCGGTTACAAATTCAAACCCCATCATCAGAAAAGCGAAAATCAAAAACGACCCCGTTCCCGGGCCGAAGAACCCGTCATAAAAGCCGATAATCAGCGCTGCCATACCTCCGGCCAGCCGCAGCCTGCCGCTTTTTGCCGGGAAGGTGGAGACATCTCCCCAGGATTTTTTGAACAGGGTATAGAGGGTAATTATGACCAGCATCACGATCACCAGCGGCTTCAGGAACTCGGAAGGCACCTGACGGACAGTCAGCGTTCCGGCCATCGCGCCCATGACAGATAACGGGATGAGGGTGCGGACCAGCTTGAAATTGATTTTGCCGGAACGCACAAACGAGGCGGTGCTGGTCAGCGAACACATCGATCCTGCCAATTTGCTGCTGCCGAGCAGCAGGTGAAGCGGAATGCCCACAGACAGCAAGGCCGGAATCGCGATCAGTCCGCCGCCGCCCACTACAGAATCAATGAATCCGGCCAGAAATCCGCAGACCACCAATATAAGAACCATACTGAGCGTCCAGTCTTCCATTCCTGCGCCATCCCCCTGTTACTCTAATCTAATTCCATCCGTGAGCGGCATACCAGACGCCGTCCCTGAATGTATTCCAGGCCTCCTGTACGAACGGAATGATATTCTCCGGCAATGCATCCAGCGGGAACCAGCACACCTCATCGCATTTGTCCGGCTCCATGTTGCGGATCTCTCCAGTCCACTGCTCCGCCTTGAAAAAGAAATCCATCCGCTCATCCCTGGAGGTACGCAGGTGCATCGTTCCGATCATGGTAAGCTCGGCAGGAGCAATAACAGCACCACATTCTTCGCGGACCTCACGGATGGCGGCAGTATGAAGCGGCTCTCCGCCATCCAGCTTCCCGGCAGGCAGTCCATACTCCCCGTCATGATGTCCTGTATTCGCGCGCCTGAGCAGCAGGACTTGCCCGTCCTTAATCAGAAATACATGGACCACACTGACTAATCGAAAGACTTCCATTTCCAGTTTTTCCTCTCCACTCTCACTTACGAAAGAATAAGCGGACAAGCCTGGAAATCGGCATGCCCGCTTATTCAAAATACCGCTATTCTATTCTCCCAAATCCACGTTGTGATAAACCTGTTGTACATCGTCCAGATCTTCGAGCGCGTCGATCAGCTTCTCGAATTGGGCCTGTGCATCTTCAGGAATTGCCACATCATTCTGTGGAAGCAGCGTCAGCTCGGCTACCGTGAATTCGGTAATCCCTGCGCTGCGGAAGGCTTCCTGTACTGCATGGAACTGGTCCGGTTCGGCATATACGATTACCGACTCATCCTCTTCCAGCACATCGCGGACATCCAGGTCTGCTTCGATTAGAAGCTCCATCACCTCATCCGCAGATTTACCTACCACCCCGATGACAGCCGTTGGATCGAACATATACGTAACCGATCCGCTGACGCCCATATTGCCGCCATTCTTGCTGAAGGTAGAACGAACCAGCGGAGCCGTACGGTTGACGTTGTTAGTCAGCGCATCGACTACAATCATCGAGCCGCTTGGACCGAAGCCCTCATAGCGCAGCTCAACATAGGTCTCATCGCCGCTGCCTTTGGCTTTCTCCAGGGCACGGTCAATAATCGCTTTCGGCACATTGTAGGTCTTGGCACGCTCGAGAACCACCTTAAGCGCCCGGTTGGATTCCGGATCAGGCTCACCCTTCTTGGCAACCACATAGATTTCTACCCCGAACTTGGCGTAGACCTTACTTGTATTAGCATCCTTGGATGCTTTCTTTTCCTTAATATTATTCCATTTACGACCCATATCGTTACCGCTCGCTTTCCAACATTTGATGTTAAATAGTCCTGTACATTATACCTCTCTTCAATCAATCCCGTAAAGGGCTGTCCACACACCTTCACAAATCCAGCAAATTCAGCATCCGCTCTGTGCCCGCCGCCTGAATCAGCCAGGGCAGACGCGGACCCTCCTCGGCACCAAGCACCAGCTGATAAATGATAGTGAACAGTCTTTTTTGCTGGCTGCGCATCGTCTTCTTGTCTTGATGCTGACAAATGGCGTAGATTTCGGTCATCCGCTGCGTCTCGTCCAGCTCCCTGCTCCGTAGCAGACTGCATAAGTTCCGCAACCATTTCAGCTCTACTCCGGTAAGAGAATGATAATAAGCATAATTGGGCGAGTCTTGAATCGTCACCAGCTTGTGCGGCATCCAGTTCCTGATCCAGTATTCCGCCCGGTCCGCCACCCTCTGCAGCCGCAGCTCATCTGCATCTTCCCCGTTTCTGTTGAACATCTCCCGGAGCCTTCCCCTGTCGAAGTTAATTAAGGGAAGCAGACTGGCTACCTGACCGAAGCTAACGGTGGTTCCAGCACTCAGTGGAGAGTCGCTTAGCAGAGACAGCTCCAGCGCACCCGCAAGATCGCCCGTTAACGTGCCTGCCCGCGCTCCTGCAGCATAACGCTCGAACTCCGCATAATTGCGCAGCACATCCTCATCCAGCCCGATATGGAAGGCGGCATTCGGCTGGTATTTGGCGAACAGGAACAGGATATTCTCAGGGTCATAGACCTCTAGCAGATCATCTGGAGTGTAATTATGCCCGGAGGAGCTGGACATTTTGGCGAAGCTGCCTTTGATGCTGATGAATTCATATGGCTCATACACAGGTGGTGAATACCCGAAGACCTGCTCTGCGATGACCGCAGCCACATTATAGCTCCCTGTCTCCGATGAATGGTCACGGCCGCCCGGCTCGAATACGACCTGTTCCTGCTGCCAGCGCATCGGCCAGTCGATTTTCCAGTGCAGCTTGATATTGTCCGCCTGCGGAATATGTACGGTATCGCAATGACCACAGCCGCAGCGGTAAGCCACAGTCTCCGCTGTGTCGTCGTAATCCAGAATGGTGGTCGAGTCTTTGCCGCAATGCCCGCAATAGAGATGGATGGGATAGAATGCAGCCCGTTCCTCCGCCGAACTCCCGCCTGTTTTGAATGACATCAGGATATCGTAGATCTCTCCCCGGCGGCGCAGGGCGTGCAGAATTTGCGGATTATAACGGCCTGACTGGTATTCCCGGCTCTGATAAATGAATTCCGGCTCAATCTCAAATACCTGAAGCGCCTGCTCGAACTCCGACTCGAAATGTGCCGCATACGAAGCATGACAGCCATACGGACAAGGCACCTGCGAATAAGGAAGCCCAATATACTGAGAGAAGCCAGGGTCTACGTGGGCTGGCACTTTACGGAATCGGTCGAAGTCATCCCACGAGAAAATAAACCTCACCTCTCTCCCCGCCCGCCGCAGCGCCTTCGCCACAAATGCAGTCGTTACCACCTCGCGGAAATTCCCGATATGAACGGACCCGGACGGACTGATCCCGGATGCACATACATACGTCTGCCGCTGCGGATACTCCGCGATTAACCGGTTTGCCATTCTCTCTGCCCAATGCATGATAATCACCTCTACTGTTTGATATAGTTGGGTAAAAGCAAAAAAGCTCCCGCGCTCAAGATTAATATCTTGAGGACGAGAGCTTGGATAAGCTTCGTGGTACCACCTCTGTTCACGGACAAGTTGCCTTATCCGCCTCTTCGGGTACGGCCATAACGCTTATACCCTATCTCTGTAACGGGAGATCCCGGCATACCATCCTTGGACACCCTGTGCCCAATTCCCTATGCAGCTCGGAGACTTTTTTCAGATCAGGCGCTTTGCTGCTCCCTTTCACCACTCTGGAGCTCTCTGTGAACGCTGCCGCCTGCTTACTCTTCTCTTCATCGCTTGTTGCTGTAAGTTGTTATCAGCCATTTTACGCTGGGGTGGATGGTTTTGTCAATGAAACTTAAGCTCCAAACAACGTACAACCTCACCAACACATAACTCTTCACTGACCTTTTGGAATCCTAAAGACTCATACAACAATCCGGCTATCCGGTTGTCGGGTCTATGGCCGATCATTAATCGGGTACACCCTTCGTTTCGCATATGCCCGATTAATTTCACCATGGCTTGTCTGGCATAACCCTGTCCTTGATGATGCTCATCAATCATAAGGGCAGGTATCCAGCAGTTACCGTCCTCATCGGGAGTTGTACAAAAGACAATAAATCCTACCACCACATCTCCTGAATAAATGGCCCCCAGCTCAAATTCCTGCACGAATTTTGCTTCAGCAATCCAATTAACCACCGGAGCAGGAAAAACGCTTTGTTGCTCTGGCTTCACTTTCAGCAATGTGCAATCATACCAGTTCTCGGCCGATACAGGTCGTAGTTCAATAACCATCATATTCCCTCCAGAGATATAGACTCAGTATTGAATCCGCTCCCAACATTATACTGTAGAGGGAATCCGTACGACTGGTACAGAATGGTTAAAGAAAAAGACTACAACTACGAAAAGGAGGATTGCCACCCCCGGCAATCCTCCCCACTAACTTACACCCAAACCTCATTCGCCGTCTCAATCACCAGCCGCAGCTTATCCCACTGCTCTTCTTCCGTCAAAATATTGCCTTCCTCCGAAGAGGCGAAGCCGCATTGTGTGCTTAGGCATAGCTTGTTGATGTCAACGTACTGTGAAGCTTCTTCGATACGCGCAATGAGCTGCTCCTTGCTCTCCAGCCCGCCATGCTTGGTGGTCACCAGTCCCAGCACGACGAACTGATCCTTGATGAAGCGCAGCGGCTCGAAGTCGCCGGAGCGTTCATTGTCATATTCGAGGAAGAAGGCGTCCACGTTCGTATTCGAGAACAGCTCCTCGGCGACCGGCCCGTATCCTCCGGCGGCGAACCAGGTCGAGCGGAGATTGCCCCGGCATACATGAAGGGCAATGGTCATGTCCGCCGGGCGGCCGGCAATGCTCTCGTTGATCAGCCGGACGTAATCTTTGGCCAGCTGATCCGGGTCAACGCCCCTGCTGCGCAGATGAGCACGATGTCTGCCGCTGCACAGCGTCCCCCAGGTGGTATCATCCAGCTGCAGATAACGGCAACCGGCATCATAGAAGGCCTGAATCGCCGACCGGTACACCTGAATGATGTCGCCGTACAACGTTTCGGTATCAGAATAAATCTCGTTTCCGTTATACTCCTGCACGAAATGGAACAAAGAGGGGGAAGGAATCGTCATTTTGGCCATGGTCTCTCCGGCCATCTGCTGCAAGCTGCGGAATTCCTCGACCATAGGATGGTCCCCGAAGGCGATTTTACCGGTAATTCTGAAGCTCTCGGCCCGGTTCAACTGTTCTTTGGTAGCCCCGGGGGTACCACCAAGCGTAATCCTTCCAGTACCCTCAATCCCCAGGAAGAAGTCAAGATGCCACCAGGAGCGGCGGAATTCTCCGTCTGTGACCGCATGCAGCCCAAGCGCCTTCTCCTGCTCCAGCAGCTTCCGAATCTCCACAGTCTCAATTTCCTGCAGTTGTCCCGCAGTTAGTTCACCTTCCGCATGTAGGCTGCGCGCATTCTTGATCTCCTTTGTACGCAGGAAGCTCCCGACAATGTCGTAACGGAAGGGCGGTGCGTTTCTTGTCGATCCGATCACTGGACTGCTCATACGTCCCTCCTGCTCTTATAGTAAGAAAGATTCAAACTTAAACACATTACCCGACACCAAATCATTCAGAATATCAATATATGTAGACATAATCTCACTCGGTTTGCGGTCCTTGTGGGCGATCCAGCCGACAGAGAACACTTCCTTGCTGTCAAAAGGAATCGTGATCAGCCCCGCATCATCCAGCTCAGAGGCCATAATCCCGGTCCCCACAGTATACGAATCGCTTCCGAGCAGCAAATGAGTCAGCGTGGCCCGGTCGGTCACCTTAATATTCTTCTCAATCTGTGTGAAGCTAAGCATCTCCTCCGAGAAATGCAGCGAATTGTTATCCCCCTGCTCAAAAGTAATGTAAGGATACGGATGAATGTCCTCCGCCGTGATCCACTCTTTTGCAGCCAAAACATGTCCTGCCCGCACATAGACATGCGGATTCGTATTGAACAGCGGAGTGAACTTCAGGTTCCCGTCACTGAACAGCTTGTTCATGATCTTGTAGTTGCTCTCGTTGATATACAGAATCCCGATGTCACTGCGCAGGGTACGCACATCCTCGATGATCTCATAGGTCTGCGTCTCTCTCAGGCTGAAATTGTACTCCTGCACCTTGCTCTCCTTCATCAGCTTCACAAAAGCATCCGTAACAAACGCATAATGCTGTGTAGATACCGAGAAATAGATCGGGCTGCGCTTCTTGCCGGTATAGCGGTTCTCCATGAATTCGGTCTGCTCAATAATCTGCCGGGCATAACCCAGGAATTCCATGCCTTCGGCTGAGATGCTGATCCCCCGGTTATTCCGTTCAAAAATCGTGATGCCAAGCTCGTTCTCCAGCTCTTTGATAGCATTCGAGAGGCTGGGCTGCGACACAAATAGCCGTTTGGCCGCTTCATTCATAGAGCCGCTGTTCGCAATCTCAATCGCGTAGCGGAGCTGCTGCAAAGTCAAACCTTTTCCCCCTCCGATCAAGGACTTCACCTGGCAGGTTCATCAAAATAAGAATTTACTTGTTATCCTAGCACACCTGCCGCGTCTGATCTACTATAGATTATTGAAGCAGTTGGCCTTACGGATGTTACTGGGTGCGCTTCTTGCCTGCGTCGATTTTGGCCGGGTCCAGCCCTTCCCAGATATTCTTGATCTTCGCGTTCTCGGGGTCATCGAATACAAGGAATGCCGTTGGCAAATAACGCTCCCCATACTGCGAAGAGGGCTTGTTGACAATCTCATTGTCCTTCACCAGCACCGTCGAAGATCCCCCGTCCAGATTGGCCGCGATGACCGCCCCATGCTTCAGCATAATCTGCTGCACATCATACAGGTTCGCCCCGATGCTGTAGCCCGGCTGCCGACCGTCAATGACTACGAAGATGAGCGCACCGTCTGCCCGTTGGCCCATAGCTGTTCTTGGCGCAATGCCCCAGCCTTCGGCGGCATTCTTAATCTGGCCTTTACCGTTCACAATAATCCGCGGCTGAAAAGTCACCGCCTCCTGCACCCCCATCTTGCTGAGCTGATCCAGAGTGTAGTTACCGGCGATCATTTTGCCTTCCTTATCGATGCCGACAATCTGTGTGGATTTCTTGCCGCCCAGTCCATTGTAGAACAGCTTCCCTTGCGAGATCACCAGCCCGATCGGCTTGAAGCCATTGCCCTTCCAGTTCGGATCGGCGAAGCCGCCGCCGTTCACCCCGGCGATAGCCCCCGTCCGTGCTACCATGCTGGATACCTTTTCCCCGGAGCCAATTTTGCTCGGCACACCCAGGCGCACCTTCTTGGGGTCATTCACAATCATGACATAGCCGCTATAGCCACTGCCCGAAACCTCTTCAACCTGGACCAGTGGTGTATGCTCAGCTTCCTTTACAGGCTCAGGCTTAATCTCATGGGTATCTACCTCGTCGCCCATCTCCTCGAAGCGCTTGGTATAATCGCTGACGCGGTGCTTTAGTTCCTCTTCGCCGATAATATATTTGGCCCAGTGCCGGTGCTGCGTCGTAATCAGCGTATCTGCGATCAGGAAGCGCGTATTCTTGGCCGACGGTGCGAAATAGAGCCAGCCTCCGGCTGCTATAATCAGAATGAAACAGACCATGAACACCCTGAAGAGTGTACGGAAGAAACCTCTTTTCTTGCGCTTCGGCGCCGGCTTCTTCTTCTTGCGGACAGTAGAACGTTGTGGTAAAGAGCTCACTCCTGGAATCCTCCCTAACATACTGATAATGGTTAAGTCTACAAACTCACAACTTCCATGATAGACGAAATTCCGGATTTAAAAGTTTCAGTTTGTTTAACTCTGTCCATAAACTGTAAACTATATATTGAACTATGTTTTTATGTTTTAGATTAGCCGTGACTCCAGAGAAGTTTTGGACTTCCGGCCGCTGCCCTTCTACAGATTTCATGATTTTATACCGTTAGTTACATCCTAAACATAAGAATACAAAGGAAAAGAGGAGCTTGAATGCAGTATTTCATAGGCATCGTACCGCCACAGAAATATACCGCAAGAATTATCCAGTTTCAGAACCGCTGGTCCAATAACCGCTTGCCACAGGTAGTCGAGCCTCATATCACTGTAAAAGCTCAGGGCGGATTATATCCGGACTTGGATGGGTTGCAGCATGTGAAAAGGGTTTGTTCCTCATATTGGCCGTTTGAGTTATCTCTGACTGCTCCGATATGTATAGGAGATTCTGTTATAGGCTTAGGTGTTCATTCACAGTATTTATCAGAATTACATTTTAGACTTGTAAGGGCCGTTTCCCCGTCACCAGAGCTTATCGCCCGTTATTTTGAGCTGGACAGCTACCTTCCTCACCTAACCTTGGGGCAGACTTGGTGGGGATTGAACGCTGCTGAATTAACAGAGATACAAGCGCTTGCACAAACAGAATTAACACCATTTCCCACTTGGACAATAACACATCTGCGGGTGTATACAGAAATTCAGCCCGATAGGTATGTGCCCTATGAGGATATCGCTCTCGGTTAGTGATGATTGCTTGCATTCCTATACTCCACGCTACTATTCTATAAGTGAAGTCAACCTAAACATAATTTAAGGAGTGTTATCATGAACGCTTTTCTAACCGAATTTGAACAACGGATTCGTGAGGGTTTTGTGGCTGACATTGAAGCGATTTTAGCGGAAGTAGCACATGAGAAGGTGTATGCCTGCGCAGTCGGGACGGATAGCGACTTTGTCACTCTGTTCCTTGCTGTCAATACAGAGCAATCCCTTGCCAGACATATTGCCGATATGACTAGTGAAGGGTTATGTGATGATGCTGAAACAGAGCTTTATTACAAATGGGGAATTTCCGAATTTCAATATGGTGAGCATTCGCATTTCAATCATATCAGCCGTTTTTTATATGCGGAGGATAATGTATATCAATATAAAGATGAAATGGTCAAAATCATTGCCAAGATTGTCAATGAAACCAAGGACGATTTATTCACTAAATATAATCAAACTAAAGAGGACATCACCTTCTTTGTATCCATGACCGACGATGAGCTGGCTGAGGAATTAGAGAATGAATCGGTGGCACTGATGACAAATCCTGAATTGGTTCCAGCGTTTTTAACACGTTATGATGCAGAAAGCTAAAGAAACCAAACAGCGGTAGCCCGGGCTAACACCCTTGACTGCCGCTGTTGCAATGGTAATTCGTGCTCTATCTTGATTTTGTCAAGTATAGCGTGAGCTCATCATCCACCCGAACCTGGCTTCCAGGAACTGCGGGCAGATTGTCATACATGAGTCCCCGGCCATCCGGAATGTAGCCGCGTTTGGTGTACAGCCGTTGTGCAGTACCGTAGCTGGCATACAGTCCAAACCCAATGCCAATCGTATCGAATGAAGTGAACACTTCAGTTTCGAGAGCTTCCATCAACACACTGCCAATGCCACACTTGCGTAAAGGGGGAATCACATCAAGATTCTGAATCTCGGGAATGTCGTTCTCCGCAAAGTAAGGATAGTGTGAGTTATAGACGATATGTCCCCAGCCTGCGAACTCATTCTCATGAAAGGCCAAGAGCGTAAGCCGATTCTCCCTTTCGTTCTCTTCCCAGCATTGTTCAATATACGCTACAGGTTTGCTGACATCATGTGGGGCCAGCCCCTCATGTATCAATGTAATGTCCTCAGACTTCATCCGGCGGACAAGTGTAGATTGACTCATAAGATCATTCATTCCTTTTCATTTGGACTAAGTCTAGACTAATATGACTCCCATGATGAGGGATTACATTGCTATCCTCCGCTATTTCTACCCTCAGCTGCAGCATTAGATCAGTTCTGTGAAGAGTCTTTCGTAAAGTCGAGATGCTTACGGGTTAGGAAAAGGATATCATTATAATTTCATGTGGGATAGGCAAAGAATATTTTAGAGAAACTTTACATAGTTCCGCAAAAACCTGCCCCTACTTATAGTACGGCTCACCCGTGTCTGCCCACACCGCCACCACTGCTGGCACTGCCGCCTCCGCCGGAGTTGCTATCATCGTCATCATCGCGGGAGGAATACCGGCCGGCTCCGCCGCCGCCCGAGTAACCGCCGCCACCCTGATTTCTGTCGTCATCATCATCGTCGTCACGCGAGGAATACCGCCCGGCTCCCCCTCCGCTCGAAGAACCGCCTCCCCCGGAGTTACTGCCCCAGAAACTGCTAGAGCTGGATGAAGAACTGCTCCCAGCAGACGAATGGTTGTGATGATGAGGCTGCCGGTATCTTCTTCTCTGGCTGTAGCCATAACCAGCCTGGCCGGTCCAGACGCCGTAGCGCCGGATATTGCGCGGGTTATGCGGATTTAGCCGTATCCCGTAACGGGCAACATAACGGTTGCGTGCGCTGGCTGCGAGACTGATTAGCGCGACAAGAACCAGGAAAATCCCGAGAATCATCATCCCCTTGGATCTGGAGACAGGCACCAGTTTCACAGGTTCTTTCGGTGTCACAGGTGCTTTGCTGACAGTGGAGGCTGTTGCGGATGCGGCGCTGCCTGCGGCTTGTCCCGAAGCAGCATCTGCCCGGGTCAGGAAGAAGCTGTAGAAGGCATTCGCCGTCCCCGTTGCACCGCCTGCATAATCTTTTGCCGCAAATTTAGGCTCCAGCACCGTATTCAGAATCCCGCTGACCCGCTCATTCGTCAGCACTCTATCGATTGACTTGCCCTGTAGCACATGATAATTATCCCCGCCGATATCCAGCACCAGCATCACATCTCTGGGCCCGGCTGCAACCCCGGCGAACTTCGCATAGGTGTAATCCTGCAGACTCTTGCCGCCGGTATTCTTAACAGTTACCACATAGATTCCGCTCCCGGTGGTAGCCGCGTAACGGTTGCTGGACTGGTTCAAATAATCCTTGGTAGCTTGCGGGAGGATTCCGGCATTGTCCGAGACATAGCTGCGGGTGCCAAGTGTTTCCGAGTAGCTTCCGCCAAGCTTTTGAATGAAGGAGCCATAGGTTTTATTAGCACCGGCACTATACTTCTTGGCAGCGAAGTCCGGCTCCAGCGATGCCGAGAGAATCTTCGAGATCACACCACTGTTCAGCTCATTCTCCAGTCCTTTGCCGGGAACGGCCCAGTAATCATCGTCCTTAATGGAGAGAAGCAGCAGAAGTCCATTATTCTTGTCCGCCGAGCCGACTCCCCATGAATTGAACAGTGAGGTTGCATATTTCTCCATAGATACGCCGTTCGTTGAATTCACTGTAACCAGCACTACCTGCGCCCCGGTCTCCTGATAGAGCTTCACCCCATAGTTGACCATGTAGTTCTCGGTCTTCTCATCAATCACGTTCGCAAAGTCATTCACATAAAAGGCTTCCGAATGAGCCGGCACTGCCGCCTCGGCCTTCCCCGGAATGAACGGCAGCAGCATAATAATCAGCATACCTGTCAGCACTGTTTGCAGTATTCTTGCACGCTTCATTAAATCCCCTCCGGCTTCTCGTATCTCTTCTATTACTATATCGGTTACGTACGGGATGGACGTATAGTTCCATCTCTCTTATGTGTATGTCCGAATCTAGTAATTATTCACAAGAGTCTGCCGGAGCTTACTCGTTATTGAACCGGTCCGGGTGAGAGCCGAAGCGCTGATCGCGGTTCAGGCCGTCGATCCGGCTGATCTCCTCATCAGACAGCTCGAAGTCAAAAATATCGGCATTCGCAATAATCCGTTCTTCCCTGATCGACTTCGGAATCGTTACGATTCCGTTCTGCAGATCCCAGCGCAGGATGACCTGCGGCAGCGTTTTGTTATGATGGGCTGCAATATCAGCCAATACCTCATTGTCCAGCAGATGCCCTTGGGCCAGCGGGGCCCAGGCTTCAATCTGAATGCCCTGCGCCTTGCAATACTCACGGAGCTCTTGCTGGTTAAGCAGCGGATGCAACTCCACCTGGTTGACCATCGGCTTCACAGCGGCGTCTGCCAGCAGATCCTCCAGATGATCGATCTGGAAGTTGGATACCCCGATGGCACGGACTTTGCCGTCTGCATACAGCTTCTCAAGAGCGCGCCAGGTGTCTTTGTATTTAGCCCGGATCGGCCAGTGTACCAGATACAGATCGGCATAATCCAGTCCCAGCTTGTTTAAGCTCTCGTCAAATGCGGCCAGCGTAGAATCATAGCCCTGCTCTGTATTCCATACCTTGGTGGTGATGAACAGCTCCTCACGCGAGACTCCCGATTCACGGATAGCCTGTCCGACTCCTTCTTCGTTTCCATACACAGCTGCGGTATCAATACTCCGGTAACCGGCCTTGATGGCTGCTTTGACCGAATCAATAACCTCCTGGCCCTCTTGTACCTTGAAGACACCCAGCCCGAACCATGGCATTTCTACACCGTTAGCTAATTTCGTTGCCGATTTTAAGTTCATCATAATTACACTACCACCTGTCTCTTTCGATTTGTTGGATTAATTAGAATAATGAAGCAGGGATCAGCTTGCGCCCGCCTTTGATCAGGACCGAATCCAGGGCATCCCCTTTATCTCCGCCAAAATACAGCTGCCAGTACACGCCGAAGCGGATGCTGACATCATTCTTGACCAGCTCTGGCGGCGTGACGATCAGCCACTGGAACTTCAGCGCCTTCGAGATCTCGAAGACCGGATCAAGCACGTTATTTGAGACCATCTCTCCGAACGGGTTATCGTACAGGAAGACCGTCCAGCCTTTATTTTCCCGGTTAACGCGCTTGTGCGTCATGATCATCATCGCCACCAGCAGCTGAACAGACTGGCGCTGTCCGCCGCTGCCTACCGCCTCATCCAGCGCTCCTCGGTTGATAACCTCCCAATCGGAATAATGATAGTCCTCGGGAGCGGCATACAGGAAGTAATTCTCCGTCACCGGCTTATACACCTGTAGCACCGGGAAGCGGTTCTGCAGCGCCGCGTACACCATGCGTCCGTCGTTAATCAGCTCTCTGACGGCTGAAGCCGGAACCTGCTCCATCTTCGGGAACCGCTCCAGCAGGCTGCTGATGCAGCGGTTGAAATATTCGCTGACCAGCGGTTCGATGTCATCAGTCGTCCGTGGAACATTAATATTCTTGTAACTCAGCTTAACAAGCGGGAAGGCATGGCCGTTCTCGTTGTGAATGATCATCCGGCGTTCCATCCGCTTCAGAATATCAACGATCTGCACCACACGCTTGGCTGCCCGGCCTACCCACAGCTTGCGGGACAGCTCCATATCCTCTTTATCGCTGCGGATGCTCTCCATCTGATCACGCGAGCTCTGAAGCATGGAGTCTAGCACCTGCAAGGCAATAGCGAAATCATCCCAGTGAACATTGTTCAGGCGTTCCTGAATCTTGGTCTCAAGCTCCGCATTCCAGCCGGACTTGGCCACCTTGCCGCTAAGCTCAGTCTTCTCTTCCTTCACCTTGCGGGAGACCTCTGCCCGCTGGCTGCGGCTCTCCTTGCTGCGCTGCAGCCAATCCTCCACCAGCGTCTCGCAGCTCTCCCGCACACTCAGCTGCAATTCTTCCGGCACCTCCCGGAGCGGCACACGGTTCTCGACATGGGTATCCATGATCCGGCTCTGATTGCCGAGAATGAGCAGCCATTGATCCATGGAAGCCAGAGCCTGCTTACAGGTATTCAGCAGATGCTCATTCTCCCGGACACGCAGACTGATCTCTTCCTCCTTCTGTTCCAGCGGCTCATGCCATAGCTCTACCGTCCGCTCATGCTTCTCCTTAATCGCCTTCTCGGACTTGCCCAGCTCTTTGCGCAGGCTGTCAAGCTCGGTCTGGCAGCGGATGAAGGAGTCACGGAGTTGCTGATAATCCTCGTCCAGAATCATCGTGTCGCTCTTCTGCCGGACTCTGGCAGACTGAATCATATCCGGTGGCTCCTGCGGCTCAGGGGCAGACGGCCATCCGGCATCTACCTGCTGCACAGCAGCTTCCAGCTCAGCCAGCTGTTCTCTGGCCGCCTTGATCTGGGCTGTTCTTGTGCGGATCTCCAGCTCATTCTGGCTTAAAGACTGCTGAAGACTCTCAACTGTACTTAGTAGCTGCAGCAGCTTGTCCTGTACCGTCTCATTCAGTGCTTCATCGGCAGCAGCATCATCTGCCTTAGCATCCGCCTCAACAACTGAACCCTGAACTTTCGCACCCGCAGATTCACCGGGGAACTCTACGTCCGGGAACCAGTTCTGCAGCCGTGGGAAAACGGAATAACGGGCATCCCCGATCCATTTCTCGCGCTGTAAGGCGAGGCTGTCCATCTCCGCCTTCAGCCGGTTAAGTTGCTGATCCTTCACTGCAATCTCTTTGGTGAGATTATTCTTCTGCTCCACAGACTTGTGCTTGTCTGTATAGTTCTGCTCGTGCTTCCGGCTCCGCTCACTCCACTCCCGCAGTGCCGCCGCCCGGGTCTCCTGCTCGGACTTATCCGCTTCGCAGGCTGACAGGTCTCTGGAAATTCCATCCAGAACCTCCTCATAGCGTGCCTGTTCTGCGTTCATTTCATTCAGCTGGCTGCGAAGCTCCTGCAGCAGAGTCTCCGCACTCTTCTGTCTGATCCGCAGACTTGCAGTATGCTCGCTCAGATGCAGACGTTCATATTCTTGCCGGGCGGACCTCAGCTTGGCAAGATACGCTTCCTCCGCCTGAAGCTCCTCCTCCTGCTCACGGAGTCTGGAAGCCATCCCCCGCTTCCACTCCTGGAAATGATCCGGCTGCAAGACCATTTGCGGCCCTTGATGCGCGAGCAGCAGGAAGGCGTCTGTACCACCCTCCGCCATCTCCTCGCGCACGAAGATCGGGACCGGAGCCTTAAGCAGAAGCTCCTTAAGC
This sequence comes from Paenibacillus sp. FSL P4-0338, assembly GCF_038002365.1. NCBI lineage: Bacteria > Bacillati > Bacillota > Bacilli > Caryophanales > Paenibacillaceae > Paenibacillus > Paenibacillus sp. FSL P4-0338. The sequence continues at coordinate 1,391,284 of NZ_JBBOCG010000001.1, read as the reverse complement.
AGCTCCGGCTGAAGCTTAGCCGCTTCACGCTTCGTGACAATCAGTCCGTAAGGAAGCAGCGGATGGCGTTCCAGCTCCTCCTCGCGGACCAGATAAGGCTGATCGTTCAGATACATGGTGCCGGTCATGGAGCTAATTTTGAGGGCATCCAGCGTGTCCTTCACCGTTACGATATCATGGTTAGGCAGCCAGTAGGCTTCCTGTTGCAGCTCGACATCCAGCAGCTGCTGATAATAATCCCGCCGCAGCCGCTTCGTCTGCTGCTCGGTATCCTCCAGCCTGCGGATGAACCGCTCCTGGATTAGAGGCTTCGCTTCGAATAGAGCTGTCGCGCCAAGCAGCTGATGCTCCTCGTACATCTCCAGCAGCACTACCAGCTGTGACCAGAGCTGCGACTCCTTGTTCATCTGGGCTTCGATTCGCCCGGTTAGCTCCTCTGCCTGAACCTCGGCCCCCAGCAGCTTCTCGGCCAGCCGGGTATGCTGCGTATGCAGAAGCAGCTTCTGGTCCTCAGCGGTCTTGCGTTGTTCATTCAAGGCATCTATCTGCTCAATGAGCCCTCTGGCCGCAATCAGCGCGCGCTGAAGGGCGCCTGCCGGCGAGTGGGCAGCTTCCTGCCCGTGGCGGGAAGCGAACACACCCAGATCCTCTGTATACTGACGGATCATGGCTGTTAATTCCTGCAGCTTACCATCCACCCGGCCCAGCTCCAGCAGCAGCTCCTCCCGGCCCTTGCGCAGAATCTGCTCCTCCGCTGCATGGGACCGCTGCTGTCCGCTGTAGTACAGGCTCTTCGCCTGCCATAACCGGTATACCTGCTCCCACTGTATCCGCAGCTCCTGCTTGGCCCCTTGAATCACCTCTTGGCGTTCCTTCATCGCAAGCGACCCTTCGATGGCTTCAATTTCCTTCTGCCATTGCTCCATCTGGCGGAGCTGCAGCTTGCGCCGGGCCAGATAATGGGCGACCTCCAGCAACTTCTCTCTCTGCTTCGATTCTTCCAGACGCTGCTTGGCCCGTGTCTGATTGTCCGAGACCGCTCTGAAGTGCTCTTGCTTGCCATCATGCTCTTCCTTCAGCCGCAGGTACTTCAGGTTATCGCTCTCGAATCTGAGCGTCTTCGCTTCCAGATAATGCCCGGCCAGCTCATCTGACGTTCTGCGGCGCTTGTCTTCCGCCTGCTTCAGTTCATCATGAATAACGGTATAGAGCTGCGCTCCTAGCCGCTCGGTCTCCCGGAAGCTGAGGTCCGCCTCCGTTCCGAGTTTCACCGCTTCATACAAAGGAGCCGCAAGAGAGGTGAACTCGGCAAAAGCCCGCTCGCGCTGCTCCAGCATCGGCAGCCGCTGTGCAACCGTAGCGGTATCCACGAACATCCGCTGAAGCGAGCCTTCATCCTCACGCAGGCTCCCTCCCAGACTGGAACCGATCTCCGGGATAATCAGCCGCTCGAAGAGATTATGATTGGTGAAGGCATCATTTTTCTGGAAATAGCCCTTGATGCCGCCCTCTTCCCCGTTGATTCTGCGCATATTGCGCCATTCATCGATATGGATATCATGGTCAGCCAGGTAGGCATAATATTTCTTCAGATCGGAGCTGCTGCTGCCGTAGACATTAATCTCACCTCGCCGCTCCCGCACAAACTGCTGAATCGCTTCGAAGCTCGCGGGCGTATTCAGCTCATGATCATATAAAGGCAGGGTGGAGAGTGTAAGCTCAGCCGTCTCTTCATATTTCAGCAACGCGTACAGCAGATAATCGACTTTGATCTCAAGCTGGTCCATGGAATGCTGGGCAGTCATCGCGATTCCGGTGGTGATATACTCCGCCCGCTCCTTATCGTCAAGCCGCCATTCGATGGCCACGTGGAAGGTGTAGGGTTTCAGCTGTTTTTTGTGATTATGGAAGAAGGCCTCGACCTGGTTCTCATTATCCTTACCCCAGGCGGCTCTAGGCATCAGCAACTGGAAAATCGACTGTAGCAGCACGCCCTTTCCCCCGCCGTTCATCAGCGTAATCAGGGTATTGGCCGGGCCTTCTTCATTACACAGATCGAGGATCATATCCTCATATTTCTTCAGCATCTTCTCGTATTTCAGTCCGGCGATGCGGATTCGCTCAATACGCGGCATGGGCTTCCCCCTCCTGTTCGCTGAGTGTCCGGCCAACTAGAGCCTTCAGCTCTTTGTACCGGTCCACATCGTGGTAGAGATAACGCATCCGCTCATACAGCTCTTCCCTTGGGAAAATCCGCTTCTCATTCTCGGAAATGAACACCAGATGCTCCTCCTCCAGCAGCTTCATTCCTTCGTGAATGAGGCCAATCCGGGAGCCTGCGCCGCGGGTCAGCGAATCGCCCTCCTCCTGGCTTCGGGTCTGCATATAGAGGCTGGTCCACACTCTGTGCATCGCCTGGATATCCAGCCGCCACTGCTTGCTGAAGCTGCCGTCTTCATCCATGCCGATCCAGCCTTGGAACAGCTCGGATACCTGATCCGACAACTGAATATAGGACATGCTGTCCTGTCCCGGCTTGAAGTGCTGCTCATCCTGATCCATCTCCGCCAGGAAGACGAGGATAATAACGTTAATGATATGTAAATGCGTCTTGCGCTCAATCCGTGAATATTTATTACGCAGCTGAGTGAAGTTGCTGGCGAACCCGGAGCCGATCGGACTCACGAGCAGGTGCAGGCGGTGACCGGAATTCATAATCCGGCAGCCGGCTTCTTTGGCTACGTATTGCAGGGCATCATAAGCAGCGGTATCCTGCAGACATTCGGCGGCAGCGGGATCATCCAGCGGAATCACCTTGCGCCGAAGCAGGTCGAAGAACAGCCGGGAAGCCTGCTGAACTTGCTCTAGGGAATAACTCATATCCGAATCATCTCACTTCTCTACTATATTAATGGTATAAGGGCTGATCTCAAGGCCGGGGATACGGATGCTGCTCTGCTGCTGTGCAGAGATAGTGGTCCGGAGCCTTGTGCCGCGCAGCACTTCCAGCTCCGGGTGGTCCAGCATCAGCCGCTGAAGCAGCTTCTGGCATTCGTCCGCCACGCCATGGCCCTCCGCTTCCTGCTCCTCGACAGTAATTACGGTATGGAAAAATTGTACCCACAAATCCACGGCATCCGGGCAATCCGCCCAGCGCCGCTGCTCCTGCTCCGTGAACGCCTCCGCAGTGAAGGTGAAGCTGCCGTGCGCAGCCACTCCGGCTATAACCGGCAGCCACAGCTCGCATACCTCGGTCCAGGGAATACCTCTGGGAACATAATGGATGTCCTCTTCTTCCCTGGCTTCCTCCGGCACATCCTGCGTATCCTCCGGCAAGAAGCCGACCTCCTGCTCCTCCCAGGCCCAGGCCAGCGGATAGATGAAATCCTGGCTGGGCGAGAACAGCCCGCTGATCAGCATCTCCAGGCTATCCCCATCCCGCAGCCCTTCCGGCTTCACCCATTCCTCCCATACATGGGTGCGGAAGTTGAAGCCTGCTGCTCCCCAGAATAACTCCGGGAAGTTCAGCCGCAGATTCGTCTCCGCTTCGAAGATACTCAGCACGACCTCGGCCAGCTCGTCATGCACCCGCCGGGACAGCTCCACCCGCTCGGAGAGCTGGCGCAGCTCATTGAAATCAATGACATCCTTCTCATCATTGGCCAGCCGGGCCAGCGAGCGGTGGATATTGTCGAAATGCTTGCGTTCCTCGTCAAATTGCTGGTGGATCTCCTCCAGCCGCTCATGCCGCTGGGCGCCGTATTCGCTGAAGATGTGCTTCGGATTACGGCGCAGGGCATTGCGGTACTCCTGCTGCTGCTGGGTCATTTTGCGCACGCGGGAGATCAGCTCATTGACATCCTGCATTGCCCGGGTAACCCGTCCATGCTTGATATGCATCTGAATCTCCAGCAGCTTGATGCTGACCTGGAACTCGTCGATAATCTCATGGCTCATGAAGATCAGCTCCATCGCATACTCGGAGAGCCGGTAGATGGTCGTCCCGTTCTCCTCCCAGCTGATACGTGTAGCATCCTCATCCACGGTGAAATATTTGTATTTCTGGACCCCGATCTGCCGGGTGTGGTCATCATAATAATGGGCCTCGAAATCCCCGCCGCTGCCGCTCCACAGCAGTCCGTCTATCAGCCGTTCGACCGATTCCGGGCTGCCCGACTTCGCAATGCCGAAGCGCTCCAGCGAGCTCCAGGCCAGATCCACCAGATCCTCCCTGGCCCGCTGTTCATTCGATTCCAGCTCCAGATAATAGACCTGTAGCAGCACACTAAGCGCAATCATTTCCTTATACGGCTGCAGTTCACCCAGATTCATGCCTGCGCCCAGACTCCATAAGGGGTTCAGCCGCTTGTTCCGTTCTCCGAAATCATTCCAGTTCATGCTCTTGCCAACCTCGCCATCACTTCATAATTTCCCTACAACATAACATAAACCCAAATCCGCACCGCAGGGTGAAGGTTGGGCCGGAACATACACAGTTATAGACGGTTTGTTAATGCTCAGACCCCGAGGGAATGGGAATGTATGTTTCTATTCTCATGTCATTCTATTATATCAATGTTTGATAGATATGGCTATTTGCAAAATAAATAGAGGAGCCCGCGCAGGGCCCCCTCTATGTTAAAGCACTACATTATAGCACACCATAGCACACCGCTACTTGTACTTTTCATTCACCAGATATTGCAGATTCTGCTTCACCGCAGGCCATTCCTCATCGATAATACTGTACAGCACATTGTCCATGACAGCGCCGTGAGCAGTGATCCGGTGCTTGCGCAGGACGCCTTCCCGGACCGCACCAATCCGCTCAATGGCCCGCTGCGAGCGCAGATTGTCACTGACAATGGAGAAGTCCACCCGGATCAGCCCCAGCACCTCGAAGGCATATTGCAGCAAAAGCAGCTTCGATTCCGTATTCACCTCAGATCTCCAATAATCCGGTGAGATCCAGGTGCAGCCGATCTCTGCATTACGATGCGTACGGTCCAGATGCATTAACCGCGTAGTCCCAACGATCCGGCCGGATGCCTGCTCCACCATCACATAGGGCATATCCTTGCCTGCTGCCTGATTCGCCAGAGCCGTATCCGCCAGTTGTCCTGCCTCTTCCTCTGAGCTGATCCGTCTCCAGGTGTACTCCCAGATCAGCGGATTATACAGCAACTTCGTAAGCTCAGGCTTATGCTCCGCCGTCAAAGGCACAAGCCGGATTACGTTGCCTGCAAGCTGCCCTGTTTCTATTGCTGTCAACTTATCTCCCCCTATAGCTTTTCACCTATTATATATGAAGCGATTTATTCCCAACCGTCAATCTTAGCTGTCAGTTGCTGAATGAACTCCTGGGCGCTCAGTGTGAATAATTTGTTCTCCGCACGGCTTCTTACCGAGATTGTGCCGTCATTCTGCTCCTGATCTCCCAGCACAAGCATATAAGGGATTTTCTCCAGCTGAGCTTCACGGATTCTGTAGCCCAGCTTCTCATTCCGGGAATCTACCTCCACCCGCAGTCCGGCTGTAGCAAGCTGTCTTCTGACCTGCTCGGCATACTCGTCATGAACCACAGAGACTGGCAGCAGCTTGACCTGCACCGGAGACAGCCACAGCGGGAACGCTCCGCTATAGTGCTCTGTAAGAATACCCATGAACCGGTCAATGGAGCCGAACACCGCACGATGGATGACAACCGGACGATGCTTGTTGTTATCTTCGCCAATGTAAGTCAGGTCGAACTTCTCGGGCATCTGGAAATCCAGTTGAATGGTACCGCATTGCCAGCTCCGCTTCAGGGCATCGAGGACATGGAAATCGATCTTCGGTCCGTAAAAAGCGCCATCCCCCGCATTCACCCGGTATTCGATTCCGTTCTTCTTCAGCACCCGCGCAAGTGACTCTTCTGCCTGATCCCAGAGCTCCTCGGAACCCATATAATCCTCCGGGCGTGTAGACAGCTCAACCTTGTACTCGAATCCGAAGATGGAATAGAACTGATCAATCAACTCCAGCACCCGCGATATCTCAGATTCTATCTGCTCCGGCAGTACGAACAAGTGGGCATCATCCTGGCAAAAAGTACGGACCCGCATCATCCCGTTCAGCGCGCCGGAAGATTCATGGCGGTGAACCTGGCCGTATTCCGCAATGCGGATCGGCAGATCCCGGTAGGAGCGGAGGCTGTTCTTGTAGATCAGCATGTGTCCGGGACAGTTCATCGGCTTCAGCGCAAAATCTGTCTCATCCACCTTTGTAAAATACATCTCATCCTTGTAATGATCCCAATGTCCGGATTGCTCCCACAGACGGCGGTTCATCATCAGCGGCGAGCGGACCTCTTCGTACCCGTCGGCACGCTGCAGCTTGCGGGAGAAATCCTCCAGTGCTGTGCGGATCAGCATCCCTTTGGCCAGGTAGAACGGCATGCCCGGCGCTTCCTCGGAGAACATGAACAAGCCTAGCTCCTTGCCCAGCTTGCGGTGATCCCGTTTCTTCGCTTCCTCCAGCAGATGCAGATGTTCCTCAAGTAGGGCTGTGCTCAGGAAGGCTGTGCCGTATATCCGCTGAAGCACCTGATTGTCAGCATCCCCGCGCCAGTAAGCACCCGCTACACTAAGCAGCTTGAACGCCTTAATCCGGCCAGTGGAGGGCAGATGCGGCCCCCGGCACAGGTCCGTGAATTCTCCTTGCTCATACAGGCTGAGGACTGCGTCCTCCGGCAGATCCCGGATCAGCTCCAGCTTCAGCGGCTCTTCCAGCTGTTCAAAGTACTGCACCGCTTCCTCCCGGCTGACCACCCGCCGCCGGATCGGCAGGTTCTCCTTGATGATTTTTCCCATCTCCCGCTCAATCGCAGCAAGATCCTCGATGGACAGGGGCTGTTCAATATCTATATCGTAATAGAAGCCGTCCTCAATTACCGGACCAATTCCCAGCTTCACGTTCCGTTCTCCATAGATCCGTTTGATCGCTTGGGCCATCACATGGGCTGTACTGTGTCTGTGAATCATCAGCCCGTCGCTGCTGTCTGCTAGAACGATCTCCACGAGGCTGTCCCTTTCAACCGGACAATCAAGGTCAACGAGTCTGCCATCGATTGTGCCGGCTACTGCATTCTTCCTCAGACTTACGCTAATCGAATCCGCAATCTGCGCAATTGTGGTGTTACGCGAATACCTCCTATTTGCTCCATCCGGCAGCTGCACTTGAATCTCCATGATTTTGGCCTCCATTTCTTCAGTTATATTCGTATATGTGAACACAAAAAAAACGCATCTCATCCCGGAAAGGGACGAGTGCGTCTTAAGCTCGTGGTTCCACCCTAATTCGATTATACGTCACTTCACCTCCGGCTGTTCGGCGGAAAGGTGATCAGTACAATCCTCATGGCATCCGTTAACGGGGATGGGGCGGCGACATTTACAGCCTCGCTAACAGCAGGAGGGTTCAGTGTCACGGCTATAGAGGGGTAACATCCGGCTGGTCTCTGTAAGAAGCTCTCACCTTGCACTTCTCTCTCTGGTCAGTCCTCACGGGATATCATGTCTCTGGTCATTGCCTTAGTTATGGTGTTGCTGGTTACATAATACGCACGCTCTTAGCCAGAAGTCAATACCGCGCAGAAAAAAACTTAAAAACCGCTTTCCGTTTGACCGCTTAATTCTTAAACTTTTACTCCCCTAATCCTTTAGCTCGTGGGCCTTACTCACCAAGCTCATTCGTCTGCAAACGCTGAATAATATCTCCCACTTCTTCCACCGTATGCGCAATATAATCCGCTCCGGCCGCCGATAATTCCTCCTCGGAACCATAGCCGAATAACACGCCCACTGAGGCTACGCGGCAGGCTTTGGCCCCGATAATGTCATGCTCCCGGTCCCCGATCATTAGCGACTGCGAAGCAAGAAGATTATTCTCGTCCAGCACGTGTTGAATGACCTCGCGCTTCTTCGAACGTGTCCCGTCCAGATTGCTGCCTGCCGCATACTTGAAGAACCCGTCGAGCTCATAATGCCGGAGAATCTGCTCAGCGAATACAATCGGCTTAGAGGTCGCCACATACAGCTCGAATCCCTTGGCTCTCAAGTTCTCCAGCAGCTCAGGTATGCCTGCAATTACATGATTCTCGAACATCCCCAGGGTCCGGTAACGCTCCCGGTAGAACTCCACCGCCTGTGCCGCTGCCTCCGCCGTGAAGCCCTGAATTTCGATAAAAGAATCATATAGCGGCGGACCTATGTATGGAATCAGCAAGTCAGGATGCTCCACCTCGATGCTGAATTGGTTAAGCGCATACTCTACGCTTTTGGTAATGCCTTCCTTGGGGTCAGTCAATGTGCCGTCCAGATCAAATAAGATGTGCTTCAAGCTGTCCTTCATCTCTCCCGGATGCTCCCTTCGTGTGCAATTGCTATCTATCATACCTTTCTTTCTGTTTATTTTCCATCCTCAGGATGCTATAATTCAGGGCATTCGAGGAGCAGGAGGAATAAGATGATACTGCTTAATCCCGCCACAATACTCATAGGCGACTATCACTTCGCCGCTAGGAACAATGCCGGACCTGAAGTTGTTGTATATGACAAGGAAGGCAGAGTGTACCGCCTGGATGCGGATTTAACGCCTAGTGAAGCCGGACAGCTCTATAGCATGCAACCGCTTAACTTGGACTCCCTTTCGTTCCATCCAGAGCTTGCACTGGCGGCTTTCATTATGGAGGATGCGGCAATGGGCGCAGGAGACTTTACGGGCCGCTTGCTGTGGAGCAAAGCCGGGGCGTATGTATGTGTTCTTTTTTCACGTGATGGAAGTCTACTCTGGTCTGTAGCCAAGCTGGACGAAGAACATCTGCGGATTTCAGTGTTTCATAGCGGGGACGGAACGTTGGCACATTCACTAGATTTGGAAGATCCGTTCGGTGACAGTGCGCTGCGGCTGATGGATATCCCCGGGTCGGATGCTGTAACACTGGAGCTTGCGGCAGGTCAGAACGGTATATCCGTGTATGAATTATCTATTCAGCAGGGCGGGTTACATAGCAGGGAGATGTTCCCGCAGGGCTGTTATCTCTCACCCGCTTGGCATCCTGACGGCAGTCAGCTGTTCACCTTGGAGAATGATGTGCAGGTGTATGCCTGTTTCTCCTATCCAGCCTTGGAGCTGCAACAGGAACAGGGTCCGCACGATGGGGAATACGAAGACGAGTATGAGGAAGAAGACCATTATCCGGGGTATGGCATGCTCTATCTTCAGAACGGTCAAGCCATCTCACAAAATACGAATGAACGCTTCTTTCTGTTTGATCCTGGAACGATGGAACGGATCAGTGAATGGTCCTTTGCCGGATATGAGCCCGTGCCTGCGAGTGTAGTTTTCCCTTCACTGGATGATGATCCTTCCCTTTATTCCCAGATTCAATCGTGTGAGAGAGTCGGCAGCCTGCTTATGTTCAGGACCGGCTCTCTACACGATATCCCTCATTTGCTGATGATTGAGGAAGCTGTGCTGCTGGAAGCTATCGGCTCCATGCTTACCAAGCCACTCGGATAATCAGTCCCTTAGGGTCACCGACTTCCAGATAGGCCGCCTGGCCGTTCACATCGTCATACGGGAAGCCGTAAGCCAGTCCGCTGATGCTGTGGTCATGCCAGAATTTCGCATAAAAGTTGGCGGGAGCCGCATTGTAATAATTCGCTACGTTATTCCAGTTACTGGTGGTGTAGACATGGCGGTTGATCGCAGCGGAAGTGGCGGCATCGATTAGCGAACCGTCATTGCGCAGAATATCCTGTGTGCTATAGCTGGAATACCCTGCGAAGTAATTGGCATTGGCTCCACCGGCTTTGAATGATCCATGGACTGGAGCAATAATCCGGTAAGGTGCCTGATCGGTTGCCAGTGATTTGAAGGCAGCGGGAACTTCATTCTGGTATTTGGTAAAAATTCCAGCCCGTGTCTCCGATTCAAGCTCGCCTACCGTCTTGTCAAAACCGCCGGACAAGCCCACCAGCCGGTGCTGGATCGGGAAGCCGAAGCCATCTACACGGGTGGTATTGCCATGATAGCCTGTAGCATCCACTGTGAATTCAACAAAGTCGAAATAGAGATTTCGGTTAGGATCGGTTGGATTATCAATATCCGGTCCAGCGAAGCCGTCGTCATAGGTCTTGATGTACAGCGGTGTGCCTACACTGAGGAACATGCGGCCGGAGGTGATTTTGGGCAGCGTTACCCAGGAAGCCTGATTAATCGTGTGATAAATATTGGCATAATTCACGCCGCTCCTGGTCAAGTGGCCGGAAGCATCATTCAGCGCATTCGAGATCGGAACGAGATTGCCGCTGAGATCCAGATAACTCCACTTGCCATTGGCCGGATTAATGCCGAGTACACCCCAGTAGATCTGGCTGTCTGGATAAGCGCCGCCCGTTCCGTTCATGACCTTGACGGAGACAGAGCCTGAGGGCGGTGTCGGGATCGAAGAGGCAGCGATGGAATAGATGGAACCGGAGGAGCCGGATGGCGGAGTTGTCGGCCCGGTTGTCGGTGCAGTTCCTGCCGTGTAGTTGAACCAGCCGGTGTCATAAGCCGGAGTTCCGTTGTTGTAGGTGAAGAAGTAAGAGAGTGCTGTGCCGCTGGTGATTCCTGTAACCACCTGCTCATAACGCGCTTTGCTGTTGTTATACGTTGATCGGAAATTGCTTTGCGTCCCGGCATTCACCTTGTAATGGACGTCCACCCAACTGGTATTTACTGTGGATTTGAACCAGATGGTAGCCGAGGTTCCCGACAGCTCTACCCCTTGGGTGTAGTCTGCCGCGGCTGCTTTGGAGTTGAACAAAGGCAGGCAAGAGAGCAGAAGCACGAACGCAAGCATCGTCATTAGCCATTTTTTGGACATTCTCAGATTCCTCCTGAATGATATTGGTATTTCTGTATCCGTTTACAAATATGATTATAGTAGCTCTGATAGCTATTTAGTAGGCACAGAATTTCGGATTTCAGTTCCCATATTTTGGTTTGGTGCTGCAAAAATAGCAAAAAGCCCTTAATCCCCAGATGTCTGGTCATTAAAGGCTTTTTTACACATCTATCACGTATTCGCTATTCCCAATGCTGCGAAATAAAGGTATCCCGCCCCGACTGCTCACGGTCCTCCTTATAATGCTTCGGATTCTTCTTGTGATAGTCCTGATGATAGTCTTCTGCCGGATAAAACACCGGCGCAGGCAGAATCTCCGTCACCACCGGAAGCTCGAATCTGCCGCTAACCGCCACCTGCTCCCGGGAAGCCAGTGCAGCCAGCCGCTGCTCTTCCGTATAATAGAATACCGCCGTGCGGTACTGTGTTCCCCGGTCCTGAAACTGTCCGCCGTCATCCGTCGGGTCAATCTGCGGCCAGAACAGCTCCAGCAGCCGCTCATATGGGAATAACTCAGGGTCATAAGTGATCTGAACCACCTCGTAGTGACCGGTTGTACCGGTCTTCACCTGCTCATAAGTAGGGTTCTCTACCGATCCTCCGGCGTAACCTGATACAATTCCGTGAATACCGGGCAGCTCTTCGAACGGTGTAACCATACACCAGAAGCAGCCTCCGGCAAACATTGCCTGTTCCATAGCCAATCTCCCACTCCCTGTCTCTCATCTGCTGACTCTTGTTACACCCTGTACTGAAGATAAAGCCTAATGATTTGAAAGTCAATTTGATCGCTAGAACTGATTGCCCTTAGATACACTCAAGAAATAGAATTTTTATTCTATTAATAGTTCAGAAATAGGATAATTAAACTTCAAGTATGTTCGGAATGGAAATTCCTTTTTGCAGAGTAATGACTAAAATATAGCTTCCCTATTGTCTGTTTCACCACAAAATCTATCTTTTTGATACTTGAGAGTAGAATGCATATTTTGTAAATTGAAAATTCCTTGCAGAGATTGTACTATTTTATAGAATGATTTTTCCGCTAGCGATGTGTAATGATGGGGAAACGCGATGATATTCTTCAGGCAACCCTTGTTTTAATTACTGAAGAAGGCTTACAGTCTGTTACTTTCGCCAAAATATTCAAGAGGGCCAATGTCGGCTCCAGCACATTCTACCATTATTTTGAGAACAAAGAGCAACTGGTCAATGAGCTATACCATAAAGTCCGCATACATAAAAATGAATTTGTCATGAACGGCTATGATCCCGGGTTAACAATCTATGAGCGGATGAAAAGCCTCCTGAAGAATACAGCCAACTATTCGCTTCACTACCCCAAAGAGGTTGACTTCACAGAGAACTATTGCACTTCGCCCTATATTTCCGAGGATATACGGAACACACCCGCCCCCTCCACCTTAGAGATTTTCTCCATCATTGAAGAAGGCCAGCGGCAGGGCATCATCCGGGAAATGAATGTTTGCCTGTGTTATCAGCTGGTCTACGGAATTTTGATTGCCGTGATCAAGGGCTACTTAGGCGGAAAATACCCGCTTAACGAGCAGCAGATTCAGCAGACCATTGAAGCTTGCTGGCTTGCGATTAAGCTGTAGCGGCTAACACAAGTGGAAGCGGCTTTGCCGTCCTTTTAAAGGACGGTACCGTTTCAGCGAGAAATAGAAGGGTAAGTTATCGTGTGCATCATATAAATTCTATATTTCAAATAAGGCTATCCCTTAAGCAAAACTATGCATAAGAGACAGCCTATATTCCGGCATCAGCCGGTTGACGAATACTAGACCTGAGGGACCAGATTCCGGCCCTCCGAGGACTTATAGATCTCTGCAATCAGTGTGAGCGCTTTGATGCCTTCAGCACCGTCAATCCAGAACCTGCGGCCTTCACGGATATGGGCGTAGAAGTCATGAATTAACCGTGAATGTCCGCTGCCCCAGTAGGATTTCCCTCCACTGCTGATGCTCTGCGGCTCACAGAGCAGCGTCTCCTTCCCATCATTCCACAGATACAGGTTGTCCCGGCGCTGCTGCAGAGTCCCTTGCTCAAAGACCAGCTCCAGCTCCACCGGTGAATTGGCCTGATACGCATTGGTTCCGTAGAAGAGTCCGCGCGCCTTGTTCTTGAAATCGATACACGCATGTGCGCTGTCCTCGACCTCAATGACATCGTTCAGCACATCAGTGCTGACACTGCCTTTCACGGAATCAATGTCACCGCCGAACCATTGCAGCAGATCCAGGGTATGGATAGCCTGGTTGATCAATACCCCGCCGCCTTCCGTCGCCCAGCGGCCTCTCCAGGGACTATTCGTGTAGTACTCCTCACTCCGGGTCCAAGTCACCAGGCCCTTCATGCAGAGGAGATTGCCCAGGCTGCCGGAATCAATCACTTGTCTGATCCGCACCGAAGGTTCATTATAGCGGTTCTGGAACACTACACCCAGTTGTCCCGCAGCATCCTCTGCCGCCTCCTGCATCATGCGGGCCGAAGGCACATCCAGTGCCATCGGTTTCTCGGTTAACACATGCTTGCCGGCCTTCAGCAGCTCCACTGCCATTCCGGCATGCAGATGATGCGGCGTGCAGAGATGAACGATGCCGATATCTGGACGCTCCAGCAGCTCCCTGTAATCTGTCAGGCCTTCACATTCGTAATCCTGAGCAGACTGTGTTGCCTGAACAGGGTCACTGTCCACCACGGCTACCAGCCGCGCATTGTCGATGGAAGCAATGGCTCTGGCATGCAGCGGGGCAATCGCCCCGCAGCCGATAATCGCTGCTCCATTAGTATTCATCTTAACCACCTTCCGATCTTCTGCTAGCTGTCCTGCACCTATTTAAGCGTATCCGGGGTCAGATTCACCGCTTGCCGCTGCGCTTCCAGACACAGCTCAGCCGCCTTGAACGCATGCTCCTGGGTCATCGCCTTCTCCGTCCGTTCCAGGCAGTCCAGAATCAGCTCCCCGAAGAACGGGAAGCCAACCTTCCTGGCTACATGCTCATAATGCTCTCCCTCACCGTCCACCCAGAAGACATGGTCCGGTGTGCTGGAGCGGCCGATATCGCTGTATTTGCGCAGTTCGATATAACCTTCCGTGCCGAGAATAATCGTCCGTCCGTCGCCCCAGGTCCCGAGCCCTGCCGGAGTGAACCAGTCCACGCGAAAATACTGCGTAGCCCCGTTATCCCCAACCAGCGTAGCATCCCCGTAATCCTCCAGCTCCGGGTAAGCCGGGTTGTTGTAGTTGGCGACCTTGCTGTGCAGCACCTTGGCATCGCGGCAGCCCGCGTAGAAGAGGAACTGTTCAATCTGATGGCTGCCGATGTCACAGAGAATGCCGCCGTATTTATCACGCTGGAAGAACCAAGCCGGCCGGCTTGGTGCATTTAACCGGTGCGGCCCCAGCCCCATGACCTGAAGCACACGGCCAATCGCCCCCTGCTGCACCAGCTGACCGGCATAGACAGCGCTCTCTACATGCAGTCTCTCACTGTAGTATGTCATGTATTTCCGGCCCGTCTTCTCCACCTGAAGGCGTGCTGCTGCGAGTTGGTCCAGAGAAGTAAACGGAGATTTGTCCGTGAAATAATCCTTCCCGTGTGCCATCACCCGCAGACCGAGCGGACCACGCTCCGAAGGAACGGCGGCCGCTGCTACGAGCCGGACCTCAGAATCTTCAAGAATCTCTTCAGCAGAGCGTGCGGCTCTGACGCCGGGATACTTGTTCAGGAACGCTTTTACCTTCTCGGGGTCAGGATCGTATACCCACTTCAGCTCGGCTCCCGCTTCTACTAGTCCGTTGCACATCCCGTAGATATGCCCATGATCCAGCGCCAACGCAGCGATTACGAATTCACCCGGTCCCACCACAGGCTTCGCCTCATGTACCGGGGCATACATCATTCCATCCTTGCGGCTCATGCTTGCACCTCCAATCTGGAATGCAAATGCCGGAGACTAATCTCCAGGCTCTCGAACGGATCACGCTGGCACACATCCTGCTCCACGATATGCCACTCCACACCCGTCTTGCGGCAGGCCTCAATAATCGCTCCATAGTTCATATTGCCTTCGCCGATCTCGGCGAATACAGCTTTGCGGTTCAGTATAGTCATATCCTTGAAATGCACGGCCTGCATTCTGCCTTCCACCTTATGAATCCACTCTACAGGATCTCCGCCCCCGGCCTGCACCCAGTACAGATCCAGCTCGAAGCCGAAGACCTCCGGATCACTGTCCTGCAGCAGCACATCCATCCCGGTCAGACCGTCAAAACGTTCGAATTCAAAATCATGATTATGATACACAAATTGCAGGCCATGCTCTTCCTTAAGTGTACGTGCAATGCCGGAAGCCAGCTTGGCGAAGGTGCGGTACCCTTCCTGACTGGTCTGATATTCCGCAGGCAGTGAGCCAAGACCGATGTATTTGCAGTCCCACAGCTTATGTTCGGCGGCGAGTGCATCCAGATCATTCACCAGCCTGTCCCAGGGAACGTGTGTCGCACATATTTTGAGATTAAATTCATCCGCGTATTCCTTCACCAGCTTGGGGTCCATGGGACCGATTCCGGAGATCTGGACAGCCTGGTACCCGATACTGCTTACCTTCCGCAAGCTCTCCCGCAAGGCCTCCGGCGTCTGGGTATATTCACGCAGGGTATACATTTGAGCGGCAATCGTTGAACGGTTCATTGTATTCATCCACTCCTAGATAAGTTTGAGTTGTGTAAGAGAGTAAGGTTCTCCTAATGAGTTCCCGATACATCCAGGGCTTTCTGGCTGACCGGTGCTTTCTGAAAAGTAGGATTCTCTACCTGCTCCATCAGCTTCTCATAGAACAACTGGCTGTCGATCGGCAGGTCCACCCAGTTGTCGGTCCACGCGGACAGATACATGGCATTGGACAGGGTCAGGCCGTGAATGCCCTCTTCCCCCGGAGCCAGCAGCGGCTCATCGTGCAGAATCGCATTGGTGAAGTTACGCATAATGCCCTTGTGCTGTTCTCCGTCTCCAGGTGGCACCGGAATCTCGCATTTCCAGCACTCCGGTGCTCCGAAGCCTCCGGTGAATTCCGCATTGAACTTCGGCTCCGGGGTGCGAAGGCGGAAGAAGGTGAGCTTGCCGTCTTCGATGACGATTTTGCCGTTGTCTCCTGTAATCTCGAACCGGTTCGTCCCCGGCGCCTCCCCTGTAGTGGTGATGAACAGCCCGGTTGCGCCGTTCTCATATTCCACATAAGCAGTCACATCATCCTCAACCTCAATATTCCGGTACTTCCCGAACTGGCAAAAAGCGCGTACCCGCTTAGGCATCATCCCTGTAGTCCACTGCCAGAGGTCAAGCTGGTGCGGGTCCTGGTTCAGCAGCACGCCGCCGCCTTCTCCGCCCCAGGTCGCCCGCCAGCCGCCGGAATCATAGTAGCTCTGAGAGCGGTACCAATTGGTAATAATCCAGTTCGTGCGCCGGATCTCCCCCAGTTCCCCGGACTGGATCAAGTCTCTCAGCTTCTGATAGAGCGGATTCGTCCGCTGGTTATACATAATGCCGAACTTACGGTCAGACTTCGCCGCAGCGTCATTCATCTCCTGGACTGCTTTGGTATAGACACCGGCAGGCTTCTCAATCAGAACATGCAGCCCGTAGCCCAGCGCTTCAATCGCCAGCGGCGGGTGATCATAATGGGGGGTAGCGATCAATACAGCATCAATGGCACCAGATTTGAACAGCTCCTCCGGCGACAAAAAGCGCTGCACGCTATCCGGCAAATGCTCCTCTGCCCAATCCAGCCGCTCAGGGCTGCTGTCGCATACCGCTGTAAGCTCAGCCCCCTTAATATCATTCAGCAGACTCTGGGCATGGGCGCGCCCCATATTGCCTACACCAATAATTCCATATCGTACCTTATCCATCTCCCAGTCCCTTCCTGAAACAGTTTATGATATGAGGATAACCCTATTTGACGGTGGTGAACATGACTGTAATTAAGGTATATTTGTATATAAATAAGATGTAATGGATAAATGAAAGCGTTATAATAGATTTATGTCCTTAATGGAGGCGCTCAGAGATGAATATGATTGGAAATGGAAATTTGACCGGACGTCTGCTGCACAACCTGACGGTTACCGTTACCCATGCTCAATTAACCAGCAGATATCCGGGATGGAACCGGACGAATGAGACCCCTGCCTTCAACCGGCTCTACTATATTGATTCGGGCGAAGGCAAGGTGATTATCAACGGAGTGGACCATTACCCCAGACCCGGACAGCTGATGATTATGCCCGCCGGCTCTACCCAGACGACGGATACCTCGCGGGATGATCCTTATACGCGCTACTATTGCCACTTCGATGCACAGATCGGGGAATGGCCGCTGTTTCATTCAGCGAATAAGCTCTACATCTGTGATGTGCCTGACCCGGAGGCGACCCGGACGATGTTCGCGGAGATGATTGAATGGTTCCAGGATACCGGCTTCCTAGCCACCCTGCGGACGCAAGCCGCGCTGCTTACGCTGCTGTCCCTCTGCCTGGAATCGGGAGGCTACAGCAATTTCCTTGACGATCTGACGCATACAAGCGACCAGGGTAAATTGGCAAATGTGCTGGGCTACATCGATCAACGGCTAATGCGGCCGCTGACGGTGGAGGAGCTGGCAGAGCGGGTCCATTTGCACCCGAACTATTTCATTCCCTACTTCAAGAAATTCATCGGTGTTCCGCCGATGCAGTATGTTCAGCTGAAACGGATGGAGCTGGCTAAGAGACAGCTCTCCTATACCGATTTCAGCATCTCAAGTATCGCCGAGCAGGTCGGCATGGAGCTGGCCCACTTTTCCAAGGTATTCAAGAAGTCGACGGGCGTATCCCCTTCTGCTTACCGGAGCAGTACGAGGTAAGGTTTTGAGTGTTCCCCCTTCCTGCTTAAAAGGTTATAAGCCCACTCATCTATCCCCCACCAAATCTTTATGTGTACAACAAATTTAAAAACATATAAATGAATTTTTGGTGAACATCCTCTAAAAGGCTTATCTTTATTTTATTTAAGGGAATACCTTAATTTGTATTGTAAACACAAAAAAGTGAGGTGAGTTAATATGAATATCGATCCGAAAGATGTTTCGATTGATCTACAAGGTAGAGTAGTGGTAGACAATAAAGAATTAGCTAAAAAGCTTATGGAAAGAAAAAACGAGTTTCAATTAGAAAGTAACAATTTAGGTTACGTTTGTGGTGTGAATATTGGATGTTAATAAGGGGCCGGCGGTAAACGCCGGTTTATCTTAATTATGGAGGATACAATGAAAAATCCATCAGTTATTGACGATATTTTATCAAACTTTTCATCACGAATATTGAGATTAACATTGTTTCCAACGGAACAATGTAATTTTAGATGTGTGTATTGTTATGAAGATTTCTTACTTAAAAAAATGTCTACTGAAATCAGAGAAAGCATAAAAAAGCTAATTACCTTAAGAGCTGTTGAATTAGATGAACTTCATCTATCCTGGTTTGGAGGCGAGCCTTTATTAGCTTTGGACACAGTTTTAAACATCACTAATCATGCAAATGAATTAGTGAAAGTACATAAAAATTATAGAGTAAAGTCTGGGATGACTACTAATGGGTATTTATTGACCCCTCTTGTATTCAATCAACTCATTAATCATAATATTAGGCAATTTCAAATATCTTTAGATGGATTTGGTGTAATTCACGATCAGACCAGAAGGCTTGCAAATGGTAAGGGGACCTTTGAACAAATCTGGTCAAATTTAATTAATATTAGAGATTCTAAAGAAGAAGTTAACGTAACTCTGAGAGTACATTTAACAAATGAAAACTTTAGAGACATAAACATTTTAATTTCCAACATAGATAATATTTTTAAATATGATCCAAGATTTCAGATATACATAAAACCGGTTTTTAAAATGAATTCAAGTGATGAATTTAATATTCTTGAAATTAAGAAACAAAAATCAATGATAAATTTAATCAGTTCAAACATCAAAAACATAAAATGTATTAATGCATCAACTGAAAAATATATCTGTTATGCTTCGTCACCAAATTCACTTTCAATTCGTTCTGATGGAAATATAAATAAATGTACTGTGGCTCTTAATAATGAATGTAATTCAATTGGGAAAATAAAATCTAATGGTAGTATAGAGATCAATAATTTAAAACTTAAATCATGGATACGAGGATTTCAAAATATGGATTATTCAATTTTAGGTTGTCCTCTGAAAGGAATTGATGAAATTGATTATGGAACATTAGAACTTAAGTAGTTAAAGCTGTCTGAAATATAAAAAAGCAAATTTCCTCAGTGTCGGAAATTTGCTTTTTTCTGCTTCAATAAACATTTGGCTTTTCAAAATTAAGCTATAAGTGATGTTGCTCTACTTGATCCCGAAATACGCATTCGCATTGTTGTAGCATATATTCTCAATTGTCCGGCCGATCAAGGCATAATCCCGCGGCAGGTCCCCCTCTTCCATCCACGTGCCGAACAGGTTGCAGAGAATGCGCCGGAAATATTCATGACGTGTGAAGGAGAGGAAGCTTCGGGAGTCAGTCAGCATCCCGACAAAAGGACTGATCAGGCCGATGCTGGAGAGTGCCTTCAACTGCTGCAGCATACCCTCCTTCTGATCATGGAACCACCAGCCGGAACCCATCTGCACCTTGCCCTTGATGCCGGCCCCCTGGAAGTTGCCGATCGCAGTGGCGATCATCTCATACTGCGAAGGATTCAGCGTGTAGACGATGGTCTTCGGCAGCTGTCCGCTGGCATCCAGCTCATTCAGCAGCGCGTTAAGGCTGCGGGCCATATTGAAATCCAGAATCGAATCGAAGCCGCTGTCCTTGCCGATGGCACTGAACATCCGTGCGTTGTTGTTGCGCAGCGCTCCGATATGCAGTTGCATGCTCCAGCCCCGCTCGTGATAGAGTCTGCCTAATTTGATCAGAGTATGGCTCTGGAACTTCTGTTCCTCCTGCGGGCTGATCTCTTCCCCTTTGAAGGCCCGGGCGAATATGTAGGCCGCTTCATGCTCTGTGGACTGGGCATGCGGCAGCTCGCCGAAGGCCTGATCCGACAGCCGGCAGCCATGCTTATGGAAATAATCGATCCGCGCCGTCACAGCCTGGAGGAACCCTGAGTAATCGTGGATCTCAAGACCGCTCGCCTCACTAAGCAGGCCCACGTATCCGGTGAACCCCTCATCACGGATATTCAGTACCCGGTCTGGTCTGAAGGTTGGAGCGACCACCACTCTAAGCCCATGATCCTTCTTAATCTGAATGTGATGCTCCAGTGAATCAATGGGATCATCCGTTGTGCAGACTACATCGACATTAAGTTTTTTGAGAATCCCCTGCGTAGTCAGTTCATCTCCCTGGAGCTGCTCATTGCAGCGTTCCCACACACTGTCCGCAGTCTCCCCGGAGAGCAGCTCGTCGATCCCGAAGTAGCGCTTCAACTCCAGATGAGTCCAGTGGTAGAGCGGATTGCCCACCATCTCCGGCAGGGAGCGCGCCCAGATCATGAACTTATCTTTGTCTGGTGCATTCCCGGTAATTAGCTGTTCGTCAACACCCAGCCAGCGGAGCGCCCGCCACTTGTAATGGTCCCCGGATAAGGCGAGATCAGCGATATTGCGGAACCTGCGGTTACTGCTAATCTCCTGCGGATTCAGATGACTGTGGAAATCGTAAATCGGCATTCCGGCGGCATAATCGTGATACAGTCTCTGTGCACTTGAACTTAACAGCAGCCAGTCGTCATGAATAAAAGATGAGGTACTCATATTGTTCTCCAGCCTCTCGTCTATGATATTGGTGGGCCACAGGTACCATCCGTAAGCGGACAGCAAATGCTTCTGCCCATTCGCACTACCATACTACCATACAAGTATGGTAGTATGGTAGTGCTTACAATAACTATAGCAGGAGGGTTACACGATGGAATACACTATCGGTACACAAGCACTCTCCACAAGGGACATCGTGTATCGTTCACTGAAGAATCAGATTCTGCTGCTGGAACTGCCGCCCGGAACCGGGATTTCAGAGAAAGAGATTTCGCTGAAGTTCAACGTCAGCCGCACCCCGGTCCGGGAGGCCTTCGTCCGTCTGGCACAGGAGGGCTTGCTTGCTGTTTATCCCCAGCGGGGAACGGTAGTCTCCCTGATTGATTCCGAACTCGTGGAAGAAGCCCGCTTCATGCGCGAGCATCTGGAGCGGGCGGTCATCCGGGAAGCGTGCAGCACCTTCCAGGCCAGGAATCTTATTGATCTGAAGGCCAATCTGGACAAGCAGAAGCTCTGCATCGAGGACCAGGACTATAAAGAAATGTTCATGCTGGACGAAGAGTTCCATCATGTGATCTTTATGGGCTGCAATAAAAAGAATACCTGGGAGGTCATCCAGCAGATCAAGGTTCACCTGAACCGCAGCCGAATGCTCAAGCTCACGGCGGATCACAACTGGGAGCATCTCTACCAGCAGCATTATTGTCTATATGAAGCCATTGAACAGCATAATATTCAGCTAGGAGATCAGATTATGCAGGAGCATATGGCCCTGACGATCGCCGACCAGGAGATGCTGATGGAGAAATATCCGCAGTACTATAAGCAAAGACCCGCAGACTGATAGAACCTTACGCTAATCATACTTTCACCAAGAGGGGTTGGACCACTATGACCGAGTTGGCATTACAGCCTGCGCTGGCAGGCAAGACCGCTGTCATTACCGGAGGAGCCGGAGCCCTTTGCAGCACCATGGCGCTGGAGCTGGCCCGTCAAGGCATGAAGGTCGCCATCCTGAACCGTACGGAGGCCAAGGGAGCAGCTCTGGCTGCACAGATCTCTTCGGGGGGCGGCCAGTCCTTGGCCTTGGCTTGTGATGTTATGGATGCCGGGAGTGTCCGGCAGGCAGCGGAAGAGATCCTTAATCACTGGGGTCCCTGCGACTTATTGATCAACGGTGCCGGGGGCAATCAACCTTCGGCGATTACTACCAAGGAGACCTTGGAGCCGGGGGATCTGGAGAATCCCGATGTCGTCTCCTTCTTCGATCTGTCCGTGAGCGGCTTCCGCACGGTCCTCGACCTCAATCTGACCGGAACATTAATTCCAACCCAAATCTTCGCCAAGCAGATGCTCGGACGCTCCGGAGCTGCAGTGATCAACATATCCTCCATGAGCGCCGCTTCGCCACTCACCAAGGTTCCGGCTTACAGCGCGGCCAAGGCAGGCATCAATAACTTCACTCAGTGGCTTGCGGTGCATCTGGCAGAGTCCGGCATCCGGGTGAATGCCATCGCCCCCGGCTTCTTCGTCACTGCACAGAATGAACAGCTGCTGAAGGACCCGAAGGGTGAATTAACTGAACGTTCGCTCAAAATCATCTCACAGACCCCGATGCGCCGCTTCGGCACACCGGAGGATCTGCTCGGCACCTTGCTCTGGCTGGCCGATGAGCGCATGTCCGGGTTCGTGACCGGGGTGACCATCCCCGTAGACGGCGGGTTCATGGCCTACTCGGGCGTGTGAACCTGGGATATCAACAAAAACCTGAACCTCGTTTTCTGAGGTTCAGGTTTTTGTCATTCTGCGAAGCCACAAGGGCGAACGTATGTGAAAAACAGTATACATTGTGCTCGCAAGCAGGCATATAGACCGAATGTAATCGGATTTGCGATTACATTTGGCCCACGCGCCTTCGAAGCGCCGAATGTAATCGGATTTTCGATTACATTTGGCTCACACGCCTTCAAAGCGCCGAATGAATGTGGAAACGAATACAATTGTACAGCGAAGGTGAATTAGCTAGGCTAATGGGGCTTAGGGGGGCCAAATATTCTTCAACGACAGGGCAGGCTCATCTCGTCCCCTACGCCTCAACCAGCACGCCATCCGCCAGATGCAGCACCCGGTCGCACCAGTCCAGCATCCGTTCGTCATGAGTCACCATCACGGCGGCCTTCCCTTCGCTCCGCACCTCGTCGGCGATCATCCGCACCACTTCACGGCCGCGGCTGTAATCCAGGCTGGCTGTAGGTTCATCCGCGAACAGAATGGCCGGCTTGTTCATCCATGCCCGGGCAATTGCCACCCGCTGCTTCTCGCCCCCGGACAGCTGTTCGGGGTAATGGTTGCGGCGTTCCCAGATCTCCAGACGCTTCAGCAGATAGGCGGAACGCACCTTCGCTTCCTTTTGACTCAGCTTGGCAAGCTTCGCTACATAGAGCAATTGCTCTTCTACCTTCAGGAACGGCAGCAGCTGCGCACTTTGGAACATGAAGCCGATTTTTTTCAGCCTCAGCTCCGTCAGTGCCCCCTTGTCCTTGTCACGCAGCGACTCGCCGTCGAGGAGGATCTCTCCGCTGGTAGGCGTGAGCAGCGCGCCGGCTGCGGAGAGAAACGTGCTTTTCCCGGAGCCGGACGGTCCCAGTACTGCTATGAATTCGCCCTCGTTCACCGTAAGGTCCAGATGGTTCAATACGGTCATCGCCCCGTCCCCATCCCCGTAAGTCTTGGTTACCTGCTTCATCACTAATTTCGCACTCATGCTCCAGTCCTCCCTATCGCTTCCAAGGCATCTACCTTGGCTACTCTTGCTACCGAAATTAACGAGCCCAACAGGGACATCCCTATGAACAGCAGACTGGTCATCGCCATCGTCTGTCCGTCCAGCTCAAACGGCATCGTGTCGGGCAGGCCCATATTCATCCCAAGCGTAAGCAGAATACCCAGCGCCAGACTGGCGACAGACAGCAGCATCACTTGACCGACTACACTCCAGGCCAGATAGGACATCTTAGTCCCCATCGCCTTCAGGATACCGAATTGGCTGGTCTTCTGGATCGTAATGACATAGAAGAATACAGCAAGAACTACTGCAGCAATCACGAACAGGAACACAATCATCATCAGGAGCGAATTCTGTTCGGCGGAGTAACCGGGAACACTGGCGATCGCCTGCTTTTGCGTAATTACCTCTACGGACTGTTGCTGATCTGCAATCTGCGCAGCTTGAGCCGCCGTTACATCCAGCGCGATAACATTGTATGGGGCATTGGCATTGCCTGAGCTACCGCCTCCCTGAACCGCTCCTTGCTTCATCGCCTGCCAGTCCAGCTGATTGATATAGACCACCGGAGTATGGCTATAGGAGCTGGCCTTCACGAATCCGGTAACCGTCCAGCTCATGCCGGAAGCCTGATCACGAATCGTACTGCCAATTGTAACGCCAGACTGTTTAAGTTTGGAGTCTGCAACCGCGCTCCCTTGAACGTCATTGGTGAATGCGGCACCTTCCGTTACATCAGGAGCCAGCATCCCCGTCATATCTACGGCAAAAAACGTAATATCCGCCTTAACATCTGTACCGGCAGCTGTTATTGTACTAGTCTGTACCCCTAGCGGAGTCGCCTTCGCCTCTCCGGCTACCGCCCGGGCAGCCGTAAGCTCCGTATCCGTTAACTGTGAACGTCTGAAGGTATGATCCGCGTCGCTCTGCACGGCAAAGTAATTGGCGGGCATATTTTTCAGCGCTGAAATGTTGGCATAAGCAAGACCTCTAGCCAGGCCGGTGACGAACAGCACCAGGAACGATACCAGCAGCATAATCACCATAATGAGGCCGTAACGCGCTTTGGAGTGCCTCATCTCCCGAATTGCCAAGAACATATAACCACTCCTTCTAATCTGTATAATCACAGTTTAGAGAGTGAAGATGAACGGAGTATGAATAAAGAATTACACTATATAGATTGAATATAGACGCTTCCAAAACAGATGGTAGGCGCAACTGCGGTGAATATTGGACTTACGGCCGCTGTTGTTCCCAGATTTCTTGATTTATACCACTGTTCGTGGTGGAAATCCGGGAACAAAGGCAGTCGCTACGCTCCTACAGTTCCAAATTCCCCTCCGTTGCTTTCATCTATTTTATGAATGACTAATCAATCTATATCGTTAGGGTAGCGGGGCAAAGAAACAGTGAACGCAGTTCCTTCCCCTACTGTGCTCGTCACCTCAATGGTTCCGCCATGCGCCTGGACGATCTTTTGGGCAATCGCCAGCCCCAGCCCGCTGCTGCCCGGCTCACGGGAGCGCGACTGATCCACCTTGTAGAACCGGTCAAAGATCATCGGCAGCTGCTCTGCCGGAATGCCCGCACCGTTGTCGGTCACCGTTACAATACATTGCTGGCCCTCCACATAGGCTGCAATGCTGAGGGTCCCGCCCGCCGGAGTGTATTTGATCGCATTCGTCACCAGATTCATCCACACCTGATAGAGCAGATTGGAATCGCCCGTAAGTGTGATGTCTGCGGCATGCAGCCGTACCGCCAGCTCCTTCTCCGTAAGATGCCACTCCATAATCTGAATTACCTGGCGCAGCTGGGCGCGCAGATCGAAGCTTCTTTTCTGCAGAGCATGCTCGTCATAATCCAGTGAGGACAAGGTAAGCAGCTGCGTGCTGAGCATGGACAACCGCCGGCTCTCATCCCCGATAATGGACAGATACTCCAGACGCTGGACTTCCGGCAGAGTACCGTCCTGGAGCGCATGGGCGAAGCCCTGAATTGAGGTTAGCGGTGATTCAATCTCATGCGAGACATTGGCGACAAACTCCTGTCTTGCCCGGTTCGTGCGCTCCAGCTCGCGGCTCATCGTCATGAAGTGAGATGCCAGTTGTCCGATCTCGTCGCGGCGTGCGGTGTAGAGCTTGATGTCGTAGCGCCCTTTGGAGATTAGGAGCGTGGCCTCGGTCAGCCGGGTGATCGGTCGCACCACATGAAATACAGTAATCAGCATGAACCACAGGCTTAGTAGAATAATGACCCCAATGATCACGACAAAAAAGATCCGCAGCTCCCCGAACTGCACCTGAGCATCCGGACGCATGAATAAGGCATAGGTCTCCCCGTTAATATGAACCGGCACCCCAATGGAATTGCTGAGCTGATTATCGAAAAAGCCTGTCACGAACAGCTGGCCGGGGAAATTCCCCACCCCATGGTAGATCTCCCCGTCCAGCACACTGCGCAGCGCCTCCTCCTTGAGGTCATTTTTGCGAAAAGGCAGGCCGTAGAAGCGTTCTTCCCCGTCAGCGTTGACCAGATACATCTTATACCCCAGGGAAGCTGTACTCAGTAGATATTCTTCCACCGCATCCGGGTGATCCTCGATGAACTGCTGCAAACCTATGGCCATCCGGGTCAGCTTGGCATCATTTTTCGGCTTGACTTGGGACTGGTAATACAGGTTGGAGACCAGAAATCCCAGCACACTGCTGATCATAATCACCGAGCAGAAGATGATACTCATCCGTACATAGAGCGATCTCATGAGTTCACCATATCCACTTTGTAGCCAATTCCCCGGACCGTGCGGATGACAAAATCATTCTGATATTCGCTGAACCGCTGGCGCAGGCGCTTGATATGCACATCCACGGTCCGCTCGTCCCCTTCGTAATCCGCCCCCCAGACCAGCTCAATCAGCTCACCGCGCGTGAACAGGCGTCCCGGATATTGCGCCAGCTGAGCCAGCAGCTCGAACTCCTTCACCGGCAGCAGGAGAACCTCCGTCCCGTCACTGATCTCGTAATTCTTACGGTCAATCACCAGCGAATTCAGGCGGATCCGGTCATCGGAGGCGATGGAATAACGGCGGAACAAGGCCTTGATGCGAAAGAGCAGCTCCTCCGGCTCAAAAGGCTTGGTCACATAATCATCCGTCCCGTGCAGATACCCCTGCTCCTTATCACTGAGCTGCTGACGGGCCGTCAGCAGAATGACAGGAATATCGTAGTTTTCCCTTATGTATGCACACAACTCCAATCCGTCCATATGCGGCATCATTACATCCACCACCGCCAGATCGACCGTCTGCTCCTTCATGCGTGCCGCTGCTTCCAGCCCGTCTCCGGCTTCTATCGCTTGATATCCCTCTCTGGTAAGAACATGCCGCAGCAGCGTGCGGATATGAACATCGTCGTCGGCTACCAGTATCTTTTTCAACTTACATACGCTCCCTCCGGCTTGCCTGATCAATGTCATCATACTAGCAACAAACCCAGCTCAAGACAATAGGACTTCACCTCAACAATCTCTATTAAGTCAATACATTCTACACTATAAAGGGGAGAATGCTGTCCCTCAGCGGGGTGACCGGTCTGCCCATAAGCCGCTCCAAATCCCCGGAGGTGGAAGCCGTATCCAGCTTGCGGAGCCAAGTGTATATCCAGTGCTGAACACTCGCATCCTGAACATGTACAACCGGCTTCCCGGCAACCTCAGTCAACACTTCAGCCAGATCTGCGAAATCCCAGGTTCGGGAAGCAGCCAGCTCATAAACCTGATTGCCGGACTCTCCACTCCCAAGCGCAGCAGCCGTAGCCAGAGCCAGGTCTGCGCGTGTTACCGAATTGAACCTCCATTCTCCCGGCGCCGTAGCCAGCTGTCCACTGGAGATCGCTTCCTTCAGGCCCAGTACTCCTAAGAAATCCATATACAATCCGTTACGCAAAAAGGTATAGCCCAGCCCGGACTCTAGGATCGCCTGTTCCGTCAGGGTGTGCACATTGTCAGGCTTACTACTATCTGTACTGTGCTGCGAAAAAGCAAAACCTGTATAAAGCAGCTGCCGGACCCCGCCTCGCTTCGCTGCATCAATAACCCGCTTATGCTGGGCGAGACGCACATCATCATCTGTATGCGAACTGGAAATCAGCAGCAGCCGGGAAATCCCGTGGAAGGCTTCATCCAGTGATTCCGGCAGGTCGTAATCCACCTTACGGACTTCAATTCCAAGCTCCCGGAAAAGAACCGCTTGCTCCATCCTGCGGACCCCGGCAACGATCTGCCGGGCCGGCAGGCGCTGACGTAACTGTTCAATAATCAGACGCCCCAGCTGACCGGCAGCCCCTGTAATCATGATTGTCATAATTGATTCCTCCTAAATCTTATCGGGTAACGAGCAGCAGCTTGAGCTGCTAACCTTGTCCCCGGACCAGCTTATTCAGTAGCTCCAGCAGCAGGTGCAGCTCCGTCTCATTCAGCCGGTTCATTACCTCCGAAACTGCTTCCCGGTTCCCCGGCAGCTGTTCCAGCAGCAGGTTCTTACCTGCATCGGTCAGCGAAATGACTGTCTTACGTCCATCCTGTGCGTGAGCCGCCCGCGTAATATAACCATCCTTCTCCAGCGGAGTCAGCAGCAGGCTGATGTTGGCTTTGGTTACCGTGATTCGCTCAGCAAGCAGTGAGGGCAGGATCGATCCCCCGTGCTTCGCAATCTCAACCAGCACGCGGATTCTTGCCCCGTTCAGCCCCTGCGCCTGCCAGTATTTCTCGGAGACGGCCACAGTGCCGGCAGTCGCTCCCACCAAGGCGAAGAAAACCTCATTTTCAAGCGGCAGCTCAAGCACAACCTTTTGTAAATCATCCATGCGGTAAGTTCAACTCCATTTAGTTAATAGCTTAACTATATCTAAAGAAAGATTAGCTGATTCCATCAGGATTGTCAAAAGAATTGCAGCAACTCCCCCAAAACCAAACAAAAACCCCCTACCCTTCCTAAGGAAGGCAGAGGATTTGATACAGCTACATGCAAGTTTACGTTAGATCAAAACAGGCTTAGCCGCAGGTGACACCTTGTCTTCACCATAGCTCATACTGCCATCCAGCACAAGCTCCAGCTTAATCAGCTCCGAGCGGCTGGCCAGCCGGATCGGCGGTCCCCAGGTTCCGTAGCCGGACGAGACGATGACATGCAGCTTGTTTTTGAGCAAATAGCCCCAATCCAGCTCGAACAGGCGACGGGTAATCCAGTGATTCGGTGCAATCTGCCCCCGGTGGGTATGACCCGACAGCAGCACATCTACTCCAGCCTCTGAAGCAATTCCGAAGCCAGTAGGCTGATGATCCATCATCAGGATCGGCTTGCTGCGGTCAAGTCCCGTAAGTAGGTCTTCCACGCTGAGCCGTCCACCGGCCTCCATAGCTTCAGCAGTCTTGTCTTTGCGCCCAACCACGTAGACTCCAGATGTCTCTACCACCTCATCCTGTAACACCTGAATACCGACACTCCGCATAACCTCCGTATACTGCGCAATCGAACCGCCGTAGTATTCGTGATTGCCCAGCACAGCGTAGACCCCATAACGTGCCTTCAACTGCTTCAGCTGCTGCTCCATCCCATTGCGGAGAAAAGGCTCAATGCTGTCATCCAGCACATCTCCGGCCAGTAGAATGATATCCGGGTTCATCGCGTTCATCTCCCTGACCATTCTGCGCAGATGGCGGTTGCCGACAATGTTACCCAGATGCAGGTCGGAGGCTACCGCTACTGTCAGCGGTACGCTGGTTCCGATGGATTTTCCCACCTTAAGCCGGTGGGTACGCACCACAGTACTCCAGGCATTGCGCGATCCCCAGATCAGGAAGACGGCGAGCAATACCAGCACTGTAGTCCCGGCTTCTGTGACGAATGCGGAGAGATTCGCGCCTGCGAGCGCCAGTACACCATAGAGCAGATCGGTCAGCGGCAGCATGATCACGGCGAACTCCATACAAGCCAAATAATATGAGCCGATCACCTTGAACAACCTGCCTACCGGTCTGAGCGCCTGCGGCAGCGGCACCCGTCCAATCATATAAGAGAAGGAAATGACAAGAAAGACAGTCCAGTACACAGCAGTATTCATCCCCGGCAGCCATGCCTGGAGCAATACGGACAGATGCCATCCAATATAGACATTCACCAGTCCAAGCACCAGCACCATGACCGCAGCCCCGGCCAGCATCCGCATGTTTTTCACTTCATCCCACTCCCTTAAAGTAAGTTTCTATCCTATCTACTTCAAATCATAACACAAAGTATTCACCAGGTATAAACTGTGCCGTCAACCTGTGATAAACTTGCGTGCTTCCTTAATTTCTTCAACCGATAAGCCAGTGGCTTCGGAAATGGTTTGCAGGTCTATGCCGCGGTCTAAAAGCCGGATAGCTATTTCTCTGCTTGAATCCGTTCTACCCTTTTCTTCGGCACTTTCAATACGGGAATGCTCATCACTCAGCGCCTTCATTCGGACATCATAAGCCATTCGCGCTGCCGCGTCCTGACTTAGAAACTCTAGCGTGTCCATCGCTTTTTTCAGCATCGGTTCTTTCTCCTCCAACGCTTCTACCATTCTTTGTCTCGTCTCGCCAAGCCGTTGCCCGGCTCCATCCGGGTGCAACGGTTCTCCCCACAATAGCCCGTCCCCCTCGTATCTGGGAAGCACATGCATGTGGTAGTGGGTCAGATCGTTGAATTTACCGCCATCAGCAATGATTCGGATCCCATCCGGCTGGTACAGCCGTTTGAGCAGCGCAGAGAGCTTCTGTGAAGCGTCCATAACGGCGTGGGCAGTTTCCGCATCCATCTCATCGACGTCCCAATAGTGCCTTTTCGGCAGAATCAGAGTATGGCCTTCATTGAAAGGATCGATATCGAGTACACAGGTGATATATTCATTCTCATAAACAATATTCAGGCCGGGTTCCACCCCGTTCGCAATTCTGCAGCCCAGGCAATCCATTGTAATCCCCCTCTCGAATAGGCTGAGCACCTTCCCGTCCGCTCATTTAAAAAGGAATGTTAAAGCTGCTTATAAAAAAGAAAATGCCTCGCGGCATCTCCATGTTCCCATTGTTCAGTTAGACCGCCTGGTTCCCCTTGGCAGCGATGCATTCACCGATTAGCTTGTCGCATTTATGAATATGATTGATCAGCCAGTCTGTGAGCGTCCGGTTCAGCTTGATTGTGGATAATACGGATACCCCTTTGGTCTTAACCGTCTCCTCCAGTTCCAACACTGTCTGCACGAACTCAGCGTGCGTCTTCTGATGCTCCGTCAGCTCGGGAAAGTCGATATCCTTCATCAGCTGCTCTTCACTGCTGAAATGCTCCACGGTATAGTCCTTGAGGAACTTCAGCGTTTCTTCGATCTTTTCTTTGCCCTGCTGGTTGCTGCAGGCTTCAAAAAAATCATTCAGCTTCACCAGCAGCTGTCTGTGCTGACAATCAATCTTTTCTACTCCGATATCATACGAATCTTTCCAGCTAATCATAGGCTCACCCTGTCCTTTACCCTAAACACAATAGTAAAAATATAACTTATTGTCTGCTTTTCCCTATGAAAGTTCTATTAAGAACATCACAGGGCGGCGTTGCCAGACAGGAGAGCAGTCTCAAAATAAATTCCACTCCCGGTTATACCGGTACAGCTTCGAGGGACGGTGTCCGGCATCCCGGGTGCTCTGATCCGTCTCGATGACCCGCTCTGCGATTTTGCGGCGGAAAGCGGCGGCGAGCAACTCCTTGCCGAGGATGATCTCATATACACGCTGCAACTCGGATAAGGTGAACAGCGGCGGCATGAGATTGAAGATAATATCCGTATATTCCGCCTTGCCGCGCAGACGTTCGATGGCATACTGCACCATGAGCAGATGGTCAAAAGAAAACCCCGTGCTGCGCACGATCTCACGGCTGACCTGGCGGACATGCCCCTGAATAGTCTCCGTAAGCTTCACCACCCCGCTTAGCTTCTCCTGCTCATTCTCCAGTATAATCTCCACCAGTGTCTCCTGACGGACATCCTGCTCCAGCACCTCGCGGCGGGTCTCCAGAATGTGGTATGAGACGTCGAACCAGGCGGCTGCGGCTGCATCATCCCCTGCCTGTACGTCCAGAGCCTTGCGGTCCACGAGCGCCATGTAGGAACAGCTGATCACCCGCATCCGCGGATCACGGTCTACCTCGCCCCAGGTATACAGCTGCTCCATGTAGATGTTATTGATATTAGTCTCGCTGTACAGCTCCCGGCGGGCTGCCTCCTCTACGCTCTCACTGATCCCTACGAACCCTCCAGGCAAGGCCCATTGTCCCAGAAACGGATGTTCCCCGCGCTGAATCAGCAGCAGTTGCAAAGACTTATCTGCCAGCTTGCGGTAGTTATCCTGCTCCTGCTCCATTACGGTGAAGATCAGCATATCGACGGTGACAGACGGACGTTCGTAGTTGCCGGCATTATAATTTTTCAGGAATTGCTCCTCGTTTAAGCTGTTGGGGTCGGTGACTGGTTGATTTGGCATGGATATTCTCCTTGTCTTGAATCGATTAATAGGAATCGGTTGTTAATAACATATTGATATTATATACATGTTAAGGGAATGCGGGCAAGTCTGCCGGGAGGAAGAGCAATCCCCCCCAATACAGCACAAAAAATCGCCTCACCCGAAAGCAAGGCAATTCATGTAACCTATTCTTGTTGTGCACCTGTTGATCACATCGGTTCGATATGGACTAGCACGGTAGCGACCTGATGACGGTCCTTGAGCTGATCTTCGATCTCCTCCGTAATATCGTGACTCTGCACCACATTGAGACTGGAATCCACCAGCACTGTAGTATCGACCAGCACATTATTGCCGTGAATACGGGCCTTGATATCCTTAATCGACTCCACACCTTCAATCTCAGCGACCGTCTGCTTCATCTGCTCAAGCTTACCGGCATCGAAGCCATCGGTGAGGTCATGTGTAGCTTTGCGGAAAATATCCCAGGCTGTCTTGCAGATCAGCAGTCCGACAATCGTGGCTGTGAGCGGATCTAACCAGGGAATTCCGAACTGTGAGCCGATAATGCCGACGAAGGCTCCCATGCTGACCAGCGCATCCGAACGGTTGTCCTGCGCCACTGCATGCATTGCATTGCTGTTCAGGTTGCGGGCAAGCCTGATGTTATAACGGTAGACTGCGATCATAGCCACAGCACAGGCAGCTGCCGTCCACGCGGCGATCAGATCAGGGGTCTCCAGCACAGGCTGAATGAATTTGTTCACACCCTGATAGAGCACTTGGAAGCCTACAGCAATCATGATAAAAGAGGCGACCAGTGCGGCAACTGTCTCTGCTCTGAAATGACCATAGCTATGATTGGAATCCGGGGGTCTGCGGGAAATCCTAAGCCCGGTCAGGATAGCCAGAGAAGCAATAATGTCGGTGCTGTTATTCAGCCCGTCAGCAAGGAGAGCCTGAGAGCCTGACACCGTTCCTATGAATAATTTGACGGCAGATAAGAGTATGTATGCTAATAGACTTAGCCATGCTCCTTTTTCACTTTGTTTGATATCGCTGTAATTTTCCAAGAAAAAGGACCTCCAAAGATTAGTATTGTTCCATACTACACGCTGAGTTACGGGTGGGTCTAGAGAAACAGTGTTGCCGGACAGCGCAAGAGTTAACCCCGCTAAATAGAGTTGGGAACCCGGAAGTAAGTTGCAGCCCCCAACATTCTTTGCCCTTGTTCAACTTTGCAGTTCATCTGCTGCTGACAGGCCGTGTAACTTTTCTTGCAAAACGTAGTCTAACTATAGGGTGACCCTAAGCCGGCCAAGTGGAAACGGCATTGCCGTCCTTTGAAAGGACGATACCGTTTCAGCGAGAAATAGAAGGATAATTTATCGTGTGCAACATATAAATTCTTCTATTTGCACAAAAATAAGCGGCTTCCCCTCTTCAGGAGAATGCCGCTGAGCTTACGTATGATCGCTTACACTGGCTGTCTACTACTCCGCTGGAGGAGTAAACGAACGTGCTGCAAATTCTGCATCCAGCATATAGAAGGCGTTGCTGTCGGTTTCGATCCGTTTGAGCTTGGCGATAATGTTGCTGAAGAGCGCCTCCTCTTCCACCTGCTCATCAATGAACCATTTCAGGAAATAGATCGTCGCATGCTCCCGTTCATCCAGGGCCAGATCCGCCAGATGATAGAATTTCTTCGTATTCTGCTGCTCATGCGCGAAGGCATGCTCGAACGCATCCAGCATAGAGCTATACTCATTGTTCGGTTCAGGCATTGCCGCAAGGGTTGCCCGATAATCACGGTCATTCAGGAATTTGTAGATCTTCATGGCATGGAACCGTTCTTCTTCAGCCTGCACCAAAAAGAAATTGGCGAATCCGTCCAGGCTCTCACCGGAACAGTACGCAGCCATCGCAAGATAGACATGCGCAGAATAGAATTCGAAATTCATTTGTTCATTAAGCGTGTTCATTAATTGCTCTTTCATTGACAGGTCACCTCATCCTATAGTATTGATTATGCTTGATGCAGTTCTTATGTAATATCTTGTTCATTCTATCATTCTTATCCGCCAAACCGCAATCGAAAGGAAGATTCCCGCGATGAAATGGTTCAGCCTTCAGAAGATAAACAATAATCCACTCCGCCACTCTCTCCTCCCCCTCGCCGCCTCCGCCTGCCTGCTTCTGGCAAGCGGCTGTGAGGGGAATGGAAATTCCGCACAGGTTAGTACCAATACCGGCTCCACCCCTGCTGCGTCAGCAGCCTCTCCGGCCGCCGTACAGACACCAGGAGCAACCGAAGCAGAAGCGACACCGTCACCTGAGGCTTCGGCCACTCCTGACCCCGTCTCCCGGAAGCTCTCCGGAATGACCCTGGAGGAGAAGATCGGGCAGATGCTGCTGGTCGGCGTCCAAGGCAAAACAGCAGGTGCTGAAGCGCGGAAGATGATTGCCGAAGATAAGGTGGGCGGAATCATTCTGTATTCGGGTAATGTCGGCAACTTGAAGGAGCTGGTGCAGCTGACCAACGCCTTGAAGCAGAGTAATTCGGGGAATCCCGCGCCGCTGTTCATTAGTGTCGATCAGGAAGGCGGCAAGGTCAGCCGTCTTCCTGATGACTACGCCGCCTTCCCCTCGAACGCTGCTGTCGGCAGCGGAGACGATACCACAGCTGCCGGAACGATGGGCGAGCTGCTCGGACGGGCGGTGAAATCCTCCGGCTTCAATATGGACTTCGCGCCGGTGCTCGATATCAACAGTAACCCGGATAATCCGGTAATTGGTGACCGTTCCTTCGGCAACAGCGCAGAGCTGGTCACCCGGCTAGGCATTGCCGAGATGAAGGGGCTTGAGCGCGCAGGCGTCATTCCCGTGGTCAAGCATTATCCAGGCCATGGCGATACCTCGGTAGACTCACACCTGGAGCTGCCTGTGATCAACAAGACAGAGACCCAGCTGGCAGCACTGGAATGGCTGCCATTCCAGGCAGCGATCCGGGAGAAGGCCGATGCTGTAATGGTGGCCCATATTCTATATCCGAAGCTCGACCCGGACAAGCCAGCGTCTCTGTCCCAAGTGATTATCGGCCAGCAGCTGCGCGGGCAGATGGGATACGAAGGGGTAGTCATTACGGATGACATGACCATGGGCGCAATCATCAAGAATTACAGCCTCCCTGCTGCGGCAGTAGAATCCGTATTGGCCGGCAGCGATATCCTGCTTGTCGCCCATGAATACAAGAACGAGCAAGCCGTACGCGCCGCACTGCTGGACAGTGTCAAGAACGGCAGCGTCTCCGAAGCCCGGATTGACGAGAGTGTCTACCGGATTCTGTCGCTGAAGGCCAAGTATCAGTTAACGGACGAAGCAGTGCCCTTGCCTGATCTTACTGGCCTGAACAGTGACATCCAGGCTTGGCGTAAGCCGTTCATGCGGAAGTAATAATGTTCAAATCGTTCAGCAACAAGTGTACAAAATCCAACTGCTGCCCTCCACTCAGGCTACAATCCACAGAAAAGCCCCAAATCCGGTTATTACCCGGGTTTGGGGCTTTTAACTGCTGTCAACTACTGCTAACTATTGCAGAACCACGGTGTCTCCTGCCTTCAGTCCCGACAGCACCTCTGTTTTATCGGTCGTTTCCATTCCGGTCTTGATCTCTTTGCGTTCGTACTGGCCGTTTCCTTTGTCCACCATAACGAAGGCTAGATCCCCTTCACGGATGACGGCGATATTGGATACAACTACCGCCTTCTCTTTGCGCGAGGTCTCGACGTCTCCGCTTAGGCTAAGACCGCCCATCAAATGCTCGTCCGGCTGCATAGAGATGACCACCTCGAATTGCGGAAGCTGGCCGGCTGTGTTCTGTCCGGTGGTCGTCGTGGCGAACTTGGCCACTCCGGTTACCTCTCCGTTCAGGACCAGGTCTTTGACGGCAGTCATCTTCACCTTCACCTTCATGCCTTTTTTGATGCGGAAGATGTCCTGCTCCCCGACCTGTGCAATGAACTCTACCTTGTTCGTGTCCACAATCTTGCCGATGTACTGATTGTCAGTGACGGTCTGTGGCCGTTCCTTGCTGCTGTCGAAGAGGAAGATGCCGTTCTCCGGTGCATGGAATACCGCAGTGTTCAGCTTCGTCTTCTTCTCCGCAAGCTCTTTGGCTTGAATCTCGGCATTCACCTGGTTCAGCTCATCGCTTAGACGGGCGGTTTCCTGGGCAGCCAAGGCCTTCAGCCGTTCCGCTTCTGTTCCGGCCGGGGCCGAGGAATCATCCTCCTGCTGGCTGACAAAAGCGTTCAGCTCCCCCTCCAGCTTCGCCTTACGGGCAGTCGCCTCCGCCGTAGCAATCTCATTACGGAGTGTGCTCTGGTCCAGGGTGAAGAGCACCTGGCCCTTCTTCACCTGCGCCCCGTTCTCCACCTTCCAGGAAGTCACCTTGGAAGCAAAGGGGGCATACACCAGCGTCTCCTGCTGATATTGCGATCTGCCTTTGATCTGCACTGTGCTGGTTAACGTCTCTTCCGTTACCGGGAAGCTGATTACCTGCATCGGTTCAGGCGGGAGATCGGCGGTCTCATCAGCCTTGAAGAATTTGGTATATCCGAAATAACCGGCAGTTCCGATGATACCTAAGATTATGATCCATTTCAGGCTCTTCTTTAGAGTCCTCTTCATTGTTTCGGCTTCCTTTCTAGCTTAGGGTTAGTCTCGTTTAATAGCGGTTAATGCATCGGTTCTGGAGGCGCTGATCGCCGGATAGATCCCCGACAGCACACCGGTCATAATGGCAAAGGACATTCCGACCGGCAGATTCATCACCGGAATGAAGAAATTCATCCCCTCCCCTGCGCTGCCTACCAGCTTGTTAAGTGCCATGACAATTAAATAGGAGAAAGCGACACCCAGCATACCCCCGAGCAGCCCCAGAAGCGCTGCTTCGGTAATAAACATGTTACGGATCTGCCCCATGTTAGCTCCCAGAACCTTCATAATCCCGATCTGGCGCCGCCGCTGATGGGTGGACATAGTCATGGCTACTATAATCGAGATGGAGGCGATGATCAGGATGAATACCCCGATGCCGAGCGCCGCCATTTTGATCATATCAAATTGCTCCTTCAGCATCTCCTGCTGGTACAGATTATCTTGAGCGTTCAGAGTCAGCTTCTGAATCATCTGCTCCACCGGCTTGATGTTCGCCACATCGTCTACTTTGACCGTAACCGAATTGTAGCTTCCTTCCGGCGGGAGACTGAGTGAACTGGAAGTAGAATTATCGAAGGTCAGCTCCTTGGCGAGCTGCTGGGCGGTCTCCGGCGACATATACATAATCTTGTCGTACGAGGCCCGCTGATCATCCATTCCCTTGGGAAGCGCCAGAATGCCGCCGACCTGAAGCGGCGAGCTAAGCTTGATTGTCTGTGAAGTAGAACTGTAATCCTGAGCCTGAATCTGGACCTGCTTACGGTACAACTCGGACGGCACAGTGGACAATTTCTCATACTGCTGATACAGCTCGGGGTTATACGGTCCGCTGCTCATCTGCTCGAACAGCTTCTCCCGGGTCTCCAGGTCGATCAGGCCCAGGGTAGCCCCGTGATTAAGCACTATCGTTCCAACCTGGTCGTTCGCCCCGCCCTGTTTGAATTTGTGATCATAGGCTGTCAGCTTCTGGAGATCAGTCACCACAATCTTCACATCCGAGATCTTGTTGTCTACCGTTAGTAACTGGAGATATCCGGCCTCCTGAAAAGGCGAAGCCGCCTTCACATGGTTCAGTCCGCGGATAATCTCCAGCTTCTGGTCAGTCAGCTTGCCCTGATCAAGGTTCTCGGCCCCACCTCCCGATCCGCCGCCTGCGCTCTGGCCGCCGTTCGACGGAATTCCTCCGCCCGGCTGGACCATAATCTCATCCATTTTGAAGTTGGCATTGACTTGTTCCGTCACATAGACCTGTGCAGACTGGCCTACGCTCAGGGCCACAATAATGGCTGCGCAGCCGATGGATATCCCGGTCATACACAGACCTGTAACCACCTTGCGCCGTTTGACCTGTTCCCAGGCCATCCGTGAAATGTCTCTGATCTTCACGGCTTCCCTCCCTCTGCAGGATCAGCTTCCGCAGCGGTCTGGTGTTCAGGTTCCTCAGCCGGCGGATCTTCATCCGCTCCTGCTGTCTGCGGCTCTACAGCTTCCTGTTCAGCTCCTGCAGCTAATTGTTCTTCAACCTCTACCATGGTCTGCGGTTCAGCTTCCTCAGCAATTTGCTCTTCAACCTGTACTTCTGTCTGCAGCTCAAGCTGCGGTTCTATCTGCGGTTCTATCTGCGGTTCTATCTGCGGTTCTATCTCTGCTTGCGGTGCTGTCTGCGATTCAGTGACCAGGAAGCCGTCCTTCAGCGTAAAAATCCGCTGCATTTGTTCAGCCACCTTATATTCATGCGTAACAACAATAAATGTCGTCTTCATCGTCCGGTTCAGGTTCAGCAGAATGCTGATAATCTCTTCCTCAGTCTTGGAATCCAGATTCCCCGTCGGTTCATCGGCGAAGATGACCGACGGCTCTGTAATCAGTGACCGGGCGATACTGACACGCTGCTGCTGTCCCCCGGAGAGCTGCGAGGGGAAGAGATCCGCCTTGTCAGGAATCCCTACCTGCTCCAGCAGTGCAAGCGCCTTAGCCTTACGGGCCCTGGGAGAGACCGACTGGAAGACCAGCGGGAGCTCCACGTTCTCACGGACCGTCAGGCTGGTAATCAGCTCATACGCCTGAAAGATGAATCCGATGTTCTTGCGGCGGAACTCGGCAAGCTTATTCTCGCCCATCTTCACAATATCCTGATCAGCAATGTAGATATGACCTTCTGTGGGCTTCATCAAGCCGGCCATCAGATTGAGGAGCGTTGACTTCCCGGAGCCTGAACTGCCCAGCAAAGCTACCATTTCTCCTCTTTTGACGGCGAAATTGATTTTATGAAGAACAGAGGTCCATTCATTACCGCTTTTGTACGAATGCGTAATATCTTCAACACGCAACATGGAAGCTGCTCCTTTTTTAAAAATACAAGAATGTTTTAGTGGAGTGAATGACGATTATTCCTCTGTCTTGTTCTGAACCACGTTAGTGACTCCGAAGGCCTGGCTGCCCAGCAACAGACGTTCACCCTGGAATTCATCATAGAAGGCTAACCTATAAGCGCCGCCGTCCATCGTCTTGTACACGGGTCTGCTGAGAGAGAAGGAATACAGGTTGTTAGTCCCTTCAATCAGGTCTGTGCCCAGTGTAAGAACCTTCTCGGTAGCGACGCCGAACGGATCGGTAATCTGCAGAATCAGCTTATGCTCCAGCACACCTGCATCGTACAGGTTATCCTTCCTCAGGCTGTAGTTCATAGTGATATCGAAGGTATCGGATGACTTCATCCGCTTGCCTTGAGAGGTCAGGACAGAAATCGTATAAGGATATACTACCGTTGATTCCAGGGTATTCTTCGGTACATTAGCCTGCGGATTCAGCTGCAGCGCAGCCACATTGACGAATCCGGTTGCTTCCTCCTTGGCCTCAATCAGCTTGCCTTCTTTGATACCGGCACCCAGGTAGAGCGAGACATCCGCGAGGTCCGTAGCCTTAGGCACCTTGGCCCATAAGACCACGAGCTGCTTGGCACCCGGAGATGCGCTGTTCTCCGACTGGCTGGTGCCTGCTTCGAAATACTGGCCGTCCTTGGTCTTATAGTAAGCCTGAAGGCGGGCCATTTTGCTCTGTCTTTTCTCTTCACTGCTCAGATAGAGCTCTGTGTATACCAGATTGTGGCTTTCTCCTTGATAGATCGTAGTCCGGTTCTCCTCGACACTGGCCGTTTTGCCTTTGCCGCTAATGGTGTAGCTCTTGCCCTTCTCGATGGTCGGAATACTGTTAATCGAGTTACTGATGCTGACATCCAGGAACGGGACGGTCTCTGAATTCTGTGTGCCGTTCAGGGCAATCCGCATATCCTGGAACTCTGAGGTATAGGCAATTTTGCCGAGTACATACAGCTCCACTGACTTCCCTGGCGCAAGAACAGAAGAATCCTTATTGTCCATATACAGCTCGGTAGTCACGGGCAGACTTTCTTTATCCAGCTTAATGGTTCCCTTCAGCTCAGGCAGCGTAAGAGACACGTTCTGGGTATTGGTGACTCTCAGTCTGGCAGCTACGATATCATCATCTCTCCAAGGATAGCGCTGCAGAGATAGAATACTGTACGAGAACGAGCCGTATGAATTCGTGGTCATATACTCTTGGCCGGACATGACTTCCGTACGTAGTGCATATGGAATGACGAAGTAGGCTACCGGGAAAATCATTTTGGCAGTCGGTGTTGCAGGAGCCGCAGTGGAAGGAGTGCCGGTATTCCCTGTATTTCCCGTTGACTCGCCGGCTCCGTTTGATTCAGGTACATTTGTGCTCTCAGCGCCTACCGACTCTATCATCATAAGCTGCAATCCGGATTGATCCACTTCAAGCGGTACACGGACCGTAAGCGGTACGATTTTGGTCTCGAGCGGTTTGAGGGTGACTCCGCTTATACCTTTGGAATTCACCGGAAAGACCTTGCCCTTCACCGATTTGACCGCCAGGTCATAGCTTGGCAGGGTTACCGCCTTGTTGCCGGTATTCTTAAGCTGCATCTGGAATGTCCAGACTGCATCTGCATCTTGTGCGTACACATTGGCGTTGCGGAGCAGCGTGTCTACTGTGTTGTTATTGACTACAATCTTTTTGACTACCCCGCTGCCGACAACCAGATTAGGCGAGCTTGCTGCAGGCAGCTTATAAGAGGATTTAGCCAGCTCCAGCTTCGCAGTCTCATCCTTCTTCGTGAATTGCAGCTTCATATTATCTGTTTTGAGATAGGCCGGAATTTCGGTAATGTAATAAATGCTCCGCTTCTCCTGCGGCTGAATCTTGTAATCTGCCTGTGTCCCGCTCAGCGCCAGCTCGAAGGAGGTGCCGCTGGCAGAGAGCAGATACGCAGAGTAGCCCGGATCACTGAGGACCTTATTGCCCTTGTTGGTCAGACTGACCCCTACTTTGGCATAGACCTTGCCGCTGTATTTATAGAGCTGGAGAGAGTCTGCACTGGCTGTGACAGGAATGTCGTTCATGACTGTACTTAAGCTTGTTCCAACTGCAGCCGTAGTTGAATAATTAGCGGGCACTCCAAAAGATCCCATCTGCTTCAGATACCCCTTCGTCTTGGCATCCCAGACAAGCATCGAGATTTTGATCCCCTGCAAGGAGGAGGTTTGTCCAACATTTACATAATAGGTCACGCTAAGGGTTTCTTTGGCGCCAACTTTCTTCTTCGTGGCATCCGCACCTAAGGGATTTCCCGGAAGCACTGACCCTCCCGGAGTGACCACACGTGAGAAATAATGCATTAAGCTAGCGCTTGAATTACCGGGATTTGTATATTTAAGTGTGTATGACAAGATGTTCCCGCCAGGCTGGCTCCATATGTTGATATTCTCCAGTACTGCGGTCACTCCGGCACCCATGGGAACGGAATTGAACTTGAATGCCGCCGGAGCGGATACTGCGGGGGGCTTCGCCGCCGGGGCTGCATGTGCAGCAGGCGCAGTGATACTGCCAGCCACCTGGCCGGCAACGAGTGAACTCACCAGCAATGCAGCATATGTAACTCTATACTTTCTCATTTATTTCCCTCCAGATGTATTTACTAGCAATAGTATAGTTGCTTGGCGCGTGGAATTTGTATCCACTTTGTAACCCTTTGTTTCTATTTGTAACTTTCTGTCACCCAACCAAGGCTGCTGCGGTGTGAGCCCTGCCATAAATGTAACAAACTTTCTTAATACTTGGTCCTAAAAAACTTGATTCTATGAGTTAAAGGACCGTCTGTATTGGTTCGGCGGCATCCCCTCTAGTTGTCTGAACACCTTGATGAAATAACTGGATTGCTGGAACCCGCACTGCAGCGCAATTTGCGCAACGGACAGCTTGGTGGAAGCCAGCAATAGCTTGGCCCGGGCCATCCGGCAATCGCTCAAATACCGGTTCGGCGTCTTGCCCATAATGCTGCGGAACAAGCGGAGAAAATGATAGCTGCTATAGCCGGCAAGTCTGGCCATGGACTCCAGCGTCCAGGGCCGCTCACACTCACTGTAGATCCTGTCGGCGGTAAGCCGGATGGAATGCCGGATCTCCAGCGGAACGGAGCCGTGGAGCGGCTCGGAGTTCTGCATCAGCGTAACCAAAATCTCATAGAGCAGCGTAGAGAGACGCGGTTCACTCCGGGTCTCATAGCCTGCACTGAGCCGGTACATTTCCTCGAAGAGCGCTTCATAGCCGGTGGCGGGATCGAAGGTGAAAAAGTAGCCGCGCGACTGGTCCGCCTCCTCCAGCATAGGCAGGGGCATCGCCGTGGCGAAGTGCATCCAGCGCACATCCCAGGCAGCGCCAGGATCAGAACCGTACTGCTGATAAGCCCCCCTGGGAAAAAGAAACCCGCTGCCCCGTCTCATGGATATCCGCTCCCCACCCTGAAATACATACCCTTCTCCCCCAAAAACCATGTGGAGATTATAGCTGTTCAGGAAGCCCTCACTTCTGCGCTCTGCATGCTCCGGGAAGTCGCTGTAATGCCCCAGCATCTCCGGATAACATACATAATGGGCATAAGCAGGCTGCGGCAGAACCCAGTGCTTTCTCATGTGAATCTCCTCCTGCCCTGCGCCGGTTCAAGCACGCAATATAATGATATAATAGCAATATTCTGTTATATAAGTGGATACACTGCTGATAATACAATAGATTGGTAGCTTAAATAAAGCATATTTTTACACTTGGAGGTTATGATGAAGAAACCTGTTGCAGCAGAACGATTTGAACTGGGCGTTTGCTATTATCCTGAGCACTGGCCTGAATCCATGTGGGCTGACGATTACCGGCGTATGGTTGAAACCGGATTCACCATTGTACGTCTGGCTGAGTTCGCCTGGTCCATTTTTGAACCGGAGGAAGGCATGTTTCAATATGATCTGTTTGACCGGGCAGTCGACATGGCACACAGCTACGGGCTGAAGGTCATTCTGGGAACGCCTACGGCCACTCCGCCTGCCTGGCTTACAGAGAAGTACCCTGAGGCCTTGAATGTTACTTATGAAGGTGTGACGCTACAGCACGGTATGCGCCGCCATTACAATTACAGCAGTCCCAAGTACCGCGAGCTCTGTGCCCGAATCGTAACGAAGCTTGCTGAACATTACGGAAATCATCCGGGCGTCGTCGGCTGGCAGATTGACAACGAACTGAACTGTGAGATCAATGTATTTTACTCGGAGAGTGATCATCAGGCCTTCCGCCTTTGGCTTCAGGACAAGTATGTCACCCTGGACAAGCTTAATCAGGCTTGGGGCACGGTGTTCTGGAATCAGACCTATACGAGCTGGTCACAGGTCTGCCTCACCCGGCCTACCCCTTCACCGAACCAGCCGAACCCTCACCAGGCTCTGGATGAGAAGCGCTTCATCTCTGATAACACCATCTATTTCGCCAAAATCCAGGCAGATATCCTCCGGGAATTGGCCCCTAATCAGTGGGTTACCACGAACGGTCTGTTCGGACATCTGGACAGCCATGAGCTGAATGACGAGCTGCTGGATTTCTTCAGCTATGACTCGTACCCGCAGTTCTCCACCATCGGCTTCGATCCGGCTGAGGTGAACCCGATGCTTGACCGCGGCTGGGGATTGTCCCTGTCGGCTGTACGTTCGGTCAGCAGCAACTTCTGTGTAATGGAGCAGCAATCCGGTCCGGGAGGCTGGGTGAATCGGCTTGATATGCCTTCACCAAAGCCTGGACAGATGCGGCTGTGGACGTACCAGTCCGTCGCCCACGGCGCTGACATGCTGCTCTATTTCCGCTGGCGGACCGCCACCATGGGCAATGAGATCTATTGGCACGGCTTGAACGACTACCATAACCAGCCTAACCGGCGGGTAAGGGAAGCGGAGCAGATCGGCCGCGAGCTGGCAAGCATCGGGCAGCAGTTCATCGGCAGCCGGACTCAGGCGAGCGTTGCAATCGTGCG
The DNA here is from genome assembly GCF_038002365.1 of Paenibacillus sp. FSL P4-0338. Classification (NCBI taxonomy): domain Bacteria; kingdom Bacillati; phylum Bacillota; class Bacilli; order Caryophanales; family Paenibacillaceae; genus Paenibacillus; species Paenibacillus sp. FSL P4-0338. Next base: position 1,347,061 of record NZ_JBBOCG010000001.1, on the reverse strand, counting down.
TGATTATGACAATGAGTGGGACGGTGAATATGATGTCTGGCACGGACCGTTCATGTGGCAGAGCAACAAGGAATGGTTCAAGGCTCTGCAGCGGAAGCATATTCCGAATGACGTTCTGTACTTGCGCAGCCATACCTCCCTTGCAGAGCTTGCCCGTTATGAAGTGCTGGTATATCCGCATCCGGCGATTATGACTGACGATACAGCAGCACTGCTGGACCAGTATGTACAGCAAGGCGGGAAGCTGGTCTTCGGCTGCCGTACTGGCTATAAGGATAGTACCGGACAATGCTATATGCGGCCTTTTCCCGGAGCGGCACAGGAGATGTGTGGGGTAACGGTTGAAGAATTCACTCTGGTCAAAGGAACGCGCAAGCCTACCTCCATCCGCTGGAACCATGATCCTGAGGCGCTGACCGGTGCAGATGCCTTCAATGACATCCTGCAGGTGGAAGAGGATAGTGTAGAGGTTATGGCAACCTATGCGACCGACTACTATGCCGGCAAACCGGCAGTAACCCGTAACACCCGGGGCCAAGGCGAAGTGTGGTATTACGGCGCCGTGTTCAATGAGCCTGCTGTGCTGCAGATGCTTGGCAGCCTGGATCTGGTCTCGCCAGCCGCAGATTGGGCGGAGCTGCCGCCAGAGGTTGAATTGCAGATTCGCTCCACAGGGGAAGACGCCTCTACAGGTGTCGCCTTCCTGCTCAACTACAGCGAAGAACCGGCACAGATTGTGCTTAAGACAGCCAAGACGGATCTCTTAAGCGGCCAGACCCTGTCGGGGAGCTATACGATGGAAGGGTTCGGCGTACTCGTCTTGAAATAACCAAGAACTCCAAAAGGGTTCCGCTGCCGCAGATCGCTCTGTGGACGGCGGAACCCTTTTTACAATTACAGCTAATATTCCCTTGATATTCACTATGAATTAATAGATATTATAATACAGTGTATTCGTTACCGGCGATAGTCGTTATTCCATTACCCAGAAGGAGCATGCCCATGAAGCCAGAATCCATTCATCAGGAGCCGCTATCCGGCGGCAGCCTGGTTACAGATAGCCCAGGTGTGCCGGAGAGCAGCGATACGTTCTGGCAAGGGGTGAAGGACTGCCTCCCCACGCTGCTCGGTTACCTCAGCATCGGATTCGCCGCAGGCGTTGTGGAGAAAACAGCGGGGCTAACCCTTGCCGAAATCGGCATGATCTCAATCATCCTGTACGCCGGTTCGGCCCAGTTTATTGCCGCTGGCATGATTGCCGCCGGGAGTAGCGCCTCCGGTATTATCATTACGATTCTGTTGGTTAACCTGCGTCATCTGCTGTTAAGCGCAGCATTGTCGCCTTACTTCCGGCATCTGACCCCGCTGCGCAACCTGCTGATCGGCTCACTGCTCACAGATGAGACCTTCGGCGTAGCCATTCAGAAGAGTGCCGCTAGGAAGCAGATCAGCGAGAGATGGATGCACGGCCTGAATATTACCGCTTATCTGAACTGGTTCCTGGCCAATATTGCCGGTGCTATTCTCGGTCAATGGATATCCAGTCCCGAGAAGTGGGGACTGGATTTCGCCCTGCCGGCTATGTTCATCGGACTGCTGGTCCTGACCATTATGGGACGGCGCAAGTATAGACTGGATATCACTGTCGGTATAACAGCAGCTGTGGTGGCCGTGATCGTCTCCGTGCTGTGGTCGCCCAGCATGGGTGTTATAGCTGCCGCGCTGGTAGCCTCAACGATTGGAGTAGTGATGGAACAATGGAAATAAGACCCGATATTGCTATAATCATTCTCGGAGCCGCGCTCGTTACCTTCATTCCGCGTGTCCTTCCGCTGATGCTGCTGAGCCGGATCACGATCCCGGAATGGGGCATGCGCTGGCTGAGCTATGTGCCGATTGCAGTCATGGCTGCTCTGGTTGCCCAAGAGCTGTTCGTAACCGGCGGCAGGTTCGCAGTCTTGTCCACCAATGTAGAGCTAATCGCAGCCCTCCCCACCTTCTGGGTAGCCGTCAAGACCCGCAGTCTGCTGGCCACAGTATTGACCGGTATTGTGACGCTGATGCTGCTGCGTCTGCTGTTCTGACCCTGTCCAACGGATACGCTGTACAATTCCATTCAGGCTACAGGCGTTAATCTTGCCTGCCCTCCAGCTGCAATACTCTCTTAATGAAGCTGCCTATATTTCCAATGGCCTGCTGCGCTTCAGGAAGCATGGCAGCCATCAGCTGAAAGGCGCACCACATGTTCCCCCAGATCTGAAGCTCTACAGTGATGTCCGCAGCCCTTGCTTGTTCAGCCAAACGCTCTGCATCACTCAGCAGCACCTCATGATCACCCGCCTGTATGAGCAGGGGCGGCAAGCCCCGGAGATCCAGTCTTAGCGGTGACAATATCGCAGGCCATGCACCGCCAAAGTCCCCCATATATTCCACAATCATTCTCTGATTCGCTGCCCGGCTTCCTGTCGGGTCCGTTCCCGCACGGCTGTCATAAGACTCCCCATCCAATTGAACAAGATCGGCATGGGGAGATAGCAGGCAGACACCGGCAGGAAGCCCGTCTCCCTGCTCCCGCAGCGTAATCAAGGTCATCAGCGCAAGCGTGGCTCCTACGGAGTCTCCGCAGACTATGATATTGCCGGCATGAACGCCCCGTTCCAGTAGCCAATGGTAAGCAGCAAGGCAATCCTCATTGGCTGCCGGGTAGCAGAACTCCGGTGCAAGCCGGTACTCCACAGTTAAAACGGTAATTCCCCCAGCTGCTTCAGATAGACGGGCTGCCAGATCCCTATAGATCTCGCAGTTGCCAGACACGAACCCTCCACCGTGAAAATATAGAATGACCTTGTTCTCCGTGGGTTGCAATTGTCCTTCACTTAGTAGACTTTTCCCCTCCGCCCTGACCCACTCTCCGCTGAAGGTCTCCGCCTCAACCGGTTCAACCTTCACGCCTTCAAGTAAGGGTAACTGCCTGGAAGCTTCCACTGCCGCCGCCCGGATCTCCTGAACCGGTCTTCTGGAATAATTATTATTGCTTTTCAGATAAGCACTAATGGCCTGCAGCTGTTCAATCGGGGTGCTGCTCGGATACAACATACGTGTAATTCCTCCTGTTATCCTGGGATGCTCCTACTATAAACCCTGTAGCTATATACAGAGTCAAGCGGCAATTCCTCCAGCATTACAGGTGACAGCGGGTTAATCATTCATGTTCAACATAGTAAGCGTATCCTGCACGCCCGGGTGCCTGTCTTGAGACAGAAGACCGGACTTTAACGCTTCAAGCCGACTGCGTGTCTCGTTCCTCCGGGCAATCTCCAGATCGACAGCGGCGATCTTCCGCTCAATGACTTGGGCGAAATCATCGATTCCGATGCTGCGGTCCGCAGATTTAACGAGTGCCTTCTTAATCTCCTGAAGTGTGAACCCGCAGTTCTTGGCATTACGGATAAAAGCAATCCGGAGAAGCGTCTCCTCCGGATACAGCCGATACCCGCCTGCTGAACGCTGAGGCAGCGGAATCAGCCCTTTCTTCTCATAGAATCTGAGCGTCTCTAAATTAATCTGAGCCTCTTTAGCCAGTTCACCGCGCAGATAAAGGGTCATGCCTGCCGCTCCTTTCCCGTATTCACTGAATGTAATGATTCAGCTACAGCTTCAACTGCTCCTTAAGCGCTGCCGCCTCAGCGGCAGTAAGTTCAGACAACTCCTCCTCGGTGTAGCGGGCCTTGTTATATAGGCTGAGTAGCCGGTCGTGGGCGGGTTGCCCGCTGCCAGAGTGCTTGTTCGCACGCTTCTGGCCTTGCGACCAGGCGGCTACATCGGCGGCTGTCTCCTGCGGGGTCAGGTAGGGCTTCACCTCATACCCTTCCGCATGTCTGGCCCGCAGCCAGTGCCGGTAGAGCCAGCGGATGCGCTCGCGGCTTCCGTCCATCCCCTCCCAGCGGTCGCGGCGGCTGGCTGGTGTCAGCTTGGAGCGCACATATTGGCGGAAGTCCTGAACGGTCTGCTCCCAGTTGAACAGGCTGGTCTCCTCATCCTGATACCCCGAAACCGCTGGCGTCTCTCTGCGCAGCAGGGACAACAGCCTGTCCATCGTTCTGCGCAGGATGCCTCCTGTATTTCTGTATAACCAACGCAGAATAAAATACAATAGGGCAAGAATGGCTGCCGCCCCTAGAATATAGAAGCCTACATTCAGAATCATCGACAGCAAGCCCGGTTCACCCGGCTCCGCTGCAGGCATGGCAGGGATGGCCGCAGGCGGTGCTTCTGCTGGCGGTGCCTCCTCGGAACCGGAGGATAACCGGCTGAGCCAGGCGAAGAATGCCCGCGTCATATTCCATATCAGCATTCCTACCGCCTTACCGCCCCCCGCCGCAAGCAGTGCTGCCAGGATAATGAAACCGACCACGAACATCCGGTTATGCCGCCGAAGTCCTTGTGGCAGATTTCCTGCACCTCCGTTCAAGGAGCTATAACGCAGGTGGGTGCTGTTCGTAGCCAGCAGTGCCAGGATCAGGCATAGGCTGCCGCTCCAGGTGAGCACCGCTGCACTCGGCTGGAGACCGGGTATGCGCGGGAAGGCAATCGAAGCGACAAAATAAAGGATAATCCCGCTGATATACAGCCACAGCCGGTTCACCCGTGTGGCTGCCGTCATACCAAGGAAGGCAGACACTGCCGCTCCGGCTGCCAGCGGAAGGCCCATAAGTGTCAGCGTACCGGTTAATGCAACTGTAATAGCTCCGAGAACCAGCGCCGCCAGCAGCTGCTTCCAGCGGCGGTTGCATATCTTCCGCAGCAGTACACCAGCTGCGGCCAGTACCGGCAGCAGATAGATCCAGCGCAGCGCCTCGGCCTCCGGCTGGAAATAAGTCTGGAGTACCAGCCATACGGGGAGCAGCAGCAGCCATTCGATGAGGGCTGACATCCATATGGCGAAATTTTCTTTGAAGGCATCCGGGATTCGGGAAGTCATCACTCACCGCCCCCTTCTGCCGGAATATCCAGCCACTCTACACCGTTCCCGAGGAAGCTTAACCCTGACGCTGCCAACTGCAGCTCTGCCCCCCGGTGGCAGGTGATGATCAGATAATCCATATCTCCCTCACCCTTGTCCGCTTCAATCTCCATCAGCCTGCTCATCGGCACAGTCCGGTCCAGATTCAGTCTGGCCAGCAGGCCAAGGAACTCCTCGGTATGGGCAATGGACCAGGTGTCCACCGAATCTCTCGCCCCGCTGCCGTCCAGTCTTCCATTGCTGAGCAGCCGGACCTCAATCCCGTGGCTGATCGCATACTCGGCTACAGTCGCCGCATAGCGGATACCCAGCTCTATGCGCTGCACATCGGTAACCGTTCTCCACATGGACTCACTGGTCTCTACGTTCAGGCAGATAACCAGCCGGGAATCGGCGGTGTAATCCTTCTGATGCACCTGCATACTTCCTGTCCGGGCAGTCGCCTTCCAGTTAATGCTCGCCAGGGAATCCCCTGCGCTGTACTCTCTTGTACCGGCGGTCAGGAACGGATCTTCGACAATCCAGCGTTTGACCGGCAGCTCTCCAAGCCAGCTGTGAACCGGCAACGGAAGGTCATGGAAACGCAGCAATCCGGGGTAGACCAGCAGCTCCAGATGAAGCGGGAAGGTCTTGGCGCTGCGGCTCAGTCCGAACAGATCGCCGGTAGTCATGGTTGCCGTCTCCAGGACGAACAGCCCCCGCTCCCTGCAAGTGATATTATGACGCCGTTTGATCTGGCGGAAAGACCTCAGGAAGAACAGGCTAACATGATTCTGGGAAATCTCTCCGCTGCTGATGCCCAGATTCTCCTGGTTACCGAATTCAAGCCCCTTAGCTATGCTGGATTCCAGCCGCAGCCAAGGCAGCGGCAGCAGCTTCTTGTTCAGAATCTCCTCAACCATCTCTACCTGTTCTCCGGCGTACACCGCTTTGGCAGAGAAGTAACGGGTATAGCTGACCTTCTTCAGTGCATTCCGGTCATAGATCAGCGAGATCAAGACCAGCAGAATGAACGTGCTTGCAATGAACCACGACAGCGACATGGATCACTCCACCCTTCCGCCTCTGGACAGGACCGCAGGTTCAGCAGGTACCTCGATTTCACGCAGCACCTGAAGCACTACCTCTGCCGACTGGCCTTCACGGACTCCGGGACCACGCTGAAGAATCAGCCGGTGCGCCAGCACAGAAACTGCAACCTCTTTGATATCATCCGGTATACAGTAGCTTCTGCCCTGGATCAGTGCGTACCCCTGCGAGGCACGCAGCAAGGCAAAAGCTGCCCGGGGACTTGCTCCCAGACGGACCGCCGGAGAGGTGCGGGTGGCCTCGACCACGCGCATCATATAAGCGAGCAGCTCGTCACTGACGGCAACCTCCGCAGCCAGACGTTGTATGTCCTGAATCTGCCGGGCCGTGGCCACCGCAGCGGTATCCTCCAGCGGGTTATTTTGGCGGAATCTTTGGAGGATATGTACCCCTTCCTCAAATGACGGATACCCGCTGGTAATCCGCATGAGGAACCGGTCCAGCTGCGCTTCAGGCAGCGGAAAGGTCCCCTGGCTGTCCACCGGATTCTGGGTAGCAATAACCAGGAACGGCCGCTCCAGCTCATGCGTCACGCCGTCAATCGTAATCTGCCGCTCCTCCATACACTCCAGCAGGCTGGACTGGGTGCGCGGCGTAGCCCGGTTGATCTCATCCGCAAGCAGAATGCTGGCAAATACCGGGCCCGGGCGGAATTGAAATTCGCCGGTCTTCTGATTATAGTAATTGATGCCGCTTAAGTCGGACGGCAGCAGGTCGGGTGTGAACTGAATCCGCTTGAAAGTGCAGTCCAGGGAACGGGCCAGTGTTTTGGCGAGCAGCGTCTTTCCGGTTCCAGGCACATCCTCCAGCAGCACATGACCATTCGCCAGCAAGGCGGTCAGCAGCAGGTTCACGCCACCCTCTTTGCCGACAATAACTTGTGCCAGATTACTTCGGATTGATTCAATTAGAGCGGTTGCTTCTTGAAGATTCATGAATAATAACACCATCCTATTCCAAAAAAAGGTATGTACATATAAGCTAATCATACCAGAAAGCGCCTACATTATATAATAGCTAGTATTCCAAGCTATAAAAAACAAATAAGGAGCCGTCATCCGGCTCCTGTTCAAGTCACATTATCATATAATGCCAGTGCTAAAAGCCCATTACCGGATGAGGTACATAAGGCTCCTCAAGCCGCCGGATTTCCTCATCAGTGAGGGTGACCGATACCGCTGCGGCGGCATCCTCCAGATGGCTCATCCGGGTTGCTCCAACTATCGGCGCTGTGACAGGCTTCTTCTGAAGTACCCAAGCCAGTGCCACCTGTGCACGGGGAATCTCCCGCTGCTCCGCAATCTCCTTCAGCCGCAGGGCCACCAGCCGGTCCGGTTCCTCCGTCTGTGAATACAGCAGCTTGCCGAACTGATCACTCTCCGAGCGGGTGCTCGTCTCCTGCCAGTCCCGGGTCAGCCGGCCGCGGGCCAGCGGACTCCAAGGAATTACCCCGATGCCTTCCGCTTCACACAGCGGCAGCATCTCCCGTTCCTCCTCCCGGTACAGCAGGTTCACATAGTTCTGCATCGACACGAACCGGGTCCAGCCATGGCGCTCTGCGGTATGCAGTGCCTTGAGGAATTGCCATGCAGGCATGGAGGAAGCGCCGATGTAGCGGGCTTTGCCCGCTTTTACCACATCATGCAGGGCTTCCATCGTCTCCTCAACCGGAGTGGACGGGTCCCAGCGGTGAATCTGATACAGGTCCACATAATCTGTGCCCAGCCGCTTCAGGCTATGATCGATTTCGCTCAGGATGGCTTTGCGCGACAGTCCTCCGCCATTGGGGCCGGTACGCATGCGGCCATGCACCTTGGTGGCCAGCACAATCTCGTCACGGGAGGCGAACTCCTTGAGGGCCCGTCCGACAATCTCTTCACTGGTCCCATCCGAATAGATATTAGCCGTGTCGAAGAAGTTAATGCCCAGCTCCAGAGCTTTGCGGATAAACGGCCGGCTCTCCTGCTCACTCAGCGACCAAGAATGGGTTCCGCGTTCCGGCACCCCATAGCTCATACACCCCAGGCAGATTCGTGATACTTCCAGTCCGGTCTTCCCCAGCTTCACATAGTCCATAATCGGCAGCATCCTCCCTATATTTGAAATAGATCCTATGAAATCGATTATAGTATACCTCTACAACGCCCGAATGGAAAACCTCCCCTGTTGTCCGCTTGGTCAACTGCTGTCAGTTCTGGATAAACGGCTTCAGCTTCTGCAGCAGCTCCTGCAATTGCTCTGAACAATTTCCGTACATTTGCTTCGCCGCTTTGTTCTTGGTGGACAGACCGAACAGCTCCAGATCGGCTTCGCATTTCTTCAGCAGCGCATACAGCTGAGGTTTATCCTGCGGCTGCGGCACCTTCACATTATCCGCATACAGATCCACGGTCAGCTCACCGTAGGAATCCACCTGGCCGAGGAAGACGTCCTTTACGGTCAGGTTCATTTTGTCCAGCTCATCCTTAAGCCACGCCCTGGAGAGATTCATGCTGTCCAGCGGTTCGTCCATAATCTCACCATCCATGATGACAGCCAGTGTCTCTTTCTCCGGCGCTACCTTAACCCCGAGATCCTTGGCGGTCAGGGGCAGATTCTCCTTCTTCTGGAGTACGTTAATTGCCCCGTCCGACTCCATAATGGCAAACTCAACATCGGCCAATTTGAAGACATCCTTCTTGCGCAGCTCCTCCAGCAGCTCATCCGTGCTGATCCGCTCCTTTTTCATATTGTCCTCCAGAATCTTGCCGTCCTTGATCAGCACGGTCGATTTGAAGTCAATGAAATCGCGGGCTTTCTTACTCTTGATCTGCAGGAACTCAATCAGCAGGGAGCAGCCGACCCAGACGCCTAGAGCAATTAGGCCCAGATGCCAGGTTTTGTCCGTGTCCAGCGAGATATATGCCGCAATACTGCCTATTGTGATGCCTGTAATGTACTCAAAGAACGACAGCTGCGAAACCTGCCGCTTCCCCAGAAGTTTAGTGAGAAAGAACAAGACGACCACCGCAAACAAGGTCCGCAGGACAACCTCCAGTGCTTCAGGCATTCGAATAACCCCCTGTAATGTGAAATTTCATGTTCTGTATAGTCAGACATTCAGCTTCAGTATTTGTCAAACCAGGGGTGAATTAACCATAAGATTTCGTGCCGGTTGATTATGCTCTGATGAGGCTGGAGTTATTTTCCAGAATATGAGCTGCGGGAATGCAGATACTAGAATCCGTGGATGATGATCCATTTCTATGATATGGAGGAGGAAACGCCTGATGACTGTCGCCTCACAAGTGAAGACCTGCGTAGCTTCGCTGAAAAGCGCCCAGGCCAGCCTGGAGCAATTCGCCATGGAGACCCAAAACGAGGAAGCCAAGACCCTGTTCACCCAAGCGGCTGAGCAGACCCAGCAGATTGTCCAGCAGGTGGAAGGACGCGTAACCGAGCTGGAAAAGGAAGAACCGCAGTACCGGGGCTTCTAGCCCGGAAGGATTGATGAAGGACAGGCTGATCTTAGCGTAGCGAATTCTGCTTCGGGGATCAGCCTTTTTGTTAGGTGGAGATGCTATGTGTTATCTCTTAACGGCATCCACTATTAGTGAGACAAAACCTAACTTTCCCTCTGTATTGCGGTGGTCAAAGCGCTTGGAACGGTAAATAAACCCTTCGCCCTCATCCCAGTGGTTATAATGAAACTGTCCGGATTCATCGCAATATTCCAACAACTTGACCTCGAAGCCAGCCGCCGTAAACATGCCTCGCAGGGTATTGTAATTATGTACGATACGGTGGGATGCCGCCGGATGATTCAGGGGCCCTGGTCCCCCGACCTGTACAATCTTCTGATAAGCTTCATCCGGGAAATAACCGTCGGGAACAGCACAGCGGATATACCCGCCAGGTGCCAGATACGAATAGCAGATTCTTGCCGCCTGTATCCCCTCCTCGTACGTCAGATGCTCCCAGACATGCTCCGCAAGGATTGCTTGTATGGAGCTTTTCTTGAAGCTGATAGCCCACTGTTCTTCTTGCAAAAGATTAAGCTCCCTCTCCTCCGTATGCAGCCACCCCTGGTTATGCCGGCTTCCGCCGCTCCCAATCACAACTTTCAACTGCTCATCCATCGCGATTCCCCCTTGTTCGTTACATCCACTATCTGGTATTTATTCTAACCTTCATTACACAGATCTGGAATGCAGCGATGTGAGAAGGATATGGAGTTATGTGACTTTCAATATAGTAAGTATTATTCAGACTGTCATTGATAATGGTTATCATTTAAAATGAGGAGTAGACAGATTACGGAGGGGAATAACGCATCATGCACATCAGCAATCAATTATTACTTTGGGATCAGGCTGCAATTACACTGGTGAATATCGGGCAGAAGGAGTTAGCGCAAGGCGAAGTTCTTCCTCCATTCATCATACCTGCCAATATATTTTTGCTATCGGTACAAGGGAGCGCACAAGTTCAGGCAGACCAGGCTAAATTTGCTTGTACAGGATTTCAACTTTTACATTGCGGCGAAGGGGCGACCCTAAGCATCCTACCGGTAAGTGATAAATTTATTTACTATATCATTTACTACAAAGCCTTGCTCCATGAAGCGAATCCTTTTCAAGTGCAGTATTGTTTTAGCCCTAAGGCTCCGCTTTTACTGTATAACAAAATTCAGCAGATGTATCAGAAATGGGATCAGCCGGAAGAGCGTCTTCAGGTAAAAGCACTTTTTTACCAGTTCGTTCATCTGACGTTAAGGGAATTGCGCCTGCAAGAGCATGAGACCGAGGTCAGAACAACTTCTGTTGCAGTGCAGGTAATCACTTATATCCGGGAGAATTATGCGGAACCTATTACCTTAGATTCACTTGCGGAAGTGTTCAATTTCAGTGCTTATCACCTGTCATCCTTATTCAAAGAGCATACAGGCATCAGTCCGATAGATTACTTAATCCGCTACCGCCTTGACCTTGCATCAGAGCTTCTAATGACAACTAATGCTTCTGTCGGGGAGATTGCGGCAAGTGTCGGGTATAAAGACGGGTATTATTTCAGCAGGATTTATAAAAAGCGAAAGGGTGAAGCCCCTGCTCATCATAGAAATAGGAAGCTGCTGCAGCACAAAGTTGCTGAAAGTCCATTAAACTTCCCCACATCCTCTATTTCTGAACATAGTGCGGATCTGTATATTAATAATGATAATCATTATCACAATACGGATAAAGGGGAAATACATATGTTTAAACCAACCCGATCAGTGGCCATGGCTGCTATCCTGCTCTGCGGCTCCCTCCTGCTCAGTGCTTGCTCCAACGGGTCCAACACAGCAGCGAAGGATTCAAGCAGCGGGAACAGCAACGTAAATCAGGCAAGTCCGGCTGCCTCGCAAGAAAGTTCTAAGACAAGGATCGTAACCACACCAAGAGGAGACATTGAAGTACCCGCAGAGCCGGTAAAAGTCGCGGCAGACCAATACATGGGCCATTTGTTGAAACTGGGCATTGTCCCTGTCGGGGCAAGGACGTTCATGCTCGACGAAGGCTGGATGGACAAGGCGGAGATTCCCCAAGAAACACTCGATAAGATCGAAGATCTGGGAGAATTCCCGATGAATCTGGAGAAATTGACCATGCTGGAGCCAGACCTCATTATCGGTTCCATCGAAGATTACGTTGACCAATACGAGAAGATTGGCACTACTGTTTTTCTGCCGTACTGGGAAGAGTTGTCAACAGCCGGACCGCTTGATAAATTCAGAAGCGTAGCCTCGATATTCGGAAAAGAACAGCAGGCAGAGGATTGGATTGCGGAATACGAACAGAAGGTTGTTGAAGCAAAGTCAAAGGTATCTAACGTCATTAAGGAAGGGGAGACGGTATCCATCGTTCAGTTTGCCGAAAAAACAGTATATGTGTTAGCAGCCACGGGCGGAAATTATGGTTCCTCTACTATTTACGAAATGCTGAAGCTGCCACCGACAGAAAGTGCTTTACATATGAAAGAGGGGTTCGAATCCATCTCCCTTGAGGTGCTGCCTGAATATTTAGGGGATTATATCTTTGTATATAACGGCGATGCTGAGATTACGAACCAAGCAATGGAAAGTGATATATGGAAAAGTGTACCTGCCGTGAAGAATGGCAAAGTATTTTTATACGGGGATAATTATCATGATGAGTTTGTCATGGAGGACCCTTATTCTTTGGAGCAGCAGTTGGATACGGTTGTGAACTTGTTACTGGGGACGGATAAATAACCAGACCAGCAAGCAGATTAGTGACCAGTGACGGCGGTAAAAGAAAAGGCATGGGGTTTTCCCCATGCTTTTTTGCATTCTATGTTGTAACCCCTGCTAAAATCCCCTACGCCTTACTCCCCGCCAGCTCAGCGCCCTCTATGAATTCGGCAATACTCAGCTTGCGGCCTGTCCGCGCACTCTCCAGAGCGCCAAGCACCATGGCCATGCTGTAACGGTTATCACGGCAATCCGTCTCGGCCGGACGGCCTTCGGCCAGCGAACGGAACATTTCGTCGAGGCAGCCCTGGTGGAAGGTCTCCTCCATCTGTATCTCCGGCGCTTCGACGCGCTCGAATTCATGGAGGAACTGGCCGGAGTGCTCACTCCCGGCGCTAATCACCTCGGCATAGGGCAGATCCCGGCCATCCCAGATGGCAGCGCCCCATTCGCCCTGCACCCGCCAGGAGGCTTCCCAGGATGTAGGAGCCCCTTCCGCACACCAGGAGCCCTGATAACAGAACACGGAGCCGTCCGACATTTCAAAAATACAGACCGCTGCCGCATTCCCTGCATACCATGATCCCGGCGGATTGAACTCCTGGCAATACACACTTAGCGGATCAGCGCCGCTGATATAGCGGGCCTGATCGAAGGTGTGGATCGCCATATCCAGCAGCAGCGGGCTATCCATCGCATCCCGGAAACCGCCGAAATGCGGAGCCAGGAAGAAATTAGCGCTGATAGAGCCTGTCCGCCCTATAACCCCTGAAGTTATCAGCTCCCGCAAAGAACGGATGCGCGGATCATACCGGCGGTTTTGCATCACCGCATGGCTCCTGCCAGTACGTTCAGCGATGCTCACGATCGAATTGCACTGCTCCATCGTCTCCGCCAGCGGCTTCTCTGCGAATACATGGCAACCGGCCTCAAGCGCACTGCTGGCAATATTGTAATGGCTGGCCGGCACCGTCACATCAAATACCAGATTAGCCGCTGTACCCGCAATCGCCTGTTCCACATCAGTAAATACCGGACAAGTAAGCCCGTGCTTCTCTGCCATAGCCTGAGCGGACTCCCGCCGGATATCCACGAGCGCTACAATCTCTATTCCATCAGTATGCTTCAGTGCATAGGTAATCCACTCATTAGCCATAGCCCCGCAGCCCGCAACAACCACACGATATCCTGCTGTCATCATTCTTTCCTCCAGTTACACCGGGTTAGGGATGAAGCTGCCGCCCCGGCAGGTTTTGAGATAATTCAGTGCATGGACCTGACCGGTCATCTCCAGATCATCACGATAGACAGGGTCATGCCAGCCTTCAATATCAATGGTGCCCTTGTATCCAGCTTGACGAAGAATCGAGATCACATCTGTCCAGTTCGTATCCCCGAAGCCCGGCGTCCGGTGCCATACATACGGCTTAGGCCCGTGGATTCCGTATTCCTTGATAATATCCCAGGCGATGGTTGCGTCCTTGCCGTGGACGTGGAAGATCTTGTCCGTCCATTTGCGCAGCTGCGGGATCGGGTCAATCAGCTGCACCATCTGGTGGCAGGGCTCCCATTCCAGGCCGAGATTATCGGCATTCACAGCGTTGAACATTTTCTCCCAGGCAGTAGGGTTATGCGCAATATTCCAGTCCCCTGCCCGCCAGCTCCCGTCCATCGAGCAATTCTCAAAAGCAATCTTGACCCCGCGCTCCGCCGCCCGCTTCGACAGCTCACCGAACACCTCAGTGAACTTCGGAATCGACTCATCTATAGATACGCCGGGCAGACGTCCGGTGAAGCCGGAGACCAGATCCGTCCCGAACAAATGGGCATGGTCGATCAGCCGTTCCCAGCTGGCAAGCGTATCCGAATTGTCACCTGTCCCTGTAAGCGGATTCCCGAATATGCCGACTGAAGAAATCGTGAAATCATGCTCCGCAGCCAGTTCACGCACCCGTGCCGCTGTTTCCGCCAAATCAGTAGTTCCTGTAGTTTGCCAAAAGGTTAAGCTGAAGGACTCGAAGCCATGTCCAATAATCTGCGGAATGACTCTGAGCGCATCCCCGCCTCCAACCAGTGTTCCGATTCTTAATGTATCCTGCATCTTGTATGCCACTCCAATATTGGTTTATAGTTAATGCAACATTCCTAGTATATCGCTCATTTTGGGCAAAATCTCTACTTATCTTGTGCTAAACTAGCTGAATCTTGCGGGAGTTGAATAAAGATGACCTATCCGAAGGAACTTAAGGAATACCCAAGGCTGGAAGAGAAAACGTATCCGTTCCGTCTGTTCTTCAACAACTGCCGGGAGGTATCTCCTGAACAAAACATCCTGTTTCTGCACTGGCATGAGCATTTCGAAATCATCATTATGCGCGAGGGTCAGGCCATTTTTCATGTGGACAGCAAGCCTTATGAAGCCGGGCCGGGGGATGTCCTGATGGTGCCGTCTGGCGGGCTTCATGTCGGCTATAGCCTGTGCAGTGGTGACCTCTCTTATGTCTCGATTGTGTTCCATGCCTCGCTGTTCAAAGACCGGAACCAGGATTCCCAGCACGAGCAATTCGTAGCTCCGTACCTCAATAATCTGAATCAATTCCCGGTTATGCCTGCCGCCCAGCAGCCTGAATGCGCTGCGTATTATCATTTGCTGGAGCGGGTGATTGCCGAAGTGGAGGCCAAGCAGCCGGCTTTTCAGCTCGTGGTGAAGAATCAGCTGCACCTGTTCTTCACTCTGATGTCCCGGGCCTTCCCGACCCGGCAACGCAGCGAGCGGGAGCACAGCGAACGCCATTCGATCCACCGGGAGCGCTTCAAGCCGCTGCTGGAATACCTGGAGAACCACGCAGATCAGAAGATGTCGATTGAGGCCGCTGCCAGGTTCGTGAATCTGAACCCTTTTCATTTCTGCAAAACCTTCAAGAAGCTCACCGGGCGGACGTTCATCGATTATGTGAATTTCTGCAGAATGGATGAGGCACAGCGGCTGCTGCTGGAGACGGACCTGACGATTACCGAGATCTCAGGCCGGGTCGGCTGTGACAATCCGAATTACTTCACTAAGCTGTACAAGCAGTACAAGGGTCTAACCCCTTCCCAGGCACGGAAGCAGGAGTAAGCGGGCGTTTCAAGCCCAAAAAACACCGCCGGCCACTATCCCCCGGCGGTGTTTCTCTGTCTTCAGCTTACATCTCAGATATCGTAACCCAGCGCCGCTGCTCAATCGAACGCTCGACCGCTTCCAGCACTGCTTGGCATTTCACGCCGTCGTTGAAGTTAGGCTCCGGCTGGCGCCCTTCCTCAATGGCATTCGACAGCTCCAGCATCTCATGGATGAAGGTATGCTCGAATCCGATGGTATGGCCCGGCGGCCACCAGGCCTCGGCATAATCATGGGACGGATCGGTGGCTAGTACCCGGCGGAAGCCCTGCACATCCTCGTCATCCGTGGTCAGGTAGACCTCCAGCTCATTCATCCGTTCAAAATCAAACTTCACACTGCCGAGGCTGCCATTGATCTCGAAGGAGTTAGTCGAACGGTGTCCGGCGGCAAACCGCGTTGCCTCGAAGCTGCCCAGTGCGCCGTTCGCAAAGCGGGCCAGGAACAATGTTGCATCATCCACGGTTACCGGACCGCGCGGCGCATCCTTGCCAGCCTTGGCACTCAGCCCCGTCATCTCCGTTGCCAGAGGCCGCTCCTTGACGAAGGTCTCGCTCATGCCGATAACCTCCTCTACATCTCCGACCAGGAAATGAGCCAGATCAATCAGATGCGCCCCGAGATCACCATGCGATCCCGAACCGGCAACCTCCTTCTGGAGCCGCCAGACCAGCGGGAATTCCGGATCGAGAATCCAGTCTTGCAGGAACCACGCGCGGAAGTGATAGATGGTGCCCAGCCGGCCGCTCTCAATCAGCCGCTTCGCCAGCCGTACCGCTGGGGAGAAACGGTAGTTGAAGCCAATCATATGCGCTATTCCAGCCTTTTCGGCAGCCTCCAGCATCTCGCGGGAATCCTCCAGATTCAGGGCCAGCGGCTTCTCGCAGAAGATATGCTTGCCTGCAGCCGCAGCCGCCAGGGCAATCTCTTTATGGGCATTGCTTGGCGCATTAATATCGACCAGATCAATATCGCTGCGTGCGATCAGGTCTTTCCAGTCGGTCACGCTCTCCGACCAGCCAAGCTGTGCCGCCGCTTCTTGTACAGCCTCCTCATTGCGTCCGCAGATGACCGACATTTGCGGCTTGACGGCCTTCGGGAAGAACATGGGCAGACTGCGGTAAGCGTTGCTGTGGGCCTTGCCCATGAATTTATAACCTATCATTCCAATGCGCAGCTGTTTCATTTGGTGCCTCCTCACTGAATAGACTACTCGATGTACACGCATACATTTTCTCATTCATGCTGCACTTTAGTCAAATCCCTTCTTGCCTTACAGTGAGGTCCGCCCTACAGATCTCCCGCCAAACGAAAAAAATGTCCCCTCTGCCAACCGGCAGCAAGGGACGTTCCTTGTCTTATTCACAAGCTTGGAATTAATCCTTCATCTACTGCGGTATCATTTTCATTTAACTGCCCATGTTGTAGAACTTAGCAAGCCCGCCTTCAGAAGTTTCGCGGTACCTGCTGTTCATATCGAGGCCTGTCTCATACATCGTCTGAACAACCAGATCAAAGGATATTTTACGGGTACCCGACAAGAACTTAGCCAGGCTAAGCGCATTGATCGCCCGCATCGCGCCGACAGCGTTCCGCTCAATGCAAGGGATCTGCACCAGTCCGTTAATCGGATCACACGTTAACCCCAGGTGGTGCTCCATGGCTACCTCCGCCGCATACTCAATCTGGTCGATTTCCATACCGGACAGTTCAGCCAGTGCAGCCGCTGCCATAGAGCAAGCCGTACCCACCTCCGCCTGGCAGCCGCACTGAGCGCCGCTGATGGAGGCGTTCTGCTTCACCAGATTACCAATAAGCCCGCCGACAGCCAGTGCCCGGAGGATCTGTTCGTCCGGGACCTCCATCTTCTCCTGCATATAACGGAGCGAGGCGGGTACAACACCGCAGGCCCCGCAGGTTGGAGCCGTTACGACTGTACCAGCGGCCGCATTCTGTTCGTTGACGGCAAAAGCGTACGCGCTGACGATCCGGTTCTCCCGCGTCTCCGGGCTCTCATCCACATGCCCCTGATGATATAAATATTGCGCCTTGCGCTCAACATTAAGCCCGCCTTCCAGAATCCCTGTGACAGATAACCCCTCGTCGATCGACCGCTTCATCGCTTCCCAGATGCCTTGGAGGAACTCCCAGATCTGCGGGCCTTCACGCTGCTCAACATAATCGCTTAGGCGGATATGCTTCGCTTTACAAAAGGTACTGATCTCGGCAAAGCTGTTCTCCGGGTAGACTCCAGATCCAAGCGTCTCCTCCCGTCCCTCAATCACGATATCCCCGCCGCCGATGCTGACAACACGCATGGAATTGGTTTGCTGACCGTCTTTGTAAGCGAACAAGTCCATCGTATTGGGATGGTGCAGAACAAAGTCAGGCTGTGGAACAAATTCAACCTCCGCTGAAGCGGGTGACAATGCCCGAAGAATAGCCTTGTCCGTCATATGGCCTTTGCCTGTTTTGGCAAGGGAACCATAGATCAACGCTTTGAACTGGTCTGCGTCTTCATTTTCCGATTTGAAGATTCTGGCCGCTTTCTCCGGCCCCATGGTATGGGAGCTTGACGGTCCGCTGCCAATCTTATATAGCTCAGTCAACGATCTCATAGCACCCTTATCCCTTCTCAGTTGTCATTACTCTGAAAACGTTCCTTAAGCTTCATCAACCGCTCATGAATCCCCTCTTCATCCATAGCCATGTCAACCAATTGGTGGGTAAGCTGAAGACCCTGATCCTCTGCAAAAGCTTGTTTCCACGGGTGTGACACAATCGAATGAGTAAGATGTCTCGTAGAGCGGGGTGCCTGCATGATCATTTCTGCCAGCTGCCATGCCCGTGGAAGAAGTTGATCATGAGGCAGCACCTCGCTAACCATACCGAGATCTAATGCCTCTTGAGCATTAATGTTCAAGCCCGTGTATGCATAGTATGCCGCTTTCTTGGTTCCCACAATCCTTTGAAGTGCCAGAACGATTCCATCTCCGGGCGGTACACCGCCCAGATAATGGGCATCGAAGAACGCTGTGGCTTCCGTACAAAGGGTAATATCACAAAGCGTTCCCAATTGCCAGTGTGCGCCTGTGCCATTGATCGCCCCAATCGTGGGGATGTCCAGGCAATGAACCATATTTTCAATCATTCTAAGTGATTCATGATACATCTCTAGCTTCCGGCGATTCGGCCAATCCATGAATTTGGTGGTCCAGACTTCAGGATTGCCGGTCTGCCACAACTCTCCTGTCCCTGTGAGAATCATGACTTCATTCTCAGGATCACGGCCAATATCTGACCATATCTGACCATATGCGGCTTGGACCGGCCAGTCGAATTGTAAAGGTCCCCCGTGAGTGTGCAACCGCACTTCGAGAATACCGTCACGGCGGGTCATGAGGAATAAGTCCTTGTACTTCTCAGAGTATTCTTCGAGTCTAGTAGGTCCAGTCATCTCTCTATTGAACATCGTTGCCCATCAGGCGTCCTTGCATTTTCTTCAGCCGCTCCAGCGCTCCTTCTTCATCTATGGCCATGTCGTACATCTGGTGGGCCAGCTGGAATCCTTGATCGGCGACCAGGGCCTGCTTCCATGGACGGGAGATGATGGAGTGAGACAGATGTCTCGTTGAACGCGGTGCCTGCATGATCATCTCCGCAAGCTCCCATGCGCGCGGAAGAAGCTTTTCACGGGGCAGAACTTCACTGACGATACCCAGGTCCAAGGCGGTCTGACCATTGATATTCTTGCCGGTGTAGGCGTAGTAGGCAGCTTTTTTGAAACCGATCATGTTCTGCAGTGTCAGCAGCATTCCATCTCCTGGAGGCGTGCCTCCCAGATAATGCGGATCGAAAAAGTCAGCGTCTTCCGTACAAATGGTAATATCACAGAGTGTTGCGAGTTCACAGTGCGTTCCCGGCCCGTTGACCACCCCGATCGTCGGAATGTCGATGCAGAAGATCAGATTTTCAAGCAGTCTCAGTGATTCATGATACTGTTCGAGCTTCTTTTGCTTCGGCCAGTCCATGAATTTCGTATTCCAGACCTCTGGGTCGCCGATCAACCATTTATCCCCAGTTCCCGTAATAATCATGACTTCGTTCTCAGGGTCACGGCCAATATCTGACCAGGCATGAGACCAGGCGGTATGAGCTTCCCAATTGTGCGTGTACGAGCCTCCATCGGTGTGCAGACGCACTTCAATGATTCCGTCACGGCGGGTCATTAACAGGAATTCCTTGTATTTCTCCGAGTACTCTTCGAATTTGGTGGGTCCAATCATACGTCTCTCTGTCATTGTAATTCCTCCTAAGTTTGGTTTAGAGCTTATCTGTTACTTTCAAGCCAGTCTCTGGCAAAAGCTGCGTAAGCCGCAGCCCCTCTATGAAGCACCTCATCCGAGAACATCGTCTTTGGATGGTGTACAGGATAACTATAACCATCTTGCATATTGCCTGCGTTAAGAAACACCGTGGTACTTGGCACTGCCTGTGAGACAAAGGCGAAATCTTCCGAGCCCATTAATTTACCGCCGGGTATCAGCTCAGTTATACCAATATAGGAGTCATCGCCGAAGGTATTTGCAATCGAAGCCCTCATTTGCTCATTAAGCCCGCCATCCGTTCTCACTTCAGGACAACCACGTGTATAAATCACTTCCATCTTTGCCTGAAAAGTTTCTCCGATCCCTGCGGTAATTTCACGGATACGGGTCTCCATTTTATCCCGCAATGCGGTGTTAAATGTGCGCACACTGCCTTTCAATCTGGCCGTATCGGGAATCACGTTGTTCGTAGTGCCGCCTTCCATCACGCCGATGGTAAGCACTGCATGTTCAATCGGCGATATTTCCCGGCTGAGGATACCCTGCAGCGCCAGATGAAGATGAGCAGCCACATTTAAGGGGTCCACTGCGGCCTCGGGCATCGCTCCATGTGAGCCCCTTCCGCGGATGATGATTTCGAACCAATCCGAAGAAGCAGAGATCGCTCCCCCTTCCTCAGGCACAACAAATTGTCCGATAGGAAGCGGCATTCCGGTCAACACATGGAGCATCATGGCTGCATCCACCTTGGGATTGTCCAGAATCCCATTCTCCAGCATCATCTGTGCTCCGTGCAGCGTCTCTTCACCCGGCTGGAACATAAGCTTAACTGTCCCGCGAAGCTGCTCTTCGCTCGCCTTCAGAATCTCCGCCGCCCCCAGCAGCATGGAAGTGTGCATGTCATGCCCACAGGCATGCATATTTCCATTCAACGACGCGTAAGAGAGCTCCGTTTCCTCTGGAATGGGCAAAGCGTCCATATCCGCACGGATCAGAACCACCTTCCCTTCATGCTGTCCGCCAATGGTAACTGTTAGTCCTGATTCTCCTATGGGAGTGGGCTTAAGACCCATCGACTCCAATGCCTCTTTTACGTATGCAGTTGTCTTAGGCAAACTTAGATCAAGCTCAGGAATCGCATGAAGATGATGCCTGTACATGACCATTTTGTCCTGCAGCTGATGAGCCATACTCATTAAGTCTTCAGCTTCTACACTCACAATGAACATCTCCCAAAGCATAAATTAAATGAACGTAAGAACAGTGTAGGCATTCCTCCTTTGTATTTTAAGACTTTTTGAGAACATGTTTATCGTACTTATAAATTCATCCACTGTCAAGATACTTTTAGACATTTTAAGAACATTATTTCAGTAGGCCGCCGGAACATTGTAATATCACATTTATTGTGATATAACTCTTTTGATTGAACTGTTCATGAAAGGAATCAATTATGAAAATCAAGCTGGGTATTATCACGCCAGAGTCCCATATGGATTACTTCCGCGCCATTGAAGAAGAAATGCGGCCCCTGTGCCAGTTCCGCTTCCTTACCATCAGCAACTTCCGCGAAACAACGGACATTTATCTCAAAAACCTGGATTCGGTGGATGGATTTGTGATCAGCGGGAGGATGCTTTACGAGGCCATAGACAAGGAATGCCTTGACGATAAGGTACCTGTTCACATTTTGCATGATGATGAGAATCTGCTGTACAGAGAGCTTTTCCGGCTGCTGGTTACAGAACCTGAGCTTGATATCTCCCGAGTCTATGTGGATTATGCGTATGTCATCGATTCTTTCAGCGAATTCCAGCAATATCTGACTCATGAAGGAAAGCCCGTTAGCAGCGGAAATTTGCTGGAGCGTGTGGAGATCATGCTGGAGAACCATATCACGCTGTGGGAAGCTAAGAAAATAGACCTGTCCATTACAGCCTTCGGTCACTTTGTTCCAGAACTCCAAAAGCACGGCGTCAAATATATCTTAATCCGGCCAACTTTGGAGAACGTTAAAGAGACCATCAGCGAGATTATTAACGAAATTACCATCCTCAAGCTTAAGAACCAGAGGGCAGTGGTCGCATGTTTATCGGTCCAAAATGAGCAGCACTCCTCCGAAGAGGAGCTTCATGAGCTGAAAGTCCTGGTCGGCAATTTTTTGCGCAGCGTAAATCTGGCAGACACGGCCCAAATCTCAGAAGGCTATGTCAGACTGTACACCACCTACGGCAATTTCATGAGAATCACCTCTAACGCGCATAACTGTAGCCTGCTGGAGTATCTGGAGGAGCGTATACAGGGCAAGGTGAAGATCGGGTGGGGCTCGGGGCATGAATATTTTCAAGCGAACGTTAACGCCACCAAGGCTCACAGACAGGCCGAAGCCTATACGGGCAGTTCCAGCTTTTTCATAGACGAGAATCAGAAGGTTGCCGGCCCCATGCGGAGCATGAATGTCATCCAGTTCTCTGAACAGGGGGACCCGGAAATCATCGCCTTAGCCAAAAGGATCGGAATCAACAACATCAATTTACAGAAAATCATATCCTATGCAGCAATCATGCGAACCAATAAGCTATCCTCTGAGGATGTTGCACAGTGCCTGTCCATGACCGTCAAAGGTGCCAACCGAATTCTTAACAAAATTGAGGAAAGTAAACAAGTACAAACGGTATTTGAAAAAAGGGACAACAGTAAGGGGCGGCCCAAAAAATACTACGAGCTGTTGTTTCTCGACAATGAAGGGCGCAAATTAAGCGGATGACCATTGGCAAAAAGGCATGTTTTCAATTTTGAAAACATGCCTTTTTGCGCTTTTTTAACATTCAAATTACGCCTTGGCCGGACGACCAGTGCTGCACATGCTGTAAGAACCGCCGCGTGGCAGGTGAAGCATATTTCATCGAGTTGACCGCGATGCCCAGGGAACGAAAGCTCCGCTCCTCCAACTCAAGCATGGCAACACGCTCATACTGGAACCTGGTGACCAGCTCCGGGAGGATGCTGATGCCCAGACCTTTTTCCACCATGGCAATAATGGCGTAATCGTCACCGGCTGAGAACTTGATGTTCGGCTTGATGCCCGCCTTCTCCAGCACCCGCTGTACGTCATAGTCCGAACCGGGCTTCGGAATGATGAAGTCCTCGTAGGCGATCTGAGCCAGCGGCATATAAGGGGACTTGCTCAGCGGATGGCTGAGCGGGAGAATCGCCAGCATCCGGTCCTGCTTTAGCGGAATGACTTCGAACCGCTCCCTTGTCGGCAATGATAGGAATCCGCAATCGACCACCCCAGCCTCGATCCACTGCTCAATCTCCAGATACCCGCCCTCCATCAGCTTGAACTCTATGTAAGGAAATTCCCGGCGGAACTCCTTAATGATGTCCGGCAGCCAATGGACAGAGACACTCGTGAAGGTTCCTATGGTAATCGTCCCCGTCTCCAGACCATGAATATCCGCTACCTGCTGCTTAAGCTGCTCATTCCAGTTCAGAATCTCCCGGATCGGCTGCATCACCTGCTCCCCGTTCACCGTCAGCTTTACCCCCGACCGGCTGCGCACCAGCAGCGGAAAGCCGAACTCGTGCTCCAGGCTGCTCAGCGTGTGGCTGATTCCGGATTGGGTGAAGCCCAGCGCATCTGCGGCCCGCGTTAGACTGCCCAGCTCCACCACTTTCAGGAACACTTCGTACTTAATCAGACTCATGTCCAGCCCCCTCACTTAACATGATAATTTCTCATGTATCCTATGATAAACATTCAGTTACCTTATGTATTCATGCGTATTATACTATATTCACTTGAAATAAAGAAGGATGATGACTGAATGAAGCCGCTTAAGGCCGAGCTAATGCTCATTGTAGTAACACTATTCTGGGGCTCCTCCTACCTGTTCATGAAGCTGGGATTGGGTACACTGGGAGAATTCAATCTGATCGCACTGCGCTTCGGGCTTGCGTTCATCCTGGCGGGGCTGCTCTTCCGCAAACGGCTGCGCAGTATGGATGCCCGAACCTTGAAATACGGAGCCTTGCTCGGCTTCCTGCTGCTTGGCGTATTCACCTGCATCACCTTCGGACTGAAGACCACTACGACCTCTAATGCCGGTTTCCTGGTCGCTCTGACCGTTGTGTTCGTTCCGATGCTGGAGGTTCTGGTCTTCCGCAAAAAAGTCGCGCCCCCGCAGATCTTCGGCACCGTGCTCGCCATCAGCGGCATCGGGCTGCTTACGCTGAACGGATCGCTGCAAGTCCAGCCCGGTGATCTCCTCTGTATTCTGTCCGCAGTATTCTATGCGGTGCAGATTCTAGTGACGGGCCGGGCGGTTAAGACCTGCGACTCGCTGAATATCGGCATTCTGCAGCTCGGCTTCGCCGGGGGCTATGCTCTGATTCTATCCGCTATCTTCGAGACGCCTTCGCTGCCGTCCACCCTTCCGGGCTGGATCGCTATTCTGGCTCTGGGGATCTTTTGCAGTGCCTGCGGGTTCATCCTGCAGCCGGTTGCCCAGAAGTACACTACACCGACCCGCACCGGTCTGATCTTCGCACTTGAGCCGGTATTCGCTGCCTTCTTCGGCTACTTGTTCGTGCACGAACAACTCTCGCTTCAGGGCTATACTGGTGCCGCTCTTGTCCTGCTGGGGATTCTGGCCTCCGAGCTGCTGGGCAAGCTGCATATGGTTCCTCCGGCAAGGCTGCTGAAGAAGCGGCGGGCGCACTTATAGCTTAGCAAATGTATGTGCCAGCCTTAGCCAACCGCTTATTTATTGAAGCAACAGACGATTGAGGTGCATTAGTGCACCTCATTTTCCACTTTAGCCCGCATCTAGCATACTCAGGTGCACTAGTGCTCCTCATTTTGCTCCTTTAGCCAGCATCTCGCGTATTCAGGGGTATTAGTGCACCTCATTTGCTCTTTTTGCCCACATCGAGCATATTCAGGTGCATTAGTGCTCTTCATTTTGCTCCCCAGACTT
The DNA here is from genome assembly GCF_038002365.1 of Paenibacillus sp. FSL P4-0338. NCBI lineage: Bacteria > Bacillati > Bacillota > Bacilli > Caryophanales > Paenibacillaceae > Paenibacillus > Paenibacillus sp. FSL P4-0338. The sequence continues at coordinate 1,322,247 of NZ_JBBOCG010000001.1, read as the reverse complement.
CAACTGGTCCAGCGTCCTCCCATGCACCCTCGCACCCGCCCATTGTATTCAGTTTCCCATATACATCCGGCTCGAACCCACGGACCTCTATAGCTCATGCCCCACCAGATCATCCAAAAACCAAAAAAACGCCCCCCTGCCAACCGGCAGTCAGGGACGTTCTTTGTTAGTCTATAACGATTATCTTACATAGCAGCTACAACCGGTTAATGCCCCATCATCATGGCGGCATCCGTCTGCTGTTCTTCAGGAGAAGGTGCAGCGCCTGCTGTCTTTGGACGGCGCAGAATCAGACTGAGCACCACTCCGGCTACGGCGATGCAGCCCGAGAGGAAGAAGACATCCCCGAAGCCCTGTACGGCAGCGGCAAGCGGATTACTTCCGGCGGTCATTTTATCCATATGCACGGTAATCTGGCTGGTCAGGTACCCGGTCATACCGGCAACAGCGAACGATACCACAACCTGCTGGGCAGCGGCGGTAAGCGGGGTAACCCGGTTCACCCATTCACGCGGCGCAGAGTTCAGAACATGGGTGTTGACCGGCATCATCGACAGACCCATACCGAGGCCCATCATCACCAGACACAGCATAATAATAGGAAGACTGGTGTCTACTGTAACTCCAGAGAGCAGGAACAGGGCCGTCGATATAATGCTGAGACCTACGAATACCAGCGGACGTGCACCGATTTTGTCAAACAAGCGGCCGCCCAGCGGCATCCCTACTCCGGAAGCCAGCGCCTGGGGAAGCAGGATCAGACCCGTCTCGAGCGGCGTGTAATTGCGGATCTGCTGAAGATACAGCGGAACGAACAGCATGGAGCCGAACAATGCCGCCTGTGTGACCCAGGACAGAATAATCCCGCGCGTGAAGTCCGAGGAACGGAAGACGCGCAGCTCCAGCAGCGGATGCTTTTGCAGCAGTTCAACAATGACAAAGACGATCAACGCGGCTCCGCCAACCGACAAGCCTACGATAGCCCCGGTTGAAGTCCAGCTCTCCCCGCCGCCCTGATTGACGCCATAAGCCAGCATCGAGAAGGCGAGCGGAGCCAGAATGATTCCGAGGATATCGAGGTGAGCTCTTCCCTTTTTCTCGGTCACCGGCAAATATTTAAGGCCCAGAATAATACCTACAATACCGATTGGCAGGTTAATCAGGAAAATCCAGTGCCAGCTTACATACTCCACCAGCCAGCCCGAAAGAATCGGCCCCAGGGCCGGAGCCAGCAGCATTGGAATACCGAGCATTCCCATGATAGAGCCTCTGCGCTCTGCCGGAGCGAGCCTGAAGACCATCGCCATCCCGATTGGAGCGACCATGCCGCCGCCAAGACCTTGAATGACGCGGAATAGAACCAGCTGCCCCGAAGTCTGAGCTACAGAGCATAATACAGAGCCAAAGACGAACATGGCAATGGTCGTTAGGAATACCTGCTTGGACCCGAACCGGTCCGTCATATAGCCGGCCAGCGGAATTACAGCAGCGAGCGCAAGTGTATAGCCGGTGATCGCCCATTGAACAGTCTTCAGATCCGTATCGAAATATTGCACCAGATTCGGAACGGCAACATTGACCGCGGTGCTGTCCAGAATAACCATGATCATCCCGACAATAATCGCCAGCAAGGATGGCAGTATAGCTCTCAGAGAGAACGGCGCCTCTGCTGCTGCGGTGCTACTTGGATTCATAGGTTTTGACATTCTCTTGTCCACTCTTCTCTCTATTCATGATTAGTTATACTTGTGAAAATAAAGCTCAAACAACCCGTCAATCTGCTCCTCCAGCGGGGCCAGCCTGAAGATCTCCTGAAGATCCTCACGCTCCTTCGGGAAACTGCTCACCATAATTACCGGGAAGACAATCGCCCCGTAGATCTGCAAATTCATCATCATGAGCTTATCGCGGTCCTGTTCTCCGGTAATCTCCCCAAGTGCGTCCAGAATCCGCTCAATCCGCATCAGCTTGGAATATTTCGCATATTCATCGTGGGAGCCCATGATATGATGCCGCTGGTCAAGCATCTGCCGGGCCATACCGGGATAGCGGTTGAGATTGACAATGTACCGCGTGAAGAACAGCTTCAGGCGCTCTTTTGGCGGCAAAGATGTATCCTCCAGGACCTTAAAGGCATCGTCAAAAGTCGCCATAAGCTGCTTCACCGCATCGCCGAACAGCTTCTCCTTGGAGCCGTAGTAGTAGTTCACCAGCGCCAGATTGGTCTCTGCCCTCGCTGCAATACTGCGCAGGGTGATGCAGCGGAATCCCCCCTCACGGATTAAGTCCACGGTGGCATCCAGAATAATCTGCTTCGTATCTTTGTCCGTTGAATCCGTCTTACCGTCCGGTTTGGCCATAATGAAGATTGCCGCCCTCCTCTGTCACAGAATCTTAATCATTGATCTAATCAACGATTTAAACATTGTTTAATTCGAATTTAAAATTACTCTCTTTCCGGCATTCTGTCAACAGAAATATAAAGGGAGAATTCCTGCAGCTATGCTTAAGCCGTGGAATTCTCCCTTGGGAGTGAAGTTATGTCTTATACGAATCTAGGGTTGGGCCGGGCTGGCCAATACTTCATTGGCTGCCTGAACCGGCGTTAGAGTCAGCTTGGTGAGCTTACCTGAAGCGCCCAGTTCCAGAGTCAGTACGGCCTCCGCTTTGGTGAAGGACAATACGCTCACAATCATCATTACTCCATCCTGCTGTGTGCTGGTGGTCGATTTCACTCCGAGGTAGCTGCCCGCCGGCGTATTCATCCCTTCCCAGCTCTGCTGGAGCACCGGAAGAACAGCGGGTTCTGCATCCTTGGCGTAATACCGCTCCTTCAGCGCCGGATAGTTACCGGTTACAAGCAGACCCGCTACGGCACCAGCCATTACCTCCGGTGCGTATACGTCAACCTGGTCTGTTTCCGGATTATAGGAAGTGACTAACCCGATTGCTGCAAAAAAAGACAGCGGCGCGTACGCCTTTTTTTGTTTTAATTCAAAGCCGCCTGTAAAAGGTACTTTGTTCTTGCCGTCGAGCACAAGCTCCTTACCGGAGAGTCTGAACTGAACGCTCTCCTGGAACCGTTCCAGCAGGAACGTCCCGGTAGCACCACTGAAGGTGACCTTATACTTGAGGGCTTGGGCCGTCTCCCGCAGCGGGAGCATAATGTCCGTTCCGTCGGTATAGGCCGATGCCCCCCCGCCTAGCTGCAATTCCTGCCCGTTCACGATAATCCTCAAGCTTCCGGCGGCACTAACGTTAGGACTGGTCAATACACCTGCTCCTGCTGCAAATAACATTACACTAAGGAATACGGTTACGATTCTTTTGAACAAATCGATCCCACCTCTCCTGTATTAGAATATTATGCACGCATGCTTCAGAGATTAACCTTACATTATTCATTAACCGTTCTGTACAGCTTTGGAACAGCCCTACTCCACCTTGAAGTTGAAATATTGCTTCGGATAAGGTTCCTTAATCAGGGTGAAATGCCACCATTCCTTGGCGTACGGCTTGAAGCCCTGCTTCGTCATCGCATCCTTCAGAATCTTGCGGCTCTCATGCTGGGTGCTGCTGATGAGCGTCGTATTATAGTAAGAGATTTCACCGAAAAAATCATAAGGGCTGCCCATATCCACCAGCTTGCCTGTACTCTTCTGGGCCAGGGTCAAGTCGATCGTGCTGCCCCGGGAATGCCCCGATTTCTTGGCGATGAAGCCCAGCTTGAACAGATTGCGCTTGTCCAGCTTCGGATAATACTGTGGCTTCATCTTCAGATCGGAAGCATCCTGCGACCAGCGCACGAAGTGATTGACGGCTTGCTGCGGACGGTATGCGTCATAGATTCTCAGGATATAACCCTTCTGCTCCAGATCTTCGCTAACCTTCTTCAGTGCAGCAGCGGCAGTCTTCGTGAAGATCGCGAGCGGTGCCTTATATCCGTCCACTCTGGTGCCGGTAAAATTATTCTCACTATAATAACGGATCTCATATTGCGCCGAGGGAATAACCTCATCCAGATAGACAAAACCGCCGGGCAGATTATTTTTCTTCACAACTGTACTTGGTGTAAACGGTGTCTCAGGAGTCACGGATGCCGCTGTAGCCGTTGTCATGGCGCCCAGAAGCACAGCCCCGCTTACAATCATTGAACCTAACAGTAATCCGAGTCTTGTACCTGTATATCGCAGCTTGTTCACGATGCTTACTCCTCACCTGCCTCATCCCATATTTACCCTTCCAGTATACGGTGCAGCCCCAGGGAGCGTCTATAGTGAAGATGGAGCTTGACCCGCCGGGAGCATATCTTTACGCCGGTAAATCCCCATCAGCAGCCCGGCAGCAGCGAATTCAATGAAGACATGCTGACCGTAGCTCAGGAATGGAAACGGTATGGAGATCAGCGGCATTCTGCCGCTGAGTATAGACAAGCCATACAGCAAGCGGATCGAGAGCATCAGCGTCAAAGCAAAGATCAACATCCGGCCGTAAGTGTCGCTTACCGCGCGGGCGCAGGAAACCATTTTCAGCACAAACCAACAGGTTAACACAAGGAGCAGTAGCCCCCCGGCCCAGCCGAAGGTTTGAATCAGCACCACGGGAAACAGATCCGTATATGGATAAATCAACCCGTTCCCTGCTCCTTCCAAGCCATGACCCTTCCAGCCGGCAGAGGTAAGCGTCCCATGTATGATCCGATTAATATAGCCTGCACCTGTCACTACATCTTGGAAATAGAAGGCATCAATGTTCCGGTCACTCCAATGCAGTTGACTCCAAACATATAGGGCAACGCCTGATACACTGCTTACAGCAACAACCATAACGCTTACCCAACGCCGGGTAATCCTTATATATAATGGTAAAGCAACAACCAGATATACAACCAGCTCGGCAAAAGAAGGGATAAGAATATAAATGGCCGCAGGCAGCAGCAGCAAGCCCAACTCCAACCAACTCCTCAGTCGTCCGCCCGTAGTATTCTGCACATTTGGTCTTTTCCAAATTCCTGCAAGCGCCACAACGAAGAGATAGGGACTGCAACCAATCAGATCAAATGGGAATCCCAGAATAGAAACATAGCGCCTGCTGCCATTCATCATCTCAGGACCGAGCCACAGACTGGCAGCAATCATTAGTAACGCTCCACCATAGATAAAGCCTGAGGCCCGCTGCAATTGCTTGAAATTGATGAAGAACATTCCGGTCATAGCTATAAGACCAAGGATGATAAAGACAGACTGACGCAACATTAGCGCATTAGGAATAAGATCCTCAGTGAATCCCGCCTCCACAGCTGCCATCCCCAGCAGACTTACCGCCGACAACAATATTACACCGGCCAGCAGCCCCCAGGGAATGCGCGGTTTATGAATCTGGTGCAGCTCTCTGCCTACGGCCTGCGGATCACCTAGTTGCCTGATCGCATACTGCTGAGCCTCTTCATCGGTAGCACCAAGCTCCAGCCGCTCCGTCACCAGGTCTGTGAAGTGTCCGCTTAGCTCGTCCCGGATTTCTTTATGCATCCCTTTGGCCCTAACTTGTGCGCACACTGTATCCAGATAACGCTCCAGATCCTTCTTACTTTGCTCCATCATCCGCTGCCCTCCCCCAGAACGGTATCCATGGCACCCTTGAACAGCGCCCATTCCGCCTTCTTCTCCTGCAGCTTGTGCTTGCCCTCATCCAGTAGCCGGTAATACTTGCGTCTGCGTCCGTCTACCTCCATCCAATACGCTTCCACCCAGCGTTCACTCTCCATCGCATGAAGAATCGGGTAGAGCGTACCCTCCTTCAGGGCAAAAACCCCCTGTGAGCGCTGCTCCAGCTCCTTAATCAGCTCGTACCCATACAGCGGCCTGTCCAGCAGCAGAGTGAGGATCATCGTACCTGTACTCCCCTTCAGCATTTCTTTGCTGACCTTCATCGGCATTCCCTCCTGTTTGTTTCGCCTATACATCGGTTATCTATGCTTAATATACAGGATTATCCAAATGCAGTCCAGTATTTATTCACCCAGAATGAAGTCATTTGTGCTTATCCTGTTTATAGTACAATTATAGCTGTCAGCCGACACGTTATAATATGCTGTCTATTATCACCTCAGGTGAAGGAGGACTTACTTACTATGAACGAATTGTTAAATATGAAGGAATTGTTCACGCAGATTATCAAACAAGACGTCAAACCTTTTTTCTCCGCGCAAGGCTATCGGACAAAGGATCTGAATTTCAACAAAATAGAGGGCCAACTCAGCTATAAAATCAATATTCAGAAATTCAAGTACAATACACACAAGGAGCTCAGCTTCTATGTGAATTACAATATTCATTCCGAAGAGCTTGCGCAATATAGGCCTGCTTTGTCTCTGGGTTTGGCTCACTTCTATGCCCGGATCAACCAAATCGTCCCCGCCGCCCCGGAACGCTACTTCCTGACGCCGGAAGTAGATGTGGACAAGTTCACGTCAGACCTGCTGCTCCACTTGGATCAGGGGCTTCAATTCTTGTACACCTTAACCGATGCCAGGGCCATTATTGAATACTATATGCAGCGGACAGCACTGCATTTAAGTGAGGAGACCTTCGGGTTCCTGCTGGATACAGGGGATACAGAGACTGCGGAGCAATACCTGAAGCAGCTCCAGGCGAAATACGGCGCCGAGAAGCGCTGGGCGATCTTGGAGAAGAAGTATGCAGTGGTCTGGGAGAAATACGGAAGCTCTTCCTAGTGGCCCTTGTTCAATCCTCCCCATTAAAGTATAAAACACAAAAAAACCTCTCCCGCCAAATTGGTTGCCCATTTTAACAAGGAGAGGTTCTTATTCATTTGCAGATAATTAATGCATAGAAGCCTGAGTCTTGTGTGATACGATGACACGCTTAAGGAAGAATGCAATCACCAGACCTATAATAGCCATGACCATTCCGAAGATAAAGGCATTCTGCACTCCATGAGTGAAGGCAGCGCCGATGTTTAGCGGATCAGCCGGGTTAGTAACGGTCTGCATGTAGCTTTTGGAGCCGGAGGTCATGATGCTTACCGCCAATGCTGTACCAATCGCACCCGCCACCTGCTGGAGTGTATTCATAATGGCTGTACCATGCGGGTAGTATTCCATGGGAAGCTGATTGATACCATTCGTCTGTGCAGGCATCATAATCATGGAGATTCCGATCATCAGCACACTGTGAAGCACGATCACGAAGACAACGGTCGAAGTAGCTGTAATCCCCGAGAAGAACCACAAGGAGACGGCGACGAGCGCCAGTCCTGGGATAACCAGCCATTTCGGACCGTATTTGTCGAACATACGCCCCATAACCGGCGACATTAGGCCGTTGATGATTCCGCCCGGCAGCAGCAGTAATCCTGCCTTGAAGGCTGAATACCCTTGTCCCTGCTGCAGATACATAGGAAGAATCAGCATCGAGGAGAGAATAACCATCATACAGATGAAGACCATCAGTACTCCAACCACGAACATCGGGAACTTGAAGGCGCGCAGATCAATCATCGGCTGCTTCATTGTCAACTGGCGGATACAGAATAGAATAAGGGCAATCGCACCGATCACGATGGCGATAATAACCTTCGGACTTCCCCAGCCTTCTGCTTCACCAGCACTGCTGAAGCCGTAGACAATACCGCCGAAGCCGAAGGAGGACAGAATAATGGACAGGACATCAATCTTCGGCTTCGTCACTTCCGTGACATTCTGCATGAAGAGAATTCCGCTAATTAGGGCGATCACCAGGAACGGCAGCGATAGCCAGAAGATCCAGTGCCAGCTTAGGCTCTCAATCAGCAGACCGGCAATCGTAGGTCCAATCGCTGGAGCTACCATGATGACCAAGCCGATAAGTCCCATCGCCGCCCCTCTTTTCTCAGCGGGAATGATGATTAGAATCGTATTGAACATCAGCGGCAGCAGCAGCGCGGTTCCCATCGCCTGCACCACTCTCGCAGTGAGCAGAAACTCGAAATTCGGCGACATCGCCGCAAGGAATGTGCCCAGAATAGAGAAGCATAGGGCAGCGACGAACAACTGTCTTGTGGTGAACCACTGCAGCAGCATCCCCGAGATCGGAACCAGAATGCCCAGCGTCAGCAGATAGGCGGTAGTCAGCCACTGCGCCGTCGATGGTGTAATTTGCAGGACATTCATAAGATCACTTAAAGCTACATTTAGGGCGGTCTCACTGAACATGCCGATGAAGCCGGCAATCAGCAGGGAGATCAGAATAGGTAAAGTCTTGAATTGCCGGGGTTCGCTTGACCCCTTGTCAGTCATAGTTGCGTTCACTCTCGTATCCTCCTGGTATCTGTGTATATCTCTCTCTGGTCTTGCGTATTACGGTTAAGCCAGTATTGCCGGAATGCACTCTGCCGCTGCTTCCAGCGGTTGAATATTTCTGCAGGTCAACGCCTGCAGCAGCGCTCCCTCGAACAAGGAGACCACCACCGAAGCTTTGCGCTCTGCCGTTTCCTCCTGTACCCCCTCCCGGATCAGACGCTTCGCAATAATATCCTGCCAATCTCTGAAGACACACTGGCAAGCAGTACGAAGCTCATGGCTGACACAGGAGGTCTCCACGGCTACCCAGAAGCTGAACGGAACGAGCCCTTCAAAAGAAGATTTTTCCGCCTCATTTGCCATAGACATGATGAAATTCTGCACTGCCTGAGCCGGTGCCGCTTCACCCTCCATATAATGGCGCAATAAATGGGCTACCTCTTCACTAGTCCGGTTAATGCAGGTCAGTGCCAGCTCCTCTTTGCCGTGGGGGAAATAATAATACAAGGAACCCTTGGGCGATTCGCTGTCCTTGATGATCTGATTCAGTCCGGTAGCATGGTACCCCTGTGTAAAAAACAACCTGGAAGCCGTATCCACAATGGCTTCGCGTGCATTAGGCTTGTTCGACAAGCTCTACACTTCCTTATCTTGACGATCCAACAATTATAACAATTGGTCTACATAATAAAACCACAAAAAAACTTCCGTTGTCAATGGATAATAATTTCAAAATTTAATTTCTGTTTCTTGATCGTAGCACATAAGGATTGCTACTTCCGCGTTCTGCCGTTATAATCGAGTTAAATTATATAATTCCAATGAGAAAGGTTTGATTTACATGAATCAAACGCCTTCCGTGCAGGGAATTCCCCGGCCGCTAGTGAAGCTCAATCAGGCCTTCATTGTCATATGTGTATTACTGGCCTTGCTCACAGGTCTCCACTGGATTCTCGCCCTCCCGCTTGCCGCGGGATTATCCGGTCTAATTTTCGGATATAATCCCGTCATCAAGCTGTGCAGCCCGCTGCTGAAGAAGCCGCGCTCCGCCTATGTGCTTGAAGACCCGGAGCAGCAGCAATTCAACCAGAAGATTGCCGTCTTCAGTCTGGCGGGCGGACTGGTCAGCTTTCTCGCCGGCTGGACCATCGCGGGATATCTCTTCAGTCTGATGGTCGGAATCGCAGCAACGGTTGCCATTCTCGGCTTCTGCATCGGCTGCTTCCTTCATTATCAGTGGAGAATGTACACTCACAGACGCAAGCAGGCCGGGCTTCACAAATAATCCGGATTTCCTTCCTGCTGCATACCTCTACTCCTTGTCACAGAACAGGCCAGCCAGTCCTTGCAGCAGTAGAACACTACTGTCAAGGCTTGGCTGGCCTGAGTTCTCTCTTCTTCTATGCTTCGAATCTAAGGTGTAAACCGATCAGCGTTCCCTGCCTGCCACATCCCAGCGGTGACGGAATTTCTCCAGGCGCGGATGGACCTCTGCCGGCGCTTCGGAGAGAAGCAGACGCAGCTTGACGATCCACTCCTCGAAGGAGGAGAAGGAGGCGAACAGATTCGCCATATCTGGAGTCAGATAGAGGAAATACGGTGCAGGATAGATATCGCTGATATGACGCAGTGCCGAATCCAGCGGGGTGTACTTCTTTCGCTTACCTTCGAGGCTCTCCACGGTGATGAAGGACTGTCCCTGCTCTTTTTTCCACTCATGCAGCCGGTCATCCCGCTTATACCAGGCCTTCACCGGCTCCTTCGTCATCCGCCGGACGGTTTCTTCATGCAGCGGGTAGAGCACTAGCTTCATGAACTTGCGGTCCACTGCCGTCTCTGCCGCCTTAAGCAGCTCCATATCCGATATATGCTCGAACGAATCATAGAAGATCAGCGTCCCCTTACGTTCATTGGCTGGCGGTTCATAGCCATAAGGCATATGTTGTATGTCGCGTGTCATCATATTACCTCCCGTGTATTACTGCCTATAGCATATCATGCTACCCGGAACGGCGTACAATTCTGCAAGTTTATTATACAAGCACTGCTGCTCAGTTCCCTTGGCTTCATCCGCTAGCCCAGCTCTTCGCGGAACCATTCTATGGTTTCCCTAATGGCCCGCTTATACGATGTCGGATTGTACTCGGGGAACCGCATCATGAATTTATTATCATTCAGCAGAAGCGGATACTCGAATTCATATAGAAGCTCATGGAATTCGTTCGCTTCCTTATTGAACACACCGGCTACTCCGACTGCCCATGCCGGCAGCGCACAGCACTTCCCCTTGCTGCCAGCCGCTTGCTGGATGTTCATCAGGAATTGCCGCCCCTCAATAGCGCCGGAGCCGGATACATGCCACTCCCCCTGCTCGCCGCTCTCCGCCAGCAGCACGGCCGCCCTGGCCGCATCGCGGATATAGACCAGATCATGCGGGACATCCAGCTTCACCGGCCACTTAATCGTTCTGGCCTGGAGGGCTCCGCTGAAGATCGGTCCGAATAACCGGTTCGTGACATTGGGACCGTAATAATCCGGATATCGCGGAATCACGTAACGGAAGCCCCGCCGTTCAGCCTCCGTCTTCAGCAGCTCCTCCAGTTGATTCCGCAGCTTCCCCTTGCGGGTTCGTGCCTCCTTCGGATGGCGTTCATCCGCCGGAAGATATTGGAGCTTGCCGTAACCGTAAATATTGCCCGGAAATACCAGCGTCTGTCCGGTCCTAAGCAGGCGGGTTACCCGCTCCAGCGCCTCCGGCATGACAGAGTACCAATCCTGATACGGCACATTAAGACAGAAATAGACGGTTGTTACCCCATTCAGCGCTTCAGCCAGCACCTTCTCATTCATTACATCTACTGCTGCTATGGTCAGCAGCGGCCCCTTCAGCCTGCGCAGAGCCTGACTGGAACGGTGGTATGTAGCTGTCACTAGCTTGCCCCGTGACAGTAATTCTTGTGTGATAGAATGGCCCAGACCGCCATTACCCCCAATTACGAGATTCATAACATGAACGGCTCCTTATCGAACGCATGAAGACCTTAAGCAACCTGCTAACGGTTCATTCAATCTGCCCGTGATTATAATTCGCAGTATGGAAGAACCAGATCATCCAATCTTCTTCCTTAGAAGAGGAGGATATATATTCCATATATCTGCACTGTTATCAGTATATCGCCTGTCAGTTACTATATTCATTGGGTTAATTTGACGATTCATGTCGATTCCGGGCTTTTATATGGACATATGGTGAATTATTGCATTTCAATAGTTTTGCATCAGTGGATTTTCTGCTCAGTTAGAATAGTCTAGTTGCGTATGCTTCTGCTTCTGATAAGCATATACAGCCGCACCCAGCGTACCTGCACGGCTGCCCAGTTCAGCCTGAACAATCCGGCACCGGCTGGCGGACAGCTTCAGCGCATGGGCATTTACAGTATCGCGGACACTGTTCAGGAGACGGTCTCCTGCTGCGGCCATGCCGCCCCCGATAATAACCAGCTCCGGGTTCAGCAGATTAATCACATTCGCCAGCCCGTATCCCAGCAGCTCCCCCGTCTCATGCATAACCTCAATGGCCAAGGGGTCTCCAAGATCATAAGCCTCTGAGATCATCTGCGCCGTGATCTGCTTCTGGGTCTGCTTGGTCCAGGTCTGAATCAGGCTGACCCTACCTGCCTCCAGCTTCTCCTTGAAGGTATTCACCATCCCCACCGCAGATACATACCTCCCCAGGCATCCAGAGCTTCCGCAGCGGCAGGGACGTCCCTGCCGGTACATATTCATATGCCCGATTTCACCTGCGCTGAAGGTTGTCCCATACAGCACCTTGCCGTCATGAACCATCCCGGAGCCGAGACCGGTCCCGAGTGTGAGCAGTATCAGATGCTTATGCCCTTGTCCGGCACCATGGTGCCATTCTCCGTAGAGATTAACCCGCACATCATTATCTATGTAGACCTCGAAGCCGTAGTATGGCTTCATTTCGTTGACCACATGGACCTGCTCCCAGCCGGGAAAATTCGGTGAGAAGACCGACAGGCCCTCCTCCGGGTCGAGCAGACCAGGGATTCCCATTCCCATACAGGTAATCTGCGACTCGTAAATTCCGCTTCCTGCACATAGCTGTGTAACAGCAAGCCTGATCCGCTCCAGCACATGTGCCGGACCCTTCTGCGCTTCTGTGGGTATCGACAACTCCTCCAGGGCTGTGAAATGCTTATCAAAAAGGCCTGCCTTGATATTGGTTCCGCCCAGGTCAATGCCGACTATGTATTTATCCATTCTGTCCCATCCTTCTTTCCCTATTAGAATGCTGTACCTCTCTTCTCTTATTATGCGCTTTCAACATTTAGATAAGTAGCATTTTCCGAGCATCTGGATAGTACGTTTCACTTGAAAGCGAACATCCTGCGGATAGCGATTGCTGTTATTTTATTGACAAAGAGGGCTGCCCCGGCAGCCAGACTTATGCTGCGGGACAACCCCCATTGTATAGCTATTTCATTCAACCGTCTTAAGACCCGGCGCCCTTATACCGCTTGACGCCATAGCTCCAGGCCATCAGGCCGATGCTGAGGAAGACCACGCCGACCAGCGGGGTCAGCAGGGCCATCGTCCGCATCTCATCGCGGTGCAGGAACAAGGCTGCCGGATATATCCCGACAAAAGCGAACGGGATAATCCAGGTAAGCAGCACCTGAATCGCCCGGTTGTAGATCGTTACCGGATAACGTCCGTACGTCTGAATGTTATACATCAGCGGCAGAATGCCTGTAGGCGCATCCGAATAGAACGACAACGAGGTCAGTGTCGTATAGATCCCTGTATAAATGGCTACAGCGCTGAGCGTCAGAAGAATCAGCATCGGCAGGGTCCACCATTCAAACGGCAGGCCCAGATTGCTGCCGCTGATCGCCATCACAATCAGCCCGATGAAGGAGCCGAACAGGGATGGCGGGTCCACATTCTCCAGGAAGATCTGGAACAGGTTATGCGCCGGACGGGTCAGGATGCGGTCCATTTCGCCTTTGACAATATACCGCTCACTGAAGCCCCACATATTGACGAAGCAGCTGAACACGCCGAACGGTACCATGAAGAAGCCGTAGACGAACACCACTTCGTTCTGATTCCAGCCGCCCAGGCTGTCAGTATGCATGAAGATGACCAGGATGAAGATAAAGTTCGTCGCCTGGAACAGCAGGTCGGAAATGACCTCCACCCAGAAATCCGCGCGGTAAGTTAACCGTGTTTTCATATAATTCTTCAGATATTCAATCAATAAGCCCAGGTAGTACATAGCTCAGCTTAACCCCCCTGCACGAACAGCCGCTGACGCGCTGCGTGATTTAGCCAGACAATCGGAATGAGCAGAATCAGGAACCAGATGACCTGGATACCCAGCACATTCCAGATGCCTACCCCCTGCACCCGGCCTGTAAATACTGAGCCCGGCAGATAGGTAATCGCTTGGAAGGGAAGAACTTTAAGCACGGAGGACAACCAGTCCGGGAATAAGGTAATCGGCACAATCAGCCCCGAGAACAGATCCACGACCACACGCTTCATGCGCATCATCCCCTCATTGTTCTCCACGAAGAAGGCAGACAGGCCTGTGATAATATTAATCTGCGAGCTGATCAGGAAGCTGAAGAACAGCATGACCAGGAACCCGGCCCAAGCCGAAGGCTCCGTAGGAAGCTGTACCGGAAACAGCAGAATGGCAATCACCATGCCCGGGATCATCAGCATCATGAAGCGGAACAGGCCTTCGCCGAGGCCCTGCATCATTTTGACCAGAACATAATTATAAGGCCGGATGAACTGGATCGCAATGCTTCCGTCACGGATATCCGTAGAGATCTCCCGGTCCAGATTATTGAAGTAGAAGGCACGCGCCATCCAGGACACCGCCACATACGTGGTCATCTGCGCCCCGGTAAAGCCGCCGAGCGATTCACCATCGCCATAGATCGCTCTCCAGGTGAAATAGTTCACCCCGATATTGAGCGTGTAGATCAGAATCCCCGAATAGTAATTCACCCGGTAAGCAAGCATCGTCAGGAACCGGATACGGATAAAATCAAAATAAGCGCCAAGCAGCAGCCTCCGCCCATTCTCCCCGGAACCGCCCCGAGAACCTCCGGAGGAGGGAACTGCCGTTGCCAGCTTCTCAGACATGGATAACCTCTTTCTCATCGCTGAGAGCGGCGATCCGCTCCTCCGGCTTCTCTGCCGAGCCTGACTGATAAATACTGCGGACGATGTCATCCGTATTTGTTTCGATGATTTTGATGTCTGTAATATCGGCCTGTCCGACGACCCGGCCCAGCACATCCGATACATTCAGCTCCAGCGGAATCCAAACCTTGGCCGCCAGCTCATTCTCTGCGGTCCAGGTCACCGGCATGCCTTCCGTCCAGCCGATCAGCTGCTGCAGCTTCGTGGCTGTTCCGAACTGGAACTGCACCTCACGCCCGGTTCCCCAGCGCTGCTTCAGATCATCCAGACCTCCGTCATAGATAATCCGCCCGTCATCCAGCATGATGACCCGCGAACAGAGCGCTTCGATATCCTGCAGATCATGAGTCGTCAGCAGGATGGTTGTGCCATGCTCCCGGTTCATATCCTTCAGGAATTCGCGGATCTCCGACTTCACAACAATATCCAGTCCAATCGTGGGTTCATCCAGGAACAAAATGGACGGATTGTGCAGCAGTGCCGCTACAAGCTCGCAGCGCATACGCTGGCCCAGGCTTAATTTGCGGACCGGACGGTTCAGCAGATCCTGAAGCTCCAGGCGTTCCACCAGCTCATCCAGACGTTTTTTGAAGTCCTGTTCGGACACGCGGTATACCTTGCGCAGTAGCTGGAACGACTCAATAACGCCGATATCCCACCAGAGCTGGCTCCGCTGGCCGAAGACAACGCCGATGTTCTGCACGAACTTCTCGCGTTCCTCGTACGGCACGAAGCCGCCGACAGTCAGACTGCCGGCGGTCGGGACAAGAATTCCGGTAAGCATTTTGATCGTAGTAGACTTCCCTGCCCCGTTCTCCCCAATATATCCGCAGATTTCACCTTCGGGAATGCTGAACGAGATGTCCTTCACTGCTGTTACTTCGGAATATTGCCGCTTAAACAAATCAGCGAAGGCCCCTTTGAGGCCCTCGCGGTTTTTTTGGACTTTGAAGGTCTTGCGCAAGTCCTGCACTTGTATAGCATTCATAGGTTACCTCACTAAGCTAAGTATTGGGTTCAGTACCCCATTATAATGGAACGGATGCATATCCGTCCAGCCTGCTTATTTAGCCACTCTTCCCTCAAAAAACTCTGCACCCGGCACAGCCTCCAGATGTCCGGAACGGGCCACCTTGGTCCGCAGGTACTTCTCATTGAAGGCCGATACGTCGCCCCATAGCGGCACCCGCTTCACTGTATTCATTCCGGCAGCCCGTAGTGCTTCCAGCTTCTTCGGATTGTTGGTGATCAGAGTCACCGGATGGCTGCGCAAATGCTGAAGCACACTAATCGCATCTGTGTAATCTCTGGAATCATCGGCGAACCCAAGCTCCAGATTGGCCTCTACTGTATCATACCCTTCTTCCTGAAGAAGATATGCCATTGCTTTGCTGAACAAGCCAATGCCTCTTCCTTCATGATTCGCCAGATAAAAGAGGGCCCCGGCGCCATGCTGGGCAATCATCTTCATCGACTGATGCAGCTGGAAGCCGCAATCGCAGCGCTTGCTGCCGAAGATATCCCCGGTATGGCAAATACTGTGCATTCGGATCAGCGCTTCCTCGGAATGCTCGAAATCTCCGTAGACCAGGACACTGGACTGCTGTCCATCTGCAAGCTTCATTGAGGATAAACGGCTGATGAGCAGCTCGGTAGCCTCCTTGCCTTCCGCGCGCTGAAGCTCTTCGTCCGTCACGTTCAGCCAGCTGTACCATTTGAAGGTGATCGTCTCCCCGTCCAGATTGACAGGCAGAGTAATAGGTCCGACCAATATATTCATGGAATGTTCCATAGGAATCCGGCTTATTTTGTTCTGTAGGATAGATAGGATATCTGGGTTAATCATAAGAGCACCGTCCTAAAAGTTTGATAGTATACGCTTCTTCGATTCCATTACGCAAACTTGCTGCGAATAGAGTGCACTTCGTTTTAAATTTTGATATTTAATTTTCTTCACAGTAACTATTTGTAAGTTAGTTTATCATTGTAATATAACTTCGTCAAGTTATAATATATATTTAAATATTTATAATTACTTATTGTAAGTTTATGATATAATGAATGCTGAGGTGATCCTTATGAATGATTTTGAGATGTGCCCGCGGTTTGAGAAAGCGGTAGATGTGCTTAGTAAGCGGTGGGTCGCCCTGATCGTGTTCGTCCTGATGGATGGTCCGCGCCGGTTCGGAGAAATTGAGCATTGCTTGTCCAACCTTAGCGGAAAGGTCTTGTCAGACCGGTTGAAGGAAATGGAGGCTGAGGGGATCATACAGCGTTCTGTATACCCTGAGATGCCCGTACGAATTGAGTATTCGTTAACCGATAAAGGTACGGCCCTCGCTCCCATTCTAGGAGAGATCGGTAACTGGTCAACGGACTGGATCGAGATCGGCGTGAGCAAATGATTCCCGCACGGCACGCGAAGCAGCGCCCTTGAAGCTCCTGAACAGGAACCTTCGGGGCGCTGCTTTGTTTGTTTTTTAAAGTATGCACGGCCTGATTCCTACAGATCCTTACGCTGAAAGCGCAGAAGTCCCAGCCCAAAGATAACCACAGTATAGATTACAGCGTATACGACAAAGGTATTAGACGGAAATGAATTGAAATTCATGAGACTAAGCGCCCCGCTATCCATCGACACCATACCATTCATATCCTGTAAACTGAACAGCTCGACAGTCATTCGGCGCTGCAAGGTATCTGCGGGCATAATCATCGAGATCATTCCGGTCAGATTATTCAGCACCTTCAGTCCGTCGTCCTCCAGTCTCAGCGACCCGCTAAGCTTATCTACCATCCCTCCGAGAAATCCCGCCCCGTAGAGCATCGTCATGAACACACCGTTGCCAAGCGCCGAGAATAATCCTGAACCCAGCATGGATACGGAGATTAACAAGGGAACTACAGAGGCGAACAGCAGGAATGACTTCGCAAGCACGACTGCATCTCTAGGAACATTCGCGTGGGCACTTGTAATCAGCAGAATCGCAGTGAACAGAATGAGGGCATAGATCGTTCCCAGCGTGACGAAGCCCAGCCAGCGGCCAAGATACCATTTCCAGCGCGGCAGCGGCCGGGGTAACAGAGCCTGCATGACCCCCTGCTCCGCTTCACCGGCAATCACCGAGAAGGAGCTGAAGATCGCCAGAAAGGCAATAACGAATGCGCCGAAGAAGAAGCCCAGACTCAGAATAAAAGCGCCGTTCATGTACTGCATGAACAACCCGCTGCCATTTCCCAGCGTTCCGGCCCCCTGATCGTTCATTCCCACGGTATCGGCCACGAACCAGAAGGCAATCAGGAACACCAGAGTCAGCAGGAGGGTTAGCAGCATCACTTTTTTGCGCAGCATTTCCTTCCAGGTCATTGCCAGTATGGTTCTCATTCCTTCTCCCCCCTATGACTAAGCCCGGCTACCGCATCCATGAACCAATCCTCCAGCCGTTCAGACTGGCGGTTCACCTGGTACAACGTCATTCCCTGCTCCACCATCAGCCCGTTCAGCCAGCCTGCCTGTTCCTCATGATCCAGCTCCGCCGCAAGCCATACGACGCTTGAATCTGACTCCTCCCGTGCCGGAGCATTGCCCGATTTACCCGCCGCAGGCATGGATTGCCGGATGGATAGACCCGTATGCTCATTAAGCCAGGACAGCAAAAAAGGCGTGTATCCGCCCACTTTAAAATGCCAGCTTGTCCGTTTATTCAGCATCTCCGCTACTTTGCCGTGCCGCAGGACCGCTCCGTTACTCAGCAGAGCCATCCGGTCGCACAGCACTTCAACGTCCTCAAGTAAATGAGAGTTGAGAAAAATAGTAATTCCCCGTTCCTTCAGCCGCTGCAGAATCTTCCGCACTTCCATTCTCCCGATGGGATCAAGGGCTGAGGAGGGTTCATCCAGGAACAGAATCTCCGGGTCATTCACCAGCGCACACGCAAGACCCAGCCGCTGCTGCATTCCCTTGGAATAATGCTTGACCCGGTCCCTCCCGCGCAGCCCGATGCCTACCTCCTGCAGGAGCTGAGGAATTCTCTGGTCCATGACGGATTTGGGAATCCGGCACAGCTTGGCATGAAGCCTAACCACCTCTTCACCGGTCAGCCAATCCTGGTAACGGTACAGCTCCGGCAAATAGCCAATCTTCATTTTGGCTTCCATAGAGCCCAGCGGATGGCCCAGGATGGAAGCATGGCCGCCTGTTGGTGAGATGAGTCCGACCAGCATTTTGACAAAGGTACTCTTGCCGGCACCATTGGGGCCGAGGAAGCCGAAGGCTTCCCCTTTCCCCACAGTCAAAGTAACATCCCGGCAACCGCGCCCGTTCGGATAAGCTTTGGTCAAGGCGTTCGCATCAATCGCAGGGATACTGCTCATTGTGTGATCAACTCCTGTACCTTCTGGATGAACTGCTCGCGGTCAGGATAGATATCTCCGCCGCTAAGCTGCAGGAACTGCCCCTTTTGCACCCAGACAGCCGTATAGCTGTTGCTGTTACTGAACTTCATTTCAGTAAGAATCACCGGCGTACCGGCCACCGTAATCTGTTCATCATGACTGCCCTTAATCAGCGGCATCGGCAGATCGCCGGACAAGATCCGGCTCTTCTGCAGGCTGCTTCGCAGATTGTCGGGAATCAGCGGGAAGTTCACAACCGCATCAACCGCTTCGTCCAGATCCACAGAAGGATCTACGGTAACGACAGGTGTGTTCATTTGTGACAAGGCTCCCCAGTGTTGATCGCTGCCCAGATCATAATTCACCTGCTCGGGGATATGAAGCGTAATCGGTTTGCCGTCTACAGATGCAGGCAGCAGATTGTCCGAGCCCAGGCGTTTCAGCGCCTTATTCACTTCCTCCACCTTCAGGTTCAGTGTGATATCATAGGACCCTCTTACCTCTACAAGCTTGGCTGAATCCATACCAGACCCCTTCAGCGGCTCATAGCCCAGCATGCCTTGGATATCCTTGAGCGGAACATTCCCCTTCGCCTCACCATTAGTGATGGAGACGTCACCGAAGGCCTCAAGGGATTGTTCAATATTGCCATTACCATTCTCTGTTATCCGATAGAACATATCCCGCAGATCGCCTTCTTCAACAACAGTAGCCTCCTGCATCTTGAACTGGTTCAGCAAGGCTGCCATGGCTGTATTCCCTACCGGAGTAGCCAGAATTGCTGCAAAAATCGCTACGCCTGCCGCCGCTGCGGCCCACTTGCGGGTGCGGCTCATCATAGGCCGGCGTGACTTCCGCCCTGTATTTTGCACTGGCTCCGCTGCTGCAAGGTTATCCGCCATTGCTGCCGTAAGCAATTCATCTGCTGCCAATTCTGTTCTATCTGATCTATCAGTCTTGGCAGCTTGTTCCTCAAGAAGGGGATTTTGCTTGCCCCATGCAGCCCATACTGGATTGACCGGCTCGTCTCCCAGCTTCTCCTGTAATCTAGCCCAGGCTTCATCTGTACTCTGGGGCTGTACCTGCCCGTTTGCTCTATTCATGGTTTCTTTCCTCCCGG
This sequence comes from Paenibacillus sp. FSL P4-0338, assembly GCF_038002365.1. NCBI lineage: Bacteria > Bacillati > Bacillota > Bacilli > Caryophanales > Paenibacillaceae > Paenibacillus > Paenibacillus sp. FSL P4-0338. The sequence continues at coordinate 1,302,190 of NZ_JBBOCG010000001.1, read as the reverse complement.
ATCTCATTATTCTTGCGGAATGGATTTCACCGCATGGTGTTTCAGTTTGGCTGTCGCCCGGCTTAATAGAGTTCCGACCACGGGCGGCCTCACTCCCAGCTCCCCGGCGATCTCAGCATAGCTGTAGCCCGAATACTTAAGCAGCAGGGCTTGCCGGTCCCGCTGAGGAAGATCCTCCAGCCAGCTCCGCACATCTTCCTGATCCAGCTTGCTGAGGACCACTTCTTCACCTGTAGGAGCTGAAGCCCCTGCATCATATAGCAGCTCCTGCTTGTTGATCAGACGCCGCTCTCTCACCCGCTGATTCAGATAATCATATCCGATCCGTGTAAGCACTCTATGCAGCCACGCCCCCAGAGCCGCCGGATCATCCGGCGGATTCCGGTAGAGTCTGATAAAAACCTCCTGTGCCAGATCATCAGCAGCACTCTCGTCCCTCACAAGTGCCGCCAGCTTACGCCGCACACTCGGGTAATGCTCATAAAAGATTAATTTGTATGGGTCTGATTCCGGAATATTCATTAGGTAAATCCTCCTTATCCGCTGCAGCTATAAGTAAGACGAAGGCTAAGGCAGATTTGTATCACCTTGCTTCAAGATTTCTCTCCAGCAACATCCCGATCCGCTGCGCCATTACGTCTGGAGAGAGCGGCTGTCCATTCTTGAACCACCATTCCACTACCCCAACGATCGCTGATCCCAGAAACTGGATGTCTACATTACTGATGTTGGCTGAATCCTTGCTGCTCCCACCAGACAGGCTCTTATCCTTCTCCAGCTCTCCGAGGAAGAATTCAAGAAACCGCCCGCGGAAAAACAAGCTGCCTTTACTCCCCAGCAGAACAGAGAAGAACATCGAATGCTTCTCAAAATATTCAAACCACACCAATCCCATTTCGGTATATCCGGCGGCATCGTCAGAAGTTTCGCAGATTTCTCGTATATTGCCGATATGCTCTTCTATGAGCTTGTCCAGAAGATCAAATTTGTCTGTGTAGTGAAGATAAAGGGTTCTGCGGCTGACATCCGCTCTATCGGCAATGTCCTGTATTGTAATTTGATCAAAATCCTTCTCCAGCATCAGCTCAATAACAGCCTTTTTTAAGGCTTCCTGGGACTTGCGTATTCTCCGGTCGATCTTTACCACTCTGTCCTCACCAGCTTTCCTGCAGATTACTGCACAATTCCATTGAAGTCGTGAATTAATGCACAGAATCAGGCTTTTTAAGACTTGTATCGATTCTTGTTCTGCTTATTATTATACATACATGCTTACTAATTCACGACTGTGCATTAAAAGGAGAATATCATAATGAAAATTGCAATTATCGGAGCCACTGGAGGAACGGGAAGAAAAGTAATGGAGCAGGCACTTGCAGCGGGACATGAGGTTATAGCTGTGGTACGCAGACCAGAGGCACTCTCCCCTGCAACTGGGCTTACGATCCGGCAAGGGGATGTATTCGACAAATCCAGCATGATTGGGGCCCTTGCCGGAAGCGAAGCGGTCATCAGTTGTGTTGGTCCTCCAAGCAACGTCTCCCCGGATACTGCCGGCAAGAAGGGCCTGGTAAATCTTAAGGCAGGCAAAAATGTCATGGCGGCCAACTTCTCGCCCGGTACCGTCATGTCAGAAGGAATTACAAATATCCTTGCAGCCTGTCAGCATCACGGAGTTCAGCGGCTGGTGATGCAGAGCGGGATTAATCTGAGTGACGGAAGTGAGTTGTCACTCGTCAACCGCTGGGCTGTCCGCTTGATGCGCCGCATTTTCCGCAAAGCGATTGAGGATAAGGCAGCTGCTGAACAAGCCGTAATGCGCAGCGGATTGGACTGGGTGGTCGTACGGGCGTCCGTGCTTAAATACGCAGAGAGTTCTTCTAATTATACGGCTGGCCCATTGGCCCGCATACATCCGCTCCAGGCGCTGCCTTATGCTGCCTGTGCCGATTGCCTGCTACGTGCGGCAGGCAACGAGCCGACTTGGGTCCGCAAGGTGATCAACGTAGGCCGATAGGGAGCAAGCGAACGAATGAGCAAAAAACAGACACCCCGCGAAGGATGCCTGCCAGGAAAAGCTATTCTGCTCTGTTGACCTTCTTGAAGCTACATCAGTTTCTTGATATCATCCTTGAGTTGCTCGGACTGTGGTCCGAACACAATCTGTACAGCGCCCTGCCCAAGCCGCATAACTCCCGATGCACCAAGCTGCTTAAGCGCGGAATCCTTAACCGCCTTGTCATCATTTACGTTAAGACGCAAGCGGGTAATACAGGCATCGATGCTGCGGATGTTCGCAGGACCGCCGATGTTCTCCAGAATCTTAGCGGCTCTAGAAGAGGACGACACTGTTGTACCGCTCTTGGACAGATCAATCAGGTTCTCTTCCGTCTCATCCTCGCGTCCTGGAGTTTTGAGGTTGAACTTGACGATAATGAACCGGAATAACACATAGTAGAGGACGAAGAAGCCAAGCCCGACTGGAATCAGCACCCACGCATTGGTGGACTGCTTCATGTTAAGCAGGTAATCAATGAGCCCGGCAGAGAATCCGAACCCGAGCTTCACCTCCAGCACATACATTAGGAATCCGGCAAAACCCGTCAGCAAAGCGTGTACCAGATACAGCAGCGGCGCGAGGAACATGAAGGAGAATTCCAGCGGCTCCGTGATTCCCGTCAGGAAGGAAGCAATCGCCGATCCGATGAAGATGGACGCGACCATTTTGCGTTTCGACGGTTTGGCTGTATGAATGAATGCCAGGGCTGCGCCCGGCATAGCGAACATCATAATCGGGAAGAAGCCTGTCATGAACATTCCCGCAGTCTTATCTCCGGCGAAGAAGCGTGTCAGATCTCCGTGAACAATATCCCCTGCAGCGTTCGTGAAATCACCGAGCTGGAACCAGGCGATAGCGTTGATTACATGATGCAGGCCGAACGGAAGCAGCAGACGGTTAGCCGTCCCGAATACAAATGCCCCTGCACCGCCGAGACCAACAACCCAGGTACCGAAGTCACTGATGACATCCTGAATCGGGCTCCAGATCATGCCGAACAGCACTGCGAGAATCATGGTGGTGATAGCGGTAATAATGGGTACGAAGCGTTTGCCTGCGAAGAAGCCAAGCCAGTCCGGCATTTTAATATTATGATATTTCTTGTAGAGGTAAGCAGCCCAGGCTCCGGCAAAAATCCCGCCCAGCACGCCCATATTCAGCTTCACATCATCGGCGATGAATGGCATTTGGGCTGGAAGCACCTTAAGAATACTGTCCAGCACCTGATAAGCAATCAGGGCTGACAGCGCGGCAACCGCATCACCTGCGAACCCGATCGCTACCCCTATTGCAAAAATCAGCGCCAGATTACCGAAGATTGCACCCGCACCCGCATTCAGAAAAGGAGCCACATACTGGTTAAGGAATCCCCCTACGGTACTGCCCAGATGGAAATCCTTCTCATAATTAATCAGTCCGAACCCTTGCAGAATGGCTGCCGCCGGTAAAGTTGCCACTGGAAGCATCAGAGATTTCCCTAACTTCTGTAGAAAAGCCAACATAATGAAATCATCCCCCTGGTTTCATATTAATAAGTGTATGTTCTATAGCTGTGAAGCTGCTGTGGTAAGAATACTGCTCGTTCCTGCCGTAACCTGGCCGTAATGACAATTCACCTCCGGGGTTTCCTCCCCGTTACTAGTTACTATCACTGGAGTAATGGTACGGTAGCCCGCAGCCCGGATCGCCTCCAGATCGAATTCGATCAGCGTCTGCCCTGCCTGCACTTCATCTCCGGTGGCAATATGGCTGATGAAGCCCTCTCCCCGCAAGCTGACCGTATCAATTCCAATGTGCATCAGCAGCTGTAGCCCGGAGGCATGCTCCAGGATTAGAGCGTGATTAGTTTTGACCACATGCGCAATTTTCCCGTCAAAAGGTGCCGTTAAACGTCCCTCTATAGGTTCTATGGCGATACCTTGGCCCATATGCCCACCAGCAAAGGTCTCATCCGGCACTTCCGTTAACGGTACGGACTGTCCGCTGACCGGAGCATATATCTCCAGGCGGGTTACCGCCTCAGTAGGTTTCTCTTCTTTTTTGGCTTTCCATCTCGAAAACATAAAACTCACTCCTTGCCGCTGCTATTTATTCTTCTCTATGGTCTGGAACAGCCGGTGCAGATGCATAGCCAGGAAGCAGATTTCTTCTTCGGGTACGTCTACACTGAGCTTGCCCTGCATGAATGTGCCCATCCTGTGTGCGAGCTTGTATTCATCCTTGAATTCCTTCTTAATATGCTTCACAAAAGGATTGTCGATAATCGAACCCTGCAGAATCCGTTCAATCGAGAATCTCAAGTGGACCATCAGCCGGACATGATTCATACTGCCCTGCTCGAAGCGGATCTTGCGCTCACTGCGGATCATCTCCATCAGCTCGCTGACAATGTTGGAGGCCTTCACGAGCTGGCCCACCGGCACATTGCTGACCGCAGAATAGACGTGGTAAGTAAGGAAACCGACCTCGTCTTCAGGAATCTGCACTTCAAAGCCTTCGCTGATCTTCTCAGCCGCCTTGGAAGCGATCTCAAATTCCTTGGGGAACGTCATCCGGGTCTCCTCCAGGAATGGATTCACAATGTCCATCCCGCTGCGCAAGCGGAAGATGGTGAATTGGATATGGCTGGGGAGCGCCAAATAGATCTTGTCGTTTAACTTGCCGGAAAACTCACGGGCGATATCAGAGATAATCTCATCCGTGATCTTCATGACTTTGGGATCAATATCCTCCAGCAGAATCTGATACTGACTCCATTCCTCCCGGTCCTCCAGCCGAAACAGCTTTTCAATCCGGGGATCATCCGAATCAATAACACCCGTATCCTTAAGCGCAAACCCGATGCCCTTGCCGATAATTACATATTCCTTGCTCTTCTTGCCGCCCTCTACCATCACGACATTATTCCCAATCACCCGCAGCACCTGAAATTGTTCAGTGTCCCTCGCCAAGTTCCCCCTCCTTTCCGCCCATTGCCTGATTTTTTGCACAAAAAAGAGCCAAGACTGGACTCAAAGTAATGAGTACGAATCTTGGCTCATGCCCTGTTAAGGTAACACGCCACTGCATATAAATGATCATTTATGAACCCATCATAAAGCATACCTTGTATCCCCGTCAATGGGTTTTTGGAAAAGTCAAATGTACCGGCACATTCGTGTAATGACGTCCTGCATCATTACCGGCTTGCTGATGAAATCAGTGGCTCCGGCGGCCTGGCAACGCTCACGGTCTTCCTTCATGGTCTTGGCTGAGATCGCTATAATCGGGAGGTCGGTGAGATGCATCTCCTCACGGATAATGGATAGCGTGTCGTAGCCATCCAGAACCGGCATCATAATATCCAGGAGTACGATATCCACCTCCGGCTGCTCTCTAACCACTTGAAGACATTCATACCCTGTCTGAGCGGTAATGATGATCATTCCGTAAGGCTCCAGACCCTTCTGGAGGGCATAAATATTGCGCATATCATCATCTACAATCAGCACAGTTCTGCCTTGCAGCTTGGCATATTCCTTCTCGAACAGGGAGTCCTGGCTAATGCCCGGCTGACCTTCAAGATGGACGGTCCGTGAGTGCTCCGCCCCGGCTGCAGTCTGAGCCAGCTCCGCCGGATGGAACGGTTCTTCTTCACTGTCCAGTTCACGGCAAGGGAGATACAAGGTGAATGTACTGCCCTTGCCCTCATCGCTCTCCAGGCTGATATGTCCGCCCAGTAGCTGAGCCAATTGCTGGGAGATGGATAAGCCCAGACCAGTTCCCCCGAATTTGCGGGCTGTCGTTCCGTCCACCTGGCGGAAGGCCTCGAAGATCAGGTCACGATTCTCCGCGGAGATGCCGATTCCGGTATCCTGTACAGCAAAGGCCAGCACCGGCCCCTGTGTTATGTAACGCTGATCCGAATACGCCGCCAGCTTGGTAATTTCTACGGTAACCGTGCCCTGTTCAGTGAATTTGAAGGCATTGGACAGCAGATTCCGCAGAATCTGATGCAGCCGCATCTCATCGGTGAAGAACAGATCCGGAACCTCCGGGTTCAGAGTCACGTTAAACTCTACATTTTGCGCTTCTGCAAGCTTGCCGAAATAACCCTGCAGCAGCGATGGTAGCTCGGTGAGATTAACGGCATCCATTTCCACCAGCATTTTGCCGGCTTCCACCTTGGAGAGATCCAGAATATCGTTAATCATATTGAGCAGATCACTGCCTGAATTGTAGATGACCGAGGCATAGCCCAGTTCTTCCTCATTTAAGGTATGATTGCGGTTCTCCGTCAGGAGCTGTGAGAGAATCAGCATACTGTTCAGCGGCGTACGCAGCTCATGCGACATATTGGCCAGGAACTCAGACTTGTAACGCGAGCTCTGCTCCAGCTGTTCATTGTACCGCTCCAGCTCGATCGCTGCATTCTCGGCTACATATTTCTGATTCTCAAGCTCCTTGTTCACGGTGAGCAGCTCGCTGGTCTGACTCTGAAGCTCCTCCGTCTGCATCTGCATCTCCTCAGATTGCGTCTGAAGCTCCTCCGATTGAACCTGAAGCTCTTCGTTCATCACCTGCGATTCATGCAGAAGCCTCTGGATCTCCATCCGGGTCTTCACCGAATTCACGGTAACACCCATCATGTCCAGCAATTCCTTCAGCAGCTCGAAATGATACGGTGCCCAATGGGTCAGCGCAGCGATCTCCAGTACGGCAACGGTCTTGTTCTCAAAAATAATCGGAGCGATCACAGCGAATCTGGGTGCCGTTCTGCCCAGAGCAGAGTTGATGTAGATATAGTCATCAGGCAATTGCTCGATCACATTCATCCGCTGATCCAGCGCACATTGACCTGCCAGGCCTACTCCAGGCTGAATAACCTGCGGCCCGATGCGCTCTTCCTTATTCTCTGCGCCTGCATAGGAATAGATGCGCTCGAACAGTTCATCATTATTCACGACATATATAGTGGCATACTGCATTTCCAGCATAACCGACAACCGGCTGACAAAAATTCTGCACAGTGAAGGCATATCAATGGTCTCTTGCAGGGCAATCGACATCGAGGTGAGCTGTTCGCTCATCCACTGCTCCCGCTGCACGTTATCCAGCAGTCCGTTCGTCGCTTCGCTGAGGTCATAGATTTCATCAAGTGTCTTCACCTTAATGCGCTCTGAGCGGTTACCGCCTGAGGCAATGCTGTTGATGGCCTGTATGACGCTGTGCAGAGGATTCACAATGCTGGCCGAGAGCAGATAAGTGATGAGCAGCGCAAGTACGACCACCAATCCCCACAATATGTACATGGTGATCAGCAGCTTATGATTACTGTCCTTCAGGTTGCTGATCCGGTCGTTCGTGAGCGTTCGTTCGATGTCACGGAAGTAATCGGATTGGGAGCGGATCGTGTCGACGAGATTTTTCCCCGTATCGTTGCGAAAAAAAGCGTTGACCGCCTGCGTATTGCCATTCTTCTTCAGCTCAACCACATGCTGCCCGGCGACATCGACCCACTTCTCGATATTATCCGTAACCGTGTCCAGATTCCGCACCTGATTCGGGTTATCGGCAATGAGATTATTCAGCTTAGCTGCATTAATCCTCCACTGTACCAGCCCGTCATTATACGGCACCAGGTAAGACTCATCATCGGTAAGGACGTATCCCCGCTGTCCGGTCTCCATATCGAGTACATTTTTCTCAATTTGATATGTAAGTTCATGAACTTCTATATCATGATCGCTCAAGAACACGGTTTCTTTCTCCAAGCTGTTAATCCGGCCGGAGACTATAATCAGAAATAGGCCTAACATTAATAGTATCATGACATATCCAAGTGCGATTTTGCCGCGGATCTTCAAGTTCCAAGCATGCTTCTCCGGCAATGGTCCAACCCCCGTCCAGAGTTATACTTATGCTGCATATTGTTTATTCTCACGTTGTGGCTGCACAGGGCTTACAAATACCCCTCCGTGCGGGGCACAGGCAATCTGTCCTTGAGCTGACGCACATTGGCTTCCAGCTTGATAATGATATCCTCAAGATCCTGCGGATCGATCCCCTTAATAATCGGCACAGGGGCCGGAGTGGCTGCGGTCTTCACCTCTGCCTTCAGCTCTTTCATCTCAATCTGCTGCTCCTGCCACTTATCCATCAGATCCGCTATGGTGGCATAGAACCGTTCATAATCCTTAATAACGCTGTCCAGGAACGTATCCACCTCTTCGGCATCATAGCCGCGAAGCTTCATACTGAATTCCTTCTCGTGAATTGTAAGTGCATCAAGGGTAATACCGAGCTGGCTGAACAGCTTTCTCTGCTTATCCAGCCGCCGTTTCATATGTTCGTCCATTTCATAACCTCCAAGTGTATGCTGCTTTCATCCGGCAGTAATTATTATAACAGGGTGAAAGCAGCCTGAAAATATCACTAAAGTTACAATTCAGCATAGAGATGTCCGCTGATTGCCCTATAACACATGAGCCACTTAACCAAAGACCAATTGAATACACTCCGGGCAGCCCTTAAGGAGCGCAAGGCAGAGCTGGAGCAGCATTTCTCCGGCAATGGAGCTGAAGACAGCCTGCTTGGTGATTCCCTTATTCTCTCTACGGGCGAGCTCTCTTCTGTCGATAACCATCCTGCCGATACAGGAACAGAGACGTTTGAACGAAGCCGCGACCTGTCCATTAATACCTCGCTATCCGAAGAATTAACGGAGGTCGAGGCTGCTCTTGCGCGGATGGATGACGGAACGTACGGCATCTGCGAAGCCAGCAAGCAAGAGATTCCTTATGAACGGCTTGAAGCCATCCCCTACACCCGCTATACCGTGGAACATGCCCTAACCAGCCGCGACACCGGCGCACGTCCTGTGGAAGGAGAGGTCATGACCCCGCCGCCAGCCGGTGCAGGCGAAGGACGTCAGCAGAATAGCGGAAGATTCGATGACGCCGGTACCTGGGAAGCCGTGGAGAATTATGGCAGCGCAAGCTCACCGGTGACCCCGCCGGACCAGGATTCTGAAGATGAGGATTCCTGATCGGCCAGTTCACAGCTTATAAGGCTCGTGGATAGACTGATATTGATGAGTCCGCCGGATCGTGGCCTGATCGATATACATGAGCCCGCCAGCTCGTGGATCTGCCATCAAAAGTTGTCTGCTACCGCTTTATTAAGGATTCCAAGACAACGGTCAAGGTCAGCCTTCACCTGCTTCTTATACAGCTTGGCCTTCTCCTCCCCATCCGAAGTGAAATGATACAAGACAATCTCCTGAAAATCGACCTTCGGGTCGCTCCCCTTGAGCTGCTTGGTGCGGTACAGTATCCCTTGCTGCACTAGCTCATGCAGGGCGCGGTAAATTTCACTTTGGGGAGGCGAATAGCCATGAGCTTTGAAATCTCTGCGCAAATCCTCTAGCATCTGATAACCATACCCTTTGTGCTGCTCCACCATAGTAATCAGGTATACCTTTATAAACGCCCGCTGGGCAATCATAAACGCCATAAGACACCTCCCGGGGTGTTTTTTGTTTGAAATCGTATAGCAGGAAAAACTGTTGCCGCTTGGCAATTCCCACTATTACTCTAGTATAAACTCTATTTCCCAGCTTTCACAACAAGTTATTTAAAATTAGGGAGGATGCCGGGGCAGTACTGTCGTCGAGCAGGGAAATGCTACAATACAGAAAAATGCTACAAATAGTCATTTAGAGAGTTGCCTATTTATCGAGCTATTTGTCGAGAATGGGTTATCTTCACTTTTTCTGTTTTTGAAGTAGATAGGTAAGTGGTTGGTATGGGGTTTAGATGTCGTGGACGAGTGTGGTTGTTGATTTTCGAGCTTCTATTGTGAATTTTTCATATGATGAAATATTGTTTTTAGTGGAAAAACGTATCTTATTTCATCAAACTTCGAGGATTGCACGGCAGCAAGCGGAAAAAAGACCGTTAATTTTACTCGTTTGCCTTCAAGTTGGGGTATTGTGGTTTTTTAAGTGCTCTTTTTCCAATTGTTGCTGTAGATACGCGAAAAAGCTCATTAATAAGTGTTGAAAATCCAACTATTCCCCTACTGTAATGGCTCGTAGCCTCCAGGCTTGTCCCCTGTCCCGCCTTATGGCTCTATGTAGATCTATACAGGATCTGAGCAGGTTGGGTGGTTGGTGGTTTGCGGTATGGAATTTGCGGTTTGTTGTGAATTTTTCATATGTTGAATTTATATAATAAGCGGCTGTATGTGTCCTTTCCCTTATGTCACATTATAATGAAGGAATGCGATGCAAGCCGCAAAAAGAACTGCCTGGGGGTTGTCCCGCAGGCAGTTCTTAGAGGGTGCTATATTAGCGGGGCAATATCCCGCTATATCATTAGATTTTGTCGCGGTTGTAGAGGTCCGGGTCACGGTCTGCATTCATCGCGCCCCTGTTGCCCAAGGTATTGCCAACCGTGGTATCTCTAGGGACCAGATCCGGGTTAGTTGCTCCGCGGTCTGCCAGCGTATCCTCAGGGTACAGACTGTCGTACCGGCCCGAGTTAAGTGAACGGTTCCCCCGGAACACAGTATGGATATCTCTTCCGCGGCCGTTGTCATCGACGAGGACGAGGATTTTGCCGCTGTCGATGTAGCCTTCGTAATCTCTGGCCTCATCCTCGGGAATGCCGAGTCCGATTAATCCGCCCACTAGACCGCCTGCTCCTACTCCGATGGCAGCCCCTGTTAACGTAGCTGCGATTGGGCCTGCGGCAAGGATTGGACCAATTCCCGGAATGGCCAGCGCACCGATTCCGGCCAGCAGTCCGGTAATTCCGCCTACTACGCCGCCGGTGGCTGCACCTGTAGCAACGCCTTCCGGCGCCATTGTTCCTGTATCTTCGGAGATGTGTTTCAGGTCATCTCGATCCTTCGTTATTACTGAAATCTCATCGTTCGTGAACCCTTGACTCTGCAAACTTTCAATTGCTCTGGTTGCTTCTTGTTCCGTATCGAATACGCCAATAATTTTCTCTGTCACTTGAAGCCCTCCTTCGTAATTGTTGTTCGCTATTGTATTACCCGTTCACGCAGTGCCCAAACAGGAAATGCTTCATCAGCTGCACTAATACCTGATTACCCTCTCATTCTATTTGGAAGGACGGGTACGGCTAGTCGGTACTGCCTCCAGCGGATTATCAGGCCAGTAGTGCTTGGGGTAACGTCCTTTCAGATCTTTTTTCACCTCGAAATAGGTGTTCTGCCAGAAGCTGGCCAGATCTGAGGTAATCTGCATCGGCCTTCTCGCCGGAGACAGCAGGTGCAGCAGTACCGGGACCTTCCCTCCGCCGATCCTCGGCGTATCCGTCTGCCCGAACATCTCCTGCAGCCTGACTGCCAGTACCGGCGCTCCCGGATTGCTGTAATCCAAGGGAACCCGCGAACCGCTCGGTACCGTAATATGCGTCGGCGCCTCCTTGTTCAGCTGCTGGCGGCTATTCCAGTCCAGCATCCCCTCCAGCGCCTGCGTCAGCTTCACCCGCTGCAGATCACGGAGATTCCGCATCCCTTGTATAAAAGGTGCCAGCCATTCCTCCAATGTATCCGTCAACGCCTCATCCGACATATCGGGCCAGTCGGCCCGCAGCGAGTGCACGAATTCCATCCGCTGCCGCAGCTGGAGGGTTCCCTTCTCCCAAGGCAGCAGCTGTAGCCCTTCCGCCGCAATCACCTTTAGCAGTACGCTCTCTGTCTCCTCGGAAGTAGCCCGCTCATGGGTCGTTTGCTTCAGAATGAGCGCCCCCAGCCGGGTCACTCTTCGCGCCTTGACGCTTCCGCTCTCACTGTCCCAGTAGACTTCGCGCTCCTCCAGAAGGCTGTCCGCATGATGCTTCAGCAGGTCCTGCTCGGAGAGCGCTGCGGCAAGCATAATCCGGCTCTGCCCGGCACGGTCATCCACGCCGGGTGCCACGATGTAAGGCGAGCGCGCCAGCGGCTGCCCCTCGCGCATCGCCGCCCCCCGGCCGCCGGAGAGCAGGAACGCGCCATTGCCGCGTCCCTGCCCGATGCGGTCGGGATAGGCGAACGACAGCAGCAGGCCGCTGCGGCTGATGTCGCCGGGCCCTTCGCCCGGCGCTGCCTGCAGCTGCGCCAGGAAGCTGCGGCTCTCGCGCTGCACCGCGCGCAAGGCCGCCGGGTCCGCTCCGCCGCTGCTGGCGGAGCGCTCGAACCCGAGCAGCGCCTCCACGCGCAGCGTGAGGTCGCTATCTAGAGCCGCGGGACCCTTGAAGAGGTCCCGCTCTTGCAGCAGCGCAGCGAGCCTGGCGGCGAGCGGCGCAGCTGCAAGGTCTGCCGCGCGCAGCAGCATATGCGCGATGCGCGGGTGCGCGCCAAGCACGGCCATGCTGCGGCCGTGCGGCGTAATGGCGCCGCCGGCGTCCAGCGCGCCGAGCTGGCGCAGCAGCGCCGTGGCCTGCGCGTAAGGCGCGGCAGGCGGCGCGTCCAGCCAGGCGAGCGCTCCCGGCTCCGGCACGCCCCAGAGCGCCAGCTCCAGGGCGAGCTGCGCCAGGTCGGTCTCCATGATCTCCGGGACGCTATCGTCCGGCAGATGATCATGTGCCTCCCGGCTCCACAGCCTGTAGCAGACGCCCGGCGCTGTGCGGCCTGCCCGGCCGCGCCGCTGGTCGGCCGATGCTTTCGAGACCGGCACCGTCGTTAAGCGCGGCATGCCGGTACGCGCAGAGAATACCTGCGTCCGGCGAAGCCCCGTGTCAATCACGGTGCGTACCCCTTCTATTGTCAGACTCGTCTCGGCAATGGAGGTTGCCAGCACAACCTTCCGCTCGCCTTCGACCGCAGGAGCCACTGCCGCATCCTGCTGGTGCTGCGGCAACTGGCCATAGAGCGGCCGCAGCACCGTTCCCGGCGGCAGGCTTCCTGACGCCAGCTCCTGCTCCGTCCGGCGGATCTCCCGCTCTCCGGGCAGAAAAACAAGCACATCCCCAGGCTGCTCAGCGAGCACCCGGCGGACAGCGGCAGCTGCAGACTTCTCAGGAGTAGCATTACTTGCCTCAGGCATATAGATCGTATCCACAGGATAGGTGCGGCCCGGGCATTGCAGGACTGGCGCTTCCCCCAGCAGAGAAGCTACGCGGTCTCCGTCCAGAGTCGCCGACATCACCAGAATGCGCAGATCCTCTCGCAGCACACTCTGCGCTTCAAGCGCCAGTGCCAGTCCAAGATCCGCATGCAGACTACGCTCATGGAACTCATCGAAGATCACAAGCCCCACATCCCCAAGCGAAGGATCGCTCTGGAGCATTCTCGTCAGCACGCCTTCCGTCACTACAACAATGCGTGTATTCCGCCCCACCCGGGTATCCATCCGCATACGGTAGCCTACAGTCTGTCCCACACTCTCTCCCAGACATGCAGCCATATAAGCTGCGGCCGAACGGGCTGCGAGGCGTCTGGGCTCCAGCATCAGAATAGTTTTACCGGCCAGCCAAGGCTCCTCCAAAAAAGCAGGCGGCACCGCCGTTGTCTTCCCCGCTCCAGGCTCAGCAATCAGAACCGCCGCTGCACGGCCTATCAGAATTCTCTTCAGGTCAGGGAGCACCTGCATAATTGGAAGCTGCTTCATTTCATCTCTCCATCATCTGCTAAAAGTTAAGTTAAATCTCCATCTCCCTATCATCGGCGAATTCATTCCAGATATCAAGCGGTTCGTTGTGCATCTTCATACAAAAAGACTCCGGTTCCATGAACCGGAGATCTCATATCACTTGTCACAATTCTTCTATCTTCCATCCGCCCAGTCGCCCTGCCATATCACTAACTACTCACCACCATCCCGTTCCACCCCGGCCAGCCGCTGCCCGATCGCGTCCCCGTAATCCGCATATGCAGCATTGCCTTCAAGACCCCGTTCCTGCATAAGCATCTGAAGACGCAGCCGCTTCAGCGAGAGCTTGCCCTCCAGCTCCTTGCGTTCCCCGGCAGTGCTGTTGCCGCTGCGGTGGCAAGCCACCAGCAGCTCTTCGAGTGTTACACACTCTGCCCGCAACGTCATTTCCTCCGGCAACAGCCCGGCGTTCTTCATAATCTTGTAGGACATCCGCAATTCCTCCGGTACGCCGGAGAGATCCTCCAGCGCAAGCGGCTTACCGTGCCCCGGCAGATTGGAGAACTCTCCGCTGCGCATCGCTTCCTGAATTCTCTGTTCTGCAAGCCAAGATAATATAGCCATATACACCGCACCTTTCATCAGCAACTGAGGATCTCTTCTTCATTACATCCGGCTGATCTGCCGCCACAGCTTTGCCCTCATTTTACCACAGCCGCTGATGAAATTCCTTCCGCTGCCCTGCTACAGCTACCATTTATTTCTGCTTATGATAGCCGCGCTCCCCGTAAGGAGACAGCTGCTCCAGCCACTTACTCTCCATGTCCGGCAGCATCTTGCGGTACTTCTTCAGCTCCAGCACATCCGCCACGAAATCCTCCTCAGGCTTAATCTGCTCCAGCACCTCGAAGCGGAAGCCGGCTTCCCCGCGTTCATTCCAGTCTTCCTGCAGCGCCTTGTTGTCATGGCCTTTGATATCCAGCATGAACTTATGCTTATTCCAGACCCCGTCCAGATTCAGACTGCTGCCCACATACATTTTGTCGTTGCCGGTGTTCACAATCCGGTATACCCCCATCGGCCTGTGCGAGTGCGCATAATTATATCCCAATTCCTTGCGTCTGGTTTTGTCCGTCATTTCTTCTCTCCCCTTCTTCTCTCCGTTATAAGTTCACCCAGTAGCTGCTTCCGTCTTCTTCACGATCCAGCAGCCCGTAATCGATCAGATACCGCCGGAGCGTCACGTAATCGGGGTAAGCGGCTTCGAGCACCGCATTAATTTCCTTCTCACTGTACCTGCGTCCTGTCTCAAAACGCTGCAGCAAATGGCGCAGAATAGCCGCCTTCCGCTTCTGCCGCTTAGGGAACTCTGACAACGGGCCGTCCGGCCCTTGTTTGAAATAGGTGCCCAGAATATCGGCGTTCTCCTGCTCGGTAATCGCGAACCGTTCATCAACCATCACAGCCGTACGCGGAATACTCACAAAAGGAGACGAAGCTCCCGGCTTCTCCTCAGCCAGCTCCATAACCGCCAGAAACAGCTTGGCCTGCTTCACCTTCTCGCGAAGCGTGAACCGGTGGTTACGCACCGTGGAGGTGCTGCCGATTCCCAGCTCCTTGGCTGCTTCTGCATCGCTAAGACTTTGGCGGAAGGCCTGCAGCAGCCCCTTTTGCAATTCGGTTAACCCGCTCAGCTTCTTGTCCAGCGTCAGCAGCCAGTTGAACATCCCGCCATGAACCCTGTCCACATGCAGAGCGGCGTACTTCTCCGCTTCGTAATACTGCCCGCCATCCTGATAGATCAAGCCCTTCTCGAAGGCAACACCGCAGACCAGACAATGGTACTTTTCCGTCCGCTCTTCCGTCTCCACATTATAGCCCTGCTTCAATTCTGCAATGGACGCATTCCAGAATTTCTCCGATATCCGCACCGCCCCATTCTCTTCTGTCAACTGGATCATCACACCCTTTGTTTACTTTTATATAGACATATTATCATTTCGTTTGTTATTTTACAACCATCTAATTAGATTGTTTGCCGCAAAAGAAAAACACCGCCACTCATGGCAGTGTCTCTGGATCCTGAAGGATCGCTATTTGTCAGTTCTTATAATGCAGACGAAGCCTATGACAGCAACGACTCCGCACCGTCAATCACAATCTGCGAGCCGGTAATATGAATGGATTCATCCGAGGCCAGGAAGGCAACCAGATCGGCGACATTCTCCGGTTTGCCAGGTCCGTCTGCCAGCGGCTGTGCTCCTTCAGGGAATTCAATTGGAATAACAATCGACTCCACATCATCGTTCCACTCTGTGCTCTCGTCGATATTCGTGGCAATCGCTCCCGGACAAATGACATTAACACGGATTTTGAACTTAGCCAGCTCCAGTGCAGCCATCTTGGCAAAAGCGACCTGACCGGCCTTAGTGGTACTATATGGTGACCAGCCGAAGCTGGTAAATCTGCTGTTGCCGTTGATCGAGCTGGTAATAATAATGCTGCCCTTGCCCTTCGCCTTCAGATGGGGAATGCTGTATTTCAGCGTCAGGAACGTGCCTGTGAGGTTGACCGACAGGGTTTTCTCCCAATCGTTTACGCTCAGCTCCTCAATCGGCCCGACTACTCCGTTAATGCCTGCATTGGCGAACACAATATCCAGACCTCCGAAATGCTCCACGGTTCTGCGCACCGCTTCCTCCATCCGCCCGGCATCCGAAGTATCCACATCAATCGCTAATGCACAGTCCTTGCGCAGCTTGTTCAGCTTCTGTTCCAGGATAGAGGTACGTTCGTTCACCAGATCGAACAAGGCGACATTCGCACCTTCACGTGCCAGCTGGATCGCTGCCGCTCTGCCGATTCCCGAGCCCGCACCTGTAATTATGGCTGTTTTCCCCTGAAAACGTTGCTTTTTTGCTATATTTGGGCTCATATGTACACTCTCCTTCCGTGGATACCATTCTGCTTGTAATGGCTCTGTTTCAAGATTACCCAATTGGTGCTTGATTATAATCATGTTATGCAAAAAATTGCACAAACCTTGTGCAACATGCACAGCAAATCTGCTAACTATGCCCAAAGTGCAGCTTACCAGCAACAGCAAAGACCCCACATCTGCGGGGTCTCTCCTCTAACGTATTTAATTCTCCAGCTGCCGTACATCCACCTTGACCGTAAGTTTGCCCGCTCCTCCACGGTATACGCCTTTGACCGGAACAATATCCTTATAATCCCGTCCATGCCCAAGCTTGATATACCGCCAGTTCACTTCAACATTATTGGTCGGATCGAAGCCCAGCCAGCCCGTACCCGGAATATGCGTCTCCACCCAGGCATGTGAGGCCTGTTCGAAGTTGGCATTGCCCCCCTGCAGGTCTCCGACAAAATGGTACCCGCTCACATAACGTGAGGGCAAGCCGACACTGCGGCAGACCGCAATCATCAGATGCGCATAGTCCTGGCAGACTCCGCGCTTGAGCATCAGTGCTCTTTTTACCGTAGTATTGACGCTAGTCGCCTCAGGATCGTACGTAAACTGCTCATAGATCGTGGACGACAGCTTCCGAGTCCATTCATACATATCTTCTGCTTCCTCAAAAGGATGCTGCGACGCGAATTCCACCAGCTCCGGCGTCACCTCGGTGTACCGGGTAGGCAGAATAAACTCTATATAGCGGTTCTGAAACTTCTCGTCATTCAGCAGCTTCACCTGCTCCTCCAGCGGGATATGCGGCAGATCCGTGCCTTGCGCCTTGTCGAGCGTGACCACGGTAGCTTTGGTGTGGATCACCATTTCCGTATGCGGCTTATTCACCGAATAGGCATGAACCCGGTTGCCGAAGAAATCCTCATAGGTCAGCAGATTGGCCGCCGGATGCACCTCCACCTCATGGTGATAGCAGGATTGCCGGTAGTTCGTGCGCGGCGTCAGCCTGATCTCATTGACACTGTCCGTCACCGGCTCGGGGTAGCTGTAGGTGGTTGTGTGATTGATTTGTATTTTCATACCGAGACTCCTTCACGGCGAAAAAAAGCACCGTCCATCGTTCTGCCGAGCCTCTGACAGGATATCATTAGTGACTCCAGCACATCCAGGGCCAGGTCCCCGGACATCTCATCCTTCTCCATATAATCCAGCTCCGCTTTGATCTTGCCCGCCTGCCGGATCACCTTCTCATGCCCCGAGCCTTTCTCTGTAGTGTCCAGCTCCAGCTTGGCCAGATGCTCCTCCAGCTTGTGGAACGAGAAACGGATCGAACGGGGAAAGAACGGGTTCACAATCAGGAATTCCAGAATGCACTCCGGCGACATATCATCGGCATAATACCGGCGGAAGGACTGATAGCCGCTTACCGATTTCAGCACGGCCTGAAGCTGGGTATAGATGGAGCTGATATCCTTCGACTTGCAGGATACCGTGACGGTCTGCAGGATACGTGTCGTATTCTCTGCCCGCTCCAAGAACCGGCCGCTCTCAATGAAATGCCATTCATTGCCCCGCAGCATCACCGATTGCTCCGCACCGAGGAACATCGCCGCCCGTTCCTTAACTTGCTGATAGAATTGATGGGGACCGCGCATGATATCCGCTACTGACTGCTCCCCCAGCCACAGGTTGAAGCCGTTGACAATATCCCACAGCTCACTCGGCAGATGCTGGCGCAGGGTGCGCAGATTGTTCCTAGCCTGATGCACACAGGAGAACAGGGAGTTGGTATTCCCCAGATCCAGCGTGATGAAGGACAATACATCCTGCTCGCTGAAGCTCTCAAACTGCCGCAGATATTCGCCTCGCACCCCAAGCGCGTCAATCAGGCGCGACCACTTGTGGCCCTCTTCCTGGAAATCCTCTTCCTGCTGGATATGGTAATGTACATCGATCAGCCGGGCGTGATTCTCAGCCCGTTCAATATACCGGCCGATCCAGAATAGAGCCTCCGCATTGCGATTCAGCATTCTAGCCACCCCTTTACCTTAGAAAAGTCTCTAGGCCATTACCCAGGTATCCTTCACTCCGCCGCCTTGGGAGGAGTTCACGACCAGCGAGCCTTCACGCATCGCCACCCGGGTCAGGCCCCCTGGAATGACATGCGGCTTGCGGTCAGCCCCCATCAGCACAAATGCTCTCAGATCGATATGCCGCGGAGCCATGTTGCCTTCTGACAAGACCGGCGCACGGGACAGCGACATAATCGGCTGGGCGATATAACGCTCGGGTTCTGCCAGTATTTTGAGCCGGAAGTCTATGAGCTCCTCCTTCGTCGCCTCACTTCCAATAAGCATGCCGTAGCCCCCGGAGAGAGATGTCTCCTTCACGACCATTTCAGACAGATGATCCAGCACATACTGGCGCTCTTGCGGCCGTGACAGCAGATAGGTCGGCACATTGCCCAAGATCGGCTCTTCATTGAGATAATAGCGGATCATATCCGGCACATACACATACATGGCCTTGTCATCGGCTACCCCGGTTCCCGGCGCATTGGCAATCGCGATATTTCCTGCCCGGTAGGCATTCATCAGACCTGCAACCCCAAGCAGCGAACTGGGCTGAAAAGCAAGCGGATCAATGAAATCATCATCCAGCCGGCGGTACAGCACATCTACCTTGCGCAGCCCGTTCATTACCTTCAGGTAGATTTTGTGGTCCTGCGCGACCAGGTCGCGGCCCTCAACGAGATGGATCCCCATCTGCTGTGCCAGAAAAGCATGTTCATAATAAGCCGAATTGTATTCCCCCGGTGTCAGTAGAGCAATGACCGGGTCTTTGGTCCGGGACGGGGACAGGCTGCGCAGCACGGAGAGGAAACGGTTCAGGCTGTGATCCACATCGCGGATGGAGCTGGCAAACGACAACTCAGGAAACAACTGGTTCATGAGTGATCTGCCTTTGAACAGATACGAGAAGCCAGAGGGTGTACGCAGATTATCCTCAAGCACATAATACTCGCCGTCATGGTGCCGGATCAGATCGATTCCGGAAGTGGTGATGTACGCACCGCCGGGCACGCGGAGGCCGGACATTTCCGGCCGGAAATAACAGTTCGAAATAATCATCCGCCGCGGCACTATGCCGTCCTTCACGATGTATTGCTCATGGTAAATATCATGAATGAACAGATTCAGTGCCGTAATACGCTGCACGATGCCCGCCTCCAGCCGTTCCCATTCCCCCTTGGGGATAATGCGCGGAATCATGTCAAACGGAATCGTCCGCTCCATAGGCTGATCCTGTGCCGGGTTATACAGCGTAAAAGTAATACCTTCTTCCATCATCCGACGCTGCATCAGCTTCTGCTTGTCTTGCAGCTCTTCGGGGCTCATCCCGGAAAACATGCGGTTCACATGCTTGTAATGAGGCCGGACGTTCCGTTCATCCGCATACATCTCATCATAGAAATGCTGCAGCGGATACGGTGACAGACCGGGCAAAGGATCTAGTTTGGACATGAGCCCGACTCCTCTCGGATCAGTATAATGTGTTATGTTTCTTAACAAATAAGTTCAAAATATAAAAATTCACCACAAAAATATGATTTACTACCTTCATAATACGTAAATAATATTATCCATGTCAATATATATAACAGCAAAATGGAGTTTCTGAACCATACTACGGTTTGAAATCGCTTCCTTTCTCTTAAACTTGCTTTTGGGGGCGCGTTGCATTTATTCCACATCCAATTGTATGCCGGAGTGCTGACAAGCATTACTATTATGAATTTTTCATATAATGTATTTTTAATATATTGATGAACTGGAGAACTACAAAAAACCTCCCCGGGAATGAACCATTCCTTAGGGAGGCTGCAATAGCCGTTATTCGGCCTTCACTGGTTATCTGGTCAACTCTGCCTTCACTGCTTCAAATACAAGCATGAGCAGTTATTCTTCCGGATTCGCTTCTTCCGAGATCATGCCTGCGAATAGGGCGTGCACGAACTGGTCGGAGTCGAACGGCTGGAGATCTTCCATTTTCTCGCCGAGACCGACCAGCTTCACCGGCAGGTTCATTTCCTGGCGGATCGCTACCACGATACCGCCCTTCGCCGTACCGTCGAGCTTCGTCAGTACGAGACCAGTCACACCGCTCTTCTCGCCGAACAGCTTGGCTTGAGTCAGCGCATTCTGCCCGGTGGTCGCATCCAGCACCATCAGCACCTCATGCGGGGCGCTTGGAATCTCGCGCTGGATGACACGGAAGATCTTGTTCAGCTCTTCCATCAGATTGCTCTTGTTCTGCAGCCGGCCTGCCGTATCGCAGATCAGTACATCCACACTGCGCTGCTTGGCAGCCTGAACCGCATCGAACATCACCGCTGCCGGGTCCGAGCCCGACTGCTGCTTAATAACATCAACTCCGGCACGCTTGCCCCACACCTCAAGCTGTTCAATAGCTCCGGCACGGAAGGTGTCGCCTGCCGCCAGCAGAACCTTCTTGCCTTCCTGCTTGTAGCGGTGCGCCAGCTTGCCGATGGTCGTCGTCTTCCCGACTCCGTTAACACCAACGAACAGGATCACGGTAATGCCGTCTGGATTCTCGTTCAGACTGTTGTCGTCATCGCCGCGAAGCAGCTCCATCAGCTTGCGGGAGAGAATCGGCTGAAGCTCTGCCGCATCCTCGATCCGCTTCTGCTTCACTTCGGCGCGCAGCTCCTCCACCAGATTCATGACCGTATTCACGCCCACATCAGCGCCGATCAGAATTTCTTCCAGCTCTTCGTAGAACTCTTCATCTATCTTTTTGCGGCGGATAATCAGATCAGAGACCTTCTCAACGAAGCCCTTGCGTGTTTTCTCCAGACCGTCGCGGAACTGTTTCGTTACGCTTTCCGTTTTGCCGGAGATGCTGTCTTTCAGTTTTTTGAAAAAACTCATATGCTTATGCTTCCTCCTAAAGGGTTATAGGGATCACTTCATGAATCCTGCATCTATATAAATCGAACTATTTTTTTATGTTTTGGGATTAGCCGTGACTCCAGAGAAGTTTTGGACTTCCGGCCGCTGTTGTCTACAGATTTCATGATCTTATACCGTTTTTAACGGTTGAAATCCGCAGACTGCTGATGCTTCCGATGCTAGCTTTCCTACGGAAAGCTTTTAGGCGGTCGCTACCGCTCCTACAGTTCCAAAACTCCCCTCAGCCACTTTTCCTTTAACTTAAATTTTTTGTTCAATCTATATCGTTAAGCTATCTCAGCCTCTTCATCCTCCAGCCGCACCGATACGAGCTTGGATACGCCGCCTTCCTCCATCGTCACGCCATAGAGCACATCGGCTTCCTCCATCGTTCCCTTGCGGTGGGTCACTACGATGAACTGCGTCTGCTCCGAGAACTCACGCAGATACTGGGCGAAGCGTACCACGTTGGCTTCATCCAGCGCCGCTTCCACCTCATCCAGCACGCAGAACGGCACCGGCTTGACCTGCAGAATAGCGAACAGCAGAGCCATCGCGGTCAAGGCGCGTTCTCCGCCGGAGAGAAGCTGGAGGTTCTGCAGCTTCTTGCCCGGCGGCTGGGCAACGATATCAATCCCTGTATCGAGCATATGCTCAGGGTCCAGCAGCTGCAGATCTGCCCGGCCGCCGCCGAACAGCTTCGTGAACACCGTGCCGAACTCGCGGCGGATGGCATCGAAGGTCTGCTTGAAGCGCTTCGACATCTCCTCTTCCATCTCATGGATGACATGATACAGCGTTGTTTTGGCTTCCACCAGATCATCCTTTTGCCCGCTGAGAAAAGTATACCGTTCATGCACCCGCTGATACTCTTCAATCGCGCCCAGGTTGACCTCGCCCAGACCGGAGATGCTGCGCTTCAGACGCTGCACCTCCAGCTGTGCCGCAGGCACATCCTCCGGCACCGGGTAACGCTGCTTCGCCAGCTCGTAGCTCAGCTCGTAGTCATCGCTCAGCTTGCGGAGGATATTGTCCAGCTCCACATCGAGCCGGCCAACGGCAACCTCCGTGGAACGGAGCTTGTCTTCGACCGCCCGGAGCGCCTGACGCTGGTCTTTGGTCTCGCCTTCGGCCAGCTCCAGCTTACGCGAGATCGCCGCACGGTCGGCACGGGCCAGGTCAAGCCTCGCTGACGTATCTTCCTTGCTCAGCCGCAGACTGTTGACCTCTTCCTTCTGCTTCACGGTCTCCCGTGCATTCTCTTCCAGATCCTGCTCGATGGTCATAAGCAGACTGCGGCTCTGGCGCAGCTCCTTCTCCTGGGAGCCGGCGTCCTGCCTCATCCGCCGCAGCTGCTCCTCCAGCGAGAAGATCTCCTGATCCAGCTTGCCCTCCGTAACCTTCATCCCGGTCAGCTTGCCCTGCAGCTCTTCCTTAGCCGATTCATTCGCCTTGCGGTCCGATTCGGCACTGCGGATCGCCGCATGCGCCTCCTGCTCTTCCTTCTCCAGCCGGGCCAGCTCAGCTTCGGCCTGCTTGCGGGCCTCGTCCAGTCCGCGTACCTCCTGCTCGAAGCCGCTGCGCTCTGCGCCTGCGCCCTCGACCTGCTCCTGCACATGCCGCAGCTCCTGCTCCAGCTGCTTCAGATCACCGGATACGCGCTGTTCCTCCAGCCGCTTCTCATCACCGTCATGCCGAAGCTGCTCCAGCTTCTGGGAGCCCTTGTCCTGTTCGGCGCGCAGGCGGCTGATCCCCTGCTTCAGCTTGGTAATCTGCTGCTCGCTTTCTTCAATCTCGCCGGAGAGCTGGTCAAGCTGACGCTTGCGGCTAAGCAGGCTGTTATTCTTCTTATGCTGGCTGCCGCCGGTCATCGAACCGCCTGCATTGACCACATCGCCTTCAAGTGTAACTACTCTGTAGCGATATTGGCACTTGGCCGCAATGCGGTTCGCCTGCTCCAGACTCTCAGCGATTACGACATTGCCGAGCAGGCTTCCGATAATACTTCCATACTTCTCATCATAGCCGACCAGCTCCGAACCAATACCCACGAATCCTTCGGCACCTTGAACTGTGCTGCGGTCACTGCCGGTAATCTGCCGGGGCCGGATAACATCCAGCGGGAGGAAGGTCGCCCGCCCGAGCTGACGCTGCTTCAGGAAAGCGATCGCCTGCCGGGACAACGCTTCATTCTCCATAACCACGTGCTGCAAGGAAGCGCCCATGGCGGTCTCAATCGCCATTTCCAGCTTCTCGGGAACGGAGATCAATTCGGCAACTGCCCCGTGTACACCGCTTAGCTGTCCTTTGCGCGCGCCCTTGAGCACCTCTTTGACCCCAAGCATGAAGCCGTCAAAATCATCCTGCATTTCCTTCATCGTCTCATGCCGGGACACCTGGGCTTCGCGTTTCTGCTCCCATTTGCGCAGGCCGCTCTGCGTCTCTTCGAGCAGCTTCTGCCGTTTGCCGGTCTGCTCACTCTCCGTAATGTACGCGCCGCGTAGCAGGCCGATTTCCTTGCCGAGCCCGGCAATCTTATCCTTCAGCCCGCTCTGTGCAGAGACCAGCTCCTCCAGCCGTGCTGTCCACTTGCCGCTCTCTTCCTGGCTGCGGCTCATCCGCCGCTCCAGGCTCTCCTTCTGCTGATCCGCATAGCGGATCTCGTTGCGCGCCTGGGCCATCAGGTTCATCAGCTCAAGCAGAGCACTCTTCAGCTTCTCTTCCTTGCTCTGGCTGATGCCTCCGGCCACACCCTGCAGCTTCGATTCCTCATCCGCCAGCTGTGCCCGCAGCTCCTCCAGCGCTTGCCTGGTCTGCTTCAGCTTATGCTCCAGCTTGGCCAGCTCACGCTGCCGCCCCTCGGAACGTTCGCCTACAGAACCCAGAGTCTGCATGAGCTGTTCCCGGTTCTGTTCCAGATTCCTGCGGCGCTCCTTCAGCAGCTCTCCGTAGCCTTCGCTCTTCTCGTTGGCTTCGCTGCTGCGCAGCAACTGTTCCTGCAGCTTCTCCACTTCCTGCTCCAGACTCCGCAGCTCCGCCCGGCCGCTCTCCAGCTTGGCATCATGAGCAGAGACTACAGTGGACAGCTCCAGCTGCTCTGTCTTAAGCACCTCCAGGCGGGCGTTGCCCTCCTGCCAGGATGTATGTATGCCTTCGATCTGATGCACATATACCGAAATCTCCAGATGCTTCAGCTGCTCACGCAGCTCCTTGTATCTTATCGCCTTCTCGGACTGATCCTTCAGCGGTCCCACCTGATCTTCCAGCTCACTGATCAGGTCATGAATCCGCAGCAAATTCTGCTCGGTCTCATCGAGCTTGCGGCCGGCATCCTTTTTGCGTGACTTATATTTAACAATACCTGAGGCCTCTTCAAATATCCCCCTTCGGTCTTCCGATCGGGTACTGAGAATCTCTTCAATCCGGCCTTGTCCGATAATTGAATAGGCTTCACGGCCGATACCGGTATCCATAAACAGCTCCGTAATATCCTTCAGCCTGCAGGCCTGCTTATTGATCAGATATTCACTGTCGCCGCTGCGGTGGACACGCCGGGTCACGGTCACCTCGCTGAAATCCAGCGGCAGCACATGATCCTCGTTATCCAGCGTCAGCGAGACCTCACCGTAGTTGACCGCCTTGCGGGCATCACTTCCGGCAAATATAATATCCTCCATCTTGCCGCCGCGCAGGGATTTGGCACTCTGCTCCCCAAGCACCCAGCGGATGCCGTCGGATATGTTACTTTTGCCGCTTCCATTCGGGCCGACTACAGCCGTTATTCCGCGTACAAATTCCATCTCCGTTTTGTCGGCAAATGATTTGAAGCCTGCTAATTCAATCCGTTTCAGAAACATAACTCGTTATTCACCTCTGACCCATTATACCATAGTCTTTCCTTGCCAAAACAACCCCATAAAGTGGTGCACCTGATTCCTCAAAACATATGATTTCTGACCTTTTAAGTGGAAACAGTTTTGCCGTCCTTTTAAAGGACGGTACCGTTTCAGCGAGAAATAGAGGGATAATTTATCGCGTGAAACAGATAAATTCTAGAGTAAAGGGCTGGTGCAACCCAGCCCCTCCTCATCAAACCGTACGTGAGGTTTTCCCTCATACGGCTTTCCGATGTTTGTCATTCATCGGCATGCAGATTACAATAGCGTTTTTAGTCCATATTGGATGGTCAAATATCTAACTTCTGACCGGGATCTCATCCATCTTCCTCGTTGTCTCTTCTTCGCATACCACCGGGTAAATCGTTGCAGAATATACCAATCCAGTTTTGCTAACCTCTTTTGGCTGTACTTTGTGTAATAGTAGTTTCTCCATCCTTGAATCTTGGGATTGAGCCATTCCACGTGTTCCGCAAACGATTTCGAACGCATGCTGGGCGGTGCTAATCTTTCTTTAACCACGCCTCGAATTCGTTCCTCCGCCTTCTTCGTTAGCCACTGCTGCGTGGTGTAATACACCTTGCCTTGGGATGTTTCTGCCTTCTTTTTCCGGTGGTGCATTCCTAAGAAGTCGAATCCTTCGTCTCCTGTCCATAAGCCGACAATACGGGTTTTGGTTGGGTGTAGCGTCAGCTCCAGACGTTCCATGATTCTGCGTATGAGTTCATACGCATGTCCGGCGTCCTTTTTAGTTTTACAGACCACCACAAGATCGTCTGCATACCTCGTGAGTTCACCTACTCCTTTCCCGTGTTTTTCCCACAGTCGGTCAAAATAGTTCAGATAGATGTTCGCCAAAAGTGGTGAGATCACTCCACCTTGTGGTGTGCCTAAATCGGAACGTCTTACGTTTCCTTCTTCCATGACTCCCGCCTGAAGCCACTTCCGGATTAACTTCAGGATTCGTCTGTCATTGATACGCATTTGTACCAATTTCATCAGTTTCTCCTGGTTAATATTGTCGAAGTAACCTTGGATGTCGACGTCGACTACCCAATTTCCTTTGCGGTTGCAGGCTTTCCGGATTCGATCCAGTGCTCCTTTCGCACTTCGCTTCGGGCGAAATCCGAAGGATACTTCTTCGAAATCCGCTTCGAAGATCGGTTCAATGACGAGTTTGGTTGCCATCTGCACCACTCGGTCGCGCACGCTGGGTATGCCCAGCGGTCTTGGTTTCCCGTCTTTCTTTGGGATATAGTGCCGCCGTACGGGCTGTGGGTGGTAGTTACCATCCTTTAATGCTCGCTCGCAGTCTTTGAGAAATTGCACTTCTCCTTGTTTCTCAATATCCGCGAGCGTCACCGTATCTACTCCGGCAGCCCCCTTGTTCGCTTTCACCCGTTTCCAGGCTTCACTCAGCACATCCCAGCGGTAGACTTTGTCGTACAGTGCATGGAATTTACGCTTGTTGTTCTCCTTGGCCGCATGACCTAGCTTTTCTTGGAGTTCTTGAACTTTTTCCTTAGGTGTCGTTAGCCTACTGGCATTCACTCACTCGTACCTCCTCCAAAAGCATAAACAAAGCAGGGCTCCTTCTCTCCCTAAGGTTATGTTGTCCTTAGGTTCCTCGGTACTATGAGCCCCTCGGACTCCCTTCCCACAGACGGTTCATTTCATCTTTTGGACTTATAGAGCGTCTTTTTACGGGTTTCTAAAAAAAAAATCCTCCCGTGTGGGGGAGGGTCTCCCCAGTTCACTATGTCTTCTTTCCTTCCATGCCGATCCCCATACGCCGGAGGATTCTTCACTGCCGTTCCAAGTTCTCTGCAGCTTCCATGGTCTTCACCCATATAAGCGAGGTTCGACTTCCTCTCTTCCCCCTTGCGGGGCCTTTATGACGACGCGGCAGGATTCACTTCATGTTACGGCCTGGCGGGTTGCTCGCCCTGTCTCTGACCGGACTTTTGTCGATGCGCTTCTACGCACGGATTTCGCCGTACGCAGGCATCCTAGCTACACGGGGGCTTGGCCCCTCCCGTGACCGGACTTTCACCGGTTAGAAGATACGCGCTTTCTGGGCACGCCTTATATTTCGAAAAAGAGCAGCAAAAGTCTGACTTCCGCCGAACCGCCGGCATTCAGACCATTGCTGCTCTACTCCGCATTCCAAATGTTCAAATCTGCCTTCAGGCACCGTCTTCCTTCAGAAGCAATAACGCCGCTGCCGCTGCCTGCTGTTCCGCTTCCTTCTTGGAGCGGCCGCTGCCGCTGCCTAGTGAACGGCTGGCCATATATACTTCTGAGACGAACTCACGCTCATGCGCCGGTCCGCGTTCTTCAATAATCCGATATTCCAGCGTACCCAATCCATGATGCTGTATCAGTTCCTGAAGCTCTGTCTTGAAGTCGCTCATCTGCATTTGCAGCTTACCGTCGGTTTCAACCAGCGGGAATACGTGATTATCCAGGAATCTTCGGGCCGTTTCCAGGCCCTGATCGAGATAGAGCGCTCCCACGAAGGCTTCGAACACATCGGCCAGCAGAGCCGGGCGGGTACGCCCGCCCGTAAGCTCTTCCCCTTTTCCCAGCAGTACGTACCGCCCGAAGCCCAAGGTCTCGGCGAACCGGACCAGCGACGGCTCACAGACAATCGCAGCACGCAGCTTGGTCAATTCTCCTTCGGGTCTGTCCGGGAGCAGATTATACAGATATTCGGACACCGTCAGCTCAAGCACCGCATCACCCAGGAACTCCAGGCGCTCGTTGTCCTGATGCTGATTGAACCGGTGTTCGTTCACATATGATGCATGGGTGAAAGCCTGCTTCAGAAGTACAGGATCGTGAAATTGGATTTGAAGTTGGCTCTGTAACTGCTTCAGGTCTCCTTTCACTGCACTGTCTCCCCTTACTTATTATATTTTTTGAGAATAACGGTCGCGTTATGTCCCCCGAATCCGAAGGAATTCGACATCGCTATATTCAGCTCCGCCTGACGTGGCACATTCGGAACATAGTCCAAATCGCAGTCCGGGTCAGGGTTGTCCAAATTGATGGTAGGCGCAATCATGTTCTTCTGCAGGGACAGCCCGCAGATAATCGCTTCCACCCCGCCGGCAGCGCCAAGCAAGTGGCCTGTCATCGACTTGGTCGAGCTGATCGCTACCTTATACGCATGCTCTCCGAGCGCCTTCTTGACAGCGGCTGTCTCTGATTTATCCCCTACAGGTGTAGATGTACCATGCGCATTGATGTAGTCGATATCCTCAGGATTAATGCCGGCATCACGGATCGCCATCTTCATGCAGCGTGCTGCACCGTCAGGATCAGGCTCCGTCATGTGGTGGGCATCGGCGCTGAGACCATAGCCGATTACTTCGGCATAGATCTTGGCTCCGCGCTTCTCTGCGTGTTCCAGGGATTCGAGAATCAGGATTCCCGCACCCTCGCCCATGACGAAACCGTCACGGTCCACATCAAACGGTCGGCTGGCCTTCTCCGGCTCGTCATTGCGGGTAGACATGGCTCTCATTGCACAAAAGCCTGCCATTCCTGTAGGACGAATGGTCGCTTCCGCACCGCCGCAGATCATCGCATCCGCATCACCGCGCTGGATCAGACGGAAGGATTCCCCGATGGAGTGGCTGCCTGTCGCACAAGCGGTCACTGTCGTTGTATTCGGTCCCTTGGCCCCGAGGTTGATCGACAGCTGGCCGGAGCCCATGTTGGCAATCATCATCGGAATGAAGAACGGGCTGACCCGCTTCGGGCCTTTTTCGAGCAGCAGGTTGTGGTTATCCTCCCATGTGCCCAGGCCGCCAATTCCGGAACCGACAGATACCCCGATCCGCTCTGCATCAATATCTTCACCGATCGTAAGTCCGCTGTCTTTCAGCGCATCTTCACCGGCAGCAACCGCGAATTGTACGAACCGGTCCATCTTACGGGCTTCCTTGCGGCCGAAGCGTGCTTCCGCATCGAAATCCTTGACCGAAGAAGCGATTCGTGTTGGATATTCACTGACATCAAAAGCTTCAACCAGGGATACTCCGGACTTGCCGCTCATGAGGCTATCCCAGAACGTCTCAAGATCCTTACCCAGCGAAGTCATTACACCCATACCAGTTACAACTACTCTATGATTCAAACATAATCACCCCGTCTATAGGCTGTGTACCTCTACAATTTGTAAACGCAAACATGCCAGATGTCTATATAAACTGCAGTCGCCGCAAGATTAGTTAATCTGCGGTTCTGTTATTATCTTTATCAAGATGCTCATGCACCACTTCGCGGATGCTTGGCTTAAAGAACCGTAAAATGAGGAGAAGTCCCGCCCTGACAGGAACGGGACCCTCAATCATATGACTCTAGGTATGAGATTGTATGTACTTCACAACTTCACCCACGGTCGTAATTCTCTCTGCATCTTCATCAGAGATTTCCATGTCGAATTCATCTTCCAATTCCATTACCAATTCTACAACATCAAGAGAATCAGCACCTAAATCATCTTTGAAAGACGCTTCTAATGTTACCTCTGCTTCATCGGCACCTAAGCGGTCGATGACAATGCGTGTTACACGCTCTAATACATCGGACATCCGGTTCACCTCCTCTTTTGGTATTATACGAGATATGAAGTCAAAATACCATAGAGCATAAAAAACGCTGCCCTGGCCGCCTCTGTCCATCTTCCCCCGTAATGATCTGATGCCCTGCGAAGCCTTACATATACATTCCGCCATCCACATGAAGCGTCTGGCCTGTCATGTAGGCCGCCCCTTCCGAAGCCAGGAATACCGCCGCATTCGCAATGTCCTCCGCCCGCCCAAGCTCTCCCAAGGGAATCCCCTTGATCAGCTCGCTGCGAACCTCATCGGACAACTCGCGGGTCATGTCGGTATCAATGAAGCCGGGCGCGATGCAGTTCACGGTGATTCCACGTGAAGACAGCTCGCGGGCCGCAGACTTCGTCATGCCGATTACACCTGCTTTGGCAGCGGTATAGTTCACCTGTCCGGGATTCCCCGTCACACCCACGACCGAAGAAATATTGATGATCCGGCCATAACGCTGCTTCATCATCGGGCGGGTTACTGCCTTCAGGCAGTTGAAGACGCCCTTCAGATTCGTCTCGATGACCTGATCGAATTCTTCCTCTTTCATGCGCATAATCAGATTATCCCGGGTAATGCCCGCATTATTCACCAGAATATCGATTTTCCCCCAGGTCTGGATAACCTGTTTGACCAGGTTCTCGGCGTCACTGCTGCTGCCGACATTTCCCTGCAGAGCGATTCCTTCCGAGCCCAGCTCGTGAATACGGGCCACGGTCTCTTCAGCCGCCTGAAGACTGCCGGAATAGTTCACCGCGACCTTCACGCCATGAGCAGCCAGTGCCAAGGCTATGCTGCGGCCGATCCCCCGGGACCCTCCGGTTACAAGGGCGGTCTGACCTTTTAGTGCTGCAAACATGCTATGTTGTCCCCCTTCGATAATCATGCGGCTGCGGCTAGGCCCAAGCTGCTTACCAGCCAGCCTGCACGCTCTCCAGACTGTTGATATTCACAACCTTGACATTCCTGTCAATCTTGCGGATCAGGCCAGACAGCACACTGCCGGAACCGATCTCTACAAAAGTATCTACCCCTGCGCCAATAAGCCATTCCACGCTATCCTGCCAGAGTACCGGAGAATACACCTGTTCTACCAGCAGCTTGCGGATTTCTTCCGGGTCTGTCACCGGAGCAGCAGTCACATTGACCACTACCGGCATAGCGGGAGCATTGAAGGTTACCTTGTCGAGCTCAGCAGCCAGCCGCTCAGCCGCACCCTTCATTAATGAGGAGTGGAACGGCCCGCTAACCTCCAGCGGAATCGCCCGTTTGCCCCCGGCTTCCTTCACACGCTGGATCACCTCACCGACACCGGCCACGGAACCGGAGACCACAATCTGTCCCGGACAATTGACATTCGCCAGTTCAACGGGAGTACCCGCCGCTGTAATACTACGGCATAATTCCGTAAGCCCTTCACGGTCTGCTCCAAGCACAGCTGCCATAGCCCCCTGTCCTCCGGGAACGGCTTCTTCCATGAATTGTCCGCGCAGGCGGACCAGCCTTACAGCATCTTCATAGGACAGCACGCCGGCTGCCACAAGAGCGCTATATTCACCGAGACTGTGGCCTGCCACATAATCCGGCGTAACCTTAAGGCCGCTTAGCGCTTCCAGATAAGCCACACTGGCCGTAACCAGTGCCGGCTGCGTATTCACCGTCTGCTTAAGCTCGCTGTCCGGCCCTTCAAATACAAGCCCGCTCAGCGGAAATCCAAGCACCTCGTCACCCTTTTCAAAGACTGCACGGCTCTGAGGCAATGCTTCATATACATCCTTACCCATACCGACTGCCTGTGCACCCTGACCGGGAAAGACAAATGCGATTTTGCTCATGAGGTATAAAGCTCCTTCCCTTTAACTGCAGTCAACCCGGATATTCTCCGGATCGAGCTGCTGCGCGTTGCTATTATTAATGCCCCGATTCTTACCAGATCAGCACGGAAGCGCCCCAGGTAAGTCCGCCGCCGAAGCCGACCATAAGCACAGCATCTCCGGCCTTCATCCGGCCTTCCTCGGCTGCTTCTACAAGAGCCAGCGGAATGGAGGCTGCAGAGGTATTTGCGTATTTATCAACGTTGACTACAACCTTCTCCGGCGGCAGATCCAAACGCTGCATAGCGGATTGAATAATCCGGATGTTGGCCTGATGCGGCACGAACAAGTCGATATTCTCCTTAGACAATCCCGCCTTGGTAAGCACACGCTCCGTAGCCGATCCCATGATGCGTACTGCGAACTTGAAGACCTCGCGGCCATTCATATAGATGAAGTGCTTCTTATCTTCTACGGTCTGCTGGGAAGCCGGGAGGCGCGAGCCGCCAGCTTCAAGATTAAGCAGGCTGCCGCCAGAGCCTTCTGCCCCAAGATCAAAGGACTGGAAGCCGCGTCCTTCCGGAACCTCGCCGACGATTACCGCACCGGCACCGTCACCGAACAGCACGCAGGTGTTGCGGTCTGTATAGTCTGTAATACGCGACAGTGTATCCGCACCGATCACCAGCGCATTGTTATACATTCCATTCTGGATAAAGCCGGTAGCCGTAGCCAGGCTGTAGACAAACCCCGAGCAGGCTGCCGACAGGTCAAAGGCGGCTGCGTTCTTGGCTCCCAGCTTGTCCTGAAGAATGCAAGCTGTGGACGGGAAGGCACTGTCAGGTGTAACTGTAGCGACTATAATCAGATCGAGCTCCTCGGCCTTCATGCCTGCGGACTCCAGTGCCTTCAGGGCCGCTTCATAGGCCAGATCAGAGGTAGCCTGCTCCGGTGCCGCAATATGCCGTTCCCGGATTCCTGTACGGCTGACAATCCATTCATCATTCGTTTCGACGATCTTCTCCAGATCGCTGTTGGTTAATACTTTCTCAGGTACATATTTCCCAGTTCCAATAATTCCTACCGGACGTAATTGTCTCATGTCTTCACTCACTTCCCGCTAATTTCCTTCGATATACTAGGCACCAGATCCGCCTTCAATGCAATCCGCGCCTGTCTTACCGCATTCTTCACCGCATTGCCGTCGGACGAACCATGCCCCTTGACTACCAGGCCGCTAAGACCGAGCAGCGGTGCTCCGCCGTGTTCCTTATAATCCATCTTGCCCTTCAGGCTTCTAAGCTCCGGCATCAGGATCGCCGCACCCAGCTTCGTCTTAAGCGATTTGCTGAACTGCTCCTTCAGCAGGGAGAACATCGCGCCGGCCGTTCCTTCCAGCGTCTTCAGAAGTATATTACCGGCGAAGCCGTCACAGACCAGCACATCGCAGCTTCCGGTGAGCACATCCCGCGCTTCCACATTGCCGACAAAATGAATGCCCTGCAGCGCCTCAAGGAGCGGATAGGCTTCCTTAGTCAATTCATTCCCCTTGCCCGGCTCAGCTCCGACGTTCAGCAATCCTACCCGGGGCTTCGCAATGCCGTGCACTTTGTTGCGGTATATGCTGCCGATCAGTGCATACTGTGCCAGATGCTGCGGCTTGGCATCCATATTGGCGCCAAGATCCAGGGCCAGTACACCGACATCATCCAGCGTCGGAATCATCGGAGCCAGTGCCGGCCGTTCGATCCCTTCCATTCTTCCGACTACCAGAAGTCCTGTAGTCATCAGCGCTCCGGTATTCCCGGAGGAGATCATGGCATCAGCCTCACCCTCGCGGACCATCCGTCCGGCTACGACCATGGATGAGTCCTTTTTGCGGCGGACCGCCTTCACCGGCTCTTCATCCGAACCGATCACATCCCCCGCATGACGTACAGTAACGTTGGAGGGCTTAGTCTTCAGCAGCGGCCCAAGCCGCGCTTCATCGCCGACCAGCACGATCTCTATATCACTCCACTCCGCAGCCGCTGCAAGCGCGCCTTCCACATTACATTCAGGAGCATTATCCCCGCCCATGGCATCAATGGCGATCCGCACTCCGGTTTCCCCCTTCGCTGTACTCTTCAGTTGCTGAACGATACACTATAAAATGGCCTTGAAATACCAGCTCTTCTCCGACATATGTAAACACATCCACTTCAGCTTTGCCGTTCCGGCCCGCAAGTGACCGCACCTGCGCCTTGGCTATACACTTCTCGCCCAGCCGGACCATGCGCACAAACCGGATGTCGGCCGAAGCCGTTAAGGCAATCTCATCATTAATAATGGCTACTGCCAGCGAATTCGCCTGACCGAAGACATAGTGGCCCCGGGCAATTCCATTGCGGGAGAACACATGCTCATCGCGGATCTCGAAGATCGAAATTCCGCTCCGGTCAAGCTGCAGATCCACAATATCACCGACCACTTCATCGACTGGCAGGGAACGCACCTGATCATAGGAATGCTCTGCCATCTGCTTCATCCGCTCACGCAGCTCCGGAATCCCCAGCTCCAGCCGATCCAGCCGGATCGTCTGGATACTCACCTTCAGCTGGCGGGTCAATTCCCGGTCAGTTACAAACGGGTTCCCTTCAATTATAGCCAGCAGCTGCTGCTGACGTTCCTTCTTGGACATCCGCTCGATAGCGGCTCACCTCCCGGCACAGGCCTGATGTGCAGCTCACCGGCCAGCAAGAGTGGCCGCTGTAGTTATGATTCTCTGTTATCCTTTAGCATTTAGAACCAGGTACTAATATGTAGTATAAAGCATGCCGCCGCAAAAATAAAGCTTTGGCTTGAAAAGTGCCTGAAAACCCGCGCAGTGCAAGGAATGCAAGCTCCACCCCGGCTTCATTTTTTCCATAAAAATAGCACTTCACCGGCAGATGAAGTGCTACTCTTATGTGCAAACTATTGTTTGATGATTTCTCTTGCTTTGTATGTTCCGCAAACTTTACATACGTGGTGGGAAAGCTTCAGCTCTCCGCATTGTTCGCATTTCACCATACCTGGAACAACCAGTTTAAAGTGAGTACGACGCTTGTCACGGCGAGTCTTGGACGTTCTGCGTTGTGGTACTGCCATTGTTAGACACCTCCTGATTTTGTTGTAACCCAATTCCTTGGGATTTGTTCTTAGTCATCTTGCTTGGTAAAGAATCCTTTCAACGCAGCGAGTCTTGGATCGATCACTGTGTTGTCGCAACTGCAGGTGCCTTCGTTCAAGTTCTGTCCGCATTTCTGACAAAGACCAAGACAGTCTGCCTTGCACAATACCGAATCCGGTAAGTGCAGTACGAAATTTTCTTCCACATACGGGATAAGATCCACAATCTCATCTTTGATGTAAATGAGATTCTCATCATCATCTTCCGGAAGAATTGGCTGCTTAAGCCACTTGAAGGTCTCAGCGAAAGGAATGTTCAGCTTACTCTTGACCTCACCCAGACAACGTGAACATAACATGTCCACTTCTCCACTCAGTGTTCCCACCACGTTCACACTATCGGTTCCCGCGGGCAGCGCTTTAAGGTCTACTGAGAGTGGTGCAACAGCAAGTATATCCTTGCGCCCTGTGACAACCTCACTGACATCCACAACTTCGTGGAGGACCAGAGGCTCGTCGGCATTCGCTAATTTGCGAAAGTGAATGTTCATCGTTATCACTCCAAACAAACAAAATTTATTATACCTATTATTCCCTGACTTTGTCAACCACTTTCCCTTTTTATTGTTTCAGGGGGCGTGACAATTTATGATATACATTATAGATTCCAGAATGGGGCGTGATGCAACTGTGTCAACTGTAGGTATTATAGCCGAATATAACCCTTTACATAACGGGCATGTCCATCATTTCACCGAGGCCAAAAGAATATCGGGAGCGGACCGCTCGGTCGTCATTATGAGCGGACCGTTCACCCAGCGCGGCGAGCCGGCGGCGGTCAGCAAGCGCGCCCGCACCGAGATGGCGCTGCTTATGGGCGCCGATCTGGTTATTGAATTGCCGGTGGCGTACGCCGTCCAGCCAGCGGAATGGTTCGCCTTCGGAGCGGTCTCCCTGCTGGAGGCGACCGGCGTCGTCGACAGCCTGTGCTTCGGCTCCGAAGCGGGCACTTTGGGCGTGTTGCTGCCTCTGGCCGCCTTCCTGGCCAAAGAGAGCAGCGCGCTTAAGGAGGAGATCCGCGCGCGCCTCTCTGAGGGCGCGGGCTTCCCCGCCGCCTACAGCGCAGCTGCGGCGGCGGCCTGGAAGGCCTCTTTCATGGGAGAGGAGAACCCGGAAGATGCCGAAGATATATTGCGGCAGCCCAACAACAGCCTCGGCCTGCACTACCTGATCGCGCTAAGGCGGCTGGGCAGCACGATCAAGCCCTTAACCGTGCCGCGTACCGGCGCGGGCTTCCACGACCCGCTAGAGGGCGGGTCGGCCATTGCCAGTGCAACAGCCATCCGCAGGCTGCTGCAGGAGGGCGGATCACCGGAGGCTTACATGCCGGAGTACGCCCTGTCCATCCTGGAGCGGGAGCGCGCCGCAGGCCGGGGGCCAGTGCTGCTTGAAGACTTCTCCAGGCCGCTGCGCCATGTGCTCTCCACGCGTTCCACTGCGGAGCTACACACGATACAGGATATGAACGAAGGCTTGGAGAACCGGCTGCTCCGCAGCCTGCCACAGCTGGACAAGTTCACCGTCAGCGGTCTGCTGCAGGAACTCAAGAGCAGACGGTATACGCTCACCAGGCTCCAGCGTCTGCTGCTCCACACCCTGCTGAACCACAGCAAAGCAGAGATGTCCCCCTCCGTTCTCTCTCAGGGTCCCGGCTACATAAGGGTTCTCGGGTTCCGCGAGAGCGGCCGGGAGCTGCTGAAGCAGATGAAGCAGACAGCGGCGCTTCCGGTGATTACAAGCCCTGCCCGTTACACCCATTCCATGCTGGAGCGGGACCTCCAGGCGGCCGCTGTGTTCGCCGGG
Source organism: Paenibacillus sp. FSL P4-0338 (assembly GCF_038002365.1). Classification (NCBI taxonomy): domain Bacteria; kingdom Bacillati; phylum Bacillota; class Bacilli; order Caryophanales; family Paenibacillaceae; genus Paenibacillus; species Paenibacillus sp. FSL P4-0338. Next base: position 1,265,306 of record NZ_JBBOCG010000001.1, on the reverse strand, counting down.
GCTTATGCCGACCCGCGGCGCAGCGATCTGTACAGTGATTATCTCGAGCCGCCGGTCAGGATTTGATGACCGGCAGCTCCTCCATGTATTTCAAGGCATCGGATAGCGTTGAGACAGGAATCAGCTTCATATTCGTGCCGATTTGCTCCGCCTTTGCCTTGGCTTCATCATAGTTCTTGAGCGGAACGAAGAAGATCTCCGCGCCCTTGCGGTCGGCTGCTACAATCTTATGCTTCACGCCGCCGATTGGCCCCACGTTCCCCTCCGCATCTATCGTACCCGTACCTGCCACCTTCCGGCCCTTGGTGAGATCTCCCGGCGTAAGCCGGTTGTAGATTTCCATGGTGAACATCAGTCCGGCAGAGGGTCCGCCCACGTTAGTATCCACGAAACTGACGGCTTTGCCTTCTTCCTTAGGCTCCACCTTTTGAACCGCACCAATAACGACTCCGAATCCCGGCCGTGCAGCCGCAGCTTCTTTATCCTTGACCCCCACCAGCTTGACCTGCTCCTTGATCTCTTTGCCGTCGCGCAGGAGTAATACCTCCACAGTATCCCCAATTTGATGAACAGACAGCAATTTGGACAGAGCGGCCGGATCGGCTGCCTTTTGCCCGCCTACACTGATGATCTTGTCCCCGGGCTTGAACCGGTCCTGATTCGCAGCCTCAGGTACGGAGAACACATACAGATAATCCACGACATCCGCATAGGGTACACCTGCCGCATGATAAGCTGCCTGCACGGCGTAGGATTGTGAACTATTCATATAGAATACCTGCTCCGCCGCATATTCCTGCTCCGTCTTATCTTGCAAGCGGGTCTCTTTCAATACTACCTCGGCATTCGAGTTGAACACAGAAGCGATTAGTAGAGCCACATTCGCATAGCTTGCAGAGACCGTAGTCATCATGAAGGTCCCCTGCTCCTGCGGATCGGCATTCTCAACCTTGATCATCGGTGCCACCTCGGAGGCACTTCCCGGCTGGTATACAATATAAGGCGTGTTCATAAAGACCACAACATAGAGAATGACCACGAATGAAAATAAATAGGCTGAAGCGCGGAGGCCTACCCGGCGTTTATACTGCCTCAAGTCTCTTCCCCTTCTTTCCTGCGGAATGTGCCCCGGCACTTAGAATGTGGTACCAGCCCCTGGAGCTTCACTCCGGCTGTGGCATGATGGTTGTCTCCCCTGCATAAATTGATAACAAGATCTGCCCATGTCCTAAGCTATGAAGAGGGGATAACTCTAATGATAAACTTTAGATTCAGACGCTTCCTGTCGGGTTCAGCTCCATTTATACCCGGGGCTGCAGCCATTCTGCTCGCTATAGCAATAGTCCTAGCACCCGAAGCCTCATTCAAGGCTTCACTTGCGGGACTTACGCTCTGGTGGACCCTGGTCTTTCCTGCGCTGCTGCCCTTCCTGATCCTCTCAGAGATGCTGAGCGCATCTGGCTTCGTGCACGGTATCGGCGTCCTGCTTGAGCCGCTGATGAAGCGGTGCTTCCGGCTTCCCGGGGCGGGCGGATGGACGCTGGTGCTCGGCCTTACAGCCGGCTTCCCGGCCGGAGCCGGAGGAGTGATGCAGTTGCACAAGCAAGGGGACATTACGGACAAGGAGGCCGGACGCCTGGCGGCTATCGTACATTATGCCAGTCCAGTCACGCTGCTTATTGTGGTCGGAACAGCCTTCCTGCACAGTCCTGCCGCCGGGTATGCCCTGCTTGTCATCCACTGGCTGTCAGGGTTAGCCGCAGGTATTCTATCCGCCGGCTTCAATGGCTCCCGCAGGATAACCTCATCTATTCAGCAAGAAAGTGATCCCAGCCTTACCGGCGGCCGCCCCCACACCAAAAAAGCATCTTTGCCCCGGCGTATCCATCAGGCAGCAGCGGATGCCCGTTCAAGGGACGGACGGGGCTTCGGCAAGGTGCTCGGTGAGTCCGTATCCTCCGCCGTACAGAACCTGATGATTGTAGGCGGCTATATGATCATGTTCGCAGTTGTCGTAAGTATTGTTACCCGGCTATTCCCTCAGCTGCCGGCTCTGGTTACAGCAAGCATGCTTGAGATTCATCTCGGAGCCCGGTCAATGACTTCAGCCACAGCAGGTCCCGAAGGCTTCGTCATAGGCGGTCTTCTTGGCCCGGCACTGCTGTCCGCCGGACTGGCCTGGAGCGGCATCTGCGCCCAGCTCCAGGCACTGACTGTGCTGAAGGCAGCTAATGTCCGCTTTCTCCCGTTCACCGCAGTCAGGCTGGTGCATGGACTAATTGCCTTTGTGTTAACAATCCTGCTGTGGACGCCGCTGCTCCATATTCAGTCTGCGGTGCTGCCGGTTCTTGGGGGTTCTCCCCCAGCTGCCCTGCCGCAAGCGGGCCTTGCGCTGAATATATGGACTCTGTCCCCTCAGATCTTGGGACTTCAGACCCTGCTTGTTACGCTTCTGCTGTTGCTGTCTGCTGCCGTGAAGCTGTTCACTTCGAACCGCCGTCCATCCGGCTGAACTTCAGCTTCATAGCCTGCTCCACCTCAGGGGTTACAAAATCCGAGACCTTCCCGCCGAAGTGGGCAATCTCCTTCACCACACTGGAGCTAAGATAGGAGTATCTCGGATTGGTCATCATAAATATAGTTTCCGCTTCAGGATCAAGGTTATGATTAATGGAAGCATTCTGGAGCTCATATTCAAAATCGGTAACGGTCCGGATTCCCCGGACAATAACCTGCGCATCCTTTTGCCTCAAATAGTTAACCAGGAGATCACGGAAGCTGTCCACCTCAACATTCGGAATATCCGCTGTTGCCTGACGCAGAAGCTCTGTCCGTTCCTCGACCGAGAACAACGGATTCTTGCTCAGGTTGTTCAGCACCGTCACAATCAGCCTGTCGAACTGTTTGGCGGCCCGGTGAATAATATCCATATGTCCCAGCGTAACCGGATCGAAGGTTCCCGGATAGATGGCGACACGTTCTTTTCTAATTTGCAGACTCATCATTAACCTCCTTGCCGCGTACGGCAGCCTCTGGAACAGCAGCTTCATACCGGTAGATAGAGATCGTAATCTCTCCATAGACGGATTGCTTAGTTCTCACGAACCCGGGTATATCCTCCGGATAGGCATATCCCGACTCATGCTCCAGCACGATCACTGCATCAGGGTTCAGCAACAGCTTGTCCGCCAGCGTAACCATCAGCTCGTCTCCATGCTTCATACGGTAAGGCGGGTCCAGAAAAACAAGATCAAATACTTTCCCCCGCTTCTGAAGTGCCCCAAGCGCTCTTCCCGCATCATTGCGGTAGACCTCAGCCTGTGCCTCCAGCCGGGCCGCCTTCAGATTTGCGCGCACCGTGTCAATCGCCTTCTGCTCCATGTCCACAAACACTGCGGCTTCCATCCCTCTGCTAAGGGCTTCGATCCCCAGGCCTCCGGTACCGGCATACAGATCAAGCACCGTACCTCCCTCAAAATAAGGCCCGATCATACTGAATAACGCTTCCTTCACTTTATCGGTAGTAGGCCGTGTGCCATTGCCTGGAACACTTTTAAGCGGCCTGCCTTTTGCACTTCCCGATATGACTCTCACCGATCATCCACCTGCTTTTTAGCTTTTATGTCTCTACATTACTATGCCATTTCAGGGCATAAGTCCAAGCCTATAGTACCACAATTATTCCATGAAATAAAAAGATTGTCCGAGTTTGTCACAATGCGGAGCTGAAGAATATTCGTAAGCAAATGTATAAAACTCCCGTAAACGGGTCATCCTGTAACTATCGACATCACAAAATGTCGTAGACAACCGCGGAGCAGGCTTACGTTTCCCCATAAGCTCTTCGTCCGGTTTCTCCTCTCCCATGAAAGAGGCTCCCGAAAGGGAGCCTCGATTTTTGTTCTATGCATAAAAGCCCCCGCCTTGAAATCAAGGTGTGGGGGCTTGCTGTGTGTATACTTAGATAATCCGCTTCAGCTTGGCTTCCTGCTCAATGGAGCGCGCTGAGAGAAGTTCGATAATTCTGTGCTGATTCTCCAATAAAGACTCAACGTTGATGAGGCGCTCGTTTGTTTCCAGCACAGCACGTTTAATCTGCTCCTGATCTTGCTTCATGTTCTGCTGCTCTGTCTCTATTCGATCCAAACGCTCGTTGACAGTGACTAATTCTTCCTTAACTGAGGACATGTCATCCTTAACTGAGGACATATCATCCTTAACGGAGGACATATCATCCTTAACGGAAACTAACTCTTCCCGAATAACAGACCGCAATAATTGTACCAAATCACTATCCATGTGCTCCGCTCCTTCAAACTTAATATATAGATTGTACCAGAATCAAATGTATTATTCTACTTCATTTCAGCTTGTCATTTGACCTTATTGATCTTGAACACAAGCTTCCAGGAGGCTGAATTTCCGGAATACCGCCCGCAGTTTTCGGCTGCCTTGACGTCAGCGATTTTCCAGTTTCCGCTTCATTTTACATACATATTAATTCAATCTACCCGGACAAGGTTACATATATATTATATGGATACCAGATAGATTCAGGAGGAACCGCTATGAAGAAGCCCTTGTATAAAAAGATATCGTCCCTCGCCCTAGTGATCGTATTCGGCGGTGTCATTGGACTGACCGCAGGCTGCAACGCTCCGGCTAATCAACCCGCCCCAACTCCCACCGGGGCAGCGCAGCCGACAGCAGTCCAGTCAACCCCTGCGCCTGTAACTGAACCCTCCACCGGGAAGGGGTCAGTGAACTGGGAATCTGCGATCCAGCAAATCGCGACTACGGATACGGAGCCCACACAAAAAGCAGATGCTGCAGAAGTTTTGGCGAAATCGTACACTCCGTCGGCTGTGGAGCTTAAGGATTTCGAATCCCAGATCGTGGAGGAGTACACCGCCGGAAATTATCTCGCACATAGCGAGGATGCCGGATACATGCTGACCAATCTGTTCAAGGCTACTGTTGTCGAGCGCAATCACCCTGATGGTGAAGCTATTAAGAAGTTTGCCTTTGACTTTTATCAGAACACCAAGAATGTCTTCCGCGGAGTTGATGCTGTGGACAGCGAAGCCGTACAGTCGAATGAAACGCAGATGGACAAGGCGTTGTCAGAGATTACAACCAAGTAGCACTCCTTATGTCTCCGGCATGGGACCTCCCTTTATATATAATCAAGCGGGACCCTAGTCAAAAAAAATAGCCCGGCCTCTTTCAGTGCCGGGTAAATGACATCTACATTCCGATCAAATTCGGCCGGACTCCTTCAATAAAATAAAATCATGACCACGCCGGGTCAATTTAATATCAGTGGTTTTAACCGTCACAATCCCGCTGCCTGCTCTGGAGATCTTAACATTCTCCACCATCCGGCTGTCGATGAGCTCCTCCATAATATCGGCGAAGGCTTCGGCTTCCAGTTGCATTACCTCCTGATTAACCGGCTGTTCCGCTTCAATCCGCTTAAGGATGGCATATATCTTTTCCTTCTCTTCCATCGTACACCTCTTTCATGCCAGCACTGATTGCCCTGAAGACAATGACTTCTATTATCGCACATCCTGTCAGGGCAAGGCGAATTAATTTTACCGTCAGGCAGCAAGGCTTGTCCATCCAGCACCGCAAAAAGAGCAGCCCCGGATTACCGGGACCGCGCTGACTGATTGGATCTCCTAGTAGAAGCAGGCACTCAGAATAATAACGAGCAGGATATAAAGAACCAGAATCGCGCCTGTCGATGTCCAAGGACTTACTCCACAAGTATTCACGCCGCCTACATTGCCACCGTATCCGCAATCTGCACCCATGAGATTACCTCCTTCATAATGTTGACTACAGAATAGCATATGAGCAAGCGGCCTTATCAGATTGGGCGAAAAGGACATAATTTGGGGCGTATGTACAAGGGCATCCTGCCCGCCCGGACGTTAGAGCAGAGCAGGATGTCCCACAGCCCATTGATTAATCAGACACCAGAATGCCGTCGAAGCTCTCCGGACCCACACGAATTGTACCCAAAAGATTCGAGCTGATAAACGCAGTATAGGTTAACTGCGGAGTAATCGTCGGGAGGAAATCATCTGCAGAGAAGGTGATCACCTGCGGAGCCAGAACACTAAGGCTGAAAGTGGAAGTAGCGGAATACACGACAGGGTCCGTAGCCAGCGTTCCTCTAACGATGGTTACAGTGATGCCAACCAGTGCAAGAGGGAGCGAAACCGAAACTGTTCCTTTCAGAAGTACACGTGGATTCGTGCCTACTCCAGCCGTAATCAGGCCAATTTGTCCGAACAGCTGCGGAGTATTAATTACTAGAATTGGAATTGCAATAGAGTTGGCAGTACTGGCATTCTGTGAGGTTCTTCCATCAACATAAGTTCCCATATCAAGCACCTCCTTTCTTCTTTATTAGTATATTTGCGTTCCTACCAAGTTGATTGGATGTAATTACCATTCCTTGCACCCTATTTTATTATCTCTCAGTTTATGTTCTCTCACGTAGCCGGTACTGTCCTACTCTCCTTTGGTAGTTCCACTCCGCTTATTGAACGCCAGTTCAAATAGTCCCGTTGCCGATAATCCGGCCAAGCCTCCTGCCCATAGACGAAGAATGAGATTCATATCTGTAAAAGGGTACGCAGCCGCTCCTACCAGCAGGCCGATGACCAGCCCCACCGCAGGAACCACATTGCGCGGAAGGTTCAGCCTGTTCTTAACGAGCTGCACCAGCGCCATGACGAATACCGCCAATACGGATGCAAAAGCTAGTACACTATTAAGTGCATCATTGTACATAACGGCTACGCCCCCTTGCTGGTAACCAGCAGACCGGCGCGGTTCAATACGGTCAGCATCCGGTAAAAGTCATAGCTGCCGCCGGATGGCGTATCCAGCAGACCGGCTGCTGACGCTGCCTGTACTGCGGGCTCAGCCCAGGCTGGCACATTCATCACTGTACGACCCTCAATGACAGCCAGCCGCTCCGCTACACCTTTAATGGACTGGCCTTGCTCTTGAACGCCGGTCTTCAGTGTATCTCTGCTGACAGACAGTCCTGCCAGCAGCTCCTTCAGCTCCCGCAGCTCGGTTTCCAGCGCCGCAATTTTTTGTTTATCTTCAGCGGACATCTCTTCATCCTCCTTCAGCTCGTCATATTGATACAGGTTATATGAATTCATAATCTGTATCAGCTTGGCTGCATAATCCGGGTCCGTTGCATAGCCTGCAGCAGCAATCTCGCGGGCAGCTGTTTGGCCGTCTACTCCAATGGCCTTGCTGTACAGCTTGGGGTTCCAGGAGACTCCCCCGGTAATCAGCGCGGAATGATCCGCTATAGATTCTCCCCAGTTATTATACGAACGGAATGGAGCAGTTACCTGTACAGCTTGGCCGTTCCTGTATTCCGTTGTCAGGAACGGCAGGGTGCCCGCAGGCCCGCTGCCCTTGATGCCGAACAGATTATTGGCCTTCTGCGTCAAGCCGCTCGTTCCCCAGCCGGATTCCAGCGCCGCCTGGGCAATCGTCAGCGAAGCTGCGATATGGCTGCTCTGCATATCGGCTATAGCGAAGGAAGCGATCCGGGTGATAAATTCGGAGCTTGTCATTGCATCACTTCCTTTCCTACTATATTAAATGCGCCGCCCTGCCAAACTGCCTGTGCTTATCCCTGTTATGATGTATATGGAAGCGAGCTGCGGCTTATACGTATGCAAACAGTGCCGGAGCGGATGCCCCGGCACTGTTTCAATAACCCCCTAGATCCCCTTCCGCTAAAATACGCTAAGGATAATAATCAGCAAAATAAACAATACCAGTATGGTAGCCGTTGACGTTCTCAGACCTCCATTCATCAATAGCCCTCCTTTCTTACGCACATGCCCAGCTTCAATTCCTCTTCATCATATGCCTGTAGTCCCAAAAAAACTGAGCGAACGCAGAATATGGGATTAATATGTAATAAAATGTATTGTTAAATCTTCTATCCTGGCTTAAACTAGTAATAATTAACTATATCGGAGGGACTAATTTACTATGCCTTCATATTATTTCAAGGAAATTTGGACACCACTGAGCTGGATAGGCATTAAGTTTTTCCGGGATGACGAAGGATTCCTGTGGATAAAAAGATGGTCCAATCCACGTAAGCGGTTACGCTGACAGTAGCGAGATAACGTCAAACAACCTTTTATCCGGCACAAGAGGAGCCCCCTGTCCTGCTGATAAAAGGTTGTTAGTTGTTACTGTCTGCTTGTGATTGCTGATCCTAAGATGCCGCCTCGAAGGTGATCCGGTTCTTCCCGCTCCGCTTGGAGATATATAGCGCTTCATCTGCGAGCCGCAGGGTCAGGGTGGTATCTCCGCCGTCCGGAGTCCATACAGCAGCACCTACGCTGCAGCCTACATGAAGCTCCTCGCCTTTGATCACAATCGGCTGGTTGATCTTGCTGATAATCCGCGAAGCCACCACCTCCGCTTCCTTCATCGGTTTGGCCGCTGAGGTATTCAGAATAATCACGAATTCATCCCCGCCCAACCGGGCAACGATCTCATTGTCCCGCGTACAATCCATCAGCCGGAAGGCAACCTCCTGCAGCAGAGCATCTCCAACCGCATGGCCAAAGCTGTCGTTCACTTTTTTGAAGCCGTCCAGATCCATGTACAAAAAGCTTAGTGTCGTCCGTTTCTGCTTGGCCTTACTGACCGCATGGGTGAGAAACTCATCCAGCGCTGCCCGGTTGGGCAAGCCGGTAAGCTTATCATGCAGCGCCATGTCCGACATATAGCTCAGCTTGGTCTCTGTCTTGGTCAGGTTGTTCACCAGGCTCCGCAGCGAGGCCGACAGAATCGCCACATCCTTGAAACGGGTAGAGGCCGGGATCTCCACATCGGCGCCGGAGCTGAGCAGGTCGGCTGTACGGGTGATATCCCTCAGCGGACGGCTGATCCATCCGGCCAGCAGCCAGCCGATTAGTGCGAAGACTGCTGCGGTAAGCAGACCGCTGATCAATATGAAGCGTTCAAGCTGATGAACCGAGGCAAAAGCGATGTCTGCCGGCTGACGGATGATTACCGTCCAGCCAAGTCCCGGGTAGTTCATGTAACCATCACCGTAGGCGTATCCCGTTAAATAGGAGTCACGGCCCCGCTCCTGTTCAATTACGTAAGAGCTCTTGCCGCTGCGGGCCTGCTGCAGGACCGCATCCGTCATTCTTTTACCAGTGAAGGCTTCGGGTCCCAGCAGAATAGTGTCATCCTTCTTGCTGACCACGAACACTTCCACGCCCTTAAGCCGTTCCTTGAGCGGATTCACTATGGAGGCCTCGACCTCGCGTGACCACTCCCAGCTAAGATGTGCCGCCAGCACGCCGCTTGTTTGTCCTTGCTTATCCATCACCGGAACGCTCACATCAACAAACTGCAGGGCTTCCCCCGTAGGGTTAGGCAGCAGCTTAGAGAGCAGCACCGCATCGTGGACATCCCCGATGAAGGTTCCTTTGAGCGCCTGCTGAAAGACCGGCCTCTGGCTGATATTCGTCCCTTGTAGAATCCGATCTGTGGAAGCTACCACATTCCCTGTCATATCCAGAAAGCCCACCCAGGTGAATACAGGCAGACTCTTCTTCAGCTGATTCAGCAATCCGCCGGCTTCTGCCGGTTCCACGGGCTCTTGAAAAGCATTCAGCTTACTCAAAACTTCTATCTCACCGGAACGTGACCACATGAAATGATCAAGCTTCTCAGACATTTGATTGGCCTCTGCGGCCAGGGAGCTGCCGATACCGACTTCCACAGAAGTGGTGGAGCGGTTGCCGATCACATAGCTGAGCATAGCCGTGAGCAGTATGATAATAACCGCAAATGCTGTTGAAAATAAAGTGCGAAGACTTAATGACATGTATACTCTCCTCTTCCGATGACCTTGTTCATGATTCCGACCACTGAAGATATCTTGCAGCAACATGTCGAAAAGGGTCGATATTTCTTTATCGGAAGAGTCCGGCAGAAATATAATACGGCTTCCGGCACACGGCCGTTTTTTCTTCATTATGCTTATAAGCTCTAACCATTTAGCCCTTACGCGTTAACCTACCTTCGCTCCCATAGAGCGGGCCAGCAGCACAGCCTGCTCCACATCCAGCCGCACACCTTTGAGGTCAAGGCTCTTCAGGTCAATCCCTTCCAGCTTGGCGTCACGCAGATCTGCCCCTGCAAGCTTACACTGGGCAAGCTGAACCCGGCTTAAATCCGCCCCGCGCAGATCCGCCTTTTGCAAATCGCAGCCCTGCATGTCAGCCTCGGTGAACCGGATGCCCCGCAGATCCTGCTTGCTGAGATTCAGATGGCGCAGATTCGTATAGGCCCAGTCTCCTCCGGTCAATGTAATTCCGTCCATATAAGCATTGGCGAAATCCGATCCCACCATCTTGCAGTTCTCGAACTTCGCCACGAACAGATTCGCTCCGGTAAACTTGCAGTTGGTGAACGCACCCTCCCTGTGCAGCGAAGCATTCAGCAGGGCACCGGTGAAATCACAATCTACAAACCGGCAGCCGCTGGAGGTCATCTCTTCCATGGAAGCTCCCCGGAAGGTGCAGCGCTCAAAGGTACAGCCGTTTATTTCTCCATCCTGCAGAGCCGCGTAATCGAAATTATGCTCATTAAACGTTTCGTTATGATACTGATACATGGTCTAAGCACCTCTTTATCTGGGTATTGGAGCAAAGGTATGGTATAACAGATATTATATTAATCTTTACTATACTACTTTAGGAGATTGTTCAAGTGGAACCAATTCGATATAATAGCAAATAAAATCGCGGAGGTAAATAATGGATGACTCCAGCAGAAAAGAACCATTCCGATATGTAATGAACCAGCCCATCGATTGCTGGCTTGAAATTCCCGCCAGTAATTCGGGACCGGGAGCGGGAAAATTGACTGAAGGTATCCTGCTTGACCTTAGCCGCTCCGGCTGCAAGGTCCGCACCTCGCTGAACCTCCGCTTCACCGCAGGGGATACGAAGCTGATTATTCATTTTCAGCTGGCGGAAGAGAAGCTACAGTACGAAGGCAGTGTCCGCTGGGGCTGGATGTTCGGTCTGGGACAATACCAGTACGGGGTAAGGCTGGACCTGCAGGAAGACGAGGAAGAACAGCTGCTGCGGGAGCTCGAGCTCTGGACCAGCGGAAGAAGCGCACAAGGCTTGTAGCCAATCCTCCCCTTATCGATGCACACAAACGCAAGCAAGGCTGATTAGGAGCCTTGCTTGCGTGAAATACGAACAATGTTCTATCCCTCTGTTACCCTTCTCCTATACTTCTATTCTTCTCTTCACCAGTGCAACCATTCCATAGATCATCAGGCACACCATCGCCACTTCAAACAGCAGCGCCCCTTGATTTATCGGAAGATATTTTATTGTGAAATCACTGCCGGACTGGGGTCTTACAGGGTATATTTTGAAGTTAAAAGGACTATCTAAACCAATGAAATAAGTGTCAAAGAGCACCTTCTCCAGATAACCTATTCCGTTCTGCAGTAGGGTCACAAGGGCAATGCCAACCCAGACTCTCCCTTTCATGCGCAGACTGTAGGCAACGGTAAAGGAGAACATCACCATCAACATTAAAAAAAAGATAGACCAGACCGATTGAAGCAATACCCGGAAGCCAACCGTCACCAGATTGCCGGGCAGAAAATCCATCGTGTACAGCAGCTTATAAATCCCCAGATGGCCTAGACCCAAAAGGATGACCACCCCGATCAGCAGCAGCGCCAGCAGCATGGGAGACAGGACCGTTTGTTGCGCAGTAACCGGCAAAAGCCGCCGCTGATAGGATTTAAGATTACGGAAATATCCGGTGACCGCTATAATTATCATCGCGATGGCCAGTATACAGTAAACAGCCAGATTCAGGGTGACCAAATCCACGTCCATTTTTGCACTGAAGATCCACAGCCCGGCCTGAGCGAGCAACGCAATGACAATGAAGACGAGAATGCGTTCTTTGCGGCGTTTAAGATCGTATTTTAATAGCTTCAGCATTCGGCAAACACCTCTCTGAACAGCTCATCTACACTTTTCCCGTGCTCTTGTCTAAGCTCCTCCACCGGACGATGCAGTACAATCTCCCCATCCTTCAGGAAAATCACCTCATCAAAGATCCGTTCAATATCCGTCACCAGATGCGTAGAGAGCAGAATACTGCTGTCCTCTTCATAGAACTCCATCAGCGCATTCAGAATTTTGGTCCGCGCCACCGGATCAACGCCGCCAATCGGCTCATCCAGCAGATATAATCTGGCCCGGCGGGAGAGCGCTAAGGTCAGCTGCAGGCGTTCGTTCATCCCTTTGGATAACGTCCGCACCTTATCCGCTGTGCGCAGCTTCATGAAATCCAGCATCCGCAGCGCCTTGGCCTGATCGAAATCCGGGTAGAAATCCTGCTGGAATCTCAGCGCATCCCCAATATTCATCCATGACTCTGTGACCGGCACATCCGGCATGAAGGAGACAAGCTTCTTACTCTCTACGCCCACGGGTACGCCAAGGACCCTGATCCGGCCCGAGCCGGGCCAGGCGAGTCCTGAGATCAGCTTCATGAGTGTGCTTTTGCCGCTGCCGTTGCTTCCCAGAAGACCGGTGATAGTGCCGCTGCCCAGCTTGAAGGAAACCTGGTTCAGCGCCTGTCTGGGCCCGAACTGTTTGCTCACATTCTGAATGTCAAGTATATCCTCCACTCTTCTTACTCCCCCTGTTCTTGGTCCCGCTGATGAATGCTCTCTGCTACTGCAGTTAGAATATCTTCGCCCTGGAAGCCTAGCTCCTGCATGCCGCGGATAAAACGGTCCAGCACATCCTGTGCCATCTCCTTCTTAACGGTCATAATTGTCTCTTCGCTTCCGGTCACATATCTGCCCATGCCGCGGCGGGTCTCCACGATGGTCTCACGCTCCAGTTCCTGAAATGTTCTTTGTACGGTATTCGGATTAATCTGCAGTTCAGCGGCCAATTCACGGACAGAAGGAATCTTATCTCCAGGCTTCAGCTTGCCGGTGATAATCTCTCCCTTGATGTAATTCATGATCTGGAGATAAATCGGCTGGTTATTATCGAATTCGATCCCCATCAAGCAACATCCCTGCGTCTGAAGACGGCGAAGCCTGCAAGCAGGAACAGCGTCATGTAGATGCACAGCAGGATAACCGAGAAGCCCAGCGTCATTCCCTGCATCGGAGCACCGCCATCCTGGTAGGCTGCGAGATTAAGATTAGGGAACAGCACATATTTGTAGAACTCGCGGGAAATGACCAGCTTGTCGATGGTGGTGGCGAAGATGGTCGCCCCAATGGTTACGCCTGTCGACTTCGTCAGAATCCCCAGCATGAAGCCGATTGTGGCGTAGACGGTACAGTACACAGTTGAATACAGCAGCGAAGCAAGGATCGCACCTATTCCCGCGTCACCTCCGCTAAGTCCGAAGAAGACCGCGCCTGTGAGGAACAGCGCAACCGCTGCAACTACTTGCATGCTAAGTGTATACAGCAGTACAGTTACATATTTGGAAGCCAGGATTGCGGTGCGGCTGCGGGCACGGATCAGCAGAAATTTGATCGTTCCCTGGCTGTATTCTCTGGATACAATCCCCGCCGTTCCGACGATGACCAGAATGGCCAGAATCTGGCCAATGCCTCTGGGCTGAAGAGAATCCGCCGTAAAATCCGCCGCTGAAGCATAGATATCCGTAGCAAATGTACGTGTGATATAGCCCACTGCCAGCGACAGAACCAGCAGAATGACGTAAGGAATGATATTGCTGCGTTTCTTCGATATTTTGAGCCATTCATTCAGCACAAGCAGATTAAATTTACGCAATGCGGTTGCCCCCTGTCCATTTCAGGAAATCTTCTTCCAGACTTTGTCTGTTCTCAGTAATCCGGTAAATCCCTACCTTGGCTTCGCTAAGTGCCGCCACCAGCTCTGGTACGGCTCCATCCGGCAGCTGCACATGCAGCTCGGAGCGGGCCTCATCCGTTCCTGTGACCTTGACGCCCTGCAAGGCTGCAGCCACAGTCCGAGCAGCTTCAAGCTTATCTACCCGGATTGCAAGCGCTACCTCGCTCCGCGCCTCCGGCGCTTCCGTAAGCTGTGTCACCGTTACAAGCTTACCGTTCTGAATAACCACCGCCCGGTGGCAGATCTGTTCAATCTCAGCCAGCATATGACTGGAGATTAGAATGGCAATGCCCTCTACCTCTGCTATTTTCCGCATGTAGTCGCGCATCTCACGGATACCGGCGGGGTCCAGCCCGTTGGTCGGTTCATCCAGTATGAGCAGCTTCGGTGAGTGCAGCAAGGCCTGAGCGATCCCCAGACGCTGGCGCATCCCGAGCGAGTAAGCCCGAACCTTCTTATTCATTGCCTCCTGCAGCCCCACCAGCTCCACAACCTCCTTGATCCGCGAGACCCCGGCTCCATCACTCATGCGTAAATATTGCAGCAGGTTGTCGTACCCGGTCATATGCGGATAGAACTCAGGATTCTCAATGATCGCCCCGATCTGTGAGATCGCCTGCTTGAATTCCTTCCGGATGCTGTGTCCATGAATCAGAATATCCCCTCCGCTCATGCGGATCAGTCCGGTCATCATCCGGATGGTGGTCGTTTTGCCGGCACCGTTCGGTCCCAGCAGCCCGACAATCTCTCCCTTCTGAATCTTGAAGCTAAGATTATCTACAATCGCCTTACCTTTAATCACTTTACTGACGCCCTGCATTTCCAGTACGCTTTGTTCTTGCGCCGGGCCAGACGGCCCCTGAGCCTTAAGAGCGGTTGAATTCATGACAGCCTCCTTGTGCGGTTCGGTATAGGTGGAATATTCAATCCACGGGTTGGTGCTGAGCTGGAACATCTGTATTTTCCAACGTTGTGTCGGTGTGTTAGTTAAATAGTACACTAGGGATTTCGTTTTGTAAAGCAGGTTTGTGAAAAATTTCCTGAAGCTGTATTTAAACAGGCTATCCGTGCAGGGGTTCTAACCATACCAGTCTCTATCAGCATACATAGAATAGTATTGCAGATGGCAGTATCATGCTGCTTTTGCCAAAACCGCTTCAAGGAGGAGTTCACATGAATAAAGAGGTGCACATCTCGCAGACTTTTCCAAGACTGACCGTGTACAGTGAAGAAAACTTTCGGGGAAGAAGCAGAATCTACAGAGGCAATCTCGGTATCCGCAATACGGACAATATTCTGGATGGCATCGAAAGCCTCCGCTTCTTCTCGACCAGCAGCAATGCTACGCTCGTTCTGTTCAGCAGAACCCGCTTCAGAGGCAGCTTCCGCGTGCTTCGCGGCAACCACAGCCTCCGCGATCTGGATGACTTCATCTCCGGCAATGACGTAGAGTCGATCATCTCCACCAACCAGAGACTGACGCTGGATCAGATCCGCCGTATCCGCAGCAGCGGGGAGCTTCCTGCAGGCTACCGCTTAATCTAACAGAATACGCATACTGAACAGGGCACCCTCTGGTATCGCCCAGCCGGAGAGTGCCCTGCCTTGTTGTATCTATGGATTAGTGAACTTCCTGTGATAGGATATTACTGTAAAATAGTGATTAACACTTATTATGAAGGAGGATCAGCAGAGCATGAATCCACTGGATATCCATCCATCAGCGTTGTACGGGCGGGTACAGTCCGACATTGGCAGCTTTCAAGTCTTGGAGAATTACAGACAGAATAGTGCAAGGACCGGGGTCTGGAAGCTGCAAGCCGAGCAGGACTCTAAATGTTATTACATAAAAACATACAGCCGCAAACAGAGATGGCACCCGGAAGTCTATGCATACCGTCATTGGGTTGGTCACTTGAAGTCGTATGTGCCTGATTTAATGGCTGCTTACGAGGGGGAGGGTTGGCAGGCTATACTAATTACTGCAATCGATGGGTCCATTATGAGAGAGACGGCACTAAGCCCGAGTGCTGCTGAAGCCGCTTTTTATAAGGCAGGTGAATTAACGAAGATTCTGCACCTATCGCAGACAGGCCGCTGGTTCGGCCGCCCCGATCAATACGGAAACCCGATAGAGCTAAGTCACAACGCTGACCCGGTGAAGTATGTTGCTGCTGCCATTCAGGACTTAACTTCTCAGTGTGTTGATGAGGGGCTGCTGCAAGCCTATGAACGAAGGTTAACAGACTGGGCACTTCAGAATGTTCATATCCTCCGGCATAGCGCACCTGTGCCTATTAGCTGGGACTCTACGCCTGGCAACTGGCTGGTGAATGACCAGGGGATTTTGACGGGAATGATCGACTTCGAGAATATGTTGTGGGGGCTGGCTGTGGACAACTTCTCCATTCTGTTCGCCAGATATTTCATAGATCATCCGTCAGTCAGAGATGCCTATTTCGCAGGGTATGGACCTGAAGTGCTTAAGGACCAGTCTGCTGAAATACAAATATGCTGCATCAAAATGGCCCTCGGCGATATCTGCTGGGGTACTCACCATCATCAACCCGAAGTCGTCCGGTCTGGCAGAGAGCTTATGAAAAGAATACATAATCAGCAGCTTTTCCTGTAAGAAAGCTTGCTTGAGGAAGCTTGAAGGGAGCGCAAGCTTCCCTCCTACATCGCAGAGACCTCTGCCGCCAGCTCCCTCACCTGCTGCTGCAGGACATTCACCTCATCGGTCCCTTCCCAGTAACGGGTGACGAAATGCAGGAACACATCTATTTTACGGAGGAGCATAAGCACCGGAATAGCCGCCAGTTCTTCGGGAGTCAGCGAGACTATGCGATTATACCCCCTCCAGAAATCACGAATGACCTTCTCCGATTCCTCATGACTGAGCAAGGCCGACAGAATTACTGCAGCATCCATAACCCTTACATCCCTGGTGCAAAATTCAAAATCCAGCAGTGCCGTCACCCGGGTAGTATCCGCTCCATCCACCAGCAGGTTGGAAGCATTCAGATCGCCGTGCACCAGCTGATGCGGCAGGCTCTGAAGCTGTTCCAGCGAGTCAGCCACATTGTCGTAGGCCTCCACTAATACTGTCAGCTCTGGCAGCAGCTCCTTCAGAGATTCAGGCGGGTCCGTCACCAGACCATGTAGCGCTTCACGGGTGCACAGCGGATAGGAGGTCCGCAGCTCATAGTATGGACGGTATACTGGGGCTATCCCTGTCTCCACCTTAGTCAGGGCAACGGATAATGTGCCTGCCGCCTCTCCGAGCGAATCATAGAAGCCAAAATCCTGTTCGGTGGGAGATTCTCCTTCAATATACCTGAACAGGCAGGCAAATTTATCTGTGCCATCCTCCAATTGTACTAACGTCTCCCCCGTAACGGTAAGAATCGGAACAGGTATTGTAAAAGGAAGATTCAATGCGTTTAGCTTCTGCAGGATAGTATGCTCGAACTCTATTTTATTCCTGTCTCTATGTGTATCATAGACGCGCAGCACAGCTCGGCGTTCCCCGCTCTCCACAAAATACGTTGTATTATTCCAGCCTCCGCTCCGTTTGCACAGCGTACCCTTCCATTCAGGCCAGGCCTGACTCCATGTAGCTTCCGTAGGCTTATGCCCCCTTTCTTAAAATATAGAATTTATATGTTTCACGTTATAAATTATCCTTCTATTTCTCGCTGAAACGGTGCCGTCCCTAAAAGGACGGTAAAGCCGTTTCCACCTGTACGTTCAGAAGCAATTGTAGAATCCGGATACTGCGCTGTCAACTCTACTAGGATTGGGGCGGTTCGCTATCCTCTGATCCAGTCGCCTTTTTTAGTTAACGAAAGACAATTATACAAAACAATCTATCAAATTTACATACATTGCATTATCAAGAGAAAAGGAGGACTTGCAAATGCCAATTTATACTATCGGTGCAGTGCCCAACCTTGAACCTACTGGAACAGTAATCTCACAGTTTGTCGAGCTTCGCATCACCAATACAACCGCTGCAAGGCTCGAACCAATTGTTGTCAATGCCTACAGTATCACAGATTCCGGCCCGGAGGGGATAGCTGAAACTCTGAATTTCACAACAACGTTCGCAATTGCTCAGGCGAGTCCTGAGCTTTTTTTGTTTCTGGTAAAACTGTATAGGATCGCAGCCCGCTCACTATCACGATCACTCCGGATCTGATAAGCCCATGCTTGCACCAGTTCGATAATATGCGGAGCGGCTGATTATCCGCTATAATATAATCCAAATGATACAAGCAAAGGATGGGATACATATGGACGCAACCGTTAACAAACGCTGGCTGCTCGCCAGACTCTATGAGCCGGAGCAGACCATCGTGGACTGCCGGTTCACCCTGGACAAGCCCGGGGCCGGCAGAGACAGCTATGAACAAGAGCATATTCCAGGCGCGGTCTATCTCGATTTGGAATTGGATCTGTCTGCTCCTGTAGGCGAACATGGCGGACGCCATCCCCTGCCAGACCCGCAGGTGCTGGCCGCCAGGCTCTCGAAGCTCGGCATCGGCAATGATACTCGCATTGTCGCCTACGACGATGAGAACGGCATGAACGCCGCCCGTCTGTGGTGGCTGCTGCGTTACCTGGGGCATGAGCAGGTATACATTCTGGAAGGCGGCTTCAGCCAGTGGAAAGAGGGGAAATATCCGGTGACGGATCACCAGCTGGTGCGGGTGCCTAGTACCTTTACAGCTAATGTTCAGCCTCAGATGCTGGCGGGAGTTGAGGAGGTGCGGGAGGTGTCGGAGAAGACAGTTAATAATGCTGGCGCTAAGTCTGGGAATGACGTCAACGTTACGGATACCGTACCTACTCTTCCCGTGCTGATCGATTCCCGGGCCAATGACCGCTATCACGGCCAGAATGAGACTCTTGATAAGAAGGCCGGCCATATCCCCGGCGCGCTCAACTACTTCTGGAAAGACACGCAGAACGCAGACGGCAGCTGGAGGAGCGCGGATGAGCTTCAGGAGCATTTCGCCGGACTGAGCAAGGATGCGGAGATCATCGTCTACTGCGGCTCCGGCGTAACCGCCTGCCCGAACATCCTGGCACTGGAGAAGGCTGGATTCAATAATGTGCGGCTGTATGCGGGGAGCTGGAGCGACTGGATTAGTTATGAGGAGAATCCGGTGGCTACTGGGAAAGAATAAAGTCCAAGAGCCCGCGTCCGGCGCGGGCTCTTTGTGCTGAATTTATGGCGATGCAGGGTTCGTACAGAGTGCTAGGAGGTATCTCAAGTCAACAAGGAGTCAACCACAAGCTGGAGAAAGCACTTTCTGCGAGGTAACAAGGATATTTCCTCTCGCTTTGCAGGATTTTGGGTTGGGAGGTTGGGAGACCTATGGGAGATATGACGGGAGTTACAAGCCAAAATGAGCTAGAACAAGGTAACAACAACTTTAAAATAAAATAATATATATATCATCCTCCCAGCCTCCCAGCTTTTTGCCTTTCCGAAATTGTGCACTTGTCCCTTTCTTGATTGTTCCGTTTTTCTTCTGTTCTTCTTTAGGGAGACTGGGAGGACGAAAGCTCTTAAGCCCGTTCCCAATGGGCTAAAGGTCGTCCTCCCAATCATTCTCCCAACCATTCTGTCCTCCCACAATCGAACGACTCTGGGGAGACGAATCTTACATCGTCCTCCGCATGAGCAGCACAAAGCCTTCACTCCATGAAAGTGTAGCGGGTGCTGACCGGCATAACCACCAATGTAGGCCTTGCCTTCTTTCTTACGCTCAAAGCAGCCTTGCTATCCAAGCGCTGGGAAATGGTGAGACTGAAGCTACTTCATATAGAGATGGGCTATTTGTTGCTTCACAAGTTAACACGCATACACCGAATCAACTTCAGGTCAACCTAACTCGTAAATCGTCTATGCTTAAGAGAATCCAGCTTCAATTTTGCACATTCAACAATTAAACTGAAGAATTAATGAAGAATTACAATATACAACGCTTTGATTGTAATGATATAGTTAAGATGGAATTTTATTCAGTTATTTTGACAAATCGAACTATTATTCTAATAATTCTGGAGGCATGCTGAGTGGATAAACAGCAAGAAGTCAAAATAGTTTTTATAGGAGAGTCGGGTTGTGGGAAAAGCACACTCATCCGACATTTGGCAGAATCTCCGCAACAGTTGAAATATGCCTCATCCAGTGATGGGCATGCAGGCACTACAAAAGTGACTATTGAATATCTTTTCGGAGATTATAAATCTATAAAAGTTAATTCTGTTTTTTGCAATATTAAATACTCTAAAGATTCTGACCTCGATCCTTTTGGGGACGCTGGATTTGAATCATTCCTAAGAAATATTGAAGATTTTCAAAAAATAGAACGATCAAACGATAAATATGAACAAATTGTAAATGCCTACGCTACACAGTATTTAAATGGTAAATCACTTCAGGAAGTTTTCACAATTATTAATACCCCCAATGCATTTTTTAATCGCATAACAATGGAAGTTCCTGCGAACAAAGAATTATATTCTCAAATGAATATAAATGATATTGATGTATTAAGAATTGTTGATACTCGAGGTCTTGGGGACCAGGATGACATAGAGAGAGTAATCCCATTTGCTGGTGCAGACGCTATCATTATAGTAGGGAAAAATGAAACACCTTCGCCTGTAATATTACAAGGGTTGATTAAAGTCTGTCAGGATTATAAACATTTACCCGTCTTATTCATAGGAAAACATGCGATCAATGAAGATGAAGTTAACATAGCTTCTGCCGATACAGCAGATGATTATTTATTAAGATTGATCAAATTTAATAAAAGCCGTGACTGCTCGATTAGACGTCTGTATGCAGACGTGTGTGAAGAACATTTAGAATTAATTGAGCCCGTCCAGGAAGTTATGAAAGAATGTCGTATCAACAATGTTCCTTATATCAATTCTTTAGCATTTTCAACCGCTAAGGAATCTAACTATTACAAGTTTTACGTTCCAGCATGTATTCAGATTTTTAGTAATTGTATTAAAACAATTAGCTCTTACCAAATTGCCCAAAAAGATGTATCTAATCAACTGCGTAATAGTAAAGCTAATCTTTTTAGCAGTATGTTTACAAAAGATGTTTTAGAAAGTGTATTACCTTATTTAGCGATTGAACCAAAAAGATATAATCGTTATGTTGATTTTCTATCTGTTGCTAAAGGTTCTCCCCAAAGACACGGTTCCCCCCTTTATTACTCATATGATTGCGTTGCTGCCACACTGTACGCAATGCTGAGAACCACTATTGATCGTGCTGTTATAAGCGTTGACAATTCAATTAGCAATGATATTCTTATCTTTTTCTTTAACCGAGTGCTACAACACAATTCATATAACTGGTATTGGGGCTTCGATAATGGTTACTACTACACCGTTATTGATTTTAGTTATACAGCTGCTCGTGAATGTAAAAAGAAGCTTCGAGAAAAAGAGCTCAAACTAGATCAAGTTGTATGTAAAAGATTCGATAAGCAGTATGATCGAAATGATTCAATAAAAATTTTACTTTTTGAAGAGAGTTTGAATACGTTAATAAATAAGATAGATAGTGATATTGATGTGAATAACTACTTTTCAAATATCCTTGATGCTGATCCCGCATAAAATTTTTATAAACAATGTTAGAATTTCTACCGTTACATTATCAAATACTTCATTAGTGGAGGTGTAAATTCATGTCTGTAAAGCACATTTCAACCGGAATCGTTCATAGTGGTACGACAGGAGGTATGACTGGGTGTGGTTCTAATACGAGGGAACACCCAAGCCATTGGTTGAACACTAGTTCTAAGATCACTTGTGATAAGAACGGCTGTAAAAACTAGTTACAATCACTATAGAATCCAAATGCCAGCGAGTACTCAAGGTTTCTCTAAGAGAAACCTTGAGTACTCGCCCTTTCGATTATCTTCTTAAAACCCCATCCATTTCTTCAGCGGCCCCATAATCGACCCATGCGTATGCAAGTACCTGTGTAAGCGTCAAGCACATTCCACCTATGAGTAACCCGCACCTCTGTCAAAATAAAGCTGTCTATAAGACAGAGGAAAAGTCGAATGGATTGAGAAGAACGGCGACAACTCTGGCAAACTCGCATCGCAGATTACCGTCAGAGCTGCCTGAGCCTAAAGGAATGGTACGCCCAGCAGAACTATACATCCGATTAACTGAAATATTGGCTATACAAAATTGAAAGGCTGAGTCAACAGCTAGTCAACTTAGATTGCTTCTTCTTCGCTATTTACATCGGTCAGGAACTTTTCCAAGGCGTTTTCTAATTGAGTACTCCTTTTCAGCCCAAATATTCTTAGGAAATCGATAGCAGCTTTGCCCTCTGTCCTGTACAGATCATTAAGTATACGACTTCGGATAATTCCTCTTACGTCCACAGTTGTTTGAAGAAAGTTATAGTTTGCCTTCGATTTCAATATACTAAATAAATAGTTAATATTAGAGTTATTAGCAGGTATACCTCTAATATATAGTAACGATGCATTTGGAGAGGAATTTTGCCGGGTTTGGATATAAGGAATTAACATCTCATATGCCTCATCACCTATTGTTAACCACTTACAAGCCTTATTCTCTGCTTCCGCTCTAAGATTTCTTATCCTTCTATTATCAATATCAACATCGCTATTTTTAAGCTTGAAAATGAGATCTTGATCAAACACGAAATAGTACGACAGTGCAATCGTTGCGGACAACACTTCTTTATAAGCCTGTTGTTTCTTTGTATACTCAATTCTTGAACTTAATAAGAAGTTGATCTGGTCTTGTGATAAAAAAATCACTTGCTTCTTTTCTTCTTTTTCAAAGAACTGCTGAATCCTTTCTAATATCAACAAATACTCAGCAGCATCAATTCTTTTTTTCTCTTTAAAACACTCTAGCAGATTTCGCAGAGCTGCTCGTGCAGTAGAACTTTTCCGTTGTTCCAAATAATACTTCATATAGCTTTCAGAGAAGTAGATTTCAAACTTGTCTTCGGGAAACTTAATGCCAACGCACTTATCTATGTAGTATGTGATGTCACTTATGTACCTTTCCTTTGTTCTAGCTGTGATTGCTCTTATGCTTAAGTATTGTTTAAAGTCCTGTAGTATAATAATAAAATCCTCTCCTTGAAATATTATAATGAAATTATGATTTTATGAAATTATTGTTTGAAATAATTTCTTTCTTTGTTCACCTCCCTATAGTGCAATATATACTATTCTTAAATAGATGTAAATAGAGTCCTTAAAATATTGGCCTCTTATCGTAATGGACGAGCATTTCATGATTATGGAGGGTACTACACTGTCTGCCCAATAAGAATTGCGACACATCATGCGGTCCACTGGCATAGTCATAGATTTAGGTGGTCGATCCGGTAATATCACGTCCTCTGTTCTTGTTTTATCGTAGACAATACTGAGTATTCAATAACAATAAAATTTGAATACCCAGCCCAGTTAATAGCCTTGGGCTCGGTTTACTTTACAGTTATCCTCATTTTACAAAGATAAACATAAGTTAGCGGGATAGATCAGTGTATCGAATTCTCCATTGACCCATAGTCCTCTCCATAGGTATGCGAGTATTCATCTGGTTTAATCCCCACCGATGAATGACTCAACCTATCAGACTACAACTTTTAAGCTATACATTCTTTTTGAGTAATCTTTGACTATAAAGGCAAAAACCTTTTCAATAAAGAACCCCGCAGCAAGTTACGGGGCATCCACAACCATGTTACTCAAACTCAGCAAGCTGCGGTGAATTAAACCCGTAGCAATTAAAAATGTTCAGTCAACAAACAATCAACCAAAGATAACAACTTATACTGCCCAGTATGTTGTCGATAAATGTCGAACGTTTGTTTGCATAAAAAACTTGAATTATAGAAAAATATGCTATAGAATGTTCTTCATTAGCACTCAAAGGTAAAGAGTGCTAATGAATCTTATTTGTTAAACAAAGGGGATTATATCTATGGCTACTACGGTTAACAACGCCTTTAGTGAGTTTATGAAGAACTATGTAAATTTAGATTCAGATGAAACATTAATTGCTCGTGGTAGTAGAGACTGGTTAATAAAACAAATAGATAACTTTGATTCACAAGATGGTTTTCTCAAGCTTTATAATGATATCGATATTCATTTTGGCTCTTTTGAAAGAAGAACAAAAATTCGAGAGTTGGATGATATTGATCTGATGATCGGTTTAGGCGGTCAAGGAAGCACTTATTCAGAAGACTATTTTGGCAAAATAGAAATAATAGTTCCTAGCTCTGCAACGGACTTGTATTCTTTGTGTCATGAGGATAGCGACAAACTTAACTCAAGAAAAGTGATCAACAGGTTTATAGGAGGTTTAAAGAACGTCCCTCAATATGAAAAAGCTGACATCAAACGAAACAACGAGGCTGCTACTTTAAAGTTAAAAACGTACTCCTGGATTTTTGATATAGTTCCTTGCTTTTTTACAAGTGCCGATTCATTTGGTAGAACCTACTATATTATACCAGACGGAAAAGGTAATTGGAAAAAAACAGATCCTCGGAAAGATCGTGATAATGTAACACGGATTAACCAAAAACATAATGGGAATGTTCTGAATGTCATTCGTTTAATAAAATTTTGGAATAAAAGGGCGAAAACGCCTACGATGGGGTCTTATCTTTTAGAATGCTTGCTTCTCTCTTATTTTGATAATACTTCCAATGTATCTTCCTATGTAGACCTTGAAGTCCCCGGTTTATTTTTACACCTTCACACTTCGATCTTTAGCGATGTACAAGACCCCAAAAATATACAAGGAAATTTGAATCAGTTATCTTATGAAGATAAACTAAAAATTTCAAGCAAAGCATACGCAGACTATACAAAGGCATTTGAGGCGCGTAAGGCTGAGGATGAAGGAGATCACGCTTCATCTATAGGAAAATGGAGAGAGATATTTGGGAGCGATTTCCCAAAATATACTTAGGAGGTTACGATATGACCACTGTAGACAATGCAATTGCGCTTCGTCAAAATGCTGAGATTAATATCAAAGTTCTTACAGCCCAGCGTCAGCTTTATGCTGAAGCTAAAATCCTTTCTAACTACCAATTTATTTTTTGCATATTGTTCCCTATCGCGATCCCTTTTGTAAAGCTGCTTACCCCTTCCGATACAGTTGGACTCGGTCTTATAACTTTATTATCAATTCTTATCATCATATTGAATATATATTTTTTTGAAAGGTCCATTAAATATAAAAAGGAAAAAGCAGCAAGGTTTCAGGAAATCTTCGATTCAAATGTACTTGAGATAGAATGGAATAGAGCACTTTGTGGACCTAGAGATAAAGCTATCCAAGACTTAGAAGAGATATTTAAAAGATACACACTAAAAAATAAATCGCTTAATGATCTAAAAGACTGGTATTCAATAGAATACTCGAATGCAGATATTTTTGCAGGAAGAATTATGTGCCAAAGAGTAAACACAACGTGGGATAGTTACTTAAGAAATGCATTCCAGATTTTTTTGAGACTTTTATTTTTAGGATGTATTTTAATAATCGGTGTTGTATCCATTATCAGAAATGATATTGTTGTAAATACGCTTGTTTCCATAATCGCCCCTATTATTCCTTTATCCCTTTATATATACAAACAACATTTTGAAAACAAAGCGACCATATCAAGATTAGATAAACTATCATATAGAGCAGAAGATCTTTGGGAAAAAGTTTTAAACAATGTTGATTCATCGACACTGACAACATGCTCAAGAAAGCTTCAAAACGATATTTATAAACATAGGGAAAGCGCCTTGTTAATCTGGGATTGGTTTTATAAGCTATTCAAAAATAAACAAGAAAACAACATGAATTTAAGTGCAGGGATAGTAATTGAAGAATATCGCCAAAGCAAACAGATGCTTCTATAGTGAAAAAGCATTGCTGCCTTTTTCGCAAGGCAACAATGCTTTTTCATTTTCATTACATTCGCGTCAGTGGATTATTCGGTTTATTTCTTGAGCTGCTTTATAGTCTACACCATACGTATGCGAATACCGATCTAGCGTTATCCCCACCGATGAATGCCCCATTCGCTCGGATACTATCTTTGGATGAACATTTTGTAAAAGAAGCAATGATGCGTGTGTATGCCGAAGGTCGTGAAAGCGAATACATTTCACTCCTGATTTCCTGAGCATGTCTAGCCAGCGCGCTTCAAAGTAGTACGGGTTGATCGGAAGTCCATTCTTTGTTTGTGAGACTAAACCATGATCTGTGTACTTCACACCGGCTGCGAGCTTATCTTTGGCCTGCAAAACCTTCTGATGCTTTAAAGCATCTATGGTCATTTGTGGCAATGCGATTGTACGAATTCCCGCTTTTGTTTTAGGTTCTTGAAAGGCATGTCCCTTCTCTCCTCTTACGTATGACTGCGCAACTTTTATCGTTCCTTTTGTAAAGTCTACATCCTCCCACCTAAGCGCAATGGCCTCTCCCCTTCTCAGTCCACAGGTTGCTGCCAGCAGTATGATCATGTAGTAACGGTACGGTTTTGAATACTCCAAAAACGTCACAAGTTCTACATCTGTCCATACATTGGTCTTGGCTTTAGGGATCTTTGGCGGCTGAACTAGTGCTGCCACATTCCGGTTTAACGTCTCATACCGAACCGCCGTAGCCAGACCATCATGCAGCACTTTATGAACGTGGTTAATCGATTGCGGCGACAAGCCACCATCTAATCTTAGTTTCTCATACATCGTGACCAAGTGGTGCGGTGTAAGTCTTGTAAGCGGAATTTGCCCAAGTTGCGGAATGATATGATAGCCAATAAGCCATTTGTAGGTCTTTACAGTACCTGGACGCAGATTGGGTCGTTTTAGCTCCAAAAACTTAGTAAAGTATTCTTGAACCGTCTCTTTGGTTTCCTCAATGTAACTGCCCCTGCCCATGTCGGCTAAAACTTTTGCAAGAGCTTGCTCAGCCTCTTTTCGCGTGTTGAAACCCGCTTTCATTTTCTGCCTACGCTTTCCCTCAGCATTCTTGCCCATCTCCACTGTGTACGCATACGTGCCGTTCTTCCTTTTGCTGATACAACCTCTCATTAGTATCCAGCCTCCTTGTTCGTTTTACTGGAAAAGTAAAACTCACGAAGGAACCTAGGGCCAAGGGAATTCCTCTGATAAGTGAGAGAATGTAACCTATGAAAAAGCCTGCCTACTGAATTGTTTTACATGGCAAAACAAGTTTAACGGAGCCTGCCTGTTGTTCGCGTTTAAACACTGAGAATGCCCGGTTTAACTTGGTTTAACCCCGTTTAACTCAGTTAAACTTTACCGGTAAAGAGGTCTATGCCTAACGATGCTACGATATCTTTTCTAGAGACGTTAGACTGGAAGAAATACGAAAAAGTACGAATCGAATAATTGTGTGAAATAATTTTGACATGTTAAAATTAAAATAGGAAAGGAAGGGAGGATTTGCTGTGGAACTACAAGTTTTTACCGAGGATACAGACCAGCATAGAGAGAAGCTCCTAACTGTAACAGAGCTTTGCGAAACTATCCAAACCACCCGAAGGAACGTAGAATTGTTGCGTAAGATAGGTTTACCTTACTACGCCTTATCCCCAGGAGGACGTCCTAGATTTGATCTGAATGAGGTAAAGGAATGGATGAGGAAAAATACTATAAATGGATGATCATTTCATTAAATTAAGTCTTGCATTCTCAATCATTAATGGTATACTATTGCCGCAAGCAGAAAGTAGATTTGAGTTTTATCTCTAGTAATGTACATAATGTATATATAATGTAAGCCATGTTAAAGAGTGTTGTGTCGAATCAAACTTAACTTTTCTGAGATTATCAGAACGGTTTATTTTGAACACTTCTACCCGAGAACATGGCTTTTTGTTTTGTCTTTTATTGATGTCAGAGTCAAAACATACAAATAAGGCCAGGATATTCTTGGAAATATCCCGACCTAATATCCAAATAGGCGAATCATTCGTATTTTTATTAAAACACACCATAATATTAACGGTCAATTATTGGTGTATATGAATGAGAGCCCCTAATTATAGGAGGTTCGTAAAAATGAAACATCTGCTCATTTATAAAAATAACGTTAATCTATCCAGCACCTATGACCAACATCTGCAGGAAATGGTAATGGCACTTAACGCTTCCGCTACTTTCAAAAGAACGGCAGGTGAGCCCTCACACCAGGCTGAGCGAACTGCTATCATTCAAGCCATTATGAACGTTTTTCCGGATAAAACTGAAGAAAACATTGTAGTTGACCTAATCAATACTCTGCGAATCTCACCAAACGCTGTTGATGATTATATGTTTTTCCACCATCGTAGCTTTCGTGGGAATAAAGCCTGCCTAATCCCAAAAAAATTCCCAGCTGCAATGGCTCTAGGGCTTCATATCGTGAGACGTATCAAGAGCAGTTTCTTCACTGGCTCTGGTTTAGATGTGGTGAATAATAAGATCATCCCTCAGACTGACATTGGTTACTATAACGATGAGAATCAGGAATGGGTAACTTTTCGATTAGCTGATACGGACTTGTATAGAGCAACTAAAGAGTATGAAGAAGCTTGCATTACGAACGGTCTCCAGTTTAAGGGCGGTCGGAACTCGGAATTCAGCAAAGTTGTGGATTATATTAGTGCGTACCAAATGATTAATGCTCCATATGTCCCGTCTGTTGAACAGTTTGATTTTTTGGGCTGGAACAAAGACAAAAACCGCTTCATTAGCCCACGCCGGAAAGATTGTTACATCAATATGCCTGATGAAGTGGCTCAAGAGATGATAAACGAAGGATATGTACAAAATGGTGATGATCCTGCTCAAAACGTAAATGATATTTTGAATAACCTCAAAGCACACCCTCTCGCAGTCGCCATATACGCATGTTCATATATCAATGCCCTTTCCGCCGGTAGTATTATCGACTCCAACTATTTGGTCCTGGACATCCACGGGATTAAGGGAACCGGGAAAAACCTGCTACAATACACCGCGATGAATCCTATCGGAAAATCCGAGGAAAAATCAACCCCCTTGCTGCAGACTTGGGTTGGGGCTTCCCATGCCGGGCTTCTAGCAAACATACGGTCACATCGCAGTCATCCTGTGTTTTTTGATGATGCACAAATGAATGATATAAAAACGTTAGAGGACATCGGATATATTACCTTTAATTCCTCACGCGGGGTTAAATCTAAGACTGATGGTGTCGCTAGAAATGATAAAAATACCACTTCAATGGTAGTTTCTACAGGAGAGGCTTCCATTCTGTCCATCGTTAAAAAGGATGGCTTGACACGGCGTATTCTACCGCTACCTATGGATAGAGTACTAGAAAAGATTATTAACAATCCTGGGCATTTAAGAATGTGGCAGAAGCAGCTTGGATCACTATTAAATAAATCCTACGGAATCGCGCTTGATCCATTGGTCGATTATGCTTTAGAAAATAAAGAGACCCTTAAGACTAAATACGAAAAGTATAGCTGCCAATATATTGCCAACAATGAAGACCGCCACTTCGACTGTACAAGATACGAATCATACGCGAAATACGTAGCTGGCTTACATGTCGTACTGGAGAGCCTTTGTGAAAAATATCAGCTTTCCGCGGTCAATCAGGAAGAGATTGATGATATCTGCTCATACGTAGATCAATACTTAAGGGAAATTTGTATCGAAAATAAAAATATCGAAGCCTTAGAAGCGACTATTAGTTACGCAAGCACTAACTTCGAGAAACACTTCCAGGGTAGAAACCAGAACCATCCGCAATATGGTAAATTTGCAGAAATCGAACTGGATGGCTCAAAAGAACAATGCCTTGTGTTTGTGACTAGCGAGTTAGAAGGATTTCTCAAATCGGCAGAATACGTAGTTGCTAATGTTCTAACAGCTTGGGAGAGTTTGGGAGTTATCCGTTCCAAGATCACCAATAAAGGCGGGGGGAGAAAATCTCGAGTAAAGAGCTTCAAATACGCATTAAAGAATACGGGCAGTGCAAATGCCAAGCCTTACTGCACATTTATTCTCCTGGAGAAAGCACAGCAACTCATTGATCAAGTCAATGGTACGAGCGAGATCCTGGATACTGCACCTTCTCACAGTTCAGAACAAAAGATTGTACAAGTGAATTTCAAAAAATAATAAGAAAGCTCTTCTGCAAATGGCAGAGGAGCTTTCTTATTGAAATACAATGTGTAAGCTCGAACCCCTCGCCGACCAGGAGCTCAAGAGATTGTTAATAAAGTGGGGGGGTGAATGGGCTTGTATTATGGTTTGGCTGTGATAATATAGGGACATAAGCAACGTGTACAGGACGCGATTAGCGCCCGAATGTAAGATTCCGTAATACCATAAACCAAAATCCGCCTCCATTCGGATTTATTGGTTTTGTGGTTTGGAATTGCATTCGGGCGTTTTTTTGTGTTCTGCGCGTTCTAATCACTTAAATTACAAGGAGAGAGTAAACATGCCAACAAACAAATCACTATCAAGCCATCCTGAGTTCCAAAGCCCTGTACAACCTGTACGTGTTGCTCAATTTTTAGAAGCTGTTTTTAATCCGATTTATGATGGTGCCGGGGAGTCCCCCTATTACATCGAGATTTCACGAAAGGCCCAACAAGGTTATTTGTCCACCCACACCTACGGACTAAACCGCAAAAAATACAGCAACATTAGAGAGCGTATCCAAATGGATAATCGAGATGCCTGTGTTTTCTTTTCCATTTGCCCGCGCGACGCAGTGCTCATCGACGTAGAAAGTGGTTATGCTCATCGCACCTCCGCACGGAATGTAAGTATAGCGACCGTCTGCTGGTTGGATATAGATTATAAACTACTGTCTGACGATCCAGCTATGGCCGATGAAAGAGCAGTTGCCATAATCTCAAATCTAGCCCCCTATCCTAACATCATCGTTAAAACCCCTGGAGGCTATCACCTGTACTTTTTGCTGGATACAGCCTATCCGGTCGGCGAAGTGGTGGCCATCAACCGGCGACTGGAAAAATACACTGGGGCGGATTCTTGTGGCGATGCTGCGCGAATCATGAGAGCCCCTGTTGGTTATCATCGCAAAGACCCTAATCATCCAAAAAAAGTTGAGATTATTCATTTTGATGGCAGCCGCCGCTATACGCTAGACGATTTTGATCATTATCCTGCTGTGGACATCCCTACTCCCCCGCATCTGGAACTGGTTATCCTGCCGGAGCATGCTCCGAGCGTACTTATTGACGATCTACGCACCCATTTTCGGGACAGCAAACTGTACGATAAGATTACCGCAGCAACTTTTACTGAATATAAACATGTGACTGGAAACAGCCGAAGCAAATCGCGTAGTGAACGAGACTATCATATTATCTGCCAGCTACTTAAAAGCGGCATTGACCCGGCTATGATTAAAGGTATATTCGCTGAGTATTCATGCGGTGACAAATACCGCGAAAAGCTGCAACACGGTGATGTCTATCTGACACATCAAATCGAGAAATGCAAAGAAGCTATTTATTATGAACAACAGTTCCAACCTCGGATCATTACTCATACCGAACAGGATCGTGTAATCTTTATTTGATTCCAGCACTGCTGCTTCTGAGGAGCAAGCCAGTTCATGCTTGGCGGCTACTCCGGTCAGCACCTGCAAGAGAACCAAAGCAAAAGCTGTTCGGTAAAATATAAGTATTGGGCTGATCCATTAAATGAAGCAGCGGCGAACTAAGACTTTAATTATCAGGTCTTAGACCGCCGCTGGTGTTATTCAACTAACGTTTCCAGTTAGCGTAATGAATATGTCTTGATGGTTATATTTTTTTCCTACTGGAGTTTTAGATAAAAATAATTAGTAAGCCCATTCCGCTCGTAGATAAAGAATGATTCATAACGCCTTGCTTGCCCACCTATCGATTGCTCTATCCATCTGCTCCCATAGACTATTAAATGGCTCGTACTCCCCTAAGACTAGGCGTACAACACCGTTTAATGGATCATTAATTACTCCTAGGTAGTTTGACAATTTGATACTGAATTATCGAATGTTTAGGATACCCTTTAGGAAGAGAGTCAATATCAAAATAAAGTTCAGTAGGTGGCTTTAAAATGTCCGTTATAATTGGTATAACTTGTCTCGCAATATTGTCTAGATCTTTCTCGTGACTTGCTGCAGGAACATATAATATTGTCAGTTTTACGTTTAATAAAAAGGGGGTGAGAATTGAGTAACGCTGTTTGTATTTTTCTACGATCTCCTCGATTGCTTTTTTAAACTGTTCACTATCCCCTTCTTTGTATGGTAAGCCAAGTGAACGCAGTTGACCTATAGGAGGAGATATTACCCATTTACGATGGTCTGTAAAAATTCTATCAACAATTGTATTGGTTTGGTATAATTCATCAAAAAAGAGCGCCAGATGTTGGGGCATAATATCATATCCCTTCATTGTAACTGACTGTACTCTACGAACTCGAATATTTTCGCTATGCTTCGATTGTTCTCCAACAATATTTGCTAGCTTTCTAAAATCTTCAAGACTATCCCATGCGGATTCCATTTCGTTTTCATCGTATGGTTCTAAATGATCAAAGATATCATTTTCATCATAAAAATAATCCCCATCATCTTCAGAAAAACTGTTACCGTTCCTTATATGCTGGTATAGCTTTAAATCAAGGATGAAATCACGCATTGGGGCCATGGTCAATGTAATTGAAGGCGCCTTATTCTCCCTCTGCACATGGTAATTAACAATAAGCATGGAGATTTGCTGATCGTCTTTTAATGGTAATCTACAATTATTTGCATCTTTTGAATATAGTAAATCTATATAATTTTTTGCTAATTTGTGTATGCTGGGTGGATTTTTGCGTTTCGGGAAGAAATCTAATTGCAAAACAACGGGGCCAAGAAATGTATTTCGATGAATGGAACGCAAGTAGATATCAAGCTCCGAACGAAATCTTTGTTTTTCAAGTAGTGGCATACTATTCTTACTATACGTTTCTTGATGAATTTGAAAAGTCAATCGTTGGCAATACCGATCCATATATCGACTATAATTTCCCGGGCTTGTATGGAGCAAATAATCAAGTTTCCGCATATATTCTCCTCGTTCTGTTTGGTGATTTCATAACAAATAGCACATTCCTTTTGCTGAACCCAAAATTAAAGTTTTAGCAAAGTCAACCGATCCCAACGTAATCGGCTGACTTCTTGTTTTTATTAAGCTAATCTTTCTCATTAGCGTAATCTTCTGATTGAACGATATTCGGATTCCTTAGTCAATGCCGAAGAATCCTAATATTCCAAGTAAATCCTGATCATAACAAACGTGATAAAGGTAGTAGAGAATGATAAGTCAAATGGTATTCTCGAAAAGTTGAATTACATTGCCTATTAAAGACGTTAGATAGGTTCAATGTTGCAATCACGGTGGCTTTTTTTGAATTTTTCCCATATTAGAACGACCGTTGCAAGCATCTCTAAAGTCTAGTCCAGAATCACGAATTTCACAATATTGATTCCAATTGGTATTGCGATAATAATAGCAAGAATTATTCCGAAAATCCTTCACTCTAGCCCGGTCATAATGTACTTCACGATAAGTGCTGCAACTCCAAAGAATATGAAATTCCTTATTGCATCTTTAAACAATTTTCTGACTACTGCTATGGGATTGTTAATGTCGACTGCTTGGTTTAAACTTGGCAGTTTGATCCCCTCCGAGTCCCTTTTTGATTTAATCAAGGTATTCAACAAAGGCATCAGTAAATCCGGACCTAAATGCATTAACCGGCATATTCTTGGACCCCCAATCGGTACCGAACCATTCATTAAGCTGCTCTGTTGTCGGCAGGTCGGCACAATCATCAGCTCCCCAACAATAAAAGTCCAACTTTCTCTCGTCCAATAACATTCCTGCCAATTTGCGGTAATCTTCTACCGACACTTTCTCATAAAGGATATCTTCTACACCGCCGGCTTCATATCCTTCAGCTGTAACATGCCCCCACAGACGACCATTTGAGTATGCTCTCTTGGCTAAATCATCATGCTTTTCTTTGCGTAACTGATAGCCTTCATCACGGTCCAGCTTCCCGTAAATGTGCCCAGCGAAGTTTATCCCCCAAGATAGTACCTGAAAAGCTCCAAGAAGGACCAAAATCCCGATCGTCCAAGACTTAAGCGTACTTCTTATGAGAATCACCCCCTAATGGATTGAGTTCATTAATGTCTTTCAACAAAATCTAGCTAAATCCCTCTTGTTTTAACAAAATGATGCATTGCACTAATCTGCCCGCTAGCGTATCTGCTAGTCTAATAATTTTATTCTCAGTCAGAACCTCTATTATCGAGTCTAACACTTTATTTACAATCTAATGCTTTCTTTTTTTGAAAAAGGCCTTGTGCTGCTCATGCGGAGGACGATGTAAGATTCGTCTCCCCAGAGTCGTTCGATTGTGGGAGGACAGAATGGTTGGGAGAATGATTGGGAGGACGACCTTTAGCCCATTGGGAACGGGCTTAAGAGCTTTCGTCCTCCCAGTCTCCCTAAAGAAGAACAGAAGAAAAACGGAACAATCAAGAAAGGGACAAGTGCACAATTTCGGAAAGGCAAAAAGCTGGGAGGCTGGGAGGATGATATATATATTATTTTATTTTAAAGTTGTTGTTACCTTGTTCTAGCTCATTTTGGCTTGTAACTCCCGTCATATCTCCCATAGGTCTCCCAACCTCCCAACCCAAAATCCTGCAAAGCGAGAGGAAATATCCTTGTTACCTCGCAGAAAGTGCTTTCTCCAGCTTGTGGTTGACTCCTTGTTGACTTGAGATACCTCCTAGCACTCTGTACGAACCCTGCATCGCCATAAATTCAGCACAAAGAGCCCGCGCCGGACGCGGGCTCTTGGACTTTATTCTTTCCCAGTAGCCACCGGATTCTCCTCATAACTAATCCAGTCGCTCCAGCTGGCATTGCTGTTAGAAACTGCTTTCAACTCGCTCAGCCTCCGGACTTTGAAAGAACGAGACTACACTGCATCGGAGAAGCATTGCCAAGTGCCGGTGTACCCATGAGTGCCATTGCTCAGGAGCCAGCAGCATAGGGTTCCCGAGCCAGAGGTCAGGAAGAAGCACGCTAGCCGAGTCAGCCGCCGAGCCGCATTGCTCTCGAATCAGGAAAATTCACTCTGTGGAATACACCACCCCGAGAGAGGAAGCAGGCTAGCTAGGTAACAGGAAGAAGTCACCTTGTACTATCTTGCCAGCTACCGTGGCCTCTCCCGATGTATCCCCGTTGCGGGAGGGCTGTTTCTCGCTCTCCGACATCCTAACCTCAGGAGGTCAAACACTAGGCAAGCATGAACCCGACCACGGATAGCCCTTTAATAAGTGCTGAACGTTCGGGCCGCTGAGATCAGAGGCATCTGGCTCTTCCAGCCGCACTGAATACATCGGTATGAGCTAGCCGGTAGCTGCTACTTGCTGGCGCATCCAGGCCTCAAGCTGAGATCACTCTGCAATGTAGGACCCCGGTTCCCAAGCCCCGTTCTTGCTCCCCGAACCCCTAAAGCTCACGTGTCCAATACACAACAATGGTCATAACCGATGCGGGATGGGCAAAGCTACATGGCACTTGGACCACTTGAGTTCCGGCACTCGCATGACTACATGCCACGCATCCCGGTACGATGTATCTCGCTCTCATATCCCCAAATCTCAAAGAGAGTATCACACTTCGCCGCCCGTTCCCTTGCCCATAAACCTACTTGACCCGAATCGCGTGACCACTTTTTAATGTGGAAAAGGGAGGGCTTGTTGTGAAAATACTTATAAAGGTTGCACTGACGCTAAACGTTCTGTTCCTTGCTTCTCTGAGCATAGGGTACGTTGAAATCGAACTGACCAATTCTCATGTAATATATCTGTTCAGGTGAATGCAAAAGAGGCCTATCGTATGAATAGACCTCTTTGCAAAGCATATGTGGCTGCGCCTGCTACTTTATAAAATCGGACGAATGAACAACATTTTTCCATCTTTGGTATGAATCATTGTATCGATGATATCGGTTTTACTTATTACGCCAGCACCCCAGATGTTGACTTCGCCTTGCCCCTTGTTATACACATTTCGCGTATCCTCACCAGTGTAGCTGTTTGCGCCATATTTTGTGAAGTTGGAGGAGTCGAACAATCGCCGTCCAAGTTGTGTTGTTAGCCCTTGGTTGGCAAGCGAGCCAAGACGTTTCAAGTCGTCTACCTTCGAAACGAATGTGTGCTCTGTAAATACACGGTATTTTGGGGTGTAGAATCCGATAGATGACTCATCCGGCCCATAATGGAACATCGGCTCATACACACTGTGTACGCTATCTGACGGTATAACGTCCATGAAGATCATCTTAGAAATCGTCACTGTGGCCACATCGTTGCGGAGTGTCAGTTCTTTGCCAAAGACATCCTGCACATTTTTGTACTGCGACTCTACAGGAGACATGACCTTTAGCTTGCCAAAAGTGTTGAAGTTTGTTCCCGTGAGAGCTACTTCGCGCAGTTCGTTAAGGCCTGTAAAGTCAGTGGCTTTCTTGTTCTCTACATCGATATAGCGTAGCAGGATGATCGCCACCTCTGCACGTGTAGTATTGGCTGTCATGTTGAACTTGCCGTTCTGATCGCCTGTCATGAGGCCTGTACCAACAGCCACAGTAACGAAAGGATAATCAGACTTCTGTAGTCCACCGCTGAAAAACTCTGCTACAGGGATAAGGGCGTTTGGCCCTTTGGAATCTGCCTGAGCTTTGTTGTACTCTCCATCCTCAGCTGCTAGCCCGTTTGCCATCCATTTGGCAAGCTCGATGCGAGTCATGGCTTTGCTTCCTACAAATCCGTTTGGATAATCGACGCGGTTCACAAAACCAAGGGCAGTGACCTTGTTGACATCGGCGTATGCCCAGTTCGTAGGTGTTACATCGTTAAATGCTCCATTTACGTTAGACGGAACATGCTTAGTTGCTCTTGCCAGCATGGCTGCGAACTCTGCGCGGGTGACATTAGCACCTGGTTTGTATGTCCCGTCGGTGTAGCCAGTAACGAGCCCAAGTTCAGCCGCCTTGTTGATAGAATCTTTCGCCCAGTGATCTCCGATATCTGAAAAACTCACTGCCGATGCGGCTACAACCTTGGGTGTAAACTGTGTAGATCCAAGTACAAGTCCGGCCGTTGTTGCAAAAACTAGAACACCTGATAGAAGCTTCCTTGCTACATTCATGTGAATCCCCCTTATGTCTAAGAACCTACACATTGTGTAGGCCCTTAGATATTACACGCAATCAGTTGGTTACGGCTTTTTGAAGCTGATAGTGATGTTGTCCATGCTTGTCGCACTTGGCGAAATGTACACCGTATAACCATCAATCGTTGTTGTCGATGTTTTACCCGACTGCACTGCACTTTCGAGAGTTGTTGTAAAGTTCGCTGGTACGTTGACACCAGCTGCTTTCAGCATTTCAGTAGCGAGTTTCAGCGAATCGTTATTTGTTGCATCAAAGGAAATAACGCGGTTGTTTCCGCCAGTGGATTGTGCCACCTTGTAGTTGATTGAGGCGTACCCCTCGTTGTCATAAATCGATACTCCAGCATCCCCTGCTTTTACAGTGTAACCGGGATAGTTGCCTACCACTTTCGTGATGCTGTCCTTAACATCGCTAATTCCTGTTGGAAGCGAAGTTACAGGTTTAGG
The DNA here is from genome assembly GCF_038002365.1 of Paenibacillus sp. FSL P4-0338. Taxonomy (NCBI): domain Bacteria; kingdom Bacillati; phylum Bacillota; class Bacilli; order Caryophanales; family Paenibacillaceae; genus Paenibacillus; species Paenibacillus sp. FSL P4-0338. The sequence continues at coordinate 1,227,497 of NZ_JBBOCG010000001.1, read as the reverse complement.
CATCTCAGATACAGAAGTCGGCAATGTAGGACGGTCTTTGAGTTCATTCAGTCCAGCATCTTTTGCCTTTTTGATGAAAGCTACAGCTTCTGCACGAGTCAGCTTGTCAGTTGCTTTGTATCCAGCAACGGTGTTACCTGTTTTACCACCAGACAGATTCGTGTTAAGCAAGTACTGGATTGCATTGTTACCCATGTAGTTGATGCCGTTGGCACCAGCAATGATGTTAGCGACTTCGCCGCGTGTGATTGGCGTGTCGCGTGCAACTTTACCAGCTGCATTGTTGTTGACACCTGCTACAGGCCAGTTGAAGCCTTTTGCAACAGTGTACACTGGATCAGCCCAGTGTGTCTGGCCGGAAATCGGTGAAACTTTTTGATACGCGGAAACGAACATCATCAGGAATTCGGCTTCCGATACTTCTTTGTTTGGACGGAATGTTCCGTCCGGATAACCCTTGACTACATTGTTGCTGGCAGCCCAAACGATGGTGCTGTACGCCCAGTGCGTGCTTTTAACATCTGATAGCTCAGGCGTTGCTGCAAAAGCTGAAGAAAAGGATGTTAAAGAAAGATAAAGTGCAACTACAAAACCAACCAACTTCGTTTTTGTACTCTTCATAAGTCCTCCTTAATCTCCGATATTATATCTCTACCCATTAAAAATGCTTTTCGGCTATAAGATCAAGGAAACCCATTTTCCGTTTTACTTACGTAGCTTCCTCCACAAAACGTTATAAAATGCATGGTTCATATGCTAAGGAGCCAATTTAATATGCCTAACCAGCAGTAAAGACAGCGACTTTTTAGGTCCTGTCTCTACTCAATTTAGACCTATTTAGTTAAAATCGGATTAACGATAGCGGGGTAAACAAATCCATTCGTTAGAGCAGTAAATAAGATCTCCATCTTCAATACTCCACTGATGGGAATAGAAGCTGATTGCAGAGGGACACCTTTAACTGCGGTGCTGCTCCAAACTTCTACCCCGTCTCCTATAATCGTTATTTTTGCTGAAGCTCCATCTTTCGCTTTATCTAGACTTCCGTAGTTGATGTTCAAAGATCTATACTGCCCGTTCAGGTTATATGTTTGTTTTTGCTCAGGAAAACCCGAGTTGAATCCGTTTATCGTGATCCCATTTGTATACGATTGTCCATCAATCTCCATTTTTGTATTAACGACTGAATAGCTTGCTACATTCACTGGCGCTTTATTGCTTAAATAATCTCCACCCGCAACAGAATCCCCAAACAGTACAGACTTGGTTTTTGCATCCCAAGCAACTGGTTTACCCACCATATTTCCAACAAGCTTGAGAGGAACATACGTTGTGCCATTGTAAATAATAGAGGCAGGAACAGATGTTCCATTATTATTGAAATTACCATTTGCAGGCGTTTTGTCTACGTTGTCTACCATAAACTTGACTGGGTCAAAGCTAACCTCGATCTTGTTGGTAGCGGCCCAAGCAAAACTCCCGAAAAAAACAGCACCTATTAAAAATCCAGTAACCCCATACTTTAACTTGTACATCGTTTTCATGTTTTTTTACCTCCAGTTAGTTTTTAATGTTAATGAAGAGCATGTTATGCCCATGTTTCAAACACCATAAATTGTTTTTTCGCCCTTAAAAGACATTATAAATGTTATATTTAAAAAAAGTAATATTTATAGTGTGTTAATATTGCAAACCACCTCATGTACGCTTGTTCTGAGGTGGTTACCGTGTCAGAAATAGCCAAAAAATTAGGAGAACGCATTCGCCGGATACGTAAACAAAATGGAATGAGCCAAGAGCTACTTGGCGAACTATCAGGTCTGCATACCAACTACATTGGACAAGTGGAGCGAGGAGAAAAGAACCTTACCGTTGAAAGTCTGGAAAAGATCGCTGAAGGTCTTCACACTCCTCTTGAACAGTTGTTTCGCAACATTGAACATGTACCTTCTCTTGACGAGTTGGATAAATTGATTGCTCTACTTGAAGAGCGTTCATTACATGACAAGCGTTTTGCGCTGCAGCTACTTCAGTCCGTATTCAGTTGGGAGGAGATCAAAAATAACCGGTAGACCTGCGTTCGAGTGAAAGGGAAGTAAATATGTATAACTCAGTAGTAGACACGCCATTCTTTAAAGATATTGTTGAATACAGTGATAGAGAGCTCGTGGAATCTCGGTTTACTCTGCGCACTTTTCCAAAAGGTCAAATTTTGTACTCTCATGGAGATGAAGGCCATGAAATGTACATCATCAAGACGGGAGCGCTGAAGATATATCGTCAGGATGATCATCACGAGATTATTTTTGGACATCAGTTCCCAGGAGAGGCCATTGGTGAACTCGAAATATTCCATCACGACAACACCAGGACCGCCTCTGTAGCCACGATAGAGAAAACGACTCTCTGGATGATTAAGCGCCAAGATATGGATGAACTCGTCAAGCTTTACCCGGAGATCCTGCGTAAAACCATATACATACTAAGTGAACGACTAAACCAGGCTGACAGAAAACTGGAGTACCTGGCTTTTCTGGATACGCGGATTCGTGTAGCTAACTTGTTGCTTGATTTGCACTCCAACTTCGGTGTGAACACCGGTGACGGAGTATTTATCAATTGGCGGATTACACAACAGCATTTTGCCCAAATGATTGGAGTCGGCAGGGAAACCGCAGCCCGAGTTTTGCAAGAACTGCAAAGTGAACGCATTATACGTATCCAGGCACGCCACATTTATATCCTTGACCTAACGGCTTTGACAGTACTTGCCGGTGTCCAGCCAGATCATAATGAAGGGCGAATATGGCACTCTACCCATAAATATGATATCCCTTCCTTATAAATCTTTCTGTGTCCGCGTCGATATTTGTTTTGTGTTCCTCATCACAAACGTATGTTCCACAATCGGGGAAGCATCCAGACTACACCACCACGACCCCGTTTCTTCTCCTTCCTGCACAAAAAAATCTCATTGTAAAATCCAGGAATTTGTTTTGTCAACTCCGCCATTCTATTCCCTTGTCACGAATTTTTGAGGTGTGGTTTAATTAAGGTATTTTTTCGACAAGGAGTCGATGCTTATCGCCAAATTTGAACTTGGAACGATCGTAGTAACTGAGGGTGTTCAGAATCGGATCAGTGAAGCTGACCAAATGCTTGCTTTGAACAGGCATGCCTACTGCGATTGGGGGGACGTACTGGAAGACGATCGGACAGCGAACGAGAACGGACTTATACATGAGGAGAGATTGTTTTCCATCTATAAAACTCAAACAGGAACAGTCTTTTGGGTCATTACAGAAGCGGAACGTACGGCAACAACGCTGTTACTGCCGGGAGAGTGCTGATATGTTATCAGCAGAGCGTGTAACAGCTGTTTTTGTTGAGCTTGCGGATGACCTTTCTGTTCGAACCGATGTAGCCCATCAGGTAGTCGTTTCAAAGGATGTGGAGGATTACAGGATGCAAATTCAGGCCACCCTCAACCACTTGACCCTCACCATGACTGAACAAGCTGAACAAAAAACGATTGCGGTTGCTACATACGACAGAGCCAACCAGCGTGTAGTTCACTGCGATGCCCTGCTCGAATCAGCATTAACGGATCTCATTTTGCTGGACAAAATGGATCTGCTCTGGTCAGGCGGCAAGGCCAAACTAAGTGTTGCCGATAAAAGAGTACAACTTGTACTGGAGGCGATGGTCACTACACTTAGCAGTGATGCGGTAAAAGAAGAGACTTGTTTAAAAGCCCAGGCACTGGAGCACACCGTTCAGATCACCATTACATTGGAGGCCATCGAGATCTGCGCATTCCATACCGCAGACGGAGACTTGTTTGCAGCTATAAGATACAGTAAGCGACTTAGGAGCATTGTGTATCACATGCGGTTAAACATATTGGAAGGGAGTCTTCGGGACTTGATCCTGCTTGATAAAATGGACCTGATTTAACTGCCAATCTGCCACTTGGCACACACACCACTCTTTGACTTTATAAATAGTAAAGACCGGCCTGACACAACCGGTCTTTTTTGTCGTGCATTAGGAAGGAGGACGAACTACAGAGGCATTGAACGAGATGTGGGATGAAGTGCTGAGAAGAGTTCACGCTTTGGTTTCTGTTCAAGACAGCAAGCGGATGCAACAAAGCAAACTGTATGCTCTAACAGAACATCAAGCCGCTATCTGGACTCGAAGCCGTAAGCTCAAAATCTTACTTGAACAGAGGTACATCGGACTCATTTCAGCGGTGCTGTTCGGCATTTGTGGAAGGGAACTGAACTTGCTCTTCGTGACGAAAGGAGAACTATCGATGCCTGAAACAGAACTGGACCTGTACTGGATCTACATGCTGGAGGAGCTTCGCAAGAAATTGTCTGAACCCGTGTACAAAGCCTTCTTTGAGCCTACCCGACTTGTATTCTTAAGTGATACGCTGGCGATTATCCGAACGCCGAGCGTATATGCAAAAGATTGGCTAAGCGTTAAATATACGAAACTCGTTAAAGATCTGTTTGAACAACTGATGAGTCAAAAGCCCGATTTACTATTCACAGAATGAAAGGAGCGATGCCGATGCCAAGACCTGTACCCAGAGCTGACTGGGTTAAAACTTGCTTAAATCCAGATTGTGGGAGCGTGGATCTTACACTGAATCCGAATCCCAAGAAGTCGAGCAATGCCGTTGTATTATGCAACGCCTGCAAGATGAAGTTTGAAGTGCTGTCAGTATAAAGTAGAGGGGCCGGTCTAAGACCGCGCCCCTTTAGCTTATTTATTGAAGCTGATCACAGATGTCGCCGAGATAGGTTCTTGCATCAAATTGAGCGGTACTTGCTTTTCATCAGACGTTCGCTTTTTGACAGCCAAGTCCCCAGAGCACGTATCCTCTTCGACCACAACCACTCCTTTATACGTATGGAACTTTGCTACCCATTTGTTTTGTTGTGGAATATGAAACACTTCAACACCGTCTCCCGATACATGCTCGTGCTCTCCTTTTTCTTTTGCCTGATGAATTGCACATATACGGCATCACCAAATGTTTTTTGTCGTTTATCATTTGTCATGCCTCCATGTTTTAAATAGGATAGTCTTACCGATAGAGAAGAAAGATGGTTACCAGTGGTTGGATATATTTAGGTATCCGGTTATTTCGAGTTCAGCTTTATACACCCATTCTGTTATGTTTGCAATGATATCAAGAAAGTCCGGATATCGATTGAAGCCAGCTAAAAGGAGGAAATCTCCGCCTTTTTCTTCTGTTGGAGAGCTTCCATTAGAAGGTTCTTCAGATGGGGATGTACAATTCTCCGGAATTTCAAAAGGATTGTCTGTTTTTCCGCAGTTTGTTTCAGGCGTTGGCGACGTTGGTATGCTGGAAGTTGTAAATATAATCTGTGTTGGTGACATAATATCTTGATTAAAGGAGATTTGGCCACCCAGCCCCAGTTGCCCCATCACGTTCCTACCCCAAGTCCAGAGCGTACCATCCAGTTTTATCGCCAATGTATTATTTTCTCCTGCGATCAGGCGATCTACACCTGTGAAATTCTGAATGATCTGAGGAGAAAGATGCAGGTTATAATCGCTAAAACCAAAACCGAGTTGTCCTATACTGTTTAATCCCCATGACCAAACCGTATGGTCTGATTTCACAATAAAACTGCTAGCGTTACCGGCAGCAATTTGATTTAAATTGGTCTGAGCAGGGATTAAAATAGGTAAGGGTTCATCTACACGAATGCTGTTGCCTAATTCACCATAATATCCTGAACCCCATCCCCAAAGGGTATGATCCTTTTTTATGGCAAAGCTATGACTCACTCCACTTACAACCGTATCAACATCCGTGATAAGGTACATTGAATATCCTTGGCTATGGTTCCCCCATGCCAAAAGATCCTCATGGCTGGTAAGTACATAGGTCCAATTTTGACTGCTTACAATCTGCTTTACCGAGGGTATATCTTTTACTTGGGTCGGGGATGTATATGTCATAATGCCTGTACCGTGCCCCAGCAAATTGTTACTGGAAAAGCCCCAGCTCCATACATTGCCGTTGTTGTCGAGTGCAAAAGAGCGTTCGTTAGAAGCTGCGATTTTTTTAATTCCCGTTATTCCAGGCACCTGTGTAAAGACATCGTGGAAAACATAATCAGTATTTCCTAAACCGAGCTGCCCGTTCATGTTCTTTCCCAATACCCAAACCGTTCCCCCTGATGAAAGAGCAAGTACATGGCTTCCACCAGCTGCTACTTGGATAATTGATTCAGGTATTTCCTTACGAATAGGTGTTAGAAATTGGTTGCCCCAGAGCCAGACCTTCCCCTCGCTATCCAGTGCTGTACTTATATTTCCTCCTATCGCAGCATCGATAATAAAGGGAGAAGATGCAGCAAACATTACTTTCGACGGAATACTACACAACAATATCAAAAAAATAAAGATCATTTTTTTCAGCATTCCAATCATGTTCCTTTCATTGTTGTTTGTACCCTTACTTTAGGAGGGGGGAGCCAACGGCTCGTCCCCTTACAAAAAAAGGTCACTGACCGGAGCCGACCGAGGTAACTAATGTTGAGAACATCAGTACATCTGCCACTCCTGTTTCTACTTTTGTCACAACTCCACTGCTTATGTCGTTGTACTTGTAGTTAAAGCTTATAGCCACTGACTGCATCTTACCGCCCTCTTTAATCGGTGTTGGTACACCGTTTTTCAGTGGTGGTAGTGTTCCGTACTGTGTCCAGTACCCAATTGGATCTGTTCCTGGACGTGCCACTAGGTCAACGATCCAGTGACTGTCTGTTTTAGTTTCCCAGTTCGTCTGAACTTTGGCCACTACAGATGACTTGGTGCTTCCGTCAGCAGCAAGAGTGCCAGTCTTGTTTGCCCAGAACGTCTCATATTCGTACCATGTAAACCCGCCGTACGATTTCTCTACTCTGGTTACATCGTAGATATATGGGATGTTTGTTCCACCAGATGCGGTATTTTTAAAGTCGCCCGTCCACGTCTTGTTGTCTGTTGACTGCTTTGAAATGCTGTAGTGAGAGGCACTTGGCGTATTACCAGAAACTCCAAATGAGCTACTCACGGGAACATTTTTCTTAGTACCCGGGCCATACACAGTATTAGCGTACTGAGAGCACATCCGGTGAATTCTGTAACCCCACTTGTTTTCTACTTGCTCGATACCGGCCGTCGATCCGACTTTGATCTGAACTTCTTGACCATACTTGGCCGGATTAGAGTTGGTGTTCTTAGTAGCTGCACCTGTTTTAGGATCAATGTTGAAAATATCTGTTTTACCCGTAGATGTGATATTTTCTACATTGTCTATTGGATACATCGTTACACCCTGAGTGTTATCTGTGAGTGTAGTCTCTTTAATGCCTGTGCCGGAGACCACGCTCTTTAAACGGGACTCTGTAGCAGGCATTGTGCCAGCAATAACGCAGGATTCCTCAGAGCCGCCACGGATAAGTGTCAGATTACATGTTTGCCCTTGAACGGTTACTGTTGCCTTAACATTAGCCCAAGTACTTGTCAGGCTTGATATGGTGCTCTCAGCAGTAGCGTAGTTTGGATTATTTCTGGTCACGTAACCATAGCCACCGCATTCAAAGTATGTGGTAACGTTCTTACCATCTTTATCTTTCGTGGTGGTAGAACACGTATCAGAAATGTACTCCCAGTTTTCGTATGTCTGGCTAGCGGTAACGGAGCCGCTAGAATCCACGCTGACATGGTCTAAGTTGCCTAAATTAGTGAGAGCGGTAGAAACCTCGGAGTAAAGAGGAATGGGATTAGACTTAGCTCCACCATTGAAAGATACGCGAACATAGTTAGTAGGGAGTTCAGCTTTAACAACGGATCGGTAGTTAATTTGCTCCCCTGCAGGTTTGCCACCGTTACCTGGTTGCGGGATAAGAGCAGTCATCTTGAGGTTATCAAGACCGCTAGCAAAGGATGGTGTATCATCACCGCCACCGCCGCCAGGGGCAACTTGAATGTCCAATGCTGCGAAATTGTTACTAAGCTCATATTCAAGGAAACTCGGATTTTTCTCATAGGTGGGTACAACCAGGACATACAGCTTTTGACTTTTAGTTGGGAACTTCCAGTTTAAGGATACGGTTTGTGACTTTTGATTTGTCAGTACAATGGGCTTCATCCCGATAATATTGAAATTGGCATCAAACCAGTATACTTCTGCATCGACTACTTCCGCGCCATTAAGCTGGTAAAAATCCAGAAGAAGGTTGTCTTTAGCGTACTTATCTGCAACTTCTTGTACTTCCGCATTTCCTATACGAGGCATCTCAACTTTTACATTGGCTTGCAGAGTGACTGGTGTACCTGCTGGCTGTGCCGAACCTTCATTGGGCCAAGTCGATCCGGCTGGAGGATCAACCCAACGGTGAGTCACCATGAGATCATCCCAGTACTGTACAACGAACAGGAGACTGCCAAGAATGTCTTCAGTAGGCTCCAAGTAAAAGGTATCGTACCAGTCCTTATAATTCCTGTTTGCATTCGTAATATAATCGTAACCTCTTGTTGCACCGTCTCCGTCGTAGCGTCTGTGCCACATGGTGACTTGCCCTGGACTTACCGGGGTGGGTGCTTGCTGGATCATCGCATAATCTACAAGTTTCCTGCCCGTCCATGTCGGGTCGAAATTCCCTCTGGTGGGTTCACTTGAGTTTGCGTATTTGTCGATAATGCGGTCCAACCATGCTGCGCGTTCGTTACGAGAATAGCTGTAATCATACATGTAGTCCGTTTTAGCAGGTTTGGTTGTGTTGTGTATGGTGCTTGTTACTTGATCCCAAGGATCAGGAAGCCAGTTTCTATCACCTACATCGTAGGTAGCCTCAGCATCCGCTGGGAAGTCCATATTTAAATATTTGTTCCCTGATGCATCATACCCTAAATACCTGTACTGGCTAGCTTCGAGGTCATTCGCTTCATTCTTTTTCACATCCTCAGGTCCGCCGTAAACAATGAGCCCCGTCTCAAGGAACTTGTTTGTATCGCGTTTCAATTTACCTAATCCTCGAACACTCACCTGTTGCTCAACTGTTATGCCTGTACTATCCAGAATCAGGGCATCGAGGTAGTCGTCAAATTCCTTTTCACCCAGTTCGGTTCGTTTTGTTTTAAGTGCTTTAAGCACATCAGTTTGGGTAATGGACGTACCTGACGTTGAAGCCTGCTGTTCACCATTTCGAATATACATCAAGATCGAGTCCACGAATGTACTTGCCTTGTATTCTGTTGCACCGCTATCATCCGCTTCTACAATAGCGAGTTGCTCCCCCAAAAATGAAAACATGAGTAGAGCCAGAAGTAGTAGAATCGGCAACTGTCTTTTCCTTTTTCTGATTCCCATATGCTGCTCTCCTTTCGAAATAGAGCCTATAATCTTCTCCACAATGTAAAAAACTCTCTCTACGTATGTAGGGAGAGGAGGGAAGCGGTAAGAATTACTGCTTAATGAGCATGATAGACACTTGATCTGCATTTGTCGGATGCGGTATAACATCGATTCTATATCCATCAACTGTCAGGGTTGTAGCATTGCCCGATACGGCGGCATTTTTCACGGTTTGTGTGAAGTTGCTGGGTACAGAAATACCTACTGCTTTCATCATTTCAGTCGTAAGCTGAATCGAGATATCTGAACTTGCATCAAACAGAACGACAAGATCATTACTGCCTGGATTGCCAGACTTGATACTATACCCAACTATAGTTTTTTTAGTTCCCTTAACCACAACACCAAGGTCGGTATCACTGGCTTTCACCTCATAATTTTCGTAGTTGTTGGAGCTAGTCAAAACAGCTTCCAGCTTCTCCTTGATGATACTGATGCTTTCAGGGAGCTTATCGGGTGTGGCTGGAATGAGCTCTGTTCCTGAAGGTAGTGTAGGTCGGTCCTTCAGTTCTGAAAGGCCAGCATCTTTGGCTTTCTTGATGAAGGCAACGGCTTCTGCTCGTGTTAGCAAGTCGGTTGCTTTGTAGCCAACAACTGTAGTATCTGTTTTTCCACTGGATAGTCCGGTACTCAGAAGGTACTTTACAGCATCTGTACCCATGAAGTTCACGCCGTTTGCAGCAGCAACGATTTCAGCAACTTCGCCGCGCGTAATGGCTACATCTCTGCCCCCTTTTGTGGATATACCGCGCACAGGCCAATTTTTGTTCTGGGCTACACTGTACACCGGGTCTGCCCAGTGCTTTTGCCCATCCGTGGGTGTGACTGATTGGTACGCTTTGATAAACATCATCAGAAACTCGGCCTCAGAGACTTGCTTGTTGGGACGGAATGTGCCGTCTGGATAACCGGTAACAATGTTTTTGTCTGCCGCCCATTTGATAGTACTGTACGCCCAGTGATCCGTTTTGACATCTGTTAGCTTCACAGTTTCTGCAGCGTAAGCAGAGCCAATGGGAAGACTCAGCGAGCCTACAACAACTGCACTGCATGTCGTGACAACAAGAGCCAGCTTAATCAGCGTCTTATTCATCTTTAATCTCTCCTTTGTTATGTTTTTTGTACCATGCCAGAACTTCTTGAACATTGTACCGTACAGCACGCCCCAACTTTACACGCGGGAAACCCTGTTTCTTCTGATGGGATTTGATTGTTCTTTCGTTAAGCCCTAGAAAACCGGCCAATTCTTTGATGGTATACATTCTATCTGGTGGTTGATCCATGGGGACACTCCTTTCTCGAAGAAACAACCATATTTTCTAAAAAAATTAAAACATGTACAAAATTGTTGTGTCAATTATTCCCTTTCACTTTGAATCACTCTGGTTCACTTTAATTCATTTCTCATTAGCCCAATTAACATGCAGTTATTAGGTTTGGCCTAAGGTCTAAATATGCACATAACTAAAAGAGGTATCCGTGAAGGACACCCCTAATGTTTTAACTGATATTTCCCACTATAATATTGTATTGTAAAAACATTATTACAACAGACCAAAATATAAAGTAACGATATGTTTTTTGTGAAATAACAGAAGTCATTTTCACTGTGGGTTTTCTCCAAGCCAACAAAACAACAAGTAGACTGGGTCCTCCACCTAGTATGCATAAGACATATAGTAGGTCAAACCTAGCTCTACTGCCAGCAACTAAAGAATTGTATCGGTCAAGCCCCATTACGTAAAGAGAAATATGGTTGATTATCAGCAAGTATATAGTGGTATGAATCATTTTGGATTCGCCTCCTCAAATTTACAGGGGAGGATGATGACCGCCCCCGTTTGTTCTGCTTGCCAAAGCAGGGGGCGGCACACAGTTTATATTGGAATACATTGAGTAACAATATGAACACGAATAATTGTATCCAAGTTAGCTTAGACCAGCTACACCAAATACATTGTATGTACTTTTATTAAATCATACTGGAAAAATGTCCACAATAATTTCAGTTTTTCTATGGAAAATCATGGGCTATAGTCTTGATCTTGTTCCGATTAAATAGAATGAGCACGATAGAACTGATCTCTCTCGAATAAGGAAGGACCTTCGGGCTCCTGTGAAGAAGTCATTCTTATCGCATAGCAGATGGTTTCACTATTTTTATTTCTGTCACCTATTAGGCTAAGTAATATTTGACCGAATTTTGTTGTGCTCCACATGTAATTTCCACCCCCTCTAATATTTTTATATGAAGAACCCCGCAGTAAGATCCGGGGAATCAAATCCGTATCGATTAAAAAAGCCACGGAGTTAACCGTGACTTTTCTAGAACACAAGTATGAGGTTATGGTTTATACTTTTTAGCCATAGCAGAGTTCCTAAGCTGTCTAACTCTAGGCTGAGTTACTCCAAGTTGCCTCGCAACATCAGCCATAGTTTGACCGTTGACTACAACTCTGTTCCATACTTGTTGCTCTCTTTGTGTTAAGTTCATTATAATTCCTCCTAGAGAAATAGAATGTACACTCCTTAACACAATTCGATTTTAACATTGTATGAATGCAATAACAAACTTTTTATAGAGACTGTTTGGCAAGGCCAAACAAATTGATCCATTCTTCCTTTTTCCACATTAAAAAGTGGTCACGCGATTCGGGTCAAGTAGGTTTATGGGCAAGGGAACGGGCGGCGAAGTGTGATACTCTCTTTGAGATTTGGGGATATGAGAGCGAGATACATCGTACCGGGATGCGTGGCATGTAGTCATGCGAGTGCCGGAACTCAAGTGGTCCAAGTGCCATGTAGCTTTGCCCATCCCGCATCGGTTATGACCATTGTTGTGTATTGGACACGTGAGCTTTAGGGGTTCGGGGAGCAAGAACGGGGCTTGGGAACCGGGGTCCTACATTGCAGAGTGATCTCAGCTTGAGGCCTGGATGCGCCAGCAAGTAGCAGCTACCGGCTAGCTCATACCGATGTATTCAGTGCGGCTGGAAGAGCCAGATGCCTCTGATCTCAGCGGCCCGAACGTTCAGCACTTATTAAAGGGCTATCCGTGGTCGGGTTCATGCTTGCCTAGTGTTTGACCTCCTGAGGTTAGGATGTCGGAGAGCGAGAAACAGCCCTCCCGCAACGGGGATACATCGGGAGAGGCCACGGTAGCTGGCAAGATAGTACAAGGTGACTTCTTCCTGTTACCTAGCTAGCCTGCTTCCTCTCTCGGGGTGGTGTATTCCACAGAGTGAATTTTCCTGATTCGAGAGCAATGCGGCTCGGCGGCTGACTCGGCTAGCGTGCTTCTTCCTGACCTCTGGCTCGGGAACCCTATGCTGCTGGCTCCTGAGCAATGGCACTCATGGGTACACCGGCACTTGGCAATGCTTCTCCGATGCAGTGTAGTCTCGTTCTTTCAAAGTCCGGAGGCTGAGCGAGTTGAAAGCAGTTTCTAACAGCAATGCCAGCTGGAGCGATTGGATATCCTTTTCGGCAAATCCTATTGCCACTGAGGAAGAGTAACGTTTAAGAGCCCGCGTCGGACGCGGGCTTTTTGTGCTGGAGTTATGCGATGTATGGTTCTTACAGAGTACCTGACTCTACTTTATAACATAATATAAAGTGCTAAATATAATTTAGCATCATGAATTTTGTCCCTTTAAATTGAAAGAAAGGATTAAACCTGCGGCGGCAATTACAGTCAAGCTCCAAAATGCCATGTGAAAGCCAAGCAGTATGTTCTCCATACCGACTAATGAAGTGTTATTCCTGGATAGAGTCATGATTGCAATCAGAAAAACGCCTCCGAGGGAACTGGCTAACGAGCGGATCGAAATGGTCATTGGAGAAGCATGGGTAATCATTTGTACAGGTACACTAGCCATCGTATACGCAGTAACGGGTGTCATGATACATCCAATTCCAACCATAAGAAAGGTATACGCTATAGCGAAAAGCGGGATGGAAGATTGAATAGATATCATAAGCGGCAAGAGCAAGGTAATCCCAGCTATGAGGATATAACCACCGCGGAGAATCAGCTGAATTCCATAGCGGTCATATAACCTGCCGGCAAATACACTAGTCAGTCCCATGAGCAGTGCTCCCGGCAGCAGCATCAGACCCGACTCTCTAGGCGTAAGTCCCCTGACATTCTGTACATACAACGGAAGCAGCAGCTCACTACCGACCATGACTATGAACATCAGCACTCCTATTATTGAAGCGCTTGTGAACCTCCGGTTGCGGAACAGGTTGAAATCAAGCAGCGGGATCGTCAACTGTATTTGCCGCCTAATGAATAGAGTTATGAACAAGATGCCAATTAGCGTAACCATCCCTGCCATTATAAGGGAGGCTCCCTGCTCTCCAGCCAGATTCACACCATATAACAGACTAGCAAACCCTATTGTTGAGTACAGAATGGATCTCAGGTCCAGCTTTTCCTTATGGCTCTCCCCCACATTCTTTAAACAGAAAGCAGCTAACAGTAAATTGGCAATACCAATAGGCAGGATTCCATAAAAGAGGATACGCCACGAGTGCTCCTGAACAACTAAGCCCGACAGTGTCGGGCCTAGTGCCGGAGCGAGCCCCATAACGAGTCCTATTAAACCCATTGCTGAACCTATTTTTTCCTTAGGGTAGACTCTTAAAATCGTGGTCTGAAACAGCGGCATTAATAACCCAGCGCCGATCCCTTGAATCATTCGTCCTATCAGGATGAACGCGAAGTCAGAAGAGCCTCCAGCAAGAAGGGTTCCAGCGGCAAAGGCGCCTGCCGAAGTAAAGAATAACCCTCTCGTAGTGAATCTTCCGATCAAAAATCCGGCAATAGGCACGGTTATGCCTGCAATCAGATAATATATTGTAATCAGCCATTGTGCTTTCCCTTCATTAATCCCTAAATCCTGCATCATTCTCGGCAACGCCGTATTCAGCATGGTTTGCATCAACTGGCCAAGAAAATTCGCAATTACCAATGATGAAACGATGATACCGGGCTTACTCTTCATGGTTACTCCACCTGTCTCCCGTCTATTTAAATACATTGAAGATATTTTAAGTCTTTAATTAAAATATAAGAATCCAATCAAAGACTTAATATATCTACAATATATTTAAAAGAACAGATTGTCAATCTGTTCTTACAGGCTGGATCACATCCACAGGTTGCCGGAAGGCAGGCTGCTCACGGCCCTTTTTCGGCATTTTCGCACGCGCTGTTCCAGATAGAGACAAGTTGGTAATTTGAGGATTGACAATATAGCCCGTTAAATTTAAAATAATCACAGCGGAAAAGTATGATTTAAATTATTATAAACTAAACCATAAAAGGAGATTTTAAAAATGACCGCTCTCCAAACTTTTAAAGCATCTGCGCATTTGCAAGACGGAGTCCAAGTGAAAGTAGCATCCCGAAACTTTGAATTTATTATTGACGAGCCCAAAAGCTTGGGCGGAACTGATACCGGTATGAATCCGGTCGAAGCTTTGCTGGCCTCACTGGGAGCATGTCAGTCTATCGTAGCCAGAGTGTATGCGCCTAAATTCGGCGTGAACCTCAAGGATTTCTTCGTGGATGTAGAAGGCGATCTTGATCTGGATGGCTTTTTCAACAAGTCGGAGGTGCGTCCGGGCTATTCAGAAATTCGGTATACCTTCCGTATTAAAACAGATTCACCCAAAGAACAGGTTGAAGAATTTGTACGATTCCTGGAAAGCAAATGCCCAGTTGGAGATACCCTCGCATATCCGGTTAATCTCAAGCTGGACAGCATTATCATCGAAAGCTAAGCGACCGATAAGAACCGAGGAGCCGCGTCGGACGCGGGTTTGGGGGCTTTCCTGTTAACAACTTACAAACGATCCGGATTAGCAGCCCCCACTCCCCTTCGTCAGTTCTACCTAAGACCGGTCCGGCTACCTTCTACTACAGTTTGGTCAGCACATGCGCGCTCACAAAGTAATCTCTGTCTTCATATTCGTCATGGACGAACTCCCACAGCAACGAAAACCTTAATTCAACTTTATACAACTGCATTATTTGCGGATGAACGTGGACAAATGCTCCCGGCAGGCATAAGCCTTGTTTAGCCAGCTCCGGCAGATGCTCATAAATCAAGTCCAAGTTATCCCGGATATTCCCTCCCGTCAGCTCCAGAGTCTTAAAAGTAGCCGGGCTGGTATAGCCGGTTGTTTTCATGTGCTGCAGCAGCAGAGTATCGGTTAAATGAACAATCACCCCGTCCGATGCCAAGAGGCCCCACAATGATTCAAAGATGTTGATATGAATCCGTTCAAGCAACTGATCCAGCTGAGCGCTGTATTCTGGCGGATGGACAACCCTATTTTTCTTCCTGTAAAAAAAGGCGGAGATGAGCTGCGTTGTGAAGCATAAATTCATGACCACGTCAAAAGGAGGGTGCAGCGGCGAGAAGTCCACCTTTGGCAGCAAATCGTCAACCTTTTCTTTCAAGTCATCCGGAGATGACACTTCTCTTCCTACGCCGGTCAGATCAATGATTGCTCGTTCGTATTTTTCCGGGTGCGCCGACTTGGCCAGAAAGCGGTCCAACGCTTTTTCATCGATATCGACGATCGTGATCCGTTCAAATATAGACTCGATGTACGAGATGGGCACATCGTTTCCGTTCCCTGCTCCGAGTAATAAAATATGCCCGCGCCCGCAGCGGTTATGCTCCAGAGTTTGCTCCAAAACTTGCCGGATCTGATCACGGTAGCCGCCCCAGTGCTGCCAGTCATGCTGGGTAGAGTCGTTTCGGAGGATGTTGGCTTTACGGAATTTGACGTAAGGAACATTGACTTTTCTATTAAATGGATTCATATCGAGATTCACCCTTCCTACTCCTGCAGCTTCGACACCTGCTCAATCAGTGCATCCACTCCCCGGTCCACCGTGTAAGGCCCGTTGTTCCAGTTGGCGCGCGAGACATTGATAATCCGGTTGTTCTTCACCGCTGGGATGCTCTGGTAGACCGGCTCCTTGAACAGCTCATGCATCGCGTCCAGCTCTTCATCCGTCATCTGTGTGAAAAAGTAATCCGCCGGCTTGTCCACCAGTCTCTCCATCGACAGCGCCGTTCCACCGTCAGCATACTCCTTGAATTGCTCCGGCATGGTGAAGCCGAAATCCTGATAGATCAGCTTGCCCAGGGTGCCACCCTCGCCTCCAAGCAGCACCTCCCCGTTATGAATAATGAAGGAGATGGCAGTCGTGCCTTCATCAAGCTTCACGTTGATGCTGTCCCGGATACCTTGCAGCTTCTTATCGAACGATGCAATCCATTTCTCTGCCTCCTCCTGCTTGCCCATAATCTCGCCCATGGTCCGTAAGGTGTTCACCACATCCGGGTCACCGCCCCAGGCTACTGCTACGGTTGGAGCAATCTTCTCATAGGTCTCAATGACATCTTGGCCCAGATAATCCGGGATAATAATCAGATCAGGCATCAATGCGGAGATGGCTTCCACGTTGCCTGTTCCTGAGCCGACATTCTCCACATCCGCCATCTCTTCCTTATATTGTTCCAGTGTCTCCTGGTTAACACCTGCCGGCTTCAGGCCAAGCGGAAGCATATACCCGCCGTAAGTGAGGGCAACAACCTGATTCGGCTCTGCCGGAATCTCCACCTCTCTGCCGAAGCCGTCGGTGAACAACTTGGTGGTTTTGTCATCAGCAGTCTTCGTATTTCCGCCTCCGCAGCCAGCAACCATCACAGACAAGCTGATCAAGAGGGACATCACAAACATGGGCTTAAGGCTAGCTTTCAAATCATTCACACTCCGTCTTCTGTATTGATAATGATTATCATCGATATCAATATAACGTGCTTCCCTCCGGCGAGCAATGAACGATTCCGGCATTTCTTTGGTAGGATTTGAACCTTCCAGAAGCGGAGCGTGCATTTTGAACTGTGCGGGGGTCTCTCCATATACCTTTTTGAACAGTCTGCTAAAATAATAAAAATCCGTATACCCCACACGTTCAGCCACATCGCGGATCGGTGCATCCGTCCTGGCCAGCAGGCTTTTGGCGTGCTGCATCCGCGTACGGCTCACGTACTCCATCGGACTGCACTGATATTTGCGCTTGAATACCCTCACTAAGTGATGCGTGCTGTAATGAAACAACCTAGCCATAGCGCTCATGGACAGAGGCTGATGATAGAATTCCCCGATATAACGGGCGATCTGCTCTGCCAGATCTGTCTCCGGCTCCTGCTCGCCCGCCAGCTCAAGCTGACGGAATTGCTCGGCTACAAACTGGTAGAACAGTCCCAGCACCTGCACCCGTTCCAGCTCCCCTCCGCTCCTCCATAGCTGATGCATACGCTCCAGCAGGGACAGAATCACCCATGGGTCACTCCCGGGGAAGGCGTATCTCTGCTGAAAAGAACCCGGCTCGTCCCCGCGCGCTTCTGTGAAGGCACTGCCTGACCAAGGTTTGTATAGAATGAGGTAATAATCTAACGGTTGACCCAGACTGGCGACTTGAAGAATGGCGCCTTTGCCGCCATGCATAACCTGTGATTGTCCTGCAGTACCTCCGGTCCCGTCGAGCAGGAAGACAGCCTCCCCCTGATTAGTGAATACAAACACACTTGACGGAAAAACGTACCGCTCCTGCTCTCCCGGCCTCATGCTCATATGACGGATATCCATAATTCTAACCGGTACATGATTCCATGCCCGAATACTGTCTGATCTATTGAATCTCACAAGTATTTCCCCCTGGCTGCCGTCCACTGTAAATTTCTATTATTATAATTGATAACCATTATCAGTTACAACACTGTAGCTCTGCAAATAGGATCTGTCTGTCTAGTGAGCTATAATAAATTCCATGAAATTAAGCTGCATATAACAGAAAGGCGGTGCAACGAATGAACGATAAGAATAGCCTCCCCCCTTCGGAACCCTTTGGAATGCTTGATCAGATGTGGTTCAGGCTTCAGAGTATTATGCATGGCAGTAATCCAGGGGGAGAGTGGCCGCTGCGGCTGCAATTTCTGAAATCGTATCTGCTGCTGATACCCATTGCGGGGCAAGGCTCCATCACGGTGGACGGCAAATACTGCGAGCTGAGGGCGGGAAGTGCGTTCTTCTGTCAGCCGGGGCAATTAATCGAGGCCTCAATGGAGAACACAGGCGAACAAAGTGTATACATCCTGCGGTTCGATGTGTATAGCCAGCATAGTATACCGGAAGAACAGCAACCTACCCGACCGGCTGAGCTTCATCTCCCCGTCCCCCTGGAAGGAAACATAGCCATTCAGTCAACGATTACATACAGCAAACTTTGTGAGTCCATCACCGGTTACATGGGAAGCCAGAACCCCTTGCAGCGTCTGCTTGCCCAGAGCCGGTTCTATGAGCTGCTGCACAGTCTGCTGAGCAGTGCCGGACAAACGCAGCCAAGCGATACCGATACTGCCATGGAGCGGGCCAAGCTCTATATAGAGCAGCATTACCGTGAAGAGTTGTCCATCGGTCTGCTTGCTGCTGAAGCAGGCACCAGCGTCAGGCATTTCATCCGGCTATTCAAGCAGACCTATGGTCTCAGCGCGATCGAGTACCTGACCGAATACCGAATCAGACAAGCACGGAGCCTGATGCTGCCGCAGACGAATTATGAACTGAAGGATATTGCGGCTTATGTGGGTTACAAGGATGTTCCTTACTTCCGGCGCAAATTCAAGCAGATTACCGGGGTCGCGCCGGCCACCTTCATGCGCAATGCCAAGCTCAAAATCGCAGTTTGTCACGGCAGCCTCATCGGGTCGCTGCTTACCCTGAATATTATTCCCTGCGCAGCTCCTGCGGACCATCCCTGGGCTGAATATTACCGGCGAAAATATGAGACGGATGCGGCGCTGCCGCTTGCCAAACAGGAGTCTCTCCGGCTAGCGCAGCTTAGCGTTCTCCGTCCTGATTACATTCTCGGGCTGGAGACGTCGGTAAGCCGGAGGATGGTTCCGCAGCTTCAGGCAATTGCACCCACGTTCCTTGTGTCTCCGCTCCAGACAGATTGGCGCTCGCAATTACACTTCATTGCAGAATGCGTGGGCCGGGCGCCGGAAGCAGTTGCTTGGCTGAATAACTATAAGCGCAAGGCCCAGAGCATCCGGGCAAAATTGGGTCAAGGACCCGCCATGGGCAAGCTGCTCCTTGCCCGCATATCCAGGCAGTCCATCACCGTGCTATCTGCGCGAAGCTTAGCTGAGGTGTTCTATGATGATCTGCATTTTATCCCGGCGTCCGTTGTGGACCGTAAGCTAAGTAATCAGACCATAACCCCGGATGCGCTATGGTCGTCAGATGCGGACAAGCTGCTGTTTATTGTGGATGAGGATGCTGCTGCGCAGGCCGTTTGGTCTGCATTCCGGGACAGAGCGTCCTTGCTGCTCCCAGATCCCGCAGGGTTTTCACGTATCGGGCACCTCCCTCCCTACCCTTGGACAGAGTATAACTCGTTCACTCAAGAGCTGGCTCTCGACTCCGCACTGACACTCTGGCGTAATCGGACATGAAATATTGGCGTGATAATCAATAGTCGAATCAGACGGATTGTTTTATACTCCTAACAGTGATATTGATTCTCACTCTCAGGTGAGAAGACAGGTATTGATACTCAGGAGGTTATTGAAGATATGCGACAGATGAGACAAAGAATGGTGTACTGCATGGCGATAGCATTGATATTGGTAATGACAGCTTGCTCTAACAACAGTGGACAGGCCAAAGTTGCCGCAGACGCCGAGACAGATTTCCGGGTAGTAGGCAGTGAGAAAGGCGAGATTAAAATCCCCGCCCACCCGGCCAGAGTGATTGGATTGTCTGTGGTCTACCCGGAATTCCTGCAGGCCCTGGGGGTTACGCCTGTTGCTGTACAGAACTACCAGGAGGAGTTCCCGACCTATCTAGAGGAGCCGTTCAAGGATACGCTGAAGATGGGCATAGCCCAAACCCCGAATTTCGAAATGATTCTCTCAGCCAATCCTGATCTGATCCTCGCCCCTACATGGTGGTCGGCTAAGGATTATGACCAGTTGTCCGGGATCGCTCCGACGGTTCTGCTGCCGCAGCGGGATGACTGGCGGGATGAGCTGAAGGATATCGCCGGGGTACTCGGCAAAACGGAGCTTGCAGAGAAGGTAATCAAGGATCTGGAGACTCAGGAGGCGGAAGCCAAACAGAAGCTGGATGATCTGGTGGGTAATGAAACGGTGATGTACATGATGGTGATGCCGGGCAGCTTCGTTCTTTACGGAGATCAGATTGACCGCGGAAAATTCCTTCATACTACGCTTGGGCTGGAGATGATCCCGAATTTTCCAACTAAGGACCCTTCCTTATCCATCTCGCTTGAGAAGCTGCCTGAGTATAATCCCGATCACATTTTCCTCCAGTTGAATAACGAGGACGATGCCGGGGTGAAGAAAACCTATGAGGATCTGCTGAAGAGTCCATTATGGAAGAACATGACGGCGGTCAAAAAAAACCAGGTCTATACCATGGCCGGCAAGGATTGGTTCAATCTGGGGATGTCTCCTATGGCTAACCGTTATGCGGTGGATGCAGTGCTTCAAGCCTTTGAAGGCAACTCCAAATAAAGGGGGACTTCAGATGGGCAACACTGGCGAGCTCCAGCGGGCTGAACGTTATTACATCTGCCCCGAAGCTATTGAGAACGCAGTGGTTACTTTACGACTGACCGAATTATGTATGCCCGCACATGCTGAGCATCTGCTTACCACTTATGCTTCCATGCTCGGGACTGAGGATAAACGGATAGCGGCAGCCATCTTCTGCACATGGATCGCCGGAATCTGCGGAGCCAAATACGTACTGCTCACAGCTGCAGACCCGCTGGCTCATGCCTTGCGACTGAATAACCTGTCTGTGCAGCTCATCCGCACAGAGGGGTATCCCGAATTCGCCTTTCCTATCCATAACTACCGGGAGGGTATCTATGACCGGAACGGGAATGGAAATGAGATCATAGACGAACTTGGGTGGTTCTACACGAACGAGGTCAGACCGATTATTGCGGCACTTGCTGAGGCTTCACAGACCAAAGCGGTAATGCTGTGGAAGCATGTCTATAATCAGTTGTATACTTTTATCGAAGAGGATGCTCTTGATGCTCCCAGTGAGTGCCATCGCAACCTGATCCACGGGCAATTCCAAGCTGTAATCTGGGAGTTGAAGCCGGAGGTATTCGGACTTCGCAGCAATCCGTTCCGTATCACCCCCAAGTTCAGGACGGACCCACACTCTCCGCACGATACGATATCTGTGAAAGCTACCTGCTGTCTGGCCTATAAGCTCAGAGCGGATCATGACTATTGCGGCGGATGTCCTATAATCTCTACAGCTGGGAATTCCCAGCTACCTGTCTCATGGAAAGATCAATGGTAATTACCGTTGATCTTTTTTCTATTTTATACCATTTAATGGGTTATTACCTTAGTCGGGCTGAAGCACAAACACATATGATAACAAGTAATAATATATGGGGAGGTAACCGAAATGAATAAGAAAAATAGAAAACATTCCTGTATTCCCACAGATCCAATTAGAAAATGTTTTGTGAAAAAAGAGATTGTTAAAACATTTGTCACCGTTAGATACGATCCATGTATTGAAAGCTGTTGTACAACAACAAAAAAAATCGGCTGTAAGCCCATCCCCTGTCACACCGTGCCTTGCAAACCCTATATACCCTGCAAGCCCTGGAAAAAGCCTAAGCACAGATGTTAGTAAAAGGCCGTTGCAATCACAGAGCAAACCTGAATTCACAGGTTTGCTCTGTATTTGTTCTTCCTGTCATATTCATTGATAGGATTGACTCGGCTTATCCAATAGAAATTTATTAAAGAAATTTAACATACTTCCCTCTACAAGAATATCCGCCATATTCCGACATATTATTTAAGAGCTTTCGCTCTAATACATATCCGGGAGATGACCTATGTCACAGTTAATTCAAAAACGGCCAGTCCGTTCAACCAGCATTGCCAACACATTGGCCATTGTACTGCTAGTCATTATTCTTGTCGTCTTCTCGATTCTGGGTACCTTCTTCTATTCCAGCACCCGAAGCATTCTGGTCAGCCAGCAAGAGTCGATGCTGATGACCAAGACGCAGGGAATTGTCAGCCAGTTCGATGCTTTGTTCAAGGAGAAGGGCGCACTGGTCAAACAAATGTCCACCAACTCGATTTTCCAAAAATATATTGAGAGCACTACACCAGATCAAATCACCACCTCCCCCCACGCCGCAGAAGCACTCGCAACACTGGCGGACATTGTAAAGTCAGAGCCCTCCTTCGCCGATGCCTGGGTTGCCGGGTTATCCGGGAAGGGATATTTCCTCCAAAATGACGGTCTGGCCTCTAACTCAGACTTCGATATCCGCGCCCGCCCATACTTCAAGCCCGTATCTGAATCCCAGGGTCTCTATTATTCTGAGCCTTACGCCGATGTCATTAGCGGCAAAATGCTGATGGGCATTTTCTATCCGATTCTGAATGACAGCAGCCAAATGATCGGCTTCATTGCCGCAGATATTGCCTTCGATGACATCCCGGAGATCATGCAGAGCTATTCCTTGGGAACTACCGGGTTCTCCGTTCTGGCTACCCGCTCAGGCGATATTCTCTACCATCCGGATAAAGCCAAAGTGTTGAAGGAGAAGATTACAGACAGTCCGGGCGATCTCGGGGCCATCGGCAAAAAAATGATTAACGGCGAATCCGGCGTATCACTCATTGATGATAATGGTGACCCCCGTTATATCGGTTATGCCACCAGCAAGGATACCGGATGGTCTGTAGGCTTAACCATTACCCGGCAGGAGGCGCTTAGCGAGCTGACGTCCTTCACCCGGACGACCATCACCGGTTTTGCTGTGGCCGCTTTGGTCCTGGTGTTCATCTGTTATCTCACACTGCGCTACCTGTTACGCTCCATTCCAAAACTGCTGGCCGCTATCAAACGGATTGCAGACGGAGACCTGACTGTTCAGCTCAATGATGCCTCCCGCAATGAAATCGGACAGATTGCTCATGGCATCGCGGGCATGGTCCAGAAGATTCAGGGCATGATTCAGGTGATCCATAATACGACTCAGGTGCTGGCCCAGTCTTCCCAGAACCTGCAAGCCATCTCTACCAAAACCGCTATTACCATGAACGAAACGGCTACGGCCATCAATGAAATAGCGAATGCCACCAACTACCAGTCTGCTGAATCCGAGAGCATTCTCCACAAAACCGGTGCATTATCGGATCAAATTGACGAAATCACCAGTGATGCCCAGACTGTAGGAACCATGGTACAGACCTCAGCAGAGCTCAGCAGTTCCGGTCTTGACTTGGTGGAGCAGCTCTCCAAGGCCGCAGAAGACAATCACCGATCTACACAGGCGATGTCATCGCTCATTGAGGATATTGATCTGAGCCGTCATGAGATTTCGGGTATTGTAGGCACAGTGAATCAAATAGCGACGCAGACCAATCTGCTGGCCCTTAATGCTTCCATTGAAGCGGCACGGGCAGGTGAACATGGCAGAGGTTTTGCCGTGGTGGCTGGTGAGGTGCGTAAGCTTGCCGAGCAAACAGCCCGCGCTACCGAGGAAATTTACAAGAAGGTCAGCGCCATTGAAGAAAAAACAAGTCTGTCCGTAGAACACACTACGCTTAACCTTACGATTGCGGAGGAGAATGCCAAATCTGTCGAGAATGCGAAGCAGGTCTTCTTCAGCTTGAACAGCGACCTGGAGGAGCTTAAGGTACGGATGCTGCAGATCAGCAATAACACTTCGATTGTCCACAAGCACAAGGATGAGATTCTGCAGGCGATTGAGGTCATCTCGTCCACCACAGAGGAGAATTCCGCCTCCACTGAAGAGGTTAGCGCCAACACGCAAGAACAGCTAGGCAGTATTGAGCAGGTCGCTGAACTGTCCAGAGAGCTGAGCCAAATCTCGCAGAAGCTGGAGGAAGAGCTGAGGCAGTTCAAGCTGGAATAACGGGGTATGCAAAAACACCGCCAAGTGAATCTATCACTTGGCGGTGTTTTTTAAATCGGGAGTTTTCAGTTCGGCCGGCCTACTTCAACATATATTTGGTAATCGTCTTAGGCGCGTAACTCCTCGTAATGTACAGCTCCCCGCCTCCAGCATAAATGTAATTATGCCCGGTTTCATAGTCGTGCCATAACGTGGAGAGATGATATTTGATCTGCAGGTTCGCCGGGTCCAGCACATAGAAATCCTCCTTGGCAATATCCCCCTCGAAGGTCTCAGGATCAACGACAGCCGGACGCTCCTGCCATTGGTACTGCTTCTCGACCGTAATCTCGCCCGATGGTGTTATCCGGCAGTACCATTCGCGGTCCCCGGCTTCACCGATCTGCTGCTTGCCGAGTAATTGGTTGTCTTTGCTGTACAATTTATAGACGTTGTCGCTCTGGATCAGATAGTTGTTGCCTGTCGTATCAATCCGATCCATCTTGTTCACAGGACGCACCCACTTCTTGGTGCCGTTAGCGTCATAGCCGAATAACAGCCAGGTATCGCTACTACTCATCTTAATCAGGAACGACCCGCCGCGAAGCGGATACACCTGGAAATCAGGATATTTAACTGCTTTGGGAGCGGTGTAGGTAACCAGTGGTTTCGTCAGAGTATCCAGACTCCGGTATACACTGACTTTGTTTGTATCCAGCTCCTTATGTACCACATAGCCGTTCGGCAGCACATCAATCACCCCTGAGGCCCATTTGCCGGTCAGCTTAAGCTTGCGTACCTGCTTCCCGTCCTGACTGTACTCGGTAATACCACGAGAAGCTACATTGCCGCTAACCAAGGCTTGAATCACTATATTTCCGTTATCCAGCACCACCGGCGAGTAGGACCCGGTTATGGTTTTGGTCCATTTCCGTTTGCCGTTCGAATCAACAACGGTAAGATCATAGGGTTTGCCGCCCCACATTTTATAGAAATAGCTGTAGCCGTTACTGGCCGTAAAGAAACGATTGGCAGTAAACGGCTTGTCGTTGGCCATGTCCGAATAGTCATATACCCAGTTGGCAGAACCGTTAATGCGGTCAATGGATGCGTACAACATGCCCGAAGACTTCGTCTTGGAAGGGGCTACGGTTACGGTCTTGACTAGCGGAATGAACATCCGATTCTTACTCTGTAAGGTGTCTATAGTGCCCCAGAAGCTAATGCCATCCGGCAGCGTATAGCTCCATTCCGGCTTGGGGAGCTGTTCAATGACTTTCCCCGCAGCCGATGAGCGCCCGGGAAGCAGTACCTGTGCAGCCAGTAATAATGCAAAACCTGCCGCGAAGAATTTCAATCGTTTTGAATTCATAACTCCTATCCCTCTTTTACTATGTATTAATGTTCCAACCTGAATTATTATATGACCACGCAGACAATAAGGACAGGTTATAAATGGATGCTATTTAACAGGTGTGTCCGGCAGCATTCCCGGCGGGTTTGCCAGTAACCCGGGCTGTCCATTACAATGACAGTAGACAGGCTGAAAGTGCCAATTCCCGGGAGGAGAAGATGACATGGAAGCATGGAACCGTGCCGCATGGGGGCAATTAACGGTTGATGAGAAAATGCACGCGATGCAGGAAGTACTTAAGCAGTTACCCGCTGGCTTCAAGTGGCTGCGGCTCGATAGGTTCGAACGTTACGGCCAGTCTCTGGAAACAGGGGTATTCATGTACGAGGGCAGTGAATATGTGTTCGTGCCGGGCGACTCGGTGACCCTGGGCCGTTCAGAAGTACATATGTATGCGAAGATGTCCCCCCTCCGAGAAGCTGTAATCGGGCCGTTGCTTGTTCAGCGCTCGCCGCAATCCGCAGGCTGGTATGAATGTCCGCTGGTCCGGCTCGACCCGGAAGAGGATGAAGATGTGCTCGAAGCCATCGAGGAGTTCCGTCAGGGGCCGCACACCAGCTATGAGTTCTCCCAGTATTTCCGGCTGGAGCGGGACGGCGAACAGATCGTGCTGTTCCTGTTCGACGACAGCGAATCTTTCGGGGACTGGTGCGAGGCGGAGCTGCCTGCGGGCTTCGCCCTGCCGACTGAGGATGAATGGGAGTATCTGTACGGCGCAGGCACCCGGACGCTGTTCCCGTGGGGCGACGAGATAGACGAATCCATGCAGCTCAGGCATGTGCCCGGTTCAAGTAAGGCTAATGCTGAAGACCCGTATCCGCTGGAGCTGCCGAATGCGTTCGGGCTATGTTTTCCCGGTGATCCTTACAAGAAGGAGCTGGTCCTCACACCGGAAGGCATCACCGGCAAAGGCGGCGACGGCGGCTGCAATCTGCACGGCGGGCAAGGCGTTGCTCTAGGGTATCTTCCAACTGCGACCGCTTTCCGCGATCCTTATGAGAGCGAGCTGGAATGGGAGGATCTGCTGGATTGCCTGGTGTACCGGCGGATTGTAAGACTGTAGCTTATCTAAACATGGTCAAAAGCCGCCCTTCCTTCGCATCTGCGAAGCCGGGCGGCTTATTAGATTCCATTATTAATGTTAATACAGCTTCATAGGCTATCGGTTTCACACACCCTGTGCTACAAGCTCTCTCTGGGCTGAAGCTGTTGAAGCTGCTCCTTCTGTGTCCGAATCCAGGCTCTTATCCAGTTCCTCCACACGTGCCACATTCAGTTCCTGCTCATTCTGATGAAGCTCCTTGACCATATTCCTGTAGATATGGGCTTCCTGACGGTCCAGCCCGTCACGATTCTCTTTCATGATCCAGGTTTCCACGGTTCGCTTGAGAATTTCGCCTTTTCGTTCTAACAGTTTCGTATAAGTCAACGTTTCTTCATTCCCTTCCTGATGCTTAGAGTTCATACGCCGGGGTACGCTCAAATGTAACTTCCGGCGTAACGTCTATTATTATACGGGAAAGACCCGGCTCACCCAATGCGGAGCATCCGGGCTCACACTGGGTGAGCCGTGCTGAGCGCAGAAGAGGCTAACTCAGCAGACAAGGTTCGTAAACATTCGGATGGATGCTCCCATATGCGGCAGGATACATAATGCCAGGACGATACGGGTTCAGCATACGTCTCAGTCGTTATAACTCCGCAGCTCCACACGGAACATGCTGCCCCCCGCATCTCCGGCACAATGACAAATAAGCTAAGCGTTTAGCATAAAAAATACAATACCAAAGAGCCTGTGTCTAACGATGCAGGCTCTTCGTTTGGAGAGGATATTCCAGCAGGTGCTAGAATAAAAAGTCGTTTCCACTCGAATTCTGTCAGGGAATTAGCTTATAATGATCACACTGCGGCTTGACCGAGGATGGAACAGGACCAAGCAATCCAGAATAACCCCAAGGAGGAAGTCCATTGTATAAGGTGCTGATTGTAGATGATGAAGTTTTTGTGCGGAAGGGCTTGATCCGGATTCTAAGTGAATGCTCGCCGCAATTCGAAATTTGTGGTGAAGCCGAGAACGGGGAGCAAGCGCTTACCCTGATTGAACAATTGAACCCGGAGCTGGTGATTGCCGATATCCGTATGCCTGTGCTGGACGGGCTGGGACTGATCAAGAAAGTGAAGACGGAGCTTGTGCAGGAGCCGATTTTTATTATTTTGAGCGGATATGCCGACTTCTCCTATGCCCAGCAAGCCTTCCGGTACAATGTGTCCGATTATATCCTCAAGCCGGTTGACGAACAGGAGCTTACGGTTGCGCTAGGCAAAATCGCCCATATGTTGAACAAGAAGCAGCTCCTCTCTATCACCCGTGAAAAGCCTCTGGTTGAGACGGTCATCGAAAGCCTGCTGCAGACAGAACCTGATGATCAGGTCATGGGGCGGATCGCCTACGCGCTGGAGCTTCCTCTCACCTCTTCCTATACGTATCTCATCGTAGAAATGCAGGATCAGCTCCCCGCCGGAGAAGTCGATTACCTGCCTGCACTGAAGGACTCGCTGCTGCGTTATTTCCGCCAAGAGGCTCAGACTCTGCTCCTTCATGTACGCACTAACAATCAATACGGGGTGATCGTGCCCGGCCATTGGGTCGATGATCCTAATCCATCCCCGTGGGGAGGCTACCGCACAATGCTGGATGCACTGGAGCGGGAGCTTGGAACAACCATCGCTTTGTTCGTTGGCCGGACGGTAAGCCATCTCAAGCAGATTGCAGACTCCGGGACCAGTGCCGAGAAATGCCTCCAGTACCGTTTTGCCGCCGGCTTCGAAGGCATTTATATGGCGGACGAGCTGCTGGAGCTGCCCTTATACTATTTCGACATCGATGAAGGATTGCACAGCAAGCTGATTTACGAGGTCGAAGCCAATGACAACAAGGGTTACAGCTCAACTGTGGACGCTATCTTCACCCTGTTCCAAGAGCGCCACTTCGCCCCCGGAGCGGTGACGAACACGATCCGGCGCAGCATGATTGCCATCATTAATATTATCCGGCAGCTCGAAGGTGACGAGAATACGCTGCAATGGATGAATGAGCTGCTCAACTGGCCGCTGAAGTACCGAAATCTGAATCAGCTGAAGCAGATATTCCAGCAGTTTATCGCCGAAGCCGCAGAATATATCGCAGAGAAGCGCGGCGGCAAGAGCGAGGGCAATATTGAAAAAATCAAAAAATACATCGACGGGCATTACCGTGAAAATATCTACCTCAAGGGTATTGCCGCCGATTTCGATATGAACCCTGTCTATCTTGGACAGTTATTCCGCAAAACCTACGGAGTGTATTTCAATGAATACCTGCTGACCCTGCGGATTGAGGAGGCCAAACGCCTGCTGCGGCAAACCAAGAAGCGGATGTACGAAATCGCGGAGCTGGTCGGCTTCCAGAATGCGGATTATTTTGCCACCCAGTTTGAAAAGCTTGAGAATATGACGCCAACCGATTATCGCAATATGATGATTGGGCAGTAAATAAGGAGGCTCCCTGCCGTGTTCAACTTCCGTCTGAATCATATGAAGCTTAGAAGCAAGCTGATTGTCATCTACATTGTATGCGTGTTCATTCCGATCATCCTGACCAATGTAATGTTCTATCAGGTGACCACCGCCAATATCAAGAATCAGAAGACCGCGGATGCCGAGCAGGCGATGAATCTGCTGCAGGCTGAGCTGAGGACCGTCATTGAAGATGCAGCAGGCATATCCTACCTCTACTCTATTGACCGGCAGCTGATCCAGCATCTGAATACCACCTATGCTTCAACAGACCGCTATGTGGAGTCGCTGAACGCCATATCGAATCTGTTCAACCGGACCGACAAAGAGAACAAGGTGCTGAGCTCCTCGGTGATTATGACCGACAATCCAACCGTTCTGGCCTCAGCCCATATCATTAAGCTGGAGGACAGTATGCGCCAGCAGGACTGGTATAAGCAGATCAGTAAGTTCAGCAACACCCACCCTCATCTCTATGTAACGCCCGACAGCATCAGCGTGATCCAGCGCCTTACCGACCGCAGGCTGGAGACCTACGAGCATGTGCTCAAAATCGACCTGAACATGAACCATATCCAGCAGATTCTGGATTTATCCAGCTTCAGCGGTGATTTCTATATTCTCGACCCGTCGGGCCAGGCCCGCTTCGGCCGTCTCTCCAGCGGTCAGCCCAGCGGGCTGATTACTGCGGCGCATACCCTGACCCCAACTGAGATTCCCAAGCCTAAGCAGGCCATTGTGATCGACAAGACCTACCAGAATAACCGTTATCTAAGCGGCTGGTCGATTTACGGCGTCCTGGATGAGACCCTTATTTTGTCTGACGTCAGACAATCCGGGCAATTTATCCTCTGGTTCGCCGGCATTAACTTCCTGGTTCCTACCATCGTAATTATGATCATGTCCCGTTCGATCCACACGCGTATCAAGAACATCTTGAAGCATATGAAGTCTGTAAAAGACAAAAACTTCGGACTGATCCCCTACCACCTGGAGCGGGATGAGATTGGCGAGCTTACCGTTGAGTTCAACCGAATGAGTAAACGCATAGAGAACTTGATTAATGATGTATATGTTGCAGAAATACAGAAGAAGGAGCTTGAGCTGAGGCAACGGCAGGCCCAGCTGCATGCGCTGCACAGCCAGATCAACCCTCACTTCCTGTTCAATGCGCTGGAGACGATCCGGATGCGGAGTATGATGAAGGGCGAGACGCAGACGGCCCGGACGATTCAGAACATGGCGAAGATTTTCCGTAAATCAATCATGTGGAAGAGCAGCTTCGTTACGATCCGCGAGGAGCTTGAATTAATCGAGAGCTTCCTGGAGATTCAGAAATACCGCTTCGACAACAAGCTTGAATATCACATCGAGGTGGACCAGTCACTGCTGAGCATTGAAATTCCGAAGATGGCCTTCCTTCCGTATGTTGAGAACGCCAGTATTCACGGGATTGAGAATATAGCGGGCATCGGATATATCAACATTCAGATCGCCCAGGAGAACGGACAGGTGTAGACTGGAAAATGGAATACGTAGTTGGCGATGGAAGCACCAAGTCCGGGGTTATGATTGCCGGAGGCGATTATCCTGATGTCATCTCTCCAGTCGGCGAGCTCGCCAAGCTGCTCGATGCAGGTGCATACATTCCGCTCAATGATCTGATTGAGAAGTATGGCCCTAACATCAAGCGTGTCTACGGCGATTATATGAACAAGATCACCAATGAAGACGGCAACATCTATATCCTTCCCTTCACTGCAAATGTAAACGGATACTTATCGCCGCCAGATCCAAGCAGTACCTTCTGGATGCAGAGACGCGTCCTTAAGGAATTCGGTTACCCGGAAGTGAAAACGCTTGACCAGTACTTTGACCTGATTGAGAAATACCAAGCTAAGTACCCTAAGGTGGATGGTAAAGACACCATCGGCTTCGCTACTTTCGCCGGTACAGCCGGTGAATTCTTCACCATCACCAACCAGCCCATGCATCTGGCCGGTTATCCGAATGAAGGCGGCGTCCTAGTGGACATGGAGTCTCATGAAGCCAAGCTGTATCAGGGAACCGAAGATGAGAAGCGCTGGCTGGCTAAATTGAACGAAATGAACGGCAAGGGTCTGGTTGACCCTGAGACGTTCACAGCGAACAAAGACCAGTATCTGGCGAAGCTGACCTCCGGCCGTGTACTCGGATATGTCAACTATTCCTGGCAGATCAACGACGCCACGAACAATCTGAGATCCGCCGGTAATGACGATCTGCGTTACGTTGCCCTTCCTATCGTATTTGACGAAGGCATTAAAGATGCTTATGTTGATCCTCCGTCCTTCGTTAACAACCGCGGGCTGGGTATCTCTGTCAGCGCAAAAGATCCGGTCCGCATCATCAAGTATTTCGACAACCTGCTGACCGATGAGAACCAGAAGCTTGTCGAGTGGGGCATTGAAGGCGAAACTTACACTAAGAACGCTGAAGGCCGTATGGTGATGAGCGAAGAACAGCTGACAAACCGCAACGACAATGATTTCAAACGTAAATTCGGCTTCGCTTATTTCGATTATGAATGGCCGCGTTATGGCGACAATTCCGTGTATGATGACGGCAACGCCCACGTTCCGTTCAACCAGCCGGAAGTTGCAGCTATCAACTACACAGATGGCGACAAAACACTGCTGAAGGCATACAACCTGAAGACCTTCTCCGACTTCTATGCCGAGCCGGTAGAGCGTCCATGGTACCCTGCCTGGAGTATTGAGAAAGAACCGGGCTCCCCTGAGCAGCTCTTCAGCCAGAGAGCCGGCGATTTGCAGCAGAAGTACTATCCTCGTATGGTGCTTGCTGCCCCTGGCCAATTTGAAAAGGTCTGGAGTGAATACCTGGCCGAATACAACAAGCTCGATGCTAAGGGCTACGAAGAATTCATGACTAACAAGATCAAGGACCGCATCGACGGCAAATGGTAAGCGTCCGCTTCCCAGATGCAGCATGATGAACCGGGAAAAGTGAAGCCTGCCTTCACTTTTCCCTTCTACACTTGTTAGCAAAGAGAGAATATGGAGCTTGGAAAGGGGACGGTACAGGTGGGAAAAACCGCTGTGCAGTTGGCAAAATCGAATAATACCGGTACTTCGCGCTTCAAAACCTTTTTTAAAGAGCTATCTAAACAGAAAATGCTGATGCTGATGTCATTGCCCTTTCTGTTATGGGTGATTATATTCAAATACCTCCCGCTATGGGGATGGACAATTGCTTTTCAGAAATTCAAGCCAGCCAAGGATCTGTTCGACCAGAAGTGGGTCGGCTGGGACAATTTCAAATTCCTGTTCCAGGAACAGCAGTTCTATCGCGTCCTTCGTAATACTCTGGTTATGAGCTCCATTAACCTGGTTCTCGGATTTGTAACGGCCATCGTACTGGCCCTGCTGCTGAATGAGCTGCGCAATGTGTTCTTCAAACGCACCGTGCAGACGATCAGTTACCTGCCTTACTTCATTTCCTGGGTCGTAGCGGCCAATATTGTACAGATGGCACTGGCACCGGAAGGGATCATCAATGTGCTGCTGGTCAAAGCGCAGCTTATTGATCATCCAATTCTGTGGCTGGGCGAAGGCAAGTACTTCTGGGGAATACTCGGGGTTACGGAAGTCTGGAAGAATGTCGGCTGGAATACCATCATCTATCTGGCAGCCATCACCTCCATCGACCCTTCTCAATATGAAGCGGCTGAGATTGACGGGGCATCCCGTCTGCAAAGAATGTTCTATATTACCCTGCCGGGTATCAAGCCGGTTATCGTTCTGATTCTGATCATGAACCTGGGCCATATTCTGGAGTCCGGCTTCGAGGCACAGTACCTGTTAGGTAACGGGATGAACCTCGACTACTCGGAGAATCTGGATATCTTCGTACTGAAGTACGGGATGCAGATGAACAACTTCGGGCTTGCCACCGCAGCGGGTATGTTCAAGACGCTGGTCAGCTTCATCTTCTTGATCGCAGCCAATAATATCGCCAAGCGTATGGGCGAAAGCAGATTGTACTAGAAAGGAGGACACAAGTAATGGCTAAATCCAAAACCAATTCATACCGGAATTCATCGCTTGGTGACCGAATCTTCGATATATGCAATACGATCTTCATGATTCTCTTGGTCATTGTTACCCTCTATCCGTTCCTGAATATGTTTGCTCTATCGTTCAATGAAGCGAATGACTCTGTCCGCGGCGATATTTATATCTGGCCTCGTGAATGGACGCTGCGCAACTTCGAGTATGTATTCAGTGAATCCAACATCTTCTTTTCAACGTTTGTCTCTGCAGCACGGACGGTAATCGGCACTGTGGTCTCCGTATTCTGTACAGCGATGCTGGCCTATACGGTAAGCCGTCCGGAATATAAGCTGAAGAAGTTTGTGTCCGTCACGTTTATTTTCACCATGTACTTCAGCGGCGGTCTGATTCCAGGCTACCTGCTGATCAAAGAGCTGAACATGCTGAACAGCTTCTGGGTCTATATCATTCCGGGCATCATCGGCGTATTTAATATGATCGTCATCCGCTCCTTCATTGAGGCACTGCCTGAGGGACTGATGGAATCGGCCAAAATCGACGGCGCAGGCGACTTCATCACCTTCTCGCGCATTGTGCTTCCGCTGACCGTTCCGGCACTGGCTACCGTCTCCCTGTTCGTAGCGGTCTATCAGTGGAATTCCTGGTTTGACGTCTTCCTGTACAACTCCTCCACGCCAAGCCTGAGTACTCTGCAATACGAGCTGATGAAGATGCTGTCAACATCCAACACCGCGATGTCCAGTTCCTCGGCAGCCGATGCCTTTGCGAACGCGCAGGGCAACAAATCGACCGTTACACCGACCTCTATCCGTGCTACGATGACTATTGTGGCCAGTGTGCCGATTATCATCGTCTATCCGTTCCTGCAGAAGTATTTCGTCAAAGGGATGGTTGTCGGCGGGGTCAAAGGCTAAGTGTAGCCGAAAAAATACAGCAAGCCAAAACAAGCGATCCTCCGAGGGCTGTCCGCCTTCAGAAGGGTCGCTTGTTTGTGCTTGCCATCAAATTCTGCTCCAAACGGGCTTTCGTTGCCGTATCCGGCAAATATAGCATAATCCTCTGGTCCGGGTCATTGGGGAACTGGAGGTTAATTTGTTCAAACTCCAGCACTCCAAGTGCAGGGTGAAGCAGCTTCTTGTAGCCGTCAAGACTGCTCGGTGCCTCGTGCCCCTGCCACATCCTTGCGAAATCTGAGCTTACATTCTTAAGATCAGCAATGAATTGGCTAAATGAAACATCCTCCAAATAACGGGCTCGCGATGTCTGGAACTCAGCTACAATTCT
Organism: Paenibacillus sp. FSL P4-0338; assembly: GCF_038002365.1. NCBI lineage: Bacteria > Bacillati > Bacillota > Bacilli > Caryophanales > Paenibacillaceae > Paenibacillus > Paenibacillus sp. FSL P4-0338. The sequence continues at coordinate 1,192,689 of NZ_JBBOCG010000001.1, read as the reverse complement.
CTGGGAGACCGTCTCCCAATCCTCTGAACCCTCTCTCCAGACAGGGTCAGTGAACTGGCGCCACATCAAATTGTAATCATGCGGCGGTGACGGCCGACTAATCATAAATACAGCTTCCGCCGCTGCATTCCAGGCCAGAAAATCATACCTCCTCCCGATTACATAAGCAGGATTCGGGCTGAATTCGTCCAGCATCTTCTGAACATACGGGCTGATCTTCTCTTCAGCTGCAGCCAGTTGAGGCGGTAGTGACTCTCCTGACAGCAGAAAAAGATGCCTGCGCTCATTGGGTGTTAGCTTAAGGGCCGAAGCCAGACTCTCCAGTACACCGACTGAAGGGCTGATATCACGCCCCTGCTCAAGCCGCGTATACCATGAAAGTCCTATATTCGCGAGTTGAGCAACTTCTTCTCGGCGTAAACCTTGTGTCCGGCGGCGGCCCCCGGCAGACAGTCCGGCATCATGCGGCGAGATCGAGGATCTTAACTTCCGCAGAAAATTCCCTAAGGCTAAACGGCGTTCATTATCATCCAACTAGGTAGCCCCCTTATCCTGTCACTCGTAAGCCTACCATAAAGAAGGCTCTCCTCCCAAAACAATAGCCAAAGTATACTCAAAGTGATCAAGGATATCAATATACCTGGCGAAAAGGAGAAATAACATGACAAAACATTCTGAACTATTATTGAAGGACAAGGTGGTAATGATTACGGGTGCCGGACGGGGGATCGGGGCTGCGGCAGCAAAGTGGTTTGCCGTGCAGGGCGCTTCGGTGATGCTCGTCTCACGGACAGAATCTGAGCTGCGTGCACTCAGAGATGAGATTACAGCAGCCGGAGGTCAGGCGGAATATTTCACAGCCGATCTGGCAGAAGCGGGCGGCGCTGGGGAAGCGGTCAATGCCACAGTAAGGCAGTATGGCCGGCTTAATGCCGCTTTCAACAACGCTGGTATCGGAGTCACCGTATCCTCTTTGGTCGATGAGAAAGAAGAGGATTTCGACCTGATTCAGTCTGTAAACTATAAAGGGGTCTGGCTGTGCATGAAAGCCCAGATTACAGCAATGTTGAAAACCTCCGGATCAGGCGCGATTGTCAATACCAGCAGTGTCGGCAGCTTAAAGGGCAATCCGGGCTTGGGTGCTTACGGTGCCTCCAAACGCGGAGTTAACAGCCTCACGCAAACAGCTGCCATCGAATACGGACCGGCAGGCATTCGGGTCAACGCCATCGCCCCCGGCACAACTATGACAGGTATGATTCAACAATGGGTCTCCATCAATCCTGAGATTATCGAGCAAATCAGTGCCAAGACGCCCCTCCGGCGTCCGGCTGAACCCATAGAAGTCGCACAGGCTGCGGCCTGGTTACTTAGTGATCAAGCCTCCTTCGTGACAGGGGTCATTCTGCCGGTAGACGGCGGACTGAGTGCCTAAAGGCTGCTGACCCTCCTCTTTTCTATCCGGCCAATACTTGTCTCGGGAGCTTATAATCCATACATTGGTAAATCGAAACAAGAATGAATTATAATGTACAGGTAAAGTAGCCCGATGACGTTCATATTAGAGCCGGGAGAACGGGGAGAGAACATGACTATGAATATAGCTGCTAGATTCGTGCAACGTTTCAGAGATTACGATAACCGGAATATACTTAGTGTCTACCGGGACAAAACAGAGCAAATCCGCAAACGTAATTTGCAGACCTGGGATGACATTAAGCTTCAGGAGGAGTCCCTCCGGCTCCAGCACGCCGCCCAATCCGGCATAGCTCTGGACGAGCTGCTTGTCGATGCCTATTCATTAGTCTGTGAGGCGGCCTCAAGAACACTTGGATTACAGCCTTATGATGTCCAGATCATGGCCGCTATCGCCCTGCACGAGCGAATGCTGATTGAGCAGCACACGGGTGAAGGCAAAACCCTCTCAGCCGTAATGCCGGCCTATCTGAATGCGCTGACCGGCAAAGGCGTGCATGTGCTGACCTTCAATGATTATCTGGCCCGGCGGGATGCACAGTGGATGGGTCCTATCTACCGCTTCCTGGGACTATCGGTGGATTCGGTTCAAGCGGGCATGAGCCTGAGCGAGAAACGGGCGGCCTACAGGAGCGATATCACCTATGTTACGGCAAAAGAAGCAGGGTTCGACTACTTGCGGGACACTATTGCACTCACGGAAACCGCTACGGTACACCGCCCTTTCCACTACGTCATCGTGGACGAAGCTGATTCCCTGCTGCTTGATGAAGCGCGGGTCCCGCTTGTCATCAGCGGAGAATCCGAGGTTAGCCATAGCGAAGATATGCGATACGCAGATCTGGCCCGGCAGCTTCTGCCTGGGGAGCATTATGATTATGATGAATTTCAGCGTAACGTGTATCTGAACGATGCAGGTGCTGCCCAAGTGGAGGAGCTGCTGGGTTGCGGTAATCTCTATGATAGCCGGAACAGTCAGCTGCTAACCTCACTGAATTGTGCGCTGCATGTGGAGACCTTATTAACGAAGGACATTGATTACATTGTCCGTGGCGGTGCTATCGAGCTGATCGAAGAATATACGGGACGCGTGGCCGAGAACCGGTATTTGCCGGACGGGCTGCAAGCCGCACTGACTGCCAAAGAAGGACTGAAATGGACCGCAGGCGGGAAAATTCTCGGTACAATCACTATTCAACACTTCATTAGCCTATATCCGGAAATCTGCGGAATGACCGCTACGGCCTGCGCCACAGCTATGGAATTCAAGGATATCTATGCTCTGCAGGTGGTGGAGATTCCGCCGAATCAGCCTAACATCCGGGTAGACCACCCTCACCGGATTTACACTCACAAGGAAGCCAAGTACCTGGCGCTCGTACAAGAGATCACTTCTGTCCACCGGGAGGGACGGCCTATGCTAATCGGAACTGCAAGCGTGGAGGAGTCGGATATGCTGGCTGAAGCGCTTGCGGTTGCCGGTGTTCCCGTTCAGGTACTGAATGCGAAGAATGATGCTGAGGAAGCGGATATCATCGCCAGAGCCGGAGAACTCGGCGCCGTAACGGTCTCAACGAATATGGCGGGTCGTGGTGTCGATATCCGGCTCGGCGGCGGTGACCCGGTACAGGCAGACGCTGTCGCCCGGCTCGGCGGGTTATATGTCATTGGCACCCATGTGAATGAGAGCGTGCGGATTGACAATCAGCTTCGCGGGCGTTCCGGCCGCCAGGGCGACCCGGGGGCTTCTGTCTTCTATGTCAGTCTGGAAGACGACCTGATGCGCCGCTTCGGCTCCCCTACCCCAGCCCATGCACTCAGACAGCAGGAAGCTATTGCAGAGCCTTCGCTTGGTCGCAAGATCGCAAGTATTCAGCAGATTGTAATGAGCCAGAACTTCGATATCCATAACGAGCTGAACCGTTATTCGGATATGATCGAGGACCAGAGGCGGATTCTCTACACGGAGCGGCTCAGCATCCTGCTGGGCGAGCAGCCGATGAGCCCTGCGCAGCAGCGGGTACGGCTGTTCTATATCGATGAATGCTGGGCTGACCATCTGGCCTTCGTCTCCTATCTCCGCGAAGGCATTCACCTGGAGAGCATCGCCAGCCGCAGCCCGATCGATGAATTTCATACGCAGATTACCGGAGCATTCGATCAGATTCCGGGTAAGATCGAACTTGCGGCCGAGGCTATGCTCATCAGGCTCGGCGGGTCCAATGATCCGGCTGAATGGGAACGGCTGGGGCTGAGGAGCCCTGCTTCGACCCGGACTTATATCATTAATGACCAATATCTACAGAATAAGCGCAGCTCATGGACAGGAACGACCGTCGTAGCTTTTTGGCTTCGTCCAATTGCACAAAAGCTATTGTCCCCCTTCATTAAGGGGCCGAAATACTAACTGTAGAACTCCCAGAATACAAGCTGGGCCAGCAGAATCGACATCATCACCATGGGCACGATGGCCGGCCAATGGTTACGGGCCGGTGAGACAGACGGGGACCGGCGCTTCATCAAGGTTAGCAATAGCGCAGCGATAAGCAATGCCGCCAGGCCGGTCAGTGCAATATTCACTATAATCTGCGGATAGACCTCTGCATAGGCACGTTCATTGTTGCTCAGCATCCGTAAGGCCAGCACCAGATTGTTCACGACCAGACCGGTACCGGTTAAAGTCAGTCCGGCCGTCAGCTTCCGGTTGGCGGAACGGGGGGCAGGATCTTTACTACGAGCTCTCCTTTTGCCCAGAAGCGCCTGTACCAGCCACACAAACGGAGCGATTATGAAATAGACGATGGCCAGTGCAGCAAGTGCTGCACTGATCAGCAGTACAGGCATGGACCGGCCCGGAGACAGCGGCAGATAATCGGAGGTGTACACCGAGACAGACTCTACCTTTCCTTCCTTCATTGTGGCGTACAGCATCGGCCAGGCATCCAGCCCTGAATCCCCGCCCGTCTTCTCATAGAGGTAAGGCTGAACCTGCTGATAGCTTCCGCTCATCCCGGCAAGAGACACCTGAAGCTGACCTGCGCCCTGAGGCTCAAGCTTCATCATCGTAAGATAAGGGAATAGCTTCATGAAGCCATGTCCGGGACGGCGTGCTGCCACGAATCGGCCTTCCACCTCTGATACATCCGGTAGAACCGCTGCCTCCGTCTTCGCTCTCTGCCCCACTACTGCCTTGGTCAGACCATGAACAATATGGGATTCGCCCGCCTGATTCGTCATAATCACGACTGCAAACCGGTCTGCAGGCACCAGCATCAGATTGGTAGCAAAAGCAATCGTGTTCCCGCCATGTCCCAGCGTCCGCTGTGCCCCGGGATACTCCCAGAATCCGTGGGCAATGCCGGGCATGGCTTCAGCAGCAGAATGACTCCGGGTCAGCATCGTATCCAGCGTACCTGACTTCTGGAACAGCGGGGATTGCTCTCCGGCTGCGGGCATGAAGGCCATGGCGAACTTGGCCAGATCCTCCGCCGTCCCGTTATTTCCGCCGTTCGGGTACATGGACATATAATTCCATGACCCTTGATTGAAGGAGCCTGGTCCGGCGAAGAAGTATCCCTTTGCCTTATGCTCCAGCAGCTCCGGGCGGTCCTCCACCACAGAATACGCCATGGAATGCTTCATGCCCAGTGGCTCAAAAATATGCTGCTGGACGTATTCATGATACGGCTGTCCGCTGATGCGCTCCACAATATAGGCAGCCAGTGAGTTTCCGTAATTGGAATACGCGACCACTTCCCCTGGTCTGTATATCTGTGCGGGCTGAGCCAGCTTCAGCCCCTCTTCCAGTGATCTCACTTCCTCAGGAGACTGGTAGGCCATATCGAACATATACTCTTCGAATCCGGCGTTGTGGTTCATCAAATTCAGCATCGTGATCGGCTCTTCATACGTCAGCTTAGTCAGGAAATTCTCCGGCAGCAGCTTACGGACATCTTGATTCAGGTCCAGTTTGCCCTGCTCCGCCAGCTGCATTACGGATGCCCATACAGCAAGCTTGCTGATGGAGCCCCATTCCATGACCGTATCCGGGGTGACGGGGATCTGCTGCTCCACATCGGCGTAGCCGTACCCCTTGGACAGAACCACCTGTCCATCCTTCACCATCACAACGGAAGCGCCTACGGTCTGCGTTCCTATGTACTCTTTTACATAATCGTCTACAAAAGCTTCCAGCCCGGTCAGCGGAATGCCGGATGGGGTAGCTCCCCCTGCTCCTACGCTGCCTTGCTCTGCGGCAAATGCTGTAATGCTGCCCGCTAGCAGCAATAGCACCATGAGCACTAGTGTGAATCCTCTTTTCAAAATAAAACCTCTCCTTTAGTCGAGTAAAATCCTGCAGCCTTCCTAATTCTAACAAAAAACTTCACCGGCTACCGGAAAATTTCCTTAAGGCCGATTTCCCTGATAGTATCAGTAGTTGAAGCAGCATGATCATCTTCATGGAAGAAGGGCCAGCGCATGAATAAATTCCACACCATATTAGCTTATATTAATGATACATTGTACGCACCAGCCCGCTTAACTGTCGGTTCCATACGTGAAGAACCGCAGAATGCCGAATATGGAGCTGGTACATTCCAGCTGGGTGCCCTGTCAGTCCGGTTTCGGGTGGCCAAAATCACCCCTACGAAGACCGGTCAATTTGTCGCTATCTGGGAAAAAAATGCCGAGCGTAAAAACCAGGCCTTCACCTATGCCGATGCCCCTGATTTGCTGGTCATTAACACCTTCCATCCCGTTAGCGGGGAGCTTGGACAGTTTGTCTTTCCGAAGGGCCTGCTGAAAATGCATGGCGTGCTGGCAACCGATACTGCACCGGGAAAAATGGCGATACGCGTATATCCAGCCTGGGATACCGTGACCAATAAGCAGGCTATAGCTACTCAGACATGGCAGCTCCCTTATTTCGGAATAGTTGATCCGATGAACAATCACCATCTGCAGACGTTAACCCGGTTGTATCTGCCAGAACTACCGTTTACAATTTAAAAGATGACATCTGTATCTGAAAGGAACTACATCTATGATTCTATTCATACACCGCAAGGACCTGCGGACTTCAGATCTGCCGGCCTTCGACGCCGTAGCTTCAGCACAGGAAGATTCGCTGCATGTACTGATTCTGGAACCGTTTTTGCTCCGGAATAAGCGTTATCTGGAGCATAGCGGACAGAATTTCCTGCAGCATGTTGCCCGGCTTCAGCAGGAATATGCGAAAGAAGGCAAGCTGCTCCATCTCCTGTATGGAGAGCCGGAGGGGATTCTCCGGCGGCTGGCACAGCTCCACCCTGTTCAGGAGGTCAGCCTACATGCGGACTATACGCCTTATGCCCTTAAGCGCGACCGTTTGCTGCTGGATACCGCCCATGCGCTGAATCTCCGGTTCCACGCCCGGCATGACAGTATGCTCTGTGATCTGGAAGAATTCATGGACTGGTGCGGCCGGAGTGAGCCGTTCAAGGTGTTCACTCCCTTCTACCGCCGCTGGCGCGCTTTCCTCTCGCAGCGGTTCCAGCCGCCTTACTCTGCCGGGCTAAGCCGTCTGCGAACCGTTGATCTTCACCCCCAGCTCGCGGACGCCTTCCAGCTTCCCGAAGAGATTGCCACTCAGCTTACAGCGCTTGCTCCCGCTGCAGAGCAGATGAACCCGGGTCATGTGCTTGAGAGTTTCCTGCACGCGGATCTGCATGATTACAAGGTGGGCCGCGATCATTACGCGCAGGAACGGACGAGCCGGATCAGCAGGCATTTGAATACAGGAGCGATCTCGGCACGGACCCTATATAGCAGACTTACTGAAGAAGAGGATTTCGGGGAAGAATGGCTGAGACAGTTAGCCTGGAGGGATTTTTATCTATATCAGGCACGGCTGGACAAGGATTTCTTCAACTATGAGAATGTCTATGATCTGTCTGCGCTGGGGACACAGCACTTCGAGGCCTGGGCTCAGGGCAGGACCGGCATTCCGGTCATTGACGCGGCTATGCACCAATTGAACGAGACCGGCTGGATGCCTAACCGGCTGCGAATGATTACGGCCATGTTCCTGACGAAGAATCTGGGCTGCCCCTTCATCTATGGCGAACGTTATTTCCGGCTGAAGCTAAGCGATTACGACAATGCCCAGAACCGTGGCGGCTGGCTGTGGAGCTCTTCGCTCGGCTTCGATGCCTCACCCTATTTCCGGGTGATGAATCCGGTCACCCAATCCCAGACCCATGATCCGGGCGGCAGCTATATCCGTACCTGGCTGCCGGAACGCGCGGACTGGTCTGACAAAGACATTCACCTCCCCGGTGAAGATGCTATTGTCGATCTGAAGCGGTCCCGGGCCTACGCCATCGAAGTCTATAAGGGAATTATGCAGAGGCGGGAAGGCTAAGAGTCCCCCAACCGCAATCGGGTTCCGGCGATCATCAGAATTCTTTATTCCGATGAATCCGCACGGCAATCAGATAGGACACCGCGAACAGGAGAACAGCAAGGATCAGGGTGGTATACCCGGTCTCAGGACCATTATAGTTCACATCGTCCATATACAGGTTCAGCAGCATCCACACCAGGAGACGAAGGCCCACCGATAGCCCTGCCGATATCATCACCATCTGCTCGCTTTTTTCCACACCGAATTTAAGAATGACCGGATAGTAGATCGCCAGGGTGGAGATAGATAAAGATAAACCGAAGGTATACCCGGTGGACAGGTTCAAATGTGCTATGTCTCCCTTGCTTACATAGGTTAATGCCAGAGTAACCAGACTTACAGCGGTGCCCATGAGGATTAACATCAGGAAGGACAAATACTTCGCATGGATGACCGTTCTCCTTCTGATCGGCATGGTGAGTTCAAACCGGTTCCATTTAGAAGCCTCATCCAGCTGCAGGGAGGCCCCGATGCTCAACACAAAAATCCAAATCTGTGCCGCGATGACTGCATTCAGTACGCTGTGATCCACCCCGGCAAAGGAAACCAGCGACAGAAGCAGCGCAATGCCGAGGGAGGATTTGATGTTATTTTGCAGTGAGTAATAATTATTTAACAGCAGCCCGCGCATATTATTTCTCCCCCTTTACGAGCAGCAGCAGAATCTCATCAATGGATACCTGATCCACCGTAACGCCGCTGTACTTCTGTCCAAAGCCTTGTTTATCCTCGACCAGCACATCAATCTGATGCTCCCTTACTCTATAAGCCAGCCGATCTCCTTCCGCAATACTCTGGAACTGGCCGCTGGTGCAGCGGGCCACGCCGTAGTCGTAGATCAGCTCATCCTTCATCGCTGTCAGAATGATCTGCCCCTGATGGATGAAGGTGATATAATCAGCAATTTTCTCCAGATCGCTTGTGATATGGGAGGACATCAGTATAGCGTGACGCTCATCCTCTACGAATTCCAGGAACACCTCCAGAATCTCCTCTCTGGTCACCGGGTCCAGCCCTGAAGTGGCCTCATCTAGAATCAGCAGCTTGGGATGGTGCGACAAGGCGGCAGCAATCGCCAGCTTCATCGTCATGCCCCGTGAGAACCCGCTGATCTTCTGGTTCATGGGCAGGCTGAACTTCCCTGTAAGCTTGGCATACACCTCCTGGTCCCACTGCTTATAGACGCCGTGCATGACCTTAGCCAGCTTAGCCGGGGTCAGCACCGCCGGGAAATTGGCCGAATCCAGCACCACTCCGATGTCTTCACGCAAGACCGTGTCTGTATCCTTCATCTCCCGGCCCAGCAGCCGGATCGTTCCGCTGTCCATCTGAACCGTGTTCAGGATGGACTTGATCGTTGTCGTCTTCCCTGCCCCGTTCTCCCCCACGAACCCCATAATCGTTCCGCTGGGAACAGAAAATGATACATTGTCCAGCATAAAGCCGGAACCGGCATAGGACTTGGTCAGTCCGGTAATTTCCAAACTAAGATTCATGATTTCCCTCCTTGTAAAAGATAGTCAGCATATCCACCATCGTTTCCAGTTTGATTCCGCTTGCGCGGGCGATTTCGGCTGCCTTCATTAGATGCTCATCCACCTTCTTCAGCTGCTCTTCCTGAAAAACATCCTGGTTCACGGCCGAGACGAAGCTTCCGCGCCCGACCGTCGTTTCGATGAATCCGTCGCGCTGCAGGTCCTCATATGCCTTCTGAACGGTGATGACACTGACCTGAATAGATTTGGCCAAGGCACGCATCGAAGGGATCGGGTCTCCTGCCCGAAGCTCTCCGCTCATAATCTTGCCCTTAATCTGCGAGGTGATCTGCTCATAAATGGGCTTGTTCCGGTTACTGCTGATGATAATCTCCACACGCTTCCTCCTTGCGTGAACAGTGTACTTATTGTACCAGTACAATATAACTGATCTAATGGATTTTGTAAATGTATCATCCAAAAAAAGAGCCAACCCGAACACCGGGTCAGCCCTTCCAAATTACTTATTCACGTTGGAAAATTCCACCTGAATGGACACTACCTCCGAGCGTGAGCCGATACGGATCGGCGGGCCCCAGAAGCCATAGCCTGAAGAGACAACGGTATGAAGCTGCCCCTTCTTCAGATACCCCCAATCATTCTCGAACACCCGGGAAGTAATCAGGTTGGCTGGAGCAATCTGTCCGCGGTGGGTATGGCCGGAGACCATCAGGTCGATGCCTTGCTCTTCAGCAATTCCAAACTCCACCGGCTGATGCTCTAACATAAATACCGGCTTGGAACGGTCTACGTCCTTGGTCAGATCAGCCAGCTTGGCCCGTTCCTTATCACTGTAATCCTTCCGTCCAATCAGCGTCAGCCAGCCGCCTACCTCAACGTCCTCATCATAGAGCACCTGCATCCCGCTCTCCTCCAGCAGGCTGATGATCTCCTCTGTCCCGCCCTTGAACCGGTCGTGGTTCCCCAGGGAAGCATACACGCCGAGTGGAGCTTCAAGCTTAGCCAGTACTGCGCCGAGGCCTTTGTCCTTATAGGGCCTAACGTCATCATCCACGATGTCGCCCGGGAGCAGTATCAGATCGGGGTTCAAAGCGTTAATCTCCTGCACCATCCGCTCCGCATGGCGTTTGCCGGATAAATAACCGAAGTGCATATCCGAAGCCATCACGATGTGAAGCTTACCGCTGGCCGGACCCGGCTTGTCAATCTGTACCTCATAGGAACGCACAACCGGACTGTACGCATTATAGCTTCCATATCCTATCAGGGCGATCAGAATAACCAGCGTCAGGATACCGGACCACTTCTGAACCGCGCGGCGCGGCAGCTTGGCCAGCTTCGTTAGCCAGACCATAAGATGCACGAGCGGCAGCAGCATGAGCAGCAGACTGAATATGGCCAGCCAGTAGCTGCCGATGACGCTTAAGACTGCTGACCCAGCCACCACTCTGGAGAGGATCAGCGAGCTGGCCAGGAAGATCAGCGCAATAATGTAGAACAGCCGGAACCGTCCGGAGACGACCGGCTTGATCCAGCTCCAGCCGCTCCAGCCAATGTAGAAGACAATCAGGGCATATATCGTAATAAATACCAGTCCGAGAATAATAAACATGCGCTCAGCTCCAATTTGTGTTAAATAAATATAGTGTAGACTATCGATAACATGGAGGATTTCATCATGGCAAAACCCTTTTTTCCGCGGCTGGAGGGAAACAGCCGGGGCTGCTTGACCTTTGAGCCTTTTTTTCTGATTCCCTTTAGCATGTTCTCTACCTATGCCACCCTGTACATGTATGAGCTTGGATTGACCGAGCTGAACATCGGCTGGATAACGACGATCGGACTCATCATACAGGTATTCTCCTCTTTGCTCAGCGGATATTTAACGGACCGGCTGGGACGCAAGCGGGCTATATTATATTTTGATCTGCTTAGCTGGAGTTTCGCCACCTTGTTATGGGCCTGCTCACAGAACCTGTGGTTTTTCGTGGCGGCTGCGGTGATTAACGGCTTCCAGCGTGTGCCGCATATTGCCTTTTACTGCCTGATTGTTGAAGATACCCGTCCCTCGGACCGGACCTATGTATTCACACTGCTGCAGATTATCGGGGTGATCGGAGGCCTGTTTGCACCGCTGGGCGGTCTGCTTGTCCACCAGTATGGCATGGTCACGGGCATGAGGATCATGTACGTGCTGGCCTTCCTCTTCATGACCTTCCAGTTCGTAGGCCGTCATCTGACTACCCGGGAGACCGAGGCCGGCATCCGCAAAAGACAGGAGACCCGTGAGCTCAGCCTTAGGGAAAGTATGATTGAATACGGCGGCGCCTTCCGTGACCTCGGGGCGGAGCGCAATCTGCTGCTGATCTTCGGCGTATACATTCTGTTCAACTTCCAGGCTACGCTGAAAAGCACCTACCTGTACCTGTATCTGGCAGATTATATCCATCTGGACAGCGGCATCCTCTCTCTGTTCCCGGCCGTGTCCTCAGTCATCATGCTGCTAACGCTGTGGCTGCTGATGCCCAGAATCCCGGATCAGAGCGCTAACCGCGCTATGATGGCAGGCTTCGGCTTATCTGCTCTGTCGAATGCCATGCTGGTTCTCTACCCGACAGCGAGCTTTATCTGGATCGGACTGAGCACCATTCTGGCAGCTGTAGGCCTGATGATCAGTTCTCCTTATCTGGAGGCAGCTGTGCAGAACGCCATTGATGATGATAAGCGGGCCAAGGTCTTCTCCATGCTGTCTGTCCTGATCCTGGTATTCACCGCGCCTGCGGGCATTATCGGAGGCTGGGCCTACAAGCTCGACCCGAGAATTCCATTGTGGCTGGTAACCGCAGCGTTCGCCGCCTCGTATCTGCTGCTGCACCTGTACCGCAGACGGACAGCTCCTCAGAGCGCATGACCAAGCCAATATTACAACAGGGATGTCCGTAGCAGCTCAAGCGCTGTGGACATCCCTGTTCTTTTATGGTGATGCGTCAGTCTTCACACGTTCCGTTGCCTCTTCCTCTGCCTGCTCCTTTTCCAGCGCCGCCTTAAGATCATCCTGGACGCGGCGGCTCCAGAGCGGAACACCGGAGCGGTAGGCCGCGCGGCCTGTCAGATGAGCGGAGAGCGGCGAAGTCATGAATACGAACACGATTCCCAGCAGCAGCTTCGCACTGATGAAATCGAGGAAGAAGGCGAAATACAGGAAGGCGCCGCTGAGTACACAGAGCACACCAAGCGTAGCACTTTTGGCAGCGGCATGTGATCTTAAGTAGACATCGGGCAAGCGGATCAGCCCTACAGAGCTGACTGCGCTAAGCAAGGCTCCGGTCAGAATCAGCAGGACAAACACATACTCAATGACCGTCTTGATCATGTCCATGTTCAAACACCACTCCCCTTTCGATATATCTGGCCAAGGCCATCGTCCCGATAAAAGAGAGGATTCCAATCAGAAGAATATATTCTATAAAGGCTTGCGTCTTGAACAGAACCGAGAGGACCGCCACCATCGCCAGCAGATTGATACCGATGGTATCGAGTGCGGCAACCCGGTCAGGCAGCGATGGCCCCTTAACCAGCCTCCAGGCACAGATCGCGATGGAGATGACCATAATTGACAACGCCAGCATAAGAATCGATTGAATCATGAACGGGTCACCTCCTGAATCGCGCGTTCAAAGGTATTACGGATATTCGCATCGAACTGCTCCACATCCTGGATGTCCATGGCATGAATGTATAGGGTCCGGTTGTCTTTGGACACCTCGAGCACGACGGAACCTGGCGTAAGGCAGAGCATTGTGATCAGCACGGCTACCTCCCAGTCCGACTTCAGCTCTGTATGGTACATCAGGATAGCTGGGCGGATATTGAGATTCGGTCTAAGCACCGCCTTCACCACTACATAGCTGGATACCACCAGCTCCCGCAGCAGCAAGGCCACCAGCTTCAGAACCGCCCAAATTTTACCCAGATACAGCCGTCCGCCGAAGAAGCGCCGCATGACCACCAGCACGGCCACCCCCAGCACATAACCGATGATGAAGCCGGAGGCCGTCCAGTCATTATTCAGGAACATCCACAGGAAGGCAATCATGAGATTCAACAATATTTGAAAGGCCATCTTCATCGACTCCTTATGACAGCATTAATGTACGCTGCCGGATCAGCGAGGACTGCGCCGGCCTGTATTACATAGCCGTTCACCAGCTCAGCGCCAATACCCATTAGGATGACTAGAACAAACAGCACAGCAGCCGGTACCATCATCGCTTTGTAGCGCAGAGGGCGGATTTCTTCATCGCTCTTCTCGCCCCCCCAGAATACCTGCTGGAACACTTTGATCAGCGAATACAAAACCACGAAGCTGGAAGCCAAGGCGATGAGCGCAAGCACAGTGTGCTGCTCTCCGAAGCCGCTGCGGACCATCATGACCTTCCCGGCAAAACCGCTAAGCGGAGGAACACCGACCAGCGCCAGCGTCAGGACGAAGAACATCCAGCCCGTCCACGGATACCGGCGGATCAGACCGCCCATCAGCCTAAGCTGCTCCGTCCCCGAAGCCGCGACAATCAGCCCGCCCAGGAAGAACAGTAGCGCCTTGGCAACCATATCGTGCATCAGATAGAATACAACCCCGCTAAGCGAATCCTGGGTAGCCACGGAAATGCCGAAGGCGATGAAGCCGACACTGATGACAATATTATAATTGAAGATCCGGCTTAGATCATTATAGGCGAGTGCCCCTATGGCTCCAAGAATCATAGTGGCCCCTGCCATCCAGCCGATCAGCGAATGGGTCAAGCCCATATCATGTACAAAAATCAGCGAGAACGTTCTGGTGATGGCATACAGCCCCACCTTGGTAAGCAGTGCGCCGAACAATGCCCTTACCGCCTGCGGAGGAGCACTGTACGAATCCGGCAGCCAGAAGAATAACAGCAGACCTGCTTTGAGCGAGAACACCAGCAGCAGAAGCACGGCAATCACATTCATCACTCCGCCCTGCCCGGCCTCTCCCACACGGATGGCCAGATGAGCCATATTAAGCGTGCCTGTCGCAGCGTACAAATAGGCAATCGCCGCTACGAACAAGGTGGAGGAAATTATGTTGACAAGGATATACTTGAGCGTCTCGCGCAGCTGTACCTTGGTTCCACCCAAGACAATCATGGCGTAGGAAGCAACCAGCAGCACCTCGAAGCAGACAAACAGGTTGAACAGGTCACCCGTCAGGAACGAGCCGAACACGCCGGTGAGCAGGAAATGGAAGAACGCATAATAGTAGAAACGTTCCCGCTCCTCACCGATGCTTGCGAAGGAGAAGAACAGACAAGCTGCCCCTACCACCGCAGCCGTCAAGACGAGTAGCGCTGCGAACATGTCAGCTACGAAGACGATGCCGTAAGGCGGTAGCCACCCTCCCATATACAGCGTTTGAATCCCGTCCGTACGGACCTGGTACACAATAATAAGCGCTACTGCGATGTTCACCAGCACACTGATGGCACTGAGGATACGCTGCAGCTTCACTTTCTCTTTCAGAAAAATCAGGATGACCGCCGTAAAGGCCGGAATCAGCAAAGGCATTACCAGCAGGTTGTTCATGGTCTCTCCCCCTTGCTTCCTTCCACATCATCCGTCCCCGCCGAGCGGTAAGCCCGGTAGGCCAGAACGATGAAGAACGCGGATACCCCAAAGCTGATTACAATGGAAGTCAGGATAAGCGCCTGCGGCAGCGGATCGACATAACTGTCCGCCTTCTCGCCAAGCAGAGGTGAAGCGCCCGTCTTCAGGCCGGACATCGTCAGCAGCAGCAGATGAACGCCATGAGTCAGCAGCGTCGTCCCAAGCAGGATGCGGAGCAGACTTTTGGACAGGACCAGATAGACACCTACGGTAAACAAGACACCGATCGCCAGGGCAATAAGGATCTCCATTAGTTATCCCTCCCGACCGTAAAGATAATATTCATCGTGACACCGATCACCGAGAGGTAAACTCCCAGATCGAACAGCATCGCAGTGGTTAGCTCCGTCTTGCCCATGACCGGCAGTTCGAAGTAGCCGAAGGCTTGGGTCAGGAATGGAGCATCGAAGACAAAGGAACCGATTCCGGTGAGAAAAGCGATCATAATCCCGACTGCGATTAACTTGCGGTAATCGACCGGCAGCACCTTCTCTACAAACTCCGTGCCGAAGGCAATCGCAATCAGTACAAGCGCCGCAGCAGCCATCAAGGCTCCGATAAAGCCGCCGCCCGGCTGATTATGACCGGCGAAGAACAGGTACAGGGAGAACGTGATGATGATCACGAAGGCTACTTTTGCCACCGATTGCAGCAATACATCATTGCTGCGGGTATAGCGGCGCGTGTAGGACTCCGGTTTGCTTCTGGTCAGAACAGGCGTATGATCCTGCTCCAGCTGTAGCTTGATCATCGAGTAGATGGCCAGCGATGCCAGCCCCAGCACCGTAATTTCGAACATGGTATCGAAGCCGCGGAAGTCCACCAGCAGGACATTGACGATGTTCTTGCCGCCGCCAAGCTTGTAACTATTCTCCACATAGTAGGTTGAGATAGACTCGAACGGACTGCTGCCGAGCGCCGCCAGCGCCACCAGCGTCATCGTGATCCCGAAGCCTAAGGCGATGATCAGCTTGGGTACCTTGACCCGCAGCTTGACCTTCTCCCGCTTCAGCTTCGGCAGATGCCGGAAGCAGAGCAGGAACAGCGTAACGGAGACCACCTCCACAATCATCTGGGTGAGGGCCAGATCGGGTGCACGGAACAGGATGAACAGCAGCGTCACCATGTAACCGACCATTCCCGTCATCAGAATCGCCGAGACTCTGGACTTGGCAAACGGAATGGCAAGCGCCCCTGTCAGCAGGACCAGTACGGCAACAACTTCAAAGAATGTGACCGGAGCATATTGCCCCTGGCCGAACGTAATGCCTTCCGAGTACAGCATCGTGCCGCCGACAACAGCGATAATCAGGGTGAAAATGTACATCAGATAATGACGCATTGAACCTGTCATGTACAGGCCTGTCACTGCACGGGATACGCTCTCCACGAGACGGATACTGCCGTCATACACATGGGTCAGCGTAAGTCCGGTGCGCCATTCCTTCTCGACCAGACTGAACCGGCCGTATACGCGGTATACGATAATCCCCAGAAGGATCACACCCAGCGTCATCCAGACCTCGGCGGTGAACCCGTGCCAGAAATAGATATTCACATAAAAAGGCGAGCTGGCGGCAATCTGCGGATGAATCGCATTCATCCCCGGCACGATCAGTGACTTCGACAGTATATTGGGGAAGAAGCCGGTGACTACGGCCAGTAATGCCAGAATCACTGGCGGAAGCAGAAGGCCGAAGGGCGCTTCATGCGGTTTTTTGTCCAGCTTCTCCGGCTGATATTTGCCGAAGAAGGTTTGGAAGACCATAATCATGCTGTATGCAAAGGTAAATATGCTTGCAATCCACGCCAGCACCGGGAAAAGGGTGAAGAAGGCCCCCGGGCTGAAGATATCCAGCTGTCTGATATTCAGCACAGCCGTGAAGAACATTTCCTTGCTCAGGAATCCGGCAAACGGCGGAAGACCCGCCATCGAGAAGCTGCCGATCAACGCCAGCGTGAAGGTGACCGGCATCAGAGACACCAGACCGCCGAGCTTGCGCAGATCACGGGTATTCGTCTCATGGTCGACAATTCCGACCACCATGAAGAGCGAACCTTTGAATATGGCATGATTAATTAAATGAAATAGGGCTGCCGTTGTTGCGGCGGTATAGAATACAGCCTCTTCCCCTGTGTAGAAGGACGCGGCTGAACCCATACCAAGTAATCCCATAATCAGTCCAAGCTGACTGATTGTAGAATAGGCTAACAGAGCCTTCAGGTCCGTCTGCTTCATCGCCTGGATCGATCCATAGATCAAGGTGATCAGGCCGACACCCGACACAATCCAAAACCACTCATGTTGCCCCGCGAACACCGGGCTGAAACGTGCTACCAGATATAAACCGGCTTTGACCATGGTTGCCGAGTGCAGATACGCACTGACCGGAGTCGGCGCTTCCATCGCATCAGGCAGCCAGATATGGAAGGGGAACTGGGCCGATTTGGTGAAGGCACCCAGCAGAATAAGCAGCATCGCAGGAATGAACAGCGTCTCTCCGCTGATATCGCCCACCTGGCTCCAGATCTCGCGGATACTGAACGTACCCGTCATCACATACAGCATCAGGAAGCCTGCGAACATCGCCAGACCGCCGAAGACGGTAATCAGCATGGACTTTTGTGCGCCATAGCGTGATTTCTGTCTCCGGTGCCAGTAGGCGATCAGAAGGAACGAGGAGACACTCGTTAGCTCCCAGAATCCGTATAACACCATAAGATTATCGGACAGCACGACTCCAAGCATCGCCCCCATGAATAACAGCAGATATACATAGAACGGCGTCAGCTCTTCCTTGCGTTTATCGAGATAAAATATGGAATAGATAAAGACCAGAGTACCCATGCCCGTAATTAACAAGGCGAACAGCAAGCTTAATCCATCGAGATGGAAGACCAGATCAATCCCAAGGGAAGGAATCCAGGACAGGGTCTCGTATCCGAGCTCCCCTCCCTTGATGACTGGAATCCGGGTCAAGAAATATATGAATAACGCCAGCGGTGCGGCTAATACAAGCCATCCTCTATGGAGCTTTCGCATCCTCCCGCGCAGAAGCGCTATCATCAGGGCCAGGAGAAACGGAACAAGAACGGTTATATGCAGCAAAGGCAAGCCTCCTTTTTCATTCTACAATTTGGGTTGTGAACGCTGGTACTTACTTCCTGAAGACAAGAGCCGGTTATAATGGCTCGGTCAGCGTTCCTTCACAGATATGCAAATATCTCGCTTTACCATCTTGCTCAATTTTGAACAAGCCATTCTCAAATTCTGTGTGCAATTCATGAAAAAATTTGCCTTTGATGTAATCGTCGCCTTCCGGCTCATCGCTGAGCTGGTATGCTCCCTCATTCTTCACCAGATAAGAGATTACGCCTTCTTCATGGGTCTCTTCGAGACCGGCGCGCATACGCTGAACTGCAACGACATGCAGATCCATCATATTCATCTTGCTGATCAGCTCATTGACAAAGTTGCGTTTGGTCAGCTCCTGCCACAAGGTCTGGGCGGATTGGCCAATAATGATCTGAGTGACCTCTTTCTCTTCTGCAGCTTCAACAATAACATCCGTTGTCTTGCGGCCCCGGCGTTTGCGGACCATAAATTCTGCCCCGGCTTCCTCTGCCAGGCGCTTCCAGACAGCCATATACATTTCTTTGCTATGATTATATTCATCGCTGTCCGAACTCTCCACATTAAGCACATAGAGCGGTGCCCCAAGCATCTCAGACAGCTCGACACCACGCCGGATTAGACG
The DNA here is from genome assembly GCF_038002365.1 of Paenibacillus sp. FSL P4-0338. Lineage (NCBI taxonomy): Bacteria > Bacillati > Bacillota > Bacilli > Caryophanales > Paenibacillaceae > Paenibacillus > Paenibacillus sp. FSL P4-0338. Next base: position 1,173,826 of record NZ_JBBOCG010000001.1, on the reverse strand, counting down.
CTCCCCATGCGGCCCATAATGAACACATACCAAAATCTTTTCCTTGTGAATGACTTTCGCCCTCCTGTTAACATGGGTGAAAATACAAAAGGAGCCTAATGGCGTTAGGCCCCTCTTTGTTGTTTCCAACCCTGAAATATACTTAAATTATACCTATTCCGATGCTGTTTGTAAAGTTTACGGACAAGCGCACGTTTAGCACAGGCTTGCGGCTGTGAATACCAGCACCCTTCCGTCTGTATTCAGAAGCTGGACACCGTTGTCCAGCTCTGCCAGCGGCTGGTCCCAGTGAACATGCCCGCTGCAGACCAGTACCTCCGGCCCGGCTTCCAGCCGCTCGCGGATGCCTGCATGTCCCGGTAGCTCTGCTCCAGGAAGGTCAGGGCTCTGGTGCAGCAGCAGCAGAGCGGGTCCGCGTTGCAGCAGCCACTCCAGTCTCTCCAGATACTCCTTCTCCGGCGTGCGGTTCGGCCGGCCTGCTCTTCCCGTGACGCCTCCAAGTCCAGCGATAAGCATATTCTCATGGTGCAGGACCGCCGGTTCGGTGAACAGATGCATTCCCGGTGTGGAGGCAAGCTCAGCTTCGCCTTCTGAAGTCAGAAGATCGTGGTTGCCGTTCACGCCGAATACCGTACCGAATCTGCGGCGGAAGGCCCGCCATACCGGCAGCGGATCACCGCTAGAACCTCTTACTGCAGTGTCTCCATATAGATCGCCGCATAAACAGACCAGCACCTGATCCGGGCGGACATCCGGCATATGGCGGAGAAGCAGACCTTCCAATGTGGCGGCAAGCTTCTCACCCACCAATAGATCGCTGTAATCTCCATTGTCAGACAAGGCAACTCCCTGAAGATCGGATGCGACGATCAGCACCTTCACCTCTTCCGGCAGTCCCTGCATTTCTCCCGGATATATCGGAAGCCCACCATATATTATTCCCTGGCTGCCGGGCGCCGCACTGACAAAGGGGACCACCTCCAGCGGTTCTTCCGCTACCCGTAAGACTCTAGGCTGCCCGCGTTCAGCCTTACGCCGCTTCATTCAGCACCTGCACTTCTTGCTGCCCGCCATGCCTCTAGAATAGAGACCGGTGCTTTGCTGCTGGCCGAGCCGCTACCCTTATCCGTCCAGAGCGGCGGGTAATACCCGAAGACCTGATCCGGCGCAAGCTTCTGCGTCTCCTCTTCCCATCCTTCCCAGCGGAACGTTTCATAGAACAGATCCAGGTCACCTTCCGCCAGCCAGCCGATGAAGCCCGAATAGGTTAATTCCGTCGTCTCCCATTCTAGCGCATCGGGGGCATAATAATAGATATGCCCGCTCTGTCCGAACCGCCCGGTATCCAGGCCGAAGAAGCCTCCGGCCGCATCATATGCTACAATTAGCACACCCGGCAGCGGGACTGTGTCATCTGCATCACCCAGACCGTTCCAGGAAGCAAGACTGCCGCAGACCCCTTCTGCTCCAGCGCCAAGCAAGGTAATCCAGCCATGCTCGAAGATAATACCTCCGGCTTCATAGGCAATGGCTCCCAGATAAGACCTCGTACTTACCTGCAGACGGACGAGCGTCAGCGCGGCTGCCTCCGGCTCTGCGGCCTCCAGCCGGTAGGTTCGCGGCCCTTGGCTCAGCAGCTCCCTGATCTCTTCCCAGGCATGATTCTCCACATCTACTAATTCTGCTACAGATAATAAGTGCATATGCTTCCGCCTCTCTCTCAATGCTTTATGCTGTTTCCAATATTTATATATACCCTATTTAAGGGGAACTGCAATCCTGAATTGACCAGAGGTTTATTAACACTCTGCCGCATTTAGCTTGCATAGTATGTAAGGTTCATAGAATTTCTTAATGACTCTGCCAAAAATAATTGATTGGCAAATTGATGTCAGGTTTTATAGAATTCTTTTAAATTCTAATTAATACGGGATAGCCCGAATTACAATCAGACAGGGAGTGCTTGCCAAAGTGTCCATCGTTCCTACACTAACGTCAGAAGTATCAAATGAGGCTGTGCAGTACGTGCAGCGGATCTATGCAGAGGTCCAGAAGCGCGATCCGCATGAGCCGGAATTTCACCAGGCTGTCCAGGAATTCCTGGAGAGCATCACCCCCGTTCTGACCCGCCACCCGCAGTATATGAAGCACGGGATTCTCGAGCGGCTGGTTGAGCCTGAGCGCAGCATCTCCTTCCGTGTCCCTTGGGTGGACGATGCCGGTAATACGCAGGTTAACCGCGGCTTCCGCATTCAATTCAACAGTGCCATCGGTCCCTACAAAGGAGGCCTGCGCTTCCATCCTTCTGTCTACCTCGGGATTATCAAGTTCCTGGGCTTCGAGCAGATCTTCAAAAACTCGCTGACCGGCCTGCCCATGGGCGGCGGCAAGGGCGGCAGCGACTTCGATCCCAAGGATAAATCGGATCAAGAGGTTATGCGCTTCACCCAGAGCTTCATGACGGAATTGTACCGCCACATTGGGCAGGATACAGATGTTCCTGCAGGAGATATCGGTGTAGGCGCGCGCGAGATCGGTTATATGTTCGGCCAATACAAACGGATTCACGGCGGGCATGCTGCCGGGGTTCTTACCGGAAAAGGGCTGCTCTACGGCGGCAGTCTGGCGCGCAAGGAAGCTACCGGCTATGGCTGTGTATACTTCGTGCAGGAGATGCTGTCATCGCGCGGAGCAAGCTTTAAGGACAGCAAGGTGGTCATCTCCGGTTCCGGGAATGTCTCCATCTATGCGATCGAGAAGGCTCAGCAGCTTGGCGCCCACGTAATTGCCTGCAGTGACTCGAACGGTTACATTCATGATCCTCAGGGCATCAATCTGGCTACCGTCAAAAGACTGAAGGAAACAGAACGCCTGCGCATCAGCGAATATGTGAAGGAGCACCCGCATGCCGAGTATGTTGAGGGCTGTAGCGGAATCTGGTCACTGCCTTGCGATATCGCCCTGCCGTGTGCTACGCAGAACGAGCTGGATTTGGAATCCGCCCGGACGCTGATTCTGAACGGTGTTCAGGCCATTGGCGAAGGCGCCAATATGCCGACCACCCTCCAAGCGGTGGAGCTGTTCCTGGAGAACCAGGTGCTGTTTGCTCCAGCCAAGGCAGCCAATGCCGGCGGCGTAGCCGTCTCAGGCCTAGAGATGAGCCAGAACAGCATGCGTCTGTCCTGGACCTTCGAAGAGGTGGACGAGAAGCTGCAACTCATTATGAAAAATATCTACAGCAGCACCGTTCAGGCGGCTGAGGATTATGGCGTCGCTGGTAACCTGGTTGCCGGTGCCAACATCGCCGGGTTCCTGAAGGTTGCCGATACCATGCTGGCGCAGGGTATCGTGTAACTGTTATAGACTTAATTGATACTAGAAGAGGTGTCCCTGAGCCATTTGGCTGGGGACACCTCTTTTTTAGGTTGAGGGAATAGATGGTTGGTTATACTGTGTGCTTGCTAGTCGTTAGTCTGAGCTCATGCGGTTGGACGAATGCGTACGATTGGCGACTCAGGTGCATTTGTGCTCCTAATTCGCTCAAATAGGTGACTTCCGGTGGATTCAGGAGCACTAATGCTCCTCATTTGCTCATATAGCTGACTTCTTGCGAATTCAGGTGCACTAATACTCCTCATTACTCTCCTTCAGTCACACGCGGCCTCACCAAAGGGATTTATCCCTCTCATGCTGCCCTCTAGCCAACTTCCAACCTCACCAAGGGGATTTATCCCTCTCATGCTGCCCTCCAGCCAACTTCCAGCCTCACCAAAGGGATTTATCCCTCTCAATCAGCTCTCCAGCCAACTTCCAGCAGTTCAGTTGTCAACACGCTTTCTGGTTCTGTCATTCAGCGTATAGCTAAAGCGTAGCCTTTTAAGGCAACACAGCTTTACGCATCTGCCGAACGCCCTCCCCCAAGTGGTGCCTCCATTTAACCGGAATGAGCGATTTTTTGTTTCTTTTTTTAAGGATGGACGGGTCGTTTCCCGCTTAAACAGCAGAGCGGGCAGAACGACCCGCGGAAATGCGGAGCGTCCACCCAAGCGCTCACATTGATTCTACTCCAAAATAAAGAGCTGCCCCTAGCCATTTCATGGCTTTGGGACAGCTCCATTCATTGTTGCCTACAGCAGCTCGCGCCGCAGTTCCTCAGCAGATCTTGGGGAGAGGTGGCCGAGCGGAATGTCGAATACCGTCTTGGCTCCTGTCTGGCCTTCCTGCTTCAGGCGCACAGCAGCGCGGGCATAGGCGGCCAGGACGCTGGCGGTGAATTCCGGGTTACTGTCCAGCTTCAGCCCGAATTCAGCAATCTGCTTACTTCCGCCACCGGTCACTCCGCTGCGGATGACGAAGCCGCCATGCGGCATCCCTGAATGCTTCTCGGCAAGCTCTTCAGCCGACACAAAGTTTACCGTTGTATCATAATCGGCGAAATAGTTCGGCATCTCTACAATGGTGCGGGTAATAGCATCGCGGTCAGCTCCTGCTTCAGCCACTACGTAGCATTCCCGGCGGTGCTTCTCGCGGGTGGACAGCTGCGGGGTTTCTCCTCCGCGAATGCTGTCAATAACCTCTTGGACAGGCACGGTATATTGCACGCCTGCCTTGACACCGGGAACCCGGCGGATCGCATCCGAATGCCCTTGGCTGACTCCCGTACCCCAGAACGTATAATCCTCGCCTACCGGCAGGATGGACTGCATCAGCAGCCGGTTCATGGAGAACATGCCCGGGTCCCAGCCGGTGGAGATCACACTTACGCTGCCGCCTTCGCGGGCGGACTTGTCCACCGCAGCGAAGAAGTCGGGGATTTTGGCATGCGTGTCAAAGCTGTCCACCGTATTGAACAACCGGGCCAGCTGCGGAGTCTGCTCCGGCAGATCTGTCGCGGAACCGCCGCACAGAATCATTACATCAATTTTGCCTATGTACTGCTCGGCGGCTGAGATGTGCTCGGTGAGTGTTCCTGTGATGTCTGCCAACTGCTGGGGGTCTCTACGGGTAAATATGGCTACCAGCTCCATATCAACATTCTGCGCAATGGCCTGCTGTACCCCTTTGCCCAAATTTCCGTATCCGACGATCCCTACTCTAATGGTTGATGTCATGTCTGTAATATCCTCCCTTGCCGGTTAACCCGGAGATATGAATCCTTCAAAAGTTAAGTATATATACATTACACGAAATGTAAACATCAAGTTGTACAGCCGCACCGACCAGATTATTGCCCCGTTCCCAGAAAGCTATCCACAATGAATTTCAGCTGTGCTTCCAGAGAGATCGGGTCATTGTAGTATGAGCCTTTCTCATCAATGAAATAGACACGATTATTCTTCACAGCCGGGAGTGACTTCCATACCTTGCTGCCGTACACAACATTGGCATCCCCGTCATCCCAGCCCCAGTTGCTGGTGAATATATAGTCTCCCGCATACTCCGGCAGCAGCTCCAGCGACAGATCACCTCCGAAACCTTCCCCGTCAATCAGCGTGGTCCGGATAATCTCCGGCGCCTTCAGGCCGAGGTCCCCATACAGAATCTCACCGCCTCTTCCTCCCTTGTTGCCCCAGGCATAAATGCCCTTCGCATAGGGCTGGAGAATCGATACCGTCTTGTCCCCGACAACTTCAGTAATCTTCGGCTTCACTTCAGCGATTCTATCGTTCCACCCGTCAATCCACTGCTGCGCCTCCGCTTCCTTGCCGGTAATCTTGCCGAATTCGAGCAACAGGTCCTGCGGAGTACCCCCGCCGTATTTCAGCCGGACCACCGGAGCGATCTGGACAAGCTGCTCATACTGGGATTCTTCGATATAGTCAAAAGTCAGAATCAGATCCGGGTCCAGCTTGAGAATAGCCTCAGCATTCGGCTCCGCCCCGATATTCACGATATCATCCAGCTGACCCGCATGGAACGGATTCTTCAAGGAGTCATCCGAAGCTGCGACCGGCTTCACACCGAGCACCAGCAGATTGCCGATTGCGCTGCCTGTCAGATCAATAATCCGCTGCGGGTTTACTGGAATGCTGACCTCTCCCTTGCCGTCAGTATATACCTTCGTTGCTGCAGCCGTATTGCCTGTAGTAGAGCCCGGAGCCGCCGCTTCGCTCCCCGGATTGGACGTACTCACGGATTGAGCAGCCTTATTTCCTGCCGCACCATTATTCGCCGATGTCCCTGCACCAGCCCCCGAACATGCGCTTAGCAGCAGGGTTACGCACAATAATAAAACCGCTGTAGCCATAGATGCCGTCTTCGTTCCCCGCATCACTGGTAATCCCCCTTTTCGATGTAAATGATAATAGTTCTCACTGCTTTGGATACTATAGCACCTGGAATTATGAGCTACAAGGGCAGTTATCGGATCAACAACAGGCGATTCTTGCACAAGCAGCTTGGCATCCATTCTCATTCTGAATTGTACCGGCGGGCTACCATAATACTTCTTGAAATTCCGGCTGAAGGTATGGGCATCGGGATAGCCTGTCCGTTCCGCGATCTCCTGCACGCTATATCCGCTATGCAGCAGATCATGCGCTGCCCTCTCCATGCGGATCTGTGTAAGTACACGGATAGGCCCTGCCTGCATCCGGCTCTTGAACAGCTTGCTCAGGTAGCTGACGCTGCAATCAAATTGATCAGCCAGAGTATCCAGTGTGATCTGCTCCCTGTAATGCTCCCGCATGAACCGCAGAGCCTGGGCCAGCAGGTCCGGCTGAACCGGAACAAGACCCTGCTGCTTCATCTGAGCCAGCACCTCATGCACAAACTGAAGAAACAGCGATCTCACATAGAGATGCTGCAGCGGATCTGCGGTTAACCACTCTATGTGCATCTGTCCTAGCCGGTCCAGCAGGGGATGCGCGTAAGTTGGACTGAAGCTGTATTGATGCCTGGCAGGATTCTCCTGCTCCAGCAGCTTTATCCCTCTGCCCGCTTGAGGCAGCATCAGCACTGCCTTGTACAGCACCAGGAAGTATTCGAAGGCCTCATCCGCATGCACCGCAAGAACCGCTCCCCGCCCGCCATGCACGAGCTGATTACGTCTCAAGGTAGTCTGTAGCTCATCCAGCTGTACTTGCGCCTGTCCCTGCACTGCATACAAGAATCCACTCGCAGGCAATTGGTAATACGGAAGTGCCGAGCCTGCCGGAAGTCTTCCTCTGCGGATATCCATAATCCTGACCGATGCTTGGTTCCACCACTGTATATGTTCGTTCAGCTTCATCTCTATTCCCCGCTTATCTTTATTCCGCTATATCCTTTGCCGGTTAATCACATTATAATTGATAACCATTCTCATTAATACCCCGTACTATAGCCCACGCCATAGACTAACGCCCTGCATACCATAACCTAGTCAAAGTCATATTCTTGCATGCCAATATTAGCTCAAAAGGAGCTGGAAACCAGTGAACTCAGCAACAAAGCTTACCGGACGCGTCGTCTACAAAGGTGATCCGGGTTATGAAGCAGCGCGTAAAAATTGGGACCCGCATACCGACAGATTCCCCAAAGTATTCGTGTTCGCCCAGAAGACACAGGATGTAGCCAATGCCATTAAATGGGCCAACGAGCACCGGATTCCCATCCGGCCCAGAGGCGGCAGACATGCGCTGGAGGTCAATCTGTCCCAAGTGAACGGCGGCATCGTCATTGATGTCAGTGAAATGAACAGCATTAAACTAAGCCGAAAAACCGGGACAGCCGTCGTTGGAGCCGGAAATACAGTCGGGAGAATCGCCCATACGCTGGCCCGGAAAGGGTATATGTCGCCCTTCGGGGATAGTCCAACCGTTGGAATCGGCGGCATTACACTGGGCGGCGGCATCGGCCCGCTCCAGCGTACCCTGGGGCTGGTCAGCGATAATCTGGTGGAGCTTGAAATGGTCGATGCCAAGGGTAGAATTATTATTGCGAATAAGAAAAGTAATGCCGATCTGCTCTGGGCTTCCCGCGGGGGCGGCGGAGGGAATTTCGGCGTATGCACCCGTTACAAATTCAAAGTACGCCCGGCTCCGGCCACAGCAACGGTATTCCGTATCACCTGGCCCTGGAGCCAGTTCGAGAAGGTACTGAAGACCTGGCAGCGCTGGGCGCCCGCAGTGAATACGAGACTGGGCAGCGAATTATCCATCGGTCCCAAAAAAGGCGGAAATGTCAGCATGCTGGGGCTCTTCCTTGGATCTAAGGCCGAGGCGGTCCGCCTCTTGAAGCCCATTACAAGCGTAGGAACGCCTACGATCCAAACGATCCGTTCTCTGCCTTATCCGCAGGTAGTCAGCTTCTTGCTTGCTCCCGATCCGGTACAGACCCAGCGGTTCAGCAACCAGTTCTCCAGCGGCTTCGGACGGAAACCGTTCCCGCAGCAGGCATTCAAGCCGATGCGTGAGTTCCTGGAGAAGGTGGAGGGGAAAGACGCCGGGTTCTTTTTCCTCAACTGGGGTGGGGCTGTAAGCCGTAAATCTCCTAAAGCTACCGCCTTCTACTGGCGCAAGGCCAAATTCTATGTGGAGTGGAACAGCTCCTGGATCAAGAAAGCAGATGCCGCCAAAAACATATTCTACGTCCGCAACACCCGCCGCAAGCTGCAGCCGTTCATCGTGGGAAGTTATATCAATGTGCCCGACCAGGGCATCAAGCATCCCGGACCGGTCTATTATGGAACGAATTATGCCAGATTACGCAGAGTCAAGGCGAAATATGATCCAGGCAATGTGTTCAACAATCCGCAGAGCATCCCGCCAGCCCGCACCACAAGCTGATTTCCGCACAAAAAAGCAGGAGGGGGTTGCCGCCCCCGCCTGCCCGTTGATTCTAAATATACCGCTACCCTGGTATTGCCATTTACTTCTTAAGGGTAATCTGGAACTTCGCACCCGCCCCGCCTGCAAATACAATCTTACCCTGCTCTGGCAGCAGGACCTGATTCTTCCCGCTGACCACGGTGTGGTTCACACAGATTCCGGCTTGATCATATACCGCAAAAGAGCTGTTCGCAGGTAACTTTATGGTCATAATCTTCCCTTGGGCTGACTTCGGCACACTGTACCACTTGGCATAGCCGCTTGCTGAGACCGTTGCGGATGACTTCGCGCCTGCATAGAGGTCTGTGACCGCTTGTTCACTAACGTACAGGCTGCCTGCTACCGCCATATACTCTATTCCATTGTCTGTATAGAAATCGATCTGCATATTGTCACGGCCTGCCATCCCGGGAATCTGCTGTTCATTTAATACCTGATTTGCGCTCAGAATCTTATGGCCGTTAATATATCCCGGTGTATTTTTGTCCAAGTTGACTGGTACAACCGGCAGCCCGTATTGATAGAGCATCGATGAATACTTCTCGGATATCGAATAATATCGGGTATTGTCCCGCTTCTCCCATGCGTCTGCAACCTCTGCAGATAAGGGATTGGGATCAAGCTTCTCAGCAGTGTATTCAGAGGTCGCCGCCTGTCCAAGCTCCGGTACACTTATATAAGAACGGGACCACATATAGGTACGCCCATTTTTCTCAACCACGAATTTTATTTTTTCCGTTCCTTCTTTATTTACAAAAGAGCCGTCGGCTGTGTACGTATACTTCTGCACAGCACTGTCCGGCACGCCGCTCGCTGCTACAGACAGTTCCCCTGCCGGAGTGATCTCTGCCTTTAACAACGCAGAGTTGCCATAGAGACCGGCATATTGAGAGACTTCCTTGGGCATAACGGCGGGTACTGGAGTCCCGAAGGATTGTTCCGGCTTCAACTGCTTAATGATTTGTTTGTCCTGAAGCACACGGAGCAGCAGTTCACTTGCCATCATTTGATCGATCAAGCTTGAACCGTCTGAAGAGATCACAGCCGCAGCCAGGTTCAATTCCGGGAGTACCACTAACGAGGAGTGATAGGACATGGTGTCTCCGCCTTTGACCAGCGCCTGGATTCCGTATTGGTTGAAGGGAAACAGTTCTACGCTGTCCCAGCCTAATCCATAAGCTAAGGAGCCGTCGCTTGACGGAGGCCACATGCCTTTTTTATACTCTGGCTGGGCCATGGCGGTTAAGGAATTCTTCGAGAGAATGCCCTTGTTCTGAGCCGTGAAAATCTGCGAGAATCGCACCAGATCTTCCGCTGTAGAGAAGATTCCGCCCGAACCGATAACCGCGTAATTCTCCTGGGGAAGCTGCCCCTCATACGTGGAAGAATAGATACCGGCCATTGCCTTCAGATCCATAGGGTCACGCGGGGTTCTGGTATGGTTCATCTCCAGAGGCTTAGTGATGTACTTGTGCAAAAATGTTGTGAAGCTCATGCCGCTGACCCGTTCGACCAGGATCTCAGCCAAGGTGAAGCCGTCGTTGCAGTAGACGGAGAAGGCTCCCGGATCTGCCTTCAGGTTCTGAGTGGCCAGTTGTTCCAGCAAATGATCGTGTGCGTACGAATCATTATCGTTATAGAGCGCCACATTCGGACCCGGTTTGCCGAGCAGGCCGGAGGAATGATTGAGCAGCATACGCGGGGTGATCTGCGTGTACCGGCTGTCCTTCATCTTGAATTCAGGAATGTAGTTCACTACGGGAGCATCCAGATCTACTTTTCCTTCATCTACAAGCTTCATCACAGCGGCGGTCAGCATCATTTTACTCGTTGAGCCTATCCCATATATAGTATTGGACGTAAGGGGACGCTTGCCGTTCAGATCGTTTTTGCCTGCCTGGCCTGAGACTACAATCTTGCCATGGTCGATTAACGCATACTGTACACTTGGAACACCATATGTCTCTGTCAGCAGTGCGGCCTTGTCCTCCGCCAGCTTCTGGGCGGCAGTGTATAGGGCAGGCTGGAGCGCCCCGGCAGCCGGTGCAGCCATAGCAGACATGGGAGCAAGCATAGTCACTACGAACGCTGCTGCCAAAGAAAATTTTGCGCTTGCTGTGCGTATGCTTGTCTTCGTGGTTCTTCTCTCTCTTAGCTTCATTGCTGCATCTACTCCTATCTTGATCTTAATGGTACAAGCCGCCTGATTCGGCGCTACAGACAGCTTAGCTTGCCATAATGTCCTCAGAGTGACGGCAAGATGAACAGAAGATGAACAGGCCAAAAAAAACATGAAACAGCGGTTCGCCCGTGAAGGGAGAACCGCTGCCATATTGTGCGTATCGGGTGTAACGGAGTTGTCAGGCTTATTGGGCTGAGTTCGCCAGGAATTCATCAATCTGACGCTGCACCTCTGCGATGATGGTATCGATACCGGCAGACTTAACCTGCTGCTGGAGCTTAGCCAGACCCGCATCTACATCCTTCACCGTTCCGTATTCCAGCGGAATGCCGTATTGCAGCATCACATTACCGACGTTGGCTACTTCTGTCTTCACCTTGCTGTTATCGAAGACGAAGGTCTCCAGCGGATAGTGATAGACTTCCTTCTCCCATTTGTCAGTCAGGGCGTTCGCTTCATCCGGGAAGGAAGCATTATCCCGGTTCAGCGGCGAGTTGAAGCCCCAGTTCGAGAAGCCGGTGTAGTTGGCATTCTTCTCGGCGTTCGTGAATTTATCTTCGCCGACCGGATTATAATGCACCGCCGTGATGCCGTTCATCATAAGATCATGCAGCTCCTTGTCGTTCTGGAGCAAATCGATCATCATCAGTGCACGTTCCGGCTGCTTGGAGGTGGAGTGAATCGCTACGCCGTTCTGCGTAGAAACAGCAACGGATTTTTTCTTATCCGGGTTAATATCGGCCAGAGCCAGCTCATACGGGGAGTTCTTCTCCCGCATATCGGTCATCAAGGCGCCAAGCGTACCCAGATTGTGGGTGATGGAGGCTGCCTTACCTGCCTTGAATTCCTGCTGATGATCCAGCTTGCTGTTCAGTGCGCTCTTTGACCAGGCGTTATTCTCGGCCAGATCTTTATAATAGTAGACAAGCTCCTTGAATTCAGGAGTCTCATATAAGTTGAACACTTTGCCAGCCGGATCATCCAGCTTGAAGCCCATCGGCAGATCGAGGTCGAACAGATTCCATTCATTCTGTTGCTTCAGCAGGATCCGGTCCAGATTATGCAGCTTCCAGTCTCCGGTCTCCGGTACGAATGGGGTCATCCCCTTCTCTTTACCGGATATAGTCTTGAGATAGTTGGCGTACGCCTCCGGGCTGTTGATCTCCGGCAGGTTATATTTTTTGCGCAGGTCTTCGCGGTACAGAATCAGCTTCTCTACGGTTTCGCCGCGGTTCTGAGGCACCATATACAGCTTGCCGTTCACCTTCGCCTGACCCCAGGCTACTTCAGGCATCGCCTTCCAGGTCATCGGTGCATATTTCTCCAGCATCTCGTTTGTCAGCTCCAGGAACCCGCCTTTGAGTGCCTGGTCGTTATAGCCTGCCCAATTGGCAGCATAGATCAGATCGAAGTCCTCGTTAGCCGCCAGCTTAAGCGGATATTTCTGCGCCCAGTCGGACCAGTCCAGGAACTCGGCTTCCAGTGTGGCGTTGATTTTCTCCTTCAGCTTCTTATTGATCTCTCCGAATACCTGATCATAATCAACCGGCTTCGGACCTACGAAGATCATCTTCAGGGTAACAGGCTGGGATGTATCCACTGCACCCGCATCCTTGGCTGGCTGTGCGTTTGTTCCTGCAGCTTCCGTTGCTGCGGCTGAGGCCTTCGGCTCCGCTGCGTTTCCACCGGCATTGCCGTTACCGCCTCCGCACGCGCTAAGCAGAGAGATCATCAGGATACTGGACATCAGTGTCATTGCTTTTTTCTTATTCACTAGAATTTCCCCCCAGCTATATGTGTGTAATCGCTTACAAGAACAGTATAATAAAAAATCCGCGCCCCGCTAATATAGGCGTTCAACGATTATACATACTTTTGCAACGACTTTTAGGGCGGGATAACATAATATGCTAACCCTGAAAAAAAGACGGCACCGTCTGACCAGCCGGGTGAGGCTGATTCAGACAGTGCCGCCCCTAAGGCAACACAGATGATAGTAATCTTCTGCTTATTTCTCCATGAATCCGGTGGATGGATTGGTGATGAAGAAGCCTTCCTGCGGTACATAGAAATACTGAATCCAGACACCGTCGAGCAGCGGTTCGCGGGTATCCAGCAGAATCTCGATATCCTTATCTGTAGCCACCACTTCATCGTGCTCAGTAGGTGTATCAAGTGCTACATCATAGTGTCCGTGATCTCCGTGATTCTGAGTAATGACCACACGGATTTTCTTGCCTTCCGCTTCCGGGCTGTTCAGCATATCTTTTAGAACTTTAGCTGCATTGCGGTTAATTTTTACTTTCATCCTTTGGCGACCTCTATTCTGCTTAGTAGTATGAAATCAGAAATTCATTATAACATATTATAAGGTGCTATAGATAATTAAGTGGTTATTCAAGTAAGGATACTACACATCACCACCTCAGCTCATAGTCTACCGCAAGCAGCTCAAATTGATTCCGCGTGAACCGGATCAGCCCGTCCCGCGCCATCCGCTGCAGCTCCCGGGATAAGGCGCTTCTATCCACCGTCAGATAATCCGCCAGGTCACTTCTGCTGAAGGGGATCTCGAAGGCGGGCGAATTGTTTTTGCGGGCCTGAATACTCAGATAGTGAATGATCCGCTCCCGCAGCGATTTGTGCGAGACCAGATCAAGCTTCTGATACATCGAGCGGTTATTCTCCAGCAGTAGTGCCAGCATATTCTCAATAATCCGGCCGCGAAGAATGCAGGTCGTTTGCCCCGGACGGATAATATTGTTCATCCGGATGAACAGAATCCGGCATTCCGACCCGGCTATCGCTTCATAGCCGCTGGGCTCCTGCTCCTGACGAAGCGCTGTCTCCCCGATAATCTCCCCGTCCGCAAGCTCTGAGAAGATGAAGCGCGCGCCGGAGCTGTTCTCCTTGCAGAGCAGGACATTTCCCTCCAGAATGATGCCCGCCGCCTCCAGGTATTCCTCTTGCTTGAAGATGAAATCCTTCCTGGCGAAATCCTTAATCGTCCCCTGCAGACAACCGAGGGCCTGCTGCACTTCGCTGCCCCGGAATCCTTTGAACAGGACTGTATTTTGAATTTTGTTCATATATTGCTGCAAATTTATCCGCCTCCTGTTGCCATGGCAACAGAGTCATCTTAGAAACTCTGCTACAATTCAATAAATGAGAACGATTCTCATCTTTTCTCTCATTATAGCAAAAGTTACGCATCAAGCAATATACAGGAGGACATTATGAGTGAAATCAAGGAAGGAATGGTAGTTCATTTCAATCACATGATCAGCATCCGGCCCTATCAGATTTCCAGCAGAACACTTCACTTCCCTGAAGGAGCTGCCACCTCTGCGGAAGCCCCGGATTGGGTGCTGTACGGCATGGACACCGGCGAATCCATCAGCTCGGAGACCTCGCCCAAATCCAAGATCATTCACGTTCTGGAGGGGGAGCTGCATATGCTTATCGCTGACCACTCCTGTGTATTAACCGCCGGAGCAGCAGTCGTCGTGCTGGCTGGCACCTGGCATGAGTTCAATGCACAGAGCAGCTGCAAATTCCTGCAAATTAGCATTTAACCTGGAGGTAACCGTATGGAACAAGAACAAGAGCAATTTATTAAAAGACTCCCGCAAGCGGAAGTCATGGATCTGCGCAAAATCATCACTGTCGAGCAGGAGCAGGTATCCAGCCTGACCCTGGTCCAGCGCCAAAACCTTGCCATGACACTGATCTCTGTAGATACAGGTTCATCGATCGGCGGACATTCCTCTCCCGGCGATGCCATGGTCAACATTCTGTCAGGCGAAGCACGGATCACGATTGACGGCAAGCCCTATTCAGTGCGCGCTGGGGAGACCCTTATTTTACCCGCCAATATTCCCCATGCATTATATGCAACAGAAGCATTCCAAATGCTGTTGATCGTCGTGAAGCCTGAGAAGAAGGGATTGAGGCATGTTGAAAAAGGAAGTCGGTCATAATTTCCTCGCCAAGCTCGGTAAAAAGCGGCTTCGTCCCGGCGGTGTCGCTGCTACGAACTGGTTAATCCGGCACGCGAAGCTAAGTAAGGACAGCCGGGTACTGGAAGTAGCCTGTAACATGTGCACTACCTCTATCCAGCTTGCGCGGGAGTACCAGTGCCAGATTACCGGAATTGATATGGACCCCAGGGCGCTTGCGAAGGCGGAGCAGAACATCAGAGACGCGAAGCTGGAGGGGTATATTAGCGTCAGACAAGCGAATGCGATGAAGCTCCCTTTTGAAGATAACAGCTTCGATGTTGTCATTAATGAAGCCATGCTGACGATGTTGAACCAGACGGCGAAGCAAAAAGCGGTAGCTGAATACTTCCGTGTCCTGAAGCCGGGCGGCGTGCTGCTTACGCATGACATCACTTTTGCAAAGGAGAATATGGCGGAGGAGCTGGCAGAGCTGCGGAAGACTATTCATGTGAACGTAGAACCGCTGCCTGTAGCAGACTGGGAGGGGCTGTTCAACACGACCGGCTTCAAGCAGGTTGAGCATGCAACCGGAACGATGTCGCTGATGAGCATTAAGGGGATGATCCGGGATGAAGGGGTGGCCGGTACGCTGCGTATTTTCAAGAATGCTCTCAAAAAGGAAAACCGCGCGCAGTTCAAGAAAATGTATACCTTCTTCAACACCGCAGGCAAGGATCTGAATTATATCGCAGTATGCAGCAGCAAAAATGATTAACACAAGAAGCTGTCCCAATCAGCCCTATTGCACGGCATGCGGGACAGCTTCTCGTATGTGTACATCTATTATGAAGCGTTCTGATTTGAAAGAGCGGCTAACACTTCATTGGTGACATCCTTGCCGCCCTTGAAGTTGGTAATGAACGCACCGATGGAATAGATCGGCCCCCAGGGAATCCCCCACCAGCCTACAAAGAAGGTCAGCAGGCTGTACTTCAATCCTTTTTTGACGGAGCCCTCGCCCGCCCTGATGAAATAGATGTTAGAGCTGCGTCTGAATGTCATCAGGACAACAGAGAAGCAATACGTGTAGATCACGAATTTGCCGCCTTGCTGAATCTGGCTCATTATATTGCCGCCGTCCATGTTCTCGATCCCTTTTATGATCATAGGAAATCCCCTTTAATGTTTATTAATTATCATATACCATAGGGACCGCAGACTGAAACAGCAGACAACTATTTGTAAAAAGTGAGCTTCCGGCAGTCGCGGATTACTCCAGCTCAGCTCCGTTACTGGCGATTACCCTTTGATACCAGAAAAAGCTGTCTTTGCGGGACCGGTCCAGCGTCCCCTTGCCTTCGTTATCCTTATCCACATAAATGAAGCCGTAGCGCTTCTTCATCTCTCCGGTGCCTGCACTGACCAGATCGATGCAGCCCCAGGAGGTATATCCGATTAAATCCACGCCGTCAGCCACCGCCTCCCCCATCGCCCCGACATGTTCCCTCAGATATTCGATCCGGTAATCGTCCTTGATTGAACCATCTGCTTCTACAGTATCCACTGCACCAAGGCCGTTCTCCACAACCATCATTGGCAGTCCGTAACGGTTGTAGATATTATTCAGAGCCCACCGCAGGCCTTGCGGGTCAATCTGCCATTCCCACGCACTTGCCTGCAGATACGGGTTCTTCAGACCCAGCGACATATTGCCGCCAATCGACTCCTGATCCGGAGCTGCGCTCACGCAGGTGGATGAATAGTAGCTGAAGGTGTAGAAGTCCACGCAGCCTTCCTTAAGAATCTGCTCGTCACCTTCCTCCATCTGCAGCTCAATCTGCTTTTCCCGGAAGTATCGCAGCGCGAAGCCCGGATAAGCCCCTCTTACCTGGACATCGGAGCAGAGGAAATTACTCAGATTATCCTTTTGCTGGGCCAGAAGCACATCCTCGGGATTACAGGTCAGCGGGTAAGAGCACATGTAGGCAATCATACAACCGATCTGAAAATCCTTATGGATCTCATGTCCCAGCTTCACGGCTCTGGCACTGGCGATGAACTGGTGATGGAGCGCCTGGTATCTTAGCTGCTCATTGTCGGTTTGCGCGGATGCCGTCAGCTCGGCACTTCCCTCCGGCTTCATCGCCCCGGCCATGAAGGTCCCGAACGGCATCGTAAGGATGTTGATCTCATTGAAGGTCAGCCAGTACTTCACTTTGTGCTTATACCGGTTAAAGATCACCTCGCAGTAACGGACGTAGAAATCAATTGTTCTGCGGTCCGCCCATCCGTTATAGGCTTCAGCCAGATGGTAAGGCGCTTCATAATGGGAGATCGTCACCAGCGGTTCAATCCCGTGCTTGGCCAGCTCGTCAAATACCCGGTCATAGAACTGCAGCCCTTCTTCGCTTGGCGCGGCATCATCCCCATTCGGAAAGATCCGCGACCAGGCGATAGACATGCGGAACACCTTGAAGCCCATTTCGGCGAACAGCGCGATATCCTCCTCGTACCGGTGATAGAAATCAACCGCTTCATGGCTCGGATAATTAGCTCCGGCTTCCAGTACTGGAGTAATTCTCCGGGAGACCGTATGCGTTCCGGCGGTCATGACATCCGCAGTGCTTAACCCCTTGCCACCCGCATCGAACCCGCCTTCGAGCTGATTCGCAGCCGTTGCGCCGCCCCACAGGAAATTATCCGGAAAACTTCTGTTGCTCACATCTACGTTCTTATTCATAATAATTCCTCCTCAGATTAGATTAGAATATCAGTTAAATCATGACGGTCAGCAGATTCTCCCGGTAATCGACACTCTTCTTGTCCGTCTCAATGACATCTAGATACTCACCGGAATTGGAGATGATCACCGGCGTGGTCAGCGTATAGCCAGCCTCTCTGATCGCAGCAACATCGAACTCCATGAGCAGCTGGCCTTTGGTGACGGTATCGCCTTGCTTGGCCCGGGGGGTGAAGTGTTTGCCTTTCAATTTGACCGTGTCCTTGCCGACATGAATCAGAATATCGACCCCGTTATCACTAGTAATGCCGATTGCATGGCCAGAGGCGAACAAGGTGGTCAGTACCCCGTCAACCGGAGAGTACACCTTGCCTTCCAGCGGTTCAATCGCTATGCCTTTACCCATTGCGCCTGTAGAGAAGGCTTCGTCCGTCAGCTCCGACAAGGCTCTGACCTGGCCCTTCAGCGGACTTCCCACCGTCTCCTGCTTCACCAGATTGCTCCGGGCAGTCCCGCCGCTCTTACTGTCAGCCGTTTCCTCATCCTTGAACCCGGAGAAGAAGACGAGAATGAACCCGAGAATGAAGCTGATCACAATGGCAGCAATCGCGCCATAGAAGCCTTTATCCATCCCGTCCGGGCTGATGTAGCTTGGGATACCGAAGATCCCCAGACCGCCGAGAATATAGCCCTTGGTGCCCATCAGACCGACGATACCGCCGCCGACCGCCGCCGCGACGCAGCTTAAGATGAACGGCTTCTTGCGCGGCAGCGTAATGCCGTAAATGGCAGGCTCCGTAACTCCGAAGATCCCTGAGATAATAGCCGGAATCGACAATGACTTCAGCTTGGCGTTCTTGGTCCGCAGCATAATCGCCAGCACTGCACCGGTCTGAGCAAACGAAGCGCCGAATGAAGCTGCCAGAATTGGATCGGATTTCAGTACAGCCATGTTATTGAGGGCAATCGGCACCAGACCCCAGTGCAGCCCGAAGATAACGAAGACCTGCCAGAATGCGCCTACCAGCAGCCCCTCAATAACCGGACTGAGGTTGTAGAGGAACAAGGTTCCCTGCCCCAGCAGCTGTCCGGCCCAAGTGGAGACCGGACCGATGGCAATCAGCGCCAGCGGAACGGTGACCAGCAGGGTGAAAAACGGGACGAGGAAGGTGCGTACCACACTCGGCGTTACTTTTCGGAAGAAGGCTTCCAGCTTGGAGCCAATATAAGTCGAGATGATGATCGGAATGACACTGGAGGTATAGGACATCAGAATGACCGGAATCCCCAGGAAGGTAATGTACACAGGCGATTCAAAGATCGTTCCGCTAAAAAGCGTGTACAGCGGTTCGCCCGCCGCCGTGATGCTGCCGAAGGACGGGTACACCAGCGTAGCGCCTATCGCCATCCCGATAAAGATATTGGCCCCGAATTTCTTGGCCGAGGTATATCCAAGGAAGATCGGGAAGAAGTAGAACAGGCAATCCCCGAGCGCATTCAGAATCTGGTAAGTCCCCGACTCCTTGGTAAGGAGTCCCACGGTCAGGAACAGGGCGGTGAAGCCCTTGATCATCCCGGTTGCAGCCAGTACGCCAAGGGTCGGCGAGAATACGCCGGAGATCATGTCGATGAAGCTGTTGAACAGACCCATTTTCTCACCGGAGGCTGTCTCTGATCCGCCTTCCTGTAATCCGCCCGCGGTCATCACCTGGGCATAGACCTCAGATACGTGATTACCGATCACGACCTGATACTGGCCGCCGCTCTGAATGACCGTTACAATTCCATCCATGTTCTTCAGCACATCTGTATTCGCCGCCGCCTCATTCTTCAGCTTGAAGCGCAGACGGGTCACGCAGTGACTGAGTCCGTTGATATTCTCCTTGCCGCCGACATGCTTGATAATATCCTTGGCTAGTGCCTCATATTTCATAGTAAATCCTCCCGTTTCCTGATGAATGATAAGCAAAAGGCGAAACCATCCCGGCAGCTTCCTGCCTGATTTGGTTTCGCCTGCATGACCAGTAACAATCCAAGTGGTTTTATTCAGTTTGTCTTTGCGTTACCCGCTGAATGTGAATCGTTAGATACAGGATTTCTTCATCCAGGAGCTTCAGGTCCAGATACTTCTCAATTTTGAGCACACAGTGATGGGCCTTCCTGTATTTCATCTTCACCTGCTTGAGCAGAAAATCGTCCACGGACTCCTCAGACTCCTGGTTGCGTGAGCGCTGGAAGAAATACCGCAGATGGGTGATGAACCGTTCGTAGCTGACGGTACGCTCATCAATTTCGTTGTTATAGGAATACTTAACAATATTGAGGATGTCATCAATCTGCTGGGTCTGCCTGGTAAGATCCGCAATCTTGTTGCCCGAGCTGTTCATTTGCGCATTAATCAGGTGGAGTGCAATATTGCCTGCCTCATCCTCCGGCAATCGGATACGGGTATACTGCTCAATCATCCCCATGGCATGATGCCCGATCGCGTACTCCCTCGGATAACAGCGCTGAATCTCCCAGAGAAGCGGATTGTCATTGCGGATACCCTGCTCATGAAGCCTTAGGGCATGAGTCAAATGATCCGTCAAGGTCACATAGATATAATCGCTCAGCCGGGCCTTCAGCGTCTGCTTGGCATACTCGATAATGTCATAGCTTAAGGCCACATATTCGGCGGGAGCGTCCGCCATTAAGGCCTTGAATTTCTCGGACGCGTCATTTCGCTTCAGCACAAATGTCTTCTCGATCAGAGAGACATCCACTGGATCACCCGGGCTCTTCTTGAAGCCGATGCCGCGTCCCATAACAACCAATTCATCCTTACCTGAATCCTTGGCAATAATGGCATTGTTATTGAAAATCTTCTCGATAATCAACCAAGCTGCCCTCCTTTACCCCGAATTTCATTTGGCACTGCTTACAGGATGTTAGACGGGTCAAGGCTTCCTTACGGCGTCCCGCAGGGCCTTAACATAAAGAAAGGCAAAACCCAAAACACGTGACCATGTTTTGGGTTTTGCCTTTGCAGTAACAATCCCAAATTCAGAATAGCACTGAATTTCACTTTTGGCAACATAAATGTTTGCGCTTACAAATAACTGAACCTGTAAGAAAAAGAGTGTCCCCTATTCACAGGGAACACTCCTCTTCTTCTATTCTGCCTGAACTCAGACCGATGAGGAACTCACGGCCTGGGCATTTCCATTTCCCCACCGCAGCTTATACAGCTCCGGCAATACCACACCCAGCAGCACCAGCACCACTCCGGTCCATTGCAGAAGACTTACATGCTCTTCCAATACGAACGAAGACATTAAGACGGCAACGGGCAGTTCTACGGCGCCCAGAATACCGGCCATGCCGCCGCCGATATGCGGAACCCCGATGGCGAACAGCAGCGGCGGGATGAAGGCGCCGAACAAGCCCAGCAGGAAGCCGAACAGCAGCAGTTGACCCCACAGTAACCCGTTAAACAGGAAGTACGGCGGGAACAGAATGCACAGCAGCAGCAGACCGCCAGTGACCATCCAGGCACTCCGGTAGGCCGGATGAGCCGAAGGAACGGCTTTGCCGCTGAAGATAATGAACATCGAATAGCTTACTGCCGATAGCAACCCGAGCACCAACCCAAGCAGGTTAAACTCGGCAGCTCCCTGATTCAGAATACCTGCGGCCAGCAGGGTGCCGCCGAACAGCAGGATCAGCGTCAGCACCGTGATTTTGTCAGGGCGTTGACGTTTGCTTACCGCCTGAATCAGCACACTGATCCAGGTGAACTGGAACAGCAGGATAATCGCCAGCGAAGCCGGAATATACCGGAGCGACTGGTAGTACAGCAGACCTGTAACCACGGTTGGCGCACCAGCCATCATCAAGAGCATTCTATGCTTCCAGGTCAGCCGGGTGGGAACGGCCTTGGCGGGCGCCGCAACGTCCGCTGTGCTGCGCTCTTTGCGGTTCGCTCTGAGCTTGGTATATAACGCAAGCAGCCAAGCTAGAATACAGCCGGTTAAGAGCTGGGTGCCGACCACCTCTCCCAGCTTGTAACCCTGCCCGTAAGCCAATACAACAATCGTTGATAAAATGCCGTAGCTCATAGCGCCTACAAGTACGGAGATTAAATATTTCATATCTTTCATTCTGATTATGCCTCCTGAATCTTCTGATCTGAATCATGCTGCGTCAAGGTCAAGGACCGCAGAGACGCAAAAAATCCTAACTCCGGGACAGGGACCGCTGGTTCATGGTCCTTATCATCGTAGTTAGGAAGAGTAGGCTTCCTGTAGAAACCCTCGCCCTGTGACATCTGAATGGCTGCGAGGTTATACGAGAACAATATTGAGTTATGAATAATTGCCTGGTTGACGACTGTTCATATGTTACACGCCAAGTGAGCTGACGTCAAGCCTTAATTCTTTTAAATTTGAAACTCAGGGAATGCAGCCCGCTATTAATCAATTCTCCAACCTGACTTCACCCGTACTTTTATTCCACTCTAAGCCAATTCCGAGAAGATCACATATTGTCGCCAGCGGGAATTGTGCTGAATCCGGCAGACTGTTCATTATAAATTCGCGGTCTGATTTCTTGCCATTGATAAATAATTCGAGTGGATCGCTGAACTTTACCTGAACGGTATTCTTACCGTATACGAAAGACCAAACCGTGAAGTGATAATAATATAATTTCGGATCAGGGTTGGATGTGCTCATGCTTACCTTCACGCCAAGAGCCTTGAATACACTGTTCTGCGGTACATACAGCTTGCCATCCTTGATGGAGGCCGTGCCGTAGAATGAGAACGGCTCACCGTTGACGAAGAACATTAGCGGCGGCTGGACCGGTGCCAGGATATATCCATCTTCATCCTTGACTGCTGCCCCCTTCCCGGTCGCAAGTCCCGCGTCGAAGCCATCGCCCCAGCCTAGAAGCGTCCCATCCTTGTGCTGAGCAAAACCAAAGGTTCCACTGCTTCCCCAAATATTGCTGATTTGATTTCCCTTTTTTATCTGATACGGCTTAGCCAGTGCTCCAGAATTATAGTTCCATTGCCAAAGTGTACCGTTTCTCTTCAAGGCAAACAGCCGGTAGAAGCCGGTATCCAGCTTGTAGACATTATTAAGGCCAGTAACGGCAGACGGTGCTTTAAGCCCCTTGTTCCAGCGCAAGACTTGACCGTCACTGCGCAGCAGGAACAGCTCACCTTGTGTAGCAGCCATACCGGTTATTGAGGCTGAAGCAATCGTAGCTACACTGACCGGATCACTCTCCAAGCGGATACGGTTATACACTGTGTTAACGATACTCATCTGCTTCACACTGCCCTCTTTAGTAAGAAACAACGCATCGTTACCGTTAATTAGCGCGGATCTGACCCCCGTGACTGCCTTGAGTGCTAAATAGCGAATCTGCACCGGCAGCACGCCAGGCTGATCGTAGGACGGGTACCACAGTGTAGCCGTTCCGTCTTTTTTCACAGCGATGCCAAGATTACCATTTGTAGTGATAGAGGCTACCTCCTGCAGACCTTCCAGCTTCACAGGACCTCCCCGTTTTTGATCCCGCAGTTGGGGGTCATTCTGTATATAGCTGCTGTAGTCCCGGCCCCACCCCCACACCTCTCCATCCTTACTGAGC
The DNA here is from genome assembly GCF_038002365.1 of Paenibacillus sp. FSL P4-0338. Taxonomy (NCBI): domain Bacteria; kingdom Bacillati; phylum Bacillota; class Bacilli; order Caryophanales; family Paenibacillaceae; genus Paenibacillus; species Paenibacillus sp. FSL P4-0338. The sequence goes on along the minus strand of NZ_JBBOCG010000001.1, from coordinate 1,150,513 downwards.
GCAAAGGATACGCTTCCCGCTGCTGCCACCTGAACGATCCCGCTTAGACCTTCCACATGCCTCGGAATGTACTGATTAATACTTGTACCGTCCCCGACTTGACCGAACTTATTGTCTCCCCAGCCGGTTACGGTCCCGTCACTCCAGGCCGCTATTCCATGCGCAGAGCCGCCGGACACACTTACCGCTCTTATCCCCCCGGCAGCAGCCTCACTGCCAGCAGGCAGACCTAAGGATACTATCAGCAGTGATATAAGGAGCAGAACTGATTTACGAAAAAACAACGGCTTGTCCCCCTTGTAAAATACTCTATTCGCATAGATTCTTTCCCCCTCCTATTATGTTCCATTTATTAGCAATGAACAATAACAAACACAGACCCTACTCTCCCAAATTATGATAAAATATAACTCAATTCAGCAGATCATTCGAAAGGAGCCTTACATATGGTCAAGACCCGTCCTCAATCCGGCGGGATCGTAAAAATTTGAAACATAGACAAGTTTCGCTACGTACCAGTCTGTAATAGCCTTCATTCCAACCTATTTCATGTGATTCAAGCTGCTATCCCCAAATATACTACTATGGAGGAGGTGTAGATCCTGAACAGATCCGGGCCCGTTAAGCTCCTCGGCATGATTGCCGGAGTTGTAATCTTAAATGTCATCGTTCTCTCTCCCGGCCTGCTCGGTGTCGAGATCGGCGGAAGTCCGCTGGAAACGGCATCGGCAGTAACCCTGTTAATCATCAGTCTGCTGGTCGTCCTATATGGCAGTTACACCTTGCTCTTCAAACCCCCGGCTGCCAAGCCTGCCAGCGTGCAATTAGAGACGCGGGAGGATTACATTGCCGGCCTCGGCCGTCACCGGAATGTGAAGGTGCTGAAGGAGGATATCTCCCTCGCCTTGGACCAGATCGAGCGGATTGAGAAGAAGAAGACCGCACTGCTCCAGGTGCTGGGCCGCAGGTTCGATCCGGCTGAGCTCAGCTTCCGCAAGTTTCATTCTGTCATTATGGAGGTCGAGAAGCTCTTTTATTTGAATATCCGGGGGCTGCTGGGCAAGCTCAGTGTGTTCGATCCCTCGGAGTTCGCCAGATTCAGTGCCGGTAACGCTTCCACCCGGTTCTCCAGCTCCCTGATTCAGAAGAAAACCGCGCTATATAACGAATATCTCTCCTATGTCAAAGGCTGCCTCGGGGCCAATGAGGAAATTCTGCTGAAGCTGGATCAGCTGCTGCTGGAGATTACCGAGCTGGGCAGCGCAGATTATACCAATGTGGAAGAAATGCCATGCATGCAGGAATTGACCGCCCTGATCGGGCAGACGAAACTCTATCAGTAAGGAAAGGGAGATGAACCTATGAGGAAAGGCAAAACACTGTTCATACTCGGCATTATCGCCGCATCCGTCTTCGCACTCGTCTACTTCGGAATTACCTTAACGTCCAATCTAGGCAAATCCAAGACAGAAATCTCTGCCGAAGACGCCGACAAAAGACTGAACCGCATCTATAAGGATATCAACGTGACCAGTGCTGAGCCTGTAAAAGGACAGATCGATCTTGATCCGTCGTCCATCGGCGATTCGTTGCCCGATATCTCCAAGTTCCCCATCTCCGTAGAGAGCACCACGGACAGCTTCGTCGAGATTTTCTCCTCTACAGAGAAGTCCGGAACAGGCAATGACGGCTGGCTGAATGAGGTCGCCGCAGATTTCAACGCTGCCGGTATTACAATAGACGGCAAGCCGGCCTCAGTCAAAATCCGCAACATTGCTTCCGGCACAGCCGCTGATTATATCCGGTCCGGCAAATATGTGCCTGACGCCTACACTCCCTCTAATGAGCTATGGGGCGAGATGGTCAAGGCCAGTGACGTGCAGGCCGAATTGGTTACGAAGCGTCTGACCGGCAACGTAGCCGGAGTAGTAATGAGCAAGCAGAAATACGATCAACTGGTCGACAAATACGGCTCGATCAACGTCAAGACAATTACCGACGCTATTGCGGCTAATGAGCTGGCGATGGGGTACACCGATCCTTTTGCCAGTTCAACGGGGCTGAATTTCCTGGTCACCGCACTGAGCACCTTCGACAGTACGGATCTGCTGGGAGACAAGGCGGTTCAAGGCTTCGAGAAGTTCCAGGCCAACGTGCCCTTCATCGCCTCCACCACCCTGCAAATGCGGGAAGCCGCTAAATCCGGCATGCTGGATGCCTTCGTCCTTGAGTATCAGACCTTCGTCAAAGCGAAGGATTTGAACAGCGGCTATGTGTTCACCCCATTCGGGGTAAGACATGACAGCCCGCTGTATGCACTCGGGCAGCTGCCGCCGGAGAAGCTGGCGATCATTAAGAAGTTCGGCGAATTCGTCCAGCAGGAGAAGTACCAGAAGACGGCTGCGGACAAGGGCTTCAACGGCCTGACCGACTATGTCTCAGAGCTGGCACCGGTTGACGGCTCCATTCTCTCTTCGGCCCAGAAGCTCTGGAAGGAGAAAAAGAACGGCAGCAAGCCGATTGCGGCAGTGTTCGTAGCCGATGTCTCAGGCAGCATGGCCGGTGAGCCGCTGAACCGTCTCAAGGAGTCCCTGCTGAAGGGCCAGAAATTCCTCGGCAAGGACAACAGTATCGGCTTTGTGTCCTATTCCAGTGATGTGACTATCAATCTGCCCATCGGCAAATATGATACCAATCAGCAGTCCATGTTCGTAGGGGCGATTAACAGCCTTCAGCCTGTGGGCGGCACGGCTACCTTCGACGGCGTGGTGGTTGCGATGAAGATGCTGAAGGATCAGCTGGCGCTGAACCCGGACATGAAGCCTCTAATCTTCGTGCTTAGCGACGGGGAGACCAACGAAGGCCATTCCCTGGATGATATCCGGGGCCTGATCGAGACTTACAAGATTCCGGTATATACCATCGGGTATAACGCCAATATCAAGGCACTGGAGAGCATCTCGAGCATCAACGAGGCGGCCAATATCAACGCCGACACAGAGGATGTAGTATACAAAATCGGAAACCTGCTCAACGTGCAAATGTAGACTTTATATTCTGAAGGAGGGTTCATATGTCATTCACCATGGAAATTCCCAGCCCCGAGAAGCTGAAATCGGTCATCGAGGAGCAGGTTCAGCCGGAGCCGGAGGAAGTCACCCAGCTTAAGGAGCAGGCGATTAATAATGTCTCCAGTATCCTGGAGCTGGACTTCGAGTCTCTGGAGAAACGCAAGGCTGTGCTGCAGTCGATTGACAGCTTCGGGATGGGCACCATGCGCTCCTCGTCGGAGAAGAACTCCCTGCTTCAGGTATCGGTGGGCAATCTGTCCAAGACCGGGGATGAAGGCGGCCAGGTCGCCAAGGGATTAACCGAGCTGCACCAGCAGCTCAAGGATCTGGACCCCAGCGCGGTCGATTTCGCCAAAAGCGGCTTTCTCGGCAAGTTTTTCCACCCCCTGCGTAATTATTTCGCCAAATATCAAAAGGCTGATGCCGTCATCTCAGATATTATTCTATCCCTGGATAAAGGCAAAGCCGTGCTGAAGAATGACAATACGACACTGGAGATTGAACAGCAGACCCTGCGGGAGCTGACCAAGCGGCTTAAGAAGGAGATTCAGCTCGGCATCCTGATGGACGAGGAGATTGAGAAGCAGATTGAAGCTGCCAAGCAGCGCGGTGAAGACGAGGATAAGGTGCGGTTCATTACAGAGGAGGTGCTGTTCCCGCTGCGCCAGCGGGTGATGGATCTGCAGCAGATGCTCGTAGTCAATCAGCAGGGCATTATGGCTATTGAGGTTGTCATCCGCAACAACAAGGAACTGATCCGTGGAGTGGACAGAGCCAGGAATGTTACGGTATCTGCGCTTAAAATTTCGGTTACAGTCGCCAGCGCCTTATACAACCAGAAGATCGTCCTCCAAAAAATCGAGCTGCTGAACCAGACCACCGACAATCTGATCAGCGGCACCTCCAGAATGCTTAAGGAGCAGGGTGCAGCCATTCACAAGCAATCGCTCGAAACCAGCATTTCGGTTGATACGCTGAAGCAGGCCTTCACCGACGTCCTCTCCGCCCTGGATTCGATCAGCACCTACAAGCAGGAGGCGCTCCCTAAGATGCGTGAGACCATTATCCAGTTCCGGGAGCTGGCAGATAACGGCGAACAGCAGATTCAGCGGCTGGAAAAGGGTAATACGCTCGGGCTGTAGCATCACTGCCCATATACAAAGCAAAACAGAGCACGGCGGAGAATACGCCGGTGCTCTGTTTTTTGTCTGTCTATTTTCCTTTTGCACTCTACTTTTCTTTATTCAGTAAGCCTGTCACCATTCTGCTCAACGTCCCTTGATCGATGAACGTGGCGAGGCTTGCCAGCAGATCAGGGCTAAGCTGTTCCGCTTCGACTTCACCAAGAAGCTTCCCAAGCTTCCCCCTGTCCAGGAAAGGAGCGAGGCCTGTGAGCTGATTTGCATCGACAGTACCGTCTGCCAAGCGGTCAACTAGAAGGCCCAACGTTTCCCTGCTAATAAAAGGAGCCAGGCCTTGAATGGAATGCCAGCTGGGGCTGCCCCCTCTGGCTTGTTGCACCAACAGATCCAGCTGTTCCCGTTCCAGAAACGGGGCGATGCCCACAAGATTGTTCACCTCTTTAGAACCGTCTGCTGCTTGATCGACAAGCAGGCTTAAGGTGCCACTGCTGACGAACGGGGCAAGTCCGGAAATGACATTCCAAGCCGTTTCTTTCTTTTCAGCCTGATGAACCAGTTCATCCAATAGATCTGTACCCAGGAACGGGGCCAGCCGCATAATTACATCTAACGTAAGGACGCTGCTGTCAATGCTCTCTGTAACCTTATTCAGGGCACTTGCTTTTACAAAAGGCGCTACCTCTACAAGCTCTTCCATCTCCAGCTTACCGGCATTGACCAGCTCTGCAATCTGGCCCGGCCTGTTCTCTGCAATCTCCTCTACGATCCGTCCCAGATGCGGGTGCTCTCTATGCTCTGCGTGGTCTCCTGCATTCAAAATGTCGTCTACGGTTAGGCCGAATAACCCCGCAACCTGCGGAAGTGTTCCAATATCCGGCAGCGAGTCGCCCCGCTCCCATTTCGATACCGCCTGATGACTTACATTCAGTTGATCGGCAAGCTCCAATTGGGTCCAGTCCTGGTCTTTGCGAAGCCGCGATATATAAGCCCCAATTCTACGTAAGTCGAGCATGATATCCCTCCGAGATTATAAAATGTACAGTGCACACTGCCAGAAACAGCATATCATTTCAGCATATACAATCCTATCAATTGCTGGTTGAATAGCTGCATACCCTCTGATTCAACTGCCGGTAGAATATACTTTTTAACATTAAATGGGTTGTATACTATTCCTGATTATTGTATATTTATTCAACCGGCATTTATTGCTGATTTCTCATCTACCGGGGGATACACCGATGCATTTTTTGAATATCAACCAGCTTACTTCAGAGCAGATTCTGGATATCTTTGAATTAACCGACCGGCTTCGTCTCCGAAAATCAGAACCGCTGCTCGAAGGTAAAACGATGATTCTCTTCTTCCCGGAGACCAGTCTGCGGACACGGGTCAGCTTCGAGAAAGGCATCCGTGACCTGGGCGGGGCCTGCATTACCTTTCCGCCGGAGACGCTCGACAAGAAAGAAGGGCCGGGCGATATCGTCCGCTACCTGGAGAACTGGGGGGATGGCATCATTGCCAGAACACCTGACCTTTGCAAACTGGAGGAGTTGTCAGCCTACGCCTCTGTTCCCGTTATTAATGCGATGACTGCACGTAATCACCCCTGTGAGATTCTGGCTGACCTGTATGCTCTGCGCAGCCTCCGGGACAACTACCAGGAGTTGTCCTACACCTTCGTTGGACCGCCCGGCAATATATCAAGAACTTGGCTGGAGGCGGCGCAAGCCCTGAATCTCTCGTTCCATCATGTATGCACGCCAGGTCATGAGATGGCCAGCGGCAATCACCCGGGCTATACCTTTCATACGAGCCTGGACAGCGTGTTACCGGAGAGCGATGTGATTCTTACCGATTCATTGCCTAAGGATTTCCTGACCCCGGAGTATATCAGCACTTATCAGATTACACTGGACCGGATGAAGCAGACAAGACCCGGGGCGCTCCTGAACCCCTGTCCTCCCTTCTTCCGCAATGAGGAGGTCAGTGAAGAGGTGATTGCTTCGCCTTATTTTGCCGGATTCGGGTTCAAGAAAAGTCTGATCTATGTTCAGCAAGCCATCCTGATCTATTGCTTATCGCATTGATGCACCCGGACCATGAGTCCCAGTGCAACGGTTCATTTTCTCTTTCGTGCAAGCCTTTTAGGGCTTAAGCTGTATATTTGAAACTGCCGATTCCTCCGATATCTTATTAGAACAGTATTTGTTCGTATGTTTATCACATTGGCTGAAGGAGAGAATTACTATGAAGGCTTTACACTTACTATCCAGAAAAACAGGCGTCCTTCTGCTTGTACTGCTACTGGCGTCACTCGGTACAGTTGGGGGAGGCAGACAGTCACACACGGCAGCAGCGGCTGCTTCTACGAAATCATATGTGTACTATGTCTCTAACGATGTTCTATATCGTGTAACGACAGATGGAAGTGAGACACAGAAGATCGCAGAGAACTATGACGGCAACGGATTAGACTCGACCGGCAAATATCTGTATTTTTACTATGATGGCGCTATGGGGATACAGCGTCTGTCCCTCAGCGATCCTGATGCTTTAATTACTAACTTCCTCGGGGACCGGAACATCCTCTTTTACCTGTTCGACGGTCCCTATCTGTACTTCCTTGATGATACAGGCCACATCTACCGTACCTTGGCCGACGCTGACGATGATTCACAGCTTACCCTGATAGCAGACAATGCCGATGTGAATTTCCGGACCTTCGACGTCTTAAGCGGGCGGATCTACTATAATGCACTGAAGAACAACACTACCTGGGTTGCTTCGAGGTCCCGCGACGGGAGCGGGGTCATTCAGTGGATTGCCAGTGGAGCTATACAGAAGAGCAAATTTTATCATCCATACGCTACAACTATTAACCTTATGATTGACAACAAGCCCACCGAAACCGAGTATTCTTTGAACTCCATGTTGCTCTATACCCTCCCCCTAAGCGGTGGAGCTCCCAAAGCAGCCAATCCCAATAATCCGTTGGAATCCAACGCCGCTATTGCCGGTACCTGGTCCGACCATTATTTTCTGTTCAACAAAGGCATTAAAGTAGACGCCACCGGCGATGAGCTGGACTATAATACCGGCAAAGGCTTCCTGATGGATAAGAACGGGAAGATCCTGCAGCTAAGCCAGAACAGTGTGATCAGCATCAGCGAGATTGCCACGAATAAGCTGGTCTATGCAGATTCCAAAGGCAAAGCCTACATCAGCACGCTGGCTAACGGCAAAATTATCTCCTCCAAGCCGCTGCCGTTGTCGAATATTCAAGATATCCGAACGGTTAGAAACGGATCGGCGCTTACCACCGTATTGTTCACCGCAGCCGATGCTTACTTGCTGAATGCCGATTTATCCTTGACTAAATTGAGCGGTGTAGAATCCGATTACTCTGTAATTACAGACAATATTCCCGGCTTGTATTATATCAACGGTCTGGATAACGACTGTCTATACCGGTACAGCAATGACGGCAAAACCAAAATCAAGCTGTCCACTGGTCCGGTTAGCTACTTAGCACTGGTCTCCGCGAAGTAATATACAGAGAGAATAAGCCGGAATTTCCGATATCGGAAGTTCCGGCTTTTTTAAGATGTGAATAGATAAAGTTCAGTTTATAACAGAGACTTGCCTATGAAGAGACTTCATTTCCGGTATACAGTGGGAGTAAGCGTTATAGATGATTACAGAAAGCAGGCTGGCAATGAATATATCAATCAAGCTAACCGGGCCGGATGAAGCCTATATTATCAAAAATATGTTACCGCTCTATCTGCATGATCTTTCAGGTCATTACGGACTTGTGGAGGGGCATCTGCCTAACCGGCATGGCATCTTTGAGGACACGGACGAATACCGCACGCTGGCAGATCAGTATGAGGTGCAGAATATTTGGTGGGACAAGCCGGGCATTCTGTACTCTTTTCTGATTCAAGCTCATTCGATGCCGGCAGGCTTCGCACGGATTGCTACCCCTCCATATTGTGCGCAGGGCGTCGATTATTTCGTGAGCGACTACTTTCTGCTGCAGCCCTTCAGAGGGACGGGAATCGCGGAACAGGCGGCGGTGCTGGTGTTTGAACAATTCCGGGGCGAATGGGAGCTGTTCACCAACCCGGCTGCGAAGAATATCACCGGCCAGAGCTTTTGGCGCAAGACGGTCTCCCGCTACACGCAGGGCCAATATTCGGAGCGCAGCGGGGAGACTTTTGACGGCCATAAGCTTGCCTTCAGGTTCCATAATGGGGGATGAGAACCACTCTGACCGCAGCGCAAAAAGGCTGACCCGCCGGATATACCAACAGTCAGCCTTTTTCGCGTACAAGGGTTCACGGCAGAATGCGCAAGTTAATGTCTCTGGTATTCTTGCCGGTCCCTGTCTTCATAATCATATTCATCGATTCTGGCTTATCGAGCAGATTGCTTCCGAAGATCCGTTCATAGCCTTCATCGGTTGCAGTGCCTGTGGGTGACCATATCTTGGTCGTTCCGTACCCGGTTTTCGACTGAATTTCATTCCCGTGTATAGCGCCAAATACCTTTTGACGGTCCTGCCACGTAATCTCAGTCTCCTTCTTGATTTTGAATACAGTACGGATCATCAACGGGGAGAGCTCAACCTGCTCCAGCGTCACTTGAACGCCCTCCAGTATGAAGTCTTCCTGCGGCTGGACAATGACTGTCTGTTGCTGTTTGAATTTCGGATCCAGCTTGAAGCTGATCTTAAGTCTCGGGGAATAATACACATCGGCTACATTTACACCTTTCGTCAGATCTTTCATTTTCCCCTTGTCCATAGAGGAGATCTGGAAATTAGCTTCCAGTTTCTCCGGGAACGGCTTGCTCCGGTCCAGGTAGATGGTACCTCTTCCGTAGTAGATACGCTTATCATCATAGCCATTGTTTTTAGCATGGGCACCAACCCCGCCCCCGTTCTCCAGATCATATCCGGTTGACAGATTCTTAATTATCGCACTGTTAACACTATAGATCTCCTGGCCTTCCGCGACATTGGCTGTATACAAAAAGATGATTGTGTTCTCATCCGCCGTTACAGCATTCAAAGTAATCCGGAAATTCCCGCTGGCTGCACTTTTATCAATCTCCTGAATGTAGCCGTGCCGGATAGCCGTATCCAGCGTAGGCGCTTCTGAATCAAAGGAATAGAGCCGCTTGAACATCTCCAGCCCGCCCCAATTCACTTCTCCGGCAGGTCCGGCAGCACGGGGTACTGCATTATGAATGACCGGGATGAAGAACAGAATCACTGCAGCAATTGCGGCTGCGGCTATTCCGAGGAAGGAGACTTGGCGGAGTCTGCCCTGCCAGCTTTTCCGGCGTCCGCGCTCGATCCCTGCCTGAACCGCCGCTCTGACCTCATTCCCCCCACAGTCCCCCCTTACCTCCTCACGGATACGTGTCGCATCGGACAACATCGCCTGCTCTACTCTGCTAATGTTCATTCCATTCACCCCGGTTCTTCATAATTTCCCTAAGCTGCTTCAGGCCTTTGTGCTGCCAGGTTTTGACGGTTCCTTCCGGCTTGCCCAGCAGGACTGCGATCTCGGCCAGGGTCAGATCATTATAATATTTGAGCAGCAGCACATGGCGGTATTTCACCTTCACCTGCGAGAGCGCCCACTGCATTTCCATGGCATCCGTACTGGTCCGCATAACCGGCTCCTGCATATTCTCTGCCGCTGTAGGGACTGCCCTTTTTCTTCTGCGCTGCTCGTCTATGCAGACATAGATTAATATACGGATCAGCCAGGTTTTGAACGCGCTGGGGTCCTTCAGGGTTCGCCGTTTCATCCAGGCCCGGCAGGTGGTCTCCTGGAGCGCTTCCAGTGCGTCATTGCGGTTGCCCAGATAACTGTAAGCAATATGGTATAGCTGGTCGCTATGCTCCATCACCGCTTTGACCCAATCCGTCTCCTCAAGCGGCACGGCGGCAGTTACCCGCTTCATCTCTGCCCCGGACATCGTCATCTCTCCCTCTCCTCTCCATCCCTTTTACATGAATTAGACGGAGAGGTTATGCAAACAGTTTTAGTCTGCGGCAATTATTTTATATCTTCCACGAACAACAGAAAAGCCGCAATCCCCGCTGCCGGGAATGATGCGGCCTTTCTTAATATCGGAAGCTATAGCTTCTTGCTGCTGAGGAGAAGGTGTGCTGGCGAGCACAGGCTTCATTGTATGTGAAAAACAGCATATGTTGTGTTCACAAACAGGCACACGGCCTCAATATGTGAAAAACAGCATACGTTGTGCTCGTGTAAAGGTATTCTTATTCATCCGGTTAGGACGATTTTGTTCTGGAGATTATTTCACTTCTAGATAGGTTACACCTAGAGTACCCAATTCCCCTTACGGAACACCGGCTCAATCGTGCCGTCAGCCAGTTCTCCGTCAATATCTAGCGCATCGGAGCCTACCATGAAATCAACATGTGTGAGGCTGACGTTGGCCCCTCTGGATAGCAGTTCCTCGCTGGTCATGGAGGTGCCCCCTTCAATATTCACCGGATAGGCGCTGCCCAGCGCGAAATGACAGGAAGCATTCTCGTCAATTCCAGTGTTGTAGAAAACTCTGTTCAGCCGGGAGATCGGTGAATCATACGGCACCAAGGCCACTTCTCCGAGATAGGAGGCGCCTTCATCCGTATCCAGCAGGGAGGTCAGATGCTCACGGCCGGATTCAGCGTCATAGGCGGTAACCTTGCCGTCTGTGAAGGTAAGTGTGATTCCGTCGACGAGCCGCCCGTTCAGGTTCAGCGGAAGCGTACTCTTGACGGTGCCATTCACACCGGTGCGGTGGGGCATCGTGTAGATCTCTTCTGTAGGCATATTGGCTACAAAATAAACGCCACTCGCATTCTCCCCGCCGCCGCCGCGCCACAGATGGCCTTCCGGCAGCTCGACACGCAGATCCGTTCCAGGGGCACGGTAGTGCAGGCTTTTGTAGCGCCTCTCGTTCATACGGTCCTGGCTCTGCTTCAACTCGCCGATATGAGTACGCCAGGCAGCCACTGGGTCTTCGCTGTTCACACGGTTCATCTGGAAGACTGCTTCCCACATCGCATCGATCCGCTCTTCCTCCTGCAGATCGGCGAACACCTTGTCCGCCCAGGCACGTGTCGGCGCCTTAATCAGCGACCAGCTGATTCTGCTGTTCCGGGTGTAGGCCTGGTACTTCTTGCGCGCAACCGCAGCCGCTTTAACGGCAGTGGAGACCTTGGCCGAATCGATCCCGCGGAATAATTCCGGATCCGGCACTTTTATATGTAATATAGCTCCGCCTTCTTCAGCGAATCCCTCCAGCATATCGGCATGCCACTGCGGATAATACCCGAACGATTCCTCAGGAGCCTTCTCGTAACGGATGCGTGTGACCGCTTCATCGTCCCAGTCCACAAGCACGTATTTCGCTCCAGCGTCATAAGCCTTGCCTACAATCAGCCGGGTAAGCTCCGCTGTCTCCAGCGGGGCGTGAACCATCAGCACTTGTCCCGGCTGCACATTCACACCGACCTTGACTACCAGCTCTGCGTATTTCTCCAGCATCTGCTCAAAATCCTTCATTTCATCTCTTCCTCCATATCTTCTCTGTCTCTGTATAAGTATAGCGGAAGACCGGGAAGATGGCACGTACTCTATGATCTATGTACAACCGGAAGCTGAGCATGGCGTAACTTCTCCCGCTTCCGGCAGCGCTTCCTCTACTGCTTATCCACCTGCAGCAACTGAATGGTCTTCACATCAAACGTATGGGCGATTTTCTCTTCCGCAATCACTTTCAGCTTCGTCAGGCTGGCCACCTTGGCCGGATCAGCCCGGGAGAGGAGCCTCCACAGCTCGGGGTCGGACAGGGTCTGATAGAGCTTGTCGTCATCATATTCCTTGCGGTTCTGCGTGACCAGCTTGACCTTGTAGCTGCCGAACACCGCTTCGGTCTGCCCCGCTTCATTAACGTGGGCAAGGATCTCCTGCCGGAGTCCGGCCAGCTCCTTTTCCAGCTCCTTCTGCTTCACCTTGAGCTTATAATACTGTTGAACCTTCTTTTCCATACAGTGCTCACGCTCCTCTCCTAACATGTCTATGCAGGAAAGAACGGTTAGAATGATTAATTCTGTTGAGACGGTTTATGTTTAATTCTATAATGGAGTCGATGTGACAAGTTATAACTTCTTGTATTTTCAAAAACCAGACAGCAGGTGAACCCATGTTCCAGACTTATCTATTCCCGATTTCCTACGCATTCATGGCCTTTCCGGTTGCGGCGCTATTCTTCACCTTACCGTTCCTGATTGTGCAATACCGCCGGCACGGCTATATCAATAAAATCCGGGCCTTGATGCTGTATCTGCTGCTGCTGTACCTGCTTAATGCGTTCTTCCTGGTCCTTCTGCCCTTGCCTGATTCCAGGCACAATGCAGCCCCCTCCGGGAGTATGATCCAGCTTGTACCGCTACAGTTCATCCAGGATATTCTGCACAATACGCCAATTACGCGCAGCGACCCTTCCAGCTACCTTAATGTGCTGACCGGAGCGGATTTTCTGCTGGCAGCCTTCAATGTTCTACTGACCGTACCCTTCGGTATGTTCCTGGGCTACTACTTCCGCACGCGCTGGGTGGTGTGCATTATCCTGTCCTTTGCGCTGTCGCTGTTGTTCGAGATTACACAGATTACCGGCATTTACGGCTTCTTCGATCATCCTTACCGGATCTTCGATGTCGATGACATGATCACGAATACGCTGGGCGGCATTGTGGGCTTCAAGATATCCCTATGGATCTCCGGCCTGCTGCCGAGGATTGAGAAGCTTGACAGCCAAGAGGACCTTTCCGCCAAAAAAGTGACCTACACCCGCCGCGCCCTTGCTTTCCTGCTGGATTCTATCCTGCTGCTCGCGGTAACCATCCTTCTTAATTTGCTCTCTCTGAGTATTTCGTGGTGGGCAGTTAGTATGGTGTATTTCCTGAGCATTCCTCTGTTCACAGGCGGACGCACCTTCGGCAAATGGGTTGTACGTATCCGGCTAAGGAGTGAAGACGGCGGCCTAGCCAGACCCTGGAGGGTATGGGCACGATATGGATTACTCTATGGCGTCTTAGGCGGAATGAATTCCCTTATGCCTGACTCCTCCTTCTTCATCTCTATCGGCACAGCGCTGGCTACTGTAGTGAAAATAGTCATCCTATTGGCTGATTTGGCCTTCTTCATCCATCTGGTGCTGCGGTTGATTAAGCGTGAGCGTCCGCTCATCTATGAAGAGATTAGCAGAACCCACAATGTAATCACATGGCCGAAACGGCATCAGGCAGCGGCAAGCGAGACCCTAAATAAGACAGTAAACAATGAATAGAGGTGCAACACTCTAATGTATAAGAACGATTCCACCCTTATCTCATCTGCGCCAGATGAGCATGATTGGTTAATAGAAGCAGACATCACCAGCATTCAGGAGCAAATGGCACAAGGAAGCCTAACCTCCGAGATGCTGGCAGGCTGGTATTTGGAAAGAATCAACCGGTTAGATGGTCTCCTCCGCTCCGTATTGGAGGTGAATCCAGAGGCTCTTGCGATTGCTGCAAGGCTCGATCAGGAACGAAGGGATCAGGGTAGCAGGGGACCGATGCACGGCATTCCAGTCCTGGTCAAAGATAACATCAGTACAGCAGATCAGCTGCACACCAGTGCAGGAGCCTTGGCGCTTGCAGAGTGCATAGCAGCAGAAGATGCTGAGCTTATCACTCGGCTAAGGACAGCCGGGGCAGTGATACTGGGCAAAGCCAATATGACCGAATGGGCCAACTTCATGTCGCCGGCGATGTGGGCCGGATACAGCTCGCGCGGTGGTCTTGTACTGGGCCCTTACGGCCCGGGGGAGCTGTTCATTGGCGGATCAAGTTCGGGAAGTGCGGCGGCAGTTGCCGCTAACCTTGTCACCGTCGCCGTAGGTACGGAGACCTCCGGCTCCATCATCAGTCCGGCGGCCCATAACTCCCTGGTCGGCCTTAAGCCTACCTGGGGACTGGTCAGCAACCAGGGCATTATACCGGGAATCGGCAGCCAGGACAGCGCCGGTCCAATGGCCAGAACGGTCAAAGACGCTGCACTCCTGCTTAATGTATTGGCCGGGAATGCTGACTCTTCTTCCTCTGTTATACTGGATTATTCGACAGGTCTGGAGCCGGATGCGGTAAGAAACACGCGAATCGGAATTCCGCGATTCTATTATAAAGATCTGGATAGTGAAGCTCTTAAGATTATGGAATCTGCCATATTGGTCCTGAGAGAGCTGGGGGCAGAAATTATTGACCCCGTAGAGCTCCCCTGTCAGGATGCGGAATGGAAGGCTACGATTCTGCAATATGAATTCAAGCCTGGATTGAACCGCTATCTGGGAAGCCTGCCGGAATCCGCTCCTGTGCATTCCCTGCAGGAGCTGATAGATTTCAATCAGCAGCATAGCGAACAGGCACTGAAATACGGCCAGGGAACACTGGAATGGCTGAACACCTCCGGGGATGATATTACAGAGCAGGAATATCTGGAGCAGCTGCATTCTTCCCGTTCACTAGCCGGTAGTCAGGGAATCGATTATGCCCTGGAGCATTACGGTCTGGATGCGCTCCTGTTCCCTGGAGATCACGGATGTGAAGTAGCGGCGAGAGCGGGTTATCCGCTGATTACAGTTCCTGCCGGGTACACCTACTCGGGTATTGTTGCACCAGGCGGCTATCTTACCAAGGGACCGCAGGGTATCACCTTCTGTGCTTCAGCCCATAGTGAAACTATGCTGCTAGGGATTGCTTATAGTTACGAACAAGCCACGAAGCACCGGCGGCCGCCGGTGCTGGAGCCAGGCACCTCGTCAGAATAACCGGGCAAACCGCCCCTCAACCGCGTTACAACTGAAAGAGGCCGTATCCCGAACTCCGGGATACAGCCTCTTTTTATATCATAGCTATACACTCTGTCTATGCTTCCGCCGCATCCGCCAGATGGAGGACCACCGGGCAATGATCGCTGCCAAGAACATTACATTCAATTCCGGCGTCCAGCAGACGCGGGGTTAAGCGCTCTGAAGCGAGAAAATAATCGATCCGCCAGCCCACGTTCTTCTCTCTAACCTTAGGCATGTAGGACCACCAGCTGTAGGCACCCTCCAGCTCAGGATAGAACCATCTGAAGGTATCCACGAAGCCGGCTGCGAGCAGCGTGGTCATTTTGCCGCGTTCTTCGTCGGTGAAGCCTGAATTCCCCCGGTTCGATCTCGCATTCTTCAGGTCAATCTCCTGATGCGCCACATTCAGATCCCCGCACACGACAACCGGTTTATGCTCATCCAGCTTCAGCAAATAGGCACGGAACCGGTCCTCCCACTCCATCCGGTAGTCCAGCCTCGACAGATCGCGCTTGGCATTCGGCGTATACACATTCACTAGATAGAAATCCATGAATTCCAGGGTGATAATCCGCCCCTCATCCTCCGTCTCCTGCTCCAGTCCATATCGTACGGATAGCGGCTTGATTCTGGTAAATACAGCCGTACCCGAATATCCTTTTTTGAGTGCATAGTTCCAGTACCCGGCATATTCCTCCCCATGATCCAGAACAATCTGCCCCTCCTGGAGCTTCGTCTCCTGTACACAGAAGATATCTGCGTCAACCTCCCGGAAATACTCGTTAAACCCTTTATTCACACAAGCTCTCAGACCGTTCACATTCCAGGACACCAGCTTCATCGTTGTCATTTCCCCTTACCAGTCACTAGATTACATCCAGTGTACCATAGATTCGGGGTCTCTATGAACCTGAAGGTATCCTATTGAAATGTGTGAATCTCCCATGGCATACGTTACAGCAATCATAGTTTTGCCGAATATACTATCCTATCACAAGGAAAAGGAGGACATTACAATGGCTATCTTATTACCGCAACAATTCTTCAATCTGCCCGCTTCTGTAGGTAAATCTTACTATGAAAATCTGGCAGGTGGCATCAACGCGGCTGTGACGGTAAACAACAATTCCGGGTTTCCTGTGGATCTCGTTATTTACCGCGTCAACGCTCCAGTGGTCACTTATTTGATCCCTGCATTTAACAGTCTCACTTTATCCGTTCATGCCCTGCTGGTCGCAGGACTTCTGAGCACAGCTGCCGGTGCAGTCTTCGGCACAATCGAAGTGGCAACCTCTGATTTCTAATCTAATGTAAGAGTATCCCCCTCATACTCTCTCATTAACATTCCCTTGTTAAGCATCTCCGGCTGGTAGACGGCCGGGGGTGCTTTTGCATGTTCAATAGAGAAGCAGTTGCTATCATACTGTCTCTGATTCTGGCATAGGTCCGATATAAGTAGATTGTGGCCGGAAAATCCGGTTATGGGCTGACTGCTCCAGTAAATGGGCCGTCCAGCCGACAATTCTTCCCGCCGTGAATGTAGGCGTGAAGATCTCCGGCGCCAGCTTCAGCGCCTTCAAAATAGCCGCAGCATAGAACTCAACATTGGTGAACAGGCGGCGGCCCGGCTTGTATTCCTCCAGCAGCGCAACCGCTGTAGCCTCCACATGAAGCGCAAGATCAAAGTAGGCGTCCTTGCCAATCATCGTAAGCGTCGCAATCTGCAGCGCTTCAGCCCGCGGGTCCTTAGTCTTGTAGATCCGGTGCCCGAAGCCCATCAGCTTCTCCCCGGCCTCAAGCTTCCCTCTCAGCCAAGGCTCCGCGCGTTCCTTCGTCCCGATCTCCTCCAGCATCGATATCACTTCATACGGCGCGCCGCCATGCAGCGGACCCTTCATGGCCCCGATTGATCCGGCTACAGCCGCACACAGATCCGATTCCGTGGACAGCACCACCCGCCCGGCGAAGGTAGAGGCATTCATGCCATGCTCCATGCAGAGGATCATATAGGCGTTGATCGCCCGCACATGAGCCTCCTCCGGCAGCTTGCCTGTGAGCAGATATAGATAATTCGCAGCATGGCCAAGCTCAGGAAGCGATTTCAGCGGCGCCAAGCCCTGAAGACTGCGGTACCTGTAAGCTATGATCGCCGGAAGCATTGCCGTCAGCCGCACGGCCTGCTTCAGTGTGGGCGGCCAGGTAGCGTTCTCCTCATCCCCAAGCGCAGCCACTGCACTTTGTAATACCAGCATCAGCGGGACAGAAGCCGGATACAGATCAAGCATCTTGCAGAGATATTCAGGAATCGCCCTCTCCACTGCCATTTGCGCCTTGAGCTGCGCCAGCTCCTCCGCATCAGGCAGGTGTCCGTTCCAGAGCAAATAAGCGACTTCTTCATAGCTTTTGCCCACCGCAAGCTCCTTCGCCCAATATCCGCGGTACACCAGATACCCTTTCTCTCCATCTACTAATCCAATTGCTGTCTCTCCGGCAACTATGCCTTCTAATCCCGTAACTTTAGCCATTATATCTTTACCCCTTTTCCGGTCCCTCCCGCAGGAAGAAATTCATCATATTAGGAGTATAAACTGCAAAATCTATATTGCATATTTATAGTTTTTTATGAAACCATAAGGAAAATCTATCACCTACCTCACTTAAGCTCCATAAGCTGCTTCAGCTTGGCTTCTGTACCTGATTCACCCGCTGGCGTGTAGATGCTGCAGCGCAGATCCGCTGTACCTTGCACTTGGAGGGAGGTGAGATGGAACAGCATTTTGCCGGCTTTGGCATGCCGGAATTCCAGTACAACATCCGGCGCGGAGCTGACCCGGCTCTCTTCCCATAAATGATAGAATTCCGGATGCCGTTCCTTCATCTCCGCGATGAATTCATCGTACCAGCGGTCCTCCAGGTATTGCCCGTAATAGGCTCGGAAGATCGATAAGTAACCCCGGACGAACTGCTCCCAATTCACCGCCAGCCGCCTGAACTCCTTGCGCTCGAACAGCAGTGAGATCATATTGCGCTGCTGCGGAGCCAGCTTGGCGAAATCAAGAAACACATGCGCCGCTGCCTCATTCCAGCCGACAATGCCGCAGTGCCGGTCCGAGATGATGGTCGGGCAGGTCTTCAGCTCCTGCAATATCTTCTGCAGGGACGGATGAATCACCGAAGGCTCTTCTTGGGTATAGTCTGCTACTCCCGGTCCGTTCTCCAGCGCCAGAGCGAACAAGTAACTCCGCTCATCCTTCGTCAGCTGAAGTGCTGCGGCAATACAATCAAGAACGGATGGAGATACCTTAATATCACGCCCCTGCTCCAGCCAGGTATACCAGGTGCTGCTTACTCCGGAGAGCTGCGCCACTTCCTCGCGCCGGAGCCCGGGCGTCCGCCTCCTGGTGCCCTCCGGGAGCCCCGCTGATGCCGGGGTAATGGCCGCGCGTCTTGCTTTCAGGAATTCCGATAATGCTTGAAGCCTGTTCTGATTGGACATCATGCTTCCTCCTGTCATACAGTTCGTCTGCCTGTTAGTGTAGTAGTAATTATACTAGTATAAACTACAACTTGTAATAGGATAAGCAACATGAAAAAATAAGCTTATTCAGAATAACAGGAGGAATAGCAGATGGAACGTGTCGTAATTACAGGAATGGGTGTCATCTCCCCGCTTGGCAATACTGTGGAGCAGTTTTGGAGCCGCCTTACGGCAGGAGAATCGGGAATTACGCTGATTGATTCTTTTGATACCACCCATTTCAAAACCAAGATTGCCGGCTCGGTGCAGGCCTTCGACCCGGATGCCAGATTCGGCCGCAAGGAAGCCCGGCGGATGGACCGGTTCAGCCAGTTCGCGCTTGCCGCTGCAGAGGAGGCCTGGGCGCACTCCGGTCTCCGGCTGGAGGAGCTGGACAGGGAACGGCTGGGCGTCTATGTAGGCTCCGGCGTAGGCGGTATCCAGACGTTAATGGACCAGGGTGAGCTGCTGCGGTCCCGGGGACCGGAGCGGGTAAGCCCTACCCTGATCCCGATGCTGATCTCCAACATGGCGGCAGCGATGATCAGCATCAAGCTCGGGGCACAGGGGCCGACACTCTCGCCGGTGACCGCCTGTTCCATCGGGAATACGGCTATTGGCGAAGCCTTCCGCCTGATCCGTTACGGCGGGGCCGATGTGATCATCGCCGGAGGTGCGGAAGCGGCGGTGACCGAGATTGCCCTGGCCAGCTTCGGCAATGCGACCGCCTTGTCTACCCGGAACGGGGACCCGCAGGGGGCCAGCCGGCCTTTTGACCGGAACAGGGACGGGTTTGTCATCGCGGAGGGCGGGGCTATTGTCATCCTGGAGTCCCTCTCCCATGCCCTGCGCAGAGATGCCGTCATCTATGGCGAGGTCACCGGATATGGCGCCAGCTCGGATGCTTATCATATGGTAGCTACTCATCCTGAGGGGATAGGAGCCTACCAGGCAATGAAGCTGGCACTCAGCGAGGCTGGCATCAGTCCCGGGGAGGTAGATGTCATTAGCGCACACGCGACCAGCACGATGGTCGGAGACCTTTCGGAGACCCTGGCGATTAAGAAGCTATTCGGCGAGCAGGCCTACCGGATTCCGGTCACGGCGAACAAATCGATGACCGGTCATGCCCTTGGCGCAGCCGGTGGTCTGGAAGCCATTGCCCTGCTGCTTAGCCTGCAGGAAGGGCTGATCCCGCCAACAATTAATCTGGAGCAGCCGGACGAATCCTGCGATCTGGATTATGTCCCTAACGTAGCCCGTCAAGCGGACCTGAAGATAGGGATTTCCAATTCCTTTGGCTTCGGCGGCCACAATGCTGTAATCGTTCTGCGCAAGTATGAAGCGTAATCGCAGCTAATGCCTATGAACAGCAAACAGCGGATCGCCCATTCTAAAGGGAGACCCGCTGTTTGTAATGGTTAAGTGTATGATGTCGGCTATGACTTGAATGCCCGCAGGATCAGGTTACTTTTTCTCCGGTGACACATGGCTTCCCCAGACTGCAACGCCTTCCGCTGAAAGTACCGTGAAGGTCATTACCTCGCTTGAGGCCGCTTCATTCCATTCCCGCAGGAACACCCCGCTATACTCTACACCCTCTATGGTCAGCTTCGCCATATGATCATTGCTCAAGGCCCATGTACCTGTTACTGCCCCGCTTATCGTGCCGTCTGTGTTCAGCTCCACCAACTGCGACTCCGCCAGCTCAGCCGTAATCTCCTTGCCGTGGTTCACCAGCTTGTAGGCACCCGTTACCTCCTTGGCCGTGTAATTGCCTATCTTCTCGCCGCCGTAACGGTGGGGTGCGACAACTGGCCAGCCTGCTTCATTCATGAACATCTGGTGAACCCGAACCTCATGCTGCTCCCCGAGACCTGGGAACCGCGTGTGGAAGATCAGATAATACTGCCCGCTCTTCTCATCATAGTACGCCGAATTATGTCCCGGGGAGACATAGCCTGTACCTGATCCGGCGGCTTCTTCAGCTGTATTCACAAATTCATGATTCCCCATCAGCTTCACGCCGTAAGGTGCGTAGGCCGGATCATCGAACAATACCCCAGGCGTCCCTTGCGCGTCCAGCATAGCCTTGCCTTCCGAGTCCTCGAACGGGCCAGCCGGATGCTTGGAACGGGCGACACGGATATTATAACCGCCATTCGCATCAAGCCCGCCGTAGGAGAGGAACAGGTAGTAATAGCCGGTCTCCGGGCTGTATAGCATATACGGCCCTTCAATCCGCGCATGATTCCCTCCTAGCAGCTTCTTGCCGTAGCCCTGGCCCTCCAGCGGGAAGCCCGTAGCCGGGTCAAGCTCCAAGATGAAGATACCACCGGAGTAGGAGCCGTAGACCATCCACAGCTTGCCTTCCTTATCCCAAAACACATCAGGGTCCACCACATTCGGCTTCTCCGTGGAATCGTAGACCTCTCCATCATCCCCGATGCCGGACATTCCCGACTTCAGAATAATGCCTTTATTCTTGTAAGGACCTTCTATCTCATCGGCTACAGCAATGCCAAGCGCGGACAGCGGAGAATCCCCCTTACAGGCATCGTAATACATGTAGAACTTGCCGTCGGCCAATTGAATGACATCCGGTGCCCACAGCGTATCCGACTGGGCCCAGCTAAGCGTCTCGCTAAGCTCCTCCGTTACATTCGGTATCAGTACGTTATCATCCGTCACGCCGGAAGAAATCTGCGTCCACGACATCAGGTCCTTGGATTTGGCCGAGGCCAGATGCGAACCGAACACGTAATACGTATCCTCCACCTTAATCACAGAGGGATCGTGTACAGATACATTCCCGAACTCCGGCGGCCCTTCCGGATTCCCTCCACTGCATGCCGACAGCAGAGATAAGGATATCAATGCCGTTAAGGATCTTTTTCTCATCTCATCATTACCTCCCTATGTATACCCTTACATTTTGCTGCCCAAATAAGATTTAGTCAATACTTTTATTTATATTAGTTAGTTTTGTTTCATACTTATATGAAACATAATCTCCCATAACCACAAAAAAAACGCCAGGCCCATGAAGGCCTGACGCTAATCTAATCATTTAAACTTAGTAATCGCTGCTATTGCCGACAAGTACTGGCTCTGGATAAGCATTGCTCAACACTCGACGCTGCTTCTTCACGACATCCGGCGGCTCTACCGCTGGTGCCATCGGATGCATCAGCCAGGACTTCACAAGGTGGGAGTCCGATACCTTGTACATTGGCGGTTCCTTCTCCATGTCGATTGCCATTGCATACGTGCTGCGCAGGGCAAAGGCATCTCCCTTAGGTGGCTTAATCAGGTCGGGAGGTGTGCCCGGGATAGCTGTAAGCATCGAGCCTTTGCTCTCCAGACTTGGCATGGAAGCCAGCAGGCCCCAAGTGTACGGATGTCTTGGATCGTAGAAGATCTCTTCTGCGGTACCCATTTCAACGATCTGACCGGCATACATAACAGCTACACGGTCAGCCATTCTCGCCACAACCCCAAGGTCATGGGTGATGAAAATGATCGCTGTATCAATCTTCTTCTGCAGGTCCTTCATCAGATCAAGGATCTGTGCCTGAATAGTTACGTCAAGCGCGGTTGTCGGTTCATCGGCAATCAGGAGCTTAGGGTTAGCAGCCAGTGCCATAGCAATTACAACACGTTGGCGCATCCCGCCGCTGAATTCATGCGGATACTGCTGGAAACGGCGTTCCGGTGACGGAATCCCTACCAGATTAAGCAATTCAACACCACGTTTGTAGGCAGCATCCTTCGTGATATTCTCGTGCTTGAACAGCACTTCCGTAATCTGCCGGCCAACCTTCATCATCGGGTTGAGTGAAGTCATCGGATCCTGGAAGATCATTCCGATTTCTTTGCCGCGGATTTTTTGCATCTGCTTCTCATTCTTGCCGATCAGATCTTGTCCATCGAACAGAATCTGTCCACGCTTATATTCGCCCGCAGGCTGAGGAACCAGCTTCATGACGGCTTGCGAGGTTACGCTCTTACCGGAACCGGATTCGCCAACAATCGCCAGTGTCTCCCCTTTATTTACATGAAAGCTGACACCACGGATTGCTTGAACTTCTCCTCCGCGTGTTCTGAATGATATAGCCAGGTCTTTTACCTCTAAAAGGCGCTCCATCCTGTCACCCTCTCTGTTTCTTTTCAAGTTATGATAGTGATTCCAAAAAACACGCAATACTATTATTTTATCTATCTTTAGGGGCTTACGTCAAGATTTTTCTGAAAACGTCACCGTCAACAATCATCATTCCTGGCTCTGCTTATGCCTTGTCCTCTTCTTCATCAACCCCCATACAAGCGGCGGTGTTAGAATCAACATGAGCAGCAGTGACCACCCCATGTCAGCTTCACTAACAACACCATCATGCAGCAGGCGGTAAAAAGCATACAAAGAATACGGAAATGCTATAAGCACCGCTGTCACTACACCCGGGGTGTACAGCTTCAGAACAATAGTTTGTGCCAAATGTGTGAAGACATGCAGCAGAAACACAGCGAGGACTGCTAAGTAGGGCCAGTAGAACTCTAAAAATACCGCAACGAAGGTTACCCCTACTATGAGAATATACACGAAGAGCACATCCATAGCAAAATTCCTGGTGGTTACGCCCATCATTGGCGCAATACGCTTTCGCAAAGCGGGGGAAACTGATGAGGTAACAGACTGTCCGCGCTTCTTTCCCCATGCCTCAACTGTAAGAATTTCTTCAAAATCATGAAACATAAAGCAGACAGGCAGCAGCCATAGCAAGCTTGTTAGGTCAATATGTAATTGAAGAAAGCTCATCATCCTTACATCCCTCCCTTTGCCAAAGAAAGTCGTCATCTGGTATGTTTATTTCAGCAATCCCTGCAACCACCAAACACCGATGAAAGCGAGGTAACTACTCAAATGATCATAAAACCGAGAACCCGCGGGTTCATCTGCACGACTGCCCACCCGGCAGGCTGTGCACAGCAGGTACAGGAGCAAGTGACCTATGTAAAGAACCAAGGAAGGTTTGCCGGTCCCCGCAATGTGCTCGTTATCGGCGCTTCAACCGGTTATGGGCTTGCCGCACGAATTGCAGCAGCCTTCGGTGCAGGAGCAGCCACTGTAGGTGTCTATAGGCCGAGTACAGCCAGCGAGACCCGGACTGCTTCCGCAGGCTGGTATAATTCCGCAGCGTTTGAGGAAATGGCCCACACAGCGGGCCTGCGCTCTTATAGCGTGTGCGGGGACGCTTTTACCGCTGAGACGAAAGAACGGACCATCGAGTTGATCCACAGCGAGCTTGGACAGGTTGACCTGGTCATCTACAGTGTAGCCTCGGCGCGCAGAACAGACCCGCAGACCGGAGAAGTTCATCAATCTGTGCTGAAGCCCATCGTCAACCCTTATACCAATACAACGGTCAATTTCCATACCGGAGAACTAAGTACCGTACAGATTGAACCAGCTATTGAAGCTGAAATAGATGATACAGTTCATGTGATGGGCGGGGAGGACTGGCAGCTATGGATTGAAGCGCTCCGGGAGTCCGGCGTTCTGGCAGCAGATGCGGTTACCCTCGCCTTCTCCTATGTAGGTCCAGAGATAACACAGGCTATCTACCGCGACGGCACGATTGGCCGGGCTAAAGATCATCTGGAAGCCACAGCCTTGCAGCTGAATGCAGAATTATCACGAACGGGCGGCCGCGCTTATGTAGCAGTCAGCAAGGGGCTGGTGACCCAGTCCAGCTCGGCGCTTCCTGTAGTTCCGCTATACATCTCAGTCCTCTACAAGGTCATGAAAGAACAGGGAGTGCACGAAGGCTGCATTGAGCAAGCCTACCGGCTGTATACCGGTTTCCTGTACAACCCGGAAGGGACTCCGTTAGATACACAAGGGCGTATCCGGATAGATGACCATGAGATGAGCCATGCCGTGCAGACAGAAGTGGACCGGATATGGCCCATGCTACGCACGGAGAATGTCTACGAATATTCCGATCTGGCCGGTTACAGACGCGAGTTCTTCCAGTTGTTCGGCTTCGAATCCGGCGGCGTTGACTATGAAGCTGATATCAATCCGGTAGTTACCATCCGCAACAGTTACTGAGGATGAACAGGCCTTAAGGCCGGATCTCAGAAAGAGAACCGGCCTTATGAGTATGCTATAGTACCAAAGCTGTGAACCGTGTCCAGGATTCCGCAAGATTATCGTGCACCCAGTTAATATGATTCTCATCCTTATACTGGCGTGAGTAACATTCGATCACTAGGATCAGATCCAGATACAGGTCATATAGCTGCTTGCGCAGAATTTCATTCCGGCTGGCAAAAGCCGACCCATACCCTTCATAGAACGCTGCCGAGCTCTCGAAATGCCGGAAATAATACTCCAGCAGCACATCGCCCCACATCGCCCGCTCCCAGTCAATAATCGATACGATTACCCCATCCTGTACAAAAAGGTTGCCGCCCCACAGATCCCAGTGTACCAGCCGCGGCTGCGTCACTTCATCCAGGGCTGGCAGATACAGCTCCACCACCTGCTCTATTTCCTGCTGACCAGCCGGTAGCCGTGCCTCCAGTCTGACCGCATCCTGAAGCACATTCAGCAGCATAGACTTGAAGGTCTCCCTCCAGGTGAGTCCGCTCCCGTCAGGCTCTTTGCCGAACAGCCCGAAGGCTGGCCCTTCAATCGCATTGATTCTCCGCTGGTACCGGCCCAGCTCGAATTCAATGGAATACCGTTGTTCCTCGGTGAGACTCTCCTTCACCTCGTTATACGGCTGTCCTTCAATCTTCTCCATGAAAAAATAAGGACACGGAACCAGCTGCAGACTGTCGTCATAGCTGTACACTTCCGGCACAGGCACACCGCCAGCAGCACGTACCAGCCGGAGAGCCTCCACCTCAGCACGCATGATATCCTTCTCGTAGCTAAGAGTCTCTGTCTCCGGGTCCGGAGCTACCTTAAGAATGACCGAGCGGCCATCGCTTAACTCCAGATCATAGGCCGTATTAAAGAATCCACCGGTCAGCTCCCTGCTGCTAACGATCTGTACATCTGTGCCAAAGGCTGCAGCAGTCAATAGACTCAGCTGCCAGTCGTTCAATTGGACTTTAGTGAAGCTCTCCACCGGTTAGACCCACCACATCTCAGACAGCGGCTCTTCGATCAGCACCTGCTTGAGATTGTCAACCGCTTTGGAGAAGCCCTCTTCAATCGACATCAAGCCGTCTTCATGCTCGATACTGACTACAAAGTCGTAGCCTACCAGACGCAGTGCGCTCATCATATCTGCCCAGACCTTGACATCGTGTCCGTAACCTACGGATCGGAACTGCCAGGCGCGGTCCAGCATGTTCGCATAAGACTGCATGTCCGTCAGGCCATACTTGTTGACGTTCACCGGATCAATAACGGTATCCTTCGCATGGAAGTGATGGATAGCGCCTTCACGGCCGAGAATATGAATGGCCTGTACCGGATCAATTCCCTGCCACCACATATGACTCGGGTCAAGGTTCGCCCCAATGGCATCCCCGGCAGCTTTTCTTAATCTCAGCAGAGTGGCCGGAGTGTGTACCGAGAAGCCTCCGTGCAGCTCAAGACCAATCTTCACATCATGTGCAGTAGCGAAGGCCGCCTGCTCTGTCCAATAAGGAATGACCTTGTTCTCCCACTGCCAGGCCAGAATCTCCTGGTAATCATTCGGCCATGGGGCAACCGGCCAGTTCGGATATTTCGCGCCTTCATGATCGCCCGGACAGCCGGAGAAGGTATTCACAACCTTGACGCCCAGCTTCTGTGCAAGCTTCACGGTGTCTACAAACACCTCATGATCCTTGTCTGCCAGCTCCTTCTGTGGGTGCAGCGGGTTGCCGTGGCAGCTTAGCGCGCTGATGATCAAGCCGCGGGATTCAATTTGCTGCTTGAATTCCTGAAGGGCCGCTTCATTCTCCAGCAGCTCCTTGGGATTGCAATGGCTGTTCCCGGGATACCCTCCGGTACCGATCTCAACAGCCTTAAGTCCTTTGGAGACCACATAATCCAGTGCATCCTCCAGCTTACGGCCGCCGAACAACACCATAAATACTCCAAGTTTCATTTGCAGATTCCACCTCTCCTAGGGTCGTATTGGAGCCTGCTTAAGCTCCGTAGATATCGAAATTCTTAACAGTCTCATTACGCTCTGCAGCTTCGAAGATCGCCTCAATTAGTCTCAGCACACGAAGCACCTCGGCATTCTTGACAACCGGCTCCGCCGTGCCTTCGATGACAGCGGCCAGATTATCATAGAAGCTGGAGGGCATCTCTAATGCCGCAGGCAGATCTTCAAGGACTGTTGAACCTTCTGAAGGCGGGGCCATTGTCTTGGTCAAGCCTACACCTGCGCGGATCGGTGTCGGTTCAATCTTTTCCGATTCGTGGTTGGGGGCTACAATTCTGCCTCTCAGTGACCAGTCTTCAATAATAGCGGTTCCCCCGGTGCCCTTCACATACCATCTTGGCATCGTGATGAAGTTGGTTGTCCCTACCTCCACGATGGCTCTGATGCCATTCTCGAACTGCAGCACTGCATCGAAGCCGTCATCCACGTTATTGCCGAGGACAAAGCTCAGACTGCTGCTGACACTGCTCACCTTGCTGTCAATCATGAACAACAGCTGATCCAGCAGATGCACGCCCCAGTCCAGCAGCATCCCGCCGCCTTGCTCCTTCACATGGCGCCAGTCGCCGGGAATTCCGTTGGCACCGTGCACCCGGGATTCAATCTGAAAGAGTGATCCAATCGTCCCCTGCTCATACATCTCCCTGATCACGCGGAAGTCCTCATCCCAGCGTCTGTTCTGGTGCACCATCAGCACCCGTCCGGCCGCCTCCGCAGCAGCCTGCATCTCGATGAATTCAGCCGAGGACATGGCCACCGGCTTCTCACAGACTACATGCTTGCCTGCCTGAAAAGCCTGAAGGGCGATGTCCTTGTGGACATCATTCGGTGTAGCGATCAGAACGATGTCCACAGCCGGATCTGCCAGCACTTCTTCATAGCTGGAATACGCGGTGTAGCCTGCTTCCTCAGCCAAGGTGCGCCGGTTCTCCAGCAGATCGAAGGCACCGGTTACTACCACCCGGTCACTCTCTTTGATTAATTGGGTATGGTAGCTCCCCATTCCGCCGTAACCAATGATGGCTACAGTATGTTTGATTGAACTCATGGATTCCACTCCTGTTTCTCTAAATAGTCGCGTGACCCGGAGATGCTCTTAGTTGTCAGAACTTCCGTCGAAATATACGGCGCGTCCGGTACGTGCTGATTCATACACTGCTTCAAGAATCTGGGTAACTACGAAGGCCTGCTCCGGCAGAACCACCGGGTCCTTATCTTCTCTTACGGCTTCCAGCCACAGACGGGCTTCACGGTCTGCTTCATTCTCCGCAGCTCCGCTGTAGAAGGCGACACCGCCGGAGGACAGGTCCACCTTGGTCTCATACAGGCGGCCGGCACGTTCGCCGTTCAGACGCAGCCCGTCCTTCATATCTGCTCCGCCTTCCGTTCCGGCAAGCATGGTCTTCGCTTCACCGAATTCAGATACGTTCAGCGCCCAGCTGGATTCAAGTACAATTGTAGCACCGTTCTCCATTGTAATGAAGCCGAAGGCGGAATCTTCAACCTTGAATTGCTCAGGGTCCCAAGGACCGAAGGCATTCGCGGCATTCTTCTTCTGGCCCAGCTTATGGAAAGTAGAGCCTACGACCATACGCGGTTTGTAGTTATTCATCAGCCAGAGTGTCAGATCCAGCGCATGGGTACCGATATCGATCAGCGGTCCTCCGCCCTGCTTCTCTTCATCCAGGAACACACCCCAGGTTGGAACCGCGCGGCGGCGAAGCGCAATAGCCTTACCGTAATAGATATCGCCAAGCTCCCCTTCTTCACACAGCCCCTTCAGATATTCACTGTCTGCGCGGAAACGGTTCTGATAGGCGATGGACAATTTCTTGCCTGTACGCTTGGCGGCATCCAGCATTTCCTTGGCCTGTGCAGTAGTCTTGGCCATCGGCTTCTCACACAGCACGTGATTGCCGGCTTCCAGTGCAGCAACCGTAATCTCGGAGTGGCTGTCATTCGGCGTGCAGACATGCACGATATCGAATCCGCCCGTTGCCAGCAGCTCCCGGAAATCGGTAAATACAGCAGCGCCTTCGCAGCCGTAGGTCTTGGCAGCCTCCTGGGCACGTTCTTCCACGATATCACAGAATGCCACCATTTCGGCATCCTCCTGACGGGCAAGGCTTGGCATATGTTTGCCGTTTGCGATACCACCGCAACCGATAATAGCAATTTTGAGTTTGTTAGACATGAATACTTCCTCCTTGATTCTCATATGTTTTGATCCAGTTCAAGCTGTCAGCCACACTACCAAGCGGCGAGCGGCTGCAGAAGTCCTGCTCTACCACTGCCCATTCCACACCAGCCGCAGCTGCTGCTTCAATGATCGCAGCCAGATCCACTTCACCTTCGCCGAGTACTACGGTCTCCGGTGAGCCGTCTTCTTTCTTCTTCAGATCCTTGAGGTGGATGATCGGCAGGCGTCCTGCGTACTTACGGATATATTCTGCCGGATCATATCCGCCGTAATACACCCAGCATGTATCCATCTCCACTTGAAGCTGCTCAGCAGGCACCGCTTCGAACAGATAATCAAAGGCTGGCTGGCCGTCAACCTTCTCCGTGAATTCAAAATCATGATTATGATAAGACAGAACAGCACCGGCAGCCTGGCACTTCTCGCCGATGGTCCGCAGACCTGCCGCTACCTCCGGCCAGTTCCGTTGTTCTTCTGACAGATAAGGCACGATCAGATTACGGTTGCCGATCTCCAGATTGAAAGTGATCTCCTGCTCTGTATCATTCAGCATCGCTTCGTACGGGCGGTGCGCTCCGACAGCAACAAGCCCTGTCTCTTCAAGCAGCGCCTTCACCTGCCCGGCCGTACGGCCGAAATAGTGGAAGAACTCCACACCGCTGTAGCCCAGCTCGGCTACCTTACGTATAGTCCCCTCGAAATCCTGTTCCAGTTCTTCTCTTAGTGTGTACAGCTGTAGTCCAACCTTAAGCATTATTATTCCCACTCCTTATGTGATCCGGAGATATCCTGTTCTTGCTGCCGCCACACTTCCGGTTGCCTTCCCCGAAATGTATCACCTGAACAAACGGGCTGTAAACATTGGAGAACGTCACGTTCTATTGGTTTCATCCACTGCTTCCAGAGTTTGTTAATATAGCAATTAGCGCCGCAATACGGCCTTCTCCACATCATTTTTATGTTTTTCACTTAGGTACATGGTAATATGAAAGCGCATATAATAAAATGAATAATATGATTAAAACATGAACAATCTGCTTATCATTTATTAGACTTAGGAGGGACTCATGACCACATCTGCCGCTTGCCACATTCTATCCGCCGGATTCTCCTTCCACCGCAAACCGTTTCATATGTCACGCAGCGAGGGCGTACAGTATTATCTGCTGCGGCTCCAGACCGAAGGCCGCAGCCGCACCAGGGAGAACGGAGCCATTACGACCGTTGAGAGCGGCGATCTCATGCTGTTCGCACCGGATGACCCCTACTATCTGAGTATCGACAAGGAAGTCTATCCCGTCGGCAAGCCGAGGATCGAGAGCGGCGACTATCATATCTTTTGCAGCGGCCCATGGATTGAAGAATGGTGGGGACGCAAGCAGCGTCCGGCGGTGCTCCGTCTGCCGATGAGCGATCATATTCTCGGCCTCTTCCGCCAGCTTGTGCTGGAGCAGCGCCGCTTGTCGGACTCCTCACCGGACATCTCCTCTTGTTATCTGCAGATTCTATGTATGGAAATTGACCGGCTGATGATTGATCAGCCCGCGATCTCACCGAAGGCTTATCTGGCTTACCGGATGAAGCAGTACGTTGAAGAGCATGCCTCTTACGCCTTCCGGCTGGAGGATGTGGCTGCACATGTAGATATCTCGGTCTCCCGGGCAGTTCATCTGTTCAAGGAAGCTTTCGGCACCACGATTGTCAAATATGTAAATGATGTACGGCTGGATATGGCCCGGGAAAAGATTACGTTCAGCCCCATGCCGCTGGAGCATGTCTCCGAGACCTGCGGATTTGCGAACTATACCTATTTCCACCGGATTTTCCGCAGCCGGTTCGGCATGTCGCCCAAGGAGTACCGTATTCATAGCAGGGCACAGGTTTAAGCATTAAGCAGTTATGCCCAGGCATGCAAAAGGAGCGCCATCATGGAAGATCCGCTCCTTGTGTTTGACCTTATGGAGTTGCTCGCGTTTGCCGGGTGTAACTCTGACATGCTGAGAGATAGCCCCGTAATCCTGGTTGAGTCTGCGGTTTCTTTCTGCAACCCATGTGCCTGAGCGCTCTGCCTTAAGCAGCGCCTTCTGCGTTCTTGTTCGTGCCATAAGCGGTAACACTCCTTGTCGTTCGTAGATTCAATGCGGCTGCACTGTCCGCTTCATTTTAACACAATATCCTGACTGCTGCCCGGTACTGTTCACTATATTCATTTGTTACTGCATACCAGCCCCTCGCTTCCTTAGGTCCGGCTTGCAGTCGCACGGCTTGGTACAGTATCCTTGAAGAGCAAGATACATACCTGTGATCATAACAAATAACCGCAAGAATGAGGAGGAGTACTATATGAAATATGATGTGCTGTATGACGGCGCCTTCGCCATGCTGAAGGTCCTGCTGGAGCCGGGCGAGAGCGTCAAGGCGGAGATGGGGGCGATGGTCGCCATGTCACCGAACGTGGAGCTGCGGGGCACCGTGGACGGCGGAATTATGCGCGGCCTGGGCCGTATGCTGAGCGGGGAGAAATTCTTCTTCCAGGAGCTGACCGCCACGCGCGGACAGAGTGAGGTGCTGCTCTCACCCGGTTCCATCGGGGATGTGCAGGCCATTGAGCTGGACGGGTCGTACAAGCTGATTGTTCAGAAAGACGGCTTCCTGGCGGGAACCCAAGGCATTCAGGTCAATACCAAGATGCAGAATCTGACCCGCGGCCTGTTCTCCGGCGAAGGCTTCTTCATTCTCGAAATCAGCGGCAGGGGCACCGTCTTCCTCTCCTCCTTCGGAGCGATTCACGCTATTAACCTCGGACCGGGCGAAGAGATGATCATCGATAACGGACACCTTGTAGCTTGGCCGGACTATATGAATTACAAGGTGGAAAAAGCAGCCTCCGGCTGGCTGAACAGCTTAACCAGCGGCGAGGCCCTGGTCTGCCGGTTCCGCGGCGAAGGGGTGATCCTGGTTCAGACCCGCAATCCCGGCAGCTTCGGAACCTGGATCAAATCCTTCGTGCCGAACCGCTCCTAGCAGCGGCATTTCGCAGATTACGCATACACAAGTGGAAACGCTATGCCGTCCTTTTAGGGACGGCACCGTTCAGCGAGAAATAGAAAGATAAGTTATCGTGTGAAACATATTACTTCTAGAGTAAAGGGCTGGTGCAACCCAGCCCCTCCTCATCAAACCGTACGTGAGGTTTTCCCTCATACGGCTTTCCGATGTTTGTCATTCATCGGCATGCAGATTACAATAGCGTTTTTAGTCCATATTGGATGGTCAAATATCTAACTTCTGACCGGGATCTCATCCATCTTCCTCGTTGTCTCTTCTTCGCATACCACCGGGTAAATCGTTGCAGAATATACCAATCCAGTTTTGCTAACCTCTTTTGGCTGTACTTTGTGTAATAGTAGTTTCTCCATCCTTGAATCTTGGGATTGAGCCATTCCACGTGTTCCGCAAACGATTTCGAACGCATGCTGGGCGGTGCTAATCTTTCTTTAACCACGCCTCGAATTCGTTCCTCCGCCTTCTTCGTTAGCCACTGCTGCGTGGTGTAATACACCTTGCCTTGGGATGTTTCTGCCTTCTTTTTCCGGTGGTGCATTCCTAAGAAGTCGAATCCTTCGTCTCCTGTCCATAAGCCGACAATACGGGTTTTGGTTGGGTGTAGCGTCAGCTCCAGACGTTCCATGATTCTGCGTATGAGTTCATACGCATGTCCGGCGTCCTTTTTAGTTTTACAGACCACCACAAGATCGTCTGCATACCTCGTGAGTTCACCTACTCCTTTCCCGTGTTTTTCCCACAGTCGGTCAAAATAGTTCAGATAGATGTTCGCCAAAAGTGGTGAGATCACTCCACCTTGTGGTGTGCCTAAATCGGAACGTCTTACGTTTCCTTCTTCCATGACTCCCGCCTGAAGCCACTTCCGGATTAACTTCAGGATTCGTCTGTCATTGATACGCATTTGTACCAATTTCATCAGTTTCTCCTGGTTAATATTGTCGAAGTAACCTTGGATGTCGACGTCGACTACCCAATTTCCTTTGCGGTTGCAGGCTTTCCGGATTCGATCCAGTGCTCCTTTCGCACTTCGCTTCGGGCGAAATCCGAAGGATACTTCTTCGAAATCCGCTTCGAAGATCGGTTCAATGACGAGTTTGGTTGCCATCTGCACCACTCGGTCGCGCACGCTGGGTATGCCCAGCGGTCTTGGTTTCCCGTCTTTCTTTGGGATATAGTGCCGCCGTACGGGCTGTGGGTGGTAGTTACCATCCTTTAATGCTCGCTCGCAGTCTTTGAGAAATTGCACTTCTCCTTGTTTCTCAATATCCGCGAGCGTCACCGTATCTACTCCGGCAGCCCCCTTGTTCGCTTTCACCCGTTTCCAGGCTTCACTCAGCACATCCCAGCGGTAGACTTTGTCGTACAGTGCATGGAATTTACGCTTGTTGTTCTCCTTGGCCGCATGACCTAGCTTTTCTTGGAGTTCTTGAACTTTTTCCTTAGGTGTCGTTAGCCTACTGGCATTCACTCACTCGTACCTCCTCCAAAAGCATAAACAAAGCAGGGCTCCTTCTCTCCCTAAGGTTATGTTGTCCTTAGGTTCCTCGGTACTATGAGCCCCTCGGACTCCCTTCCCACAGACGGTTCATTTCATCTTTTGGACTTATAGAGCGTCTTTTTACGGGTTTCTAAAAAAAAAATCCTCCCGTGTGGGGGAGGGTCTCCCCAGTTCACTATGTCTTCTTTCCTTCCATGCCGATCCCCATACGCCGGAGGATTCTTCACTGCCGTTCCAAGTTCTCTGCAGCTTCCATGGTCTTCACCCATATAAGCGAGGTTCGACTTCCTCTCTTCCCCCTTGCGGGGCCTTTATGACGACGCGGCAGGATTCACTTCATGTTACGGCCTGGCGGGTTGCTCGCCCTGTCTCTGACCGGACTTTTGTCGATGCGCTTCTACGCACGGATTTCGCCGTACGCAGGCATCCTAGCTACACGGGGGCTTGGCCCCTCCCGTGACCGGACTTTCACCGGTTAGAAGATACGCGCTTTCTGGGCACGCCTTATATTTGCAAGAAGGCGCAGGCTGAACTTCAGCCCTGCGCCTTCTGCGTGCTGCAGATGTGCTTATGAGACGGCGCGGCAGTCCTTGTCGCCCTTGCAGCCGTTCTTTTGACAGCTATTATAGGTGCCTTTGAAATCGAGACGGTGATCGGTCACACTGAAGCCATATTCACGGGCTACCCGCGCCTCCAGCTCCAACAGCCAATCATCCTTGATCTCTTCCAGCTTACCGCATACATTGCAGATCAGGTGATGATGCATATGCACATGATCATCGTCGCGCAGATCATAACGGGCGACGCCGTCGCCGAAATTCATTTTTTGCACAATATGAAGTTCACACAGCAGCTCCAAGGTACGGTAGACCGTCGCCAGGCCCAAATGCGGGTAACTGCGCTTGACCAGCATATATACCTCTTCCACGCTTAGATGATCCTTCTCATTATCCAGCAGCACTCTCACTATCGCCTCACGCTGTGGTGTAAGCTTATAATTATGAGCCGCAAACTGCTGGCTGATATTTGCCACTCGGTTCACCCGGGTTCCCACCTTTCCGGAAGCAGAACAATTCCCGCAGAATAATTAGTAATCGTTACGATATAAGCATAACAAACTTGCCCGTCAAAGAAAAGTCCTGACACCAGTATAACATCACTTGCCCGCAATAGCCCCCTCTGCCGCTCCGCACACAGATAATATTTCTGCCGAAACCGGGTCCGCCCATTCCGAAGTGCGCGCTATCCCCATACTCTATATCAAGATCACATGAAACTTATAGGATAATTTATCGTGTGCAACGTATAAATTAATATATTTAAAAAGTGAGGATGATCCAGATGGCGAAAGTACAACCTAAGCAGACGCAGCGGCTTGTAACAGCCCGTGTACTGCGCAGCGTAGCTGCGGCCATGCTGCCGTTCTACCGGAAAATTGCCGGAGACCGCAGTTATGCCAGGCAATGGACAACCGCGGTTGTCACTGCCGACCTGGACCTGATGGGCAGCCTGCTCCACAGTATCCCCGCACTTGCGGACGCGGAGAATTACGGAACGAACGGGATCGGATATTTTATCTCTTTCCCTTTTCCGCTGCCGGTTGCCTTCTATACCAATGGAACGACGATTCCGCCTGGAACCGTTCAGTTCACCTTCAATACAGACGCTCACCGCTGCATAGCGCGTTCCATCATCCCGCTGTACCGCGAGCTTGCGGTTAACCGGAGCTTCGCTGAAGCTATGGCTGCCGCCATCCGGCGTAAGGATAACCGGGCGGTAAGGGCGATGGTCCGCAGTCTGGTGAGAACAACGTCACTGAAATCTGTAACGATTGAAGAAAGCGGAATCGCGCTGCTGTTCAAGACCAGATTTAGCCGGTACCCCTACCGCAATCTGCTGTTTCAGGAAATGATGTAGAGCGCTGCAACCTTTTCTAACCTTATACCGTCAAGGGAGTTGATACAGGCCAAGCGGCCCAACCTATAATAGAGGTGGAATTCAGATGTTTATGAGAAAATACACTATCGCAGCTATAACCGCAGCCACCCTTCTCTCCTTCTCGCTGGCCGGGCAGATGTTTGCAGCAGGCAGCAGCTTCAAGGATATCGGCAGTATAAGCGGCAAGGATAAAATAGATACACTAAAGGAGCAAGGTCGAATCAAAGGAATATCAGACACACAGTTTCTTCCCGGAGCCATAGTATCGACTGCACAAGGTGTACAGTTCATCTCCGGTGGTCTGCAGCTTAGCCTGGCCGCCATTGATTTCAATAAGGCTCCCCAGGCCAGTGCTATTTTCTCCAAAGTAAAGGACAATGCCTGGTACGCGGAAGCCTTCATCAATGCGCACTATAATGGTGTGAATATCCCGGCCAATATCGATCCGGCAAAGCCGATTTCTAAAGAGTTGTATACCAGTATGCTGGTTCAAGCTGTGGAGAAGGCCGGTAACCTGCCGATGATCAATCTCGTCCCTGCTACGCTTGCAGACGCAGACGCGCTGGACCCTTCCTACCAGGGCAGCATTCAGCGGGCGCTGAAATACAAGATCACTGCCCTCGATGCCAGCGGCAAGTTCAATCCGAAGAGCACGATTACCCGCGCTGAAGCAGCAGTTATGCTGTACAACACGCTGGACTACTTGAAGTCCGTTAGCGATGGCGGCACACAGAATTAAAGGAAAGTTGGAGTTGTTCATACCGTTCCCCCGCGTATGATAGATACAAGGCTGTCCCGGAAGCCGTTACGGCTAGGGGCAGCCTTGTTTTTTTGGCAGGAAGTACGTAGGCTTATTGTGAGATGAAACATTCTCCCTTTACCATACGTGTTAGTAGTGAATGGAGGCGGATGATGGGGAATAACGACAACCTTATGAATGAACCTGACAGCTTAACAACTACAGTCAACCAATATACCGATATGCTCCTGCGCTTAGCCCTTGCTCATCTCGGTAATCTGGCGGATGCTCAGGATGTGTGCCAGGAGGTATACATCAAGTTTTTCAAGCACCAGCGTATCTTTAACAGCCTGGAGCATGAGAAGGCATGGTTCATAAGAGTAACAATTAATACGTGCAGGGATGTCATCCGCAGCCCGTGGCGGAAATGGTTCCGCTCCTATGAAGAAGTGCCTCTTCCTATTGAACCGGCAGAAGATCTGGAAATCCTATCCTATGTGCTGATGCTTCCCCGAAAATATCGGATCGTCATACATCTCTATTATTATGAGGGCTACAAAACAGCAGAAATTGCGCAGCTCCTGGGCATCAATGAGAATACGGTCCGCACTCAGCTTAAGCGGGCTAAGGAGCTGTTGAAGACTAAGCTAATGGAGGATTTCGACCATGATGAAGGATAAGTATGTGAACGGGATGGACGGTATCAAGGCTGACGAAGCTTTTAAACAATCCATTATCCGCAGTGCCACAATTCATTCCGGTACGTCAAAGACCTCAGCTTGGACATTTCTCAGAAAAATAATGACCACTGTGCTCTCCTGTGTGATCATCCTCTTAATCGCCACCCTAGGACCCCTCCTTGTGAACAGCGGTGATCCTGCCACCCCTTCTCCCCTTTACAGCGGGTTCATGGTGACAGCTTATGCAGCAGACGGCGTCCCGGTAGTGGTTCAGCCGGGTGTCGAATTTCCGCTCGGCCAGTACTCGTTATATATGAGCAGTGTGCCCGGCTTCCCGATCAAGCTTGCTGCTGAAGGTGCAGATACCATTGAGGTACGGGCCACTGAGGGCCAGCTGCTGTTGTGGAATCCGGCCGACGGAAAGGTGATCCTTTCGAAAACCAAAGCCATTGTTAAGCCCGGGGATACGGTCTACTGGTCTCCTCCAACTGATAAATCCATTCAATACACTGTCTCTGACAGCAGTCTGGAGATTACAGCCTTCAAGGGTAGCACCAAGCTGGGCAGCAGCTCGATCCAGGTCCTTTCACAAGATCACATCACATACACAGGCAAATTAGTTTCTAAATGAGGAAATTTGACCCGCTCAACCGGTTGAGGAATTGCAGGGCGCGCGGGTTCTTCGTCTCCTCCAGCACCTCCCGGGGGGTTCCCTGCTCCAGAATAACTCCGTTGTCCATCAGGATGATCCGGTCGGCCACATCGGCCGCGAATTTCATCTCATGGGTGACGATGACCATTGTCATTCCTTCCCGGGCCAGCTGCTTGATAACCTTCAGCACCTCGCCGACCAGCTCAGGGTCAAGCGCCGAGGTCGGCTCATCGAATAGCAGCACCTCCGGCGAGGCCGCCATGGCGCGGGCTATCGCTACACGCTGCTGTTGGCCGCCGGACAGCTGATGCGGATACGCATCTGCCTTGTCTGCCAGACCCACCTTGTCCAGCAGGGCCAGCGCTTTGCTGCGCGCTTCTTCCTTAGAACGCTTTTGCACCGTGACCTGTCCCTCCATCACATTGCCGATCGCCGTCATATGCGGGAACAGATTATAAGACTGGAATACCATTCCTGTCTGCTGGCGCAGGGACAGTACGGTACGCTGTGGAATTTTGGCGCCTGGGGTGAAATCCAGCTTAATCGTGTTCAGCATAAGACTGCCCTTGTCGGGGGTCTCCAGCAGGTTGAAGCAGCGCAGCAGTGTGGTTTTGCCGGAGCCGGAAGGTCCGATGATGACCATTACCTGGCCGTGTTCAACGGTGATATCCACACCTTTTAGCACTTCCAGCGGCCCGAAAGACTTATGTAAATCGCGTATTTCAATCATGCCTGTGCCTCCTTAACCTTAACTGGCCGAATACCGGTCCAGCCGCTTCTCCAAATAATTCTGCAACGCCGACAATACGGAGCAGAACAGCAGATAGAACAATGCCGCTTCGCAATATAGCAGCAGGGGTTCATAGGATGTCGCCACAATCTGCTGGGCTTTTCTAAAAATCTCGACATAAGTAATACTGGCCGCAAGCGAGGTATCCTTAACCAGGCTAATAAAAGAATTCGATAACGGAGGAACCGATACACGGGCAGCTTGAGGCAAGATCACCCGTCGCAGAGCCTGCTTCCGGCTCATTCCCACAGAGAACGCGGCTTCCCACTGGCCCTTGTGGATAGACAGAATAGCAGCCCGGACAATCTCCGAGGAATAGGCCCCGACACTTAGCGTGAACCCGATGACAGCGGCGATGAACGGATCAAGCACAATCCCGGCGGCGGGCAGTCCATAGAAAATAATGAACAGCTGCACCAGCAGCGGCGTTCCCCGGATCACCCAGACATAGAAACGGGCAATCAGTCTCGGAAGCCTCAAGGAGGACAGCCGGGCAAGTGCAGTAACCACCGCCAGCAGCAGCCCAAGAATAAAGGATACTACCGCAAGCGGAAGGGTAAAAGCCACCCCCGCTTTGAACAGAGGCAGCAGTGAATCGAGAAATATTTGTATTTGGCGGTCATCCATCATTTCGATACGTCAGCGCCAAAATACTTCTCGGAGATCTTAAGGTAGGTTCCGTCGCTCTTCATAGCGGTCAGCGCTTCGTTCACCGCCTGCACCAGCTCGTCATTCCCTTTCAGGAAGACTGCGGCACTATGCGAGCCTTCGGCAATCTCATCCACCTTCTTGATCTTGATATCCGGCTTCTGCTTCTTCAGGTCGAGGTAGGACAAGCCGTCATTGACGGTAGCATCGATCCGGCCGGAGGTCAGCAGATCAATCGCCTGATTGAAGCCCTCGGTGGATACGATCTCAGCACCGTTGTCTGTGGCGATTTTGCCGAGGTTGCTGGTGAGCGACTGGCCGGCTTTTTTACCCTTGAGATCAGCGAAGGTCTTAATATCCTGATTATCCTCGGGGACGATCAGCACAGCCTTGGAGACAATATACGGATCGGAGAAATCATATTTCACTTTACGCTCATCGGTAATGGAGACTTCATTGAAGATCACATCGAAGCGCCCCGCATCCATCCCGGCAAAAATCCCGTCCCACTGTGTCTCGATGAACTCCGGCTTCACACCCAGGCGCTTGGTCACTTCTTCGGCGATCTCGACATCGAAGCCCGTCAGCTTGCCGTCTGCATCATGGAAGGTGAACGGTGCATAGGTTCCTTCGGTTCCGATGCGCAGCTTGCCGCTGGCTTTGACGGCCTCAAGGCTGTTCTGCTCCCCGGAAGCTGCACCCTCTGTAGCAGCAGATGTGGGTTCAGCCCCGGTATTGCCGCCCGTTGCTGTCTTGTCCGTATTGTTGCTTCCGCAAGCCGCAGCCGTGACCATGGTCAGGAGCAGCATAATAGTTAGACTTAGTTTTTTCATTCGATGAATCCCCTCTCGTATCTTCTCTGCAAGCACCGTGTTTACCGGCAAAAAGAATCGTAACACCGGGGTGTTACCTGCGTCAACAACTTTTTCCGATTATATTCATCGGATTTGTATTGTATTGATTTTCAATAGCTTAGCTTGCCCCAATTTCTGTTCCTGCATCAGGATATCCAGAAGAGAAATCAATACAAAAAGCGACTCTCCGAGAAAAGGAGAATCGCTGCTCTATG
The DNA here is from genome assembly GCF_038002365.1 of Paenibacillus sp. FSL P4-0338. Taxonomy (NCBI): domain Bacteria; kingdom Bacillati; phylum Bacillota; class Bacilli; order Caryophanales; family Paenibacillaceae; genus Paenibacillus; species Paenibacillus sp. FSL P4-0338. Next base: position 1,110,400 of record NZ_JBBOCG010000001.1, on the reverse strand, counting down.
CACTACATAAGCTCTGCTTCTATATGGGCATTACTATACGTGCATGATTTCTGGTGCTGCCTGTTCCTTAGAACGTTCAGTTCCGGAATGGCGGCCCCGGCGCAGCAGCAGTCCAAGGACCGCACCGCCAAGCGCGACAAACATCATAATGTGGAACGTATCTGCGAAGCCCTGCGATAATACAGTTTGCTTAGCCAGCAGCAACGCTTGCTGTGAAGCGCCTGCGGTACTTTTCCCGGCAGCTGCCGCCGCTTCCTGCATCTCTATGCCGCGCGCAGTTGTTCTTGCGGTCAGAATCGTAACCAGCGTCGAGACGGCCAGCGAAGTAATTACCTGCTGCATCGAGTTCGTCAGCGAGGTTACCCGGTTCACCAGATGGCTGGGTGCCTTATTGAGCAGATGCGTGTTCATTGGCATCATCATCATGCCCATTCCCGCCCCGCACATGATCAGCGGAAGGATCAGGTCCCGGCTCTGTGTGGTAAGATCTACATGCGAATACTGGAATAACGCGCCGGAGACCAGACTGAGACCGCAGACCACAAGCCAGCGCACACCGATCCGGTCGAACAGTATCCCGGCAATCGGCATCATCAGCCCGGAAGCGATCGCTTGCGGCAGCAGCGTCAGACCGGTATCAAATGCGCCGAAGCCGCGGGCCTGCTGCAGAAATTGCGGGAGCAGGAATAACGCGCCATATAAGCCGAATTGGGCAATCCACTGCACGATGATTCCTGTCGTGAAATCTACGGATTTCAGAATCCGCAGCTCCAGCAGCGGTGTCTTGGAGCGCAGCTCTGCGATGATAAAAGCGATTAGCGCCACAGCGCCCAGCAGCAATCCGATCAGCGTTTTCTCAGAGGTCCAGCTCTGCGCGCCCTGGCTAACCCCGTAGGTTAACGAAGCAAAGGCCAGCGGGCCAAGAACCATACCTAGCTTATCCATGCCGGGCACGCTGTTCTTCGCAGCATTCGGCAGCTTGCGCAGGCCAATCAGCACAGCAATGATGCCAATCGGAATATTAATGAGGAAGATCCAGCGCCAGGAATGATATTCAACCAGCCAGCCCGACAATACCGGACCAATAGCCGGTGCGAACAGGACGGGAATGCCCATAATGCCCATGACTACGCCAACCTTGCTTTTGGGAGCCAGTCTGTACACATAGGCCATCCCGACAGGGAGCACACAGCCGCCGCCCAGTCCCTGAATGACCCGGAAAACAATCAGCCATTCGGCGCTGCTTGGTGTAGCGCACAGAATCGAGCCTATCGTGAACACAATAACCGCCGTCAGGAAGACTGTCTTGGCTCCGAACCGGTCAGACAGCCAGCCTGACAGCGGAATAACTGAAGCTTGAGCCAGCATATATCCGGTAACTACCCACTGCAGCGTATGCAGATCCGTCTTGAAATCCACCACCAGCCTGGACAAAGCTACATTCATCGCCGTACTGTCCAGCACAACCATAAATACTCCTGCAATAATAGCCAGCAGCGGAACCAGAATACTGGACAGCCGGAAATCGGCTTCCTGCTTCAAGGTCTGATCCATGTCTCTTCTCCTCCTAAAGCTGTCCGCGTTCTACATTGACCTGCGGGCAGATTGTTCTATATAATGAGTGAACGGACAACTGTCCGTTAGTGCAATTCATAGTCTACGGACAATTGTCCGTGGTGTCAATTCTTTTATTTATTTTTCTGTAAATCACTGATTTATTTCTGAAAGGGGTTCTCATGAACAAGCCAGACACCGATGCTGCGCAGCTCCATCCGTCAGCTCCGCAAGCCATAGAATCCGCTCCGCCCGTGTCCGCCGATCCTTATGTCCAGCGGATTCTTGAAGCTGCCCGCCAGTTGTTCACCGAGAGCGGACTCGAGGCGGTCAGCATGTACAGCATTGCCAAGCGGGCAGGCATAGGGCAAGGCTCCCTGTACCGCCGTTTTACGGACAAGGGTGAGATCTGTTCTGCCCTGCTGAAGGGCAGCGCAGATCAATTCCTGTCCGGGCTGGAGCAGCAGGTCGCTGCCAGTGCCGGTGAAGCCCCGGCGCTCGCTCAGCTGCAGAGCAGCATTGAGCAGATTGCCGATTTCATTGAACAATATGCCGAGCTGTTGAATATGATCAAAGCCGAGTTCACCGGCAAGAAGCAGCTGACCCAGTTTGAGCATCCTTTTTTTCAGCGGCTGGGGGTGATGATGACAGAGCTGCTAGAGCGCGCTGCGGCAGGTGGTGAGATTATTGACATTGATCCGGCCTTTGCGGCCACAGCCCTAATCTCTGTCCTCAGTCCCGATCTGTACCTGTATGAGCAGAAGCGGCACCACGCCTCCAAGCTGGACATCTCCCGGGGCATCGTCACTTTGTTCGTGACCGGTCTGGCGAAGCGCTGACCGCCTGCCCTTTACAAGAGGAGAATTTGTGGTATATTAAGTAGCAATTACGAATTCAATAGCAACATTATTCACTAGGGGAGTCGGCCGACTGAGACGGAGCTTAAGCTCCGGACCCTTTGAACCTGATCTGGATCATACCAGCGGAGGGAAGTGGAGCAGAATGTATCAGTGGTTCCCGTCACAGGGCCTCAGCTGACTGTACCTTCCGCCCCATTCATTGCCTCCGGGAATGAATGGGGCTTTTTTGTGCTCCGTACAGTATCTATACCAATTCCAAGGAGGCTTCGTACATAGTCTTATGATCAATATTAGCAATCTGTCCTATGTCTTCGGGACCGGTTCGTCCCGGACACCCGTATTCTCAGGGCTATCCATGAATGTGCAGCGCGGCGAATTCATTTCTATCGTAGGCGGAAGCGGATGCGGCAAAAGCACTTTGTTCAAAATCATCGCCGGTCTGCTGGAGCCGGGCAGCGGCAGGATCACGCTTAACGGAGCTGATTCAGCAACAGCAGCGAAAAGACTGGGTAGCGTGGCCTACATGCCGCAGCAGGATCTCCTCCTGCCTTGGCGCACCGTATTGGACAATTGTCTGTTGCCCTGGGAGCTTAAGCGCAGCCGTCCCAAAGCAGCCGCTATTGCCGAGATCCGTACCCTGCTACACCGTTTCGGCCTTGACGAGACCGAAGGGGCTTATCCGCAGGAGCTGTCCGGCGGGATGCGCCAACGTGTGGCGGTCCTCCGCACTGTGGCGGCCGGGAATGACCTGCTGCTGCTCGATGAGCCGTTCGGGGCGCTCGATGCCATTACGAAGCGTTCGCTGCAGCGTTGGCTGCTGGAGTTATGGGCGGAGCTAGACAAGACGGTGCTATTCATCACCCATGACTTGGAGGAGGCGCTCTTGCTCAGTGACAGAATCTATCTAATGACTGGCCGAGAGGACGGCGGGATACAGGAATTCTCAGCCAGTCTCCCTCGTCCGCGTCATCACAGTCTGAACTATGAACCGCAGTTCGCCGCCCTGCGCCAGAAATTGGAGCTGAAGTTATATGAGAACCGCCGCTCTTAGAAGATTGCTCCAGCATTACGGTCCGGCGGCCCTGCTCGCCCTGCTGGCGCTTGCGGTCTGGGAGTCAGTAGCCCGGCTGGGCCTGGTTCCTCCCTTCATCCTTCCGGCTCCATCTGCGATCTGCATGGCTGTGCTGGAGGAACACCGCTTGTTATTCGCGGTACATCTGCCTGCTACACTGCTTGAGGTGCTCACAGGCTTTGCACTTTCTGTGGTCTGCGGCAGCCTGCTGGGCATCGCCATGCACCTGTTCAGTCCGCTGGCCAAGGCGCTGTACCCGCTGCTGATTATCAGCCAGACGGTTCCGCTGATCGCCCTCTCGCCTCTGTTCATCATGTGGTTCGGCTACACCTTGTGGAGCAAGGTCGCCGTTGTCTTCCTGACCGCTTTCTTCCCGGTGGTCATCGGCACCTATGACGGCTTGTCTAAGAACACGGACGCCTACCGGGAGCTGCTGCTTACGTACGGCGCGAACCGTTGGCAGATTCTCTGGAAGGTGGGCGTTCCGCTGGCCTTGCCTTCTTTTTTCTCCGGACTGAAGCTGTCGGCTGTGTACTGTGTGATCGGTGCAACGATTGGGGAATGGCTTGGGGGCAGCCAAGGGCTGGGCTATTTCAGCCGCAGAATGGCAGGGAATCTGCAGAGCGCCAAGATGTTCGCTGCTGTTGTCTTATTATCCGTACTCGGTATCCTGCTGTTTCTGGCAGTCGCCGCGCTGGAGAAGATTATTTTGAAGAAAAGAGGACGTTATTCATGACTACTATCCGCTATACCCGTTATCTGCACAATGCAATTTCAAGGCCAGCCATGCTGCTGTCCGCTCTGCTCCTCTGTATGCTGCCTGTACTGGCAGGCTGCGCCAATACGAATAGTCCCGCGGCCTCCGGCTCTTCAACTGGTACTACTGCCACTTCTGAGGCTGGGGCCGGGACTGGAGCTGAAGGCGCAGCCCATAAGCTGACGATTATGCTCGACTGGTATCCCAATGCTGTCCACTCCTTTTTGTATGCGGCAGAGGCTGAAGGTTATTTCGCGGAGGAGGGCCTTGAGGTTGAGATTCAGATGCCGGCCGATACCAATGATGCGCTGAAGCTTGTTGCTGCGGGGAAGGTAGATCTGGCACTCAGTTATCAGCCGCAGGTGCTGATGGCACGGGGCGAGCAGATTCCAGTCAAGTCGATCGCTGCGCTGGTGCGCCACCCGCTGAATCATCTCATGGTATCCGCAGACAGCGGCATTACCCGCCCGGGAGAGCTGTCAGGCAAGCAAGCCGGATATTCCTCCGTTCCGTTATATGAAGCGATGCTGAAGACGATGGTGAAAAGCGACGGCGGGGACCCTTCATCCCTCAAGCTGGTGGATGTCGGCTTTGATCTGATTCCTGCTCTCTCCACCGGACGGGTGGATGGAATTATGGGCGGGTTCATCAATCATGAGCAGCTGATTCTGGAGCAGCAAGGCCATCCGGTCCGCTCCTTCAATCCCGTAGATTACGGGGTCCCGGATTATTATGAGCTGGTACTGGCCGCCAGTGAGCAGGGACTGCAGGATTCGCAGGGCTTTTATCAGAAATTCGTGGATGCCATCAGAAAAGGCCAGCAGTATGTAGCCGATCACCCGGATGAAGCACTGAAGCTGCTGCTTGCCCATCAGGAGGACACCGCGACGCTGGATGAAGCGATTGAACAGCGCAGTCTGGAGATCCTGCTGCCGCTGATGGATGCTGACTCCCAGCCCTTCGGCTATCAGGATGAGGCTACATGGGAGAAAGTTAACCAATGGCTGAGCGAGAACGGACTGCTGGCGCAGGAAGTGGATGTTAAGAATGCTTTTATTAATTTCTAAATTATACCTTCAGGAGGAATTCATATGTCTTATCTGTCTAAAGTACGCCAGGCGAACCCGCTGGTGCATAATATCACGAATATCGTAGTCGCTAACTTCACAGCGAACGGGCTGCTGGCTCTGGGAGCCTCGCCGTTCATGGCCGATGCCATTGAAGAAGTAGCGGATGTAGCCGCCATGTCCGGGGCGGTTGTACTGAACATCGGCACACTGAATGAAGCCGCCATTGCTTCCATGATCGAGGCTGGAAAGGCTGCGAACAGTCACCATGTGCCGCTAGTGCTTGATCCCGTTGGAGCCGGGGCTACCGCCTACCGCACGGACGTTACGGCTAAGCTGCTGAGTGAGCTTCAGCTTACTGCGCTGCGCGGCAATGTGGCCGAGGTTGCCAATGTGGCCGGGGAGAGCTGGGCAAGCAAAGGCGTGGATGCCGGAGCAGGCGAAGGCGATGTAGTCGCTCTAGCCGTTAAAGCGGCGCAGAAGCTGAACTGCGTCGTGATTATCACCGGCAAGGAAGACATCATTACGGACGGAAAGCGCACTTACATTGCCAGCAACGGGCACTCCATCCTGACCCGGGTAACCGGAACCGGCTGTCTGCTAAGTGCTGTGGTGGGTGCATTCCTTGCCGTAAGCGGCGGGGAGGTACTTAAGGCGGCTGCCGAGGCCCTCTCCTTCTACGGCGTGGCAGCAGAGCTTGCTGCTGAGGAGGCTGAAGCCCAAGGTCCCGGCAGCTTCCAGACCTTGTTCCTGAATCAATTGTCATTGGTGACCCCGGAGCAATACAGCAGCCGCTCACGGCTGAAGCTGCTCGAAGCCTAAAACGCACACCGCAAAGGAGAGAACAAGATGACTAGCATACGCAAAGCGTTGACCATTGCCGGCTCCGACAGCGGCGGCGGGGCCGGGATTCAGGCGGATTTGAAGACTTTTCAGGAGCTGGGAGTGTACGGCATGTCTGCACTTACTGCACTCACCGCCCAGAATACACTAGGTGTCCAGGGAGTCTATCCGATGGAGCCGGAGACCGTTGCAGCCCAGCTGGATTCGATCGGCAGTGATCTGCCGCCGGATGCGATTAAGACAGGGATGCTGTTCAGCAGTGACATTATCCGCGTCGTTGCCAGTAAAGTGCAGCAGTACGGCTGGGAGCAGAAGCTGGTGATCGATCCGGTCATGTTTGCCAAGGGCGGCTCACAGCTGCTGCTCCAGGAGGCAGTGAAGGCGCTAATTACAAGCCTGCTTCCTCTCTCGCTTGCCATCACCCCCAATCTTCCTGAAGCAGAGATGCTGACGGGAATGAAGATTCACGGCAGGGAAGACCGGGAGAAAGCAGCAAGACTGCTGCATCAGATGGGACCCAAGTACATTATCTTGAAGGGTGGACATGACCCGTCTGGAGATGAGGCGGTGGATCTGCTCTATGACGGACGGGAATTCCAGTATATGTCCAGCCCGCGGATTGCGACGAGGCATACTCACGGAACCGGCTGCACCTTCTCAGCTGCGGTGACGGCAGGTCTTGCGCTGGGCCATTCCATGCCAGAAGCTGTCCAGACCGCCAAGGCCTTCATTCAAGCGGCGATTGAGGATAGCCTGAACATCGGGGCCGGGCAGGGGCCGACGAATCATTTTGCTTACGGGAACAGGATGAGATCAAGGGGGATAACGTTATGACACGGATTGACAACGAGGATATGCGCAGACTGCTGAAGCTGTACTTCATTATGGGCAGTGTGAACTGCCGCCGCTCGCCGGAAGACACTTTAACCGCTGCTGCCGATGGGGGCATTACTCTGTTCCAGTTTCGGGAAAAGGGTCCCTCTGCGCTTAAAGGTGCCGCTCTGCTCCGTCTAGGCCAACAACTCCGGCAGATATGCCGGGCCTATAACATCCCGTTCATCGTGAATGATGATCTGGAGCTTGCCGCAATGCTTAATGCCGATGGCATTCATGTCGGCCAGGATGACCTGCCTGCCCGGCTGATCCGTGAGCAGCTCGGTGAGCATAAGATCATCGGAGTCTCCGCGCATAATCTGACGGAAGCCCGGCAGGCCATCGCGGACGGAGCCGATTATCTCGGAGTCGGACCTGTCTATCCTACTACTTCCAAGGATGATGCCCAGGCCGTCCGGGGAACTACTGTCATTGAAGAGCTAAGACGAAGCGGCCTGACCATTCCCGTAGTGGGCATCGGCGGCATCACCCTGGAGAATGCTCCGCCGGTCATCCGGGCTGGTGCGGATGGAATCTCCATCATCTCGGCCATTGCCGGAGCTGAGGATATACACGAGACCACGCGGAGATTCGCGCAGCTCGTCGCTGCTCCTTAATTTTAAACCAGGCGCCCAGTCCAATTATGATCGGTTTTTCGATTACATTTGGCTTACGTGGCACGCCCAGTCCAATTATGATCGGTTTTCCGATTACATCTGGCTTATGTGGCGCGCCCAGTCCAATTATGATCGGTTTTCCGATTACATTTGGCTTACGCTCCCCCTCTATCCCCGCGTAATCTGCCCATAACAATTGTAGAATAGAATTGTCCATCGGCCAGCCGCTTGTCTCTGCGCAGGACACCTTCGACCTCGAAGCCCAGGCTCTCATAGAGCCGGATCGCCTTGTCATTCCTCTCCAGAACCTTCAAGCTCAGCTTCTCCAGTCTGATAGAATCCGCCCAGTTGATAGACTGCTCCAGCAGGCTCCGGCCGATGCCGTATCCCCAGAACTCCTGGAGCACTCCGACTCCGAACTCGGCCTGATGGGCCAGCCTGCGCAGCGGACTTCCTTCACATCTGGCGAAGCCCGCCAGCCTGTCCTGAACCCCGGCAACCAGAAACAGGTTCGTGCCGCTGGCCGTATCCGCCGCTATAAGCGACCGGAAGCCCTCCGGGTCGATGAATGCTTCCCCCTGAACCCGGTCTAAATTCTCCGTCTCCCCGTCGACCGTCAGTCTCAGCGCGGACAACTGCGGGGCATCCTGCGGCACGGCTGATCTCACCGTGTAGCGGAGTCCTTTGTTTTCATATTCCTGTGCATCTATAATCATTCTGTCCCTCTCCTCTCAATCTTAGGGCTGCCATTTAGTTCTCCAGTTCATTCCAACCTATCCAGTTTAGCATTTACATCCGGAAAATCCAGGCGTATAATGCCCATGACAGACATATTACAGGATTATTTTTACATATATAGTATCCCTAAAATTCAAGCAAAGCTGGTGACCCTATTGTCGAGAGGCTTCAGAGCCATAGGACCCGGAGGAGGCTTCGGGCATGGCAAATTAAAGTTCGATGAGGAGGAGGCAAAGCCGGATATATCCAAAGCGCTGCTATTACGCATCGTCAAGTATTTCGCCCCGTACTGGAAGCAGACTCTGCTGGTGATGACTGTATTGTGCATATCCGCAGTGCTGGGGCTGCTCCCTCCTATCCTGATTCAGCAGATCATTGACCGGGCGCTACCGGACAAGAATCTGCAGCTGCTCTTTCTGCTCGTTGCCGCCTCGCTGGCTACAACGGTAGTGTCAGGATTGCTGGGTGTGCTGCAGAATTATTTGAACTCTTTTATCTCCCAGAATATTGTCCATGATATGAAAAACCAGATGTACCGCCATCTGCAGAGCATGCCGCTGCAGTTCTACTCAGGTGTTAAGCAAGGCGAGGTCATCACCCGGATGACCAGTGACATTGCTGGGATTCAAGGCGTGTTCAACAGCACCATCGTCAATTGTGCCAGCAATCTGTTCATTCTGATCTCCACGGCGGCAACCTTGTTCATCATGAACTGGAAGCTTGCGCTGCTAGGTATCCTGGTCATTCCCTTATTCATCATACCCACCCGCAAAATGGGCAATGTGCGCTGGAAGCTGGCCAAAGAGACACAGGAGAAGATCTCGGAGCAGAATCAGATCATTGAGGAGACGCTCAGCCTCAGCGGGTACATGCTTATGAAGCTGTTCACCAAAGAGGACACCGCACTGGCAAGCTTCCGGACCGTAAATGCCCAGGCAACACGGCTGCAAATCCGCGAATCCATGGCCGGCCGCTGGTTCATGCTGGTCCTTACCACCTTCACCAGTATCGGGCCAATGATGATTTATCTGTACGGTGGATATTTATTCATCCAGGGAGAGCTGAGTGTCGGAGCAATTATCACCTTTGTGGCACTGCTGAGCAGATTGTATATTCCGGTTATGCAGATGACCAATCTCTATGTGGATGTGAACCGTTCGGTGGCGCTGTTTGAACGGATTTTTGACTATTTCGATATGGACCCGCTGATTGTGGATGCTAAGCTGGCTCTTCCAAGCCGCGTAGAGGGACAAGACATCGTCTTCGAGCAGGTGAATTTCGCTTACGCCCCGGATAAGCCCGCACTGAGCGGGATCTCCTTCACGGCAGCCGCCGGATCACTGACTGCCCTGGTCGGACCCAGCGGAGCAGGCAAAACTACCATTACCAACCTGATTCCCCGGCTCTATGAGCTGGATTCGGGTATGATCCGTATCGGCGGCAAGGACATCCGCGAGTTCACGCTGCATTCGCTTCGCTCGCAGATAGGCCTCGTCACCCAGGACACGTATCTGTTCAATGGAACGATCCGTGAGAATCTGCTCTATGCTAACGCTGAAGCCACGGAAGCCGAGCTGACGGCCGCCTGCGAAGCCGCTTATATTCATGATTTCATTCTGAAGCTGCCTGAGGGCTACAACACGGTCGTCGGCAATCGGGGTATTAAGCTGTCGGGCGGTGAGAAACAGCGGATGTCCATCGCGCGCGTACTGCTCAAGAATCCGCCCATTATCATCATGGACGAAGCCACCTCGTCGCTGGACACGGTATCGGAATATTACATCCAGCAAGCGATGCATGAACTGCTGCGCGGCAAGACCAGCATGGTCATCGCCCACCGTCTCTCCACCATCATGGCAGCCGACAATATTCTGGTTGTTCAGGACGGCAGGATTATGGAGTCGGGGCAGCACGCTTCCCTGCTGGCAGAGAATGGGGTATACCGGGATTTGTACAACAAGCAGTTTCAGCGGGAAGATTCATAAGCCAGCAGGCGCGGTCGTAGCTCATGAAAAAGGGATTCCTGGAGCAGCATCACCTGCCCCCCGGAATCCCTTCTCTTCTTGCCCGCGATCAGTGTGGCCTATCGCGTAGTACGCAGCGGCTTCAGCTTGTCCATCCAGCCGCTGATTTGTTCAGCGGTCTCCGTGCTCTGCAGCAGCCGTTGGTATTCATCCACATAGCCGCCGTAACCGGGAAGCTGTCCGGCCCACTCATGGAACTCTTCGAACCGCGTCAGCGCGATACTGCGCCGCCCGAGAATCAGGTAGGCGTTCAGCAGCTGCTCTAATGTCTGCTCGGACGGATTGTTTTTATACTCCTGCTCACTGAGCTGAAGCTGATCGACCGCGTATTGCTTGGTAAGCAGCTTATCTGGCACATAATTCGTCCCTTCCAGCTGATAGATGCCCATCAGCGCCGGACCCAGAGGAGATTGCCCCGGATAAGGGCTGGCCAGCAGATCCTCACTTCCATCCTGATCCACATCCTCATAATTCACGCTGAACAGATCGTTAACCGTTACCTGCATTGTTCCGTCGATCTCTTCGACCACAATAGACGCGTAAGCAGGACGGTTATCCATCAGACTGAACAAGAAGGTATTCCGGTTGTTCTGCACAACCGCTTCGGCCCAGAGCTGCTCCTCCTCATTCCAAATGTCGCCGCCTTCCAGGGTAAGCCCGGCCTTCTTGCTGTCAAAGACCATTTTGCCCTCCTTGACGATGGCGAACTGTGTATAGTTGAACTCTCCCTTGTTCCAGTAATATACCTGAAAAATCTGCCCGTTCAACTGAACCGCATCCATATGTACGAAGCCCGAATACTCATCCGCTATCTCAGGTGACACTTCCGCCAGCGCTGCGTCAGCCGTGTCTTCCTCCTGATGCCCTCCAGGTACTGCCGAGAGATCCGCTGCCGGGGAAGCGGCTGGCGCTGCGGACGGTTCTACTGATCCGCCACCCCCTGTTCTTGAGCAACCCGCTATAATTGCTAAGGCTATCAATAAGCTTATAATCCGCATGTGATCCTCCTAAATGTCGTGTCGTGGTAGCATGGCTTCCTAATATGCCCATCGCAGAGCAAGCTTCGGAAGCCTGTACCTTAGTATGTGAGTTGCGGTTAACCATCCAGTTGTGCATGGAGCTCCACCAGTTCTTCCTCCGTCAGCCGTCTCCACTGCCCTTGCGGCAGACCGCTGAGCGTGATATGCATAATCCGTATCCGCTCCAGGCGGAGCACACGGTAGCCCAGCGCCTTGCACATCCGGCGGATCTGCAGGTTCAGCCCTTGGGTCAGAATAATCATGAACTCCTTATCCGCGATCCGCCGGGTGAGGCATGGCTTGGTCCGGGTCTCCAGAATATCTACACCCGCTGACATCTCCGCCAAAAACTCTTCCGTGACCGGCTTGTCCACGCTCACCCGGTACTCCTTCTCATGACTATGCTCAGACCGCATCATCCGGTTGACAATCGACCCGTCATTGGTCAGGAGAATCAGCCCTTCCGAGTGCTTATCCAGTCTGCCGACGGCAAAAATCCGGGATGGATAGTTGATATAATCTACTATATTCCCTTCCACGTGCCGGGCGGCTGTACAGGTAATGCCTATCGGCTTGTTCAGCGCCAGATAGACCCGCTCCTCCCGGTCTGGAGTCACAGTAATTCCGTCTACAGCCACCGTATCTCCAGGCTCCACCATTGCTCCAGGCGCACATATCTTCCCGTTAATCGTGATCCTTCCGGCGGCAATCAGCCGGTTCGTCTCTCTGCGCGGATAGACGCCAGTCTCACTGATATATTTATTAATTCTCATGAAGTGCCCGCTTTCAGGTCCTACATATGAAAGAACACCTGATTCACATACAAATCAGATGTTGCTCCAACCTATAACCCTTATATTTGGTAATTATCAATGGGCAGATGTCCGCTTATTTAGCGCCTCCGGTTTTGCTGCTGCCGCTGCCACTCTTAGCTGGCTTGACTGGTTTGGCCCCTTTAGCGCCTGGACTTCCGGGAGGGCCGCTTTTGGCCGGCTTCACGGGTTTTGCTGTCTTATTCCAGCGGGTCCAGCCCTTGCTGCCTGTTCCTCTGCCTGTACCGCCGCCTTTACTTTTTGCCACAATATCACTCCGTCAATATTCAGTTTTCGCCGTACATTACTCTATCTTACCATTATTTCGGACGGATTGTCAGGTCCAACTGCAAACAGCCTGCGCGAAGGAGCCTCCGGCAGGCTGCGTAACGGGTATCCATCCAAGAGCATAGAATGGCTTATTTAGGCTGAATATATCCTTCGGCCTTCAGTAATTCAGCGATCAGTACCGCACCTCCGGCAGCGCCTCTTACCGTATTGTGGGACAAGCTGACGAATTTGTAATCGTACAGTGAATCCTCGCGCAGACGACCTGCGGAGATACCCATGCCATTCTCAATGTCACGGTCCAGACGAGTCTGCGGGCGGTTCTCTTCCTCAAAATACGTGATGAACTGCTTAGGCGCGCTCGGCAGACCGAGCTGCTGCGGACGCCCCTGGAAGCTGTTCCAGCGTTCCAGAATCTCTTCGCGGGAAGGCTTCTGCTCAAAGGAGGCGAAGACTGCCGCCATATGGCCGTCAGCAACAGGCACACGAATACACTGTGTGGTGATTACCGGCTGCGTGCTTGGGACAATCCCCTCACTAGTTACCTTACCCCAGATCCGCAGCGGCTCCTGCTCGCTCTTCTCTTCTTCTCCGCCGATGTATGGAATCACGTTATCCAGCATATCTGGCCAATCCGCGAAGGTCTTGCCGGCACCTGAAATTGCCTGATAAGTAGTTACAACTACCTTAGAAGGCTTGAACTCATGAAGTGCATTCAGGGTAGGCATATAGCTCTGAATGGAACAGTTCGGTTTCACGGCGATGAAGCCGGTCTCCGTCCCCAGACGCTTGCGCTGCTGGGCGATGACCTCCAGATGCTCCGGGTTGATCTCGGGAATCACCATCGGAACATCCGGTGTCCAGCGGTGTGCCGAGTTGTTGGAGATCACCGGAGTTCCGGTACGCGCATAAGCTTCTTCCAGCGCCTTGATCTCTTCCTTCTTCATATCTACGGCGCAGAAGATCAGATCCACATCCGCAGCCACTTCCTCCACCTTGGAGGCGTCTTGAACCATAATGCCTTTGACGGCTTCGGGCATAGGAGTGGATAGCTTCCATCTGCCTTGAACAGACTCCTCATAGGACTTGCCGGCTGAATTCGCGCTCGCCGCAATCGCTGTTACCTGAAACCATGGATGATTCTCCAAAAGTGCAATGAAACGCTGGCCGACCATACCGGTACCGCCAACAATACCCGCTCTGAGCTTACTCGACATAAGAAATTCATTTCCTTTCAAGCAGCGCCTAGCGAAAAGCGCTTTTTAATAACCGATTATAAAGGATAGCGGCATGTTACACAATATGTGATTATAAAGTAAGTGTTTCCTCTTCTAATGAAATTATCGCGTCATCCCGAGCCGCTTCGCCAGCTCACCCAGCTCCTGACCCTTCAGCGCCCCCTCCACCAGGACAGGCAGCAGTGCCGGAGTACAGGCGAAGCAAGGCGTTCCATCACGGGTGAGCTGGGCGGCCAGCCGTTCATCATAGGAAGGCTTGCCTTCATCGGAGAGAGCCAAGAGCGTCATCGTCCGCACCCCGGATTCCCGCAGCTCACGCATCCGCCGGACCAGTCCGGCCTGATTGCCGTTCTCATACAGGTCCGATACGATAATGAACAATGTCTTCTTCGGCTCCTCGATGAACTGCTCGCAATACTTCACCGACTTATGAATATCCGTGCCGCCCCCGAGCTGGATGCCGAAGAGCATGTCAACAGGATCATTCGCACACTGCTCTGTCAAGTCTACCACCTCGGTGTCAAAAGCAACGACACGCGTGTTCAGCGCAGGGATACTGGCGAAGATCGAGCCGATCACCGACGCCCAGATCACCGAGCTGGCCATCGAGCCGCTCTGGTCAATATCCACAATGACCGTCCATTCCTTGCTGCGGCGGGCCCGGTCGAAATAGAAGAAGCGTTCGGGGATTATCATCCGCCGCTCCGCATCGTAGTGCTTCAGATTGCGTTCAATCGTCCGTTTCCAGTCCAGCCCGCTGAGCGAAGGCAGCGGGGAATGCTGCCGCTTGTTGAGGGCTCCGGTAACCGCACGGCGGATATCGGTCTCCAGCAGCTTGACCAGCTCATCCACGAGCGCCTGAACGAGCATTCTGGCGGTATCTTTGGTTTTCTCCGGGATTTTGCCCTTGAGTGCCAGCAGCGTACCGACCAGCTGGATATCCGGCTTCACTGCCGCCAGCAGCTCCGGTTCGAAGAGCAGCTGCTTCCAGCCCTTACGCTCCATCGCATCGGTCTGAATAACCGAGACCACATCCTCCGGGAAGAAATTCCGCACATCCCCGAGCCACTTGGACAGGTTAATTGCGGCATGTCCCGAGCCTGCGCCTCTGCCCTTCGATGCGGCAGCGGCACTCCCTTCTGCCTTGCCTGCACCTGTCTCATTGTATATAGCCGCCAGCGCGGCATCCATAATCAGCTCTTCCTCGCTCAAGATCCGGCCGCTGCCCGGGCCGAAGCCGGGCAAGGCCTCTTCCGCGTCCTGCCCCAGAATCAGCCGCCAGCGTGTAAGGGCGCTGTTCTGGTTCTCCTCCTTCAGCTCTTCATCACCCATCTACAGATCCCCGAAGTCAAAATCATTCAGATCATCCAGCATTTTGGCTTCCTCCTCCTTCAGTTCTCCTGTCAGAATCTCGGCGGCCTGCTCTGTGTTCACGCCCCACAGCTCACCCAGCAGCTCGGCGATCATCGTCTTCTCACGCGGGGAGAAGGTGCTGAACGCCCGGCGCAGGAAGACCAGCGCACGCTTGAATTCCTCATCCTCCAAGGCGTTGATATAGTCATTCAGCTGTTCCCACAGGCTCATCCGCGACAGCAGCCCATAGCGGTTACGCATGGACAGCCCTTCGAACCAGCCTGCCCCGAGGTCCGCCGGTATTCCTGGAGACAAGCGGCGCGACACCTCCGCCGCAACCTCCCCGGCAGGAATGGCTCCACGCTCCATCAGGATCGCGCAGGCGAAGCCCGACAGCCGCGGGTTGCGGTCATCCCGCTGCGCCAGCTGCAGCAGCTCCTGCAGCCACAGGGCCGTATCTGCAATCTCGCTATGCTCCTGCGAGATGTTGTTCAGATCATTCATTGCGCCGATCATCAGCGCTGCTGCTTCATCATTGCAGCCGCTGGCATCCAGCAGGAACAGGCAGCCCCGGCGGAACAGCTCCTCCAGCAGCGGTATGAACGGGGCCGTATCCACCTTGCGGATGTCGCCATAGCCGATGATCTTGGCCAGCTCCCTGGCTGCCGTGGCAATCGAGACAACATCCCGGCTGTCTACCGCTAGGCGCTGCAGTACGCGGCTGCTCTCCTCCATCTGCGTGGTCATGGCACATTCGCAGGCGGTGACAATCAGCGCAGATGCCTCAGAGATGGAGCTGCATTCCAGCAGCTTCTCTCGCAGCACATAGGCTGCCGCCACTTCAATGGTCTCCCCCAGCAGGGTAGACTCCACAATCTCAATCTCTACCTCCGGCGCCCACTGGAGTATCCAGTGCTCCGCCCAGGTCGCCCCGGACTGGCCGCTCGGCACATTCCGGGCGAAGTGGATACCGAGCAGCTCCAGCCGGTGGAACAGCACAGAGCGGTGCAGATCGAGATAAGCCGCTTCACTGCTTGACACCCGGCGGTTCTCACGCAGATCCAGCGTCAGGTCGCTGGCTACGGTCGATCTGTACTTCTCCAGCTTGTAGCGCTTCAGCAGCCGGTTCAGGTCATCCTGAATCGGCGTCTGGCTGACGCCGTCGGCCAGCCTTCCGATGTTCGTGCCAACATCGACCCGGGCCAGCGAATCAGCGATAACAGCCAGATCCCCATGCCCGAGCAAGGTCTGCGCGGCATCCCGCAGATCACGCAGCGTAGGCGCGCTTCCGCCGTGCAGCGCAGCCAGCGACTCCGCGAGCCGCACCGCTTCAATGACTTCAGCCGTGGAGCGGTGCGTCCCTGCTCTGCGCACCATCCGGGCCACAGAGGAGAGATAGAGATGGGGCAGCTCCTCAGAGCGGCCGGAGGCCATCAGCTCCCACATCATCTGGAAGTAGTGCGGAGCCGCATTACCCGCACCGTAGCCAGACATGGTAGAGAGCTTATAGTAGGAATAAGGCATCAGCGTCAGCTTGGTAGAGCGTGCAGGCAATGACGCCAGCTCCGCATCGCTCATCCCCTCCGAGAGATCGGCCAGCGCGGCGGCGTGGTATGCACCGCAGATCACAACAATCTTCTCCGGCAGATGCCCTTCGTCAATCTTGAGCTGAATCTGCCGCCGCATATAAGATTCTCGCAATGCGTTATATGCATATTCCCGCGGCTGCTCTGCGCGCTCCGTGGACTCCGACAGCTCCCGCATCTGTCCTGAGAAGGCCAGTATCGCGGCCCGGTAGGCACCGCTGCTGGCGTTATGCTCGTAATTACGCTCCCAGTACATATCATAGTCATGCTCACCGGCGAGCCGGGCAATCCGGCTGTATACGGACTCCGGCTCACGGACTTCCTCTTCCGTCGGTTCCCCCTGTTCCTCAGCCACAGGCTTCAGCTCCGGGCGTCCGCCGGCATCCTGCCGTAACGCATCCTGCAGCCCCAATGTTACAGAAGAAGGCAGGTCGATGAACTCTGCCTGTGCTCCATGCTCCTGCGCCCATTTCATCCCCTGATATTCCGGGGAATACACAGCGAACGGCCAGAGCACCGTCCGCACGGGGAGATCCTCGGTGAAGGCCAGAATAGCTACCGGCGGCTTTGTTACCGCATGGGTTAAATGACGGATCTCTCCGCTTGCATCACTCGGCCCCTCAATCAGCACGGCGGTCGGCTGCAGCTCGTTCAAATATTCCAGGACATGTCTGGCACCGCCCGGAGACAGATGCCGGACTCCGAAGACATGAACACCGGCAACCGCTGCCCTGCTCACTCGTTCATCTCCTTGCAGGCTTGATAGAGTCCGCGCCAGTCCGCTCCTTTTTTCTTCATTACATTATCCAGATATTCCTTCCACACCAGCTTATCCTTGTCGTCATCCTTGACGATCGCCCCTTGGAGTCCCGCTGCCAGATCCTCGTCGGTCAGTTCTCCGCTCCCGAAGCTTGCCGCCAGTGCCATGCTGTTCGTCAGCAGGGAGATCGCTTCTGCCGTGGAGATTACACCGGCTGGAGTCTTCACCTTCTCCTTCTTGTCGAGGGTCATGCCGCTGCGCAGCTCGCGGAAGATGGTGACCACCTTCAGCAGCGCTTCATCTGCCGGAACAGCAGCCTGCAGCTCATAGGAGGAGGCGATCTCACCCACACGCTTCTTCACAATCGACAGCTCCGTCTCAAGGTCCGATGGCGCAGGCAGCACAATGATATTGAAGCGCCGCTTCAGGGCAGCGGACATCTCATTGACTCCGCGGTCCCGCGTATTAGCAGTGGCTATAATCGAAAAGCCCTTGCGGGCACTGGTCTCCTTGCCCAGCTCCGGCACGGAGATCGTCTTCTCCGACAGAATCGAGATCAGCGCGTCCTGTACCTCGGAGGCACAGCGGGAGATTTCTTCAAACCGGGCAATACCACCGTCCTCCATCGCCCGCATAATCGGGCTCTTGACCAGCGCCTCCGGCGTCGGACCATTCGCCAGGAGCATGGCGTAGTTCCAGGAATAGCGCACATGCTCTTCGCTTGTTCCCGCAGTCCCCTGCACTACCATGCCTGAGTTGCCGTAGATCGCCGCTGCCAGATTCTCGGACAGCCAGGATTTCGCGGTGCCCGGCTCCCCGATCAGCAGCAGCGCCCGGTCAGTGACCAGTGTGGCAACGGCCATCTCGATCAGCCGGGTGTTGCCGATATATTTCGGGGTAATCACGGTCTTGCCCGCCTTGCCGCCAGTAATGAAGGTGAGGACTGAGCGCGGGGACATCTGCCAGCCGGCAGGAATACGTCCGCTATCCTCCTTGCGTAGAGCTTCCAGCTCCTCACGATACAGGATTTCAGCCGGCAGACGCATGTAATCCTGAAGCTGACCTTGTTCTGTTGACATGTACACCTCTCCTTTATATATCCCCGTCCATCCGGGACAATCTCTTCCGTGCCGGTGACACTAAGTATATTGCAGACTTTACTGCTTACTTACTAGCTGGTCCAGTATATATTCCAGCTGGCGCTTGGATTCATATTTGAACCGGGGGGCGATCTCCTTCACCCGGTCCACATAGCTGGCAGGGAAGCGCTCCATCATCTCGAACAAGTAGTGGTCAAAGGTATACAAATTGCGTACGTTGTTCTCTTCGAGCGCAGAGATCAGCAGCTCCAGCCGCTCCGTCTCAGGCAGTTCTGCCCTCTCCAGTCCTTTAAAAATATTCGCGAGACGGTCATACGTGTACCGTTTGAGCGTACCTTCCAGCTTGCCCCGCAGGTAATTCTGCACTCCCTGATGTCCGGGCCGGGCGAAGACACAGGCCAGATTCATGGCATCCTGCTTGATGGACCATTCCAGCCAGCGCGGGTCCCATTCCGCAGCAACCTCTTCAGCCGACATGATCCGCCTGTTATATTGTCTGACGCCCGAGGCATCCCAACGCACCTCATAGTCCCAGTACAGGTCCACTGCCTGCTCCTCGATCGTATGGATCAGCAATTGCGAGCGCTGAGCCGCCTGCTTGGCCGTCTGCCCGATCAGCTTGGTCTCCGTGAGGGTTCCAGCGAACCGGTCGAACATCTCCTGCGGGCTGACTCTCCGCTTGGCCGCATGGAAATAATTCGGCAGATACCGCACGCTGCGCTGCGCCAGCTCTGCGAGCTCTTCCAGCGCGGCGTTATCCGCTGATTCCTGCTTGTACCAGGCCGCCTGGTCAATCAGATGAATCCAGCCGAGGGAAGTATAACGGTTATACTCCTTAAGAACATAGCTATAAATGGCATCCAGTTCCGCACTCTTTGCCTGGCGGAGAGCCGCCATGAAGGGAGCCAGCTCATCCCAGGCCTTCTCGGTGATTTTCTTATCGGCACTCGTCTCCGGTGCGGCCGTAAGCTCATCCATGAATAATGCCGTAAGCCTCGCATAGACCTCTGCAGGAGCCCCATACGCCAGCACTGCGGCTAACATCTCACGGTCCTTCTTCTGGAGGAACACCTCAATGAGCCGCTCTGCTCCCTGTGCCGTTCCACCCGCCGCCAGCGCTGTGTAGGCGGCTTCACGGATGATTTTCTTTTTGTCGGCAGACCACTCCAGCAGGAGTGCTGTATATTCCCCATACTCTCCCAGACACTTCATGGCCGCTGCCCGGATCTCATCACTACCGTTCTCGGCTGCTTGAACAATAACGTCCAGGTGACTGGAAGCGCCTGCTTGGGCAATGACCTCCAGCTTGCGGACCTCGCTTCGCCCCCCTGCCGGGTTGAAGCTCTCCAGCAGGTATCCGGCGATCTCCGGCCCATAAGAAGGCAGAATATGATTCTTCGCATATTCTGCCAGCTCCGAATACGGGTCGTTCAGCGCTGAGACAGCCAGCGGCAGCAGACGCAGATCCTGAAAGACTCCTTCCTTATAGGCATCCAATACAATCTCATATCTGCCGCTTCCGGTAGTGGTGAGCGCTTCAATCACAGGCGCAAGCTTCCGGTAAGTCTGATTCGTCTGAAGAGTGAACTTCCGGACCGGCAAGAGTCCGGGCGTCCCATCCACGGTTGTCGTTCCCTGGGTGTACAGCACGGACTCCAGCAGCAGGGTATTCTCCTGCAACTGAATACCCGGGGCAGGACCGTCCAGACTACCCGGTTCAATCAGTGCAGTGATTCCCTCGCCTAGCTTCTTAAAGACCGGTGACCGCTCGCCTAGCTGCTGAAATTGCGGAAGCAGCCGCTTCAGACGGAAATCTCCGGCCGCCAGCTCACTTCCGGCAATATACAGTCTTCTGTATTCCTGATGCAGCTCCTGCAATAACGCTGTGCTCATGGATTGTCCTCCCTAAGTGAATTTAATTCGTTCATGATACTGATCAGGTGCTCCAGTTGCCGCTTGGCCACGAACGTGTACCTTGGCGCCGCAGCTTCCAGCCGGGAACGGTATCCAGCCGGCAACCGCTCCATCAGGCGGGTCAGCGAATTGCTGAACTGGTTCGTCTGATCGAATCTGCCGCTCTCCAGTGCAGACATAAGCAGCTCCAGGCGTCCCGGCTCAGGAACTCCTGCACGTTCAAGTCCAATGAAGATGTTAGGAAGAACCTCGTCATCTCTGGGCTGCGGAGGCACCTTCAGCTTCTTCAGCAGATATTCCCGCACTCCCTTATGTCCCGGCCGGGCGAAAGTGCAGACCAGATTAAGTGCATCCCGCTGGATAAACCAGTCGAGCCAGCGCGGGTCCCAGGCGGCTTCAATCTCCTCAGCGCTCATTCGATCGAAGGTATCCTCAGCCTTGTAGTAGTACCGTGGCTTAGGGTTAATAATCACCCGGTCCAGGATGTCGATCAGAAACTGTTCCCGCTGCGCGGTATCCTTCTTCATGAAGGAGAGCAGCCTTTGCTTCAATCCCCCGGCGAACTGGTTATACAGCTCCTGCGGAATCATCATTTTACGGGCCGCCCGGAAATAATACAGCAGATAGTTGTAGTCACGCTCCGCCAATAACTGCAGCTCCCTGAGGCTGGAATCTGTTACTGTCCACTCCTTGTGCCGCACTGCCTGAATGATAAGCTGCTTCCATCCCAGCGACTGGAAGCGGTCATATTCGCTGATTACATAACTGTAGATTTCATCAAGCTTGCTGCTCCGGGCACTAAACAGCGCCCTCATGTACTGCTGGATCTCCGCCCAGACAGCTTCCGTCTGCTGCGGGTCTCCATTATTCTGCGGGGCCTGGCGGAGCTTCACCATGAACAGGTCGGCCAGCTTCTCCGCGGCCAGCGCAGCAGGCAGGTTCGCAAGCACCTCGGCAACTATCTCACGGTCCTTCCCCGCACAGAAGGCTTCGTAGAGCCGCTCCGCTCCCAGTTCACTCGCGCCGGCCGCCAGCGCCGTGTACGCTGCTTCACGAATCGCCTTCTTCTTGTCAGCCGACCATTCCAGCAAAGCGGCTGTATATTGCTCATCCCCTGCCAAGCAAGCGATAGCAGCAACCCTGACCTCATCGCTGCCGCTCTCTGCAGCCTGGAAGACCGTATCCAGATGCCTGGCGGCACCTGCCTTGGCGATGACCTCCAGCTTGCGCGCCTCGCTCCGCTCGCCTGCCGGATTGAAGCTCTCCAGCAGGTAGCCGCTAATCTCCGGCCCATACGAAGGAAGAATATGCTCCTTCACATAGTCCGCCAGTTCCGAATACGGATCATTCAGCGCTGAGACCGCCAGCAGCAGCAGACGCAGATCCCCGAAGACGCCTTTCTGGAAGGCATCGACCACGATCTCATATCTGCCGCTGCCCGTCGTGCTGAGTGCCTCCAGCACAGGCGCCAGCTTCCGGTAAGGCTGAGCAGTCTGAAGCGCGAAGCCCCACACGGGCAGAGGGCCTGGGGTTCCTTCCACAGCTGTTGTCCCTTGGGTGTACAGCACGGACTCCAGCAGCAGAGTCTGCTCCTGCAATAGAACGCTGGGGGCAGGCCCGTCAGGACTGCCGGGTTCAAGCAACGCTGCAATGCCTTCACCGAGTCTCTTGAAGACCGGTGACCGCTCACCGAACTGCTGAACCTGCGGAAGCAGCCGGTTCAGGCGGAAATCTCCCGCTGCCAGCTCGCTTCCGGCAATGTACAATCTTCTATACTCCTGATGAAGCTCCTGTAGTAACGCTGTGCTCATAGACACGCCTCCTGTCAGTACAGCAGTCGAATGACCTCTTCGTCCATAAGAACACTAAGCGGCTGGGCACGCAGACGTCCCTGGTCCAGGTCATGCTCGAACATGACCAGAACCGTGCAGTCCTCGCGGGCTCCCGCCGGAAGGAATGGCAGCAGCCCTACTGTGCCCTGCGGGACCGATGGGATATCCTCCAGGAGCAGCCGTGTTCCTTCCCCGTCGGTCAGGACATACTGGCCGTTCTCAGTAACGCCCAGAGATGATGCATGCAGCAGCATGACCGGCTGCTTGTCGCTCAGCGGGTTCTTGATCTGGTTCTTCACCTTCTTGAAGACTTCTGAATAAGAACGGTGAGCCATGGCGGCCGCCCGCTCAAGATCAGTACCCTGCACCGGTCTTGAAGACATGGACTCGTACCGGATACGGGCATTCATGTCCCCTGGATAGGTGTACAGCTGAGGAACCACGGCAATGTCGAAGAAGCTGTCTTCCTCGCGCATCAGCTTCGCCGCCTTGTATGGGCGGTAGTTAAAGGTCCGGCGGATCTCACCGCCTTCCGCAGAGAGATCCAGCCAAAAGCCAAGGTCTACGAACTCCTGGCGGGCAGCATCGTTGTAGCTGTAGAAGGATAACTGCAGCAGCTCCGCCCCCTCCTTCACCAGACCATATTCCTTCAGCTCGCTAAGCTGCCAAGCATGGCCCAGCCATTCATCAATAGTGGATTCGTGATCGAGCGCAAGCTCCGGGTCCTCGCTCCGGGCCTGGAGATACGCCCGGCCCTTCTTGATAAATGCGTGTAGCCGTGTCAGCTGCTCCACCGCATATGTATAGTTCTGCTCCTGATCCTTGCCGCTGGACATCAGATTCGCGAAGCGGCGCAGCTCGATCTGGGCCCCGGACAGATAATAGTTCCCGAGCTCCTTCACATGCCCCTGAAGCGTCTTGGCCGCAGACTTGTCAATCGTGGACAGGCCACTGCGTACGAAGGAGAGCACCAGCTTCTCCAGCAGATCAAGCCCTTCGAGCTGTGCGTTGATTTTTTTCTTCAGGGCGGATTTGTTAACCTTCTTCGGCTTGGGGTCTGCCCCTTCTGCCGCCTGCTTCACCTTGTTCTCTTCCCGCTTCTCCGCCTTCTCGCGCTTCGATGCAATGTCTTCAGGAACCGGGGCAGGCGTGAACGTCTGGCCTTCGGTGTAGGCATAGAGCAGACCTAATGCGTGCTTGCAGGGGAATTGGCGGCTGGGGCAGCTGCAGCGGAAGACCGGGCTGTCTGGTGCGATGAAGTCCACTGAGCACTCATAGGGCGTTTTGCCGCTTCCGGCACATTTTCCGAACAATAGTTCTCCGTTCTCCGACTGATGGAGCTCCACAAAGCTCTTCTTGCGGACCAGCCCCTGGCCGTTCTTGATCGCAGCAGCATTAGGTGCAAGTGAATCGACGTACGTGGATGTTAGCTCTGGCAAATTAGATTCCTCCCGGCTGAATTAGGATGTAAGCAGAATGAATAAACGTGCATACGGGGCACAAGTATTCATTACCCAACTTCACATAAAACGACTACAAATATCATCACAAAACGACTACAAATAAGATCACATGTTTGCATTTATATTAACAAATCTTGGCGTCCGATCCAATAGAGTAACCGCTTTCAGATAGAAAATGGGTGATAGGTCCTAGATTCACTTCTAGTCAAGCTCTGTTCTAAGCGATATATGTACACTCTATATTCCAAGTGGAAACAGCATTGCCGTCCTTTTAAAGGACGGTACCGTTTCAGCGAGAAATAGAAGGATAATTTATTGTGTGCAACATATAAATTCTTATATTTGAACAAAAAAAACGGCCAGCCCTCATAAGACAGCCGCCGTTCCTGCTTCCCCGCAGGGATATTTTATTTGAACCAGCCTTTCTCCTTAAAGCGTGTAATCGCCTCGATCCGGTTGCCTACATCCAGCTTGTCCAGAATGACCGAGATATAGTTGCGGACCGTTCCGGTGGTGATATAGAGCTGGCTGGCGATCTCTTTCGTATTCTTGCCGTCTGCGATGAGCCCCAGCACTTCCTTCTCCCGCTCGGTCAGCGGATTTGCTTCCTTGCTGTAAGCCTCATCCATCAGCTCTGGCGCGTACATGCGCTTGCCGTCCATGACACTGCGGATCGACAGCGCCAGCTCTTCGCTCGGACTGTCCTTAAGCAGATAGGCGTCGACTCCGGCCTTGACCGCACGCTCGAAATACCCTGCCCGGGCAAAGGTGGTCAAAATCATGATTTTGCAGCTTTCCCCCTTCAGCGCTTCTGCCGCTTCCAGACCCGTCATGGCGGGCATTTCAATGTCCATAATACAGATATCCGGATGCAGTTGCTTCACCAGCTTCACGGCTTCTTCCCCGTTGCCCGCCTTACCGACCACCCGCATATCTTCCTCCAGGTCCAGCAGAGCCGATAGTGCTCCCAGCAGCATCCGCTGGTCTTCGGCTATCACGATTGATATCATTGCGCATTCACCTCCATGTCTGGCTGCTGCGACGCATTCGGCACCTTAATCACCAGTGTAGTTCCTTCATCCTGGATCACTTCCATCGAACCGTTGACGAACTCCAGCCTCTCCCTCATACCCTGCAGGCCATGCCCTTTATGATATAGCTTGGTCCCCTCAATTCCTCCGCCATTGTCCTTCACCTTGATGAGCAGATCGGTCCTCGAGGATTCAATCTGAATCCGGCAGAGTGAGGCCCCGCTATGCTTGACCACATTCGTTACCGCCTCCTTCATACACATGCTCAGCACGTTCTCGGTAATCAGCGAGGTCTGGGTTAAATCGGTGTTACCTTCCAGCTCATAATCAATCCCGGCAGCCTGAAGGAGCTGGCGGACCCGCACCAGTTCATCCTCCAGCCGGATGCCCCGCATCTGCGTAATCATCTCGCGGACTTCCTTCAGCGCACTGCGGGCCGTCATACGGACATCGTTAATTTCGATGATAGCCTGCGCCGGATTCTTGGTAATCAGCTTGCCCGCGAGGTCACTCTTCAGTCCAATCAGCGACAGTCGCTGCCCCAGCGTATCATGTAAATCACGGGAGATCCGCTGACGCTCCTCCATAATGCCCAGCTCAGAGATCCGTTTGTTGGCATCCTCCAGCTGCCCCTGCAGCTTATCCTGCCTGTTGCGGTTATACGTTGTGACCGGAAGCAGTACCACCGCAATGATACTGACCAGCACGAAGGGAAGCTGCGAGAGGAATACAGGATTGCGCATAATCAGCTCATAGTTAATCGCTACAATAGTCGTCAGCAGATGGATCGGATATAGGGTGAAGAAGGCTGCTCTTTTCTGAATATTCCCGATAAAAAAAGCCAGAAATAACGCAAAGTACATATACCCGAACAGCAGCGTCATCGTAATCGAGACCACCATCTGCACACTGGTCCAGAAATAGACCACCCAACCCCTCGACTTAAACGACAGCACGTAGCAGCCGAAGAAGACCATAATCATCAGGATGCCATACACCCAGCGGTCCGCCGTGGAGGAACGGAAGATGAAATAAAATGGGAGAATGTAAAAAACAACCCATACATAAGGGCTCAGTCCCGTGCTTTTATGAAAAATATGATGCCACTTCTGCATGTTAGCCATCCTTTTTGCCAGCAAGTTTATACCCCCATTTTAACATAAACCAGCCTACGACCGGCAACTTCCTTCACAGTAACCTGTGTATATTCTAAAAAGAAAGACCAGACCCGGCATCCTGCTCCCCGGATCTGTCTTTCTGCATGTTATCATGTTATCGCTTCTATTCGCTCTGGAATCCCGGCTTGATTACCTTAAGGACATCTGTGACGGCAGGCTCGTTCTGGCGCAGCCGCTGCTTCAACTGCTTGAAGCTGAGGAATACCTTATGCTCCTCATCCCAAAGGCGGTATTTCAGCGCTTCAAGACTGGTGCTGAGTGTAATGGTGGTTGCCTTTTGCAAGGGCGGGCTGGCATTGTGGGCCAATTCCAGATTGTAATTCGGCACCTTCGGGCTCAAGTGATGCACATGGTGAAATCCGATATTGCCGGTAATCCATTGCAGTACCTTCGGCAGCTTATAGTAAGAGCTTCCTTCTACAGCGGCGTTCACATAGCTCCACTCTTCATCATGCTCGAAATAGGTATGTTCAAACTGGTGCTGTACATAGAAGAGCCAGATGCCGAGGAAGCCGGATACGAATACGATTGGCAGCTGCACCAGCAGGAACGCCTGCCAGCCTATGAGCATAATAATCCCGGCGTACAAACCGACAATGGACACATTGGTCAGATACGTATTCATCCGTTCCTTGCGTCTTGCGCCTTTGGCATTGAACCGGTACTGGATAAGGAAAACAGCAATCGGTCCGATGACGAACATTACCAGCGGGTTACGGTAGATACGATAATAGAGCCGCGTGAGCGGCTTGGCAGCCACATATTCATCCACTGTCATGATCCAGATATCCCCGATGCCTCTTTTGTCGAGATTGCTGCTCCCGGCATGATGAATCGAATGACTGTGCTTCCACTGACGGTAAGGGACCAAGGTAAGCACGCCTGTGATGGTGCCAAGAATATCATTGGCCTTACGGTTCTTGAAGAACGACCCATGGCAGCAGTCATGAAAAATAATAAAGGTGCGGATGACAAAGCCTGCAGCCGGAATAGCGAACAGCAGCGTCAGCCAGTAGGACACGGATAAGCTGAAGTAGGCGGCAGTCCAGAGCAGCACCAGCGGCCCAAGCGTATTAATGAGCTGTTTTATGCTCGTGTTGCGGTCTGTTTTCTCGTAAGGGGCTACGCTTTTCTTCAATGTAGAGAGCTGGGGTATCTGGTTGTTGGTCATCGGGATCGGTTCCTCCTCGGATGCATCCATTCAAGGATACTTCTTATATTTACAGTATAAAGAAAGAAGTGTCATCCCCGTAAGTCATAAATATCAACTCTGATATATGACAAATGTCATACTCGGCTCTGAAGTGCTTCTCTGCCCGCCTCCTTCGTTCTGAGCAGCGGCAGCATAATCAGCACCGCAATCATGAAGAGTACGCTGCTCCCTGTGAAGACTGTGGATAAGGAGAGTATACCTTTTGCATAGCCGGCTACAGACATTCCGATCACCATGAAGCCCATGAACATCGGCCCCATAATGCCGCCCACCCTGCCCATATAAGCAGTGTCCGTATGACGGAGCAACAGAGTATTGATACCGATATGAATACAAGGGTAAAAGAAGCCGCTAACCGTCTGGAGCGCCAGCGTCAGCGCTGTATGATGCGACCAGCCTACTCCTACCGTTGCGGCCGCACTGATCAGCAGGCCTAGGGATAACATTGTCTGCGGCTTCATAGTTTTGCCTTTACTCATAATAAACATTCCGCCCAGCAGCATCGCCGCTCCATTCGCCATCATTACCCACTGCAGGAAGCCTTTGTCTCTGCCCAGATTCTCCATAATGATGAAGACGCCCAGCGGCTGAACCAGTCCGGCGGCAAGCCCGGCGAAGGCAAAGGTTACTCCAAGGTTCTTCAGCACCCGGCTTGCACGCACATAATTCAGTCCGGATAGCATCTCCGTCAGGAACCCGCTGCGGGCCTGTCCGGTCTCCTCCATCCGGTCAGCGGGCAGCTTGACCAGAATGAGCGCCGAGCCGATGAACATCCCGCCCATCACAGCAAGTGAGGCCTCAATGCCGTAATGACTATAGATGAAGGTGCCGATAACCGGACCAATGACCATGAAGAACGCCGTAAGCGACTGAAACATAGCCATTACACTTTGCAACTTCTCTTCAGGCACATGCTGCTTGAGCAGCTTCATCGCCGAGGGCTGTGAGAACTGGGACAGGATAGCCGACACCAGCGTTGCGAACAACAGGGCCCGCCATGAGCCTGACATGACCACCAGCAGCACAACAAAGATTGAGCAAGCGGACAACAGATCGCTAACAATCATGGTCCTTTTGGGCCGCCAGCGGTCTGCGAAGGTTCCTCCGATGATCGCGAACAGAAAGAGCGGGCCGTATTCAGCCACCGAAATGAGCGAGACATAATAAGGATCATTCTGCGTAATCTCCGTCACATACAGCAGAATCGCAAAATTCCGCACCCACACCCCGAGCTGCAATAGTACATTCGACAGCATAATAGTCCGTACATACTTGTTACTTAACACGTTAACATCCTCCATTATTCAAAATAGACTAAATAGATATGTATCTAATATGTTTACTAATATATAGACTTTAATTATATTTGTCTAGTTATTTATAGATGTTATTCTATCTGTCTATTTTTTACCGAATTACTGCTTTCTATTTTCGCAATAGAATTTATAGGGCATTCTACTTGTGCTTGGGTGTTGTTTCGTATCCTGCTTAAACGGCGGAGCGGACGGAACGACCCGCGTAAAAGCGAAAGAGGCTGCCTTTGTGCCCGGCTTTTCACCGCTAAAGAGAACAAATAAAATCTGGGGACAAGAGCGTTTGGGACAAACCATTTCATTTCCCCGTATCGCCCACTTCCGGCGTATTCAAAGGGATTTATCCCTTTCAGCAAACGACAAGAAGCACCTAAGTCTCCTTAGGCGCTTACGCGTATCTTGTGTCTATGTAGATGTTGGTCCCCCCTGGCTAAGCCTGCTTCACATGCTCCTCGCGGTACTCTGTGGGGGTCTTGCCGGTCGCTTTTTTGAATACCTGAGTGAAGTATCTCGGGTCCTGATAGCCGACCAGCGGCGCGACCTGATAGACCTTCACATTGCTGCTGCGCAGGATGTACTTGGCGTTCTCCATCCGGCAGTGGGTAACGAATTCGAGGAACGTGTAGCCGGAGATTTGCTTGAACAGGGTGCAGAAATGGCTGATGCTGAGATCGGCCACCTCGGATACCTCCTCGATGCTGAGATCCTTATGGTAATTGGATTCAATGTACCGCTGAACCTTATCAATGATGCTCCGGCCGTCTTCCCGGGCAGCGGTCTTATGACTCTGCTCCAACCAGTCGCGGAAGGTGGACTTCAGGACATTCATCATGTCCGGCAGTGTGCCGAGTCCGTTCAGCTTGCTGAGCAGCCCTTCAATGGACCAGTCATTATGGGTATTCAGATGTGCGAACTGCCGGTACAGCACCACACTCATCTCAATCATCAGGCGCTCGGCCAGCGGCTGGGGCAGACTTTGGGCTTCAATGAAGAGGGACATCTCGTCAAAAAGAGTAAGCATCCGCTCCAGGTTCAACGTGCGGATGCACTCAATTAAGGACAGCTCCAGCTCCTTCGGATACTGCACCTCACGGTTGCCAGCCGCCACTGCCTCCTCTTCCAGGAAGACTCCGGCCTGGCCGGAATAGAAGCGCTGGTACAGCGCCTGGGAGGCTAACGGGTAGACCGTGCTAAGCTGATCAATCCCGCTGGTGCTTCTGCTGATGCCGACAGAGCAGTTCAGCTTGGAGTAGCGCTTGATCCCGGCAATGAGCTGCTCCCCGAGTGCCCGCTTGCTGTTATTTAGGCTAGCCGGGAAGAGCAGAATCCATTCCCCGTTATAGAACGGGAAGATGGACAATGCCCCGTTCTCGAGCGACCACTCCTCCAGGATATTGCGCACGGCAAACAGCCACAGATGCTTCTCTTCAGCGCTCCATTTCGCCGTCAGCGCGGCGTAGTCGTCCAGACGGACCACGGCCATGAAGTATTCGCCTTCCAGCTCGCTGTTCTCCAGCCATTTGAGATGCTGAAGCGGGCGCGGGTTGCCCAGCGTGAATTCGGCCAGCATACGCTCGCGGGCCAGCAGCGACAGGGTCTGCACCGAGAGCATCAGCTGCTCGTTCTCCTTCTGGCGGTCCAGGCGCTCCCTGGCCCGATTAAGCATCTCCACCAGCTCGTCATGGTCGATTGGCTTCAGCAAATAATCAAAGGCCCCCAGCCGCAGAGCTTCCCTGGCATATTCGAACTCCCCGTAGCCGCTAATGAAGATGAAGATCAGCTTGGCGCTGCGCGGCAGCACCTCCTTCATTAGCGTGATCCCGTCAATCACCGGCATGCGGATGTCACTGATAATGATGTGCGGTGCGGTCTGCTGAATCTGCTGCAAGGCGGCCTCGCCGTTCTTCGCTTCTCCCACAATGGTCAGGCCCAGCTCATCCCATGGAATCGCAACCTTCAGGCTACGCAGTATAATTGGCTCATCATCTACGAGCAGTACCTTATATTTCTCCTGCTGTTCCTTCATCTACTACACCCCCCAGGCTTATTGACCCGAAGAACTCCGGATCAGATTCCAATACTGTTTGGATGCATCCTGCAGCTGCTGCAGGGCCTGCTCCGCCTTCAGCCCTCCGTCAATCATCTCTTCAATGACACTGAGGAAGGTCTTCTTCACTTCAGGCGATAACAGATTGTCATACGGGACGAAGCTCTGCTGATTCTCCTCCATCAAATCCATCACCTGGGCGAAGACCGGTCCGGTCTTCTCCGGGTCAAATGCAATCCGCATCGACGGAATCCGGAGCCCCTCATAGACAATTCGCGTCTGAATCTCTTTCGTATAGAAGCCCTTCATCAATTCCAGAGCCGCTGTACGCTTCGCTCCGGTGAGGCTTGAAGACAGCCCGATGCCGATTGTATACCCTCCGGCGATGGACGGCTCTGACCCGGCCTCCCGCGCAGGGAAGGGCATGACTCCAACCCGGCTCTGGAAATCGTCCGGTGCATTGTCTCCCGAGAATAAATTGATATCCCAGTTGCCGTTCAGGTACATGGCTGCCCTGCCTTCAGTGAACAGACGGACCGCCCCCTCAGTAGAGGTATCGTTAGAGTCTTCACTGAAATAGCCTGCCTCCACCCATCTGTTCAGGTGCCGGAACGCTTCCAGGTAGCCGCTGCTGCGGAAGCTCGACCTATCCTCGCCCGTTACCAGCTTCTGAATCAGGTCCGGTCCGGCGTAGCGGTCCATCAGATAATGTGCGAATATCCCCGCAGGCCAGCGGTCTTCGTTCCCCAACGCAAACGGGATATACCCCGCTGCCTTCAGCTTCGCCATCACCGTATCCAGCTCGGCCAACGTAGCCGGAGTGTTAATGCCTAGCTTGGTGAAGATTTTTTTATTGTAATAGAGCGGTTCCGCATTACCCTCAATCGGCAGTCCGTAGATATGCTTATTGAACGTCCAGAGATGTAGATCCTTGAACTGGTTGCTGAGACCGTTCTCTACAGTGAAATCAGTCAGATCCATCAGCCGGTCTGAACGCACATAAGGCTCAATCTCCGCCCCGCCGAACAGAACGAACATATCGGGCGGTGTACCGGTTACCATCTCACTCTTCAGCTTCTGCTCGCGGTGTATATTCTGATCCAGTCCCTCGAAGTTCACCTTCACATTCGGATGGCTCTCCTGGTAGCTGCGCACAACCTCCTCGAAGATCGCCAGCAGCGGCCGGTCATGCTCCTTGATCCAGAAGTGCCGGAAGGTTAGTGTGATCTTCTCGGGCGAGGTATCTTCAATTTGCTCCCGGTCCTCCTGCATAATGAACCATACGGCGCCGGACATCAGCACAATATAGAGGAGAATCCATCCCCAGTTGGTCAACCATCTAAGCACATGCCGCTGGTCCTTCATTTGGCTTCTCCCCCTCATGTCGGCTGTATCCTCGGAATCCGGATGCAGATGGCTGATCCGAAGCCCGGTGAGGAGCAGACCAGAATACCATAGGGATTACCGAACCGGATGTTCAGGCGCTCATGCACATTTTTCAGTCCAACCCCGCTGTCGCTGTATTTCTTGGGATTGCTCCGCTCCTTGTCCCACTGGCTCATCAGCACCTCAAGATCGAAGCCGGGCCCGTTATCCTTCACAATAATGATAATATCCTTGCCGTTCTCCTGAGCGGTAACCGTAATCCTTCCGTGCTCCTCCATCTGCTCAATGGCATGGTACAAGGCGTTCTCCACAATCGGCTGAACAATGAGCTTCTGGGTCATCACATATTTCAGCGGCTCGGGCAGCTCCAGCTCATAGGAGAATTTGTCCTCGAACCGGAACTTCTGGATATCCAGGTAATGGCGGACATGCTCGAACTCCATCTGCAGCGGGATCAGCTCCTGATTCTGACTGATGCTGATCCGCAGCAGCCGGCCGAGCGAGATGACCATTTTGCTGATATCCCGGTTGCCTGCCAGCACCGCCATGGAGTTGATCGATTCCAGCGAATTATAGATGAAATGCGGGTTGATCTGGGCCATCAGCGCCTGCATCTCCGCTTCCTTTTTGCGTCCCTGTTCGGTCTGGACCTGATCGATCAGCTCATTGATCTGCGAGCTCATCCGGTTGAAGCCGTCAATCAGGGAATCGCTCTCATCATTGGCCCGCAGCGGTACCGGAATCGGGGTGAAGATCCCCTGCTTGACCCGCTTCATGCCGTTCACGGCACTGTTAATGCTGCGGACGAGCCTGCGGATGAAATAACGGTCGAACAGGAAGGCCGACAGCAGCGACACCATGCCGAGAATAATCGCAATATTGCGGATGGAGACCGATTCGGAGGAGATCAGGTTCATCGGCGTAATGGCCGCCAGATACCAGTCCGCGTTATGTGAAGGCAGGAAAGTGATCAGAGAACGCTCCCCTTGATAATTGTCAATGTAATAGTCCTGCTCCTGGTTATAATTCTCCTGCAAAAAAGGAAAATCCGTCCGTTCTCCGATATGCTCCCCGGACTTGTTAAAGACGATATTACCCTGCTTGTTGACCAGCAGAATATCCCCTTTCTTCAGGGTGGCAGCCTCCCAGAAAATCTGATCGAGCAGATCCGGCTTCACATATACAACCAGATAGCCGATATCCTCCAGCGAATAATAGTCCTTAATCACTCTGGCATGGACCAGCACCGGCTTATCGCCGCTTGCCGAGCCGTTCTCTCCGGGACCGGACCAAACAGGACGCCCTTCGGCAGACTCCATGGCTCCGAACCAGACCTGCTTATGCATATCTGCAAAAGACATCGGCGCATTGTATTGATACAGCAGCCGGTCTTTGCCGTACAGGCTGAATGAGCTGATCATCGGATGGTTAATCAGCAGGTTGTTGATTTCCTGCTTGCGGTCATAGGTGAGGACGAAATTCTGCTGCTTCAGCGACTGCTGAATCGCAGGCTGTGTGATGGCAGAATTGGTGATCGATGAAATCTCACTGAGGGCGAACTTCAGCTTGCGGTCCGTCTCCAGCAGGGAGATCCAGTAGAAATTGCTTGATTTTTTCTCCATGGCATTCGAATAATTCACATACGTAACAATCCCCATGACAATCACGGGAATGAATACGAGAAGAATAATAGCGAACAAGATTTTGCGGCGGAGCTTCATGACGGTTCCCTTCCTCCTGCGGTCTCTGTCCAAATAGAAGAATAATAGGTTTCACACCTTAACTTATCCTTCTATTTCTCGCTGAAACGGTACCGTCCTCTATAAGGACGGCAAAGCCGTTTCCACTTGATTATTATTCTTCACAGCATTCTGTAAATCCTCTTACTTATAGAATAGATAGACGGTTAACTCTTGATGGCGCCTGAAGTCAGTCCGGCAATCACCCAGCGGCTGAACAGCAGGAAGACAACCAGCAGCGGCAGTGTGGCCGTGAAGGTAGCGGACATAATCATCCCGTAATCGAGACCGTCACGTGTAGTGAACAACTGCTGCAATGCAATCTGAATCGTGAAATGCTCCTTGTTCTTCAAGACCACCAGCGGCCAGAAGAAGTCATTCCATACCGTCATGAAATTCAGAATGCCCAGGGTAGCCATCGCCGGTGTAATGACCGGAACGGCAATTCTCCAGAAAATCCGGAAGTGTCCTCCCCCGTCAATACGCCCGGCTTCAATCAGTTCAGTAGGCACGGCCGAGGAGATGTACTGCCGCATCCAGAAGATGCCGAAGGCATTGACCA
Organism: Paenibacillus sp. FSL P4-0338; assembly: GCF_038002365.1. Classification (NCBI taxonomy): domain Bacteria; kingdom Bacillati; phylum Bacillota; class Bacilli; order Caryophanales; family Paenibacillaceae; genus Paenibacillus; species Paenibacillus sp. FSL P4-0338. The sequence goes on along the minus strand of NZ_JBBOCG010000001.1, from coordinate 1,076,161 downwards.
TAGCCGGAACAATCAGCGCCTTGAAGCTGTCAATCCAGTGAAGCTTGGCCATAATGACATAGGTTGGCAATACGCCAAGCTGCTGTGGAACGATCAGGGTGGCGATAACGAAGACGAACAGCACGTTTTTACCAGGGAATTCATATTTGGCAAAAGCATACCCGGCCAGTGTACAGAAAAACACGACCGAGACCGTCACCATGGACGAGACGAACAGCGAGTTGCCGAGCGCCTGAAAGAAGTCCGATTTGTCCAGCACACGCTTGAAGTTCTCGAAGAACTGGTCTCCGATGTTGAGCAGCGGCGGTACGTGGAACACGGCTCCCTTGTCATTGGTCCCGACCACAAACATCCAATAGAACGGGAAGATGGAGACCAGTGCTCCAAGAATCAGGAGAAGATAGAAGCCCAGCTTGCCGAAGAAGCCGGGATCATCCGGTTTTTTTCTGAACATACGCAGTGTACTCACGCTTTTTTCCCTCCAGTCTCTCTGCCGCCTCTTGAGATCAGCATATTGAGGACAGAGAACAGTATCGTAACGAGGAACAGCAGAACTGCTGTAGCCGCCGCCGTGCCGAAGAAGCCGTTACGGAAGGCCTCACTGTACAAGTAAGTAACCATCGTAATCCCTTCCTGCCGGGTAGATCCGGTACCGGATTGGCCGAGGAAGACATAAGGCTCTGTGAAGAGCTGCAGGGCACCGATAGTAGATTGCAGGGAAACGAAGATAATGAACGGCTTAAGCAACGGCAGTGTAATGAAGAACAGCTGCTGTCTGCGGTTGGCCCCGTCAATTTTGGCGGATTCGTACAGGTCCATCGGAATGCTCTGCAGGCCTGAGAGGAACAGGATCGCATTGTAGCCCGTCCAGCGCCACATGACCATGGTGGAGATGGCAATTTTGACCCCCCACCAGCCGGAGTTGAAGGCCATGCTCTCTACCCCGATTCCGTTAAGCAGCCAGTTGATCATTCCGTTATTGCCGAACAGCGTACTGAATACCAGTGTAACCGCCACGATCGAAGTGATATTCGGCATGAAATAAAGGATGCGGAAGGTCTTCTTGAACCGGGTCATCCCCGAATGCAGCAGCACCGCCAGAAGCAGCGCCAGCATAACCTGCGGCACAGTACCCATAAGCCCCATAATGAGCGTGTTACTGAAGGAGATCCAGAAGGTCGGGTCCGTGGTGATCAGCTCGAAGTTCTTGAAGCCGACGTATTTCATTGGACCTAAGGCGTCCCACTTGTAGAACGATAAATAGAATGTGAAGAAGATTGGATATAGTCCGAATATCGAGAACAGAATAAAGAACGGTGAAATGAAAGTATACGCAGTGAAGCGGCTCCGTCTTTGTTCAGTGAAGAAAGGGCGTTTGCTCTCGGCATGCGGACTCGTAATTACGGGCTCTGCCATGTCACACCTCCAGGGAATTCATATCTAAATCCGGATTCACAGAGGGAATACTCCGTGAATCCGGACATTTGGGGAAGCCTGTTCCCCGCTAATTACAGGTTAGCCGCGTTCTGCAAGAGTTTTTGCCTGCTTCACAGCAGAGTCCCACTCTTTAGCCGGATCGGCTTTCTTCTCCAGCACGTTTTTCAGCGCATTCTTGAAGAAGGTATCGGTCTGGTCATGCAGCGGTCCGTAGTATACCGGCTTCACGCGGTTAGCCGCTTTGCCGAATTCCACCGCCGTCTGCTGTCCGCCGAAGAAGTCATCCTTGAAATCTACGAACGCAGGATCTTCGTACAGGGCAGGAATAGAAGGCATCAGGCCTTTGGTCTTGAAGGATTCCAGCTGGTTATCCTTGTTCACGAGCCACTGGATGAAATCATATGCTTCCTTGGAGTGCTTGCCTTCCTTCGGCAGCGTGATGAACGAACCGCCCCAGTTACCTGCGCCCTCAGGAAGCTGGGCAATTCTCCATTTGCCGGAAGAGTCCGGCGCGTTGCTCTTGATATTGCCGGCCATCCAGGCCGGGCCCATCACGACGGCGAACGATCCATCGTTCATGCCTTGGCCCCATTCAGGCGACCAGAGCATTACATTGCTGATCCAGCCTTCTTGAATGCCTTTAACGGTAAAGTCATACGCCTTCTTCACCTGCGGATTGGTATCGCCGATGAAGCTGCCGTCTGCTTTGCTGAAATAGATCTCGTCCGCCGACTGGTCACGAAGCGCATTGTAGGTCAGATCGGTCAGGTCGGAGAAATACTTGCCTGTCTTGTCTTTGAATGCTTTTGCTACCGTGGCGAATTTGTCCCAAGTATCAATCGCTGCGCCGAAGCCTTCAGGGTCGCTTGGCAGTCCGGCTGCTTCAGCCAGGTCCGTACGGTAGTAGACTACTGTCGGGCCGATATCTGTCGGAAGTCCGAGCTGGAAGCTGCCGTCGATGGAGGAAGCCTGCTTCCATTTCCAGTCGAGATAGTTGGCCTGGATGTCTTTGGCTCCGAGGTCATTAAGGTTATAGAATTTGTCCTGGGCTCCCAGGAAGCGTTCCATGAAACCGATCTCAAGCTGGAAAATGTCAGGAGCGCCTGAACCCGCCGAGAGTGCTGTGGTCAGATTGTTGTGGTGGGCCGTCTGGTCACCGGTATTCTGAATTTTAATGGTTACGTTAGGGTGTTCCTTGGTGTAGGCAGCAGCCAGCTCTTCGTAGTTCACATTGCCCAGCGTCCAGAACGACAGCTCCACCTTCTCTACGGACTCTGCCTTGTCTCCTTCAGCTGCCGGTGCTGCTGTGCTTGATCCCTTGTTACCCGAATTTCCTTCTGCAGCCTTGTTCCCGCCGTTGTTACTTCCTCCGCATGCTGCAAGTGAGCTCATGAGCATGATGGAGACCAGCGCCAGCGCCAGGTTCTTTGTTTTTTTCATTCCTCTGTACCCCTCTCAAAGGTTTCTTTTACAAGATTTAGTGTACCGTAGGCCACGGTTTTTTTTGAGGAGGCATATTGCTGATTTATGGTGGAAATACTTACGATTCTAAAACTGGAGAGTTTTTATCATTACAGTATTTATAAATATTTGTAAATTACCGATAGTTTAAAAGGTAGACGTACAAAGGGGGATTTTAATGTTTAGATCAAAAAAGCTTCTAATTTCCATCGGAATCATCGCTTTATTAGAAATTGCTATTTTTACAGGCATGTCCTTGAGAGAAGCCTTAGGGATGAACTTTCTTCTTACCTCACTTGCTGTAATTATTTTTTGGTTCGTTGGCATGTTTAAGCCGACCATTGTTCGCTGGGGAAATCGAAAAACAATTACCAAGTATTCTGCTGTTATGTTTATTATATTTTTTATTTTGTTCGTGATTGCAATTCCAAAAGCCTCTCCCTTGGAACAAGCTGCTAATAAGACTGATGACCACACGGAAGTTCTTGACACTTATGTACTTAAATCTGAAACCACTAAGAAGAATGCTGAACTTACCAGCTTGTCTATGAATGCAAAAACCATTGAAGCAAAGGTCCCGCAGTTACTGATGGTGATACCTTCACAGTCAAATTAGATGGAAAGTCTGAAAAGGTGCGGCTCATCCTAATCGACACTCCTGAAATAAAACCTGTACAGCCCTTCGGGCCAGAGGCGAGTGCGTTTACAACAAAGTTGCTTAAGGATCATACAGTCAGACTTGAATTCGATGTATCCGAACGTGACCAGTACGGACGTATCCTTGCTTACGCCTATGTTGATGATAAAATGGTAAATGAATTGCTGCTGGAGAAAGGTCTTGCACGAGTCGCTGTCTTTCAGCCGAATGTGAAAAATGTTGATCATTTCAGGTCAATCCAGAAAAAAGCTCAAGCAGCAAAATTAGGGATATGGAGCTTAAAAGATTACGCAACTGATAAAGGATATGATGATACCGTTGTGGCTAAAGCTACTATCCAGCCCACTGCCAGAGTTAAACCTTCACCTAAGCCTACAGCCACACCTAAGCCTACCGCTACTAAAAAACCGAAACCAAAAGCAACCCCGCAACCAGTTCAAGAGGTTTACTACAAGAACTGTTCAGCCGTGAGAGCAGCCGGTGCTGCGCCGATCTATGCTGGAGAGCCTGGATACTCTAGAAAGCTTGATCGAGAGGGTGACGGAGTGGCGTGTGAATAGATTTAACCCCGGAATTACGATCCGGGGTTTTGTTATTGTGATCTATTTTCCTGTCTTTTTAAAAAAGGATTTGATTCCATCGTATATGACCATCAATCCAATAATTAAAGCCAAACTTCTTACAACAAACTCAGCAATATAGAGGCTACCTTGGTATTGTGTTGAGCCGAAAGTATGCCCAGTGATAAATCCTGGTGATATCATTATAAGCACACCTACAACGACACTTGAAATTAGTAATACGACCTTACTCACGAATGTCCCCCTCCCGTTTTCACTCTTCAAAACTAATGTATTGAAACGAACAAACTTACGAATATTATATTTTCAATTCCCTTACTTAACAACACTAATCTGGAATAAAACCACAATATTACTAGCATTCAGTTCCTTCATAGGTCGAACTAAAATTTATCAAATGATATAATTGCTGAAGCAGCAGTTATCCCAATCTAAAGGAGATTTATATCCCATGCCCATCAACCGACCACTACTCACTGATCAGGATCTGCAGGAAGCGATTGACCACAAGCTGCCCGTCCGCGTCTTCCAGGATGACCATCTGGTGAATTCCGGCGCTACTATAGTGCGGTTCACCGATTCGGATGTTGTGATCCAGTCGCGGGTCAGTGATCTAACCTATTATTCGCGCAGCCGCTGTGAATTCTTTGAAGTGCGGCCTTAAGAGATGACTGCCCGGGCCTTGGACACGTGTGAGCTGTGCGGCCGTTCTCCTCTTGCAACTACCGTTCACCATCTGATCCCCCGCAAGAAAGGCGGCAGCCTGCTCCCGACTGCCCTTCTGTGCAACGCTTGCCACCGGCAGATTCATGCCCTGTATACCAACAGCGATCTCGTTGTTCTTGGCCTTACGACACTGGACAGCCTGCGGAGCGACCCGCAGATTGCCGCTTATCTGAGATGGATCATGCGGCAGGCACCGGGCTCCGAACCGAAGCTGCGCAAATCAAAGCGCGTACGAAGCAAACGCTAATCTGCTGGGAAGCAGGATGAAGCAAGTGCTTCGAGGTGAATAGGATTACCTTCGCCCAGCACCGAATGTATACTGTTTTCCGCATACATTTGGGACATATGCCGCACCTCTTATCCACTAATCCACACGCACCTTGTCCACAAAAGGAGAAAACTATACTTTCCTAAACAACAAAAAAGGTGCCTTCCGAGTTCCGGGAGGCACCTTTTTGCTGCTTTTGCTGAAGGCTCTATGATTTGCTGCAAGATCTTCTGTGGAAAATAGTTCTGCTGCACCATTGCTTATTTCTTCATGTCGCCATAGTTGCTTAGCTTCTCGTTAAGGACTTCCTGAAAGCTCTGGACTTTGTCTTCCTGTCTCTGCGCTTTGGGATGGACAACAGGCTGAGGTCTAAAAAACTGATGATTAAAAGCCATAAGGTTATGTACGCTCATACTCATTGAAGTTCAACCTCCTTCCATAATCTTCACCTTATTTGCGTGAGTGCGAAGTATCTTATCCCTTATATAACCTGCTCTTTCCAGTCCTAAACAGTTTCATCTCAGAAAAATGGAAATAGCGGACCCAGACTTGAAAATCAAAGTCCGGGTCCGCCGCTGAGTATCATTCTATTCATTCATCAGCTCTACTAAATAATGGCTACAACGAAAAATCAGTCACGCCTTTCTTGGCGGCATATTTCAGCATATACGTTCCTCCGCCCTCAAAAGGCATCGTGGCGATGGTGATGCGAGTATAGTCGAGCCTGTGATCTTTTAAGACTCTCTTAACCAGAGCAATTCCGCGGGCTTCATCTGTCACTACGCAGAATAGATTAAGCACATATTTGGCCGGGTCAGCCATACTCTTGCCCATATCAAAGCCATCCACATAACCAAGTTCGGCATCCGCCAGGAACAGATTCAAGTAATCGGTTACTTTGTCTCTAAGCCATTCATCACGCTTGCTTCCCTTGACGCTCTTCAAGGGATACTGTACCACGAGCCAATGCTTCTCATTCATTTGTGTTCACCACCAGACTTATGGGTTCCTTACAGGTTACTTCTTCAAGGCTGCCCAGGAAGCCTCGTTCAGCAGCTCCAGCTCCTCCGGCTCCAACCGGAAGCTCATGGCACCGACATTCTCCCGCGCATGGCGGGCCTTGGACGCGCCGGGAATGGCAACTACAGTGTCGCCATGATAATGAATCAGCCAGTTCAGCGCGATCTGCCCTGGAGTAACCCCGTATTTGTCAGCCAGCGCAGTCAGCGAAGTGATTAGCGGCTTACTGCGGGCCAGGCTCTTGTCGTCCAGGCCGGACATCATCCGCCGGGAACGCGAGACGGCAGCCACCTGTGAAGGATCATTATGGAAGCGGCCGGTCAGGATGCCCTGCTCAAGCGGAGAATACGCGATGATCGAGATTCCCAGCTCCTTAGCAGCCGCCATGAGACCATTCTGGTCGATATTCCGGTGAAGCAGATTATATTTGACCTGATTCGATACGAGCGACAGACCGTAGGTCTTCAGCAGCCGGTGCGCTTCTGTCATCTGCTTGGCGGAATAATTGCTCACTCCGACATAACGGATTTTGCCGGCCTTCACCAGTCCTGCCATCGCCTTCATCTCACTGGCAATGGAGGATAACGAGAACGGCTGATGGATCTGATAGAGATCAATCCCTCTACCGCCCAGACAGGCGATGCGCTGGCCGATAGTAGAGGTAATTGAGCCTGCCGTCCGCAGCATCGGCCACCATTTGGTCGCAATCAGCGGAGCCGCATGGGGACTGCCCTCCTTCTGCAGCTGATCCAGCACATGAGCCAGCGCCTGCTCAGATTTGCCGCCGCCATAGATTTCTGCCGTATCCACCCAGTTCATGCCGCCTTCCAGGCTGACCCGCACAATATCCAGAATATCCTCATCTGTAATGTTGCTCCAGTAGCGGCCTACGATTCCGCTGCCCCGGCTGAACTGCCAGCAGCCCAGACCTAGCGGTGATACAGACAGCTCAGAGCGTCCCAGGGGACGCAGCTGGACCTTGCTTGCCAATGTGTCCATGTTTCATCCTTCTTTCTGTAAGAGCTAATATAGCCATGAAACAATTTAACTGTACACAAAGCTTATGACTTCTAAGGCAGGCTGTCAATTACAGCTGTGCAGGGCAGAAGCAAGAGTCCCACCGATCGTCCCGGTCTAACGAACGAGCGCACCGTGACTCTTTTTTGCGTGGCTTCAAAAAAGGATGATATGGTATAATTACCCTGCCTATTCATATCCAACTTGCAGGAAGCGCAATCGAACCACACACGTAACGGAGGGAATTCATATCCATGATTAAAATTCTAGGTTTCCTGCTGCTCTACCGGCTGCTCGGTAATCCGATTCTGGCCCTGATCATCCTGCTTGTCGTTCTCTATTTCCTGGACCGCCGTTATGTCGGCATTCTGCCCAGCTTCTCCAAGCCATTCCGCCGCAGCCGTCAGATGTCGAAGCTGCGGACGACCATTGCCCAGAACCCGAACGATGTAACCGCCAGATTCGATCTGGCCCGGCTGCTGATTGAACGCAAACGATTCAGCGAGGCCAAGGAGCTGCTGACCGCCATCGCTGACCGTTATGAGACGTCCGCTGAATACTGGGTGGAGCTGGGATACGCCAACCTCAAGCTGGGACAGCTTCCCGAAGGCGAAGCGCAGATGCTTAAGGGGCTGGACATCAACCGCCGGGCGCAATACGGGCAGCCTTACCTGCGTCTGGCCGAGATTTTCCGGCATGTGGATCAGGACAAAGCGCTGCATTATGTAAGCCAATTCCAGGAGATTCAATCCTCCTCCAGCGAAGCCTATTATCTGGCTGGCTCGATGTTCAAGTCGCTGGGACGGACTGAGGACGCCAAGCTTGCTTTTAACGAATCGCTGGCTGTCTACCGCTCTCTGCCCAAGTATAAGAAACGTCAGGAACGCGGCTGGGCGCTGCGCAGTTATTTTGCGAAGCTGAAGTAAATTCATCCCGGTCTTCCTAAGCAAATAGCCTCCGGTGCAAATTAACCTTTGCTGACCGGAGGCTTTTATATGCTATTTTACCGGAACAGTGATCTCCAGCTCAGGAATGTACCGCTTCTGTCCATCTTTCCAAATGGTAGGCTTAATGATAATGCGGGCCGGGATCGTCTCAAACGGTTCATAATTAAAAGTGTAGGATAAGATATTGCCTTCGCCAGTCCCGCCTTCGCCGCCGAGTCCCCTAACTTCCCGCCCTTGCTCGTCTGAAAGCTCAAAATAGACCGGGAAGTGGCCATTCACCTTATATTTGTCCGGAATGTTTGCTTCTATAGCCTGAATGCCCGCCCCGGCTTCCCCTTGTAATTCTGCCACCAGCAGAGTTGAAGTAGTACTTACCTCCAGCCGTTTAATCATCAGATTAATGTGATCATGAGTTTTCAGGATATCCGGTGTAAGAACGACGCCCTCCAATACTTGGCGGGTTACGGGGAACTCAAAAATGAACGGGTCGGCAAACCCGGGAAGATAGACAGACATTTTGAAATCAAAGGTGCCCGGAAGCTTCAAATTCCCTGAATTTAGAGTTGTAATAATGACAGAATCGGAGGCCTCCTGCCCGCCGGGTGCAATCTTCACTCCCGTATTAACAAGCTCTCCGTTTACATAAAAATCCATGGGGCGGTTAAGGCGGCCTGTATCTGGATCAGGGATAGCCCATGTATCTGAAAAAGACTTGTGCGCATACACGCCCTTCGACCGGGTCATCACCAGGGACAGACGGCTTCCGTCATACATTTGTTCTGATACGGTTAGAGTCATCCCGTCCTGTGTGACGGTCTGCTCAACATTTGTGGTTAACCCTGCTTCGTTTGCTTTACGCAGCCCGGAATCTCCTGCAAGCTGGAATACGCTTGACATGAACGGTAACTTCTTCAAGGTCTCTGCCATGGCCGGGGAGATGAATCCCAGGCTAATCAGGAGCACCAGCCCTCCGGCCACAGATGCTGCACTGATCATCACCCGGGACAGCCACCGGGGCATTCTTTTACGTCTGAGCGTCTCCAGATGCTCTGAAGCCGCCTCCAAGCCAGCCTCATCCTTTTCACTGATAATCCGGTACGTCTCCTCCATACGCAGATGCACAAGCTCCGGCAGTTCAGGAAGAGTCTCTTCCTGAAGGTCTGCCAGCCTGCTCTCCAACCGCTGCTGGCTCATCCGTTCACCTTCCTTTCTACAGGTTGCTCCAGGGATTGCTGTAACGTCTTGCGGGCGCGGTGCAGCCTGGTCTTGACCGCACTCTCTGACAGCTCAAGCAGCCCGGCAATCTCTGGCACGGTTAACCCCTGATAATAATGCAGCTTAACAATGGTCCCTGATATCTCTTCGAGCCTGCCAATGGCCTGGCGCAGATCTATCTCTTCTGCGGACGAAGATATGGCTTGTACGCTCTCCGGCGGATTGGGCATGACGACTACCCTTTCCCGTCTGCGCAGAATCAAGTTGCATTCGTTGATCAGAATACGAAATAGCCATGTGTTGAAATAAGCCGCTTCTTTCAGTCCTGAGATGGCTTTAAAAGCCTTCAGTACAGTCTCTTGCATCGCATCTGCACAATCCTCGTCACTCCTGACCATGGACTTGGCCATACTGTACATCCGCCGCTCCTGACTCTTCACCAATTGGATGAAGACCTCGCTGTCACCTGCCTGGGCACGCCTGACCAGATCCTCTTGTCCGGTGTTCAAATATGATTGCCCCCCTTCTTCCGGGAAGCTGCCGCATCCCCATTCAGTGCTTTCTTTCATATACTCTTTAGATGATGTACAAGCCGATAAGGTTACATCGGCACGGTGATTTTTTATTTTTCTTTGTAAACAGCCAAAGAGCAGGCCCCAAATAACCGGGAAGCCTGCTCTTTATTGTTTCATCTCTTGTAGTGAAGAACGTTACATATCCAGTGATTTCGAGTGATCGTCCCCGGCCGCCGGACGGAACGGCCACCAGTTAGCCCGCCCGAACATCCGCACCATAACAGGTACGAAGAACGGCAGGAAGACCAGCGCATACAGCGCCAGACCTGACAATACAACCGTCGCAATCTGCATCATCGACAGGACCCCGGACGGGTACATCGAGGCGAAGGTACCGCCCAGAATCACTACAGCCGAGAGAATCACTGTCCCCATATTGCGCATGGCGTGCAGGATGGCTTCACGCACATCCCAGGTTTTGTTCTCATTGAAGCGGTCCATCAGGAAGATGCTGTAGTCTACCCCGAGGGCAATCAGCATAACGAAGCTGAAGAACGGCGTCGTCCAGGTGATTCCCGAATAGTTCAGCAGGTGCACGAAGATCGCTTCCGTGATGCCCAGCGCCGTAAAGTAAGTGATTAACAATGAGGCAATGATGTACAGCGGCATAATCATCGAACGGAACAGCACCACCAGGATGATGAAAATACCGCTTAGCATCAGAATGACCGTACGCGTGTAATCTTCATTGGAGATGGTCTGCAAATCATTGTAGGTGCTGGTCACGCCGCTCATGGCCGTTTCCGCATTCTCCAGCTTGGTGCCGGCTACGGCACGGTCCACCGCTGCCTGAATCTGTCCGACACTGTCAATAGCCTTCGCGCTGTATGGATTTCCGGCGAAGACCACATCCAGGGTCATGACTTTGCGGTCCCCGGACAGATAGGTATCGAATACCTGCTGCATCTCCTTGGCCTTGAGCGCCTCTGCCGGAACCAGGAAACCACTCAGCTCATCATCCTTAGCATTCTGAATCTGCTTGAGGTAATCCTGCGCCGAGCTTAGGCCGCCGGTGATTTGTCCCAGACCGTCCGCACTTTGCGTCAGCCCGTCCGTCAGCTGGCTAAGCTGGCCTGTAAGCTCGCCGAACCCGTCGGCAAGCTGCTTCTGCCCGCCCTGGAGCTGTGTAAGCCCGGTGGTAATCGCCGGAAGCTTGCCGACAATCTGCCCCTGGCCGTCAGCCGCCTGCTTCAGCCCGGATTGCAGCTTGCCGATACCGGCTACCAGCTGATCCAGCCCCTTCGCCAGCGCTGCCTGCCCTGCTGCCGCTTTGGAATACCCGGCGTTGGCCTCCGTCAATCCGGCCGCCGCCCCGCTCAGCTGGGCCGAGATCTGGCCCAGTCCTCCGGCAAGGCCCGCAGCTCCCTTACCGCTCTGCGTGACTGTACCTTTGATCGTCTGATAATTCACATCCTGTAGCAGCTCCGGATAGGCGGCTTCCAGTCCGGTGAATGAAGCTCCCAGACCGTTAAGCGCATCTGCCACGCCTTGAAGCTGTGTCTGCAGACCGGTGAGGCCCCCGTTCAGCGCGGTCAGGCCGCTGCCGATCTTCTTGTAGCCTTCGAGCAGCGCGGCATTGGCCTGTGCCAGCTGCTTTGCACTGCCTGCCGCCTGCGCAAGGCCCGCTTTAATCTCTCCCGCTCCGGCCCCGCCGCTGCGGATTCCTTCTTCGATTCGTGTTAAGCCTGCGCCCAGCGCATCAATGCCTTTTTTCAGCTCAGCCGTTCCTGCTGTAAGCTTCGCACTGCCCGAGGCGGCTTCAGCAAGCTTAGGCTCATTGTCCTTCAGCTGCTTGCTTGCTTCGCTCAGCCCGCTCTGGATCTTGGTTAACCCTTCACTGCTCTGATCCAGACCGTCCGACAGCGTAGCAACCTGAGTAGGAATCAGGAAGTCATTAATCTGTTCCCCGGTAGGCCGGGACATGCTGCGCACAGCCTTAACGCCATCCACCTTTTCCAGCTCGCGGCTGATTTTCTCGGCAAGTCCCATATATTCAGCAGTGTCCATCCGGTCGTCATTCTTGATGACAATCTTGCCCGGCATGGATTCACCCGGACCGAAACTCTCGGATATAATATTGAACCCTTTGACCGAGGCATAGTTAGGCCCAATCTCATCCATGCTATTGAAGCTCAGCTTCCCGCTGTAGGTAAGCAGGAACGGTGCCACAACCGCAGCAACGATCAGCAGCGCAGCCCAGGGTCTCTTCAGCGAGAACGAACCGGCTGCTCCCCAGATCCGGCTCTCACTGTGCTCCAGCTTGCCGCGGGATGGCCAGAACAGCTTAGGACCTAGGACCGCCATGAAGAACGGCACGACCGTTACCAGTGCAAGCAGCATCACTGCTATGCCGACCGCCACCGCCACTGCCGAACGGTAGAGCATGAACTTGGACAAGCCTATGGCCACGAAGCCGACAAAGACCGCCAGCCCTGAATAGAACACCGTTCCACCAGCCTTCCGGTAAGTGGCGATAATGGCGCTTTGTGTATCCTCCGACTGGGCAAGCTCCTCCTTGAACCGGCTGATCAGCAGGATACAGTAATCGGTCCCGATCCCGAACATGACAGCCACCATGAAGATCTGGGTGAAGGTCGACAGCGGGAAGTCGAAGCGGTCCACCAGGAACGCGACAATCGACTGGGACACGATATAACTCAGCCCCACCGTCAGCAGCGGCACGAACGGAGCCACGAACGAACGGAACACCACGAACAGTATCAGCAGAATAAACACGACTGTGATGTATTCCGACTTTTTCAGACCGGCTTCCGAGCTGGCAATCGTATCCTCCGTAATCAGCCCTTCGCTGGTCATATAATGCTCCGCAGTGACGTTACTTAGCAGCTCAGCAGACTTGGCCGGCAGCTCCTTGACCGCCGCTTCTCCGCCTTGCACCGACAATGCGACCATAATCGTCTTGCCATCCTTGGCAATAAGCGTATCCTTCAGCTCCGGTTGAGAGAAAGGATCTGTAATCGTGCCGAGCTTCAGGGAATCCTTGTTCCCGGCCAGCTTCTCCACACCCTGCTTAATACTCTCGGTGTCTGCGGCCGTCAGCCCCTCCGGCTTATGGAACACCAGGGCTACCTGATGCACCGTCTCCCCGTCCTTGGCCGCAGCGACCTCCTTCATAATCTCCGCAGCCCGCGAAGAGGTGTAGCCAGCCGGAACAGCGATCTGACCCTTCTCCCGAACCAGATCTGACATGCCGGGAGCCGTGAGGAATAAGACTACTGCCACAGCCACCCACACTGCGATAACCGCCCATCTTGCCTTCAAAATCGTTCTCAATTGCTTCTACCCCCTGTATCCTGCATCAGAAATGCCAGCTTCTCAAACATGGTAATAAACTGCTCTATGTTGTCTTCCTCGAAGTGGGAAAAGTATGGGGAGATCACCTGCTGCATCTGCTTCTCAGAGCTCGTGTAGACGCTCTGTCCGTACTCCGTCATGGTCAGATACACCTGCCTGCGGTCATTCTCATCCCGGGTCCGCTGAATCATTCCGGCTTCATCCAGCCGGTTGATGATGGCCGTGATTGAGCTTTTACCGACCGCTACGGCCTCAGCCAGATAAGTGGAGGTACACCTCTCCTGCCCGCTGATCAGCCTGAGAATGAGGAATTGATCCGTTGTCAGTCCTTCCTCAAAAATATCCCGGAGCCGCGAGTTGATCTGCCTGGTAACGACCATATAAGCATCTACGTAGCGGTTAATCCATTCTTCTGCGTCTTTCTTCAATGATGCCTCCGCCCTTTCATATTAGTTCACGTGTAGAACTGTTTCACAGTAAAACTATATTGTCCTTTTCATAAAAAGTCAACTGGTTTTCATGAATTTTACATTGTTCTTCAGCAGAGCGATTGGACAAGCTTCATGGACGCAAAAAACCACCCCGCACGTAAAGTGCAGAGTGGCTAATATTGTGAATTTCACTTATTGAATATCCTGATACTGCTTGTTCTGCTTACTCCTCGTCTTCCGTCTCTTCCACCTCATAGACACAGCGGAACATTTCGATTCCGGCAGCGTTCTCGCCCAGGCTGTACACCATGAAGCCCAGACTGCGGTAAAAGTCAGCGGCAATCTCGTCCTCTGTCTCCGCTACCAGATAACGCGGCTGACGGGAGGTGACCAGCTCAAGAATCATGCCGCGCGCATACCCTTTGCCCCGGTTCTCCGGGAGCACTGCAATATGGCGGATGTCGAGCGAGCCGTCTTCCGTCTCTTCATACCCGGCCAGTCCGACCAGCAGCCCGTCCTCCTCCCAGCCGCACAGCTGCATAGCCGCAAGCTTACTATATTCCTCCGAAGTGCGTATCAGCGCATCCGGGTCATCTATAACCGCATAAGCCAGCAGCTCATTCACCTGCGGTGTGCCGACAAGCGGCTTCAAATCAATCAACATATGTCTCATCCTCCTAAAAGTATACTGACCCCAGACCTCCCGCTATTCCCGCACCAGCCGCAGCAGCGCATACCCCGTCCAGACCCCGAGCAGGTTAAGCAGCAGATCGTCAATATCCAGGCTCCCGACATGCAGCAGCATCTGCAGCAGCTCCAATACAATGATACCCAGAGCAGACAGAAGCGTCAGCCGGATAAACGAGCGGTAACCGGTGACCACCAGCGGAAGCAGGATGCCAAATGGCGCGAATACTGCCACATTCCCCAGGAGATTCACCAGCCTGCTGGCATACGATAGTCCATTGGTCATATCAAAATATAAACGCACTGTCCGCAGCGGTTCAAGATTGTAACGGAGCGGCCCGTCCAGCTGAACCGTCCGTCCGAACCCGAGGAACATCCAGTACAGCAGCATTCCGCTATACGCGAGCAGAAGCAGCCAGGCCAGGAAGCGGCGTCCGGGCGGCAACGCCTGTTTGGCTGAAGTCTTCCCTTTCCGGCGGCTTGCATGCGGCTTAGTGATCCTGGCCACCTTCAATAATCTCAATGGTGCCGTCACTCTTGCCGATAATCGCCAGATCGGCGATCCCGATGAAGAGTCCATGCTCGACGACTCCCGGAATTCGCTGAAGGGCAAGCGCCAGCACTGTGGCCGATTCAATGGCTTCAAAACGGCAGTCGGCGATATAATTGCCGTTATCCGTCTTGTACAGGTCCTCTCCGCTGCGCCGCAGCTCCGTCTTGCAGCCCAGCTTAGCCAGAGCGGCAACCGTCCACTCCCAGGCGAATGGCACAATCTCCACCGGCAACGGGAACTTCCCGAGCGTGGTCACGGCCTTGCTCTCATCGGCCACAACGATCATGCGTGCGCTGCCCATGGCGACAATCTTTTCCCGCAAAAGCGCACCGCCCCCGCCCTTAATCAGCTGCAGCGCCCCGTCGAGTTCATCCGCCCCGTCAATCGTCAGGTCGAGGCTGTCCACATCACTGAACGCTACCAACGGGATGCCCAGCTCGCGGGCCTGATCCTCAGACGCCTGTGAGGTAGCTACGGCCGTAATCTGCAGGCCTTCGCTCACCCGCTCCCCCAGCTTGCGGATGGCCCAGTAAGCAGTGGAGCCTGTACCCAGTCCCACCTTCATGCCATCCTGCACATATTCGACTGCCTTCTCCGCTGCCAGCTGCTTCACATTGATACTCATTTTATTCCCTCCATGTTATCCGTTATAATGAACGAAGTGGAATCGGCTGTGCCTGTCCACAAGGAATTCCTATCCTTACCATCAACCTGACACTAATAATCCATCAGGAGGCATCCGCATGAGAACCGAGAACCAAATCCAATCCAAAATCAACGAAATGACGCTCCAGCGCAGATCCCTGGAATCACGGCTGGCCCCCCTGCCTCCCGGCGACCCTCAGCGGGCAGCACTTGACGCCCAGCTGACCAGGCTGGAAGATCTGATTCTAATGCTGGAATGGGTGCTGAACGCACCCGCGGGCAAATATCACGCCTGACTTCCGGGCTTCTGCCCGGACAGGCTTATGCCGTTCAGCTATAATTCCCGAGCATGGCCTCGTATAACCCGGCATTCTCATGCTCGAAGCAGACGAAATCGATCTGCCGCAGCGGGAGCTCTGCCGGGCTCTTCGCGCGGACATAATGAACTACAGCTTCCAGCGCCGTCTTGCAGGCCAGCTCCTTCGGGAAATTGTAAATGCCCGTGCTGATATTCGGACAAGCCAGGCTCTTCACCCCATGAGCGCAAGACAGATCAAGACTGCTCTTATAGCATCTCGCTAAACAGCCGCTTCACCGGCAGTACCGCCCTGCCAGGAGGTGATGTCGCCTTCATGAACCGGCAGGACGACATCATTAACGTTGATCTGCATAGCGGGTCTCCTCCTTAGCCGCAGTCTCCAGCGCCTGAATCAATTCCTTCTCGCCCCTGCGGGCAGCCTTCCCTGAAAAAGAAACATGCGTAAGCCTGCCGCCTTTCACTGCAGCCTGGCGGAGAATACCCAGCATATAATTCTGCGCATCCGATAACACGAGCTCACCCGTTCCGGCGGCAACTCTGCACAGGGCACGGGTCGTTCCCGCTTCTGACTCCGGCAGGTCTTCTTCCCCGGGCTCAATCACCGTGAATTGGAACAGCGGCACCGCCTCCGGCAGCTCCTCACCCGCTAAGAATCTCTGATTATATACCGAGTACATCAGATTGCCGGTATGCGCTCTGGAAGCATCCGACTCTTGCTCCGCAAGGATTCTGCTGTTCTGGTAAGCAATAATTCCGGCCGTGACCAGCAGAAACAGCACCACTCCCGCAATTAAAGTATACATTCCTGTCACCAGCCCATCACCTGTAATGAACAATACCGCTTCTATAGTATCATGGACAGAAGTAGCCGTGAATGGTCCTCCCCGTGTAAAAACAATTTTTTGCGCGGATTCCATAAAGTTATTTTGAAAGATTCAAATTAACAGTTGAAACTTTACGCAGCATGTCTCATAATGAAGTGGAGCCTGCTGTTTTGTCAAATCCATACGAAATCAAGGGAGGATACCCGGAAATGAAATTTTTCTTGGATACCGGAAATATTGAGGAAATCAAACGTATTACCCGCCTCGGATTAGTGGATGGCGTAACGACGAACCCGTCGCTGATCGCCAAGGAAGGCAGATTGTTTAAGGATGTAATCAAAGAGATCGTAGCGATTGTCCCTGGTCCTGTAAGCGCTGAGGTTATCGGTCTTACGGCTGAAGAGATGCTTAAGGAAGCTTACGAGATTGCTGAATGGGCTCCGAACGTGGTCATCAAGCTGCCTATGACCGAAGATGGTCTGGAAGCTTGTTATGAACTGACCAAAAAAGGCATCAAAACGAACGTAACTCTCGTATTCTCCGCTGCTCAAGGCCTCATGGCCGCTAAGGCAGGAGCTACTTATATCAGTCCGTTCGTCGGACGTCTGGATGATATCGGTGTAGACGGCATGAAGCTGATCAAGGATCTGAAGACGATTCTGACCAACTACGACCTGAAATCCGAGATCATCGCCGCCAGTATCCGCAACATTGCCCATGTGGAGCAGGCTGCCATTGCCGGTGCTCACATCGCTACCATCCCGGGATCACTCCTGCCATCGCTCTGGAAGCACCCGCTGACCGACAATGGTATCGAACGCTTCCTGAAGGACTGGGAGAAGGTTCCACAGGTTTAAAAACAAATAGTTCAAGCCCCCTTCTGCATCATGCGGAGCGGGGCTTTTTTGTGTTGCAAAGGAGCTTGAACTCCCCGATCAATATAGGTGGATTTCCTCCACTAGTTTAAGAAGGAGCACAGTCTTTTCAGGTAATAGTTGGAAAAACCGCTCTTAATATTTGCAAATCCTCCAGAGTTGAGGAACTCCTTAAAAATAAATGACGTTTTTCCAATTAATCTCCCCAGCCGCTGCAAGACACCGAAATTAGGATGCGTTTTTCCAACTAATGATGCATTAGGTAGGGCGGGTGCTGCAGTAGGTATGACGGACAGCATTCAACGGCTGAATTTGGCAGAGCGTGCCCCATTCATCCTTGACTCATTTACTTGTTATGCTTATACTTGTTACAACAAGTAATTAATAAAGGAGCCATTCATTTATGACCCTGTCCTCTCCCCAGCAATTCCTCGGCTTCCTGCTGGGCTCAACCCACCGGAGAATCTCAGTGAGCTTCGCCCGGGCGTTGAAGCCGTATGACATCACACCTGAGCAATGGTCCACCCTGCTGATGATCTGTGACCGCAGCGGAGTCAACCAGAAGGAGGTGGCCGTTGCCTCCGCCAAAGACCAGCCCACCACCGCCCGGATCGTGGAGCTCCTGCTCAAGAAAGGCTTCATTACCAAAACAGCCAACCCGGAGGACCGCAGGGCGTTCCAGCTCTATGCCACAGGAGAGGGAAGGGCGTTAATTGAGAACACTATAGCTCTGGAGCAGCAGACTATAGATATGGCTGTAGCCGGGCTCGAGCCGCAGCAGCTTGAAGATCTCCGCAGTATGCTGGAGCAGATCTATCACAACACCGGAAATATACATCAGGAATAGGAGTCAACCCACTTGAATCAATCCTCTGAACGTCTATGGACCACATCCTTCATTACACTGACCCTTTGCAATCTTCTGCTGTTCATAGGACTGCAGATGACCTTATCTACCCTTCCTGCTTATGCGGAAAGTGCTTTGCATGCTACCCCCGTGCAGGTTAGCCTTGTTACCAGCCTGTTCGCCTTCAGTGCCATTGCCTCCCGCCTCTTCTCGGCCAAGGCCATGGAGAAGGGCGGGCGCAACCTGCTGATCTTCCTCGGCCTTGCCATTGCCCTCTCTGCGGTGGCGGGCTATTATTTCGCAGGCAGCATCTTCACCCTGCTGCTGTTCCGCATCCTGTTCGGCATAGGCTTCGGCATGGCCAGTACAGCGTTCCCGACCATGGCCTCCGATGTCATCCCCATCCGCCGGATGGGCGAGGGCATGGGCTACTTTGGATTATCCACCAGCCTCGCTATGTCGGCTGGCCCGCTGATCGGACTCAGCCTGCTGCAAGGACCAGGCTTTGGGTCCCTGCTGCTGGGGACGGCTGTCGCGATTGCTCTCATCCTGCCGATGGGCTTCCGCCTGGCGAAGTCACTGCCTGGCGGACATCTGGAGCCGCCCGCAGTTCCGGCTACTGCTGCCGGAAGCAATCCTTACCGCAGGCTGCTGCTTCCCTGCCTGCTTAACTTTCTTTTATCCATCTCTTACGGCGGTCTGCTCGGCTTCCTGGCGCTCTACGGGCAAGAGAAGCACCTCCAGCATATCGCTTACTTCTTCCTGTTCAATGCCGTAGCCATTGTCGTGATCCGGCCGCTCTCCGGCAGAATCTACGACCGCTATGGTGCGCCCGCCCTGCTCATCCCGGGAAGCCTATTCATCGTTGCGGGGCTGCTCCTGCTATCCTTTGCCTCTACAACGGCGGGCTTGTTCCCGGCCGCCCTATGCTACGGCTTCGGCTTCGGCTCCATGCAGCCTGCGCTTCAGACCTGGATGATCCAGTCTGTCGAGCCACGCCAGCGCGGGTTAGCCAACGGAATGTTCCTGAACTCCCTGGATCTCGGTGTCGCCATCGGCTCCATGCTGCTTGGCGCTGTCGCCATGTTCACCAGCTACGCCGTAATGTACCGGTATTCGATATTGGCACCTCTCCTGCTGCTCGCTGTCTATCTTCTGGTACTCGTGACTCAGCGATCCCGGAAGCACAAAGCTGCCCTACAGGGTTAGCTGGAAGCCACACTTCCGTGGAATACACAAAACCGCCTCGCGTCACACGCGCAGGCGGTTTTATATTTACTCACTTCTCCAGCTCACCAGCCGAAACCGTTTCACGCACTGCAGCAGGCATGAACGGGCTTGGCTGTCCCAGGCTGTAGATGTGAAGCAGATGCATCGCCCGGGTACAAGCGGTATAGAACAGCTTACGTTCATGTTCACGCCCGTATTTCTCAGCGGAACCGTCATAGATGATTACAGCATCGAACTCGACGCCCTTGGCGAGGTAAGCCGGAAGCACCAGCGTCCCTTTTTGAAAATTAGGCGTTTCCTTCGTAACCAGCCGCACCGGCAGCCGCTTCTCCAGTTCACGATGCACCTGTGCGCTCTCTTCTGCTGTCTTGCAGATTACCGCCACATAATGATAGCCCTGGGCATGAAGCTTCAGCACATCCTGCTCCACAGAGGAGAGCAGATCATCTTCACTGTCCACCAGCGTCAGGAGCGGCTCCTCCCCCCGGCGGTGAAAGGGTACGATCTTCTCGCCACCGGGAATCATCGCCCGCGTGAATTCAACAATCTCATAAGTAGACCGGTAACTGCGGGTCAAGGAGATCACCTCGGTGTTCTCTTCGCCGTAGATGCTCACCAGCCCCGCCAGATCTCCCAGCACCTCGCCTTGGGCATAGATCGCCTGGTTCAGGTCGCCCAGCACGGTCATTTTAGCCCGCGGAAACAGGCGGCGCATGAATTCCAGCTGGAACGGCGAGTAATCCTGCACCTCATCGACAATGACATGACGGATCAGCGTGTTCGTCCGGAAGCCCTGGCTTAGCTCCTTCAAATACAGGAACGGCGTAGCATCCTCATAGGCCAGCTCATTGCCCCTGATCGCAGTAAGCGTC
Source organism: Paenibacillus sp. FSL P4-0338 (assembly GCF_038002365.1). Taxonomy (NCBI): domain Bacteria; kingdom Bacillati; phylum Bacillota; class Bacilli; order Caryophanales; family Paenibacillaceae; genus Paenibacillus; species Paenibacillus sp. FSL P4-0338. Next base: position 1,055,658 of record NZ_JBBOCG010000001.1, on the reverse strand, counting down.
TGCGCGCAGATCTCATCCCACGCTTCAGGCAGCGGCTGGCGGGTATCCAGGCGCTCTATCAGCTCACGACCCTCGAATAAGCGGCTGTACAGCGCCTTCACATCCACGAAGCGTCCGCGCTTGGTCCAGCCGCGCAGCGGCTTGAGGCGCTGGCTGACTACGTAGCGGGCAAGCAGGATCCGCTCCGCATCATAATCATCGAAGCTGTCATTATGCCCTCCGCCCTTGCGGCGCATCTGGTTGTAGGCCCGCTGATAATCGCTGTTATCCATCAGCTCAATCTGTTCGTCTACCCACGCCGCACTCCGCTCTTCTGCGCCGAAGGCCGCAATTTTTTTGAGCAGCCAACTTGTCATCAGCTCAATCCGGTTCGCCAGCTTGATGCCCGGGTCGTAGCTGTAGAACTGGCGCTCCATCTCTTCCTTAGAAGCAACCGCCTTCCCCTGGAACATCAATGGCTTGAATAGCATGCCTTCATGCTCCAGCAGATTCACATATTGCCGGATGGCGCTAAGGAAGGCTACTGATGATTTATAAGCAATGCCTTCACGGCGTATGAACGCCTCCTCCCCGTCCGGGGCATTCAGCAGACTCTCCGTCTGGCTGAACACATCCTCCAGCTGAAATTCCTGGCCCAGCCGATGCTCCAGGTACATCTGGAAGGTGGTCTGCTGCATATTCTCTTCCCCCAGCTCAGGCAGCACAGTGGATACATAGCTGTTGAACAAGGGGTTCGGCGAGAAGAGCAGCATCTGATCCGCCTGAAGCACCTCACGGTACTTGTAGAGCAGATATGCCACCCGCTGGAGCGCCGCAGAAGTCTTGCCGCTGCCGGCAGCTCCCTGCACAACCAGCATCCGGCTTCGGTCATTGCGGATGACCGCGTTCTGCTCCTTCTGGATGGTGGCCACGATCGATTTCATCCGGTCATCGGCGCTGTGGCTCAGCACCTGCTGAAGCAATTCATCGCCGATGGTGACGCCCGTGTCGAACATAACTTCAATCTCACCGTTATCAATCACGAATTGGCGCTTCAGTTCCATGGTGCCTGTAATCTGCCCGCCCGGCGTCTCATAGGACGCAGGCCCCGGTGCCCCGTCATAATACAGGCTGGAGATAGGCGCGCGCCAATCGTAGATCAGGAAGGTCCCGTTATCCTCCATCAGCGAACCGATGCCCAGATAGATGGTATCAGCCGCAGCATCCCCCGCCTCCGAGAAATCAATCCGGCCAAAATAGGGCGATACCACCAGCTTTTTATATTTTTTGAGCGCCTTGCTGGATTGCAGATGATGGCGTTCGCGTTCGTTCAGAATCTGTGCCTGCTGCCGCAGACTGGTCGAAGTCTCCCCCAGGTCGTCGGGGCTGCTGAAGTTCACTGTGACCTCTTCCCAGAAGTCTTTGCGCATATCCACGACATCCGTGCGGTGGAGTCCCAGCTCCTCTGACAGCAGCCGGATATGGGTAGACAGCAGCTTGGTGATGCCGTTTACCCGCTCCTGCTCCTTTTGCCACTCGTGATCATGTTTATCCAATTCATTTCATCCCCTTTGGAAGGTTGACTAACAATTTTACCAACTCTGTAGTTGTTTTACAAGTTTTTGCCATATTCAGCCTACGCTCTATATTTTCTCACTCAGCACTGCACTTTCCTTGTCTTCTGCGTTCATGCGGTGGATCTGGTCAGCCACCTTATCCAGACGCTCCAGCTGATAGCCGTAGTCATAAATGGCCGCAGCCACCACCGACAGCCGGAGTTGCCCGGACTTCTGCGGATCATACCCGTTAATGGCTGATTTCAGGAAGCGGTCATTGTCCTCTGCCAGCGGCTCGGAATCATTGGCTCCCGGCTTCAGTTTTTCCTCGAATTTCAGCAGAATGTATTCATGATACTTGATCAGCTGCTCCAGATGGCGGTCGAACAGCTCATCCGTTTGCTCCGTCCGGTCGGCCTGGAAATAGTGCCGGTCAATCGCCTCAAGCACCTGATAGCCCTTTTGCAGGGAACCCAGCAGGTTTTTATAGACTACCATCTGTCTCGTCTGACTGTATTTAGCCCTGCGGAGCTGCTTCTGCTCCTCCTCGAACAACGCGTATTTGTCAGCCAGCGCTTTAATCGCGCCCTCCAGGCCGTTCTTCTCATCCCGGAAGACACTTTCCTTCATCTCATGCGACACCGCCGTCCGCAGCAGCAGCGATAAGCTGGTGAACACATTCTCGATCTGCTGGATGTACTGCTTGCGCGGCTGGGGCGGAAATACAGTGATATTGATAATAAAAGCCGACAGGATCCCGGTCAGGGTCAGCAGGAACCGGGTTAATGCGAACTGCCACTGGCCGGAAGCCTCCATGACAGAGATGACTGTGACCAGCGTCAGGCCGATCGTATCGGCCCGGTTCATTTTCATGCTGATCATAATCACCAGGATGCATACCAGTCCAACCGCAATCGGTTCATTGGAGAGCAGCATTCCGCCAAGCAGCGCTATCACGGCCCCCATCGTACTGGTCTGGATCTGATCGAGGAAATACCGCCATGATCTGTATATGGACGGCTGCATGGCAAAGATTGCCGCAATAGCCGCACCGACAGGAGAGGCGAAGTTGAATAGAACGGACAGATAAAGGGCAAGCGTTACGGCCATTCCTGTTTTGAGTATGCGGGCACCGAAAGCCAAATCCATCCCTCCCAAGAGCTTGAAGCTTATCATAATTACTGCGTATGTTCATCCTTTATGTATATCCTGTTATTACCCATGAACTGCGCTGGCGAATTTTAGTATGTCTTAAGCCGGGCTTCAGGATTCTTTCAGCTTTCAGGGAATACTGTTATACCGGGTAGTCACTATAACCATCAGAAGAGGTGTATTCATGAAAAAAACGACCCGAACCCTAACCGCATGGGCAGCAGCCATGATGCTTGCCCTGTCTCCAGCAGCCGCCTTCGGCGAGCAGCTTCCCAAAGGCACAGCCACCCCTCCTCCGGCCTCACCGCATACCGGCAGAGAGCATACCCCTCCCCGCAGCGGGGACCGGAACTTCAGGGCCGGAGGCCATTTCATTATCAGCGAAACGGCTGAGCTCCTGGGAATGGGCCGTGAGGAGCTGATCGCCAGCCTGAAATCAGGTAAGACCCTGTCGGGTCTGGCCCAGGAGAAGAAGGGCTGGAACGAAGACCAGTATGTCCAGAAGCTGAGCGATGCCGCCAGCCTAAAGCTGGATGGATTCGTCAAGGAAGGGAAGCTGACGCAGGAAGACGCGGCGAAGCTGAAACCGGGCTTACCGACGCTGATCAAGCGCAGCCTCAGCCGCGTAGCCCAGCTTCACCAGGGCAAGCCGTCACCGCCGCCTGCTGCAACGAAGGCCCCCTGAACTGTACGGCACCGTCCCGGGAGAGACAAGCTAGCCAGACCGTCCTCCTTACGGATGGATACCGTATGCAAAAGAACAGGCACCGAATGCCCGGAGTTACTACTTCCGGGCATTCTTTGTGTTACGCGGGTTCGCCATGTAGTTCCTGTAAGCCTCGAAGCAGGCCGCCGACAGCATTAGCCAGGCTCCGCTCGCGGCATAGCCGCCGATCACATCACTCGGATAATGCACCCCCAGATAAATCCGGCTCCAGCCGATTCCCCCGGTCATCAGCACAGTGAACAGAATCAGCAGAAACCGCTCGCTCCGGTTGCGCATATGCCTCCAGAGCAGGTAGGCAATGACTCCGTATAACGAGAAAGCCGCCATTGAATGTCCGCTGGGGAAGCTGTAGCCTGCCTGCTCAATCAGCCTGTGAATGGTGGGACGCTCCCGGTGGAACCACAGCTTGAGGAGCGTGTTCAGCAATTGGGAGCCGAGGCCCACCCACAGGAACAGGGCAAGTTCCAGCCGGTGCTTCAGCACGAAGAACAAAATGAGCATGGTCAGCACGGAGGTACCTATTGCCAGCTTCGAGGAGCCGACCAGGGATAAGCCTTTGGCCAGCGCCGTCAGCGGCGGAGATTCCATCGATTGTACGAACCGGATCACCGCATCGTCGAAACCCCGGGCTCCGCCCAGCTTAACCAGCAATGCGATCAGGATAAAAGCCAGCAAAAACCATATAAACCGCCGGAACCCGCGCGACCAGTAATGATAATATAGCATAACTACCCCCTTGTCTATTTGTCAGGCTCAATGAACACATTTCCTGGGAAGGTCTGTCCCGTGTTATAATGGCCTGGAGAAATTATTTTAATTAAAGATGGAGTGCTGCCAAGTGGAAAGTCTAAAATTGCAGGAACGTTTGTTGAACCAGTGCATCTCAACAAAGATGCCTGTGACGATCTTTACAACTAACGGAGTCAAAATGCAGGGACTGGTAACCTCTTATGACGCTTATACGATTACCTTGCAGGGTCAGGGTGACGGGAGACAGAACGTACTCTTCAAATCGGCAGTCTCCACCGTGGTGCCGCTGAAGCCCGTCTCACTCAAGTAAGCTGTCAGCACGGCGCACATTTTAACCTAAGCTATTACAAATGAACTGTCCAGGAACTCAAAAGGAACACCGGAGCAGCATCCCGGTGTTCCTTTTGCCGTTGTCTCCCTAGGGTCAGTCAGCTCGTCCTAAGCGGGGAATACCGCCGGCATTACGCACACCGGCTTCGACAGTTCAGCTGTGTTGCCGGTGAAGCTCAGGCGGCCGCTGCCTTCGTCCAGGGAGAAGACAACCAGATTATTGCCGTCCCGGTTGGCAACAATCAGATAGGCACCGTCCGGTGTAACTGTGAAGTGACGGGGATGTCCGCCTCTGGTGGATACATGCTCTACCAGGGTCAGCCCGGCTGTCTGCGGATTTACAGCATACTGTACGATGCTGTCATGTCCGCGGTTCGAGCCGTACAGATATTGGCCATCCTTGGAGAAGGTGATCTCTGCACAGCTGTTCTGGCCGGCTTCATAGCCTTCAGGCAGTGTGGATACAGTAGCAGCCGTCTTCAGGGTTCCTGCCTCTGCATCATACAGGAATGATGTCACCGTGCTGTCCAGCTCATTAATCACATAAGCGGACTTCCCGTCTGGATGGAACACGAAATGCCGCGGTCCAGCTCCGGCATGCAGCGGAGTATCTCCAATCGCATCAAAGGTTCCCGCCTCTGTATTTATCCGGTAGCTGCGGATCAGGTCCAGTCCCAGATCCGAGACGAACAGGTAGCGTCCATCAGGGCTGAAAATTGCCGAATGCGGGTGCGGACGGTCCTGGCCCGGTGTTGCCCCATGTCCGGTATGCTGGGCGGTATCCGTCAATGCTACTGGCAGTCCGCCCTTGTCCAGCGTGAGCAGTCCAACCGATCCCCCGTGATAGCTGCACACTATAAGATGTTCATTATTGGCGTCCCGGTTAATATTACAGGTCGTGCTCTGGCCTTTGCCTTCAGAAGGCATAGTCTGAATCCGCTGCAATTCGGTCAGCTTGCCTGTCTCAGGATCGATTGCGAAGGTTATAATTTCCCCTTCCTTGCCGCCCGTACCGTTCGGCTTCTCCCCAATGGCATACAGCTTCCGCCCGGAAGGGTCCACATTGACGAACGTAGGATTCGTCAGGCCTTCTGCGGTATCCAGCCGCTCCAGCGTACCCCCGGCTTCACCGTCAAAGGCAAACACCTGGATACCGCTCTCTTCTGCGGTGGCATATGAACCGGTAAATAACAGCAGCTTAGTCTTCTCGTTCATCTAGAATTCCTCCTCAAGTTAAACAGCCATCTATATAATTTACATTTTTTCGTGAGGGTTGACAAATGCAACGGAAAAAATGACAAAAAACATTTCAAAAATAAGACTTCTCAAGAACAAAAGAGTATGATATAATGAAAGCGCTAACATTATTGTTAATCAAGAATAAAGGGGGAACACGAATGAGCAGCCTGCTGGAAGCCAGAAATGTATATGAGGACTTCGAGGTGGAGACAGACATTCTGTTCTTTAAGGTCGGGGACCATGACCTGGTCATTTTTCACGGCAGAAACTACAATATTAAAAAGAGAATGACTGCCGAGCAATTGAACCGCTTATTGTCGAGCAACAGCTATTACCATGTGTACGGGAGCTGCTACGTGAACCTGAACAAGATCAGTTCCATCGAGGATGACTGCATCTACTTCGGTGAGATGGGCCTCTATGCGAAGTCTGTACGGGTTCCAAGACGTAAGCAGGAGAACATCCGCCATCTGCTTAAGGGACTGAGTTCCTAAGCCGGAGGCGTTATCCGCACACATCTTGCAGCTTGGGTACTCTTCTATTCGAATCATTACAGTCTCTCTCATCAGGCCGGAGCGCATACGGGGACACCCGTGCTGCTCCGGTTTTTCCTGTGTTTCACCTGTTTCTTAATGGAATCTTAAAAAGTAATTGTGCTTTTTTATACTTTCTTAAGGTTTGGAATTCTGTTTTCTGGTAAAGTTGTAGAAAGACAGGCACCACCTATATTGAAGGGAGTCATTAATTATAATGGACAAAAAAGATTTCAATGAAAATGAAAAGCTAGAAAACGGCATTACGCCGGAAGAGAACGACGCTTCTGTGATTACTCCGGAAGAAGGCATCGAGCCTGCTGGAACAGCCCCAGTGCCGCAGGAACCTGTACGAACAGCTCCAAGAGTTGAAGAAAGCGTTCCCGTAATGAACAAAGTCGGCGGCGGAGGCACTCCTCCTTCCTCACCTGCTCCATCCGGCGGCGGCAAAGGCTGGATGATTGCGTCGCTTGTACTCGCCGCAGCGCTGATCGTAGTGCTGATTGTACAGCCTTTCAAGAAAGATGACAGCAAAATTGCAGTTGCTTCCGTGAACGGAACAGACATCACCAAAGCGCAGCTGTATGATAAATTGGTTGAAGCCGGCGGGGAATCCACCCTGCAAAACCTCATTACTACCACTCTGGTAGGCCAGGAAGCCAAAAAGGCTAACATTAAGGTAACCGATGCTGACATTAATCAGGAAATCGAAGATCTCAAAACCCAGTTCGGCGGCGAGGAAGCGCTCAATAACGCCTTGCAGCAGAGCTCGATGACGATTGAGGATCTGAAGAAGCAAATGCCTCTCCAGGTTGAGATCCGCAAGCTGATCGAACCTAAGATCACAATTACCGACACTGATATTTCTAAATATTTTGACGAGAATAAGGCTAAATACAATCAAGAAGAGGAAGTTCGCGCTTCCCACATTCTCGTGAAGACCAAAGAAGAAGCCGAAGCCATTGTTAAGCAGCTCAAAGACGGCGGAGACTTTGCCGCACTGGCTAAGGAAAAATCCGCTGATACCGGCTCCAAGGACAAGGGCGGCGATCTTGACTTCTTCAAACGCGGAGACATGGTTGCAGAATTCTCCGATGCTGCCTTCAAGTTGAAGGTTGGCGAAACCAGCGGTGCAGTGAAGTCCGAATACGGTTACCACATTATCAAGGTTACCGACCGCAAGGAAGCCAAGGAATATACGCTAGCTGAGAAGAAAGACGAGATCAAAAAGACCCTAACGGCACAAAAAGTGTCTGAGATGTCGGCTACCTGGTTGGCGGATCTGAACAAGAGTGCCAAAATCACGAATACTTTGACCGATAAACCGGATGCATCCGTTCCTCCGGCAGCCAGTGAAGCACCGGCTGCTGCAACGGAAGCTCCTGCTACGAAATAAAGATTGCGATAATGGTACAAGCTATAACAATATAGAAGGATACAATAAAGAGGACAAGCGGGAACGCCAGTCCTCTTTATTTGTGTTCAGATGTCTGCCTCAATTATTGTTCATGCAGATTGAGCATGACAAAAACCTCCTTGATCTGGCTATATTCATACTTAGCCGGATCAGGGAGGTTCTAAACTGCTTATCGCAGGGTTTTCTTACTTAATGACCTTCACACGTTCTTCAATCGGCTGGAATTCCTTCTCGCCTGGAGGAGTCAGGATGTTACCGAATGGCATCTGGGCAATCAGCTTCCAGTCTGCAGCAATACCGAAGGTCTCCTTCACTTCATCGTCGATCAGCGGGTTATAGTGCTGTAGGGATGCACCCAGACCTGCTTCTGCGAAGGCGGTCCATACTACAAATTGCAGAATTCCGGAGGACTGGTTGGACCAGATCGGGAAGTTCTCAGCATACAGTGCAAAGTTCTCCTTCAGGTGCTTCACCACTGCCTGATCTTCATAGAAGAGCACAGTGCCGTAGCCGGCTTTGAAGGAGGACAGCTTCTGAGCTGTGCCTTCGAATTGTTCAGTAGGAACGATCTTACGCAGGGTTTCTGCTGTAATATCCCACAGCTTATCATGTTGTTCGCCCAGCAATACTACAGCTCTGGAGCTTTGCGAGTTGAAGGAAGTTGGGCTATGTAGAACAGCCTCTTCTACAATCTTCTGAATTTGTTCATCAGAGATTGGGGATTCTTTACTGATGGCGTATATGGAACGTCTGCCTTTTACCGCTTCAAAAAAAGTCTTAGACATAAAATAACTACCTCCATTTAATTAAGTAACTTACTTTTTTTAATCATAACACTTTTCCTGTCTGAATACAACACATCATTCACAACTTTTTCCTGTACTAGCTCTTTGTTTGTATATCCGCTCTTAGTGTCGCTGAATTGCTCTCATTTATGCACCTTCCACTATTTTCTATAAGCTATTCTGGAGGTTTAGAAACAACGGCTAACATATCGTATATACAACCCGGTCATAAATAAGCTACAATAATTCAGCTAAAATACAGAAAGAAGGTTAAGCTATGCGCGTCCCGCTTCATAACCGCACAACTCATATGGTGAAGCTCATCTTAATAATGCTCCTCTCTTCCCTTCTCTTCCTCAGCGGGTGTGAAGACTCCGCTTCTTCTGCCTTGAACGCTGTTCCAGCGGCCGCCGGGTCCGTGACCCCTGCTACAGAACCCGGAGAACCTGTATCCTTCTGGGTCGCCACCGATACGCATTATCTGGACAAAGCCCTGGAGGACGGCGGTCAGGCCTTCCAGACCTATGTCACAGGCGGCGATGGCAAAATGCTTCCTTACAGCGATGAGCTGACCGAAGCTCTGGTCCGGGACGTGGAACAGAACAAGCCCGCCTTCCTCATTCTGAGCGGTGACCTCACCAATAACGGGGAAGCAGGCAGTCATAAGGAGCTGGCTGCGAAGCTGCACCGGATGGAGGCTGCCGGAACCCGCGTCTACGTGACTCCGGGCAATCATGATATCAACAACCCCTGGGCCAGATCGTTCGACGGTGACAAGCAGGTCGTTGCCAAGCATATTAATGTAGAGGATTTCCTGCGCATCTATGACGATTTCGGATATAACGAGGCGGTCTCGCGGGATGCAGACAGCTTAAGCTATGCGGTGAAGGCCGCACCCGGCCTTTGGCTGCTGATGCTTGACAGTGCGCAGTATACGCATAATGAAGAATATAATTTTCCACAGACCGACGGGCGCCTTCTGCCCTCCACCCTTGCCTGGATTGACGACAATGTGAAGCTGGCCGCTCAGGAGCATGCGTCTGTGATTACCGTGATGCATCATAATCTGCTGAGCCATACCTCCATGGCCGTATCCGGGTTCAAACTTAATAACGGCCAGGAAACGATGAAGGATTTTCGCCGGAACGGTCTAAATCTGGTATTATCCGGGCATATTCATATGCAGGATATCCGCCGCGATCCTCCAGAAGCCTCGATCGATCCGGCCTTGCCTGTCTATGATATTGCAACAAGCGCCATGGCGGTGAATCCGCACCAGTTTGGCAGAATGACCTTCGATCCCGCTTCACGGGCCGTGACCTACCGCACCGCTCAAGTAGATGTTGAAGGCTGGGCCAAAGCCAACCACAAGACCGATCCGCACCTGCTGAACTTCAAAGCGTATGCGGAGCAGATTTTCGCAGAGAATTCGTATGACAAAGCGATGAGCCGGCTGAAGGAGAGCAGCTTCACAGAAGCGCAGAAACAGTCGATGGCTGAGGTGATGTCGAAGTTGAACGTGAAGTATTTTGCCGGGAACGCTGCTGATTCGCTGGAGGAGATCCGGGCGATGCCGGGATTCAAGCTGTGGGAGAGTATGGAGGGCGGCTTCATGTCCGGATATATCCGCAGTATGGCGGAGCACGCAGAAGAGAGCAATACCTCGCTGGAGATGGTTCTGACTACACAATAGCAAAGGTAAAGCCTCCCTTCCGGTATACGAAAGAGAGGCTTGTTCCAAGCTTATGCTTCTATAAACTGAAGTGCACAATCCGTATGATGATCGGCAATTCCTTGTGCGAGCTGCTGGTCAGGGAAGCCTCTGTGAACTAACTTCAACCCGCCTGAGATTAATGAGAGATGATGATGGAACTTATAGAATAGCTTCCGGTTCTCATCGAGCGGAACATCGTTCAGATAGCGGTAGTACTCCCCAAAACGCATTTCGAGGAAGCTGTGCTCGTGTTCAATATCATAAAATTCGGCTCCTTCAATATCAATCAGGCAAGGCTCCAGCTGATCCGTTACGATCACATGGTTGGGGCCAAGCTCCCCGTGAATGAATCCGTAGCTGTTTCGGGGTACTATCTTAGACTCCAGGTTGTATAGCCTGTCGAGTAGCTTCCCTTGGTTCTTGCGGATTGCTTCCACATGCGCTGCGGCGTAAGTTAGCTGTTCTATCCCATTGTATAATTGATACAGATGACATTGTTTGTTGTTAGGCGCAGTCTGATCCGGTTTACCGTAGGTTCTGCTCTGAATCCTATGCATGGTGCCAATCATCTCTCCCACCTGCTGGAAGACCTTATCCTGAACCTTGCGGTCGGGATGCTTGTAATACCCCCCGGCATCTTGTCCGGCTACATATTCAACCAGCGCATAATCGAAATCGTACCGGTCTCTGTCTCTGTTCAGATCATAGAGTATTGGTGTGCGGATCGCATGCTCCATCAGGAACTTGTTATTGCTCGCAAATAATTCACTCCCGTAGGACTCAGCATGCAGGTTATGATTAACAATTTCTTCCTGAAAATAATTCATGGTAAGGTCCCACACGTACAGAATACAGGAGAACCCATTGCTGCAGTCGAGCTTATAGACCACCTTCTGGGCACCGCCCTCCATCTTGCTGACCTTAACGACGGTATAACCCGTGCCTAAGACCTTCTCCACATACTCCTGCAACGCAGCAGCCTCCAGATGACAATGAAATTTCAAGGAACCACACTCCACTTCTTCTTGTATTGCCGGCTACTCCACTCTATTCCATTCCCGGAAAAAAATATAGACTGTTTCTTTGCGTTCTGTTATTATGTTGAATTAGGTCTTGCTAAGTTTGCGGTTCGCACTGGAGTAATTAGAAAAAAAGTTGAAGAAAGATCATTCAACGGGTGTATGACTATCGGGCTCATTTTACCGGTGAATCTCAAGCGTATGAACTCACTACTCGTACCATGAAGGATGTCTGCAACATACTTTCCATTTAGCGAGATCGTGAAATCCTCCCCCTTCTTCTCGAATATAGCTACCTCGTCCTCAATATCTCCGATTTCTGCGGTTTGGGATAACAAACGTAGTCTGTCGGCAGCGGTTTCTAACCTTATAATACTTTCACTCGCCAATACCGTCGTCCGTTCTACCGCTTTTAACAGAGGAGCTGTTCCAATTGTAATCTCTGATATAAAAGTATGCGGAATCACATGGTGCAAGGACGGGTACTCTCCCTCAATTAAAGCAGATTGAACCATAATATGGTTAGCAGTGAATCTAACATGCCGGTTGGTTACTTCAACTTCTGTTGTTCTGTCCTCGCCGTCCATGATTTTTACCGCTTCAACTAAATTTCTGCCAGGAATAATAATATGCTTATCCATCTCAGCTTTATGTTCAACATCAATAGTCCGGGAAGCCAGACGGATACCGTTAGTAGCCGTTAACTGTAGCCGATGATTTCGATACTGAAAAGATACCCCGGTCAACACAGGCCGATGTTCTGATGAAGAAGCCGCCCCTGCTACCTGTAGGATGGAAGCCTTCAATAGTTGATTATTAACTGCTAATTTAAGTGCAGCATGATTCTCAGCAGGATGTATAGCCGGATAATCTACAGCATCCATTCCGCATAACCGAATTTGTGTATGTTCTGAGGAGATAGTGAGCCGTAAGGATCTGTCGACTTCCAAAGTAATCATCCCAGAATCAGACTTCCGTAATATTTCGCAGAAATACCTTGCCGGTACAACCACTTCTCCAATTCTCTGAACCGTCAAAGAGGTATCTTCCCCGGGAATCCGATACTGGATAGTCATACTGCTATTGCTTGCCGTAACTATTAGTTCATTGGATAGAGCTTGTATATGAACCCCTGCCAGTATGGGAATCCGTTGGTTTGCCGGTACAGCCTTAAGCACTTGCTGAAGAGCTTTGAGAAGAATATCCTTGCTTACGTTGATCCGCACTGACTTCACCCGCTTCCATAAGCTACATTACAAATCGGTAGACTCAATCAGAGATCGGATAAGCTCCGACCGGGACAATTTATGCTCTGCGCAATGCTGTTCTACCTTCTCCCAAAGCTCACTAGTTAAGGTTAGCGAGACTTTTTTCGTTACACCTATGTTCTTGCGGCCTGCTCCCTCCCGCGGACCTCCTCTTGCAGACATGAACCCTAATTGACCTTCTTTATTGGAAAGACCTATTTTTAGATCATTTTGAGTCAAATTGATTTGTCCTCTCTTTTTTTGATTTTGGTTACCTTTTTCAATATTCTTTTTATTATTTTATCATACGATCAATGGGCTTACAATGTTAGGAATGGATGATTCTGGTGGCAAAAAGAAAACCACAACAAAAAACTGACCCTGCAAAGTTGCAACGGCCAGTTCTATATAGAGCAAACTATTTTAGTATCCTTTAGATTTAGGCAGCCTTACGATCACATTCCCCCGACCACCATTCCACCCGCCGCACCAGCCACCACAACCAACCAAGGCGGCAGCTTCCAGAAGACCAGCATTACAAACAGAATGATAGCCAAGGCAAAGTCCAGCGGCGCGAGGATGGCTGTCGTCCACAGGGGATCGTACCAGGCGGCAAGCAGGATGCCGACCACAGCGGCATTGATTCCGGTTAAGGCTCCTTGAATCCGGGGGCTCCTTCTTAAGCTGTTCCAAAAAGGCAGTGCGCCTGCAACCAGCAGAAAGGCTGGCAGGAAAATCGCGAGCGTGGCCATTATGGCCCCGGGAACACCGGCGGTCATTGCTCCAAGATAGGCTGCAAAAGTGAACAACGGACCCGGTACAGCCTGCGTGGCCCCGTATCCCGCCAAGAAATCGGCTTGGCTCACCCAGCCGGCAGGAACGACTTCTTGTTCCAGCAGCGGAAGCACGACATGTCCGCCGCCGAATACCAAAGCACCGGAACGATAAAAGCTGTCAAATATCGCTATTCCTCCCGTCTCAGCCGTCCCTCTTAGGAGTGGGAGTACTATCAGGAGTAAGCCGAACAATGCTAAACAAACGACACCGGACGACCGGCGAATAGGGACCGGAACATTCGTCAAGCTCTCCGCAGGACTGTGGCGATACAGCCATAACCCGGCTATGCCCGCAGCAGCAATCGTTAGAATCTGACTGTAGCCGGTCTGCCATGATAATGTAACAGCTGCCGCTATAGCCGCGATGGTCACTCTTTCCCGGTCCGGGGTCAGCTTCTGCCCCATGCCAAGGATGGCCTGGGCAACAATCGCAACAGCTACGATTTTCAGTCCGTGAATCCAGCCAACACCAGCAATATCATAGCCCTGAAGCAGGAAGGCAAAAGCGACCAGCACCAGGACAGAGGGCAAAGTGAAGCCCAGCCAAGCGGCCAACCCGCCCAGCCAGCCTGCCCGCACCATTCCGATGCCAATCCCCACCTGACTGCTCGCCGGACCGGGAAGGAACTGGCAGAGCGCTACCAGATCCGCATAGCTTCGTTCATCCATCCATTTCCGGCGGCGGATATATTCATTGTGGAAATAACCCAGATGGGCGACCGGTCCGCCGAAGGAGGTAAGACCCAGTTTGGCGGATACAAGCAGAACCTCAAGTAACGCCCCGGCCCTGCCCTTCCGCTGTTTTTCCGGCACCGCCTGCTTCTCTGCTTGCATACCTATTGCTCCCTTGACTCTAGAATGTATACCTCATTCCAGACTATCATCCGAGTTCAAGCATTAGATAAAAGGTACAGCAGTGTTCTGTAAATGTTTTGTAAATGTGCGTATTGCCTCACTGTACGCTAGTTGCAGGGCTGAATGATTCTATGGTGTAAGCTTGACACTATCCAGCCGGTCGATCAGCTTACGGAGGCCAGCTTCATCCGCTCCAGACGGACGGACATCCTCGCCCAGCAGCTGATCCACCTCTTCTCTGGTAAATGTGAAGCTGTAACTTATCCCTTCATCCGCAAGCGAATAATGAATGATATCTGCATTATCGATCAGGGTGAACAGCAGGACCGAATTCTTTAGGAGAGGGTCACGGCTTACTGCCTGAAGCTCATCGTTCCACATTCCGGTAATATCGTTTACTTTATAATTGACGGTTAATGCATATGGGCGGGAGCCGGTTGTCAGCTCAATGCCTGCCCTCTCCAGTCCTTCCGGCAGCGGCATTGCACCAAGCAGCGCTGTGACTTTGCTGGCGTCCCCAATATACTTTGTTTTGCTCTCCAGCAGCTGATCCACCGCATAACCGGTATCTAACACCTGCGCCGGGGGCTCCACCGTCTTCGGATTGGCTGTACATCCAATAAGCAAGATCACAATAAGCAGGGTACAAGCGGCCATGCTCCTTGAAGTCGGTTTTCGGTACGCCAGAATATGCTTGATCCGGGCCTTCACACTGCTCTCGCCAAAAGCCAGCGGGCTGCCGGTCATAAGACCGCTCCGGCGGGCTGAGAAGCCAAGCAGGGAGCCTGAGTAGCTGCTTTTAACCTGCGGACCCAGCTTCCGGATCACCACTTCATCGCAGGACATCTCCATATCCTTGCTCATGAGCACAAAAGACAGCCACATCAGCGGATTGAACCAATGGAGAATGACCAGCAGGAACATAAGCGGCTTGACCAGATAATCCCGTCGGTCAATATGAGTCTGCTCATGCAGCAGAATATGGGACAGCTCCTGTTCACTCATTCCGGCCGGAATGTAGATCCTTGGCTTCAAGAAGCCGAAGACGAAAGGAGTCATAATCTGGTCGGTCTCAAAAACATGCCCATTCACCAGGGTTGCCGTACGGACTCTGCGCATGATTCTTACATAAGAGAACACGCTGTACAGCAGCAGTGTTATAGCGCCTGTCAGCCAGATCATACTGCCGGCCCACAGGATGATCTGCACCGGATTCACGCTTGCTGCAGGTGCAGCCGGCGGAAGCAGGCTGTTCAACAGACTTCCATGAGAAGCTGTTCCGGTATCCACCGCAGGCTGTGCTTGCATCCCGATGTTCTTCGGAACGAATTGCAGCTGCCCTGTGCCGGACGAGCCCGCAGGCCCTACCAGCTTCAGGATACTGAAGCTTGAAGTGAAGCTAACCGGAAGGATCAGCCTGATCATTACTGCTGACCACAGCATATAGGAGAAGATTTTGGGAGCGCGCCGCAGCAGGACTCTCGCCAGCATCACGGCGACGGCCACATAACTGGCGGTAATGCTCATGTTCAGAATACTGATCCACAGGTCCGTCATTGGGAGGCCTCCTCAATAATCCTCTTCAGCTCCGCCGCTTCCTTGGCCGATAATTTCTTATCCCCGAGAAAAGCAGTCAAAAACTGCGGTAACGAGCCGCCAAAGGCTTTGTCCACGACCGTCTGGCTCTCATGCCGCTGTGCTTCCGACTTCGGGATGATGGCGGTGACCATAGCCCCCTCGTTCCTGAGAATTCCCCGCTCACATAGCTTTCTTAACACGGTATAGGTCGTGGACTTCTTCCAGCCCAGTACCGCTAGACTCAGCTTCACCAGTTCAGTGGAATTAATCGGTTCATGGTCCCAGATCAGGCAAGCAAATTTATATTCGGCATCATATAATTTGTAGGGTTCCATCCTGTTCACTCCTTATAAGTTTATTGCAGTAGACCTACTGATGTTAAGTCTATTGCAGTAAACCTATATTGTCAAGGATGCACCCGTTACCTCCAGCACAAAATAACCCCACAAAGTGGGGATTTAGCTTCGATGATAACTCAGGTACTTTGCGGGACCCCAAAACACATAAATTCTTATCTATCAAAAGAAGCCGGAACCGCCTGATTGCTCAGGGGTCCCGGCTTCTTGACTGTTGCCTTACTTCTTACGGACGTTCGATCCAGATATAGCCGTCATCATCTACTTCAACCGTAGCATGCAGGCCTTCGGCCAATACACGCAGCGGCACATTAGCATCTCCGTACTCATCTAAGAATACCGCTAACGGAAGCTTCACGGTCTTGCCGGCAATTTGTGCCTGCGCGGAACCGATTTTGAAGACGAGCTGATCACCGTATACATCGTCGGTAACCTTGATCGACTTGTTAGGTCCATCCCACTCTACCTTAGCATCCAGATCCTCTGCGACATAGCGCAGCGGAACATAGGTAGTGCCATTCTTCACAACCGGATAATAATAATCGTCGTCCGGTGCGATCATCACGCTCTTAGCGGTGATTCCCATCTCTTCTTTGAGCAGCTTATATACCTGTGAATTAGGTTCGAAGCTTCTCAGGGTCTCCCCTGGAGTAAGATCTCCCATGGAGTAATCAATTGCACCTGTTGTGCTGATCGCATCAGCCGTTACCGGACCGTTCACATTCCAGGTCTCGGATACCAGCTTCATGTTGATGCTCTGCAGCGGCAGATCTTCACTGGCCGGAAGAGCAACATTGAAGTCGATGTTCTGTTTGCGGACATGGAAGCCGCTGTCCACGAAGATATCCGCGCTCAGCTTGGTATCCTTGCCTAGAACAGTCTTAAGTTCAGGAGTGGTCTCATAGAGGTTCTCCAATTGCTTGTCATAGACCAGCAGGAGAGCATCCACAGCCAGCTTAGCTGCATCATGCACTACAGTGACTACCCCTTCTTTATCCTCCAACGGAATATCGCCCAGACCAATGCTGTTCAGATCTTCAGCTCTGTCTTTGATCAGCGGATACATATAATCATATAGACCGCTGATCAGGGCAGTGAAGCCTTCGGTATCCTTAGACACAGATCTCAGGAAGCTCTTAAGCAATACCGGAAGCTCTTCTCCTGTAATTTCCGTATGTAGCTTCGTCAAGCTGGTTGGCTGGCCGTATACGGATTCATTTACTGATGTCACTGTGATCGCACCCGGATTCGGAAGATTCTTGATCACAAACTGGGAGGCCAGCTTAGTGAATTCCAAGGTCTTGGCAGGATCGGTTGCTTCCAGACCAAGCAACATTTCATTGCTCTGAAGCGGCATGTAGAACGGCTGCTTCGCGCCTTCTGCGGTGAAGACCAGGTTCTTCTGGTCGGTGAAGAGGGAGAAAGGAATCTTGAACTCCTTGTAACCCACAACTCCCGTGGCCGAGACATTGCCGTTATCCTGAACCTTCACATGGCCGAGCGTAAGTGATAAGGAATTAATAAGATCAACAACTTCCCGGTCCTCTGCGGTGATGCCTGCGGCAGGAACAGCGCTCAGGGTCATCGTAGTGCTTGATTCAGAGGATTTAACATCCAGATCCCCCAGCAGTGCCTTATTGACATCGAAGCCGCCAACCGCTTGGCAGCCTGACAGAATCAGCAGCAGGGCGAGAATCGGCACCAGCCATTTGGTTCTTGCTTTCATTTTCTTCATAGCATGTCTCCTCTAGCTCATAATTTGGCAACGTACCCATCATCTCAGAGGAGCATCAATTTGTAAATACAGCACCTGGAAATGATGAACCCTCATACGCTAAATAAACTCCGCCATTCTATAAATACCCATTCTTTGAAAAAGAGAAACTTTACCAAGGCAAGTATTACTAAATGGGCCGGATAAAAGCTCCACCAAACCCAGCGCGGCAGACGTCTCTTCTCCAGCAGCACCCAAAAACCCGGGGTCAGCGCAATCAGAAAGGTCGGAATAATGCTGGCCATCTGCACCAGCCAATTATAATAGAACAGATAGAATACATTCAGCGCCAAATGCGCCAGCACGAGCACATAAGAACGGGTGTATCGGAAGATCAGCACCAGCAGCAGGCCGTAAGCGTTGTAGTCGAGCGGCAGCGCATCCATCAGCAGCACAGCGACTACCACTACCGGAATACCCGCCCACAGATTGGGCAGCTTATCAAGCAGGGCAAGGACCAGCGCTGAGATCAGCAGGGTGAATACGACGTTCCAGCCTCCCGGATGAATCGCCAGATTGTACGGAATCTGCGCCAGCACAGCGATGACAAGCAGCCGCCGCAGATAGCGGGGTCTGGAGGAGGTATGGATATAGCCTTGCGCCAGCGCGTAGCAGTAGATCGGGAAGGCAATTCTCCCCACATATCTCCAGGCAAGCTCACCCGGGAAAAAGATCAGCCCAACATGGTCAATCAGCATGGTAAGCATGGCAATAATCTGCATTTGTAGCCTCCTGTTACTAGCATGAAATATAAAGCACCTTAGGTGCTATTATCCATGCCAGAGGCAGATGCTGCAAGCTGCGCGGGAAGACTTGAACGACAGGTAAGCCGGACCCACTCCCTCAGGAGCAGTTCCGGCCCGTTTTTATCCTTAGATCAGGCTGTCTTCGACTTGTTATAGATATCGAAGCCTACGGCAAGCAGCAACACCAATCCCTTGATTCCCTGTTGCCAGTCAACGCCGAGGCCGACAAGCGACATGCCGTTGTTCATCACGCCCATGACCAGACCGCCGATAATGGCGCCGACCACGGTTCCGATTCCCCCGGACGCAGAGGCTCCGCCGATGAAGCAGGCAGCGATAGCATCCAGCTCGAAGTTCGTACCTGCCTTAGGGGTGGCTGAGTTCAGGCGTGCCGCGAAGACCAGACCGGACAGGGCAGCGAGTACGCCCATGTTGACGAATACCCAGAAGGTCACCCGTTTGGTTTTGACGCCGGAGAGGCTTGCCGCCTTCTCATTGCCGCCCAGGGCGTAGATATGCCGCCCCATGGTCATGTGGTTCATGACGAAGGAGTAAATCACGATCAGCACCATCAGAATCACTAGAATGTTAGGAATCCCGTTATATTGCGCCAGAACATAAGTGAACAGGTTGATGACGATCACCAGTGCAGCGGCCTTAGCAACAGACATCCAAGCTGGCGATTGCTCGAAGCCGTACTTCACCGTGATCCGGCGGCTGCGGATTTCCTGATAGATCACCAGCAGCGACAGCAGAACGCCGATGATCAGAGTCAGCACATTCAGCGAACCCACGCTTGCGACATCGGGAATGAACCCGGAGCTGATCTTCTGAAACGTCTTCGGAAACGGCGCAATTGACTGCCCGTTCAGCACGATCATCGTCAGGCCGCGGAACAACAGCATGCCTGCCAGGGTAACGATGAACGCCGGGATTTTGACATAAGCGACCCAGAAGCCCTGCCAGGCCCCGACCAGAGCACCCATCAACAGCGAAATCACTACAGCCAGTACGGGATTCAGCTCCATATCCACCATCATAATGGCCGACAGGGCGCCGATGAAGGCAGCTACCGAGCCGACGGAGAGGTCGATATGACCGGTGATGATCACTAGCACCATCCCGATCGCCAGCACCAGTATGTAGCTATTCTGCAGAATCAGATTGGTCACGTTCAGCGGCTTCAGCAGGATGCCGTCCGTCATAATTTGAAAGAACACCGAAATAAAGATCAAGGCAATGATCATGCCGTATTGGCGGATATTTTTTTTGAACAGTTCACTAATAGCTCCCATGCGGTGTTACCCCCTGCTTCGTGTCATAAATTTCATCAAAAGCTCCTGCGTGGCGTCCTTCCGCTCCACTTCCCCGCTGATCCGCCCTTCGCACATGGTGTAGATCCGGTCGCACATCCCGATAATTTCCGGCAGCTCGGAAGAGATGACCAGCACGCCCTTCCCCTCTGCGGCAAGGCTGTTGATAATGGAGTAAATTTCATATTTGGCCCCGACATCGATGCCCCGGGTAGGCTCATCGAGGATCAGAACATCTGGTCCGGCGTAGATCCATTTACTGAGCACCACCTTTTGCTGGTTGCCGCCGCTGAGATTCACGGTTTTTTGCAGGATGCTGGGGGTCTTGATGTTCAGCTTCTTGCGGTACTCCTCTGCGACCAGCACTTCCTCGTTCTCATTAATGACGCCATGGCGGGAGAGCTTCTTCAGACTGCTGAGCGAGATGTTCCGTTTGATATCGTCGATCAGGATCAGGCCGTAATGCTTGCGGTCCTCGGTCACGTAGGCTAACCCATGCTCTATCGCCTGGCTGATGTTATTCAGGTGCACTTCCTTGCCGTGCATAAAAGTCTGGCCGCTGATCCGCTTGCCATAAGACTTGCCGAACACACTCATCGCCAGCTCCGTGCGCCCCGCGCCCATTAGCCCGGCAATACCGACTACCTCGCCGCGCCGGATGTGGAGATGGATCTGATCCAGCATTTTGCGGTCCGCCTGCGTCTCGTGATAGACGTTCCAGTCGCGGATCTCGAAGATCGTCTCCCCCAGGTTCGGTGTGCGCTCAGGATAACGGTTCGTCAGATCGCGCCCGACCATGCCTTTGATAATGACATCCTCAGTAACGGCATCCTGCTTCATATCCAGAGTCTTGATGGTCTGTCCATCCCGCAGAATCGTGACCGAATCCGCTATCTTCTCGATTTCGTTCAATTTGTGGGAAATGATAATCGAAGATATCCCCTGCTTCTTCAGCTCCAGAATGAGCAGCAGCAGGTTCTCGCTATCATCCTCATTCAGCGCCGCTGTCGGTTCGTCGAGAATGAGCAGCTTCACTTCCTTGGAGAGCGCCTTCGCGATCTCTACAAGCTGCTGCTTGCCGACACCTATCGTAGAGACTCCTGTAAACGGCGATTCCTTGAGGCCGACGGTGGTTAGCAGCGCCTTGGTCTTGACCGTCGTTTCGTTCCAGTTGATCACCCCGCGTCTGGCCTGTTCATTGCCGAGGAAGATGTTCTCCGAAATCGACAAATACGGAATCAGCGCCAGCTCCTGATGGATAATGACGATTCCCAGGCCCTCGCTGTCCTTAATATCCTTGAACTGGCATACCTGTCCCTGGTACAAAATATCCCCTTCATACGTCCCGTGCGGATACACTCCGCTAAGCACCTTCATCAGTGTGGACTTGCCTGCCCCGTTCTCTCCGCAGAGGGCGTGGATCTCGCCTGCCTTCACCTGCAGATTGACTGACGAGAGCGCTTTGACGCCGGGGAATGTCTTGGTAATGCCTTTCATCTCCAAAATAATTTCACTCAAGTGCCTCTCACCCAGCTTTCCTTGTGACTGTGCAGCGGTTCTCCGGCGGCGCTCCTTGCACTTCACGGCTGCCGCCGGTACCCGCTAGACCTGTAAAATGACGGCTATTGTCCCAGCTGTTCCTTGGTATAGTACCCGCCGTCTACCAGCACTTTATCCACGTTGCCCGCATCCACAGAGACCGGCTCCAGCAGGTAGGACGGGACAATTTTGACTCCGTTGTCGTAGGTAGTGGTATCGTTGACTTCGGCTTCGGTCCCCTTCAGCACACTCTCGGTCATCTCCACCGCCTTCTTAGCCAGCTCGCGGGTATCCTTGAATACCGTCTGAGTCTGCTCTCCAGCCAGAATGGACTTCACGGAGGCCAGCTCGGCGTCCTGTCCGGTAACTACCGGAAGCTTCTTGTCGCCGGAACCGTAGCCTACACCCTTGAGCGAAGACAGGATACCGATGCTGATACCATCGTATGGAGACAAGACGGCGTCCAGATTATCGCTTGCATAGTTCGCGCTCAGCAGGTTATCCATCCGTGACTGGGCGGCAGCGCCGTCCCAGCGCAGCGTAGCTACCTTATCCATCGTAAGCTGCTTGCTGCGGACCACCAGCTTGCCGGAATCGATGTACGGCTTCAGAATCGACATGGCGCCATCGAAGAAGAAGTAGGCATTGTTGTCATCCGGCGATCCGCCGAACAACTCGATGTTGAACGGGCCCTTGCCGTCCTTCAGGCCAAGCTTCTCCTCAATGTAGGAGCCTTGCAGCACGCCCACCTTGAAATTATCGAAAGTCGCATAGTAGTCTACAAATTCACTTTTTTTGATCAGACGGTCATAAGCGATGACCTTAACGTTGGCGTCATGCGCCTTCTGCAGCACATCCGTCAGCGCCTCGCCGTCAATTGAAGCGATTACAATTGCGTTCACGCCTTTGGTGATCATGTTCTCAATCTGCGACACCTGATTCTCGACAACATCCTCCGCATATTGCAGATCCGTGCCGTAGCCCAGCTTCTCGAACTCCTTGACCATGTTGTTGCCGTCATTCACCCAGCGCTCCGAAGATTTGGTTGGCATCGCAATGCCCACCTTGCCCTTGGATGTATCCCCGCCGCCGGAAGAGCTGCCGGCACTGCTGGATGAATTACCGCTGTTACCGCATGCAGATAAGATGAGTACCAGTGTTAGAAGAAGCGTGATCATTGAATATCTTTTCATTCCTGCACTACCCCCTGAACTATTCTGATGTCTTCCACAGGTGTTCCCGTGTGACAAATCGAGTATAGCAACCGGGAGCAGGTGCCGTATTTACACTGAGGCTACTATTTTTGTGAAAATATAACTTATGTGTATCTAACCCCATTAACCTTTGACTAGCCTCTGGAAAGTCGAATTAAGGAAGCGAAGCGATCATAGTTTCACATACGACGAAAAAACGCCTGTAGCCGATTGACCACAGGCGCTTCACAAACAATTATTATAGCTTTGGAGGTAGTTTATAGTAGCTATAATTATAATTCCGATTGCTAATCTCCCTTACTCTCACCGCGTACTTCAGCCTGCACCCCTTTACGGAACTGCAGCGGTGCCACTCCGGTCTGCTTCTTAAAGGCGGTGCTGAAATAATGCTGGGTCTCATAGCCCGACTGCTCCGCCACCTCGCTAATACTGAGCTCGGTTGAATGCAGAAGCTGGGCGGCCCGGCGGATACGGGTCTGGGTCAAATACGTGCCGAAGGATTCGCCCAGCTCCTGCTTGAACAAGCGGCTCAGATAGACCGGGGATGCTTGAAGCAAGCCTGCTGTTGCCTCCAGGGTAAGCCCGTATTCGCTGTAGTGCTCCTGGATATGCTGCTTGGCCCGGCGGACGAGCGGGGACAGCGGCTGCTCCTTGACCAGCGCCACCCGGCAGCTCCGGTAGGCGGCGGCCAGCTCTGTAATCTCTCCCTGGATCAGCCGGGTGCCGACTTCAACGGCGATTTTGAGATGGCGGCGCACAGCGGCCTCCACTCCTGCCAGGATGCGCTCACCGGCGGCATCCCAGAGCAGGATAACGATCAGTCCGGCGGCATCCCGGAACATCACCTTGGGATACGGGTCCAACAGCTCGGCGGCGATATTCTCGATGGCGAACAAGAAGAGCTGCCGCTCCTTCTCCTTCATCGCCGGATGCTGGCCCTCCCACCTCCAGCGGATGATGCCGATCAGCTCCGGCCGCTGCGGAGGAAGCTTGAGGAACTGCAGCTGCTCCCTGATCTCCGCCTGGCTCAGATTGCCGTCCAGCCATTCCTGGCAGAAGCGCTCGCGCAGCAGCGGGAAGTTCTTCATCAGCTGCCGGGAGGCCTGCTCCAGATGCTGGCTCTGCTGCCGCTCGGACTCCAGCTCATCTCGTACGCCCCGCAGCACCTGCATCAATTGCTTCGGCTCCGCAGGCTTGAGAATATAATCATTCACCTGCAGCCGGATCGACTCCTGTGCATACGCGAATTCATCGTGGCCGGTGATCACAATAATCTTGCAGCCGGGCAGCGCTTCCCGCAGCCGCTTCATCAGCTCCATGCCGTGCATAATCGGCATGTTCAGATCGACCAGGGCGATATGTATTGTATGCTCCACGGCCAGCTCCAACGCCTCCTCCCCGTCTTCTGCCTCTGCGGCCACCTCCAGACCGAGGCTATCCCAGTCCACGCATTGCCGGATGCCCTCCCGGATAATGCGTTCATCATCGGCAATGATTACTTTCCATTTGTCTATCATCTGCGTATTCTCCTCCTCTGTCCTAGTACTTCTCAGGGTAACTCTCACGAACAACCGGGTGACGTACGGTTACAAGCGTCCCCTGTCCCGGTCCGCTCTCAATCTGGATACCGTACGGCTCTCCGTAGGTCAGCCGGATCCGCGCCTGCACATTCAATATGCCATAGCCGCTTCCTGCGCTGCCTGTTCCAGCCATGTCCGTCTCCGTGCGCTCCAATTCTTCTGTACCTACCGCTTCGAGCCGCCGCCTGAGCTCCCTCAGCTTATCCGCAGACATCCCTGCACCGTCATCGCGTACGGTAAGATACAGGTCGTTGTCCCGTTCCACGACTGCAATGGAGAGGAGTCCGGGGCCGCGCCGCTCCTTAATGCCGTGATAGATCGCGTTCTCCACCATCGGCTGCAGCAGCAGCTTAAGCACATACAGCTCCTGTAAGTGCGGCTCCACTTCAATGGAATAGGTCAGCTTGGTGCTGTAACGGACATGCTGAATTTTCAGATAGCTGACGATATGCTCCAGTTCATCGGAGAGCGGTATGATATCGCTCCCTTTGCTTAAGCCCAGCCGGAACAGCCTGGAGAGGGACTGGACCACCTCGGCGATATCCTCCGCCCCCTTGCTGCGGGCCATCCAGTGAATCGTATCCAGCGTATTGTACAGAAAATGCGGCTTGATATGCGCCTGAAGACTGCGCAACTCCGCCTCACGCTTTTGCCGCGCCTGAAGCTCGGTCAGAGATAACAGCCGGCCAATCTGGGCCAGCATCGTATTGAAGCTGCGGCCGAGCAGCCCGATCTCATCGGAACGGCTGCCCCAGTAGCGGATCGTCAGATCGCCGGACTGTGCCTTGCTCATGAAGGAGGCCAGCTGGCCGATAGGACGGGAGATCGAATAGGCCAGATAGAACGATGCGGTCATGCCCAGCATACAGACCACAAATACAAAGGTGACAACATTGAACGTGATCTCGCGGATTCCGTAGGCCGATTCATTCATTGGAAATACGCCCATCGTGGTCCAGCCGGTAAACGGCGAGGTCCGGTAGATCAGCTGAAGCTTGCGGCCGTCTACGGTCTCCGAGGTAATGCCCGAGGACTCGGTGAACAAACCTGCCGGGATGGTACGCATTAAAGGGTGCTGCGGCGCATAAATCATCTCTCCGCGATTATCCACCACCGTCAGATATCCGGTTTTGCCGAGCGTGACATCTCTGGCCGTCTCCGCGATCACCCGCAGCTTCAGATCCACCAGCACCACGCCCTGCACCACCTGCGTCTCTGGATTCACAATCGCCCGAACAGCAGAGACTACCTCGCTCTCCTTATAGTCCACATGGGACCTGACCGCACGGCCATACGGATGCCCGACAATCAGGAAGATCCCCTTATTCTCTACCGCCTGCTTGTACCAGCTCTCCTCCGTCAGCCGGGTACCGGAACGGGTATACATCTCATTGCTGATGAAACCGCCTTCACGGTTGACCAGCATAATGCCGGCTATCTCGGAGCTGAGCGTGGTGAAGCCCTGCAGAAATTTGCGGATATTGTATTCCGCCGATTCCCCGTTACCTGCTGCGGGGTCTGGCTGTGCCGGAACCGGCGGCTCTCCCTTCAGGAACTTCTGGACGCCCGGATCGAATGAGATCAGGTATGTAATTTTCTGCAAATTCTCTACGTCACTCTCAATGGCCGTATTCACCTTGCGGATGAGCTGCATCGTGTTCTCAGTGCTCTGCTCCTCTACGATCCGGTCCACCGTCCAGCCAATCAACAGCCCAAGTCCAATGGAAGGCAGGATGCTAATCAGCAGGAAGTGAATAATCAGCTTATAGCGGATCGGCATATTATTCAGCTTCAGCTTCTCCATCGTCACGCCGGTCTTGCGCATCACAGGCTCCCCCTCTGCCGCCTATTTGGCATAATAATTGTCCACATTCTGCCGTGTGACCACATCGATTCCGGTATCTACAGAATCGGGGACAGGCAGGGGCTTGTTATTGGCATAAGCTTCAGGATCGGCTTCCAAATCGCGGTGCAGATGGAACAGCTCGGTCAGCGACCAATACCCCATATTCCAGGTGCCCTGGGCCATGGTTGCGGCAATCTTGCCTTCTTTCACCAGATCGAGTGTGCCTTTATCCGTATCGAAGCTGATAATCTGCGGGACCGGTCCGCTGCCTGGAGCAGCTTCCACGGCTTCCGCAACCCCGATACCGCCATTACTTTCCGTGGCAAAAATCCCGGCCAGCTGCGGATACCGCGCCAGCAGCTGCTCGGCAGCCTCCCTGGACGCCACCTGATCTCCCCGCCCATCCTTGACCGCCACCAGCTTCATCTGCGGGTACTTGCTGCGGATTGTATCCGTGAAGCCGTCCGTCCGCTCCTGATGATTATGCTGATCCGGTGTGGTGATAATGGCGACCTCGCCCTTGCCTCCGGTCAGTTCGGCCATCTTATCCGCCGCCTTCGTTCCGGCATTATAATTGTCCGTTCCCAGGAAGGAATACGCCTTGCTGCCCTCAGCGCCCGAATCAAACAGCACCACTGGAATGCCGCTCTCCACAGCCTTGTTAATCGTCGCAGTAAGCAGCTTGGAATTCACGGCCGAGATGGCAATTCCCGCCGGCTTCTTGGCGATGGTCTGCTCCAGCACCGTCATCTGTTCATTCGCGTTGTGCTGGGTGGAGCCGTGATACTCGACGGATACATTAAGCTCCTCTGCGGCGTCCTCGAAGCCCTTCAGCACGCTTTTCCAGTAATCAATACCGATCTGGAACGTAACCATTACGTATTTGTCCTCAATATTGCCGCGCAGTCCGGTAGTCTCCCACGGATCTGCCGTATTCCCCTGCTGCTTGTAATTCAGCACGTAGAGCACGAAGATGCCGATTAGCAGCACGTAGACGAGCCAAAGCTTTTTCACATATGTAACCCCTTTCATAAAAATGAATGCCGAAGGCACAAGGGCCCCAGGTTCTTCCATCTATGTCCAATCTAGTCTACTGGCTTGGCAGCCGTTCCGTCAATTACGTTACAGGGCCTATAGTTAAAAACTCAATATCTGCTGCGACATTTTATGTCGTACCAGCTATTTTATACTGTACAGGTACCATCAATTCAATGAAACGAGGATTACAAGAATGTCAAAAACCAAACGCGGACGGGTACTCTGGACCCTTCCTTCCCGTGGACGCGGCACCTGTCCGGTCTGCGGAACCACCCGAATCAAGCTGCTCTACACCAAAATAAAATCCGACGGCACCGCCCTGAAGGTCTGCAAGCGCTGTGACAAAGCCGCGCAGGTTAGAGTGGACGCAGCAAACCGGTAAACTGACGCAAGGATGCCCCCTGCTTCATGCTTCGCGCATGGATGCCGGGCAGCATCCTTGTTTCTTGACGGGGAATGCTCACCTCTGGTCTAATGCGTCATCACCAGCTATACTGGAGGCTTACAGAAAGGAGCGGAGCCCTAGTATGAGCCATATTCACCGGATTCAGTGGTTTGACCAGCAGATCCGCCAGCTTGCATATCCGAACAGCAGTAAGCTGGCGGAACAGTTCGAGATCTCGAGGCGCCAGGCGCAGCGGGATATTGAATACCTGACAGAATCCCTGCGGGCTCCGCTCCAGTATGTGGCGAAGCAGCGCGGATATATATATCAGAACAACAGCTTCGTGCTGCCTCATCTGTACATTACGGACGAGGAGCAGCGGGTGCTTAAATATCTGGCTTACCGGTATAGTCACTATGATTATGAGAATGCCCAGAGTATCCGCAAGGTCGGGAGTCTGCTGGAGCGGTTCACCGAGCAGCCGCTTACGGATAGAGAGCTTAAGCTGCCAGTCTTTGAAGTGAATGCCCAGCGCATACAGATGATGGAGATGCTGGAGCAGGCGATCCTGGCCCGCAGGGTGGTCCATGTTCTTTACAGGAACAGACAGGACACTCCGCAGGAGCTATATCTCTGCCCCCAGCAGCTAAGCCGGCGGGTAGAGGAAGATTATCTGGTGGCCGCTGTGGAGGGAGACGGGCGAAACGAGTACTTCAGCCTGTCTGACATCCGCCAGCTAACGCTGACCGGCAGGGTCTTCATCCCCGTGGAGGACGGCCCGGCAGCAACGGCAGAGCAGACCAGACCCTTGAAGCCTTTCACGGCGAGAATCCGTATGAACGGAATACCTCAGGATAGCTCATGGGATGGTTATCAGCTCCGTGCCGCCGCTGATGAGGTCTATGAGGTTGATTTTTATGATACCAGCGCGTTTATTACTCAGTTGCTCCAGGCGGAGTGGAATGCCCTCCTGTCCCCCAAATGGCTTAAGGACAAGCTTCGCAGTATATGTAAGGCAACGCTGAAACGGCTGGATGAATAGGAGAATGAACAGTGAGCAAACGATCAGGCGTAATTCTTGACGTTCAGATGAAGCGTGAATCGAAATCTTTTACCGATGCGCTCTATGCCGTAACCACTGCCGCCGGTTTATTCGAGGGTCCAAAATTCATGCTCTCCGGGCTAAGCGGCATGGCCTTCAAATTCACCGTGCACGAGAAGCTCCTCCCCATGTCTGTTACAGCTTACGGACAGTGGGGCACAGAGCATCGCCGGGCTGTCGATAACCTCGGGATCTTCTTGCTGGATGACGGCGGGCGAACCAGACATGATTCGTTCGGGGAGTATCAGCGCATCGCTATTGACGGTGTCAAGCTGAGTCTCGACCGCGGCCTGGCCTGCATCTACTGGATACCGGAATTCGGAGTGATTCATGGTTATGATGAGGATGACCGCGTGTTCTATGTACAGGATGGCTGGTCCGGCGAGACACAATATGTGTTATATGATAACTTCGGCCTTAACTTTACGCCCTTCTGGGACTGTACGTATGTTGGAGAGCGGGTGAAGATTCCGCTGCAGGATACTGTGCTCGAATCGCTTCGCCTTGCGCTGGAGGATTGGGAGACTCCTCACAAAACACTTCCTGACGTAAGCCTCGGCTCAGGCCGCCTGGCCTACAGCTTCCTGATCCGGGCGCTTCAGCAGGGCGGATTCGACAGCTACGGCGCTGTCTACATCCTGGAATCCTACCTGACATCAAGGATCGAAATCTCCGCTTATCTGCGGGAGGTTCAGTCTGTATTGCCGGGGCTGGAGGAGGTTCAGCACTTGTATGCTGAGCTGGTGGAAGGACTGAGGGGGCCGCTCACGGCTGCAATCTCTGAGAACAACAGCGGCAAGCTGCTGAATGAGGAACAGCTTCCGTCCCTCTGTGCTGCTTTGGAGAGGGCATTGGAGCTTGAGGAGCAGGCCATGGGGCGGGTCAAAATAATCTCCGGACAGTACCCGGACCGTAAGCGGTCCACACTGCCAAGATGGGGGGCGCATACCGCACGATGAATGACCATTATAACAAGCACGTTTCAGCCACTGCGGATCAACCGCGTGTGCCGCTCGCATCTTCTTTTGCGGATGCCATGCATCAGGTCCTGTCGGCTAAAGGCTGGTTCACGCTGTCGAAGCCCATGCTGGCCGGAATGACGGCCTTATGCTTCCGCCTGTCGGTGCACAGGCAGCTTCACCCGGATTCTGCTACGGCTTATAACTGGGCAGCTGAACATTTCGTAGCGGCTGATCTGATCGGCATTATCGCCAGTCAGGGTGCAGGCTTTAACTTCAGCCCCACCTTCCCTCTCTATCAGAAGCAGGCTATTACGGCAATCCGCCAATCCCTTGAGCAGGGCACCGGGGTGGTCTGCTGGAAAGACCGTTTCGTAGTGATTACCCGCTATGATGATGAGCGGCAGCTCTTCTATTACAAGGAGAGTGATGCTGCCGCTGAGCTGGAGCTGCCTTATGATCAACTCGGAAGAAATGAGTCACCATATTGGTACGGCCAGATCTATGAAGGTCAGGTCCAAAAAGATACTCTTCAGGTAATCAGAGAGTCCTTCATTCAAGCGGTGTACAAGGCAGAGGTCCATGATCTGATGCTGCCGGAATCGCAATATGCCTGCGGCCTCAAGGCCTATGACGCTGTGCTGGTAGCCTTAGCGGATAAGAGCTATGATGCTGCCGGAGCCTATGAGACGCTGGTCTTCTATGCTGGTATGAAACAGGATACGGCTGCCTACGCCAGGGAAGCCAGCCTGTACTGGCCCGAACTCGAAGGGATTGCCGAACATTATACGGCTCTAGCCGCTGTCTATAATGAAATTACAGACGCTCTTAACGAGAGGCCCGTGCAAGCTCCAGAGGCACCATGTTCCATTGATGCTGAGAGCCTGCTGCCGCTCCTCCGGGAAGCCAAGCGTATAGAGACCGCAGCGATCCAGTCCATCCGTCTGCTGCTGCGGGAGCCGATCGAGAACCGCTTCCATGATGTGGGGCTGCGCTAAGCCCTGACGGAGTGCTCAGAACATCAGAGACTCCGCGTACTTCTCCCCTTCCAGCAGGTCATATTCTACTAGACGGTAGTCATTCAGCAGCGCCTGCTGCTCCGGGGTTAATTCCTTCAGGATTCCGTTATCGCCCGGCCCGATCAGCACCTTTTTGCTGAGTCCGGGAATTTCCGCCCGCACCTGCTCCAGTAGCTTGTAGAAGGCTGGCAACGTCTGCCCGGATAACCGGAAGACTGCAGGGCCGAGGAAGGCGGGGCTAAGCGTCCCGAGCGGCTCCTTCCCGATCTCAAAGTTAGCGAGCACCAACAGCTTCGTCTCATGCTTCAGCCTTGGCTGCTGATCCCAGCCTGCTGCGGTATAGATCCCGGCGCTGAGCGCAGGCAGATGATCTCCCCAGAACACCGCAAGGGTCGGACGCTTTATCTTCAGCAGCTCCTGCTGGAGATAAGCCATGGCCTCGTCTGTCAGCTTGGTGTCCTGTATATAAGTCTCCAGCTCATCCTTCTGCTCCGGCAGGCCTCCTTGGACGGTGATTGTGTTCGGTCCGTTCAGGCCTTTGGTGAATGGAAAATGATTCTGCATCGTCACCAGATGCAGGAATGCCGGGCCCGAAGCCGCTTGAAGCTGCCGGACTGCCTCCTGTACAGCCGCTTTATCCGAGACATACCCCCCTGGAGTCAGGCGGTCAGCCTCCGGCAGATCCTTCTCACTCGTGAAGCGGTTGAAGCCCAGCACCGGATACACACGGTTCCGGTTATAGAAGGTCTCATCGAACGGATGCAGCGCCAGTGCCTCATACCCTCTGTCCTTCAGAATACTGACGATCGACGGCAGGGAGGACATTTTGACGATGCGCTGTTGATAAGGAATCGTTCCATCCCCCAGAAAATACATCGACAGCCCGGTCAGGGCCTCGAACTCCACATTGGCCGTATTGCCGCCGAATTCCGGGGACAGCAAATAACCGGACGGCGTCTGGCCCGCCACCCCATGGATGAACTTCAGCGGATCTTCGCTTAATGTATACCCAGGCAGACGCGTAGGGTCAAAGAACGCCTCATTCATCATAAACATAATGTTCGGCTGCTCCTCCGGCGCGGCCTGCACCTGCACATCGGGCAATGCCGAATACTTAGCAGCCACCGCTTCAACTGCTTCACGGCTGTAGCCCTCCGGCTTGTCCATCAGGCTCTGCCGCAGATTCCCGGCGAAGGCATATACGAACCCGTTCTGGGTATAATTCACCTTCTGATTCCAGAAGATGTTCTGATAGCTCATCGCTGCAACAACAGGAGATTGACCGGTAACCAGCACAAGAAACCATGCGCTGAGCCCTACAGAGATCCCCGCCAGCGTCACGCGCAAGGACAGTCTGATCCGGTTCTTCGGCAGCTTAATAATCACAAGGACCAGACCGGCAACCAGCAGAACAGCGGCCCCTATAGCAAGCGGAGAGATCATCCCGCTGGTGATTTTACTCATCTCACCGGCATTCTTCAGCAGCATCAGATCCCACGGAAACAGCGGTTCGCCTCTCGTAGCCAGCTTCTGATCACTGGCAATCCCGAGCAGAACGAACAGCGCCGAGACCACTGCCGGTCCCGCATACGCGTTCGGCACAATCACTGAGCTTAAGAGCAGGATGAAGAAAATAAACAGACTTCCAGTACAATACAGCCAAGGATAAGCGCCAACCCACTTTAGCGTATGAAGCACATCCATCCGAAAAGAAGCAGCCTGCAAAAACAAATTCAGCCCAAACCCTATAGCCAGCAAAATAATCAATAAATACGACAAACGCTTCGATGGCAATAACCTTGACAAGTTCATTCACTCCTAACTGTTAAAGGAGTAGTATACGCCTTTTAGCTTAAAACCGCCTTAAAATTCAGCATCCAATTGGGCACACCCTCTATTTTTCTCCTGTTCCACTAGGATTTGGGGAGGAAACGTGCGCTTGCTGGATACCCCCCCTCTTCAAAAAAAAGCTATCGGCGAAGTAGCCGAAGGATAACAAGTTGAAAAACGTAGTTTAATACTCCGGATTCTACCGATTTTGCTGAAGCAATTGGAATAACTACATCTATACAAGCGGATTAGGGCTCTTTTGAAGGAAATCTGGTTCAACAAATGCTATTTTTCCAACTGCTTCTCGACCAGCCTTCTTCCGCCCATCAGCAAGTGGATTTTTTCCAACTGTCTCCGCTTCTGAAAGCACTCAATAAGGCAATGAGCCTACAGCCAGTTACTCCCAGCAAAAAGAGAGCAGCATCCAAATTTCAGACGCTGCTCTCTTATCTTTTCTATTCTCATCCCAGCAGGATAGACTGAAAGGATAATTAATAATTAGGCCAAAGGATTGGAGGGGAATTTTGGAACTGTAGGAGCGGCAGCGACCGCCTTTGTCCCCGGGTTTCCACCGCAGTAAGCGGTACAAATCAAGAAATCTGGGGACAACAGCGGCCGGAAGTCCAAATATTCACCGGAATGACGCCCGAGCCTAAGCCTACTTCACGTATATCCGGCTGCTCTCCTCCCAATATTCCCCAGGCTCCAGCCCGAACAAACCGATGTCATCAGCAGGCAGATCCACCTTCGGCGCATTCACCAGGTTGATCTGCGGTTCAGGGCAGAAGAAGCCTTCGGTCGCGCCGTTGTTCCAGATCATCCATTGCTTATACGAGGTGCCCACATCATACACCAGCGTAACTCCAGCCTTACTGTCGGTAAGCTCCATCCGGTTCCGTCCATTCTGGGCGGCTGCAGTATAGTGGTTGTCCATCGACGCGTAGAACGGATACAATCCTTCGCCGCGCAGAGCCACCTCATCGGCCGTCAGCTCCTGGAATTTACCGGTTGGCAGCATCCGCTCATTAAGCTCCCAACGTTCGCCAATCGTCAGCTTAACACGGTAATCCTGCGCGCTGCTGCCTGGTGCGAATGGAGCATTAATAGCCGTATGGAACGCCAGCAGGCAAGGCATCAGCACATCGCCGTCATTGTGGACCAGCAGCTGCTGGGACAGGCCGCTTTCACCGAGCGAGTAGCGCAGCTTGACCGTGTATTTGAACGGCAGGTACTGATAGGACGGATGATTCTCATCCACCTTAATAGCTACAGTGACAAAGCTTTCACTTTTGCCGGTGCCGAATTCCTCTACCTCCCATGCAGCTGTATGTAGGAAGCCGTGCAGATGATTGCCGGTCTTAGCTTCATTGACTGGCAGGTGGTAGGTCTGTCCGTTCCAAGGGAACTCTCCATCCTCATAGCGGTTAGGCGGAAATAGCACAGGAATGCCGTGAATGCCCGGGTTCGCCTTGAATGCTTCCATCTCCTCCGCGCCCGGCTCATGCAGGAAACGGTAACCGCTCTCAGTATCACGGAAGCAGATCAGATTCCCGCCGATGCCCGGCAGAATAGCCGCTTCATAACGGCCAGCCTTCAGCCAGACAGCAGCTTCGCCCTCATAGTGTCCTTCAAATGCTGTAATCGATGTCATTACATTAATCCCCTTCCATATGTTCAAAATGACTCTCTCATAGATAGAGTACCACATCTGCCGGAATGGAAACATGCCATTTTTATAGCTGCTCCACTTCGACACTCATGACATGCTCGATTTTTTTGACATCATAATAGATTTCCGTAGCATAATCCTTGTCTGGCGCAGAGACGACCATATCGATCATTTGCCTGCCATCATCGAGATCCTTGATCTTCATCCGCCGGATGGTCCGGCCGGTTTTGCGCGTTTTGCGCTGGTCGGTCATGACATTCCGCTGCTCAATCTTCTGGATGACATCCGTCAGGATATAGTTGGGTTCCATAATGATTTTGATGGAGATCTCGTGCTTGTTCAGCACCTCAGGTCCGATGGCCTTGATCAGATGAGGTACAGCGTTAACCGCGAACATAAGCAGTATAACCGCATAACCCGCCTCTACAAAAAAGCCCGCGCCGACCGCAATCCCGATGCCGGAAGCCGTCCAGATCAGCGCCGCCGAGGTCAGCCCGGAGATGGCATCTCCGCCTCTGCGCAGAATGACACCCGCCCCCAAAAAACCGATGCCGCTGACGATCTGCGCCGCCAGACGCATCGGGTCCATGCTCGGATGCTCAGGTCCACCGAATTTGTCATACGCGTGAATAGATACCAGGGTAACCAGACAGCTGGCGATACTGATGACCATACTGGTCCGGATTCCCAGCGGTTTCTGTTTCAATTGGCGGTCAATGCCGATGAACAGCCCGAACAGCATGGCCACAAGCAGCTTAATGATTGATTCTGTATGCAGCAGGTCCATATTCATAATTTATTTTCCTCCTTTCTCGCCCGTCATGGCACATAGAATCAGTATACCTGAAATACGCTGCAATCTTTACTGAAATTTTCTGCCCCCTGTTCAAAAAAAGAAACAGACGCGTATCCCTGCTAACCGGGAGCTTCAGGCAGTACTGCCTGAGGCCCCGGCAAGGAACATCGTCCGCTTCAGAGAAGACCTCACTTATCCCATCATATGAGCGATGAGTGACTTATAGAAGGATTAGCCGTGCAGAAGCGATTCTGCTCCGTCACAGTAGATTTCCGTACCGGTGATATGATCAGAATCCTCAGAAGCCAGGAACAACGCAAGCTTGGCCACCTGATCTGGTCGCCCCGCCCCTTTCTCCAGCGGCTGCCCGCCATCCGGGAACTCCACTTCAATCTGCACTTCCTTAAGATCATCCGAAGGATAGGTATTATCATCTATATTCGTGGTAATGGCTCCCGGACAGATAGCGTTTACACGAATCTTGTACTTGGCCAGCTCAAGCGCAGCCATCTTCATAAAAGCCACCTGCCCCGCCTTGGTTGTACTATATGCAGAGAACCCGACATTGGAGAATACCCGGTTGCCGTTAATCGAGCTGTTGATCAGAATGCTGCCGCCCTTCTCCTTGAGATGGGGAATCGCATATTTGACGGTGGCGAAGGTGCCCCGCAGATTAATCTGAATCGTCTGGTCCCAGGACTCGATGTCCATTGTCTCAATCGGTGTCATGGCGCCGTTGATCCCGGCATTGGCGAAGACCACATCCAGCTGTCCCCACTTCTCCACTACCTGGTTCACGGCATGCTCCACCTGCTGCGGATCAGCAATGTCGCATTCAAACACTGCGGCTTCTCCGCCCTCCTGCTTGATCTGAGCGGCCACCTTCTCCGCATTCTCCACCGTCCGGTCCAGAAGTGCCACCTTGGCTCCGCTTCTGGCGAACTCCAGCACAGATGCCCGGCCGATACCCGAGCCGCCTCCTGTAACAATCGCTACCTTGCCTTCCAGTTTCTTCGCAGTCATATGTGCAGTCGCCTCCATTGGTGTTTGATGTTCAAGTTATGTTCTTTCCCTTAACTTTACCTCTCATACCCGGAAGTGAATCGGAACATAGCGCCTGAAATGGAAAACGGAAACGGCTGCGCCTTCCTTTTAAAGGACGGTACCGTTTCAGTGAGAAATAGAAGGATAAGTTATAGCGTGAAACATATAAATTTTTATATTTCAAAAAAGCTTGACCCGTGCCGGTTGAACCGGCGTCAGATCAAGCCTTAACGCTAAAGAATAATGATCCAAAATCAGCCCAGCATCATCCGGTCGTCAGCCAGCTTATGGCCGCTGATCGCTTCGAATTCGCCAAGCAGACGCTCTACCGTCAGATCCTTCTTGCGTGTCTCATCGAAATCGAGGATGATCGACCCTTTATCCATCATGATAAGCCGGTTGCCCAGCCGGATCGCCTGATCCATGTTATGGGTAACCATCAGCGTAGTCAGCTTCATCTCACGGACAATGGTTTCCGTAAGGGTGGTGATTAGCTCCGCGCGCGATGGGTCAAGCGCGGCTGTATGCTCATCCAGCAGCAGAATCTGCGGCTGGGTGAAGGTTGCCATCAGCAGGCTCAGCGCCTGACGCTCGCCTCCCGAGAGCAGCCCCACCTTGGCCCGGAGCCGGTCCTCGAGGCCGATGCCCAGGCGGCTGAGCTGTTCGCGGAACAGCGTACGTCTCTGCGCGTTGACACCCAAGGACAGCCCGCGGGGCTTGCCCCGCTTGTAGGCCATAGCCAGGTTCTCCTCAATCGTCATATGCGGAGCAGTCCCGGCCATCGGGTCCTGGAAGACCCGGCCGATCCAGCGTGCGCGCTGGTATTCCGCCAGATGGCTGATCGAGCTGCCCTCAATACGCGCTTCCCCCAGATCGGGCTTCATCACGCCTGAGATAATATTCATCAGCGTAGATTTGCCGGCACCGTTACTGCCGATAATCGTTACGAAATCCCCGGCGTTCAGTTCAAGATCAATTCCCAGCAGCGCGACCTTCTCATCCGGTGAGCCGGGGTTGAACAGCTTACATACATTATCAAGCTTCAACATTAGCGGCCCCTCCTCTCTGCTTACTGCGCTGAGCCAGCTCAGCAAGCTCTGCGGTCCGTCTGCGGGCCGTGCTCTTCTGCTTCACATACCGCTGAACCGACGGGAAGACGAGCGCAATAATAACGATAATTGCGGTGATCAGCTTGAGGTCGGAAGCCTTAAGCCAAGATACCCGGAGTGCCAGAGCGACGACGATCCGGTACACGATTGAGCCAAGCAATACAGCCAGTGTCGCCCGGAAGACGTTCTTCGCACCGAAGAGCGCTTCCCCGATAATCACCGATGCAAGCCCGATGACAATCATCCCTATCCCCATTGAAGCATCGGCGAAGGAAGAATACTGGGCGATCAATGCGCCCGAGAGCGCCACCAGCCCGTTCGACAGGCTGATTCCCATAATGGTTGTTGTATCAGTGTTCACTCCGAAGCTGCGGATCATCCGCGAGTTATCGCCGGTGGCCCGCAGGGCCAGCCCCAGATCAGTGCGCAAGAACAGATCCATCAGGATTTTGACCAGCACGACGATAAAAGGCATAACCAGCAGAGGATTAATGGAGCTGAATAACGTATCCTCCCCCATCACGGAGACATTCGGCTTCACCAGAATCCGCAGATTGATCGAATACAGGGCTATCATCATCAGAATCCCTGATAACAGGCCGTTGATTTTACCTTTGGTATGGAGCAGACCAGTACACATTCCTGCCGCCATTCCGCCGAGCAGTGCACACAGAGTCGCCAGTAATGGAGAGTAACCGCTACTGATCATCACTGCAGCAATCGCGCCGCCGGTTGTAAAGCTTCCATCCACCGTCAGATCGGGAAAATCCAGAATACGGAAGGTAATATACACCCCAAGTGCCATGAATGCGTAGAGCAGGCCCATTTCCAGAGCCCCGATTAATGAATTATACATTGCTGACTTCCTCCCTCAAGCGGCAAAGGGCGCCCACCCTCGGACGCGCCCTGTTTATGAACTCTATAGGTTATTGAATAATATTATTGCCCGGGTCAGCCACTTCAGCCTTCATGGCATCGGTCACTTCAATTCCCTGTGCTGCCGCTGCCTTGAGGTTAAGGACCAAGTCCAGCTTCTCCTGCATCGTCACCTTCATATCACCGGGACTCTTTCCGTTCTTAAGCACTTCTACCGCCATTTGGCCGACCTGATAGCCATGATCATAGTATTTGAAACCTACTGTAGCAAAAGCACCCTTCTCCACCGTATCACGGTCTGCCGAGAAGAACGGAAGCTTGTTGTCATTAGCCGTCTGGATAATCGAGTCTACACCGCTGACAACGGAGTTATCAAGCGTAATGTACAGCGCATCTACACGCCCTACAAGCGATTCTGCAGCCTGCTTCACTTCCGAAGTATTGGTAATCGCCGCCTTCACCAGCTCAATCCCGTGCTTGTCCAGCTCACCTTTGGCGATATCCGCCATAACTACAGCATTCGGCTCTCCTTCATTAATGACCAGGCCCAGCTTCTTCACCTTGGGAAATTGCGTGGCAATGAAGTTCATCAGGCGGGTAATCGACTCCGGATTGGTATCCGATGCGCCGGACACATTGCCTCCGGGATGCTCCAGATCACTGACAATCTTGGCATCGAGAGGGTCGGTTACCGCAGCGAATAGAATCGGAGTGTCCTTCACTTTCTGAACAACTGCCTGAGCTGAAGGTGTCGCAATCCCCAGCACCAGATCGTTCTTGTCGCCGGCAATCTTCTGGGCAATGGACAGGTTGTTGGCCTGATCAGCCTGGGCGTTCTGAAGATCCACCTTCAGGTTCTCCCCTTCGACAATCCCTGCATCCTTCAGCGCAGCCAGGAATCCCTCGCGGGTGGCGTCCAGAGACGGATGCTCAACATATTGCGAGATAGCAATCTTGTAGGACTTGGCATCGCCTGAGCCTGCACCCGAGGCTGGAGCTTCCGTTGCTGCGGCCGGAGCATTTCCGGTGCCCGCGTTATTTTTCACTGGAGCATTATTGTTCCCGCAACCGGCAGCAACGAGCATCAACGCCATACTAAGCCCCATCCAAATCTTCTTTGTCTTCATGAGATAACCCCTCTTCTTGTACGGGTTCAGCGCGAGAACCTGGGCTAGCGGTCCAGCATTATCGCTTTCATCTTTAAAAGCATTAAAGCGAAGGCCTGCACCCTGTCCCCATCCGCTCCCCGAATCTATTAAACATATATTATATGTAGGTTGATTTCCCGTCAATCATTTAAGTGGGGGCCATATTTTACAAAATACGCACAATGAATGTCCACCCGCTTCAACAATCTGCAGTTTATCTTGACATTGTTTGCTAAAGCCTGCAGCACATAAAAAAAGCGGTCCTGCACAAACTTACCTTAAAGTTGAAAATGGAGCGTGCCCAATGCCAATAATCAATCTGCGTACAAGCAAAATGTTATTGTCCTCCGCTATCCTGGTTACCGCCATTACGGGAACAACCGCCTGCAGCTACACCAGCAAGGACAGCACTCCCAAGGTTAACTCGCTGACCCCAACCGGAACTTTTGCGGGCAGCTACTATGAGAAGAATTCTTTTACCGACAAGGAAGGCAAGTACTGGATTCCGCTCAAACCGGCTGTCGCCTCCATCGGCTTCCGGATGAAGGATGACACGGCAAGCGGCGGCTATACCAAGCTCGGCTATAGTGATGTAATGTATATGCTGCGGCCGGATTCCAGCCAGGTGTTCTCATTGGGCCAGAAAATCACCCTTCCCGATGTCCCCCTCCGCCGTGAAGGTCAAATCTATATCACCCCTACCGCCTTGTCCAAGCTGCTACAGACTGAGGTCGGCTGGAATCCCGTTACTGGCGAGATTAATATCGCGACTCCTTCCGACAGGGAGAGCACAGAGGATTCCGCCAAGGCAGAAGCTCCGAAGCCGCTGCGGATTCAGAGTGTATCGAATGTGGACACAGGCGAGTTGGTCTCCTATGCCAAAAAGTTTCTTGGGGTACCTTACGATTTCGGCGCCGGACCCTATGAAGAGACCAAGCGCTTCGACTGCTCGTCCTTTACACGCCATGTCTTTCAGAAGTTCGGGGTGGATCTGCCCCGGCTGGCCAAAGATCAGGACAACATCGGCAGACGGGTGTCACGCAGCGCGCTGGAGCCCGGCGATCTGATCTTCTTCACCGTACCCGGACGTTTCGAGAGCGACGCGGTTCCTGGTCACGTCGGTATCTACATCGGCGGTGGGAATTTCATTCACACCTGGGGTGACCCTGGCGTACAGATCAGTGAGCTGGACAGCGGATATTGGAGCAACGTAATTCTGCACATGCAGCGCGTGCTCTAGACCCGGACACAATAAATGCAAGGAAGCTTGCCCGGGCTCGCTCACATAGCGGCCGGTTCACTTCCTTGCATTTTTTTGCTGCAAATCATTATTATTCCAAATGTTACTCCCTACTCTTCTTGGAGGCATGCTCTGTCAATAGTCACCTGCTGACTCCACTGTCCCTCTGCATCCCCGCCCGCACGAACCCTTTGAACCGGCTGCCCTGATACGACAGCTCTCCCCGGTCCCCCTCCACAATCATGGCGTACGCCTTTGGCTTCACTTCAAGCTCTCTGCGGCTGCCATTATGGAATTCAAAGGTCACATAATAACTCGTATGTGTCCCCATATGACCTCTTCCACCCCAGACCTCTGTCCGTTTGGCTACTGCCGTAACGACCCTTGATTGCAGAGGACTGGTCTGGTTCGTCATCCAGGTCTTGAGCCCTCTCCAAATGGTATATGCAACAAAGCCTGCGATCAGCAGCAGAATGAGCTTTAACAAGAACGGCCCCTCCGTG
This sequence comes from Paenibacillus sp. FSL P4-0338, assembly GCF_038002365.1. Taxonomy (NCBI): domain Bacteria; kingdom Bacillati; phylum Bacillota; class Bacilli; order Caryophanales; family Paenibacillaceae; genus Paenibacillus; species Paenibacillus sp. FSL P4-0338. Next base: position 1,014,855 of record NZ_JBBOCG010000001.1, on the reverse strand, counting down.
AAAAATCCGCTCTGACTGCTGGCCGCTGCCGGGTACAAACCGTTAAATACGCCTGCATTATGCAAATTATCTGCTCCTTCCGATATTTTTTTCACAAAAAGTTCAATTTACTAGAGAATACGCAGTGTAGCAGCTCCGGTTTCGTTATTTCGCAGTCGTAGGCCTTGAAATAATAGCGTATTATATTTGGTCCTGCTAAGATCCTATGATATGCTTTAAATAAATACATTCTTCTATTTCAAAAAAAGGGGGGGTTCTCATGAGGAAAGATTGGATGCGTCTGTCGCTGCTGGATTTGCTGAAGGCTGTGTTCCTTCCGGTACTGCTGCTGACTTTTCTGATCATGGCCCTCCAGATGCTGCATGAACAAGAGCCTGAGATGCATTCTGTCCGTCTGGACCGCTATGAGCATAAGCTGGCCCAGCCGGTGCGCGTTCATCATATGCAGATTTATGACGCCCAGGCCGTCCGGCTTGCTCCCCATGAGAACCCTCTGACGCTGGAGTCCGGACCTCCCGGGCTGCTGCTCTGTGTATCTCTGCTGCCCTTCATTTACATTCTGCTGAAACGGCTGCTGATGATTCCCCTCAAATATAATTCACATTTCGTAGGAGAGCAGCTAGCTATACGCTGAACGAAGCTGCCATCGCCTTAATCCGCAACACAAATACCGGTTTCCTGCTGAAAGGAGGAAATCTTATGAAAGTCAGATATAGAAAAGCTGCACCCTTACCTTATTCCAAAACCCTGCGTCTGCTCTCCGTTGTAGGCGGAGGATTACTTGCAGCTGTTGGTCTTGAGCTGTTCCTGATGCCGCATAAGCTGCTTCCGGGCGGCATTGCCGGATTATCCGCCCTGCTGTCCCATATGACAGAAATGCGGCTTGGATTATTCCTGTTCCTGTTCAACCTTCCGTTTATTCTAATGTCGCGCAGGCAGATTAATCTCCGCTTTGCCTTGTATACGATGCTTGGCCTGATCTGTCTGACGGCAGGGTCATTGGCCTTGCACCATTTCCCGGCGGCAATCAGCGAGCCGCTGCCCGCGGCTATTGCCGGAGGTCTATGCCTCGGGTTCGGCCTGGGCATCTCTGTGCGCTTCGGTGGCCTGACCGAAGGAAGCGAGAAGCAAAGCGTACGGCTGCTGAACGGAGGACCGCCCAAATCGGCTGAGATGCCGATTATGCTGTTCAACATGCTCATCCTGCTCTACGGCGGATCATTATTCGGCTGGGATCAGGCGATGTATAGTATCATTGCGTATCTGCTCGCCTTTGAAGCGCTGCGATTCTCCCTAAGAGACCTCTCGCTCACCCAGGCGGTGTTCATCACCAGCAGCAAATGCGAGGAGATCCGGCGCAAGCTCCAGCAGTCGCTGGACCGCGAGGTGAAGCTCGTAAAATCCACAGGGCCTGAAGGTGAGCCAGGTACGGTATTCTGTCTGGCCAGCAGGCTGGAGGAAGAGCAGCTAGCCTCTATCGTGCATGACTGTGATCAGGACAGCAAGATTGTAATCAATGCCGCGCGGAACAACCGGATCTCAGCGCTTTTCCGCAATAAGCCGCCGGGCTGAGCAGTATGGCCTTCCAGGACAGCACAGAATAAGTAAAAAGCGTTCCCGTGTGTTACTTACGGGAACGCTTTTTGGATTGCAAGCCTATCAGAGGATTACTGAATCCCGCCTTCGTCAGCGGAACATCCCCCATAAGCGGATTAAGTGAAACGTATTGCCGGGGTCGATCTTTTGGGCAATGACGAATTTCACAATTTGCTCTTCCTGTGCAGACGTCAGCTTCTCATGCATCACCGACGAGGCATTGCGTACCAGCTTGCGCACGACTGCTGTATCCTGCAGCTCCTGTTTGGAGATGCCGGTAATCATATTCTTGACGCGTTCCTTGACCGCCGGATTCTTCATCTTCAACTTGATGCGCTCCACCAGCTGGGGACTGATTCCATATTGCTGATAACCCAATTACAGCACCTCCTGTCATATCCAATCATTCACAGTATATGAAGGCAGGTGCCCGGATGTGCCTGTTCAGTCAATTAAATCCCCCTGGAAAATTTGTTCCTGCTGCAAATACCCGCGCAGCGGCGCAACATCCGCCGAGGTCCAGAAGGAAGTCTCCCGCAGCAGCTCAGCAGCATCATCGCGTGCCAGCTCCAGCGTCTCGAAGTCAGCGGTCATATCCGCCAGCCGGAATTCAGGCAGGCCGCTCTGCTTCGTCCCGAAGAAATCCCCCGGTCCGCGCAGCTCCAGATCCCGCCGTGATACCTCGAACCCGTCATCCGTATCTGTCATTGCAGTCATCCGCTCGCGCCCGATCTCCGACTTCGGATCAGCCATCAGCACACAGTAGGAAGCATGCTCCCCTCTGCCGACCCGGCCGCGCAGCTGATGCAGCTGAGACAGCCCGAAGCGGTCAGCATCCATGATGATCATCAGCGTGGCATTCGGGACATCGACACCAACCTCTACGACCGTTGTAGACACCAGAAGCTGCAATTCGTTGCTGTAAAAGTTCCGCATTACCTCGTCTTTCTCGGACGGTGTCATTCTCCCGTGAAGCAAACCCACCTTATAATCCGGAAAAGCCTGCGACATCTGCACATGCAGATCAATCGCATTCTGCACATCCAGCTTCTCTGACTCCTCAATCAGCGGACAGATCAGGTAGGCTTGCCGCCCCTGCTCAATCTCGCGGCTGATCAGGTTCATCACCCGCTCCAGCAGATCCGGCTTCACCCAGTAGGTGGTAATCGGCACACGGCCCTTCGGCCGTTCAGATAACGTAGACACATCCATATCGCCAAAGACGGTGATCGCCAGCGTCCGCGGGATCGGAGTGGCGGTCATCGTCAGCACATCCGGGTTGTAGCCCTTGCGCCGCAGGACACTGCGCTGGTTCACCCCGAAGCGGTGCTGCTCATCCGTAACCACAAGCCCCAGGCTGCGGAAGAAGACATCCTCCTGGATCAGCGCATGGGTTCCGACAACCACATCTAGCACTCCCATCTGTAGAGAGGCCAGCAGATCCTTCCGTTTGCGGCCGGTTACGCTGCCGGTCAGCAGGCCCACAGTAATGCCGAACGGCTCGAACATCCTCGTGAGCGAGCGCATATGCTGCTCTGCCAGGATTTCAGTCGGCACCATTAGCGCACCTTGAAATCCGGATCTTACAGTCGCGTAGAGCGCTATGGCCGCGAGTACGGTTTTGCCGGAGCCCACATCGCCTTGAAGCAGCCGGTTCATACAATACCCTGAACGCATATCCTGCAGAATCTCCAGCTCCACATGCTTCTGGGCATCGGTCAGCTCAAACGGCAGGCTGCGCACGAATTGCCTTACCGTTGCGTTGTCCACCGTATGAACCACACCATCCATCCGGCCACGGTTCAGCACGCGGAAGGCTTGTACCTTAAGCTGGAAGAGGAACAACTCCTCATACACCATCCGGCGCCTTCCCTGCTGGCCCTCGCGCGTATCTTCCGGCTGATGAATTGTGGCAATGGCCCGCTTGCGTGACATGAAGTCATATTTGCGCATAATGCTGTGCGGCAGAATCTCCGGGATCAGGTCTCCGTACTGCTGCAGAGCCTGGCCGATAATTCTGCGAATCCAGGACTGCGTAATCTTGCCTCCGATTGAGTATACCGGCTGTAGAGTACCTGTCTTGCCTTCTCCGCGGTCCGGGAATTCATAGTTGGTCACCGTAATCTGATTGCGCTTCTGGTCCCACTTCCCCGTCAGCACCACTTCACGGCCGACCGTCAATTGTTCACGCGCATAATGCTGGTTGAACCATGTCGCGGTGAACATCCACGGCTCTGCCACCATCTTGCAGCTCATACGGGATTTGCCCCCGAAGCGCTGCAACACCGGAATGCCGATAACCTTGGCCACCACGGTCGCCTTATCTCCGTGCTTGACCTCACTGAGTGATTTCGGACGGAAATCCTCATACCGGAAAGGGTAATACTCCAGCAGATCCTTCACTGTAAAGACGCCAAAGGCGTGAAGCTCGCTTTGCTTTTGAGCGCTCACGCCAGTTATTTGTTTCACTTCAATTGAATCCAAAGTAAGCACCATGTTCATCCCCTATACTTAGGCGGGCCAGATGAATACGGCTAAGGTCCCGTTCCCGACATGGCTGCCCACAACCGGGCCCACATTGGTCAGAACCTTCTCTTTCAAGGTGAAATGTCCGGCTAATTCCCGCAGGAACTCTTCGCCGGAAGCCGGTTCAGCCGTATGACCCACGGCCACATGTATTGTATTCACACCCGGCAGATCTGCCTTGAACAGTTCGATCATGCGGGCGACTGCCTTCTTGCGCCCTCTGACCTTCTCTACCGCATAGATAATGCCTTCCGCATCAATGGAGAGGATCGGCTTGATGTTGAGCAGTGTACCCAGGATAGCGGACGCTTTGCCGATTCTGCCGCCCTTTTGCAGATATTCAAGGGTATCCACGAGAAAATACAGCTTCCGGGATTGGCGCAGTCTCTCCACCTTCGCCAGAATCTCCGCAGGAGCATGTCCCTGCTCCGCCAGCCGGGCAGCTTCCACAACCATGAATCCGAAGCCGTAGGAGGCGGAGAGGCTATCCACCACAGTGATAGCTTCGCCTTCCTCTTCAAGCATGGATTTGGCCATGACAGCAGACTGGTAGGTTCCACTTAAGCCGGAGGATATGTGGAAGGACAGGATTGAACTGCCCGGATTCTTCTCCTGTATACTACGGTATACATTCATATATTCTACAGGAGAAGGCTGCGAAGTGGTCGGCAGCTGTGTCGAGCGGGGAAGACGCTCGTAGAACTGTTCCGGAGTCATATCCACATTATCCCGAAATGCCTCTTCGCCGAACATCAGCGTCAGCGGAACCACTTCAATGCCGTATTGCTCCGCCAGAGCAGGCGGGATATCGGATGTACTGTCGGTAACGATTACGGTCCGACTCATAATGTTCCTCCCCATACTATAATTTGGCTGCTCCACTCTGCTTGCCTTGAGAACTTAAGCGATTCTATGACTCGACTGAGAAAAGATAATAATACAGCGGCTGGCCGCCTTCATGAATCTCAACCTCAACCTGCGGATACGTCTCTTCCAGCCAGCTGCCGAGGGCATCCGTAATGTCTGCCTCAGTGTCTGCACCAGTGAGTACAGTAACGATCTCGTCACCATTGACCAGCATGCTGGACAGCAGCTCCTTGCTGACCGTGAGCAAATCATCGGCAGCAGCAACAATCTTAGAGCTCTCGATGCCGATATACTGACCGGATTTGATCTCCAGATTCTCCATCACAGTATCACGTACAGCATTGGTGATCTGTCCGGATTTGACCTGGGCAATCGCCTCCAGCATATTGCTGGTGTTAGTATCTACCGCATCCTCTTCCTGGAAGGCAAAGGCTGCCGAGATTCCCTGGGGAATACTCTTGCTCGGAATCACCGTAATCTCACGTTCGCCCTCCAGCAGCTCCTTGGCCTGCTGCGCAGCCAGGACGATATTGGAGTTATTCGGCAGAATGTAGATATGCTTCGCAGAAATCGAAGAGATCGCATTCACGAAATTCTCTGTACTCGGATTCATCGTCTGGCCGCCGGCCAGGATCGCATCGACACCCAGGCTGCGGAAAATATCCGAGATTCCATCTCCTGAGGAGACCGCAATGAAGCCGTACGGCGCCAGATCATCCGCAGGAGGAACCGCCGGCGCCTGCACGCTGGCCTTCTCTTCCGGGATATCAGCGAAGACATCGGGCATCGGTGCGATGTCCATACCGGCAGTCAACAGATCGCGGTGCTGCTCACGCATGTTAAGGATGTGAATCTGGGTAATCTCCCCGTGGACGAGCGCCAGGTTAAGCACCTCTCCGGGAGTCTTGGAATGCACATGAACCTTGATCGTCTCATCATCCGAAATAACGATGATCGAATCCCCGTTAACTGATAACGCTTTCCGAAAAGCTTCCTCATCAAAATCCGCTTTCACGGATGCGCCAAGCTGGCGGTTAATGAAAAATTCCATATCATATAAAAATTCAATGTCTTCCGTATGGAGCTGTGATTGCGCGGAAGACTGTACGGAGGACAACAAATGCTCAGGTTTGGTCAACACCGGTGCCGGCACGGATACAGGGGCCGCAGCTTGTCCTTGCACAGGAGTCTGTACAGATGCTGAGACTGCTCCGCTGGTCAGATGCTGGTGGAAGCCTTCATAGATGTAGACCAGGCCCTGGCCCCCCGAATCCACCACGCCCACCTGCTTCAGCACAGGCAACAGCTCAGGCGTATGCGCCAAGGCTTCCTTGGCTTTGGCCAGGACTTCGGTCATCAGCTCGGTAATATCCGTTGTGCGGCGTGCATAATACACTGCATGCCTTGCAGCTTCCTTGGCAACCGTCAGAATGGTGCCTTCAACCGGCTTCACCACTGCCTTATAGGCGGTATCTACCCCGGTCTGCAGCGCTGCAGCGAACTGCTGTGTGTTAAGCTCATCATATTGGGCCGCATAACGTCCAAGACCTCTGAACAGCTGTGACAAAATAACGCCGGAGTTCCCCCGCGCGCCCATCAATAGTCCCTTCGACAGCACTCCCGCACATTGACCGACAGAGGCCGTGTTGTTTCTCTTCAATTCGTTCGCGCCTGCGGTCATGGTCAGATTCATGTTCGTGCCCGTATCGCCATCCGGCACCGGAAACACATTCAATGAATTGACATGCTCGGCATGCTGCTGCAGCATTTCCGCACCGGCTAGTACCATTGCGGTAAAATCTGTCCCGTTTATAGAACGCTTACTCAATGAGAATTCCCCTTCCTAACTTCATGCCTAATCAATTCGATGATCAACTGGACATAATGCACTAATTTATATTGTACTATAAGAGTCTACAGAAATAAATGTTTTTGAATCGGTTGACGAAGCAATTTTTGCTGTGATATGATATTCAAGTATTGTTTTACGCAGGTGTAAGTAACAAGGAGGTGTAATCTATGTCCCGCACATGTACAGTAACAGGCAAGAAACCGGGCAGCGGTAACCACGTGTCTCACGCTAACAACCGCAACCGTCGCTCTTGGGGAGTTAACGTTCAGAAGGTTCGTATCTTGGTGAACGGCAAACCGAAACGCGTGTACGTCAGCACCCGTGCTTTGAAATCCGGTAAAGTTGAACGCGTCTAGTTTCCGATCATTCCCGGGCCTAGCGATATCTCATACCAAGTAGAAACGGACATGCCGTTCTTTCATAGACGGTATCCGTTTCAGCGAGAATAGAAGAGATATTATATTTGTAGCAAAAAGCACCCTTTACATTCGTAAGGTGCTTTTTTTCATATTTACTTGTCTTCTTTAACTTAACTCTTCTGAAACGTGTTCAAAATCGCTTTAACAAAACCTCCCAAAAATCTTGGCAGCTTGAACGTATAAAATTTCATAATTAACCCTCCCATCAATTCATGCCATGCAGTAGGAGACGATCCTGTCTAGATGAAAAATGTACCATCGATTGCAGACCTCCGCAAAAAAGGCTACATGAGATTTCTGCTCATGTAACCATATTTATGCGACCACAACTTGGCCTATACCTTCCGTATGTGAATCAAGCAGATTGAGGGTTAATTCGTTCATTAGTTAATGGGCATCATTGCCTATTGCCGGACTGCCCTGTCCGCCGCCTCACGTATGGCCTTGATCGCTCCTGCGCGGTCGCTGCGGCCGAACACTGCATTACCTGCCACAAGCACATCCGCCCCCGCTTCAGCTACAAGCGGTGCCGTAGCTTCGGCTACTCCGCCGTCTACCTCGATATACAGACCCTTGTGATGGATCTCTTCCGCCCACTTCCGGAGCTGCGTAATCTTATGCAGTGTGCGCGGAATGAAGGCCTGCCCGCCGAAGCCCGGATTGACGGTCATTACAAGCACCATATCCACATCCTCCAGGACCTCACGCACCGCCGCAGCCGGTGTAGCCGGATTAATGGCCACCCCTGCCATCAGGCCGAGCTCCTTGATTTGATGGATTACACGGTGCAGATGCACGCAGGCTTCGAAGTGAACCGTAATCACAGAAGCGCCTGCAGCGGCAAAATCAGCGATATAGCGTTCCGGGTTCTCAATCATTAAATGTACATCCAGAGGTAAAGAAGTATGGGCTCTCACCGCGGACACAATCGCGGGACCCAGCGTAATATTCGGCACAAAATGTCCGTCCATCACATCTACATGAATCCAGTCCGCACCGCTGGCTTCCGCTTCGGCCACCTCTGCGCCAAGCGCTGCGAAATCTGCTGACAATATGGAAGGAGCAATTTTTACCATGAGTTTAGTACCTCCGCTTTTTATCTTTCATTTCATTAAAGAACAGCTTGTAATGCTCGTAACGGCTATCTGCAATATCCCCGGACTTCCAGGCTCCTATCACCTTACAGCCCGGTTCGTGCAGATGGCTGCAGCCGCGGAATTTGCAGTTCTCCGCATAAGAGGCGAACTCCCGGAAGCACACAGACAGCTCATCCACACCCAGCTCCAGAAAATCCAGCTGGCTGAAGCCCGGAGTGTCGGCCACAAATCCGCTATTACCTATATCCATCAGCTCTACATGGCGTGTAGTGTGACGCCCGCGTCCGAGACGGAGACTGATCTCCCCTGTCTCCAGTGCCAGTCCCGGCACAAGCCGGTTAAGCAGGGTGGACTTCCCTACGCCCGACTGTCCTGAGAAGACGCTGATGATACCTCCCAGACGCTGCCGCAGCTCATCCGCACCTGATCCGTTCAGTGAGCTTGTGACCATGACCTCGTAACCAATCTGCTCATATAGAGCTTTGACGGCCTCCGTAGCCTGTCCTTCATCATCAGCCAGATCCTGCTTCGTGAGCACAATCAGCGTCTCCAGGCCTGAATGCTCGATATGAACCAGGAACTTGTCCAGCAGATTAAGATTCATATCCGGCTCCCGAACGGAGAACAACAGCACCGCCAGCTTAACGTTAGCCACCTGCGGGCGGATCAGCTCCGATTCACGGGGAAGCAGCTCATCTACCATGCCCTCTCCGTTCTCGGTCAGCACATAGATCACCCGGTCACCGACCAGCGGGGCAATTCCTTTCTTCTTCAGAATGCCGCGCCCCCTGCACTGTACCGCCTCTTCCTCAGTTACGATCTGTTGATTTCTGAGCGGCTTAACATAGTAATATCCGCTTAACGCTTTAATTATGATTCCTTCAGGCATACATGGTGAGCCTTCCTCTCCTGTATATTGCGCAAATGACCCAAGTGTGTAGTACCCCGGGTCATTTCGCTGCTTCAGCCCTGCCCGTATTCCCGGCAGCCTGACTGAAGCTTATCTCTGTTCTATTATTTATGTCCTTTATCTTTGCCGGGCCTGTTGTTAGGGCCGTTACCCTTACCATTACTGTTGCCATTGCTGAGGGCGGAAGCCAGCTCGTTGTTAGTCTGTCCGTTACCAGGAACATAACCCGTCTGATTGGTCCCGCCCGTCCCGTCAACTTCCCCGGTGTCTGGAGGAAGTATCTCAGGCTCTGCTGTCGGGTCAGGAGTTGGAGTCTCAGTAGGCTGGGCAGGCACGGTAGGAGCAACTGTCGGTGCAGGAGTCTGCGTCTCCACCGGAGGCGGTTCAGGCTGCTGCACAGTGTTATTCTTGACATCCACATAAGTGATCGGATAAGTCTCCAGGAACTCCCCGTCCCGGTATACGGATACCATGCCGTCTTTGTTAGGGGCAAGCAGCATATTTACGGACAAGGTCTGGCTTTTGCCAATGGTGCGGGTACCCCACTCCTGGTTCTCGCCTCCGTTGCGTGCATCGGCAAACACAATACGGATCTTGCTCTTCTTGCCGTCTGCAGCCGGTGCTACCGGAACATTGAACGTAAATTCCAGAGCTTCCGGAGGATACCCTGTGCTGATGTAGATCGTAATCTTCTCGCCTGGAGGGACCAGATCCCCTGCCTCGTAGGCCCACTGCTTCGTAACCTTACCCTTCTCGTAAGTGAAGCTCGGCTCTTCCTTGACAGCATCCAGCACCAGACCTACACTCTCCAGCGCAGCCTTGGCTTCCTTCTCCGTCTTCCCGAGGAGATCCGGCATCTGGGTGCTCTCTTTGCCTTTGCTCACGATTAGCTTGATAGTTACCGTATCAGGATCGTAATCGGTTCCTGCGGCAGGTTCGGAGCTGATAACCTTGCCCTTGTCAAATTCCTCACTATAGCGCTCATCCGGCTTTGCAATTCTATCCTGGGCAATACCGAGAGCAATGAGCTCTTTGACAGCATCGTCATAGCTCAGGTTAGAGACATCCTTAAGCTTAGGCAGTACCTTGGCGGCACTTACTGTCAGGATAATATGAGTTCCTTCTTTGACCATCGTATTGGTCTTGTTCTGCTTCCAGACAATATTCTCTTCGAAATTAGGATTATACTCAACCAGCGCGGGCTCCTCGGCAAACAGCCCCACAGCCTCAAGCTCAGCCTTGGCCTCCTGGAAGGTCTTCCCTGTCACCGCAGGTACCGAGACTTCATCGACCGACAGCTTGGAATTGACATACCACACAATTCCGGTCATGGCGATCAGCACGACCAGCGTAAGGCTGATCCACAGCGCTGCGCGGCCCTTACGCTTCACAGCAGCAGGCGGCGGAGCTTCCTCCATACTGCGGACTCGCTCCTCTCCGCCGCCACGGCTGCTTAGCCCGCGCTGTAGCGGCTTGATCGCCGGAATGATGCGTGTTCTGTCCTCATCATCATCCTCCTGGAACAGCATCTTGGCTTCGCTGCGCCGTTCAGGCAGCAGACAGGTCTCCAGATCCTGCAGCATTTGCTTGGCAGACTGGTAGCGCTCCTCCGGGTTCTTGCGCATCGACTTCAGAATTACATTCTCCACGCTCTGCGGAATCAACGGATTCAGCAGACGCGGCTCCTCGAATTCCTCCTGCAGATGCTTCAGCGCCACGCTGATCGGGCTCTCCCCTAAGAAAGGCAATACACCCGTAAGCATCTGATACAGTACAATACCCAGGGAGTACAGGTCCGACTTCTCGCCCGTAGTTACGCCCTTGGCATGCTCCGGCGAGAAATAATGCACGGAACCGACCACAGACCCCGTCTGGGTAATCGTAGTAGACGTAACCGCCCGGGCAATCCCGAAGTCGGTAACCTTAACCCGCCCGTTACGTCCAATCAGAATATTATGAGGTTTAATATCGCGGTGAATGATTTGATTCATATGCGCATGATCCAGCGCATCACATATCTGTGAGGCAATCCGCACAGATTCATCCACCTGCATCGGTGCCCGCTCTTTGATAATTTCATTCAGGTTCTTGCCTTCAATATACTCCATAACGATATAATGGACTTCATCTTCCTGGCCTACATCGTATATGCTGACTACGTTGGGATGAGATAACGATGCAGCCGATTGCGCCTCCCGCCGGAACCGGCGGATGAATTCCTCATCATGCACAAATTGATTGCGCAGTACTTTGATAGCAACATTCCGGTTAAGCAGAATATCATGGGCTCTATAGACAAGCGCCATGCCTCCTCCGCCGATCCGTTCGATGACTTGGTAACGGCCGCCCAATTCGTGACCGATCATCTTTCCCACTCCTTTGTCTCGGGCACTGCGGCCTCTCCTTGGTGTTCCAGCATAGCAACGCTTATATTATCGCTGCCGCCCGCAAGCAATGCCAGTTGAAGTAATCGCTCTGCTCTTTCTTCCAGAGATATTTCATTAATTCCGGCTACCTTGCCCAGATGCTCCAGGCTGACATAATTGCTAAGTCCATCGCTGCACAGCAGCAGGAGCTCACCAATTGCAAGCGTAATATATGCCAGATCTGCGGACACCACTGTATCCGTCCCCAGCGCCCTGGTAAGCACATTGCGGCGCGGATGATTATCCAGCTCCTCCAGACTGATCTGGCCGTTCCTGAACAGCTCATTCACCAGCGTATGGTCCTCGGTTAGCTGCCTGGCTTCACCGTCCCGGATCAGATAAGCCCTGCTGTCTCCGATATGGCCGATATAGCCTGCCGACCCTTTCAGCAGTGCAGCAACGATAGTGGTCCCCATATTATGGAGCTTCTCATCGCTCTGCGCTTCTCTGTGAACTGTGTTATTGGCTTCCATGATGGAGGCAGTCAGCGCTTCCTTCAGCTCTGCCTCAGGGAGATCAGGCTCCAGCTGGTCCAGAATTCCCCTGACCGTCTCAAGTGCAAGCCTGCTCGCGGTATCGCCAGCTAGATGTCCCCCCATTCCGTCGGCAATAATGCCGAGGGTATAACCGTGGCGCGTGGCGCCGATCCAGACTGAATCCTCATTGACGGTACGTACCCGTCCAATGTCGCTGGCTTGAACTGTTCTGATCAAATATCCTCACCCCAACTCCATATGTTTGGCGCGCAGCTGTCCGCATGCGGCCGCAATATCATGGCCCTGCTCACGGCGGATGGTAACATTCACGCCCTGATCGGCCAGTATACGCTGAAATTCAAAGATATCATTGCGGGAAGTCCGAACATACTTGCGCTCAGGCACATGATTGACCGGGATCAGATTCACATGGCATAGCATGGTCTTGAGCACCCCGGCCAACTCCTCTGCATGCTCCTTCTGATCATTGACGCCGCCGATCAAGGCATACTCGAAGCTGATCCGGCGGCCTGTCTTAGCCTGATAGTACCGCAAGGACTCGATTACATCATCGAACGGATAGCGGCGGTTCACCGGCATCAGCTTGGAACGGAGGGTATCGTTAGGAGCGTGAATCGAAATCGCCAGATTAATCTGTGTATCTTCATCAGCGAATTTGTAGATGTTCGGCACAATTCCGCTGGTGGATACAGTAATATGGCGCTGGCCAATATTCAGGCCCTTCTCATGGATCATCAGACGGAGGAATCTCATAGTTGCATCATAGTTCTCGAAGGGCTCGCCTGTCCCCATAATGACAATGCTGCTGACACGTTCGCCGCGCGCATCGAGAATCTGCTGGGAACGGACGACCTGGGCAACGATCTCCCCTGCCGTCAGATCCCGCTTGAGACCCCCAAGGGTAGATGCACAGAAGGTACATCCAATCCGGCAGCCTACCTGGGTGGTCACACACACGCTGTTGCCGTAATTATGCTTCATAATAACTGTCTCAATCGCATGATCATCATGCAGACCGAACAGGAATTTCACTGTACCGTCCTTGGACTCCAGCTTCGTAATCTCTGTGAGTGCCGAAATACTGAACTGATCTACCAGCTTGGCTCTGAGGGCCTTAGAGAGGTTGCTCATGGATTCGAAGTCATTGACCCGCTTCACATACAGCCAGTCAAAGATCTGCCCGCCGCGAAAAGCCGGCTCTCCGTTGTCCTTGGCCCATTGCTGCAACTCTTCTAAAGAAAAATCATATATTAAAGGTTTCATTGTATTTTTACACCTGTGCTTTCATAAATTATATGCGTATTGTTTCTCATTCTTCCTATTTTAACACAAAACTCAGAACCGGTAAAAGAAAAGCCCGCCGCGCGAAGGAATCTGCGGGCGGGAAGCTGTAGTCAAGAAGCACAATCGCTATATTACAAGAGTCGCTCCAGCCGGGCGATATAGAAGCCGTCGCTGCCATAATGATGCGGAAGCAGTTGTATTCCGTCACCGGCAGCAAGCGCGGTTCCTTCCAGCCGCTCCCAGACGGCTGACTTGAAGCTGACCGGTGCGAAGCCGGGATTGCGCTCCAGAAAAGCGGCAACAACCTGACTGTTCTCTGACTGCTCGGTAGTACACGTACTGTAGACCAGCACGCCTCCCGGCTTCAGCAGCCCGGAGACCGACTGCAGCAGCTCAAGCTGTAGCGCAGCCACACTTACAATATCCTCCGGCTGCTTGCGCCATTTCAAATCAGGCTTGCGGCGGATGACCCCAAGCCCCGAGCAAGGAGCGTCCAGCAGAATCCGGTCATAGGATCCCGGCTGAAGGGCTGTGCCCAGCTCCAGGGCATCTCCACTTGCAGTAGTGATACATTCCAGGCCTAGGCGTGCTGCCTGCTCGGCAATCAGCTTAGCCTTATGCTCATGCAGGTCATTGGCCAGTATGGAGCCCTCGTCCTTCATCAGCTCGCCCATATGTGCACTTTTGCCGCCGGGGGCAGCGCAGCAATCCAGCACTTTCATCCCGGCTTCGGGAGCGACAACCTCGGCTACCAGCATGGAGCTCTCATCCTGAACGGACAGATAGCCGTCCCGGTACCAGGAGGTCAGCGCCAGATTGCCGCCGCCTCTGATGACCAGCCCTGCAGGGCTCACCTTCGATTCGGCGGCATCCAGACCGGCTTCCAGCAGCTCAGCCAACATGGCTTCCCGGCTAATCATCGTTGTATTGACACGGACACTGACTGCGGGCGGCTCATTATTCGCCGTACACATGGCTTCTGCCGTATCCGGGCCGTATTCCGCCGACCAGCGCTTCACCATCCACAAGGGGTGGGAATGCAGGATGGATATCCGCTCTTCCCGGCTCAGCCCCTCAGGCAATACCGGCAGGTCTCCGGCCCGCAGTACACTGCGCAGCACGCCGTTGACCATACCTGAGATGCCCTGATGGCCGCGTCTCTTGGAAATATTCACAGCCTCGTTAACGGCTGCATGCGAAGGGACCCGGTCCAGATACATGATCTGGTACAGGCTTAGCCGCAGCAGACTCCGTACCCAAGGCTCCAGCTTGGCCATCCCTTTGCTGACGAAGCTGCTGAGGACATAATCGAGGGTAATCATCCGTGAGAGGGTTCCGTACACCAGCTCTGTAACAAGTCCCGTATCCTCCCGGCTGAGGTCCGCCTTCTGGAGGCTGCTTCCCAGCAGCAGGTTGCTGTAAGCGCCCTGCTGCTCTACGCGCATCAGAATATCAAGAGCAACCTCACGCGCAGAAGCCTGCGCAGCGGGCTTGCCGCCCTGCCGATTCCGGCCCGCTCCGCCGGTTCTGCCTGCGGCAGGCTTCCTGCCGGAGGCCGCTGGCTGATTGCCGGAAGTACGCGGACGTTGTCCGCTGCCTCCCTTGCCGCCCGCGCTCAACCGAGCACCGTGCCGGGTGCAAGGGTTGCACCACGGCTGAAGTCGGCTGCGCTCATGGCTTTTTTGCCGGCAGGCTGGACGGTTGTAAGAATGAGCGCCCCGTCGCCGGTCTTCACCTCAACGCCGCATTCGCTCACGGACAGTACGGTGCCAGGAGCCGCGCTGCTCCCCGGCTGTTCCTCCGCCTGCGGCTTCACCGCAGCCCATGTCTTGAAGGTCTCGCCATTCCACAGGGTGAACGCACCCGAGAACGGTACCAGACCGCGAATCTGATTGTAGAGATCCAGCGAGCCCCGGCTCCAGTCGATCCGTTCATCTTCCCGGCTTAGATTCGGCGCATAGGTTGCTTCACTGTCATCCTGCACGGCAGCTTCTACACGGCCGGCTGCCAGTCGCGGCATCTCTGTCATGAGGAGATCCCGTCCGGCAACACTTAGCTTCTCAAACAGTGTGCCTGAAGTATCATCATCCTCTATCGTTACCTCAACCCGTGAGATCATATCTCCGGTGTCCAATCCTTCCGCCATATACATCAGCGTCACACCGGTCACCTTCTCGCCGTTCATGATACAGCGCTGTATCGGAGCACCGCCCCGGTACTTGGGCAGTAGTGAGCCATGAACATTTACACATCCATTCGCCGGCAGCTCAAGAACGCTCTTAGGAAGAATCTGCCCATATGCGGCGGTAACAATCAGATCCGGCTCATAGGCAGCCAGCTCTGCCACTGATTCGGGGCGGCGCAGCCGTTCAGGCTGAAGAACAGGCAGTCCCAGCTCTAGCGCAGCCACCTTCACCGGGGTTGGCGCCAGCGTCTTCTTGCGGCCTTGCGGCCGGTCCGGCTGAGTGACCACAGCCACTACGTCATAGCCCTCTTCCAGCAGCATCCGCAGGGAGGGGACCGCAAAAGCCGGTGTTCCCATGAACACTATTCTCATTTCATTCACTCCTCAGTTTCACTGCGTTCTGCTGTGTATTCATAGACCTTCTCAGCGATATCCGTGAACAGCACGCCATTCAGGTGGTCAATCTCATGCTGAAAAGCCCGGGCCAGCAGGCCGCTTCCGGTAATGGTCACTTCCTCGCCCTCGCGGTTCAGGCCGCGTACAGTCACTGTCTCCGCACGGCGGACATCCCCGTTCAGGCCGGGAATACTCAGGCAGCCTTCAGGTCCGAACTGCTCCCCGTCCATGCTGATAATCTCGGGATTGATCAGCTTGATCAATCCATGCTCCTCATCGGCATCTATTACAATCAGCCGTTTCAGAATGCCTACCTGCGGGGCTGCGAGACCAACACCTTCTGCGTCATACATCGTATCTGCCATATCATCGAGCAATTTTTGTACATTGGGGGTGACGGTGGTTACCGTCTTCGCTTTCTTGTGCAATACTTCATCCGGTTCTTTCACAATCAGCCTGATTGCCATTTACACTAACACCATCCTTGTTCTATACATATCATTAATACTTATCGATTCCTTAGGGCAAAACCGCCTTACTATTGTAACACGCCGGAGAATTACATCAACATCTGCGGATCAACATCAATGCTGATCTGCAGCCCCTTATCGCGGACGGAATCCTCCAGCTCCTCCGCCACCTGGCGGGCCAGCGCAATGGCGTCAATCGCACCGCGCCATTTGATGATGCACTGGAACCGGTAGCGGCCCTTCAGCCGGGGCAGCGGCGAGGCCACCGGTCCCAGCAGATCCAGCGCATCCGAAGAGAGCTTGTCCAGACTGCCGTACCAGCGCAGCTGTCTGGCTTTGCCCTGAATGCTGAGCGCATAGTTCTCCGCAAGCTTCAGCAGCAGCGGAAGCTGCTCATGCGACAGAGTAACCAGAATCAGACGGCAATAGGGCGGGTAATGCAGCTCTTTGCGGTGCTTCAGCTCGTCCCGGACGAATGAACGGTAATCATGCCCGCTGGCATGGATAATCGAGTAATGCTCCGGTGTATACGACTGCACCACCACCTCGCCGGGGAGCTGATGCCGCCCCGCACGGCCGGCAACCTGCGTCAAGAGCTGAAAGGTCTTCTCAGCCGCCCGGAAATCAGGAAGATTGAGCGCAGAATCCGCAGTAATGACCCCAACCAGCGTTACATCGGGGAAGTCGAGTCCTTTGGCGACCATCTGTGTGCCCAGCAGCACATCGGCCTTCTTGTCTCTGAACTGGTTCAGCAGCTTCTCATGTGAGCCCTTCTCCGTGGTCGTGTCCACATCCATACGAATAACCCGGATGCCGGGGAACAGCTTGCCCAGCTCTTCCTCTACCCGTTGTGTCCCTGTCCCGAAGAAGCGGATATGCTCACTGCCGCACTCCGGGCACAGCTTGGGCGCGGGCTCAGCATGCCCACAGTAGTGACAGCGCAGATTGTCGCTACGGCTGTGATAGGTGAGCGAGATATCGCATTCCGGACAGCCGGCAACATAGCCGCAGCTCCGGCACATGACGAAGGTCGAGAAGCCTCTGCGGTTGAGCAGCAGCACCGTCTGTTCACCGCGCTCCAATCTGCTTACCAGAGCGGCATGCAGGCTGCGGCTGAACATGGAGCGGTTGCCTTCCTTCAGCTCTTCACGCATATCAACCACTGCCACCTGCGGCAGCTCGTTGCCGAGTGCACGGCTCGGCATTTCCAGCAGAATCGGCGAGAAGTGGATATCACTCTGCGATCTAGCGGCATGATAGCTCTCCAGTGAAGGTGTTGCAGAGCCCAGAATCACCACGGCACCGCCCTGCTCTGCCCTGCGGACAGCCACATCACGGGCATGATATTTCGGATTCTCCTCCTGCTTATAGGAGCCTTCATGCTCTTCATCCATAATAATGAGGCCCAGATTGGCAAACGGAGCGAACACGGCTGAGCGTGCTCCGACCGCAACCATTGCCTTGCCTTCGCGGATCTTGCGCCACTCGTCATAACGTTCGCCTACAGACAGCCGGCTGTGCATCACCGCCACCCCGCTGCCGAACCGGCCCTTGAACCGTTCCACCATCTGCGGAGTCAGTGCAATCTCAGGCACCAGCACCACTGCCTGCCGTCCCTGCTCGATACAGCGCTGGATCGTCTGGAGATAGATTTCCGTCTTCCCGCTGCCGGTCACCCCGTGCAGCAGGAAGACTTCATGCGTCTGCTGCTCTACAGTGCCCACAATCCGCTTGTATACAATCTCCTGCTCCGCTGTCAGCGGAAGCGGGGTACTTGGCTTAAAGTCCCGTCCCTGGTAGGGGTCACGGTAGACTTCAATTTCACTGATTTCAATATAACCCTTGTCTGCAAGTGCTTTGACCGTGCCCGCAGTAACCTGAAGGATCGCCAGAATATCCTTGAGCGGCATCGGCAGCAGGGCTTCCATATCAATGAGGTAGGAGAGCACCTCCTTCTGGCGCGCCGAACGCGCCGGGAAGCTGGAGAGCGACTCCCGGGCTGCTGACAGGCCAATAGCCAAATCAACGGCCTTGAGCTTCTTTTTGCCCATTTTATCCTTAATCGACTGGCTCTCTGCCAGTACGCCGCGCCGCACCATGAACTTAATCGTCTCTGCAGCCTCAGGGAAGGTGCGGGTCAGCAGCTTCATGGATACCTCACTGTGTCGCTTAACGAAATCAATGATCTGCTGTTCTTCGTTATCCGCCTCCAGGAAGAGCGGAAACAGCTCATCTGCGGGGGCGCTGGACGCCTCTTCTATACTCCCAAGCGAGATCAGACGCTCGGCTTTGCCCTTCAAGGCAGTCGGAAGCATCGCCTGCAGTGCGGAGATCCGTCTGCAGGCGTATCTTTGACTCATCCAATCAGCCAGCTCCACCAGCTCCGGCGACAGGGGCGGCAACAGATCCAGTACTTCTACAATCGGCTTCATCCGGGAGACACTGCCGGTCTCCCCTGATTCCAGGGACACTACGAAACCTTGGACCGTTCGGGGGCCGAACGGAACAGCCACCCGGCTGCCCACTTCAATCCACAGCTTCAGAGCATCCGGGATAATATAGTCAAACGGCCGGTCGGTGCTGCGTACAGGAACATCGACAATGACCTTGGCAATATCCATTATAGTAAAGCTCCGGCTACACGATCTGCAGCCAGCCGCAGAATCCGGCGCGCCACCTCATCCTTGGAGGCCAGCGGAAGATCAAGCACCAGACCTTCGGCATCATACACCTTGACGATGTTGGTATCCGTGCCAAAGCCCGCGCCTTCTACGGCCACATCATTGGCTACGATCAGATCAAGGTTCTTGCGGACCAGCTTATCCTTGGCATAGGCTTCGGCATTTCCGGTCTCAGCGGCAAAGCCGATCAGGAACTGCTTATCCTTGATTCTGCCCAGGCTCTCCAGAATATCAGTTGTCTTCACCAGCTCCAGCGTCATGGTGCTACCGCTCTTCTTAATCTTCGAGTCACTGCTCTCGCGTGGACGGTAATCCGCAACCGCCGCTGCTTTTACAAGAATATCGCAATCCCTCCAGCGGTCCATGACCGCATCGTGCATCTCCTGTGCTGACTGGACACGGACCAGATCGATACCGGCATCACGGGGCGGCGCCTCATCGGTACGCGCGGCAATCAGCGTCACCGCAGCACCCATGGCGCGCGCGGCGCGCGCTAGGGCGAAGCCCATTTTACCCGAGGAATCATTGGAGATATAACGGACGGGATCTATGCGTTCCACCGTACCTCCTGCGGTAATCACCACTTTTTTGCCGGCAAGCGGTCCGGAGGTCTTCTCCTTCTGCAGTACAAAAAAGTTCTCAACCACCTTCACGATCTCCTCCGGCTCCTCCAGCCGTCCCTTGCCCACATACCCGCAGGCCAGCAGCCCTTCTCCAGGCTCAATAAACTGAATACCTCTGTTATAGAGGGTATCCATATTGCTGAGGACCGCCGGATGCTGATACATATGGACATTCATCGCCGGAGCTACCATAATAGGCGCTGTTGTAGCAAGAAGCGTGGTGGACAGCATATCGTCTGCCAGCCCGTGGGCCATTTTGGCGATAATATTGGCCGTAGCCGGAGCAATCAGGACCAGGTCGGCAGCATCTGCCAGATCAATATGCGAAATCGAAGACGGGTCGCGCTCCTGGAACGTATCACTGTACACCCGCTGCTTCGACAACGACTGGAGCGTCAGCTCCGTAATGAACTGCTTGGCCGATGACGTCATAATAACATGTACCTCGGCCCCCTTCTGGGTAAGCTTGCTGGTCAGCGCCGCCGCCTTATACGCAGCAATACCGCCGGTGATTCCGAGTATAATCGACTTCCCTTGTAGGCTCTTCATTTGTGTTCTCCCCCCGCTACAGAATCTATATTAAGCTTCAATATTTCCATATAGATAGAGAAAAAAATAACAACCTTCCGGTTGTCAGGAACAGCCCGGTACGGGCTATTTTGTTTATGAGCAGCCTGCCCGGCAGAAATGGTTCTGCCGCCCTTACTGTGGCGGCACCATTTCAAGCGGGACAAGTGCGGATAGATCATGCACCCAAGCCTCTTCAGGCTTAGGCTACGGAACTGGTCCTATTCTTCACCGCGTGTGACTACAATGCGGTCTTCATAGATTTCTTCAAGGGCAACACCGACATATTTATGCGATTTTGGCGCAACGATATCGGTCTTGCCGCCTTCACGGAGTGCTCTGGCCCGGCGGGCTGAAGCGACTACCAGGGAATACTTGCTGTCGACCTTAGTCACCAGTTCGTCAATGGATGGATATAGCATGTAAGGCACCTCTTCATCTTTTACTGTGGAGCAATGGACCTATCTGCAGAACCTATCATCTAACCTTACAATGTTCGGCGATAATAATGCTTTCTATTCGCTTGCAAGCCAGATCAATCTCGTCATTCACCACGGCGTAATCATAATGCCGGATCAAACCGATCTCATCCTCGGCCACAGACATGCGGTGGCTGATCACATCAGGATGCTCTGTGCCCCGGCCGCGGATGCGGTCCTTCAGCTCGTCCATAGACGGGGGAAGAAGGAACACAAAGATGCCTTCGGGGAATTTCTCCTTGACCTTGAGCGCTCCCTGAACTTCGATCTCCAGAATAATATCTCTTCCGCTCTCCAGGGTTCTCTCTACAAAGTCACGCGGAGTACCGTAATAATTGCCTACGTACTCCGCATATTCCAGCAGCTTGTCGCCTTCAATCATATCGGCGAACTGCTCCCTGGATTTGAAAAAATAATTGACTCCGTTCTCTTCACCCGCACGCGGTAAGCGTGTGGTGGCAGAAACAGAATAGACGAGTTCAGGCATCTTCGGCCGCAGCGCTGTGCATACCGTACCTTTGCCGACACCGGAAGGGCCGGATAGTATAATCAGCAATCCTTTTGACATAGTACACTCCATTTGTTGTTATTCATCGTTATCGTCGTCTTTGCTGGATAGGCGGTGAGCTACCGTCTCAGGCTGTACAGCCGAGAGAATCACATGGTCACTGTCGGTAATAATGACAGCCCGCGTCCGCCTTCCGTAGGTGGCATCGATCAGCATATGCCTGTCTCTGGCCTCCTGGATAATTCTCTTAATCGGTGCCGATTCCGGGCTGACAATGGAAATAATGCGGTTCGCTGACACGATATTCCCAAAGCCGATGTTGATTAATTTGATTGCCATGTTCCGGTTGTTCCCCCCATAAGTAACATCATAGCTTGCTCACTGGTTCCTGTCATTCCAGGTTCGCTGCCTGCTCCCGAATCTTCTCAAGCTCCGCCTTCATATCAAGCGTCAGATTCACAACCGCCAGATGAGTGCATTTCGACCCTATTGTGTTGGTCTCCCTGTTCATCTCCTGGATCAGAAAATCAAGCTTGCGTC
Source organism: Paenibacillus sp. FSL P4-0338 (assembly GCF_038002365.1). Taxonomy (NCBI): domain Bacteria; kingdom Bacillati; phylum Bacillota; class Bacilli; order Caryophanales; family Paenibacillaceae; genus Paenibacillus; species Paenibacillus sp. FSL P4-0338. The sequence goes on along the minus strand of NZ_JBBOCG010000001.1, from coordinate 992,932 downwards.
CGGCAGGCTCGCTGCCCAGCAGCAAGGCCCGGCACTGGCCGAAATGGCTGTGAAGCCGGGTCAGCTCCTCATCTATATTGCAGCGGTCGGCGAAAATAGCCATCTCCATGCCGAATTTATGCTCATCCCAGGGGAAGCTCCCGTCATTCAGCAGGTTAAGCCGTTGCCGCAGCTTCTCGCGCTGCTCCTCCACAACCAGAGGCGCATATCTGCTGATTCCGGCATGCAGCTCTTCCAGGCGGTCAAGTCTGCGCGTCAGATCAGCCGCCAAATAGGAGCCTTCCCGTCCGCGCATCTCCAGCAGGGCCTCCAGACTAAGCTGGAGACCCTGCTCCAGAAGATCTGTAAGTTCTCCGGAGGCGTCATCAGCAGCCGTCTCTTCCTTCGGTTCCATCACACCGGGCATAGCAAGGATATCCCGCAGGGACAACTCTCCCTTGAAGCCATACTCCCGGACCAGTACCTCCGCTGCATCAAGATAGGCGCTCACCCTGCGGCGGTCCAGCACAGGCTTGTCAGCCGCCCCGTCGGTGAGTTCTCTATTAATAATAACATCTACCCGTCCCCGTCTGATATGAGCCTGAACCATTCTGCGCAGCCTATCCTCATACCCCGTCCATTCCCTGGGCAACCGCAGCACAACTTCGCAGTACCGGTTATTCACCGATTTGACCTCGAACGTTATCTTGTGTCCGCCGGATTGCAGGGCTGACTGACCGTATCCGGTCATACTATATGACAACGGAATCACATCCATTACACTATTGTAATTGATTATTACTAGCGAAACAAGGGGGATAACTTACGTCCTTGCTTCTCCCAAATATACTCCAGCAGCTGCACGCTCATATCATAGAACATAAACGGCGTAATCAGATAGATTCCGTTAAAATGAGCAATGGCCGCATCCAGCAGCTCCTTGGCAATCAGCACCCCTTCGGCCCGGCCCGCTTCGCCTTCGAGTCCGGCCATCCGGCTGCGGACCTCGGCAGAGAGCTGAATGCCGGGAACCTCATTATGCAGATACTCTGCATTGCGTCCGCTGGCCAGCGGCATAATGCCGATGAATATCGGAATATCCAGATGCTCAGTAGCCTTGGCAATCCGGACAATCAATTCAGGATCATACACAGGCTGGGTCATAATATAATCCGCACCCGAGACAATCTTCTTCTCCAGGCGCTCAACCGCTTTGTCCAGATGCTTGACATTGGGATTGAACGCTGCGCCGATGACGAATTTCGCTTTCTGCTTGAGCGGCTTGCCGGAGAAGGCCACGCCGTCATTGAGCTGCTTAATCATACGTATAATTTCAAAGGAAGTCAGGTCATAGATTGAGCTTGAGCCGGGCAGATCCCCGAACCGGGCAGGATCTCCGGTCACGGCCAGCACATGGTCAATCCCCAGCGCATCGAAGCCCATCAGATGCGACTGGGTACCAATCAAGTTGCGGTCGCGGCAGGCAATATGCACCAGCGGCCGCAGGCCTGTGCGGGCCTGCACCAGATGCCCCAGCGCCATATTGCTCATCCGGGTGACAGCAAGCGAATTATCGGCTAGCGTCAGCGCATCGGCTCCAGCCCGGCGCAGCGCTTCTGCCCCCTTCATGAACTTCGCGATGTCCAGATCGCGCGGAGGATCAAGCTCTACGATAACGGTGTGGCGTTCCTTGACCAGATCGACAAGAGTCGGTTCGCCGCCTCCCTGCCCCTCGTCATCGGCCAGATGCTCCTGCACCGCAATTCTCTCAGGCGCACTGAAGGCAGCGGGCTCAGGCAGCGGTTCCACCACATAGCCCTTAAGTGCAGCGGAGATTTCAGCGATATGCTTAGGCGTGGTGCCGCAGCAGCCCCCGATAATCCGGCTGCCCATATCGGCGAACACCGGAGCCATCTGGCCGAAATACTCCGGCGAGGCGCCATAGCGGTACTGACCGTCTACATAATCGGCTACGCCCGCATTCGGATAGATCGACACCGGCAGCGCCAGCTTACCCTGTAGCGTACCCAGCGCTCGCTTGATCCCGTTCGGTCCGGTGTTGCAGTTGAAGCCGATCACGTCCGCTCCGTCCTGCTGCAGAATATGGAAAGCTTCCGGCAGGGTTAACCCGTCCAGCGTCCGCGCCGAATCGTCCACCGCCAGCTGGCAGATTACCGGCAGAGAGCTGAGTTTACGCACAGCCTTCAGCGCCAGATGAAGCTCCTCGACATCATAGAAGGTCTCCAGCATGATTCCGTCCGGCGCTTCCTCCAGGAGCGCAGCAATCTGCTGCGAGAAGAATTTCTTCAGCTCGGAGGAGGACAGATTCGCCCGTTTGCCGGCCCGGATCGAGCCGATGGCTCCGACTACATAACCATTCTCGCCGGCAGCCCGGCGGGCAATGCGGACCCCCGCACGGTTGATATCCGCCACCTTGGCTTCTAATCCGAACTTCGACAGCTTGTCGTAGTTCGCGGAGTAGGTATTACTCTCCAGCAGTACAGCACCTGCATTAATATAGCTGCGGTGTACATCCTCAATGACCTCCGGTGAGGTCAGATTCAATTCTTCGTAGGAGATGCCGACAGGGAAACCCTTTTGATACAAAAAAGTTCCCATCGCTCCGTCTCCGACTAATACATTCTTCTCCCATGCAGAGCGCAAATCCGGCTTCACCGCAAGAACCTCCCCTTGACTGACATTAGTTTCATACTAATGTAACATAAATCGGGATGGTTGATAAGCTTTAGCAGGCAAAAGAGGCCGCCGGCCGTTATTCTTGTATGCTAGTCCGGCAAATGATTCATACTACGGATAAACTTGCCGGAAGGAGACTGCATAAATGAAGAAAAAAATAAGAAAACTGCTGCTGCGCAAATATACCGTAATTCTCCTGCTGTCTGCGCTCTCACTGTTGTACCTGTACCTGCTGGACTTGATGTTCGGCTACGGTGCGGAGAATATCCAATATATTCTCAATTATCTGCTCTATACTACCTCGGAGAAGCTGACTGCGGCTGTGCTAGTGCTGCTTCTAATTGTACCGGATGCCATCTATTGGTTGAGCGGCCGTCAGCCCGGCCGGGGAGCGGAGAAATGATCTCGGACCGCCGTTACAATGACCAGTAGCACTGGAATGACTATCATTAAATAAGGATATACCCTGTACAGCAGGGTCCCGCCCTCATCGAGATGTTCAATGAAGCTGTGTGCATCCAGCATGGAGGTGAAGAGGATGATCAGTCCACAGGGATAGAGCATTCTCCGGTACGGAAGCTTGAACAGGTCCGAGATTCCGATCAGCGCGGCAGCAAAAAAGACGGCCATTTTGAAAAACACCCCGATGATCAGCACCATGACCACGAAAATATCCACGCGCTGGATGATATCCGAAACGGAAATCTTGCTGATCGTCGGCATCAGCGGGAGCGGCGAACGCTCTACAATATCAGCACCCAGGACCGAAACATTCAGCGCCATCGTGAAGCTGAGCAGCAGCGCGGAGAACACCATGGCGGCGGCGATGATCCAGGGCCCTTTTTTGACACTGGACAGATAGGGCATCAGCATAGTGAAGCACACCATTTCCCCGAACGGAAACATATAATTCTGATGAATCACCGAGCTAAGCACGGGCTGGAAGCCATTCTCCAGTACAGGCAACAGTCTGTGCAGATTGATCGTACCGGAGAGTATCAGCATCACTGTCCCGAACAGGCCGATTCCCAGAACGACAAACGCAAAAACCATCGACGTTCTGCTCAGCACCTCTACCCCCTTATGCAGCACATATGCTCCCGAGAGCAGCATCAGGGTGCTTAAGATGAACAGCGGAGTATGGTGCATGGTCGACATTGCGAGCATGGTGCTGCCATCGCGCAGATCCCGGGCGGCCAGGTTTATGTAGAGAACAATGTAGAGCACGCCTACCGGTGCTCCGATATATTTTCCGAGAATTTGCCGTGTATAGCCTGTAAAAGGCTGGTTCGGGTGCTTGCGGTACAGATAGGCGTATCCCGTGAACATGATCAACCCCGCCGCGCAGCCGAGCAGGATCGAGAGCCAGGCATCCCGGCCTGCCCCCATCCCCAGATTAACCACCAGCGCCGTACCCAGCTCGAAGAGCACCGTCAGGCTGAAGAATTCGACGAGTCCGATTTTGACCTTACCCATATTCTATGGACCTCCTCACCCGGTTATCTTACCGGCAGACTTAATGAATCTGAAAAGAGCTGCTGCGCATATCCGTATGCCGGATGACCACATCCGCGTCGAACCGGATTTCACAGTCTGCAAATACGTCCTCCCAGTGGTCCCTGACCTTCTTCCAGCCGCGCGGGTCCTTCCGCTGCAACGCCCGTCCAAAGCCGAGATAATCGCTGCCCAATTCTTTGGCGGTGCTGACAGCTGCATCGATATGCTTTACGCTTTCTTTTATAAGCCGGTCTGACAGCTCTCCCAGCACTTTAGGCGAGGTAAGATCAAGCGGATTCGGAGCTTCCTTGAGCGCAGCCTGCTGCGTAATTTTCACTGTAAAGACGGGATGCTCCGGGTCAGACGACTTGACCGCAAGCGACACCTGGGACTGAAAGATGTTGAAAGAGAGATAGCTGCCCTCCTGCTGCTTGAGCAGAACCGGGAACTCTTTGATCCGATTATGCAAAAGAACGGTACCTAGTGCAGCGTCACCCGTGAGCCAGCCTTTCAGCTTGTCATCCTTGAACGCCGCAAGCGAGGAGACTCTCAGGATCGACCGGGGTTCGATATTCTTCAGGCTGTCATTACTGCCCGATGCCGGAGTCCACTCTCCTCTGGTGTATACCCCGTTGATCACCGGACCGCCTCCTCTAATCTGAATCCCCCGGATCACATCGTCCACGGCCATGCGGAAGTTATAACCGAACTGCTTGGAGGTTGTCTCCAGCTTCTCCACCAGATCATTGGCCGGGATTTTGCTGAACACAGTCATTGTGGACATGATCTCACGCGCAGGCTGTCCCTTGGAGATGAAGATCAGGCTGTTCAGCCGGGTATCGCTCTCCCGCTCCAGCACATCCAGAAGATCCTTGATGCCTTCGCGGGCGAACGCCTCCGAGATCACCAGCACCCGCACATGGCCCAGAGAGAGGAGCCGTGCCGTTTGGCGGGAAGCGTCTGCCAGCGCCTCGAACATCGTGCGGCCTGTTCCAGTGTACAGCGCAACCGGCGATATGCCTCTGCTCTTCTCCCCGGAGATTTCCTCCGCCACTATCACCTGAAAAGACAACTTGTACCGCTCAGCCTCAGAATCGCCCCTATCGATCGCGACCCCCGAGACAATCGCCCGCCGGTTGAGTTCAACACTATCCCAACAGCCGGTAAGCAGCAGCATTGGAAGGACAACCAGCAGCCCCAGGCAAAAAATTCTATTTTTCACGGTTCTCCTCCTCAGCCCTGGCGTTCATGCGGATTAACGGGGGCAGTTCTTCCTCATGTCCAGTCGTTAGCAGCATGTAGTCCGGCATTTCCTCGCGCATCTGCGCCGGCGGCTTGTCCGGCCCCATCAGCCAGAGCGGCAGTCTGAACAGCGTGTCCTTCTGGCTTTTAATGGAGAGCGGCACGAAGGGGAAAAGATAAGGAACGCCGAAGGATCTCAGGCTGCTCATATGTGCCACAAGCAGGATCAGGCCCAGTGTAATTCCATAGAAGCCGAATATACTGGCCATGATCAGAAAAGCAAACCGGATAATTCTCCCGGCAATGGCCAGGTTGTATGCCGGAAGAGCAAAGCTGGCAATCCCGGTCAACGCCACTACGATAACCATGATAGGCGTAATAATCCCGGCCTCTACCACCGCCGTTCCCAAGATAAGCGCACCGACTACTGAGACCGTCTGTCCGATGGCGCGCGGCATGCGTACCCCGGCTTCACGCAGGATTTCAAAGGCCATCTCCATCAAGAGAAGTTCCACAAAGGCCGGGAAGGGCACATTCTCCCGCTGGGAGAGAAGATTAATCAGCAGCGTGGTCGGAATCATCTCATAATGATAGGTAGTCAGCGCAAGGTAGACCGACGGACCCAGAATCAGCACGAGGAAGCTCAAATAACGGATTAGCCGCATCAATATGGTAATGTCGAACCGTTGGGAATAATCCTCGGCAGACTGAAAAAACTGCGTAAACACCGCCGGAAGTATCAGCACAAACGGCGTGCCGTCCACAATAATAACCACCCGGCCTTCGAGCAGATTGCCTGCAGCCACATCCGGCCGTTCCGTGTTGTAGATCGTTGGAAACGGTGTAAAGGTCTTGTCCTGAATTAATTCCTCAATATACCCGGATTCCAGAATCTCATTGATGACAATCTTGTTCAGCCGGTCTCTGGTTTCGCGGATCAGATCCTCCCCCGCAATCCCTTTCATGTACATCAGCGCCACATGGGTATGGGTCTCGGAACCGATCTTCATGACTTCCAGGCGCAGCTTGGCAGATTTGATTCTGCGGCGGATCAGCGAGATGTTCGTGGCCACCGACTCGACGAACCCGTCCTTCGGCCCCCGGACCACGAGCTGGGAGGAAGGCTCACTGACCGCCCGCTGCTCCCCGCCCCTGGTCCCGCACAGAATCGCTGCCCGGCAGCCCTCCAACAGAATCGCAGTGTCCCCGGAGAGAATAGCGAGCATGACATCTTTCCAATCCTCCTTAAGCTCCGCGTCACCTATCTCCATAGCACGGCTAAGGATCTGCTGCGGGAGCGAAGCTTGTTCCTGCGGTCTGTCAGCATTGCCAGCCGTGCTGTCGAGGAATAGCTCCTCCGTATGATTCAACAGTGAGCCCAGCACGAATTCATTCACGGATGCCGGGTCCGCCAGCCCGCTCAGATGAACAGCAGCCGCTTCCAGCCGGCGTTCTCCCCCGATCTGGATTCTGCGGATCAGGAGATCCGGACTGTCACCAAGCTCCGTCTGAATGTAGAGCAGACTCTGGGCGACCGTATCCGCGAGGCCCAAGGGAACACCGCCTTGTGGCCGTCCCGGTGCAGTATCTGCTCCCGCATTCTGCGTTTTTCGGTTAGACCCTGATTTCATACCCGCTCCTCCTCCCTGATTCTATGCAGAGTTCTATTATTCGCAGATACGTCTGCCATTATTCGGCTTTCATTTCATACGCAGGCTCCATTCCGGCTCTGAATTACATAAGAAATCCCCTGCATCTGGCATACAGGGGATTTCAAATAATTATATGGGAATCAGATATCAGATATCTACTGAGCCGGTGTATACCACCTGGGCAGGGCCGGTCATATAGACATGGTTGTCTTCCTCGTTCCATTCGATGAACAAGTCGCCGCCCTTCAGGCTGATGACCGCCGAGCGGTCCGTCACTCCGTTCAGCACGGAGGAGACCAGAGTCGCGCAGGCGCCTGTTCCACACGCCAGGGTAGGACCGGCTCCGCGTTCCCAGACGCGCATATCCACGTGGCTGCGGTTCACCACTGTGGCAAATTCCACGTTAACTTTCCGCGGGAAGAGCGGGTGAACCTCCAGCTTCGGCCCCCATGTAGCGAGATCGAACGTTACGGCATCGTCCACATAAATGACTGCATGCGGATTGCCCATAGAGACTGCGGTGAATCTGAACGCTGTGCCGTCCGCTTCAATCAGCTGGTCGAGCACAGGCTCTGCATCAATCGCTACAGGAATCTGCAGTCCAGACAGAACCGGCTCGCCCATATCCACAGTTACGCTCTCCACGATCCCGTCCTTCACCTTCAGGGAGACCTTCTGTTCTCCGGCACCAATCGTCTCAATGACAATCTGCTCCGATTCCACCAGACCATGCTCATATACATATTTGGATACACAGCGGATCGCATTGCCGCATTGTTCAGCCTCGGAGCCATCGGAGTTCATGATACGCATCATGTAATCGCCGCGCTGCGAAGGGAGAATATATACCAGTCCGTCTGCGCCGATGCCGAAGAACCGGTTGCACAGTGTAACTGCAAGCTCCGCGGCATTGCCCGGCAGCTCATCCTCACCGAATACGATAATAAAATCATTGCCCAATCCGTGCATTTTAGTAAATTCCATTGTCAGGTCCACTCCTATAAGTAATCTCAGCTATTTTCACATTCCTGATTTATCATAAACCAAGCTTCTCAGTGAAACCAGCATACCCTATAGGAGTGGAGTGAGGCTATTGATTTTATGCTGAAAACTTTGTACTTTTTATCATCTGACGTCCGCCGCTGCGGCTGCGGTTCTTCTTACCGCCCAAGACGCTGCCCGCTCCCATCAGAAAGGTCGGGATTCCGGCCATCACCAGCACCAGACACCATTCACGGAAGCTGAGCGGAACGGTCTTGAACACCGGCTGAAGTACAGGGAGGTACATTACAGCCAGCATTAAGAGGACAGAGGACAGGACCGCCAGGACCAGATATCTGTTCTGGAACGGATTCCGGTAGAAGACCGAGCGCGAGCTGCGGCAGTCGAACACATGAATGAGCTGGGCCATCACAAGGGTGGCAAAAGCAACCGACTGCGCACGGATCAACTGCTGCGCACTGCCAGGATCTATCCGCAGCGTCAGCCAGAAGGCGGCCAGGGTACAGAGTCCGATCAGCAGTCCGCGGCTGACAATCTTCCAGCCCAGCCGCCGGGCAAAAATATTCTCCTTCGCCCCGCGCGGCTTGTGCTCCATCAGATCCTTCTCAGGTTGGTCAACTCCTAGCGCCATAGCGGGCAAGCCGTCTGTAACCAGATTGACCCACAGAATCTGGATCGGAACCAGCGGCAGCGGCAGCCCTAGCATCATGGCGAAGAACATGGTCAGAATCTCTCCGACATTCGAGGCCAGCAGGTACCGGATGAACTTGCGGATATTCTCATAGATATTCCGACCCTCTTCAATGGCGGCCACGATGGTCGAGAAGTTATCGTCCCCAAGGACCAGGGCCGAAGCCTCCTTCGTCACATCCGTACCGGTGATTCCCATCGAGATCCCGATATCTGCGGCCTTGATCGCAGGCGCATCGTTCACCCCATCGCCGGTCATTGCTACGACATGGCCGTGGCGCTGCAGCGACTTGACAATCCGCAGCTTATGCTCCGGTGATACCCGTGCGTAGACGAACACACTGTCAGAGACCTTATCCAGCGCATCGTCGTCCATGCGGGTAAGCTGGCTGCCGGTCAGGACCGTGCCGCCGCGCTGTAGAATGCCGAGCTGATGGGCAATAGCCTCTGCCGTTGTCCCATGGTCGCCGGTAATCATGACTGTCTTGATGCCTGCCCGGCGGGTCACGCTGATCGCATCGCGCACTTCCTTGCGCGGCGGATCGATCATCCCGGCCAGACCCACGAAGACAAGCTGGCTCTCCGCTTCCTTCTCGCTGCCGGCCGTTTCTCCGCTCCGCAGATCGCGGTAAGCCATACCGAGCACACGCAGTGCGCCGGAAGCCATCTGTTCATTGGCATCCAGCACCTTCTGGCGCAAGGTCGGCGTGCAAGGCACGACTCCGCCCTCCCATAGCATATACGTGCAACAATTCAGGAGCACGTCAGGTGCGCCTTTGGTGCAGATCATCCGGCCGCCGGGGTGATTCACAACCACGGACATCAGCTTCCGTTCGGAATCGAACGGAAACTCTGTCTCCCGGGTATAGGTTACGGCAAGCGTTTGGGCGGTTAGTCCCATTTTGGCAGACAAAGCGACCAGCGCACCTTCCGTAGGGTCGCCCTTCAGTTCCCATACGGACTGGGTATTCGCCCCTTTATCGGCCTCTGCGCCCTTGCCTTTCTTTTTGCTGCGCGTGTCGGTGAAGCTCTCATAAATCTCAGCATTGCTGCATAATGCACCCACCTGAAGCATGCGCCGGAGACTCTGGTCATTTTTCAGATCAACTGCCCGGCCGTTACGCAGCACACTGCCTACTGGAGCATAGCCTTCCCCTGATACCTCAAGGGTCCGTCCGGCGTTCCAGAGCTGGGTAACTGTCATTTTGTTCTGTGTCAGGGTTCCTGTCTTATCCGAGCAGATGACAGAGGCGCAACCCAGCGTCTCTACCGAAGGCAGCTTGCGGACGATCGCCTTGCGCTTGATCATCCGCTGGACACCCAGCGCGAGCGCAATCGTCACAATGGCCGGAAGTCCTTCAGGAATAGCTGCCACCGCCAGACTCACCCCGGCCAGGAACATCGCCGTTGCAGGCTGACCATGCATAATTCCTGCCAGGACCACAACAATGGTCAGTCCAAGTGAGACGTAGATCAGAATCTTGCCGAGCTGCTCCAAGCGGTGCTGCAACGGGGTCTCCTGGGATTCGGTATTCTGGATCAGATCGGCAATCTTGCCCATCTCGGTAGCCATACCGGTGCGGATAACCACAGCCCGGCCGGTTCCCCGGGTCACCATTGTACCCATGAAGCCGATATTCTTCTGATCGCCCAGCGGAATGTCTTCAGCATAGATCGCCGAGGCATGCTTGGAGACCGGCAGCGACTCCCCTGTCAGCGCCGACTCTTCGGCATAGATGCTGCTGCACTGCAGCCAGCGGACATCTGCCGGAATCCGGTCCCCGCTCTCCAGCAGGACGATATCTCCGGGAACCAGCATTCTGGCCGGAAGTACCTCCTGCTTCCCGCCGCGTATCACTTTGGCCGTAGGTGCGGAGAGCTGCTTCAGCGCTCTTAACGAACGCTCGGCGCGGAACTCCTGCACGAATCCGAGTACCCCGTTAAGCAGAATAATCGCGATAATCGTAATGGCGTCTAAGTATTCGCCGAGCAGGCCGGATACCAGTGTCGCCCCCATCAGCACCAGTACCATGAAATCCTTGAACTGATTGAGCAGCAACGTAAAAGGTGATACCCTTTTACCCTCAGACAGCTCATTGTACCCGCTCTCTTTGCGTCTTGCGGCGGCGTCCTCGGCGCTTAGCCCCGTTCCCGGCTGAACGCCGAACATCTCCTGCAGCTCCTCTGCACCGAGCCGGTGCCAGCTTTTTTGTTCCATAACTAATCTTTCCCCTCCCGGTCGTTTCTTGACTTCCGGCGGCGCACAGCTTTTCCACCTGTTCATGTCCAAGTGTATTCATGGTCGTCCCAAAATATCACCGCATCTAGCGTTCTCCTTTTGCACGAACCGGTAAAAGTATGGCATCATAGAGGGAGTACTTCATTATCAGGCGACAGGAGAACTTTATCATGGCATTAGACGGCATTGTTACCCAAGCGATCGTGCATGAGCTTCAGCCCTTCATCGGTGCACGCGTCGGCAAAATATATCAACCCAGCACACATGACCTCGTCTTCACCCTGCGCGGTGCGGGCGGCGGCGGCAAGCTGCTGCTGTCGGCGAACCCGACATACCCCCGGCTGCATCTGACCGAGAGAAGCAGCATCAACCCGGCGGAAGCGCCGATGTTCTGCATGCTGATGCGCAAGCATTGTGAAGGCGGCACCATCGAGAGCATTACCCAGGTGGGGCTTGAACGGATTATTCATATCACCATCAGAACCCGGGATGAGCTGGGGGATGTCTCCGCCAAAAAAATCATTATCGAGCTAATGGGACGCCACAGCAACATCATTCTGACGGAGCTGGCCACAGGGACGATTATCGACGGCATTCATCATGTCACACCGTCGATCAGCAGCTATCGGGTCGTTATGCCGGGAGCAGCTTATACCCAGCCGCCGCAGCAGCATAAGCTGAATCCCCTGCAGATCAGCCAGCCCGACTTCCTTGCCCTGCTGGCCTCGGCTGAGGAAGCGGCCCGCTACGCCGCCGAGCATCCGCAAGAGCCGGAGGAGGATATGATCGAGGGCGAGATCGCAGAATTACTGGCCTCGCTTGAGGCTCCGCAGGCTGACGGCTCCGGCGGCCCGGCCCCTTCAGCCGATCCGGCCGGCTGGCTGGTTCACGCCTTCAGCGGCCTGAGTCCGCTGATCGCCGGAGAGATCCTCTACCGGTACAAGGAGATAGGCGGAGAAGCTGAGGATTTCAGCAGCGGGATGGATAAACCCGAACAGCTATGGGAAGCCTTCCATTCTGTCATGGAACCAGTAAGCAAGCAGGATTTCGCCCCGGTCACCGGCTGGAATCCCAAGGGTAAGCCTGTCTTCTCAGCCATTCCACTGAAGCTCATGAGCGGAAATGTGAAGCATTACAGCTCCATTAGCCTCTGCCTGGAGGATTATTACGGAGACAAGGCTGAGAAGGACACCGTCAAGCAGCGGGTTAGCGACCTGATCCGCTTCCTCAGCAACGAGCGCAGCAAGAACATCAAGAAGCTGGCCAACCTGCAAAAGGACCTGAACGAAGCCGAGGATGCAGACCAGTTCCGCATCTGGGGCGAGCTGCTGTTCGCTTCCCTGCACACCGTGAACAAAGGCGACAAGCAAGCAAAACTAGTAAACTACTATGATGAGAATCAGGCGGAGATTACCGTTCCGCTTGACCCGCTGCTAAGCCCTACGGACAATGCACAGCGGTATTTCAAGAAATATAACAAATACAAGAACAGCCTGCGGGTGATCGGCGAGCAGGTCCAGAAGACGCACGAAGAGATCGCCTATATGGAGCTGCTGCTCCAGCAATTGGCCCATGCCTCACTGAATGACATTGAGGAGATCCGTGAGGAGCTGGTCAGCCAAGGCTACTTACGCGACCGCAGCAAGAAAGGCAAGAAGAAAAAGAAGGCAGCCAGACCCACGCTGCAAGTCTTCACTTCCTCTGAAGGGGTGGACATCTATGTCGGCAAAAACAATCTGCAAAACGAATATGTCACCAACCGGCTCGCTTCACCGAACGATACCTGGCTGCATACCAAGGATATCCCCGGCTCACATGTGGTGATCCGCAGCGAGGAATTCGGTGATGCTACCCTAGAGGAAGCGGCCCAGCTCGCCGCCTATTACAGCCAGGCCAAGCAATCCAGCAGCGTGCCAGTGGACTGCACGCTCATCCGTTACGTGCGCAAGCCGAGCGGAGCCAAGCCGGGATTCGTTATCTACGATCATCAGCGGACACTATTCGTCACGCCCGATGAAGAGCGGATCAAGCAGCTGCCGAATGTGCTGCGGAGTTAAGGCTCCAGTAGTGTGCAAACAAATTGAGCTCGCGCGAAGGTAATCTTCACCATGTATGCGGAAAACAGCATACAATGAGCTCGAGTGAAGACGCATGAGCCCATTGTGTGAGGAAAACAGCATACAACCGGCTCTCTCAAGGCGCATGGGCCTAATGTATGCGGAAACCTGAACACAATAACAGGCGGTTTCCTCTTACTGATCATGCGCTTTACTAACAGTAAGGATTGCTCTTACCAAAAAACCTCCGTCCTGTAGCGCATTCGCTAAGGGTCGGAGGTTTTTGGTGTCTTGTGTCTTGTGTCTTGTGTCTTACTTCTTATGTCCTGCGGATCAGCCTCTGGCAGCCTTAAGCTGCTCCAGCACAGCGGCAGGCACACTCACACTGCCGATATCCCCGTGGAAAACAACGCCCTGCCGCGCACCGTGGAAATCCGAGCCGCCGGTAACCCGCAGGCCGAATTCCGCAGCCAGTGCAAGGTAGCGCTCATGCTCTGCCGGGCCATGGTCGGAATGGTACACCTCGATGCCGTCCAGATCACATTGCTCCACGATACTGCGTACCAGTGCGTCATCTCCATAGATTCCCGGATGGGCCAGCACCGCTGCACCGCCTGCTTCACGAATCCACTCGCAGGCTGTCCCCGGTGTAATGCGCGGTGGCGAGACATAAGCCGCCGCCCCTTCGCCCAGATACTTGTCGAAGGCATCCCGCATATCTACGGCTGCACCCAACCGTACCAGCTCATCCGCGATGTGCGGCCGGCCGATGCTCTCATCAGGCTTCAGCTCGCGGCCCAGCCCGGCCACTACCTGATCCAGAGTGATCGCAATGCCCAGTCCGCGCAGCTTCTCCATAATCGCTTCATTCCGCCCAAGCCGGGTTCCCCGCTGCTCCTCCAGGCGGGACAGCAGCAGTTCCTGCTCTATGTCGACATAGTAACCGAGGACATGGATCTCTTTGCCGCCCTGCCGTGTGCTGATCTCAACACCAGGGACCACAGTAATCCCGTACCGCTTGCCTGCTTCCAGCGCTTCCGCTATTCCGCTGACCGTGTCATGGTCAGTAATGGCTACTGCGGTCAAACCAGCCTCATAGCCAAGCCGTACATTCTCAGACGGCGGCTGCATGCCGTCCGAGGCCTGGGTATGGGTGTGCAGGTCGCATCTTCCTGCTGAGTCAGCAAGACCTTCCGTAGCTAACGCAGCCACTGATAGCCCGCTATGAATTTTATGGTCTGTCATCGAATTCCTCCATTCTTTCAATTAGGTTTACCTGCTTTCATGCAGCTAGACGCAGCTAGCTATGCATATCCGTTACTGTCCGCCGGCATGCTGGCGCAGGAAGCTCAGGAAGGTTACCGCCGAGATCGGCAATAAGGTCGATTTCAGATGAATCGCGTAGAATTGCCGTTTGAAGGAGGCATCCGTCAGATTAACAATTTTCAGCAGGCCGAGTGCCACTTCATGCTTGACGGAGGAGGTCGAGATGATCGTAATCCCCAGCCCCGCCTCTACCGCCGACTTCACCGCTCCCGTACTGCCCAGCTCCATCACAATTTGCATCGCCGCAGGATCTAGTCCGTTAGCCTCAAGCTGCTCCTCCATCACCCGCCGTGTGCCCGAACCGCGTTCACGCAGCACGAATGGGTAGGCGAGCGCCTGCGCCAGCGTCACTTCCGCCTGGCCGGCCAGCGGATGCTCCCCGGGAACGATCAGCTTCAGCTCATCGCCCATTACCGGTTCAATCACCATGTCCGGATGGGAGACCGGCGCTTCAATCAGCCCGAAATTGAGCTGATGCTTATGAATCTCATCCATAATCTGTGAAGTGTTCATCACCTTCATCATAATCGAGATATTCGGATACTCCTTACCGAAGGGCCCCAGCAGGCGGGGAAGCACATATTCGCCGATGGTCAGGCTGGCTCCTAGCATCAGGCGGCCCTCCAGCATGTGGGTGAAGGCCGACATCGCCTGATCTGTCTCACGCATCAGCTGCATACTGCGCACCGCGAACGGCATCAGCGTCAGGCCGGCCTCAGTGAGTATGATTTTTTTGGTGGAGCGGTCGAACAGCTTGGTTCCGAAATAATCCTCCAGCGCCTGAATCTGCATGGTCACCGCAGGCTGTGTCATATGCAGAGTCTGCGCCGCTGCCGAGAAGCTGCCCCGTTCAGACACAGTATAAAAAATATGAAGCTGATGAAAATTCATACGTTACTGACTCCTTCGCTAATTACAGTTGTAGAGTGTAGAGCAAAAAAGGCACGCAGCCTTAAGCCGCTTGCCTCCCTCGTTTCAAGTATCCTACTTGCGCCTGCGGCGTTTCTTGGACAGCTTCATGTGCCGGGAATAACGCAGCCAGGAATAGTATCTCTTGAGATCCCGAAGCTGCGGAGTCACCGATATTTTGCCCAGAAAAGACACGATCACCATGACATACAGCGGCTCTCCGGAGAGGGCGCTGACGCCCTCAAGCTGCCTGAAATCAGCCACGATCACCGTATCATTATCAATCAGATAGGCATTATAATCACTGTTCGAATATGGCCTCAGCCGGTTCTGCTTCAGGGCTTGCCAAATCCAGGCGGTCACCTCCACATTCCCGCTGTCCTCAGCAGCTACCCGGTCCGCATAACGGCTCTTGGCATGCCGGGTCAATACGATGTCGGCAATCCCGTAGTTATTCAGCATGATATGGAAGGGTTCGTGCACCCCCCACCAGTCCATCCCCTTGCCCTGCATAGTCATCACACTCCACGTAAAAAGGGTCTTGGCATGCTCTTATTGTTGTCAATCTTACCGCACTTACGGCCGTTGTTCAAGCATACCGCCATCCCCGGGAGACTTACATGGCGTAACCTCAGCTGCCCGTCCGGTGCATACTGACATCGCTGTCATCGACGTAGCTGCTGCCTCTGATCATTTTGCAGCTTTTTTTGAAGCGGGCCGCCTCTACCGACAGCTCTTCAATGGAGGCAAACCGGCGGCTGCGGTTCGTAACCACGGCAATCGAGATCGAGACCAGCGGGATCTCCTCCAGTTGTCCCGAACGGCTCTCGGTCAGCACATATTTCTGGGCCAGATGCCCGGCATGATAGAAATCCTTAACCGCCATATCAAACGCCGCGATAATGCTTCTGCAGCATTCCTCATAGTGATAATCGCTGATAAAAATAATAAAATCATCCCCGCCGATATGCCCCAGGAATCCGTTCATCCGCAGCGCCTCATGCTTCAGCAGCTCCGCAGTGGCCTGAATCATCCGGTCGCCTTCCTTGAAACCGTAGGTGTCGTTGTATGCCTTGAAATGGTCAAGATCGATGTAGAGTACACTGAATTCATCCTGAAGCAGCGTCTTCACCATCCACTCGGTAATACTGATATTCCCCGGCAGCCCCGTTAACGGATTCAGGAAGCTGGCGGCCACCGCCTGAATCTCCGCGAAGTTAAGCAGCAGATCCCTTACGCTAACCGCACCGAACAGGGCCTTTTCGTGAGTCACGATCACATAGTCATACAGATTCTCTTCCTGCCTCGACATCGCCTGCCTGCTTACCTCGATAATGGGCGTGTTATAGTCCACCACCAGCGGATTTTTGTCCATCACCAGCTCTACAGGTCTGCCCATATAGAGCGTATATCCGTATAGCGTACCTATTTTCTGATAAAAGCTGATCCTCATAATCAATCCGGCAGTCCGCCCGTTTTCCGTGACGGCTACGCCTTGGAGCTGGGGATTGCTTTTAAAAATCTGGTCCACAAACCCGCATTTATGATGAATCGAAATGTCCGGGATTTGTTCAGCGATTTCACCGATCTGAAGAAACATGCTTACACCCTCCCTTGACTGGATACGGAAGCACCGGAGACGGAAGTGCTCCACGCTCAGGCCGGTGAGCCGGTCTCCCAAGCGCATAGCCCTGACCATATTCCACCCCCGCCATCTGTAAAAAATGCAGCTCCGGCGCTGTCTCAATCCCCTCGGCAATCACCCGGGTAGAGGAACGGTCGGCATATTCCCGGACCAGTCCCAGCAGCTCCTGTTGCTCCCGGCTGGTATGAATTCCCCGGATGAGGGACTTGTCCAGCTTGATGAATTCCGGCTTCAGATAGACCAGCGTCTTGAGACTGTTGTAGCCGGAGCCGGCATCATCCACTGCAATGCGGAAGCCCTGCTCGCGGTAATGGGACAGTACCTTTTCAAACCGGACATAATCCTGCACCGCCTGACGCTCTGTCAGCTCGAAGACGATCCGCTCCGGCGCAAGCCCCAGCTCCTTCAGATAGGCCAGCGTCTCTCCGCTCTTGTGGCGGGGGTCATACAGCACACCAGGCTGCACATTCACGAACAGCAGCTCCCCGTTCCCGGCCTCTGCCTCCGGCAGCCGCTCCATGTACCGGGATAGCGACATCCTCCGGCAGTACTGCTCGAAGCGGAACATCTGATCACTCCGTCCGGCAAAATCATAAAAATGCTCCGTGCTCGGAAACTGCGGCGAAGCGGGCGGACGGTTCAGCGCCTCATGTCCCAGCGTCTCCCCGCTCCGCAAATGCAGAATCGGCTGAAAATACGTATCCAGCAATTCATGCTCCATAATATCCAGCAGCACAGCTAATCTGCCCAGCTCCTGAACCTCATCCCTGAATCTCCCGCTCATATATCTCAGATATTGCGGCAATGCCGCAAGCTTGCGGGACAGGGTTCCTGTCTTATTCATCTAATCCCCCGTATGCTTGTCTTCGTGAATTCAATAACACTCTCCTCAGCATAGATTGGAATTATTAAGCAGGGATAAACTTCGGGACGGGGCATTGCCTTCTGCGCACCTTTTTTCACACTAACGACTTATTTCGACAATACTTCTGTCCGGTTAATTGTATAGAGCACAGGGATCGCCGCTCCAATGAGGATCACCCCCATAAATGCCGGTGCAGCCGGTCCAAGTGACACGTAGAGCTGTCCTCCAACCAGCGGCCCGATCATTCTCGCCAGTGCCTGAATCGATTGACTGCCCCCTTGAACCCGTCCCTGCTCGCCCGCAGCGGCAGATTTGGACAGCATTCCGTTGAACGAAGGCCCGAAGACCGAATCGCCGAAGCCGAAGATAAACATCCCTGCGATAAAAAGAGGATAAAAGGCGAATAAGGCCGACAACGCAAACAGGACGTAGCCAACAATTTCGGAGACCATTCCGAGGAGGGCTATTTGCCTGTCAGTGTATCTTTTGAGGAGCTTTGGCATAATGAATCCTTGGGACAGGATATCCTGCAAGCCCATGATGGAGAACATCACTCCAATGATCACCGGCTTCCAGCTGAAATTATCCAACGTGAACTGTGAAAAAATAGCCTGGAATGATCCATTCGGTATCCATAGCAGGAACGCGGAGACAAGCAGCCTGTTAAGGTTCTTCATGGACAGCAGGTTCGCAAGCTGCGAGAAGGGATTCAGCCTGACTAAGGGGATTACCTTCAGTCTCTTACTTTTCTCCAGACTCTCCGGCATGAACAGGAAGCCATAACCCACATTCAGTAATGTTACGGCTGCGCCAGCATACATGGGCACCGAATACCCGAACTTGGCCAGCAGCCCGCCCATAGATGGACCGATAATCGTCCCCGCCCCTACCACCGCACTCACCCAGCCGAAGTACTTGGTCCGCTGCTCCGGCGGAAGGATGTCTGCAAAATAAGCGAAGATTGTACCGATGCTCCCGCCTGTGATCCCTTCAATGATCCGCCCGGCGAACAGCATCCACAAAGCCCCTCCAAGGCCAAATATGAAGTAACCGGCAGCAGAACCCAGCAGGCATAGGAGAAGCAGCGGACGCCGTCCGTATTTATCACTCAGCGCACCCAGCACAGGCGCCGCACAGAACAGGCAGGCCGCATACGCTGAAGTCAGCAGGGTAACTATCACCGCTTGTTTTCCGGGATCGCTAATGTAAGGCTGGACGAGGAACGGAACCACAGGAGCGATGATACTGAAGCCTATTCCGCATAAAAACACTGAGATTAGACCGAATATAAGCGCGTGCTTATCTACCTTTGGTTCTGAAGATTGATCTTGATGGTGATCAGATCTGGATGTGGACATGTATCTTCTCTCCTTAGAGCTTATGATTTGTTTCCTAAGAAACAATATCATCCTAACACATTTTTGATTCCATGGAAACAAAATATTAACCATAAAAAAACACCCTGCCGGGTGAAGGTAGCTCTGATGAAATATTTTGCCTCAGTCTGGAGGGGAAATTAATCTTCTTCCGTACTGTTCTCCGGCTCCTGCTTCTTAATCTCTTCATCCAAATGCTTATTATACTTCTCCATGAAGCTGAGCATACCGGCATACTGGCTGTCGGTCACCTGCTCAAACACAGGTCTGTCCCGCTCCCGGAACTCACGGTGCAAGTCGTCATGGATCTGATATACAGCCATCCCTTGAACAGTAAGCCTGAAATAGATTTCCTTCTGATTGTCCGGCTTCTGGTAGCTCTCAATAAGCCCCTTATGCAGGAGCTTCCGTGTAATCTTGCTGATCGCCCCCCTGGTCATGTACAAGGCCTCTGCAAGCTTGGTTACGTTGGCGTCCGGATGTGTTCCGATGTATTCAATGCAGTGTACCTCAGAGGGTTTATTGCCCTTAAGGCTGATCTCCATCTTCGACTTGTTCAGCCAGTTCATCTTATTGAATAATTCCCGGAAAGCGGTTAAGACCTGTTCTTCTTTGTTCATTGCGGGTCCCCCTCAAAAAAACAGACGCCAGCGGCGTCTGTCTAAATAACCTTTATCCCTGAACTACAGACCGTAGTACTTGGACTTGTCCGGTCCGTTGCTGGTATATTCCGTCTTCAGTTCATTGCGGTACGAACGCTCAATCTTGCGCACATAAGAAAGTCTGCGGACATTCTTCATGACTTCCTCAGCGCGCTCCGCATTGACGTACATTACCGCATAGTGCATTTTACGGGAAACGTAGTGCAGTGTGCCGTACTTCTCCAGGTTGCGCGCTGCCTTGACGTCGCTAACCCATACAATATAACCTGTCCGTTCCGCAAACATAAGCTCATCCGCCTCTCTTTCTCTATCTCCTCATGGGTCAGCTTATCCGCAGGAGCATTTACCGCCGCTGCCGCATCCGCCTTTGGGGGAGGGGTCATTACTGGGAACCTTAATGCTGTCCGAGACCGAGAATGCGATCGCCTCAGACATGGAATGAAGAATATCATCCAGCGTCTTCTCCGCATTCTTGAACCGGACCACTGCTTCGAACTGCTCCAGTTCCCGCTCTACAGCCTCAACCTCATCCTTGGCCGAGTGATAGTTCGGGTGAAAATGACCAAACCGCTGTGTCTCGTCAAACAGCTCCTTCTTGCTTTGCAGCCGCTTGATCATGGCCTGGATTTGGGGATGGTTATCCACCTGTCCCTTCCAGTATAGGTAATCCGACACTTCTGCGGATTGATTAATCATATCGCCTAATTCATAGGCGTATGTCAGCACTTCGGCCATATCGACCGTATTTAATTCCGCTACGCTCATGAACTTCAACTCTTTTCTGCATTTAATGTTCTACCGCAGCGATAGACTACCTTATCATAACATATCCGCCCGCCTCAGCAGAAGAAGAATTTCTGTCCTTTAGCGGATGCAACAGCTGAATTTCCTGCCAGTCTTCCGCTGCAAGCTCTGTCTCCTCTGCCGTCTCCGTTCCCGGAAGCAGCAGAATGCCCCTTACCTTCCATGGACGTCCGCTGATCCGCTCTGGAATGAAATCCGCCGCCTTGCCCCCGTAGGAGATCCGGACCTTGATTCCCCAGCTTAGGGCTTGCTCCATTACCTTTTGCGCTGTGGTGACATGATACTGCCTCCACTGATTGAACCACATCTGCGGCACGGCCTCCTCACCCGGCAGCTCCAGTATCGAGAGGCCACCTCTATCCAGCGGCAGGAGCTTCGGGGAGGGTCCTGTTCCCAGCAAGCCCCGTTCCCCGGCTGCGGCAGGAAGCACGTAACGCTCCATTGGCCCGGACAGTTCAAACACTTGGGGGTGGGCGGCAGGCCCGTTCTGATTCTCTGCCTTTACGGACGGTGCCAGACCGGCGGCGGCAAGCTCCTTGCGCAGCTGCCCGGCAGCCTCCGGCCGGACGATGAAGTGGAGCGGGCCGATCCGGGTAACGATGTCCTGCAGCCGGGGATGGGCGGCGATATCCTCGCCTTCCTGCTCTCCGGCGCAGGACAGCAGAAGAACCTCCGCCAGCTCCGTCCGTCCGATCGAACTGGCCCACTGCCGGAGCGCCAGTTCGATCTGCTCCGGCAATCCTCCGGCGGCATGGGCGTTCAGCCAGGAGATCACCTCACCCGGAACGAAGCCCTGGTCCGCTGCCGCTTCCAGCCGCTCCCGGGTCAACCGGAAGCTCCAGATATCGTCGTGATGCATTAGCTCCGCACACCCGGCCAAGGTCCAGCGCACCGTATAAGGGACCTCCGGCGGAACCAGCACCTCGAAATCCGGCTGGACTATGAAGCCGGGGGATGCTGAAGCCGGTGCTTGCGGCAGCGGCTCCTGCGCAGCCTCTGCTGCTACGGGACTCTGTGGGCTGAAAACGGTGTCTTGAGCTTCGGAGGCGCTGTCTAGGTCTGCAAGTTCTGAGTTGTTGCCTGCTGTTTCTATGTCACTGTCTACTTGACTTAGGTTTCTACACACTGTTGTTTGGACTCTATCTTGTGGTTTGGTGCCGCTGGCAGCGGTATTTGGGATGCTTTCTGCTATGCTTGGGCTGTTTACGAATATTCTTGGGCTGCTGCTGGTTGTTTCTGTGTCACTGTCTTCTTCCTCTGCCCCCTCTTGATGCTGCGGGATTGTCCCTAGACTACGTCCCGTTAGCTGCGGCTTCACTGCCTTCCAGCGGAAGCACGCCTCCCCTTCCGTTGAAGAGCCCAGCTCACACCAGCCAAAAGCAGCCAGAAGGCGAATCCAGGCACTTGCTGCCCGCTTAAGCCCTGAGTCTGAGTCTGAGTCAGACCCTGCCGCCCCTGGTACAGGCAGCTCCCCGGCAAGACCATTCTGTCTCATCCAGCTTAGAACAGGCGCTACCGCAAACCACTTGTCCGGCCAAAACTCCGTTGCCGAGAGAAAATGTCTGAAATGCTGTTCTTCAGGCAGCGGAGCACCATAACGGCTGATGACCAAGGTATAGAGTATATCAGTCATCTCTTGTGCGGTAAGCGCCAGCCAGCGTTGCAGCATCGGTCTATCTACTACATACCCGCTGCTGTCGCGGGTAATCAGCCCCAGTACGTTCTGCAGATCAATGATTAATGTAACCGGCAGCGGATAGCTCTGGTGACCGGCGGAGGACTCAAGGAGGGCCAGAGACTCCTCCGGTATGGACAACCTTCCGGCTAACCGGCTGAGCTGCTTCTTATGTATCACTCCCTTAGATGTCAGCGGCAGGCCTTCCCGGGCTATGAACAGCAGGCCTTGAAATAACTCTCCTGCCAGTTCTGAACACGCCGCATGCTCAACCCGTACTGCCCCCTCCACCTGTACCTGAGGGCAACCCGTCCAGAAGCTCCGAAGGATCAAGGGATACTGCTGTTGTGGAATCTGATACAGCCTCTCGCCCCACACCTTCTGCCGCAGCTCCAGCATCCCTGCTTGAAGCAATTCGTCCAAGGCAAGCATCTGCTCGGCCCGGCACAGGAATTCAGGCCGCAGACGCTCTATAGAATCTGCTGTACACGGTGAAGCCGCATGCTCTGCCGCTATTCGCAGCAGCACTTCACAAGCGTCCGCAGACAGTCTGCTAATATCATCTGCCGGTTCCAGTTCCATCAGAGAACAACTCCTTCCGCCGGGTCCAGCATCCGAACCCCGTATTCATAGCCTTGCTCTGTCAGGAACATCCGGCGGCGCAGGGCGAAGTCCTGCTCCCGGCTGTCTCCCGTAACCAGTGTGTAGAAATACGCCCGGTTATCCCCCGGCTTCGGACGAAGGATGCGGCCCAGCCGCTGAGCCTCCTCCTGCCGGGAACCGAAGGCGCCGGATACCTCAATTGCCACTGAGGCATCCGGGAGATTCACAGCAAAGTTCGCCACCTTGGAGACGATTAACACCGGCAGCTTGCCTTCATTGAACGCAGCGTACAGTGCATTCCGCTCCTTCTGGGGAGTCTTGCCCGTGATCAGCGGGGCCGCAAGCAGCGCCGCCATCTGCTCCAGCTGGTCGAGGTACTGGCCGATCACCAGAATCGCCGCTGCGGGATGCGCCGAAGCAATCACCGCTGCCGCATGCGTCTTGGCCTGATTGCCCGCAGCCAGCCGGAACTGTTCCTTCGCCCCGGCATACAAATACTGCTGCCGCAGCTTCTGGCTCATCGGGACGATGACCTCGATGCAGTCGACAGCTGCAATCCATCCCTGCCGCTCCAGCACCTTCCAGGGCAGGTCATAGCATCTCGGGCCGATCAGGGAGAACACATCACCCTCCCGCCCGTCCTCCCGGACCAGCGTTGCTGTCAGCCCCAGCCGCCGCGTAGCCTGAATATCTGCGGTCGCCCGGAAGACAGGTGCCGGAAGCAGATGGACCTCGTCATAGATAATCAGCCCCCAGTTCCGTTCATGGAACAGATTCATGTGGACGAACGCTCCTCCCTTGGAGCGCCGGTGGGTCAGCATCTGATAGGTTGTAACGGTTACAGGCCGCACCTCCCGGTGCTCTCCCGTGTATTCCCCGACCTCATCTTCGCTCAGCGAGGTCCGCAGCAGCAGCTCCCCGCGCCACTGTTCCACAGAAGTCGTACTCGAAGTAAGGATCAGCGTCTCACACTGCAGCTGCTCCAGCACCGCAAGGCCCACAACGGTCTTGCCTGCCCCGCAGGGCAGAACCACCACACCGCTGCCGCCATGTCCGCCGGTTCCCTGGAACTTTCGGACAGCCTCCCGTTGATAATCCCGGAGCTCGAATCCACTGCTGCTGCCTGCTTGGACATTGTTCCCCAGAGATTCCCGCCAGGCTATCTTCAGCTGCTGCCCGTCCCGATACCCTGCGTAGTCAAGAACCGGATAGCCCAGTCTAGTCAACTCCTGCTTCAGCAGCCCCCGGTTCATCTTCGGACAATGGCTATGCAGCTCTCCGGCCCGGCGCAGGCCCAGCTCCTTCAGCTTCTGAGAGTTATTCAGTTCATCCAGCAGACTCGCCCGGTCAGCGGTTAATGTTACAAGCTGTGAATCAGTGTCATCCGCATGCAGGTGCAAGCTTCCGTAACGGGACATCAGCAGCTCCATCTCCCCCTCCACTTCGGAAGGAATACCCCACCTGGACAGCCTGCGGAGTCCTTCAATGACCTCTGCCGCTGTCTGTCCCCCGGCTGCGGCGTTCCATAGGGACAACGGTGTGATCCGGTAAGTGTGGTAGGCTGGAGGACTTTTGACAAGCTCGGCAAATCCGCTTAGAACCGCCCGCGCCTCCTCAGATCCCGGATGTCCGCATTCCAGCAGAATCGTCCGGTCGTTCCGTGTAATACATGGTCCTGCCCCTGCTCTGCTCATCCTGTTCCCTCCTTGTCTGCTATAGTGATACAATTCTCTTTTTACCTACCCTCATTTACTCATTCGACCCGCATCTCTCCCTACAACGAAAAAGCCCACCTCCGCCTAACGGATATGAGCCATTCGTCATTCTATTAATGCAGCTGCTGCCGCTGTGAGATTTCGTGAAGCGCCTCAGCAGCCTCATCTGCGAACATTCTCTTATTTGCCAAATCACCTAGGGAGACTACTCCGGTCAGCTTCTTGCCCTCTGTCACCGGAATGCGCCGGATCTGCGCCGAGGCCATCAGCTCTGCCGCTTCCTCCACGGAGGCGGACTCCTGAACGGAGAGGACCTCCCGGCTCATGACTGTCTCCACGGCTGTTGAGCCGGGGTGCTTGGCCGCATACCCGCGGATGACCAGATCGCGGTCTGTAATCACACCAATCAGCGTTGCCCCGTCAGCCGAATCTACCACCGGAATGAAGCCTGTCCCACTATCTCTCATAGCGACGGCAACCTCGTAGATATTGTCCAGCAGAGTAACCGACACCGGCTGCGCGGTCATCACTTCTTTGACTGTCTTCAAGAATGAACCCTCCTGTCCACGTTACCATGGCATTTGAGAGTAGTTTTTCCTGTAGCGGTAACATTTATACGGATAATGACTCATTCAGACAGGAGTCGGCCATACCTACCAGCAGCTTCAAGCCATAGAGCATGGCATCCTCATCGAAATCAAATTTGCTGTGATGATGCGGATAGTCGGCATCCTTGGCCTCATTGCCCGCACCCACGAAGATGAAGCAGCCGGGAATCTCTTGAACATAATAGGAAAAGTCCTCCGCCGGCATTATCTTCTCCATCAGCATCACATTGGCATCTGTACCCAGCGCCTCAGGGGCAACACGGGCAAAACGTTTATACTCAACAATGTCATTCACCAGGGGCGGATACCCCATCAGATAGTCCACCTTCGCCTCTGTACCATACGCTGCGGCCACGGACGCCGCCATTTCTTCAATTCGGCGGCGGATCAGATGACGCGTCTCTCCATCGAATGCCCGCACCGTCCCGGTAATACGGCAGCGCTCGGCAATGATATTCTGGGCCGAGCCGCCTTGAATCGTTCCTACGCTGACCACAGCAGGGCACAGCGGATCAACGTTGCGGCTGACAATCGTCTGCAGCCCGGTGACCAGTGCCGCACCGGCCACAAGGCTGTCTGCTGTGCGGTGGGGCATGCCCCCGTGTCCGCCCCGGCCGACCAGATCGATGAAGAACTCATCGGCCGAAGCCATCAGCGGCCCCGGCGCACTGCCTACCGTCCCCAGCGGGAACGGCGTCCATAGATGCAGCCCGTAGACGGCGTCCGCACCCGCAAGCACGCCTTCCGCAATCATGCCCACTGCGCCGCCGGGACAGATCTCTTCCGCCGGCTGGAAGAGAAAGCGGATTTCCCCCCTCAGCTCCTCACGGCGGGAGCTGTAATACGCTGCCGCAGCCAGCAGCATGGCGGTATGCCCGTCATGCCCGCAGGCATGCATGACCCCGGGATGCTGTGAAGCATATTCCCGGCCGCTCTCCTCCGTAATATTCAGCGCGTCCATATCTGCACGCAGGACTACCGTTCTGCCGGACTCCCGGCCTTTAAGTATCCCTGTCAATCCGTAGCCTGCTGTACTTCGCCGGACCTCAATCCCCAGCTCCGTGAGCCTTGCCCCGACATAAGCGGAGGTCTCCTTCTCCTCATAGGACAGCTCCGGATGACGGTGCAGATGGCGGCGCCATTTGACCATTTCCGGGAGCAGCTCCTCGAACTTTAACCTCTCCATAACTCTCCATTCCCTTCTCGGACAGTATCCTGCGGATAAGCCTGCGGGGCAAGCCCTTGAGTTCAGTCCGCTCCGCAGCCTGCCAACTTTCTTTTATTGTAGCAGAAACGCAAAAAAGTGGGTATCGATCAGCCCGTTCTACCTTGCGCAACCCCCGGAAACAGACTATCATGAGGAAGAACAATAACAAATTTTAATTACAAATGAATCATTATACTTCATTAGGGGGAGTTGTGCGCTATGATATTTGAGAACACGGGCCTCGAAGGATTGAAGAGCGACCTTCTTTATCTCGACGAGAGTGCATCCAAAGCAGGATTCATCAGATGGCAATGGGAATACTACCGCGCGACTTATGACTGCAAGATAGAAGACCGCAAGGATGGCGGCGAATACTTCCTGCGCATTAATACCCGTGCTGTGGAAGGGAAGCTGGAGAAGGCGGACGCGGTGCTGGCGATTGAAGCCGTCTATCTGGGCAAGGCCACCTTCCCCCACGGACTGGAATATGAATCTCCGGTGCCTCAGCCGGTGCTTGAGGTAGCCCAGAAGCATATCGATGAATTGAAAGCGCTGCTGGAAGCTTGAGTACCGCGAAGGGAAAACCGGCCGCCAAAGCCAACCCGCCCAAAAGAGGAACGCCCGATTTCCAGCTGCTTATTCTCACCCTGTTGTTCGTAGGCTTCGGCCTACTTATGGTGTTCAGCTCCAGCTCCAGCTTAACCCTTGCCAGCGGGAAATACAGCAATAATGCATTTTTCTTCGTCAAAAAACAATTGGTCTGGGCCGTGCTGGGTAGCTTCATCATGTTCGTTGTCATGAATATCCACTACAGCAAATTCAAGAAATGGTACGCCCCGATCTTCGTGATTACCCTCGTCCTGCTGCTGTTCGTAGCAACCACTGAGGGGATTAACGGCGCCAAGAGCTGGATGAGTATCGGAACCCTTGGGATTCAGCCTACCGAGCTGGCCAAGATCTCTATCATTCTCTACCTGGCTGCCCTGATCACCAAAAAAGGTGAACGCCTGCGCGATTTGCGGACAGGGTATATCCCGGTCATGATTATCGTCGGAATTGTCGCCGGACTGATTATGATGCAGCCCGATCTGGGCTCGTGCCTCATTCTAGTTGCAACCAGCGGACTTGTCATCTATGCCGGCGGTGCCAGCATGAAGCACATCATGGGATCGATCGCTCTGCTTGTTCTGGGGGTAGCCCTCGTCATAGGCGCGAAGGCAGCCATTGATTCCTTGTCCCCTCACACCGAGAAAGCTGAATTTCAGAAAGACTACAGACAGGGCCGCATTGAAGCCTTCCTTGACCCGGAGAAAGATGCCTCCGGCAGCGGCTACAATATTATGCAATCCCTGATCGCCCTTGGCGAGGGGGGAACACAAGGCTCCGGATTCGGACAGAGTATCCAGAAGCTGCATTATCTGCCGTATCCGTATACCGACTTTATCTTCTCCGTCATTGGTGAGGAGCTCGGCTTTGTCGGAACCGCGTTGTTCCTGCTGCTCTATCTGTACTTCATCTGGAGAGGGATTTTAATTTCACTGCGGTGCACCGATCCCTTTGGCACACTGGTCGGCATCGGGATTATGGGACTGATTGCCATTCAGGCCTTCATCAACATCGGCGGTGTCACTAATACGATCCCGATGACCGGGGTTACCTTGCCCTTTATCAGCTACGGCGGCTCCTCCCTGCTCGTCACCATGCTATGCATGGGGATTATGCTCAGCATCTCACGGGAGACCAACCGTCCTGCCAAGGAGGAAGTCGTGAAGTCTGTGACTACGGTCAGACAAGTGCGCAACAACAGAAGTGCAGGCACACGCGCACGCTAAGAGGCCACCTACATACAGATGAGGGTTGAGCCAAGTTGAAAGGCAGTCCGGAATATATTCCGGACTGCCTTTTGCATGGATGACTAATATAATTGTGCTTAAGAAATCTCGTCGTTCTTGAAGGCTACGCCTTCGACCTTAACGTTAACCTCTACGATGTGAAGTCCGGTCATACTCTCCACAGCCTCGCGAACATTCTGCTGAAGCATGCGGCACACTTCATGAATCGGCGTTTCGTACAGTACGATGATGCGCAGATCGACTGCAGCTTCCAATTGACCCACTTCGACAGTAACACCCTTCTGCACGTTCTTGCCGCTCAGGCGCTTTGCCCAGCCCTCTGACAAACCGCCAGACATAGCTGCAATTCCGGGAGTCTCAAGCGCGGCCAGGCCGGCAATTTTTGAGACAACGTCATTCGATATCCGTATATTTCCCAATTCCAGTTGAAGCTGTTCTGCCATGCCATATCCCCCCTACTCTCATTATCAATTATTGTAATTCCAAAGCAGGCTAAAAAGCAAATGACTTTCTCTCACCCCCGTTTACAGCCAGGAACAATTTGGGTATATTGATTATGAATTCAACCTACATATAGAGACTGGAGAGTGCTTACCCTTGAAAAAATGGATCTCACCGGCGCTGCTGGTCATCAGCTTCATCCTTAGCGCCATAGGGCATTACGCGAATTGGGATCATACGCTTCAGTTCGTATTGTCCGCCGTTTCAGTCATCTTCGTGGCCGGTTTCCTCGGCCGGGCCACTGAGAGTGTAGCCCACTACGCCGGACAGCGGCTTGGAGGGTTCCTGAACGCAACCTTCGGCAATGCGGCCGAGCTGATCATCGCCTTCTTCTTAGTCAAGGAAGGACTGTTTGACATGGTCAAAGCGAGTCTGACCGGCTCCATCATCGGCAACCTGCTGCTCGTCCTCGGACTTAGCATTTTTGCCGGGGGCATGAAGTTCAAGGTTCAGAACTTCAATGTCACACTCGCCGGTCTGAACGGCTCGCTGATGATTGTTGCGGTCATCGCCCTGTTCGTCCCGGCCATGTTCTTCAACACGCATTCCATCACTGAGAAAGACACTGATGTGCTTAGCCTTGTTGTTGCCGGCCTGCTGATTGCCGCCTACCTTGCCTGGCTGGTCTTCTCCATGATCACACACAAGAAGTATTTGGCGGATGTTACGGACGATACTGCGGAAGAGCTGCCGAATGAGCATGCTCCAGTCTGGTCCCGGAACCGTTCAATCCTCTATCTCGTCCTTGCCACTGTGATGGTCGCCTTCGTCAGTGAATGGCTGGTCGGAACGCTGGAGACTCTCACCGAACGCTTTGGCTTCAGCGAGCTGTTCGTCGGTGCATTCCTTGTAGCAATTATCGGTAACGCCGCAGAACACAGCGCTGCCATTATGCTCGCCATGAAGAACAAGATCGGAGCCGCAGTTGAGATCGCCGTAGGCAGCAGTCTGCAGATTGCCCTGTTCGTCGCTCCTGTGCTGATCTTCGCCAGTTATTTCATGGGCAACACCATGTCGATTGTGTTCACCACGATTGAGATCGTAGCCATTGCCGTATCGGTGTTCATCGCCAAATCGATTATTCAGGACGGCGCAACCAACTGGTACGAGGGTCTCCTGCTGCTGGCGGTCTACATGATTCTGGGCGTGTCTTTCTATTTGGTCTGATTGCCCTTCTGAGGCCCTATAGCTCCATTAAAAAAACGCACATGATCGACCACCGGGTCCTTCATGTGCGTTTTGTTGAAAATATAAGAATTAAACGGAACCGTCCTTAACAAGGACGGCAATGCCGTTTCCACTTGATGACCGGGACTTACATCTCCCGCTCCTCAGCCTTCTTGTTCAGCGCCTCATACAGTACAGCCAAATTGCGTTCCAGCTTGCTCAGCACCTGCTTGCCTGTAAGCTCAGGCACCAGCCCCGCTCTGACCGCAAAATCGACCTCTCTGGAGAAGCCGTACATCTGGGTATCCAGCACTTCCTCATAGAGAGGGCAGTAACGGGTTGCCAAATTCTCCATCTGTACTTCAATGAGCTTCTGAATTTTATCGGCATCTTCTTGAAGAAGATTGATTGCTTTGATATTGAGCTGTTCCTGCAAATCCGATGAAGTCATGCATTTTCCCCCCCATGTCCAAAAGTTACAGCAGCGATTGCTTATTATTCTTAATATTAGTCGAAATTAGGACCTAATACAAGATTTCAGTTTGGGTTATTCCTGAAGTTCCTGCAAAATCACCCCGCTGCACAGCAAAGACGCCCAGCCGCAAGGCCGGACGTCTGAGAAGAAACTGGAATTACTCTGCTACTACTGTAAAATTCAAATTGTGTTTGGCAAAAACTTCGCTCATGGCTTTCTTGGCTTCCTCGGCATCTGTGCCATGTACATGCAGCTCGTAGCTTTGGCTGGATACCAGAGTAGTGAACAAGCCCAGGATGCTCTTAACATCAATGTACTTGTTGTCCGCTTGAAGAACGATAGATGAATTAAATTGGCTTGCTGTCTGTGCAATATCCACGATTGCCGCATTGTTGGACATAGGAATCCCTCCGCAACTTGATTATATACTTATGTTCACTTGTTACCAATTCCATGATACATTGAATCCGCTTACTCACGCAAGGTGTTTCTTGGAAACAGGCCATTACGTGCTTTTGGAATCACCGCTTTTGTACCATTTTATTTCAGGTTCTCCGGATTCAGACCTTCCAGTTCCGGCACCACAAAAATCCCATCCTTACGGATCAGCACATCGTCGAAGTAAATTTCGCCGCCGCCGTAATCAGGTCGCTGAATCAGCACGAGGTCCCAGTGAATGGACGAACGGTTGCCGTTATCCGTCACATCATAAGCCTGGCCCGGTGTGAAGTGCAGACTGCCGGCAATTTTCTCATCGAACAGAATATCCTTCATCGGATGCAGAATATAAGGGTTGAAGCCGATGGCGAACTCGCCGATATGGCGCGCGCCGTCATCGGAATCCAGAATTTCATTCAGCCGTGCGCTATCATTGCTGGTAGCCTCTACGATCCGGCCGTTCTCGAAAGTGAACTTCACATTCTCGAAGGTCACCCCGTTGTAGATTGATGCGGCATTATAGCTGATCGTTCCATTCACGGAATCACGGACAGGCGCGCTGTACACTTCTCCGTCCGGAATATTTTTCTGGCCGGAGCATTTCTCCGCCCCGATTCCCTTGATGGAGAATGTAAGGTCTGTTCCGGGACCTTCGATACGCACCTTGTCGGTTCTGCGCATAAGCTCAGCCAGCGAATCCTGGGCTTTGTCCATTTTGGCATAATCCAAGTTGCAGACTTCGAAGTAAAAGTCCTCAAAGGCCTCTGTGCTCGTGTTGGCGAGCTGGGCCATACTGGCGTTAGGGTAACGCAGCACCACCCATTTGGTGTGCTTAACGCGCTGTTCGCTATGTACCGGGTGGGAATACAGGGAGTTGTAGAGCTTCATGTTCTCTTCCGGCACATCGGACAGATCATTGACATTCTCACCGGCACGGATGCCGATATAGCAGTCCATCTGCTTCATCCGGTTCAAATCGATCTCTGCCCAGGTCTTGATTCCTTCAGGTGTTGCATATTTGAGCATACTGCGCAGAACTGTGCGGTCGGTCAGCTGCACAAATGCACGGCCTCCGGCCTTACCCACTTCCTCCACAACAGCTTTGATCAAATCTCGTTCACTGCCGATCATTTCGACGAGCACGTTCTCGCCAGGCTGTACGTTTACGGAGTAACCTACAAGGTTCGCCGCAAGCTTTTGAATCCGGGGATCATTCATCTGTCTCTCTCTTCCTTCCTCTTACTGAAAATAAACATACCGTTATATTGTAGCACGCCTGTCATAGAGCGCAAGCCATCTGCGGGAAGAGAACCGCTCACTTATAACCGTAGAAATCCACCTGCGTAATATAGGCTTCTTCCGTGGTCGCTCCGGCCTTGCCGGGATAGGTTAGGGTGCGGTTCGAGGTCAGCCGGGTGGGCAGATTCCGCTTCGGGTCGACCTTAAGATAATATACCGTACGGATATCCGCCTGGTTCAGCCTCTGCTGCAGCTCTGTCAGCTTCTGTTCCCACAGTGCGCTCTTAGCCGCAAGTGCCTTAGCGTGAGTGTCAGCAGGCACAGCAGCGTCTCCACGGGCAGCCGGCTTGATTGCCTGCATCTTCTGCGTAAGCTCTGCCGAGAGCTGTCTGCGCGCCTCCTCTGCCGTTAATTCAATCCGCAGGACCCGGGTCCCTCTGGCGCTGCCCGCTTCCTCCGTCACCTTCTTGTCCAGCTTCTCCAGCTCCTCCAGCTGGCGCAGCGGATTCAGCGCCTCCAGCGGATTACTGCCGCCCAGGGCCGGAGAGGCCTGCTTCATCGTCCATTTCCCGTCTTCCTTCACCATGCGTGTATAATAGACTGGCGCATCACCCGAGCCCTGCTTCAGAGAATGCGGACCGGACTCCGCCGCAGGAGCGGGTTGTCCGCCGTCCGGCAGAAGCGAATAGAGGCTGATCTCGTTGTGATCCGCAACCTTACCCCCATAGTAGAGCGAAGATTCCGGGACCGT
The DNA here is from genome assembly GCF_038002365.1 of Paenibacillus sp. FSL P4-0338. NCBI lineage: Bacteria > Bacillati > Bacillota > Bacilli > Caryophanales > Paenibacillaceae > Paenibacillus > Paenibacillus sp. FSL P4-0338. Next base: position 960,058 of record NZ_JBBOCG010000001.1, on the reverse strand, counting down.
CTTCCCGTCGATCAGCAGCGCAGCCGCTCCTTCGAAGGACACCCCGTCAGTGCCATCCATCCCCGCCATTACCAGATTCAAATCCTCCGCAGCCGGTTTGTCCTTCATCACCGTGCACCCGCAGAATGCAAGGCTGGAGAGCGTCAGCAGTGCAAGAAATCCCGTGCGGACGCGTCGTAAGTTCATCATGGCCATCAAGCCCTTTCCGCAAAAAATAGAGTGTACCTGCATTCTACCTAGGGTCTCCCTGAATACAGGCCTTATACGCCGGATGACGCAAAACACCCCTCAAAGTGACGCTTAAGCTTTGATGTCTATTCAGGGTCTTTGCGGGGACCCCTAAACATATAAGTTCTTAGATTTGCACACAAAAAGAAAAATCCTTAAGGCCTAAGCCCAAGGATTCTTCGAATTATTCTCTGTGGTTTTGTTATCGATCACTACCTGATTGCGCCCGTTGTTCTTAGCTTCGTAGAGCGCCATATCTGCCCGGTAAAAGAGAGATTCGACACTAACCCGGTCATCGGTCCAGCTCCATTCGGCGACCCCGCAGGACACGGTCACACGCGGCTCGGTCTCTCCCATTACACGCTTGCGGATACGCTCCCCTACGAATACGGCCTGCTGCACCCCAAGCTGAGGAAGATAGACCGCAAGCTCTTCCCCGCCCCATCTGGCGGCGACATCCCCCTGACGGATCGAGGTCTTCACGATGTCGCTGACCTGCTTCAGGATTTTGTCCCCCTTCTGGTGTCCATAGGTGTCGTTCACCATCTTGAACTGGTCAATGTCCACCACGATCAGGGTTCCACAAAAATCACTCGACTGTCGCTGCTTAATCTCTTCATCCAGATAGTGACGGGCAAAGAGTCCGGTCAGCGTATCCCGGTTCGCCAGGCGGCGCACCTCGGCATGAAGCCTCGCATTTCCGACAGCCAGTCCGATATGACCGGCCATCGCCTGCAGCAGCCTGTAGCTGTCATAGGAGAAGAAGTGGGCCTGCTTATGCGCCAGCATAATGGCTCCCCGCACCTCTCCGCCCACATTCAGCGGAGTAGCGATCAGCGACTCTGCGCCGGTAGCATCCATCAGCGTCGAAGTCTGCCCCGCAGCATATTTGTAATCGGAGAGCAGCAGCGGCTCTCCCGTAGCGTAAACCTTACCCCCGAGCCCCTGATTGCCATCCAATATTTCACCCAGCAGCGGCAAATAATTGCAGGCTATAACTTCAAGCCCGCCGCGTTCTTCATTCTTATGGAGGATACAGCAATAATCCGCCTCGAACATAGCCAGCAGCTCTTCAAAGGCAAACTGGAAAATATCGCCGAGCCTGAGGCTCTGGTTCAGCCGCTGGGTAAGCTCATTGCTCATACGCAGTTCCCTGATCAGCTGGTTGGAGCGTTCATACAGCTTCGCATTCTCAAACGCTGTACCGGCGGTATCCGCGACCATGGTCAGAAAGCTAAGATCCAGCTCATGGAAGGATGCCTTGTCCATAATCATATGAAATACACCGTATACTCCCTGCTTACCGCCGAGCGGAAGCCCTACCTCAACAGTCCCGTTCTCATCACGCCCGGCATGAAGTGTGACCCGCCCATCCTTGAAGGCCCGGTCACAGACATCATTGCTTGACCATGTCAGCGGAAGCGGCTTGACCTGAGGATGCGTGCTGCGATGGTCCTGTGACATGAACAAATCAAGCCGCGCCCCCGGATACATTGCAGCGATACTGTCAATGACCTCCGTCAGTACGGCGTCTACATCGATGTTGTCATGCATACGCTGGACAATCTGAAAAAGCAGCGAACGGCGGCTGCCCTCACGCTCGGCATGCAGATGAATCCCCGCAAGATCCGAGACAAACACATGCTCAAACTGGTGATAAAAGCAGGTCTGGAAATGCATCGCCATCGCTTCAGCCGTATGCTTCCCGCCCGACTCGTACTGCTCCGCAGGCATTCTGCAGCCAAGCACGGCAAATATTTCCCCGTGCCCGCGCGTAAATACCGGCAAAGCCAGAAATGAATAGGCTTGTCCTTCCTCCAGAACCTCGGCGGCATACATCCCGCCTGTCTGCAGGCAGATTCCCGCCGCTTCTTCCCACTCTGCTCTCCAGCGCCCCTGCCGGAATTCAGAGCCGGGCTCAATCCAATCACCTTTATAATTCAGCACACACCAGCTCCAGGCCTTCGTGAAGGAGGGGACTCCTTGTCCTTGCCATTCCCTGAAGCTCTCGGCAATTAAGCTGGCGGCGTAGGGGAAATCATGAGACACGATATCCGTCTCCTTCAGCCAGGCGGCGGGATCTACATCTCCTCCGCCAGATTGCCTCATGTCCTGTAACAGCATACGGCTGTCCCGATCCTTATGGCCGTATGCCTCCTGCTCTGACATAAAGAGTACCTCCTTTGCATCTTCAATCAGGCCAGACCGGAGTACGCCCCCTGATTCTATAGTAGAGACATTACCAATCCAGCGTATATATAGTCAGGATATTTGAAATCACAGTTTTCCGATAACATCCAATTAGTTATATTTTACTCCCTTTCTTGAGGTATTGCATTATATTTTCCGCAAAACCGGGATTTTTTTTAGGACCAAAGAACTAACGACAAACCTAGACAAAAACTCTTTTAAGTTGCGCTTGACTTTGACTGTCATTTTCATATAATATTTATTGTTGAACAAGACTGTAACAAGTCTTATTGGGCGTAACGTTGTGTCACCCTCTACGCATTTCGTTACTGCCAGGGCAGCGGCTGAACTTCCCTCGGCAGTGTGAAACCATTTAACGCTTTCACGGATACGAATTGCGGCGCAAATAGGCCCTACAATAAATTTTTTTCATTAAAAGGAGTCTACTATAATATGGCACGTTACACCGGACCTAAATTCAAACTCAGCCGCCGTCTGGGCATTTCCCTTAGCGGTACAGGCAAAGACCTGAAACGCCCTTTCCCACCAGGACAGCACGGCGCTAACCAACGCAGAAAAGTAAGTAACTACGGAATGCAGCTTTTGGAAAAACAAAAACTGCGCCACATGTACGGCCTGGGCGAAAAGCAGTTTAAAACTCTTTTCACTAAGGCACAAAAGCTCCAGGGTATTGCGGGCGAAAACTTCATGTTCCTGCTCGAAAGCCGCCTGGACAACCTGGTTTACCGTCTTGGATTCGCTAACTCCCGTGCAGGTGCACGCCAGTTGGTATCCCATGGCCACGTAACCGTTAACGGCAAAAAAGTCGACATCGCTTCTTACCGTGTAAGCATTGGCGACGTTATCGGACTCCGCGAAAGAAGCCGCGCTATGACTTCGATCAAAGAAGCTCTCGACAACCGCTCCCACCTTCCAGGCTACCTGGAATATGCTGACGGATCATTCGAAGGTAAATTCCTTCGTCTGCCAGAACGTGCCGAGCTGTCCCAGGATATCGATGAGAAGCAAATCGTCGAATTCTACAACCGTTAAGATTCGCTTAGAGCGGAATCTGATCAAAGCTCCCGGATTTCTATCCGGGAGCTTTTTTTATGATAAGAATTTATATATTTTGGGGCCTCCGCACAGTATCCGAGTCATCATCGCAAGTGGAATCGGCTTTGCCGTCCTTTTAGAGGACGGTACCGTTTCAACCAGAAATAGAAGGATAATGTATCGTGTGCAACATATAAAATCTTATATTTAAGCTGAAGTCCCCACTTTATGGGGTTATTTTGAAAATCCTCTCCGGCAGAAGCGCATTCAAAATCGCCAAATTGTGCTATAATAGTTCCGTTAAAAGGAGGATTATCGTCGATGGTTGAGGAGAAGAAAAAGAAGACCGCAAAACAGCGTCCACCGCGCAGATCCTGGCTCCGCAGGTTCGGTTCAGTTGTGAAGTGGATGTTCATACTCGGTATACTCGGCTGCCTGTTCGCCGGCGGCGCTGTAGCCGGCTACGTCACTTCAATAGTGAAGGACGACCCGGTCCGGCCCGAAGAACTAATCCAGCAGCAGGTTGGGCTGAACGCCATTACCGGCTTTGCCTATTTCAGTGACGGACAGCCGATCGGCCAGCTCCGCACAGAAGAAGACCGCAGACTTATTGAATTCAACGATATCCCGCAGCTTGTGATTGATGCCGTTCTCGCTATAGAGGACAATAATTTCTACAATCATAAAGGGGTGGATTTCAGCGGCACCCTGCGGGCCGTCAAGCAAAAGGTACTGAACGAATCCGTTCAGACCGGGGGCAGTACCCTGACCCAGCAGCTTGCACGGCGCGTGTTCCTGAACCTGGACCGCACGGAAGACCGCAAGGTGAAGGAAATCCTGCTGTCCCTGCGGCTGGAACGTTTCTTGTCCAAGCAGGAGATTTTAACGGCTTATTTAAATAAGGTTCCTTTCGGGAACGGTTCCAACGGCTATAATGTATTCGGTATCAAGGCCGCCGCCAAAGGCATCTTCGGCCTGGATGATCTGGAGAAGCTGAATGTGGCCCAGGCGGCGTATCTCGCCGGCTTGCCCCAGCTCCCCTCCAAGTATTCCGCATTCAATGGCATAGGTGAATTCAACGAGACGGCCTTCGGCCGGGCGATGGACCGCCAGAAGCTGGTCTTGCGGCGGATGCTGGAGGAGAACAAGATTACCACTTCCCAGTACGACGAGGCGCTGCTCTTCGATATCAAGAGCTCCCTTGCTCCGCATACGAAGAAGGCCTATGCCACCTTCCCTTATCTCATGATGGAGACCGAACGCAAAGCCTCCGAGATCCTGTTGAAGCTGAACCAGGGTACGTCAGACAAGGCGGCCGCTGCCACCGATTCTGCCCAGCTGCTGGAGGAAGCGCGGCAGCAGTTGATGACAGGCGGCTACCGGGTGTACACCACCATAGATAAGAAAGTGTACAGTGCGATGCATAGCATCTCGGATGACAGCAGTAATTTCACCAAGGACAGCAAGGCCAGAGGCAAGGAACAGACAGCCGGTATGATGATCAATAATAAGACCGGCGCGATTCTCGGCATGATTGAAGGGCGCGATTTCAACATCGAGCAGATGAACTACGCCACCCAAATGATTCGCCAGCCCGGCTCCACTATGAAGCCGATTGCGGCGTACCTGCCTGCACTGGATGCAGGGCTCATTCAGCCTGCCGGCATTCTGGATGATGCGCCGATTGTCATGAAGGACGGGGGCAAAGGCTACCATATTCCCAAGAACGCCAACAACCGTTATCAGGGTCTGGTTACCGCCCGTTATGCCCTGAACAAATCCCTGAACCTTCCCGCCTTGAAGCTGTTCAATGACAAGGTGGGAATTGAGAAGGCCTGGACCTTCTCCAAGAAGCTGGGGATTACTACCATCCAGGACAATGATTATAGCGCTCAGACCGGGGTTATCGGGGGTCTGAAATACGGGGTATCCGTGGAAGAGCTGACCAACGCTTATTCCTCCATCGGTAACGGCGGTGCCTTCAATGATGCTTATATGATCGAGAAGATCGTGGACAGTCAGGGTAAAATCGTCTACCAGCATAAAGTTAACCCGGAGCAGGTCTTCTCCAAGCAGACCGCTTATCTGATGACGGATATGCTGCGCACCGTAATTACTGACGGAACAGCAACTACAGTGAAGAGGAACTATAAGCATTTCAAGGAAGTTCCGATTGTCGGCAAAACCGGCTCCACCCAGAACTATGGGGATGTCTGGTTCATGGGCTATTCCCCGGATGTCACCCTTGGAATTTGGGTGGGCTACAAAGAGCAGGTCAATACCCTTCAGGGAGATATGCAGAAGCGTCAAGCGCAAACCCTGTGGGCCAAGGTAATGAATACAGTGATTGACAAGCGTCCAGAGCTGTTCAGTACGAAGGAATTCGCCCAGCCGGAGGGCATCGTCAAAGCGACAGTCTCGGCATACAGCGGCAAGAAGCCTTCCAAGCTGACGGATAGATTCACAACGGATCTGTTCAATGCTAAATTCGTTCCTAAGGAGAGCGACGACGGAATTTCCAATGCCAAATATATCACTTACAACGGGGTGAACTACATCCCTCTGGAAGGAACTCCTGAGGATTTCTTGAAGGAGAAGATCGTAGTCAAGCGCGAGAAGCCGATTCAGGAGCTGGTCAAAGAGCTGCTGGCTGCCTTCCCGGCAATGAAATCACATGAGTCACTGGCGTACTACATGCCGCAGGATGCTAAGACCGACTATCCGACCGAGGTCGATCCGCGGGTCGATGACGGCAACGGGCCAAGTGCTCCCGGTGAAGTCATCGTCTCCTACAGTACCGGCAAAGCTGTAGTTACGTTCACTCCAAGCGGTTCGCCGGATGTTGTCGGCTACCGCCTATACCGTTCCCTGAACGGCGGATCTTTCCAAAAGCAGGCCGTTCTCTCGGCTGGGGAAAGTACCGTCTTCAAGCCGGGTACTCCGGCAGGCGCTAATGCTACCTTCTATGTGGCTGCCGTGGACGTAGCCGGACATGAGACTGCTTCCGGCAGTGTGGCTGGCGGCATTAAGCCTACACCTGAGCCTACGCCAACTCCGGAACAGACGCCGGACGCAGAACCGACACCGGACGCCGGAATCATCCCGGATAGTACGGAAGACCCTGGCATGATCATTGTTCAGCCGCCTGCCGTTGATGATTCAACTCCGTTAGGCGGTACCAATGCAGCCGGCGGAAACAGCGGCGGGAAGCCCGCAGGCAATACCAGCGGGAATACGGGCGGGAATGCCGGAGGCAGTACCGCCACTAACGCACCAGGCAACTCCGGACGTTAAGCAGGGCAGTCAGACTTCAGTAGAAGCTTCAAAAGCCCGTTCCCCGGGATAAGGGGAACGGGCTTTTTTAAATTCTGCCTAGTCTTCGATGGTAGACAAATCGCCTGCCGGAAGATGCAGCTCCCAGGCCTTCAGTACACGGCGCATAATTTTGCCGGACCGGGTCTTGGGCAGCTTATCCTTGAACTCGATTTCACGCGGTGCAGCATGGGCAGACAGGCCGGCTTTGACAAATGCCGCGATCTCTTCTTTCAGCTCCGCGGTTGGACTGTATCCGTCCCGCAGCGAGATGAAGGCCTTGATGATCTCTCCGCGCATGACATCCGGCTTGCCGATGACCCCAGCCTCCGCGACAGCCGGATGCTCCACCAGCTTGCTCTCGACCTCGAAAGGTCCAATCCGCTCCCCGGAGGAATTGATCACATCATCAATCCGGCCCTGGAACCAGAAGTAGCCGTCTTCATCCATATACGCCGAATCCCCGGAGATATACCATCCCGGAATTCGGAAGTATTCATCGTATTTAGCCTGGTTATTCCACACCTTGCCCATCATGGACGGCCAGGGGGTGCGAATAGCCAGATTGCCCATGGCATAAGGCGGCAGCACGTTGCCGCGGTCATCAAGGATAGCTGCCTCAATCCCCGGCAACGGCCGCCCCATGGAGCCTGGTTTGATGTCCATTCCCGGGTAGTTGCAGATGAGCTGCGCTCCCGTCTCGGTCATCCACCACGTATCATGAATCCGCTGCTGATAGATTTTGTCGCCCCAGCGCACGACCTCAGGGTTCAGCGGCTCGCCGACAGACAGCACATGACGCAGACTGCTGAGATCGATCCCCTCCAGAGTCTCCTTACCAGCCCCCATCAGCATCCGGAAAGCCGTAGGCGCACTGTACCATACCGTCACCCCAAAGCGTTCAATCGTCTTATACCAATCCAGCGGACTGAAGCGGCCTCCACGGATTACATTCGCTACCCCATTTAGCCAGGGGGCAAAGATCCCATAAGAGGTTCCAGTCACCCAACCCGGATCGGCCGTGCACCAGTACACATCCTCCGGCCGCAAATCCAGGACTACCTTGCCTGTATAATAGTGTTGGATCATGGCTCTCTGTACATGGTAGATGCCTTTGGGCTTCCCGGTGGAACCGGAGGTATAATGCATAATCAGACCGTCGTCCAGGCTCAGCCATTCCGGTTCCAGCTCAGCGGACGCCTCAGCCATCTCCGCTTCATAGCTCAGCAGCCCCGAATCTTCAGCAGCAGAAGCTCCTACCACAAAGATATGGCGCAGTCCTGGGAGCTGCTCCCGCTTCACCCGGTGCAGCAGCTCCGGCGTGGTCACCAGCGCCACGGCTCCGCTGTCCTCCAGCCGGTCCTTGACCGCCGTCTCCATGAACGCCTCGAACAGAGGACCTGCTACTGCTCCCGTCTTCAGTATGCCGAGCAGGCTGAAATACAGCTCCGGGGTACGCGGCATGAAGATGAACACCCGGTCGCCTTTGCCGATTCCGTATTTGCGTAGTACATTACCGAACTTGTTCGACCGTTCCCTTAAGTCGGCGAAGGTGTACCGCTCCTCTCGCACCGCATCGCTGTAGATCAGTGCCGTAGCAGCCCCACGCCCCTCGTCGACATGACGGTCGATCGCTTCATGTGCCATATTCACCTTGCCGGTCCCATGCCAGGAGAAGCTGCGCTCGACATCCTCCCACCGGAATTCGTCAACTGCCCGGGAATAATCCTCCATATTCGAGCGCTGCACCCGGCCCGGCAAAATTTCGCCTTGAACTTGCCCCATTACTCTTGCCTCCCCTTCTGGTTTGCTTTAAGCTTTAAGGGTACCATCTACTTCTATTAATTGCGTCAACGTTCTAAATGTGAATATTCCGTGTCGGAATCAGTATATCACAGGAAGCGGTTACATTCCATATTATAGTGAACCGGAGGGAGCCCAAGCATGGAGCATTATAAAATCCCTGTATTCCATACGATAGAGCATCAAGGCCGGCTGATTTCTGTCCGCGGACCCTTATCCGCCGAAACGCTTCAGACCTTAAGTATGCACCGAGATCTGGACGCCTTCCGTAAGCCGCAGGAGCAGCTTGAAGCCTTGATAGAGATATCGGGCTTACCTGAAGGACGCATCGTAGCAGCAGTGGTCTCAGACGTTATCGTGGGCTATGTCACTTTTCATTATCCGGATGAACTGGAGTTATGGTCTCAGGGCGGAATGGAAGATCTGATTGAGCTGGGAGCTATAGAAGTGGCTGACGAGTACCGCGGGAGCGGGCTTGCGAAGCTGCTGGTTTCAAGCGCTTTTGAAGAGGGACAACTGGAGAACTGCATCGTATTCACAACCGAATATTATTGGCACTGGGACCTCAAGGGGAGCGGCCTTACCGTATGGGAGTACCGCCAGATGATGGAGAAGCTGATGAAGACGGTAGATATGGTGTGGTATGCTACCGATGATCCGGAGATTTGCTCGCATCCGGCCAATTGCCTCATGGTCCGCATGGGTCAGGAAGTACCGCTATCCTCCCGCGAGACCTTCGACCGGGTGCGCTTCAGACAGCGGTTTATGTATTAATTCAGGCGGCCTGCATGCAGGTTACATTGCCTTAAGCATATGCTCCAGAATGGCATGCGAATGCTGCGAGGCAGTTACGGTGAACTCACTGTAATTTACATGGGCTGAGCCGTCTGCCTTGTCTGACATTGAACGTACGACTACAAAAGGTATCCCGTTCATATGGCAGACTTGGGCAACCGCCGCACCCTCCATCTCTGCACAGGCCCCGTCCAGTTGCTCACGCAGCATAGCTACTGATGCCCTGCTGGCGATGAATTGATCCCCGGACAGTACAATGCCAGTTACAGACTTCTGCTTCAGCTCTTGACAAGCCTCTTCTGCTAACTTCACCAGCAGAGGATCTGCCTGGAAGGCGGAGGTCTCCTGATAGGGAATCACCCCTCTGGCATAACCGAGCGCTGTAACATCCATATCATGCTGAATACAGGAGGACGAAATAACAATATCCCCGATGTTCAGCTCAGGATGCAGCGCTCCGGCCACTCCTGTGAACAGCACCTGCTCTACGTCGAAGCTGTCCAGCAGAATCTGTGTGGTTACTGCGGCGTTCACCTTCCCTACTCCTGATTTGCAGACCACAGCTGCTTTCCCGAACACTGTCCCTGCATAAAAGGTAATTCCGGCCTTCACCGTGGTCTGCCGATTCTCCATCTCTTCCAGCAGCAGCTTGATTTCTTCATCCATTGCGCCAATCAGACCCAGCACTCCGCTCATTTCATAGCCCCCTTGAATTTTCTGACCGCAAACATAAAAAGCTCCCGAAGGAGCTTCTTAAGAAACCTATATTCACGTGCTAGACATACTGATCTTATTTGTTGACATGATTGACAGACAGACGAAGAATGGTCTCATGCGGCAAAATTACCCGCGGATTCTCAACGGTCTCCTTCTTCATCAGCTTCGTCAGCAGTCTCATCGCTACAGCACCGAGATCATACATCGGCTGTGCTACAGTAGTGAGGAGCGGACGAACCATCGAAGCCATCCGGATGTTGTCTACACTGATAATCGAGAAGTCATCCGGTACCTTAAGGCCTTCATCCTGAATACTGTGAATGGCGCCAATTGCCATCTCATCGGTAGCGGCAAAGATAGCTGTCGGCTTCTTCTTCAGACCCAGGAAGTACTTCATCGCTTCGACACCGGATTCGTATCGATAGTTACCGATGCGCACCAGATCCTCCTGATACTCGATACCTGCCGCTTCCAGCGCCTTCTTGTAGCCGTGGAACCGGGCATATCCGTTCGCAGGGTCCTGCAGTGTGCCGCTGATCATGGCGATCTCACGGTGTCCGTGGCGGATCAGCGTATTCACTGCATCAAATGCAGCCGTCTCGTGGTCGATATCCACGGAAGGATACGTTCCCTTCTCATCGCGGGTCGCACAGAGTACGATAGGCACAGCAGAGGTCTGGAACGCCTGAATATGCTCTTCCGTAACGGTTCCGCCCATGAACAGCAGCCCGTCCACCTGCTTCTCGAGCAGTGTGTTAATGACACGAATCTCTTTCTCTTTGCGCTTGTCAGCGTTACAGAGAATAATGTTGTAGTGATACATATTGGCAATATCTTCAATCCCGCGTGCAATTTCCGCAAAAATCGAGTTTGAGATATCAGGGATAACAACCCCTACGGTTGTCGTTTTCTTGCTGGCGAGACCTCTCGCCACAGCATTCGGACGATAGCCCAAACGCTCAATCGCTTCAAAAACCTTCTTCCGGGTCTGCGGTTTCACGTTGGGGTTATTATTCACAACCCGTGATACCGTAGCCATAGATACGCCTGCTTCTCGAGCTACATCGTAAATGGTTACCGTCAAATTACTCTCTCCATTGCGATAAATTTTATCGTTCGACTAATTAAAATTATGATACGACACTTTGTACAATTGTGCAATGATAACGCTTCATTTTCCTTTCAAAATTTCTTTCAAAGGTTGAAACGCCAGTCCTGGCGCGGCTTTAACGCCTTCCGCCAATTTCTGATCCTCCAGTAACTTCCAGATGAAAGCCCTTAAAATTTCAAGATTTCTATAAGCTTTCTCTATCGTATCAAAAAGCGCGTGAAAAATCCAACATTCACTGAAAATTTTTCATTGTTTTTGCAGACTTTTTTTCAAAATGTCAAAAAATACTCTTTATTTGGCACTTTCTGCCGATTGAGCCGTCAACTGGGATAGCCGGAGGCCTATTTCTTCCATCCATTTCCGGTCAGACAGATCCGCAGCCGTGCGGTATACATCCAGCAGCAGATCAATCCGGCTCTGCATAGCCGTGCGGATAGACTCCTCCAGTTCCGGCAAGCCACCGGCAAACAGGCCCGCAGAAAGCGTATCCTTCAGCACACTGGCCCACTCATTGCGGTCCGCAAAGGACAAATGCAGCTTGCCCGCAGGACGCTCTCCAAGCTCCTGGATCAGCAGACCCAGGTCACGCTTGATAACCGGCAAGGGCTCATAGCGGGCGCATTGCCCGCAGGTATATACAGGGACATGAGTAATTTTGATCTTCGCACTATAAATCAGCGTATGCATATGTATGGTCATGATCCCGCCGCAGCCACAAGACTTCTTCATTAATTGTTCCTTATACATCTCCCACACCTCAGAATGATCTTTTAAAAACGCATGGTTTTGCCTTTTCCCTTTCTAGTATTCGACTTCATTCCCCTGAATCCCTGCAAGTTTGCATATCATGTTTTAATTGGCAATGATTTTATTTTTTTCCATATCAAAATGTGACTTCACGTGTCTCTTTTGATAGAATGACATAGATATCAGGAAGTTAAGCCGAAGGGAGCTGTATAGAATGAGACTGTCAGGTAAAAAAGTCATTGCGCTGGTGGACGATGAATTTGAAGATCTTGAGCTGTGGTATCCCGTATACCGCGTCCGCGAGGAAGGGGCCGAGGTTCATTTGGCCGGCCTTGAGAAGGGGAAGACATATGTCGGCAAATATGGCGTCCCGGCCACTGCTGAATACAGCTGGGATGAGCTTAAGGCAGCCGACTATGACGGCATCCTTGTTCCCGGAGGCTGGGCTCCCGACAAAATCCGCCGGTACAGCGCAGTGCTGAAGCTGGTGCAGGATTTCAATACTGCGAAGAAGCCGATTGGACAGATCTGCCATGCAGGCTGGGTCTTAATCTCCGCCAAAATACTTGAAGGGGTCACCGTCACCTCCACACCGGGCATCCGTGACGATATGGAGAACGCTGGAGCCATCTGGAAGGACGAGCCTGTAGTCACTGACGGCCATATCATCTCCGCCCGCCGCCCGCCGGATCTGCCGCCTTACGGCAAAGCGTTCTGCGATGCGCTTGCTGGTGAATAGCAGGCAATAGTGATATCTGATACAAACAACAAGCCCTGCCCTGTCGTCTGACAGGGTTCAGGGCTTGTTCCTGCTTTTAAAGGAGGATTACCGGATTGGAACGGACAGTTTCTCTTTGATCAGGGCAGGATATGCCTTAATGGTGAACGTCAGCGGCTGCGGGTATTTATTACTGCCCAGACCCTGGTAATACATGTGAGGGATTGACTTCGCATTCTCCGGCTCCGTGCGCAGCGGAATATCGATATCAAACTTATCTGCTGAATGAACTGAACCTGCTCCATCGGTGAATTTTCGCCCCAGCATTAAGTTATTGTAGATACTGTTAGTCTGTGCCTGAGAATCATACTCCAGCACCATCGTAGAGCCCCTCTCCGTGTTGTGAACGGACATTTGCAGATACGGATCCGGAGCCTTGATAATTTGTTGCTTATCCGTATCTACAATTAATTGGGTTGCCTTCTTATCCAGCGCCAGAATTCCATTGATTTGCAGCTGGAGCGATTGTGTAGAACTGCTGTCGTTTGCAAATATCAGTCTGCCCCCACTGTCCGTAAAGCTGGCGGCGCGTAAAGCCAGATACGTATAATCACCACTGCCGCCTGCCAAGAGCCCCGGTTTGTACATGGAGAAGATCTGTTTGGAGTTCAGCGGGTCGCAGGTATAGTCCAGATAAATGCCGGAGGCGGCCAGATAGACCTGATTAATTTTAATTTTCTGACCGTCTATTTCCAGTGTTTTGTCTACATGTATGGTTTCTCCTGCCTTGGCGAGCTGCTCCCGGTCCAGCGGAATGGCTACAGACAGTTTAGCGTAAAGGCTGTCTGCTGAAGCTGGGGCAAACTGTTTGTATTTACCAAGCTCCAGCTCAAACGTAAATTGATCGGGAAGAGCGTCTGCATCACTCTCCCACTGCCTTAATTCATACCCGTAGGTTATACGATTTGGGGAAATTGAGTTCTCAGGCCCCAGGGATGTATGCAAAGGATTTGAAACAGCTGATGTTAACTGAATATGTGCTACTCGGGCCTTCTCATCAGTCTTATTCTGCAAGGAATACAAAATGATAATCCCCTTCTGATCTACAGCAATTCCGTCTACAGTCAGGACAAATCCGTTCTGCTCCGCGGTAACACCCGTAATGCGCTGTACAAGGCCAGCCTCGATTGCCGAAGATACGGCGTTTGTGGTCATCACAGCTGGAATGTACTTTTCAAGGGGTCCGTAGCTCTGATATATTGCTGCCTGATCGGGAGCTGCCCCTTGGGTCTTCAACACCTCACCCGCCCGGGGAAAGGAGAATAACAGCACAATCCCAAGTACTGCCGCCGCTGTAGCCAGAGCATAACGCTTCCTTAGTGACATAGAGCTTCTGCGTGAACGCGTTATGCCTTTACGGATTGCCGTATTCAGCTTCATCTCTGCAACCTCATCCGCTTCTGCCGACAGACTGTGGTAGTACTCCTTCAGCAGCTCTTCTTCTGTCTTGACCATGCTATAGTCCCCCTTTGATTCTCATTTTGTCGCGCAACTGCTTAAGTCCCTTGTTCAGCCAGGTCTTAACCGTTCCTTCCGGCTTACCCAGCACCTCGGCAATTTCTGTCAGCGTCATATCCCGGTAGTATTTCAGCACAAGCACCTGACGGTATTTCGGCTTTACCGCTTCCAGGGCCTGCTCCATATCCAGCTTACGGTCACTGGTCATCTCCTGTAGTCCAGCGCTTGCCGGTTCCGGCACAGGAGCAGCCAGCCGCTTCCTCCGTTTCAGTTCATCCTTGCAGCAGTTGATCAGAATCCGGGTCAGCCAGGGTGCGAACCGGCCCTCGTCCTTCAGGCTCCTGCGCTTGACCCAGGCCCGGTATGTAGTTTCCTGAACCATTTCAAGTGACTCAGCCTCGCTGCGCAAGTAGCTGTACGCAATGCTGTAGAGTATTTTCTTCTGCTCCAGTACCCGGCTGATAAACAGCTGCTCCTGTTCATTCAAGTGGCGCACCTGCTCGCCTTCCCACGTATGTTCCATCCAGGCTTAGTCTCCCCTTTCTTTTTTTTGACTTCTGTATATACTGACTGCCGAGTAGTCCAAACGGTTTTGCTTTTTTGACAGCGGGCTTGTTCTCCTGTAATTTCAAAGCAAAATAACCCCACAAAGTGGGGATTAAGCTTCGATGATGACTCAGATACTTTGCGGGAACCCCAAAACATATACATTCTTATCATTGAAAAAAGCCCGGTGTGTATGGCCCCCTTGACCCTCACCCCGGACTTAATATCAATATTCTTGTTCAACTTGTCCTTGTACGCCAATAATATTCGGCCGCTAGAAGGCTATGACGTCTTCTCTTTGGAATCTCCGCCAGCGCCCAGCGGGAATCCGCTCCGTCCTACAAAAGCTGTAAGCTGCTCCTCTGTTTCCGAGCTGGTGCGGTTGCGGAAGCAGACCTTCGCAATCTCTCTGGCCTCAGAAGCCAGGGTGTTCAGCGTACGGTGCTTCACCTTCAGCAAGGCTTGCGGCGACATGCTCAGAACACCGATCCCCAGCTCCAGCCAGAGCGGCAGTGAGCGCTCGTCTGCGGCCATCTCGCCGCATACACTGACATCGATGCCTACGCTGCGTGCCGCATCCACCGTCATGCGGATCATGCGCAGCACTCCCGGATGGTACGGATGATACATATGGGCAATCTGCTCATTCATCCGGTCCACAGCCAGTACATACTGCACCAAATCATTCGTGCCGATACTGAAGAAGTCCACTTCCTCTGCCAGCAGGTCGGCAATCATCACTGCGGCCGGAACCTCGATCATTATACCTACCTTCATCTCGCGGTTATACGGTACTCCCCGGCTGTCCAGCTCACTTTTCACCTCGTTCAGCACCGCTTTGGCCGCCTGCACCTCTTCGACAGAAGAGATCATCGGGAACATCATCCGGACATTGCCGTAATGACTGGCCCGCAGAATGGCTGTAATCTGGGTTTTGAACATGTCCTTGCGGTCCAAGCTGATCCGGATGGCCCGGTAGCCAAGGAACGGGTTCTGCTCCTCCGGCAGCTGGAAGTAATCCAGATGCTTGTCTCCCCCGATATCAAGCGTGCGGATGACCACGGACTCCTTGCCGACTTTTTCCGCGACCAGCTTGTAGACTTCGAACTGCTCCTCCTCTGTCGGAAAAGAACTGCGGTCCATGTACAGAAACTCTGTGCGGAACAGCCCCACTCCCTCGGCCCCGTATTTCAGCGCCATATTCAGCTCCTTCACGGAACTGATATTGCCGGCCAGCCGCAGAGACACACCGTCCTTCGTCACCGCTTCAACGGTTGCAAGCAGCTCCAATTGTTCCCGCTTCCGCTGCTGCTTCGCGCGTCTGGTGTTGAAGTCAAGAAGTGTGGATTCATCCGGATGAATCATGACCGCTCCGGTCTCCCCATCGAGCACCAGCATGTCCCCTGTCTGGATAGGAGTCAGGATCTTGTTCTCCAGGCCCGCCACCAGCGGAATGCCGAGCGCACGGGCCATGATGGAGGAATGCGAGGTTTTGCCGCCCATCATCGTCACGATGCCCAGCACATACGCCGGATTCAAATGCGCCAGCTGTGAGGGGGACAACTCCTTCGCTACCAGGATGTACGGCTGGGTATCCGACGGCAGAGTGACCTCAGGCGCACCCAGGAGATGCTTCAGCAGGCGGTTACCGACATCCTTAATGTCCACAGCCCGCTCCTTCATATATTCATCGTCGAGCAAATCGAACATCGCCACGAAGTGGTCGATCGCTTCCTTGACCGCCACCTCGGCCGCCTTGTATTGGCGTTCGATAATGCCGCGGATTTCGCTCATGAACACCGGATCATCCAGAATTGCCAGATGGGCATCGAAAATACTCGATTCCTCTGGTCCGACGACCTCGCGGAATTCTTTTTTGATAAACTCGATTTCGTCCTTGGAGGTTCGAATGCCTTCGTACAACCGTTCGAACTCCTTCGCCAGATCCACCGGATTGACCTGGGTGTCCGGCAGACTCCATTCCCAGTTCGGCAAGACAAAGGCCTTCCCGATGGCAACACCTGCTGCGGCGCCTATGCCTTGTATCATGCTTCGATCCCTCCAACATTGCTTTCATGTAGTACCACGGACATAACGGAAGACTGCCCCTTTTTCACGTTTTTGAATGGCGCATAGCTCCAGGATTTGACCCGGTCCGGGTTGGTAATCACCATCGGTGTCGCCAGTGAAGCGGCATGCTCCTTCAAGTAGGCCAGATCAAACTTGACCAGCAGCTGCCCCGGCTCCACGCTGTCACCTTCCTGTACAAGCGCCTCAAACGGCCCCTTAAGCTGCGAAGTATCAATCCCGATATGCATGAGCACCTCGAGCCCTTCGGGCGTAGCTATGCCCACTGCGTGCATTGTAGGGTATACGTGCATCACCTTGCCGAATACGGGCGAGACCAGCTCTCCCTTTTCCGGGACAAAGGCCACTCCATCCCCCACCAGCTTCGCGGCAAAAATATGATCCGGCACCTCTTCAATCGGCATCATACGCCCCTGGATCGGCGCACTGAACAGCACCTGCGGCAGATCGCGCAGCATCAGCTTGTCAATCTCCTCACGGATCAGCTCCGAATACGTCCCGAAGACGACCTGCACATTGCCCCCGCCCAGCTTAATAATACCTGCGGAACCCAGCCCCTTAAGCGCCCCTGTATCTATGAAGCGGTCATTATGCACCGTTAATCTCAGCCGGGTGATGCAGGCCTGAACCTGCACAATATTCTCCTTGCCGCCCAGCGCCTCCAGAATCAGCGGAGCCTGATACGGGATATTGCCCGCCCAGTCGCCCAGTTCAGAGCCTTCCTCGCGGCCCGGCGTAGGTATCTGGAACCGGCGGATCGCCCAGCGGAACACGTTATAATAGACAATGCCATAGCCGATCCCGATCGGAATCAGCAGCCAAGCCCGCTGGGACAGATGCATGTTGAGGAAGAAGTCGATGGTCCCCGCAGAATAGGAGAAGCCGTGATGAATCCCGAGCGAGTAGGTCAGCACCATCGCAAGCCCGGACATGACCACATGCAGCGCAAACAAATACGGCGACGCGAACAGGAAGGCAAATTCAATCTGCTCCGACACGCCGGTCAGAAAGCACACCAAAGCTGCACGCAAAAAAGTCTTCTTGATCTTGGGCTTGAGGTCCTCGCGTGCTTCCTGAATGATCGCAAAGGCAATTGCCGGCAGAGCGAACATCATAATCGGGAACAGCCCGGCCATGAACACACCTGCTGTAGGGTCGCCGGCAAAAAAGCGCGGCAAATCCCCCTGTACGACCGCACTGCCGTCAGGCGTCGTAAAGGAGCCCAATTGGAACCAGAACACATTATTCAGAATATGGTGCAGGCCAAAGGCCGTCAGCACCCTGTATAGCACCCCGTAGACAAACACTCCATACCCGCCGGTCACCTGCACTACCCTGAACAGCTCATTGAGTAGCTCCTGCAAGAGCGGTGACACTCCGAGCATGACCCAGGCGAATAACGCCGAGAATAAGCCCATGAACAGCAAAACAAAACGCGACCCTCCAAAAAACTGGATCGCCTCCGGCAGCTTGATATTCTTAAACCGGTTATGCGCTACACCGGCTACAATCCCAAGGATAATCCCAATTAAAGTTGCAGGCTGTACAGCCCCGTCTCCCATGTTGGACACAATCCGGTCATAAGTGAACATCCCTGCGAGCGCGGCCAGTCCGGCCGGTCCGGCCTGATTGGACAACCCCCACGCAACACCGACAGCAAACAAATAAGGCATGAAATAGAATATTCCTTGCCCCGCGTACGTCGTCACTTCGGATACCGAAGAAAGTCCCCATGCAGACCACGGTAAGCTGCCCAGACTCAGCAGGATAGCTGCCGCCGGAAGCACCATGGTAGGAAGCATAATGGCTCTGCCCAACTGCTGCAAAGATCCGAGCCAATTCAAGGCGACCCTCTCCTTTCTTTCTATATTGAATGGTAAGCGTTACAGCAGTTTTTGTCAAAAGAATCTGGGGATGAACCGGAGGTGAAGCGCGCTACGAAGACGGCACCGTCAGCACCCTTCGCACCCTTCGCACCCTTCGCACCCTTCGCACCCTTCGCACCCGCTAAAGTGTAGCATGAGCATAGACAGCCTACCAATAGAGCGGTGATTGTATTTTGTACAACAGATTGGCCGAAATTCCGCTCATATCCACGATCTATTGTATTTCGTACATTAGAATTCTCAGAATTACATCATAACCAACCATAAATAAAAATTCTACTGTATAAAATGCAACAGAAGCTCGAAATCGCGGGTTTTGACTAAATTCTAATGTACAAAATACATTCACACTGGTGCGGCTGCGACTATTCAAAGCCTTTTAACCAATGAAGTTCCGTCTTCTCACCAACTCTGATCCTGATGCATTGGCCTCAGTTCATAGGATCTTATCCCTCTTCCGCCAGCGACAGGCTGGAGCAGTCCTTTCTCGCTCAGAGCGCTGAGCAGCTTGCGCGCCGTTCTATAGTTGATCTGAAAATAGTCTGTAACATCCTTAGGACGAAGGGGTCTTCCAATCTGCCAGGCTAAACGTAATACGTCTTTTCCTCCAGACAACAGTTGTGCTCCGGCCACTCTACTCCGCGCCAAAAACGGTGCCAGCGCCAGCTGCAGCAGCATCCGGCACACTTCGGGAGGCTGCTGAATATCGTCGAACGAGAAGTGCAGCATCTTCCAGCCCATCCCGGTAAGGAAGGTGTCCCGGTTCAGCGCATAGTTGAATTTTTCCCGGTCCATATCCTTGATATGGCTCTGATAACCGTCACATTCGATGCCAAAGCGGGTTCCGTTCTGCGGCAGAAAAGCAAAATCCAGAAACTGCGACTTCCGGTTCCAGTCGTACACCTCATATTCAGGGTGCAGATGCTCCAGTGACTCAAATAGCGGCCACCATACATTCTGCAGAAACAGCTTCTCCGCATAGTTATGTCCGCGCAGCAGCCTCCCCCTCCGTTCACCCGTTCTTTCATTCGTATGTGCCTCCATAAAGCTGCTGTGTGCCATTTCAAATTCCATATCTACCTTCCCCCTCCCGGAAAATGCAAAAAAACGCCCTTCTCCCCTTGTTAATGGAGTAAAGGACGTTCTTCGTCTGTGTAAATCATTTCAATAATTGTTAGCGAGAACTAATCAAGAATACTGCAACCAGGTCTGAGGTACGTTTCCGCAAAATTTAATCTGGATAACTCTGACCTACAAGTATATCCGGCATCTGTGCACCTGATCATGCACACGAATCGTCTTATCCCCGGCTCCGGCCCTTCATCGTGATCGCTTCCTCCACCTTGATGCAGCGGTCCATGATCGCAATCATATGATTCGCAGCGGCAATATCCGCCGCCTCCTGGCTGACAATCCC
Source organism: Paenibacillus sp. FSL P4-0338 (assembly GCF_038002365.1). Classification (NCBI taxonomy): domain Bacteria; kingdom Bacillati; phylum Bacillota; class Bacilli; order Caryophanales; family Paenibacillaceae; genus Paenibacillus; species Paenibacillus sp. FSL P4-0338. The sequence continues at coordinate 939,926 of NZ_JBBOCG010000001.1, read as the reverse complement.
TTGCTGCAGCCAGAGCACACGTGCGCCGATATCAGCAGCCTCCTGCGCAACAGCCGCGCAGTATTCACTGCGGCGGAACACATTCACAATATCCACCGGCTCCGGAATCTCCGCCAGCGTATGGTAGCATTTCTCGCCCAGGATCTCCCCGTCCACTGACGGATTAACCGGAATGATCCGGTAGCCCCGGCTCTGCATAGCCCCTGCAACCATATATGAGGTGCGGTCTGTTTTGTCGGATAGGCCAACAACAGCGATATTTCCTGCCGCAGCCAGAATCTCGCCGATCTCTTCCCTGCTTGGGTTCTCAAAGCTCATGTGTGTATTTCCCCTTCCGTTTGATTTCGTCCATGCCCCCCGCAGCACTGCTTGCCGCTTAAGCCACAGTTCTGTCATTTTCAGCAACACCTATATCATACAGCGCTGCGCCAGAAGTTCCAAATCCTCATCAGCTTGCGTAACCTGTTAATTTATCTCTGTGCCTAAGAATCCTCTGGGTCCTCCACGCTGCACAGCCATACCATATGAATGGAATCCGGCCCCCAATAATCCTGCACTGCTGCATGGGGCGTTCCGAATTTCCGCAGCCATCTGTCCTGCGCCCGCTTATATCCGCTGTCCAGGCAGAATTCGGAAATCCCCCGCTTTCTGAGAAAGACCGTGACCTCCTCAATTAAAGCTGAGCCTACACCCTGCCCCTGAAATTCAGGCAGGACATACAAGCTTCCCAGCTCACCGACAGCCGATAGGCGGTTATCGGTGCAGTTCCGTATGTCCTCTCCGCAAGGCGCATAAGAAACCGTGCCGATAACCACTCCACCGCTTCTGGCCAGCCAGAAATACACATCCGTATCCTGCGGATTCAGCGCAGCATTGGCCATCTGTATCTTGGCTGCGGTCTCCTGCCGGATGTCTGCCTGCAGGTGCCCCAATCCTTCCCGTTCGAAGGCGTCGGCGATCGTCACCTTGAACAGCTTCGATACAGAAGAGATATCTTCCGGAGCAAGAGGTGTGATGCTTAAAGAACCTAGAATGCTCACTTCACCCATTCCACATCCGCACCCAGCAAGCGCAGATGATCGAAATACTGCGGATAAGACTTCGCCACATGATGGGCATCCTTGATGAGCAGCGGCTGGCGGGCCCGCAGACCTACTACAGTAAGCGCCATAATCACACGGTGGTCATAGTGGGCATTAATCGTTACGCCGCCTTCCACGCCTTCCGGTGTACCATGCACAATGATCTCGTCCCTGCGTTCCTCGACCTTCGCACCGGCCCGGGTCAGCTCAGCCAGGTAGTCCGTGATGCGGTCGCATTCCTTGTAGCGCAGATTCTCCACATTATAGAAGCGTGAGGTCCCTTCGGCAAAAACCGCCGCGGCCACCATAGCCAGCACCGCATCGGTTGCCGCATCACCGTCGAATTCTACTGCCTTCAGAATGCCGTTCCCCTGCACATGCACGGTTCCGTTCTCATGGGTGAGCGGCACCTCCATCATTCGCAGCACATCGACAATAGCCCGCTCCCCCTGCTTGCTTCTCTCAGCCAGCCGGTGAATGGTCACATCCGACTTCGTCACCGCTGCGGCCGCAAGCACTGCGGCTGATCCCGGATAATCGCCTTGCACCGTATAGGTCTTGGCTGCATAGGTCTGGCGTCCAGGCACCTTGAAGGACATATAATCGTCCGCCGCATGTACGATGATCCCGGCCTGCTCCAGCACCTCCAGCGTCTGGCCGATGACCACCTTGGATTTCAGATCATCCAGCACGATGATCTCACTGTCTTCTTCAAGCAGCGGGGTCAGGAATAAGAGTGCGCTGAGATACTGTGAGCTGACAGCGCCGGAGACGGTAATCCGTCCACCCTGCGGCTTGCCCCCGCGGATCGTAATCGGCAGCCTTCCGTTATTATGCTCTACTTCCACGCCGAGCTGCCCCAGTGCCAGAATGAGGTCGTCATGCGGCCGCTTGCCCAGAGAATCGGGATACGTATTCACGAAGGTAACCTCCGGGCTAAGCGCAGCCACTGCCATCAGGAAGCGGAGCACAGCGCCGGCATTCCCGACATTCAGCTCCTTGACGTCACGGGGATGGCGTCCGAACCCCTGCACTACGATTTTCTCATCATCTTCGGTTAGGACTGCGCCAAGATCGGCGATACATCTGCGGATCGCGTCGCTGTCCTCGCTGTGGGCAGGATGGTAGATCGTGCTGACTCCTTCAGAGAGAGCGGCTACCAGCAGGTAGCGCGTGGTGTAATTTTTGGAGGACAGGGCTCCGAATTCTCCTTGCAGCGTCGGCGTAGGCCTAACAATAACGTCCATAGTATAAGCGCTCCTTCATCATATATAGTCTGTATGTACGGGCCTGTTTGACAGGGTAATCCGCAGTTGTGTTATCATTGCGTGAAGAGAATCCATTCCCATTCGGGCAGAAAAGAGGGTACTACCATGAATGAAATTCCGCAAATTACACCGCAGGAGCTGCGTAAGCGGCTCGCTGCCGGCGAAGAGCTTGTACTGATCGATGTCCGTGAAGAGGATGAGGTTGCCTTCGGCATGATTCCCGGCGCGCAGCATATCCCGATGGGCCAGATCCCGCAGCAGACGGAGAAGCTTCCGGCAGACACTGAGATCATCTTCATCTGCCGTTCCGGCAACCGCAGCCAGCGGGTCTGTGAATATCTGCAGCAATTCGGCATTCAAGGCTCTAACCTGAGCGGCGGCATGATCGAGTGGGATGATACCAGTGCGGAATAAGCTTCATCCTGATGCATGTCGCCAACACACATAAAAGCTCAATCGCGGTAACGCAGTAAAATGTATTGCGAGACCTCAGCCACATTCAGCTCCGTTGTATCGACCGTGCAATGCGCGAAACGGTAAGCTTCCCTGCGCTGTTCCAGAATGGAACGGACCCGGTTTGCCGCATTGCCGGCGAGCAGCGGCCGGTTCTCATCCCCGCTGACCCGTTCAATAATGGTATCCTCAGAGGCTGTAAGGGCCACAACGAATCCATGCTCCAACATGACTTCGGCATTTCCGGGCGCAAGTACCGCCCCGCCGCCAGTTGAGATCACTCTGCGTTCTCCCTGCAACATTTCCTGAAGTACTTCTGATTCAATGCTCCGGAATGCCTGCTCTCCGCCATCTGCGAAGATATCCGCAATACTGCGGCCCTCTCTTCCGGTAATCACTGCATCCAGATCAATCAGTTCATAGTCAAGCTCCTCGGCCAGAATGGCGCCTACTGTGGATTTCCCCGTAGCCATCATCCCGACGAGAATGATATTTCGATCGTCCATAACTACCTCCAAGCCGCGACATTTGTCATATCATAACACAGGGTGAAAAGTTTGCACAATGCCGGCAGCCTTCATTTTGAAGCGGGCTATACCTGCCATGGCTATGCCTCATGGATGCAAAAAACCCGAAAGCCCTCCGCATGAAGCGGAAAGCATCTCGGGTTCCTAACATTAACCTGAACGCTGCCTGTTACTCTGCCAGCCAGTTGTGGTGGAACACGCCTTCTTTGTCCACACGCTTGAAGGTGTGAGCGCCGAAGTAATCGCGCTGTGCTTGCAGCAGGTTCGCCGGAAGACGTTCTGTACGGTAGCTGTCGTAGTATGCAAGGGCGCTGGAGAATCCAGGAACCGGAATACCCAGAGTTACAGCCGAAGCGATAACCTTGCGCCATGCCGACTGGTAGTTGTCCATAACATCCTTGAAGAACGGATCAAGCAGAAGGTTCTTCAGCTCTGCATTGCTCTCATAAGCATCCGTGATGTTCTGCAGGAACCGGGAACGGATAATGCAGCCGCCGCGCCAGATCTTGGCCAGCTCGCCGTATTTCAGATTCCAGCCGTATTCGTCAGAAGCCACACGCAGCTGGGCGAAGCCCTGAGCATACGATACGATCTTACTGGCGAACAATGCTTTGCGCACGTTCTCAATGAATTCAGCTTTGTCGCCGTCAAATGGAGCCGTAGCAGGTCCGCTCAGCACCTTGCTGGCTTCAACGCGTTCTTCCTTCATAGCAGACAGGAAGCGGGAGAAGACGGATTCGGTAATCATGGACAGCGGCACGCCGAGATCCAGCGAGCTTTGGCTTGTCCACTTGCCGGTACCCTTTTGTCCGGCAGCGTCAAGGATGACATCCACCATTGGCTTGCCGGTCTCTTCGTCATACTGGGCGAAGATATCCTTCGTAATTTCGATCAGATAGCTGTCCAGCTCGCCGTTGTTCCATTCTGCGAAGGTGCTGTGCAGCTCCTTGGCATCCAGACCCAGGACGTCCTTGAGCAAGTGGTAGGCTTCGCCGATCAGCTGCATGTCACCGTACTCGATGCCGTTATGCACCATTTTCACATAGTGTCCTGCCCCGTCCGGCCCGATATATGTACAGCAAGGCTCTCCGCCCACGTGAGCTGAAATCGCCGTAAGGATAGGTTCAACCAGTTTATACGCGCTTTCTTGACCGCCTGGCATAATAGAAGGACCCTTGAGTGCGCCTTCTTCACCGCCGGACACGCCGGTGCCGACGAAGCGGAAGCCTTTGTCTTCAAGATATTTGCTGCGGCGTACCGTGTCAGGGAAATAAGCGTTCCCGCCATCGATGATGATATCGCCTTGATCCAAGAACGGCAGAAGCTGCTCAATGGTGGCATCCGTAGCCTGGCCTGCCTGAACCATGATCAGAATCTTGCGCGGTACTTCCAGCGACCCTACGAACTCTTCAACGGAGAACGTGCCCACCAGGTTCTTGCCTGCTGCTTCTGCAACCAGATCATGTGTCTTCTCCGGGGAACGGTTAAACACGGATACGCTGAAGCCTTTGCTCTCGATGTTAAGAGCCAAATTTTTGCCCATTACCGCCAAGCCAATAACGCCGATTTGTTGTTTTGACATCTGGTTCTCCACCCTTTACACCCTGTATTTTTGTGAAATCCATTTCTCGCAGTATTAGAATACCACCCTTTGTCAGAGACAGCAAAGTTCTGCCTGCGAAAGAGAGATCAATTTCATTGACAAACTTCGATCCATCAGGGAAATTGCTCACAATGACTATTTTAACGGTTTTGTGCGCAGAAGTGAACCCCCTCCTCCAGAAAGGCACAACAAGTGGAAACGGCTTTGCCGTCCTTTTAAAGGACGGTACCGTTTCAGCGAGAAATAGAAGGATAATGAATAGCGTGAAACCTATACATTCTTATAATTTAAAAGAACACCCCGCTATGGGATGCCCTTAATCGTAATTATTCACTCTGCGTATTACCACTCCAGCGCCGCAAGCTCCCTGGTCAATTGCTCAAGCCTCGCTGTGCTGGCCTGCACCGCTTCCGTATCGAGCTCACGCATAGCTTCATTCAGCAAGTCGAGCTGTTCATCCACGGCAAGCCTGCGGTCGCGGATCCGCTCTTCGCCCTCTATGGAGTAGAACAGCTTCGTCAGCTCCTGATCCGACAGCAGCGGCCCCTTCTGGTACAGCACCCGCTGCTGATAGCCGGAAATCTCCACCAGGCGGATGACTTCACCGAATAAAATATTCTCTATAATGATCTGACGGTCGCGGAAGCGCTTGACAACGGCATGACCTCTCATATCCCCAATCAGCTTCTCCATCCATTCTGACAGGCGCGCATCACGGATCATGTAATCTCCCACCAGCTTGAAGCCGTCCTTAATCCGCTGGAAGCGCAGCTTCACAAGCTTGCGGCCGGTGCGCACCGAAATAAGAAAAACGCTCTCGTTCTCACTCCAGTACAGGGAATAACCTTCCTTGATCAAGTCCTTGATTAGATCCTGGATATGTTGTCTGTCAAACCGCAGCTCCAGATTGCAGTACTCCACCTCATCGTTTTTGTTCACGGCACTCCCCCCTAACTGCTTGATTTAAGCATAGTCAGCTTCATGGCCTAACCTAAGAGTAGAACAGACTGCCGGACCTCCGCTTGCACCTTGGTTCTTTGTTTGGCTTACACTTATTTTATACTTCATATTATGTAGCGGTAACTTGGTTTATTGACTATTTTTACCCGTTTTAGACCTTTTCCAAACGCCGGGACCCACATTAGGAGGTATTCGCCAGTCTTATTATACGCAAAAACAGCAATAAAGCCGCATTTCACCTCCTTTTCAGGGGGTCTGCGGCTTCTTGCCTTTCCACACCAGGTTCACTACCCTGTGCTCGCTCTACTCAGTGCGCTCTGCCGTGCTTCAGCTTCGTCCGGTGAACAATCAGCAGATGCAGACCGAATAACAGAACCATTACTCCGGCACTGGCCAGAAAAGGCGCACCGTGGCTGACCGTATCCCACAGCTTACCTGACACGACCGGACCAGCAACCATGCCTGAGCCCTGGAGCGTCAGGAAGAGCCCCCAGACGGTTCCGCGCTCGCCCTCCGGCACCTGCTTGGCGAGGAAGGCGTTCCACGCCGGAAGAATCAGCGCATAGCTGATCCCGACCATCGCCACCGCTACGAAGGCCAGAGGCAGCCAGCGGACCTGTGAGAAGAAGGCCATGGAGCAGGCTGCCAGCAGGAAGCCGATATTGAGGAAGATGGAGGTGCCGACCTTATCGACCAGCTTCCCTGCAGGAATAAGCGTCAGCACGGTAATCCCTCCACCGGCAATCAGCAGCAGACTGAACTGGTTGGGGGTGACATGCAGCTCCGAGCGTGCGAACAAGGTGACCACCGGCGTCATAAGCCCGATCGCAAAAGCCTGCAGGAACAACGCCGGGAACAGCAGGCGGCTTACCTTCAGTGAGGAGGTGACCTGCTGCCAGGTACGCTTCAGACTCTGGAGCGGCCTTACTGGCTTACGCGGCACCGGCGGCCCCTCCGCCGATATCTCGCGGACAGCGCGCGGCGCATGACCGCCGATCTTCGAAGGCAGGAACAGCGCCACGGCTACAACAGCGGCAGCGAAGCCCATCAGCACCAGGAAGACCGTCCGGTAGCCCTGTCCGCCATGATCCATCATGAAATTGACGATAATCGGACCGACGCCGGTTCCGGCCAGTGAGGCCATCTCCACCGCCCCCATGGCTGCGCCGCTGCTGCCGCTCTGGGTAGAGCCTGCCAATTCGGTGATGCCCGTCATCGTACAAGGCCAGAGCGGCGAGGTACCGATCCCCAGAATCAGACAGGCGATGGACAAGCTTACGGCATCTTTGGCATAGATGATCAGCCCGACAGCCACCACTAGCAGCACCAGAGCACCAGTCATCGTCCAGCGGTAACCGATCCGCTCCATCACCCAGCCGAACGGGCTGCGAAACAGGTTATCTCCAAGATACTGCAGCGCGAAGGCGAACCCCACCACCGTTACGGAGAGGCCCAGAATATTCTCCATATAGACCGGCAGCAGAGCTACCAGCAGCGATCCTTTTACGAATTCGACCAGGAAAATAATGATCCACATTTCTAATATGAACGGTGAGGCTAAACTGATATGCATACGTTGCGCAACTTTGCCAGACATTTCATCACATCCTAGTATTATGTTGATTGATTTGTTATACTGATGCTTGCTCAAGTAGAAATAGGTATTCTGCCCCTCCGGGGACGCCTTTTGCTTCAGCGAAATCTAAAACTACTCTTCGCGAAAGGTTGTGACAGCATTAAATGAATCAACAAGCTACTCCCCTCTTCACTGCTCTCAAAAAGCATGCCGCCGGAAATCCAGTTCAATTCCATATTCCGGGACATAAGAAGGGGCTAGGGACCGATGCCGAATTCCGTGAGTTTATCGGCGATAACGCTCTATCCATAGATTTGATCAATATTGCACCGCTTGATGATCTTCATCAGCCCACCGGGGTTATTCTTGAAGCTCAGAAGCTGGCTGCAGAGGCTTTCGGCGCCGATTACACCTATTTCAGTGTACAAGGCACGAGCAATGCCATCATGACTATGATCCTCTCTGTCTGCTCAGAAGGAGACAAAATTATTGTGCCGCGCAATATTCACAAATCGGTGATGTCGGCCATTATTTTCTCCGGAGCCAAGCCTATTTTCGTCTCTCCTGTACAGGATGAGAATCTTGGGATAGACCACGGCATAACCACCAGCTCGCTGGAACGGGCTTTAAGGCGCCATCCGGATGCCAAGGGTGTCCTCGTTATCAATCCAACGTATTTTGGCGTATGCGCCGACCTCCGTTCGATTGTCGACCTGGCCCATAGTTACGGGGTTCCCGTACTTGTGGACGAGGCACATGGAGTACTGATTCATTTTCATGAGGACTTACCGGTATCGGCCATGCAGGCCGGTGCAGACCTGGCAGCAACCAGTGTGCATAAGCTGGGCGGCTCCATGACGCAGAGCTCGGTACTGAACCTCAATGCCAAGACGGGTCTTGTCAACCCACAGCGGGTACAGACCATTCTCAGCATGCTGACCACCACTTCAACTTCATATATTCTGCTTGCCTCTCTGGATACCTCCAGACGCAACCTTGCCCTGAACGGTCATGAGATGGCGGCGAGAACCATTGCCCTGTCCAATTATGCCCGTAACTCGATTAATGAGATCGAGGGGCTGTACAGCTTCGGCAAAGAAATTCTCGGAACAGAAGCTACCTTCAATCATGATCCGACGAAGCTGAACATCCATGTCCGGCATCTGGGCATTACCGGTTACGAGACTGAGAACTGGCTCCGGCAGAAGTATAACATCGAAGTTGAACTCAGCGACATGTATAATATTCTTTGCCTGATTACCCCTGGAGATACACAGGAATCGGTAGATAAGCTGCTTGCGGCCTTGCAGGTGCTCTCAGCGATCCATTACAGCAAGGGTGAAATCTATGAGCTTAAGGTACAGGTGCCGAATATCCCGCAGCTGGCCCTGATCCCGAGAGATGCCTTCTACGCGGATACGCAGCTGGTTCCTTTCCGGGAATCTGCCGGCTATATCATTGCAGAATTCATCTACGTCTATCCGCCGGGAATTCCAATTCTTCTCCCTGGAGAAGTTATTACCCAGGATAATATCGACTATATCATCGACCATGTAGAAATCGGACTGCCTGTCAAAGGACCCGAGGACCGCAGCATTACCAATGTGAAGGTGATCGTCGAAGCAGAGCCTATCTCCTAAGGCTTGTCCTATAGCAGTGCGACATGCAAAACCCCGATACGTATAGAGTATCGGGGTTTTGCATGAATGCCTGAAATCTATTCTTGCTGGGCAAGCAGCTCGTTATAAGCTTCTTCAACAGCTTTCCATTCAGCCTCATCTTCAATGTTGTACAGAACCATTTCCTCGTCTTCTTCTTCCATACGAAGGATGATTCCGTCTGCTTCAGGATTCTCGCGCTCAAGCAGCAGGGCGTACAACTTCTCGCCTACGTCGAACGTTTCCACCAGTACCATTTCTACATCTTCGCCCTGCTCGTTCGTCAAGGTCAGCACAAACTCCTCGTGCTCATGGTCGTGATCATGTCCGCAACCGCATGCTTCACCATGTTCATGGCCATGCTCATGTTTGTGATCGCTCATTGTAATACCTCACTTTAATTGAATTATCCTACATTTGGTATCGTAACACGTAAGATAAGGACAGGTCAATTTGCAGGAGGGACTTAATTCTTGGATGAGGCCGTAACTACCTTCTCGGACACAAGAATGTAATCTCCGTTCCTCGCTGCCTTCATGAAGAACCCTACGCTATATTTGCCCGGTTCCTTGAAATCATAGGTGAACTCCGGTGTGGAGAACCAGAAATCTTCATTCTTGGAGCCGACGGCATCCTCGAGAATATCCTTCACATTACCGGAAGGGTCGGTGATTGCCACCTTCACGGCAGCGATGCTGTCCTTCAGGCTGTCCACCTGCGTTAGAATCTTCATCTTCAGCTTACCTGTGTTGACATTGCCGAATACCGTGTCGCCTTTGAACAGTACGATATGAACATTCGGCTTGAGGATCGTCACTCTGCCCGAGCCGTCCCAGCTGACGACGCCCCCTGCCTCTCTGGCGGGAATATAGGTCTTGCCATCAATCAAATAGCCGCCATCGGCTATTTCCTTTCCATTGCTCCATACTTTGATCTTCTGGTTCACAGCGTCCGCGAACAAATAGGAGCTTCCCATCATGAAAAACACAACCGTGCACAGAGCAATTTTTCTCCATCTCATTGTAAAGCCCCTCCAAATAATTCATGCTGTTAATGTATACTGTTAAGCCTTCGACAAGTTGCGCAGAATTCAGGGATTTATTTCTTTTTGCAGAAGAAAAGAAAATCAAGCCCTCGTGCAACCGGTTTCGGCTTGTACGCAGACCTTAACGATGCATGGCAAGGGAGTCCGAAGTCGCCCTTAGCACATAGAAACGGCCGAACTTCAGCGCCTGTAAGACGCCTGTCCGGCCGTTCCCCTGTTATCTATGCCCGGCTAAAATTGCGGAAGCTGATCCAGATTATTCGTAGGATCTCCATCTGCATCGCCGCGGATATACATTTCACCGTCTTTGCCCTTAAATACATTGACCCCTGCGATGCTGCCGGACTGAACCTCCTGAAGAGCCTGCTGATAATCCAGCACACGCCCGGAGGAGGTCTGGAACCCGGTCAGGTCCCCGTCACCGTTACGTTTGGCGGCAATAAAGCGTTCCCGTTCTTGATTCATCACTTAGGATCGTCTCCTTCGCACTAGAATTAGCCAGCTACCCTGGCCCTATTCTAGCTTGTCCATCGCAGCGAAAGAGTATGTACCCGGCAGATTACAGAGCCTTACTCATTCTGACATGCAGAATCCCGGCATCATAGAAAGGTTCCTTGGAGATCACTTCATAGCCAAGCTTGCGGTAAAAGGGTTCTGCTTGACACTGGGCATCCAGAATGGATGCTTGCAGACCCAGCTCACGTGCGCGTTCTTCCATAGCCAGCAGCAGGATACGTCCGCATCCCTTAGCGCGGAAGGCCTCCTGAACGGCTATCCGCTGCATCTTGGCTGTGTCCGCTTTATAATAGATCATCCGGCCGGTTGCAGCCGGATGTTCGCCCTCCATGAGCAGGAAATGATGCACATGCTCACTAATGACATCATATTCGTCGATTTCCTCTTCTACCGGCACCTTCTGTTCTTCCACAAATACCTTCTTGCGGATCTCCAGCGCCATTTGAAGCTGCTCCTCTGTAGTAGCATGTACAATTTCCACTGCCATCTCCCTGGCTCCTCTCTATAGGTCCAATCAATATGGAGCATTATACAGAATTATTAATATCCTGTATAGAGCCTGAGAGCTTCCGGGCAGGGAACCACTGACACTGATTTCAGGGAGTGTCATAGACCTCCTCGGGAATCGAGCGGTCATACACATCCCGCAGAACCGGTGAGGTCAGGCTATCCCGTGAATTCAGACTCCCGTCCAGTCCGGTCATGTTGTGAACATCCGAATATTCAGGAATCTCCTTGCCTGACGCACATCCGGCGATTCCCAGAAGGAGACAGGCTCCAATCCATAATAGACATACTCTTGCCATGCGCATTGTTATTACCCCCTCATCCTTCTCGGCTCTTTACAGCTTTGACGAATCGGGAGATTCATAAACGAAATTTTTCAGATTTACAGTTTTACATTGCCGACCACATGGACAAGATACATCATTCCCCCCAGAAAGGCGGCAAGTGCAAAATATGCAGCCCCATATCTCAAGCGGGAAGCAGCAGGCACTTCATAATACTTATCATTGTCATGGATCGTAAAGCTGATCTCACAGGTCATCTTCATATGAAGGCTGGTGTCCACATACAGCTGGTCGAGCTGCACGACTTTGACTTTTCCGATCAACGACTGTACTGGCAGGGTTGTCGTTCCATAGTAATCCAAGTTATCCCAACGTACCCCGACAAACTGCTGGCGGTTCAAATCACTGTAGGTGGTGAACGGCAGCTCCCGTTTATGCTCAGGGCCGGGGATCAGATACCCTTGCTCCTGCAGATCCCCGATGGGGATCAGGAAGCTTTTGAGCACCGTATGCATCTGGCTCTTCGTACGCCGGCTGATGTACTTCTTATACATATCATAGGCGAACATTACCCAGATGATGCCGAACAGGATAGATTTCAGATAGATGATTACAGCTAATCCTCCAATGAGCCCTACCAGCCATAACCAGCGGGTAACTGCCGTGGCAATTCTCCCCCCGTCCAGCGGATGGATCGGCAGCAGATTAATCAGATTTAGGAAGAAGCCGATGTAGGCCAGTGAATATAACAAGGGGCTATGATAATAATAGGCAGCTCCGAACACGATCAGTGCACCGATACTCCCCAATATAGGACCGCCAAAAGCGACATAAGCTTCCTCTCTGGCATCCAGCGGCTGCTTCTTCATCGTAATCAGTGCGCCCATAAAAGGAATGAACAGCGGAGCGCTTACCGGCAGTCCGATCCGCTTGGCAGCGATAACATGACCGATCTCATGAACGAATAATAACGCAACGAAGCCCACAGCGAATTGCCATGGTGAAATTAGTGCATAGGCCCAGATCGATATCATCATGGAGATCAGCGGACCTGCGATTTTCCCCAGCTTAAGCAGAGAGATAATAGCCTTTCCCTTAAGGAGTAGCAGTACCGCCCCGCTGCCCAGCCATCCCCATGCGCCCGAGCTTTTTTTCTCCTGTTTGTTTTCCTGCAATAGTCTCAATCTCCTTTTGATCTCTGTGTCGCTTCACTTCCAGGCCACGGAACAAGCACTCTTCTGCTTCCCGTTGCCCTTACTCTCTACTGTCGCACAGGAGTGCGGTGGATTGCAAATAGACTTATGATGTTGACAAATCTCCCGGCCTGCATATATGATATCCAGTAATTAGGATAACCACAATAGCTGCGAAGAGAAAGAGTACCCTGGTAATTCTTCCACAGAGAGCTCCGGCCGGTGAAAAGGAGCAAAGAAGACCCTCGGGAATATGGTCTCAGAGCTGCGCACCGAACCCCGGCATGAACGGGTCGTAGGCTGCGCCGGAACCCGCATCCGTTACCATGCTAGGGTATACCCGCTTATTTTCTGCGGACGTACCTGAAGAGGTGAATGCTGCGAGGCATTGATGAATTTGGGTGGTAACACGTGAGCACAGGCTCTCGTCCCTTTAGGGGATGAGTGCCTTTTTTGCGTCCAATTAATTTGAGGAGGAGAGAAATATGACTAACATTTTTATCGGAGGGGCTTGGCCTTATGCCAACGGCTCCCTGCATCTGGGCAGACTCGCCAGCATTCTTCCGGGAGATATTCTGGCCCGCTACCACCGTGCCAAAGGTGACGCTGTACTCTATGTATCCGGCAGTGACTGCCATGGGACTCCTGTTGCTGTACAGGCGGCGCAGGAGGGGGTAACGCCGGGTGAATTCGCCAGCCGGTATCATGAGGAGTTCGCCGATTGCTTCCGCGCCTTAGGCTTCACTTATGACTTGTATACCCGGACCGATCAGACACATCACCACAGTACGGTGCAGGAGCTGTTCCTTAAGCTGCTGGATCACGGATATCTGTACCAGAAACCCGGTCTCCAGTGCTATTGTGGGCAAGATCAGCGCTTCTTGCCAGACCGTTATGTCCATGGCCTCTGTCCGGTCTGCGGACAGCAGGCCCGGGGGGACCAATGCGATTACTGTTCAACGATTCTCGATCCGGTGGATCTGCTGGAGCGCATATGTGCCCTCTGCGGCTCTAAGCCTGTGCTGCGCTCAACTCAGCATTACTACCTGTCGCTGTCCAGCTTTCAGCAAGCACTCACAGAATATGCTGATTCCGCACAAGGCTGGAGAGATAATGCCGTCCGGTTAACCCGCAGATATCTGCAGGAAGGCCTGCAGGACCGGGCAGCAACACGCGATCTGGACTGGGGCGTGGATGTCCCCATCGACGGCTTCTCAGACAAAAAAATCTATGTCTGGATCGAAGCCGTCAGCGGATATCTGTCCGCCAGCAAGCAATGGGCGGCGGAGACGGGCAACCGGTGGGAGGATTTCTGGTCTGTAGCGTCCGCACAAGATAACGATGGGCAGCCGCCTATAACTGCTTACTACGTGCACGGCAAGGACAATATTCCCTTTCACAGCCTGATCTGGCCGGCTCTCCTGCTCGGAGCTGAGGAACTGCATCTGCCGGACCGGATCTTCTCTTCTGAATACCTGACCCTGGAAGGGCAGAAATTCTCCACCAGCCGCAACTGGGCGGTCTGGGTGCCGGATATTCTCAGCCGGTATGACCCGGACTCGGTCCGTTATTTCCTGACTGCGAACGGTCCCGAGAAGCGGGATGCCGACTTCTCCTGGAGAGAGTTTATCTATAGCCATAACAGCGAGCTGCTGGGCGCGTTCGGCAATTTCGTCAACCGCAGCCTCGTATTCGTGAATAAGTTCTGGAACGGCAGAGTTCCAGATGGAGTCTTGGACGAAGCATGGGTTAGCAGTCTTAAGGATCTGTATAAGGAGGCAGGAAGTCTGATTGAAGCCGGACATTTCAAGGAAGCTCTGGAATTCATCTTCTCGCATATCCGCCTGGCTAACAAGTATTTCGATCAGCAGCAGCCGTGGCTCCAGATCAAGCATGATCCTGCGGCCGGGGGCAACACGCTGTACACTTGTGTTCAGATTATTGCCAACCTGGCTAACCTGCTGAACCCGTTCATTCCTTTCTCCTGCGAGAAGATTAGAGGCTTCCTGTCCATAGAACAGTCTGTATGGCATCCGGTATCCGTCCTTGCAAAGCAGCCTATACTGGAGCTTGAATTACTGTTTGAGCGGATAGAGGTGCAACGGATAGAAGAGGAGTTGGAGCGGATGGGTTAAGTGGAAACGGTATTTCCGTCCTTTTAGAGGACGGTACCGTTTCAGCGAGAAAGATATGGATACTTATAGCGCGAAGCATATACATTCTTATCTTTAAAAAAAGCGTTCTTCCCCGCATACCGCTCACCAAAGCAAGCGGTGCAGAGAAGAACGCTCCGGGAATTTAATCTGGATGAATACACAACGGCTGTCCGCTCTGTATGATAACTTAGTTCTGGCCGGGGTAACGCGCTCCGGCTGCAACCCCTTGCGGGGATATCTGCTCAATCTGCGCGAGATCCTCCTCAGTTAATGTAACCTGAAGTGCTCCGAGGTTCTCTTCTAAGCGCTCCAGCCGCTTCGTGCCGGGAATCGGTACAATCCGATCTCCTTGTGCCAGAAGCCAGGCTAAGGCAAGCTGTGCCGGGGCGTAGCCTTTCTCAGCTGCCATCTGCCCGATCAGTGAGACGACCTCCAGGTTCCGGGTGAAGTTCTCTCCTTGGAACCGCGGGTAATGCCGGCGGTAATCATCCTCCGGCAGATCATCGAAGCGCTTGATCTGTCCAGTCAGAAAACCACGGCCAAGCGGGCTATAAGGAACGAAGCCGATGCCCAGCTCCTTGACCAGCGGAAGAATCTCATCCTCCACCTCCCGGCTCCAGAGCGAATACTCTGTCTGCAGCGCGGTCAACGGATGCACCGCATGTGCCCGGCGGATCAGTTCAGGCGAAGCCTCAGATAAGCCGATATAGCGGATCTTCCCTTCCTTGACGAGATCAGCCAGTGTACCGGCGGTTTCTTCAATAGGAGTGTTCGGATCAGGACGGTGCTGATAGTACAGATCGATATAATCTGTGCCGAGATGATAGAGGCTGGCATCTACGGATTTTTTGATATAGGCCGGGTCTCCCTTGGGTCCCTGAGTATGCGTAATGCCGAATTTGGTCGCAATCACAGCCTGATCTCTCCGGCCCTTAAGCGCCCGCCCGAGAAGCCGTTCATTGCCGCCGAAGCGCTGCTGCTCGAAGGCTCCATAGATATCCGCTGTGTCCAGCAGAGTTACGCCCAGATCAAGCGCGCCATGAATGGTTCGTACAGACTCTTCATTATCCGGCATCATCATCGTTCCGAGTCCCAGAGCCGATACGCTCAGCCCTTCGTTCCCGAGTGTTCTTGTATGCATATGGTTGCCTCCCTCTTGTACCTGTAATAGATCTTACGAACATGTCCTTATTCTAACTGTCCTGCCGTGGAGCAGCCACAGTACGTTTATGCTAGTAAGATCATTACCAGGGAGCAGCAACAGACCAGTAAGACATGTGCCTTCAGATGATCCTCTGCTAGGTTATGACAGGGGTATAGATACAAATATGCAGGCCCGGGTGATCCGCCAGATTGGCCATCGAATTAATGTCATAGACTACAGGCTCACCTGTAACCAGGCTCTCTATAACTACACGGTTGACCCTTTTCCCCTGAATATTGTGCTGCTTCCACATCTCGGCGAAATCTGCACTGTCCTCCAAAAGCTGATCGACCATCTCCTTGTGCCAAGGATCATGCAGGTTCAAGTCATAATAGGTTCTGTACACACCTACTGAATGTAGGGCGAACTCCTCCCAGTTCAGCATCCGGCAGCGCAGCTCCAGATCCAGGAACAGAAGACGCATCATAATGCGCTCAGAAGCAGACAGACCTCCGAAATCACTAAGCACTTCACTTGCTTTATCATTCCAGGCCAGTACCTCAGACCGCTCATTCGTAATAAAAGACGGATAAGTCAATTGCCGGATAATATCCCGCCACTGCGGGTTCAACTCCGGACTGACCGTATCTATAGAAGCAAGTGTATCCGACAAGCCAGGATTCCAGAGCTCGAATAGGTGTTTACGCTCATCTGCCGACAACCGCAGCGCCTGACTGAGACTCTCCATGACCTCTCTGGAGGCTGTAACCTCCCTGCCTTGCTCCAGCCATGTATAATACGTACTGCTGAGACCGGCCAGAACCGCAACCTCTTCCCGCCGCAGCCCCGGTGTTCTGCGCTGACTGTTCGTTTCCTTAATCCCTACAGCTTCGGGCTGCAGACGGTCCCGGCGTGATCTCAGGTATTCGCCAAGACGCTTAAACCTCGTAATCTCATAACTCATGCGCTGGGCCTCCTTTCAGCCAATCGTGTGTCTATTCTACTAGAAATGCGATTAAGGTTGATTCACAGATGCTTAACATATTCACACACTCTCGCATATAGCGTGGGGTAGATCCCCGGGTAGGTCACCGCCTGCGGCAGCTCGCTGAAGCTTCGAAGCTCCGCCATTTCGTACGGGGGCAAAGTTCCGAACCTTTTGACATCTGCATAATACAACATCCCGTAGCTCTCTGCCAGCTCATCACTGCTGACCGAATAGATGCATAGCGGATGTAGCTCATATTCTTCAGCACCTGTCTCTTCGTAGAGCTCTCTTACCGCAGCTTCTCCGGGACTCTCACCTGCCTCAATATGCCCGCCCGCAAACCCCCACGTGGACCGCTCACGGTGCCGCACCAGCACCCAATCCTCCCCTTGCTTCATAAAAATCACTACATATGTAAGACTCACCTCAGGGCACTCCGCTTCATACAACGTTACGATTATGACTTTACTCCACCTTTTTTGTTGGTTAGAATCTTCCATACAGCTGCAATTATTGTAGTATTATATGGATGGGGTGTCGTGGGTTTTTGTCACTTTTTTCATTGCCCGCAGAGTAACCCGCACGATCAACGCTAGGATCATCCATCTGAGGACAGCCTATTCTTCGTCTTCTTCCTCCGCACTGCATATTCCTATAAACGGAACACATAATCCCGTATCTGGACAAAACCCCGGGTTATCGGCACATAATAATTTGGTGAAATCAGGACTTCGTTGGCTTAGGAATTTGAAATAGCAGACAATCTCATGATTGCGGACAGGCAAACTGTTCAATTGGAAAGAGATCGGAACCTTCGTGTTTACATGCCTATAAAACAAACCGTTCTTGGTAAATGGAGGCGGATACGCAATAGCCGGTAAAGTCGGAATAATGTCATGGATGTTGATAATACGAAAACTATTTTTTACCGTTCGGTTGAATGGGGAAGTGAAGTCCGGGTCTCCGACCCGTGGACTGCCGTACGTATATGCGGCAATATTCTGAAATCGTGTGTTTGCCGAAATATCGAAGGCAGCTAACACGGCTAATGCTCCACCCAAACTGTGGCCTGCAACCCACAGCATTTTGGCTGCGGAAAGCTTGTTCAATGCTCCTATCAGCTCATTTCTTGCCGATTGATAGATGCGAGTGAATCCGCGATGGGTGTTACCGGCATTTCTGACGAAGGGGTAGGGTACTTGATATAAATCCTGATCCGACTCATTGTCCTTGAATGTTCGGGTTCCTCTAAAAACTATCACGATATTATCCTTCGACTCCGCGATATAACCGAATACTTCCTCCTCCGGCTCCTCGACACCGGCAAGAGCGCGAATGGTGAAGCGAAGCAAATAGCCTTTAGGCAATACCAGCTTATCGTGCTCAAATTGCTGATAAGACTGCGCGATCATGGCCGCAAGCAAGATTGCCTGTTCATTGTTGAACATACCTGAACGCTTCATATAGGTAACTCCTTCCTTGCATTCAATTCTCAGGCGGACAGACTTTCAACAACCTTCAAACGGAAAACACATGCTGGTATCAGGACAAAATCCCGGATTATCTTCGCATAATGATTTGGCAAAAAGAGGGTTTTTGCGGCTCAGGTTTTTAAAATAGCAGGCAATTGAGTCATTGCGCGGCACATCGTTCCATTGAAAAGTGATCGGGATCTTCGTTTTTACATGCCGATAGATTAAACCTTTCTTTGTAAATGGAGGCAGATACCTTCGGGCGGGGAAAGTGGGGAATGAATCATGAACGTTGACGATTCGCGCACTGTGTGTGACCGTCCTGTTAAAGCGGGAAACGAAGTCAGGGTCTCCGATGCGCGGACTACCGTATGTATAGACGAATGGATGCTTGAATCGGGTGTTTACCGCAATATCCAAAGCGGCCAGCGTGGCCAAAGCTCCGCCGTAGTTGTGACCGGTAACATACAACTTTTTTGTTGTGGCAAGCTTATTTAATTCCCGGATGATTTGGTTTCGGGTTGATCGATACAGGCAGGTAAAGCCGCGCGACGTTCTCCCACCGTTTCGGACGAATGGATACGGGATCAAAAAGATATCATAGGAGGCAAGAAGATCTGCCGGATACGAAGCGTATCCTCTGAACGCAACAACGATTTGATCCGGCGACTCAGCAATAAATCCGAATACAAGCTCTGTAGGATTCTCAACGTCGGCAAAAGCGCGGATCGTAAAACGAAGTTTGAAGCCTTTGGGCAAAACCAGCTTTCCCTCGAAAAAGAACGGGTACGTCTGATAGCTAATCGCTGAGAGAAATATGGCTGTTTTGCTGTCAAAAACAGGCGGCTTGTATCCGAAACCCATCTTATCATTTCCTTTCCGCTTTTTGGGCTTATTCATCTTCGTTTTTCTCTCATATTCATCTCCTATTACTGTTCCTGGCCCTCGATTATTAATATGTAACTCATCCCTAAATGATGACGTCGCCAGCTGGCAAGGTAGTTGAGAAAGCTTTTATAAGAATGGAATTTACGGTACCAAATAGGCGCCAATTTCAAATTAGGCACGTTTTAAAAGTTCCATAAAAAGCAAAAAAGCCTTGAATCTCAAGGCTTTCTGCGTATAGGACGGATGGGGTTCGAACCCATGACCCCTACCCTGTCAAGATAGTGCTCTCCCGCTGAGCTACCGTCCTGCAACGAGATTTATAATAACACAGGACGTGAGGAAATGGCAAGATATTTTTATGATATGAAAGAAAGTGCTTTGCCCTTGTTAAATTTTCACTGCAACGGTGTTAATTTCGCAATATTTCCGCCAGGAACTCCAGCGTATCCATTGCTTTTTTCAACATCGGTTCATTCATGGTCAGCACCTCCCAGTTTGGTTGTTCAACACCCTTCAGGAATAATAACCAGTTAATCAGTCCGCCAGTTAATGGAACGGCCTGCTCCTCGAGCTTTGTTAATTCCATCACATGAATTTCCAGATCGTTATTCAACTGAATCCCGGTGTGATCTTCACGAAGGTGAAACACATTATGATGACGGTCATTAGGGAGACAGGAGTAGTTCAGTATATTGATCGTCACACACTTCTTCAATTGACTGTAGTCGTCGCCTTTTTGAATTTGGTGGTAATACATCTCGCTCCAGTAGAAAAGTGTCCGCTTCTCCATATTGTATGGATTGAACAGCTGCATTTCGATGTTGATCCGTTTGCCCTCAGCCGTCTTGGCCTTGATGTCCAGAATTGACTGTTTCTCCGCTGGAGCATCCTTATCTGTGTACGGATTCATTAGGGCGTGTCTTAAAACTAGATATTGCTTGCAACACATAACCGTAGCATAATTTTACAAGGACGCAATGACGAGGAGCTTGTAAAAGATGCGAAGACGCCACGAAATCAAAGACCAGATTTTTAAGCTTTGCCTTTCTCGCTTCCGCGATGATTCTGTTGAAGTAGCTTCATTCCCGAGGGGGACGCAATACCAAATAGCGGGGTTCGCCGGCCTCCATAAAGGTACTGTTGAGGAAAGCCAGCCTTTTGTGCCCCATATATTTCTATTTTGTCCCCAAAGCTCAAAGAAAAATACAAGCACATCCTTTATCTTCAGCCCTCTCCATTGCGCAATATATTTGAGAGGAACGAATCATCTAAGTTACTTAGCTCTCACAATAAATAGGACATGTTGATATGTTGATAGATTCGAGGTTGCCACCAAGCAGAGTCCCCCTCTTTGTGAAGACTTGTTGAAGCAGTCCTGAATTGATGTTAACTTCCTCCCCTGTATTCTATATAATAGAGGCAGCTTACACACGGAAAGGACTGAACTATGCGCAGATATCAATAGTTGTACCTCACCAAGACCATATATATTTAATGGAGGTAACTTATTGATGATTACAGAATTACAAACCGAGAGATTAGTATTAAGACAAATGCGCACCGCCGATTCAACCAGTCTCTTCTCGATCTGGTCCGATCCTGAAGTCACCCGGTTTATGAATATCAGCAGCTTCACGGATGAGTGTCAGGCCGTAGAGATGATTGAGCTGCTTGATAATCTAGCCACCGAGAATCAGGCGATCCGCTATTCCATCATGGAAGCAGAATCCGGCCGGATTATCGGCTCCTGTGGTTTCAATACACTGGACTATGACAATGCCAAGGCAGAGATCGGTTATGACCTTAGCCGCGAGTGCTGGGGAAAAGGATATGTGCCTGAAGCCCTTCGCGCGCTAATAGATTATGCGTTTGATACACTGGGCTTCAATAGAATAGAAGCAAAGGCCCAGCCTGCTAATATCAATTCTATTAAAGTACTGCAGAAATTAAACTTCTCGCTGGAAGGAACACTGAGACAGTGCGAGCAGTCCAAAGGAGCCTTCATTGATCTGTGTATGTATTCCAAGTTAGCTACTGATTAGGATAATCTGAATAAAGGCTGGCCCTAGGCGCTTCAGAATGAACAGCGCAGGTCAGCCTTATTTGATGTACCGTTAAAGAATCTACTCCTCGCTTCTCAGCCTGGAAAAGACCGCAAACCCCCATAAAAAATAAAGCTACCACTGGGGCAGCTCCACTAATATAATATCCGATTCGAATGTCTTTACGTATTTGAGAATTTCTTTATAGCCCTTCTCTGACAGAAAACACTTTTGTTCGACTCCTCTGTGGTCTTCCCCAAAATAAGCAATATGAAACGTCTTATCCAACTGGATAATGTTAGAAACCTGAATTAACGTGTTTCTATCTGCTAGAACGAAATTATATCCTGAACTGGCCAGGGTATTAAGCCAATATTTCAGCGTACCTACTGTATAAAAGGTCTGATCGTACGTATGGACAATGATCCGATAGATAGTCCGTTCAAATTCCATAAAAGTTATTTTTTCAATATCTAGCGAGAATACACCAGTGTTTCCCTCTGTGTCTCTAGTAACAGATATAGTGCTCAAAGGGATCAACTCCAATGTTATTTAAGTAGCTCTTCAGGAACCTCTGGTTGGTTAATGTACAGGACACTGGCTGTAACCAACACAAGAATTGCCGCCATAGCAGATAAACCAGAAGCAAGTTTGTACACTGCTTTACGTTGCAAGGATTTCATCATTAAGTATTCACCTCCCTTCTAGCGATAATCAGACTGAGGGATTGTGCCAAAAAGCTGGCCGCGATAACAGATGATCCTGCAACGATATTGGCAGCGACAAGCAGTAACGCCACAATTCTCAGCTTAGGCCAATGCCGCCTGGGAATCCGGGTTTGTCGTTCAATCCCAATGGGCGCCAGCCATAGAACCACTAACAGACTAGCTGCATTCATTAGCATAACGTAAAAGGAGCTAACCTCCACAAAGGACAGGACTGTGAACAAGCTTACCGTAAACAAGACACAGGCTATACCGGATCTGAGATGGGCCCCGCCGGACACTTGACGCAATAAGGCAAAGGAGATCAAAATCTGCAAAGCTTCACTTGTCCTCCCCGTCCAAATAGATACTAACAGTGTCAACGCAATTATAAACACCACATTAAGCACCACACTGATAGCAAACTTCAGGACAGCATAGGATGCCGGGTGCTCTGGAACGATATTTTTAATCGTAAGTGCCAGCTTGGCGGACATGGATTCAAGCATCTTCCCGCTCCTTCCGGGTAGAGTAGTAAAGAAGGAATGCAGACATCACTAGAAAAATCAAAACATTTAGCAGAATGTCATTATAGTAGAGCAGGACGGAAACACCTATCACGAAACCGAAAATCAGCACTGACAGCAGAATATCTTCTAATTTAAACCGAAGCTTATCGAGATCGAACGTGAAGCCCTTGCCTTTACGGTAAATATAGCTAAAAGCCGCGAACACCACTACCGCTGTCATCAGCTGAAGGAAATATCCTTCCGCCACACCGGTAATATTTGAAATGGAGCCAAAGACAAGAAGTACAATAATCGTCTGGATTACGGCAAACATAGCATAACCTGATATCGTTGCGATGATTGACAGGACGAGGGGCATCCTGACTACAGCTGTGAAAAACATGATAAAAATCAAGATTAAAACAAGTGGTGCCACATTCGACATTCCCAGCTCATTTCGCAATAGATAGCTCTGAAGGTTGTTCAGCAAGATGACGAATAGGACCTGCCATATGTACCATCTCCATTTGAATCTATAGAGAGACATAATCAAATAATAGAGCGCAAGCGTCTCTATGGTTGAAAAAAACATAAAACCTACAGGTTCCCATGACAAACCATTTACACCGCCTTACTAATTTCGTTCACAAGATTAATTATATAACTCCACCGTGCTTGACGTATACTACTTAATTACAAAATTCGACACTTTTTGCTCAATGACAAAAAAACATCCGTTGGCCGCTCTGAATCGAGCCTCAACGAATGTTCCTCTGTTTACAACAGCTTGGCTGTCTGTATTATAATTCAGACCAAATCACGTTAACCTCAACGGTTCCCTCCTGAGATGCAAGCGGACCGCCAATGATTGACCAGCTCTGCTTATCGTCCTTCGTCGTGCCTTGAATGATCAGATTCTTGGGATCAATAGTCTTCACAGACTGATCGCCCAGCTTAGAGACCAGATAATCATCATAGAGCTTCGTTACCGATTCCATACTATCCGTTGTTCTAAAAATCAGCAATGCTGTCTTCTTGCCCTCATTCTCCTCCGCATTCGAAAGAATGGTCTCCGTTACATTCTCCGGCATCGGGAAATCCTCCGGCAGGTATTTCGGCAGGTCCGCAGATCCGGCAGCCGTCTCGTTGCTTCCAGCTGTCGCCTCAGGAGTCTGCTCCGGCTCTGCCGTTGGTGCTGGGGTCTGCTCAGCCTCTGTTGTCGGCGCAGGAGTCTGGACACTCTCTGTTGCCGGTGCAGTGGTCTGCATCGATTCGGTTGACGGCTTATCCTCGGCATTACCGCAGGCACTGAGGGCCAATAGAGACAACGTCAAGGATAAGGACATTATTAGTTTTTTGGTATACATCTTCTCACTCCTCATCAATTCTTGAACAGTTACATGGCCAGTTAGATTCACCGGCTTACCGGATAATACCCATTTTCTTCTTCTCCCAAACAACGAATGTAGACAAAAAGATGCCCGGAAACCAAGGCTCCCGGGTCATTCTTGAATGATTTATAAGTTCAGAAATTATTTATAATACGATGTCGTAAGCGGAACGAAGACCGTTGTTCCGTCCTTCACATCCCCGTTGATATACAGGCTGCGGACTCCGGCAATATCCACTTCTATGGTAGTCAGCCCGTTAGCCGGGTCAATGGTCTGCGTCTTCAGTACAGTGTTGGTGTCGCTGTCTTGTACCTCGAAGTCTTTGATCTCTCCGCCGATCGCGGCTACCTGGAGATAAAGCTTCTGATATTTTTTGTTCGGCTCCAGCATGAAGGAACTGCCGCGGTCGCCGCTGCCGTTATCGAAGAAGACGTCCTTGTAGTCCTTGTCTTTATAGACGGTCTTGCCCGGGTCTTTGGTATGATACATATTGTCAAAGCCTGTAGCGATCGGCACACCGGCAGTCTGCTCTCCCAGGGAAATGGTGTTAGTTGCAGCATCAAACTTAACAGTAACTCCCAACAAATCGGATACGGAACGGACTGGCAGATATGTTGTATCTTTATAGGAAATTGGGGCAATCACTGCACCGCTGCCATTCTTAAGCTGCACCGGCTGGCCGTTCATCTTGAATTTGATGCTTGGATTCAGAAAAGCCTTGATCTCCTGCAGGTTGGCTCCGGCATACACGCCCGTGCCCATTCCCCCAAGTACGGCAAATGCCGTCAGTGCAGCAGTCATCTTCTTCTTCATTCGCTCAAACTCCTCTCCAGATATGACAAATTTGAATATTCCATATTCGGAGTATAATAAATCCTGCCAGCAGATGCAATCATTCAGAAATCATCTCTCCGGTGAGCCGATTCATAACGTTCGCGGATCTCCATATTTTTAGAGTGGTTGTACAAGTCCAGTGCAATAATCCCCCTGCGTGCAAGCTTCACCACCAGAACAAATAAATAAATCCCCATCCCCAGACAAAAGAACCAGAGCAAAAGTGCAAAAATACTGAATCCTCCAGCGAGCAAGGACCCAAAACCTGTCATATACACAGCGTACATCCCCCATTCGAAATGATATAAGATCTCTATCCTGATCATAACAAGTTTGGCACATTTATGTAAGCAATGCAAAGTAAAGAGCCTATTCCGGCTTATAATCACCCGTGATTTCAATCAAGTTACCGTCCGGATCTTCCAGCATGAAGCAGTAATACGGACGCACAACATTAATATAGAAAATCTCTGAGACTGCACCGATATTCAGTGATTTTATTCTCTGGTACTCTGCATTCAAATCGGTAACGTTGAAGTTAAGGATTGCATTATTTCCATACCGCAGCCCGCTTTCCTCCTTGTAATTCAAATAGGCTTCATTGAAATGATCCGACACATCGCTGCTGTTCCTTATCAGTTCCTTATCAAATTCGGGATTCCACAAGGCTAGGGTATTCCCGCAGTGGAATTCTACCCAGCGCTCCGGCTTTCTGGATTCCGCTCTCCTATCTAATAATGCTTCGTAAAAGGCAATCGAACCTTTCATATCCCGAACGACTAGATAGGTACAACCCAGTTGCATAGGAATGCATCTCCTCATCTTTAGTAGACTTATTCTTCATAAAAAGACTATAACAAACACATGTTCCCATTAATGTGAGAATTCGTACATCTCGCGGGCAAAAATTATCAAATTAAAATCTTCCGGCAAATGATTGACCTCCAGGCCGGATTATTTTACAATAAGTTCATAAACGCGCGTTTACATTAGAGGGGGTACATTATGCGAAGCGAAGATATTGCCAAGCTAGCCGGGGTTTCGCGAAGCACCGTATCCCGTGTGATCAACAATTATTCCAATGTCCCTGAAGAGACCCGGGCTAAGGTGCTGAAGGTAATTGAACAGCATCAGTACGAGCCGAACAGCTTTGCCCGGGCTCTGGCCGGCAAGAAGACCGACACGATCGGGCTGTTTGCCATCAGTATGAACGAGAAGGAGAATGCGACGCGAATTTATCAGAATAATTACTTCGCCCCGTTCGTCGATGCTGTGGTAGATACGTCGAATGCCCGCGGCTGTTATGTTCTGATTCACACCGTCTATTCTCCCGACGACTTCCTGAAGGTCAAGCAGGCCTTCCTCCAGAAACGGATTGACGGAGGCATCATTGTCGGCACCCAGAAGGATATCGAGATTGTACGGGAGATGGTAGGTCTCGGCTCCCCGCTTGTGCTGATCGATTATGACATTTCGGAGATTATGTCAGAGCATCTGGACCGCAATCATCTCGCCATTGTGAATTCCAAGGATTATGAAGGTACGGCAGAAGCCATTGAGTACTTAATCGGTCTCGGCCATACGGAGATCGGCATGATCTGCGGACGGATGAATACTTATTCCGGGCGGGAGCGCTACATGGCTTACGAGAATACGCTGAAGCGCCATGGACTTGGCCTGCAGAAGGACTTCGTCCTTCAGGGTGATTTTCTCAAGGAGACCGCCTATCAGGAAGTGAAGAAGCTGCTGGATTCCGGCGGCCCGCTGCCGACCGCCTTCTTCTCCTCCAACGATGATATGGCTATCTCGGCGATGGAAGCGTTCTCGGAGCATGGCATTTCCGTGCCGGAGGATATCTCCATTGCGGGGTTCGACGATGTGCAGCTTGCTGCGCGGATTCATCCCAAGCTGACCTCCGTCCGTCTGCCGATTTATGAAATGTCCAAAGCCGCTGTCGAGAAGGTCATTGAGCTATGTGATTCACAGCAGCCCACCTTCAGCACCATCAGTTTCCCGGCGCGTCTGATCACCCGCGATTCCTGTCAGCCGCCGAAGAAGTAGAATCTAGCTTGCCAAGCGGAAACGGCTATGCCGTCCTTTTAAAGGACGGTACCGTTTCAGCGGGAAATAGAAGGATAAGTTATCATGTGCAACATATAATTTCTTATATTTTGAAAAATCCCTTGCCCCGAGGGAATTTTTTCTCCGCTCTGTAAACGCGCGTTCACAATCGAAAGGAGACTTGTCTCTCATGAAATTCGGAACTTTTGACGACACCCGTAAAGAGTATGTAATCAACACCCCCAAAACACCTTATCCTTGGATTAACTACCTCGGCAACGAGCAGTTTTTCGGCCTAATCTCTAATACTGCCGGGGGTTACACCTTCTACCGCGATGCGCGGATGAGAAGACTTACCCGTTACCGGTATAACAATATTCCGCTGGATACCGGCGGCCGCTATTACTACCTGCACGATGGCGGGGACTTCTGGACTCCGGGCTGGATGCCGGTGAAGCGGGATCTCGACTTCTACGAATGCCGCCATGGTCTGGGCTACACTTCAATTACAGGCGAGCGTAACGGCATTTCCGTGAATCAGCTTGCTTTTGTACCGATGGGCCACAATGCGGAAGTCCACCGTCTGATTGTTAAGAACACAGGTGATGTGAAGAAGACTGTGAAGCTCTTCTCTTTTGCCGAGTTCTGTCTGTGGAATGCCAACGATGATATGACCAACTTCCAGCGTAACCTCAGCACCGGCGAAGTCGAAGTGAAGGATTCTGTCATTTATCACAAAACAGAATACCGTGAGCGCAGAAACCACTACGCCTTCTATTCTGTAAATAAGGAAATTGCCGGCTTCGATACGGACCGCGAATCCTTCGTGGGCATGTATAATGGTCTGGATGCTCCTCAGGCAGTTGCTGCCGGTGAGGCTACTAACTCTGTCGCCAGCGGCTGGTCGCCAATCGGCTCCCACGCACTTGACATCACGCTGGAGCCAGGCGAAGCCCAGAGCTTCATCTTCGTGCTCGGCTACATTGAGAACCCTGAGGATGAGAAATGGGAAGCCCTGAACGTTATCAACAAAAAGCCGGCTCAGGCTGTCATTGATCAGTTCGCTACAGACGCCCAGGTGGATGCCGCCCTCGCGGTTCTGGCTGCGCACTGGGATAACCTGCTGTCGAAATACCAGATTAAGAGCGGTGACGACAAGCTGAACCGGATGGTGAACATCTGGAATCCGTACCAGTGTATGGTGACCTTCAACATGTCCCGTTCCGCTTCGTACTTCGAATCCGGAATTGGCCGCGGTATGGGCTTCCGCGACTCCAATCAGGACTTGCTTGGCTTCGTTCACCAGATTCCTGAGCGTGCCAGAGAACGGATTCTCGATATCGCCGCTACCCAGTTCCCTGACGGCAGCGCGTATCACCAGTACCAGCCGCTTACCAAGAAGGGCAACAACGAAGTCGGCTCCGGCTTCAACGATGATCCGCTCTGGCTAATCTCCGGTACAGCAGCTTATATTAAGGAGACCGGCGACTATTCGATTCTCGATGAGCAGGTTCCTTTTGACAGCAATCCGGATCACACTGCAACCTTGTTCGAGCATCTGAAGCTGAGCTTCGAGCATGTGACGAACAACCTCGGTCCTCACGGCCTGCCGCTGATCGGACGCGCGGACTGGAATGACTGTCTGAACCTGAACTGCTTCTCTACTGAACCGGGAGAATCGTTCCAGACCACGGAGAATATCGCAGGCGGCGTAGCGGAATCTGTGTTCATCGCAGGTCTGTTCGTCTTCGTTGGACCGGACTATGCCGAGATCTGCCGGATGCGCGGACTGGATGATGTAGCCGCTGACGCTGTGGCCAAGATTGAGAACATGAGTGCCATCACGTTGTCTCACGGCTTCGACGGCGACTGGTTCCTGCGCGCTTATGACCACTATGGTGACAAGATCGGCAGCAAGGAGAACGAAGAAGGCCAGATCTTTATCGAGCCGCAAGGCATGTGCGTTATGGCCGGAATCGGTGTAGAGAACGGTGAAGCGGCCCGCGCCCTGACTTCCGTGCAGGAACGTCTGGATACGGACTATGGTATCGTTTTGCAGCAGCCTCCGTATTCCAAATACTATGTGAACTTAGGTGAAATCTCCACGTACCCTCCGGGCTACAAAGAGAATGCCGGGATCTTCTGCCATAACAACCCGTGGATCATGATTGCAGAGACGGTCCTTGGACATGGCGACAGAGCTTTTGACATCTACCGCAAAATCGCTCCGGCCTACCTGGAGGACATCAGCGAAGTGCACCGTATGGAGCCTTACGTGTACTCCCAGATGATCGCCGGTAAAGATGCCGTACGTCACGGGGAAGCGAAAAACTCCTGGCTGACAGGTACAGCCGCATGGAACTATGTAGCAATTACACAGTCTATCCTGGGGATTCAGGCGGACTTCGCCGGGCTCAAGGTTGACCCTTGTATCCCTGCGGAGTGGGACGGCTTCGAGATTACCCGCGTCTTCCGCGGCGACACTTATGTGATCTCAATCCAGAATCCTAACCATGTCTCCAAAGGCGTAGCCAGCCTGACCCTCGACGGCGCTGCCGTGGAAGGCAATATTATCGCTCCTGCGGGCGACGGTGCAGTACACCAGGTTGTAGTCACTCTCGGTTAATTATCTATCACTCCTATAAAAGCATAACAACCCGGTTGTCCGCCAAGGCGGTACAGCCGGGTTGTTTGTTTATGGACAGGCGGAACCCGGGGCAAGGATGCGGAACTGATGCAGCTCCCGGCAGTAGGATAACCCGCGAATCCGCACAGATTGCGGCGTGTAGGCTCTGATCGGGCCCGTCTCCAGCTGCTCCTCCGTCCCGCTCTTCAGCAATACTGCCACCGGCACCTCCGATAGTGCAGCAGCCAGCAGCTCCATATCAGTCTCCAGTATTTTATAGAAATCACCCATTTCAGACTTCACCTGCTTTATTGTCAATTGATTCGGGCAGAGCAGAAATTTTAGCTATTTTTTTCCAGATAGGCGCATAAAGATTAAGACATGCCTTAATTCCGGAGATGTTGACTATGAGATCCTTCCCAAGCTATGTGATTATTCTGCTGGCCAGCCTGCTGATTGCAACAGGAACAAACTTCTTCCTGGTCCCCTATAAAATCCTCGATGGAGGAATTATCGGCATTGCCCTCATTATTAATTATATCTCCGGCGCCAAAATCGGACTGTGCATTATGCTATGCAGTCTGCCTATCTTCCTGCTGGCCTGGTTCCGGCAACGGGAAATCTTTTACAACAGTATTCTGGGTCTGCTGGCTTCCTCCCTGCTGATCGAGCTGCTCTACCCGCTCCAGTATTATTTCCTGTACTATATTGAGCTGGGCTCCATTTCAAGCGCCATTATCGGCGGCTTCCTGATGGGCAGCGGACTCGGGCTGATGCTGCGGTTCAAAGCCAGTACAGGCGGAACAGACCTGCTGGCCAGATTCATCCAACGCTATCTTCCGCTGAATGTCGGCCTGATCATCTTCCTGACGGACTTCCTGATCATTGGGGCTGGTGGTATTCTGATCTCCAAGGAGACCTTTTTCCATTCGATTCTGACGATTATTGCAGGAGGGGTGGCTACAGGATTATGCACACTGGAGGAATAGCCGGTAAACATAATGCGGCAAGGAGCATGATTTCTGTACTATTGCTGATAAAAACCCGGGATTTGCCGGAAGCTATGGAATAAAGGTTGAAATTTTCAGACTTTCAGGCGACAATCGAATAGATAACATTCCCGGGGAGGATCAACGAAGTTGGATAGTACAAGCACGAATAACAATACTTCCACACATGACATTATCGATCTGTGCCTGCTGGCAGGCAAGATTATGCTGCAGAGCGGTGCAGAGACCTACCGTGTGGAGGATACCATGAGCCGGATGGCGGCGGCACTCGGCTTCCCCGGTGCGCATAGCTACGTCACGCCGACAGTCATTATGTTCACCACCAGCCGGACAGAGCCGGTGAAGCTGTTCCGGATTGCCGAACGGACAACAGACCTGCAAAAAGTATCCGAGGTGAATGACATCTCCAGGCGGCTGACCGAACGTCAGCTGACAGCCGCTGAAGCGCGGGAGCGTCTGGGCGTGGTCGATGACGCCGCCCATGCTTACCCGGTATGGGTACAGATCGCAGCGGCAGCCTTGACCGGAGCTTGCTTCACGGTCATGTTCAAGGGCAGCCTGCAGGATGCTCTGCCGTCGCTGCTGATTTCCGGTGCAGGCTTCGCAGCGGCCACTTATCTTCACCGCTTGGTGCAGATCCGCTTCTTCGCGGAATTCATTGCTTCCTTCATTATCGGACTGCTGGCCTTCTTCTCCGTCAAGTTCGGCGTAGGACGGGAGATGGACAAGATTATCATCGGCTGTGTAATGCCGCTCGTACCGGGGCTGCTCATCACCAATGCGGTCCGTGACCTGATGGCCGGTCACCTGGTATCCGGCATCTCCAAAGGGGCCGACGCCTTTCTGACTGCGTTCGCCATCGGGACCGGCATTGGGCTGGTCCTGTCGATTTTTTAACACCCATTTGAAAGAGGTCGTCCTGCCATGATTTTGCAATTGATCACCAGTTTCATCGCTGCCTCAACCTTCTGCATTCTATTCAATGCACCGGTGCGCGCGCTGCTGCAATGCGGCTTCGCCGGAATGATCGGCTGGATGCTGTACCTGCTGCTGGATTACAGTTCCGATACTGTCGTCGCAACCTTCGGTGCTACCGTTGTGGTCGGATTGATCAGCCAGTTTTTTGCGCGTTCCTTCAAGATGCCGGTCATAATCTTCAGTGTCGGCGGCATCATCCCGCTTGTGCCGGGCGGTCTTGCGTACGATGCCATGCGCAAGTTCGTGGAGAATGATAATAACCTTGGCATCCAGTTTGGGGTTCAGGCGCTCCTGCTGTCCGGAGCCATTGCGGCCGGTCTGGTGCTTAGCGAGGTGCTCGGACAGATGTTTTTGCGTATCAAGAAATTGCCCAAACAACCGTAACGCTCCATTCCACAGATAACAGCCTGAGCCTTCAGGCAGCACAGACAAGCCCGCTTGCCGCAAGGACCCCGGGTCCCTGCGGCAAGCGGGCTTTATACAAATATAAGAATTTATATGTTGCACACGATACATTATCCTTATATTTCTCGCTGAAACGGTACCGTCCTTTTAAGGACGGCAATGCCGTTTCCACTTGATCTGATCTTAATCCTCCCAGATGGAGGTTTCGAGCTGATCCACGAACCGCCGCAGCCTGCCGGCAATCTTAAGATTAATCGCCCCGTTCTGGTACATCTCCTGCACGGTATTCCGCTGCTCCTGAATTGCCTGCAGCTTCAGCTCCAGCTTGTCATCATCCAGTACGCCGTCATTACTCCAGCCTTCCCCCTGCACCAGCTTGGATTCCAGCCGTTCGTACTTGTCGATGACCTTCTGTGAGGCGAGCCGGTTCTCGTCACTCATTCCTGCACTAACGGCCGATACAGCCGCCTTGCACATCGCAATCTTCGCCGTCCGCGCACTTTCGGCATTCTGCAGGGCGAGCTGTCCTCCTTCTCCGCTGAACTTACCTGAGAACAGACCAGAGAACAGGCGCTGAATTTCTGTAACAGAGAATTTAATCTGTGTATTCAGGCGTTTGCACAGCAGAGACTCCGTATGGTCCAGCAGCTCCTCCATCTTCACGGCAACAGGCTCCGGTAGTGCCCCGTTCTCCATAATCCGCCGCAGCTCTGTGCGTTCGGCTTCGAGCGCGCTCTTGCGTGCCTCGACTCCCAGACGGAGGAACTGCTCATGGGCCGGGTCATGATCCGGTCTTGCAGCACACAGCCTATCAACCTTATCTGTGAATTCCAGCAGTACAGGCTGTGTTGAACGCTCCGGGCTCTCTGAGACCAGGCTTCGCAGCATCGACATCCCGGCGTCAATGACCACATTTCTAGCCGTCAGCTCCGCATTCCCGTGCACTACTCCGACGTTCTGAACTATAGTCTCTTCACTGTCCGCAAGCAGCGGAAGGAAGATACTGGCGATGACCAGCGACATCAGAATCACACCTGCTGCCAGCGCAATAATGAGATCCCGCTCTGGAAAAGGTGTCACCCCGTCCCCAAGCACCAGCGGAATGGAGAAGGCACCCGCAAGGGTTACCGCTCCACGCACCCCTGAGATCGACGTAATAATCTGTGACTTGAGCGGAGCCTTCTCTGCCTTCAGCCGCTTGCTCTCCCATAAGGAGTACCCATAGACCCACAGAAACCGCAGCACAATCAGCAGCGCCGTGATCGCCAGAACATAGCCGGCCACCATGAAGTTATTCAGCGTCTGATCCCGGTAAATAACCTCAATCACATCCGGAACGGACACACCGAGAATCAGGAAGACCAGTCCGTTCAGCACCAGCAGCAGCACTGACCAGGTACTGGCAGATACCAGCTGAAGCTTATATTGCGGAGAGACTGCCCGGTCCTTCTCAATGGCGTACATAACTCCCCCTGCCACCACGGCCAGGATACCCGAGACCCCGATCTCCTCGCTGATCAGATAAATAATGAACGGGGTAAGGATCTGCAGCAGGACATGAATGGTCACATCCTCCATGCCGAATCTGCGGATGAACACGCTGAGCCGGATCAGCAGGAACGACAGCACTGCACCAAGCAGCAGTCCCCCTGCGGCAATCAGCACAAAGCTGAGCGAGGCCTTAGGCAGAGAGAACACGCCGGTAACCATGGCTGCAATCGCAAATTTAAAGGCGACCAGGCCGGAGGCATCGTTCATCAGCGATTCTCCTTCGAGAATCCGGTGGATGCTTTTGGGAAGATGAACCCTTCCAGCCAGCGCACTCACCGCTACCGCATCGGTAGGAGACAGAATAGCCGCCAGTGCGAAGGAGGCCGCCAGCGGAATCGAGGGAATCATCCAGTTAATCGCATAGCCCGCTACAAATACCGTAACAAACACAAGTCCCAGTGCCAGCAGCAGAATCGGTGCCCTAAGGTTCCACAGCTCACCGCGCGGTGTCCGCCGCCCGTCATTGAAGAGCAGCGGAGCGATGAATAATACAAAAAACAGCTCAGGCTCGAAGTGCATATGTATTCCCGTCGGAATGAGTGCAGCAATGATTCCAAGTCCTATCTGAATCAGGGGAACCGGGACAAACGGAATGAAGCGGTTCAAGATATTCGATACGGCGATTAATCCAAGCATTAACAGCACAGCCAGAAAAGTCTCCAAGCCCATCATCTCCCCGTCTGATAATCAATTATAATATTGCAATGACCCGGCTAACGTCAACAAACGGAAGGCACCGCGGAAATTACAATTCTCCGCCCGTACCTTCCGTTGCCTTATCATTCACGGCTTCCGCCGCTGGTCTAGCAGTAGATAGTAATTCGATGCTGTCTGTCCTGTTATTTTAGCGTTTCACTAGCAGCTGTATGCCTATATTCCACGGGTCCCTTAGAGTGACGATACCGCCCTCTTCTTCCACACGGTACCCGGCACGCTTCACACGATCAGCGACTTCATGCACATCCTGAATGTCCGGGAGCAGCAGTGTAAAATAATCAATGCCCGCCGCATTCGCAGGAGCCGCAGGAGCCCCCTTGCCAGCCCAGGTATTCAGTCCCATATGATGATGATAGCCTCCAGCCGAGATGAACATAGCCGCATCGCCGTAATGAGCGGTCACTGTGAATCCAAGCGCATCCACGTAGAATTTCTTGGCCTCTGCCAGATCGCCCACATGGAAGTGAACATGGCCCATTACAGTACCGGCAGGTAGCCCGGTCCAGCTCAGTCCTTCCGAGGCAGCGAGCAGACCATCCACATCCACCGGATCTGTAGTCATGACCACATTGCCTGTTGCTTCATACTTCCAGGTGTCACGGGGCCGGTCGCGGTACAGCTCGATGCCGTTATGATCAGGGTCCTCAATGTACAAGGCTTCGCTGACCAGGTGATCCCCCTGGCCCACCGATATCCCCGAGTCGATCAGATTGCGCAGCACCAGTCCCAGAGAGGGCCGGTCCGGCAGTAGAATCGCAAAATGGTACAGTCCGGCCACCGAGTTCCGGCGCAGCACCTGAGCCTGTTCAATCTCCCGCAGAACCAGCAGCACCCGCCGGCCGTCTGCCGTCAGCTCTGCCGTGCGCCCTTGCTGCCGCAGAATCTTCAGTCCGATCACATTCTGATAAAAGCTGAGCGAGCGCTCCAAATTACTTACACGGATCTGTACAAGTCCAATTTCCAGTGCTTGCGGTAATATAGCTGTTGCTGTCATAGGAATCCCTCCTGAAATGAATATATGCTAATTCAAATACAATCTCCGGTGCATAATAACGGTTAGTGTTAACTGTTACTATCATCTCCATGCAAAGGTAAATTCAATTTCCGTTACACACTAACTTACTTAATATTAGTAGCATTCTATATGTTTGTCAATTACTTTTACAATACAGATCATGTCCAACAAAAAAGCCCAGCCAACAGGCCAGACTCCGAAGCAGTCATTCCGTTATTAAGGTTCACCAAAGATCTCTATCGATACATCCTGTGCAGTAATTATTAGTTCACTTGGCGGGGAATCCATCAGAACTCGTAGCTCGAACCCCTGCTCCGCGGCATAGATCTCGTCATACAGCCAATATTTCTTCTCAAGCGGTTCCGTCAAGTGCAGTCCGCTCACACCGCTGAACGTTAGCTTAATCTCACACTGGTAATGCATCGCCCCGCCGCAGTCCAGAATTATCTCAAGCACACCTTCTGCGGGCATGGCATAGGAGATTACTCTGGCATCATGCAGACTCTTCTCGGCTAATTGTACGGCGCCCTCCGGGAGTTCATTCTTAATGGTTTCGTACCCTTTCCGGTATTCCCTGAAAAGCGCTTGCAACCGTTCATCATATTCCCTGCCCCACTGCAAGGCCCGTTCCTTGAACTCAGACGCAGGATAGGTGGAATTTATCGTTCCGTCATGTATCGAGGCGTGGAAGTACCCGGGAAGATATTTCAGCAGATCTTTTTTCATATATTCCAGAAAATCCTTGGCCCGCTCCTCATAGCTGATCCCTTCCGCCACATGCCAGGCCACATCCTCCACCCAATCCTGCTCCGTCTCCGGGAAGACCATGAACCCGCGCACCTGCATTTCTTCATACCAGGGTATCGTGAAAAATTTCATTCTGCCGCTTCCTCCACTCTGTTGCGATCCTTAATTCCCGGCCAGCTTCTCCCCCATGTATACCCTGTGCTCCTGCGAAGCAGCCAGAACCCAGACGGTTAACTGCTGCTTATTGAACAGGAACTCATTATCTACCTTGAGATATGGGAGCTTCATCCCCTCGAAGGGTCCGTCATTGCGCAACATTGCATTCTCCGCCTTCATAATGTTCTTCACCTGATCTTCACTCAGACGCAGGAACTGTGCAGTCTCTGCAAGTGTCAATAACGGATGTTCCTCAGCTTGAGTTCCGCTCTGCGCTCCGGCAGGTGTCAGCAGCTGCATCTCATAACCCGCCCTAATCCGATCACCGATTACGAAGCTGCTGGCAACCAGACACAGGCCCAGAATCAGAGCAGCTCCAAGAATGGTATATTGATTCTTCATGTACAGTATCTCCTTATATGTATGTTAGATTAATTCGCAGCCTTATACGTAAGGAGCCAACAGTCTCTCCATTCTCCTTCATGTAGTTCATGCTCCGGTAAAAGCTTGCTGCGGATAAACCCGTTTTTCTCGTAGACTCTAAGTGCCCGGTGATTCCAGCACTGCGGGTCCATGACAATCAGGTCTGCCTGCTCCGCTTCAATCAGATGCTTCACCATCCCGCCTACTAATAAGGAACCAATGCCCTGGTTCCAGCTCTGCGGCTCACCGATGAATTGATCCATACCGTAGACTTTTCCCATATACTCTGCGTAACCGTACTCTATTAGCTCTTCCCTTCCGACAGGATAGAACTGGATATAGCCTATGTCCCTGCCTTTGAACTGCACAATTGCCCGATGAATCTCCTCTTCCTCATGAATATAAAAAGTCGTCTGCACCAGCTCCTGATCATGCGGAAGGTCACGGCCCCCGTAATACTCCAGCACCTCCGGGTCCGAGAGCCACCTTACGAGCAGCGGCGCATCTTGCTGTTCCAGCCTGCGGACACTGAGGTCCCCGTTCTGAAAAAGAATCATTATGAGATCACTCCTTATATTCCTGTAGTCCTATCACATATGTGTCAGTCTAAACGATAGAAATTGCCGTGTAAAGTTAATACCAAGCCAGCAGCTCATCAATCAAAAAAGTGGCCCCGCCGGTAACCGGCAGGGCCAAAGTCTATTGTAAGGGGGTCATGGGTCTACTATACTGAGCGAAGCTTAAGGCCAGATGAAAAACACATAAAGGTTTAATGAAAATGAATGAATATATCTGGCAGCAAAAAGAAAGACCCTGCCGAGGCACGGCGGGGTCTTCCACAAATGGTTCCACTGGGGGGTGGAGAACTTCACTATACTCCCCGAACCTTAAAAAAACATAAAACGGGGCTGAAGGTTTCCTTAAATTTACTTGCATCAGAACCAGTCTCAAGCCACAGGAATCTGATGTACAATCTGGTCCAGGGTGACCTCCTGCAGCACATTCTCCATCGCCTTCTGGGCAAGAGAGAACACTGGAACAATAGCGCCTGCAATGTTCTTGCCTACCGGACACTCCGGGTTCGGATGCTCATGGACAGAGAACAGGGAGTCCTCTTCCACCGCATTCACCGCTTTGTAAATCTGCAGCAGCGTAATATCAGCTGCACTGCGGGCAAGCTTCGCTCCAGCCACACCGGGACGTACCTCCACAAGTCCTGCCTTATTAAGCATACCCGTTAGGCGGCGAATCACTACGGGGTTCGTATTCACGCTGCCGGCGATCCACTCGGAGGTGCTTTTGCCGTCTTTGTTGCTGTCGATTAAGGTTAGAATATGAATAGCCACCGCAAACCGCGTGCTAATGTTCATAACAATCACTCCTTCACACTGGCCGGAAAACTTCCGCCAGATGCAACTATAATAGTTACATTTCGAGCAATTGTCAATCCCGCGGGGAGTTTGCAGACAACAGAACACTATTCACTGTCATAAGCCTGCAATGCCACCGGCAGGGCCTGAATCACCACATTGCCTACCGCGGGAAGAGGCAGCAGCACTGCGCTGATAATCTCGTCACGGGTTGCGCCGAGCGCTTTGGCATGCTTGACATGGAAGGGAAGCCCGCTCTCCAGCCTAACCGCCGCGAGTACGGAAATATAGGCAATCTCCTCGGTTTTGGCATCCAGACTGCTTGCGGCATCCAGTTTCTTCACAATTTCGCCAAGGGCCTTCTGCTGCTCCGGCGCTTCCTTCATAAATGTCATAAAGGCATGACTGACTTGCGGTACATTATCCACTTTAATGAACCCTCCGATTTTGGAAAAAGATTCTTGCATCCCATATCATAACATCATCTTTAGTATGAGGGTTTCTTGCGTAATGCATACATTACAACTGTTAAATATTCCTATATATCTTCACGCACTGGTTAGAATAATCGGCTTGCCCTTGGTGACCACAATGGTATGCTCAAACTGGGCCACACGGCTGTTGTCGGCAACGCTGAGCGTCCAGCCATCCGGCTGCTGCTCTACAAAATCAGTGCCTGTGGACAGAAACGGCTCGATGGTAATGACCTGGCCTTCTTTGAGCACTGTTGTCACACGCGGATTATAGAAGGGCAGAATCTCAAACGGCTTCTCATGCAACGCTTTGCCGATGCCGTGGCTGCACAGGTTACGCACTACTTTATAGCCGCGCTTCCGTGCTTCCGACTCCATAACCCGGCCGATCTCGTTAACCTTCATACCCGCCCGGAGATGATTAATCACGCTCATCATAGTCTCTTCCGTACTCCGGCAGAGGTGAACCAGCTTCTCATTATAAGGAGGCAGCTGAAACGATACCCCGGCATCGCCAAAATAACCGTTCAGCTCGGCAGAGACATCAATATTGATCAGATCTCCGGCCTGAATGACGCGTTGTCCCGGAATTCCATGCGCCACCTCTTCATTCACACTGATACAGGTCGTTCCAGGGAAGTTGTAGGTTACCTTTGGAGCAGATTTTGCGCCAAAATGGTTCAGAATCTTCGCACCCACTTCATCCAGCTCCGCAGTCGTCATTCCGGGAACTACACTTTTCTTCATCTCCGCGATGGTGTGGCCTACCACTGCACCCGCCGCTTTCAGTCCTTGCATATCCTGGAGCGTCTCGCTCGTCATTCTATCCACTATCCTCTCGTATTCGAAAGCTCCCCGATTCTTCATCCTGTGCAGCCCGGCACCTAATGGTTCCAGCGTCTCTACTTGGCAGCCTCCTGAAAAGCAGATCCATCCCAGCGATAGGTTGTCTCCACCTGCTTCCCAAGCGAATTAATATATTGCTTCAGCTTGAATACTGAACCGTGGCCCGAACCATATTGGCCTATTGTAAAGTCGGGATTGCCGTCCCCGTTGTAATCCACGAACTGAATCTGGAACAGATCGCCGAACCGCAGCTCTCCGGTGAAATGCCGGCTCAGCGCAAACGTTCCGATGGCCTCGCCCTGTTCATCAGTAAGAAGCAGCCGGAATTGCCCGCTCCAGCTCCGCCCTGCCAGAGGAGAAGGAACAGACCAGTCCTCCTCCGTTGAAGATCAGCTTGTGCAGCTTGTCGGCATTACTGGCGGATACGGTATACCCCGTCCCGCTGCGCTCAGCAGACAGCAGAAGTCCGCTGTTCCCTTCCTCCCGGCCCAGACCCAGAATGTAATCTTCTGTATAGCCGTCATCGTAGACCAGCTTCATGCGGAAATCTGCATCATAATCCAGTTCGCCGGCAATACGCTTGCTTGAATTCACGGCCGCAGCCATCGTCTGGATGAACTCCTCATCACTGAATCTCTTGGATTCAAAAGGAGCCCTCTCTGTAATAGAACAACCAGAAGGGCAGGCAGAATCAGCAGCAACCGCCTAATGGGTTCCACCTCCAAATCTTATGTATCTTCTAAGTATAACAGTCTTACTACGCAGAGTGAAATGAACGCCTCCTTCCTGCCGTTCAGCAGCAAGGCGTCTGTCAGGCAGACGTCAAAAAACCGGCCCCCGCAGACGCTGGAACCGGTGAGTACGGTGATCTCAATAGGCAATAATTGCGCGGCTCAATCTCCCGCTGAACTCCACTTTAGCTTATTGCACCTACGGCCTTCATCCAGGCATCGGCGATTAAGGCATGTCCCGCAGGCGAAGGGTGCACGCCATCCGCCGCCCAGTAGGCAGGTTCAGCCTTGACGGATGCCGCTGCGAACAGACCATCCAACGGCACGAGTACAGCGCCGTATTCACGGGCCAGCTCACGAACTACGTGAATTTTGGGGTCCAAGTCCTGACGCCAGCCCTTGCGGTCTACCGGCACCGGCAATACGAACGGCTCTACCAGCACCAGCTTGGCATCCAGATGCTGCTTGGTCCGTTCAATCAGATCACGGTAGGACGACTCGAATTCAGCCGCTGTAGTCTCCTGCCCGGAATCATACCACCGCCAGGTATCATTTATTCCAATATAAATAGATACCCAGGTTGGCTTCAGCCCAAGACAATCCCTCTCCCAGCGCTCCTGCAGGTCGACCGCCCGGTTGCCGCTGACTCCGCGGTTCAGGAACGTAAGATTCTTCTCTGCATACTGAAGGCCAAGCCGGGCGCCCGCCATCAGCGCGTAACCTACACCCAGCGAAGAGGCATCGGCGTAATTGCGTCCACAATCCGTGATGCTATCCCCCTGGAACAGGATGATATCGTTCTTTTGAAATGGCATGCCTGAAATCCTCCTATGAAAATATCTGTATTATGTAAACATGATCATTATAGCAAATAGATTTTCCTGCGGACACGTTTTAATTGAAAATTATTCCTTATTTTAAATCAGAAAACCCCCTAAGACTGCCATATGACAGCCCTAGGGGGATCTTAGGATAAGAGATTAATAGGCCAGACTGAACAAGCCATGGATATGAGTCAAGTAACGGATATTGCTGGCTTCCTTCATCAGTGTAGCCGGCAGCCCCTTCAGCGGAGTGGAGTTACCGCCGACAATGGCTACCCCGTCTTTGCGTCCTAGGCTGGCGAGTGTGCCGGAATTGACCGGGCTGAAGGCTTCCTGCGGTTTATCATTAAGATGAGCGAACAGATTGTAGCCGATCAGCTCACCCATCTGCCAGGCGATCTGTGCCGTCGGCGGATAAGGACGGCCATCCGGTGCAAAGACAACAGCGCTGTCTCCGGCTACAAATACATTAGGGTGCGAAGTGGACTGCAGGAACTCATTCACCGTGGCCCGGCCGCGGTTGACTTCAAGACCAGATTCGCCAACCAGCGGATTGCCCTGTACCCCGCCGGTCCAGACGAAGGTGTTCGCCACAATCTGCTGCCCATCCTTCAGATCAATCGTATTGTCGGCCACCTTCGTAACCGGAAGACCGGTCAGGAACTGCACCCCGCGCTTCTCCAGACTGGCTGTAGCGCGCTCAATCAGATGATCCGGCAGGACGGGGAGAATCTTCGGACCCGCTTCAACGAGCAGAAGCTTGATCTCAGCAGGATTCACTCCATATTGCTTCGTCAGCTTGGGCAGAATGTCGGCGATTTCGCCTACCAGCTCTACCCCGGTCAATCCGCCGCCTCCGATCAGAATCGTAGCATCTGCTGCGTTGCGGGTTTTGGAATAGTCACGAATCCGGTCTTCAATATGCCGGCGAATCCGGAGCGCATCTGCTGCTGATTTCAGCACCATGCTGTACTCTTCAAGTCCCGGAATACCAAAGTATGCTGTCGTGCTGCCCAGACCGACAACGAGAGCATCATAAGTCAGCATGACGCCGTCCGAGAGAATAATCTGCTTGTTCTCTGCGGAGAACGAATTGACCTTGGCGATTTTCAGATCAATATCTTTACCGGCGAACAGCTTCGCCAGCGGCATGGCAACCGCCTGTTCAGACGCACTGCCCGCTGCAAGCCGGTGCAATTCCGTAATAATCTGGTGAGTCGGATACTGATTGACTACCGTAATTTTGGCTTCCGCTTTGCTCATATATTTACGAACGGTTAAGGCACTTAGCAAGCCGCCGTAGCCTGCACCTAGAATCACTATATGTTTTGACATGATCATTCCTCCATCATTAAGTATTACGGGCTTATTTGCCCGATTGACGTTCACCGCTGACCTGTAGATAAGCATTCATGAACCGGAGAGCCTTCTGCACCTGCGGGTCCTTGATCATCTTCATCATGCCGAACAGGCTGATGGTTTCACTGCTTGCATCCGCGCGGTCTTTCGCTTCAATGACAGTAGCCGCCAGATTCTTGGCAGTGCCCACCACAGGACCCGCCATTTCCTTGATCGCACCGACTGTATCATTCTTAAGTACTTCATCCGTGGCAACCGACTGCACAAAATCTAGTGACTTGGACAATACACTGACCATTTGTGTGATCTGCGGCAACTGCTCGACCAGTGCCATCAGAGATTGCTGAACCTCCGGCTTCAAAAGCTCTTTCAGCACATCCTCTTTGGGAAGGGCAGCTTCTGGTATTTCTTGTTCAGGAAGGTTTTGGGTAACGGTTTCTGACATATCGAAGTCTCCTTTTACAAATCGTATTCTTGCATAATGACATCCAAGTGAAACTATGTGACTATTATAACACTCTATTTGTTATTATTGTCACAATCTTTTTGTCTTTTCAACCTATTTTTGTGATTATTATCACTTCCTTATCGATTTTATCGAACTCAGTTATTTAATCAGGTTAAATTTACAAATTATTATGTATTTGCTCATTGACGTATGCAAAGAGTCGTGATATCTTAAGCAAGTAACTTAATGTAAGTTTATTAATTAATATTAGCAATTAATTTTAACTAAGCAGCATACATAATTAGATGGAGGTAATGATTTATGAGTACTTTTTCCGAATTGGTGCAATCCCGCAGATCGGCTAATAATTTCGTGGAAGGTGTTACCATCCCGCAGAGTGAGCTCGAAGAGATGTTCTCCCTGGCCCGTTTGGCTCCCTCAGCTTATAATCTTCAGCACGCCCATTACAAGGTGATCAGCGATGACAGCGTGAAGGAAGCCATCCGCAAGGACGCGTATGGTCAATACAAGATCCACACCGCATCGGCTGTTATTGTGGTACTGGGTGACAAGAATGCCTATCTGCAGGCTCCTGAAATCTATAGCGGGCTTAAGCTGCTGGGAGCGATGAGCGAGGATGCTTACGAGCAAACCATTCAATCCATCAACGATGCTTATACCGGGAATGATGCGTTCCAGCGGGATGAAGCGATCCGCAATGCTTCTCTGTCGGCGATGCAATTCATGCTGATTGCCAAGGATAAGGGCTGGGATACCTGCCCGATGATCGGCTTCGATCCGGAGGCAGTGAAGGCTACACTCGGTCTCGGCGACCATATGGTTCCGGTGATGCTGATTACGATCGGCAAGGATAACCAGCACAAGATCAGACCGCGCGGCTACCGCAAGCCGGTTAATGAGTTTGTTGAATTTATCTAATAAAAAGGGTCTTCCGGCTAATCTGCCGAAAGACCCTTATCTATATCATCCTGACGTATTCCTAATCCGTACTCACCGCGCATACTGCAAAATCGCCACAGCCGCACGCTCTTGCCGCTCCACATCCGTGCTGTATAGAGCCGCCTTCAGGATAGCTAGCGCCTGCGCTACTGTAGCTTCATCCACCTGAACGCAGCAGGCCCCGGCGGCACTCCCGCCATCCCCTGCCTGATTCCCCAGCCACAGATCGATTCGGGCTGTCGGCAGCACTCCTGAATAAGCAGTTATTCTGCTGTCAGAAGCAAGCAGCTCTGCTGCAGCCAGATTAACCGCAGCAAAAGGCAGACTCTTCAGCCAGGTGACACCGCGCCGGTGGGCTGTACTATCCTCAGTGCCGCTGTGCCGGGTATCATAGAAGTAATCGCCAAGGTCCCCGAGATACACCCACTCTTCATCGGCGATCAGCACATAATCCCCATCCTGCATCGCATTGACGAAGATATCCAGGGTATGGGTTGCGCCCTCCAGCTCCTGCCCGTGATAGCCTGCGGCAGCCAGCTTGCTGCTGATCTCTTCTCTGCTATGCTGCTCCAGATCACCCGTACCGGGATAACCCGCACATATATAATTATCCTCCAAAAAGGATTTCAGCAGCCCGCTGCCGAGTTCCTCAAGCTTCACTCCATACAAGCTCATTTCCGTATCCTTTCCCTCCAGGCAAAGCTGCCGGAGTCTACGCAGCATTGAAACCATCCTTTTCATTATACAGTAAAGGCAGTGGGATTTGAATTCAGCAGATTCTAAGGAAAACGTAGAATAACAGCGCTTACAATACCTTTTCCCAATTAGAAAGTGCAAATTTAAAAATTTCGGCTTTTTACTATTCTCCGTTCGGACGGTATAATTCAGGTATCAGCTCAAGGAAACAGACACTGCAGGAAGAACGTTAGCCAGGACAGAATCTCCGGCAGCTAATCTTAAGCAGCGCTCCACCTTGTGACTGAGACTATATCTTTGATCCTGACATTCCCGCCTTAAGTGAGTCCCTACACGAAACGGTATGAGCTTCTTAAAGCTCACTGGCTT
The DNA here is from genome assembly GCF_038002365.1 of Paenibacillus sp. FSL P4-0338. Taxonomy (NCBI): domain Bacteria; kingdom Bacillati; phylum Bacillota; class Bacilli; order Caryophanales; family Paenibacillaceae; genus Paenibacillus; species Paenibacillus sp. FSL P4-0338. The sequence continues at coordinate 895,361 of NZ_JBBOCG010000001.1, read as the reverse complement.
CACAATCCCATCCTATCGTGGTAAGCGGATCAGTTGAGATCAGTTTGAATGTGCAGGATAGGCAAATATACTGCCGCCTCGGACCATTTCTACCCGGCTGAGAACAAAGGATAGGATAAGGAGTCTGAGACTAACATGGGTATAGTGGTAACAATATAAACCTCTATTGTTGATGTACTGATCAACGATAGAGGTTTATATGTGTTCAATGCCCTAGACTAAAAACTGGCAGCCCATGCAATTGTGCATGGGCTGCCGTTCATTCTACAAAGGCTCAATCCCCCATACCAGACTGCCGGAGATGTAAGCCGGCAGCTTGGCCCAATCCGCAGGAGCTGTGCCCGCTGGATTGAAGGAATAATCGCCGGTCTGGGAGTAATTGCTCCAATCTGCCTTGGAGGCCCGCATCTGAATATCGATACTGGCTCCCGGAGCAAGCGAGCCTGCTGCTGCTGTGAAGCCCAGCTCCAGGTAATGGTCCGCGCCGCTCAAGGCTGCTGGCAGCTTCACGAACGTCCCTGTCACATTGGCGCTCCCTACCTGGGACCAGTCACAGAAGAAATTCTGGGCCTGCTCGCCATCACTGGTGTAATAATATCTGAGCTTCACATCAGCGAGGGAGACCGCAGCAGTACCGGTATTCACAAGCTTGATCCGCGGGCAGAGGGCATTGACAGCATTAACGGTGCTGCTATTGAACATCTGGACCTTCAGACCGCCGTCCACCGGCGTTGTCGTATCTGTCACCATGACCGCCAGGCTCTGCGGTGCGCCTGCACTGAACTGGAAGCTCAGCGTGGTTGTTCCCACAGCCTGTGCTGCCAGATAGGCCTTGCGGATCGTTACAACCGATCCGCTCACTGTATAATCCGTTCCGGCGGTTAATACTGCCGGGCCGTTTTTAATAGAAGTTAAAGTATTCCCGTTCAAGGTCATCGCTATTTCGATGTCGCTCTGATTGCCCGTCTTCTTGTCGAAGCTGGCAGTGACTGGTGTGAGGGTTGAATCATTAGCCGTTGATGTCGTATCTGCCACCGTAACCGTTAAGGTCTTCGCAGCTCCGGCACTGAAATGGAAGGTTAGGGTTGTTGCTCCGATGGGCTGTGCTGCCAGATAAGCCTTATGAATCGTTACCGTTGAACCGCTGACTGTATAATCCGTGCCAGCAGTTAGTGCAGTTGCTCCATTGGTTATGGAATCCAGAGTATTTCCGTTCAGGGTCATTGCCACTTCAACGTCGCTCTGATTCCCCGTCTTCTTATCGAAGCTGGCAGTGACCGGCGTAATGACGGAGCCTGCTGCCGGAGGGTTCACCGGATCAGCATATAAAGTCCCGCGGCCATTGGTTCCGAGATAGACACGGCCATAGACGCGCGGATCTCCGGTAATCGCCATATTAATTCTGGCATACTGATGATTATCATCATTAATCCGCACCCAGCTGGCTCCGGCGTCATCCGAACGGAAGACTCCTCTAACACCATCAATCTGGGCTACCGTATAGAGTGCCATGTAATTCTCACCCGGCGCAGCCTTACCGAACCCGATCAGGTCCGCTTCCTCCACATTGCTCAGCTTCGTGAAGCTGGCACCTGAGTTGGTAGAATGCCATATGCCATACTTATCCTGCGGATGTCCTCCGGCAAACCAGATATCTCCTTCAACGCCTGGCATTGCCTTAAGACTGACCTGTGCCTGGCTGGGCTGCAGGCCGTTCACGTTATTGGCAGGCAAGCCGGTGGCTGCCGTAGCAGTGAAGGTAGCTCCACTATCCGTGCTGACATAGAGCTTGCCCTCATAGAAGCCATAGAATTTATTCGGATTCACCCGGTCCGAGGCAATCTTCGCTCCGGCAGGTACGCCGCTGCTTGCGGTCCAGGCATTGCCGCCGGTCTTGGAATAATAGACCCCGATGTCTGACGTACTCCATAAAAGCGCATTGCCGCTCGCAGATACAGCTACCTGGCCTTGCCCAACCGTGGTTGTCCCTCCGTTCGAGGGCTCAGCGTTCGGCATATACCAGTTCTTGCCGTTGTCATTCGAAATCCCGATCGACTTACTGTTCGGATATTTCTCTTTGTCCACACCGCCGACACGGACAACATAGGCCGGGTCCAGCTCCGCATAATCGATACTGTTCGTGCTGGCCCAGGAAGGGCTGGTCTGGAACTTGACGGGTGCCGCTGTCAGATCCTCATACCGGAAGCCGGACACATCGCCAAGCGCGGTAATCAGGTGGGCACCCGCCGGCGGGCTGATCAGCCCGAGCACTGCGGTCTCTTCTACCCCTTTGGCCATCACGGATATCTTGACCTTGCCGCCGGTGTCCCAGGCTCCGAGGTTATTCGTACCGTAGATCGTAGCACCCGTGCCGTACATCATCCGGTCCGAGTTGAACGGGTCAATCTCAAGGTCCCCCATCATCCAGCCCATCTTCGGTGCAGGATCAAGCGAGCTCGAAGTCAGCCCAAGATTGAGCCACGGCGCCGCTGTGATATCCATCTCGAACTTGTAGTTGCGCTCCGGATAGAAGCCCCAATCCCAGATCCGGCTCCAGGTCTCTCCGCCATCCTTACTGCGGAAGATCACCTCGTCCGGCCACCAGGCATTGAGGCTGGCGACCATAAGCGTATTCGGATGCTGGGCATCCAGCGCAAGTCCCCCGAAGCCGTAGAAGTTGTCAGCTCCGGTTGACGGGCTGATGTTTTTCCAGACGCCACTGGTTGTGTTATATTTCCAGACTTCACCCTTGCGTCCGTCATACGGCCCGACCCCGTCACTGTAGGTAAGGTACAGATCGCCGGTTGCCGACAGCTCCCCATGATGCGGAAGCAGGCCTACCGGCTGACCCGGCAGCGCTGACCAGGTTGCACCTCCATCTGTGCTGCGGAACACACTTTTGGCGGTATCCGCGACGCCGACATAGATGGTCTGGGTAGCTTGTCCGGCAGAGCCCGTACTTTTATCAAAAGTAATCCAGGACAAGCCCACGATATCACTCTGATACTCATTCGCCGGATTCTGGACATACGTCCCTACGTTAGTGAAGGAGGTAACCTTAGACCAGGTCACGCCTGAGTCCACACTCTTCCACAGACCGTTCCCGCTACGCGCCCCGAAGAACAGAATGCTGTTCTTATTCGGGTCAATCACCAGCCGTTCCCCGGCTGAACGTCCAGGCATATTACCGCCAACCTTGAAGGGAAGCGCCGTAGACTGCCAGGTATCCCCACGGTCGCTGGAACGCATAATTTGACCATTGCCATCCCAGGAATTCGTGTACGTCCCGGTTGCCATATACACCTTATCCGGATCAACCGGATCGGTAGCCAGCGCGTCTACGCCGTTCTTGTTCCAGTCCACCCAGCCGACCGAGTCATTCAGCGGAATCCAGCTACCGTCCGCCTCATTCCAGCGGTAAGCCCCGCCAATATCCGTCCGCGCATAGATCAGATTCGGTTCCGTCTGGTTGAAAATAATCCCCGGCACAAAACCGCCGCCCGCACCGGTAACCACACTGTTCCAGCTGTAGTCTTCACTGGCTGCGGCATGGGTTACAGCGGGAGCAACGTTAAACAAAGAGCCTGACATCGCTGTCAGTAGGACGAGTATTCCTAGTCTACGGATACGTTTTCGACTCATGATCCTTACCTCCCCAAGCATACTTTGGTAACGCTTCCATTATAGAGCGGATTTCGCCCATGCTGTGAGAGAAAACGGTTGATTCTGCGGGAATTTTGTCAGCAATTAGCGCACCATTTTCACACTTGACGAAATTGGGGATTTAAGTGTTCCATATTATGAAAAAACCTCACGATCAGCAATCGCAAGGCAGTTCTAGTGCTAGTTCTCTATTGGGGGCGGCAGCACAATCGGCTGATAACCCAGCGCAGCATCTACAATCTCCTCCGGTGTCAGCTCCGGCTCATTCCAGAAAATCAGATCACTCACGCCGGGATGAGCTACATTGCTCGCTACGACCTCCAGCCACTCATCCAGCTCGGCCTCTGTTCCTTCGGCGTTCACAATTTTGGTTACGAATGCGATTAGTTGTTGTCGGGATAGGGACATTTTTGGGGGGCTCCTTTATGGTAGAATTTTAAGTAATAAACCTAACTGAATTAGCGGCTTAGAATATCTCCAACATATACGGAGCATTCCTGAACCAGTGCATGTAGCATACCCGCTTCTGTACAACGCTTTTCTAACAACGGATTCTCCCAATCGTAAGCTCTAATTACATATACCGCGAACTCATTTCTATACCAACCAACATCAAGAGTATATTTCCCTTCGAAATAACTGACTTGAAATATATCCTCTTGATCCAAGTCCCTCGTTTCATTAAAAGTAATTATACCCGGCGAAAAATCAATGTCATCAAACATAAATGTATCCTCCTAATGCGCCTAGATTCAAGCTTAACTTAAGGCAAATCTTCTTCAGTATTAGACCCCAGTATATGTAATTATAATAAAAGTTGCTGAAATTGGTATATAGTTAGCTCCTCTATCCAATCACAAGTGCTCGCATTCTAGTGCAACAGATCATAGTCCGGGTCATGGCAGTACTCATACAAAGGACAAAATAATCCTAACGGATGAAAGATTACCTTTGCTCCAACACAACGTATACTGTTTTTCACATACATTCAGGCCGTGAGCCTGCTTGCGAGTACAATGTATACTGTTTTTCACATACATTCAGTCCAACACACCTTCTCCACAGCAGCAAGAAACTATAGTTTCCTATATAAAAACAAACAACCCCGCAGCAGAATTCACATCTGCTGCGGGGTTCTCTCTATACTAGTCACTCCAGCCTACTCCTGCTTCCCCCGAAGCAGAGCTATCGCTGCCAGCAGGAAGGAGACCAGGGAGATGCCGAGGGTAATGTAGAGCATCGGCGAGGTACCGGTGCTGGCGCCTTCCTTCTCCACAATGGCCTGATGCTCGTCCATGGTCATGGTGCCGTTGCCGGACATATCTGCGGCACCGTGGCCGTGACCGCCATCGGCGCTGCCGGAGGCTTCAGCGATGGCGGTGATGGAATGCGGGGATTCCGAACCGGGTTCGCCGGACCATTGCACGAGGCTGCCATCGGCATAGTGCTGGTAGGCATCCCAGGCGATATTGCCTGCGGAGTCGGGGTTCTTGGCTGTGAAGTAGAAGCGCTGGAACTGTCCAGCCTGAATGCCGCCGTCCTTGGCAATCCAGCTCACTTTATTCCCGTCCACGGTTACCTCCCACCCGGGAGTGGCTTCGTATTGCTTGAATTCCGCGCCTGCCGGAATCCGCAGATCCACCTGGACGGTGGGGCTTTCTTTCTCAGATGGTACCTTCAGGGTATATGTCTCCCAGGCCCCCGTGCTGGACTCTGCTGGACTAACGGTTACGTGGGCGCTCGCCACGGCGGCGAACAACAGTAATGCGGCGGCTGCCGGTGCGGCCAGTGCTGCTATTTTGCGAAATATTCTATTCAATGGAATCTCCCCTTCTCTCTTGTGTATGTCTATCTCTTCCCCGGAAAATCCCGCTCCCGCGAAGCCAGCCCCTGCTCCAGGGCGTATCTGGTGAGCTGTGTGCGGTTCTGAAGCTGAAGCTTCTGCAGGATGTTCTTCAGGTGATTCTTGACCGTATGCTCTGAAATCCCGAGGGTGGCGGCAATCTCCTTATTGGTGGACCCGGAGGATACACAGCCCAGTATCTCCTTCTCCCGCGCCGTTAATGCCTCCCGCTCCTCCTTGACGGAGGTGAGCGCGAACTCCTTCAGAATCTGGAACGCCAACTCCCGGCTAAGCGGCACCTCTTCGCTTACAATCGCCAGCAGATATTCGATCCAGGTAGACGGGGCCAGGTTCTTCAGGAGGTACCCCTGCGCCCCCTGCTTAAGCGCCTCGAACAGATAAGAGATCTCATCCGACACGGTGACGATGACAATCCGGACATACGGATATTCCAGCTTAATGCGCCGCGTGGTCTCCAGACCATCCATTCCCGGCATCTCGATATCGATCAGAATGAGATCCGGCATCCATTGCCCGGTCCAGACGATCGCCTCCGCTCCGCTGGCCACCGCACCAATCACTTCAAACCGTTCATCCAGCGCCAGTATCTCGCTCATTGCCTCGCGGGCATGTGCATGGTCATCGACGATTAGTACCCGGCAGCGTTCCATCCTGCGCACCCCCTTTTACAATTGCTACAGTTGTTCCTTCCGCTCCTGAGTGAAGTTGAAGCGCCCAACCCATACTGCGGGACCGTTCCCTCATAATCTGCAGGCCATAGCTGCCGCTCACCGCAAAAGGATCATCATGCTCAATTCCCGCGCCGTCATCTGCAATGGTTACACGCCAGCCGTGCTCATTTCCTTGGCCCGATACGGACACCCTGCCCGCACGTGTGTGCTTACGCACGTTGATAATCGCTTCACGTATGCAGGACAACAGCTCTGCCTGTTCGGCCGGTATCAGTGCCTGCTCTTCCAGATGCCAGTCCAGGGATACCTCGATCATAACTTCTCCGGCTATGGCTGCCAGCTGCTCATGGATAGAACGCTCCAGTGAGAAGCTCTCCGCGCCGCTCACCGGCACCTTCAGATTGGCAATAGCCTGCCGTACATAACGGTTAACCTCGTGAACGGTCTTCTTGATCTGATCCACACTGTCCGCGCTGATCCCGCCGTCCTTGCGGTTATGCTCCAGCCGGTCTATCCGCACGGAGAGAAGGAACAGGGACTGGGCCATTCCGTCATGCAGCTCTTTGGCCAGCGCCTCCCGTGCTTCCATCGCTCCGGTGGCCGCCCGCTCCTGCTCCAGCTCCCGCTGATTGCGCTCCATGAGGCGAAAGAGCGGCAGCAGCAGCATAATACTGAAGAGAAATACCAATACAGGTGTTAAGAAGTTGCCCGTGTCCATAGAGACGTATGGCATCAGGAACTGATGTCTCACCCATTCCCAGATACCGACCATAACCGTGGGAATCAGCAGGATAAGCACTTTAATTCGGGTATACGTCACAGTTCCCTCCCTAATTTCTGTTCGTTATTTTACCATTTCCGGTTGATCCCCGGCATGACTCTTTAGGGCTATGCCCGTCCGCATATGTTACAGAATTAAGTATTTAAAAGTTAATCCATTCCTTTCATAGCTCCCATCGTCCTATCATAACAGTTAGCGAAACCATATCCGATAGGGTACACTAGGAATGACATGCAATCAAGTATACATTCATTCTGACACTATTAGGAGAGATAATGAAATGAAACGGATTACGATTCTAATCGCCGACGATGATCCCGAGATTGCCGATCTGATCGGACTGCATTTGGAAAAAGAAGGCTACCACCCCATAAAGGTTACAAACGGACCGGCGGCGGTGCAGGTCATCCAGTCCAGGCATATCGACCTGGCGATTCTGGATATTATGATGCCCGGGCTGGACGGGTATGAGGTGACCCGGCAGATCCGGGAGCAGCATGGGCTGCCGATTATTTTTGTGAGTGCGAAGACTTCGGATCTGGATAAAATCACCGGGCTTGTCATCGGCGCCGACGATTATATGACCAAGCCCTTCAATCCCATGGAGCTGGTCGCCAGAGTGAACGCACAGCTCAGACGTTCCATGAAGCTGAACCAGCCGGTTACCGAGCAGAAGGCCGTGGTGGAAGCTGGGGGACTGATCGTCGATCCAGACCGTCGTTCCGTGACCTTGTACGGACAGCCCGTGGAGCTGACGCCGAAGGAATTCGATATCCTGTATTTGCTCGCCAGCTACCCGAAGAAAGTATTCAGCGCCGAGCAGCTTTTTCAGCAAATCTGGGGTGAGGCTTATTATGAAGGCGGGAACACCGTGATGGTCCATATCCGCACCCTGCGCAAAAAACTGGGCGATGACCAGAGTAAAAATACATGGATCAAAACGATCTGGGGAGTAGGGTACACGTTCAATGGCTAAACTTGTCCGCAGCTTCCGTTTTAAAATGATATCCCTGCTGGTACTCAGCATGCTCTGCTCCGGCGTTATAACCTTTGTACTCTACAAAAGCCTGCAAATGTATTATACCTCTCAGGTGAAGTATGAAGACAAGCTGACCCGCTTCCGTTACCTAATTGCCGATTTCGGCGACCTGAATTTCTTCCTGATCTTCTTCATTCCGCTGGCGCTGCTGTTCTTCTTCCTGTTCACCAAGCCGTATGCCCGCTATTTCAAAGAAATCTCGCACCATATCCGCCTGCTGGCCAACGGGGATTTCAAAAGCCGGATTCAAATTCATTCGAACGATGAGTTCGAGGATATCGCCGCTGATCTTAACCAGGCCAAAGACAAACTTGAAGAAGCAGTGGAACGCGGAGACTTCGCTGAGAACAGCAAGGACAAGCTGGTGCTGAATCTGGCTCATGATCTGCGGACTCCGCTGACCTCTGTACTCGGCTACCTGGATCTGGTGCTGAAGGACGGGGAGTTAACCGCCGAACAAGCCAGACATTACACCACGATTGCCTACACCAAATCACAGCGGCTGGAAAAGCTGATCGACGAGCTGTTCGAGATTACCCGGATGAACTACGGCATGCTTACCGTGGAGCAGCGCCCCCTTGATCTGAGCGAGCTGCTGGTCCAGCTGAACGAGGAATTGTATCCTCTGCTGGAGAACAACGGGCTGAGCGCCCGCACCCAGGTCACTCCGCAGCTCAAAATCACCGGAGACGGTGAACTGCTGGCCCGGGTGTTCGAGAACCTGCTGACCAATGCGGTGCGTTACGGCAAAGACGGCCGTTATGTCGATGTCCACTGCTACCCGGAGGGTGAGACCATCGTGGTCCAGGTCATGAACTACGGGGATATGATCCCGGCGGAGGACCTGCCTTTTCTGTTCGATATGTTCTATACGGGCGACCGGGCACGGACCCATCAGGAGAGCAGCACCGGGCTGGGCCTGTTCATTGCCAAAAATATCGTCGAGCAGCATCAGGGGACGATCTCCGTACAGAGTGACACGATCCGCACGCTCTTCGAGGTCCGTCTGCCGGGTGTGATCGAGTAGCCTGCTCTGTCTATAGCCGCTGTGTTGCCGTCCTTTTAGAGGGACGGTTTTTTTGCATTTTAAGAAAAACTTTATCTTTTCCCCACTTCTATTTAAACACGCTCCTCTATGCTTAAGTCATTGAAACAAGGAGGACGAGAACATGAAGAAATGGTTAGTGGTAATTGTGATTGCCCTGCTGATCGGTTATGAGTGGATGTCCAGGGATCAAGAGGATGCCACGGCAGACCTGAATATTAAGACAATACGAGTCTCTGCAGATAATGGCTCGAAGACTCTGACCGTGATCCCGAAGGGCCAGATCTATCAGGGGAACCTGCTGCTGGTCAACAAGGATTATCCCGTTCAGCCCTCGGGGGTCAGCGCAGATATTGTAAGGCTTACCGACTATGAGGAGCTGACTTCCGGCTACCTGCTGCTGGATCACAAAACGCTGCTCTCGAGGCAAGTGGCAGAGAAATTCACCAAGATGGTACATGCCGCAGCCGGGGATGACATCAACAGCTTCCTGATCAGCAGCGGTTACCGGGACAATGAGAAGCAGAAGCAGTTATATGAGGAAAAAGGAGCAGATTATGCTCTTCCGCCCGGATACAGCGAGCATAACCTGGGCTTGTCGCTTGACATCGGCTCCTCCCAAATGGCCATGAGCCGCGCCCCTGAAGGACAATGGCTGCGGGAGCATGCATGGGATTACGGCTTTATTCTGCGCTATCCTGAGGATAAAACAGATATCACCGGCATCAAGTATGAGCCCTGGCATTTCAGATATGTAGGACTTCCGCACAGTGTGATTATGCGCGACAAGAACTTCACGCTGGAAGAATATCTTGAATTCCTTAAGGGGAAGAAGTCGATTGCCACTACCGTTAACGGAGTCGAATATCAGATTTCCTATATCGAAATTAACGGGAACACTCCTGTTCCCACCCCTGACGCCCAGCATATTGAGTTCTCCGGCGATAACATGAACGGTGTGATTATGACGGTCTATCCTTAATGACTAAGCCATATAACATTACAATCTACAGAAAGCGGTGATATAAAATGAATAAGGCACACAAGCAGACAAAGTACGGTTTACAGGTACTGTTTACCGTCTACGTGTATATTTTGTTTAAAATTATTTTGTTCAAATTCGGTTCGATGAATCTCCCGTTTCTATGGCAGCAGCTTCAGCACAGCCCGGACCATATTGCCGCCAGTCTGCAACGCGCAAATCTGGTCCCGCTGGCCACCTTAACCAATACCTATCACCATATCAGCACAAGCACCGTCGTTAATTTTCTGGGGAATATCGCCTTATTCATTCCTTATGGCATCTTCCTGGTGCTGCTCAACCCGAATGGAAAAGGCAGCGGCTCCTTCACCGGTGTCCTGCTGTGGTCCTTCGCGTTAAGCGCCGTGCTGGAATGCTCGCAAGCCGTATTCTATATTGGAACGTTTGATGTGGATGACCTTCTTCTAAATACATTCGGCGGGGTGCTGGGATATATGCTGATCCGGCCTATCCTGACGATCTATACGACAGGCAGACAAGGCTCCTCCGTCACCCAGAAGTGACGGGGAGCCTTACTGTCCGTTCGCCCTGCTCACAAGGGAGAGGTATAGCGGCCATATTCGATCGCAAGCTCTGTGAAGCCATTGCCTGCCTGCTTCAGGAAAAAGCTGTTCACACCCTCCGCTCCCCACCAGTTCAGCCCAAGCAGTAGCCCCTCTGCTGTATGTGCCGCGAACAGCAGGGAGAACATCTGCGGGTTCACCTCTCCGCCGTCATCGACACGCCAGACTGAATATTCATTATCCGTAATCTCCGCAGGATAGTCCTTGAAGCTGAGCTTCCCGTCTTCCTCCAGCACCAGGCTAAATAGCATATCCTTATCTTGTCTTACGAACTGCACCAGATAGAGCTGTCTGTCCGGTCCCAGCCCGGCCAGCTTCCAGGCGGCCTGGATCTTCCGCCCTTTGACGGCTGCTATACTCTTACGAAGCGGATCACCGGCTGCAAGCTGCGGGCCTGCCGGGTCGGCGGGCTGAAGCTCCAGCAACGCTGCCTGCGGAAAGACCGCAGAATCAACCAGAACATAGGTCTCATCCCGCATCGCTGCGTCACCCTCTACCTTGAACAGATAACCGGACATATTCGGAATATTATTCGCCAGCTCCCGTCCGTTGTTGTTATCGTTGCCCGTCTGCCATTTCTCCAGCTTCACAGCCAGCACCTGACCTCCGTTCCCGATGGCAGTGTTCAGGGACTTCAACTGCTCTCCGGCTCCCTCCTCTTCCCTGGTGACGATAATATGACTCCCGGTCTCACTAGCGAATCCGAAGACTGGCTGCAGCTTGGCAGGGTCAAGGAAGGTAGCCGGGGCTTGGGAGGCCGTAGCTGACGCTGATGCTGCCGGAACGGCACTTGGCTGGTTATCCGTCGGCTGTGCGGCTGGTGATGGACTGCCGTCAGACGGCCCTGCCGAAGCTGCTGCACTGCTGGTAGCATCATTGCTGTTCGTCCGGGCACACCCGGTCAGACTAGAGGCTATCGCTGCTGTAAGAATAAGACTTCCGGCCGCTCTTACCCCGTACCGGAAACTGCGCTTCGCTTGATTCATAGCGGTCCTCCAATATGATTTAGTCAAAAATCCCCATGCTGAGGTAACGTTCCCCGGTATCCGGCGCGATACATAACACCCGCTTGCCCCGTCCCAGGCGCCGTGCCTCCTGCAAGGCCGTCCAGACTGCGGCTCCGCCGGAAGGTCCGATCAGAATTCCCTCAGTACGGGCCAGTTCTCTTACCATCTCCAAGGCATCCTCATCGGATACCTGCACAATCTCATCGTAGATGCCGGTATTCAGAATCGCCGGCACGAAGCCGGGGCTGGTTCCCACCAGCTTATGCGGCCCGGGCTGGCCGCCGGACAGCACCGGCGAACCCTGCGGCTCCACGACAACCACGCGCAGCTCCGGCAGTCGTGCGCGCAGCGCCTCCCCGGTTCCGGTAATAGTGCCGCCCGTCCCGGAAGTGGCAACGAAGACATCCAGCCGCCCTTCCATCTGTTCCAGAATTTCCGGCGCGGTGGTGGTGCGGTGAATATCCGGGTTCGCCTTATTCTCGAACTGCTGCGGAATGAAGCTGCCGGGGATCTCCCGTCCCAGCTCCACCGCCTTAGCAATCGCGCCGGGCATGCGCTCCGCCGCCGGAGTCAGCACCACTTCCGCCCCATAAGCCTTCAGGATATTGATCCGTTCCTTCGTCATATTATCCGGCATGATCAGGATAGCCTTATATCCCTTCGCTGCCGCGTTCATCGCCAGTCCAATTCCAGTATTTCCGCTGGTCGGCTCAATAATTGTCCCGCCCGGCTGCAGCCGCCCGTCCAGCTCCGCCTGGAGAATCAGATTATAGGCCGCCCGGTCCTTGACGCTGCCGCTGGGATTGAACATCTCCAGCTTCACATACAGCTCCGCATCCGCAGATCCCGTTACCCGGTTCAAGCGCACAACCGGCGTGCCGCCGATCAGCTCTGTAATATTGCTTACTACCCGATTCGTCATGGGTATGCCTCCTTTGTTTCTGCCTCGGTCTTCATGATTTAGCTTCTATTGTATCGCTAACCTGTATTGCTTGTCGATTTTGCATCAGGGAGAGAATGATCCTAACCGAAGTCGGTATACCCGGGGACTCCAGATCCTTTTACAATGAATACAACAACAAGCCACAACGCAGGAGGAATCAGCTATGAACGAAAGTACCAGGCAAGAACTATTATCCAAAAATGAAAAATTAATCAACATGGTGATCGAGCGGGCCAAACGGGATTTTCCGGAAGAGATTGCAGTGATCGGACTTACGGGCTCTTTCAGAACCGGGGATTTCCATGACAAAAGCGATCTCGATCTGATCATCATCAATAACAACAATGAAGGCTGGGACATCTCATCCTGCTTCATTCTCGGGGATGTCGGATATGATATCTACTGCACGCCTTGGGAGACCCGGATTGAAGATCAGGCGGCGCTTGAGAGTCCGATGATCTCCAGTCTGACCGATCTGCTGGTGCTCTACTGCGCGAAGCCGGAATATATGGAGAAGCTGAGAGCCTATCAGCAGCGGGCGCAGGATGCACTGGCGAAGCCTATTGGAAGCGAATGTCTGGAGCGGGCCAAGAAGTGGATTGATCTGGCGAAGCAGGAGTATGCGAATGCATATCTTCATGAGGAGATCGGGGCAGTCAGGCTGGCATCAGCCGAAATGGTGTATAATCTGGTGAACGCTTTGTCGCAAATGAATAATACGTATTTTCAGAGAGGGCTGAAGCGTTATCTGGAGGAGGTGAAGTCCTTCCGGCATCTTCCGGGGGATTTCGAGACGAACTACTGGAATGTGATCCGAGCAAAAAATGTGGATGAGATCAGAAACACTTCCCGTTTCCTGCTGAATAGCATCCTTGAGCTTCACAAAGCGCTGCATCAGCAATATGTGGAACAGCCTGTGCCCACCTATGATAATCTAAAGGGAACCTATGAGGAATTATGGTGCAACTACCGTAACAAGGTGATTTCCAGCGTTGAAAGTAAGGATGCCTCTTACGCCTTTTACGCCGCTATGGGAGCGCAGGGTCTGCTGGATGAGATGACCGAGTCGCGGGGAACGCGGAAGTTCAAACTTATGCAGTATTTTGATGTGGACTATCTGGACCTGTTCAAGGACCGGTTCCTCCTGGCAATGGACGACTATCTGGAGGAATATCACCGGGTCGGACGGCAGCTTCAGCGTTACGATACTTTGGAAGAGCTGTACCGGGAATATATGAAAAAGTAGCGAAAAAGCAAGACGAAGCCCCCTCCCTCTCGTTCAGGGTAGGGGCTTCGTCTAATTATACATTAAAACGTGCTACCAAACCTTGCAGCCCTTGCGCCAGCATGCTAAGTGCACTGGCAGAAGAGGCGATCTGTTCCACTGAAGCCATCTGCTCTTGCGATGCGGCGGATACTTGCTGTGTACTTGCCGCGGTGGTCTCCGAGATATGCGTAACGGTGCGGATGGAATCTACAATCTCCTCCGTCGCTGCCGTGATTTCTTCTACCGCACCGGATACCTCCTGGACCTGTCCCGCCAGTGAATCAATCGAATGGCGGATGGCATTGAAAGACTGCCCTGCCTCTTCTATGATCTTGGTTCCGCCCATTACTTCGTTCATGCTGTTCTTCATCACCTTCACTGCATGATCAGCATCGGCCTGGATTCCAGTCGCCATTTCGGCAATCTGATTGGCGGAATCTGCGGACTGTTCGGCCAGTCTGCGCACTTGATCGGCTACAACAGCAAATCCTCTGCCGTGCTCTCCGGCCCGGGCCGCTTCAATGGTTGCATTCAGTGCCAGCATATTCGTCTCCGAGGCAATCCCCTTGATCACCCCTACAATGCTGCTTATATCCTGTGAACGATTCACGAAGCCCATAACCTTTTGCGATAATGACTGAATGGATTCGTTAATCGATTCCATCTGCCGGACGGCAGATTGCAGAGACAGATCCCCGGCCACCGCATAATCTGAAGAATGCATAGAAGCTTCCGAGATATCCTGTACACTGGCAGCAATCTGTTGAATCCCGTCCGACATTTCAATAATGGTGTTCATGTTGGTCTGCAGATCATTCATCTGCATGCCCGCGCCGCTTGCGACCTCACCCATAATTCCGGCGATCTTCTCGGTAGTATCGGCGGTCGCTCCGCTATCCGAGGTCAGCTTCACTGAAGAAGCCGCCAGACCGTTCGCCGACAGCTTCACCTGGGTGATCATTGCTGCCAGATTATCGGTCATTGTATTGAAATTCCGGGCCAGCTCACCGATCTCATCCTTCGTCTGCACACTAAGCTTGCGGGTTAAGTCGGCATCGCCGCCCACAATCTCCTGGAGCTGCCTGTTCACATCGTTCACCGGCTTCAGAATCCTTGCCGACAATACGAATGCGATCAGCAGAGCCAGCACCACGGATAAGCCTGTCACCCCCATGCTGGTAAACATCGAGGAGCTGCGGTGGGTAGCCGCCTGGCTCTGTTCCTTCATAATTTCATCATGCAGCATCGTCTCGAACACCAGCTGGGAATCGATAATAGTCGTAAGGGAGAGGCTTGTGAACGACTTCTGCGCTTGCGGGAAATCCCCTTCCTTAGCCAAGGCAAAAGCCTTCTTCAGCACCGTCAGATAATTGTCCCACTCCCCCTCCAGCTTCTGAATTCCTGCAAGCTCCGCTTGATTCAGGCCGGCGCCCTTAAGCTCTTCAACTGCGGCTGTAATCTCCGGGATCTTGGCTTCATAGGCGGTCAGATTGGCAGTTCTCTCCTCAGTGGTATTACTCATCACATACCTTGCGGCCAGGCCGTCCGCCGTCCGGATCTCATCGGTTAATTTCTGTACCATCGAGAGCTTGCTGTAATTACGGTTGATCTGATCTGTAAGCATGGTCACCTTACCCTGAAATATAGTACTGCCGGTTATTGCGAGAATGAACACGAGAATAACAGCGGCGAAACCAAACATGATTTTGGCCCGGATTCCTCTAAGTCTGCTCGACATGATAACTACCTCCACTCGATATGTAAGCTCTACTATGTAATCTCTACGTATCGTACATCACAATACTTAAATAAATCTGAAATGCACTGATCACACGAAAAACCCCCATCCCTGCCAAGGCAGAAATAGAGGTTCTCTGAATGACTTCCTATCATCCGGTTCAATCGTACAAATTCCCGTTCGCAAGCCTTGCCAGCCGCTCCTCATCCCGAACAATCAATCGGCCGTTCCTGCGTTCAATAATTCCGTCTTCAATCAGGCGGCGCACCACCCGGTTGAGATGCCGGTAACTGGTGCCAAGCAGATCGGCGGTCTCTGTCAGTGTGGAGGTACGAATCTCTTCTACGCGCTGGGCGCCGGTGTTGTCCGCGAACAGCGACATCAGGTAGCTGGCGAACCGGTTCTCTACCGGATAGAGCACATTCATGGCTGAGGTCTGGCCGAGCGTGTACATTTTGTGGCTCAACTCTCCTACCAGGAAGCGCAACAGCGCAGTATTGTCTTCAATCTCCCGGAGCAGCAGCTTCCTTCCGGCGACAAGCAGCAGGCTGTCCCCTACAGAGACGACCTCATTCTTGACCGGATACTGGCGCAGCAGCTCCACATCCCCGATTACCGACATCGGCCGGGCGAACCGGACCAGCATGGACTTGCCGTTAGGCAGCAGCGTATGAATCTTCAGCTTGCCTTGCATCAGGAAAAACATATGCTCCAGCCGGTCGCCCACTGAGCAGACGGCCTCCCCGCCGCTGTAACGCCGAAGCTCCATCTGGGCAATCGCGCTGCTGCTGAACATGGCTGTGAGTCCATTCTGCTCGGTAAGGCTTCGAACCGCCTCCGGATTTATAATCGATTGCATGAGCTTCTTCTCTCCTTGTGTCATTTCTGCTGAAATTACTGTATCACAAGTCAAAGCCCGGAAGCTATTTGTACACTACCTCTCCTGCAAAATATTCCGCAAGCACTCTACGCTCCCGGTGATTCGCCAGATTGAACGAAGGCCAGCTCTGCTTAGGCTGAGTACGTTCAGACAGTCTGCTGCGCAGCGCCTCGTCCAGAATCCCCTTTTCCTGCTTGCTGAACCTGATCAGCTCTGGAACCACATCTGCGGAGAGTCCGGCCAGATAACCGGCATCCAGTGTGCCGCTTGCTTCATAACGCTGGATATTCTGCTGGGCAATGATATGATCCATTCCTATATAGTTCATCAGCACGTAGGAGATCAGGCCGAGCACGATGTAACATTTGAGAAGCGGGAAGGGTTCCCGGCTAATCCGCACGGCTGCCAGCACCAGCAGCAATCCGAGGAAGATCATGAAGGCGTGCACCAGGAACCGGATGTAGGTATAACCGTAAGCCTCTTCATACAGAGTCAGCCGCGAGTACGCAGAATACAGCATGACCATGGAGCATAACACCAGAATGTACAGCAGGAGCTGAATTACCCGCTTCAGAATGCCGCCCGCTTTACGCACAGCCAGTAAGGACAGCAGCAAGATCGCGAAGTTAATGGATGTGACCAGAATCAACTCCAGAAAACCGCTCCGCGCATAGTCCGCATACGTACTGTTCTCCGGCAGAATCCCGTCCCAGGCGCCGAACAGATACGAGAACTGGACACTAACAAACAGCATGTACACTGCATTGATTGCAGTCAGTACAGTAGTGATAATGACGGGGTCATCAAGACCAATACCCTCGTCCCCTGCTTCAGCTGCTACCAGCTTCTGTCCCATCGAATCAAACTCACTGGCCAGTGGAGTGCGGATATAGGATTTACTCAGTACAAACCCCCAGACGAAGCCGAACATGCCTAGCCCGAGCAGCAGAACCCACAAGCCCCGGAAGATCCAGTCCCCCAGCGAAATATTGTCAAAAATCCTTGGGAGCGCTGCCAGCAGCTGACTGAATACTCCGTCCGCCGTAGAGAGCAGCGAGATCACGATCAGCAACAGCGGCACGGAAATCAGCAGGCCAATCAGCACCCGCATCAATACCTGCTTGCGTTCATTCGGTATCCCGCCTTTGCCCCGGCGCAGCAGTCTCAGTCCCGTCGCCCAGTTGCGCAGACTTTGCGGGAACAGATGCTCCAGGGCCGCGCCGATCAGTGCGATTCCGCTCCAAGCGGGCTTGCGGTAACTAAGCATATACGTCATATGTAATAGAATCAGCACCGGAATAACAACGATATTAAGCGCAAAGAAAAACCAGTTGCCGAACAGCATATAGGTTAGGGACAACAAAAAAATAGAAGCCATCCAAACATAGCTGAACCAGGTCTGCTTGCGAAGCCGCTCCTTGGCGAAATAGAGCATAAAGGCGTAGAACAATGTGACAAAAATCGGGTAAGAGATCCCCGGCATTTTGCCGTAGAACAGGTACTGATGCACAATCGCAAGCAGAAATGCGGCTAATAAGGCTACACGCCCAAGCCCCGGTTTGGATACCATTTGTTCATCCATGGTAAATTCCCCTATCTTTTTACTGTCATATCCTGATTCTAGCTGATAAAATAAGAAGAAAAAGAGAAATATAATATTATTAATTTCCTATTTTAATGTTGAGGCAGGAGGAGAATATCCCAGATGAAGCTGCACAGTCAATTCCTGAAGCTGCATTCGCAGCATGGAGGTCCGGCTGAGATCTCCATCACCCTGGACGAGCTGGCCTTGACCCTTGGCTGCACCCACCGCAATGCATTGCATGTGATCCGCAAAATGGCCGATCTCGGCTGGATCACCTGGACCCCCAGCCGGGGACGGGGACGGCGCTCCAAGCTGGTATTCCTAGCGGCAGCCGAGGACATTGCCCTGGAATCCATGAAGCAGGCCATAAGCAGCAAGGATATCAGCAGTGCGCTGGAGGGCATCCGCGGACATGCCCGAACTTCATCGCTGCAGGACACGCTGCAAGGCTGGCTGCTCGCTTACTTCGGGCATCATGCCGAGGTGCACAGCGACAAGCGGATCGATACGCTGCGGCTGCCGGTCACCCAGCAGCTCCATACCTTCGATCCGCTCTATATGAATTTGCTGGCGGAGTCGTTTGTCTCCAGCCATGTTTTTGACGGGCTGGTCGGCCGCAGCGGTGAACGCGGCAAGGTGATCCCCGGCCTGGCCCATGCCTGGGAGACAGACGGGAGCCGGACGGCCTGGACTTTTCATCTGCGCAAGGAGGTCTTGTTCCATCACGGTAAGGTACTGACCGCGGAGGATGTTGTCTACTCGTTCGAACGGATGATGTCCACCTCGCAGCGCATGCTGTACAGTTATATTGTCAAGGAGATTCAGGAGGTCCAAGCCTTGAATGCCTCTACCGTCCGCATTCTGCTGAAGAACCCGAATGAGCTCTTCCTTCCCTTCCTCTGCACCAGCCGGGCGGCGATTGTGCCACGCGATCTGGAGTCCATCGGAGAGAATCTGTTTGGACGCAGACCGGCGGGCACCGGTCCGTTCAAGGTCGTGGAGATGAATGAAGACACCTGTGTGCTGGAAGTGTTCCCGTATTACTTCCAGGGGCGGGCCCATCTGGACCGTGTGGAGATTATCTATGTCCCGTGGAGCCTTGACCGGGAGCCCTCAGAGACCGGCTCTGCCTTCCATGTCATCCCTAATCCGTCCACAGCGGGCGCAGACTCTCTAAGCAGAATTCATTCCGAGTCCTATGTCCGCAAATTCGTAACCTGCAACACGAAGAAAAAGGGACCGCTAAGCGATCCCCTTCTCCGTGCCGAGCTGCTATCCTGTCTGCAGGAAACTCCGAGAGTGCCCTTCCGGCATTTCGCAGCGCCTCCGGCTGAAGTCTTGCAGATTGCCACGATCCCGCAGTATGCCGGGGATGCCGAATACATCGCCGCAAGGCTAACGCAGCATGGATATTCCTGCAAGGTGTTATCCGTGTCGCCGGAGGAATTCAAAGGCCCGATCCGCCTGAAGTCCGACCTGATCGTCTTCTCGCTGCTCCGCGACCAGGATGAGCAGCTCCGGCTGTACGATCTGTATCTGACCCTCTCGCAGCACATCGAACCGCGCAGCCGTGCGGGCATTGAGGGCAGGCTGCGCCAGATCTCGCGGGAGTCTGACGCCGCCGTCCGGGCGGAAGGCTTCCGGTTGATTGAGGATACTCTAACCCGTGACCACCAGCTGCATATTCTGTACGAACGGCCTGCCGAGACTGCCTATCTGCCCTCCGTACGCGGGGTGACCTTCAACAGCCAGGGCTGGGTCGATCTGCGCCATCTGTGGTTTCCGCCGGAGCTGTAGCTATAGAGTAGAAGGTCGGGGGAGGCTGACTACACCGCCAGACTATAACAAGACCGGCAGCCCCCTTTATTCTCTGCCGGGTAAATACGTAGCCAGACCTCTGCGCACCAGATTAGGGGAGACTGGCTTACGGTCGAGTTCCCTTGACCAGATGGAGAGCTGGCCGATGTGATGAATCTCATGCGCGGCAACATGGCGCATGACTTCGCCCCATCTATGCTGGGTAACCTGCCCATCCGGCCCATCCTCACTTAGAATCCTCCGTTCCAATTCCTCATTCCAGGCCACTACGAAGGACTCCACCTCCGGCCGGAAGCGTGCGTCTACCTCTCTGATTCTCTGCAGAGTGTTGTACTCCGTGAAGTCTAAACGGATATCCGGCTTACCTTCCATATCCCGGACCCAGCTTAATTCCACATCCACAATATGCACTAGCGTCTGCAGGATTCCGCCCACTCCGCCAATCCGTGTCTTCACCAGTTCTTCTTCCGGCAGCTCCTCGCACCATTGATACCATTCCTCGCGGACCTGCCAGTTATAGCGAAATAAAGTTTGCATGGTTGGCCTTCCCCTCCGCTTCTTTTGCTTTTTGTTAAATTCTCTAGTGCTTCTTATATACCTTTATATCTTACCCTTTCTTACGCCGGATGCTATAGAATCTCATCGCAGTGGGAACACCCTTGATCTCCAGCACACCGCTGTAGATCAGCTCCCTCACCCTGTGCTCGAAATAAGCATCACCGATATACTGCTCACAGTATCCGATCGCCTCTCCGACCAGCCGGGCTGATTTCAGGAATCCATCATTCCCTGGCGGCGGCTCCAGCGAGTCCAGCTTCTCCAGCAGATAGCTGTCGTAGTAATCAGCGGGCACTTCCAGCAAGGCATCCTCCCGCCAGATTCGCAGCACGCCGGATTGCCCGGAAATCGTCAGCCAACCCTGAGATAACCGCGCAATATCCGTAGCAGTCAGCCTGCTGCCCCCATCGATCCGCAGAAGCGCTTCCCTAAGCTTGTCTGACGGAATCTCACCGGAATGACAGTAGTTTATAAAAGCATGTGGCTGGTTGAACAACTTCTCACAGATGGCCCCGGCATCAAGCACTATAATCTCATTCTGTCTGTTCCCCAGCAGATGGACCGCAAGACGCTGCCCCGCCTGCTCGGATGCATTACTCCCGGTCCAGATTACAATTTGGGCCTGCTCAGAAATCTGCTCCAGGTTGTCCAGCAGCTCAGTATACTCTCTTTCACATTCATCAGAGACCGTAAAATATTCATGGATATGCTGGCGGAACCAATCGCTGCGCAGTTTCCTTCCCACTGGTGTATCCAACTGATCCAGCGGACCTATAGCATAATTCTCCCGCAGAATAATCAGCTTATGGGTATCCGTCCAGCCAAACTCTTTGAGCACCTGCTTCATGCTGCCCCCGAAGGAGTCGCCGCAGAGGATGTGGACATGGGTGCTGTCAGGAGCCGGGTCCCAGAAGGCACGCTGTGCCGGAAGACTCATCAATGATGAGTACTGTTCAATCAATTCGGCAACCGGCTCCGCCATATGCTCCTCCAGCGGTCTCTCCAGCTGCCCGTACTGCTCCTTCAACTCACCTATCCCCGCCAGAATCTGCGTCAAGTATGACTTGACTTCCTCATCCCTGAGCGTACTTACAGCCTTTTGGATCGCCAGCATGTCCTTCACCGGATTCACCTCTGATTCAAAATCGAAATTGAAATTAATTCTCGGAGCGGTCGAGCAGGCGCCCTTTTACAAGTAAATAAGCAGGAGTACTCGGTGTTTCGGTTTTAACGGTAACCTCAATTGTTCCATCCTTACGGACAGCCGGTCTTTCCCGCTTCTGCGCCGGCAACTGAATCAATTGATCATCATACAGTATATACGCTGCTACATCCGCCGCCCCTTCAGGAACATCCTTACCTGTTATATTCTTCGACTTTACCGTGAAGCTGCCTTTTACAGGGTCAAAGGTGTAAGAAATGGGCCGGAACGCATCGTCGCTAATAATCGTCCCCGGTGGGGAAGTGAAGGGGCCCTTCTCAATGTCCTCTATAGAATACTTGATGATATCCGTCTGCATCAAGGTTTCACCCGTCAGCGTGTAGAGCTGATTCGCCTGATCCCATTTGCTCACAATGCCCAGACGTCCTGCGAGCACACTGACCGGAATGAACATCGAATTCTGCTCCATCACCGGAACCGTGTCCATCGACCCGGCAACCCCGTTAACCGAAACAGATTTAGAACCAATTGTGAACTTAACCGTTACACTATCCTTTTCGATGGCAGCCGTTCTAGCTTTGGCATCATAGCTAACCTTCGCCCCCATCAGCTCGCTGATTGAGCGAAGCGGGATCATCGTCCGGTAGTTGGCATCCACATATGGCGCCTTCGGTGCTGTATAGAGCACATAATAATCGTTGATTTTCAGCAGTGCAGGATATTTCTTAGCCGCCGCCTCTACCTTCCCCGGATTCACCCCCGTCAACATAGCGAAGCTCAATCCCGCAGCCAGTAAGGCTGTCAACACTTTTTTACCTGTCTTCATCCCAGACATCCTCTCTTTTCCTCTATTTCATATAATTTTATTATCTTTCTTATTACTCCAAATCCCCGCCTCAGTTGCGCCTCTCTACTAAAATCTAACAAACCGCCCAGGGATGCATTGTCATTTTTGTGACATACCTTTCTCTGCCTGAACACGTAAAAGCAGTTTGAATACCAACTTGATATATTTATAATAATAGAGAAGTTAATGCAAAGGATGACCACCTGACAATATGCTGCATGGATAATCAGGCTACGATTACAACCCGATGATATGCTTGTTACGAAAGGAGGAATTGCGGTGGAGTGGCTGGAGCGAATGAATCGGGCGATCAGCTATATTGAAGACAACCTGGAACAAGACATTGATTACGATCAAATCGCTAAAATTGCCTTATGTTCGGTTTACCAGTTTCAACGTATGTTTTCATTCGTACTTGAAGTCCCGTTATCCGAATATATCAGGCGCAGAAGACTGACGCTGGCTGCATTTGATCTAAAGGACAGAAAGAACACTGTGATGGAGATAGCCTTGAAGTACAGATATGAATCACCGGAAGCCTTCTCCCGGGCGTTTCACAATTTGCATGGAATGACGCCTACATTAGCGCGCAATGCCGGAAGTGAGTTAAGAGCCTATCCCCGCATCTCCTTTCAAATCATCTTAAAGGGAGTGACCGGAATGAATTACCGGATGGAGAAACGGGATGCTTTTCAAGTGTATGGGCTGGAGGATATCTACCACTACGACAATATTACGAATGAAGCGGGCGTAACGATCCCGGAGGTTTGGCAAAATATCTGCAAGAATGGAGAATTGGAACGTTTAGCCCAGTCAGTAAGCGGGGCTTGGAGAGACGAAGGCAATTTCAGCAAGGAACTTGGAGCGGTCTTTGCATTCGATGCCTATACATTCACAAGCAACTCGACCTTCCCTTATCTAATCGGGTGCTACAAAGCGCCGGGCAGCCAAGTGAACGGATACACTGTGGTTGATGTTCCCGAAGCTACGTGGGTCGTTTTCTCAACACTCCATGATGGGAACGGCAGCGGCAAGTATGATTTGCGGTCTTTGAAGAATCGTATTTTCTCTGAATGGCTGCAAACCTCAACTTATACGATTCTAGATGGCGGTAATTTCGAGATGTATGGTACAAGCGCAGATGGCTATGAATATTGTGAACTATGGTATAGAGTCGGGGAATAGGACAAGTGGAAACGGCTTTGCTGTCCTTTTATAGGACGGTACCGTTTCGGCGAGAAATAGAAGGATAATTTATAGCGTGAAACATATAAATTCTAGAGTAAAGGGCTGGTGCAACCCAGCCCCTCCTCATCAAACCGTACGTGAGGTTTTCCCTCATACGGCTTTCCGATGTTTGTCATTCATCGGCATGCAGATTACAATAGCGTTTTTAGTCCATATTGGATGGTCAAATATCTAACTTCTGACCGGGATCTCATCCATCTTCCTCGTTGTCTCTTCTTCGCATACCACCGGGTAAATCGTTGCAGAATATACCAATCCAGTTTTGCTAACCTCTTTTGGCTGTACTTTGTGTAATAGTAGTTTCTCCATCCTTGAATCTTGGGATTGAGCCATTCCACGTGTTCCGCAAACGATTTCGAACGCATGCTGGGCGGTGCTAATCTTTCTTTAACCACGCCTCGAATTCGTTCCTCCGCCTTCTTCGTTAGCCACTGCTGCGTGGTGTAATACACCTTGCCTTGGGATGTTTCTGCCTTCTTTTTCCGGTGGTGCATTCCTAAGAAGTCGAATCCTTCGTCTCCTGTCCATAAGCCGACAATACGGGTTTTGGTTGGGTGTAGCGTCAGCTCCAGACGTTCCATGATTCTGCGTATGAGTTCATACGCATGTCCGGCGTCCTTTTTAGTTTTACAGACCACCACAAGATCGTCTGCATACCTCGTGAGTTCACCTACTCCTTTCCCGTGTTTTTCCCACAGTCGGTCAAAATAGTTCAGATAGATGTTCGCCAAAAGTGGTGAGATCACTCCACCTTGTGGTGTGCCTAAATCGGAACGTCTTACGTTTCCTTCTTCCATGACTCCCGCCTGAAGCCACTTCCGGATTAACTTCAGGATTCGTCTGTCATTGATACGCATTTGTACCAATTTCATCAGTTTCTCCTGGTTAATATTGTCGAAGTAACCTTGGATGTCGACGTCGACTACCCAATTTCCTTTGCGGTTGCAGGCTTTCCGGATTCGATCCAGTGCTCCTTTCGCACTTCGCTTCGGGCGAAATCCGAAGGATACTTCTTCGAAATCCGCTTCGAAGATCGGTTCAATGACGAGTTTGGTTGCCATCTGCACCACTCGGTCGCGCACGCTGGGTATGCCCAGCGGTCTTGGTTTCCCGTCTTTCTTTGGGATATAGTGCCGCCGTACGGGCTGTGGGTGGTAGTTACCATCCTTTAATGCTCGCTCGCAGTCTTTGAGAAATTGCACTTCTCCTTGTTTCTCAATATCCGCGAGCGTCACCGTATCTACTCCGGCAGCCCCCTTGTTCGCTTTCACCCGTTTCCAGGCTTCACTCAGCACATCCCAGCGGTAGACTTTGTCGTACAGTGCATGGAATTTACGCTTGTTGTTCTCCTTGGCCGCATGACCTAGCTTTTCTTGGAGTTCTTGAACTTTTTCCTTAGGTGTCGTTAGCCTACTGGCATTCACTCACTCGTACCTCCTCCAAAAGCATAAACAAAGCAGGGCTCCTTCTCTCCCTAAGGTTATGTTGTCCTTAGGTTCCTCGGTACTATGAGCCCCTCGGACTCCCTTCCCACAGACGGTTCATTTCATCTTTTGGACTTATAGAGCGTCTTTTTACGGGTTTCTAAAAAAAAAATCCTCCCGTGTGGGGGAGGGTCTCCCCAGTTCACTATGTCTTCTTTCCTTCCATGCCGATCCCCATACGCCGGAGGATTCTTCACTGCCGTTCCAAGTTCTCTGCAGCTTCCATGGTCTTCACCCATATAAGCGAGGTTCGACTTCCTCTCTTCCCCCTTGCGGGGCCTTTATGACGACGCGGCAGGATTCACTTCATGTTACGGCCTGGCGGGTTGCTCGCCCTGTCTCTGACCGGACTTTTGTCGATGCGCTTCTACGCACGGATTTCGCCGTACGCAGGCATCCTAGCTACACGGGGGCTTGGCCCCTCCCGTGACCGGACTTTCACCGGTTAGAAGATACGCGCTTTCTGGGCACGCCTTATATTTTGAAAAAAGCGGTGCCCGGAAAAAACCGGCCACCGCTTTTTTGTCACCAGATGTATTTGTGCAAGGTTAGCAACATTCACTGGTTTTGAACTAGATGTTGAACATTCATCTCTGATTTAGAATTCATTCTATATAAAATGAGCGTAGCGATTATAGCAATTCCAACCCCAACAGCACCAATCCATGTAACAGATGCAAGCGAGACTGCTTCAATAGCTACTCCGCCTATACCGGCACCTGCTGCCATAGCAAGCTGCATCATAGACTGATTAAGGCCAAGCATAATACCTGAGGCTTCGGGTTCAATTGTCGTTAAATGATATTGCTGCGTCGGACCAGAGGACCATGCGGAGAAGGACCACAACAATAGCACAACCATTACACCAATGAGTATATTCGTTACTAAAGACAATAGAATCAGCATTACAATATGGAGTATCAACCCGCTGAATAAGGTTCGGTTAACCCCCCACCGGTCCGTGCTGAAGCCACCGATTTTGGAGCCTATCATACTAGCTATTCCGAATATAAGCAAAGCACCGCTGAGATATTTATCACTTATGCCCGATACTTCAAGCAGATACGGTGAAAGATACGTATATGCTACCGAATATCCACCAAGCCAAAAGAAGGTAATCGAGAGTCCCAAGGCGACCTTAGGCTTTTGTAGCAAACGTAATTGTTGCCGTATTGGAATAGGTTCATCTCCCTTCACACGCGGAATGGCGAAAGAAAGTATAATCATTGCGATAATCCCTAAAAGGGCGATTCCCCCGAACACAGATTTCCAGCCAAGCGTATCCGCTGCAATGCGCCCAAGAGGTACGCCAATGATTAATGATGCAGTAAAGCCCATTACGACCGTTGCAATAGCGCTTGCTTGTTTACCCTCTGGGGCAATTTTCGCGGCAATGTTTAAGGCGGTAACAACCACTACCCCTGCGCCTATGGCCATAATGATGCGGGCAACTACAAACAATCCATACCCGGGCAAAAGAACGGCGAGAATGTTAGATACCACAAACAAACCTAGACCCATCATGATTAATTTCCGTCTATCTATACCTGCGGTTACAGCCATAAGAATTGGAGTGAATATAGCGTAGACTAGCGAAAAAATCGTAATTAATTGCCCGGCTGCAGCAACTGAAACACCAAGTGAAATGGACACCTTATCTAGAATGCCAGACAGAATATACTCGGACGTCCCTACCAAAAAACTAACAATGGCTAAAATATACACTTTCCAGCTTACAGACATAGAATGATACAACTCCTTTGAATATTTTTAAATATACAATTCGTGATTTGTCGATATGATATATAAAAAGAGATATCGCGAAATGTCGAATCATAGTGCTGAGAAAAAGCTGAATTCTGTGTACAGAACTCAGTTTCATCTCTCTTACATGTCAGTCATCGTATACTGAGCTAACTGCCGTATGGCTTCTTCGTCTCTCTGATAATACGTAAATTTGCCTATACGCTTTGTGGTGATCAGCCCTGCCCGCTGCAAGATCGTAAGATATTGAGAGGCCGTTGACTGAGTCATGTTCAGCTTGTCGGTTATTTGACTTACACAAACCCCAATTTCCTCCATATCCACTCCTTCGTGGGGTTTAAAATGAACGTATGGCTCTTTGAGCCATTGTAAGATCTGTAACCTGGATTCATTCGATAAAGCTTTAAATACATCAATTGGATTCATAATTTTTATTATATCGATGATTTGCGATATGTCAATACGGAAGGCATATTGGTTTTCCTTATATTTATCTCGCATCGATAAAATTAGAGGGCTTTCCCACCTGCTTCCCCCCACAGTAAGTGAACTTGAGCTTCCCCTATTTGGGAGGAGTGGCGGAGGGGATGTTTGGAACTGTAGGAGCGATAGCGTCCGCCTTTGTCTCCGGATTTCAACCGCTGGAAGCGGCTTGAATCAAGAAATTTGGAGACAACAGCGGCCGAAAGTCCAAACGATCCCCGGAGCCACGACTATTCCCAATATAGAGAGTAACTCTAGTTCACTTCACCGACCCGATCATCCCAGCCACAAACTGCTTCTGCATCACGAAGAATACCAGCGCAGTAGGAATCGTGCCGATTACAATCGCGATCATAATCATCCCATAGTCCGGGGCGTAGCCCGAGCCGAGAGTGGAGATGAGCAGCGGCATGGTCTTGGTCTGCGGCGTCTGCAATACGATCAGCGGCCAGAGATAGTTATTCCAGCTCGACATGAACGTAATGATCGCCCCAGCGGCGTAAGTCGTCTTCATAGTCGGCAGGTAGATGCGCAGGAAGATGCCCAGCTCGCTAAGCCCATCCATCCGGCCGGCCTCCAGCAGCTCCTTCGGGAACATTTTCGTGCTCTGGCGGAAAAAGAAGATCAGGAATGCGGTAGTCACGGTAGGCAGAATGACCGAGGTCATCGTATCAATGCCCATCCATGGGAAGACGTTCGAGATCTGGCCGAACATCCGGTACAGCGGGATCATCAGCGCGGCGAACGGAATCATCATCGACAGCAGCAGAATGTTGAATACGATATCCTTCGAGCGGCTGCGGAAGACCTCAAAGCCGTAGCCGGCCAGCGAAGCAATCAGCAGCGCCAGCAGCGTGGTGGTTATGGAGATTTTCGCTGAATTCATCAGGGATACCTGCAGGTCCGTGGTGTCCAGCAGCTTGCGCAGATTCTCCATTAGATGGGTACCCGGCAGCAGCCGCCCGCGGGTGACATCCACCGACTGGTTCGTCGAGCTGACAACCATCCACAGGAATGGAAAGATAGAGACAATGGCCGCGATGCTCAGGAACAGATACATGAAGAAACGTTTACTTTTAGCCATTTTTTTCACCTGCCACTTTGAACTGGATGACCGACAGCAGCGCGATCATAATGACGATCGAATACGATACGGTGGCTGCATAGCCGAAGTCTGCTGCATATTTGAACGACAAATTGTAGATGTACTGGGAGATCGTCTGGGTCGCGTTGCCCGGGCCGCCCTTCGTAATATTCATGACCTCGTCGAACAATTGCAGCGTCCCGATGGTTGAGGTAATGGAGGTGAACAGGATGATCGGCTTCAGCAGCGGGACCGTAATTCCGAAGAACTGGCGGGTAGACGATGCTCCGTCAATTTTGGCGGCCTCGTAGATGGAGTGATCGATATTTTGCAGGGCCGACAGGTAAAAAATCATATTGTAACCCGTCCAGCGCCAAGTGATCGCTATGATAATGGTGATTTTGGCCCAGAACGGATCGGTGATCCATTCAATCGGGGCACTGACCAGATGGAGCTTCAGCAGCATCGTATTCACCAGGCCATTGCCGGAGAACAAATACTTGAATACTACAGAATACGCAACCAGTGAAGTGACACAGGGCAGGAAGATCGCCGTCCGGAAAAACCCCTTGAATCTCAGCTTGCTGTCATTCAGCAGCACCGAGATAAACAGCGCAAGGATGATCATCAGCGGCACTTGAACCAGCAGATAGATGAAGGTGTTCTTAACCGATACAATAAATGTCTTGTCAGACAGAAGCCGTGAATAGTTATCGAAGCCGGTAAACGTAAGATTGCTGCCCGTTCCCGTCTGGAACGACAGAATAAGTGCCTGAAGCATCGGGTAGAAATAGAAGACGAAGATCAGAATGACCGCAAGCAGGACGAAGGACCATCCGGTCAAAACGCTTTTGGTGCGGAATCTTAGTTTGGAATTTGTTTGATGCACAGCTGCCCAGTCCTTTCCTTATCATACAAGTGGAAACGGCGTTGCCGTCCTTTTAAGGACGGTACCGTTTCAGCGAGAAATAGAAGGATAATTTATCATGTGAAACATATCAATTCTTATATTTAAAATAAACCCCGGACGCCGCCCGCCTCCTGAACTCCCGGAAGCTGCAGGCCACGCCCAAGGTCACTGTATGAGAGTTAACTATTTAATCTGTGACTCGGCCTGGGCCTGGGCATCGCTCAGCACGCTGTCAATATCCTTGCCGTTCAGATAATTCTGCATCTCTACAATCAGAATGTCTTCAATCGCATACGTGTTGATTCCGTAATTGACGCTTGGGATCTGCTCCGTCCAGGCGGCGAAATCCGATACAATCTTCTGGCCGCTGAAGAATTCATTGGCCTGGCTGTAAGCCTCTCCGCCCGCAGCCGCTTTGAAGGTGCCAATGACACCGATGTCCGTGAGCAGCTTCTGGTACATTTCAACATTCGAGCCGAAGGTCTTCGCCATGAAGTCTGCTGCCGTCTCCTTACCATCCACGTTCATGACATACCAGGAGCTTCCGCCCAGGTTCGAGGCATGAACAGATTTGTTCACAGTAAGCTTCGGAAGCGGTGCGATGCCCCACTTGCCGGATTGTGACGCTTCAGCCGTAATCGATGGGGTGATCCAGTTGCCTGTCGGCACGGATGCTACATCGCCACTGTTCAGGGCGGCTACGAACTGGCTCCAGTCTGCATGCACCTTGGCTACGTTCGATTCCATCAACTCTTTATAGGTTTCAAAAGCTTCCTTAAGCGGTGCATTCCCCGCGATATTCGGCGTCTTGCCGTCTTCCTTCAGGTACCACTCGCCTGCGGATTGAATCATCACCCGGATCAGTCCGAGGTCGTTCGGGTCCAGCGTAATCAACGCCTTGCCGGTTTTCTCTTTCACAGCTTTGCCGATTTCAATATATTGCTTCCAGTCGATATCCTGCAGATCGGCCAGCTTGTAGCCTGCCTGCTCCAGATAGTCGGTTCTGAGATAGAGGCCGGTAACGCCGGAGTCAAAAGGAACTCCATACTGCTTGCCGTCCAGGCTGGTCGGTCCGCTTTTGTAATCCGCAAAGTCGGTGCCCTTGATTGAGCTGCTCAGATCGTAGAAGGAATCCTTGTACGATTGCAGGAAGCTCTGGGAACGGTAATCCTCAATCAGCACGATGTTCGGCAGACCCTTGGTGGTTCCGGAATTCAGCCCAGTGTTAAGCTTCTGGATGATATCTGCCTGTGCATATTCCACAATGTTAATTTTTACATCAGGGTTTGTCTTGGCATAATCTGCTTTGGCCACTTCCAGTGCGGCGATGTTGAATGCAGGGTCCCAAGCCCAAATTGTAATTTCCTTCGCCTGTGAAGGCTCTGTAGCTGCTGTATTCTCTGTCTTTCCTGTGTCCGCAGCCGTATTGCCGGAATTCTTGGACCCGGAGTTCGAACTGCAGGCCGTAAGCAGTAGCAGGCAAATCAGGACTAACGCAAAGCCTTTTTTCATTGGTAAGCCTCCCCTTTGATTGCGCTTTACTATATCTCGTTTGAATGTAAGCGCTTATTTATTACATAAGTAATCTTATCATCCGCTCCGGTGGACCCGTTAGAACTTACTTTATGGGGATTGGTCATTTTATCGCCTAATTGTAAGCGTTACCTTGATTGCTGTTTGTTCTTTTTTTAGAAAATGGTAATAATCTCACTTCTTCATCAGCGGCAGGCGGATTCGGATGGCAGTTCCCTCCCCCGGCGCACTCTTAATGGTGACTCCATACTCTTCGCCGTACATCAGCACCAGCCGGTCATGCACATTCCTAATACCGATTCCGGTGAACAGCTGGCGCTTCCCCGCCAGGCCGGACATAGGCAGATCAGCCGCTCCCATATCCATTCCGTCCCCGTTATCCACCACCTCACAGAGCAGAGATCCGGCATCCTGGGAGATAAGGATATGGATATATCCGCCGTTTTTGCGCGTAAACGCATGGAAGAAGGCATTCTCAATAAACGGCTGAATAATCAGCTTCGGCAGATGACAGTCCATACAATCCGGGGAGACGAAGAAATTCACCCTGATCCGTTCGCCGTACCGCACATGGTTGATGAACACATAGGATTTCAGATTCTCCAGCTCCTGTGTCACTGTGATGCTCTCGCTGACATTGCTCAGCGCATTCTGCAGCATCGAGATCAGGGCATGAATTGTATGCACCGCCTTCTCTTGACTGCCCTGCTGCACCAGGAAGTTGACCGAAGCCAGTGTATTGTACAGAAAATGCGGGTTAATCTGATGCTGCAAGGCCGCAATCTCGGCATTCCGCTGCTCCTTCTGCGTATCCACCAGCTTCTCGACATATTCATTCAGCTCGTCCAGCATATAGTTATAGGCATGCCCCAGCTCCTGAAATTCAAAGCTCCCTGTAACCGTAATGTAATTGTGGAAGTTACGCTCGGTGATTTTGGACATTTGCCGGGTAAGCAGCGTGAGCGACCGGGTCAGCCTTCTGAAGATCAAGAACACCACGATCAGGGCCACGGCCACGATAGCTGAGCAGAACAGCACCACCATTTTACCGTTGACCATCTGGCCGAGGGCCGTCTGCTTATCGATCAGGTTCACAATATAGAAATCATAAGACGGCAGATAATCCGCAATCAGGATTGTATCGGTGCCCTGGAAATCAATGTTCTGGTAAGCAAGCTGCTGCTCCTCAATCTCGCTGGCCACCTGTAATAGATCCCCCGCCTGCTGACCCATCAGATCACTACGGTTGCTTGACACTATCATACCCTGCTTATTGAGGATCAATACATCGTTCCCGGTACTGGCAAAGCTCCCGTAGAAGGAGCGGAAATCCCGTTCATGAATGGTAAAATACAGCGTCCCGTAAATATCGCCGGTCGTCCGGTCCATCAGCGCTTTGCTGCCTACGATCACCGCTTCCTTCTTTGGCGAATCCTGCACCGTCTCCTCATAGAACTGGTACATCAGCCGTTTCGGCTCAGCCAAAGTATTCCGTGTCAGCTCGTGCTGCTGCAGCTCCCGGTCACTCATTAGCAGATTATTCGTATTGGTGGAGTAGCTGCGGCCGTTTTTGCCCATGATTTTGATCCCGACCTGGTAGGCATCGAGAGTGGACTGAATCTTCTTCATCTGCGTGGTCATATTGTAATAGGTCCGCAGCATCCGCAGAGAGTCCGAGTCCTCCTCAGACAGGAAGGAGCGGATCGTGCCGCTTAGCTGGGCATTATTGGTAGCCGTAACGATCGAATAATGAAAAGCTTCAAAGCTTGCCTTAATCTGGCTGATCACCTTGGAATTCGTAATGCTAAAGGTATTCATGAACAACTTCTCCGACATGCGGACGGTCGTCCAGGAGGAAGCGATGGCTACAGCGATGATGCTGATCAGCATGACGATGAAGATTTTGATGAACAGGCTGTGAAATTTGAACCGCTCCCAGTATCTGCGCATACGCTCTACTCCTGCCCGTAATGCTGACGCCGGTAGCTGCTCGGGGACAAACCGTTGTATTTCTTGAACACTTTGCAAAAATAGCTGTGGTCTCCATATCCGACCATGCTGCTAATCTCTGCTATAGGGGCCTCTCCGGCCCGCAGCAGCTCTGCCGCCTTGCCCGTGCGGACCGTATTGAGATGCTCCTTGAAGCCCTCGTGATTGTAGGTCGTGAACAGGCTCGACAGATAGGAAGAGTTGAAATGAAAATGACGGGCCAGCTCCGTAAGGGTTAACGGCTCAGCATAGTGCTCCTCTATGTACTGAAGCAGCTTCGTCATATTGGCATTGCTGCCCGGTGCTGGTGCTGCAGATGAAGTCAGCTCTATGATCCGGCTCAGGTAATCATCCAGTATCTGCATGGCCTGCTCGGCAGTACCCGCTTCATCTATGGCCCGGAACAGGCTGTATTTCCCCTCCTCCAGCTCCCGCAGGTGGCTGAACTGGTTCGTAATATTGAAGATCATATTGCCCAGGAAGGACTTGAACTGATACACATCCCCGTCATTCTGGCGGCTGAGTGCATCTGCATGCTGATGCAGGTCACCGAAAGCTTCCGCCAGCTGCTGCCGCTTCAGCTGCTCTGTGAAGGAGGTGAGATTGAACTTGGGCAGCGCAGTCTCCTGATCTGGACGTTCCGGCTGGATTAGCAGGGTCTGCTCCGGCCGGAAGAACCGGCACTGCTGTAATCTCGAATTGCTCTCCTGCAGGATGGCCGCCAGCTCGCTGAGCGAACTGAATCTCCGGCTCAGCGACAGACGCAGCTCCATTTCTTGCCCGGCCAGTGTATCGGCCAACTGGTGTACAGCCTCCAGCAGCTGCGGCCAATGGGTTTCCTCCAGATTGATCAGCATGAACGTAGTGCCCGAAGGCTCTGCGCATGGAATAACGCACTGTTTCAGTCCGGCAACATGCTGGTTGAGTTCACCGGTGATAGAGCTGAAGATGGTGGAGTCATGGGCGTTGGTACTGCTGGTAGCGTGTAAGGTGCTACGGTTAATGGCTTCGCCGCCCGGTGCTGGTTGCACCGTTTCCCAGCCTAGCAGC
Organism: Paenibacillus sp. FSL P4-0338; assembly: GCF_038002365.1. Taxonomy (NCBI): domain Bacteria; kingdom Bacillati; phylum Bacillota; class Bacilli; order Caryophanales; family Paenibacillaceae; genus Paenibacillus; species Paenibacillus sp. FSL P4-0338. Next base: position 861,343 of record NZ_JBBOCG010000001.1, on the reverse strand, counting down.
GTGAAGCTGTTATGTGGAAGCTGCTGCTTCACATACGCTTCACTCTCCGGCGGCAGCCGGTAACCTGACACCATCCGGCCAAGCAGAGTATCCAGCGGCGATGCTTCTGCCTCCGTTTGTCCTCCGGCGGCACTCAGTCCCGGGATGCGGTCCCTGGTTTTTTTTAACACTTGCAATAAGGCCCCGGCTTCCAGCTTCGGCTTCAGTATATAATCCGCCACACCATGCTGGAACGTCGAGCGCACATAATGAAACTCGCTGAAGCTGCTTAACACAATGACCTCGGTGGCCGGATAATCGCGCTTCACTAGCCGGGTTAACTCCTCGCCATCCATCACCGGCATGACAATATCCGTAATGATGATATGCGGCTGCAGGGTCTGCAGCGAATTCAGCGCTTCCCGCCCGTTGGCCGCTTCACCCACGATCTGAAATCCTTCCTGTTCCCAATCCAGCACATATTTAATCCCTTGCCGGACCAGGATTTCATCGTCCACAATCAGCACCTTGCATATTGGATTCATGATTCTCCCCCGCCTTCTCTATTCTTAACCTCTGGCCCTAGCCACTATGAACGGATTATAAAGCGCTATCATGGAGATGGTCAAATTTAAATTCTGGGAGGAGCGGTGATGAAACCTGACACTTAGTGGAGAATTGAATTGTAACAACAAAAAAAGCTAGAACCTGTGTGTCCCAGCTTTGGAAATAGCTTATTAATGATGGGGCCGCAGCATCTGCACTATTGCATCGATAATAACCTGCGGTTTCTCAATATGTATGTTATGCCCGCTGCCCCGTGCTTCAACCAGCTGGCTGTTAGTTGAGGTATGCTTCAGCTCATTTGCCACTTCCCACAGCTTCTCTCTTATGGTCCGCTTCGTATCTTCCGAAGTCCCCGGATAGAAGTCATTGACTATTTCCGATTTGATAACGGTCAATGGAATATCGGTTTGCTTCAGTTCCCTCACCTGCTCATAGCCGGGCTGAACATTAGCGAACTCGCTGTGCATGGCCGCTATAGTCTTTTTTTGAAAGGATAATCTCCATAACAGCGCTTGCGTCTGCTTCGAAAAAGGCTTAATGGCAGCAGAGAAACCGGGGAAGCTTCTCAATGCGGACAAGACCTTTAACAACCCGGTTCTGGACAGCAAATTCATAGCCCGATAGAACCTCACCGCCATAAGCTGCCCCTTCACATGCTCTTCCGGAAACCGCGCTGTAACTTCATCCTCATGCATCGAATCTACTAGCACCACTCCCGCCACTAGCCCCGGATATCTCCCGGCAAACAGCCTTACATTTAATCCGCCATAGGAATGACCGACCATTAGATAAGGACCTTTCGTTCCAGATTGCTGCAACAGCTCATACAGCTCAGTTACGCACTGCTCATTGGTACGCGGGAACGGTCCTGGCTCACTCCAGCCATAGCCCGCACGATCATATACGATAACTTGGGTGACCTTAGCAACCTCAGGAGCAACAAGCGACCAGAACAACGCGGAAGAACCACAGCCATGCTCCAACACTACTGGAGGCAAGCCTTTGTCTTCACCCATAATACTGTGATACAACTTATGATTTCCTACACTTGTAAGTTTCCCTTGAATCATATGTTTCCCCCACCCTAATGCGAGCTGAGATGCTTGCGGTACCCCTCGACCTTCTCCTCTCTATACCCCATCGTCTCATAGAAAATATGCGCTTCCTTCCGCTTCTCTCCCGACACGAAAATGATATAGTAGCAGTCCCGTTCATGCGCAATATCTTCGATCGCAGTCATCAGCTTCTTGCCAAGCCCCTGCCGCCGTGCGCGCGAAGATACGACCACATTCTCAATGACCATGAACGGGCGGCAATCCCCCACCAAGTCCTGACAGACGATTCCCATCAAAGAGCCTAGCAACTCCCCGTCCACAAAAGCACCCAGCAGCACATACCGCTCATCCTCCCGGATTGTCCGAAAGGCATTCTCCAGCTTCACCGGGTCCGCCCGTCCGCCCATTAATTCATTGTAGAGTGTGTTTAATGCTTCCAGTGATGCGATTTCGATTTGTTCGATGGTTACCATGGCAGGTTGCCTCCGCTCTCATATTGTAGTGGAACTATTCCTTCATTTCATACATAAATAATTGACCATTACGCGGATAAAGCATCCGGTCAGCCTCGTAGCCCCTGCGCCGGAGCCTGCGGTCTAGAACCTTCATGAACGCACCATGACTGACAATTAGGACACAGCCTTCTTGCGCAGCCGCCTCATTATCAACAAGCAGAGAATCAATTACTCTATCCGCTCGCCGCAGAACAGCGGCTTGGCTCTCAGGTTGAGAAGAATGACCTACCGACCAGAACAAACGTCCAAGTATAAGCCAAAAAGATACAGGCAGACGTAGTCTGCTAAGCCTAATTCTCCCGAGCCGCAGTGCCGTCACGCTAATCTCCCTTAACAGCTCTGTATATACAAATCTCTGAGCCTCAAAATAACTTGCCGTATGTACCGCCCTCGCCTGATCACTACACAGACAGAGGGTCCAGCGCTGCCCGCCAAGCTCATGCTCAGGAGCCTGAATAGGTGCTAATTCATACTCTTGGAGCCACTGGTTGAATTCTTCCCCTGTCAGCCAAGTCCGCTGCGGTTTCAGGTCTACTTTGAAATGTCTAATCAATCCCAGCTTCAATCTCCTAATCCCCTACTTCTCATTCTTGAGTTCAAACTCCTCACTCTTTCCGTCCCACTCGACAGTGACTTTAATGGCGGAGTCCTCTTTCTCAACAGATCCATTTCCAAAAGCACTCATTTTCAGCATTGCCACTGCCACAGGTCCTTCGATTGTCTGGCTGCCGCTGCTATGCTTAGCTTTAAACGTATATTTCATCTGTTTAATCTCTTCGAGATCAGACTGGTCGCCTTTGTAGCGCAGTACTAAGTTATACCGCTTAGAGCTTTCACTGCTTACTTTGTTCTTTTTGGTAATCAGCTTCTGGCTGGCCTCCTGCTTATAGACACCCGTCCAGGTGTCCCCCTCGCCCTTGAAGGTATAGTTGAAATAGGTCGTTTCCGTATTGCAGGACGTTAGTAGGAGTAGCAGAATTGCCGGAAGCAGCAGCGCACGCAGTATTTTCTTCATAGTCAGCCCCCCTTTTCCCATTAAATACATTAGCTTGAACGGGATAGGTTTTGCAGTACTGCCTCCACCCGTTCCTCCACCGTAAGATCCCCTTCCAGCCGCAGCAGATCACCGCTTAGCCCGGCCATCCATTCCTCATGAAGCGTCCGGCTGCGGACCTCCGGTCCTGCCGTATCATACAGTGCCGCCCAAGCCATAAACTCTTGTACATCCTTATATTTATCTCCGCCCGGCAGACCCTCATCACCGTATCGTTCATACTCCCGCGCCCGCAGACGTTCCAGACGAACCTGCTCAGGAATCCATAGGAAAACCACCAGGTCAAAGGTATCACGCAGCGAATCCCCCCAGCCGCAGACCGCACCGGACAGAATCCATGGCTCATTCTGCGCCATATCTGCCTGCAATTTGTTCAGACGCTCTGCCACAACACTTTGCTTCGTATACTTCTGCTCCCAGAAATAATCGTCACTATCCAGATTTACATGCGGAAGCCTCGCCGCCAGCGCCTTGCCCAAAGTAGTTGTTCCCGCCCCGGAAGCTCCCATAATATGAATTCTGCGGTACATAAGCCCTCCTGAATGATGAATCATTGTATCCATTTGTATATTTTACCATGCTGCTCCTTATATATAAACAGCTTAGCCTGCCACTGAAGAGCTCGCCGCCCCCCCCAGCTGGAAGCAAGTGGATAAACGCATCTTAATTTCTCGAATTTCGGGAATTCCCAGGAAACAAGTGGAAAAAGCACAACTGTTAACTCAGATTTTGAACACTTTACTTGAATCACGATATTTAAGTGTTGTTTATCCAATTGTTGCCCTGCCATGCCCCCAATGGCCAGCAGCAAGTGTACAAAATCCATCTAATTCCTGCCAGACGTATCTCACACCTCTCCCTTAAGCACCGGCGTAAGCCGTAGTCCAGAACCTATCACTCCCTGACCCTGGCATCCTGGCTTCTATATTTGCCAACTATATACTTTTTCGCAAAAGCAGACGCAAACCAAGCCGCAGCCCCAAGGCCGCAGCTTGTTCACCTTGCCCTTATCCAGAGCTGTTCCGGTTAATGATTCCCGTTCAGCTCACATCCGGCGGAATGCGCCGAGCGATGCCGGTCGCTATGGCGGCCTTAATTACAGCCAGACGTACCTGCTCCACGACCTTCTCGTTGAAAATGCTCGGAATAATATATTGCTCATTCCGCTCATCCGGGTGGACCACTGCTGCAATGGCCTGCGCCGCTGCCAGCTTCATCTCCAGATTCACCGTCTTCGCCCGGCAGTCCAGCGCCCCGCGGAAAATCCCCGGAAAACACAGCACGTTATTAATCTGGTTAGGGTAATCACTTCTGCCGGTTGCCAGCACCCGGACGTAAGGCTCCGCCAGATCCGGTTCAATCTCCGGGGTCGGATTAGCCATAGCGAACACGATGCTGTCCTGGGCCATGCTCTGCAGATGGCTAACCTGCAAAATCCCTCCTCTGGATACACCGATGAAGACATCTGCTCCGCGCACCGCCTCATCCAGTCCTCCGCTCAGATTCTCAGGATTCGTGGCTTCGGCCAGCCAGCTCCATTCAGCATTGGTGTAGGATTCGTTCCGGTTCAGTATCCCCTCCTTGTCTATCGCATAGAGATGCTTGGCACCTGCCGCCAGCAGCAGACGGCATATCGATACGCCTGCCGCACCGATGCCGACGACTACGATTCTGGAGTCTGCAATCTTCTTCTCCACGACCTGGAGCGCGTTCAGTAATCCGGCCAGAGCAACTACTGCTGTTCCGTGCTGGTCATCATGGAAAACCGGAATATCCAGTTCCGCCGACAAGCGCCGTTCAATCTCGAAGCAGCGCGGAGAGCTGATGTCCTCCAGATTAATCCCACCGAAGCCGGGAGCAACCGCTTTCACAATCTGAATGATTTCTTCCGGGTCCTTGGTGTTCAGACACAGCGGGAACCCGTCAATATCTGCCAGCTGCTTGAACAGCATGGCCTTACCCTCCATGACCGGCATCGCCGCCTCCGGTCCGATATCGCCAAGCCCCAGCACTGCGGTGCCGTCGGTGACGACAGCTACCGTATTTCTTTTCATCGTCAGGGAATATGCCTTGGACGGATCTTCGGCAATCGCCGTACAGACACGGGCCACACCTGGGGTATACACCAGCGACAGATCCTCGCGGTTCTTGATCGGCATCTTCGGGGTGACCTCGATTTTGCCGCCGAGATGAGCCAGGAAGGTGCGGTCGGAGACATTGATAACTTTGATTCCAGGCATATTCTTCAGCACGCTGATAATCTCTTCATTCGCCGCATCCTGCACATTCACGGTCAGGTCACGGGTCGTCACATCCTTGCCGCCACGTATAACGTCAATCGCTACAATATCGCCGCCGGCTGCTGCCAGCCTGGACGCCACATCGCCAAAAGAAGCTTCGGCCTTACGGATTTCTAGCCGGATAATCATCGTTGTTGCAATGGACATAGAGTATGCCTCCCTCATCAGACGAATGAATTCTATCCTCAATATACTACAGTTCACATGTTGTTCACAATTAAATCCGGGTTATCCGGGAATTTCCCAATCCTTAGCAAGCTTTAACAGCTCATCCTCGGCCGCTTCTTCATCTTGCCCCAATACTTTCGCTTCTATATAGTAGGTGACCGTATCATCGCTGTCACTCTTGCCGGGACGCTGATAACACAGCCAATAATAAGTAACTTCAGGAGCAGGATAGACCGCACTCCCCTCCTGTATGAACTTGATCAGCTCCCCTTCACCAGCCGGAGTGGGCACTGGCTTCCTCCATAGCAGCTCTGTATGATTAGGGATACTGATATAATTACCCGGACGGCTCTGATCACCCAGCGTCAGCTCCAGCTGATCCAGAGTCACAGCCGCAAGCCCTTGCAGATACCGCGCAGGCTCATCCTCACTTAGCCGCAACCGGTGTACTGCCGGGCCGGGATCGGATGAAGCAGATACGTACAGTGCTCCCCCGCCCAGAACGAGACAAATTGCTGCGGTAAGCACGGTTTTATGCAATTTCACTCTCATATGAACGCTCCTTTGTAACCATTTAGTGTTGGATATCATTGTGTTTCCTTAGTTGACAGGGCACAATAGTAATGGCACGAAGCCTATGAATTCTTATTTAAGAACAATACAGCATGGATTAGGAGCGAGAAGTTATGACGAACTCTTTTCAAGCATTGGTAGTGGACAAGACAGAACCATTCTCCGTAGAGGTTAGACCGGTATCCCTGGAGGAACTGCCTGCCGGTGAAGTGTTAATTAAAGTAGCTTATTCCAGTGTAAACTATAAAGACGGGCTGGCAAGCATCCCGAATGGGAATATTGTGCGAAATTATCCGTTCATTCCGGGGATTGACCTGTCAGGGACGGTAGTCTCATCGAAGGACAGCCGGTTCCGCGAAGGCCAGTCTGTCATTGCTACCAGCTATGGGATCGGCGTCTCCCATTTCGGCGGCTTCAGCGAATACGCCCGTATCCCTCCGGACTGGGTTATTGAACTGCCAGAGGGCTTGACGCTGCGGGAAGCGATGATCTATGGCACGGCCGGATTCACGGCGGCGCTGTCTGTGCAGGCACTGGAAGCTCAAGGCATGACGCCTGACCAGGGAAAAGTGCTCGTCACCGGTGCCACCGGCGGTGTCGGAGGTGCAGCAACCGCCATTCTGGCTAAGCTGGGCTATCAGGTTACTGCCAGTACCGGCAGAACGGATGAAGCCGGGTATCTGCAGGAGCTGGGTGCTGCCGAGGTCATCTCCCGCGAAGAGGTCGCGGGCAGTGCGGTGAAGCCGCTGGACAAGCAGCTCTGGCAGGCAGCAGTAGATTCAGTCGGGGGCGCCCCGCTGGCTGCTGTCCTGAGCAAAATCGCCTACGGCGGTGCAGTGGCCGCAAGCGGCTTAACCGCAGGCACGGCTGTCCCGACCACCGTCCTGCCGTTTATCCTGCGCGGAGTCAGTCTGCTCGGCATCGATTCCGTAGCTTGCCCTATGGAGAAACGGGCCAAGCTCTGGCAGCGCATGGCAGGCGACATGAAGCCTGCGGTGCTGGATACGCTGGTGGACCGTGAGATTTCGCTGACTGAGCTGCCTGCTGCGCTTCAGGATATTCTCCAGTCAGGCACCCGTGGCCGCGTGCTTGTCCGCTTATCTTAGTCTCACATGACGAGTGTCAGCAGTTGGGATGGCAGTTCGCTTCCGAATCCGGAACGGGCTGCCGTCTTTTTTTGCATATGTGCCCGGCATATTAAATCAAGCCTTGACCTTGAAGTATACTTCAACCTTTATACTCTAATTGTTCCAGATGAATAGAGTATGGAGGTAGTACAAATGAGAATATTTGAGATTGTAGTCATTGTGGTGATTCTGGCTGTTACAGCAGGAAGGATAGGGACCAAGAAAAACCGGAGGCTGGATACCTTCATGCTGCTGGCTGTCGTTATAGCTTTGATGCTGCATGGGGTGCTGGAGAATTACCGGATCCAGATGGCTCCAGCCTACGCCGCAGCGCTCGGGCTGTTGACCATACTCGGATTCAGACTTGTGAGGCATCCCCGGACGGGCCCGCCTAAGCGGTATCCGAAGCTATGGAAGAGTCTGCTGCTGATATTCATCCTCCTTCTTACAGGAGTATCCGTCTATGCGTCCAGACTGCTCCCGATGTTCACGCAACCCGAGCCAACTGGGCAATATGCCATCGGAACGATCGCACGCGAGCTTATCGATGAGCAGCGTAACGAGACGCTGAGCGCTGAGGAAGGCGGCAAACGGAAGCTGATGGTTAATGTATGGTATCCAGCCGATCCTGATCAGACTGAGGGCAAGCCTAAGGAGCATTACCCCTCTGCACTGGGCGAAGCGATTAGCCTTGTATTCGGATTGCCGAAGCAGCTATTCAGCCATGTCACCTATATTCCGACTCATGTTGCAAACGGAGTGAAGCTCTCGGCACACGAAGCCAGCTATCCGGTCCTGCTGTTCTCGCCAGGTATCCGCTCCACCAGATTTCAGAGTATGTCGATTATCGAAGAATTAGTCAGCCACGGCTATATTGTCGTAGGGATGGATCATCCTTATACCTCAGCCAAGGTCACTTACCCGGATGGCGCTTCGGTCTACTACGTGCCTGATCCGAAGTTCGATACTTCCGCAGCGCTCTACAACTACAATGTGAGCGGAATTGCCATTCGTGCAGCAGACGCCAGCTTTGTACTCGACACCCTGACCGCATGGAATGTACAGGACCCGAATGGATTGTTCCAGGGCAGGCTGGATCTTAGCCGTACGGGGATCTTCGGCCATTCCTATGGCGGGGCAACAACGGCCGAAGCTTTAGCCCAAGACAAACGGTTCAAGGCAGGTGTCAGTCTGGAAGGCGGGTTCTGGGGCAAGGTTGCCCATGAAGGGCTGACGCAGCCTTTTATGTACGTGATGTCCGGCACGACTGCGCAGAATCTTGCACATCCCGAAGCGAACACAGATCCCCTGATCTATGAAGAGTTCACACCGGATCTGAAGTCGGTTATGAGCCGCAGCACCAGGGATACCTATTATCTGACAGTGGATCATTTCATTCACCAGAGTTTTACGGATATAGCCCTGCTGTCGCCCTCCTTATTCGCCAACGGCCTTGATCCGGTGCATACTGTAGATATAAACAGAACCTATGTCCGGTCATTCTTCGATCAGTATCTGCTAAATGAGCCGCAGGTGCTGCTGAACGGTCCTTCGGCCGAATACCCGGAAGTAACCTTTGACCCGGCCTTCACGCACAAGCGACCATAGGAGGTAGATAGATATCGAATACAGGAGGAATGCCAAATGAAGGGAATGACCCGTGGGGAGCTGGCGCGGCAGGCGGGGCTGAGTGCGGCAACCATCCGTTACTATGAAGACAGCGGGATCCTGCCAGTGCCGGAGCGGACCGCTAAGGGATACCGGATCTACTCTGCAGATGTTCTGGTGAAGCTGAAGTTCATCAAGGATGCCAAAGTACTGGGTTATTCACTGAAAGAAATCCAGGCGGCGCTTGCCCTGCTCGGCTCGAAGATGGATGAAGAGACCTTGAAGGAACTCGTCCGCGACAAAATCACCGAAATCGACGAAAAGGTTGCGGCCCTGTATGCTATTCAAAGCATGCTGGCCGGTCTGCTCGAGACCCCGCAGGAGGATATTCAGAATTATCTGCATTCCTTCCAGGTTCCAGATAAGAATCACTGAAGACAAGCTAAGTTATAATGTGAAACATATAAGTTCTTATATTCGCAAAAAAACGGCAGCGTCATTCTGTATTCACAGAATACGCTGCCGTTGGTGCTGTTTGGATTCTGTTATTCGGTTCCAGCCTCATGTACAGCTTGCGGAGTAGCCTGGACGTATTGCTGCTGGCGGTAGGGCTGGGCATATGGCTGCGCATAATAACCATGTACCGCCATCGGCTGGTATCCGAAGGATTGCGGAGCCTGCTGCTGGTGCATGTAAGGCTGCATGTTCGCATTAGCCATCATCGGCGCCATATTGGCAGGAGCGATGTGGGTTCCCTTCATATTCTCGGCTGCCGCCTTCGCAGTGGGACAGCAATCCGCAGGCGGACCAATGAAGGTCTGAGGCTTCACCGGAGCGAGTGCTTCCTTAACCAGCGCTTCATTAAGGCAATAGGTATGTGCCAACACATTAGCCGGGGTTAGGCTCAGAAGATCCGAACCGAGGATGACCTCCGGTGTAGGGGCATCGAAGATCGCCAGCAGATGGGTGCAATCCATCGTGGCCACTTCATAATGCCACCAGCCCTGCGGCACATTGGCAACCTGACCCGGAGTGATCGGAAAATGCAGCAGCTCGTTCGTAAACGGGTTGATTAGCGACACCACTGCCGCGCCCGAGATACAGTAGACCAGCTCAGCGGCATTTTGATGATAATGCGGCTCGACCACATTGGATCTGCTGAGATAGATATCGAGCAGCGAAGTATTCTCCAGGGTGTTCAGATTTTTGATGCCCAGTACGTTGATATAATTGCAGTCATCCTTCTTGAATAAGGTGTTGCCATTCATATCAAACGTAAACTGTGTATTGGGCGACGTATAGTCCATATAAGAGGTCACACATATCCGTCCTTTCCTCGGGGCCGTTTTTTTATCGTTCTGGTTATAGGATATGTATCCGCCCATGCCCAGGTGACAGGTTCATTCGATAATAGATTAGGCGGACGGGCTGGGCTGGATGGGGCTGCAACCCTAAAAGGAGCAACGTCTCGTAGGGCCCGGTTCCGCCCTGTGCTATTGTATGCTGTTTTCGGCATACATTTTGCCCCGGAAACCTCGTCCCCGCCGAATGTATGCTGTTTTCCGCATACATTTTGCCCGGGAGCCCCGTATCCACCCGAGTGTATGCTGTTTTCCGCATACATCCCAGACTCCTCGTATACTCGTCGGGCCTCCACACCCTTTTCCGGCGGACAAAATAAAAAGACGTAGGGTACACAACCCCTCCGTCTTTTTATGCTAAAACAAAGTTATCATTTACCAGCCGCTTCGCTGGATCAATGCTGTAATCTGCGCGATATGATGACGGCTGTGCCAGATGTACCTCTCCACTGCAGTATCCAGTGTCATCTCACCAAGACCGCCGCTTACGAAGGTCCGGTCATAATCCTCAGGCTGCAAGGACTCCAGTAAGGTCGCGAATCTGCGGTTAAGCAGTCCGATGAGCTGGAGTGAGGATTCCACCGGTTCGTTGGAAGAATCGCTCAATTCCGCCCACAGATCCTGTCTGTAGCTTGGAACCAGCGGCGCTTCCTCCGTCAGTCCACGCTTGAAGCGGAGGTACGCGTACATGCCCGTATCGGCGAGATGATGCACGACCTGAATCACGGTCCAGCCGCCCGGCCGGTAAGGGGTATGCTGCTGTTCCGCCGTTAGCGGCTGGACTGCTGCCCGCAGCTCCTCTGCCAACTGCCTAAAGACCGCAACCGATTCTTCCCGCACCTCTGCTGTCCGGTTCCCCTTAGCGGCGAATCTTCCAATCGGGTATTTTAACAATTCCAGCTCCTGCTCTTCCACATTGTCGTTCATTTCGCTCACGGCTCCTTTGTTATTGTTCTCTGGATATCAGCTCATAGGCCTCTTCCAGTGTTCCCGCTGTAACATCCGGCTTGACTTCAAGCTCCCAGGGCTGACCGTTCCGGTTGAGCCAGCAGGATTTGATTCCGGCTCTGGCTGCTCCGAGAATATCTGACGCAGAGTCTCCAATGTGGATAATTTGCTCCGGCTCCACCCCATAATGGGTTATCACCTCAGTAAACATACGGTTATGCGTGTCATTCTTATATGACTGATACGTCTCAGAGGTGAACAGCGCGATGGGATAATTCCGGTAGAACTCAGGAAGCATTAGATCATCTGTATCACTTACAATGCACACTTGATAATCCCGGCATATGCGCTGTAAGAAGGCCTCTGTGTCTTCGTACATTTCAGACAGCCGGTGTTGGGCAAAGAGGTTATCCACTGCCTGCTCACAATCGCAATCCAAACCGGACTCCTGGAATACGCTCTGAAACCCTCTGTAATAAATCTCTCTACTACTGATAAAAGTACCCGCCTCCCGGGCTTCGCAGGCTGCGGCATAATAACGGCTCAGCAATTGCTTGCCGAGCTGCAGTGCCCTTGCTTCACTGAACTTCTGCTGGAGAATCGGCCTCCAGACCTCTGCCCGCCTGCTCTCAATATTCACCAGGGTCTGGAACATATCCAGACTAATCACTTTGAATGACTGTATGGGTCCGTCTCCTTATCTGATCAGCAATTGAATCTCGCCGTCACGAACAATGCCGGTGAATTCCAGTAGATCGTTACCTCGTTCGTAGAATAACTGTCCTCGTGATCCGCGTAACACTGGGCTGCGGGTTTGCGCCGCAAATGCTCCTTCACATATTCATCATGCAGTCCCCGGTCCGGACCGCCAACCACCAAGCCCGGAACCGGCTCAACCACATGATCGCCCACAGACGGGCGGTGATGGGGATGCATGACCGCATGTTCGCCGAAGCCGCTCACATAGCTGATCCCCAGCACATTGCGGCCCAGCAGGTAATGCAGATGATCCAGAGCACAAGCAGCATATTCCTGTTCCCCGCTGAAATGTTCCGCTGCCAGCAGCAGCATGGCATGGTTCATGACCAGCATATTGCTGCCCCAGATATAGTCCTGCTCCAGCAGCGAGATTCTGTAGCCGTCGTCATGGCTCTGCCGCAGCAGGCGGTCTGCTTCTGCCAGCAAGCCCTCCCTTAGCTCAGCATAGAGAGATGGCTCCGTGCCTGCTTCCCCTATGAGCAGATATGCCAGTGTGCCATAGCCGCCCATATCCCCCCAGCCGAAGCTGTATTTGGGGAACGGCAGCTTGGCAAGCTCAAGCGCCGCACTGTGGAATTGTTCATCTCCTGTCGTGCGGAATAGCTCCGCCGCTGCCCAGAAGCGCTCGTCGCTGTCAACCTTATCGCCATATTCCCCCGTGGTAATCCCTCGCGGATTGGTGAAGCCTGGTACATGCGGATGCGCAGTCAGCCAGCTCCAGGCAGCCCGCGCGGCTTCCAGACACCGCGCCGCATATGCCTCATCGAACGGCTTGTAGATCCGCGCCGCCATAGCCATCACCCCGGCGAAGTCCCCGGTAGCAGCCGCAGAGACCGGCGAGAAATACAGCTCCGCAGTATCCTCCTCCGGCATCACATCAAGGCCGGGGAAATGCGCCGTGGTCAGCTTGTGGTAGACCCCGCCGCTGCCGGACTCCTGCATTTTGAATAGCCAGTCCAGCTCCACTGTGCATTCCAGCAGGACATCCGGCAGGCTGCCGTCACTCTCTGGAAGCGTATGTACACCAGCAAATGCCGCAGGATACAGCTCCCAAGCCAGAAGAAGATCTGCTACGGCCTTCGCTCCCGGCCCGGAGTATTTTCCGTAGTCTCCCGCATCGTGCCACCCTCCGCTGCTGTCCAGACTCAGCCCAGGCTGGCCGATGACTGTACCCTCTGCCAGATGGCAGGCCTTATGCCCCCAGGCTCCCGCATACTCTCCGTCAAGTTCCACGCCGCAGCGGTAGTAATAGAAGGCCTTCAGCAATCCCTGCTGCAGCTCCTGATACGGCTTGTCTGCAATAACAAATGCAGCGGACTGCTCGCCCTCCGCCCCTTCGATCCGGTACTTCCCGGGTGAGGTAAGCGCCGAGAAATCTCCGCTGCGTACACGGCAGCCGCTGGGCTTATCCTCAATATAAGCCCCGGTCTGTCCGGTGAATACCACATTCTCACTTGCTATGTCAATAATATGATAACGTGGGTTATCACCGGAGAACAGAGCCAGCTTATCTCCTCCGCTTGAATAACCCGCCTGGTTCACTGCAATGGTACGAAGACGCTTGTCACTCATCCTGTAATCGCTCCCTTGTTCATAGTCTCCGCGAGAAACACTGCTACACCATCATCATTATTGGATGCTGTAATTACATGTGCAATTACTTTGAGCTCCTCTTGAGCGTTCTCAACCGCAACACTCGTCCCGGCCGCAGCGAACAGGCCCAGATCATTCAAGTGATCGCCGAACACCACAATTTCCGTGGCAAGAAGGTCCATATGCTGTGCCCATAGCTTAAGCCCTTGACTTTTATTCGCATTCGGATGGCTAAATTCCAAAAAATAATGATCCTCTATGTATATATCCTTCATAAAATGAATATGAACTTCTGCGCCAAAGCGCTCAAGCACCTTCTGGTGAAGCGGCTCCAGGTCCTCCAACTTGCCTATAAAAGTCATTACAACGGTCCGGTACCCGGCAGGACATTCAAGCATCTCTACCTGACGGAAACGCACATCATTCTTCCGGGAATTACAGAACTCCACATCACCAGTCCGGGTAGGAGCTTCATACAACACCCGCTCACTGCCTGTTGCATCCAGCAAAAAATGAAAAGGGGTGATTCCATAAGCCCGCCCCAGCGTTATAATTCCCCCGGAAATAGCGGGATCCAGCCAGTAGCCGTCAATCACCCTACGTGCTACGCTGTCATAGATAAGCGCACCATTATAAAGAATCACCGGATACCTCCAAGGGATATCTGCCACTACGCTGTCAGCACTGATAAATCCTCTTGCAGTTGCAAAGCTGATAATCATTCCCTGTTCCATCGCTTCTGTAATCACCTGTACAGTGTATGCCGACAGCTTTTGTTCCGAGTTCAGCAGAGTTCCATCCAGATCAGTAACGTAGGCTTTTCTATGCATGCGCCTTCTAACAGCCACCCTCCATATTCTATTCCTTCAACAACTTAACAAAGTTGTCCGGCAGACTGAACTGCTGATTGCCCAGAATCATATCCCGCAACTCGGAGAATGGATCTTCGTCCTCCTGCGAATCCTTGATTTCCTTAATTTCACGGTGCAGCCGCTCCATCTGCACATCGAGTTCGTACGCCTTGTCAGCCGCATTCTTAAGTTCACGGGTCAGATGCTCAGGAACCGCCTGGCTGTATTTATAGAAAATTTTATGCTCCAGACTGGCCCAGAAATCCATAGCTATCGTGCGGATCTGTACCTCAACACAGACATGCTCCTGACAGTCCGACATGAATACGGGAACCTCGATAAGCAGATGCAGACTCTGATAACCGTTCGGCTTCGGGTTTTTAATATAATCTTTCACCTCAAGCACTTTGAGATCGTCCTGCTTCTGCAGCATGGCGCTAACCTGATAAATATCCGAAATGAACGAACATGTGATCCGCAGCCCGGCGATGTCCTTAATACTGGCTCTGATCTGTGGGAGGGACAACTCACTGTTCTTACGCAGCATTTTCTTCATAATGCTCTCCGGGGATTTGATCCGGGACTTGGTATGCTCAATCGGGCTATAGTCGTGAAGGAGCTGGAATTCCTCTTTGAGGATATCAATCTTGGTCTCCATCTCGGCAAGAGCGAACTTGTAAATCATCATAAAGCGGGTAAGCTCATATTTGAGCTGCTTCAATTTCTCTAACTGGTTGTCGGTATGCATCTTCATTTCTCCTTTATGCTGCTGCACAGACTGACTAGAATCTCTATCTCTATGCAACTCTTCCATCTCTCATTAATCATAGCCAATCTATGGCTTGAACACAAACCTTCCTCCGGTCACCGGGACTCCTGCGTGCTAGCTCCTTTCTTCTTTCTGCACATAAAAAAAAGCCAAACCGTCCAAAAGGACAGTCTGGCCGTTCATTAGAAGAGGACGCTGCGGACAGTGCCTCTTCATCCGGTTATTCAGTTCACCACTTCGTCGATGGACAGGCTGCGTTCACGCGACAAATCCCGGAAGCTCTCGCCCACTTTTACCAGCGGCTTAAAGAGGTCCAGCGGGTTATTCATGACGATCATGCCCACTTCGCCGTTGCTAAGCTGTACATTCTTGCCCACGAAGCTCGGCAGTAAATGTCCGGTCAATGCCTGCACCACCGTCTCGTTCAGCTTGCCGAAGCCCATCTCATGTACCTTGCGCAGCACCGTGACCAGCCCCTGCTTGGGACGGTTCGCAGTAGAGGTGGTGAGCGACATATAGATGTTGGCTACGGAAACAATCTGGGCGTATGGATGGATCTCTTTTTTGAGCAAGTGATTCGGATAGCCTGAACCATCCTCATATTCATGATGCTGGAGGGCTACCAGCGCGGTAACCTCGTCCATTTTGGAGCCGCGGATCAGATCATAGCCATAGAAGGTGTGCCGTGCCAGCTCATCCTTCTCGGAATCCGTCAGCAGACCCTGCTTGTTCAGGATCGACAGGGGCACCTGGCTTTTGCCGATATCATGCAGGTAGCCTGCACGGCTGATCAAGAAGCGCTCCTCCTTGGAGTAACCCATCCACGCAGCAATATAATAGGATAATAAGCCCACCTGTAACGAGTGGTGATATGTATCGATGTCATCCCGGTCCAACAGGAGCAGCAGGGAGACAACATCCTTTTGCCCTTCCAACGTCTCCAGCAGCGGCTTCAGCGTATCATCGACTGCCGACTGCGAGAAGCTGCCCTTCGTCAAGGCTTCCAGAAAAATCGCTTCATAATTCAAAATAGCGAGATCAAAATCATCGTGCAGCCCGTGGCTGGGCGCAGCTTCTTCATCCGTATTCAGCCCGCTGCGCTGCTCGATATCGACATAATCAATTTTGTGCCGGATCAGGATACTAATCTCTTCCCGTTCCACACGCGTCCCCTTGGGGAGAACGTGCAGCCCTACACCATTGAAAGTGTCTGCCATGAGACAATCACCGTGCTTCAGATCCGTGACATGTACTTTCAAGTACCAGCACCCCTTTTGTATTAAATATATGAACTTACAGGTTTCACACGGTAACTTATCCTTCTATTTCTCGCTGAGACGGATGCCGCCCTTGAAAGGACGGCAAAGCTGTTTCCGCTTGATAGGAATATTCCGTTATGCTCCACTTGATCATAGTCAACAGACGGTAAAGTAACAATCCGGTGAAAGTCACAAACTCCAAGCAATCTAGTTCTATAGAATCCCTGTCTTTAGACGCCTTTCCATATTCTGTTCAGAGCCATTTGACAAATCTCTTGTATTTCAGCCTAATTTCGTTCTCTTCCGCCCAGTTCATTAGTCTCTTCCTCACCGCTGCCGTGTCTTCTGTGAACCTGAAACAGAGATTAACCGGGACAATCCGTTTGCCTGCAGGTAATATTCCTACTAACGGACCATCTATGTAAATGACCTTAATCCCTGACGCGGAGATGTGCTCGTTGCGAATAATAAGCGAATCCGTCCCCCACTGAAGCCGGCCTTCCTTCCGCAGCGCGTTAACGAGAATGAAGAGGAAGGCTACGCAGCAGACACCTATCCACCCCAGTCTGAAGTAGTATAAAAAGAAATGCCTATCCGGATCGAGGCCGGGGGATAGCGAAAGAAAAATAATGGGGATCAGAATAGCTATCAAGGTTTGAATAGACTTAGGAGCCTTGATAGGATCGGTTATGGCTAGTGAATCTCTGGTCAACTTGTTCAACCTCCATCCGTCCAATTTGTAGTATAATCGCTAATGCAGTCCAACACTTTGCCCAAGGGGGATCAATCCATTATGTATGAGCATCTCGTCGTCTTCCGCTTCAAAGAGCAATTCGAACCAATCCAGGAGCAAGACCTGTTACAAGCACTGCTGGCGCTAAAAAAGCAAATCCCCGGCATCATCGACCTTACAGCAGGCGTTAATGTGACCGAGGAGCAGGAGAATGTCCACGGCTATACGTTGGGGCTCCGCGTGACCTTTGAGAGTCAGGAAGCCCTGCGTGCCTACGGGCCTCATCCGGCCCATCAGAAGTTCGTATCCATGCTGGAGGGAATCCTGGAGAACGTTGTGGTGGTCGACTACCCGATTTAGAACAACTGGTTCACATCGAACAGTACTTTGCCGATCAGCGCATCCTTGTCTACGAACGGAGTCTCCCATAAGTGAGCATCATAGCTGACGTTACGGTTGTCGCCCAGGAAAAAATAATGGTCTGCGGGAACGGTGACCGGCCCGAAGGTATAGGTCATCGCTTCCTGGAGATACGGCTCAGCAATGGCCTCTTGGTTACGGTACAGCTTGCCTTCCTTGATCTCAATCACATCGCCCGGCAGACCGATCAGCCGTTTTACATATTTTTTATGCGCATCTTCGGCAACCGGCGGATGGAACACCACGATATCGCCATGCTTCAGCGAGGTATTCCAGAGCATTTTGTCCACCACAAGCCGGTCGTTAATCGCTATAGTCGGAATCATCGAGCCGGTAGGCACACGCATTGCTTCCGCTACGTAGGTACGGATAAATAAGGATAGAATAATGCCAATGGCAATGCTCGGCACCCACTGTTTCAAGAATTTCTTCAATTCCCTTCACCTCAGATTCGTATAATTAGCCTTCAAAATGCTCAATAATCCGCGACATTTCCTGCTCCGCGTCTACAGCAGAGTGCTTAGGCAAATAAATCACCAGCAGTCCCCCGAAGATCTGCTCCCATCTGCCCCCATGCTCTGTAACCCGCTCCGTGAAGCTGCGGATCTCGCCGGAAGCCGCCGTTTCTTTGCTCAGCAGCCAGGCATACCGGACAAGCCCGGACTTCTTCACCGTCTCAATGTAATACGCGATCCCCTCACGCTCACTCACCCGGATAATGTCGCCAAGCGCAATCCCCGGGTTAAAAATCGGCGTCTCCTCAATCCGGTAGGTGTCCTTGTCGACCCGGGTCACATCCAGCACCTCAATCTCCCGGCCTTGCTCATCAAAGCATATATGTAATCCAACCGTTCCCGGCAAAAGCATTCCCCCCTATTCTGTTCTGTCATGCTATCATTTCATTGCCCGCAGTGATTTGGAGATAATCCCCTCCAGCACCTTCCAGGGAAGCAGGGCCTTGCCGATCATGAGCACCCGCGAGCCCCGGCCTACAGGATAGCGCAGCTTCGGTGCACGTTTGGCAGTGATCCGTCCAATCAGATCAGCTACCTCCTGCGGATCGGGAGCCGTCTCGGACGCGCGCCGGGAGTACCGCAGCACTTCCTCAAGCCTGGTGTGATACGGGGAGCCTTCATTTCTGTGCATACCTGTAATCCCTTTGTCCCAGATGGGGGTACGGAAGGAGCCCGGTTCAACCAGTACAACGCGGACGCCAAAAGAGAGCATCTCCTGCCGCAGACTCTCGCTGAACCCTTCCACCGCAAACTTCGAGGCGGCATACGGACCATAGCCCGGGAATCCGCTCAGTCCGCTGACACTGCTCACGTTAATGATTAGGCCGCTGCGCTGGACCCGCATTAGAGGAAGCACCGCCTTCGTTACGGCAATCAGGCCAAAAAAGTTAGTCTCCATCTGCCCTCGCCAAGCCTCCATGCTGACCTCCTCCACGAATCCGCCTACGGCGAAGCCGGCGTTGTTCACCAGCACATCAATTCTGCCGGCGAGCTCAAGACTAGCCTGAACAGCAGACGCAATCGAAGCTTCATCCGTGACATCCAGTGCCAGCAGATGAATGCGCTCCCGCACCCCCGCTTGCTCAGCCTGCTGAACCAGCTCCTTGCTGCGGCCAAGATCCCGCATGGTGGCAATGACCCGGTACCCTCTGCGAGCCAGCGTAATTGCCGTCAGCAGCCCGAATCCGCTGGAGGTCCCGGTAATCAGCGCAACCGGTTCATGCCCCAGGGGCTGGCTTGGATTAGTGTTCATGGGGCACCTCCTTTTTTAATGATGTGATTTATGAGTCTCCAATTGCAGCAGCTGATAATTGTTCTTAATGTAGTTGTAACCCGAGTATACGGTAATGATTAATGCACCATACATCAGGGTTAGGTCAACAGGGAAGGAAGTAAACAGGCTGAAGGGCGCATTGTTCAAAAGAATTGCCGAGATTGCAGCAACTTGTAGGACCATCTTCCATTTGCCGTATTTATCGGCTGCCAGAGCTACCTTCTGCGCTGAAGCGGCGATACGGACACCCATCATTATAACTTCCCTCGCCAATATTAAAAAAGCAATCCAAGAAGGAATCATGTGCAAACTCACCATTAGAATCAGCGCGGCAGCAACAAGCAGCTTATCTGCCAACGGATCAAGCAGCTTTCCTAAATTGGTAATCTGGTTATATTTTCTCGCCACGTACCCGTCCAGCTTGTCTGTTATAGAAGCCATAATAAAAACTATAGCTGCATAAAAAACACCATGCACCTCTAAATAGGCCAGGATCGGGAATTGGTTGACCCATCCGTCCGGGTAAATGGGGAAAAGCGCAATGAACAGGGGAATCAGCAATATCCTGAACAAGGTAATACGGTTAGCTAAGTTCATCTTCTGCCTCCTGGCTCACATTCATTGTTCCGGCCTACAGCTTCAGCTTCTGAATAAGCGGAATGCCGATCCGGCGGAGCAGCAGCTCCAGGATGGACCAGCCGCAGCGGTTCAGCAGAGTGGTCCCCCGGTCATACACCGCAGAATATTCAGTGGCACCAGTCGCTCCCCGGTTGCGCTTGAACTGGCCGACGCCGGAGCTCTCGTGCAGTAGTAGCCCCCTGCTGCCTGCAAGCCCGATCAGCACAGCGGACAGCATACGGTAGAGTCCTAGGGACTGAGGCAGACTTGTGTCATAACCGAACAATGGCGCCGTCATCGCGCCCTCCCGCTCATAGAAGCCCAGCACCGCATCCAGCCTTCCTTCCTTACGCAGACCGTAGATCTGCAAGGTTCGCCGTTCCAGCGCCATGGCAATATAGGCTTCGGTGAACTGCGGATTATAAGCCGAATATTTATCGATATACAGCAGTCTGTACAGCTCCACAATGCGGGGAATATCTTCCCGTGTGATCTCCTCCGGACCAACCTCAGTATAGCCATGCTTCGCCAGCAGCTTCATGTCACGTTTGACTAGCCATCTAGCCTTGGAGTCAGCGGTATCCGGGTGCAGCAGGTAGATCTGCCGGCTTGGAACGAGCTTGCAGCCATACCCCTGCAGTCTGCCGATGATTTCTCCCGAGGTCTCCCGGCTAAGCGAACGATAGATTAAGGTATGACCCGGATAAGTCTGGCGGAGGTAATCAAGTATCGCCGTCAGCTGTTCCGCACTTAAGGCAGGATACAGATTGGTGGACAGCAGCCAGTTATTCACCTGAACCACCCGGTTAAACCGTGCTTGCCGCAGCATCCAGCCCATTCCTTTGAGCATTAGCGATAATAAGCCCTCTAGCATCCGGTTATTGAGCAGGGCCAGTTCCTCACGCGCATAGCTGACATAGTGGGTATAGGGTGAGCATACATACGAGTTGTCATAGTCTGCTTCATTGACGGTAATCGGAACCGGCAGCCCATCGATGGTCAGCACCTTAACAGTTGTACTCACATTATCGATAAAAGGTTGCGCTCCCCGCTCCAGCAGCGGTGTAAGATACTCCCGGGCATACCGCCCATACTCCGTATCCGGCCAGTCCAGCCCCTGAGCAGAATCGCGGTCATACTGTGTTACCCGGTTCTTCACAGCTTCCAGCCCCTCTCCACCCGGCGCAGCTTCACAGTTCCGGGCACGAGGCTGTAAGCGGTAAAAGTCAACTGCGGAGGGCGACAGGATAGCCTCGTGAACAAGCGCGTCAGCTCTGTTGTAATCTGCTGCTCCGTGCCTTCATCGGTACCGGTCCGTGTACGATAGGAGATTTCCAGCTCAGTCAGGCTGTGCTGGATGACCCGGTAATGTTCAATGTCTGCGGAAGCCGCCAGCACAGCCCGGGTAACGAAATCAGGGAATACCGTAACGTGCGTGCTCTCTGCCGCATGGGGCAGATACAGAATATCATCGCAGCGTCCTTCGATCCGCTCAATGGCCGTGAACAGCGAACCACAGGGACACGGCTCTGCCGCTTCGGTCAGAATATCATTCAGCCGGTAGCGGACGATGGGCTGCACACTTCTGGAGAAATCGGTCACAATGGGTACGAACCGGCGTGATTGTTCATCCAGCATTTCTTTGCCGATATGTACAATATCTTCATTGAGGTGCAGCGTTCCATGACTGCAGGTCGCACCGAGGAAGCCCTCGGTACACTGATAGGCCTGATGCACCTTCTGCCCGAAAGTCTGCTCAATCTGCTGCCGGTCAAGCGGGTCCAGCACTTCCGCAACCGCAATGATCCGGCGGGGATACAGATTCATCTCACCTGATTGCTGTGCCTCAGCCAGCAGACGCAGCATGGACGGCGGTGCAATCCAGATATCCGGCTGGTACTCCTTCATACGGTTCAAGAGCCGGGGAAGCGGCTCCAGCAGATCGAAATACCGGAACTGCAGCCGTCCCTGCTTCACAGATTCATACAAATTACTGTTTGCCCGTAGAAAAAAAGCAATTCTCGCCCGCTTCCACAGTCCACCCGGCAAAAGCTTCGCCAGTACCGTACCGGTCCAGGCCGCCTGCTCCTCTTCTCCCACGAGAAAAATCCCCCGGTTGCCGGAGGTTCCCGAGGATAACCCGACGGTGACGCCTTGCAGCGTAGGCTTGAAGTTCCTGCTGTTCTCCGCTTCATAGGCCTCGGCAAAGGCCTGCTCCTTCGTAATGCCGACTGTGTTGAGCTGATCGAAATTCTCCATCATCTCCGGCTTCCCGATTACGGGGAAGCTCCGCCAATCCTTGGACGGAATGCCTGCCCACAGCTCCCTGTAGAACTTCGAGTGCTGCCTCACCTTATCTGCATGGAGCCGGATACGCTTCTCCTGCCATTGCTCAAGTGCTGCCCGGTTCTTCCAGCGTCTCCCCCACTTGGTGAGAATGTAATGGGTAATCACCAGCCTGATCCGCTTCATGTCACACTTCCCGTTCCCCAGTGCGCAAGCGCCTCGCGGCAATGACTGGGCACAATCCGAAGCAGGGGAAATTGTTCATGCAGCTGACGCAGCCGCTCGAAATTGCGGTGGTATTCTGTCCGGCTGGACATGATCAGGCCTGCTGCCGGGTGCGGCTTGCGGTTCTCCCGGAACGCCCGGCTCGACCAGACCGTATCTGCGCAGAGCAGATAATCATGCTCACCGGTGGAGACGAATACGCCGATCATCCCGGCGGCGTGGCCTGACAGCTCAACCGCCAGCAGGCTGCCGTCTCCGAGCAGATCATAGGCTTCCGTGAACGGAAGGCCTTGCGGCAGTGCACGCTTCGCCGAAGCTTCATCCACAGGAATGGAGCGGAGTCTGAAATCCTCCGGCAGCAATCCGGGCAGGAATCCCGCCTTCGTAGCCCGCACAGGACCCAGCCCGATTACGGCATCGTAAGATTTCTGCAAATAAATATACTGCGCCTGCGGAAAATCCCGTACCCCACCGATATGGTCGGCATGAAAATGCGACAGCACCACATACCGCACCTCTTCCGGCGAGATCCCGCCTGCCTGCAACCGCCGCACTGCACTCTCTTCCTCCTTGTAGACAACCGGAGTGATCTTGCGGTATAGAGAGGCTGGCAGACTTGCTGTCTCTTGGAAGAAACGCGCGCTGTAGCCTGTATCGAACAGGATGGGTCCGTATTCCGGATGCCGGATCAGGGCATAACCTGCCGGGAAGGCAACCGGCTTCAGTGTGCCTCCGCGCAGCGTCAGCCGCTCGGGGTGCAGGCAATAGCCCGCAGACAATATAGATAATCCAACTGGAATTTCTGTAATCATTGCTGTTCCCTCCACCATTCTGCAAAGGCGCGAAGTCCCTCGTCTGTTGTTATACGCGGTTGATAACCCAGCTGCTCACGGGCCAGTGTAATATCCAGTGTCTGGGAGATGCCGAGTGCGGCTGCAGAATAACGGGTCAGCAGCGGCTCACCCGGGATAGGCAGTACCTTGTAGATCCCCTCCATCAGGGCCGCTGCGGAATAAGCTACCGGGTAGGGCAATCGACGGGTGTGCAGCGGCAGCCCGAGCAGTGAGAATAGCCGGGTAACCAGCTCTTCGAACCTTAGCGGCTCACCATTGGTAATATTATAGACGCTGCCGGTTGCAGAGACCGGGGCTTCACAGCAGAGCAGCATGGCATCGACTACATTATCTACGCATGTGAGGTCAAGCCTCGCCTGTCCGCCATTCATCAGCGGCACCCCCTTACTCTCATTCGCTGCCAGCAGCCGGGGGAACAAAGCGTTGTCCATAGGGCCGAATATGGCTCTGGGCCGGAGCATGAAGGCGGCAAGCCCTTCTCGAGCTGCCTGACGGACAACCTGCTCGGCAATCCGCTTCGTTGCGGCATAAGCATTGGCCGGACGGCCGGGAAGCGGATCACTTTCCCGGATGCCGAAGCGGGACCGCTGGCTGGAATACACACTGGGCGTGGAGATATGAACCAGCCTTCCTACGTCATGCCGTTTGCACCCCTCAACTATATGGCTTGTCGCCTCCACATTGCACGTATAGAACTCCTTATATTTGCCCCAGGGTGACGACAAGGCTGCACAATGGAACACCACATCCATTTCCCGGCAAAAGCTATAGGCAGTCTCCGGGTCACGCAGATCCCCGGCCAGGAACACTGCACCTTCCTGCTCCAGCTGCTTCCCCTGCTCCGGGTTGCGTCCCTGCGCGTAGACCTCCCAGCCCATCCGGGCCAGCCTCCGGGCGGTATGCCGTCCAAGAAATCCGGTTGCACCTGTTACCAGCGCTTTGGTCATGCCTCACCATTCCATTCTATATCTTCTGTTAACGCCTCTGTGATTGAGATGCGGTGCCGCCTGGCTGTCTTCCAGGCGGCGTATACTATGCGGAACTGCTCGCGGGCAGGGCCGCGGTCATCCTTGCGGTAGACCACGTCTGCTGCTCCAAGCAGCGCCCGCCTCCAGCTGCTGAGACCCCCGGGTCCCGGCTTAAATCCGCAGCCCAGCATGAGCAGTGTCAGCATCGCTGTACGGGCTGAACGCGGAACAATCACTGTTCCGCTCTGCACGAGCAGACCGGGATTCAGCAGCGCCTCCGTCAGCCCTTCCTCTGGCGTGAACAGATGAATACCGCTTGTTGCGCGCGGATTGCATTCAATCGGATACAGCATCCCGTTCTCCGGTTCGATGAAATCGAATCCGATCTGGCCGCTGAAGCCGGTTGCTGCGGCGAACCGCTGGACCCATTCCAGAGCCGCAGGATGCTCCAGCGGTTCAAAATACACACTGGCCCCGCTGCGCCCCGTCCTGTACCTGCTGTCATACGCAGCATGCGCCACTACTGTGCCTTCGTGCAGTATGCTGTACGTACAAACCGCTCTGCCCTGAATGTACTCCTGGGACACCCAGGGAGCCTCGGCCGATAGTCCGGCTGGAGTCTCTATTTCTCCCGGAACGCGGCTATGCGGATTAGTTGAAGCGGAGCTTTTATCCGGGAGAATGACCTTCGACGCAAAGCGGGAATATGCAGGCTTATAGACCCGCTGCTCCCCCCTCTGCGCTGCCTGCTTCACAGCTCTCCGCCATTCTTCCGTACTGCTGATCAGCACCGTGTCCGGGACCTTGAATCCAAGCGAACGGAGCAGGACCATGAACTCCCCTTTATGGTGCAGCCCGGCCAGAATTCTCCGGTCTGATGTAAGTACACGGCACCCCGTCAGATGCTCAAGACCGGCAGAGACATAGAAAATCTCCTCACAGGTCGGAATCAGGCAGTGAATGCCTAGCTCTTCCGTTAACGCAGCCAGCCGCTGGACATAGGCCTGCGGCTGATGCCTTGGGGCAGGCACCCGGAAGCTGGCCTCGACGGCAGAGGATACCCGGCACAGATGATACTCAGCACTTTCTGCCACGTATACCCGGTGGCCCGCCGCCTTGAACAGCCTTGCCAGCTCCAGGGCCACCGGAGCGCGTCCGCCGGTAATCAGAATACGACGGGCCTCAGTACTCAATAATCATGCCTCCCAGAGACAGCCCTGCCGCCGTGCCGATCAGCATGATCCGGTCTCCGCGCGATATACGGCCCTGACGGACCGCTTCATGCAGCCCCATGGGGATGGATGCTGCAATCGTATTGCCATGGCCTGCGGTATTGTCGAGGAAGCGGTCCTCGGCAATACCCAGCTTTTTACGCAGGAGACGCATAGCCATTGCACTGCCCTGATGGGGAATGACCAGCGCGAAGTCGTCCATCTTATTGCCTGTGGCGCCCAGCATGTCAGCAATGAAATCCGGAAGCAGCTTGGACGCTTTGCGGAATATAGCCTGTCCATCCATATGGAACAGATAAGGCAGCGCATCCTCGGCTGTATAATTCTGGGGATGCAGTCTGGTCCCGCCCCCGGCAATCTCCGAATAACGCGCACCGCTGCTATAGGTTTTGAGCGAAGCATGGAGTATCCGCGAGGAATCTCCGGTATCCGCAGGCCCGATCACCACCGCCGCTGCTCCGTCACCGAACAAGGCTGAGCTCTCCTTATCCTGCCAGTTCAGCCCCACCGATGCAATCTCAGTGGCCACCAGCAGCACATTCTTATATCTGCCCGCTTCCACCATGTAGGACATCACATCAAGCCCTACCAGAAAGCTGAGACAAGTCGCATCGATATCAAAAGCCGGGACACCCGAATCCGCCTGACCCATGGCCTGCTGAATGAACACGGCTGTACTCGGCAGCGGTTGCTCCTTGGTTCCGCTCGTACACACCAGACAATCGACCTCACTGAAGCTGAGGCCTGCGTCGGCGAGGGCTGCTTCAGCGGCTCTTGCGCCCATGAAGGAGGCGGTTTCATCGGTTCCCACGTAATGACGGGTGCCGACGCCGGTGATTTTGTTCACCCAGCCCGGTGTTGTGCCAAGGATCTTATCAAGCTCTGCATCACTGACTACACGCTCCGGCAAATATTTGCCTGTCCCTTTTATTTTCACATGTCTAAGTTGCATAATGCATCTCCTATTCGTGTGAGTACCAAGATGTCGAACTTTATATATTATTTTGAACCTCCACACCCTTAAAAGGGGGGGATTCTTAGCTAGTTAGCGGGCGCATACGTTTCCGCTTTGCCCTACTGCTAAGTTAAGGGCGAGTTCATTCGCCCATCCTAGATCAGAGCTTATAGCTATCTAGGCTGGCAGACTGTTACCATCTGCCACAGGTTGACGCATGATGTTGATGGCACCGACCCGATCTCGATGTGCTATATAACCGCAGTCGCATTGATACGTTCGATCCTTTGCTTTGTTCCGCTCTCCACAAGAGGGACAGGTTTGCGAGGTGTATGCCGGATTCACTTCAACCACTTGGATTCCAGCAAGTGCCGCCTTATATCCGATGAACATTTGCAACTGATAGAACGACCATTGATGCAGATTTTTAGCGTTTTTACGACTTGTTCTTGTCGTCTTACGAATATTAGTCAGTTTCTCTAGCTTGATGACAGACACCTTTTCTTGAATCGCCATATTCACGATCTGGCGGCTGATTTTGTGATTCTGATCTTTCATAAAACGACTTTCCTTGTCGTTCTGTTTACGGATTGCGGATAGCTTTTTAAGCTTTCCTAATTTGCGGCGATAGGTACTGTACTTACGGCGAATAAACTTGTTTTTACGTCCATTTCCGCAAAATGTGGTCTTGCCGCTAGAGGTTACGACAACAGCAGGCACTTTCAAGCCTAGATCAATCCCCATCACTTCGTCACCATCGACTGGTTTGGTGGGGCGTTCGATTGAAATTTGAACAAACCATTTCGCCGATTTTTGAACCACGCGCAGAAGTCCAAGCTTCCCATTCGAAAGGATGTCCCGCTCCCGATCCGAAAGAAGCGCAGGAACCACAAGACGTTGTACTTTTCCATCAAGGATTACTGGGAACGAAATGTTGTTGCCCCAAATCGTATAATTTTGATTGTTCACGTAGTACACCCTCTTTTGGAGAAGAGGCCGCTTTTTCGTTTTCTTGAATCGCTGAAACAGGCTTTTGGCATCTCGAATCACTTGATTCTTTACGGCAGAGGGTAGATTGGCACGAACGGTTTTTGAAGTTAGTTTCGGAAACGCTCCAGACCTTTCGGCTTGCTCCGTTAATTTGTTGACGGTTCGAATGTATTCGTTGCCCATATCCACCAGTACAGACGGATGGGTTGGACAAATGCGGATTTGAATCGTTACGGTTTGCAGGGTTTCACCCCCTTGTTTTTTGTCCCTCGACATATCGTTTGATAGATTGTCTCATACCTAGATTGTATCAGTTAAAAAATTTAGCTGCTACCAAAAGACGCGCTCGTTTAATACACTTTTTACAACATAAGGATGTTCTTTAAACAAAGACGATTCATCCCCCCCTAAAGGAGTAGGCTTTCTCGGCCAATTTCTGTTAACTACAGATATATTCTACTAGATTTTCCGGCAGAGTCATATACAAAAAGAAGATAAATATCCCATTTCACGAACTTACGTTCTTAAAAATGCTTGACTCGCGCAGGTTCACGGGGTTATAGTAAATGCACAATAGCACATGTTAAGCGGGAGAAGCACCTCGCAGGACAGGCAGTTTATGCCTTTCTTGGAGGTGCTTCTTTGTGTCTATTGCCAAATGAACAATCAGAGGAGCTGAACGAAATGTTTAAATTCATGGGCTTGACGAATTGGAGAGGTATGGGGGTTGTTACACCTTTCCCGGGAAGAGCTGTAAGAAGGCTGTTTGTGCTGGTGATACTGCTGTCACTTTGCACATATCCCTTGCCCGGTGTCTCTGCCGATTCCGGGTGGGATACTGCGCTGAACGAGATTCATAATCTGTATACAGACTATACGGGTCTACAGGCATCGCTGAAGTCTGACCTTCAGCGGAATCAGGAATTGCGCAAGCAGAATAACGCCGCACTTGCTGCAGTGAACAAGCAGCTTCAAGCCACTAATGCTGCCCAGGTCGCCAAGCTTAAGGCCGCCTCGGAAGCGGTGCAGAAGAAGCATGCTCCGCTCCTGGACCAGTATACTGCTCTCAGCAAACAGATCACCGCTGCCCGCAAGGTAAGCAATCTGAAGAGTGCCACTGTGCTTGAGCTGAAGCGCAATAAGCTTAAGGCAGCCGCTGCCGCTGCACGGGCTGAAGTGAAGAAGGCCACCTCAGCCTTGGCAGAAGCCAAAGCGTTAACTGCCGCGAAGAACAAGCCGGCTAAGGATGCCCTTGCCCCGATCACCCTGCTCAAGAAGCAGATCGCAGCCCAGAACAAGCTATTCTCAGCCGCACAATCAGAGAGAACCGAGGCCGACAAGCGCTACAAAGCCGCTGTCCAGGCGGGGGATGCCACCCAGGCTGCAGCTGCAATGAAGCTGTCTTATAACCGGATGAAGGAGATCCGTACTATGGCCGGACAGTTGTACAGTTGGGAGCAACAGATCAGCACGGCGATCTGTGCGGCAGAGCTTAAGCTGCCGAAGTAGGCGAAGCTGCATATTCATGAGGGTCAGAGCAGCTTCACCAGCCAGGTGATAATGAAGGCCCCCGGTACCAGCAGGGCTTGGCCCAGGAGAGATCCCAGGAAGCGCGAGCCCATCAAGAGTACATAGATCTTCCCGAGCTGGTCACGGTATTCCACATTCTCCGTTGCCTTATGGGTGATGATTCCCAGCTGCGGATCGATGAACACCGTCAGCAGTATCGTTGCTATCCCGTTGATCAGGCCGGATGCCTGGGAAGCAGTGGTGCTGAATTCCGGCAGCAGCTTGGCCGCATACATCGAGGACAATACGCCAACCGTGTAGAAGGCCGTCACGAAAACATTCATCACGATGAAGCGCTTGGGAATGCCAAGATAACGGAAGCTGCTCAGCCTGACCTTCGGTCTGCGGATATATTTGCGCGTATTCTTGAGTTGGCTGACCGTTACACTCGTCAGCAGCTTAGGGATAGATCCTTCGATCTCCAGCTTGGAGATTACTCTTGCGAACAGTCCTACGAAGGTCGGAAACAATGCGATGGCGATCAATGTCCCCAGTGAGGAAGCCAGCATAATAATCCGCAGATAGTTGAGCAGCGGGAAGCTGTCGTCAGCTTTGGCATAATCTACGAACTTCGCGGTTAAGGGGCCTTGTACCATATTTGCGGTTCTGGAGACCAGCACGATAATTCCGGTCAGGGATAAGGCGATGGCGATCTTGTTCAGCTTCACTCCGGCAAAACGCACCGAATACGACAAGGTCTCCGCCGTATGAATAATCAGAGTCAACAGACATACCACTAATAAGCTGTTCGTCATTTACGGTTACTCATCTCCACATCACGCAGCATTCGGCAGATGACCGGCATGCTTGTTCCAGATTATTACAGACCGGATCGCCTCACTTAATATATATTCTTCTTCCTATATAATCCAGAATCAATTTTGTAAGATTTGGTCAACCGTCCAGCAGAACAGAATTCCGGCTGTATACCGGACCAGATCAATCCAGAGAAAGCCGTGGCCGAGAATCAAGCTGCCAAGGGTTGTAGCACGCACATGCAGAATCCACTCTGCCTGATAGAGCTGGCTGAACTCAATTCCGAAGCTGAAGCACAGACTAAGGACAAGAGACATCCATAGCGGATGCCGGATGAGCAGCACCCGGAAGGCAAGGTAGATCATTCCTGCCCAGATCGCATCCCCAAAGTGTTCGCTGACAAAGTGCGGCAGCGAGTTCCCGTATGCCCTGGTCCCAAGACCTAGCAGGGCGGATAGCAGTACTGCACCACAGTAGATCATTCTGGATCGTAAATTCAAAATCCTCAATCGAAACTACTCCTTCATCAATCAAATACAATCTTCCGCGGCGCAGATGTATCCCGCACGAACAGCTTCGGGGGATAAGGGATCGTTAGCCCGGGCAGTTCATCCTCCTTGAAGAATCTCAGCTCTTCCGCTTCCCCGTCCAGGCTCCTGAGCTGGCCTTTAACAATGACACATTCAAATACAATAACCGTGTACTCTACCTGATCCCCATTGCTATATTCATATCTGTACTTCTCGCCGCCGAATACACCGATAATCTGTTCAGGCGTCACCATTAAGCCGGTCTCTTCGAACACCTCTCTGCGCAGCGCCCTGGATGGGGTCTCTCCTGGTTCAACCGCTCCGGCCGGCAGGCCCCATAACGTCTCATCCTTTTTGCGGATCAGCAGAATTCGATCCTGTTCATCCCTTACTACAGCCGCTACAGACGGCATCATTAACAGCCCGCCTCCGGCCTTCCCGCGCAGCTCCCGGTAATACTCAGACATTGACATGAAGCTTCCTCCTGACTTGATTTCAATTAGTCCCTGTATCATTTTAATTCAAGTCTATAGCTCATCCTTGCGGAAAGAAACCGGATGAACCACGAAATCATCCGGCTGATTCTCACAATCCGTCAGCTCTACCTTATAGAGTTCCTCAGTCTCAGCAAGCCGGATCGCTCTGCACACATATTCAATCTTCCCGCCGTCTGCTGCCCAGTCCCGGCTATTGTCCACCGTCCAGTGCAGTACCCTGCCATCGTTATAGAAATCATGAATATAGGGCCCGCTGTCAATTCCCCACTGCAGCATGGTGAGGTTATCTCCCTTGCCTTCCTTAAATCTATGTATCATTTCTGTAATTCTGTCCAAATCCAGCTGATCAAAATGCGTAATCAAATTCCGCTGGTCCCTAACCACAGGGACGGGTTTATTGACTTCCCGTATCAGCAATAGTGAGAGTACTACAATAAGTAGCGTTTCAAGAATTATAATAGACCGGCTGTATTTACTGAAAAAGTTGTTCATGTTCCCTCCCGTACTACGGTTTATGAATAAACCGGGTTAGCTCTATATTTGACATGGTTGTATGATATTCCTTGTCTGACGTACAATTGTGATGCTAGTGAATAAAAACTGTTACGAAACAAAAAGTTATGCAACCCAAAAATACCTCCAGACATACGCCGGAGATATCTTTGGGTTCTTTTGCTTTTTGGTATTCACATTCGTCACTAATTCCTTAGCCTTCTCCAAGCTCCGGTGGCTCCAGCAGTTGCATCAGTTGCAGCCCGCGGCGGCGGGTGCGGAAGGTCCACAGCAGATCCGCTGTGAATATAAGTAGGACGATGGGCAGTACAGGCATCCATACTCGCTCCATATGCAGATACAGGAAGTGAACCAGCGGTTGCAAGCCATAGATGCAAGCCACTGACAACCCCCACCAATAAAGCGAGAATTTCAGGCAGATATGCCCTTGCAGCTGAAACGGCATCCCTGAATAATCCCACCACTGTCTTCGAAAGATCCCCTTAAGCAACCAGCCGCTGACAAACTCAACCGCCGAAGGGATAATCAGCGCAAGCAGCAGGAATAACGGAAAGGGAAGCCTAATTTCATGTGCTGCAAGCAGTAGTAAAGGGGCGCAGCCATACATCGGCTTAAATGGCCCTTTGAGAAATCCTTCTTTGCGAAAGGTACCCGTGCTGTAAAGGTTATAGCTGCCTTCAAGGACCCACCCCAGAAACGAGTATACAGTGAAATAGAACAGATAGGGACTTGCCGCAGCCACTACACTGTAACTGTGGTGTAAAAGTAACGGTGTCATCGTAGTTATCCCCGCCTCCGATCCCAATTATTTTCCAATTGGAGCTAGTATGTCTCTAAGTTCGGGACATTATGACGGGAATATCTGTCGGATCTGACCAACAATGTCGGTGCTTTACAAACCAGCAAATCCAAATAGTGTCCGGTCCTATAATAGAAAAAAGACTGCTCCGTGAGGAACAGTCTGCTACGTGCATTTGCCTTATACCCTATTTCCATTATACCCTAGTGCTCTAACCCTAATTCTTAGGAAGCGGGTCGGGATGAGCGGTTTCTGCCGGTTTGGCTTCCCAATCATCGGCTTCCGGTTCAATATCCACACCGTTTTCCATCTTTTTGCGTTCTGCGAGTGAATCCCCGTCTTTATTCTCCTTGTTGCGGATGTCTGCTTCGTTACCTGAATGATCTGACATGTGAATTCCTCCTTGTATGCAAGTTGTGCGCGATTTGGATTACTTAGTTATAGTTACCCGCGGACCCCTTTTGCAAACATCCCATCCGAACAAAGCTCATTTTCCTTGTCTTTTCCATATCGCTTGCCATTCGGCAGACAGGTCCCTCTTACTCATAATACACACGAAACACAATGTCC
Source organism: Paenibacillus sp. FSL P4-0338 (assembly GCF_038002365.1). Lineage (NCBI taxonomy): Bacteria > Bacillati > Bacillota > Bacilli > Caryophanales > Paenibacillaceae > Paenibacillus > Paenibacillus sp. FSL P4-0338. The sequence goes on along the minus strand of NZ_JBBOCG010000001.1, from coordinate 828,554 downwards.
TGCTCATAATTCCCGAAGCCGCGCCCGAATAACGTTAAGCCGCCCCGCCTTCGGGTGGTGTCTTCTGCCGTGAACCTGAAGCTCCACTGGTCCTCCTGCCAGCCCACCTGATCAATGGTAACTGCCGATATCTGCTGGCCGTCTATATAAGTGCCCCCTGTATTAATTCTGAGCACCTTCAGCAGCCCGTACTGGTTCACATCCGATTTCCACCAGGCAGGAGTCAGCCGGCCTCTCATTACGCCGAAGTCACCGGGGCTGGTCCATTTGCCAAGCGAAATGCCATTCATCATAAAAGAGATATCCGAAGGCCACTTCTCGTTCACACTCGGCGCCTCCGAACCGATCTCCATTGAAAGCTCAATCTCCTGCACCGTCTGATCCATGAACAGATAATTCGGAACTTTATATTCCGCATATCCCTTGGCGAACCAGAGAATGCCGGCATCCACCCGTTGCGGGTCCAGGAAATAACGCGGGTCGTCATAATACCCGATCAGCTTCTCAGTGGTGGCAATGCCGCAGGTCGGAGAGGCTTCAAGATCGGTGTAATGCCCGACAGGGACAGAGACCTCGACCACCTTACGGGCGATTCCTTTGGCCCCGGATAATTTAATCTGCAAGAAATTCGCAGAAAGTGAGCAGAATTTATAAGTCCCCCCATCGATCCGCTTCATCTGGGAGCTGACGATGCCCGCCTTCTGCAGCTTCGCTACATGCGAGCTTACAATGGCGCTGCTGAGATACAGCCTGGCTGCAATCTCCTTGATATGCATCTCCTCGTTGCTAAGCAGATCGATGATCCGCAGCCGCACTTCGCTGGCAAGTGCTTCATAGACCTTCAGCGATTCGGAATCTGTGGTTAAATACATCGGTGGCCCTCCGCGCTCTTTGAATTAGTTATTATGTTAATCCTGAAATTAGTTATTGCTTAGTATACCCTGTAATTCGTATCATGTAATCATAAACGGGCTTGTACGATTAGCTATTTCATTAATCTAACACAAAGGAGATTCTAACTATGAGCATTCAATCCAAGATGATTATCGACAAAGACTTTAAGCTGGCCGAGGTAGATCCAAGGCTGTATGGTTCCTTCATTGAACATTTGGGCCGGGCCGTATATGGCGGAATCTATGAGCCGGGACATCCTACCGCTGATGCGAACGGATTCCGCGGTGATGCCCTTCAGGCTATTAAGGCACTACGTGTACCAATCATCCGTTATCCGGGAGGCAACTTCGTATCCGGCTATAACTGGGAAGACGGCGTTGGTCCCAAGGAGGAACGGAAGCGCTCTCTTGAACTTGCCTGGTGGGTTACAGAGACTAATCAGGTAGGCACGAATGAATTCGCTGATTGGGCCAAGCTGGCCGGTTCCGAAGTGATGATGGCAGTGAACCTCGGCACACGCGGGATCGATGCTGCAAGGAATCTGGTCGAGTACTGCAACCTTCCCTCCGGCTCTTACTGGAGTGACCTGCGGATCTCCCATGGTTACAAGGCTCCGCACAATTTCCGCACCTGGTGTCTGGGTAATGAAATGGACGGTCCTTGGCAGATTGGAGCCAAGACTGCCGTCGAATACGGAAGGCTCGCCAATGAGACCGCCAAAGCGATGCGCTGGGTTGATCCTTCCCTGGAGCTTGTCGCCTGCGGCAGCTCGGGCAGCAATATGAGTACTTTTGCCGAATGGGAAGCTACAGTTCTGGATCTCACCTACGATAATGTCGATTTCCTCTCGCTGCACACTTACTACAATAACAATGATGGAGACACAGCGAACTTCCTGGCCCAATCGCTCGATATGGATCAGTTCATCGACAGCGTAGCAGCAGTATGTGATTATATCAAGGCTAAGAAGAAAAGCAAGAAAAAGATTTACCTCTCCCTCGATGAATGGAATGTGTGGAAGTCGCAGGGTTCTAGCCGTGCTGAGCAGCACTGGCAGATTGCACCGCCTGAATTCGAGGATGTCTATACACTGGAGGATGCGCTGGTGGTGGGCTGCTGCCTGATCAGCCTGCTCAAGCATGCAGACCGGGTCAAGATGGCTTGTATCGCCCAGCTCATTAATGTCATTGCACCGATTATGACGGAGGACGGCGGACCGCTCTGGCTGCAGACTACTTATTATCCTTACATGCATGCCTCCATCTACGGCCGGGGAACGGTGCTTCACCCGCTGATTACAAGCTCGAAATATGATTCCAAGGATTTCACCGACGTTCCATATCTGGAAGCGGTCAGTGTATATAACGAGGAGCTGAACGAGGTTACTGTGTTTGCAGTGAACCGCCATCTGAGCGAAGGCATGGAGCTGGCGGTTGATCTGCGGAGCTTCGGCGCTGTAGAGGTTATTCAGCACACGATTCTTGAGAATGAGGATCTTCAGGCGGCCAATACCCGCTCCAACCCGTCGAATGTGCTTCCGCACAACCGGGGAACGGCAGCCGCAGACGGCGGCCGGGTAAGTGCAATGCTTCCAGCGGCTTCCTGGAATGTGATCCGGCTGCGTGTCAACGGCTGATTACTGAAGGCCTGCAAGCTTAATGGTACATGATCCAGGCGACTAGCGGTCCGGCAATGGAGCCGACAATAGCGCATACGGTCATGGCTACAGAGCTCATGGACACTGACTCCTCGCCGTATTCCAGCGCTTTGGCTGTGCCGAGGGCATGGGAAGCTGTGCCCAGGCCAATGCCGATCCCCGACTCGCTGCGGATTCTGAACAGCTTGATAATATAGGGGCCGCCAATCGCTCCGGTGAAGCCGGCAACCATCACGAAGACGGAGGTCAGCGATGAATCTCCGCCGAGATTACTGGAGATCTGGATCGCTACAGCGGTGGTAATCGACTTAGGCAGAATAGACAGCACATACAGCTTAGAGAAGCCGAGTCCGGCTGCCATCAGCAGTCCGCTGAACATTCCAACCATAAGTCCGGTGACCGTTCCGCCGAGAATGGCAGGGAGATTCTTCCACAGCACATGCCGCTGTTTGTATAAGGGATAAGCAAGCGATACTACCGCTGGTCCCAGCAGCCGGTTAATCCAGTCGCCGCCGATCATATAAGTCTCATAAGAGATATGGAAGCCCATGAGCAGCACAACAACCGTGAACGTTGCCGTCAGTGCAGGCAGCAGAACCGGAAGACGGTAGCGTTTGTACAGTATGGACATGACCAGATAGATCACTACGTTCATCAGCACGAAGCCAACGGCCAGAAGAATTCTCATGCTTCCTTCCCCTTCCCGTGGAGATTACGGGCACGGTACGTCCGGCGTGTTAGACGTTTGACGCTGCGGGCGGCAATCCACTGGCTGGAATGTGCCGTAACAACCATGGTCAGCACACTGCTGATGACGAGAATGCCGATCAGGAGCAGCCCTCTTCCGCTGAAGATATCGAGATGGTTCAGAATGCCCGCGGTGGCGGGGATGAAGAACATGGGCAGATACGCCAGTATAAAGGACGAGCCGTTCTCAATCAGCTTCACGGGCACAATCTTAAGCAGCAGCAGGACGAACAGCAGCAACAGTCCCACGATACTGCCTGGAATCGGCAAATGCAGCAGCTCTTGCAGATAGTCTCCGGCCAGGAAGAACACATACAGCAAGCAGACTTCGGCGATAATACGGATGATTTTCATAATGCAGGAATCCCTTCAGTCTTGAAATGACGATCTTAAGCAGCCGCTCACCGGCAGCAAGTTGACCTCCTAAGAGTAGCAGAATTTTCAGTAAATTTTCAATAAGTTTTCGACTCTTCTATGTACTTTCATAACGGTAATCAAAGAAACGGATGACGCCCTGAGGGGCAGCATCCGTTTTGTATTAGGTTCTCATGATTTAGATTCCTATATCCACTCTACCACCTGAGCAGCGGTCCGCCGGGTCTTGGGACGCGGCTCGCCGGTGCGGTAGCCGAAGGCTACCATGCAGGCCAGCCCGAAATGTTCAGGGTCCATAATCCCCTCGTGGGCCAGAAGCTTCTCCATCTTCAGCTTATCGAAGCCTTCAATTGGACAGGAATCGATGCCAATCAGCGCGGCTGCGGTCATCATATTGCCAAGGGGCAGATACGTCTGACGTGCCCCCCACTCGAAGATCGCCCGCTCATTACCAGCCAGGCCGAAATCGTTTTTCAGGAATGCATCGAAGACCCGCTGCTTGCCCTCTGCAATCTCAACCGGCAGCTTCTGTACCTCCGACATCATACTCTGAATATATTCTGAGTCAGCTGCCAGATCACGCGGCTGTCTGGCCAGAATAAGCACGAAATGGCTTGCGGTCGGAAGCTGCTTCTGGGCGCCCCAGGCGTATGGCAGCAGCTTTTGCCGGAGCTCCGGGTTCTGAACAACTACAAACTTCCAGGGCTCGAACCCGAACGAACTCGGTGACAGGCGTCCCGTCTCCAGAATGAAGCCGAAATCCTCCCCGCTGATCTTCCTGCTGCTGTCGAATTCTTTGGTCGCATGTCTGTACTCGTAGGCTGCCAAAATCTGCTCTTTCGTCATTTCACTTACTGTGCTTGTGTTCTCCATCCTCCATACTCCCTTTCTGTGTACCATTCATGATAAGGAATTGACGTTTTCCTGTTCCCATGCCTATAGTAATGGATATACAATACATTTAGAAGTACGCACATTTTTGTGATGTAGTATACAAAATGATACTAAGGAGCGTGTTCGTGATGCGCGACCGTAAAGGCGGTTTCGGCACCTGCCCTGATGGCAATGCCTTTGCTTGTCCTGTAGAATTCACCCTCGATGTCATCGGCGGCAAATGGAAAGGTGTACTCTTGTACCATATGATGGATTCTACAGTCCGGTTCAATGAATTCCGCCGCATCTGCCCCGCCATCACCCAGCGCATGCTAACACTGCAGCTCCGCGAGCTGGAGGAGGATGGCGTCGTTCACCGTGAGGTCTATCATCAGGTGCCGCCGAAGGTCGAATACTCCTTGACCGAATTCGGCCGCTCTCTGATTCCGATCATCAAGCTGATGAGAGATTGGGGTCTGGAGTACCAGGCGAAGCAGCAGAGTTCTGAGAGTCCGGCTATAGACACCGGAGTGTAGCAGGGCATAGCAAAATAGGGATGCAGCCACCCGCTGCATCCCTTCGCTGTCTTCCAGCCTATTACGAATCTTCGAAAAACTCCTCCGCCTTCTGTTTATGCTCCTCCTTGACCTGTCCGGCAATGGCCCGGATGCCCGCTGCCATGACGGCAGCATCGTCTGTGAAGCCCAGGCCGATCAGCGCATCGGGAATGGCATCGATCGGGGAAATGAAATAAGCCAGCGCTCCAAAGGCAATCCCTTTCGCCCATAGCGGTGTTTTGGCATCCATAGCACAGTAGTACATGGCTATCGCTTCTCTGGTGAAGGGGATTTTACCAGCGGCTTTCCTGGTTTTGCTCCAGAAGCTCTTTTTCACAAGCTCCTCATTCTTCTTGTCATACTCAAAGCTCTCCACCAATACTCCCGCCGGCAGCTTACCTGTCTGATTGTCCATCCGTAGTTCCCTCCCGGTGATTAGACTGCCTACCTATGACCTCGTGCCAACCCTTACTATATCTTCACACCATTCCCTTGCGGCTAATCACTGTGGCCTGTACCACTTCACTTAGGAGCCCAGATGCTCCTGGAAGAACAGTGCCGTCTGTCTGTTCTGGAATTCGCTCACCTCATGCCCGGAGAACGGATAATCCTTAATCTCCTTAGGCGACTCTATCCGGTTATAAGCGGCATAGATCGTCTCCGGCATACATACCGTATCCTTCCAGCCTACAGACATCAGGACAGGGACAGTGAAGCGGTGAGCCAGATTGACGATGTCGAAAAAGGCCAGGTTCTGAAGCGTACGCTCCAGATGCTCCGGATAGCGCTTCAGGTAATCCGCAATCTCTGTGAGTGAGCTGGTGGAATTCAGCACTCCGAAATCCAGACGGCACAGATTAGGAATGTCTGCGGCTACCGCCGCCACGCGGTGGCTGAGCGCCCCTGCCAACAGAGCGATCCCCCCGCCCTGGCTGGCTCCTGTAATCGCAATGCGCGCCGGATCAACCCCGGGCAGCTGCGCTGCCGTCTCAATGGCCCGCACTGTATCTATGGCTAATGCCAGATAATAGGATTGCTCCTTCTCCAGCAGCCCCTGGCTGATCCAGCCTCTCACTATACCGTGCTCCTGCGGCAGCAGATTGCCTGTCTCGCCAAGCTGTCCCCGTACATCTACGGCCAGGACAGTGTATCCAAGCAGCACGAAATGTGCGTAGCGTTCAGGATATCCCCGGTCTCCGGTGTAACCTGGAAAGGTGACGATACACGGCCGGTCTCCCGTGCCCTCTGTATCACCAGCAGGCTGGATATACCAGGCATTGATCGTAGTCTCCCCATAGCTCATGTAGCTGACCTTGCTCACCTTCATGCCCGGATACGGGGTCTTCTCAGGGGTAATCGTCACCTCCAGCGGCTGCTCCTCATCTTCTGCGAGCAGATCATTCCAGAATTCATCAATCGTCTCCCGGTCCAGTGTCGGCTCCGGCCGGCAGTTCTCAAGCTCTTGCTTACGCACTTCTATTGCGTTCATCTCAATTCCTCCTGTATCGCTTGCATTCTTTAACCTTGCATGTCTATGTAAGCGTCATTAATATTATAGATATAAATTCATTGAATTCCAAAGGAGTTGTTTATTATTCGTTACGGAACGTTAGCACATACTGCCGGCTGCCTGCCGCTTAAGGAATTGACTTCCACTCTTCAGACCTACAATATTGATTTCGTACAGCTCGCTCTGTCCAAAGCCATACAGGATATCGACCTCTCCCCGGGCAAGCTGAGTCCTGGACTAGCTTCCTATATCGCTGAGCAATTCGACAGGGCCGGTATCCGCATCGGTGTGCTTGGCTGCTACATCAATCCGATTCACCCTGATCCTGCGGTCCGCCGGGCGGAGATTGACCGCTTCAAGGAGCATCTGCGCTATGCCCGCCTGTTCGGTGCCCCTATGGTCGCCACGGAGACTGGAGCACTTACGACCTTCCAGGAGCTCGACCCTTACCGCTATGAGGAGCTCGGCTGGGATGCCCTTAAGGCAACGGTCGAGGAACTGGCAGAGGAGGCGGAGAAGTGGGGCATATTCTTAGGGCTTGAAGGCGTCAGCACCCATACCCTGTCCTCTCCAGCCAAAATGCGGCGCATCCTCGATGAGGTGCCCTCCAGCTCCATCGGTGTTGTATTCGATCCGTGCAACCTGATCGGTGAAGAGATTCATCTCCAGGATGAGATCGTCGATCAATCCTTCAGTCTGTTCGGCGACCGGATCATCCTCGCCCATCTCAAAGGAATCTATGAGGACGGCGGACGCATTCGTCACGGCGCTCCCGGAGCCGGGCTGTTCCACACCGCTGAGTTCCTGGACAAGCTTGAGGCGCAGAAGCCGATGATCGATGTCTCTCTTGAGGATGTCACTAGCCTGGAGATCCAAGACTGCGTGAACCTGCTGCGCAACCTGCGCAATTCGTGATTATCCGGCCATAACCCCATTTCCTCCAAAAGTACCGCATAGCGGTACTTTTCGCTTTTCACTGAATAAAATAGTATACCTATCGCATTGTTGCAGAGCGATTGTGCAGAAAGGAAGGGATCACAGATGCGGTTCACTTTCCCCATTCTTACCTTATGCCATGGCGGGGCACAACGCATGCTCGTGGAGCTTACGAACGGTCTTACGGCCCGGGGCCACCAGGTTGTGATTGTCATGCCGCTGGGAGGGGATGTTTCCTATGACGTCCGTTCCACTCTGCTGATTACCGACTACACACTGCTCCGTGAATCCGATTTTCCGGTCAGTGATATCATCGTCTCTAACTTCTACACCACGGTTCCGGTCTCACAGGCAGCCAGCCTGAACGGCAAAGGCATGCATATCCGCCTCTCCCTGTGCTATGAACCTCTTTTTTTGCCGCAGAGCGAGATATCCTTCCCCTCCTACCATATTACCGATAAACTAATTGTCCTCTCCAGATGGCAGCAGGAGTTGATTAGACTGGGCCACGGAATCAGCGGAAGCATTGTGCCGGTAGGGATCAGCGCTTCATTCCGAAACATGAATATCCGCAAGGAGCTTCAGGAGCCGCTGAACATAACAGCGATCCTGCGCAAGGTGGAGAACGGGTTCTCCTGGCACCGCGAGCAGGATTATCTGGTGAATCAGCTGGATATCGTGAAGCAGCACTTCCCGTGGGTCAATATCAATTTCATCAGTCCGCCGGATGAATGCTTCAGTTCCGAATCCCTGAGAAGAATGATGGACAGCGGCAAATACCGCTTCTTCACCCCGCTCAATGACGAGGAGCTATGCTATCACTATAACGGTGCTGATATTTTTGTCAGCTCTAGTATTTTCGACACCGGTTCATTGCCAGGACTTGAAGCGATGCGCTGCGGAGCGGCGTTAGTCTCCGTCTATTCGGGAGGAAATCTGGAGTATGCCCGCCATGAGGAGAACTGCCTGTTGTCCTACCGGTATGAGAACCGGCTTGCGGCGGATGTGATGCGGCTTATTCAAGATCCCGTACTCAAGAGCCGGATCGCCGCACGCGGTGAGACCGATTCAAGATCATGGACCTGGGAGAACAGTGTCAAAATCCTGGAGCGGACGGCTGCCGCCTTTTTAAGCGGGAACAGTGCGGGGAAAACACGCTTCAAACGCCCTTTTGCAGAGAACGGTTAGGCAGTTCCGAAGAACGAAGATGATAGACAAAGTAGAATAGCAAGGCAAAACAGGCCCGGCTTGGAGGAACCAGCTGGACCTGTTTTTATGAATATAAACCGCTCCCTTCCCTCTCAATTGCCGAAAATAACATCCTGTTTGTTCAGCCGCGTATCATTCCATACCGCAGCCAGCGTATCCGGGAAAATAGTAGCCGCCGTAATGTAGTCCCCAATCAGCTCAGTCGGAATCGGAGAATTGCCGTTCGGATTCGTGGATACATCCGAGACTCTCCGGTTCGCGAAGGACAAGCCGCTGTTGATAGACTCCGCTACAAACACATCCAGCAGGAAGCCGTCCAGCCGGTTCGTATAGTAGATTACACGCACCGTTCCCGTGGAAGGCGATACCGTGATCGAAGGTGAGAAATTCTGTGATCCGGGCGGAGCCCCTGTAATGCTCACCGGCTGGGACCACAGCAAGCCGTCCGGGGAACGCGAGAAGAAAATATCGGCATAACCAAGCCGGAAATCGTTCCACACCGCATAGACAAAACCCGCAAGAGGGCCGTTCGAGATGTCTGCTCCAAGCGCTAAATTCGTCTGTACGCGGAAGTTATAATTCGGAACAGGCAGCGGACTGGGCACGGGAACAGTACTCGCAAGAAAAGTCGCTCCCCGGGTGACCGGGGGACTGAAGCTGACTCCCCCGTCCTGGGAGACACGGATATAGGCATACTTTGGCCCAGGACCAAGCTGGATATATCCCACATAGACCTCGCCCGCCAGTCCGACAATGAGTGCCGCCCGCTCCAGATCCCCCCGGGGATCAGATATACGCTGCGGCGGCTCCCAGCTGAGTCCCTGATCGACGGAACGCTGGAAAAAGATCGCGGCATTCGTTCCCAAATAGAACAGCGGGGTATAGCCAATGTATGCATTGCCCCGGTACGGGCTGGACGGTGAACGGTCTACAGCAAGGAAGGGTTCGTCATTATGGACGTATAGGCCGTAGCCGCGCTGAACGATAACAGGGGGATTGAACGTCAATCCGTTGTCAAAGGTGGTGTACGTTGCAATCGTCCCGTCTTCAAATTCATTGAAAAAGTGGACAGCAATGATAAAGGTATTGGGAAAGGTATAGTCAATGGTCGGCGCTTCCGCGCTCATGAAGCCCGGTGCCTGCGGCAGAATGGTAGAGCCCCAAGTGGCCCCGCCGTCCACCGACCGGTAGAATCCGGTCAACGCTGTTCCTGTACTGGAATCCACCGCTACCGCACACAGAATGTTGGGGTCCAGCTCATTTACCGCAATCGAAGGCTCTATATGGTTCCCTGGCAGCCCGGCTGTAACGTTGACGTTCGCCAACAGACATCACCCCGTTTCAAGTGTTAATGATAGTCAAACGGTCAATGTATGTAAGTTCTGGTTGAAGAATTTGCCCGATACTATTGCCTGCGGCATCTAATGCAAACACATTTACAATGGTGTTCACCGCACTGTAAAAGTTAATCTGGGCTTCATAATAATTCGCGGCATTTACTGAATAGGTCTGGACCAACAACTGTTGGGGGTTCACTTGAAACAAAGCTTCGCCTACGCCTACCCGCGTGAAACTGCTGCCGAGGAAATGAAAGATCTGCAAATTGATATTTATCGCTACGACAATAGAATCATTCAGGCAGGAAATTTGAATCCGGTCGATATGTGACGTTCCGGCAGGCGGATTATAGACCGCTCCCGTTGTATAGGGCATAAATTCTGTGCTCCCTCCATTTTCCTACTTAATCGGTGCCTTCTCCTCTTTCCAAGCCGCGGACTCACTCCAATTCCATGTATATGTATCGCTTTATTTGTCCCATGAGCGAATAATAATTCTAGAGGAAGCGCCAAAAAACCGGGGAGTATCACTCCCCAGCGTAAGGTTAGGAGACAGACATGCCCGAAAATACCAACGGGCCAATGATCACCGGGGGATTCCCGGTACCGATGGCGGACACAACGAGAGCATAGGCGTAATAACCGGCAGGAATGCCGCTGTCTGTAAAAGATAAATGAACCACTTCATAGCTATCCCCGATCAAGGGACTGGATCTTGCCGTGAAGATCTGCACCGCATTCCGTACAATGGTAAAAATCAGATTGGAGGCGCTGGCCGTGTTGTTCTGGAGGCCGATTGTCGCTTCAAGCAGGACCAGGCCGTTCGCTCCTACGGCCACACCGAACTGTCCCAGAATCGTACTGTTAGGCAGCCTCCTTACGGGGAGTGAAGCGGATTGGCTGAAGCTGGACGGGACACTTTTACCGAAATCAATGATAGCCGCCATCGCTTACACCAGGGAGAGTCCCGAGAAATCTACGGGCCCTATCAGATTGGCAGAGTTCAGTGTAGAGGAATTCACTTGTGAAATCGTCAACGTATAAGCGAAATATCCTGCCGGGAAGTTAAAATCCACATAAGAGAAACTGAGCGGAGCATATTGGCTCCCGCCTGGTGCCGTTGCCAGCAGGGTAAACACAGGGGTTCCCGAACGCAGGATCGTAAGCAGCAGATTGGGATTGCCCAGCGTAGTCTGAACACCGACCGTGGCATTGAGCAGGACACTCCCGCCCAGTAAGGTGGCAAGCCCGAATTCGGTCAGCGTATAGCTGGAGGGGGACAGGGGAACAGGTATCGTGATCGATTGACTGAAGCTGGTAATTGCACTTTTGCTGAAATCAATGATTTGCGTCATCAACGTGGCCTCCTGGTAACAAATTCCTTCTCCATTATTCTATGGTGAATTCAGTCTGCTGACTGGACTAAGAAACCATGACATCTATACATAGGCACGGCGGCATGTATGGTTTACACTGATTGTATATACACTAGGGTTATCGGAGGCGGGAGCATGAACAGGAATGAGGAGCAGCAAGAGCCCATGGGGTCTCAGTTCAAATATATGGTCAGCGGCGATTCTATCTCCAAAGGCGTTGTGTATGACGAGACCAGAAGCAAGTATGTCATTCTGGAGGATAATTATGTATCTATGCTTCAGGGCAAGCTCAAGGGAGCTATGCGCAATACTGCCAGATTCGGCAATACGCTGATGAAGGGCTTCGGCAATCTGAAGCGGGATGTACTGAAGGAGAAGCCGGATGTGGTGCTGATTGAATACGGCGGCAATGACTGTGACTACCACTGGGGAGAGATTGCAAGCAACCCTGAGGCAGAGCATAGTCCTAAAACGGATTTTCCGGCCTTCGAGCGGATGCTGGTTGATATGATTCATTTCTTGAAGAACCAGGGCATCACGCCTATCCTGATGAGTCTGCCTCCGCTGAATGCGGACAACTACTTCAAGTGGGTCAGCGGCAACAATCCCGATTCTGAAGTGAACATTATGAAATTCCTCGGCAGCGTCACCAAGATCTACTGGTGGCAGGAGCGTTACAACTCCGCTATCATCAAGGTCGCTGAGAGCACCAAGACCAAGATTATCGATGTCCGGGGCGCCTTCCTGCAGCAGCCGGATTACACCAAGTTCATCTGCCGGGATGGCATCCACCCTAACCGGGAGGGCCACCGGATTATCTACGACAAGGTGCTGGAATTCATCCGCACGAGTGAACCTCAGCTGTTGCTGGAGCCTGCGGCAATGCCTGGACATCCATAGACAATAGCAAGCGCTCCCCAGCCTCGGCAGGGGAGCGCTTGCTATGTGTTCAGGGCTGCTGCAAGGAGACATACTTGTCGCCCAGGAGCTTCTGGAAGTAATTCCGGTTATACAGCATGCTGGGATGGCCCGGAGAATGAAGCAGCGCAGTCTCATTATACCGGTTGGCCCGTTCATGCTGGCCCAGCCGGTCATAACAGAGCGCTAGCTGCAGATTCGGAATCCAGGTGGCGAAGGCCTCATTCTTCATCGCCATGGACTCCGCCTGTCCGGGCAACTGAATAGCAAGCTCAAACCAGTAGATTGCCGGGTGTAGCTGGCCCTTCTCCAGATGCCAGGTTCCCAGACGGCAGCAGCCCTCGGCACGCGGAGCATCATATTTCAGTGTACGGGTAACCGCAGTGAAGGACGCATCCTTGTCCCCCAGCGCTTCCAGGCATTCGGCCAGCCGCAGGCAGGCCTGAATATTATCTTCAATCCAACCCTGCCCGCCGCTGAGGAACAGCTCGTAATACCGGCAGGCCTCCCTGTGAATTCCGTGGTCGCGCAGCTCATTGGCGTAATAATATTGATCGCGAGCAGAGAAGCTCTCGCCTTCCGCTTCCCGTTTGCGGTAGATCCGCAGATTGCGGTCCGTGTACGCTTTATCCTTCTCATGGGTAACACAGACGGCACTTGCCAGCGACGGGCCATACACCTCCAGATATTCATGCACCGGACCGATCCACCGGAACCCGCACGCCCGGCGAACCAGCCGGTTGCGCCGCAAGGAGGTCGTCACCCTCCCCTCCCCGTCAAAAGCGAGATTATACTGCATATTCACACTGTCCACCTGTTCCGGCAGCGAAGACTTCAGTTCCCTGAACAGCGCCTGATCCTCTTCTCGCAGATAGTCGTCCGCATCCAGCCAGAAGATATAATCCCGGCTCGCCTTGCTGAAGGCGTAATTACGGGCAGCGGAGAAATCCTGAGTCCAGGTAAAATCGTAAATTGCGGATCCAAAGGCACCGGCAATCTCCTTGGTGCGGTCTGCCGATCCCGTATCTACAATGACGATCTCATCGACCAGCCCTTCCACAGAAGCCAGGCAGCGGGGCAGGCTCTTCTCCTCATTGCGGACAATCATGCATAAACTGATCTCAATCATGGCAGCCTCCTGAATAAAGAATCCACTAGACTACCATGATATGCAGTGCAGCAACCGGCAAACCCTTGCTCTTACCTAAGGGCTGCAGTGCGTTTTTGAAGCTTATACTTTTTTTGCGGACTAAGCCGATGATTTTTGTTATAATAAACAGCATACTATTCATATACAAGAAGGGGACGTTACCTTTGTCAAAAATCATTAAGACATTAACCATTGCCGGCAGTGACTCCAGCGGAGGCGCAGGCATTCAGGCAGACCTCAAAACCTTTGAGGAATACGGTACTTACGGCCTTAGTGCCCTGACTACGATTGTAACGATGGACCCTGACCGGGGCTGGCATCATAATGTATACCCTGTCGATGCTGCCATCGTTGCCGAACAGCTCAAGACGATCTTCGCCGGCGGTCCTGTGGATGCCATGAAGACCGGGATGCTCGGCAGTGTGGAGATTGTTAAGGTTGCTGAACAGGCCCTGAAGAGCAACAAGCAGACCAATGTCGTAATCGATCCGGTTATGGTATGCAAAGGCGAGGACGAAGTACTGAACCCGGAGAGTGCAGACGCCATCCGCGATCTGCTGCTGCCGCTGGCTACGGTGGCTACTCCGAATTTGTTCGAAGCCGGAGTGCTCTCCGGTCTCGGCAAGCTGACTACGCTTGATCAGATGAAGGAAGCTGCCCGCCTGATTCATCAGCTCGGCACCCAGAATGTTGTCGTCAAGGGCGGCAAGGCGCTGGGCGGCGACAAGGCGATTGATATCTTCTTCGACGGCAGCGAATATCTGGTCCTTGAGACTGCGAAGATCGAGCCTGCCCATAACCATGGCGCCGGCTGCACCTTCGCCGCAGCGATTACCGGCGGACTGGCTAACGGCTTGTCGGTGAAGGATGCTGTGGTGAAGGCGAAGGATTTCGTATCCGCCGCCATCCGTAACGGATATGCGTTCAATGAATATGTCGGTCCTGTATTCCACGGGGGCTACCGTCTGGAGCAGTAAGGCCGAACGGATAAGGCCGAACGGATAATCAAACAAGCTAACAACCAGCAGACAAAAACCTCTCTTACAGGTGGCTGTAACCAGCCATGGAAGAGAGGTTTTTGTTATTTTTTCAAAAAGAATTTAGATCCAATTCCCGCTTAAACAACGGTCCGTTCGCGGAGCGTCCATCCAAGTGAACACGTACATCCTTCTCCAAACCAAAGGGGCGTCCCTAGAAGCCTTTTCATGGCTTTTGGGACACCCCCTTCTTTTTACTGCGTATCCTGCTTACTTAACGGGCGGCTCCTCCGCAATATGCTTCACGAACTCCAGCATCTTATCCTTGTCCTTGTCATTCAGGACACCGATAATGATCGATTTCGCATTATAATTGATTGGCAGCTCCGAGATGAAGGGGGACTTGAGAATATCCACACCGTATAGCTCATTCTTGCCCGTGTCCTCATTGACTCCCCACTGCATGCGGGTATCGTCTGCGGCAAGCTTCCCGTCCGCTGTGATTGGCTCCAGATTCTGGAATCCGGTCTGTCCGCCGATCCACTTGACGGTAGCCTCATCCAGCACGAGGATATCCGGCCGGTTCGCCGCCAGCTCCACGACTGCCTTTTGCATATAATTCATGTCCAGCGAGTCAGAGCCGTCGCCCGTTCTGGGCAGATAAGTCATCACCGTCTCCACCCGCTTCCACTGCGGGTAAGCCGCGATGATCGCCTTCTCCAGCTCCTCGGTCTTGCCGCTCGTATCCGTGACACCGAAGCTGCCGATGAACATAATCTTCGCATCCACGGGCGGCAGGGAAGCTAGATATTGTCGATGCTGGTAATTGTCATAGAGGGCCTTCCCGCCAAAAATCACCACCAGCAGCCCGATTATGCCGAGAATCACATGTGTTTTGTATAGCCGCATGAAGGTCTCCCACTTGCTCGCCGTACCGGAGAAACGTCCATACTTGGCAAGCCGGTCGTCTTCGGCCTCCTGGATCTCCTGCTCATCCCAGGTATCGAGAATCAGCTTGTACGCCCGGAAATCCGCTTCGTAAGCTGCTATCTCTTCCTCTGTGGTCAGTCCGCGTCTTCGCTTCAGGAGCAGGTCAAACCGCTTGTTCAGTTCCTCTCTGGTTACGGTTTCAGGTAATCCTAACTGCACATACGCTTGCTTCAGGTTCTCGTTCACATTGAATTCTCCTTTGATATGGATGATGCCATAATTCTATATTAACAGACTTCACCGTGTATTCTCCACTCGCGCTATAGGCGGGCAGCCGTGTCCGGTGTCTCCATCAGCAGGAACTCCATTTCGCTCTCCCCGTGCTGATGCACGAAGCTATGTAAAAGGACGAAGCCTGCCTTCTTATACAAGCGGACTGCCCTCAGGTTAAAAGCTGCCACCGACAATCTGAATCGCTTCGCGTCATACGTCTGCTCAGCAAACCTCATCCCCGCCTGCAGGAAAGCCAGTCCATGGCCCTGCCCCGTCAGATCCGGTCTTATCCCCAAGCCGATATCGAGGGCCGTTCCATCGAGGTAGAGTCCGCTCTCTATCCCTTCCCCCACCTGCGCGTTCTGCCCGTAACAGAAGAACCCGATCAACGCTCCGTCCGCAGCAGCTACGCTGAAATAAGAGCCATCCAGCAGCTCCTCGATATCCTCTGCGGCATCAGCCGCATCCAGCATGTTGTACAGGGTATATGGCGGCTCATATCTCCAGTTGACGATCTCTCTGGCCGCCGGCTCATCCATTAACCGGATCTGATAAGCTCTGTTCTGTCCTAGGATCACTATAATATCCCTCCGCTCTCTTGTTTTTTGAATTTGGTGGGCGTAAGCCCGGATGATAATCCAGATGTATAAATGCGCTGTCTCTAATTATAGCAGTCTCTAGTCCAATCCGTGCAGTCCTCTCCACTCTTCCGGCTGCATGCCGGTAATGCGTTTGAAGACAGCGCAGAAATAGCTGACATTCTCGAAGCCTGCCCGCTGGGCGATTTCATAGATCCGCTGCCCCCGGCTGCTGAACATCAGCTGCTTGCTCCGGTTGACGCGCTGCTTGTTAATGTAGGCCACCGGCCGTTCACGGACGGTCCGCTGGAACAGCCGGCACAGATACTGCGGCGAGACAGACGCCACCTCGGCCAGCTCCTTCAGCAGCAGCGGGCGGTGCAGGTGAAGCTCGATATATTGCAGCACCGGCTTCATCCGTGCAAGCTCGTTGTCCTCATTCGAGGCCGGAAGCAGGCTGCGCTTCAGATCCAGCAGCAGAGCATACAGCAGCTTGGAACGCTCCAGATTGTCCTGCAGCCCGCTTGCGGAGGAGAGGGTCAGCATCTCTTCCAGCGGTGCAAGAATGGGCTCAGCCCGCAGACGCCCGACCCCGGACTCGCGGATTCCGGCGTAGAGCAGCATCTGGGCCGCTTCCCTCCCGTTGAAGGAGATGAAGGCCAGCTCCCATTCCCGGCTAAGCGGAGTATAGGAATGAGGAACATCCGGGTAGAGGCAGAATAGATCACCAGCCTCCGCCGTATAGGTCTTGCCCCTGATATTCACTTCACCCTTGCCGCCTAGAACCTGGTGCAGCTGATAATCTGGAAAGCCCGCAGGCCGGATCATCTCCACCTGATGCTCCCAATACCCGATGGTCGTGGCATACAGCGGCAGCAGAAGCATATCTTCCATCTCGCAAAAGATCATCGTGCTATCCATAGCGGTCTCCTTCCAGATGCAATCTCGATTTGATCTGTTGTTTCATATTTTATTATATATGAAGAAAATCATTATATATACCCAGAACATTTTCCATCCTATAATATGAATATAACAATATAAGGAGATGTTAACTTGCGCAACAAACTCTCATATCAGCAGCCTGCCAACGGATATCCCGAATGGAACAATAATCCTGAGATTTTTCAATTGAACCGTATAGACGCCCATGCCTCCATGATGTCCTTCCCGGCAGCGGCCGACGCCCTGCAAGGGGATAAAGTCTCCTCATCCCGTTACCAGACGCTGAACGGTACGTGGAAATTCGCTTTTGCCGAGACACCGGATGCACGGATCAAGGACTTCTATAAGACCGGATACGACGCTGCCGGCTGGGCAGATATCGCCGTTCCTTCCCACTGGCAGTTCCAGGGATATGATTATCCCCAATACACCAATGTACGCTACCCTTGGGAAGTGTCCGAGCCGGATCTGAAGCCTCCTTTCGCTCCGACGGTATACAATCCGGTAGGCTCCTATATCCGTTCCTTCAGCGTTCCGCAGGATTGGGACGGACAACCTGTATTCCTCAGCTTCCAGGGTGTGGAATCGGCCTTCTATGTATGGGTGAACGGAGAACTCGCCGGATACTGTGAGGATACTTTCACACCGTCAGAATTCGATATCACTGCCTACCTGCTTCCCGGCGAGAACAAGCTGGCCGTCGAAGTCTACCGCTGGTGTGATGCGAGCTGGCTGGAAGATCAGGACTTCTGGCGTCTGAGCGGAATTTTCCGCGATGTCTATCTTTACACTGCGCCTCCAGTACGGGTAGCCGACTTCTTCGTCCGCACCGAGCTGGACAAGAGCTTCACCGATGCGGAGCTGCAAGTCGACCTTACCCTGGAGAACTATTATAACCGGGTCACTTCCGCACACTCCGTAGAAGTACAGCTCTACGACAGCAAGCAGCAGCCGGTATGGGCAGCGCCCGTATCAGCCGGATTTGCTTTTGAACAAGAGGGAACTCAGCTGCTTAAGCTGTCTGCAGCCGTGAAGAACCCGCTGAAATGGAGCGCAGAGAAGCCTAACCTCTACACCCTGCTGATTTCGGTGAAGGACGATCAGGGACAACTGCTGGAAGCGCTCAGCTGCAAGACGGGCTTCCGGACCTTCGAGATCCAGGACGGCCTGATGAAGATCAACGGCAAACGGATCGTATTCAAGGGAACGAACCGCCATGAATTCTCCTGCGATACCGGCCGTGCGCTCTCCAAGGAAGATATGATCACCGACATCAAGCTGATGAAGCTGCATAATATCAATGCCGTGCGTACCTCCCACTATCCGAATCAATCGGTATGGTACGAGCTGTGCGACGAATACGGTCTATATGTGATCGACGAGACGAACCTGGAGACTCATGGCTCCTGGCAATACGGGCAGAAAGAACTGCATGAGGGCAACGTTCCCGGCAGCCGCCCGGAATGGCGCGCGAACGTCATTGACCGCTGTAACTCCATGATGCAGCGCGACAAGAACCACACGTCAGTCATCATCTGGTCGCTTGGCAACGAATCCTTCGGCGGCGATAACTTCCTGGCCATGTATGACCACTTGAAGCATGCAGACCCGACCCGTCCGGTGCATTACGAAGGTACTTATCATTACAGACCTTCGGACGCGGCCAGCGATATTGAATCAACGATGTACATCAAGCCGGATGAAGTCGTGGAGTACGCACTCAGCAATCCGAAGAAGCCGTACATTCTGTGCGAATACAGCCATGCCATGGGCAACTCCTGCGGCGGCCTGCATCTGTACACCGAGCTGTTCGACAAATATGACAGCATCCAGGGCGGATTCATCTGGGACTGGGTGGATCAGGCCATCCGCACAACCACTCCTGAAGGTGTGTCTTATCTGGCTTACGGCGGAGATTTCGGGGAAAAGCCGCATGACGGCAACTTCAGCGGCAACGGCCTGCTGTTCGCGGACCGCAGCGTGACGCCTAAGCTCTACGAGGTGAAGAAATGCTATCAGAATATCACCATCACTGCCCTTGATCTGAAGAACGGAAGCTTCGAAGCCCGTAACAACTTCCTGTTCACAGATCTGGCAGACTATCAGCTGAGATGGTCGCTGGCTCTGAACGGCAAGGCGGCCCAGGAAGGACAATTGCCGCTCTCCGCAGCGCCTGGCGAAGCAGCCAGCTTCACGGTTCCTCTGGATTCAGCGCTGCTTGAATCGGACAAGGAAGCAGTGCTAACGGTGTCATTTGTTCAAGAGAACGCAACCGCCTGGTCTGAGGCCGCGCATGAAATTGCCTGGGAACAGTTCGTGTTAACCCCGTACATTCCATCCGGCAACCCGGATAGTTCAGGCAATACGCTACAGGTCAACGAGCAGGATGGCTTCCTGACCTTTGAGGGCAACGGCTTTGCGCTCTCCTTCGAGACTGCAACCGGCGCGCTTACTTCTCTGAAGTCCTCCGGGAAGGAGCTTCTGCTCGCACCGGCCAGACCTAACTTCTGGAGAGCAGTAACGGACAATGATCTCGGCAACAAGCATCCCGAGCGCTGCGCCGTCTGGAAGGAAGCCTCCTATGAGCGTCAGCTGGCCCGGTTCAGCTGCCGTGTGGAAGGCAATCTCGGCTTCGTAACCGCCGACTATCTGCTGGGTGCGCAGCCGCAGTCCACTCTGCGTGTGCATTACGAGATTCGCACAGATGGTTCTGTCGAGATTGTCCAGGAGCTGAACCCGGGCAGCAGCAGCCTGCCGGAGATCCCGGAATTCGGAATGGTCTTCGAACTGGACAGCAGTCTGGACACGATCTCCTGGTATGGCCGCGGGCCGCATGAGAACTATTGGGACCGCCAGACCGGAGCTCCGCTGGGACTCTACACAGGCAAGGTCAGTGAGCAGTTCACGGATTACCTCCGCCCTCAGGAATGCGGCAACAAGACGGATGTCCGGTTCGCTTCCGTTACCGCTGGTCGTGAAGGACACGGATTGTCTGTAGAAGGCGCAGTGCCGCTCGAAGTCAATGCACTACCTTGGTCTCCGGCCGAGCTTGAAGCCAGCGACCACGGCTACAAGCTGCCAGCCTCTGACAAGACCGTGCTGCGTGTCAATTACAAGCAAATGGGCGTCGGCGGCGACGACAGCTGGGGTGCACCAACCCATGAACAGTTCACGCTGCTTGCGGGCCGTCCGTATACCTTCAAGTTCAAGCTGACACTTGTGTAAGCAAGCATAAGATTTTCTGTATAGAGGGCAGTCCCGCAAGCCGTAAATTGGCTGGCGGGACTGCCCTCTTTTGGGCGAACAGGCTGGTGCAGATTTATCTTGATAATCCCCCCAAATCCGGCGAGAATGGAGTCATAATCAGTCTCTTATTCGGTCAGGTAAGGAGATATAGGTATGTCAGATACAGCCGCAAGAATCCGGGAGGAGATCCTGGACTCCATGACAGAACATTTCGGGATGCATGTCACTGAAGCGGTCCAGATTGATCAGGGCTTCCTGAATCTGAAGTGGAGGCTGGAGAGTGATCAGGGCCGTCTGTTCGTGAAGCAATACAGCAAGATCCGTTACCCTGAAGCGCTTACCCGCGGACTGGAGGTCTCCTTAAGCCATCAGGACCATCTATACCTGGAAGGCCTTCCTGTTCCGAAATTATTTTCACACGCGGGGAATTATGTCTTGAGAACGCCTTCACAGGAACGGTATGTGCTGATGACCCTGTGTGACGGGCACAATATTGCCCCCGGCTCGGCCACAGAGCGGCAGATGTATGCGCTGGGCAGAGTAGTCGGTCAGATGCACAAGCTGCTTAATACGCAGCCTGCTTCGTTGCAGCTGTACTGGGAGGTCCGCAGCCAAGCCTCTATGGTGAGAAACTGGGAGGCACGCTATCTTCAGGCAACCGCCCGGCAGAGCGAGGATACGATATCGGCGCTTGAGCTGCAGCGGAAGATCATCGACCGGATGGACACCGGCATTTTCGCGGATTGCGAACGGGGCTGGGGTCACCGGGATCTGTTCGTAGATAATATACTGTTCAGCACGGATCAGGTGGCGGCGATCCTGGATTTCGACAGGCTGCATTTCGTCTACCCCGAGTACGATGTAGCCCGGCCAATCCTATCCTGTGCGTTGTCTGAGGGAGGGATCAGGTTGGATCGGGTAAGAGCCTTTGTGACGGGCTACCGTGAATATACCCCCTTACCTGCAAGTACACTCATCCGGTCGCTGAAATTAACCTGGTGGAAGGAAGCCGAATGGATTGCGGTACCCGGGCAGGATGAATTCCCGCCGCTCGTCCGCTTCCGTCAGGAGAATCAGTGGGTCGCGGCTAACTGGGACCGCTTGAATGATATGTTCGCCGGGATCTGAGGAATCTAAAGAATTGGGATAGGGCCATTAATCATGGCCTTTTTTTTGCTGTATCAGGATGATTATCGCAGGCAGCATAAATTCCCGGAAACAAAATGTGACCGGATGCCGTCCTAAAGGGTGTTATAGATAAAGGAGGGCATAACCTCATGCAGCAACCCATGACCCGGCCGGGCCATCCTGTGATGAAGAGCTACGAACAATATGCAGATATGCTGTACCGGATTGCCCTGGTTCATCTGGGCAGCCGCCAGGATGCCGAAGAGGCTACGCAGGACACCTTCATCAAGCTGATGGAGAAGGCTCCCTTATTCAAGGATGACGAGCACCAGAAGGCCTGGCTGATCCGGGTCATCACCAATCATTGCAAGAATCTGCTGGGCAGAGGCTGGCGCAAGCGCGAGGTCAAGCTCGAAGGGGTGGAGCCGGTTACGGCCGATAACCCCGAGGAGCTGGCGGTCTTGCAGCTTGTGCTTGCCCTGCCGGTGAAGTATAAGGCTGTGATTCATCTGTACTATTACGAGGATTATCCCGTCCAGGAGATCAGCAGAATTCTGCAGATCAGCGAGTCGGCCGTGAAGATGAGACTTCAGCGCGGCCGTCAGCTGTTAAGACTGGAACTGGAAGGAGCAGAAGCGGAATGAAGGAAGATCAGTTTCGAACCCAATATAAGAAAGCGGTGGATACTATGAGTTCAAGCAGCGAAATGAAGCAAGGCTTAGAAGGTAAAATGGAACAAAAACGCCGTCCGCGCAAAATAGTCTATATTGCAGCAAGCGTGCTGGTTGCTGCCGGAATCGGGCTGGCTGGACCAAGCATGATGAAGCAGCTGGGTGGAACGGCTTCCCCGAATCAAGTAGCCCAGGTAGATCCGGGCACACCGGCGGCAGGGAATTCTGCCGGAGTCGTTATTCCCAAGATCGAGCTGCCGGATAAAAGCTCCGGTGCTGCGGCCGATATGATCGGCCTGGTCATCTACCAGGGCAATATCTATACCCAGGCGGCGATCCGCATGGAAGCGGCCGATGCGGCTGCACTGCGCGGAGAGAAGCTGGGACGCACGACCAGCGGGATTGATGAATGGAGCGGCAAGGATGCTTATACGGAACTGGCCTCGAATATCGGGGAGACGGATATCTATGCGGTCAAAGGATATGATTCCGGCTTCCTGGTCATGTCCTATACAGAGGTGGACGGCCAGGTGTTCGCGGAGCTGTACGAGCATACAAATGGAATTACCGTGAACAGCGGAGCCGATCTGATCGGCAAGCTGAACTTGGACGGGCGCATCGCCTCCGCCCAGTGGGAGAGCTTCGACAGCTGGAATAACGGCAAGCAGCAATACCTGCCGCTGCCCGAAGGCGCAGCGCTTGACGGCTTCCTGAGCGCCCTCATGACCGCCAAGCCCCTAGCCGCTGATCCGCTCATGGAACAAGGCATCTATGACCAAGGAGACCGCAAGCTGGTCTACCTCCAGCTGGAGGACAAAACCCGGGTGGAGCTGACCCTGTTCGGCCAGGGACTCGTGCGTTACAGCAACGCTCCGGTATTCTTCGAGGTTGAGCCCGTTGCCTTCCAGGCACTGTGGGATAACCTAAAATAGTTCAAAGGCCATCCCTACCGGGATGGCCTCAAGCTTTTACATACCCTTCCATTTCGACCCGATATACACCTTAATCTGTTCTGCCAGCGCTGGCGGAGGTGTAGAAGTGGAGTCATAAGTAGGCATAGGCGGATCATACTCCGTATCGGCATGGTCCAGCAGCCACTGCGCGAATTCCTCGTGCTGCCTGAGCATATCCTCGGTCCAGATCGCTCTATCCTCCCGGCCCCGCAGGCGGGCATTTCGGGTGGAATCGTCACAATGCAGGTTAATAAAGTGTACTTCACTAAACGCATCATAAACATCACATTTTTTGGCGTCCCAAGGCATCATCGTCCCGCAAATAACCGTTCCTCTCCCGGATAACGCAACCGCACGCGCGCAATGCAGCAGCACATTATACCGGTCCTGATACTCCAGCTTCTTCCCTGTCGTCCCGAAATTATCGTCATCTGTACTGAACAGCACAAATTCCGGCATCTGCTCCCTCAACTCGTGCATGACCGTGGTTTTACCTACTCCGCTTGCTCCGGTGATAATGAATAATGGCAACTTGGTAGTCATATGTCCTCCATCCCCTCTTCACTCAAATATTCCGATATGTACCGCTGATCAGCCTCCGAGCTTGTCCAGAACACCACGGGTGCATGTGTAATGTTCATCCGGCGCAAGGCCACATTCCTGTGGCGTCCGTCATTGATAGCAAACTTCCCGTCAGCATAATTTACAATTAACGGAGGCATATCCCACTTGCTGTAATAGGCTGTCATCGTCTCTACAATACTGAAGAAACGGGCTTTTTCATCTAATTCAGTCAGATACGAGGGTGCGCCTTCCTCTATTCCGAACCTCGTGATATCCACAGCCACCGGACCTGTGTAGACTCGAGGTTCCAGCAATAATCCGTCTGCCAACACTACATTCTTCCCGTCATTCCGCAAAAAAAACTGCAGCCACTCGTGGATAGCCCCCCGCCGGGCATACTCCATTGCACAACCAGCCGTTCCGTATATCATCCTGAATGTCTGCCTTTCCTTGTGGGATGTCTTCATTATAGCCGTGAGAGCAGCAGTCCTCCTATATCGAGAATAATTTAAGCTATTCCCGCCATAGCCGCTCAGTACGGTGTGTACATCGCATACTGCTTCAGATATTGCTCGTCACCGGCTAATTCCGTCATCCAGACAATGACAGGATATTCGCTTACACCAGCACGATGGAGCGCTTCCAGTAACGGATTACCGCAGTTCAGTTCCATTCTCCCTTGCGCAACCTTCGCGATGAGGGGCGGAGTGGCTTCACCCGCTTGAATCTGTTTGGTCCAGTGCATCACCGTTTGCTCAAAATCCTCCCGGTCCACCCTCCACTTCATCCCGCTCTCCGGTCCGCTCGTTCTGTCCAGCAAGGAGAGCGGGATCCACAGCGGACCCTCATACGTTCTGTTCATCAGTGCAAGGCCTTCCGAGAAATTCTTATTGCGGCGGCCGAACAGCACATAGGTATGCACCCACTCCTCCAGCATCCCTGCTTCTGCGTATGCAGCGGCGGATGGTGCTGTGGGATCGTAATCCAGTTTGTTGGTGTCCTTTTTGGAGTATACAATACGTTTAATGGTCTCCTGGGACAGATAGTATTCCTTCGACAGCTCAGCGATTGGGGTTCCGTGAAGATACTTATTGTAGATCAGCTGGTTGCGTCTGACGAGAACCTGGCGGTAGCCCGAAGCCTCACCCCACGCCTTCTTCTCATCGTCCTGCGGAATATACAGCAGCTTGCCCGCCGCATATTTCTTCACTTCCTTAAGCAGCTTCTCCGGTAAAAGCTCCCCGGCATTCTCGTAGTTCATAGGTTCACCTGCCTGTAGATCAATTACAATTCTAGTGCGCCTTCCACGCGGTATTTCTTCTCCCATTCCGATATATGGCTGGAGTCCAAGCGAATCAACTTTGCCGGAGTATATTCGATAGACGTAGACGAATTGGCTCCGCCGCCGTCCGGCAGGAAGCGCAGCTCTTTAATTCTGCGTACAACCTCTTCATCCGTACGGATCTGAGCCGCTTCTTCCTCGGACACCACTAGCAGCGGAATGTCCTCCCTCTCAGTAGTGAACACGCCATTGTCGTACGTGTAAGACAATTCAGCCGCCAGGCTATACTCACCGCAGGGGATCGGCTCCCGTGTGAAGATTTCAATGTACAGGTCAGTTACTGACTGCGTATGGTTAATCCATATTCTCCCGCTGCTGTCTTCAACAGCACCATTCAGATTAGGGGACCGGTGAAGTCCTGCCGGAAGAATTAATTGTAAGCTGATATTCTGTGCAACGCCGGGCGGCACGATCTGAAGCCAGAGATGATTCATCCCTTCTTCGTTCTCCAGTGCAGATTTGGCTGGACGGACCTGAATCATTCCTGTTCCTCCTCTTGAAGCAACCGGGTAACGGCTGCGATCATCTTCTCTTTCAATGATGGTGAGATCCTTGGACTTACCGAGAGAATTACTTCTTCACTGATGACATGCAGCTCACTGTGGAGCATCTGATCCGACTGGTACAGCCGCAGATTATCCCCGAGCTTGATCACATCATCCAGTGGCAGCCCCGCCAATTTCTCCTGTGCCGAAGCCAGTGTCTCCCCGCTCTTGGATAATACAAGAATGGCTCGCAGATAGTGCAGATGATTGTCGGTGTACACCCTTTTATTCCCGGCCAGCGCAAGCGGCGGCAGCATCCCGATCTGCGTATAGTACCTGACCGTCCGCAGATTCATCTGCGGATCTTCACGTTGCAGCACCTCAGCCACTTGCTTCGCAGTGTAGGTATTCATGTGACTCTCCTTCCTTGCGGAATATAGTTACAGTTTGCTGTATTTGTTACAGTTTAGTGTAACAAAAGTCAAAAGTCAACATTACTCCGCGTATTGGGGCGCGTCTGGGCGTTTCAATCTTAAGCGCTTCAGCTAATTGCTTCGCAGTATACATGCCGATCCTACCCCTTATGCTATACTACCTTTATCTGCAGGAAAAGAGGGCCACAACAATGGATATCCGAAAATTACAATACTTCATTGCGGTTGCGGAAGAGCTTCATTTAAGCGTAACAAATCACTATTAATAGGTGAAATATCTTTAAGTAAGCCTTTTGATACGAAATAAATATCACAGAGCCATTCGCTTCGTTCTCATAGTTGAACCAGGCTCAACATGCAAAGGCCCCTCCAGCACCTGGAGAGGCTCTCTTAGATCTATAGCGTAACTACTGTCTGCTCATACAACTCCTCGTCCACCCCACCCACAAACGGCGTCCACTCCCCCGAAGTATACAACTGCAGCCGGTGCATAGCCCGAGTACATGCCGTATAAAAAAGCTTCCGCTCGCTCTCTCTATGGTACGTCTGCGCAGAAGCATCGTAGATTAGCACCGCGTCGAATTCGACGCCTTTGGCGAGATAGGCGGGGATCACCTGTATTCCTTTTTCAAAAGTTGGCGTGTTCTTCGTGATCAGCTTCAGCTCATGCGCCCCTCTACTAGCAGCCAGACTCTCATACGCTTCTCTGCTCTCGGCGGCCGTCTTCGTAATGATAGCGATAGAGCTATAGCCTTCAGCCTGAAGCCCAGCAAGATCCTCCAGGATGCGCTCTGCCTTCATTTCCTTACTTGCCAGCTTAGATAATACAGGCTTACTGCCCCTCCGCTCAAAAGCCACAATCCCTTCACTTCCAGGCAGCAACGGCTTGGTGAACTCCACAATCTCGAAGGTCGAGCGGTAGCTGCGGACCAGCAGGAACTGGCTAGTCTCCTCTTCCCCGTACAGATGAAGCAGCGGTGAATGGTCCCCATACAGATTCGTTGCCTGTGTGAAGATCGCCTGGCTGAAGTCTCCCAGAACGGTCATGCGGGCGCGGGGGAAGAGCTTGCGGAGGAACTCGTATTGGAACATCGAATAATCCTGGCCTTCATCCACGAAAATATGCCGCACCTGCGTATTCGTCCGCACGCCTTCAATCAGCTCCTGCATGTACAAGTGCGGGGTCGCATCTTCATAAAAGAGTGTCCCGCTGTCCAGCATCTCCCGGGTCTGCGCACAGATCTCCGTCCATAGCTCCGGAACCTCCGCTTCACCTGTCATCTTCCTGTAAGCCGTTTCATCGCTGAACAATTGGCGGTAGAGCCCGGCCATGTCGATGAAGGTGAACTTCCTGATCCCCCGTCTCAGCGGTCTGAACTGCTCCTTCACGATCATTTCGCTTAGCAATCCCTCTTCCCGCTCGGCATAATCGAAGTCCCCTTCATCCTGCTCCCGCTTATGCACCAGCAGCTCCTGCAGGCGGAGGTATTTCTCCGCGAAGTCGAACACGCCCTTCTCTCTGTGCAGCTTACGGTGGATTGCAGCGTATTGCTCATTGTCGAGGTAATTCATCTCCTCCTCTACCCACGCCGCCCCCTGCTCCTCCTTCTGTAGTGCCGCCAGCTCGGTGAGCAGCCATTTCTGCACCAGCTCCACCCGGTTCGGCAGACGAATGGAAGGATCGTAGCTATATAACTTGGTCCGGATCTGTTCACCCGATATGAGTATACGATCCCGAAAGCAAATATCCTTGAACAGCATCCCCTCCTGCTTCAGGAAGTAGGCATACCCTTGAAGCGCATGGAGGAACGATTCCGATGCTTTGTACTCCATAGCCTTAAGGCGGGCGTCATAACCCAACTGCTGCTGGGCGGTGAGCACATATTCCATCTGATCGAACGGATCCTCAAGACGGAACGCCGCTCCCAGCCATTTGTCCAGATACTCCTGAAAGGTGGTCTGCTGCATATTCTCTTCCCCCAGCTCCGGGAGCACAGTGGATACATAACTGTTGAACATCGGATTGGGCGAAAAGAGTACAATCTGATCGGCCGTCAGCCGCACGCGGTGTTTGTACAGCAGATAGGCTACGCGCTGGAGCGCTGCCGAGGTTTTGCCGCTGCCCGCCGCTCCCTGTACAATCAGCATCCGGCTCGTATCGTTACGGATAATGGCATTCTGCTCCGCCTGAATCGTAGCTACGATGCTCTTCATTTGGGAGTCAGCGCCCTGACCCAGCACCTGCTGCAGCAGCTCATCTCCGATCGTCACGCTCGAATCGAACAGATGCTGGAGCCGGCCTCCGCGGATCTGGTACTGCCGCTTCAGCTCCATCGTGCCGGTGATTACTCCTCCCGGTGTGTCGAAGGCCGCCTGGCCCGGCGGATAGTCGTAGTACAAGCTCGCAATCGGGGTACGCCAGTCATAGATGATGAAGCTCAGACCGTCCGCACCTACGAAGGAGGAGACCCCGATATAGACCTGTTCTACTGTCTGCTGTCCCTCCTCCCGAAAATCAATCCGCCCGAAATAAGGTGACGGCAGCAGCCGCTGCATGTTTTTCCATTGCCGGAGCTTGCGCGCATGACTGCGTTCCCGTTCAGACAAAACCGCTTCTTGCTGGGTAATGGTGAAGAAGCTCTCCTCGAAATCCTCCTGCGAGTTCGTATCGACCGTGACCTCTTCCCAGAATCCCCGGCGGATATCCGTGGCCTGTTCCTTCAGCTGCCCGACCTCAGGCATAAGCTCCGCGATCCCCGCGATCAGCTTCTCCTTCACCTGCTCCAGCCACTCCTGCTCCTGCTTCCAGACCTTTGTCTCTTCCATCCTCTGAACACTCCTTTTTCTTGCTGAAATAGTCCCACACTGGCGGCTTGACAAACTGGATGTCCATTTGCTATACTTAAGATATAAATAAGATGTATTAATTCTGACCATTTATAATAAAATGGCCGACAGTTTATTAACATTAACATATTCCCTGACACGATGCAATCCTTTTATATGACACAGATAACCCTGGCGCTTCCGCCAGGGTTTTATTGTGTGTATTAGAGACTATAGTAGCTCACTGACTTAAGTGTTCAGATGTCCTAGCCGGATTAGAATGGCTGGGTACAGTTACACCGGCCGCTCAATCTCAAAAATCTCCCCAATCCCCGCATAGCTATTCCCGGCCAGACGGCTGACCGCCCCTAATGCCACCGGATTAATTCTCCCCTGCTCGTAGATCGCCTCGTCCAGATGAAACTGCACGATCCTGCCAATCATCAGATCATTGTTAGGCAATTCAAGACTATGCTCAAGGACACATTCCATCCGTACCTTCGCTTCCTGAACGCCGGGAACCTTAATGCGCAGACTATCTACAGGCGTCATTCCGGCTAAGGTGACCTCACTCTGATCAGGCGGCAACGGCGTAGCAGTCATATTCACTTGTCCGACATTCTGTTGATCCACAATATGAACTACAAACTCCTTCATTTGCTTGATGTTGCGTGCAGTATCCTTGGACTGACCCCCGGCATGCTGAATAGAAACGGAGATCATTGGCGGGTTGGAGGATACGATATTGAAGTAACTGAATGGCGCACCGTTCAAGATCCCATCCTCCGACAAGGTGGTTACAAAAGCTATCGGACGAGGAATAATCGTCCCGACCAGAAGCTTATAATTATCCCGTTCGGTGCCCTGCTGCGGATCTATAGTGATCATGCTCGTGCCTCCTTTGTATTGTCAGATCAGATTAGTTAAGCTCTCTTACAGTAACCGGCAGCAGAACTTGTTCAATCTGTGCTCTATGCGGCTCGTATTGTGCAGGCAGCATCAGGCTGCTTCCCATCGTCTCCGGTGTCTCGTCATGAGCGAAGCCCGGAGGATCGGTAGCGATCTCGAACAGAATCTCCCCATGCTCTCTGAAATAGATGGCGTTGAAATAATTCCGGTCCTGCACCGGCGTTACCCCATATCCATTATCATGCACAACTTCCTGCCATTCAAGCTGATCCTGATCATCCTTTGCTCTCCAGGCGATATGATGGACAGTGCCCACACCCATTTCACCGCGCGGTACAGCCGTTACCTTCAGCTCAACCACATTGCCCAGATCCGCAGCCGAGCGGTAGCGGGCGACATCGCCTTCCTGCCCCACGAATGTAAGTCCCATCACCTTCTCCAGCAGCTCAGCCGTTTGTTCAGGATGCGTGGACAGCAATGTTGCGCCGCCGAAGCCCTTGATTGCCACCTCCGGTGTTACTCCGCTGAAGGTCCATTCATTACGCTCACCCGCCTCCCGTTCCACCAGCTCCAGATGCAGGCCGTGCGGATCATCGAATTCCAGGTACTGCTCCCCGAACCGCTCCATCTCTGTGTAAGCCACCTTGAACGCCGTGAGCCGCGTTCTCCAGAACGCCAGCGCCCCGACCGGAATCACATACGAGGTAACGCCAACCTGGCCCCCGCCGATCTTACCTTGATACGCATCCGCCCACGGGAAGAAGGTAATAATCGTCCCCGGCTTCCCGCCATCATTGCCGAAGTAGAAGTGATACGTTCCCGGATCATCGAAATTAACCGTTTGCTTCACCAGCCGCAGCCCCAGTACTCCTGCATAAAAGTCCATATTCTCCTGCGGATGCTGGGCAATAGCGGTGATATGATGAATACCCATGGTTTGCTTGTTCATTTGAATTGCCTCCTAAGTTGATTCATTCAGATTATATCTTTACTTTAAGATATTTGGCTAAATATTATCTTTAAGTTAAGATATTTTATATCCTCACTCTACTTTTTAATGTTTCAGTTGTCAAGCACTTGTTGAAATCAGCATCTTAGTTACACACGATGCCATCAGGAGGGCAAGTACATGTAGCTGACCCGGAGTTTCACCGATACGCTGGGCGAAGCGCTCAATGTGCCCGGTCTGCCAAAGCCGGGGCGGATGTAGACAATAATAGTGTGTTATGGGGACACAGAGGACCTTATTCGCCGAAAAAGCCTGATTTTCTTCACGCTGCGGACTCAGTGGGTTTAGAATAGATAGTAGACGTCTCTTAACGGACGGAGGGATAATAAGGATCACGGAGGTGTGTTGCCATGGGTGACCAACGAAAACGGTACAATGAAGAGTTTAAAAAGCAGACGGTTAAGTTTCTACAAGAACAGACGAAGAGTTTCGGGGAGTTAGCGGAAGAGCTGGACATCCCCAAGAGCACGCTTCATCAATGGATGGGACAATACCGGGAGCTCAAGAATGAACCTGTAGCCAGTGTGGATCGGGTGAGGGAGCTCGAAGCCGAGTTGAAGGAAGCGAGCCGTCAGCTCCAGGAGCGCCAAGATCAACTCGTCGACCGGGAGGAAGAACTGGCCATCCTAAAAAAAGCAGTGCACATCTTCAGCAAACCAAGGAACGCCGATTCCAGTTCATGAAGGAACATCGCTCCGCGTTTCGCTTGGAGAAGATGTGCATCACCTTGCAGGTATCCAGGAGCGGATATTACAAGTGGCTCGGAGCCAAAACCAGTGCACAGGCTCTCCGTAAAGCGGCCGTGCAGGAGCGAATCCGCTACCATTTTAATGACCATAAGGGGCGGTATGGAAGTCCGAAAATCACTCGACTGCTGCACCAGGAAGGCTATACCCTCACCGAACGTACGGTGAGTGTGTACATGCGGCAAATGAAGCTCCGCTCGGTGGTCTCTAAGCCGTACCGTGTACAGACCACGGATTCCAAGCACAACAACCCTATTGCCCCGAACACACTGAATCAAGAGTTTACCGTCGACAAGCCCAATACCGCCTGGGTGACCGATATTACGTACATCCCCTGCCGTGGAGGCCGCTTGTACCTGGCCAGCGTCATGGATCTGTGCACGCGCGAAATTGTAGGGTGGCGGTTATCGGACCACATGGAAACCAGCTTGGTCTTAGACGCCTTGCAGGCTGCCTATCAAGCCAAGCGACCCGGCCCGGGACTGCTCCACCACTCGGATCGGGGATCGCAGTATACCTCCAAGGAATATACCGAGCAGTTGAGGACGTACCAGATGGAATCAAGTATGAGCCGCAAAGGAAACTGTTACGATAACGCTTGTATTGAATCCTGGCACAGTATCTTGAAGAAGGAGCTCATTTACTGTAACCCGCGTTTTAAAACTCCAGGGCAGGCGTACCAGGACATCTACCAATACATTGAGTTTTACTACAACCGCAAGCGAATGCATGGCACGCTGGGGTATCTTTCCCCCGCCCGATTCGCTAAGCAGTTTACGACGGCATCCGTTGCGTGAGTATCTACTTTCTTGACAGAGGTCCACAGAGGACCTTATCCCACCCTTGGGAGCTGAAATCAGGCCAATTCTGGTTACTTAACGGATTCTCTGTCCGCATCATCTGCGGAATTGCTGTAATCCGCCGAAATAAAGGATTTCCAGTCCGTGAGGTTCGTGCTTAGTCGCTGACGCGCAGGGTTCTCATCCCCCGGACATCCCAGATTACCATTCACAATCCTGCACATATTGCAACTTTCATCTCTTTGTAAAGTCCGAAAACCAAAATTGTTGTACAAAAGGCAGTTTTCCCGCATCTACCAAGCTTCTGAGCGGATTATTCCTGCTTTTTATACAACAATCCTCGCAAAACCTACTATATCAATGAATCGGAGTTGCAATTTATGCAGCATTTCATAGCTCTGGAGCGCTAACCTTTATTTAACCTTTTTTCATAAAAGCACAAGGTCATCTTATCATTGATTTCCCGGGTTTCATGGGTCCTTCTGTAGCCCAGCTTCTCATACAAATAGCAGTTACGCTCCTCCTGCACGACGGTCGCCAGCCCCCAAGTTTTGGCATCCGCATAGATCTTTTCAATGAGGGAGAATGCCTGCTGGGCTATGCCTTGGCCTTGGTATTGCGGCAATACGCATATCTGACCGAGCCAGTAATGATGCTCATCTATCTTCTTGACTCTCATACTGCCTACAGCATTTCCGGCGTTTCGGATGATATAGTAATCAACAAATTCCTGATTCATCCGTTCGACAAGTCTCTCCATCGTTTCATTAGCCGGATTGGTTTCATAATCCTGATATTTCTCCAAGAGCGGCATGAAGGCCTGAAGCTGCATAGCATGAATCGCAGGCGCATCCTTCACCGTAGCTTTACTTAGTGTAACCTCTGACTTTTCCACTCTATGTACCTCCTGACTCTATACCTTATAGACGTAATCCCAATGTTCACCCTTAAGCACTGACTCAGGCCCCATGTCCCGCTTCTGCTGCAAAATAAACCCGACGCGCTCATACATCCGTTGGGCAGGGATCAGGTCATCATTCGTGGTCACCCGAATCTGCCCGACTTCATTCCGCAGGATACGCTTGACCGCTTCTTGCAGCTGCATGGTACTGTAGCCTTTGCCTTTGTGGGCAGCCGCAATACAGTTATGTCCGATTTCAGCGTATCGGGGCATCTGCCTCGGGTCCCAGGATACAAAACCAATCGCCTTACCATGCAGCGTAGTCATGAACCCATAGTTATCCGCAATTTGCAGATTGTCAAAGAAAAAGTTGTCGAACTCCTGCCAATCCTCCAGACAGCTCTGCTCATACCTGCCGTCAAAGGAATAGGCATCTTGTAACAGCTCCAGGAGTGTTCCACGTTCAAACAGGCTGATCTTACTGAACTCAATGCTCATTTACTTCCCTTCTTTTACTGGATTTGGCTACAATGATTTCAACACTACAGGTTCCAGCAGACTCAAATCGTATAGATTGCCACTGCCCGCAGGGCTGTCATTGCGGATATGCTCTTCCAGACAGAGTCTGCTGCGGTCAGAGCGGTACTTTTGACTATGCTCTAACTGATCCATCAGTATTTCCCAGGAGCCTCCAATGTCGTCACTGCTATCCAATCGGGCATAGAGTCCGCCGGGCAGGAGCATTTCCTTGAAAGGCTCAGGGACGCTGATTCCTTCAGGAATTGTCGCACACATTCCATAGCCATAGGGTTTACCTGCACTGCTTGGCATAGGCTTCATATTCCCGCCGAATAACCGGGCCGTACCCAGAAGATTAGCAGATTCCAGCCAATCCATGATAGGACCCATCGCTTTGTCTTCCGGAGATTGGTCCACCACGATATGATAAGCTACTCTCATCGCCGGCAATGTAATCACTTTGAAAGTTGACTGTCCCGTTACATTACTCATAAATACCCTCTCCATTTCGCTAAGCAGTTCCTCCTGAATGGAGGTCCTCTTATTGGAAGTATTCAGGTAATCGAGTACCTGATGTAATTGCTGTCCCATCCGTCCGAGTTCTTCCTGGTGTACCTGTAGAGCCATTATCCTGTTCTGTATAACCTGCTTAAGTGCAGATACAGAATCCTGATCTAGAATAGGCTGTATTTCTCTGATCGGAATATCCATTCTCCGCAGCAGCGCTGTGATCCTGATACACTTAAGCGCATGTTCATCATATGTACGCCAGCCGGAAGATACCTCTCTCTTACTCTGAAACAATCCTACCGCTTCCCAATGCCGCAAGGTGCGGCTCGTCAGCCCCAGTTGCTCCGACAATTGCTGTATGCTAACAACAGTCCTGTTCATTTATGCCTCCTTCCTGTGATCTCATCCCTATCCTATCACTTGACGCCGCGGTAACTTCAAGGGGCAAATCGTGCATATCCGAGAAAAATTTTCTCCCCCTGCGCATTCTCAGTGATCCTGTAGGGCTGGAGCTGGTCATAATGGCGCTGGACAAATTCTCCCTCGCCTACCGGGTAGAGCTCGATATGAACGTTGCCGGTGAATCTGGTGAAGTACAGCTTCCCGCCGGTCAGCTCGATCTCAATTTTGTCTGCGAGATAGGTTCCGCAGTACGCCCTTAAACATTCCTCACTGAGCTGAAGCTCAGGATGCCGGGCCGGAGCCTCCACCTCCACATCATGCATAATATCCGCGAGCGCATTACCCAGTCTGTACTGATTGATGCCCTCATTGTTCGAGAGAATGATAATGCACAGATCTTCCGCAAAAAAATTCTGCATATACGTGCAGATCCCCAGCTGATCGCCCCCATGGGAATACCGGTCTTGCCCGCATATTAGGTGATGCTCGAGGCCGTAGCAGTAGTTGTTCTCGTTCTCATGGAAGAATCGTTCATAGGCCGCAGGCGACAAGAGCTGCCGATCACGAAGACAGACATACCACTTGTACAAATCCCCGCAGTCCGAAACAACCGCAGCAGCACCGATGCTGAACTTCTCGTTATAATACGGGCATTTTACGGTTTCCGCGAAGTCTTTGATGTAATTGCTGGACCTATTCTCAATCACGGCGCAGCCGTCATCCACTGTGCTTCTGCTCATCCCTAGAGGCAAAAAAATATGATGATGCAGAAACTCCCCGTACCTCTCCCCCGAGACATGCTCGATGATCCAGGCCAGAAGATTGTAGTTGGAGTTATTATAATCGTACGCTGCTCCAGCTGGCTTGGTTGGCTTCTTGTTAATGTATTGCCGGAAGAACCTTGTCCGGGAATAGTCCAGCCGGTAGTCTCCGCCGAAGAAATCGTTCTCAAAATTATAAAAGTTATATAGACCGGAGGTATGTGACAGCAAATGATGGACAGTGATGGACTCGTCAATGGCCAACTCTGCCGGGAGATACAGGCGTGCAGGCTGGTCAACATCCAGCAGGCCCTTGTCATGCAGCAGCATGACAGCAAAGGCCGTAAACTGCTTCGACATAGAGGCGAGCGAGAAGCGTGACGCCAGCGTATTTTTAATTCGAAACTCCATGCTTGCATATCCGCAGGCCCGCTCGAAGAGCACCTCGCCCTTCCTGATGACCTGAATCACGCCGAACATATCCCACAGCTTCAAGTACTCATTCACATAATGCTCCAGCTTCTCACGTTGGGTCTGCACATTTTCATCTCCTAACTTAATTGGGACTACTTGATGCGCTCACAACAACCAGGACTACAGCTTCTGAAACAACCGTTCCCCGTTAATCTGGATATATCTGTACATTCCGGCGCAGACCGCTACTAGAAGCACGCCGTATCCCAGCAGGATGAGGTTTCCGCCCACCCCAGGAAGAAGCATGAACAGTACGGCGGGAACAGCCAGCGTTAGGACACCGATTAGCATCGATACCAGCACCGACGCACTCTGCTTGATCGCCGCAACTTCACTTGTCCAGTCGAGCTTAGGCAGCTTCAGGTTCACAAGAACGCCCAGCAGGGCTGAATAGCAGGCATAGATTACCGGAACGGCCAGCATGAATAGACTCTCCATCCACCCGGCATGCAGGGTATACGTCAGTAGCACCCAGCTTATGGCAATCAGCGGTAACGTAATGGTGAGATTCACCGCCACCTTGCTGAATATAATCGCCGGTTTGGGCACGGGGGAGCTGGTCAAGATCCACAGATGATTGCCTTCCAGCGAAATAGAGCAGGCTGTCGTACAGCTCAGAACAACGAATAGAGAAATAACCAGCGGACTCAGCGTACTGAGGGAGTCTGACAACTGCGGGATGTCTAGTATAGTTCCCAGCTGCTCTGAGCTGACGAATAATAAGGAAATGGACATCATCAGGAGCAGCACCATCCCGATCCCTGTGTTCAGCACATAATTGACCGAGCTGAAATAACGCCGCAGCTCCTTAAGATACAAGGCCTTGAATGCTGAATTAGACTGTAACGGCTTCATCTTATATCCACGGCTAGCGCGGCTGGTCATAAGCCCTGTATGAATCGCCTTGTACCGGGTCGCCAGCAGGACCGAGAACAGCATGAAGACCAACACAGACACCGCGATGAAGAAGAGCAAGGCGCTTACCCGGTACGAGCAGACCGCTGCAACATACACAGAAGCCGGAGGATACACCTTGAAGATCATATCACCTAAGGCGGCTCCAACATCTGCAATCGCCTGCTGCCCTTGATTGAGCGTGAACGAGCCCAGCATCAGTACAATGATGAAGGCGAACGTGAGGATCATATTCAGGATTTTGCTCGCCCGGAACCGTGAAGAGACCCAGCTAATGAGGGAGCCCACCAGCGTAGCCGCTATAATCGGCAGCAGGGTAATGAAGAAGAGCGTCATTAGAAAAAACAGATAATAGAGCACACCCGGCTTCACATGTATCGCATACACCGCTCCCGCTGGAAGCATGATCAGCAGCGTGAAGAACAGATTCATCACATAGAGCTGAAGCACCCGGCTTGCCACAACATGGCTGGTCTTCACCGGGAGGGACATGATCATATCGTAATCCTTATAACTGAATAATACCCCGCTTGCCTTATAGACCGTAGTGAAGAAGCTTACCAGCGAAGTAACCGCCATCATCACGGCCAGCAATAGCTCCATCCGCCCGAGCTGCTCGAATGACTGTGCCATCATGAAGCTGTAGCCGAATGACACGGCCCCGATCATGAGTATACCGGCTATCACCAAGAGGCTGATCAGCAGCGCCTTGCGCCTCTGTGCAGGGTCTTTCGTATGGAGCGCCTGATTGAGGCCGAAGGAGGACAACAGCTGCAGCTTCGTTAATCTCCAGACATTAATCATTATCGATCAGCTCCATGAATACGTCCTCCAGGCTGTTCTCGCCCCTTACCGCTTCCGTTAAGCCGTGGGCAATCAGCCGTCCGCCCTTGATGATCGCAATCTTGTTGCAGAGCTTCTCTGCCGTGTCCAGTACATGTGTGGAGAAAAAGATGGCGCTGCCCTTGCTGCACAGATCCGTCATGATGGTCTTCAGCGTATGCGCTGCCTTCGGATCAAGGCCCACAAAAGGCTCATCCAGCACTAAAAGCTTCGGCTCATGAATAAGCGCAGAGATAATGGCCAGCTTCTGCTTCATACCGTGGGAATACGAGGAGATCAGATCGCCCAGACTCGCTGTGAGCTGAAAGGCATCGCCGTATTGCCCGATCAGCCGCTCCCGGGTGGACCCCGGTACACTAAAGAGATCGCCGATGAAGTTCAGGTACTGAATCCCCGTCAGGTGATCGTACAGGTCCGGATTATCCGGGATGTAGGCAATACTCGCCTTGCAGGCTACCGGATTCTTGCGGATCGAGATGCCGTCAATCTCAATCTCCCCTTGTTCAAAATCAAGCACGCCCACCACAGCGCGGATGGTCGTGGTCTTGCCTGCGCCGTTATGGCCGATGAAGCCGTAGATGTCACCCCGTTCAACCTCAAGGCTGAGATCATCTACCGCCTTAGCCCCGCCTTTATAGCTCTTCGTAAAATTCTTGATGGTCAGCATTTCCTTTCACCTCTTCCTTGGTGTTAGCAAATAACTATAATACGAACCATCCGGGCAGATCGTTCATTTCTATTAAATCCCATTCTCCCGCATTTTTGCCGTGATTAATTTCATGCGGGGCTCAAGCGTCCCTCCGCTGTATCTAGGCAGGCGTATCTCATCGACGATCCGGCCGTCACACATGAACATAATCCGCTGCGTCCTGGCCGCCACAGTGGCATCATGGGTGACCAGCATGATGGCCGTCCCTTCTTCATTGATCCCGGACAGCAGGTCCATGATCTCCCCGGCAGCCTTCAGATTCAGCGCACCGGTCGGCTCATCCCCAAAAATAATCCGCGGACTGCCCATCAGCGCCCGGCAGATGCCGGCCCGCTGCAGCTGCC
This sequence comes from Paenibacillus sp. FSL P4-0338, assembly GCF_038002365.1. Taxonomy (NCBI): domain Bacteria; kingdom Bacillati; phylum Bacillota; class Bacilli; order Caryophanales; family Paenibacillaceae; genus Paenibacillus; species Paenibacillus sp. FSL P4-0338. The sequence goes on along the minus strand of NZ_JBBOCG010000001.1, from coordinate 789,821 downwards.
CGCCCGAAGCCTCCGTAATATCACGCTTCGCCAGCTCAGCGATGCCCACTTTCTGCATAAGCTGCTGCGCCTTATCCGTAATCGCCGCAACCTTCCGCCGGTTGCCGCGCATCGATGGCAGAATGATATTATCCAGAATGTTCAGATTCTTCATCAGCGTCGGCTGCTGGAATACGAAGCCCATTCCCGTTCTGCGGAGATCCGCAAGCTCATCCTCGGCAAGTATCCCCAGATCCCTGCCCTCAAAGGTAACCAGACCCCAGTCGATCCGGTCCATTCCGCTCAGTGCAAACAGCAGCGTGGATTTCCCGGAGCCTGAAGGTCCCATCACCGAGACGAATTCACCTTCGTGAATATCTACGGATACTTCATCCAGCACCTTGCGGCGCTCATCGCCGGTACCGTATTGTTTGGTTATATTTTCACCCGAAATAATCTTCTTCATCTTCTTGATCTACTCCTTAATATTGCCGGATATTTGAATTCGGCCGATGCCCGATGTGCCGATAACCGCCCCTATCAGCACAGAACCGGTCATAATCAGCGGGCACAGCAGATACGCGGAGAGCGGATGGACCACGAACTTGAAGGACGAAGCCCCGAAGGAGGAGATCACGGCCCCGGCAAGAGTCTGCCCCAGGGTGTTCGCCAGCAGGGTGCCCAGAACCATCCCGGCCACCAGTACAAATATAGAACGCGCATAATACTGTACAGTCAGATCGGAATTCCGGAAGCCCAGCGATTTCATCACGGCAATAGGGTAACGGTCCTTAGCTACCAGCATCCGCATGAACAAGAGTGTAATCAGTACATTCAGGACCAGCATCACGGCTAGAGCAGCCCATGCGGCCTTACCGACTGAGCGAATGGTGGAGCCAAAGGTCTGCGTCACATATTCCCCGATATCGGACACCTTCGCATAACTGAACCGCTCTGCATATTCGCTCACCTTGCTGCTGATTAGCATGGAATCTGCAAGCTCCGCATAAATCACGGCCCACATGGCCTGATCAGAAGTCGTGGTGAAGGTGGCCTTGGCTGTTTTCCCGCCGTTGGTCACATCCGAATAAATCCCGGACACCGTAAGCTCCTTCGCTTCTCCGTCTACGAGCAAGGTCAGGGAATCACCGGCTTGCTTGCCCAACTCCTTGGCATTCGCGGCGGAGAGGGCAATCTCATTCGCTGCAACCGGGCCATGTCCTTCATCATAGGCAACCGGAAAAATGGAATGGTCGCCCAGCTCAACCTTTATCCGCTCAACGACACCATTGTCCAGCTTCACGTTCAGCGCCTGAGTGGTCAGCACGGCAAAACGGAAGATCATCACATCCTGCTCCATCACCCGCGCAATATCTGCGGCCTTCTCTGCAATATGGTCTGTCTGCTGGATATCCAGGCGCAGATCACTCTCACCGATACCCATGTATGTAATGAAGCTCGGAGAGGAGATCGTATGATAGAGATTCTGGGGCACAATCATCAGGAAGGAAGAGATGACGAGTACCGCAAGCATGGTTGCGTATAGACTTTTTCTGGACAAGACATCCTTAACGCCCAGGTAGACATTCGTGTTCAGCAGCCGGTTGCCGCTCAAGGTAAAACGTCTGGAGCTCCTCCGGCTCTCCTGAGCTGTCCCGAACCGGATGGCTTCGACAGCTGAAATCTTCCGGAAACGCTTCAGCACCCTGTTCACATAGGCAACAATAATGAGGAATACGAGCAGTACGCCAAGGATGCCGCAGGCCAGAGCAAGCGCCGGATGCGCACTTTCACCCATATACAGCCTGATATTCTCAAGCAGCAGACCCCGGAAGCTGAACGCTAACGTGAGACCGAGTATGCTGCCCATAGCCGCTATTGCTGCGTATTTGGCCAGATAGATTCTTTTGAGATCCGAGACACGCAGACCGATGGCCTTCATGACGCCGATCTCCCGGTAATCGCTCTCGATGGTAGCCATGAGGGTGAACCGTATACATAGAAAAGCAATAATAACGACCAGCACGCTCGCCAGCAGGATCACCGCAATCATCAGCCCGTCGGAGATCGCATTAAGCACTCTGAACAGGGGATATGTAATCACCGGGCCGTTGCCTTCAAGTCCTGCTGCGGTATAGTCGGTCTCAAAGGCCCCCAGCATCGACAGGTCCTTCAGTCTGAATTCGATCAGATATTCCGTGGTTCCGTAGTCCGCCAGCTCCGCATAATCCGCCGGGCTGACGAGGAACCGCTTCGACGAAGCAAGCAGCGAGTTCATCTGTGAATCCCGCAGGAACCCCGCTACAGTGAGAGTGGTGTCCCCCACTGTAACCGTCCCTCCAGCTTTGACGGAGCCATCCTTCATATAACTGATCGGGACATACACCTCGCCGCCCCGTACATCAATCACCTTCCCGTCCAGATCAAGCAGATAATCAAACTTCCCGCTCTGTGTGCTGAAGCCGTTATCCTGAACACTGTCCGCAAGCGTATGGCCGTCCATGACAATTCTCGCGCCCTCTACATTCAGGAAGTCAAGCACCTGATGATCTTCAACCTTATTGTTCTGCTCTGCAAAGGCCTTGAGCCGGGCTTGATCCAGCTGGCCGGAATGCATCTGCAGGAAATGCGGCGTCTTCGCCTGTGTCATCAGATGACCGATGGCCCCGCTCAGATTGACGACCAGAATGGCTGACAAAGAGACTAGCATGGCTGCAGCAGCTACGAACAGCATAGTCGTGAGTGTAATTCCCTTACTTGCGCGGATATCTCTGCGGATGATTCGGTAAAACATAAGTTACCCCCTGCTCTCAAGACTTGTAATGGATTTGAGCCGATAGATCATGACCGAAGCGGCGCTTAACAGCAGCCCGGCAATAATAATGAGAAGTCCCATCCCCCGCCCGCTGCCCGTGCCGATAATCCGTCCCACACTATCCGCCAGAACTCCGCCGCTCACCAGCAAGGGAGTAAATACGTAATCTGCCAGCACACCCGCCAGCATATAGGCCGCGACGAATCCGAGCTGTGAGAGCAGTCCGATCAATGACCAGGCTCTCCCTTGAACGGAATTGTCGATGTTGGTGCGGACCAGATAATCCAGGGCAGTGTTCGTAAAGGGCAGCATGGCAAAAAACATAAAGCCCGCAGCGCCGATCAGCAAGATGTTCTCACGCAGTCCGAAGACGGCGATACTGATCCCTGAGCAAAAAAGTGACACTGCCAGCATGCGCACAAAATTCTTTTGTATATGCAGCATCCCTATAATGACACTCGACACCAGCATTCCCGAGGCCATGACCGTCTCCAGCGTCCCCAAGACCGCACTGCTGGAGAACGCCAGAATCATCGGCATGGACAAGGTCTCAATGAACCCGATGAAGAAGGTCATGACCGAGGTCATAATCACTAGCACCAGCACACCCCGGTTCCCGGAGACTGCTCTCCAGCCTTCTTTGAATTCCCGGATAAAGGCCTGTGCCTGTTCCGCCTGCTTGGAGGCTAGACCGCTGCGGACGGCAAGGGTAGTCGGTACGGTTAAGAAAAATGTACAGATATCGATGATCAGCAGCAGCTTCACATCAGACACTGTAAGCAGCAGTCCGGCAATGAGCGGCGAAATCAGATATTTGGCGGAGCCGGCAATCTGCACAAACCCGCTGGCCTTCGTATACTGCTCTTCGGTGAGCAGATCCGTTACCGTAGCCTTATAGGCGGGATCAAGCAGAGAGGAGAACACCGAGCTGACGGTCACGCCTAAGCAGATCTGCCACAGCTGCGCTTCTCCATTCAGCAGGCAGACCAGAATATAGATCAGACCTAAGGCAGAGAGACTGTCCCCAATTACCATCAGCAGCCTGCGGTCATAGCGGTCCGCCAGCACGCCTGCGACAGGACTTAGCAGCAGGGAAGGCATGAATGCCAGCAGGGTCACCAGCGCCATAGCCGATGCCTGCCCGGTCTGCTGTAAGGTATAGATCCCCAGCCCGAACGCGGTAAGCCCGCTGCCGATGGCTGAGATCAGTTGCCCTGACCAGAGAAACAGAAATCTGCCGAATCCTGTCCCGGCTCTATTCACCTCCATTGCCTTCTTCCGCTCCACCCCCGCCGAACATCTGCATCACGCTCATCAGACTTCCGCCCGCAGCACCAAGCAGCCGCTCCACATTGGCAATGAAGGCCAGAATGCGTGACATCCGCTCTTCCTCCGTCATGTCAACCATGTCATTATCAAAAATGGTGGTGGCATAGACTACAACCATCTCCATACATTCATACGGATAGGGAGTACTGAATATCCCCTGCTCTATTCCCTCGCTGATGATGGAGGCCAGAATGGGCGGAACGCTGCGGATGACCGCCTTCTGAACCTTTTGATGCATCAGCGCATTCTGCGGCTTATGGATATGCTCCATAATCTCCGTGCTGCTGCCGACTCCGCTGCTGATGTTCAGTGCCATAACTGCACGGAGAATCCGTTCAATGACGGGTATGCTCTTATCTTCAGCAACCTGCTGCGCGGCATGAAGGATCGTGGCATTCGTCCGCTCAATCAGCGCGTCCATAATATCCTCCTTCGACTTGAAGTGATAATATAACGTCCCGCGTGCAATCCCAACCTTGCCCAGAATATCGCCGGTGCTCGTACCGTCGAAGCCCTTCTGTCCGAACAGCTCCCCGGCTGCATCCAGAATTTCATTTCTGCGGGCTTCCGCTTCTTTGACAACTCTCATGGTCATGTCTCCTTATGGTGAAGCTTTGGATTGTTCTGCCTGTGCTTGGAAATGTGATTATCATAGCTGATTTACCGACCGACTGTCTGTCGGTAAGTAATTATAGCATAATAGGTTTGTATGGAACAAGATGGCTTAATTTACGGATATCCTTCTGCCACAACAGACGAAGTCATTATTTCTAACTTCAACAAGAAACGGACACCGCTAGAGTGTCCGCTCATAGATCCGTATGGTTTATTGTAATGAATGAGGAATATAAAGTTCTTCCAGGCTGATGACTTCTTCAGGTGTCAATTGCACAGATAGTGACGCTACTGCTTCTTCCAGATGGCTGATCCGGGTAGACCCGATGACCGGAGCAGTAACCTCTTGCTTGTGCAGCAGCCAGGCCAGAGCGATTTGTGCGCGCGAAATCCCCCGGTTAGCAGCAACTTCTGCTACTCTGTGTGCAACTTTGCGGTCCGCCTCTTCCGTTCTTGCGAACATCGCCTTGGCAACCTGGTCCTTCTCTGAACGTTCAGTGAACTGATCCCAATCTCTGGTTAAGCGGCCTGCAGCCAGTGGCAAATAAGGAGTAATGCCCACTCCTTGATCCTTACACAGCGGGAGCATCTCCCTCTCCTCTTCCCGGTAGAGCAAGTTCAGCCTATTCTCCATGGAGATGAACCGGGTCCAGCCATTTCGTTCTGCGGCATGCTGGGCCTTCGCAAATTGCCATGCCAGCATAGAAGATGCTCCAATATAACGCGCCTTCCCCGCCTTCACGATATCATGCAGAGCCTCCATCGTCTCCTCAATTGGCGTATTCGGATCATAACGGTGAATTTGATAGAGGTCAATGTAGTCTGTTCCGAGCCGTCTTAGGCTGTGGTCAATCTCGGTCATTATGGTTTTACGGGAGAGACCCATCGCATTCGGACCCTTCCGCATGGGAACGAACACCTTCGTGGCCAGCACAACTTCTTCCCGGCGGGCAAAATCCATGATTGCGCGTCCTAGTATTTCTTCACTGGTGCCATCTGAATACATATTGGCTGTACTGAAGAAGTTAATGCCTAATTCGACTGCTCTTCTAATGATCGGTCTGCTGCTCTCTTCATCCAGCGACCAGGGCGTATTGCCGCGTTCCGGCACACCGAAGCCCATAGTTCCCAGACTTAACCTTGATACATCTAATCCGCTTACTCCAAGCTTCAAATATTCCATAGAATAAAAACACCCCTTCATATCGGATATCGGTTGACATGTCAACCCAAACAACACATCTCTCCTTTGGTTGACGTGTCAACTTGTAAATACACAGTAACATCTTGTGGTTGATACGTCAACCATGATATGATTCTTCTATGGATAATATGAACGAATTAAACGAAGAAGAAATGCGGATTTGGAATATGTGGAAAGGCTCCTACAAACGAATCTTCGGCCGTGTTGTGAAGGATATGTCTGAGCAAACAGGATTATCCGAGGGTGACTTCGGAGTATTAGACAGGCTGGTGCAGTTCGGGGAGGGCAAGCTTCGCCAACAGGAGCTAGCCGACTCCATGGACTGGGACAAGAGCAGGCTATCCCATCATCTGACACGGATGGAGAAGCGCGGTCTGGTACAAAGAAAACCGCTGGATACCGACCGGGGTGTACAGATTAACATTACTCCCGCCGGCCGGTCCATTCTGGATGAGGCACTTCCGGTAGTCTCTACGGCCATACGCAAGCACTTCCTGGCACTGCTGACCGAGCAGGATAAGAAGTCAATTATTGCACTGGCGGAGCGGACCAAGACACCTTAATAGTTCAGATTAGTAATAGCCTAGTCCTCAAGCAGCAATTCTTCCCTAACAGGAGAATCGCTGCTTAGTTCGCATTGTGCCAGAACCTTCTCCAGCCCGTTCACCAAGCTTTTGAGCACCATCAGCTTGCTTCCAGAGTCCAGCCGGTAATAGTTGCGGGTGCCGTCTTTGCGGACGCTAACGATTCCGGCCTCTATCAAGATTCTAAGATGATGGGACACGACCGGACGGGAAAAGTGGGTGGCCCCTCTTATCTCGCCTACACGCATACCCGGATCTTGCGGCCCTTGCAGCAAGGCCATCAGGATGGCTTGCCGGGTCTCAGCACCGACCGCGTTCAGCACCTTCAGCGAATTCCTGAATTGAGACGCCAGTTCATCCATCAGTTCCTGGTCCATGGAAATCCCTCCTATGTGCTTCATCGTCACGAACCCTACCGTTTGTCAGCGGCTCACTCCTGGAGCAGTGACCAGAATCTTGCTGGCCAGGGCAATCATCTGCGCCTGCTCCTCCCCGGTAAGACCATCGGTTATCGCCGTAATCTGACGCTCGATCTGCTCCCCGACCTCGTGAATGATCTTCCAGCCTGCCGGAGTAGCCCTAACATTGAATGCCCGCCGGTCACTCTGTGATACGGTACGTTCTACCAGTCCGCGGCGCTGTGCCCGGTCAACGAGCCCTGTAATGCTGGATTTATCGAGGCCCAGATGCTTGGCCAGCTGCAGCATACCCGGCTCCCGGTCGCGCAGTATCCCCAGCAGACGGATCTGGATAATCGACAGATCATGCTCCGTTCCTATTCGGGCAAGGATATTTTGCACCAGGAAGGATAGCTGCACAAGGCTGTCTACCATCGACAGATCATCCAGCTTATCAAAAGAATTATCATAACTGCTCATTGATTTCACTCCGCACTTTTGTATATTTCAGACCTGTTTGCTCCTATTGTACCACAACAGCCGTTGAATTTGTACGTAATACAAACTATATTGTTTGTATTGCAAACTTTTTAGTTTGTTTCACAAACAAAAATTACTCACCTGGATAAATATCCTGGTAAATTGGAGGCCTATTTATGTACGCTGCTATTGTAAGATCATTCGATTCAGGTCCGAAATACGAAAAGATTGCTGCTCCCGTACCTTCAGGAGAACACGAAGCTTTGGTGGATGTGCTCGCTGCCGGATTGCATCTCAGGGTCCGGGCACAAGCCAATGGATCTCACTACACAAGTACGGATGAACTTCCGCTAATCCCAGGTATCGACGGGGTGGGACGGCTCCCGGATGGCAAGCTGGTCTATTTTGTAGCCACCGATAATGCCCTGGGGTCGTTCGCAGACCAGACCCTCATCGATCTTCGCCGCGCTGTCCCGCTACCCGCAGATGCTGATCCCGTGCTCATCGCCGCCGCAATGAATCCGGCCATGTCCTCCTGGGTGACTCTCCGCCGCCGGATTCAGGCTAAGTCCGGGTTCAAGGTCCTCATTCTTGGCGCTACCGGCAACTCCGGGCAAATGGCCGTTCAGATCGCCAAGCTTATGGGAGCCAGTCAGATCATCGCTGCCGGGCGGAACCCCGAACTTCTCCGTTCGCTTGCACAGCAGGGTGCGGACGTAGTCATATCGCTTGCCGGAGATCCCGGGACAGTGGCCCGGAGCCTCGGCGAAGCCTCAGCCGAAGTTGATATCGTTCTCGACTATCTGTGGGGTGAGCCTGCTGCACTCGCTATGCTCCCGATATTAACCCGCCGTTCCGACCGCAGCCGGCTGTTAACCTGGATTCAGATCGGTTCTATGGCTGGCGCGGACGCTGCAATTCCTTCCGCTGCACTCCGCTCTGCCAACTTCCAGATCATCGGCAGCGGCCAGGGGTCCGTCACGCCAGCCGGATATCTGGCGGAATTCCCGGCGTTGATCCATGCCATTGCAGAGGGCCAGCTCACAGCGAACCCTATCGCTTACCCGCTATCTCAGATTGAAGAAGTATGGAAGACTCCGCCGGGCAGTCAGCAGCGTGTTGTCTTCGTGCCGCACCGCAAGTAGTTTCCGAACCTTCCAAGCAAGCTATGTCCGGGTATTGTCAAGCTGCGTTGCTTCGGTTGTAACTTCTGTTCTTGAACATTCTGGAAAGTAAGTGATAGACTTAGCAGGATATCCTTCTTGAAGGAATCTTCAAAGGAATTATACTAACGCATCATAGAACAGGAGGCCGAGGAGCAGTTGGCGATTTATCTGGTAAGACACGGCAAGGATGACGAAGGATATCGCGGCGGATGGAGTCAGCGGGGGCTGATGACCCAAGGCTACAGACAGGCCGAGAAACTGGGCTGTTTTTTGAGAGAGAATTCGGCTTCATTCCCTATACATCGTATAGTCAGCAGTGATCTGCAGCGGGCGCTGGATACAGCCAGCGAGCTGGCAAGAGAGCTGGAGTTACCCTTAGAGCGTAGTATGGATTGGCGGGAGATGAACAATGGCGTGATTGCCGGTATGCCGAACGAAATCGTGAATGAACGATACCCCGGCTTGTACTTCTCAGGACTGCGGATGGACGAGCGTTACCCCGGCGGAGAGAGTCCGCTCGAATTCTTCACACGGATTCAAGAGACCTTCACCCGGCTCTGCGAAGAGCATGCGGATAGCGGCTCTGATGATAACCTAATTATTGTTACACACGGTGGTGTCATAAATATCATCTATCACATAATCAAAGGGATCGACTGGAATAACCGCGACAGTAAATTCCCGGCTTCCTATGCCAGCCTGCACAGAATTGAGCTTGTGGACGGAAGCTGGAGCCTTTCGCTGGAAAATTATACGGTCTAGCTGCTGCCGCTAACACTACGTTACGCAGGCAGCCTCCACCCAATCGACACAACAGAACACGCCCGGCTGCCGAGATTCTGCTCTCTGCTGCCGGGCGTGTTCGTTCATAATGCCTAAGTAATTGAAATAATGAATCAGGACGTATAATTCTGCCCCAGTCCAAGGCTGCTTAGCAGCTGTCTGTAGGCAATGGATGTGCGGTCTGCCGGAATATGGGCTTCAGCCTGCAGATCCAGCGGCAGATCCTCCGGTGTCTGCGACTCCACCATTTCTGCATCCTCCTGGAACACCTGGAGATTGAACTTGATGGTATCCTCGATCGGGGCGTTCTTGTCGAAGTTGCGCGAGATCGGACAGAACAGCCGGGTATAACGGGCCGACACCGGAGAAGCACAGTTCAGAATCTTAAGCCTACCCTCATCCGGGAAGTAGACAGTCAGCGAAGCGGCGAACGGGGCGAATACCCGGAACTCCCGCAGCCACTGGAAGCCTTCCGGCGCGGGATTCTCCTGCCCTTTGCCATAGTTACTGACTGTGCTCCAGTATTCAGCCACCAGCTCCGTCTCTCCTTCACGCCACACCTTGTACTGCGGGACTTCTGTATTATTGCGGTCACCGAAGGTTGCTGTATGCACGTAGGCGAAATGGGATACGTCCAGGAAGCCCTCCATCTGCCGCCCGGAGGAACCGGCAATATCGAAGCTCGGGATCAGAATATTAATATAGTCGGGATCATCCCAGGCCGGGAAGGCGGGAATCTGCTCCGGCGCATCTGCAAGGCAGGTCCAGATCAGACCGTAGCGTTCGATGGCCGGATAGACGATCAATTTCAATTTGGGCGAGATTTTGGCGCTTGGATGCGCCGGTACCGCAGTACATTTCCCCTCACAGTTATAGCGGAACCCGTGATACGGGCAGACAATCTCCCCGTTCTCCACCCAGCCCTTACTCAGCGGCGCTCCCCGGTGAAAACACAAATCCCGGGCAATAACCACCTTGCCTCCGCTGCGGTAGCATACCAGCTTCATATCCAGCAGCTTCACTGCCACCGGCTGATCCTGTACCTCTGCTGCCGTAGCCACGGGATACCAGTACTGGGCCAGAATACGCCAGTCTTCAGGCGAGAAGGTGCAATCACGCGGGAGTTCAAGCTCTGCCTGCCGTTTCTTTTCCTCTATCATGGCTGCCCCACCTCTCCATCTATTATAGATACTTAAGATTCCTTAATTATATGTCAGAATAACTAACTTGTTGAGTGTATTTTAAGCTATTTTCATCATGACAATCAATTATTTAGCTGAAAATTTTGTTTTCGAGCCTAGAAACAACTATATAATGTTATGCAAAGTGACATATTAACCTTGGCTGGAACAGAGATATAACACCTATAGCGGTCCATTACCTCCCCCTTGATTCGGGACGGTAATTAGGCCGCTTTAATTTTTAGCTAAAAATTTAACTAGGTTTCAAAATTTCACTTTCTTTATTAAAGTTATCAGCTATAATAAAAGCATATTAAGCAAAACAAATTACGGAAAACAAATTCGAGGAGGAATTACAATGACAACACTTAATATCGGAATTATTCTTGGAAGCACACGCCAGGGCCGCGTTAGCCCGCAGGTAGGCGAATGGGTGAAGGGGATCGCTGATGCCCGTGGAGATGCTAATTACGAAATCGTTGATATTGCCGACTTCAAGCTGCCGATGTTTGGGGAAAGCGACAGCTACGCCGAAGCCCAGGCTTGGGCAGCTAAGCTGGCTACCTTGGACGGATTTGTATTCATCGTTCAGGAATATAACCACAGTCTATCCGGAGCACTGAAGAACGCACTGGATTCTGCCCGTGAAGAATGGAACAATAAGGCTGCCGGGATCGTCAGCTACGGCTCCGCCGGAGGCGCACGCGCCGCTGAGCATCTGCGCGGAATCCTCGGCGAATTGTCTGTCGCCGACGTTCGTGTTCACCCGCTGCTCTCACTGTTCACCGACTTCGAGAACGGCTCGGTGTTCAAGCCGGCTGACCTGCATGCTGCCAATGTCAACGCTATGCTGGATCAGGTCTTGGCCTGGAGCGGTGCGCTGAAGACACTACGCCAGTAAGAGTTCATTCGAAGCAGTTCCAGATCTGTAAAAGTCTAAACATGAAGCAAGGGGAATCTCCAGCCAGGCGGCTGTGGAGATTCCCCTTATTTGTTATCGCGGAAGCAACCGGCTGATCAGCTCTCTGCGGCTGGACACGCCTGTCTTGGCGAAGATGGATTTCAAATGATCCTGTACAGTGTAGGCAGAGATGTGCAGCGATTCTGCCAGTTCCTTGGTCGATAACCCCAGCGCCAGCAGCTCCGCAAGCTCCTTCTCCCGTGCGGTCAGGGCGAAGGCTTCGGCCAGCAGCCGGAAGACATCCCCGGAGCGGGCACTCACCAAGGATACGGCGAGCTGTCTCTGGGGACCGCCAAGCAGACTTGCGGTAACCGTCAGATACGCCCCGTCTCCGGCCTGGAGACTTATTCTTGCCTGAGAAATCCCGGTTCCGGCGGGCTTCTCCGCGCCTAGCACCCGCAGGCAAACGGCATGCACCGGTCCGGGAAGCCGGTCTTCCTCCAGCTGATCCAGGTTCCAGATCTGCTTCAGCCAATAACGGGCTGCTGCATTCGCACTAACCGGGACCAGCCGCTCACTCAGCACCAGAATACCGTTATCCTCCGGCACTGCCCGCTCCGCTCCGGATACCGGCAGGACAGAGGCATACGCGCGCAGACGTTCAGCAATCAGTGGAGCTGCCGAAGCCAGCAAGGCGCATTCCTGCTCCTCAAACGGCGGCTGACCCAGCGGACGGAATAGGGTCAGGAACCCCCAGCAGACCCCGCCTGTGCGCAGCGCCACGCGCAGCTCATCCCCGAATCCGGCGGGCTGCAGCACCTTGCGGTAACGCGCGCTTTTCTCCAGGCTTCCCCCGGTCACTCCGCTTAAGCAGACTGCCGGAATATCCGACGCCGCTAACTGCTCATACTTCATATAATCCTCATGCAGATATTCATATTCGAACAATAGCGGATGAACCTCTTCAAGTCCCTGCTCCGTAACCGACCCTGTCGTTAAAAGTGTATGCGGGTCTACTGTCGTACAACAGGCTGCAGCGAATGGAACCAGCAGGCGGAGCCTGGCAATCACTGCTTCGCGGTACTGCTGTGAATTCAGCACCGGGCCGCCCCGGGCAGGGTCAAGCTGTAATAGGCTATGTACTCCCTTGTTCATCTTCTGTCCTCCCCGAAATCCCACAAATGTGGGATAGTCCGCTGCCCGCCTTAGCAGGATAATGATACATAACGTTAATTATACCGCAGATCCTGCAATCCACCACGAAGGACGGGAATAATCATGAAAACAGATATAGTAGTAATCGGCGGTTACGGACATGTCGGATCACAGATATGCCGGATTCTCGGGGCACAGCACCCCGGCAAGGTCTACGCAGCAGGAAGAAACCTGCACCGGGCCGAGGAATTCTCCCGCAGTACGGGCGGATACGTGAAACCGCTGCGCTTGTCGGCGGAGATGCCGCTTTCCCCAGAGCTGCTGGAGAAGGTTAAGCTGGTCGTTATGTGTCTGGATCAGCAGGACACCCGGCTGGCCGAAGCCTGCCTCCAGAGCGGCACCCAATATGTAGATGTCTCGGCAAGCGGAGACTTCCTGACCATGCTGCAAAGGCTCGACCCTGTGAAGCATAAGCTCAAGGGGGCGGCAGTGCTAAGTGTCGGCCTCGCGCCGGGGCTAACGAACCTGCTTGCGGCACGGGCCGCCCAGGAGCTGGACCATACGGAGCAGATCGACATCTCAATCATGCTGGGACTGGGTGACAGCCATGGACAGGCAGCTATGGAGTGGACGGTGGACAACCTCGGAGCCGACTTCGAGATCACCGAGCACGGCAGACCGCGCACCACCTCAAGCTTCACAGAGGCTAAAGCAGCGGATTTCGGCTTTGCACTGCGGACGCATAGAGCCTACCGTTTTCCTTTTTCGGATCAGATCACTCTGCCTCAGACCCTTAATGTCCCTTCTGTCTCGACCCGGCTCTGCTTCGATTCACGGAGCATGACCTCAGCCGCAGCGCTGCTGCGCCGCACCGGACTCTCCCGTCTGCTGCGTAACCGGACGCTCCGCAATCTCGCGGTCCAGGCATTCACCCGCTTCCGCTTCGGCTCCGAGCGCTATGCGGTCAAAGTCGATGCCTGCGGGACGAAGGACGGCCGACCCGCCTCCAGAGAATACGGCATTACAGGCTTGCATGAAGCCTCCATCACGGCTCAAGCGGCGGCCGGGATCGCCTTGAGACTCTATGAGTCAGCTCCGTCTCCCGGTGTCTATCACATTGAGCAGCTATTCTCCCTTGATTCCAACGGGGAACAATGTTCGCTAATCCCGTCGGTTACCGGAGGAACTGGACCATCCTTCCGTTATCCGCTGGACGGACTGGCTATCTGGACCCGCTCCGGCCGGCCTTCACATGCTTAAGCTGGGCAACAATAATCACACTGATAATCACCAGCAGGAACCATGAGCTGATCTTGCCGAAGCCTACCAGGTGCCAGCTCTCGTGCTGGTCCGGGTATTGCCATGCCCCCAGGAAGGTCGCGATATTCTCGGCCAGCCAGATGAAGAACCCCACAATGGCAAAAGCCAGCACAAGCGGCATCCGGTACGTCTTGCCTTGCACCCGGTAAATGATCCAGGTTCTCCAGAATACCACTACTACCAGGGCTGTCAGCCACCAGCGGAAATCGGGAATGAAGTGGTGGGTGAAGAAGTTCAGATAGATCGCGCCGCCCAGCAGTCCCGCCGAAGCCAGACCCGGCCAGCCGGTCAACTCCATCTGCAGCCTGCGCCAGATCTGGCACATGAAGCTGGCCACGCTGGCGTACATGAATCCGCTGTACAGCGGAACGTCGAACAGCTTCGTATAGCCGGGTTCCGGGTAGGCCCAGGAGCCCATTCTTATTTTATACATCTCCAGCACCAGTCCAATCACATGAAACACACAGATAACCTTGATCTCATCCAGCGTCTCCAGCCCGCTCCGGTACATCAGATACTGTACAGTAAGCAGGATCAGCAGAATCAGATCATAGCGGTGGATGAACGGCAGCTCTGCTGTCCGGGTCAGGATTAACGTTCCAAAGATCGCTACAGGAAAGATACAGCTCATCGCCTGATGGTACGCGAAGTGCAGCAGCCGTGTCATGGCTCTCAATACCGTTCCCTCCCCGCTCCCGGCGCCCATTATTCTGTAGCCTCCGGTGTGTATTCCAGAATATCTCCCGGCTGGCAATCCAGCGCCTTACATATTGCCTCAAGCGTTGAGAAACGGATCGCTTTGGCCTTGCCGTTCTTAAGAATGGACAGGTTCGCCATCGTAATTCCCACCCGCTCTGTAAGCTCTGTTACACTCATTTTCCGCTTAGCCAGCATCACATCAATATTAACGATAATCGCCATGGTCGCCACCTCAGACTGTCAGATCATTCTCAGATTTCAATGCTATCGCTTCATTCAGGAGCTTCTGGAGTACCGCCGCGAATACTGCAATCACCATGGAGGCGAAAATAAGGACCAGCCCGATCACAATAATGCCCGGGGCATCGTCCTTCTCCGCCATCAGATAGAACAGCGGCAGCCCTAAGGTGAACATTCCGCTGATCGACACTGCCGCATGCTTGATATGCTTCAGCACCCGTACCGAGTCCTCCGAGAAAGCCTCATTGCGGTCGATTAAGCGTAACAGTCTGTATGCCTGGGACAGTGCTATGAAGAACGGCAGAGCCGCCCCATACAGATCTGTCATCACCAGCACCTGGATATACGAATGGCCGGGATACAGCTCCGCTGCGAAGTCACCGATAGCCGGGACCGCGAAGATACACAGGGCCAGCGCGGCCAGCGCGAACACAATAAGCACCGCCTTCAGAAACGTGGTTGAGCCTGGCTTACGGTTCATTACACATACTCCTCACTTGTTATGGTGAGTTTAATTTAGCATAATATTTATCGTTTATCAATATATTTTAATCGAAAAGAAATATATTATTATTGTTCATCATTCCCGGCAGATATCAATAAACCGCTGTAGCCCGGCTGCATAATAGAAAAGCCTGAGTGGATGAATGTTAATAAATACGCTCCTATTCATAGGTCATATTCATAACCAATACTTATGATTATGACATTATCATATATTAGTATTATGAATTATAATCCCTTATATTTAAAGCAGTTCCAATACAACAATACAAAAAAACAACTAATGGAGGGATTCACATGGAAGAACAGAACAAATGGAGCAACGTAGACGCTTATTTCAATGACCGGTTATTGACGGCTGATCCGGTCCTGGACGCTGTGCTGGATGCGAATACAGGGGCCGGCTTACCGGCGATTGATGTCGCTCCGAATCAAGGGAAGCTGCTGTATCTGCTGGCCAAAATGAAGGGAGCATCCAACATTCTGGAGATCGGCACGCTGGGCGGTTATAGCACCATCTGGCTGGCGCGGGCGTTGCCGGAGGCGGGCAGACTGGTCACACTGGAATTCGAGCACAAGCATGTTGTAGTGGCTGAGGATAACCTTAGAATGGCGGGGCTGGCAGACAAGACGGAAGTACTGGAAGGTCCGGCGCTGGATTCGCTGGCACTGCTGGAAGCCCGGGGATGTGAGCCGTTTGACTTCATCTTCATTGATGCCGACAAACCGAATAATCCGCATTACCTGAAGTGGGTGCTGAAGCTGGCCCGGCCGGGTGCGGTCATTGTGGCGGATAATGTAGTGCGTGACGGCGAGGTAATTGACCCGGACAGTGCGGATGACCGGGTTCAAGGCATCCGGCAATTCATGAAGCTGCTCGCAGAGGAGCCGCGCATAGATGCTACTGCTATACAGACGGTAGGCAGCAAGGGCTATGACGGATTCGTGCTCGGGATTGTCAGCGCTTGAACTATGCACAATATCGGAAATAACCCGCCAAGACTGGATAAGCAATCCATCCACGTTGGCGGGTTATTTGTTGCAGCCTATCGGGACAAGCCCTCTATCACCTGATCGATATTCCACTTGATCATCTTCAGGTAGGTGTCTCCGTCTTCCCCTTCCTTAGCCAGAGAATCTGTGAAAATCCTGGAATGGACCGGCACCCCGGTCTCGCGGGAAATCGTCTCCATCGTCTTGGGATTGACACTCGTCTCCAGGAATAACGCCGGAATCTGCTTCTCCTTGATAATGCCGATGATCCGGTTCATCTGCTCCGGTGTTCCCTGGCTGTCAGTGTTGATCTCCCAGATGAAGGCAGACTCGAAGCCATAGGCCTGGGAAAAGTATTTGAAGGCTCCTTCACTGGTGACCAGGACGCGCTTCTCCTGCGGGACCTTGCTCACAGCTTCCTTGGCATACTGATCCAGCTCCGTCAGCTCCTTCACGTACGCGGTCTGGTTATCCAGATAATATTGCTTGTTGTCCGGGTCCTGTTCGATCACACGTGCGGTAATGACATCCACATACTTGACCGCGTTCTGTATATCCAGCCAGGCATGAGGGTCAACCTGGGACTCCTTCCCCTTCTCGGTTAGGTACATCGGCGTGACCTCTTCGGAGACGGCAAACGCGGCAGCTTCCTTTTTTGTCACCTTGAGCAGATCCTGGAACCAGCCCTTGCCGGTCTCCAGATTCAATCCATTATAGAAAATAAGGTCCGCGCTGGAAACCTTGCCTGTATCTGCAGGCAGCGGATCATACATATGGGGGTCTGTGCCGATAGGTACCATGCTGTAGACCTCCGCCTTATCTCCGGTGATATTCCGGGTCATGTCTGCAATGATCGAATACGTGGCCACAATCTGCAGCTTGCCGTCATCCGCTCCCCCCTTACTGGTGTTGGAGCATGCGGCGAGTAGTAGAATGAGTAAGGATGCCGATATTATTTTGAACAGTCTCATGCTTGCTTCAGTCCTTTCCGCAGAAAATTATTCTTGGGCGATATGATGAATGAAATGCTGAACAAGGTGACGCCTACCAGCACGATTGTTGCACTTGTCGGCAGATTGTAGCGGAAGCTCACGTATACGCCGATGATCCCCGAGGCTGCCCCAACTGAGGAGGCTAATACGATCATATGCAGCAAGGAATTGGACCACAGATACGAGGTGGCTGCCGGGATGACCAGCATCGCGATGACCAGTACAATCCCAACCTGAGACAAGGAGGAGACGGTCACTACGGAGAGCAGCATCATCAGCAGATAATGATAGAAGCCGGTCTTCAGCCCGTAAGCCTTCGCTACCACTGGATCGAATGAGCTGATCAGCAGCTCTTTGTACAGCAGTGTAATAATGGCAAGCACCGCCAGCATGATGATGAAGGATTGCAGCAGCTCGGATTGCGGGACAGCCAGAATGTTACCGAACAGAATATGAGTGAGATCCAGCCCGCTTCGGGCGAACGTAATCAGGACAATCCCGAGTGCAAAGAAGGAGCTGAGAATGATACCGATAGAGGTATCGCTCTTGATATTGCTGCGGCTGGTGATGAATTGAATGAGAATAGCGGCTAACAGGCCGAACAACGAAGCGCCCAGCAGGATGTTGATGCCCAGAATATAAGACAGGGCGACGCCCGGAAGCACTGCGTGAGATAAGGCATCGCCCATCAGCGACATTTTGCGCAGAACGATGAAGCTGCCCAACGCCCCTGAGACAATCCCGAGAATAATTGCAGATAACCCGGCGTTCAGGGCGTAAACTGGAATATTCAGCAGACTGGATAAGGACTCAATCATGAGAAGCACCTCCTGCACCCTGGATCATTACGTTGCCCAAGGATGTACCGTAGGCTCTGCGGATATTCTCTGTGGTGAAGGTATCCTGCACATCTCCGAAGGCGATAAGCCGCTTGTTAAGCAGAATGATTTTGTCAAAATATTCTTCAACTTCATGCAGATCATGGTGCACCACCAGGATGGTCTTGCCTTCCTCACGGAGCTGCTTGAACAGGTTCACAATGATACGCTCACTAACCATATCAATGCCGACAAACGGCTCATCCAGGAAAAACACACTGGCCTCCTGGGCCAGCGCCCGGGCGATAAACACCCGCTGCAGCTGCCCGCCGGACAAATTGCTAATCTGCTTATCAGCAAGGTCACCGATCTCCACCATCGCCATGCTGCGCTCCGCAAAAGTCCTCTCCTTCTTACCCGGACGCCGGAACAGCTTCAGGTTCGGATAAGTTCCGGTCAGCACCGTATCCTTAACTGTAATGGGAAAAGTCAGGTCAATATCGTTCTTCTGCGGCACGTAGGCAATATTCCGTCTGTACAGGGCAATGTCCTTCCCCTCTGCCTTTACCGTTCCGCTTCTCTTCTTGATCACATCCAGCAGCGCCTTAATGAAAGTGGACTTCCCAGCGCCATTGGGCCCGATAATGCCTACCGAATGCCCGAAGGGGATATCGAGCGTCACACCCTCCAGCGCCGAGTTGCCGAAATAATCAACGTTTAAACCCTTAATCTGAATCATGTCAGCACCCCATCTCCTATTTAGCCTAACTGACTAAAATAAACTAATGATTTTTTGGTTTGGGATTGGCCGTGACTCCAGAGAAGTTTTGGACTTCAGGCCGCTGCCCAATTTGGATTTCCTGATTAAAACCGCTCTTCGCGGTAGAAATCCAAATACAAAGGCGGACGCTACCGCTCCTCCAGTTCTAAAATTCCCCTCCGCCACTTTTCCCTTTACGTATATTTTCAAGTTCAATCTCTATAGCAAATTAATGAATCTATTGTGTATATTGTTTCTCATATACACAATTGTTTCTCTAAGGAAACTTTTATTCTTATGGATAATATATTTGATCATAGGCAAAATGTCAACGGTAATTTAAATTTTAATTACAGTCGTGCCGTTGATTAATGTTCAGGGGCGGCGCCCCCCTCTTAGCGGCAAACAGGTGGAAAAACGTATCTTAATCAGCCCGCTTTAGGCAAATATAAGGAAATAAGCGGAAATATTACAACTAAAATAGTTTGTTTGGGCTTCTGCGGCTGGATGGGCTGAAATTAAGTGTTGTTTATACAACTGTTACCCGGGAAGCGCTCATTCGTTCATCAGCAAGTGGAGGAAATCCGCCTGTTTCCTAAGGCTAACGCTACTCTACTAAGCGCCAGCAGATTGTATTTGCTTTTCCGCATACGTTTGGCCTACGGGTACACGCACCCCACCCCGCAACACCGCATGAGCAAGCTATCATCCTATTCGCCGATACAACCAACGATAAAAAAAGCCCGACCCGGCTGCCGCGTGTGCGGACATCCTGATCGGACCGATGGAAGTTGCTCTATTCATCACTCACACTACCATTACTATCCCCCCGCTACTCCTCAAAAATCTCCTCCAGCACACGCCCGTCCCCCGGCCCGAACCGGAGCCCCAGCATCCGTCCCATCGTCGGGGCGATGTCGACCATCTCCAGATCACCGATGGGATAGCTCTGCTTGATCCCTGCGCCTGCGATGACGAGATTGCAGCGGTACCCGCTTGCATCCGGGGAGTAGCCGTGCGTAGCATAGCGAATGCCCTCCGCCTGCAAATCGGTGACCAGCGTGTCCGCCAGCGCTTCATCGAAGCTGTAGCCCCGCTGTGCTTCAAGCATGACTTTTGCCACCGGGCTGGCATGGAGCTGCTTCAGCGTCTCTTCCGTGTATACACTCTCAATTCCCGGTGCTCCGTCACGCCTGTATTCATCCACCGCCGCCAAGGCCAGCTGCTGCGCTTCCTCATCTCCGGGCTGCACATGCAGATAAGCTGAACCGCCGCCGCTCTGGAAGTAGGCCCGCCACTGCATCACGCCGTCCTTCTCATAGATCAGTCCTTTGGCCTGCAAAAGATTGTTCACATGCATCTTGTAGCGCACATTGAACTGACCATGGTCGCCCAGTACCATCATCACCGTCTCCTCCCGGATTCCGGCATCCTCAACAGCCTGCATGATCTCACCCAGCCGATTGTCCATCCGCAGGATGACATCGTCTACTTCCCCGCTGTCCGTGCCGCACAGATGCTTGGTGTCATCCAGGTCGATCAGATGCATCATCAGCAGGTTCGGCTTATGCCGCTTGATCGTATCGGCGGCGCACTTCGTGGTGAAGTTATCGAGCTGCGGCTGGGCGATGCCCTGCCTGATTCGTCCGTATTTCAGCTCCAGCCGGGCGCAGTACAGGGGACTGCCGCTTCGCAGTACCTTAAGCGCCTGGTTCTCCCCTTTTAACGCACGGATCTCTGGAATATTATACTGAATCGAGGACTTTCCGCTTACCGGCCACAGAAGTCCCGCTGTACTCAGCCCCGCTTTACGCGCGGCATCATAGATTGTTGGCACCTGAACCGCCTCACGGAACCAGAACCAGCGCTGCTCCTCCTCCGGCACGAACGGCTGCAGCGGATTGTTGTGATAGATACCGTGTTTATCCGGGTAGACGCCGGTAACGATGGTAGTATGCACAACGTAAGTTAGCGTGGGATAGACACTTCTGAGACGGTTGCTGTAAGCACCGCTGGTGATCAGCTTCGACAGATTGGGCAGGCGGCTGGCCATCTCCCAGTGATCTTCAGAGAAGGCATCATAGGAGATGACGATCAGATGCTTGGCTGCAGAGGGTGGTTGCGGTGGCAAACCAGTGGATTCCATACTATGTCCCCTTTGGCAATGTGATGAAGATGAAGAAGCCGATCAGAAAGAGCGGGATAATCGACAAAATACTATAGCGGGCATCTCCTACCAAGGTAGTGGTCAGAGACATTAAGGCAGGGCCAAGAATCGCCGCGAACTTGCCAAAAATATTATAGAACCCGAAGAATTCATTGGAATTCTCCTTCGGGATGATTTTGGCGAAATAGGACCTGCTGAGTGCCTGAATGCCGCCCTGGGCCGAGCCGATCAGCGCACCCAGCAGGAAGATATGCCACACCGAAGTAATGAAGAACGCTGCGATACAGGAAATAACGTAGGTGAATATCCCGGCAATAATCAGGGCCCGGGCGGAGTAGGTTTTGGCCAGATTGCCATAGAGAATCGCGCAGGGAAAGGCAATAATCTGGATGATGAGCAGAATTCCCAGCAGTGTGAAGGTGTCGAGGGCTTCTGTGCCGAGGACGGAGGTTGCGTAAGGCACAACCATTTTGATAATCGTATCTACTCCGTCAATATAGAAGAAGTAAGCAAGCAGGAACACAAAGACGATTCGGTGCTGGCGGATATTCCCGAAGGTGGCAGCGATGCGTTTGAAGCTCCGGGCCACAGGCTTCGGCTCAGGCTCGATATAATATCTCTGCTTCACATCCCGGATCATCGGCACCGTCAGCAGTCCCCACCAGAGCGCCGTAATGATGAACCCGATCTGGTAGCCGATGGCCTTGTCCATTCCCAGCAGGAAGATCAGCAGCAGACTGATGCCGAACGGAATACAACTGAAGATGTAGCCGTAGGCGAACCCTCGCGTTGACACCTTGTCCATCCGTTCATCCTCCGTAATATCCACCAGGAAGGAGTCGTAGAAGATATTAGACCCGGCGAAGCCGACCGCTGACAGAATGTAAAAGGCAACAAGCAGCTGCCATTGCCCGCTGGCAGGGGACACAAAGGCCAATGAGGCGGTTGAAAGGATACCGAGCGCAGCGAAAAAAATAAAGAACCGCTTCTTCCGGTCCTTATAATCCGCAATCGTGCCGAGAATCGGGCTGAGGACCGCGACCAGAATACTGGCGATCGAGTTGAAATACCCCAGGTCCATGCTGCTGCCCACATTATCGAACATCCCGAAGATAATCGGCAGCAGCGCCGTAGTCACGGCCATCGAATACGCGGAATTCCCGCAGTCGTACAGAATCCACGATCTCTCCTCTTTGCTTAGCTTCATCTCATCTTCTCCTCTTATAACCGATTGTTTCAGTTATATCACGCGAACGTATGAAGCATGTTAATGGGGTGTAAAATCATTGGCGGATGATTACGCAGAAGCAGCTTTAGTGATCTTGCCGGTAAGCCCCAGGGGTGCTGCCGGTGTATTTTTTGAACACCTTGTTGAAGTAATGCTTGTTCTCATACCCGACCCGGCGTCCGATCTCGACTACCGGCAGATCCCGGTGGAGGCTCAGCAGCTTCTGCGCTTCCTTGATCCTGGTGGTATTCAGGTAATGGACGAACGTATCGCCGGTGACCTTCTTGAACAGGCTGCTGATGTAATTCGGATGAAGGTCCATCAGCTCGGCCAGATGATCCAGGGACAGGTCATTCATATAATTCAGCCGGGTGTAGGCAAGAATCCGCTTGGCATGCGGCGGACAGTCCGTACTGTCCACGGAGGGAAGATTCCGCTTCACCTGACTCAGCAGCCGGGCTACCTCCTCCTTATCCACCGGCTTCAGCAGATAATCCACTACCCCGTAGCGGAGCGCCCGGCGGGCATATTCGAAGTCATCATGTCCGGTAAGAATAATGAAGCGCTCACATAAACCGTTCTCCTTCGCCTCCTCCATCATCTCGAACCCGTTCTTCTCCGGCATATGCAAGTCCGTTACCGTCACATCCGGCATATATTCCTTCATGATCTGAAGCGCCTCGAAGGCGTCGCCGGCCTCGCGGATCTCAGCTCCGGCCGGCGCGGCTCCGCCAATCACCTTCACCAGCCCTCCAAGGATAATCGGCTCATCGTCTACGATCAGAATTCTCATGCTTGCTCTGCCGCCCCTTTCGATAGGATGATGGTCAGGCAGGTCCCCTTGCCCTCCTCACTCTCAAGAATCAGCCGTGAGGTCCCGCCATAAAATGATTTAATCCGCTCGCTGACATTATACAGGCCCACGCCTCCCTCTGTCTCTTCCTGAGTGTTCAGCTCCTCCCCGCGGGATAACCGGGCGCGAAGCTGCCGCACCTGTTCTTCAGGAATACCCATGCCGCTGTCCGACACGCTGATTCGGATATCCTCCGCCGTCTCCTTCGCCTGAATCAGGATATGGACCGGCCGCAGTGTCACGGCAGCTCCGTGAATAATACTATTCTCGACCAGGGGCTGGAGGATGAATCTTGGACAAATCAGGGCCTCGGCAGCCACAGCGATATCGACCTCATAGGTGAGTCTTTTTTGCAACCGCATTTTGTGAATATTGAGGTAGAAAACTACGGTCTCAAGCTCTTGGGAGAGCACGGTATGATCGTCCTGGGCGGACAGGCTGTAACGCATCAGCTTACCGAACCAGTAAGAGATCTCCGCCACTTCCTTGTCATTGTTCGATTCGGCCAGCATGCGGATAGTCTCCAGCGTATTATAGAGAAAATGCGGCTTGATCTGGGCCTGGAGCACCTTGTAAGCGGCTTCCTTATTGCGCAGCTCGGCCCGGTGGACATTGTTGATCAGCTCATCCATGCGCAGAAGCATCGAATTATAGGTCTCGGTCAGGAAGCTGATCTCATCCTTGCGGCCCGGCTTATCCTCCTTGCTGACCGACTGCTTCAGGTTGTCGTCGTTCAGATTGCGCATATGTCTGGCGAGCCGGAGAACACGCTTCGTAATCGTTGAAGCAAGAGTGTAATACGCGAACGACAATAACGCAAGCAGTACTGCGAATGTCGTTATCATCACCAGCTCCTGGCTCCGGATCGAGCGAAACACCTCGGATACCTTGCCGATTACGGCAACACGTACGCCCAGTTCCTTCATATATAACTGATTAACAATGACTTCCCGGTTGATAAAATAGGTCTGTGCTTCTCCCGAGGCCAGTCTGCTCCAGGTGGCATCGTCCACTGCTGCGGGAATGCCTTCCCGCTCCAGCGGCTTGCCCTCTGCGGGCAGAAGCAGCGCGGTCCAATCCCCTCCGCCTGTCGCCCGATAGAACTTGCGGATCAGCTCACTGCCGACCCGCAGCTCCAGCAGTCCCACAATCTCGGTAAAGTCATTATTATATATATTCTGATAGAACACCAGCGGGGGAGCTTCCACCTGGGGATCGGGAATCATCCACTTGCCCTGTCCCGGCCGCAGCATACGGGTAGCCTCCGCACCCTGTTCAACCAACGCCGATAGTTCGAGCAGACGGTCAGTAATGGGCAGCACGCCCTGCTTGGTCAGATAGATTCTGAACGTCTCAATTTCAGGACTGATATTAAGCGATTGTATAATCACCGGATTAATATAACGGTTGTAGGCATATACACTCTCTGCGTCCGTCTCATAGCTGCCGTCCAGATAATCGGTTACATATGGATTGTATTGCAGCATCCGCTGCGTGGAATCAATCCGGGCCAGGTCTGCCTTCATATTGGCATAGGCCTGCTCCAGAATCTTCTGACGGCTCTCCACAAACTGGCCGCTTACAGAGTCATAGATCTTACTATAATAATAGTAGCCAAACGTAACTACTGGAATAAAAATCAGAAAGATATATCCTACTATCATTTTGCGTACAATGCTCACGGCAGTCTGTCCCTCCGGTGCCCGACTTATGTTCTCTAATCCTACCATGAACATGTAAAACCCGGTAGAGACAGGTCTCTACCGGCAGGAATCCGCTTACTTGAACAATTCTTTTTTCTTCTGATAGGTTGTATTCGCCCAGTCGGTGAGCTTCTGCAGGCCGATGTTCTCTGCGTTCTTCAGCATATTCTCATAGGCTGCTACTGCGGCTTCCTCCGATTCAGCCAGATAGATTTTGACCTTCTCATTCTTGACCATCTCATCGATCTTGGTCTTAATGGTCTTCTCCTGTGAATCCGGCTGAGTCTGGATCAGGCCGATCTCCGGCTTGTAGATGCGGATCGACTTCAGATCCATCAGCGCCTGAGTTTTCTGCAGCTCAGGAACATAGGACAGCATGCCCTCCGTAACTCCATCGTTATACAGATACCACCACTTAATTCCGTTGCTGTTCACGAAATCGGCATCGGACGGATTGTATTTGAAATCGGGGTGACCTTCTTCATTCCAGGTCCAGTGCACGCCCTCTACCCCGAACATCGTCAGCTTCTTGCCCTCGTCGCTGGCCAG
The DNA here is from genome assembly GCF_038002365.1 of Paenibacillus sp. FSL P4-0338. NCBI lineage: Bacteria > Bacillati > Bacillota > Bacilli > Caryophanales > Paenibacillaceae > Paenibacillus > Paenibacillus sp. FSL P4-0338. The sequence continues at coordinate 764,405 of NZ_JBBOCG010000001.1, read as the reverse complement.
ATACTGCATGAATTTGATGGAGGCCTCCGGGTCCTTATTCTTCTTGGTGATGAAGGTTCCGGAGAAGCCGAGTCCTGAGCTGACTACCTTGGCATCCTTCGACAATACGCTTGGCAGCATCTTGAAGGAGAAGTTCCCCTGATTGCTCTTGATCTTGATGTTATCGGTATCTGCGGTGGATACGGTGTGGCTATGGGCGAAGGCTTTGCCGCCCGTAGCATATTGATCATCAATCTGGTCATTGGCCAGTGCGAAATTCTCAGCCAGGATATAGCCGTTACGGTACAGGCTATTCATGAACTTGAAGAAGTCCAGCATCTTGGGCTGCCTGATCGCATATTCCACCTTGCCGTCCTGTTCATACCAGCCGTCGAGCAGAGTCTCCGTACCGAATTGGGCCAGGAAATACTGCTCGATCCAGTCCTTGTCCATGATCAGCGGGACCATCTCGGGATATTTCTCCTTGACCATGCCCAGCACCTTGACGAAATCATCCAGGGTCTTGATCGGCGGATTCCCCAGCTCCTTCAGAATATCCTCCCGGACCGCGATGCCCGGGTTGCCGTCGCTGCCTAACGAATATTTACTATTCTTCATCTCCTCCTGGGTTGCAAAGGAATTCCGCACGGTATAGAAATTGCCGTCATCCATGGTGTGGATGGCAATCCGGGTCTTGTCAATCTTGAAATCCGGCGCATATTTCTCAATCAGTTCATTCCAGGAATACGACAGCTTCGAGTCGGATAACCGGTCTACATTGGATGAGGTGAACACCAGGTCCGGCAGGTCACCGGAGGCAATCATCAGCGGGAGCTGTTTGTCATCGGTAGCGACCGTAACCTTCAGCTTCACCCCCGTCTTCTCGGTAATCATGTCGGCGACCGGACCCTTCCATTCCGTAACCGGGTACCACGACGCATCAATGAAGAGGCTTAACTCCTTCACCTGTCCGGGCTTGGCAGGTGCATTCCCGCCTGCAGCGGCGTCCGGGCTGCCGGACGGGGCGGGCTGGGCGGTATTTCCCCCGTTACCGCCGCAGGCGGATAACACTACGGCCATTGAGAGTGCGGCTGCGACGATCTTAAAGCTTCTGCTTTTGTTCAAGCTAATCCCTCCATGATTGAATTAATGAGCTGTATGAGCGATGGAACATTTGAACACTGAAGCACTGGCCTAGCCTTTTACCGAACCCAGCATGATTCCAGAAACGAAATACTTCTGCAGGAACGGATACACACAGATAATGGGAACAATGGAAACGACCATTGAAGTGACCTGTAAGGAGAAGCTGGTCACACCCGCCGAGGCACTGTTGGCTACCGCCAGCGAATCCATCGGAGAGTTGCTCTTGTTGATGACCTCCATCATGCGGAAGGCCAGCGTACGCAGCTCCTCGGACTGGACGAAATAAGCCGAATCCAGCCAGGAATTCCATTGTCCGACCCCCATGAACAAGGCCATAGTCGCCAGCACCGGCGTTGAGACCGGCAGGATGATGCGGAAGAATATCGTAAGCTCACCGGCCCCGTCTATATGCGCAGATTCTTTTAGCTCAGCGGGAATTTCACGGAAGAATGAGATCGCAATGAGCAGGAAGAACGTGCTGAGCATGGACGGGATGATGTACACCGCAAAGGAATTTAACAAGCCTAGTGAACGCAAGACTACATAATAAGGGATCAGTCCGCCGGAGAAGTACATGGCGAATACGATCACTGTGAAATAGACCTTGCTAAACAACAGATCACGATGTGACAAGCCGTAAGCGACGATGCTGGTAAGCAGCAGTCCGAGCAAGGTGCCGGACACCGTCCGCAGTACGGAGACCAGGAAAGCCTTCACCCACTTGGGATCATCCATGAACACCCGGTAATTCTCCAGGGTAAAGTTCCGGGGCCACAGATACACCCCGCCCAGCAGTGAGTCTGAGCCTTTATTAAATGAAGCTATTAACACGTAATAGAACGGGTACAGCATCGTGAGCATAATAATGAACAATACCACATAGATCACGCTGTCAAAAACAAAATCCTTCTGCCGCTGACTCTTCAGCATAGCCTTCCCTCCTCTCTCTAAAACAGACTGGAGCCCGATACCCGCTTAGCGATATAGTTACTGGAGAAAATCAGCGCTACAGATATCACCGATTGAATTAAATCGATCGCTGCTGCATAGGAGAACCGCCCGTCGCTTAACCCCACCCTGAATGCGTAGGTCTGGACAATCTCTGAGGTTGGATTATTGATACTGTTGCCGAGCAGGTAGGCCTGCTCGAAGTTTGAACCAACCAGTCCGCCGCCGAGAATGCTCCCGATGGTCAGTACCAGCACAACAACGATGGTTCCCTTCATTCCCGGCAGGGTGATATAACGGATACGCGCCAGCCTTCCGGCACCGTCAATCTCAGCAGCCTCATAGAGCGAAGGACTGATCCCCGAGATCGCCGCCAGAAAAATAATCGTCCACCAGCCCATCTCCTTCCACACCGCACTCCCTACCGCCAGCCCCCAAAAGTAATTTGGACTGGTCAGGAAGGCTAGCGGCTCATCCGTGAAGCCCATCGCCATCAGCGCCTTATTGACCACACCGACATCGGCGGATAGGAAGGCATAGGATACGCCAACCACGACCACCCAGGAGATAAAATGCGGCAGATAGCTGATCGTCTGCACAAACCGCTTGAAGGCCATGTGCTTCACTTCGTTCAGCATGATCGCCAGCAGGATCGGCGCCGGGAAGGCGAAGAGGACCTTCAGCAGACTAAGGACCAGCGTGTTGCGGACCAGCTTGCCGAATTGATAGTCATGGACGAATTCATCGAAATACCTCAGCCCGACCCAATCGCTGGTGAAGATTCCTTTGATGCCGCCGGAGATGCTGTAATCCTTGAACGCCATTAGGATGCCGAACATCGGAGTGTACGCGAAGATCAGCAGATAGATCATGCCTAGCCCGACGAACAAATGCAGTACTTTCTGTTTTTTAAACCGCTTCCATAAAAACGACCGCCGGCCGCCGCCGGTTCCGGGACTTTTTGGCTGTGTTTCCAATTCCATATGCGCTCCTCCCTCGTACCTTTAGTTTACCTTCCAGGGGAGGGGCGCCGTAAGCTCACATTCTTAAGAAAGCGTTGTCATTTTTGAATACGCTTCCTTTGTTTATTTGTTGTTTTCGTCATATAGTATAAGTAACATGCTGAAAGATACAGGTGCTGACTATGAATTCTATGGAATACGGACTCAATGAGGGTCCAATGGTAAAAGGGAACGGGTACAAGCCCTCCAATCTGCATAGATGGGGACCCGGCGTCCGTGATGTATATGCGCTGCATTATATCGTAAGCGGCAGAGGTTACTTGAAGACCGGCCAGGCGGTACACCCTGTGGAGACGGGCGAGAGCTTTATGATTTTTCCGCAGACGGAGGTGTATTACTATCCTGATCCGCAGGACCCGTGGGCGTATTGCTGGATTGAATTTAGCGGGCCGGAGGCCTTACGCTTACTTGCTAAGCTTCGTATCTCACCCGACCAGCCCGTTGTAACGACCGCGCCGCAGGATTTCAGGGCCATGTTCGATCAGATTAAGGCCAATGAACTGGAGCCGTATGCACGGGAGCGCTCGGATGCGGTGCTTCATCTGCTGCTGTCGTATTACATGGAGTATTATCCGAGCGAGCAGGCCAGTCTCAAGAAGGACTATGTAGGGTCAGCGAAGGCCTATATCGAGAGTAACTATTGGAAGTCTTCCTTATCGGTGCTGGATGTGGTGGAATATGTGACTATTGAGCGCAGTTACCTGTTCCGGCTGTTCAAAAAAGAGACTGGCACCTCCATCTCCGGCTACCTGACCACCGTGCGCATCCGGCGGGCCTGCGAACTGCTGGCGGAGTCGCGGTTGTCGGTGAAGTCGTTGTCTTACTCGGTCGGCTACCACGACCCGTTGTACTTCTCGAAGATATTCAAGAAGGTTACTTCCTACACGCCTTCACATTACAGGAAGGTGTATAGGGAGGGGCATTTGTCCCTTCCTCCAGCGGATGGGGGTGGGGGGTGAGATTGGCGGATGTCTTGGCGGGTACGGGGATAACTTACTTGTGCGGGTGAGTGGTGCTGGTGGTGTTTGTGTTTGTGTTTGTGTTTGTGTTTGTGTTTGTGTTTGTGTTTGTGTTTGTGTTTGGTTTTTCACATACGATTGGCCTAACATACCTCTGCACCAACACATTTGAGCTGTATCCAACTAAATAAGGTGCACTAATGCACCTTATTTCCGCTCACAGCCGACTTTTGCTAGATTCAGGTGCACTAATGCACCTTATTTCCGCTCACAGCCGACTTTCGCCGGATTCAGGTGCACTAATGCACCTTATTTCCGCTCGCAGCCGACTTTCGCTAGATTCAGGTGCACTAATGCTCCTTATTTCCGCTCACAGCCGACTTTCGCCAGATTCAGGTGCACTAATGCACCTCATTTCCGCTCGCAGCCGACTTTCGCTAGATTCAGGTGCACTAATGCACCTCATTTCCGCTCGCATGCCCAAGGTGTTCGATTTTTCACATACAATACAATCCTAGTCAAAAAAAGGCTGCTCCCGGCGCATTGTGCCACGGGAGCAGCCCTTAAGTAATGTTACATACCGCGTGCCTGCTTCAGCTTATTCAGCCGGAACGGGTTCCAGCACCGGTTGGAGATCCAGTTGAGGGTCTGGCTCAACCACACTGTCCGGCAGGATCACACTGTCAGTGATATCCTGGGCGTCAGTGGTTTCCATCAGGGCTGACGAGCCGCCCAAGTATTGCTTCAGCCACTTCAGGGCAGGGCGCTCTGTGCCGTTGGAATTCACCAGATGGGTACCCGATGCCCAGGTCTGATTCTGGATGTAGCCCCACAGGGTTACGCCCTTAACGGAAGGATGGTTCCAGAGCACAGGGAACTTCTGTTGGTATCTGGCAAGCTGGGTGTTGTCATCACCGGTAATATCCAGCTCGGAGACATAGATTGGCAGGCCTGTAGCGGCAAGCTTATTCAGTACGGTGTTCATGGTAGAGACGCTGACGTTATCCATATTGAAGTAGTGGCACTGAATGCCGATTCCGTCAATCAGTCCTCTGGATTTCAGGATATTGATAATGTTCACGTACTTGTCGGCTGCGCTGGGGTCACCGATAATGCCATAATCATTGAGGTGCAGCTTGGCGTTCGGGAAGGCGGCTCTGGCCTGCTGGAAGGACCAGATGACCCAATCCCAGCCGGTGCTTCCGTCACCGCCGATGGCATTGCGGTACGAAGGCTTGGCGTGCAGCGGTTCATTAACGACATCCACAAAAGCAGTCTTTGCGGAATAACGCTGGCCTGCCTGAGTAATAAATGAGCTGATCTCCGCCTTCTGCTCCGCTGCCGATAAGCCGGCGACCCAGTTAGGCTCCTGGTTTCCCCAGACAAGTGTATGGAACTTGAACGGGATGTTTTTGCTAATGGCATAGTTATAGATCATGTCCGCATTGCCCCAGTTCATCTGGTTGCGGTTGCCTTCGATGGAGCCCCATTTGGTACCGTTCTCAGGGGTGACCTGATTCCAGTAGGTGGTGAAGTTACTTGGAGCACTGCCTGCAATGATATTCCCCAGGAACTTCGATCCATTGGTAATTGCTGCGCTGGCATTGCCTGCCATCACAGAGGTGAGCAGGACACTCGCTAGGGCGAGCCCGCCCACAACCTTTTTAATTCTGTTCTTCAATGAAATACATCTCCTTCTTCTTATTGGATATAAGCGCGCCTATTCCAGACGCAGATAATCAAAATCAGTATAGCCGCCCGCTGACTTCGTCGCATAATTGAACAACGCAAACCGGTAGCCCATAAAGTGAGGCATTGTATAGGACATCTGCAGCGTATTCCCTATGGATGTCCAGTTGTTGCCGTCCAGACTATAGGAGAAGTACGCCTTATCCGTCTGATTAGTAAAATCGCAGAGTACCTTCAGATAGACTCTGTTCTGGCTGAGCGGCACATTGGCCACTTGAGTCATTGACCCGGAGCTGGCATTGACCATCACAATGGACTTGGAATTGCCGGACATCTTCACACCGACGAACCCGTATTTAGCCTGAAAAGCAGCCAGTCCGGCAACATCCCCGTCCTTCATTCCGCCCGTCTCCAGGGCCGTCACGCCTGTGCTCTTCGGACCGAACGTCCGCTGGGTCAGTGTGTTCCGGGCATTCAGCAGGCTTGTACTTACCTTGCCGGTGGTCAGCCGCAGGAATCCGGGACGCTGGGACAGAGACCACTTCGTATTATCAGGATTGTGGTTCCACTGCCAGACCTTGGCCAGCCCTGTTCCTGCCGAGATCGCTCCTGCAAAAGTTTCCTCCTCCGCTGCGGAATATGTCTGGTCAATCACGGCATCCGGCACAGCCAAGTAAGCGTATACATCATCCCGAACGGTTGCAGCAGCGGCAGAAGATGAGGAGAACTCATCGGAGGCGTACACCTTCTTCACCGGATACCCTTCAACAGGCAGGTTCAGGGTTCGCGGTGCCTTGCCCCCGCTTCCGAAGACCGGCCAGTTCCCGGTCCAGGTTACCGGCACCAGATACGGCATCCGTCCAACCGCCCCGCTATCCCTGAAGAGCATCGCATACCAGGAACCGGATGGCGTGTCCACAATGCCGCCCTGGGCAATGCCCGAGTCGTTAAGTGACACCTGCCCTGTATAGCCCCCGGTTAAGCTCGTGGAGCGGTAGGTCAACTGAGTGCGTCCGCTTCCCGAAGGCCAGCAGATTAGGAACACATAATAATAGCCGTTGATCTTCTGGATATGCGCGCCCTCGGCCTTCACAATGAAGTTCGAACCGGCAATATTGCTGGAATTCGGGATGATAACCTGACTGATCCCGCCGGACTTGATGGCCTTGGCATCTGCCGTCAGCTCAATCAGGCTGATATTATCAACTCCGTACACCAGGAAGACACGCCCATTGTCGAACAGCAGTGAAGCATCGTGATAGTAACTGCCCAGGACCGATGAGGTCCAGGGGCCATTTTCAATATTCGAGGTCTGATAGATATAAGTCCGGCCGGTTGAGTTGGACCCGAAGGACACATAATAGATCCCGTTATTGTACCGGATGCTGCTTGCCCAGGAGCCCTTGCCATACTCATTCTGTCCGTTGTTCAGATTCTGTGCATCGCCGTTCGCATACGTATCGTAGACATAATTCACGATTTCCCAGTTCACCAGATCATAGGACTTCATGATAGGAACACCGGGGGTCATATGCATGGTGGTGCTGGTCATGTAATACACATTGCCTACCCTGATGACGTCATTGTCCGGGGCGTCTGCATAAATAAACGGATTGGTAAAGGTCGCAGCAGCAGCCGTAGAAGGATTGAACAGGATACCGAGCGTGAGCGAGAATGCCAGCAGGTACAACCCTGCTTTTTTAAAAATAGAAGAATTTATATGTTGCACACGATAACCTATCCTTCTATTTCCCGCTGAAACTATACCGTTCTTTAAAAGGACGGCAAAGCCGTTTCTACTTGCCATAGCATCCCTCCTTCCGTATGCTTCCCTCGTCACTGGTTCCATTCAATATAATCCACATAGGCATCCCAGCTTCCATTATCCGTGGTAACGACCAGCTTGACCTCCTGATTGCCGGTGGCATGGGCCACATTGGTCAACGTCTGTACCGAGGGGGTTGTTCCGCTGAAATTGAAGGAGCCAACGTTCACTCCGCCGATCAGCAGATCCACCCGCGCCGCAGAGGAATTGTTAGAAGCCCCCCGCACTGAGAAATTGTGCGTGCCATAGGCATAATACTGATTGAACGCAGCAGCGTCATCATTTCCGTACAGTGCCACTCCGCTAAAAGGAGAAGTAATCTTCCCCGCATAGGTTCCGCTGAGCGTCATGTCCTCCGCTTCCACCTTGCTTACCGGAGGAGGTGTCGTGCCGCCATCGCCGCCCGTAGAGAACTGCCAGTAATCGAAGTTGAACAGATTACCGGAGCCTGATCCGGTGAAGACCAGATAGAGTCTGTGCACCCCTACCGCATTGCTGACCGTAGTCTGTACCTCCTGCCAGGACTGCGCTCCTCCTGTATTAGGAACATTCAGCGTGCCGACCAACGGGCCGGTTGCGCTGTCGAGCCGGATTTCGATTTTACCGCCGCCTGTGGCGGAAGCCACATTCGCCTTGAAGCTGGAAGCGCCGGAGCCGAAATCGGCATTGCCCACGGCAACCCAGTCTCCATTGTTAATATTGGTCACATTCATATTGCTGGCAGGACCGCCCGCAGCCTGCGTACGTTCCGTTGTAATGCCTGCATTCCAGCCGATCGTCTCGGCTTCCACCCGGGTGTACGGATTCAGATTGGCAATCTGGGCGATGCCCGCCATGTCTCCCTGAACCTCCTGGATGGTTCCGTTCGCATTATGGACCAGCTTGTTGATATGCGGAGAACGGTAGCCTTTGCCGTCACCAAGGACAGCCTTCGCCACAGTCTGGGCGTGATAGACTACGTACCACCCGTTATTGAAGTTAAATACCGCATGGTGGTTGTTGCCGCCTACCCCGAAGAAGGTGTAAGGATTCTTCAGGAAATGTCCGGTGTACGTAAAAGGTCCCATCGGACTGTTGCTGACCATATACCCGATTTCACCTGCCGGATAGGCAGCCGGGTGCGTGCCGGAGAAGTTGAAGCAATACGAGTAATAATATTTGCCGCCGTACTTATGGATGCCCGAATCCTCGAACATATAGGGAGCATCAATTGTGGATGCGCTTCCAACAATGCTTGTCATATCCGCACCGAGTCTCAGCACACGGGCTGTCTTGGGACTGGCAACAGATGCCGGGTCCGAAGTGTTGGGGATGCCCCCGCCCGCATATAGATAGCCGCTGCCGTCGTCATCGACCAGAACCGCCGGGTCAAACAGCCAAGTTACCCCGGACATTCCCGGTGTATTGCCTGTCACCAGTGCTTTGCCCAGCGGATCGGACCACGGGCCAACCGGAGAGTTGGCTGTCAGTACCCCGATGCCTGACGCGCCGTTGGCGAAGTACAGGAAGAATTTATCCTGTCCGTTGATTTTCTTCACGGCTGCTGAAGGCGCCCAGGAGAGCGAGGCCCATTTGGCAATGCCCGCAGAACCATTGACATTATTGGCTCCGGCTACCGGGATGGCACCATGGTCTGTCCAGTTCACCATATCTGCCGAAGAGATGACATTGATTTTGTTCAGTGCACTGAAATCATTATCCTTCACTGTTCCGTTGCTGTTATAGACATAGGCATCACTCGACATATAGATATAGACTCTTCCGTTATACGTCAATGCGAAGGGATCGGCACCCAGCTTGTGGTCCATCAGCGGATTGGAATTTCCCGGCTGTTTGGCTGTGGCATTTCCTGCCGCCTGAGCAGACAGCATAGGCAGACAGCCCAGCAGCAGAACAAAGGTCATCGCAAGCACCGAGAGCTTTTTGAACATCGGCATTCTCCTCCATTACATTTTTTGTAAACCCTTTCAATCGGATGCGTTACTTATGCCGGAAGCTCACAATCCTCCCCTCCTATTGAATTACTTGAATGAATCTACTAATATTTGTTATTCGAGTTCATCTTAATATACTTCTGCCCAATGAACAATGTAGATTTTTGTTTGAAAAGTTGAAATTTTTTGGTTTTTATGTCTTAATATTTGCGGTTGTTGATCTCCATTGCGGCCAGCTCCCGGGTATATATATCCTCCGGGGTCACCATCCGCTTCGGCAGAGTCCGGCCGGCCATAATCTCCTTCACGGCTTGCATCAGCAGCGGCCCTAGCAGCGGATTACATTCGACCACAGCGTTGATGCTGCCCGCCACCATCTGCTCGAATGCCCGCCGCGTGCCGTCCACCGACACAATAATAATATCCTCTCCCGGCACAAGTCCGGCCTCCTTAATAGCCTCCACCGCGCCAATTGCCATATCGTCATTATGAGAATAAAGCACCTGAGGCCACTGCTCCTTTGGCTGCTGCAGAAAGGTCTTCATCACCTCATGACCGCCGCTGCGCGTGAAATCTGCCGGAGCACTGAGGGTAATCTGCAGGTTCGGCTGATCGGCAAGCATCTTGCGGAACCCGCGCCCGCGGTCGATGGACGGCGTTGAACCTACGGTTCCCTGCAACTCTGCAATGCGGATCTCCCCGTTGTGATGACGCATCTTGTCTCTCACATACTTAGCCGCCTTCACTCCTTCTTCATAGAAGTCAGAGCCGATGAACGTGACATAGAGCGAGCTGTCCGGTACATTCACTGAACGGTCCAGGATAATCACCGGAATTCCAGCCTGCTTAATCTCCAGCAGAATCGGCTCCCAGCCGGTCTGCACCACGGGCGCAATGGCAATCACATCGACCCCGCTGCGGATAAAAGAACGGATGGCCTCGAACTGCTTCTGCTGATCCTGCTCAGCGTTCTTCAGCAGCAGCGTAATCCCCGCCTCCCCGGCAGCTTCGCGGATCGATGCGGTGTTCGCTTCCCGCCAGGTGCTCTCCGATCCGAGCTGGGAGAAGCCGAGCACTACTGGCTTGTTTGCGGCAATCTCTGCTGCGGAGGGCAGCAGGCCTGTAAGTGCCGCAGGAGATGGCCCCTGCATAGGCAGCGCCTGTGGCCCGCCGTTATTCCCGCCACCCGTGCAACCGCCCAGCAGCATTAGTGTCAGGACGATGCACAGCAGCACCAGGCACTCTTTTACTGTTCGCAAGCAGATTCCCCCTTCTGAATGATAGCGATTACAATTATATAGCAAGTGGAAACGGCTTTGTCATCCTTTTAAAGGACGGTACCGTTTCGGTGAGAAATAGAACGATAATGTATAGCGTGAAACCTATACATTATTATATTTCAAAAAAATGGAGAGACAAGTATAAATTGTCTCTCCATGCGTAGTGCTTATTCTTTTAAGGTCAGCCGCCTGGAGCTTAGCACCCGCTGCAGCAGGATGAAGATGAACAGCAGCAGGCCGATGACGATCTTCGTCCACCAGGAGCTAAGCGTGCCCTCGAAGCTGATAATCGTCTGAATCACACCCTGAATCAGTACCCCGAAAAAGGTACCCAGCACATATCCGACCCCTCCGGTCAGCAGCGTGCCACCAATGACGACCGCCGCAATCGTATCCAGCTCGAAGCCGACGGCATGCAGCCCGTACCCCGACAGCATATAAAAGGTGAACACCACGCCTGCCAGCGCTGAGCATAGTCCGCTAAGCGTATAGACCAGCACCTTGGTTCTCGCCACGGGCAGCCCCATCAGCAGCGCCGATTGCTCACTGCCCCCAAGGGCATACACATTGCGCCCGAACCGGGTATAGTGAGCCGTGAAGATAGCGGCTGCTACGACAAGTATAGCGATAACAGCGCTGATGGAGAGGAAGCTGCCGCCCGGCAGGGGAATCCGCGTCTGGGCCATGGCGGTGTAGAAGGCGTTATCAATGGTAATGGTATCGATGCTGATGACATAGCATAAGCCCCGGGCCAGGAACATTCCTGCCAGTGTGACGATGAATGGCTGGATGGCGAAATAATGGATAATCGCGCCCATGACCGTACCGAATACGGCACCCATCAGGAGTACAAGCGGGATAACAACGGCGGGCGGCCAGCCCTGCTGCTGCACGAGGCTTGCCGAGACCATTGTGGATAAGGCAATCACCGAGCCGACCGACAGATCGATGCCGCCTGATAGGATGACGAAGGACATGCCCACCGCCGTGATTAGCAGAAAGGCATTGTCCACCAGCAGATTCATCAGCACCTGAAGGGAGAAGAAGCCTGTGTAACGGAAAGAGCCAGCGGTGAACATGACGATGAACAGCAGAATGGTGACTACTATTGGAATATACTTACGGTTAAGAGGCATGACGGCTCATCTCCTTCTCAGCGGGGTAATGCCGCGACTTCCAGCGGGCGGCAACCGCGGCGCGGAAGGTGTCCGACTGGATCAGGCAGACGGCCAGGACGACACAGGCCTTAACAACCAGCGTAATCTCCGGCGGCACACCGATCATATAGATGGTGGTGGTCAGCGTCTGGATAATCAGCGCTCCGATCACGGTGCCGGTCAGATAGAAGCGGCCGCCGTTCAGCGACGTCCCACCGATGACCACGGCCAGAATAGCGTCCAGCTCATACCAGAGACCGGCATTGTTGCCGTCAGCGCTGGAGACATTCGAGCTGAGCAGCAGGCCGGCGATTCCGGCGCATAAGCCGCAGAACACATAGACGGCCAGTATGACTAAGTGGGCACGGATGCCGGACATCTTGCTGGCTGCCGGATTACAGCCCACCGATTCGATGAACAGGCCGAGGGCCGTCCGCCGGGTAAGTAGCAGGGCGATCCCCAGAACCAGCGCTACGACAAAAATAGAGAAGGGCAGCGCAGCCAGTGAACCGGACCCGATATACGCATACTTGGTGCTGGTTACTGTAATAATCTGTCCGCCGGTAATAAGCTGGGCGATCCCCCTTCCCGCTACCATCAGAATCAGTGTGGCTATAATCGGCTGAATTCCGGCCATGGAGACCAGCAGTCCGTTCCAGGCCCCCAGCATCAGGGACAGGCCTGCGGCCAGCAGCACCGAGGTCAGGATCAGCCCCATACTGTTCTGGTCCGCTCCTCTGCTGATGCTCAGGCAGGCGATAGCGCCCGAGATGGCTACTATGGAACCGACCGACAGGTCGATCCCCTTGGTAGCCACTACCAGCGTCATCCCGATAGCTACCAGGATCAGCGGCGCACCGAAGTTCAGTATGTCGATCAAGCTGCCGTATAAATGCCCGTCATGGACGGTGATGGAGAAGAAATCCGGCGAATAACACAGGTTGAACAGCAGCAGTGCAGCCAGTACGCACAGCGGCCAGAATAAATGATGCTTCATTACTACGCTCATAATTGGTTCAGCCTCCCGCAATCGCCTGCATAATCTGCTGCTGGCTCATGTCCTTCTCTGAAATTTCCTTCACCTTGCGGCGGTCGCGCAGAATGGCGATCCGGTCGCTGACCCGCAGCACCTCCTCCAGCTCCGAGGAGATGAACAGGAACGACATTCCCTGCCGGGAGAGCGTCAGCACCAGCTTCTGAATCTCTGCTTTGGCTCCGATGTCAATCCCCCGCGTCGGCTCATCGAGGATGAACAGCTCCGGCTCCGTCAGCAGCCAGCGGGCCAGAAGCACCTTCTGCTGATTGCCGCCGCTGAGGTTCTTGATCAGATGGTCCGGGCTGGGAGGATTGATATTCAGCATGCGGATGTATTCTCCAGCCAGCTCCTCCTGCCGCCCACGCGGGATCGTCTTGAACATTCCATCCTTGGCCTGGAGCGCCAGAATAATGTTCTCTCTTACCGTCAGATCGCCGATGATCCCCTCGGTCTTGCGATTCTCCGAGCAGAAAGCGATCCGCCGTCCTATGGCTTCCCGGGGAGAGTGCACCCCGCCGCCGGATGACGGCAGGATCACTTGCCCGGAATCCGGCTTGTCGGCACCGAACAACAGGCGGGCCGCCTCCGTCCGCCCGGAACCCAGCAGTCCGGCCAGTCCGACGACCTCTCCCTTGCGGATCGCCAGATCGAACGGCTCGATTCCGCCCCGGCGGCCCAGCCCTTCCGCCCTCAGCAGCTCATCGCCCAGGCTGTTCTTGTCCTGTGCCGCAAGCGTTGGCAGCTCATCCAGCAGATGAAGCTCCTTGCCGATCATCTTGAGTACGAGATCCAGTTGGCTCAGCTCGTTCGCCATGTATTCACCGACCAGCTCGCCGCCGCGCAGAATGGTGACCCGGTCGGAGATTTCATACATCTGGTCCAGAAAATGCGTCACAAACAGGATCGACAGCCCCTCCTGCTGAAGCTTCCTCATAATGCGGAACAGCTGATCCACTTCGTTCTGATCCAGGCTTGAGGTCGGCTCATCCAGAATCAGCACCTTTGCCGAGATATTCAGTGCTCTGGCTATAGCAACCAATTGCTGAACTGCAACAGAATAGCTCTGCAAGGGAAGGGTGACGTCAATGTGCAGATTCATCCGTTCCCGGAGCAGCTCTTCTGCCCGCAGATTCATCTGCTTCCACTGGATACAGCCGAACCGCCGCGGCTCCCGGCCGATGAAGATATTCTCGGCGACCGTCAGGTTGGGGCACAGATTCACCTCCTGATACACGGTGCTGATGCCCGCAGCCTGTGACTCCTGCGGGCTGCGCATGGAGATGGCTGTGCCCTCCATCTCCACAAGGCCTTCATCAATCGAATAGACGCCGGTCAACACCTTGATCAAGGTGGATTTACCGGCGCCATTCTCGCCCATCAAGGCATGCACCTCGCCGGGGAACAGGCGCAGACTCACATCTGTCAGGGCTTTCACCCCCGGAAACCGTTTATGTATCCGGGTCATTTGCAGTATGGGCTGCTGTGTGCTCAAGGCTATATCCACTCCTTATTCTCCTTAGACAACCGCTCCGGCGGTTCAAGGACCGCCGGAGCAAGGTTTCTTTTGGCTTGCTGATTAATACTGGCGGCTAGGCAATGCTTCCTTGGCCTGCTCGGAAGTGAAGGTGGTCTCCTCGGTCACGATCCGCGCTTCTACCTGCTTGCCATCCACCACATCCTTCACCACCTGCATCAGCTGAGGTCCAAGCAGCGGGTTGCACTCGACGATGAAGTTGATTTTCCCTTCACTGGCAGCCTGCATTCCGTCCTTCACGGCATCGACAGAGATAATCTTAATATCCTGGCCCGGCTTGAGGCCTGCTGCTTCAATCGCTTGAATAGCCCCCAGCGCCATATCGTCGTTATGGGCATACAGCACATCAATTTTCTTATTGGCCTTCAGGAAGGCCTGCATGACTTCTTTGCCCTTGGCGCGGGTGAAGTCGCCGGTCTGTGAAGCAATGACCTTGAGGTGCGGGTTATCCTTAATAGTCTCGGCGAAGCCTGCCATCCGGTCATTGGCCGGAGCAGAGCCTGTAGTTCCCTGCAGCTCTACAATATTAACGTCCTCGGAAGCATCCTTATACTGCTCGCTCAGCCACTTCCCTGCCTTGCGTCCTTCTTCCACGAAATCGGAGCCCAGGAAGGTAACATACAGTGAGGTATCCTTGGAATCTACCGCACGGTCTGTCAGAACAACCGGAATGCCCGCCGCTTTCGCCTCCTTCAGAACCGTATCCCAGCCGGATTCCACTACCGGAGAGAAGGAGATGACATCAACCTTTTGCTGGATAAAAGAACGCAGTGCCTTGATCTGATTCTCCTGCTTCTGCTGGGCATCCGAGAATTTCAGCGTGTAGCCCGCTTCCTTGGCTGAATCCTGAATCGACTTCGTATTCGCGCTGCGCCAGCCGCTCTCCGCCCCGACCTGCGAGAAGCCGAGCGTAATGTCCTTGGCCTCCTTGGTGGCATTGGCCGCCGGCGCCTTCGTTACTGCACTGTCAGTCTTGCCCGCATCCGCCGCCGTGTTCCCGCCGTTATTGCTGCTGCATGCCCCCAGCAGGGTCATGGACAGGGTCAGGGCAAGCACAGCCCCCACTTTTCCAAGCTTCTTCATATCTCCTTATTCCTCCCCCTTGACGTTCACCATGTTCCGGTGTTGTGCTCATTATAGAACGCTTACAAAAGGGCATTATACGGGCAGTCTTTGGCGTTTGCTTTCTAATTTTGGGTTTATTCCCTCCGAATAGGTATTTTGGTGTACTTTTTTATTCAAAAAGTGGATATTTTGTTTGCGCTTTCTTTTCTGTTTCGGTATTCCAATATTTGTTATAAAATAGAGCTAGGAACGGCATCTACTCTACTTGTGAAAGGGAATTCCCGATAATGCGGATTACACGCTGGATCTCCTCCAGTCTTAGAGCCAAACTGCTGGCTTTGTTCATAGTGCTGTCCACCATACCGCTGATTGCCGTCGGCCTTATTTCCTACCAGAAATCCTACCAATCCATCTCCAGTCACAGCAAGGCTTCAAGCATGCTTCAGGCCGATATGCTGGGAACGAATATGGACAACCTGTTCAAGGATACCGAGCGTTTGCTGGAGCTTAGCAATAATCCACAGGTCATCCACTTTCTGTTCTCGCAGTCGGAGACCTATCAGGAGGCCAAGGACATTCTGCAGACCTTCACCCTCTACCGGGACACCTACAAGTATGAGAATGTCCTCAACATCAGTCTCATTAATCTGTACGGCAAAGGCATCAGCGAACGCCGGGGAATCTTCCAGTCCGCCAGCAACCCGCTGCGCAATCCGCATTTTCAGGCATTATCCCAGAATCCGGAGCTGATCCTCCGGGTGCCCCCGCCGCTGATCACCGGCTATGACCGGGTAGACGGCTTCACCTACGGGAATGAGGGCGTGATCTCGATTATGAAGGCGGTCAAGCAGCGGATTACGCATGAGGTCATCGGCTATATCATAGTGGATCTGAATGATTCCTTCATTAAAGAGTTCTGCGACAAGGTGACGATCGGCACTACCGGATTCTTCTACCTGCTGGATGAGCAGAACAATCCCCTCTATGTTCCTCCTGTGCGGGCGGGAGAGCTGGCCGTTATTCAGGACAATCTGATCCCTGCGGGGGAACGGGGCAGAAGCGGCAGCTTCGTGCTTCAGACGGGCGGACCGCCCCGGTTCATCGTCCATACCTCCTCACTGGCAACAGGCTGGACGATTATTGGCATAGCCCCGCTGCAGGAGATTGTGGCCGAGGCGAACCGGATCAGACAGCTGATTATTATCAGCGTGGGACTAAGCATTATTTTTGCGATCACGCTCCATTATCTGCTCACCCGGCGGCTGACCCGGCCCATCCAGCTGCTCCAGCACAAGATGCGCCTGACCGCAAGTGGCTATCTGGAGGCCAAAGTCAAGCCGGACGGCACCGATGAGATCGCCGATCTCGGGCAGAGCTTCAACATTATGGTCGAGCAGATCAAAGAGCTGCTGGCCCAGAGCATCCGTAAGCAGCAGCAGCTGCAAAAGGCAGAGCTGCGGACGCTTCAGGCGCAGATTAACCCTCATTTTCTGTATAACACGCTGGATTCTATTGTCTGGATGGCAGAAGCGGGGAATCACGATGGCGTGATCCGGCTGGTGAAGGCGTTATCCGCGTTCTTCCGGCTTAGCCTCAACAACGGGCGCGACTGGGTACAGATCCGCTCTGAGCTTGCCCATGTGCAGAGCTATCTGATTATCCAGCAGATGCGCTACCACGACATCCTGGAGTTCAAGGTGGAGGTGGCGGAGGAGCTGCAGGAGTATCCGATACTGAATATGACTCTGCAGCCGCTGGTTGAGAACGCCCTGTATCACGGAATTAAGAATAAGCGGGGCATGGGGCTAATCCGCATAGGCGGCTACACCGACGGCGGCACCATTATGCTTACGGTCTCGGATAATGGCATCGGCATTCCCGACGAGCGGCTTACGGCGCTGCGGGAATCGGTCGAGCATCCCATCCAGTCGGAGGAACCCGAGGACACCGGTCAGGGCGGCTTCGGCCTGCAGAATGTGCATCAGCGGCTGCGGCTGTATTTTGGGCCCGAATATGGTATCCGTCTGGACAGCTCGGAAGGCTATGGCACACAGATTACGGTTCGCATACCCAAGAACAGGGGGGTCTAGTGATGAAGAAGATTATGCTGGTGGATGACGAGATCCTGATCCGCGAGAATATCCGGGAATGCATCGATTGGGAGAAAGAAGGCTTCCTCTATTGCGGTGACGCTCCCGACGGGGAGCTGGCGCTCCCTATCATTGAAGCGCAGCTGCCCGACATTCTGATTACCGATATCAAAATGCCGTTCATGAACGGCCTGGAGCTTACCTCTGTCGTCCGCCAGAAATTCCCGCAGATCAAAATCATCATTCTAAGCGGTCATGATGACTTCCAGTATGCCCAGAAGGCGCTGCGTCTGGGGGTGGAGGACTACTGCCTGAAGCCGTTCAGCGCTGCCGACCTGCTACAGCTCCTGCGTAGCGTCAGCGCCCGGATTGATGAGGAACTAAGGATCAGGCACAAATATGCCTACACCCCCGAGAATCTGTTCGCGGATCTGTGCGGAGGCCTGATCAGCACCGCTGCCGCTTACGAAGCGGCGGCCCAGCTTGAGCTGCAGTTAACAGCTCCATACTACGCCGCCGCTGTATTTACTCTGCAGCCGCAGAATATGGAGGATTCTCCAGAGCCTCCCCCCGCTTCGCCGGATGCAGAGGCAATGTTAGCAGGCCTGCTCAAGGAGGCGGCCGACAGCTTCATCTACAAGCGCAGCCGCACGGAGACGGTCCTGATCTATAAAGGCAGTGATCCGGCCCAGATGAACCAGACTCTGGATGACCTGTGCGCGGCTGCGAAGCAGCGGCTGAGGGTAGGCTGCGGGCTGGAGCTGTCCGTCAGCCGGGGCAAGGTCTGCGAACGTCTGCAGGGCATTCACCTCTCCTATCTGGAGGCTGAGAATGACCGCATGTTCAAGCAGATGTCCAGAATGCATTCCGCCGCCATGCTTGAGGCGTATTATGACCCTAGCGCCCATGGGGTTCTGCTCGACAGAAGCCGGCTGGTCCAGTTCCTGAAGTCGGGCGACCACAGGCAGATGTCCGGCTTCCTGCTGGAGCTGTCCAAGGAGCTTGAACAAATGAACTGGAGCTCAGGATATGCCTGTTACCTGATGAACGATATCACCCTGGAGCTGGTCCAGACGGCGAAGAACGGGTTCCGCGCAGCTGCGGGCCACGCCGGCATACTCCAGGAATTGCAGACACAGCTGAAGCAAATCTCCAGTAGTGAGGATGGCCTTCAGTATCTCAAGCAGTTATACGAGCGGCTATGGGAATGGCGGTCCGAAGGAGCAGACAAGCACCGTGAGCTGATTGACCGGGTGAAGGAATATATCCGTGAGCAATACGACAAGGAGCAGCTCTCCCTGAATGACATTTCTAAGGTGGTCAGGGTCAGTCCCAGCCATCTGAGCAAGACCTTCAGTCAGGCTACCGGGCAGACCATCACGGAATTCCTGACGGCTACACGTATGGACCGGGCCAAGGAGCTGTTGAAATCCACGGGGCACAAAACCTTTGAAATCGCCTATCTGGTCGGCTATAACGATCAGCATTATTTCTCCAACCTGTTCAAAAAAGTAACGGGGATGACGCCCATGGAATTCCGCAGGCAGGGAAATACCGGGGAGCAGCTGCACACGATCCCAAGAGGGGCGGGAAATGCGTGAGCGTAAACAGGCTTCGGGGATGGTCTGTGGTTCTTCTGCTGCTGACGGCAGGCTTCCTGCTTGGCGGTTGCCTACAGTCCGCCGGAGCAGCGGATACTCCCGAGAAGACAGCGGGAGATTCTCCGTTAAGTGCAGGCGAAGAACCTCCGCTGACATTCGGCATTATCTACCCTATGGTGAATGCCACTTACGAGATGATCACCGAAAAAGCGGAAGCGGTTGCCAAGAAGCATAATGTGGAACTGCTGGTGCAAGCTCCCGATGAAGCCAATCTGGAGCAGCAGATCCGCATCATGGAGATGATGATTAAGCGGGGGGTAGACGGCATTGCGATTGCTCCGGTGGATTCGCAGGCGCTAACCGCCATGATTAACAAAGCGGCCGCCCAAGGGATTCCCGTGGTCTGCTTCGAATCGGATTCGCCTGCCAGCCGGAGAGCAGCCTATATCGGGGCGGATAACCGGGCAACCGGTGCAGTGATGGGACAGACGGTAGAACGTCTGCTAAGCGGTAAAGGAATGATTCTAGTGGAGTCCGGAATGTCCCGGATGCAGAGCACCCGGGAACGCCTGCTTGGACTTGAGACCTACCTGACTAAGCATACGGACATTGATGTACTGGAGATCCGCCACAATGACGGCAGTGAGGAGCGGGCTGCCGGGCAGCTGGAGCAGATGATCTCGGACCATCCCCATTTCAGCGCGCTGGTCAATCTGGATTTTGTCTCCGGCACCAGCTCTGTCCTGGTCTGGAAGGCCAAGGGGCTAAAGCGTTATAACCTTGCCCTCGGCCTGACCCCTGCCTTGCAGCAGGCGCTGGATAACGGCCAGATTACCCGGGTCATCTCACAGAACGAGCAGAACTGGGGCGAGGATATCATCAACACGCTGCTTTTACAGGCCAAGGGGGTAGATACCGCCCAATGGATCAACACGAATATTGCGATTATTGGGGAGTAGCCTTTAATAAGCCCCGGCGCTCAGCTTCAAAATCGTGCCGGTGGAAGCCGGAATGACATCCGCATAACTCCCCAGTCCAAAATAGAAATCGCCATTCTGTTCCTCGAAAGAACGGGCGAACGTATCCCGGCTGAAGCGGAAGACTTCGCTCCAGCCTTCCCCGCTGGCTGCGAAGCTGGCAGTATTTTTGCGGTAAACAGCATTCGTATATTGTCCTGGAGCTTCCTTCACGTAACCGAGCACATATACCGTCTCCCCGCGCTCCAGAATATCCATTGGCACTACAGCAGAGTCAGGCAACCGTTCCTTGCGCACATTCTGGAAGTTAGCTCCGGCCGAGAACAGTCCCTGCGGGATCGATTGAGGATCGTTATAGATCACCCCTGCAATATAGAGCAGCCGGTCGTTCACAGGGGTCGTGCGCAGGAGCTTCAGCCAAGGCTGTCCGCTGACACCGGGAACATTCACTTCACCGGGTTTGGTAACGAAGCTGAGCCCTGGGAACAACTGGGTACTGGTAAAAGTCAGCTTGGACGTCTGAATCCCCCCGCTTGTGCTCTGCTTGATGGAGGTCATATACCCTTTCTCATTGGCAATTCCCTGGGTCTTCCCTGCCGTGGCTGAGGAAGCATACAGTGTATCGCCCAGCTCGAACAGATTGTACGCACGCATAATACCGTACTGGGAGACCGAGCCGAGGCGGGTCCAGGTTGCTCCCTTGTTCGAAGACACGTAAATCAAAGGCCCTTCGTTAGCGCCCAGTGCTGCGTACAGCTTGCCTTTGTAGTAAGCCATGTCGTACACATGAATACCTCCGGGAATGTTCATGTATTGATCCCAGTGATCCCCGTTCAGCCGGTAAAAATTCCCGTAAGCCCACCCCGGTACTCTGGAGTCATGCCCGGGAATATACAGCTCTCCGTTCAGCACCTTGAAGGTATCGATCTGCTCATCCATGACATAGACATTGGTAGTCACCTTGCCTGTCGCCGGGTTCGTATACGTAACATCCTGGACAGAGAATTTATTCTGGGCAAGATCCCAGTAATAGATTGGAACCGGCCCCGCATTGGGCGAAGGCGCATTGTTGCTGCTGTTGCCGTGGCCCAGATAGATTTTGCCGCCAAAAAGCTGCATGTCCCAGACATTACGCGCATAAGCCGCTTTCTTGAACGGGCTGCCCAGCACTGCAATGGAAGAACTGACGTCCACAGCAGCCGGAGCCGCAACCTCTGTCCTGATAACCTGTTCACTCCCGACAGGCGAAGCCAGTACCCGCCCCCCTCCCGCGTAAAATACAGTACCCAGCAGCATAAGCCCCGCACACAACCGGCTTATATGTTTTATTACTCGACGCATAGTAAATCCTCCTAATCTTTGGAATGAAGCAATGATAAACTAATTATTTGTAAAAAAGAAGCTATACAGGAAATATTAGTACTTCCGGTATAACCGCAAGGCGAACGCGTAGCGGCAGAGCTGGGCGGGAAGACCCAGAGTTGCGGGATGCCCGGGTACTATCCAGTAGTGTCCATTCGCTCATCAGCAAGTGTACTTTATCCAACAAAAATACCCTCCAGCCAGCCAGCATCCGGCCCATCTTCCGATGGGTGGACGCTCGCGGCCGTGAGGGGTATTTGATGTAATTCTATGCTTTTACCTGCGGGGTTGTGCTTCTCCGAGTTACTTCTTCAGTATGCGGAAAATCATGACGGCGGCTTCCGCCCGGGTGGTGGCTGCGGCGGGATGAACGGATGTGCCGTCTCCCCTCACGATGCCTTCTCTGACCAGAGCGGCTACACTATTTACGGCATACTTCGCTACCTTATTGCTGTCCGTATAGCCGCTTAAATCTCCGGCACTGCCGCTAACGGTTAATTTGTTCACCGCCTTCAGTGCTCTGGCAGCGATCACCATCATATCCTGTCTGGTGATTTCTCCCTTCGGATTGAAACTGCTTCCGTCTACTCCCTGGATGATTCCGAGCTTCTTGGCAATGCCCAATGCTTCATAATAATAGGCTCCCTGACTGACATCTGTGAAGCTGGAATCTGCCTCCGCTTCAAGTCCCAGAGCTCTCACCAGCATCAGCACGAAATCCGCTCTCGTGATGTTTTCCCCTGGATTAAAGGTCGTACCAGAGGTTCCAGTGACTATACCCAGCCCGTATAGCGTGTCAATCGCCTCCGAAGCCCAGCTATACTTAGCCTGCACATCCCGGAATGGGCTGACAGGCGCTGGTGTCGGTGCTGAAGTCAAGCCTGGTGACGGCGCTGGCGACACTACTGTTCCAGGCACAGGGGTAGGCGTTGGTGCAGATGACGGCATCGATGTCTGCGCTGGTGTAGATATTGGCGTCGGCGTCGGCGTCGGTGTCGGTTTCGGTGTTGGTGTCGGTGTCGGTGTTGGTGTTGGCTCAGACGGACCGCCGCTGTCTTTTAGCGTAGTTACAGAGAGGGCAGGACCATTCTTGCTCCAGTTCCCGGCTTCATCCCCGGCCTGCACCGAGAAATGATACTCTGTTCCCGCAGCAAGCCCGGTTACCTCGTACCGCTGCTCTGTTCCAGATAACGCAGCGATTTCCTCTGCTCCCCTATAGACTTTGTAGCCTGTCACTCCCTTGTCGTCAGCAGCCCGCGTCCACGTTAGTGTCAGAGCGGATGCAGTGATCCGTGAAGCTTCAAGCTTGCTTCCCTCCATCCAGACCGGAGGTGTGGTGTCCGTAGCAGGCAGCGTGGTGGCTGACACAGAAGGCCCGCTCTCGCTCCAATTGCCGCCCGTGTCTCCTGCTTCCACTTTGAACGTATACGGCTTACCCGGCTGTAGTCCCGTTACTTGATGACTGTATACAGCACCCGTTACGGTCTCCGTATACACAGCATCTGTAACCGTAATCGGTTTATCTCCGGTTCCGTTCGTAATCCGGTACCCGTAGATGCCGCTGTCATCAGTGGCCGTAGCCGACCAGGTCAGCGTCAACCCGTTACTCGTGATACCGGAAGCAGCAAGCGTACTTCCTTCCGCCCAGACCGGCGGCGTGACGTCTTGACCCGGAAGGGTGGTCACTATAACGGACGGTCCGTCCTTACTCCAGTTCCCCGCAGCATCGCCTGCCTCTACCTTGAAGGTATACGGCGTGTTCGGCAGCAGTCCGGCTACCTCATAACGATATACGGCTCCGGTTACGGTCTCCACCGGTTCATTGCCGGTTACAAGCACCGGCTCAGCATCGATCCCGTTGTAGATGCGGTAGCCGGTAACGCCCACATTATCCATTGCAGCCGGCCACGATAAGGTAACCCCTGTACGCGTAATATCGGTAGCTGCAAGCTTGCTTCCCTCAGCCCACACGGGCGGTACTGCGTCTCCCTTGCCACTGAGAGTAAGGCTGCCGAACACCTCTGTTGATTTTGCAGCCCGGCCCAGCAGATCATTCCAGGTGGCTACGCCGATCAGGCTGGACCCGGTTGCGTTGTTCACCTGTGCATCGAACCGGATCTGTGTCCCGTTCTCCGGCTTCAGCGTGCGGAACGGAATTTTCATCTCCACCGTATAAGCCGTTCCTTCGGTTACCGCCGCCGATGCAAATCCCGGTGAGACCGCCGGTGTCGAATTACTGAGGAACTTGAAGGACTGCTCACCGGCATAATTGACCCGGTATTGCCCGTCATCCTCGCGGTACGGCCAGGCGTTCATACGGTCTTCGTCCACATAAGCTTCCACGGAGTCCTGCTTCGTCTTATCCGTGCTGGCTTTGCTTAACTGCGTATCTTTGACCTGGAACAGTACATAGAGATTCTCTTCATCCCATAGCGTCCGGGCGGTTCCTGTGGTCTCCGCTGTCGCCATAAGATGATTATCAATCTGGATCTCCGGCGCATTCGCCCAGAGGCCGTCTATGCTTCCATCAATCTCAGGGGTACCATACAGCGCCGTAGAGCTCTTAGTCTCTGGAGTCATATAGAGCGGATGACCGGCCAGATACTTCTCAGGATCAAGGATGGCATAATATGCCGGCTTCGGTGCCAGCGAACTGATGAACGGTAACGGATTCTGGCCCGCTCTCCAGCTCGCGCTGTCCGCATATCCCCAAAGGGTGACACGCGCAATAACATCCGCATGCTTCTTGTAGATCTGGAACAATTGGGCATACAGGCTCGCCTGCTTCTCTGCCCACTCTGCTGAGAGGGAATAATTCATGCCTGCCAGCACATCCAGCTCGCTGATGGAGAGCTCCACGCCCAGCGAAGCATATTTCTCAATCGCCGCTTCCACATTGGCAGGCTTGGTTCTCATATCGTAGTGGGACTGCAGCCCGATGCCGTCAACCAGCAGTTTGCCGGGATGGGCCAGCGCATAACGGTCATTGATCTCTTTGACCATGTCATAGATGGCATCCCGCTTTTCCGGGAAATCATCATTGAAGTCATTGTAATACAGCTTGATATTCCACGCCGGATTGTCATTCAGCACTTCCCTGGCGGCAAGGAATGCCTGCTCTACAAAGTCAGGGCCGACAGAATAGTACCAAGGTGACTTACGCAGCGCATCCTTCCAGTCCGTTACGGCGGGAGGACCATCCTGCATCGCCTCATTGACCACATCCCAAGAGATCACCGAATCCTTGTAATGCTCCATGACAGTACGGATATGGGTTCTCATATTTGCCAGTGCTTCACTGCGGCTAAGATAGACCGGATTCCCCGCCCCATCCTTCACGGCATTGCCTGAGGCATCTACCTGCTGCGTGAACCACGCCGGAGTCTGGCTATGCCATACCAGCACATGCCCATGGACCTCCGCTCCCATCGCCCGGGATTTGGCAACCATATCGTCTGATTTGCTGAAGGTAAAAGTGCCTTTGATCTTCTGCAGCGCATCCGGCTTCATCTCGTTCTCGAAGGTCACGACATTGAAGTGATAATTGAAGAACGCATTCTGTCCGTTGCCCGGATTAAGATCATTAGTGCCGGGTATATTGCCGAGCAGGAAGTCGTTCTTATACACCTCCTGGAGTGGAAGAATGCTCTCCAGCCCTGTGTCTGTGAAGCTGAAATCATCAATATAGTAAGACGCAACCATACTGTTCGGGCTCTCCACATATAAAGTGACATCATCGTGCAGATAACGGTAGGTGCCTTCCAGCTTCACCCAGTCTCCGCCTGCACTAAGCGTCTGTGTAGCCAGACTGACATAGTACGGCGTTGGCGCATTGACCTGTGCCGTCAGCTTGAGCTGTGCGCTTGCCGGGCTGATCAGCTTCACCCAGACTGTTGCCTTGTACTCGTTACCAACGGTGACAGCATCCTTGACCGGGACCGAAGGTCCGTCCGGGTTGGCGGCACGGCCTGTGACCTTCAGAGCATATGCGCCGCCCGCTGTATGGTTAGCTTCTTTGGTCACCTCCAGCTTCACGCCAGCACTTCCCTTTGGCTGGAAGCCTTGCACGGTCCCATCCTCGAAATCTCTTACCGCCTTCATCCCTGCTGTAATAGTGAACGGGCTAACCTTTACACTGACACTTCCCTTAATAACAGTCAGCGTAAATCCGCCTCCCTGGAGGGTAATAACGGTCTTCACTCCCAGTTGCTTCAGCGCTTCATTCCCATCCAGAACAGCCTGTGCTTTGGCCATCAGCTTAGCGTTATCTTCACCCTCTACTGCATTAGGAACGGTAATCCGGGTGCCAATCAAGGTCGCCGCTTCCTCTACCGCCTGCTGATCTGCAGTAATTTCCCCCGTCTCTCCCAGGGTCTTCACCAGGGTAACCCCCGAGAAGGTGACTTTGAAGTCCGTTACAGCGCTGGTATTGGTTCCATACAATTGTACCTTGGCAGCCTTGAAGAATTCCGGAGTATACGTGGACGGACTGCCCATCGTGGTCCAGGAAGA
This sequence comes from Paenibacillus sp. FSL P4-0338, assembly GCF_038002365.1. Lineage (NCBI taxonomy): Bacteria > Bacillati > Bacillota > Bacilli > Caryophanales > Paenibacillaceae > Paenibacillus > Paenibacillus sp. FSL P4-0338. The sequence goes on along the minus strand of NZ_JBBOCG010000001.1, from coordinate 738,289 downwards.
GCCGCTGTTGGTCGAGAAATAGCCTTGCACCACATTGCCTTCTTTTACAATCCGCAAGTAATAGGTAGTCCCGCTCAGATTGGTCTGATTCGTATTGTTGGTGAAGGACTGGGTGCCGCTTTTGCCTGAATTATTTACTTTGATATTGCTGCTGACCTTCCTTGCATTGATCCGGTAAAATTCTCCGCTTGAACTGCCGCTGATGCCAAGCCCAACCTGGGAGTTCTCGCCCATCGATGGATCATTCAGCGGTTTGTCAACGGTAAGCTTCGCCGTCAGCGTCCAGTTCCCTTCAGCGGAGCCTGGAAGCTGCAGCATATTATGGCTGCCCGGATAGTCCGTATCGCTCTTCAAGGTCTGAATCTCTGCACCATCCGCACTATAGCGGAGTGCAGTCTGCGGATCAGCCGGATTTACCACCTCCCAGCCTGCCGGAAGGCCATTCGAGAAATCAACCACCTCGTTCGTACTGAAGAAGATTTTATAGGTCTTCACTTGTTCGCCTTTGATAAACCGGACCACTGCCGTGCCTTGCGCACTGTCTGCCTGCGAGATGCTCACAAGCTCAGCCGGTTCGCTGGTTACCGCCGTAACCTTCGGAATGGCGTTCCCGGTTACTGTATATTTATATTCATATTTCCCTTCGTCAAAATCAGACGGCTGAACGCCATCGATAAAGAGGTTGCGGGAGACAACCGCCTCAGGAGTAAGCGACATTTGGTCCGCATACAGGATGTTGGCATCCTTCGCATACACCGCCAGTACCACCTTTGCTGTACCTGCGGGTTCTTCATACGTGAATGGTTGATTAGGCGTCTCATGCCAGTCCGCCACCTTCACATCCACAGGCTGGAAGGAGCTGAGGCCAAGCGGGCCGCCCTCAAGAATACGCCCAATCAGTTTCCCGTTCTGCCAGTAAGCCGGATCGCCAGCTTCACGGGCAGCGTAGGGTTCCGGCATATCGCGCCCATTAACCGGGTCCATGCCAAGCTGAACTCCATCCTTGTCGTAATACACCAGCGCCACTTCCACATCCCCCGGTTGCTCCGCAGCGACATCATAACTGTCCGGGCGGCTCATCATCGAGAGGAAATAGCCCTTGAAGTTATAGCTCTCTCCCTGGCTCAGCTTGCCGGTCACATCCTGCCAGATGCCGTCATACTGCTCCGCAGCTGCTGTGCGGCCCGCAAGCTTCCCGGACCCGGCAACCTTGGAGGTAGAGCTGTTCTTCAGATAACGGGAGAGTCCCGAGTAACTCTGCACTGTATCTGCCGTGAGTACAGGTCCAGTGACAGCAGGCTCGAAGCTGCCGTTATTGTAACGGCCTGCCGACCAGTGATCGGTACTTACGCCTGTAGCTGTATCGAAATCTCCATTCAGCAGCAGGTTCCCTGGAATCGCCACAACCGAGTTATTGGCAGCCGCACTCCAGTCGGAATCGCCTGCGCCGAACAGGAAGCGGTCAACGGTAATCGTACCCTCGGCCCCATTGGGCTCAGCCACAATATAGAGATCCTTATGCCCGTAAGCACTGAGATCACCAGTATCGACCATAGCCTGGAATTTGCCGTAGCTATCGTTGGCCGGTACCACAATCGCTGCGACCCGCGTACCTTGGGACTGAATATCGGTCCTGCTGCCGACAGCCGTTCCCACCGGAAGGACGTATGCGGCAAGCTTGCCTCCCTGGGCCGACTTCGTCTGGGCAGTAAGGTATAGCAAGTGTCTGCGGACTACACCGCCGTTCGCCGAGCCGTCTGCAAAGTTCACATTGTTGTAAGCGAGGGTTCCGCCTGTCCCAAGCTTCACTGCCTCATTGGCCCGGCCCGCCTGGCCTGCACTGTCGCCGGGCACACGGTTATCATTCCCCTCTGCTTCCAGCGTGGAGAAGACATCGCGTTCCCCGTCCAGTCCCTGATAGGTGGCAAAGGTTCCCTTGGACGGAACGATTGTCACGATGCTGGCGGACGGAATGTCAATAACGAACTTGCCGCCCGATAACGGAATCGTACCCAGCTTCTTCTGGTTCTCGCTTCCCGAGGTGCGGAACACCGTCACACTGTCCGTTCCCGCCGGGAAGTCCTTCAGATTGAATTCCAGCGGCTGGACACTGGCATCGTTGTTCGCGTTGGATACCGTCATCGAGAAATCACCCGTAGCCGGATTCTTGAAGCCGACCACATTCAGATCAGGCGCCGGTACGCGTGTAACCTCAAAGCGCACATCGCCGGGATTCATGAACCGGGAGAAATGCCCGTAGCTGTAAAAGCGCTTGAACAACCGGTATTCACCGGTCAGTGTGCTGATCCGTCCCGGCTCCTGCTGGGAGTTGGTCGTCACGAAGCGGATCAGGTCAGAGCCGTCTGCGCCGTTGCTGTCCCACATGCTCCACCAGACAAAGCCGGTGAAGCCCGGATTACTGGTGAACATATTGGTCATCAGATTGGACCAGCGCACAGCATCATTAATATTCTGATTGCCGTAGCGCTGGGTATACGCCCCAGCCGATCCGTCACCGGTGTCCTGATTCATAAATTCTGCCTGCCAGAGCTTATACTTGGTCAGATATTCGGGATACTTGCTTCCATCCTTGGTGTAATCCAGAGGACTCTTGGAGAAATCTCCGGTGTGGTACAGTTTGTTCTCATCCGTACCAATGCCAACAGTTCCGTAGAGATGGGTGGTGAATACATCGAGATAGGGATTCTTGTCGAGCGCATTATCCGGGTCGGTCTGCGAGAACACCTCGCCGCCTCTGCTTAAGGAAGCGCCCAGATTGGTGCCGTCCACTGCGGCAAGCTGGGGAACGAAGTCAATGAGCTTGCCTTCCGGGTTCTTAATATCATAGAGGTCGCCGCCGGGCTGCATCGATTTTTTCAAGGCAGGACCGATATAGCCGTTAATCAGTTCCGTAACGTAAGCGGCTGAACCGCCCGCCAGATCGACTTCGTTGAAGGGATTGATGTGGGTAACCGGAATCCCCCACTGCTCCCACATGCCGCGGATATAATTGACAAGATAATCTGCATAGGCCTGATAATATATTTTGACGGGTTTTCCGCCAATTGTGGCGATATCGCCGCGGACAATTTTGCTGGGAGAATTGGTGTTGGATTGGCTCATCCAGTAGGGTACAGTCCAGGTGCAGGCGTAGAATTGCTTGACACCATACTGCTGTGCCTGGCGCATGGTCCAGACCTGATCGATATCGAACAGCTCTTTGCGGGTACGCGGGGAATTCTTGATGACTACAGGCTGTTCACCGGGCTTACTGAGGAGATTGGTCGGGCCGCCGTCGTCATTGCCGCTCGGCTGATTCCAGGAGGGATAATCCCATACAAAGTCTTGCACAGGTACAAGCGTTCCAGGAGCATGCTCCGGTTCAACCGGCCAAATGCTGTCGGTATTTCCGTCGTAATAGCGGTTCTCCGCTTCGATCTTGTAGCCGTATTGTCCTGCTGTTCCACGCAGGGGAATGGCATTCCCCTCAATGTCAAAGCCGGGATTATTCACATCAGCCAGGAGACTGGTGAGCGGGTTGAACCCTGGGCTTGCCGCAGTAGCCCCGGAAGTCGTCAGGCCGCCGTTGTCACCGATGATCACCCGGACAATGTCGTGGCCTGTACCCTTCTGTTCACTGAAGGTCAGATCCAGCAGATGCCGGACCGTATCCTGATGGCCGGCCGAAGCGAGCTGCAGCATATGCACGGAATCCGTATACGCATAGGCGGCTCCTACACCATCCATCGTCTGATAACTCTTGTACCAATCGGCGGTTACCTGTGCCGGAGCAATAGCAGACTGCACGGCAGCAGCCGGAGCAGCTTGAAGCGGGTTAGAGAATGGCATAGGGGTAATGACGGATAGCAGCAGCACTCCAGCCATTGAAACTGAGAGTGCCTTTCTCCTGATCTTTTTGCTCATCCTAGAGATTCCTCCTCTTGTATGCGCTTACATTGGTTTTGCCTGGTAATATCCTACCAAATCAGATTGTACATTTGTAGAAGAAGGATGCACGATTCATTTTAAAATAACACTAAAACACTTTAATTTTTAACGATATGAGAACTTCGCTCATCGTCCATCAGCAAGTGAAGAAAAAGGCAGCGATTCTCCATTGACGAGAGAATCGCTGCCATACGTTTTGGATCCTTTTCAGTCAGCCCTTTACCCCGCCAACCGTCATCCCCTGCACGAAATATCTTTGCAGGAACGGATAGACCACCAGGATTGGAACACTGGCTATGATCGTCATCGTTGCCCGCAGCGAAGTAGGCGTTACCCTAACAGCATTCTCAGCAGATTGATAGGCGTCTACCGCCCCTGCCGTTGCAGAGGTGTTCGTGGTCTGCAGGATTTTCATTAATTCGTACTGCAGAGTACTTAATTTGACATTGGAGGAGTTGTACAGAAAGACGTCAAACCATGAATTCCATTGTCCCACCGCAACGAACAAGGATACGGTTGCCATTGCGGGAATGGTTAACGGCAGTACAACGCGGATAAAGGTAGTGAATTCTCCCGCACCGTCTATCCGGGCCGATTCCAGAATCCCTTCGGGAAGGCCTTCGATGAAGGAGCGGATAATGATCATGTTGAACACGCCGATCACCCCCGGAACAATATAGACCCAGAAGGAGTCTGTCATGCCCAGATTGCGGATTAGCAGATATCCTGGAATCAAGCCTCCGCTGAAATACATGGTAATTACGAAGAATAGGGTGACAAACTTGCGTAGCACAAACTCCTGGCGGCTGACGGTGAAGGCCAGCATTGCCGTGCAGAAGACCGATACTGCAGTCCCAATCACCGTACGCAGCAGTGATATTAAGGTCGCGTGATAAATCTCCGATTCTCCGAAGATATATTTATAGTTGTTAAAGGTCCACTCGCGCGGCCACAAATAAATACCGCCTCTCACGGCATCATTGGCATCATTGAAGGACACGGCAATCATATTAACAAAGGGATACATCGTGACAACCATCAGACAAATCATAAAGATTACATTGCAGATATCAAATACCCGGTCCCCCAGACTGGAGTTCCGTAAGCGGGACGCTTTACTTGTTTGCATGACATAAACCTCCTTTTAGAATAATCTGCTTTCTCCCATTCTCTTGGCAATATGATTGGCGGAGAAAAGGAAGATAAAGCTGACTACGGTTTTGAATATGCCTGCCGCGGTCCCTAAGGAAAAGCTGCCCATTCCCAAACCATACTTCAGAACGAAAATATCCAGGTTCTCCGAGTATTCCAAATTCATCCCGTTCCCCAGCAAATATTGCGGCTCAAATCCGGATTCAAGAATATTACCCAAGTTCATAATCAGGAGGATAATGATCACCGGCTTGAGTCCGGGAAGCGTAATATTGAGCATCCGCTGAAAGCGGCCCGCTCCGTCGATTTCAGCCGCCTCATATTGGGAAGGATCAATTGAAGTAATTGCCGCCAAATAGATAATCGTGTTCCAGCCTACGTCTTTCCATACCTGGGCTCCCGCGAGAATCCCCCAGAAATAATTTCCTTTCCCCATCCACAGCACCGGTTTGTCCAGAAGATGCAGCTTCATCAGCAGCAGATTAACGATTCCGTCCGGAGATAACACGGTCAGCACTATACTCGACGCCACAACCCATGAGATAAAGTGCGGCAAATAACTAACCGTCTGAACCACACGTTTAAATACAATATGTTTAAGCTCATTCAGTAAAAGGGCCAGTGTAATTGCGGTTACGAAGCCCAGTATCAGTTGAAGGGTGCTCATCACCAGCGTATTTCGCAGTACCCGGTAGAAGGTGCTATCTTCAAACAGAATCCGAAAATGCTTCAACCCCGCCCATTCCTGCTCGGAAAAGCTTCTGGCCGGTTTATAGTTCTGAAAAGCCATGGTCCAACCCCAAATGGGAAGGTATTTAAACACAAAAGCCCAGATTACGAATGGTATACACATAAATGCCAGCGTTCTCTGCTGGATAAGGCGGTTGAAGAATAATCTGGTTTTATTTAAGCCCACCCCATTGTTGTTGTGGGCTGGGGTTACAGAACTCACTGGTTTCTCCACTTAATCTTACTCCCTTCCGGCTCCTTGGTGTTTAAAGCCTAAGGTCGAAAGTGACAACTCACTTACGACCCCGGGCCTCTAACAACTTATATGATCTCTAGATCACCATTTACCTGCGACGCGGTCCTGTACCTTTTGTGTAATGAAACTCTCGTACGTCTTCTTGTCCAGCTTGTTTAACTGATTCATGTAGTCGTCCCAATTCTTGTTGAAGTTGGCCGGTGTGTCCAGAATCATCGAAGGCAGATGGTTCCGCTGGAGATCATCCGCTTTGGTGATGAACATCTGCTCAGGTGACCCCTGCTCAAGGGCGATGGACCACGCCGGGAACCATGAACGCTCATCCGGATTGCTGAACAGCCCACTGAAGGTCTTCACACCGTATGCAGCAAGGAGCTTCTTGTCACCCTCCGTGTAGCTGAAGGTTGCCACCTCCGGCTGACTGCCGGGACCATAGGCGTTGCCGTCCTGCAGAATGGAGCTGTTTCCGTAACGAGGCCAGCTGTAATTGAAGTAGTCGAACCCGAATTTCATACTCTTTTCAGGATCTTCGTGCATTTGCCGTTGTTCATCGTTGGCATACGTGAAGCGGCCGTTCTCATCAACTGCATAGCTTTGGTCTTTGATGCCCCACTGGACCAGAATCTGATTTTCTTCTTTCAGCAGGTTATCGAAGTACTTGATAATGCGGACCGGATCTTTGGCTTTGACGGTAATGCCTACCCCGTAATTGTTGACAAAGCCGGGAGGGTCAATATATTGATCCTTAGTTCCTTTATCGAACACGATTGGCAATGATACATACCGTTTATCATCATTGCCGGCTTTCTTCAGATTGTTGGTTGCATCCCCAACCTGCCAGGAGTAGCTGAAATAACCGAGTACGCGTCCGGAGGTCAGCTTCGCCAAATACTGGTCTTTGTTCATGGTGAAGGACTCCGGATCAACCAGGCCTTCGGCATTGGCCTCATTCAGCTTCCCGATCCACCGCTTCTGGTATTCAGAGCCCGCGACCAGCTTGGCTTCATGGGTCTTCATGTCTATGATGGAGCTGCCGTCATTTGGAGAGCCTGCCAAGTGCATAGCCGGATTCTGGAGGGTATAGAAGCTGCCCTGCTCACCCGCAAGGGTAGCGAAACCAATTGTATCCTTGCCGTCCACCTGAGGGTGCTTTTCCTTGTACTGCTTGATCAGGTCGAAATATTCATCCAGAGTGGTGATTTTTGGGTAATTGAATTCCTTCAATACTGAGCGCTGAAGATAGAATCCCGTCTGGAAATTAGACTCGGACAGGTAGCCGATATTGGCACCATAAGGGAAGAAGTAAAGTTTACCGTCCTTCTGTCTGAATTTATCAAAATAAGGGCCATAGACACGCTTGATGTTGGGTCCATACTTCTCAATCAGATCATCCAGCGGAATGAAGGCTCCTGCTTCCATCAGCTTGGCCATTTGGCCACTGGAATCAATAATGTCAGGATAATCACCACTGGCAATCATAACTCCAGCCTTCGTATCGCCATCGCCTACCAGATATTCTATGTTCCAGTCCACGCCGGTTTGTGTCTGCAGCTCTTTCCCGATCGTAGTTTCACTGCCCAGGACCTGCTTCTTCGGCCCGCCAAAGCTGAAATACTTGTACGTAACCGCTGAGGTATCTTCTTTTCCTTGATCCTCCTTGCTGTTCGCCGCACTGTCAGACGAGTTTCCGTTACCACAACCTACCAAAGCCGCCGCCATAACGAGTGCCAAACTAGCGGTCATAATCTTGCTTTTTAACATTTCGACTAAATCCCCCTTACGATTCTTAAATTCCTTCAATAATGAAAGCTCTTTCAATATAACAAGTAACCGCTTTCTTGATTACCCAACAAACCATACCTCATACTTTGAAAAGCATACCCAATCCCGTTTCTGACGAGCCCTCTTCTTGTAAGGGAAGAATAATCTCAATCGATGTCCCCTCACCGCTGCGGGCATTCATTGTAAAAGCAAAGCCTGCGGGGTAACAAAGCTTCAGGCGGCAGTACGCATTCTTCATCCCGACACGCTCACCGATATCATCGCTATCCTCCAGATACCGAATCAGTTCCTCCAGCTTGTCCGGGGCCATGCCGATCCCGTTATCCTCGAAGCTGAAGATTAGCTTGTCCGCCTGCACGGTAACTGAGATTACGATAATCCCCTTATCCGGGCTTGATTCAATACCATGGATACTGGCATTCTCCACAAACGGCAGCAGAATCATCTTGGGAATTCGCTGTCCAAGCGCCGCCGGATCAGCAACGATGCTATAATCCAGCTTCTCGCCGAAGCGGTATTGCTGGATCGTAAGGAAGCTCTCAATCAGCTCCAGCTCCTCGCGGACGGTAACATCGTTATGGCTCCAGGAGAGGGATTTGCGGAACATTTGGGCCATATGCTGAATGATCCTCGCGGTCTCCTTCTCCCCCTTGATGATGCTGCGCATGCGGACCGATTCCAGCGAATTGAACAGAAAGTGGGGATTGATCTGGCTGTGCAGGGCATGAAGCTGGGCCTGCTGCTGCTTCAGCTCCAGATTTTTCTTCTGAATATCTGCAACATAGACCTCATTAATCAGACTGTGGATCGTTTCGGTCATCCGGTTGAATTCGGCGGTGAGCTGCCCGATCTCATCTCTGGCGTCTTCAGGGGGAATCGTCTGGAAGTTCTGGGCCTTCACCTTCTTCATATGTCTCAGAATCCGCACCAGCCGCACGTGAATGGACCTTGATATGACAGCTATGATAATCGTAGGCAATACAAAGTTGATGCAGGCCAGCCAGATGAGAAAAGCCCGCGACTCACGGACCTCCTTCAGCACGCTTTCCTCGTCCATCACGCCCTTCAGTGTCCAGCCCTCCAGATAATTAATGCCACTGTACGCTTCATCAAAGATAAGCGAGCTATCGGGAAAGCTGATCTCATGAAAGTAAATATCCTTCGTAAGATTGGCCGTCACATTCCCGAACTGCACTCTGCCCTGAGGGTCCACCAGATAGACCTTGCCGTCGAATCCGTTTCCAAAAAAGATCTGGTGTATCTGCTCCATATTCAGGTCGATCTTGACAAGCTGCTCGAAGCCGCCGGAATTGTAATTATTCAATCGCTGAACCAGGCTGAACTTCTGGTCCGCATAGACAAAGGTTGGATAGGAAGCAGAGGAGGCCAGGGACCGGGTATACCAGCCGGACTTTCGGATTTCGCCGGTTAACCGTTCCATATAGCCGGAGGCTAAGATGGTGGGATTATCCGTATACACCTGATACCAGCGGACCCCCTGCATATTCTGATCGGCCAGCGCGCCCCTCAGATAAGAATTGAAGGTGTCCACATATTCCTTTTGGCTGGCAAATTTGCGGGTAATGGTTTTGTTGAAGATGGCATCGGTATACAGCGAATACGAAAGGCCGACCCCCTGATCAATCGTCACACGCAGGTCGTTTTTCAGATTACTCAGCGCCATATCTGCATCACGGATTTTTTGATTTCGTATATTAGAAGTGGTCACATTATAGAACACGATATTCGTCAGCACGATAGGAAAAAAGACCGACAGCACATACATCAGCAGCAGCTTATCGCGCAGCTTCAAATAATTCAGGAACCTCTTCATAGGACCACCCCGCTATTCTTTGCCGATCAGCAGATTCCGATATTCCGACGGCGTTAGCTGCTCCAGCTTTTCAAATTGGGTCACGAAATAATCAGCATTCTGAAAACCGACCCTGCCTGCAATCTCGTACATTCTCAGATCGCTCTGCCGCAGCAGCTTCTTAGCTTCCTGCACTCTAAGCTCCAGGAGATATTCATTGAAATAGACGCCATAGGTCTTGCGGAATAGCCGTCCCAAATAAACGGCATTCATATAAAACATGGCCGCTATACTCTTAAGGCTGATATTCTCGTGGTAATGAGTGTCTATGTATTGCTTGATCGGCTTGATTCCCCCCAGGCTATTCTCTCTGCGGAGCCGCACCATATATTCCGCCGCTTCATGTATGGCCTGCAGGAAATGCTCCTGCAGCATGGGCAGGCTCCACTGCCCATGGCCCTGTTCTGCCAGCCCCTTAAGCCGGAGGATTTCCGCCTCGTTGCCGTCCATCGCTGTAATCACGCCAAGAATGCCCGTCATACACCGGGCGAGCGAGCCGGTCACGGCTTGCGGGGTGAAGCGCTGTTCCTGGAATAAGGTGAATATGTTGTTCACCGTCTGCTGATAGTCTGTCATGTTGCCCTCCTCCAGCTCCAGGATCAGCTTGTTTGCCAGTACCGGACTCATATCAAACACGTACAGTGCTTTCTCCCTAATCTGCGCATATGTAATGACCCCAGTATTCTCGGCATATTTGTGCCTGCCTGTCCAGCCCCAAGGCTGCTGCATAAGGTTCGGCTTCCTCCGGCTGGAGGTTCTCTTGCACCAGTGCTTCCATAATTGCACTTGTCGTTAAGTCATCATTGGTCAGCGCGGCAATCCGCTTCCGGCCCATGGCATACGACAGCTTCCGGAGCGCAGCAGTCATCTCCTCTTCGTCTATGGGCTTGAGGATGTAGTCGCGAACCCCATAGCGCATGGCCTGCTGTGCATAATTGAAATCGTTGAAGCCGCTGATTATGATGAATATCATAGGCAGTCCGGCCTGTGTATACACACTGCGGATCAGATCCAGCCCATCCAGAGTGGGCATACGGATATCCGTAATCACGAGGTCAGGCTCCAGTTGTTCAATCATCTCCAGCGCTTCAGCGCCATTATTGGCCTCTCCCACAACGCTGAATTTCAACGCTTCCCAAGGAATGATTTCCAGCAGCCCTTTACGAACATACACCTCATCGTCTACCAGCAACACTTTGAACATGATACCCCTCCTTATTTTCCAAAAAAATCCCGGCCCGTAAACGCACTATGCAAGCTGCGGTTTACAGGCCGGGATGCTGGGTCTATCTGCGGTTAAGTCATAAATGCTGCGGCTGTATTCTACTCGGCAAAAACTTCATCAGCCAAGGCAGGATCTACTTCAATGTCATAGATTGCATCCGTTACCGAGCTTTTGCTGCTTCCGAGTGTGGCTACGAAGGTAGTTACACTAAGCGCAGGCAGTTGGGCGGTGAAAGCGCCGTTCGACACATTAATGTTAGAGCCGGCAGCCACCTTCCGGTTGGCGTCGGTAATCCACGAAGCAAAGCTGGAGGCTGTGCCGTTCTGCAGGACGAACCGCTGGCTGACCGCCGAAGTACTTTTATTAATAGCGACAATAACTGCCTTGTTACTGCCCTTGTAAGCCGAGACATAGACATTGGTATTCGGATTCTTGGTCGCGTCCACTCTTACATAACCCGGGCGGACGAACTTGGAGAACTGGGCCATGCTGTCCCCGCGCTTGCTGATACTGCCGTCCTCATTCATCGGGCTGTATTGACGGCGGATATACCACCATACATAAGCCTGGAAATCCCCTTCCACCAGTGCATTGTGCATATGATAGGCTACTTCCAGTGCTTCCGGCCACAGGTTGGCCGAGTTGTTATTGCTGTTAGGGTAATAGACCTCGGTCATCCACAGCTCTTTGCCTGCACCCTTCTGCTTGAAGAGCGGATAGGCAAAGTTGTTCACCTGTGTTCCATACAAATGCGCCCCCAGAATGTCCATATTGGCCAGCGCCTGGGAATCATTCAGAATCGGGTCGGACATATTCTTCAGATATTGGAAGGACTCGGGAGCAATAACCCGGCAATTGATCGAACCGGCATAATTCTTCATAAAGTTCAGGACTTCGGCAGGTGTCCACCAGGTCCAGGTCTCGGCATAGTCCGGTTCATTCTGTATCGAGATCGCATACAGGTTAACCCCGTTATTCTTCATATAGGTCACGAAGTCATTCAGATGCTGGGCGTATGCGCCGTACTGGTTATATTTGAGACGCTTGGCTGAGGTATTCCCATTGTGGTTGAAGGTCTCCGTCATACTTGCAGGAGGATTCCAGGGGGAGGCGAAGACGATGGCTCCCTTGGCAACGGCCGCCTTGGCCGTATCCAGCTCCTTAGACCAGTTATTCTTGTTATCGTCCACAGAGATTCTCAGAATGGATAATCCCAGCTGGTTCGCTCCGTTACCGAAGGCGGTCTCCCGCTGCGCGGCCGTCAGATCGCCGATCCAGACCGGGTGGTTGATGCCCCCGAATCCGCGGATCACCTGCTTCTGGGCGGACAGATTGACCGTCACATCGCTGGCTGCTGAAACTTTGGGCGGCGGCGGCACCACCAGCATTGACAACATAGTAACCGTTGCCAGCAAGGTACATAATGATTTTTTAAACGTTGATTTCATTGCTTCATCTCCTTTTTTATGATTTCCGCACAACATTTCTGCCGAATCCTGCCTCTGGTCGCACCTCCTGTCTAATCGAAGCGGCAGCTGTACCCTGTACAGGCTTGTCCTTTATCCTTGCAACACTTGCAAGCGCTTCCTATTCCTGTATTATATTAAATAGTTGATATATCGTCGTTGCATATCAGCGATACTATATTGCGCGGATACCAATACTCCTTATATATCCAATTAAAGGAATGGATGCCATGGAACAACTTGCCCAGTATGAGTTCACCCCGATCACCGAAGAAATGGTTTGCTTCCACAAATCAACCACCACAGAGCAGCTCAGCCCGGCTCAGCCTTACCACCGGCACGATGCCTACGAAATCTACCTGTTCCTGAGAGGCAATACCTATATGTATGTAGAGCAGTCCTGCTACAAGCTCTCCCCCGGCGATCTGCTGCTGATCCGTCCCGGTGAGATGCACCGCTGTGTCTGTGCCGACAATCAGACCTATGAACGGATCGGGCTGAACCTGAGAAGATCCGCCCTGCGGCGGCTATCCAGCAGCCGTACGAACCTGCTGGCCTGCTTCAACGCCTTTCCCTCCGGGCTGAATACACTGATACGGCTCTCCCGCAACCAGTGCGCCTTCTATTCCAGACTGGCGGACCAATTGATCCGTAGCCTTCACTCCGAGGAGTACGGACAGGATCTGCTGGCCGATTCCTATGCCACCCGGCTGCTTGTGTTCATCAACACTCTGCAGCAGTCTTCTGCCGCCCTGCCGCATAATCTCATGCCGGAGCTGGTCCGCCAGACGATGGCTTACATCGAGGAACATCTGCTCGAACCGATCTACTCCGCTCAGCTGGAGCAGGAATTTCATTACAGCGGCAAATATATAAGCCAGCTGTTCAAAGAGCACACGGGACTTACCGTCCGCTCCTATATTGTGGGCAAGCGCGTCTCTCTGGCCATGAGCCACCTTACCTCCGGCAAGAGCGTCGCGGCCGCCTGCGAGCTGTCCGGCTTCAGCGACTACGCCAACTTCATCCGCAGCTTCACCAAGGTGACCGGCATGTCCCCGGGCAGATACCGGGCCAGTATGCTGTCCTGAGTGCCCGGGCATTCTTTTGAAAAAGGTAACGTTAATTATAGCTGTCTTTTCACCTTACGTTCGACGTAATGTGTGATACTGTATCGTTAGGGCAGCATAGGTCGGGTTAATAAGATGAAGGCGACAATTCAGCAAATAACAGATACAAACAAAGAACAATTTGAAAACTTATTTAATTATTATCTCTATGAGCTTTCTGCTTACTCACAGGAGGATATTGGAGCAGAAGGTACATTCGAAATGGAAGATATCTCGCCGTATTATAGGGACGAACGGTTATATCCTTACTTCATCACGTTTAATGAAAAAATCGTTGGCTTTATTCTGGTTACCTCCCCTCCTTTTGTTGCAAAGGAAGTGGACTATTCAGTGCAGGAGCTATTTGTATTGCCCAAATACAGAGGCACGAATATAGCCAAAGATGTGTCATGCAAATCTTCAAACTGTATTCGGGCCGGTACGAGGTAGGGATGTTCAAATCGAATGTAAAAGCTGTTAAGTTCTGGACTAAGTTGATATCAGCACTTGAAATTCCGGTCTTCGTAGAAGATGCTTCCACTGAAATTCAAGGAAATGTAGTGCAGACGGCTGGTATGAAATTTACGATAGCTTAATTGGAACTGTCTTAGAAGCCATGAAACGGCTGCTTGGGATAGCTCTTTATGCTAGAGGGGATTCAGCGTGAGCACTTGGGAGAGGGGGACGCTCCGCACCAGAACGTTGTTCCCCTCGATGATATTACCTGCGCATCAGAAAAATGTATGCTGTTTTTCGTTCCCACAATAAAAGGGGCTGTCACTTTTGGGACAGCCCCTTATTTTTGGACAAAATATCAACCTTGAGAATTAACAGCGCTACTCGCTGTCCGCCTCCCAGTAATCGCCAACCAGACCTTCAATAATACTGCTGCTGGCCCAGGGCATCAGGCAGAACCAGGTGCTTGCCGGAGAACCGTCACTGTAAGTCTCTGTTACCAGTCCCTCGGAATGACAAAAGCGCTCGGACATCCAACCCGTCAAGCCGTGACCGAACTCCCGGTCATATCTGTTGTAGGTCTGACAGCCCCAGCCCACGGTATCCAGCAGCCGCTGTTTCACATACGGATCTTCACGCTGCTTCACATAATAATACAGCTCATCTACCACGCTGCTCGACATGGGATGAATATGCGGATTGGCGACTGAGGTCACACTCCCTCCGGAGCTGGACCAGCCCAATGTACTGAGCGGCGGCACCTTAACCGGTGAATTATAGGCGAATTTGAAGGTGAACTCATAAGCAAGGGCATCTCTCATATGATCAAGATACAGCTCATCCCCGGTGAGGGCATGCAGATACCGGACCGCCCTGATATACGCCAGAATCCCTTCAGAGTCTACCGCTTTATCCGCATCAAGCGGTGCTCCATAACACTCCAGCCGTCTCACATAGGTCTCATAATAATGCCGCTCACTGCGCTTCAGGCTGTCCAGATGCGACCGGTTTCCGGTAAGCCAGCTATAGTAGGCTATGGCAGCCATGATCCATGTTCCGCTGAAGGAATCGTATTCAAGCCCGGCGCCGGTTCTCTCGGAGAGAATCGTAGGGTATTCATCATCCGAATTCCGGCTTCTCTCCAGTACAGGGAGAATCTTACGCACGAAGTCCACCCAGTCCTCGTGGATGACATGGTTGAGCCGTTTCTCGTATTCATAGGCCTTCATAATATAGAATAAGGCCTGTCCGCACAGATAGGCGGAATGTCCCGGCGTACGCATCCCGTCAAACCACCAGCCGTGAATGCTCCATTTCCCGTCCTGATAGGCCTCGTAAGGGAGACCGGAAGCCGGGTTCAGGGAGTTCCTGATGATATTCTCAATGCAGGAGAGCGCCTGTCTGCGCATAGGCTCATCTCCCAGCCGCAGCGCAGCCATCAGCATAGGAGTGGCTACAGTCAGTCCGTTTGTCCAGCTGGTGGAAATGATTTTGTTGTACCGGTACCCGCCTGTCTCCTTGTCCTCATAGACAAAAGTGGTATAGCTCCGGTCCTCAGGCAGCCACGCATATTGATAGATTGCCTTCGACAGGTCGGCCGCTGAGGTCCGCCTATCACTGCCGGATCTTGGTGGCTGATGATAGCGGCAATAGATCTCTTCCAGCGCAGCATGGATGCCCAGCTCTGACTCGGCCGTGTAATCATACAGATCCAATGTGAACGCTACAGATTCCGAAGCTGCCAGTTCGAAGCAGTTCTCCTCCAGCGGTGCCCGTTCCTTAACGAGACGCGATTTGATGAACAAAAGCGGAGCATTCTCATACCCCAGCGTATACCCGACCGTTCCCTTGGCAAGCGAGCAGGTGAAGCCGCCGTACTGGAAGAACTCTTCCTCTAGCCCTGGCTTCCACTGGATCTTCTCATCCGCCCTGTATATAAAATAAGGGCTGGCGCATAATCCGTACACTTTGCCGGTGTCATATACAAGCGCTGCCGGGTGTGACAGCCGGTCGCTGCGCACCATCCACCAGGAAGATGAAGGACGCGCGGGTTGGCCCTCCCTTAATCTCGGGAATTCGTTCGGAACATTCTGCGGAGCTTCTCCCCGGTTGCGGCCATACATAAACGCAGGAAGAAAAAAGCGCGGATCCGCCTTGGCGAACGGCAGTTCCACGTGAATGACGCCTAACCAGGGCGTGCTGTTCAGATTCGTGAGCTGTACATGAGCCTGAAAGGGATGCTGTGCACTGCCTGTCCCGCCTGTTATCTCTACAGAGGCATGTAGTCCATGCCCGTTTAATCCGGTATATTCAGAATCTTCCTGAGTCTTGCTTCTTGCCGTTATAATCAGTTCCACTATCCTGTCCTCCAGTCTGTTGTAATACGATAAAAGGGTTGCAAATCATATTCCTGCATGCTAGGATAATGTCATTTTAAAGTAATTCCAGAGAAGAATCATTGCTGGTTCCGCTGTTATTATTGCGCGAAATGATCCGGAGGTTACCCATGAACGAGCCATTTGAGCTTCGCTATGACCCTATCCATAAAGATTACCTCTACCTGCACAGGACAACCACCTATAATATGGGAACCTTCTATCACCGCCATGAAGCGTATGAGCTGTACTTATTTCTGCGCGGCAACGTCAAGTTCTATATTGAGAACAGCTGCTACCACCTGCAGCGCGGAGATCTGCTTGTACTGAATCCGGAAGAAATGCATCGTTCCTTCAGCCAGGATGAAGCGGAATATGAACGGATTACGATCAATCTCCAAAAATCTTATCTGCACCGCCTGTCTACTCCGGCTACCCCTCTATCCTGGTGCTTCGATTACCGCCCGAAGGGGAAGGGCAACATCGTTCGTCTGGAGGAAGCCGAGCTTCAGCAGATTCTCCGGTTGACCGGTGATCTGGAGCTGGTCCTCTCATCGGATGCGTATGGGGCAGATATCCTCGCCAACAGCATGCTTGCTCAACTATTGGTGCTGACCAACACCGTGTTTCATAGAACGAGCATCGTTCCTGCGGATATCATGCCGGAGCTGGTGCGCAGGACGATGGAGTATATTGATGCCCATCTGGGGCAGGCCATCACGCTTGAGCAGCTTAGCGGTATCTTTCATTTGAACAGCACCTATATCAGCCGCCAGTTCAAACAACACACAGGCCTGACGCTGCGTTCCTACATACTGGACCGCCGGATTTCGTTAGCCAAGGCTTACCTCCGCGACGGGCTTAGCCTTACCGAGGCCTGCTATCAATCCGGCTTCAGCGATTACGCTAATTTCATCCGCAGCTTCACCAAGGTAGCTGGAGTATCCCCGGGCAGATATGCCAAGCAAGGCACCTTCCTCTAATTCTCTCTCCGGAGGGCCTCCACGATATTCACTTTATTTAACTGATACATTGGCCAAATCGTTGCGAGAAGCGTTGTCAGTATAGCACCTGCAAAAGCAATACCGATACTGTACCACGGGATCGTCCAAGCTGTACTCACAGCACCCGCGAAGAGCATTTGAATGCTGTAGCTAAGAGCCGTACCTAAGGTGATTCCAACAACGGAGGCAAACAAACCGTAAAATATACTTTCTAGAACAATCATTTTCCTGACTTCTTTTTGGGTCATGCCAATGGCCTTAAGGACAGCAAACTCTTTCGTGCGAAGAATAAGATTCGTACTCACGGTATTTACAATGTTCAAGAATGCAATTAACACTATGACACCGATAAAACCGTAAAGGATGATGCTGAAAGTCACTGCGTCGTTTTTGGCCTCAGTGAGCTCCGCTACCCGATCCTGGTAGTTAAATCCCGCGTCTTTTTCAACTAATGCTTTAAGATAATCCGTAATGGCTTGATTCGGTTGATCAGCATCAGCAAGAATAAACATTCTTGAATATGCATCGTTACCTGTAATCTTGGAATATACTTTAGACGTTGTGAAGAATGTAACAACGTGACTCTCGGTATATCCATTTGATAACAAATCTTCGTCCACGATTCCAGCCACGGTTACTGTTTGATATTTGTGATGGCCTCCCTCAACAGTGCGGATATTGATATGATCCCCCACTTTAAATTGGGTTTGGTCGATAATCAGCTCCTGGCCTTTTTGTGTGGTCATGCTTATTTTTTGTTGAACGATAACGCCGTTCTCCTGGTTCATTGTCTCCTTGTCGATCGCCCCTGAGATCAGCTTGGAGCGCATAGCGTCTAATCCATTATCCCCAAAGGACATAAGGAAATTATTGTCTGTTCTATACCCGTCCCCTTCAGCAACAACGTATCGTTCTTTATTTAATTCATAATATTTCGGGTTAATCTTGTCCTTAGGGATAATAGCCGTCACTTGACTATTGTAAAATTTGTAAGCTTGTTGAACAGCCTCCACCTTAGCAATGTGCTGATACACTTTATCATCTATCCGCTTTGAAGGACCCTCATAGGAAAGTGAGTACGAATACTCAGCGCCTGAGACTCGTGTTGCTTGCTGTATGAAATTCACCAAACCGCTAAAGACAATAAAAATAATGATGCTGACAATCATGGAAAAGGCTGTAATCCGGAAACGTTTCTTGTTTCGGCGCAAGTTCCTGCTGGCGAATTGCCCTACGATACCAAACAAATTTGTAACGAACAGGGACTTCTTGACCGTTGTGATCCGATCGATCCTTGTGCTCCCCGAATTCTGTAGCGCTTCTAAAGGAGATACGCGAGCTGCTTGTTTGGCTGGTCCAATAGCGGACAGAAATACGCTCAGCAAGCCTAATAGACCCGCAGCGACTAGAATCGGTACGGAAATGACCATTCTCATATCATTCAAGAAACCTAATGCTAACAAGCTGATATTATAAAACAATACCCTCATAAACAGGGTGCCTGTGAGAATTCCGACGGGTATGCCGATCAAGCTGAGCAGAGCAGCTTCTTGCAAGACAATTTTGCGAATTTGAGCGGGTGTAGCACCAATACATCTCAGCATGCCGAATTGTGATATCCGTTCCAATATAGAGATATTGAATGTATTATAAATCACGGCAATGGTGCAGATCATAATAATCACAATGACAGCAGCAAATGCCAGAATTAAGCTGGTATTCACGCCTTGATAAATGCTTTTACCATATAATCTAAGCAATTCATTATTGTATTCGATCCGCACATTCTTAAAAAAGTTATCTTTATCCAGCTGCTTAGCGGCATCATAATCGACCTGACCCAGCTGTAAAGAGGACATCATAGCTTCTGTTTTCTCCTGGATGCCGTTCATAGATTTCATCTTGACATACATAAAATACTTTTTTTGATTCTCGATGTGTTTATAATCTTGGAATGTAATGGCAGGAAAGATATACCTCGAGCTCCATGTACTTGACCTCGTTGATTTCAAGAAGCCGACTACCGTATATTCCCGTTGAAATTGCCCCTGAAAAAGTTCGTCAAGATCCCAGCCAAAATCGCCAAGTCCGTTTATTTTTTTCACTTCACCCGTTGACTTCACTTTTCGGAGCCCAAGCTCTAATTTAACCTTGTCGCCCAGCTTTGGCTGCGCAGGAAAGTAATTCAGACTTGAGGAGGACAGGATAATTTCAGCCTTGTTCTCCGGCAATCTGCCTGAATCCAGCTGAACTTGAAGCATCTTCATTGCCTCCGCATCATATCCTTTAACATTCAAATACCGGTAAGGTGCAGCGTATGGATCTTCCTGCTTCACCTTCTCTTCATTCTCTTTAATAACAGCATATCCTTCTCTGCTAACTATACCTGTACTCTCTACGGATGAATTATTTTTGATTTTCGGAACAGCTTCTCCCTTAATATCATTAATCGAGACATGGTAATCCCCGAAATCTTGCACGGTTTGTCTGATTAACTTGTCTCTATAGCTCATTCCAATGGTTCCAATGGATGTTAGGAGCGTAACCGACAAAATAATACCAAAGATCGTAAGTAAGGATCTTTTTTTCTGCCCCTTTAAATATTTCCCGGTAAGTCCAGTGTAACTATTCAATACGGCTCACCTCATTTGGCTGTTGAAGGACCCCGTCTTCGATTCTTACGATTCGATCTGCCATTTTAGCAATATTTAAATCATGTGTAATCATAATCAAGGTTTGATGATATTTTTTAACGGAGAATGTAAGCAGGTCCATGATTTCCTTACTGCTTTTACTATCCAGATTTCCTGTAGGCTCATCTGCTAAAATAATGGACGGTTTATTGATTAACGCACGGCCAATCGCCGTCCGTTGCTGTTGTCCGCCTGACAATTCAGAGGGAAGATGATGCTTCCGGTCAGTAAGCCCTAGTAATCCCATTAATTCCTGAACATATTTCTCATCTACCTTTTTATTCTCCAGCAGCAATGGTAACTTGATATTCTCCTCCGTAGATAGGACCGGGATCAAATTATAGGATTGAAAAATAAATCCTATTTTCCGTCTTCGGAATACAGCGAGTTCCTCTTCACTCTTGGTATAGAGATCCGTACCATCGATGATGACCTGTCCGCTGGACGGACGATCCACACCACCTAACTGGTGCATCAAGGTGCTTTTCCCTGATCCGCTAACCCCTACAATAGCGACAAATTCCCCTTGTTGAACAGAAAAATTAATATTTTTCAAAGCTTCAACTCTCGCTTCTGCATTTCCGTAGATTTTGCATAAATCTATAGTCTTTAGTATTTCCATCTTATTGCCGCCTCCTCAAACTAATGCTTCACATTGTATATTGGTTATTATAAATCTCGAAGCTTACAATAGAGTGAAGGGGAAGCTTACATTATTGTAAGCTTCCCCTTCACTTATCTCCTTTATTAAACGAAATTCTGAATTCCGTTCCTATCCCTAGCTGACTGGAAACGGTAATCATACCGCCTTGCTCTTCTATAATGGACTTGGCTAACGGCAGGCCAATGCCAATACTTTGAGGTTTTGCCGTACTTTTCCCTCTATAAAAGCGTTCGAAAATATGAGGCAAATCTTCTGGGGCTATGCCTTCCCCCCGATCTTGAATGATAACTGTCCGGAACAATGAGCTGTCTTCTAATGTAATCGAAATTTCGCCTCCAAGCGGAGAGTGTTCCAGTGCATTTTTAATCAAATTGATAAAGGCTTCTCCCAGCCATTCTTCATCCGCCCGAACGGACATCTCTTCATTACCATGAATATCAATTTGCTGCATCCTTTGATCGGCTAACATTCGCAACGATTGTACGGCATGAACCATGATTGATTTCACTCGAATGTCTTCCTTGCGGAACATGATTGCTCCGGCTTCGACCCGTGCCAGCTTCAGCAAACTGATAATCAGCCATTCCATTCGCTCAAGCTGCTTCGTGCTCCGCTCTAGAAATTTCGATCTCATGTCCAGATTCATATGGGGATCATTCAGCATATTCTCATTAAAAACGATGAGGGATGCCAGCGGTGTTTTGAGCTGATGCGATATATCTGAGAGCAAATTACGAAGAAATGTTTTTTCATGTTGAAGCTGATTAAGACTGTTATGCAGCCTTTCAGCCATCGCATTGAAACTACGGCCTAAGGTGCCAAAGTCACCTTCAATGTTATCCGGGAGCGGCTCGTCCACATGTCGTTCCACCACTTGATCCGCTGCGAAGGAAATGGCTCGAATCTTAGCAAAGATGTTGCGATACTCCCAAAGTATTAACAGCAGCACAGGGATGCCAAACAGCAATACTTGCGCTGAGGTTTTCATAGGTATAGCGGTACCTGAAAGTAAAGGCTGATCACCTATGGGCATATCTTCTTTGTAGGCATATTGAGCTAAGGTTTGTTTTCCCGCTGCAATCTCATTCTCCTTCGCCCCCTGAGTAATATAGTGAATCATACCATCCTCTAACTGTGGGTCTTGCTTCAACACATATCCAATCAGTGCGGCATTTTGATTAACCAAAGCCTTATGGATATGGTTGACTTGATCACTCATAAAAAAGAACATGAAAACCGCAAACAAAACTTGGAGCACGATGACTTTAACGGCGATGGACTTCCACTCTGGATTACGGAATAATTCAATCATGAGTTATCGTCCGATGACTTCTGCATTCCATTTATATCCAACCCCTCGAACAGTAATTATATATTTCGGTATTGCAGGATTATCTTCAATCTTCTCTCTTAATCTTCTAATATGAACCGAAAGGGTATTGTCATCAACGAATTCACCTGACATATCCCACAGGTGATTCAGAAGGCTGCTTCTGCTGCAAATTCTCTTAGGGTGTGTCATTAACATCAATACCAAGCGATACTCCATTCCTGTCAGCAACAGCTCTTGATTATGCTTAAGAACAGCTCTTTCAAAGACTCGAACTTCAATATCACCGGATCTCCATTCCCTTACCTCATCCTTAGACCTATGGTTGCGCCTCAATACAGCCTTCATTCTGGAGATCAGTTCTTTGGTTCGAATCGGTTTAGTCATATAATCATCTGCCCCCAAATCAAGACCGGCAACAACGTTGGCTTCCTCATCCAGAGCAGTCAAGAATATAATGGGAATCTGGGAGGTTGCCCGGATCTCTCTGCACAGGTCATACCCTGAACCGTCAGGCAGATTGACATCCAACAAGATTAAATCGACTGTATTTGTTTTTAATGCTCTTCTGGCTTCTTCCATACTAACTGCTGCAATAACTGTATATCCTTCACTTGTTATCGTATATTCAATACCGAATGCCAAGTTCTCATCATCTTCGACCAGTAAAATCCGATTCATTGTACACCTCATTTAGAGTAGAAGATTATTATGCCACCCTCTGCATTATAATATATCACTAAAATCATTCAACTCTGCATCAAAAGGCTTGCCGGTCTACTAGGAGGACATATAAAAAAGCAAGCCTCCCCTAACAGAAGGCTTGCAGGCTTGCTTGTACATGGCGGTTCAAATTACTTCTTATAGCCAAAATCCGGGATCTCCGTCCATCTCCGGCGCAGCTCGTGGGCTGCCGCCTTGGGCTTGCGGTCACGGGTAAAGATGCCCTTCTTGTTCCCTTGCACACGGATGATGCCCTGGCTGGTGGCAAAGTCGGCGAAATTCCATACCTGCTCGCCCACAAACTCACGGAACTCATCGAAGACTTCATGATTCGCCCGGTAGAACGCCACCTGATATTCTTCCGTGAACATGATCGGCTCCACATCATGGAGTCCGGCCACGGTATCGGTTCCGTATTCAGTCATCATCATTGGCTTGCCAGGGCACCGCTGGCTCCACGCTTCCAGCTCCTGCCGCAGCTTAACCTTCGCAGACTCCAGGTCTCCCCCGTCCACATACCAGCCGTAATACCGGTTGAAGGCCAGTACATCTATCAGCTCAGAGATTCTATCGTTAGCCGGTGAGGCTTCGATATGCGTCACCAGGGTCACCGGACGGTGCTGCGGATCTTCCTCCCGCAGCTGCTCGATCAGCGGTTTGAAGTATTCGTACGCTCCGTCCTCATAGGAGGCCGGTTCGTTGGCTACATTCCACATCACCACACAGGCATGGTTCTTATCCCGGTTGATCAGCTCCCGGATCACCTGCTGGTGATGCCCGAAGGTCTGGACCTCTGCCCAGGTATCCTTCTTCGAACCCCCTGAGAACATCACGAGGAAATTAAGGTCCAGGCCTACTGCCGGGGTCTCATTGATCACGACGAAGCCTTCACGGTCGGCCAGCCGCATCACTTCCTCGGCATACGGATAATGCGCCGTACGGAAGGAGTTGGCCCCGGACCATTTCATCAGATTGAAATCCATAATGTTCGCCGCTTCATCCAGGCCCCGTCCATGGAACGGAGTATCCTCATGTCTGCCGTAGCCCTTGAAGTAGAAGGGCTCGCCATTAATCAGGAACTGCCCGTCCTTCACTTCTACCGTCCGCACACCGAACGGCAGCTCATAGACATCTACCAATTGCCCGGATTGCAGCAGTTCGATTCTCAGGATATACAAGTAAGCGTTCAACGGCTGCCATAGTCTAACAGAGGGAATATCCAGTGTACTGGACCGCTCCGTCCCTGAGCAGACCGTGTTCCCCTCTTCATCCTGTACCGTAACCCGGATATCGGCTTCGCCCGTAATGTCTACACTATACCGGACGATCCCCTGCTCACCCGCATAGTCAGTTACGACAGTGACATCTTGAACGAAGGTCTGCGGGGTGGAGTAGATTCTCACCGGCCGCTGGAGTCCGGCAAAGTTGAAGAAATCGAAGTTCGGCTGGTTCTTCACCTTGATCTTCCCGTCCGGCCCCTCGGTCTCCGTGTACAGGCCAACAGGTAATGTGGTGTAATCCACGACGTTATGAACAGCTACCGTCAACCGGTTCGTTCCCGGCCGGATATAGCCGTTAATCACGCCCTCGAAGGGCAGGAATCCGCCGGAATGCTCCATGACCAAGCTTCCGTTGATATATACCTTGGCCTTATGGGTGGCCGAGCCGAAGCGCAGCACCAGCCGCTCATTCAGGATGCTCGAAGGGAGCGTCAGCTCCCGCTCGTACCACACCCAGCCGACATGATTGCGAATCTCCGGGCTTACGCCCAGATCATTATAAGCCGAAGGCACCGCCATAGGGATTGTATCTGTCAGCTTGGAGGCCTGCCAGTTCTCCTCCCAGCCGGAGCCATCGTCCAGCTTGAAATTCCATATCCCGCCCAGATCGTACAGACTGCGGGTTTCCGTCATTATTGGATACAGCACGGTCAGCACTCCTATCTAATCTGTAATATCTGCTGCTTAGGATTTGGAATCGATAATCTTCTGTATTTTGGTCTGTGCGTGCTCGATAGTATCATCGATGCTTTGACCGGACAGCATCATTTTATCGAATTCCTCCAGCAGCACCTTCTCCAGCTCAGCGTGATAAGGCACCGCTGTAGCTGCCGTAGTCGGTATAGTATTCTCCAGAACATAGAGCAGCGAAGCCTTGTCGATCATTTCCGGGGTTTTGCTGCCTGCGATAATCCGGTCCACCACATCTTTTAAGTCAGCTTTTTTCCAGGACGGAATATTCTTCCCTTGCAGCACAATCCCCTCGGTGGAGAACCAGCGGATGAAGGTGTAGGCTTCGTCTTTATGCTTGGACTTGCTGTAGATGCTCAGGACATCCCCGCTCACGTTCGAGGACATCGGATCTTCGATCTTCATCTTCGGCAGCGGAGCGAACACGGTCTTGAAGCTGGCCGGAATCGTCTCTGTTCCGCCAGTCTCCGGGATCAGGAAGGAGCCGGTGACAAGCATACTGGTATCTTGGTTGAAATATTGCGGTCTGTAGTTCAGCTTCTGGCTGACCACTTCGGAATAAGGGGTAGCGGAGCCTTCCGTTTCTCCCCGAAGCCGCAGCTCAAGCGACTTGCGCATGAATGGATTGTCAATATTGGCGGTCTTGCCATCATCGGTAGTCAGATTCGCATTCACCGCCTGGCCGAAGGTCTGCGCCACATATCCATATTGAATCCAGCTGTGGAAGTAGGTTCCATACCGGGTCTTATCGCCCGTCTTCTTCGTCATCGCCTTGGCGTAATCCATGTACTGATCCCAGGTCCAATCCTTAGGCAGCTCAAGTCCAGCCTCTTTCAGATGTTCCTCGTTGATGATCACCAGACCCTGTGAGGACTTGCCGGGCAGTCCATAGACCTTGCCGTCAATGCTGGTATCCGCTGTATATTCATCCTTGAAATTAATGCCGTCCTTAGCCAGATAATCATCCAGCGGCTGGATCATGCCGAGCCCTGCCCGCTGGGACAGGAAGGTCATGTTACTGAACATGAGGATATCCAGATCGTCGCCGCCGGCCACCGCCAGGTCAAGCTTCTTATAATATTCGTTGGAGTTGTTATCCTCCGCAGAGGCGAATTCCACCTTGATATTCGGATGCTGCTTCTCGAACTCGGCAATCACGACATCCCAGTTGTCCATTTTTTTGGCATACCAGTTACTCAGCTTAATGGTCACCGCTTGTTCTGCACCTGCTCCGGCACCCGTTGCCGCCGGCTCCTTCTCTGCTTTGCCGGCGCCTCCGCACCCGGATACCAGCAGGGATAACAGCGGTACAGCGATGAATAGATTGCGTTTTACTTTTGACATGATACGACCCCCTGTAATGTAATTAGTCTAGCCTTTGACACTGCCCATCGCAACTCCCTCAATCACCTGCTTCTGGCCGATCATGAAAATAATTAACAACGGCAGAATGGCCGATACAGCGCCTGCCATCATCAACGAGTAGAACTCGCCGCTGAAATCAGCGAATTTCCTGATGCCCAGCTGCAGGGTAAACAATGAATCGGAACGAAGGAAGATCAGCGGATTCTGGTAATCATTCCAGGTCCAGATAAAGCGGAGAATCATATAGGTAGCAAGGGCTGGCTGCACCAGTGGCATGGCAATCCGCATGAAGATCGTCCAGTGGCCCGCTGCATCAATCCGCGCCGATTCAATAATTTCATCATGGATTCCCAGGAAGAACTGTCTCAGCAGGAAGGTTCCAAGCACCCCGGAGGCGGCAAGCAGCACCAGCCCGAAATGGCTGTCGAACAGTCCAAGCCAGCGGTACATCATGAACTGCGGAACCAGAATGGCCTGCGTTGGAATCATGAAGGTGGCCAGGACAACCAGGAAGAGAATATCCCGCCCTTTGAAAATGATTTTGGAGAAGCCGTAAGCCGCCATAGCGGAGATTATCAGCGACAGTGCTGTAGACATCAGGGTAACCTTCGTCGTGTTCCAGTAGTAGAGTGTGAACGGCACGGCTCCCGCCCATACCTGCTTATAGTTCTCCACCGCATTCCATTTCGCCGGAATCCACTCTATCGGATATTTCATGACATCCAGCTCGGGCTTGAAGGAAGCGGAGAGCATCCATAAGAATGGCATAATGAACAGAATTCCCGCAACCGCCATGAAGACGGTGACAATAACACGGTTAAGCTTGATCGATCGCATGTGTATACCTCCTAGTAGTTGACCCATTTCTTTTGTCCGACCCATTGAAACAAGGTCACCAGCAGGATGAGGATCAGCAGAATAATGCCCATCGCCGAAGCATAGCCCGACTCCAGATTCACGAACGCCACCTCGTATAGATAGTAAACAATAACTGAGGTTGAGCCTGCCGGACCGCCGCCGGTTAACACCATAATCAGATCGAAGACCTTGAAGGACCCGACAACTCCTGTGATAAGCAGGAAGAAGGACGTAGGCGACAGCATCGGCAGTGTAATTCTGAAGAATTGTCTGAGCGGTGAGGCCCCGTCCACATCGGCGGCTTCATACAGATCCCGTGAGATATTCTGCAGGCCTGCCAGATAGATTACCATATTGAAGCCGAGTGAAGTCCACACCATAATAATCATGACCGAGATCAGGGCGTACTTGGGATCAGCCAGCCACATGGGCGGATGCTCGAACCCTATAGATCTGAGGAAGCCGTTGATCGGCCCGTTGTTCGGGTGATAGAGCACTCTCCAGAGCAGGGCAATCGCCACGAAGCTTGAGATGAAGGGCATGAAGTAGATCACTTTGAAAAAGGTTTTGAAATACGTTGCCTTGTTGATCAGCACCGCCAGCACCAGCGCCAGGAACATCGCAACCGGAACGACGCCGATCATGATCAGGTTGTTGTAGAGCGAGCGGTGAAAGGACTCGTCCTGCACCAGCCGGCTGTAGTTATCCAGACCGACAAATTGAAACCCGTCCAGCCCGGATACAAAGTTCCAGTTCGAGAAGCTGATCACACCGGATAGGAGAATCGGAATAATTACCAGCGTTACGGTCAGAATGAGCATGGGGGCAATGAATAAATACCCTGCAATATTGTCGTAAAAGGATTGCTTGCGCATCTTGCTTATCCCGGGGCTGCCGGACCGTTTTGCCGTTCCCTCTTCAGTAATAACCTCCACTTTATCCACCTCTTTTTATGTTTGTAGCTTTATTATAGAAGGGCAAATTTCATAGCACATGCAACGAATTTATCTGTGGCGAAAACTTTGTATAGCATTATTTTTTCTAAATTGAAAAAATTATTGGATGAGCCGAACCGCAGAATCAAGTACCATAAGTCTGTGAAGGTCTACTACGGGAGGGATATTAATGAAAGAAAAGCACAGGCTCAGTCAGCTCTCCTTCCGGCAAAAGCTAATCCTTACCTCCATCGCCTGCCTGGTCATTCCGGCACTGGGGATGCTCTATATTACCAATGTCTATTCCAAGCTGATTATCCGGGAACATTCCCTGGAGAAATCCACGCAGTCCCTGAGAATTGTCCAGTCGCAGATTGATGTGATCTTCGAAGAGATGGTGTCGGTGTCGAACTTCGTCCATTTCGATCCGGAGATCAAGACCCTGCTGGAGGATGCCAAGACCAATCCCGTAGCTGCGCGGACCCTGACCAGCCGCCTGGAGCAGGTGGCCGGAGACACGATTGATCTGCGGATCACCCTGCTGGACAAGGAAGGACATGCCTACTCCGATTATTCCTTCTATGATTATGATCCCCGGCAATTTCTGAAGCGGCGCTGGTTCTCTATCCTGGAGCAGCTCCCGCCGTATGACACCTTATTTATGGGAGCAGAGGACAATTATCTGACCTCCCTGAAGGCTGAGCAGCCGCATATCTTCATGACAGCGCGTGCCTTAAGAGAAGAAACGACTGCCGCCCCCTACGCTTACCTGATTGTCAGCCGCAGCGAGGCTTCGATCCGTGAGCGGTTTGCTTCACTGGAAGAGGATGTGTATCTGCTGGATGAAGAGGAGAACATTCTGTCGAACAGGAACCAGGAGCTGATAGGCACTAGCTTTGACAATCTGCTGCCAGTAGAAGAGCTGGCCTTCCCTGACATCGTCAAGTTCAAGGGGGAGAACCAGCTCCTCCTCTCGCTGCCGCTGAAATATGCCAAGTGGAGGTTGATCAGTGTCGCTCCCTATGAGCAGCTTACGGAACGGTTGAACGGGATGAACCGGACCGGCCTGATTATTCAGACGGTGTTTGCGGTCAGCTTCTTGTTCGCGCTTACTGTTCTGCTGCGGAGATTCACCAAACCTGTGCTTGTCCTGGGCAAGGCGGCGCGCCGGGTGGAGGACGGAGATCTCATGGTGCGCTCGGGTATCCGGGGAACCGATGAGATCGGCAGCCTCGGGCACTCCTTCGATAACATGCTGGACCGGGTGCAGCTGATGCTCAGGCAGGTGGAGACGGAGCAGGAATTGAAGCGCCAGGCGGAGATTGCGATGCTGCAGGCCCAGATTAACCCGCATTTTCTATTCAACGTTCTTAGCTCGATCCGGTTGAAGCTGCTAATGAAACAGGATGAGGAGAATGCTGCAATTGTCGGCTCCCTCTCCGCGATGCTGCGGGCCAGCTTTTCCAGCCGGGAGGAATTCGTCTCCATTGCCAGTGAGCTTGATTTCACCAAGCAGTATATGGAGTTAATGCGGTTCACGATGAGATATCCTACGGAATATGAGGTGCATGTGGACAAAGAGCTGCTGCTGGAGACGGTGCCAAGGTTCATCCTGCAGCCTATTATTGAGAATGCTTACAAACACGGGTTCCTGCTGGGCGGAGGACGGGTGGTGATCACCATCGGACTCGTTCAGTCCAGACTGACCATTCACATCGAGGACAACGGCACGGGCATGGAGGAGCATACGCTCGCCGCCCTGCTTCAGCACATCAGGCAGAAGGATGCGGAGATAGGCGCCTTGAGTGCTGACGGGACGCCCGTGGCAGAGTCCGCTCACGGCATCGGGTTAATCAACGTCTACCAGCGGCTCAAGCTAATCTACGGGGAGCGCTTCGAGATGAACATTGAGAGCATTCACGGGCAGCGCACCGCCGTACAGTTAATCATGCCCGTGAAGCGGATAGGAGCAGATATTCATGACCTATAAAGTAGTACTAGCAGACGATCATTATCCTGTCCTGGAGTATTTAAGCGCTGCGATTCCCTGGGACACCCTCGGCCTTGAATTGTCGGCTTGCTGCTCGGACGGCAGACAGGCCTGGGAAGCCTGCCAGCTGCATCAGCCGGATATTCTCCTTACGGATATCGGCATGCCGGCGATGAATGGACTGGAATTAATCCAGAAGGCGCGGGAGATGAACCCTCAGCTGCAGACGATTATCCTGTCCTGCCACGGGGAATTCGAATACGCCCAGCAGGCTGTGAAGCTGAATGTAGCCGAATATATATTGAAGGAGAGCCTGCAGATCGATCAGGTGATTGCTGTATTGACGGAGGCGGTGACCCGGCTGGAGGTGAAATTGAAATCCCGTAACCACTATCTCCAGATGGAGAAGCTGGTCAGCCAGAACCACGCCGCCATCCGGACCAGGTTCATCCGCATGTTCGTGGAGCAGCCGGTCTGGGATGAAGCCGAGTGGTTCGGACAAGCCGAAGCGATGGGCATCAGCCTGCACCAAGGCACCCCGTATCTGCCCGTACTGGCCGTCCCGGAGCGCTCCTATGAGCTGGAACGGCGGTTCGGCGGAGTGGTGAACCTGCAGTTCGTGATGGATAATGTCCTGCAGGAATTCCTGGAGATTGACGGCATTATCCAGTTCGCGCTGACGGAACGGCAGTTCATCCTGTTCATTCCTTTGCCGCATATCCTCGTCCGCAATCTTTATGAGGAGTTCCGTGATAAATTCCGGCATGTCCAGAGAATGGCGAAGCTGCATTTGCGGATGGGGATTTCCTTCTTTTACGGGGAGGCTACTCCAAGTCTGATCGACATCAAGAAGCAGATTCAGGCGCTGCTGGATTCCCATGCTCTCCGCTTCTATACTGCCGAGGGAGCGATTATGAAGTATGCGCCTGTCCAGACCAGCGGCGAGGACCTGTTCGTGCATTATTCGGAGATTCTCCAGCAGCTAAGGGACTGCATTCAGCAGGAGGACAGCTTGCAGATTGCGGCCAAGGTCAGGGAGATCAAGCAGTATATCGGGGACCGGAAATATCCGGTGGAGAGTGTGAAGAGCTGGCTGCTCAAGATGGTGATGGAGCTGGAATTGAAATATGTAGTCATGCAGAACTTCGTCAACAACTTCAACAGTGAGCGGCTTCAGCGCTCGATCCAGGAGTTCGAGACGCTGGAGCAGCTCATGGAATGGCTGGAGGAATTCCTGAAGGATAAGATACTCATGTTAAGCTCCATGTGGAAGCAGAATGTGCGCAAAGAGGTAGCCGAAGCCAAACGTTATGTAATGAATCATATCAGCGAGAAGGTTGGAATGGAGGAGATGGCGAAGCGCCTGGGTCTGAACCCCACCCATTTCAGCCGGTTATTCCGTCTGGAGACCGGACTGACCTTCATTGAGTATGTAACGAGGGTGAAAATGGAACAGGCCCGCGATCTCCTGAATCAGACGAACCTGACCATTGTGGAGATCGCGGAGCAGCTGGGCTATGACAACGTCAGCTACTTCATCAAGCTGTTCCGTAACTTCTCCGGCATCACTCCGGCGGAATTCCGCAAGTCACTGTAGGGGGAAACGGGTCGGGATTATCACAGAGCGATGGCTCAGTATTTATCAATCTTGTACCAGAACAGGGGGAGCGGGAACCAGCCTGCGGGTGCAGGTACGGCCATATAACGGCTGTGCTGCGTAAGCAGCAGCGCCTGGGCATCCGGCCGGTCAAGAATCACGGCATCCGGCCGGGCTGACCGCTCAACTGTAACCCCCTCCGCGTCCACCCGCGCCGTCACCGGCTGTCCGTCCATCACTGCTGAGAATTCCCCCCAGGCAATGCCTGTGGTCTTGAACTTCAGCGTAAGGTACGCCTTCAGGACGTTAGCGAAATCCAGAATATGATACATATCCGAATTCTCGATTACGAAGTCTTCGGCAATGCTGCCAAGCACCGTATTCAGCGGAAGATCATATTCCGGCGTATCTGCAGTTATCCTTTCCACCCCGCTATACTCCCGGTAAGCCTTGAGAGTCCGTGCAATATCGCCAGGCTGCTCCACCGCGAATTCAGATACTTCATCACCTGCTTCGTTGACAACCAGATACCCGATCAGCTTATCCTGATCCAGAACGCCTAAGGCATTCTGATGAAGTGAGCTGAATATAAGCGGCAATTGCTCCATCTCACGTTCTACATAAGCCAGCCGCGAGGTGTTCATGCTGTACGCAAATTCTGCTCCGCCTTCAATCTTGAATAACGGGCTGAAGGTGATTCCAGCCGCGTCCACTTCCCTCCAGCCATGACGCACATTGGCCTCTCCAATGGAATACTTGAACTTCACACCGCCCAGCGTAAAGCCGAAATATTCGTAACGCTGGCGCTGTCCGTATAGGACAACCATATCACATGTACCCCGAAGTTCTTCCAGCCACAGGTTCATCAGTGCCTTCATATGCCCTTCGCCGCGAGCCCGCGGATGAACCGAGACGGTACCCAAATAACCGGTTCGCAGGGTATGATCACATATTGTCACAAACTCTGGAAAAACGGCCACCTGTGCGCGCAGCCTGCCCGCCTCATCCACCGCCACCTTATGCAGCGCTGAAGTATCCAGCCCTTTGTCGTACGCCTTAGGCATCAATGTCTCAAAATCCAGGCGGAATGCATAATTGGCCAAATCTATGTACGCCTCGCGCTCATGCGGAGCTGCTGTTCTATAGTTAACCATGGGTCCAATCCTTCCAGTCTATATATTTAATTGCGTTATTGATTGTATTCTGCGAAGCATACCCGATATCCTCCTGCCGGTCACCTGGCGGCCTGCCGCCTCGCAGCGGCTTCATCAATCGCCCGCTGGATGCCAGCTAGAGCGGTCTCCAGCGGCTGTCCGGCCAAATATTGATTGACCCCCTCCAGAATCTTCACCTGGAGTGATTCGGTCGATACCGTATGCGGCCAATAGAGCGTTGCATCCTCGCGCGTCACCGCAGCGGCAATGGACGAGACCGAATCGCTCCGGTCCGTCGGCGCTGAGATGACGGATGGCACAGCCAGAGCGCCTGCGGCCAGCTTCTCCTGCGTGTCCCTGCCGTTCATGAACGCCACGAACTGTTTGGCCTCCTCGGGATGCTCCGTCCGGGAGCTGATCACCCGGTACGTGCCGACATTGATGTTCGGCACCGTCCGCACACTGCCCGGCACCATCATGAAGCGGATATCCTGCGCCGGATTCCGCTCCTTGATGCTGGGAATATCCCAGGTTCCGGTAATGATCATAGCTGCCCGGCCTGTGCCCACCAAATCCTTCGCCTGCTCATGCTTCAGACTCTTCCAGTTCGGCGGCACCAGCCCCTGGTCAATAATCTCCCGGTGCTTCTTGATCGCATCGACAAACACCGGATCACTGATTGTGACCTCCCCGCTCTCCAGCTTCTTTGTCCAGGCGGCATCCGCCCCGTTGTCCGACATGATTGAACCCCAGAAGAACTGGGCCGTAGACCATTCCGCATCCATCGCCACGGGGATCACCCCGGCCTCCTTCAGCTTCAGGCAGAGCGCAAGGAACTCGTCCCAGGTGCGAGGGACAGCCAGTCCCAGCTCATCGAACAGGGTCTTGTTGTAGAGCAGCCCGTCACTGTGCATGACTTCAGGAGCACCGTATACCCTGCCATTAATGGTGACCGGGAGCAGGGAATTGGGGTAGAACTCCTTAAGAAATTCAGCTCCCGTCAGGTCCAGGTACATATCGCTCCGCAAGGCGCGGAATTCCTCGAACAGGCTGGGCGACCACGTATCGAATACATCCACCCTCTCGCCGCCCAACAGCCTGATCTTGATTCCGGCTGTGTAATTGTTGTTCTGAATGAAGTCGGCTTCAATCTTAATCCCGGGATGCA
Organism: Paenibacillus sp. FSL P4-0338; assembly: GCF_038002365.1. Taxonomy (NCBI): domain Bacteria; kingdom Bacillati; phylum Bacillota; class Bacilli; order Caryophanales; family Paenibacillaceae; genus Paenibacillus; species Paenibacillus sp. FSL P4-0338. Next base: position 704,470 of record NZ_JBBOCG010000001.1, on the reverse strand, counting down.
GCCGTTCGAATTCGGCAATCGCATCGAAATACACCTTGCCCGCCTGGGCCGTATCCAGCAGATAGCTGGAGTACCGGAGGGTGACAGGTTCATCTTCACCGGGCAGCTGGCTGGACAGAAGGGAGGCGTCCGTGCGCTCCTGTGCATCACAGCCAGCCAGCGCGAAGAGCAGCATTGCAGCGGCGCACAGTCTTCCGATTTTTCTTGCCATCATGGGCTTCCCTCCCTCCTTCAGCCGTTCTCCCTCTATTCTGACGGATACCGCCGCTTCCCGTCAACGGGTCATCAGAGCTTGCCGCCTGAGGTGGCAATGCCTTCGATAAATTGCCGCTGGAACAAGATGTAGATGAGCAGCATTGGCCAAATCGCCAGCACGGAAGCCGCCATCAGCTCCGGATAGTCTACGGCAAAGGCGCTCTGAATCTTCGCCAGAGCCGAAGAGAGAGTCGCTGCATCCGAGCTGGTGTTGACGATCATTGGCCACATCAGATCTTTGAAAGAGAAGAGCGCAGTGAAGATGCCCAGCGCAACCAGCCCGGAGCGGACCAGCGGGAGCATGATTCTGGCGAAGGTCTGGCCGATGTTACAGCCATCGATCTTCGCCGCCTCCTCCAGCTCTTTCGGCAGCCCCATGAAGAACTGCCGCAGCAGGAACGTGCCGAAGGCGCTGACCAGCCCGGGGAACAGCAGAGCGAAGATCGTATTGCGCATCCCCAGCGCATCCACCATCAGATATTGCGGAATGATGAAGATCTGGGTCGGCACCATCATCTGGAACAGCACCAGACTGAAGCAGAAGTCACGCCCCGGAAATCTTAGTCTGGCAAAAGCATACGCTGCCATCGCGCTGAACATCACCGCGCACAGCACCCGCAGAGCCATCATCGCAAACGTATTCCAGTACAGCATCAAAAAGTTGTTCTGCCGCCACACCTCTATGTAATTCTCCCATCTCCAGGTCCTTGGAATGAATACGAAAGGATTCATGGAGGTCGATTCCGTCACTGTCTTGAATGAGGCGAGCAGCATCCAGGCGAAGGGCAGAATCATTGCGGCCGCTCCCAGGAGGAGCACAGTGTGGGACAGAATACGGTTATAACGCTTCGGATTATCCATGTTGTACCCTCCTACATGTAGTTGACCCATTTTTTCTGCGCGCGCATCTGAAAGAACGTAATGATCATAATCAGTGTGAGCAGCACCAGTACAACCGCCGAGCCATAGCCCTTGTTCGAGTATTTGAACGAATTATTATAGAACAGATACACCAGCGATACGGTATGATCATAAGCCGGGTTGGTCACATCAATCATCATGTAGATCACATCGAAGACCTGCATCGCCTGAATGACCGAGGTCACCACCACGAAGAATAGGGTTGGCGAGACCAGCGGCAGGGTGATCATGAAGAATTGCCGCACTCTGCTGGCCCCGTCAATATCAGACGCTTCATAAAAGTCCTTCGGGATCTCCTGCAGACCGGCGAGCAGCAGCACCATATTGTAGCCGATCACGCTCCAGATGCCGATAATGGCGATGGACATCAGCGCAAAACGCGGATCAGTCGTCCAATTGACAGCCGGAAGGCCCACTCTGGACAGTCCATAATTCATCAGGCCGTAATGCTGGTTGTACATCCACCGCCAGACCATGGTGACCGCTGCGGGCGCAGCGACCATCGGAATGAAGTAGATCGTACGGTACAGCGAGCGGCCGGCCAGCTTGCCGTTCAGCAGGACGGCCACCAGCATAGCGATAGCCACACTAGCAGGCACGACCAGCAGGGTATACAGCAGGGTATTGCCTACAGCATGCCACACCTGCGGATCATGAATCAGCTTGTTGTAATTGTCCCACCCGATGTAGATGTTGCCTTTGCCGAAATCCCCGCTCTTGAAGAAGCTCAGGTACGCGGTCTGGATAATCGGAATAAAATTCAGCACCAGCAGACCAAGCATGGTGGGTGCGATCAGCAGCCAGCCCCAGTACCATTCGTTCCGGGTAGCAGCTCCTATTCTTCTTTTCACGGGTTGATTCATGGACTCACCTCTCAAGCAGAAAAGGATTTGCAGTCCTTGTAGGGGACGCATCGTTATATTTCCAGTCAAACCCGCGGCCACCCTCAGGTCGCCGCGATCCTATGTCTCAAGCTTATTTCTCTTCCGCTAAGCTCTCATTCATCACCTTAGCCGCATTCTTCGCGGCTTCCTCTACCGGCACCTTGCCGGAGAATGCAGGCTTGAGTGCTTCGTACGCCTTGTCTTCCCAGACCGCCGTTGTATTGGAATATGGACGGATCACGCCATAGCTGACCATATCCACGAAGGCTTTGATGTTGAAGGTCTTGTTGGAATCCACCCACTTGTCGGCTGCGCCTGTGTATGCGGAGATCGCTACGCCAAGCTCTGCCTGCCGCTCCTGCCCTGCCTTGGAGCTCAGGTATTCCACGAACTTCCAAGCTTCTTCAGGATGCTTGGTCTTGGCATCAATGGCATTGCCGAGGCCGTTATAGATCGAGGCCTGCTTCTCCTTCTTCGGCAGCACCGCCACATCGAAATTCTTCGCCATATACTCATTCTCCGTGAAGCCGCTCAGGTTCCAGGAGCCGAACAGACCCATGGCCGCCTTACCGTTCTTCAGCAGATCGGCACGCTCGGCATCGCCGTAGACCTCAGGTGACAATCCTTCACGTACCAGGCCGATATAGAAATCAAGCGCTTCAATGGTCTTGGGATCATCGTAGCCTGATTTTTTGTCCGCTGTAATAATGGTTCCGCCGTTCTGATAGACGAAGTTGTAATACCCCTCCTGATTATGCAGCGGGGCAAGGAAGCCGTAGACCCCGTCCTTCGTAAGCGTCTTGGCGGCCTGCTTCAGATCATCCCAGGTCCAATTCTCATCCGGGTGCTGAATGCCTGCCTGATCGAACAGCGTCTTGTTATACCACAGCCCGATCGTGTCAAAATCCTTCGGTACCGCGTACTGCTTGCCGTTCAGATTGTAAATCTGGTTCAGGCCTTCTGGATAATTCTCGAGCTTCACATCGGCACTCTTGCTGATGCGGTCCGTAAGATCAAGCAGCATGCCGTTGCTGGCATAGCGGTAAATCTCGTTCGAGTGCATCCAGAAGACATCCGGCAGCGAGCCGCCGGTAGCCCCGGCCTCCAGCATCGTCCAGTAATCGGACCAGCCCGTCACTTCGATATTGACCTTGATGTCCGGGTTCTTGGCCTCGAATTCATCAGCGATGGTCCGCAGGCCCTTCTCCTGATTGGAATCCCAGATTGCATAGGTCAGCTGGGCCTTCTCTCCGCTTGCCGGCTGGGCAGCCGCCGGTTCAGTTGCCGTGGTTGGCGATGGTGCAGCGGTGCTATTGCTGCTGCTGCTGCTGTTGTTGCCGTTCCCGCAGGCCGACAAGGCGAACGCTGCTAAGCTGATGGACAATACGGCCGCTAATCTTTTTTTCTTCACTAGAATTACCCCCAACTTCCATTTAGGATATGCTGCATCTGCTGCATCTCCAATAGTAGGCGAACCCCGCCGCTCCCGGAATGGCTGTTTTTTACGGAAACATTCCCTTTTTTGACCAATCCCCGGAAACGGCAAAAAGTGCACCCGCAGCGGATGCACTTCTTTTACAGACTCTGTTCTTTTTTTGACAATTGCCGCTATATAAATTGAACTAATGATTTTTTAGGTTTTAGGATTAGCCGTGACTCCAGAGAAGCTTTGGACTTCCGGCCGCTGCCCTTCTGCAGATTTCTTGATTTTATACCGTTTTTAACGGTTGAAATCCGCAGACAAAGGCGGTCGCTACCGCTCCTACAGTTCCAAAATTCCCCTCCGCCACTTTTCCTTTAACTTAAATTTTTAGTTCAATCTATCTAGCCCCGGTACTCCTCCGGACTCATGCCGTTCAGCTTCTTGAACAGCTTGCTGAAATATGCGGTGTTCGGATAGCCCACACGCTCGGCAACCTCATAGACCTTGATGTTCCTGTCCCTGAGCATGCTCTTGGCCTTCTCCATGCGCAGCCGTGTCAGGAAGCTGACGAAATTCTCGCCTGTCTCCTGCTTGAACACCCGGCTGAGATAGGAGGCATTCACGTTAATCTGTTCCGCCACCGACTGCAGCGAGATATCCTCTGCGTAGAGCTGCATCATCAGCTCACTCGCCTGCTCCGCATAGCTCCGGGAGGAATGGCCCTGCGACATCTGCGCTCTGCACTGCTCCAGATAACCGGTAATGAGTCCGTGCAGCCCCTCCAGACTCTCCTCCCCGAGGATGCTCTCGTACAGGGTCAGCCCGGCTTCGTTCGGCTCAGGCAGCGCCGGGAAGCAGGACTGAATCACTGCCAGCATCCTGATATAGACTAAGCGCGCCGCCTGCTTCGTGCAGCCTTCCTCCAGCAAGGACTCCTTCAAGCGGTTCAGGAAGGCTATCGCCTCCCCGCTGCCGCTCTCTGTATCCTGCCTGAATCTGCGCAGGGCAGACTTGTCGATGGTCATCCGTTCTCCGCTTCTCTGCCTGCTGCGGGCCTGATCGTAGAAGCACAGGCCGCTGCCATTCTCCAGGAACAGTGCATCCAGGGCCATGTCGGCCTCCTTGTATGCGCGCTTCAGCCTGTCGAAGCCGGAGGCCGGAGCGCTGACGCCGATCGACAGGGTCAGCTTCAGGAAATCCTTCATCGCCGCCTGGATCTTGGCGGCGGCGCGCTCGATCTCTGCGCGGACAATCCGCCCTTCCTCTCCGAGATCAAGCAGCAGCACATATTCCGCAGAATTCATAACGATGATCTCCTTCGCCCGCTTGCGGGGCAGGATCTCTTCCAGAATATTCGCCACCGAATAGCGCAGCAGCTTCTCGTCCTGCTCCACATACTTGCGCCGCAGCTGGTCGAACCGGTTGATCCGCAGCTTCATCAGTACCATCGGCCCGTCAGGCAGCCGGATGTGCAATGCTTCCCGCCGGGCGAGCACCTCTTCGGCTCCCTTGAAGCCGCTCAGCACTTCCTTGAACAGCGTCTCCTTCAAATGCTCGATGCTCTCCTTGTAGGAGCCGGGCGGCATTCCGGCGGAGCTGCCCGCGGAGAGGCGGACGGCCCGCTTCTTGACCGTCTCCAGCACATGCACCAGCTGCTGCGGCTTCATATCGCTCTTGATCAGATAGTCCGCCGCCCCAAGCCGGAGCGCCTCCTGGGCATACTGGAATTCCTCCAGACAGCTAAGGATGACGAATTGCCCGCTGATGTCCAGCCGCCGGGCCTCCCGGATCAGCTCCAGGCCGTCCATCACCGGCATTTTGATATCCGTAATAATCAGATCCGGCCGGTGCGTCCCGGCCAGCTCCAGTGCTTCGCGCCCGTTAGCGGCCTCCCCCAGAATCGTGAAGCCTTCATCTTCCCATTGGATGATCGACTTCAGACCGATACGCATCAGCAGCTCGTCATCCACGATAATCACACCCAGCATACTCAATAGCCCTCCTTCCTGTCCCGAATGGGAATGGTGATTACGAATACCGCACCCAGTCCCGGGCTGCTCTCGAACGAAACCCCATACGGATCGCCGTATAACCGGCGTACCCTCTGATGCACATTGATCACGCCGATGCCGCCGCTGTCCTCTGCGCCGCCCAGCCTGCTGCGCAGCTTCGCTGATGCCTCAGCGCTCATGCCTGCACCGTTGTCTTTTACCGTAATGGTAAGTTCAGTATTCCCGGCACGCCGGACCTCGATGGACAGCAGCCCGTCCTCCTGGTCGGCAATTCCGTGGAAGATTGCATTCTCGACCAGCGGCTGAATGCTCAGCTTCGGGATCTCCTGCTCCGCAAGCGTCCCCTCCACTTCAGAGTGGAATTCAATCCGGTTGAAATAACGCACCTTCTGAATGACGATATAATGGAGGATGTGCTCCAGTTCCTCACGGATCGGCACCAGCCGGTTGTCCGTTTTGGCGGTATAGCGGAGCATGGAGATCAGCGCCCCGGTCATCTCTACAATTTTGTCCGACTGCTGCATGGTGGCGATCCACTTGACCGAATTCAATGTATTGTACAGGAAATGGGGGCTGATCTGCGCCTGCAAGGCCCGGATCTCGGCCTCGACCTTCTGCCCCTGCTCCACATAGATCCGCTCCACCAGCTGTTTGAGTTCAGCGGACATTTGCTCGAAGCGGCTGGCCATGACACCGATCTCATCATTCGAGCGGACAGCCGGCAGATTATCGAATTTCCCTTGCTCCACCAGCGTCATATTGCGGATCAGCTGCTTGATCGGGCGGGTGATCAGATTCGACATGTACACTGAGCTGGCCAGGGCGAACAGGAGTAGCACAACGGCAATCGTCCACAGGTTCTGCTTCAGGATGTCGCCTTCGACCGCCAGCTCTTCCACCGGCATGTACATATAAGTCTTCCATTTATGTTCCTCGAACGGCGATTGGATGAGAATATAGTTCTTCCCGGCTACGCGGACAATCTGCCTGCCTGAACCTGCGGCGAGTTCTTCCTCACGAACCGGGAAGAGTGTCCTGAACGGCTTGCCGATCAGGTTATAATTGTTATTGAATATAATCATGCCGCTGTCATCGGTAACGGTGAAGGCCGAACGGTTGCCTGCCTCCATCCGCTTGTTCAGCCGGTTGATGAAATCTATGTCTACACTTACCGCCATAACGCCTAGCAGCTTGCCGTTCTCCATATCGAAGATTTTACGCAGATTGTAGATCGTCCAGTTGTTGTCCGCCTTGGTCTGCCGGTCCAGCCGGGTCGGCAAATCGCGCGTAATATCGTCGGAACGCAGGAATTCGGTGAACCAGTCCTCCGCACGGGGGGTATAGGTATAATCGACAGGCTTGTTCGGGGCCACATAGAGGTCGCTGCCATTCACCAGATTATAGACATAGATAGAGATGGCGCGGTCCTTCATCGTGATGTAATTCATCAGCAGCTGTGTGGCCTGAAGTTCGTTCGTCACAGAGCTGTCGTGCAAGAAATTCTGCACCGGATAGTTCTCCTGGGATACAGCAGAGATGTAGCTGTTAATCCCGTAGCTGGCGATGAGGGAGATCTGCTTCGTGTCCTCCAGGAATTCCTCAATGCGGATATTCGACTGTCTCGTCACATCGGCCAGCAGGTCCGTATATTTACGTTCAAGCATCTGTTGGGAGGAGATATAGGAGTTCACGAACAGAATCACAACCGGAATCAGAATGGCCAGCAGAAAAAAGAACAACATCTTGTTCTTCACGCTCACAAAACGGCGGCTGGGCTTCAAGGTGAAGGGTACTTTCAAGTCATAACCTCCAGCGGCAGAGTTAGTGGAATACCTTTAATGATAGACTCCCGGCTGCTTTCCCGCCACCCTGCTCTGCATGTCTTTTTTTTACTCTTTTCGTTCCCTTTTTTACATGTGGGGGATTACGGAGGAAGGTCTGGAGGAATTATGCAGTTTCCACTTCTGCTTCCCCGGCTGCCCGCTCCAGGCGGTAACCCAGACACGTAAAGAAAGGAACAAAAACAGTAAAAAAGCTTGATTTTATAGTATGGATCATTCCCTTAACATTCTCGGTGAAGCGAAGCAGCAATGACAGGGAGGTTGCGGTGCCTATGCGGAGATAGCGGAGCGAAGGTATAGAGAATTGTTGCATGTGCTAGAGATCACTACCGGCAAGCCGTACAGACGATCATCACCGGAAGCACATAAGGACATTAGGTAAAGGTATCCTAAAAAAACAAAAGAGGTGAGTATCTATTGAGGCTATATCTTAAGCGTTCACTGATATCTATACTGGCAATTCTGACTCTCCTGCCCTCCAGTTTAGCAAGCGCTTCCACAGTTTCGACCGCAGACCCGGTTCCAGTAGCGGATTCTGTATGGGTGACTGATTCGGAGTTAGTGACTGATCCGGTTACGGCACCTGATTCCGATGAAGTGCCCGCTTCCCCGGCGGAGCCGGAGGCAGCTGCACTGCCTGAGGCTGCTCCTGTTCAGGAGACTGTGCCGGAGCAAGTCCAGATGAAGACCGCTTCTGAAGCGGCCCCGCTGTTCCAGTGGAGCTTCCGCTCCGGGCAGGTGCTTGACCGCACCACGGTGGTGAACAGCGTCTACCCCAATGCGGCCGCCGAACGCGCCGAGCTGAAGGGAGTAGCTGCCATTGTCTACGACGACCAGCGCGGAGACGTCCTCTCCTTGCCCGGCGGCGCCAACGGAACCGCTTGGCTGAAGCTGCCAGATCAGCTCTACAGCGGAATCAAGGATGAGCTGTCCATCTCCTTTTGGGCTAACATCGACTCTTCGGCTAACGCCTATAACCGTCTGCTGTCCTCCACAATTGCCGAGAAGGGGCTGACGAATGCCGGAGTAAGCGGCTGGCAGGACTCCGAGTTCATTATCATCGCCGGGGACGGCACGTTCAGCAACCGGATCTATACCGGCACGAATCCAAGCCAGATTGCCAGTTACAAAGGCGATATCGTCTGGAACCGCAACCCGGCCAAAGGCAAGTGGCAGCAGGTGACCGTCACCCTGACCAGCAGCGGGGCTTATGAGGTCTACTTGAACGGTATCCCGGTCGGCATCAAGGGTCTGGATCAGAGCAAAAGCTCATCAGGTGCGACGATGGTTTCGGTATTGCAGCACTTTTTCTCGCGCGACTATCTGGACGCCCTGAAGTTCAATGCGTTCGGCAGATCGCTCTATACTTCGGATGGAGATATCAAGGGGAAATTCGACGACCTGCGGATCTACAATGTCCAGCTCACGGCCAGCCAGGTCAGCGCGTTATATACATCAACCAAGCATGAAGAGGTTGTGGTAACCAATCCGGCCAAAATAACGGTCGATCTCGCCGACCGCTCGCTCGGACCTGTATACCACGGGGCCTCCGGTGCGCTCTATGCCATCAGTGAGCCTAACGTGCCGGATATCAATACGCTGATTCCGATCAAGCCCTCACATATCTCCCAGAAGCCGCCCAACGGCATCCAGCATCCTACCGGCGATGCGCTCAGAGTGTCGGATTATTTCTTCGAGGCTGGCGGGGAAGCCGTAAATATCGTCATGCAGGATTATTACCAGCACTGGTATTATCCGTCCAGAACGGCAGAGGAATATATCCAGGAAGCGGTCATTCCGATCACAACGGCAGTCAAGGCCTACAAGGATCAATGGGAGGCGGCGAATCCGGGACGGGATGCGGATGCGAAATTCATCTATATTCCGTTCAATGAGCCTGAGCAGAACAACACCCGTTATCCCCAGCTGCTGTCAGACAGCCAGACGGGGAGAACCTCCAGAGCCGTGTTCAATGCCGACTGGCTTGCCGTAGTCAAGAAGATCAAAGAAATCGATCCCGGGGCCGTGATTTCCGGCGTGAATCTGACCCAGTACGGGGCTAAAGTATTCGAGGATTTCATTCCCTTCTGTGTGGAGAATGATTGCCTGCCCGATATTATCAGCTGGCATATGCTGTGGGACAAAGCTTTCAATCAGGCGGCCTCGAACGTCACAACCTTCCGGGCCGTGGAAGCGAAGTCCTTACAGCGCTATAAAGAGCTGTACCCGGACCGCCCTCTTCCCTTCCCGCTCAAAGTCGATATCAATGAATATGCAGCCACTTCAGAGATCGCTGTGGGCGGCTCGCTTGTACATTACATTGCACGTTACGATGAGCTGAAAATGAACAGCATGCTGCCGTATTGGAATACTGCCAACTCCTACGGGTCCCTACTCGCTGGGCAGAACGAGCCGAACGGGGCATGGTGGCTCTACAAATGGTATGCCGACATGATGGGCGGCGATATGGCCAAGGTCAATGTGATCAACGCCAGAGCTGAGAATGACGCCTTCGGCCCCGGCCTATACGGGTTAACTTCGATTCAAGACCAGAAGCAGCAGGTCAGTATCGCCTTCGGCGGGACCCAAGGAGACGGTCAAATCGTATTCAACAACGTCACCGGTGACGGGAACAGCCCTTCCTTCCTGGCAGGAGCTGAAGAGGTGCATGTCACTGTATTCTATGCGGGCTATACCGGCCTGACCGGCTTCCTGGTAGAGCCTACACAGATTCTGGACCGCAATGTTCCGGTCAAGAATGGTTCGGTCACGCTGGATGTGAGCCTGAATGATTACACCTCAGCCTATTATGCAGTCATCACTCCGGCCGTCACTCATGCTCCGCAGGAGACCTTCGTAAGGCGCTTCGAGGCGGAGAATGCGCAGGTGCAGACCAATGTAGCCACAACGGATCACTATCCGCGTAAAAGCACTGGACGCTCCGCCTCGAACGGCCAGTATGTGTCAGGCATCAAGGCTGCGGACAGCCTCGTGAAATGGACAGAGGTGACCATACCGGCAGACGGAAATTACCGCCTGGATCTGATTGGCGGCAGCGGCGCAACCGCTTCGCTGCGCAATCAATCGAATACGGGTGATGCCAATCAGCGGATCAATTCGGAATGGTTCGTCAAGATTGACGGTCTGCCGGCCACCAAAGTAGTTCTGCGTGCAGATTACAACATGCAGCTGCTTGGCGGCAATACGATATTCGCCGATTTGACGCAAGGCACTCATTCCATCGGCATCAGCAGAACCAACCCGGATACGGGAGAAGCGGGCCAGGGCGAATCCACTCTGGATGCCATCGAGCTGACGTATAACGGGCTGCCTGGCGCACTTCCGAATTATCGTGTGCAGGCGGAATTCGCCGAATATGATTCAGAGCAGGGCTTGTCCCGGGCCGTTAGCCAGGAAGGCTTCGAGGGGGCCGGATATGTGAGCGGCTACGGCGGCAGCCAGGAGGCCAACACCCGGTTCGTTGTCAGCGTGCTGGAAGACGGGATGTATGAGCTGACGGCACGTTACGCCTCTGCGGACAGCGGGAAGCTGCAGCTTGCCCATGACCGTAAGCCTCTGGTTGATCTTCCTGTTGTGAATACGAACGGGCAATGGCAGGATTCCAAAGCTCCAGTCTTCCTAAGGAAAGGTATTAACTTGATCGACGTGCGCTCCAGCGCGGCGCTTAGTCTGGATTACATTAATGCAGCCTTTGTAAGTAAGACTGCTCTATATTCTGTGGAGGCTGAGGCGGCAACAGTGGTTGGAACACCAGCCGGTTCCGAGCTGCCGCTCATCCGGGAGGATGCGTTCGCCAAATACGCCTCCGGCGGCAAATATGTGAACGGCATCACCTCCTACGACGGAGCAGAGCGTTATCTGCAGCTTGGGGACATTAACGTGCTTAAGGCAGGCACCTACAAGCTGGTGGTCACTTATGCTAACGGTGAAAGTGCGGGAACCCATGCTTACAACAATGATGTCGTTGAACGCTATGTGCAAGTAAGCGTCAACGGCGGCGAACCGCAGACGGTCTACTTCAAGAACACCATCTCCTGGCAGCAGTTCGCCACACAGACACTGGATGTGGAGCTGAAGGCAGGCGTCAACACGATCCGCTTCTCGAACAACAATACTTACAACGGCGGCTCCAACCCTTATGGCGGAAGCGGCGCACAAGGCTTCACGCCATACACTGCGGTCCCGCGCCAGTACACACCGGCATTTGACCGGTTCGATCTGTATGCCCGCCACACGATGGAGGTAAGCGGCGGCGGCGATAACGGCGGCGGCAATAACGGCGGTGGCAATAACGGCGGCGGCAATAACGGCGGCGGCAATAACGGCGGCGGCAATAACGGCGGCGGCGATAACGGCGGCGGCGATAATGGCGGCGGCGATAACGGCGGCGGCAATAACGGCGGGATTTCCGGTGGTACTGGTGGCAACACTACCGTCGGTTCGGTGCAGCCTGTAGCTCCAGGCAGCAAGCAGCTTACCGTAGAAGCTACGGTTACCGGCACCTCTACAACAGCCACTCTGGACGCCAAGCAGGTTCAGGCGGCAGAGCAGATCACGATTACCTCTACACTAGGCACCATCCACTTCCCTGTGAGCGCTCTTAATCCGGCAGCGCTGGGGCAGCAACTGGGCAGTGAGAATTGGAAGCTTACCGTCAGCATGACGGTACTCCCGGAAGAGCGGCAGCAAACGATTCGCCAAGCCGCTCTCACGGCCCAAGGCCAGATCATCGGCCAGGCGGTGGAATATACGGTGAAGGCGGAGGCTGGCGGCCGGTCGGTGGAGATCCCGGGCTTCGGCAGCAGCTATGCCCGGCATACCCTGCCGCTCAGCACTCCGGTGAACAGCCGGAATTCGACAGTCGTGCGGGTGGAGAGTAACGGCAGCCTCACCTTCGTCCCGGCAACCTTTAATGGAAGCGAAGTGTCCTTCCATAGTCCAAGCAACGGTACGTTTGTTGTAATCTCAAGCAACAAGACCTTTGCAGATATGAACAGCCACTGGGCACAGGAAGCCATCCACAAGCTGGCCTCCAAATATATCTTGACAGGGCTTACGGACAGCCAATTCGCACCGAACGCTACCACTACGCGTGCTGAATTCGCAGCGATGATCGTCCGTGCGCTCGGCTTCTCCTCTTCCGGTCCGGCTGCAAGTTCGTTCAAGGATATCCCCACTGGTGCATGGTACACCGGAAGCGTCGGGACAGCCGCTGAGCTGGGTCTGGTGCTGGGCGGAACGGACAACACCTTCCGGCCGAGCGACAAGGTTACACGCCAGGAGATGACAGCCATCCTGGTGAAGGCTATGGTCCTTGCAGGTGCGCCGCTCCCAGACTCAGCAGCACAGCCAGCAGCGTTCAAGGACGCAGGCCAGATTGCCGGCTGGGCACAGCAGGATGTCGCCAAGGCAGTTCAGGCAGGTCTGATCACCGGAACACCTGACGGGCAATTCCACCCGGGCCAATCCGCCACCCGTGCAGAGGCGGCGACAGTGATTCTGAGATTGCTGGAGCAGGCGGGCTTCGTGAACTAACCCACTAGATACTGGTTACTTACAGGACACACTTATAGTCAATAACAAACAGAGCAGCAGTCTCGGGGTAGTGAATAATACCGGAGATATGCTGCTCTGTTTGCCTGATATTTGTTTGGTTACTCTGTCTGTTAGGCTGCTCTGTTTAGTCAATTACGCCTCCCTCGCAATTAGCTCAATCTACCATAAGTTCCTCCAATCCCCCCTGTCCCTTCACTCCGGCGCACCCAGAGGGATATATCCCTCTCACTTCCACATTCCGCCTACTTCCAGCCCATTCAGAGGGATTTATACATCTCATTTGCTCACTCTGCCTACTCTCAGTCCAATCAAAGGGATCTATAAATCTCATTTGCTCATTCCACCTACTCTCAGTCCAATCAGAGGGATTTATACATCTCATTTACTCATTCCACCTACTCTCAGTCCAATCAGAGGGATTTATCCCTCTCATTTGCTCATTCTGCCTACTTTTGGCTGCTTCAGAGGGATTTATACATCTTACTTTCACCACCTAGCCTACTGTTGACAGTGTTACAGTTCGTCGGGATTACGGAGCTACGCTCAACCGAAACAGGCCTGTCCCACACAAGCGCTAACGCCTTGCGGGACAGACCTCTTCTTACATTTTGGCAGTTGTTAACGGAACAACACGCATTTGCCCGATTCCCGGAAATACTTGATCAGCCGCTCGATCGGCTCTCGTCCGCATTTCAACTGGACGCCGAGGCAGTCGATGCATAGGAAATCCTGGGCATTGCGCGTGACCAGCTTCAGGTAAATCGCCACATCATCCGTCATCAGCGGAACACCGCATTGTCTGCAGGTTCTGTTCATGCTCATATGCTTCTCTTCTTTCTTGTGTCTATACCAATTTCGCCCGTACGATCAGACAGTCATGGGCTGGCACGACCGGAGCGAAGCGTTCTCTGAACACCCCAAGCTCCTTATGCTCCCAGCAGTCATACAGGGACAGCGATTTGCCGGAGGCATACGGAAGTCCGAAATCCCAGAATTGCAGCGACATCTCTCGCTGACCATCGCTCAAGTTGAAGAAGCCGATCGCCAGGTCACCGTCTGCTAATACTTTTACCAGCATGAATACTTCATTGGTATGGAACCACTGCGGCTCAGGCTTAATGCGGTAAGCTCCGCGGCCCTCGATATCCTGGTTGATAGCAATCAGATCCGGGTTCAGCAGAATCTTCTTGGTAGCTTCATTCGCTTTGCGGATATCACTGCCGATCATCAGCGGAGAGCCCAGCAGGCTCCACAGCGAGAAGTGCGTCTTGTACTCCACATCCGTGCAGCCGCCAATCTGACTTCCGATGAAGTCGCTGTTGCTGCCCCCGTACATGCCCACGACGAGCATATCCAGGTCATTGTGGCAGTAGGCCCCGGTATAGGCGGCTTTGTCGAGCTGCGACAGCGCGAGGGTCTTGATCGATTCCCAGCTATCCTGAATATCGCCGGTGGAACGGTACATATGCGCGCCGGATTCACGAATCCACTGGTAGACGTTATCCTCCCCCCAGTTACAAGCGGAGAAAAGAATATCTCTTCCGCAGTTTTTGAGGGCAAGACTCATCCGTTTGTACAGCAGCTCTCCCGACATATGTCTGGGCTTGAAACAGTAATCATATTTTAGAAAATCTACACCCCACTCCGCCAGCGACGCGGCATCCTGGAATTCATGCTCGAAGCTGCCCGGATACCCGGCGCAGGTATGCGTTCCCACACAAGAGTACATGCCGAACTTCAGTCCCTTGGAGTGAACATAATCTGCAACCGCCTTCATACCGTTCGGGAATTTGACTGGGTCAGCGACCAGTCTGCCCTGCTCATCCCGCTCTTTCAAGCTCCAGCAATCGTCAATCACAATGTAATCATAGCCCGCATCCTTATAACCGTCCGCCACCAGCGTATCGGCCGCTTCGCGGATCAATTGCTCATTAATATCCCAAGTAAAAGTGTTCCACGAATTCCATCCCATCGGCGGCGTTAAGCCGAGCTGTTGCTGTTTGTCCATGATTCGTATTCATCCTTTCGCATTATGACAGGAACTGATTCCTGTGAAAATGCTGTATTATTTATGTATTTAATCACACAAACCCTTTATAATACATAGATTAACGTTGCTTTCATATGGATGTATGTTGCTTTCCTTATATAAGGAATGAGAGAGTCGAAGGTGTAAAGAACCTTGGTATGTTTTATGCGGATTATGATGCTTGTAGGCGCATATGCAGCAACTTCGACGGGAGTGGGCGGGTAGGCTGATTGAAAAATCACACCTTACCTGGCCCTGCCGCAAGCAAAACTACTTGTGTCATCTTCTCTCTCGGAAATAGGTGGACAAAGGTATCATAATTTGCTGGATTCTCAGGATTGGGCGGGAGTAAGTGGAAAAGGAACATCTAATTAGTTTGATCTCGTCACTTTGGTGGATATGCGCAAAATTAAGTGTTGTTTTCCCAACCGTTGGCGCAGGAGGAGGCTTTCGTTCATCAGCAAGTGTATAAAAGGCAACTGTTTCCCTCCGCACATTTGAGCCCTGCCCTCCGCAGCGCCGAATGTAATCGGTTTTTCGATTACATTGAGCCCACGCGCCTCCGCAGCGCCGAATGTAATCGGTTTTTCGATTACATTGAGCCCGCACGCCTCCGCAGCGTCGAATGTAATCGGTTTTTCGATTACATTCGGCACTCGCACCTCCCGCCGCGCAAAAAAGCCCCCTCCCCCTCGCACGGCAATCCGGTACTGTCCGGACCGCCCGCAGATGGAGAAGGGGCTCTTACCATAAAGCTCTAGTTCACCTGAACCAGCTTCCATTGCTGATGGAGATCGCCGCGGTAGAGGTTCTGCTGGAGCTTCGCGCCGTCTGCGGTGGAGGCTCCTGTGACTTCGACTGCCTTGTTACTGTTTACATTAAGAAGGCTCCAGTAGCCATTGCTCAGCTTGATGAGCCGGAACTGCTGGGCGGTGTTGTTCGAATCCTGCATCAGCTGGATGGCTTCGCCGTTATTCTTCGTACCGTTACGCACATCCATCACCTTGTTGTCAGAGGAGTTCACGCTGCGCAGCCGGTAAATATTATTGAACGTGCCCATATCCGTAACCGTCCATTGCTGAGCCAGCGCGGTGTTCTCCGGCCACTGCTGGAGCTGAAGGGAGTTCGTATTCTGCCCGTTCGGAACGTCAATCGCTTTGCCTGACGCCCGGTTGATCAGCTTATACTTCGCATTGTTGGTGACTCCGTTCCACACCCCGTTCCAGGGGTTGAACTGTGCCCGCTCGTAGTACCATTCGAAGATAAAGCGAGCCATGCCGTCGCGGACCGTATTGCCGTCATAGAGCAATCCGCCGTCCGGATCGGCGAAGGAGCTTTTGGGACCAGGATCAAGCAGGAAGCCGTTCATATGGACGGCAATGCTGACATTGCCGGCGGCAGTGAAAATCGCTTTGGTATTCTTGCCGAAGCCTGCGTTCGTACCGTTGAACAGATCCCAGTACGAGGAGTCTCCCGGCTGGTTCTTGAACCAGGTGGTTTCAGTAATATTGATCGGGTAAACATCTGCCGCAGGCTTAATGCTGCTATCCCAGATCTGCTGAAGTGAGTTGTAGTTGTCATAAGCGCCGTAGCCAGGATACCAGTGCACGGCATAGCCGTAATTGTTAAGCGGGTCGGTCAGCGGACTGGATGCCGTCAGCTGATAATGCTGATCCCAGCCTAGTCCTGAAGCCCAGATCACATTGTCCGCGCCTTTGCTGCGGATGGTCGAGATCATCGAATTCTGGAAGTTCTTCAGCGAATTCCAGAACGCCGCGAAGTTCGGCTGGGAGGGATTGCCGCCCCATTGTCCGTTCACATCGCTCAGCACCGGCTCGTTCACCAGCTCGAACATCACATTATCCGCACTCTTGAGTCCCGGCTGGGAGGCCAGGTAACCCCAGATCTGATTGAACTTGTCCAGATTGGCCTGGGTGGTCGCCTTGTTGTCAAGCAGGGTGAAGTCCAGCCCCAGCGTGACATACAGCCCCTTCGTCTTCGCATATTCTACATAAGGAATGATCAGATTCTGGGTAGCTGCCTGAAGGCCCGCGAAGTTATACGTTCCTGCTGCGACATCGCCCATATCCTCCCGGTCGATGAACAGGCGAACCTGATTCGAGTACCAGCCGTGGCTGTTGCCGTATTTGCCGGAGGTGCTGGTGAAGGTATCCGTGATCTCCTTCAGGTACTCCAGAGTGGCCTTATGCCGGTTTCCGCCGTTACGGTTCAGATAATAATTGCTGTTCTGATACGTCCAGTAGGCCCCGGTAGGCTGATGCCAGCCGCTTAGCAGTACAGGCTGTCCGCTGCCGTTCACCAGCTGGTTTCCGCTTACATGCAGCTTGGGAACAGGCGAACCCTCCCAAGCGCTTGCCGTGCCGCCTCCGAACTGCATCGGCGTCAGCAGCAGAGCCAGCATAACCAGCAGCTTCATGGACCAGCTTAACTTCCCTTTTCTCACAGATACCCATCTCCTTCTCATTTCGTGGAATCGGCGGATGCCGTCTTAATGAAAGCGAATACATCTGAATTGTACTCTGCGGGGAGACAGGCGGAAACCTGTGTGATTATAGTTGATAGACTTACAGATTATAGTTGATATACTTACAAATTATAGATTTACATGCACAGACTCCCTGTATTCCTGGGGGGTCATTCCCGTCATTTTTTTGAAGAACCGGGTGAAGGAATGGTGGGCTTCATAGCCGACATACATTGCTACATCGCGGATTTTGAGCGCTTCATTTCCCAGCAGCTCCTTCGCCTTGACCGCCCGGCACTGATCGATGTACTCTGACAGGTTAATGCCTTGCTCCTGCTTGAAGAAGCGGGACAGGTATGACGGATTGAAATAATGCAGCTCAGCCAGCCGCACCAGAGACAGATCCTCGCCCAAGTGGCTGTGGATATAATCGCAGATCCGTTCAATGACCTCCGAGGAGCGTTCCTTCTCGGCTGTGCTTCTCCGCTCGAAGAGATCTGAGGCCAGCCGCTCCAGATAATAGATGCCCTCCCCGAGAGATGAATGCTCATCCAACCGCATCAGCTTGCCGTATTCATTGACAAGGCTGTAGAGCTCCGAGCGGTTCATATGGGACAGCAGCACAAGGGCAACCGTATAATACAGCTCGGCTGCTTCTTCCACGGAGACGCGGGAATGAATGCCTCCCCGGATCTCCTCCAGCGTCTCAGCGAACCGCTCACGCCGTCCGGCATCCAGATGGGCCGCAAGATTCTCCACCCGCTGGTGGAGCCGCACCCCCGTCTCACGGACGATGTCAGGCTCCGGCGGACCGCCGCGGTCAATCTGCACCATGGAGATGCCGTCCCCGATCTTCATCTGCTGCAGCCGGTGAAGCCGCTCGTAATGGCGGCCGGTGTCTGTCCAGGCACAGGCTGAGCCGCTGACCGTAAAAGCAACCGGCAGGCCCAGTGTCTGCCGGCAGGAATCCTGAATCATCTCCAGCGTTCCCTCCAGATACCGCGCGAAATTCCCGCCGAAGGCAGCCCCGGCATTATCCAGTGGCTGCAGCAGCCACAAGAGATCCCCGTGCCGGTCAAGCACCCAGGCATGCCGGGTCATCTCCGCCAGATGGGAATTCCAGATCAGGCGGGAAGAGGTCAGAAGCTCGCGCCGGTCCATGTAAGAGATGCCTTCCGCGTATGTAGGCCGTCCAAGAACGAGCATCACCGGGGATTCGGCTTCCAGACCGATGCCCAGCTTGCTGAAATCTGCACGTAACGCATCCGTATCCGCACACAAGGACTGGCTGTCCTGAAGCAGATGGCGGAGATAATCGCCCTGGGCTGCCGTCTCCATGGAATCACGCTGCTCCCTGGACTGCTGCAGCAGCTCGCTCAGCATATTGCCCTGCTCAATCTCCTGCAGCACCTCCTGCACCGTCTCAATAATCTTGTCGAAGCCTTCCGTCTTCAGCAGATATCGGGCCCCAGGAAGCTGCAGCGCGCTATAGGCATAATCGAATTCACTGTAGCCGGTCAGAAAAACAATCCGCGACCGCGGCCAAAACTCCCGGATCTGCTCAGACATCTCCAGCCCGCTCATGCCGGGCATGCGGATATCCGTCAGCACAATATCGATCCGGGTGCGCGAGAGCCACTCCAAGGCTGCTTTTGCTGAATAGACCTTGTAGACATCTAGCTTGTCCGGAAGCAGCTGGTTGAACGCCTCGTATAAGCCGTCCGTTATAATCTCTTCATCATCAACGATCAATAGTCTGTACAAGACCTTCACCTCCCGTGAGCCTGATCCGGATTGTAACCCGGAGGCCGTTCAATGTGCTTCTGGCCAGGAACAGGCCGCTGCCTTCCCCGTAGATTAACTGGATGCGCCGGTGAATATTGCTCATGCCGGTGACTTCATGCGTGCCGCCGTTCTGATTCAGCCGCCTTCTCAGGGTCTCGATCCGTTCATCAGTCAGCCCGTTTCCGTTATCTTCAACAATAATGCGGATCTCCCGTTCCTCCTGTTCAAAGGAAACCCGCAGCTCCCCATCCTCCGCCTGCTTCTCCAGACAATGCTCATAGGCATTCTCGATAATCGGCTGGAGAATGAGGCGCGGAACCCGCAGCTCCTCCATGGCTTCCGGCAGATCATCGAACTGAACCTGAATGCGCCTGGAGAAGCGCATCTTCTGGATCTCCGTATACATCCGGGAATGGCGCGTCTCCTCCGCAAGCCGGACATTATCCTCTCCGTTACGGGTAATGAACCGGAAATATTCGCCCAGCATGCCAGCGAACTCCTCAATCCGGGAGCTGTCCCCCTGCTTCGCCAGGGCGCTGAGAATGAAGAAGCTGTTATAGAGGAAATGCGGGTTGATCTGCGACTGGAGCTGCTTCAGCTCCGCCCGCTGCATCATCAGCTTCTGGGTGTAATCCTGGTCAATCAGCATCCGCAGCCTGCTGAGCATCTGGTTGAACCGGAGATACAGATAGCCGAATTCATCCTTGCGGCCATGGTCAATCTGAATATCAAGCGAGCCGCTCTCCATCCGCTTGAAGCTGCGGATCAGCACAAGCAGCGGTTTCTGGACGAACTTATAGGTCGCGTAAGAATAGATCAGCACCGCCAGGAAGGACACCGCCGCGAACAGCCACGCCCAGACCACGAACTTGGTCAGCGGGCGCTTGACCGCCTCCTCCGGCAAATAGGTGGCAACAGCCATCCCCAGCCTGTCAGAGGTGAAGCTGTCGATATGATACCGTATTCCGTCCAGCTCCCAATTGTACAGGTTCCCTTCCTCAACCGCCTGGTGATAGCTCTCAATTAGCTCCGGGGAGCTGTTCTCTGTACCGATTGCGTAATCCGTCAGCCGTGAGACCAGCAGCGAGCCGCTCTCTTCGTACGCGTTAATCGCCCGGAGCGAATCCCTCAGCTTCTCGTTGTCCAGCTCGATCTGCACGATGAACAGCGGCGGCTCACCCATTCTCCCGCTCGACTGGGTAACACTGAGCTCCAGGAAGTTGTTCCAGTTGATCAGCCGCCCTTCTTTTCTCAGATCGACCGACCGGAAGAAATTGAACTTGCTGCTGTCAAACTGATCAATGCCGTTCATCGCGGACAGCGTTTTGTCAATGGTACGGATATGAACGAACACATCGCCGATATAGGCGCTGCTGTTCTTCAGGGAGGTGAGCCGCTGCGTGATGTAGTTCAGGCTCTCCCGCTTTTGGACATCGTCCATATAATTCCAGGTAACGGCAATCTTGTTCAGCTCGGTATCCTGGGCAAGATCATACTGCTGGATCTCCATCCACTCCACCTCGCGGTTCAGGTCCTCCAGATAATAGGTTAATTGCGACAGAGTCGCTCTGGACAGGTCCTGGCTTGCATTCCGGTAGCTCCAGTTGTAGAGGTAGAGTCCAAGCAGCAGAATCGGCAGAATAATAGCGAGATAAGTGACAACCATCCGGATAAAAATAGTGTGGCGCATCGACACCGCAGGAAACTTAAGCACGTGTACCGCCTCCACTCTTCTGCTCAGGTCCGATCATTTGCCGCTCCCGCCCTTCTCTGCATACCAGTCGTTGACCTCAGCCGTAATCTGCTCGCCGCCCAGCTTGTTCCACTGTGCCACGAAATTATCGAACTCGCTGATCGGTCTGCCCTGAATGATATCAAGAAAGGCATCAATCTGAAGATTATTTAGAATATTCTGCTTCTCGATCATCGTCTCTGTAGGTGCACCGACGAAGCTCTCATAGAGCAGCTGATGATTACGTCCATAACCGTCCAGGATGGAAAAAGCGCCCGAAGGCCCATACGTCCGCTCCCAGCCCCAGCCTGTCTCGCTGTCCGCACCTCCGGCCTCGTAAGCGGCAATCCGCTTCTGGATCGTCTTCGCTTCATCCTGAAGCACGGAGGCATCGCCGGTGCGCCGGAAGGTCTCCAGCTCCCGGAAGGCCTCAAGGTTCTTCTGCACCGGAAACGGCGTCACCGGCGACAGCTTCCACACCGCCTGCGGAGCGTTATAATACCGCTCCACCTCACTCGTAGTCCCCCAGTTCTTCTCCAGATGCAGGTTAATCAGCTTGATCAGCGCCTCAGGATGCTGGACGCCTTGCTTGACCGCCAGGAACTGGTTGGTGCTGAACGGAAGCGGCACCTTCGGCGCTGCCCCGGACTCCGAGACCAGCGGGAAGGCCTGCCACTCGGCCTGCGGATTATGCTCACGGCTGAGCTGCACGAGAAAGGAGCCCCACTGCTCCCCGTACATCATTCCGACCTGCTCATGCTCAATCCAATCGCTGGCCTTGACCCCGTCTTTGAACGCGAATTCCCTGTCAATCTGCCCCGTCCGATATAAGTCCTGAAGCACCTGCAGAGCATGCTTGACCTCCGGCTGGATACCTCCATAGACCAGTTTGCCGGTCTTGTCCTTAAGCCAGATTCCGGGATACGCACCATAACCGGCCATGAAGCCGGTAAGTCCCATGACCGGGTCCCACAGGTATTTGGTTGCCGCAAGACCGTAGGTATCATGCTTGCCGTTACCATCAGGATCTTGTTGCGTAAACGCTTTCGAAATAGCCAGCACCTCTGCCATCGTCTGCGGCGGCTTAAGGCTGAGCCGCTCCAGCCAATCCGTCCGAATCCACAGGAACATTGCGCCCTCAATGGAAGAATTGGTCTCCGGGATCGCCATAAGCTTGCCGTCAAGGGTAGCTGTCTCGAACGGACCCGTCCCTTCCTCGCTCAGCACCTTGCGGGTTAACGGGGTTGCATACTCGGCATAGACTCCGCTCAGGTCCTGGATCAGACCTGCATTGCTCAGCACCCTGAGCTGTGAAGCATTCACCCGCACAATATCAGGGATATCCCCGGAGGCCAGAGATACCCCCAGCTTACGGGAGTAGATGGAGCTCCACTCCGTCCAGTCATAGGTAACCTTAATACCAAGCACCTCTTCGTACAGCTCGGTCCAGCGGTTATGCTCCAGCGTCTCCCCCGGCAATTCCTTCAATATTTCTTCCAGCGCATCGTTGTTCTCACGTACGAACGACAGCTGAATCGGCGGATCATATTTGCTTAGACCCGGCTCCTCATAGAGCGGAGCGCTCCCCGGCTGTCCCTCAGGGACCGGAGAACGCTCCGCAAGGCTATCGCCCCTCTCACAAGCGGTCAACAGTTGTACGGCCATGCATGCAGCGACAGTCCAGGCCATCATGTTCTTGATTGTTTTGGGCACCAGTTGCAACCTCACTTTGCAAGATTATTACTACCAGAATATTATATTATCCCGGCAAAAATAAAGGAATTGTAAGGTGCAATTCTTGTTTGGCTTACCCGTTCTTTACCAATCAAGTGAAAACGGCTTTGCCGTCCTTTTTAAGGACGGTACCGTTTCAGCGGGAAATAGAAGGATAAGTTATCTTGTACAACATATTAATTCTTATATTTTTAGAAATCGGTGACCGCCTGGAAGGCCGGTTTGGGCTGATGCTGCCGGTCGAACAGCATCGGCGCCTCGGTCCGCTCGGTTGGAAAGGTGCTTAGCCAGGTATGATCATCCGCAATGCCCCAGAACATGACCCCGCTTAACAGCTCCTTCCGGTCTCTTAGAGCAGCGAATATCTCGCCGTACCGCGCGGCCTGCCGCTGCAGGATATCCTCGGGAACTACAGGGCCGACATCGCTGAGATCATTATAGACATATAGGCTCATATCCAGCTCGGTGATCTGATTATCCAGGCCCAGGGAATGGAACTTCTCCATGGACTCGATAATGCTCTCCACCGAAGGATACTCCAGATTAATATGGGTCTGGTGACCAACGCCGTCAATCGGTACTCCCTTCGCCAGCATGTCCTTCACCAGCTCGTAGAGCCGGTCCCGCTTCTCCGGACTCTCTGTGCCGTAATCATTAATGTACAGCTTAAGCTCCGGTCCTCCAGCCTTGCGGGCCGCCCGGAAGGCTGTCTCAATGAATCCGGTGCCGGTAATCTTGTACCAGTCGCTGGCCCGCATACCGTCAGGGTCGTTAGGCTCAATCACCTCATTCACTACATCCCAGGAGGAGATATCGTCCTTGTAACGGCTGACAACAGCGGTGATATAGCTATCGAGTCGCTTCAGCAGCAGCTTCTTGTTCGCTTCGCGTCTTGCTGCATCGGTCTCATCCGCCATCGCCTGACCGGCTTCATCGCGGAAGAACCACTCCGGGGTCTGGCTGTGCCACACCAGGGTGTGGAAGCGCAGCCCCATGCCGTTCGCCTTCGCGAAGGCGACGATCCGGTCCGCCCGTTCCCAGGTGAAGGTGCCCTCAGCCGGTGCAATCGCATCCGGCTTCATGGCATTCTCGGCCACGAGCCAGTTCACATGGCGCTTCAGCAGCTCTGCCGTCGCTCCTTCTGTCTGGTCCGGCTCCACCGCAGCGCCTATGGGGAAGTAATCCGCATAGGCTGCCGCCAGCGGTGCGGCCTCCTGCTGCACCGGAGCATCCGCCGCAGCTTCAGGCGAAGCTGTAGCAGATGCTGCCGGAGTCCCTGCGGGTGAAGCGGCCGGGGATGACGCTGCGCTCTCCTGCGGCCCTGTCGAGGGGGCAGCCGGAGCCGCGTCCCCGCCAGAAGCGGAGCAACCGGATAACCCTAGAAGCGCGGCTGCGAAGACTATACTCCGGGCCAGTCTGGCCGGAGTGCTTGTTCTATTATTTTGGCGCACTGTCATCCTCCTCCTACGGTTAACCCACAATCCCGGTACGTTCAATACTCTCCACGAAATACCGCTGCACGAACAGGTAGATAATGATCAGCGGCAGAATCGCCAGCAGAATCCCTGTATCCTGAACCATGCTGAGATAGAACGGATCGGCCTTGGAATTGGCGCCGTCCTCCAGCAGAATCTGCAGATTATACGGCAGCGAGCCGAGCTGTGTCGCCATCACCTTGCTGGATGTCAGATAGGTCGTGGTGAAGAAGCTGTCGTTCCACTGCCACACAAACGAGAAGAGCAGCACCGTAACAATAGACGGTATCGCATTAGGCAGCATAATCCGGTAGAAGGTCTTGCCTACTCCGGCCCCGTCAATGTAAGCCGCTTCCTCCACCTCTTTGGGAATGCCCCGGAAGAACTGCCGGAAGATGAAAATGTACAGCCCCGCCTTCAGCGAGTTCGCCGTAGCAGAGGTTAGAATAAACGGCCAGTAGGTGTTGAGCAGATTCACCGATTTGCCGCCGGTTAAGAGCGGAATCAGCCCCATCAGGCTGAAATCCTTCAAATTCAGGTAGACCGGAATCAGAATCGTGATCGGCGGGACCAGAATGGTCAATATGACTCCGGCGAACAATAGCTGGCTTCCCTTGAACTTCAGCCGGGCGAAGCCATACCCTGCAAGCGCGCAGGAGATGGCGGTTAAGATCGTAGTCAGCGCTGACAGGCTGAAGGTATTCAGCAAGGCCTGCCAGTAATCCATAATACCAATCGCTTTGACGAAATTGTCAAGCGTGTAATTCTCAGGAAGCCAGACGACAATCGGCGAATACAGATCGCTCTTGGCCTTGAAGGCCGTGGATATCTTCTGGAGCACCGGATAGAGGATTACGAACGACAGGCCTGCAATGAGCGTCAGCCGCACGAAGGACCATATCCATTTCTTCCAGTGTTCGAGCGACAGTAAGCGGGTCGCATGCATTAGTCCCATCCTCCCTTTAATCATAGTAGAAGACCTTCTTCGAGATCAGATAGCTGCTGACGGCCAGAATTAAGGCCACTGCGGCGAAGTACAGCCAGGCCATCGCAGAGCTTAGACCGAAGTTGAACTGGGTGAAGCCGGTCTCCCGGATCAGGTCCGTCATGGCGTTATTCGAGAAGGAATCGATAATTGTATAGATGGAATTCACCAGAATGAGCGGGCTGACCATCGGAAAAGTGATTTTCCAGAAGGCCTCATAGCCGGTTGCCCCTTCCATCTTGGACGCCTCATACAGCTGCGGCGAGATGGTCTGGATGCCGGCCAGGAAAATCAGAATCTGTACGCCGGACTGGCTCACAATACTGTAGATGCGGCCCACAGCGCTGGTCAGATAGTTCACTACCCATTCGCTTAAGCCCGCGTCCAGCATCAGCCCCTCCAGCTCGAAGGTGCCCAGTCCCTGAATCGCCCCCGCACCGGCATTCTGATCGTTGACCGCTTGAATCAGGCTGGTGCTCTCCAGGCTCAGAATGACCCCGGAGGCCAGAATGACAGGCAGGAAGAAGATCGAGCGGGCCAGCGATCGGCCGATGAATTTCTGATTCAGCAGCACCGCCAGAAACAAGCTGAAGATAACGATCAGCGGCACATTGATGACCATATTCATAATGGCATCGGCCAGCGAGCGGTTGAATTCGGTATTCACCGTCAGCGCTTCAACATAATTCTGGAAGCCGCTGAAATGAACAATCAGTCCGTCGGAGTTGGCCTGCACCGAGCTTAAGCTGTAGCGCAGCGAAGACAACAACGGAATCAGGAAGAAGAAGATGAACCCCAGCAGCCAGGGCAGCACATAGAAGAAGCCCATTAATGCCTTTTGCTCATTGTAGGATCTGCGGTCCAGTCTAAGTATGGATTTCAAGATTGCTCACCACCCGTAATATAGCTTTCGGCCTCAACCGTCCGGCCCTCTGCAAGGACTGCGGTCTTATTGTAGTTGACGATGACAGACATCCCGTTACCGTAAGTGCTTTTATAGACACCGTCTGCCAGCTTCTCATGACCGGTCAGCCGCTGATTCTGAACGTTCTTCATCACTCCGTTCACTTCGGTGTACATCTCAGCCGCCTGGTCGATCCACTGCTCATAATGGACCGCATACAGGTTATCGAAGTCGGTATCCTTCACCTTGTAATTAGGCGCATGCATCCATTCATAATAGAGGAAGGAGCCATACTCCAGGCTCTTCAGGATATATTGCCTTGGATTCGTGTACGTGGACAGGTTAAACGGCTTGCCGGTGTAATTCACATATCCCCGCACCACCATCGGATAGAACGGAATCTCCTCATCCTCCAGCTTGAACCGGCTGCTGGACACCGGAGCATCCGTAACGTCAGAGAGATACGGAAGGGCGTAGGCATTCCCGCCGTCCGCGAGAATGCGCATGGACGCTCCGGTGATCTTCTCCAGCGACTGGACCGATATCTGCTCGGACGCAGACCGGTCAATTTCTTGATTTTTACGGAAATCGCTGTTCAATTGATCGGCCATATCCCTCAGGGAGATGCCGCCGGTCTGAAACGGCGCAATCTCCTTCAGCGTGGCATCAACATATCCGCCGACCCTGCTTGGGGAAATAATATAAGCAGGGGTGAAGGAACGGTCCCGCCGGTTCAAGGCCATATTGTACGGATAGACGGCTGCCGGAATCTCACTGAGCATCCGTGAAGCCTTCTGGTTAATCCGGAAGCCTGAGGTCTGATTCGCCCGCAGCAGAGCCACGTCAGGGAAGAGCTCAATATCTTGCTCCTTGGCGTATGCTGCCAGCCGGTTCAGCCCCTTGCTGCCGCCGATAGCCTTATCCACCGACAGCCGGTCCGGCACCTTGTGATCCAGGCCCCGGTTGAACCAGCCGGCATATTTCAGCTTGATATTATCAATGCCGCGCTGCTTCATCTGCTCCAGAATGCTCTCGGCTTGCTCGAAGGTGGTCAGTGCCTCCAGCGATTGATAAGGAATGCCCAGAACATGCTTGGTCTTCGTGATTCCGCCCACCAATTCCAAATAGAACGGCGTATTCACAGAAGCTTCTGCAGAAGCTGCCGGCTGCGCCTCAGGCAGTCCACCATGCTCAGCCAGATAGCTCTGGTAATAACGCGCCATGCCCGGATAAGAGGCCTCCGCTCCGCTCAGGAACGCGTAACGGACGACGTAATCTGTCTTGGGCGGCTCCTGCTGGAATTTCGGCAGGGTGCGGTTCTGATCGCTTGACGTCAGGGTAAGATCCCCCTTGGCAAGCAGGGTGAAGCTCGGATACACATAGTTGTATCCGTTCAATCTGCCGCTGGTATCCGCGTTGATGGTGGCAAGAGAAGCGCCTTGTTCAATAATGCCCAGCATGGCGCCTTCCTCCCGGATCAGGCCGAACACTGGCAGCTTGATCTCCTGCTGCTGCGCATAGGCATCCGTGGTCTCCATCGTCCCGTCCACGCCATACACCGCCTGCTTGTATGCGGGATAACGGATCTTGCCGTTATTGAAATGAATCAGCGCTCCTGAGCCGTCCGGCACCAGGATGGACCCGGAATCCTTGCTCCCTCCGGCACCCAGGAAGCTCAGCAGGGAGATGTCATTCACAGGATAATCCGCAGGATAACGGATATCCGCTACCGGAACCTTGACGACCAGCTGGTCCCCGTCCAGGGCATATTCAATGGCGAGCTGGAAAATACGCGGCTCTGGCTTAGACTGGCTGAGGTTGTTCTCGGCGATATCCTGCTGCAGATCCTCCTCGGTATATCCCGCCTTCTCGAAGCCCTTCAGCGTCCGCTCCAGCTGAAGCCCCTTCAGCGCTTCATCGTTTCGCGTATATACCCCGTTCTCCTCATCGAAGGTATAGGCAATTTTCATCGTCCGCTGCCCGGTCTTATCCATCTTGCTCATGATCTTCTCCTCGAACCGCTCCTTGCCCATCTTCATCGGCAGGTCCTCCGCTGTTGCAGCGGTCGTTCCGAACTGGTAAAAGACCTTGACGCCCTCTGGCGTCAGTTCCATCTTCATTTGCTTATGGGCCACGCTGTCCGTATATGAGTTGACAGAGCTTACCTGACCCAGGTTGTTATAGAAATCCAGCTTGAGCTGCGCGGACAGCAGGTCTTTATTATCCCCGCTGGCCTTGGCATCCGCCTCACGGTCCAGCGGGTTGCTGTACCAGACCGTCCCGTCCGACAGATTCTTGACGGCGATCCCTCCGGTAGCTTCGTCCATGAACAGCCGGAGCTGCGCGTTCTCGAGCACACCTGTCATACCGCTCACCCCAGTATCGGTAAAGGCAGATTTCAGCGCGCTCCCTTCCGTAAAGGACACTTCAAGATTCGGTTCATGCCCGCTGGCCTGGCTGCCTGAACTTGACGCCGAACAGCCGGCCAGCACACTCATACTGAAGAGAATCGAGAGCAGCATGATTAACGGCTTCCTCATTCCCGGTCCTCCTCCTATCTCCTCAAGACAATTTCTTGGTATATGGTCGAGACGAATGCAATCATCTGCTGAACCAGACTGAAGAACAGCAGGGTCAGGAAAGCCATGAAGGCCATAGCGAGCAGCGTCAGCAGAATCGTCCCGATCGTTTTGGACGGGGAGAACTGATGAACGGTCATAATGCCCACATATATCAGCAGTCCCGACCAGAGAAAAGCAAAGTTTTTGAAAAAGTAATAAAAAGAGCTCTCCTGGGCTGAGATTAAATTGCTGATCCAGATCCAGGGGAAATTAATCAGCACGATCGGAAGCAGTGCAAAGCAGGTGGTAATAAAAATCTCCACGAACTTCCCCTCCCCGTCCATCAGCGTGGTCAGCGACCAGTTCGCCACACACCAGAACAGAACAGGAACCAGCACATAGACCGCTTCCAGCAGGCTGTTCAGATACCGCGGATTATTCATGTTTACCAGGAACCCGCTGTATTGATTGCCCAGCACATTCGTCAGAATCAGCATAAACAGAATGCCGAAGGAGATGATCAGACTGGTTTTTTGACTGCGTTCATATTTGAGGTCCCAGTATCCGTTGAACGGATGAACCATCACATACAGCGGATGTTGCAGCGCTTCTCTGTTCAATGGAGCTCCACCTTCTTTCTGGCCTTCATTTTCCGGTACATTTTCAGGCCCTGCCATAGGACTACAAGTGTGATCAGAGCCGTCATAATGGTGGAGAAATGTCCGCGAAGCACTTCTTTACGGTAGAGCAGGAACGCTTTGGAATAGTTGGTCCGGTCCATACTGCGCTCGAAATACTCCGCCGACTCCTTATACTCGCCTTGCCGCAGATACGCCTTGCCTATACCCGCATAGGCATACTCCATATTCGCATTCAAGTTGACGACCTTACTGAACTCCCGGGAGGCCATCGCCTCATCACCGTTATAGTAGCTGCGCACAGCACTGTTCAGCGTTCTTCCATACTCTGTGGTCTGGAATACCGTGATTTCACCCAGCACCTGGTCCAGCACCAGAATATCGTCACCGCTGTGCTCAATGGCAACCGGAGTGTTGAATTCGCCCAGACGGTTACCGATTCCGCCAAAAATGTACAGCAGATAGCCGTCCCCGTTGTACGTGAACACCCGGCCCCGGCTGGCATCCAGCACCGCGTATATTTCACTGTCGCTCACATCAATATCCACGAGCCGCGGGGCACCGCCTGAGCGCGTGGAGTAGAGCAGATCGCCGCTGGGCTTGTAATAACCCTCTCTCCGCAGAATATCCGCACCCTGTGCGTTCAGCTTCTTAATCGGGTCCCCGTAGTCGTCACCGTTGGTAGCGTACAGAAAGCCTTCGTCATTAATGTCCAGATTCGTGAACTCGGTTGGTGTATACATGACCATCTGCTCGCGCTGCGCCTTGGTGGAGATTGATTTCCAGAAATACTCCACCGCATCGACATGCACCCGGTTCGCGCCAATGAACGATTTGAACACACCATCCGCCCCGAATTCCATGAATCCGTCGAAGACGCCGGCCGACATCACATAGATACGGTCCGCCTTGTCTACAGCAACACGGACTGGCTGAAATTCAAAGTTCGCCTGCAATAGCTCGGACTTCGGGGCTTCAATGATCCCCACAGCCTTGAAGCTGCTGTCGAGATGGACGATACGCTTATTGCCCGTATCCGCGACATACACTTCCTTCTGCTGCGTCACATAGATGCCCTGCGGATTGTTAAACTTCTCCGCCTTCCCCTTGAACTGGAACGCATCTACCGTCTTGACGGATTTATAGTCCTGATCCAGTATGACAAACCGGTTATTGCCGCTATCCAGAACATAGATCTGCTGATCCGCCGTAACCTGAATATCCTGCGGATTATTGAATGGGCCCGCACCGGAGCTGGCACCCGTGATGAGCGTAGTAGCCTCGTAGGCGGACGGAGCCGCCACCGCATTCCCCCAGTATGAATAATTGTAGGAAGGGGCTGCGCTCTCTGCCAGGGCCAGCTCTCCGCCAAGCCCCAGACTGACCAGGCAGCACAAGGCCAGCAGGCCGGTTCTCAGTTTCTTTATCCTTGCGACCATTGTCACCGTTCCTCCTATCTACTCTTTCATACCGGATGTAGCCATCGTCTGGATGACACTGCTCTGTGAAATAATGAACAACAGAATCGGCACGGTCATCAGCAGCAGCGCAACTGCCGCTCCGACTCCGGCACGCGCAATCCCGCCCTGGATGACCTGGCTAAGTGCGTAGTGAAGCGTCTTCAGGTTCTCACTGTAGATGAAGCTTCCTCCATCTGTGCCCCACAGCGCCGGAAATTGCAGAATCATCAGCGTCAGCCAGGCCGGCTTTACATTCGGCATTACGATTTGCCAGAACACGCGGTACTCGTTCGCACCGTCGATTTTGGCCGCCTCAATCAGCGCATCCGGGATCTGCTCCATGAACTGCTTCATCAGGAACAAACCTAGTGAAAAGGCCAGTGACGGCACGATAATCGCCGCTTGGGTGTTGATCCACCCCAGCTGTGACATGACCAGATAGTTCGGTATTGCCGTAACATGCGGCGAGAACATCAGGGACAGCACTACAATTTTGAACAGAATGCTTGAGCCCGGGAATTTGAACTTGGCCAGCGGATACGCCGCTGCCGACGCCAGCAGGATATGACCTGCGGTTCCTACCAGTGTGATCAGCAGTGTGTTCGCAATGTATCTGGTGAACGGCACCCAGGAATTGCCCATGATCACCATCAGATCGGTGAAGTTCTCCAGCGTCGGGTTCCGCACCAGGAATCTCGGCGGGAAGATGAACAGCTCATCCAGCGGCTTGAAGGCATTGTTCACCGTGTAGATCAGCGGAAGAACCATGAACGCGCCGAAGCCCAGCAGCAGGCCGAAGAGCATAAAGCTGACAGCAAACGAACGGTTCAGTCTTTTTTGAGGGCGAAATGCCCCTATCACTCTTGAATACAGGGTCATTCACCCACCTTTCTGAGCAGCTTCTGGGTCATCATATTGGTTCCGAGCATAATCGCGAAGAGAATAGTGGCAATCGCCGAGGCATAGCCCATCTCAAAGCGCAGTGTCCCGTAATCCATCAGATGCGTTACCACCGTATGTCCCGCATAGTTGACACTTGGGAAGCCCGCAAGCGCAATAGAGACCTCGGCCACCGCGAAGGAGGCGGTAATCTGCATGACCGCGCCGAACATCAGCTGCGGACGCATGGACGGCAATGTAATGAACCACAGCTCCTGCCAGCGGTTCCTGATCCCGTCCATCGCTCCCGCCTCGAACAGCGTCTGGTCCACGGTCTGAAGTCCGGCGATGAACGCCAGGAAGCTTGTGCCGAGACTCAGCCAGAGCTGCACAATAATGATGATGGGAAGAATGTATTTCTCATTCTGCAGCCATATGACCGGCTCCAGCAGCACCCCGATCTTCATCAGGAAGCCGTTGAGATAACCATAGCTGTCCCCTGAGAAGACAATCAGCCAGATAAAGAACACATTGCCCGAGATCGACGGCGCATAGAAGACCAGCGTCATCAGCGACCGGATAAAGGGCGACAGCTCATTGATCAGCCAGGCGAACAGGAAGCAGGCAATATAGCTTAACGGGCCTGTGATGACAGCGAACAGAAAGGTGTTCTTCAGCGCAATCATGAACACATCATCGCCCAACAGCAGCCTGGAATAGTTCTCCCAGCCTATGAATCTCGGCGTCTCCAGCATGTTGAAGTAGAAGAAGCTCAGCCCGAAGGAGACGACCACCGGGATCACCGTGAACAGGAAGAAGATGATCATATAAGGACTCATCATGAAATAATAATGCTTGCTCTTCTTGATATCTTTCCATAATTGCGCCAGGCGGGATTCCTTGATCGGACCGCCAGCCAGCCCTTGCAAGGCTGGTTCAGTGGTATTGTGTATTTGTACCATCAGCTTGCAGCCTCCAACCTAATACGGAAGTTTGAATTCCTTCCGTTTGATCTGAATTTCATCGTTAATGTAGATCAGATAATCCGACAGGGCTTCACGCGGATTCACCTTCCCGTTGACCACCTTGCGGAACGCATTATCCAGATGCCGGCCTGTGAAGTAGCCGCCCGGAACCTGAGGGTTACCTTTCACCCATTGCCACTGGCTCTCCAGCTCCTTGTAATCCTTCACCGGCCACGGCAGTTCCTCCAGCGCTTCAATGTTCGCGGTCGGATAACGTGCCGCTGCTCCCATAAGCCCTTCCATTTCCCGGCCGTACTGGACCTGGGTGTCCTTGTCTGTCCACCACTTCATGAATTCCCAGGACGAATCCTTGTCCTTGGCATTCTCCAGCAGCATGACACCGGTTGTATGGCTGGCTACGCTATGGTCCACCGTGCCGTCCGCCTGCTTCGTTCCCGGCACCACCGTGAATTCCCACAAATTGCGGATTTCCGGCGCCATTACCGTCAGGCTGTTATAGATGGTATAATCGGCAATCCCGATCGGGATCTCGCCTGTACGGAAGCGGTTCGGAAAGTCCACCTTCACCGGGAACTTGTAATTGGTATAGAACTGGGTCCACTTGTTAAATTCACTCATGGAGGTCTCCGAGTTCAGCGCGCTTCGCTTCTGATCATCCGTATACAACTGCCCGCCGTTCTGATAGAGCAGCATGGTGAAGGCCGCATTGGGCACCAGCGTCGCGTTGTTCAGTGTATCCTCCAGCGGAAGATAGAACTCCAGATTATGTCTCTGCAGAACAGAGACCACATTGTAGACTTCCTCCCACGTAGTAGGCGGCTCCAGGCCAAGCTCCTGCAGAATATCCTTCCGGTAAAAGAGCATCGGGAAGATCTGCTGCTCAGGCAGCCCGTAGACGCTTCCGCTGTACTTATACGGGGTGAGCGCACTGTCCCGGAACCGGTCAGCCACTTCTTTGAAATCGGCGAACTGGGACAGATCGGCCGATGCTTTGCGCATCGCATAGTTCACTGGAAGGTCCTCACCGATCTGCATGGCTACATCCGGCCCTTCTCCCGCCAGGGTTGCCGGCAGCAGAATGTTCGGAGGTACCAGCCGCAGCGCCACGGAGATGCCCGTATCCGGTGTGAAGGTATCGTCAATCATGCTCTTCATCACTTGAGCCTGATCCCGGCCAGTCGAAATCCAGACCGTAATCGCCTTCTGGTTCTTCGTCACATTACCGATACTGTCGTAGTCTTCGGTATACGAGGCACCATAGGCTCTCAGCTCATGCTTCAGCTTCTGGAAGAAGGTCGCCTGCGCAGACGGAAGCGGCTTATCCGGCGCCGAGACCACCAGCGAATCCAGTGTCAGCGGCTGTTCCCGCACGCTAAGAATCCAGGTTCCCAGACCGCCGACATTCGTCTTGAAGGAGACCAGCCGTTTGGCTACCGTGTCCGGGTGCTTAGCCATATCTTCCAGCTGGGTGACCATCGAGTACAGGACTGATACCTTGTCGCTGCGTTCTCCGGTGGCCTGCTCCAGATATTCACCGACACTGCGGATAATCTCCGCCTGCTCCCGGAATACCTTGGTCATGTCCGGTATCCGCTTCTCCAGCTGATAGTCGCGGAACTTATCCGGGTTATTGGAGGTAATCGCCAGAATATTGCGGTACATTTCATTCAAAGTCAGGACACTGGACTGGATGGTGCGGACCAGCGGTGCGATATCGCCCAGGGTCACGGTCAGCCTCAGCTTGTGCTTCCCTTCTGTAAGATGGAACAGATAAGGATCTTCCCCGCCGAGTACATTCATCTGCCAGCCGGGAGAGTAATTGAAGCGGATCTGCTTCATCTCGGTGAACGGATATTCACCGTCAATGGTCAGGCTGCGGTTGGCATAGACGCCCCGGAGCTGATTCTGCTTCTCCTTGAGCGCTATCCGGTACAGACCTTCTTCAGGGACATCAATCTCCCATTCGATCCATTGCCCCGGAAGCTTCCAGTTCACCCCGCCGATAGTGTTGATCCTTAAATTTGAGACTGCATAAGGAACCACTGCCGGGCTGGAGCGGTCGGATAACGGGTATAGGGTAGGCGAGGATTTAGCGGATGCCGCTTCGGCCTGGACCTCGATATATGGCTCTTTTACCGGCTGAAGGCCCTTAGTCTCATACTGCTGCTTAGCCTCTGCATAAGACTGCACTGTCCGGTCCTGGAACAGCTCAATATAATCAATAGCCATCGGCTCACGGAGTGCGGTCAGCGACAGGGTCTGGTTCCCCTGCTCCAGGTAGAAGGCATAGGGCTCCTCATAGAAGCCTTCACTGTCCGCTATGACCGTGGACTGCCACACCGGCTGCTCCACCTGTCTGGGGCGCAAATCGTTGCCGCGGTCATCCTGCTTAATGACCTCTTCACGGTTCCCCCAGACCCGGTCGAAGAGCAAGGTATCCGCTCCCTTGAACGGTACCTCCCGGTTGATAGATAAGGAACGCTCAATCGACGAGCTTTTACCTTCCACCGGATAATAATGAACCCGGATGTTATACAGCCCGGATTCCGGAACCGGCACCTCCCAGGAGATGGTTCCCGATTCCGGGGTAATGACTGCTGTTCCGTCAAGCCCCTCGAATTGCTGCTTCACCTCGAAGGCATCTCCGCTGCCTGGGGAATAGCTCTCCCCTTCGATGCGGATCTCCCGGTCAGGGCGCGGGGCATCCCCGTGTTGCTTCAGATAGGCTTCATAGCTGCCTTCTTCGGCTTCCTGTGCGGCTGCCGTGAACTTGCCTACTGCAGGAGAGTCGGAATGCACAGGCTGCCCCGGGGAATTAAATATCCAGATCGTCCCGGCCAGCAGGACAACAACCAATATAACTGCTATGTTCCTGATTCGAATATTCAATCGTACTCCTCCCCTTAAGCGATGGATCATAAGTTGGTGTATTTCAAGTTCCAGCATATAATTGCCGCAAGAATGGGAACAACAGTCCGCGGGGGACTGTTGTTCCATGCGGGTATCCGTTTATTTTTTGTAGACCGCGTCTACAGAAGCCTGAACCTTCGCCTTGTACTTCTGAATGACAGTAGATGCCGAGGTTCCCTTCTTCAGTTCGTCAATCATCTCGTAGTACGGCATGGTCGAGAAGGTGTTATGGTTCGTAAGCAGCATACCGCCTTCGACCAGCTTGGCATTGTTGATATCGTCCTCGTTGTCATACGTGCTCTCCAGGGAAGCCTGCTTCGGATAATCGTAGATGGACTCGATATCGTTGATCTTCTCCCAGATATACATCAGCTGGTCCGGATTCTCGGCCTTCTTCGGAATGGTCAGGAACTGGACATTGGATTCCACACTATGGTATTCGGTAGCATTAGGTCCTTTTGGAAAAGGAACAAAGCCGATATCATAATCCTTCATATCCGTCTTGAAGCCGTTCGCCTCATAATCTGCTCCCGCATACATCAGCGTGTTCCCCTGGCGGAAGAACTGCGCCGGTTCCTGCCAGTCCCCGCCTTCGGTCGGCCGCGCTACCTTCTCAGCTCCCAGCTTAGCGATGAACTTGAAGACCTCCAGCAGCTTAGGATCATCCAGATTCTGTTTGTCCTCAATGGTCAGATCGGTCTCGTTGGAGGCCATCGCCATTTCCAGGAACCCGCCTGAGGCCAAGCCCCATACATCAAGTTTCCCGTTGTTATCTGTATCCTTGTTCGCTTCTTTGGCGACTTGAGTGAAGGTCTCCCAGTTCCAGTTATCCTCGTTCACATATTCCTGGAGCGGCTTCATGCCCAGCTTCTTCATCAGTGTGCGGTTATAGAATACCCCGCTGATCAGGTTGCCCGCATTCTCCGAGAAGCCATAGCCCCGGCCTTCATATTGCGAGAATTCTGTAGTCATCCGCTGATTGAAGGCATTCTCATTCTTGGTATACTCGTCAACCGGCCAGAACATATCCTGCTTCGTCAGCACCGGAATCATATAGCCCTTGCCCATTCTGACAATATCACCAAGCGGTTCACCGGCGACCAGTGAAGCCACTACCTTCTTCTGGTATTCACCGAAATCCAGCGCTACATATTCAACCTTGAAATTATGCTTGGCCATCAATGCCTTCAGATTCTTAGAACGCTGAATATTATCCGGGTTATCCTCGGGAATCTTCATATCCCACCAAGAGACAATCTTAATCGTTCTGCCGCCCATATCGAAATCCTTTTCCGGTGTAGCATTGCTCGGCGCCGCAGTTGGTGTAGCGTCCGCAGTGGCCTCAGCTGCCGGAGCCTCCGTAGCTGCCGCCGGCTGGGCTGATGCTCCCCCTCCGGCGTTCCCGCCGTTCCCTGCTCCTCCGCCGCAAGCCGTCGTTGCAGCTAATAACAACATACTAATGAATACTGACATTACTTTTTTTGCCCGCATGATCTGTCCCCCCAAGTATGAATGACTTACCTCGAAAGTTTAGCGCTTACATTTTCAGGCAGCAACCCGTCTAACTTCAGGTGTTCACCTGTCAAATTATAGGTCGGGTCCGCAAGTCCTTATCCACCGGGCAACCGGATTTCGATCAGGTAAACAAATGGAGCCTGGTGCAAGAATTGCACATTGTAGCGCCCGGCTCTGTTGCACATAATGAATGAAGGAAGCTTAACTTCTCTCTGAAAGCGGGGTCATCAGGTTGTACAGAATCTTATGTGTAGAGCGAAACCGTCAGGTGCGGGAGATCGCTTCTTATATGGCAGGGAGCAGACTTAAGAATTTCATCATTCATGCGCATGCTGATTATTCATCCGATATTCTGCGGCTGATCCGCAGCGAGGGAATTTCACTGGTTCTTCTGAATATTAGGGACGCCCATACGCCGGGCATGAGAGTCTGTGAGCAGATCAGGCAGGGTAGCTCCGTTCCGATTATCCTGCTCGGGGGCAGCGGGGATTTCGGGTTGGCACGCCAAGCCTTACTCTATAATGTAAGCGATTACTTGACTGATCCAGTAGACCCCGCTGAGCTGGGCAGGAGCCTGGAGGCGGTTAGACGGGCGCTGGCTCCGGCCGGCAGACCGGCTGCTGCGGAGCAGGATTATCCGGAGTTCACCCTTCAAAAAGAGCAGCCCTCCCCGTCTCCAATTGTCAGTACGATCAAGCAATACGTGGATGAGCAGCTCCATCGTAATATTACGCTCAAGCAGATTTCCGACTCCTTGAACTTCAATTGCGCCTATCTCGGACAGAAGTTCAAGCAGCAGGAAAATATGTCCTTCAACGAATACCTCCTGCGCCAGCGGATGGAGAAGGCCAAGCTGCTGCTGGAAACGACCGACATGAAGATCTATGAGATTGCAGACGCTGTGGGGTATTCAGAAATCGACTGGTTCTACAAAAAATTCAGAGAATACACGGGAACCAGCGCCAATGAATACCGCAAGCAATGCTTCATCACCGCCTGAGGCGGAAGAGAATGGAGGGAGCGGCGAGTACGAAATCTGGAACAAGGCTCTGAGTAAGTACGGCCGCTGCCTGCCAGACCATAGAAGCGCTGCTCCCCGTCCATTATTGAAAATAAGTGTACTAATACCCCTCATTCGGCTCATCTGCCCACATTTGATGAAATCAGGTGTATTAATACACTTCATTCCGCTCATCCACCCACATTTGATGAAATCAAGTGTATTTATACTCTTCATTCGGCCGATCCGCCCGCTTTTGATGAAATCAGGTGTATTAATACCCTTCATTTAGCTCATCCGTCCACATTTAATGAATTGGTGCAATAATGCTCCTCACCACTCTTTCGTTTCCCACTAGCCTCCCATATACCTTTCTTCCCACTCCTATGAACTCCCGTTTCATCCGCGTCTCCTGCTTTTCTCCCTTGCCTCTCCCATGCAATTGCCCTTTCCGTCCGCGTCTCCTTCATCTTACAATAGATCAATAATTGGTGAGGATCGGTCATTGTAGGAAGATAGACGATAACTTATTATAGTTTCATACATGAAAGCGTTATCAAAACTGGAGTTGCTTACTGAAGAAGGGGGATGACAGACAGACAAGATGCCAGGGATTGCTTGCCCCGGCTTAGCTTCAGGAAGCAATCATACAAAGAGAATATGATGAGGAGTGAAACAATGCGCAGCCAGAGCATGAGAAGCAATTCGTTCCGGAAATTCCTTTACATCTCTCCCTTTATGCTTTTACTCGCTGTCTTTGCCTACTATCCGCTCTATGGATGGGTCTATGCATTTTTTGATTACACCCCGCCTATCCCATTGTCCCAATCTGAGTTCGTCGGCTTCAAATGGTTCCATTCGTTAGTCGAAAATCAGGTCAAGATCGACCAGTTAATGCAGGTCATCTGGAATACCTTCGGCATCAGCGGACTGGGCATCCTCTTCTCCTGGCTCCCGATGATCTTCGCCATCTTCCTGACCGAGATCAAGGCAGTCCGTTTCCGCAAATTCATCCAGACGGTCACCACGCTGCCGAACTTCATCAGTTGGGTGCTTGTGTACTCCCTCGCCTTCTCCATGTTCTCCAGTGAGGGGATGGTCAACGGCTTCCTGCATATGACTGGGCTGACCGATTCTCCAACCATGTTCCTGCAGAGCTCCGAGCATGTCTGGTGGACGATGTGGGCCTGGGCTACCTGGAAGTCACTCGGCTGGTCCGCCATTCTGTACATCGCAGCCATCATGGGCATCGACGAATCGCTGTATGAAGCGGCTTATGTAGACGGGGCTACCCGGATGCAGGTCATCCGCCATGTCGTGCTGCCAAGCATGATGCCAACCTACTTCGTCCTGCTGATGCTCCAGATTGCAAGCTTCCTGAATAACGGATTGGAGCAGTATTTCGTGTTCCAGAATGCGTTTAACAAGGACACTATTCAGGTTCTTGATCTATATGTGTATAACCTCGCCATGGGCGGCGGCAGCTATTCCGTCTCCGTTGCGATCAGTATGCTGAAGAGTGTAATCAGCGTGGTGCTTCTCTTTTCGGTGAACGGGCTGTCCAAAATGCTGAGAGGAGAGGGCATTGTATGAGTGACAACCAGACCAGTCTTACGCCAAACACCCGGGAGATCGACATCACCAAAAAAACGGTCAAAATGCAGGTCAGTGCTGCCGATAAAATCATCTCCACTATTATCTACATCCTATTCTCACTGTTCGCCTTCATCTGCGTTTATCCGTTCTACTCGATCATTATCAATACGATCAGCGCGAACGACCTAAGCGCCAAGGGCGAAATTATTTTCTGGCCTAAGGGGATTCATTTCCAGAATTATATCGATGTGTTCAAAATCCCCGGTCTGGGCAATGCCTTTATGATCTCTCTCGGCAGAACAGTAATTGGTACGCTGCTGACCGTCGGCGCCTCGGCCTTCCTCGGATTTATGTTCGCCCAGGAGGACATGTGGGGCAAGAAATTCTGGTACCGCTTCACCATCATCACGATGTTCTTCAACGCCGGGATCATCCCTTGGTATCTGACCATGAGATCGCTGCATCTGACGGACAACTTCCTGGCTTATATTCTTCCGTCCGTAGTAGCACCCTTCTTCATTATCCTGGTCAAAACCTTCGTCGAGGCAACACCGAAGGAGCTTCAGCAGGCGGCCAGCATTGACGGCGCAGGAATCTTCACGATTTTCTACAAAATCATTCTGCCAATCAGCAAGCCGATCCTTGCAACCGTTGCCATTTTCTCGGCGGTTAACCAGTGGAACTCCTTCCAGGATACGCTCCTGCTGGTGACGGACAGTAAGCTCTACAGCTTACAGTTCATTCTGTATAACTACATCAACCAGGCAAGCTCCTTGTCGACCATGGTCAATCTGCAGAATGCCGGATCAACGGCCATGGCAACTCTGGCGACCAAGCAGACCTCTACCTCCATCCGCATGACCGTAACCATTATCGTAGTCGCACCTATTCTGCTGGTATATCCGATCTTCCAGAGATTTTTTGTAAAAGGAATTATAATTGGTGCGGTCAAAGGCTAATCCGCCAGCGCCATTTATGATACATTAAACATTCGGGGGGCTACACATGAAAACACATCATAAGCTGGGCAGAAAGTCCGCGCTGTTACTAGGGACGACCATTCTACTGGTAACAACGGCGCTAAGTGGTTGCAGCGGTAATTCCAACAATGGAGGAGCTGCTGCGGGGACGGCCGAACCCGGAACACCTACTGAGTCATCCGATCCGGGCACTAGCAAAGGCATCGATCACAGCAAACCTCTAACCATTACGGTATTCGACAACGCAGCTAACTATCAAGGCGAGCAGA
The DNA here is from genome assembly GCF_038002365.1 of Paenibacillus sp. FSL P4-0338. Lineage (NCBI taxonomy): Bacteria > Bacillati > Bacillota > Bacilli > Caryophanales > Paenibacillaceae > Paenibacillus > Paenibacillus sp. FSL P4-0338. The sequence continues at coordinate 663,634 of NZ_JBBOCG010000001.1, read as the reverse complement.
CGGGATGGTATGGCAAGCTGCTTAAGGACAAATTCAATATCACGCTGAACATTCTGGCTCCGCAGGTAGCGGGCGACCAGCTGTACAAGACCCGCTCGGCATCCGGTGACCTCGGTGACCTCCTGATTATTGAGAACAGCCAGCTCGAGGAACTGATTCCGGCAGGCATGATTATGGATCTAACCGACATGATTAAGAACACGGAGCATCTGTCCCAATATGTAGACAATCACTTCAAGCCGTTCAATGTGGCCTTCGAGAAGCAGAATCCGGACGGTAAAATCTATGCTCTCCCGGCCTTCACCGCCGATACTTCGCCAACGACCTTTTCGGAAGAGCTGCCTTACTCCAGCCCGATTATGCCTTGGGATTATTACAAAGGAATCGGCGCTCCGAAGCTGAATAATCTGAACGACCTGATGACGGCCCTGAAGGACATGCAGGCTAAATATCCGAAGACTCCGGACGGCAAGCCGATTGTTCCGATTACGCTGTGGAAGGACTGGGACGGCGGAAGCATGGAGAATGTCCGGTGGCTGAGTAACTGGTATGGCTATGAGCAGCCGAACGGCACGACAACTATTCAATTGAATGCCAAAGGCGATATCGTTCCGATCGTGGACGACAACAGTATGTACAAGAAGATTCTGCAGTTCTATTATGACGCTAACAAAATGGGTCTCGTCGACCCGGATTCCCCTTCCCAGGACTGGAACAAGGTATCTGAGAAGCTGACCAACAAGCAGGTGCTGCTCCTGTGGTACTCCTGGCAGAGAGGCTTCTACAACACGATTGAACGCGGCAACCAGGGTGACGGCAACGTAGCCGTTCCGATCGGCGATACCCATCTGATCCAGAACAGTGATGCTTACTTCGGGAACGGCAGAGTGTTCGCCATCGGCTCCAAAGCGAAAGAGCCGGAAAGAATCATGGAACTGATGGACTGGATGTCCTCACCGGAAGGCCTGCGTTACTATACCAACGGCTTCGAAGGCTTCAACTATGAAAAAACACCGGACGGCAAATTTAAGCTGACCGAAGTTGGTCAGACTGCATTCCAGGAAAACACCCCGGTCCCTGCTGAATACGGCGGCGGCGGTTACCAGGATGGCCAGAGTAAAGTCAACTCGATGATTATGAGTGATTTCGTGACCGACCCGGAAACCAAAGAGTTCTATAACAGCACCTACTGGGCTTCCACCATTGAAGCCAACAAGACTGCGCTGACTACAGACTGGCAGAAAACCTATGATGCTACTACTCCGACCGAGTACTATACGAAGAACAACATGATCGACATCGTGCCGAATATCAACACCAGTCTTGGCTCCGATTCCTCTGACGTCAAGAACAAACGCAGCCAGATTTCCGATTATGTCAAGAACACCTCCTGGAAAATGATCTTCGCCAAGGACCAGGCCGAATTCGACCAGCTCTGGACCAAGCTGAAGAGCGATGTCGAAGGACTCGGCTGGAACGATGTCTTCGCCGTAGACAAGGAAAGAGCAGACAAAATCGTTAAAATGCGTGCTGATGCTGTTGCTAATAAGTAAGCAAATGAGCATTACTGCGTAAGCTGTAAAAGTAAAAGAAGAGGCAGCCCCAGAGCCATTATATAATGGCTTGGGACTGCCTTTTTTGGCAACTTCCGTCTCTCAATTCCGGCCAACTAACCAACATCTCCAGCCGTTCAAGTACCTCTCGGGCAAACAACTGGATAAACGTATCTTAATTTCCCGCTTTCTAAGGATTACCCGGCAACAAGTGGAAAAAGCACAACTAATTTTGAGATTTCACCCACTTCAGGTGAATTGCGATGAATTAAGTGCCGTTTATCCATCTCCTGTTCCCGTGAGGGAGATTGGTTCATCAGCAAGTGTATAAAATCCATCTACTCCCGCGCGATTTCTTCTGCCGTAGACTCATCCGGCCAGAATAAGAGACCCCCGTTCCCGGACGCCCCCTACACCCATTAGAAAATAAGCTGAGCGAACTGGTACAAGCCGTTCTTCCAGACCGGCCAGTCATGGTCGCCCTGCTCTTCTACCCAGATATGCGGCACATTATGTTCTAAGAAGTAAGCATGGGTGCGGTCGCTGACATACTTCAGGCTGTCCCGGTCTCCGCAGGATAACCAGAGCAGGTTAAGCGCGTCCGCGACCTTTTGCGGGTCGGGTACCAGCATCTCCGGCTCCTTCGTGTTAGGTGCCGCAGAGAAGGCTCCCACCCAGGCGAAGCGGTCCAGATTATTCAGACCCATGTTGAGCGATTGCCCTCCGCCCATGGACAACCCGGCCAGCGCACGGTGCTCCCGGTCCGTCAGCACAGAATAATTCGCTTCAATATAAGGGATCAGATCGTTCAGCAGATCAGACTCAAAGGCCCCGAAGGCTTCCAACTTGTCAGGCGCAAAGATGTCGCCCTCCGCCCGGTCGTTCTGCATCGCCCGGCCATTCGGCAGCACAACAATCATCGGCTTCAGCTTGTGATCGGCATACAGGTTGTCCAGAATAATCTGCGGCGTGCCGTGAGTGTACCATTCGTCCTCATTTCCGCCAATGCCGTGCAGCAGATACAAGACATTATATTTCTCTGTGCTGGAATAGCCGGGGGGTGTGTATACTCTAGCCTTCCGGGTGTTGCCAACTGTGGCAGAGGGATATTCGATCATCGTGATCTTACCACGCTCAATCCCTGCTTTCTCCTGATCATATCCCGCTGCTTGTATTGTATACTTCTGATGGTTCATGTCCAAAGCTGCTCATTCCTCTCATAGATTATATGTATATCTCTACACTTTGTTTATTCGATAAACTAAGTGTGAAATCCTGCTGAGGAACCTGCTGCGAAAAAATATATATGGAGCATGGAAATCCATTTATAACGCCTGTACGGACTAGATTTGACGTTCATACACATACGAATGGACTGGAATAATCTCCACCGGCTGCAGGGATTGATATAGAGCATTAGCCTCAGCAGAAAACCCCGTGATATAGGCCGTTGTCACCCCATGCTCCTTCAGCCGCAAGAAACACGCGGTAACCACCGCTTTACCGAAGCCGCGTTGCCGGTAATCCGGGTGGGTCCCAATCGTCTCTATAACCGCGAACCCGTTATCCTGATCTACGAATCCGAAACAGAAGGCAACAGGCCGCCCTTTATCATCCACTACCGAGAAATCAAGCTCCGCACGATAGGATTGTAGATCCTTTCTCCAGTAATCTGAGTTCCTGACATTGACATCATCCGGAGAAAAGATCTGCTCAATCAATTCACTCTTCGCGCATTCGTCTGTCCCTTCCGCCATTGAGCGGATATAGAATCCTTCTTCCAGCTTCAAAGTGTAATCCGTATCCGCAAGATCATACCTTCGGGTATTCCCGATATGAGAATCTTGCACAAATCCTTGGTCTAATAATGCCTGAACCTCCAGACCATAGGGATAACAATCGGTGTTGAGCTTCTTTTTCCCCTCGCCCCATATATTCCGGGTACATTCCACCATCTCGCCTGCCAGCTGCGGATCATCCGGGTGGACAATTAAGCTGAAGAAGCTGCCCCCCGATTCGGAAATGAACAAGCCTATGATCTCACCAGCTTCATTCTTCCATAGGTGTGCATTATTTTCCATGAAATTAGGATCTGTACTCTTGGGCGCTTCGTACCGGTTCCAGAACTCGAATCTGACAAATTCCCAAGTCTGAAGCTTACCCGTCAAAGGTACCATTTTTCTCAAAAAGGCATGAACATTGTTGAAGTTTTCCTCGGTGTCTAGGTACTTTTCATTGAATGTCTTCATCTCTTCATCTCCCTTCGACTCTCATCATTTCATCCTTCTTCCATTATATGTAGGCTCACTTCACCTTCATAGGCAGAGATCGGCTATAACCATCTGTACTATTGCATCACCATTGTTGCACTTCATGCAGAATTTCTCATTTCATGCACCACACAAAAGCCTGTCCACAGGGACAGGCTCTCAGTCATAACCATTCCGTTCTACAGCACTATTTTCAACGCAGCATTCTCTGTTAATTCAAACGGTCCAGGCGTCACATTCGAGTCCGGACGCTGCGTACCGAAGAAGTCGCGGTCGAACCGGTACGGTGAGCCGTCCGGCTCCTCATAGCGCATCTCGGCGTGATAGCTTCTGCCCAGCAGATTCGTGGTGACCACGGTCGGCGCGGCTGCACGCAGCAGCTCAGGGTTCACGATATGCACCTGCACCTTGCCGGAAGCCGGATCAACCTCAATCTCAATGCCTTTGTCAGCATAGACCTTCGCGCTGCGCTCATGCGCACCCGGCACCGCATCTTTCAGATACAGATTGCCTTGAATGGCTACAGGAAGGGCCATCTGTTCGGGATGGAACGGCTTGCCGGAATCGATCATCGATTTGATCTCTGCTTTGGTGTATTCCCACCACTGCTTATCCAGCGCATTCGGATGCTCGTTGTAGCCGCCCAATCCGACTGGATGCAGATAACAGCGGGAATTGTCCGGGATACCGTCCATTACCCTCTCACCGTTATCATTAAGCTGCTCTCTCGGGGCAAGCGGCAGATGCTCGAAGAACGTCATCGGCACAACCTCATTGTCCTTGTCCTCATCACGCAGGAAGATATTGTTATAATATCGGTCATCGCCGCCCGTGAAGTTGCTGTACCCGGCAATGGCTGTCTCATGCGGCATATGGTACGGCGTGTATCGGGTAAGCTCGGGGCGCACTACGAACCTGCCAGCGAACAGATTATGGACGAACGCGCCGCCCTGGGCCATATTGCGGAAGTTCATCGGCGACAGGAACAGGTTGTGATCGACCATATAAGGACCGTGGCAGACCTCCATGAAGAAATCCTCGGACAAGTTGTCGTAGAATACGTTCCGGCTGATACGGGTGCCCTGTGCCTGCCAGTCCAGCCATAACGCCCGGTAGGAGCTGTAAATAACATTGTCGCAAATTTGGGTATCCAGTGAAGCATGAAGCTTGATTCCGCCAACCTCTGCCCCGTGGAAAATCCGTTTATGATGGATATTATAAATCCGGTTCTGGACAATCTGGCTGAAGGCCCCGCCCAAATGGCCGACCACTCCGGCCTGCTCACAATCATGAATTACATTATTGCGGACGATATGACTTCCAATGTTGTCCTTATGCCAATCCTGGCGGAGTGCGCGGAAAATAACCTCCTGCTCCCGCTGCGTCCCGCCCTTCATCCGGCCATTTGACCACTCGTTGTGCCCGGTTGAGATTTCTTTGCCCAGGCTCACCCCTGTACATTTGGACTCGCAGATGTGGTTGTCCTCAATGATCCAGCCCTTGCTCCAGTGGGGTCCGATCAGCCCTTCCTGCAACGCCGTCGGCGGTGCCCATTGAGGAGATGCCTGGCGGAGTGTGAAGCCCTTGACGGTTATATAACCCCGTCCCGTCTGCTCCGGCCAGAAGCAATAAGGACGAACGCTGATCTCCACATTCTCCCGGCGCGGGTCCTTGCCCCCGAAGCTCGCCCATATCCTGGTGGAAGCCGCTCCTGCTTCTGCATACCACTGGAGCAGAGAGTCCGCCGGGTACTTGGCCTGCGGCCAAACCTTAGGATCGCGCAGCTTGGTAACGCTATCACATTCATACAGCGATTTGCCGTCCAGATAGACCTCCCCCAGATGCGGCTCGAACGCCCCTTCGAACAGCCAGTCGCCATACAATTTCTCCTTGAAAGGATTGCGCACAGCAAACAGGCTGTTCGGCACCTCCGTGCTCCAGACACCGTCTCCTTCATCCTGCCAATCTGCCACCGGCTCAGCGCCTGTGATGACAACCTCCCCATCTCCGGCAGCCTGATAGATAATCCTCTGATCCTCAGTCCCTCCGTTACCCGGGCTCACCCATTCCCTGTATGTCCCCGCATGAACGGTGACCGTATCTCCTGGCTCCGCCAGCGCCGCAGCGCGGGAAATGGAGCGGAAGGGCTTGTCTGCTGTACCGGGAGCCTGATCGCTCCCTTGCATTGCAACATGATATTCCATATGAACATCCTCCTCTTTCTTATATGTCATATGGACATTTTAAATGAAAATACTATATTATGCTATAACCATGTATACAATCCCAAGTGGAAACGGCTTTGCCGTCCTTTTTAAGGACGGTACCGTTTCAGCGGGAAATAGAAGGATAAGTTATCGTGTGCAACATATAAATTCTTATATTTTAATAGAAAAGACCGCAGGCCTTGTACATCCGGCTTACGATCCTTCTATGATAATTACCCCTAAGGGAGAACTCTTGTATACAATTAGACACTCTATCCTTTAACCCCGCCGACCATCATGCCTTTGACAAAATACTTCTGCAGGAACGGGTACACCATAATAATCGGTACGGAAGCTACAATCGTCATCGTTGCCCGCACGGACATTGGCGTGACCGCATTCTGCTGGCCTCCGGTAGCTCCCTGGATCATTCCGTCCAGCGAAGAGGTGCCGGTGGTGGTATTGGAGTTCTGCAGAATCTTCTGCAGCTCGTATTGCAGGGTGCTCAGCTTCTCATCCGAGGAATTGTAGAGGAACACATCGAACCACGAATTCCACTGGAACACCCCTGAGAACAGCGCCACCGTGGCAAGGACAGGCACTGTTAGCGGCAGAATGAGGCTGAAGAAGGTCCGGTAATCCCCCGCCCCGTCAATTTTCGCCGATTCGATGATGCTCTCCGGCAGATTTTCAATGAAGGAACGGATAATAATCAGGTTGAACACCCCGATGATCCCCGGAAGAATGTAGACCCAGAAGCTGCCGACCAGTCCCATATCCCGTATCAGCAGATAATTGGGAATCAGGCCGCCGTTGAAGTACATCGTCATGATAAAAGCTACCGTGATGAATTTGCGCAGCACATAATCCTGTCTGCTAAGCGTGTAGGCCAGCATGGCCGAGCAGAAGACGGTGACTACCGTTCCGATCACGGTGCGCAGCACGGAGATGAAGGTCGCATGAAAAATCGTGGCCTCTCTCAGAATATAAGTGTAATTCGCAAGCGTCCATTCTCTGGGCAGCAGGTAGATTCCGCCTTTGATAGAGTCTTGCGCGTTGTTAAGCGACACTGCAAGGACATTCACGAACGGATACAGGGTAACGATCATTAGTGCGATCATGAAGCAGTAGTTGCCAATGACAAACAAGCGGTCGCCGGTGGAGGAGCTTATTCGGGGCTTGCGTTTTTTCTTCTGGACAGCTGCGGTTTCCATGCCTGCGCCTCCTTTATTAATACAGTCTGGCTTCGCCCATACGCTTCGCGGCATTGTTCGCCATGAACAGCAGGATGAAGCTGACGACCGTCTTGAACATTCCCGCTGCGATGGACAGGGAGAAGTTACTCTGGGCAATTCCGTATTTCAGCACGAATATGTCAATGTTCTCGGAATAGTCCACATTCATGCCGTTACCCAGCAGGTACTGCGGCTCGAATCCCGATTCCAGCAGATATCCGATATTCATAATGAGTAGGACAATCACAACAGACTTGATGCCCGGAAGCGTGACATAGATCATTTTCTTGAACCGGTTCGCGCCGTCGATCTCTGCTGCTTCATACTGCGTGGGATCAATTGTCGTCATAGCGGCCAGGTAGACGATGGTGTTCCAGCCGATGTCCTTCCAGACGGAGCTGGCTCCGAAGATGGTCCAAAAGTATTCCGGGATACCCAGGAACAGAATTTCATTGCCGCGGTCAAGGAAGCCCAGACCCACCAGCAGCTGGTTAATGGTACCATCCGGGGACAGCGTTGTCTGAATGATGCTCGCCGCCACGACCCAAGAGATAAAATGCGGCAAATAACTGACAGTCTGCACTACACGCTTGAACGCAATATTGCGTATTTCATTAAGCAGCAAGGCCAGGGTGATCGCGGTGACGAAGCCGAAGAACAGGTTAATCGAGCTCATCGCCAGCGTATTGCGTAACACCCGGAGGAAGCGGTCGTCCCCGAACAGAAATTTAAAATGCTCAAAGCCAATCCAGGTCTGTTCCATGAACTTCCTGGCCGGCTTGTAATCCTGGAAGGCGATGCTCCAGCCCCACAGCGGCAAATATTTGAATACAAACAGCCAGATTAGAAAAGGGACCGACATCACTGCCAAGGCCCGCTGCTGGCCCAGCTTTTTGAAAAACAGCCGCATCCGGCCCGGCTCCTTATCCGCCGCCGGCCGGGATAACGCAGGTACCGTATTTTTATCCATCCGTATCTCTCTCCTTCAGCGCACCGGGTGTCTAAGCGGCAAGCAGGAAAGACCAGCACCTCGGTGCAGCCCTGGTCCTTCCCGCCGGTTCCGGCTATTGGTTCGCCATTTCTACCTTCGCTTTGACTTGCTCAGTGGTCCATTTCTCATAACCCGCAGTATCCAGCTTGCCGAATTCCTTCATGTATTCCTCCCAGACTGCATCGAACTTATCGGGAGTCGTCAGCACCAGCTTAGGGAAATATTTCTTCGTCATTTCATCCTTGCTGGCTTCCCAGAGCTGTTCCGGAGAATTCTGCTCCTTCGCGAAGCCCCACGCCGGGAAGTATGGACGCGGAACCGGTTCAGCGAACAGCTGGCTGTAGGTCTGTACGCCGTATTTCTCTAAGATTGCCTTATCCTTGTCGGTCAGCGTCATCTGGAAGACCTCGGGCTGGCTGGCAACGTTCTTGGCATTTCCGTCAGCCAGGGTAGAGGTGGCATTGTACATCGGCCAGTTCCAGCTGAAGTATTTGAAGCCGAAGCTCTCTCTGAACGGCTCGTCAATCTTGTCGATCTGCTCCTGCGTACGGTAGTAGCGGCCCTTCTCATTCACTTCATACGTCTCGCCTTTGATACCCCAAGACATCAGGGTCTGGTTCTCTTCGGTCAGCATGTTGTCGAAGAACTGGATGATGCGGACCGGGTCCTTGGCACTGACGGTAATCCCGATTCCACGGTTCGTTACTAGGCCCCCTGGCGGATCAAGATAAGCATCTGGCGTGCCTTCCTCGAAGGTTACCGGCAGCGGGAAGTACTTGAAGCCGTCCAGGGAAGGATCCTTACGGGCGGCATCCTTCAGCACATTCAGCGCATTATCCACCTGCCAGCGGTAGTCGAAGAAGCCGAGCACCTTGTGGGAGGTTAATTTGGCGATATACTGGTCATAGTTATCGACGAAGGAGGCTTTATCGAACAGACCGGCAGCATTGAGGTCATTCAGCGCCTTCAGCCACTTTTTGGTGGACTCTGCACCGGCATAGGTCTTGGCTTCCCAGGTATTGGTATCCACGGTAACGTTGCCGTCATTCGGATAGCCCATCAGATGCATCGGCGGGTTGGAGGTGGCGAAGAATCTCCAGTCATGCGTAAGAGAGACCATCCCCGTCAGATTCTCATCCTTGTGCTTGTCGCGGTAATTCTTAATCAGCTCTATATATTGATCCAGCGTCTTGATCTTCGGATAACCTGCTTCCTCCAGCACACGGCGCTGAACCCAGAATCCCGCCCCGGCTTCCGGCTCAGGAATGAAATCGTTCACCTGGGCAGCAATCGGCAGGAAATAGATTTTACCGTCCTTGGAGCGCATCTGATTCAGGGATTTGCCATAGACACGCTGGATGTTCGGCCCGTACTTCTCAATCAGCTCATCGAGCGGGATGAATGCGCCGGCATTAAGCACTTCCTCTATAGCGGCATCGGGAATCAGCACATCCGGGTAATCGTTGGCGGCAATCATGGTTCCAATCTTGGTATTGAGGTCGCCCACCACGAATTCCAGCTTGAAATTGACACCGGTCTGATCCTCCAGCAGCTTGCCGATGGTCGTCTCATTGGTATTTCCATCCTTCGAGCCGGCCACCCCGTTGAAGATTTTGAATGTTACCTTATCTTGCTTGGGTTCGGTCTCTGTGGTAGCAGCGGCGCTTGTCGGCTCCGTCGTCCCTGTATTATTCTTCTTGGCATTATTAGGCCCCGAGCAAGCTGTCACCACGGATAATGAGACGACTGCCGTCAGAGCGAGAAGCCATATTCTCTTGCTTTTACCCATTGCCTGTACTCCCCCTTGTAGATTCATGGTTTAGTGCTCCTTTAGTATAAAAGCGTTTACATTCCTTCGTTACCCGTAAAATTATGGCTTCTCCTTTGTAAACTATGGATTCGCCGGGATTCTCAGCTCAATCCGTGTCCCTTCCCCCGGTCTGCTGTCCACCTGGAAGACTGCGCGCCCGCCATACAGCATGGTCACCCTGTAGATTACATTTTGTATACCGATACGCTCGCCGATAATCCCCTCCATGTCGAGGTATCCGTAGAGAGTGTCAACCTGCTCACTGCTCATGCCAATCCCGTTGTCCGACACTTGGAAGACCACCTCATCCCCCGTCACGCTGATGCGGATCTCAATGCTGCCGCCTTTTTTGAGCGGCTCGATGCCATGAATACTGGCGTTCTCCACGAAGGGCAGGAACACCATCTTGGGGACTATACAGGCGTAGGCTTCGGGCTGCACCTCGATATGGTAGCTCAGCTTATCCTCGAACCGGTATTTCTGGATATCCAGAAAACAGTGAATAAAACCCAGCTCCTCCTCCACGCTCACCCACTCCTTATTCCAGGTCAATGAGCTACGCAGGATCATCGCCATGCTCTGGATGATTTTGGCCGTCTCGTTCTCCTGCTTCAGCAGGCTCCGCATCCGAATCGTCTCCAGCGCATTGAACAGGAAGTGCGGGTTAATCTGGCTCTGCAGAGCATTAAGCTGCGCCTTCCGCCGCTCCAGCTCCAGCGACTTCTTCTGAATCTCCGTTAGATACACATCGTTAATCAGAGCCTTAATCTGCATAATCATACTGTTGAACTCCAGGGTCAGCTGGCCGATCTCATCGCGCGACTCCCCGTGCATGATCATCTGGAACTGCTGCGTCTTAACCTTTTTCATATGCTTCAGGATCTCAATAATCCGGAGGTTGATCGAGCGGGTAATGATCAGAATAATAACGGTAGGGACAAGCATCATCAGGCAGGCCGACCACAGGATGAAATAGCGGGATTTCAGCACCTCCTTGATGATCTCCTTCTCATTGACCGTACCGACGATCCGCCAGCCGGACAAATAGCTGATACTGCCATATCCCTTCTCGAAATCAATGATATGCTCCTGCTTCAGTGAGGCATACAGCTGCTGCTCCTTCCCCCGCCAGTCTATGGCCCGGTTAGTTGTATATTCAATCCGGCCCTCCGGCCCCAGCAGATACACATCCCCGTGTACGTTCAGATTAGCGAAGACCTCCATCAGATCAATCGTCTTAAAATCAATCTTCACCAGCTTCTCCTTGAGCATCCGGTCCGCGAAATAATCCATCCGCCGCAGCAGCGAGAACGACTGGAACCGGCCGCCTGCATCCTCGATGCGGACGAACAGCGGCTGGGAGGAAGCCTCCTGCATCCATTCCTTATACCAGAGGCTCTCCCGGATCTCCCTGGACAGGATACCGATATTCCCGGAATTCAGCAGTGTGGGGTTATCCACATAGAGGGTCTTGTTTTGCAGCGAGGAAGAGAACGGAGAATAGTTGTTCAGGGTGGATCGCAGATAGAGGTCGTAGGCCTCAACATAGTCTTCGGTCTGTGTGAAGTTACGGTCAAGCACCTCATTGGTCTTGTAATCCGCGTAGAAAAAAGAGGATAACCCCACGGCCTGATCCACGATCAGCCGGAACTCATTCTTGATCTGCTCCACCGCCAGATCGATGTCCTTGATCCGCTGCGCCTTTACATTTCCGGTAATCGTGTTGTAGAAGATCACATTTGTGAGAATGATCGGAGCGATGACCCCGAGGAAATAGACGAGAAACATTTTATTCCTGAGCCGGATATTATTCAGCAGCTTCATGCTGTGCCTCCTCCTGGCATTAACGGTTGCCCGTCCGGTTTCGGTACTCTGTCGGCGTTCTCTGCTCCAGTTTCTCGAACTGGGTGACGAAATAATCGGCATTCTTGAAGCCGACCTGCTCGGCAATTTCATAGATTCGCAGATCGGTCTGCCGCAGCAGCTTTTTGGCCTCGGTGATGCGCAGCTGGAGCAGGTAGTCATTGAAGTACATGCCGTAATTCTTCTTGAACACCTGGCCAAGATAGGCTGAGTTCATATAGAACTGGCCTGCGATCTGCTTGAGGTTCAGATTCTCATGGAAGTTCCGGTCCACGTAGCACTTGATCCGGTACAGCCCGCTGCTGCCATAGCTCTGGTACAGCCCTTGAATCCGCTCCGCCGCTTCCAGCGCAAAAGCTTCGAACAGGGACCTCAGCTCCGCCAGCGTGATGTTATGATCCGTCCAATTCATCATCGGGACAAGACTTGCCAGCTGCTTCTCATCCCCCTCCATGCTCCGTATGGTATGCAACACACTATGGACGCATTGAATGGCAACCGCCTTCATCGCTTCCCGGGAGAACAGCTTCTCCTGAAATTCTGTGAACAGCTTACCGATCGCATCCATCATCTCTGCCTGCTTATTCTCCTCAATCGCTTCAATCAGCGCCTGAAACACCTCGCTGCTGGCATGAATATAGTTCAGGGACAGACCGGCAATATCCGAGGACATCAGGATTGGCTGGGCAGGCCGGACATATTTGTACTCCACAGTCTCCTTAGCCGAGGTATAGGAATGCTTCAGCTCCTGGAGTGAGCTTACCGGCCCGCCCGTATACGCCTGAATCTCCAGGGGGTAGAGCTGGTAGAGCAGGCTCAGACCATCTGTCAGGAAGGTGCGCAGCTCTCCCTTATGGTTCGCCAGATAATGATCCGGCACAATGAAGCCGAAGAACCGCCGATGTCCGTAGACAATAGGAGTCTCTGCTGTGAGCTGCTGCACCGCCTGCCGGATCGCCTCCTTCAGCTCTGCCTTCCCGGGCATAGGCTGACCGCTCCAAGGGAACACATTGTTCACCTCCAGCAGCACATAGGTGAACTGGCGGGCTCCCGCCTCTATCCACTGCTGCTCCCAGGCATCAAGCGCCTCATCCGCCGCTCCCCCCCGGATCAGCGCCTCCAGCCGCTTCTCTCCCTCATGGATGCTCAGCTGGTCATGGAGTTGCTTGCGCGCAGTGAATTGATCGCGAAATTTATGAAGCGCTTTCACAATTTCATGCTCATTAATCGGCTTCAGCACATAGTCCAGCACGCCATACCGGACCGCCTGCTGGGCATACCGGAAATCGTTATATCCGCTGATAATGATAAACTCCGTTCCAAGCTGCTCCTCCGTCACCGCCTCAATCAGCCCGATGCCATCCAGGACCGGCATGCGGATATCAGTAATCACGAGCTGCGGCCGCTTAGCCCGGATCAGCTCCAGCGCATCCTCCCCGTTGTCCGCCTCATCCACAATCTGAAACCCGCTGCCTGCCCAGTCAATCATTCCAATCAGGCCCTTGCGGACAAACAGCTCATCGTCAACAATAATGATCCCGTACATATTGGCATCCACTCCTCCAGTACAATCTTGAAAAAAAGGGAACCCCGGCCTAAGTGAATGGTCAAGGGTTCCCGGATGTCAAGGAATATTATAGAGTTAGACGGGCCTGGAGTCTAGCCTACGATGACTTCCATCGATACCTGCTTCAGGCTCGGATTCAGGTCCTTCTCTTCGGTAAGATCCAGAACCGGAGCACCATCAATGTCAAAATGCACACGCCGCAGGCCGGAGCTTCGTGGTCCCTCGATTCCCGGTCTGGCGTGGTAGGCGTTCCAGATGACCCCGTCCTCGTCCGTTACATAGGAATTATGACCCGGACCATATTCCCCCGCCACACTTCTGGAGGTCAGCAGCGGATAATTGCCCTTGGTCCAGCTGTTGATATCCAGCAGATCAGCCCCTTTGTCTGCGGTCAGCAGACCGACCACATAAGTGGCATCCACCGCTGCACTGGCAAAAGTCACGTACAGCTTGTCTTCAGTGTACAGAGCAAACGGACCTTCATCCACGAACGTATGGTTATTGGCCCAGCCGTAATCCGGCCGGGTCAGCAGCACCGGATCACTGGTCAGCTTCCACGGCTCCTGCGGGTCAATCGTGGCGATGTAGACCCAGGCTCCCAGATCCACCGGCAGGAATTGGCGCTCCGACCATGCGGCATAGAGCTGGCCGTTCCAGCGGATGACGGTCATATCCAGCGAAATTGTTGCGCCTGCTTCGCACAGATAGCTTCCATCCTTCTTCACTACCCGGCGGGGCCTGGACCAGTCCGCAGCATTCATGGGATTGCCTCCCGGACTCAGCTTCATCACATGTGATTCTTCATGGAAGAACTCGCCGGGTGTTGCAGCATGGAAAATATACAGCTCTTCTTCAATGATATGGAGTTCCGGCGCCCACAGCAGGCCGCCAATCTCTTCATAAGTGAAGGCATCGAGGATCAAGGCTTCCTCGGCTGTCACCAGACCAGGAATCGTATCGGCTTCCCTCATATACAACGTATGTTCCTTATCTGCATCATTAGTCGCAATGAAGTAATATTTCCCCTTCCACTCTGCAATGCAGGGGTCCGCACGGTTAAGTGCAATCGGGAATGGAAAGTGATCCTGATGGATCTCCCCGGAGATGCTGTAGGTTCCGGCCTTGTCCCAGTTGATGGCATCCGTGTTCCAACGGACTCTTTTGGCAGCCTCCGTTCCATCACTGTATAGGGCCGTTGCCCGGATCGCCTTCACATCCTCCACCGATGCCGCATTCACACGGTCCGGTACTACGACAGCAATATTCTCCGGTACCGTAAGCTTGCAGAAGAGTCTGCGGGCTATCTCGGCGGAGACAGCGATCCTATTACGCGGCTGGATTCCTTCGATATCAGTCTGCACAGCTTCCAGCGTGAACGGCTCCGCTTCCACCGGTGCTGAGACATTCGTAAGGCTCATGATGTCGGCAGTGAAATTCTCATAGCCCTGGCCCTGCCCGTCTATCCATTGGATCAGGTAACCGCTGCGCTCCGTGTCATAGGTGCAGGAGACATCGCTTACATGAGTGTCCGCCTTAAGCTCCAGCAGTCCAATCTCACTGTATTGCAGCAGATCGGCCGAAGTGAACAGCAGCACCTTCCCCTTGCTTTGTTCGTCTGCTTCCCCGTCAGCCTCGGTGCGCACAGCAATGACGCCGAAATTCCCGTCTGCCAAGTAGAAAAGATACGGCTTCTTCAGGCTTTTGGCCCGGAGCGTCCCATCCTCATTCTCCTTCGCCTTGGCGAACAGGACACCCGAGTTATGATTCAATGCCTGATACTGGCCCCCATCGGTCTTATAAGCCAGGTGCATACTGTAAGCCAGCTTCGAAGCATACACGATATCCTCCTGCGGCAGTCTTGTATAGCAAAGGATATCTTTCCGATCTTCGTTTTGTTGTGGTATCATGGATTCATAATCTTCCTTCCTATTGATAATTTCTAATAATTATAATTACGAACTGTTCGATTAACCTTCAAATTTACTCTTATGTCCACTACAAATTATAGAGATTCACTGACATGCTAACAATGATATTTACTGACCATTAATTGATCTATCCGAAGAAAGGAGAAGCCCATGCCCACAATTCACTACGTGGAATACGATGCCGCACATCCGGCCAATTTCGTCTACAGTATCCCCGAAGGACTGGACGCCTGGCTTCTTGTCCTGACCCAGACTCCCGCGGTGTTCGAAGTGGACGGTGAATTGAAGGAATTTCCCGCTCACTCTGTCGCTCTGTATCCTCCAGGGCACAACATCTATTACCGCGCCTGCTCCAAAAGATATGTCAACGACTGGGTCCGTTTCGATGCGGATGAATCCTATATCACCGAAAGCGTCCTGCCGCTCGGCAGTCCATTCTCCCTGCCCGACCCCGGATATTGCCATCAGCTGTTCCAGCTGCTGACGCTGGAGAACTCGTTCCAGAACGACTACCGGGAGCTGTCCATTGACTACCTGTTCCGCCTCTTGTTCAACAAGCTGTCCGAAGCGTCCCAGGACAAGCTGACGCCACAGTATTATAATCTGCTGGAGCTGCGCAAGACGCTGTACAGCAATCCCGGCCACCCCTGGACCGTATCCTCAATGGCCGGATATCTGCACATCAGCACCGGCTACCTCCAGACCATCTACAAATCAGCCTTCGGCATCTCCTGCATGGAGGATGTCATTCAATGCCGGATTAGGCTGGCCAAGGAGAAGCTGGGCTTCGGCCAGCACAAAATCGCCGAGATCGCCGCTCTCTGCGGCTACGCCAATGTCGAGCATTTCTGCCGCCAGTTCCGGCAGTTGACCGGCTTCTCTCCCCGCGCCTACCGGGAGCGGCTGGCTTCCAAACAACCGCTGATTCGGAAGGAGACGTAGGGGGGAATCGACATTTCAAGAATGCATGAACTGGCTGCCACAATGGCGCATTCAAGTAACATTAATAATTATATAAATTGAACTACTGGTTTTTATGTTTTAGGAATAGCCGTGACTCCAGAGAAGTTTTGGACTTCCGGCCGCTGTTGTGCTTGGATTTCCTGATTGAAACCGCTCCTCGCGGTAGAAATCCAAACACAAAGGCGGTCGCTACCGCTCCTCCAGTTCCAAAATTCCCCTCCGCCACTTTCCCTTAACTTAAGTTTTTTAGTTCAATCTATATAGTTGGAAAAACGCAACTTAATTGTGATCATTCGCAGCATCTGAAGGAAATAGTTGGATAAACGTCATTTAATTTCGCGCATTTCCTCTGCTCTGATTGATTTGCAGCAGATTAAGTGCTGTTTTTCCATCTGCTATCCGGCGACGGCTCCTCCGTTCCTCAGCAGGTGGAGAATTTCCAACTAAATCCGGCTTAAGGCCAGGAAAGCATCATGCCCAAGCTGATCCAAGGTTTCTTTAACCCCTGTAATGTTTACCTTTGCGCCATGCACCTCTAAGCCGGCCCAATGTGTTCGATTTTTCGCATACATTTGGTCCACACAGTAGAGCAGCGACCCTCCACTATCAGGAGAATCGCTGCTCTACTTAGCTTGTACCGTTGTGAGCAAGCAAGAGTATAGCCGTATTCAATGGCCTTACTCTTCTTGCCTTATAATTTCCGCCTTACTCCTCAACCCCGCCAAGCACAGGCAGCACGGCACCGTCCCGCACAAACAGCGGAATCTGCGTGAGCGGCGCGTCGACCATAATTGCCTGTCCGCCAGCATAGGCAGTACCGGTATAGACATGGGTCCACTCTGAGCCGGACGGCAGGTACACCTTGCGTGCCCGTTCACCCTCGCCCAGCACCGGGGCGACCAGCAGGTCGGGACCGAACATATACTGGTCCTCGATATCCCAGGCCGCCGGGTCCTGAGGGAAATCATAGAACAATGGACGCATAGGCGGCGTGCCCTTCTCATGTGCAGCCTCCATCAGTCCGCGGATATACGGCTTCAGACGCTCCCGCATCTGCATGAACTCCTTGAAGATGACATACGCCTCATCCCCGTAGCTCCACACCTCATTATCCGAGCCGCTTCCGCATACGCCCCCACCCCGTGTTCCGGTAGGCTCAACAAAAGGTGAACGGTCCCCGTGCAGCCTGAATACCGGAGAGAACGCACCATACTGGAACCAGCGGACCATCAGCTCCCGGAAGGAGGCGTCTGCCGGATTGCCGCCGTGGAAGCCGCCAATGTCGGTGGTCCACCATGGAATCCCGGCCACGGCCATATTCAGTCCGGCCCGCACCTGAATGCTGAGCACCTTGAAGCTGGAGTGAATGTCTCCAGACCATACAAGCGCCCCGTAGCGCTGGCTGCCCGCCCAGGCGGTACGGACCAGATTGATAATATTCTCCTGGCCTTCAGCGGCCATGCCGTCATAGAAGGTCTGGCTGTATTTCATCGGATAGATATTGCCGATCTGCTTGCTGGAGCCGATATGATAGCGGTAGATATCATGGTCATAGACCGTCAGCTCCGGCTCCGCCTCATCGAGCCAGAAGACCTTGATCCCTTTGTCATAATAATTCTGCTTAATCAGACCCCACAGGAATTTGCGGGCCTCCGGATTCGTCGCATCGAAGATCGCGTTCTGGCCGAGGAACTGGAATTGGGTCCGCACCCCGCGGTCCGAGCGCAGCAGGTACCCTTTTTCCAGCATCTCCTTATAATTCTCGCTCTCCGTCTGGACAGTCGGCCAGACCGAGACCATCAGCTCAATGCCCAGCTCCTGCAGTTCCTGCACCATCGCCTCAGGATCAGGCCAATATTCCGGGTCGAACCGCCAGTCCCCCTGATTCGTCCAGTGGAAGAAATCAATGACAATGACGTCAAGCGGCAGCCCCCGCCGTTTATGCTCCCTCGCCACCTCCAGCAATTCCTCCTGCGTACGGTAGCGGAGCTTACATTGCCAGAACCCCATGCCATAATCCGGCATCATCGGCACGGTTCCCGTAGCCTTGGCATATGCCTCCTCGATCTCGGCAGGCGAGTCACCGGCAGTGATCCAATAATCCAGCTGCTTGGTGGACGGAGCTGTCCATTCGGTCACATTCAGACTGAAATGCGCTTGTCCGATCGCCGGATTATGCCACAGAAACCCGTAACCGGCGCTGGACAGCACGAACGGAATACTGATTTGACTGTTGCGGTGGGTCAGCTCCAGCGAGCAGCCCTTCAGATTCAGGAAGGAATGCTGATACTGCCCCATGCCGTACAGCTTCTCTTGCGGGTCCGCTTCCAGCCGGAGCTTCACGGAGAAGTCACTGCTGCCGGGGATGGCGCTTAGCTCTCTGCCCCCGTATTTTAACTGATAGGTATCCTCCGTCTCGTTAAGGAGCAGCTTGCCATGCTGGTTATAGAAGAAGATCTGCCCCTTGTCCGTTATTTCCGCCCGGATATTCCCGTTCACAATGCTCGCGCGCTCTGGGGTAATCGATATATGACTCAGCGTCTGCACAGCAGGCAGAAGTGCCCACTGCTCATCGGTAATCTCCGCATACGAAGCCCGGATACGCAGCGAATGCTCTCCCCAAGGCTCTATCCAGACTCTCTCATGATCATATTCTCTGATTAGTCTGCCATTCTCTTCACGAAACATAGCGCGATCCCTCCAACAGTTCTATAATAAGGTTGCAACCACATTATAAAGAGTGCAAAGCCGCTATACTATACATAAAAGTACGCATCTATCATACGATATTACGATTGTGTGGAGGGATTAAGATGAGTGGAGCGTTCGAGGACAAGCCTTATCCATGGAAAAAAGAGCACACGGAAATTCCCGAGGGCCTGTTCCCCATCAATGTATTTCATATCTGCTTTCCGGACCGCAGTATTATTCCGCCTCACTGGCATGACCATCTCGAATGGATTCTCGTGACCAAGGGCCGCTTCCGCGTCCAGGTCGGCCCCCACTCCAGAGAGCTGGTGCAGGGGGAGCTTGCCTTCGTCAGCCGTCCGCAGATTCATGCGGCCTATCCGACAGAGGATGGCAGTGAGCTGTATGCGGTTGTCTACAACGAAGCATTGCTGAACGGTATACGGGACCTGACTGAGCTTCAGCATATCCGGCCGCTGCTCTCCGGTGAAATCAGGCTGCCTGCCTTCTATGGGGCGGACCAGCCGGTTACCCGCCAGATCAGAGGATGCATTGAACAGATTATTTTCAGCTACCAGAGCAAGAGTCCCGGGTATGAATTATGTATAAAAGGCGGCCTGTTCTCTTCCCTGGGTCTGGCTTATCCCCTGGCCGAGTTCACAGCACCGCCTTCCAAAAGAGACCGGCAGGAGACAGGCATCCAGCCCCTGCTGATTCACCTTAGCAACCATTTCCATGAACCGCTGACCGTGGAGGAGGCCGCACGGATCTGCTGCGTAACCCCCAACTACTTTTGTCATCTGTTCAAAAAGAACACCGGCAAGACCTTAATCGAATATGTGAACATGCTGCGGGTGCATGAGGCCAGCCGCCTGCTCCAGCTTCGCCGGTATCCGATTCAGGAGGTGGCCTTCCGGGTCGGCTTCACGGGCCTGACGTATTTCGGAAGAATATTCAAGCAGCATACATCGATGACACCCAGCGAATATGCTTCCCATTTCCAGACCCGGTCTTAATCCTGCCGGTGATAACGGAGATAATCGAAATCGGCATAGCCGCCGGGCTGCCGGGTCGCATAATTGAACAAGCCGATCCGGTAGCCCATGAAATGATCGAGCGTATATTTCATATGCAGCGTCTGCCCGATGGGATGCCAGACCTCACCGCCCCCTGAGTAGAAGAACCGGGCCTCGTCCACACCATCCTCGAAGTTGAAATCGACTCTGAGGCAGATACACTCACCCGTGAACGGGATACTCTCCACCACTTCAACGCCGTCGTCACCCTGGATACACATATCCACGGTGAACTGTCCCTGCGCTCCGGCGGCCACCTCAACCGTGCCGTACCCGGACTGAAGAGCTACCATCCCGGCCCGGTCACCTTCGTTCATGCCGCCCAGATACAGCATCGTCTCGGCACTGCAAGCCGGACCCTCCGTCCGCTGGGTCAGCGTATTGCGCGCCGTTACGACGCTATCAGCTGCCTTGCCTGTACGCAGCCGCAGACAGCCCGGCCGCTCGGTAACCGACCATAGCCCGTTATCGGGATTATGGTTCCATTGCCACTGAAGCGCCAGCCGGTTCTCCGTATAGTCGAACTCATCGCTGATTACAATCGCCTTCGGCTCATCCGCAGGCAGCTTCGTCCCGAAGCTCAGCGGAGCCTTGCCGCCATCCCCGATTACCGGCCAATCGTTCTCCCAGCTCACAGGGAATACGCAGGGAACACGTCCAACTGCCCCGTGATCCTGGAACAGCACGGCGTACCAGTCGCCGTCCTCAGTATCGATCAGCCCGCCTTGCGCTACACCGCGATTCTCGTAGCCCAGGTTATCGTCCAGAATAACCTTGCGCTCATAAGGACCGAGCAGCTCCCGGGACCGGTAGCATAGCTGGCGTCTGCGCATGTTGCCCTCTGCCGGCCATTCAATGAAGAACAGGTAATAATACCCGTCACGCTTATGGGCATGACAGCCTTCCATCCGCAGCATAATGCCCTGCCGCTCGCCTTCCAGCAGCAGCTGCTTCGTTCCGCGGCTCATCCATCCGGTCAGGTCCTCGTTCAGCTCCCGGATGCGGATATCCCCGTTGCCGTAGATCACATAATTGCGGCCGTCCTCATCCAGCAGCAGCGCCGGGTCATGGTGCAGATCCGGGATGACCGAACGCGCCCACGGTCCATGCTCGATATCCCGGGTCTGGTAGATGTAGAACTGGTCTGTATCATTGGAAGAGAAGCATACATAATAGATTCCGTTCCTGCACCGCAGCGAGGCAGCCCAGGAACCGCCGCCGTAAATCCCTTCGCCGTCCTCCAGCCGGAAGGCCGGAGTGTCCTCGAAGGTATCAAAGACGTAACTCACAATCTCCCAGTCCTTCAGATTCACCGATTTCATAATCGGACAGCCCGGCATCGAGTGCATGCTGGTGCTGACCATATAGAACACTGGACCGACCCGGATCACATCCACATCCGGGACATCTGCCCATAGTACTGGATTAGTAATGATGGCTGTATTCAATGTGCCGCCTCCTTGCTGTTAGTTATGCTGTGGTGTGAATTGCCAATGGGCCAGCTTGAACAAGTCCTTACCGCTCTCTGCTGTGAATACCAGATAGAGGTTATGCACTCCCTCCGCTCCCTGGACCACCGTCTTCAGCTCCAGCCATTCCTGCGCTCCGCCTGCCGCCGGAACCTGCAGCTTGCCGATAACTGGACCTGCCGGGTCATTCAGATGCAGCTCCAGCACGCCGCCCGCTTCCAGACTCAGGACCGAGGCCTGGAATGACTCGGCTCCGCTGCCGAAGTCTACCCCGGATAGTCCGATCCAGCCGCCGTGCTCCACATCCGTTACGGCCTGAACTCCGCCCTCGGCCAGGTATTCTGTCTTCACCCCTGCGCTCCAGCCCATCGTTGCCGCCGGAATACGCTCATACGGGTTCAACGCTGCAAGCTGCTGCACACCTTCGTAATCCGCATGGATTTCCGGAATGGAACCGTCCTCATTATGAGTCAGGCGGTTCAAATGTGTGGAGCGGTAGCCGTTCGCAATCCCTTGGGCCTTGGACAAGGTCTGGGCGTGATAAGCAATATACCAGCTGTCATGGAACTGGAAGACCGCATGATGGTTATTCCCGGATACGCCGAAGAAATGTCCCGGATTCTTCAGGATCGTGTGTTGATACGTCCAGGGACCCATCGGATGCTCACTGGTCATATAGGCGATCTCTCCCGCAGGAGGGCTGCCTTCCGGCCGCTGCCCGTCATAGAAGTTCGAGCAGTAGGTATAATAGTAGACTCCGTTCCACTTATGGATTCCGGCATCCTCGAACATGAACGGGGCCGGAATCACTTTCGCGCTGCCCACCACGCTGGTCATGTCCTCACCCAGCGGCATCACCCGTGCTGTGCCCGGCTCGGCGAACTGTCCTTCCGGGACGCCGCCTCCGAAGTAGATATACCCCTTTCCGTCATCATCTAACAGCACCGCCGGATCGAACAACCAGGTAACATCCTCTACCCCAGGTGTAGAGCGCAGAATCAGTGCCTCCCCGATCGGGTCCACCCATGGACCCACCGGACTGTCACTCGACAGAACACCGATGCCGCTGGCATTATTGGCGAAGTAGAGGAAAAACTTGTCCTTGCCGTCAATTACGGTATGAAGCGCTGCCGGTGCCCAGGACTGGGTTGCCCACTTCGCTGCACCCTCCGGTCCGGCTACGGCTATCGGACCATGATCGGTCCAGTTCACCAGGTCAGCGGACGAGATTACGGTAATCGTATTAATGCTGCTGTAGGAGTTCTCCTTCACCACACCATTCTCATCATACTCCAGCGCATCATTGGTCATATACAGATAGACTCTGTTTTCGAATACCAGGGCATAAGGATCGGCTCCGTATCTGTGTGCCACCAGCGGATTGCCGCTTGGCGGTACCTTGCCGGTAGCCTGCTTCAGTTGAGTTGTCATTTGATTCCCTCCAGATATAATAAGGTGTCCAGCTTACAATAATATTAGGATTGCGGTGCGGCCAGCTCGGCCAGCCGGGCGAATGAAGCCTTTGGCTGCTTCTGCTCATCGAACAGGAACGGCCAGTTCTTGCGTCCCCGGACGGGGAAGCCGTCCAGCCAGGTATAATCATCGGCCACGCCCCAGAAGGTCACCGAATCAATGGAGTCTCTGAATTCCAGCAGTAGGGCGAAGATCTCGGCATAACGCTCCTCCTGAAGCTTCAGCATTTCAGCTGTTGGCGCTTTCAAGTCCGTGCGTTTATCGTCATGGTTGAACACGGAGAGATCCAGCTCGGTAATGTGAATCTTGAGCCCCAGTGATGCGTAGAGCTTAAGCGCATTGCGGATTTCCTCAACGGAAGGGCCGTAGATATTCCAGTGTCCCTGCATGCCGATCCCGTGAATCGGCGTATTCTGATCCAGCAGGCTGCGTACAAGCTTGTAGATTTTGCCGCTCTTGACAGGATCGGTCTCATTATAGTCGTTGTAGAACAGCAGCGCGTCTGGGTCTGCCTGATGTGCCATTTCAAAGGCCTGACGGAGATAATCCTCGCCGATGATCTCAAGCCACTGCGTATCCCGCAGGTACTGGTCTGTTTTATCCTCAATCGCTTCATTTACTACATCCCAGGCATACGCCCGGCCCCGGTAACGGCCTACTACCGTGTTAATGTGGGTCTGCAGGCGGGCAAGCAATTGCTCTCTGCTGCAGGCTCTGCCTTCCGCATCCTGGAACATCCAGTCTCCGGTCTGGTTATGCCACAAAAGCGTATGCCCCCGGACACCGATCCCATGCGACTCTGCGAATTCGAAGATACCGTCCGCAGCCTCGAAGGTGAATTCGCCCTCCTGCGGCTGAACCAGAGCCGGCTTCATCTCATTCTCGGCGGTGATGCTGTTGTAATGCTTGGCAATGAAAGGACCCTGGGCAGCTATAATGCCAGTACTGACGGCAGCCCCTATTTTAAAGGCCTCCCGGAACATTTCATGTAATGCAGGAATTTCGCTGCTTGCTTGCTTCATTTTTGCTAACCTCCTGTATTTGACAACATTTTTTTGGACAACTCTCTCTATCATAACGCATTTGTATGCGTTTACCATCACCAAAGTAAATAGATGGACCCCAAATAAATAATTGCACCCTATTTCTTAGCTCCCTGAGCCTGTGCGCGGAACTGAACGGGCTTCAGCGCCGTCCGTTTCTCGAACTCTCTTAAGAAATGGTGATAGTGAACGTAACCGACGCTCTCCACAATGCTTCTGACTGTATCCTGAGTGTCAACGAGCCTCTGCTTGGCCGCTTCAATCCGCAGATTATGAATATACTCAAGAATGCTGATACCGTGCTTTTTAATGAAGGCTTGGCCCAGATACACCGGATTAATATAGAAATGCTCTGCAATCTCTTTGACCGTCAGATGCTCCGCATAATGATCTCTCAGGAAGCATTCCACGCGGATCAGCGGATGCTCGGAGTTACGCTCCTTGTGCTGGCGGATATAGTTCATACTGCTTCCCAGCGCCTTCTCCAGGGTGACTTGCAGGTCTTCCAGGGACTTCGGCTCGGTTCTGAAAAAATCAAGCGTGCCGATCCACTGATCGTCCGCGCCACCGAATTCCTTCAGCAGCTCCATGCTCCGCAGCATGATATCCATGCCCGTCATCTGGACGACTCCGGGATCTGTCCGGTTCTCTTTGAACACGCTGAACAATTCGCCCAGCTTCTCCGCGGCCTTCTGCTCCTGTAGCCGCTCCACTGCGCTGATAATCTCCTCAATCAGCTCTGCGGACGGAAGCGTGTAATTCACCTGTCCCTCAGCTTCACTGGCCGAATCCACCGGGCCGCATTCGTCCGAATAGAAGTAGTGGCGGGCCGCAGCGTCTGCCGCTTCGCGGTAGGAGACCGGCAGCTCGCGGAGGGAGCGCACACTTGGTCCAATGCTGACCGAACCCTTTACTCCGCTGATGGTCAGCCCGGCGTATAGCTGCTCCGCCAGCCCCGCCGCCGCCCCCGAGCTCTCCACGACCAGCCCGGCCTGATCCCCGGGGAGATCAATGAACATCGCACCAGCCGGTCCGGCCAGCTCCCTGCACAGCTCCGTAATCCGGCTGCTATGACCCTCCACATGAACATACGTCCAGCCCGTGGCCGTCTCATCCAGGCAGTCCATCTGCTCAGCTGCTTCTTCATCCGGCTCCGCCCAGTGCCCCTCAAGCATGCGCGCAATTGCAAGCGGCAGCAGCCGGCTGGTCAGCATGCTCTGCTGCATGGTCTGCTTAAGGCGCAGCTCCAGCTCATCCGTAATGTCCGTAAGCACCTTATCCCATTCCGCATCCATGACCGGCTTCAGCAGGTAATGTCTTACCCCGTAACGGATGGCTGTTCTGGCATACTCAAATTCGCCGTAGCCGCTAAGCACGATGAAGACCGGCTGCTCCATATCAAGGCTGCGTACGCGCCGGATCAGCTCAAGCCCGTCGATCTCGGGCATGCGGATATCCGTAATCACCAGATCGGGCGAGCTGCGGATAATGGCAGCCAGCGCTTCCTCCCCGTTCTCACAGGCGCCGCATACCTCGAAGCCCAGCTCCTCCCAGTCAGTCAGCGTCCGCAGCCCCTCTAAGGCAATCGTCTCATCATCAGCAAGCACTACTTTATACATGAGCTCCCTCCCCTATCGGAACCAGACTCAAATCCTCGGGAATCTGGATGGTAATGACCGTGCGTTCGTATTCGATGCTCTCAATACTGAATCCAGCCCTGCCGTCATAGTACAGCATGAGGCGTTTGTACACATTGCGGAGCCCGACATTCTGTCCCGTATCCTCTTCTGTCTCCAGATGGGACTTGATCCATTCCAGCTTCTCCTTCTCAATTCCTTTACCGTTATCAGTCACCATAATCAGCAGACCTGTCTCATTCCGCGAAGCGGACACGTGAATTTCCCTTGCCCATTTGACCGACTGCAGACCATGCTTGCAGGAATTCTCCACCAGAGCCTGTATACTCATCTTGGGAATCCGGCAGTTCAGCACCTCAGGCGCAATATCCAGCACATAAGAGAACCGGTTCTGGAAGCGGAACTTCTCAATCTGCAGATACATCTCGATGAAGGATACTTCCTCCTCCACCGTAATGAGATCATCCTTCCAGCTGAGCAGCCTGCGCATAATCAGGGCCAGATTGCGGATGACATCGGTAACCTGTTCATATTTATACTTCTTACAGATGACCAGGATCGCATTCAGCGTATTAAAAAGGAAATGAGGGTCCACCTGGCTCTCCAGATATTTCAGCTCCGCCCGCACCCGTTCCAGCTCCAGATCCTTCTTCTGAATCTCCAGCTTGTAGACATCATTGATCAGATTGCGGATTTTGCCGGTCATCAGATTGAAGCTGCGGATCAGACCGCCGATCTCATCTTTCCCTTCATACATATCAATGCTCTCGAATTGCTCATATTTGACCTGCTTCATATGTTTGTAGAGCAGCCGTACCCGCAGATTGTAGGAACGTATAATGACGATCATGAGCAGCGTGGGAAGGATGATTGTCAGCAGGAGCAGAATCAGCGAGTTCCTGAGCGCACTCTCCATCTCATGGTTGATCTTACGTCCTTCGGGAGTGCCAACCAGCCGCCAGCCCTTGGTGTAGGCCGCACTGCTGAGCGCCCGGACAATCTGCTTGGGCGCCTGGTCAAGGCTGGTGTCCACATTCAGCAAGGCACTGCCATCCAGTGAGGAGAAGGAACGGTTCGAGTCCAGTACGACCCGGTTCTTCTCATCCAGCAGCTTGAAATCCAGATAGTCACGCTCCTTCTGGAAGAGGTCCTGCACATTGTTCAGCCGCAGATCAATCCTCAGATACTTCGTGTAGGGCTGGCCCGTGAAGTTATCCAGCTTGCGGATCAGGCTGACGAGCACTTCCTGCTGCGGCGGATTCAGCGGGTTGGTTCCCTGATAAGAAGTGAGCAGCACCTTACCTGTGCTGCTTGAGATTTTGCGGTACCATTCACTCTGTTTATCCGCGTACGAAAGAATGAAGTAGCTGTTGCCGTTCTGGATGGTCGGATTAGAGGTATATATGCCCATCCAGGAAATATAGGAGTGGAGCGTGCTGTACTGCCGCAGCTTATCCTTCAGAGAATCATTATAGGCATCATAATAAGCCTCATTATCCGGGTAGGCGTAATCCATCATCTCCATGTAGGGCCGGTCCGCAGCCACAGTATTGCTGATCGCCACACATTCGTTCACGATCTGCATCAGGTCATAGGCCACCCGGTCTACCGAAATCTCCAGATTATCCCTCTCCCGTGCCTCCACATTACGGCTGATCTGCACATAAAAGAGGGCATTGATGCTAAGTATGGGGACAAGCACACACAGTAAGTAGATGAACAAAAACTTGTATTTGAGCGGAATATCATTGATGAAGGCAGATGGCTTCCGGTTATTCTTCATGCAGGCCCCTCCTCCCTCTTGAATTAACTCTTCTTGTACACGGAAGGTGTAACTCCGTTAAGCGCCTTGAACTTGGCGGCGAACACATCGGCGTCTGAATAGCCCACTCTGCTTGAGATGTCCGAAATTCCCATATCGGTCCGGCGCAGCAGCTTCTTCGCCTCTTCAATACGGTATTCATGGAGATAATCGTTAAAAGAACTGCCGTAGTATTTCTTGAACCGCTGTCCCAGGTAGGCCGAGTTCACATGCAGATGCTTGGCAATATCCTGCAGCTTCAGCTTCTCCTGATAATGCCCGCGGACATACTCGATCGCTGCAGCCACAATCTGATCCTCCGCCCTGCCGTCCGCAGCCGCTGCGAACCACTCTGCAGCCTCACACAGCTCCTCCTCTATCTGACGCTCAAGCAGCGGCAGACAATTGGCTGTATGGCGGGACGGGAACCATTTCTGCACCCACTGCGCATAGTCGCCCCCTCTGGCGGTAATTTCACGTAGCAGCTCTGCTTTGATATTAGCCAGAAAAGCGTCGATCCATGAGCTGGAAGCCACCTCCGCCGAGAAAATCTTGAACACCTCGCCAAGCTGATCCGCGAGATGCAGGGCCTTCCCTTCGGTGACGGATTGCAGCAGCGATCGTCTCAGCTCTGCCGGAAGCATGGCCATCTGTGTCTTATCCTGCTTCTCGAAGAAGCCGGCTCCCCCGCCCCCCGGACCATACGGTCTGCACAGCTCAGCAGCCAGCGCCTCTTGGTATGCCGTATTCAGAGCCTCCGGGCCCTGATGCTGAAGACTTGCTGTGAAAAAGACCGGCGCGCTGTACAGTGGCCGCATCTCCTCCATCCACCGGGTAAGCAGTGCCCGGTCAAGCGCCGGTCCTTCCTGCGGGGACACCAGCAGATAGCCGTGCTTCCCGCTTCCTGCGGTGAACGGATAGACCGCAAGGCTGCGCAGCAGTTCATTGCCACTCATGGCGGCGACCTGCTCACGCATCTGCATACTGTCCGGCGCTGCTCCATGGACCAGAATACAGCATAGCCGCGAGGCGGGGGAGATCCCCAGCGTCTTCAGCCCCTGCTCCCGCTCCTCCTCCGTATTCTCCCGCATCAGGAGCCGGGATACCATATCCTCCTGCATCAGAGCCGAGAGCGCATCACGCCGAGAGGACGCCTTGCGTTCTTTAAGGATCTGTGCCGTAACCGTCTGCACCGCCTCCGTCAGCTCCGTTTCATCCAGAGGCTTGGTCAAGTAATTCGCTACTCCGTATTTCAGGGCCCGCTTGGCATACTCAAAGTCAGCATAGCCGCTAAAAATAATAAACTTCGGCCGAAAATCGCTTTCAGAGGTTCTTCGGATGAGCTCAAGGCCGTCGATGACCGGCATACGTACATCGGTGATGACCAGGTCAGGGCGGGTGCTGCCGATCAGCTGCAGCGCATCCTCCCCGTCCAGCGCCTCGCCGCATACTTCATAATTTAGTGCCTCCCAGTCGACCAGGAAGCGGAGCCCTTCCAGCATAATCGGCTCATCGTCGGCAAACAGTACCTTAAGCATGGAATCACCATCTTTATATAAGTAGTTGGAGCCCGGCAGGACTCCATATGATGGAACAGGAGAAACCGCTTCGGCTGCACCCGAAACGGTTATAGTATACATATTTTCCTTACTATAATACGTATTGACAATTACTCTTTTACGCTACCCAGGTTCAATCCTACCACGAAATACTTCTGCAAGAAAGGGTAGACGAACAGAATCGGAACCGCTGTAACGATCGTAATGGCTGCACGCATGGAGGCTGGCGTAACCAGCGACTGGACCTGATTGTTCTGGCCTCCCGCAAGCATCGACGGATCATTGTTCGCACTCATAATGGAGCCAAGCATCTTCATCATTTCATATTGCAGCGTGCTAAGCTTGATATCCGAGGAGGCATAGAGGAATGTGTCAAACCAGGAATTCCATGAGCCTACCGCGATAAACAGTGCGACAGTTGCCAGTACAGGCGTACAGAGCGGGAAGATGATTTTCCAGAAAATTCTGAATTCTCCTGCCCCGTCAATCTTCGCCGATTCGGTAAGGCTGAACGGAAGCCCGCGGATATAGGTCCGCATGATAATCAGGTTGAACGCGCTGACCAGACTCGGCAGGATATAGACCATGAAGTTATGCAGCAGGCCCATATTCTTGATCAGGAAGTAGTTCGGGATCAGCCCGGCATTGAAATACATAGTCAGGATGAACAGCAGGCCGATCTTTTTGCGGAAAATATATTGCGGCTGCGCCAGTGCATAAGCGAGCATCGTTGTAAGGAATACACCGAGCACCGTTGAAATTATAGTACGGGATACCGAGATAAATGCAGCATGATAAATTGTTCCTGATATAAAGACCGCCCGGTAATTCTCCAGCGTCCATACACGGGGCCAGAGGTAGATCCCCCCGGTAAGCGTGTCACTGCCGTCATTGAAGGATACCGCCAGCGTCTGGAGGAACGGATAGAGCGTGACAGTAACCACAAAGAGCATAAATATCGTGTTGAATGTATGAAATACAACCGGCTCAATCCGGCTTGAACCTTTGGTCCCGGCTTTCATATGGGCTTCCTCCTCTATAGTAATCGCTCTTCGCCGAGGCGTTTTGCGACATTGTTTGCGATGAATACGAGAATGACACTGACAATCGTTTTGAAGATCCCTGCGGCCGTAGCCAGCGAGTAGTTACCCATAGCCAGACCATACTTCACTACAAAGATATCAATGGTTTGCGAGTAGTCCACAGTAAGTCCGTTGCCCAGCAGATATTGAAGCTCGAAGCCGGCATCCAGAATATGTCCAATGTTCATAATCAGCAAAATAACGAATGTAGCCTTAATTCCCGGAAGCGTGATATAACGCATCTTTTGAAAACGTTTCGCGCCGTCAATGGAAGCTGCCTCGTACAGGGAAGGATCGATGGAGGTAATGGCCGCCAGATAAATGATCGTACCCCAGCCCACCTCTTTCCACACGTTCGACGCCCCGATGATGCCCCAGAAGTATTTCCCTTCACTGAGCCACATAATCGGA
This sequence comes from Paenibacillus sp. FSL P4-0338, assembly GCF_038002365.1. Taxonomy (NCBI): domain Bacteria; kingdom Bacillati; phylum Bacillota; class Bacilli; order Caryophanales; family Paenibacillaceae; genus Paenibacillus; species Paenibacillus sp. FSL P4-0338. The sequence goes on along the minus strand of NZ_JBBOCG010000001.1, from coordinate 633,008 downwards.
TCTTTAATCAGGTGAAGCTTCATTAGAACGACATTGACAATCCCGCCATCGATGGAGAGTGAAGTGGATACAATCCCCGCAGCGATAACCATGGACAGAAAGTGCGGCAAATAAGAAATCGACTGAACGGCACGCTTGAAGAACTTGAGCTTGATCTCATTCAGCAGCAGAGCCAGACCTATAGCCGTAACCGTACCCAGTACAAGGTTAATGAAACTCATGGCAATGGTATTGCGAAGCACCAGCATAAAGGTATCATCAGAGAATAAAAACTTGAATTGCTGCAAGCCTACCCATTCCTGCTGGCCAAAGGACACCGCCGGGCGGTAATTCTGAAAGGCCATCAGCCAGCCCCAGATGGGAACATAGTTGAAGATAATCAGATAGAGTGCAATGGGCACGGACATAAAAATAAGCTGTTTCTGTGTTTTCAGTGTTTTCCAGCTGAGTTCCACACCGATTTCCGGATCGATTTTGCTTTTTCGGGTCTTCTGTTTTTTGACCTGTTTGTCCAGTACGGCATCAGACATGTTGTTTCCCTCCTGTAAAAATCATTCTCTCCACGTTGTCCTATTCACGCATTCCTATTTAGGAAGAGCGGGAAACAGCATTTCCCGCTCCTATTTCTGTATTAAATGGTTTATTTAACGCTCCATTTTTCGATACGCTGCTGAATGCCTTCATTCATCCGGTCTTCATAGGCCTTGATGTCCAGCTTGTGGATTCTGTCCACATAATCCTGCCACACGCCGTCGAACTCAGCAGGGCTGGCCATAATGGCTTTCGGCAAATACTTAATCATGAGGTCATTCAGTTTGGACTGTGCGAGCTGGGCTGGTGAACCATCCTTAAGCACGATGGAATACGCAGGGAAGTAGATGTTGTTCTCTTTCGGTTCCTTGAAGAATTCGGACCATGATTTCTTGTTGTACGCCTTCAGAATCTTCTGGTCGTAAGGCTTCAGGCTGTCGAAGAATTCCTGAGGCTGTGTACCGGCATCTGCTGCGTTACCGTCGCTGTACGTACCTTGAATCTTAGGCATGTAACCGAACATCCCTGAGATTTTGTTAGCTACCTGCCAGCTGGTCTGATCTGCATTCGCCCGTTGCTCAGGCGTACGGTAGAAGGAACCGTCTGCATTCACTTCATAATCTTCGCCTTTGACGCCCCATTGAAGCGTCTTCTGCCAATCCTCGGTGATCATCTTATCCCAGAATTTGATAATGCGGACAGGGTCCTTGGCATTGATCGAAATTCCGAATCCTCGGTTAGTACCGACCGCTCCACGGTCACGATACCATTCTTCTGCGCCCGGATAGAGCAGAGGGAAGCCGATATACGTATTTTCCAGCTTGCCTTGGGAGATCAAGGATTTCTCGCCGTCCTGGAAGTTCCAGTGCTGGTCGAACATCCCGATGACCTTGCCGCTTGCAACCTTGGCCAGATACTGGTCATAGTTCTGTACGAACGCTTCTTTATCCATCAAGCCTTGAGCGTTGATATCATTAAGCTTCTTGTAGTACGTCTTGGACATATCCTTGTCGGCAAAAATCTGTGCAACATTGTTATCTACAACAACGGCCCCGTCATTCGGATGCCCCGACAGATGCTCTGGGGGATTCTGCAGCGGGAACACGCGCCAGTCGAAGTTGAGTGATTCGAACCCGATCATGTCCGGGTGTTTTTCTTTATATTTGGCAATGATGTCGAAGTACTCATCCAGGGTCTTAGGAGTAGGGTAGCCCATTTCCTCAAGCACGCCTTTTTGCAGCCAGAAGCCTGGTCCCTGATAAGTAGGCTCGGTAATTTTACCTTGATAGACGCCATAGCTTGGCAGGACGTAGATGTGGCCGTCACTCTCATCCTTGATCTGGTTCCAGACCGCACCGTAATGCTTCTTCAGGTTAGGAGCGTATTTCTCAATCAGATCCTCAAGCGGAATGTATGCCTTGGCATTGATTAATTTGTCGTCACCTGACAGGATGTCCGGGTAATCGCCCCCGGCAATCATGACCCCGAGCTTCTGCTGCAGGTCGCCGACCAGGAATTCCTGGTTGAATGTGATTCCGGTCTCATCTTTGATCAGCTTCAGAAGCTTATTGTCAGGCGTTGGCTGTTGTCCGGGACCATTCATAAATACCGAGAATGTAACCGGAGCCGTGTCGTCTCCGGCTGCTGCCGGGCTTGCATTGGTTCCGCTGGCGGTATCCTTGCCTGCGGTGTCCTTACTTCCGGTGTTGCTGGTGTTATTGCTTGATCCACAGCCTGTCAGTGCCAGTGTGAGTGCTAATACACCGGCCGCAGCGGCTGCTGCTGAACGTTTTGCCGTTTTGTGCATGTTGTTATGCCTCCCCTTTTTGGCTAATCGCTTATGCTTCTAATTTCTCCTGGTGACAACTTTAATTATACGTTTTCAGAATGCGCTTACAATTCATAGAATATAGGTCTTCCCCCCTATAAATTCATAAAAAGAAAACGGTTGCTTGCAGCGCGGCAGCGGAATTGCCGTTCTTTTTGAGCTGGCTATGTGTGGCGTTGAGCGTAGCGTTGAGCCTGCTTAGGTCCTTTTCGGGTTGGCCGTATTTTGTCGGATGAAGGCGGATAAAGAGGTATTAGTGCTCTTCATTTACCCGATTTGCCCGCTTTCGGCGCATTCAGGGGCACTTGTGCACCTCACCATCAGGCTCGTCCCCGCGCTGCGCAATGTAATCGGTTTTTCGATTACATTTGGTCCGCTCGCCCCCGCGCTGCGCAATGTAATCGGTTTTTCGATTACATTTGGTCCGCTCGCCCCCGCGCTACGCAATGTAATCGGTTTTTCGATTACATTTGCTCCGCTCACCTCCACGCTGCGCAATGTAATCGGTTTTTCGATTACATTTGGCCCACACTCGACGTTCTAGCTAACCACACCAAAAAGGATTGGCACAAATACGCCAACCCTACATAACTATATTATCCTATTCGTCAACTAGCTATCCTAAAGTTACTCTACCCGGTGAAGGTATAAGAATGCCCCGCTTCCCCGGTGAAGGACACCGGAGCCAGCCCCGGACCTTCGAGCCGGCAAGGGCCGGATACGGTACATGTTACCACTGCTTCCGTAACCAGTCCACCGCTCCAAGAGAAATCGAGGGTATAGCCGCCTCTTGCCCGCAGTCCCTTGACACTGCCCTCGTTCCAGTCGGCAGGAAATGCAGGCAGCAGTCTGATCCTATCTGTATGACTCTGCAGCAACATCTCCGCGATACCTGCTGTTCCTCCGAAGTTCCCGTCAATCTGGAACGGCGGATGATTGTCAAACAGGTTAGGCAGGGTCGAATGCTCCAGCAATGCCCGCACATTGGTATAAGCCTTGCCCTCATCCTGCAGTCTGGCCCAGAAGTTAATGATCCAGGCACGGCTCCAGCCGGTATGTCCGCCGCCGCTGGCAAGTCTGCGTTCCAGCGTCGTACGGGCTGCTGCCGCCAGCTCCGGCGTATGCTCCACCGTGAAGGCATCCCCTGGATACAGCGCGAACAGATGCGAAATATGCCGGTGCCCCGGCTCTACCTCTTCATAATCCTCCATCCATTCCTGAATCTGGCCGTATTTACCGATCTGCGGCCCAGGCAAACGGTCCAGCGCTGAACGGAGCTCTTCGCAGAACGCCTCGTCCCGCCCGATGATCTCCGCACTCTGAATGCAGGCCTTGAAAAGGGCTTCAATGATCTGGAAGTCCATAGAGGCTCCGGCACACAGCACGCCCGATTCCCCGCCGGGCAGCTGGTATGTGTTCTCCGGCGAGACGGACGGGCAGGTAATCAACTGGCCCGACTCATCCTCTATCAGGTAATCCAGCAGGAACTGTGCAGATTCCTTCATCGTATCGTAGGCATTCGCCAGATAAAGGCTGTCCTGACTGAACCGGTAATGCTCCCACATATGCAGACACAGCCAAGCTGCTCCCAGCGGCCAGAACGATGCTGGCAGATACGTATCCTGAGGAGCAGTATCTGCCCAGATGTCCGTATTGTGGTGTGCCGTGAAGCCGCCGCAGCCGTACATCACCTTCGCGGTCACCCGTCCCGGCTCACGCATCCGTTCGATCAGATCGAACAACGGCTCATGGCATTCCGCCAGATTGCAGATTTCAGCCGGCCAGTAATTCATTTGCGCGTTGATGTTAATCGTGAATTTGCTGTCCCAAGCCGGGGTGAAGCTGTCATTCCAATTGCCTTGCAGATTCGCAGGCAAGGAGCCCGGACGGCTGGAGGCAATCAGCAGATAACGGCCATATTGAAAATAAGTCGAGATCAGTCCGTGGTCTTCTCCCCCCTGCCGGAACCGATTTAGCCGTTCACTGGTTGGCAGTCCGCTCAGCTCCGGGTTCATCGGGAGCGTCAGCGAGGTCCGGCCGTACAAGCTGCGGTAATCCGCAACATGGCGGGCAAGCAGTTCCTCATAAGGCACCATACTCAAGGCCTCCAACTGCCGCTTGGCATACAGCGCCGGATCGGGATGACGGAACGTGGTTCCTGCGGCAAGCAGCAGCGTAACTGAGCTTGCCCCCTCCACCATCACATATTCGCCGATGTTGCGGCAGGTTCCGTCTCCTGTGACGGCCTTCAATGCAGCAGCGAAGGAGCTGCCCCCGCGCCCGCCGCATTCTCCGCCCATCACCAGCCCGCTGTCATTCCATTTCTCCGTCTTCTCCAGCATTCTCCAGTTCTGGCGGTTAAACCTGGCCTTCAGGGAGATTGCGTTCTTCCGGTCAGAGGTAATCCGCACCACGATGGCTTGATCCGGGTAGCTGGCGAACAGCTCACGGGTATAGCGGACTCCGCCGGTCACATAACTCACCCGGGATACGCCGGATTCGAGATCCAGCTCACGCTGATAATCCTCAGCAGGCTGTTCATGTCCGCTGAATGACAGCAGCAGGTCGCCAAGCGGCAGATAATGGCGCTGTGCTTCCGGCAGCCCCACCATTGTCATTGCCGCCAGCTCCTCCGCCTCCCGCAGCTTGCCTTCCAGAATCAGCTGGCGGAGCTTCGGCAAGTGGGGAAGCGCATCTTCGTTGTTGCGGTCACGCGGACCTCCGTACCATACGGAATCCTCATTAAGCTGCAGCTTCTCCTCAGCCACCCTGCCAAAGATCATCGCCCCCAGTCTGCCGTTGCCGACCGGAAGTGCCTCATTCCATTCCTGTGCCGGCTCCGTGTACCATAACCGCTGGCTCTGTTCCGTGCTTGTCATCGCTTTTCCGCTCCTTCGCAGTTAATTCAGTTCCACCAATGCCTTGATCACTTTGGATTCAGGATTCAGCCAGCTCTCGAACTGCAGGGTCATCTCCCCGAACGAGCAGCGGTGGGAAATATAGCGGTCCACATCAATGTAACCGTCTCTAATGGCGCTAATCACCCGTTCGAAGTCCTCGCGGGTCGCATTTCTGCTGCCCTGCACTGTCATCTCGCGGGCATGGAAATCGGGGTCACTAAAGGTAATATTCCCTTTGACCAAGCCGACATAAGTCAATGTACCGCCATGGCCAACCAGTCCGAAGGCGCCTTCCATAGAGGAGATGTTGCCTGTGGAATCAATGACATGCGGCAGGAAGTTGCCGTCCGTCAGTGCCGATAGCTGTTCCTTCGGCTCCTTCAAGGCGCTTACCGCGTGCTCCGCCTGCGCCCAGCCCTTGCAGAAGGCCAGACGTTCATCGTTGACATCCATCGCAATCACCTTGGCACCTGCATATCTGGCCATCGCCATCACACCCAGCCCGATCGGGCCAGCGCCGATCACCAGCACCTGATCCCCGGCGCTGATGCCTGAGCGCCGAACCGCATGGGCACCTATCGCCAGCGGCTCCAGCATGGCCGCCTGATCCAGCGTCAGCCCGTCTGTCTTCAGCAGATTACCTACAGGCAGACTCACCCGTTCCCGCATGCCGCCGTCCAGATGAACACCGAACACTCTCATTTTCTGGCAGCAATTCGTTTTACCACTCAGACAGGCCCTGCACTCTCCGCAATGCAGATACGGAATGACACTGACCTGATCACCGGCGCGAAGCCCTTGCGGGTTGTCGCCAATGCGCTCAATAATCCCGGACAGCTCATGTCCCAGCACACGCGGATAAGTGAAATAAGGCTGGTTGCCCCGGTAAGCATGCAAGTCCGTCCCGCAGATTCCGATTCTGCGTATGCTTACAACCGCTTCCCCGTCCACCAGCTCCGGCTCCGGCAGATCTTCCTTGAATACGAACTTTCCGATCTCCTCACAAATAATTCCCTTCATTATAAGCGCTCCCCGTTCCGGCTCTGTGCTTCGTTCCACTCCGGCTGTCCGCTCGGCCAGGTTGCTCCGTCGATCGGCTTCAGAATATCGCGCACTTCTGCCAGTAATTGTTGATCTATTGGCTCTTCGGTCCATTTAATATTGTTGCTGATATTCTCCGGCGTTGCCGTACTCACCAGAGTCGTAGGAATCTGCTCATTCGCTGTAGAGAATTGAACCGCCAGCTTGGCGATGTCTTCTCCCTTGTTCCTGCAATATTCAGCAGCACGGTGACACGCGGCCTGAATCTCTGCGCTCGCCGGATGCCAGTCCGGCACCTTGCGGTTACTGAGCAGCCCCATCGAGATAGGTGACGCATTCATCAGCCCCGTGCCGCTCTCCTCCAGCAGCGGAAGGAGCCGGAGCAGTGTGGTATCGTTGAGCGAATAATGGCAATAGGACAGAATGACATCCAGCTTGGTCTGCGGCAGCACCTTCTCGAACACACTCAGCGGCAGGCCGCTGACGCCGAAGTAACGGATTTTGCCCGCCTGCTTCAGCTCTTCCAGCGCCGGTATTCCCTCCTCCATCACCTGCCTAAACGAGCCGAATTCAACATCATGCAGCAGCAGAATATCCAAATAATCTGTGCCCAGTCTGCCCATACTCTCTTCCGCACTGCGGATGATCCGCTCTCTGGAGAAATCGAATTGCCCCTCGCCGTAACGTCCGGCCTTGGTGCTCAGGATATACTTGTCGCGCGGTACCGTCTGCAGTGCCTCGCCCAGCACTGTCTCCGCTTTCATCAGTCCGTAGTACGGGGAGACGTCAACGAGGTTAATCCCCATATCAATCGCCGTATGCACCGTAAGAATCGCCTCATCCTTAGGTACCTCCCGGAACACGCTGCCCAGCGAAGAGGCCCCGAAGCTTAATGCTGAGACCTCAAGTCCCGTATTGCCCAGCTTTCTGTATTTCATATCGCTCAACCTCCTATAATTAGTGAATCCAGCTTATAAAATCTAACAGCATTCGCTCCAAACACCGGCTCCATCTCTTCCGCAGACAATCGGTCTTGCAGTGCTGTGCGCAGAATCCCCACAACCTCCTCATAGGTTGCCGCCATCAGGCACACAGGCCAGTCGCTGCCGAACATCACCCGCTCAGGTCCGAACAGTTCCAGCACGGCATGTACATAAGCAGTGAAATCCTCCTGCTTCCAGCCCTGAGGATCTGCTTCGGTGACCATCCCGGACAGCTTGCAGTAAATTCCCGGATGCTTAGCTACCTCCGTCATCAAGCTTCGCCACGGCTCTAATTGGCCCGAAGCAATCTTCGGCTTAGCCAGATGGTCAATAACTCCCCGCAGCCCCGGAACCTGTTCCAGCATCTCAATGAGCTGCGGAAGCTGATCGGCCAGCACCAGCAGATCCACCGGCACATCCCGCTCCGCAAGATATGATAGCGCTTCTATATAAGGCCGGGTCAAAAGCACACCGGGGTCTGCCATCTCCTGAATCATCACCCGCAGCCCGGTGAACTTCGGATGTCTGCTGAGACGCTCGAATTCGGCCTGGAAGGAAGGGCTTGCAAGATCCAGCCAGCCAATCACACCCGCGACAGACTCCGCCTGCTCGCTCAGTCCCAGAATATATTCCGTTTCCTCCACCGTAGGCGCAGCCTGTACCACAATCGTGCGGCTGATCCCTTGCTTCATTAGCTCCGGCTCCAGGTCAGCGGGCAGATAATCCCGGAACAACACCGGAATCTCCGGCGTAATCCAGCCATAATCATCCCTGTCTATCTTCCAATAATGCTGGTGAGCATCAATATACATGATAACGCCTCCATTCCACCTTATTGTAAACATCCGATAAAGGAATAAAAATAGCTAAAACAAACAAATTTATACCTTATTTTGATATGATGTGGGTAAGAATGTAGAGATTTAACTCAGGGGGCGACTTCATGGAACCGATCCGCAGGCATTTTGACCATCAATTGCCGTTTACGCTGCTGTTGGACTATAAGGAAACGAAAAGCCCGCAGCGCGAGCTGCCCGACCACCAGCATGACTGGTACGAATTCATCTACGTATACAGCGGCAAAGGAAGCTTTTTCATCGATCAGACCTTTTATGAGATGCATCCGGGTGACATCATTGTCGTTCCCGGAAACACGGTGCACCGGGGATTTCCCGACAATGAGGAGCCGGTGACTTCCTCCGCCCTTTTTTTCAGCCCGGCTCTGATCCATAACCATACCTACAGTGAGTCTTATCCCTATCTGAAGCTGTTCGACGCTGCCAAGACCAACAAGCAGTACAAGTATACCCTGTCTCCTGAGCATGCTGAGATTCTGCAAAATGATATCGATGCGATCCACCGGGAACGCGAGCAGAATCAGCTGGACGGCGGGCAGGCGCTTGCGCTGCTGCTTCATCTTACACTGCTGCATCTGAACCGCTACTGTCTGCCGCAAGCCGCCGAGCCGGTTGCTGCAAATCCCTTGCTGCCGGAGTGGTTCCGTGAGGCGCTCAGCTATATCAACGATCATCTGGATCAGCCGCTGGAGCTATGCTCCCTGGCTGCGCGGGCCTCGATCTCACCCGCACACTTCAGCCGGGTCTTCAAGCAGCGTCTGGGTATGAATGTGACCGATTATATTGCCACTAAGCGGATTTTTGCGGCCAAGGACAGCCTGCTGCAATCAAGCGGTACCATCGAGCAGATTGCCATGGCCTGCGGCTTCGAGAGTCTGCCCCACTTCTACCGTACGTTCAAAAGAATCACCAGCATGACACCCGCCGCCTACCGTAAGAGTAACAGAGCTTACTAGAGCTTCTCTATTCAGCTTACAAAACGTTCAGGTTGGTTACAATTAACCTCAGCCTTAGCTCTGAAGTTCCTCTTCGCGGACGGTTACCGCTTCTCCTTCATAAGTGACGACACAGCTTCCCGCATGCCCCGCTAGTTCTACGGCAAATTGCCTTACCGCCTGCATTCCGGCATACTCTCCGGCCCGCTTCCCGATAGTCAGGCTGCGGTCCGCTTCACACCAGCTCAGCTCAATCATGGCATAGGAGCCGGTCTCGTAATTATAATTATCACCTTCATCTTCATACAGGGTGAAGGCTGCATCCTTGCCCCCGTATACCTTGAGCCGGGTCACAGCCTCCGGCTGTTCATCCGTATACTGAACATCGGGGCCGAGCGGAACAATGGACCCGGCGCGGACATACAAGGGAAGCGTCTCCAGATCCGCTTGTGCTACAATCGTCACGCCGCCCTCCAGGCATTCATCGCTCCAATAATCGTACCATTCGCCTTCAGGAAGATATACACTGCGCTGCTTAGGAACCCCTTCAAGCTCGCGGGAGCCGGGACCGTAATACATAGCCTCCGTCACGGGAGCCACCATGAAGGCCGGACCGAACATGAACTGGTCGCCGACAGCATGAACCCGCACATCCTCCCGGTAGTCAAAGGCCAGTGCGCGGAACATAGTATAGCTGCGGTGTGCCACAGCTCCGGCCAGGGAGTAGATGTATGGCATCAGCCGGTAACGGAGCTTCAGGTATTTCACCAGCGTATCATACATCGGCTCACCCTCCTCGCCGAACTGCCAGATTTCCCTTGGAGTATCGGTTCCGTGAGAACGGAACATCGGCAGGAACGCGCCAAGCTGGAACCAGCGGACATATAGCTCCCGGTAGCCCAGATCCGCAACACCCTCGTCATAATCCCCGCTCCAGAACCATTGCTCCTTGTGATTCTTCACGAAGAACGCTCCGATATCCAGCGTCCAGTATGGCGAACCGGTCAGGCAAAAGTTAAGGCCGTCTGCAATCTGCTTCCTCAGCGTCTCCCAGTTGGCGGCTATATCACCAGACCATGTAATCGTGCCATAGCGGTGCTGCCCTGCGAACGCGGAGCGTGTCAGATTGATTACCCGCTTCGCTGAGGTCGCTGCACGCTGGCCTTCATAGATCCCTTTGGAGTGCTGCATGGAATAGGCATTGATCAAGCCCGGATCGAGATACCGCTTCGATTCTGCTGTATTAATCAGCAGCCGCTGCTCCGGCTCCGGCTTGACCGCTCCCTTCCAGTCTGCTTCGAACGGCTCGGTGCAATCACACCACCAGGCATCGACTCCATGTGCGAACAGTCCTTCATTGGCCTGCTTCCAGTACAGCTCGCGCGCTTCCTTCCGGAAGGCATCATAAGTAGCCTGATTACCGAGCAAGAAGCCGCGCGCCTTCATCTCTTCATGATTGTCCCCGCCCGCGCCCATGATCGGCCAGATCGATACCATCAGCTTGGCGTTCATGGCGTGCAGGCTGTTCATCATCTGCAAGGGATCGGGGAAGCGGTCAGGATCGAAAGTCTTTTGCCCCCACAGATTGCCCGTCCAGGACTGCCAGTCGAGTACGATACAGTCGAGGGGAAGCGAACGTTCACGATACTCTTGCACGATGGCAAGCAGTTCCGCCTGGGAGACGTATCTTTCCTTGGACTGTACATACCCGAAGGACCACTTCGGCAGCATCGGCGCTTCTCCGGTCAGATAGCGGATTCCCGCTGTAATCTGATCGAATTCCGGACCATATATGAAATAGTAATCCATCTCTTCATCCGCATCGCTCCAGAGGTACGAGCCAAAGGCATCATCATGAAAAGTCATATAAGACCCCGAATCTACCAGAATCCCGTAGCCCCGTGTAGACACAAGTACCGGTACAACCGCCTTCATATTCTGCTGGTACAAGTATTGCTGCCTTCCCCGGAGGTTCATCATCCCCTCTTCATGGGAGCCAAGTCCGTACAGGGCTTCCCCTTCCTGCCATACGAATTCCAGCTTTGTATGAAAAGCCTCCCGGTCCAGCCTCCGGTTAACCCCCTCCGCTCTGGCACGCAGACCATCAGCACCCTGCCCAGTCTCGACCGTGTCTGCTGAAGCATCGAAGACTGTATGATAGACTTCTGTTCGCTCCAGGGTTTTGCCGCCTCTGGCCGGCTCCCGTGTCAGCAATGTGCCGTCCGCAGCTCTGTAGCTGAACGCACAGGTCTCTTTATCCACTTCAATCGTTAGCTGCGCTGTTGATATCTCCAGATGCCCGGGCAGCTCTGTGATTTTGTATTCTACGTTCCCGGCTTCTGGCCGGCTCAGTACCATCAGACTCTCTTTGCCGCTCAGCTCAGCATTCAGCGTATAGCGGATTCTGGCAATCCCCGGCGTACACCAGCCGATATGCATCATTCCCTCACTAGTCGCAAGCCTTACGCCGGCCTCGCCGGATTGAACAGCTATCAGTTTCACAATGGTTCCACCCTTCCTTATGACTTATCTTGATGATAATGATATTATTATTGGCATCGGTTCATCTAGCATATATTTGCGCGATATCAACACAATATGACGATTCATAGGAGGGCATCATGTACGAACACCGTTACCGGGAGAACAAGCTGCACGGCCAGCCGGAATTCCCGCTGCATATCTACCGGGTGGAGCATCAGGCCCGTGTGCATTCCATTCTTCCCGTACATTGGCATAACGAAATGGAGATTATCTATCTGGCAGAAGGCAAGGCTACCTTCCATATTGAGAGCCGCGAGTTCCCCATTCAATCAGGGGATGCCCTGATCGTTCATCCCGGTGAGCTTCATTCGGGCATGGACACCGCCATGGGCGGCACCTGTTATTATTCCATCGTGTTCAAAGGCTCCTGGCTGTCTTCGCCGCAGCCCGACCGGGTGCAGGAGTTGTTCCTGGACCCGGTCCTGCAAGGGACGGTCCGACTTCCTGCTCTATTATCTGCTGCTGATGCCGCCCACTCCCCCTTGCTTCAGCTGATCAGGGAGCTGTTAAGCCGTTATGAGCGTAAGCCTGGGGCATACGAAATGAGTCTGAAGGCGCTCCTGCTGCTGTTCATCGCAGACAGCTATCAATACGGGCTAACCGGGCTGAACCCGGCGCCGGAGACCCGGCACGGCCGAGAATATAACCGGCAGATCCGGGAGGTGCTGAGTTATATGGAGGCGCATTCCCGCGACCGGCTGGAGCTGGATCAGCTGGCCTCTGTGGTAGCGCTGAGCCGCTCGCATTTTTGCAAGTTTTTCAAGGCTCAGACAGGGATGCGCCCGATGGAGTATCTGAATTATATCCGCATTAGCCAGGCGGCCAGCCTGCTCCGCAGCGGATCATACAATGTGCTGGAGGCTGCGCTGGAGTCAGGCTACCAGCATGTCAGCTATTTCTCCAAATGGTTCAAGCATTATATGAACATGACCCCCTCAGAGTACAAGGCACGGTATTCTTCCGGCGTATAGTCTCCGAAGCGGACTCCATTACCATCTGGTGTGGGCGGGAGTGGACAATAAATAGGCTCCGCACGGTACGAGCTAGATTATTAGGCAAGAGATTTCTTGCACCTGGCTGCAAGCCATGCGGACTCAGAGGCAGCTATCTCCCTGAAAACCGAAGAAATGAGCTATTCGCGGACTCAGTGGCCGTTAATTGACTGTTTCTATCTCATTTGGCTTCCATATCCCCCATTAAGGTCTTCTGTGGACCTCTGTCAAGAAAGTAGATACTCACGCAACGGATGCCGTCGTAAACTGCTTAGCGAATCGGGCGGGGGAAAGATACCCCAGCGTGCCATGCATTCGCTTGCGGTTGTAGTAAAACTCAATGTATTGGTAGATGTCCTGGTACGCCTGCCCTGGAGTTTTAAAACGCGGGTTACAGTAAATGAGCTCCTTCTTCAAGATACTGTGCCAGGATTCAATACAAGCGTTATCGTAACAGTTTCCTTTGCGGCTCATACTTGATTCCATCTGGTACGTCCTCAACTGCTCGGTATATTCCTTGGAGGTATACTGCGATCCCCGATCCGAGTGGTGGAGCAGTCCCGGGCCGGGTCGCTTGGCTTGATAGGCAGCCTGCAAGGCGTCTAAGACCAAGCTGGTTTCCATGTGGTCCGATAACCGCCACCCTACAATTTCGCGCGTGCACAGATCCATGACGCTGGCCAGGTACAAGCGGCCTCCACGGCAGGGGATGTACGTAATATCGGTCACCCAGGCGGTATTGGGCTTGTCGACGGTAAACTCTTGATTCAGTGTGTTCGGGGCAATAGGGTTGTTGTGCTTGGAATCCGTGGTCTGTACACGGTACGGCTTAGAGACCACCGAGCGGAGCTTCATTTGCCGCATGTACACACTCACCGTACGTTCGGTGAGGGTATAGCCTTCCTGGTGCAGCAGTCGAGTGATTTTCGGACTTCCATACCGCCCCTTATGGTCATTAAAATGGTAGCGGATTCGCTCCTGCACGGCCGCTTTACGGAGAGCCTGTGCACTGGTTTTGGCTCCGAGCCACTTGTAATATCCGCTCCTGGATACCTGCAAGGTGATGCACATCTTCTCCAAGCGAAACGCGGAGCGATGTTCCTTCATGAACTGGAATCGGCGTTCCTTGGTTTGCTGAAGATGTGCACTGCTTTTTTTAGGATGGCCAGTTCTTCCTCCCGGTCGACGAGTTGATCTTGGCGCTCCTGGAGCTGACGGCTCGCTTCCTTCAACTCGGCTTCGAGCTCCCTCACCCGATCCACACTGGCTACAGGTTCATTCTTGAGCTCCCGGTATTGTCCCATCCATTGATGAAGCGTGCTCTTGGGGATGTCCAGCTCTTCCGCTAACTCCCCGAAACTCTTCGTCTGTTCTTGTAGAAACTTAACCGTCTGCTTTTTAAACTCTTCATTGTACCGTTTTCGTTGGTCACCCATGGCAACACACCTCCGTGATCCTTATTATCCCTCCGTCCGTTAAGAGACGTCTACTATCTATTCTAAACCCACTGAGTCCGTAACTTGAGAATAATCACATTTTTGGACAAAATAACGGCCCCTGTGTCCGCACTACTCCAGATGTTGGAGCTAAGGCTTACGTTGCAAATGAGTGGAGCCAAATAGGAGGAACCCTCGCTGTCTTCAACTAACTATCCTGCAAGTAGAGAAGCAGTGCCTGAGAAGTCTCTCAGGCACTGCTCCTTGTCATGCTCTATTCCATCCCGCCCCGCCCGCGACTGCTTAAGCCAGCGTAAACGAAGCAAACTGCGCGCCGCCGCCCCCGGTATACGTGAAATACAGTGCCTGAACGCCGTCCGGAATCGCCACGTCCGCAGCATATTCTTTCCAGACATTCGTGAAGCCTACCGGAATGGAGGCAAGCGCAGGCCCGTCCCATGCCGTCTTCACCTGGAACTCCCCATGGCAATATCCGCGCACCTTGATGGAGACCCGGCTAACCCCCTTGCAGTCAAAATACTTGAACCCGGCAGTCGCCGACTCCGTCATATTGGCAATATAACCAACCTCTTCTTCGCCGTCTCTGCCGTCCTGGGTGATTTTCGGGAACCGGCTGTCCATCCAGGCACCCATTGGTCCGAAGCCTCCGGTATACATCTCCTGATCCTTGGTGAACAGGTGGCAAGCCAGATAAGCCGGATATTCTCCGCATCCTTCCAGCGGGCCGCCGTTCGGGCCGGAGGTTGTAATCTCCACCTGCGGGATGGTACCGTCTTCACGGAACGTAATCGGCTCGATGCAGCCCTGGCGCGAGAACGCGGTCCCGTTGGTATGCCGGTGATAGAAGATATACCACGCTCCATTAACCTCCACGATGCTGCCGTGGTTATTGCCGCCGTAATACATCGTCCGGTCCGCAGGCTTATACGTATCGATATGCAGATCACAGTTGCTCACAATGACTCCCTGATACACGAAATCCCGGGTAGGATAACTGCTGGTGGCATAACACAGCTCATGCATGGAGATGGAGGAGTAGATCAGGTAGTAAATATCCCCTCTTTTGCGGATGGAAGGGGCCTCGAAGAACTCATAGCCCTCGAAGCCGGTTCCCTGGCTGTAAGGCTGGCTCGGTGCCACGAACACAGGCTCTTCAATAATCGTAAGCATATCGGGACCGAGTACAGTAGCCATCGCCCCGTGTCTGGACTTGTCGCCGTATCCGCAGAAGCCGGTGTACAGGTAGGTGGTGTCTCCTTCAGTCAATACCCCCGGGTCAAACTGCGGCTCATCGCCTTCCCGTTCGCCCAGTCGCATGCCGTCCCCGTAGGTGACATAGCCGTAGAATTCGTATTTGCCGCCCGGCTTATCGCAGACTGCTACCGATACGACAGAAACCTTGTCCAGTACATAGTAGAGATAGTAGCGCCCGTCCGGTCCCTGCGTCACATCCGGTGCATAGAGACACATGCTGCCTTCCGGGTTCAGCGGGTCATCTGTTGTCTTGTAGATCACGCCTTCATACTGCCAATCGCCCAGATTGTCTTCCGGCGCTGACCAGCATACATAGTCGTTCAGACAGAAGGCATGTCCGTTGAACCGGTCGTGCGAGCCATAGACATATACTCTTCCTTCAAAAACATAAGGCTCCGCATCCGGGACGTACTCCCAGGAAGGCAGATATGGGTTGAATCCTTGTGGTTGTGTCATTCTAACATCCTCCATTTGTTATATAGATTGTTGTTTAAGCAAGCACAGTCGCCTGAATCGTGCAGTTGGCGTAATCCGGATGTACATCTCTCTCCCCAGCCACATCGAGCAGTGGAACGCCGTTATTGTTGTAATGGACTCTGTGGATCGCCGAGCATCTCGTTCCATGCTTCACCAGTTGCTCTTCCCCGTGGTAGAGGACTAGCGTAGTACCGTCTGTATCCTGGAAAAAGGAGTTATGCCCCGGACCGTACACCCCGTCCAGCGAATAATAAGAAAGTGCCGGCGTGCCCGCCTTGCTCCAGGCACCGGCATCCAGATAGTCGCCGCCCCGTGGAATGCTTAACCAGCCTACTGCATAGGTATATCCCGTTGCCGCCCCGCCGGAATAGGCAATATACACGGTATCTTCCGTAAGAAGCGGATACGGGCCTTCGTTATTGATCGTGCCCTGAACGTTCTCCCAGCCGAGCAGCGGACGCGACAGCAGCACCGGCTCACTGGTTAATACCGCCGGATTCGCTTCATCTACAGTGGCGATATACAGCATGGAGCCGGTATCCAGCGGCGTTCCGATCCCTTTGCGGTAAGACCAGACTACACAGGAGGTGCCGTCTGCCTTGAAATAAGTCATATCCAGCGTAATGCCGTCTGCGGCCAAAGGAGTTCCGTCCATTCGTTTCGCCCGGACTGGTGTGCTCCAATCCCCAGCCTTCATAATATCACCGCCGGGATTCAGCTTCATAAGATGGCATTGCGGTCCCCATACCTTGCCGCCAACGGCGAACAGGATGTATAGCTCCCCGCCGATGACATGGAATTCCGGCGCCCAGAAGGTCTGGATGAAATTCAGCTCCTCATTCAGGTCCAGGATAACGGATTCCTGGAAGCCCGGAACGAATAAGTCCTTCAAGGTATCTGCCACGCGGACATAGATGCCGATATTATTGACATTGTCATTGGTAGCCAGGAAATAATACCTGCCGTTCCAAGGGAGAATTACAGGGTCTGCATAGCCGCTTGCCAACGGGAACGGCAAGTCATATGTGACTACTTTGCCATGTATGGTATGCGTTCCCGGCAAGGTGAAATCAATCCCTGTGGTATCCCAAGCGACCTGCTTATCGGCAATGGAGCCGTCCGAATACAGCGCTGTGGCTCTGACCTTTGTCAATTCGTCTGCGGAGTGGACACTGACCTGCTCCTCTACGCGAATACCGGTGTTATATACCGGGGTCCAGGCTGCCTGAACCTTGCGGCCTGTGGGACCGTCCACTGTCAGCACATTCCCCGGACGGGTTCCGGGTAGCGGCTGAACGGGCTGCTCTACCGTGTAAGCTTCCGCAGGCTCCGGCGGCGAGATCCCTTCCGGCTTCCGCAGGTCGGCCAGCCGGTTCACATAATAGTTGCCGTCGTTGTCCTGCCAGCGGATCTCATATCCGCCGGTGCTGTCCAGTGTGCAGACGGCTTCTTTTACATAGCGTTCATTATCGAGCCGGACAAGCCGCTGGACATCGAAGGTCACCAGATCCGGAGAGGTCCACAGCAGAATCTGCCCTTTGCTCTCCCCGTCATCCTCCCCCGAGGCGTCAATCCTTACGGCAATCATCCCGAAAGCACCATCCTGTGTGCGGAACAGATAGGGATTTTTAAGTCCTTTTTCATGGATCACATTCTTCTCATCTACAGTGGCCACGGCAAATAATAGGCCATAGTTCCGGTTAAGCGGCTGAAATTCGTTATGATCATCTGTGCAGGCCATATGAACACTGTTGCTGAGAGACCCGGTATAATCCTGGTTCGATATGCGCGTGTAGACTGTAAGCTTCGTTAGCTCTAACACCTCATTCATAGCTCTATCACCCTAACCTTTTTATTCACCTTGCAGCATGTCCCTACCAGTATAGAGAAGCTTTTGGCGTGAAGTCCATGACATATAGACACCTAAGATTGATCTATCCTTAGATTATTGGCCTGAGCCGGAATCGTCTATAAATTATCTGGAAAACGCTTTAATCTTTATACCGCCGCTTATGATATACTTGGGCAAAATAAAATTCACCTGGAGGATGTTATGATAAATACTACAGAGGGCTCTTTTCACACAGGAGAGTACAGAAATTTGTTCCTTGAGATCGGACTGCGTCCGGAGGCGATTCAGCAGCGGCTGGAAGATACCTGGAACGAAATGTTCTACGGTGCCCCTGATGTCCGGCTCTACCATACTATGGATGATGATAAGGGTTATATCGTAGATACAGGCAATACCGATGTGCGCACAGAGGGCATGTCGTACGGGATGATGACGGCGGTTCAGATGGATAAAAAGGAGGAGTTTGACCGGCTCTGGAATTTCGCTAAAGTCTTCATGCAGCATACGGAGGGCCGTTATAAGGATTATTTTGCCTGGCAATGCAGGCTGGACGGTACAAGGCTGTCGCAAGGACCCGCCCCGGACGGAGAGGAGTTCTTCGCGATGGCACTGTTCTTCGCTTCCAGCCGCTGGGGCGACGGGGCCGCGCCGTTCAATTATTCCGAGCAGGCCAGAATCATTCTCCGCGCCTGTGTGCATAAGGGAGAAGACGGAGAAGGCCATCCGATGTGGGATCCCGAGACCCGGCTGATCAAGTTCATTCCGGAGACTCCGTTCAGCAATCCTTCCTATCATTTGCCGCATTTCTATGATCTGTTCGCCCTGCAGGCGGATGAAGCAGACCGGGCATTCTGGAAGGATGCAGCTGCCCGGAGTCGGGATTACCTGCACAAGGCCTGCCATCCCGTAACCGGCCTGTCGCCGGAATATGCGAACTATGACGGAACTCCGGCGGAACCCCAGCCGCATGGCGACTTCCGCCACTTCTTCAGTGATGCCTACAGGGTAGCCGCCAACATTGGGCTGGATTATGAATGGTTCCGCTGCGATGCTTGGCAGGTAGAGCAGTCTAACCGCATTCAGGCATTCTTCCGCAGTATCGATCCGGCCGATTACCGGCGGTATACGATTGACGGCCAGCCGTTTGACGAGCTGTCCCTGCATCCGGTCGGCCTGCTGTCCACTCTGGCAATGGCCTCGCTCGCTGCCGATGGCCCGGATACCGGGCACTTCGTCAAGCTGTTCTGGAACACCCCGCTGCGCACCGGAGAGCGGCGCTATTATGACAACTGCCTGTACTTCTTCACCATGCTGGCGCTGAGCGGGAATTACCGGATTTATATGTAAAAGAAACTAACTAGAGTTGGTTCATCACTGTACTCCTTTGACCTACTTCTGGCGGGGCTGATGGAGTATGCAGAGAGAAATCAGGGGCACTTGTGCTCCTGATTTGTTCATTTCGCCCGTGTCCGGCATATTCAGGTGCACTAATGCTCCTTATTCCCTCATTTCGCCTACGTCTAACAAATTCAAGTGCACTAATGCTCTTCATTTGCTCATTTCACCTACGTCCGGCAAATTCAAGTGCACTTGTGCTCCTCATTAACTCACTAGGCCCGCATCCACCATATCAATGCACTCATTTAGCCCAAGTCCAGCACCACCAAAGGGATTTATCCCTTTCATTTCATCAGTTACTCCACTTCCAGCACCATCAAAGGGATTTATCCTTTTCCTTCGACCATCCGGCCGACTTTTGGCTGCATTAATTGGATTTATCCCTCTCATTTACTCTCCAACGAACAATCGCTCCCCGGGCGATGGAGGCAACGCCATCCATCCCGAAGGAGCGACTATATCTTCCTTTAATATTTCTCATCCAATGTCTCTCATTCTATATCTCTCATCCAAGATGTCTCATAATTAGTATGCTCTCACCCAATAGACCTTCCCCGTCATCTCTCTCCTGCTCCACCCTCGCAAGCGGCCCCCGGCCACGAGTACAGGCCATTCAACCACCAACCACATCTGCACGGTATTCCTGCGGCGTGGTTCCGGTCCATTTTTTGAATACCCGGGTGAAGGATTGCGGGGTTACGTATCCGATTAATGAGCCGACCTCCGCGACCCTTAGCTCCCCTCTACGGAGCAGTTCCTTGGCCTGGCGGACGCGCATATCCTCGATATACTCGGACAGATTGATTCCCCGTTCCTGCTTGAACAGGCGGGACAGATAGGAGGGATTGAAGTGGATCAAATCGGCCAGACGGACCAGCGACAGGTCCTGGTCGAGATTCTCTTCTATATATAAGCAGATCCGGTCGATGACACCCGCTGCCCGTTTCTGCTCCCCGCTCTTCCTGACAGAGAACAGCAGCTCCGCCGTGTTCCGAAGATATTGGAAGGCTTCGCCAAGCGAACGGTGGATTTCAAGCTGCATCAGCCCGCTTGCCCCGATCTCCTCGTCCGCTTCCCATCTGTTCGTATACGACATAAGCATCAGGGCAATGGTGTAATACAGCTCAGTGAGATACGGATTGCATCTTCCCGGGTCCTGCCCCGCCGGTTCAGCCATCTCCCCGAACAGCTGGAGGAACTCCTCCTTGCGGCCCGCCTCCAGATGCGCAGCCAGAGTCTCCACCTTGCCCTGCATGAACCGGTCACGTACGGTATCCGGCGCCGCCGCTTCATTCAGCTGCACCTTCTGCACCATCCGCTCTCCGTCTCCTGCCCGGTAATGCTGAACCTGCCTGGCTTTATCGTACACTACCTGCAGCCTGGACCAGGCAGACTCCGCCGCACTGAGAGTGATGGCTATCCCGACCTCCAGCGATTCCCGGCACGACTGCTGAATCAGCTCGAAGGTGCCTTCAAGGAATTTAATCATCTGCTCCAGATCCTCCGGCTGCGAAGCCTCTCCCGTCCCGCCCGGCTGAATCAGCCAGATCAGGTCACCGTACCGGTCGATGACCCCGAGGCTGACCGTCCGCTCCTTGAGCAGCTTCTCCGACAGGAACTTCACCGCGAGCGCCGTCTCCCGGCGGTCCATATACGTACGTGAGGATTCAGGATCACTGATGCTGCCCAGTGCGATCAACACCGGCCGCGAAGCATCCAGCGGAATGTTCAGACGGACGAAGTCCCCGGCCATATCCTGATCCGCCTTGACGCTGTGAATGAGATGGCGGAAATAATCTCCCTGTGCCAAGGTCTCCAGTGTGTTAAGCTGCTCCTTCGACTCACGGATCAGATCATTCACCTGCATGGTGTCGTTCAGCTCTTGGAGCGCACGCATCACCGCCTCAATCAGCTTCGGATAACCTTCATTCTTGAGCACATATTGGACGCCCGGAGCCTGAATCGCCTGGTAGACATAATTGAAGTCGCTGTGTCCGGTCAGGAAGACGATTTTGCATTGCGGCCAGCTCCGGTGGATATGCTCCATCAGCTCCAGCCCGTCCATCTCGGGCATACAGATATCAGACAGGACAATGTCCACCCGGGTCCGGTTCAGCAGATTTAACGCTTCGTGGCCTGAATAGGCCTTGTAGATGTCCAGTTCAAGCTCCATTTTGCCGAAAATAACCGCCAGGCCATCTGTGATAATCTCTTCATCATCCACGATAAGCATCCTGTACACCAGAATTCTCACCTCCAGCTCTAAGAAGGATGGTTACCCTTAGTCCGCCAAGCTCACTCCGGTCCGCCAGCAAGCCGCTCTCTTCCCCGAAGGTAATGCGGATGCGCCGGTGAATGTTCACTAGGCCCGTTGTCTCCGCCTGCTCCTGATAGACATTAAGGGACTCTTTCAATTGCTCTAGCGTATCATCGGTCAGCCTATCCCCGTTATCCTCGACGATAATGCGGATGTCCGGGCCTTCCTGTGCGAAGCGGATAATGATCAGGCCCTCCATAGCTTTCTTTTCCAGGCTGTGCTTGAACGCGTTCTCAATAATCGGCTGCACAATCAGCCTCGGAACAGACACCTTCTGCAGTTCCTCGGACAAGGCATCGAACCGGACTCCAATTCTGCGGGAGAAGCGCATGGCCTGAATCTCTGTATACATTCTTGCATGGTGAATCTCCTGCTCCAAGGACACCAGATCGGAAGCGTTACGGGTGACAAACTGGAAGTATTCGCCGAGCATCGTAGTAAGCTGTTCGATCCGCTCGGTATCGCCAGTCTTCGCCATCGTGTTCAGAATGAAGAAGCTATTATACAGAAAATGCGGGTTAATCTGTGACTGCAATTGCTTCAACTCTGCCCGCTGGGCCATAATCTTCTGCTTGTACACCTGATCGATCAAGGAATGCAGATTGCTCACCATCTGGTTGAAGCGGCTGTACAGATAACGGAATTCATCCTTCGACTCATGCTGGATATGAATATCCAGATCGCCCTGCTCCATTCTCCGAAAGCTCTTCACCAGCGTCAGCATCGGCTTATGAATGAACTTGTAGGTCGACAGTGCAAAAGCTATGATGATGGCAAGCGCAGCCACACCGAACACCCAGGCCCAGGTATAGAATTTGCTTAACGGATTCTTGATAATATCCTCCGGGATGATCCGGTAAATGGACAAGCCAAGCTCCTGCGAGCCGGTCTGGACGATATAGTAAGGCGCGCCGGCAATCCTCAGCCTCTCCCCGGAGGCCACCGTGCGGATATCCCGGACATATTGGGACGGTTCCGCCCGCGCCAGCTCGCCGGTCATACTGTAGAGCGCGAATCTCGCACTATCGGAGAGCAATAGCGTTCCACTGCCGGGATACGTATTGAATTGGCCCAGCGCCGCCCGCAGCTCCTGGGTGTCCAGCTCAATCTCGACCGTCAGAACCGGCTCTGCCCCCTTGATGCCCCGCTGCTTCATCGCACTAAGATACAGGCCGCCATCCCACTCAATCACCTGGGAACGGCGGTCCCCGAAGACCGAGCGGATCTCGCGGAAGCGCTTCAGTTCAATCTCACGCACACCGCCGACCGATGAGATAGTCCGGCCTATAGTCATGATATGAACCCTGACGTCCTTAATATACGTACTGCTGTTTTGCACGATGAACAGGCGTTTCATCAGCGAATTCAGATTCTCCGTGCGGTCAATGGTCGGCAGCGCCTCCCAGGTCAGGGCTAGCTTGTTCAGATCCTCATCCTCCAGCAGACTGTACTGCAGCAGCTTCATCCGCTCGATCTCATTCTCCATATCATTTAAGTAAAAGACGGTCTGGGCGCTGGCCGAGCTTCGAATATCGCTGCTGGCCGTTTGCATAATCCATTGATACAGATAAGCGGCGAAGACAAGAATAGGCAGCATAATGAGCAGAAAGGTCACAATCAGCCGCAGAAATATCGTATTGCGCAGTGAGTAATCCTTTTTGAACAACAATCCCAGACCCCCAGCAATCATTTTCACCATTATATCCTGAATCCGGGGGGAGCTGCAGACTTATGCATAACGTCCGGGAGGTTAACCTTTGACACTGCCGAGTACAATTCCCTTCACGAAATATTTCTGCAGGAACGGATAAGCCAGAATAATCGGCAGGGAGCCGAGGAAGATCTGGGAGGACTTCAGCGTCCGGTCTGAGATCAGCGCCAGATCAAGCATGGCATCACGCGACATATTCGACAGGTTCTGCTGGATTACAATCGTCTGAATATAGCTTTGCAGCGGATAGTTGGCCGGATTCCCCATGAGCAGCAGGCCGTCGAACCAGCTGTTCCAGTGCTCCACCATCGAGAATAAGGCCAGTGTAGCCAGTGCCGGCTTTGAGATCGGCACGAAGATGGACCAGACTGTCCGGAAATGGCCGGCCCCGTCAATCAGCGCCGCCTCTTCCAGCTCCTTCGGAATCTCCCGGAAGAAGTTAAGCAGCAGCACTACGCTGAACACAGGAACTGCGCCGGGCAGTACCAGTGCCCAGATGGAATCCAGCAGGCCATACTCCTTGAGCGTGGTATACCAGGGAATCAGCCCGCCATTGAACAGCATCGTGACGAAGAAGGCCCAGGCATAGACGCTGCGGAACCGCAGAGCATGCGATTCCTTGGATAGCGGGTAAGCGACAAGGATCGTTAACAGAAGATTCAGCGGCGTGCCGATGCCGATCCGCGTCAGGGAGACAAGCATCGACTGCCAGAATTCAGTCCGGCTCATCGTATACATATACGAGGCGAACGTGAAGTCTACCGGCCAGAGTCTGACATACCCTGCGGAAGCCGAGGCGCTTGAGCTGAAGGACACCGCTATAATATGAATGAGCGGCAGGATACAGAGCAGTGAGACCAGAATCAGAATGGTTGCGTTCAATACCGCAATCCCGTCAAAGCGTTTTTTGGGGCGAATGGGAGTCCATTCCTCCGGTTTGGGCGTTAGCTGTTGCTCCAAGGGTACTCCCTCCTCTAGAAGATCCGGTATTTGGCAAAACGGTAAGCCAGGAAATACGAACTGGAAATCAAGGTGAGCGATATGATTGCTTTAAAGAAGCCGACGGCAGTCGCTACGCCGTATTGGGCATCCAATAGACCGATCCGGTAGACGAAGGTATCCAGGATATCCCCGCTCTCATAGACCTGCGGACTGTACAGATTGAAGACCTGATCGAAGCCCGCATTCAGCAGTTGACCCAGACTGAGTACCGATAGCAGGACAATGACCATACGTATGCCCGGAATGGTAATATGCCAGGTCTTGTGCCAGCGGTTGGCGCCGTCAATGGTAGCTGCTTCATATAACCCGGGATCAATGCCCGTTATAGCCGCCAGATATACAATCGTGCCGTAGCCAAAGTTCTTCCATACATCCGAGGCAATCAGCGTGAAGGGGAACCAGTCGTTGTCGCCGAGGAAGAAGATCTTGGAGACGCCGAACCATCCGAGGAATTCATTCACAATCCCGCCCGATGGAGACAGAATATCAATCAAGATGCCGCCAAGCACGACCCAGGACAAGAAATACGGCAGATAAATCGCTGTCTGCACGGACCGTTTAATCACATTACTGGCCAGCTCGTTCAGCAGAATCGAGAACACCAGCGGAATAATCAGGCCCAGAATCAGCTTGAGACTCGAAATAAACAGCGTATTCCACAGCACCTGTGTGAAGCTTGGCAGGTTCATCACATATTCGAAGTTATCCAGGCCCACCCACTTCTGATCCCCGAACAAGCCCTTGGCAGGGATGAATTTCTGGAACGCGATCATGACACCGGCCATGGGGACGTAAGAGAACAGAATGATCATCACCAGTCCCGGCAAAAGCATCAAATGAAGCGGCAGTTCTTTTCGCAGTTTTGCTCTCATCGTTATCCTCCACATCTGCAGGGCAAGAATGGAATGGAGGAAGAAAAGGTTGTTTTCTTCCTCCAGAGCAGCGCCTTATTTCTTAGTCGCTGCGTACCAATCGTTGACCTCTTGCGTAATTTGATCGCCGCCCAGCTTCTTCCAGTCCTTCACGAACTGGTCGAACTTATCGATAGGATCACCCAGAATGATTTTGACAAACATTTCATTCTGCTGCTTCTCAAGCGTTGTCTTGCGCTCAACCATGGTCGGAGTCGGAGCGCCGACGAACTTCTCCTGCAGGAACTGGTCATTCTTGATATATTGGTCGGCTATGCCCATGGAACCCTGCTCTCCATAGATCCGCTCCCAGCCCCATAGGGAGAAGCCTTCTGTTGAACCTGAAGCATAGGACTCAAGCTTCTCCTGGATTGTCTTGGCTTCACCTTTCAGGGTGGAGAAATCACCGGCCTTGCGGGCAGCATCAATCTCCCGGAACGCGTCTACGTTCTTCGTTACCGGATACGGTGTAACCGGAGACAACTGCCAGACACTCTCTGCTTCCGGCGGTGCATAGTACTTATCGAATTCGGCCGTCTCGCCCCAGTTCTTCTCCACATGCAGATTGAACAATTTAATGACCGCTTCCGGGTGTGCGGCACCCTTCTTGACCGCGAAGAAGCGGGTCGTGCTGAACTTCAGAGGTACCTTCGGCGTGTCTCCCGATTCCGAGACAATCGGGAAGGCCTGCCACTGGGCTTTGGGATCGTTGTCACGGTTGAGCTGCAGCGGCCAGATGGAATTCCATTGCTCGCCATACTCCATCCCGATCTTGCCGGCTGAGATCAGCTCGGACACCTTGCCCCCGTCCTTCACGCCGAACTCCTGATCCAGCTGCCCCTTCTTGGCCATATCCTGCAGCACCTGAAGCGCTTTCTTCACTTCCGGCTGAATGCTGCCGTAGACCAGCTTGCCGCTGCCGTCATCCACCCAGATGTTCGGGTACGCATTGTATCCGGCCATGAAGCCTTCCAGTCCCATGGCTCCGCCCCACAGATCCTTGGTGATACCGAGGCCGTAGGTATCCTTCTTCCCGTTCCCGTCGGGGTCCTTATCGACGAACGCTTCGGAGATCGCCAGGACATCCGCCATCGTCTTCGGCGGCTGCATACCAAGCTTCTCCAGCCAGTCGGTCCGAATCCAGATATACATCGACCGTTCAATAGAGGATTCCAGGCTCGGAATAGCCATCAGCTTGCCGCCATAGGTCGCGGCATCGAACACACTCGTTCCTTCTCCCGACAGCACCTTCTTGGTGAACGGGGAAGCATACTTTTCATATAACGCCGTCATATCCTCAAGCTGGTCCGAATCGGCCAATTGCTTAAGCTGGGTGGCGTTGACCGGCGTTACATCCGGCAGATCCCCGGAGGCCAGGGTGACATTGATTTTCTGCAAGTATTGATCCGAGGTCTGGCTGCCCTTCACAATCCAGTTATATTTGATCTTGATGCCGAGCTGATCCTCATACAACTTGGTCCAGCGGTTGTTATCAATCGTCTCGTCCTTCAATACGCCAAGCACGTTATTCTCTACCACATCGCTAAGATCTCTGACGAACGACAACTCAATCGGAGGATCGTATTTGCCGAGCGGACTCTCATCTACAGCTGCACTTGGCTTCGGATCATTACCGGCCGGCGTTTCCTTCCCGCCGTTACCGGATTCCAGCTTACCCGAGCATGCGGATAACAGCAGTGCAGACAACAACAGGATGGAAGTACTCTTCAGTAAGCTCTGACCTTTTCTTGTACCTGTGTTCATAGTCAACCCCCAGTTCAATTATTGTGTTCTTTATTTTGGTTACGCTTTCATTATGGAGGAGACGCCTGTTTATTGACAACGCTCACATTTTTACTTCACTTATCCGCTATTGACATAATCCCGGATGCAGCGGTTTAACTGCGCTTATCTTACAGCTCCAGCCCTCCAGCTCCGGTTGCTTCTTCACTACTCGCCGGATACTCCGGTTTGCTCTCATCACGGTAAGCGCCCGGCGTCATTCCTGTATACTT
Organism: Paenibacillus sp. FSL P4-0338; assembly: GCF_038002365.1. Lineage (NCBI taxonomy): Bacteria > Bacillati > Bacillota > Bacilli > Caryophanales > Paenibacillaceae > Paenibacillus > Paenibacillus sp. FSL P4-0338. Next base: position 606,003 of record NZ_JBBOCG010000001.1, on the reverse strand, counting down.
CTTGAAGACTTTAGTGAAATAATGCTTATCCTCGAACCCGACCTTCTTGCCGATGGCGTTCGCGGATAACCGGCCATGGGACCTGAGCAGCCTCTGAGCCTCCTTGATCCGAAATCCGTTCAGATAATTGACAAACGTATCGCCGGTCACTCTTTTAAACAGACTGCTGATATATTTCGGATGAAGATTCATCAATTCCGCCAGATGGTTGAGCGACAGATCGTTCATATAATGGGTTTTGGTATAGGCCAGAATGCGCTTCGCATGGTTCGAATACTCCGGATCGGCTTCAGAGGGAAGCACCTGTTCAATCCGCTCCAGCAGAGCGGCAATCTCATCCTTACCCAGCGGCTTCAGCAGATAATCCACCACCCCCGTGCGGAGCGCTCTGCGGACATATTCAAATTCATCGTAGCCCGTCAGAATAATGAAACGGTCGCAGAGTCCGCTCTCCCTGGCCGCCTCGATGAGCTCGAAGCCATTTTTCTCCGGCATATGAAGATCTGTAATGGTCACATCCGGCATACAGTCTATCATGAGCTCCAAGGCCTCAAACGCATTGTCCGCCCTGAAAACCTCCGTCCCGAGCGGCGCCGCCTCCCCGATAATCTTCACCAGCCCGTTCAGAATCAGCGGTTCATCATCTACAATCAGTACTCTCATGTTTGCCATTCCTCCTGTTGTAACGAGTATCGTCTGACGAAAAATAAGGTAGAGGCTCATCGCCTCTACCGGTTGTCCCTGATTTACTTAAATAGCTCCTTTTTCTTCTGATACGTATCGTTGGCCCAGTCTACCAGTTGCTGCAAGCCCAGACTCTCGGCCGTTTTCACCAGATTCTCGTAATTGGCTACTGCCTCCGCTTCAGAGCCTGCCAGATAGATCTTGACCTTCTCATTCTTAATCATCTCGTCGATTTTGGTCTTGAGCGTCTTCTCCGCAGAATCCGGCTGCGTCTGAATCAGGCCGAGCGCCGGCTTGTAGGTTGTAATCGCCTTTGTCTCCATCAGCGCCTGTGTCTTCTGCTTGCCCGGCACATATCCTCGCATGCCCTCCATGACACCGTCATTGTACAGCACCCACCAGCCGATGCCGTTCGCATTCATGAAGTCCTGATCAGACGAATCATACTTCAGATCCGGGTGTCCCTCTTCATTCCACGTCCAATGCTCGCCCTCTACCCCGAACATCGTCAGCTTCTTCCCTTCGTCGCTGGCCAGATATTGCAGAAGCTTGATCGAGGCCTCCGGGTTCTTATTCTTCTTGGTGATGAAGGTGCCGGCGAAGCCCAGTCCTGTGCTTACCTTCTTGGCTTCTTTGGTCAATGCGCTCGGCAGCATTTTGAAGGTAAACGTACCGTTGTTTTTCTTAACCGCGCTGTTGTCCGTATCCGCAGTGCCTACGGTGTGGCCATGGGCGAACGCTTTGCCGCTTGTCGCATATTGCTCGTCGATCTGATCATTGGCAAACGCAAAGTTCTCAGCCAGAATGTAGCCACCCCGGTACAAGCTGTTCATGAATTTGAAGAACTCCAGCATTTGCGGCTGTCTGATGAAATAATCCACTTTCCCATCTTGTTCAACCCAGTTGTCAAACAGGGCCTCGGCACCGAATTGCTGGAGAAAATACTGCTCGATCCAGTTCTTGTCCAGCACCAGCGGCACCATGTCAGGATACTTCTCCTTGACCATACCGAGCACCTTCACGAAGTCATCCAGTGTCTTGATTGGGGGATTCCCCAGCTCCTTCAGGATGTCTTCACGCACCGCAATCCCCGGATTGCCGTCCCCGCCGAGCGCAAATTTATTCTTGGACATCTCTTCCTGGGTGGCGAAGGCATTGCGGACCGTATAGAAGTTGCCGTCATCCATCGTATTGATGGCAATTCGGGTGGCATCCAGCTTGAAGTCCGGCGCATACTTCTCGATCAGCTCATTCCACGAATACGACAGCTTGGCATCGGACATCCGGCCTACGTTGCTGGAGGTGAGCACCAGATCCGGCAGATCGCCTGAAGCAATCATCAGCGGGAGCTGCTTGTCGTCTGTAGCTACGGTTACATTCAGCTTAACGCCCGTCTTCTCGGTGATTTTCTCCGCAATCGGCCCTTTCCAGTCCTTGGTTGCCCACCAGGGAAAATCAATGAACAAGGATAATTCCTTTACAGCTCCAGCTCCGGGTGTTGCGGCCACTCCCTCCTGCTTGGTACCGCTGTTGTTGCCTCCGCCGCAGGCGGACAATAGTCCCAGCGTCAAGGTAACTGCCATGGTTGCCGCAAGCGTCTTGCGGCTTGTTGTCTTTGTCAATGTAATCCCTCCATAGTATTAGTTCACAGGAATATCCAGGCTAACCGGCTCCAGCCCGTCAACGCTGACTGTCAGCGTGGAGATTCCCGGCTCAACCCCTGCACGGACAACGGCCAGCAGTCTGCCTTTGAAGGAAGTGAACCAGCCGGTAGTATAATTCTCGGTCGTCTGGGGTCTGCCGGTACCGAAGCCAGCCAGAGACGCTGCGCCTTCTACCCGGGCAACCGCCGGCAGCGAGGCTTCCGGCACGCAATGGCCTGCGGCGTCGATAATCTCAACAACCGCGTAACAGAGCGACTGCCCATCTGCAGCAAGCTCCTTCTTCTCTGCAATAATCCGGATTCCCGCCGGCTCTCCGGCCGAGTGGAGCACATCGCTTGAAACTTTGCCGTCCTTGGTATAACTCACTGCCTCCAAGGTACCCGGCATATAGGTAAGAACAAATCGCGCCTTGAAGCGGTTAACCTTGCCTGCGGGTTGCCTGCCCAAGCTTACACCGTTCAGAATGAGCTCGACTTCCTCAGCTGCCGAGTAGACTTCGACAGTAACAGGTTCGCCTTCATACCCGATCCAGCTCCAGGCATGCTCGCATTCCGTCCAGCCCCATCCGCTAATCAGCTCGGTTTTGCCGTAGTTTTCAGGACGGTGTGAAGCAATGAAGGTTTCGTCAGAACCCCAGACAATCCGCCGGTAAGCAAGCTGGGGGCGCGCGAAGCCGCACAGATCGAAATCCGCATCATAGGACAGACGCCAAGGGTAGGGGGACTCATGTAAGGTTTTACGCCGTTCGTCCGCCTCCTCCGGTTCCGCGTATAACGTCTTGCCAAGGCCTGCTTCCCCGATGTAATCGAAGCTGGTCCAGTTGAAATCGCCGATAATATAAGGATGGCGTTCTACACCTTCCCAATATTGATCCATATCTCTGGCTATGCTCTCGGTCGAGCAGATCACCCGGTCAGGATATTTATGGGCAGCGGCATCGAATTGATGAATCAGATAGTTATAGCCCACAATATCGAGCGGAGCGCAGAAGGCTTCCGTATAGCCATCCCACACCTGCTTGCCGAACTCCGTGTCGAAGTTGACGAACCCTGCCGACTCCTTGGGCGGATTCTTGAGATCATCATAGAACCGCTGCTGATCCTCATCCTCCAGCCCGCTGAAGAATGTGCATACCGCGTTGGTAACCGGACGGGTCGGGTCCAGTTCCCTGACCCATGCCGTGAGCCGGGCAGCCCACTCATATCCGCCGGACAATCCTCCGCGCTCATTAACTTCATTGCCTGTTGACCACATGATGATGCTGGGATGATTGCGGTCACGCCGGATAAATGCTTCAATGTCAGACTTCCAGTTGCGCTCAAAATACAAACTGTAATCATGCGGATTTTTGTCCATCGTCCACATATCGAAGGCTTCATTCATCACAAGCAGGCCCAGCCGGTCGCAGGCATCCAGCATATCCCTTGACGGGGGATTGTGGGCGCAGCGGATGGCATTGTATCCGTTATCCTTGTGCAGCTTCATTTTGCGGTACTCGCTGTCTCCGTAGGAAGCGGCGCCAAGAATCCCGTGATCATGGTGCACACAGCCGCCTTTCAGTTTGACCGTGCGCCCGTTCAGCATCAGACCGTTCTTCACATCAACGCTGAGCGTGCGTATGCCGAATAGCGTACTATCGCTGTCATAGTGTCTATCGCTTCCATTCAAAGATGCGGTAATGCGGTATAGAGACGGGGAATCAATATCCCAACATTCGGCATGGTCAACCGCGACTGTCACCCGGCCCACGGCTTTCCCGGCCGCAGGTACATAGACTTGCACCCTTCCGCTTCCCGCCTCAGCTCCTCCGGCTTCCTTCTCCAGTTTGAGGTCTACCCACACACTGGCGGGGGTATCCGCATGATTCGCTACCGTTGTCTCCACAATAATGAACGCTGTGCCGCCCACGATATGCGAGGTGCGGGCATAGATTCCCCATGGTACGATATGCAGCTTCGGACTGGTTAACAGATCGACATGGCGGTATAGGCCTGACCCCGTGTACCAGCGGGAGTTGGGCTGTGCGGCATTATTCACCGTCACCGCGAGCCGGTTCGGCTTACCGGGCCTCATATAAGGTGTGAGGTCAGCATGGAATGGCGTATATCCGTAATGATGCTGGGCTACGGTATGCCCGTTGAGTACCACAGTGGTGTTCATATACGCGCCGTCGAATTCGACCAGCACTCTTTTTCCCTCAGCCTCGGCCGGGATATCCAGCATCTTGGTGTAAGTACCGATCCCGCCGCCGTAATATCCGGTTGCTCTCCCGCCGGGAGCCTCCGCCCACGTATCCGTTTCAATCGTAAAGTCATGCGGCAGATGAACGATCCTCGTCTGCCCGTTTTCCTTGCTTTGAATGTGAAACGGCTTCCCGTGTTCAAACTCCCAATTCCGGTCCAGATTCTCTCTAAGCAATGTTTATCTCTCCCTGTTTTGTTTTCAGCATCCTGATTAACCTTTGACAGAACCTAACATAATCCCGTGTACAAAATACTTCTGCAGGAACGGATACACGCAGATGATCGGCAAGATGGAGACGACCATCGAGGTGACCTGCAAGGAAAAGCTGGTAACTCCGCCGCCAGGCCGGTTGGCTACAGCCACCGAATCCATCGGGGCATTGCTCTGGTTGATGATCTCCATCATGCGGAACGTAAGCGTCCTCAGATTCTCGGATTGGACGAAATACGCGGAGTCCAGCCAGGAATTCCACTGGCCCACCCCCATGAACAGCGCCATTGTGGCAAGCAGCGGCATCGAGACCGGCAGGATGATGCGGAAGTAAATCACGAATTCGCCGGCGCCGTCCATGTGAGCGGATTCCTTCAATTCACCGGGAATCTCCCGGAAGAACGAGATGGCGATGAGCAAGAAAAACGTATTCAGCATAGAAGGAACAATATACACGCCAAACGAATTCAGCAGCCCCAATGAACGCAGCACCACGTAATACGGAATCAGGCCGCCGGAGAAGTACATCGCGAAGATAATCAAGGTGAAATAAAATTTACTGAACAGCAGATCCCGGTGAGACAGCGCGTAGGCTACGAGACTGGTGAGCAGAAGACCGAGCGCGGTGCCGGAGACCGTGCGGGCCACAGTAACCAGGAACGCCTTCATCCATTTGGGGTCCTCCAGAAAAACCCTGTAGTTCTCAAAGGTTACACTCCGGGGCCATAAATATATCCCACCCAATAATGTGTCAGATCCCTTGTTAAACGAAGCAATCAGCACATAATAAAAGGGATATAGCATGGTCAGGGCAATAATGGAAAGAAGCAAATAAACGATGCTGTCCATGACCAGATCTTTTTGTTTTTGACTCTTGAGCACAGTTAACGCTCCTTTCTCTAGAATAGACTTGAGCCAGAGACGCGCTTCGCAATGAAGTTACTGGAGAAGATTAGAATGACCGAGATAACAGACTGGATTAAATCAATCGCACTTGCATAAGAGAACCGGCCGTCGCTTAACCCCACCTTGAACGCATAAGTCTGCACGATTTCCGAGGTCGGATTATTAATACTGTTCCCCAGCAGATACGCCTGCTCAAAGTTAGAGCCGACCAAGCCGCCTCCAAGAATGCTGCCGATGGTCAGAACCAGCACGACGACGATGGTCCCCTTCATTCCCGGAAGTGTGATATGGCGGATGCGGGCCAGCCTGCCAGCCCCGTCAATCTCAGCAGCTTCGTAAAGTGAAGGATTGATGCCTGTAATCGCGGCCAGAAAAATAATCGTCCACCAGCCCATCTCTTTCCACACGGCACTCCCTACAGCGAGGCCCCAGAAATAATTCGGACTCGTCAGAATATTAAGCGGCTGGTCGATGAACCCGGCTTGCAGCAGCGCTTTGTTCACAAGCCCCATATCTGCGGACAGGAACGCATAGGAGACTCCGACCACTACTACCCATGAGATAAAATGAGGCAAATAGCTGATCGTCTGCACGAACCGCTTGAACGGCATGCTTTTCACTTCGTTGAGCAGAATGGCCAGCACGATAGGAGCAGGAAAGGCAAAGATCACCTTTAGGAAGCTGAGCACAAGTGTATTCCTGACGATCTTACCGAACTGATAATCATGGACAAATTCATCGAAATACCGGAACCCTACCCAATCACTTGTAAAAATCCCCTTGATCCCGTCGGAAATGCTGTAGTCCTTAAACGCCATCAGAATACCGAACATTGGAGTGTAGGAAAAAATCACCAGAAAAATCATGCCGAGCCCGACAAATAAATGGAGCACTCTTTGTTTTTTAAACCGCTTCCATATCTGGCCCCGGTGAGCCTCTGCGCCGGTTAAGTTTGTTTCGAGTTGCATCATTCGTTCCTCCTTTACCTGTAGTTTATCTCCCTGAGGATGGCAGCGTAAGCTGACATTTTCTAGAAAGCGTTGTCACTTTTATATATCGGGCACCGTTTTCTGAAACAAAAATATATTATTGTTTTCATTATAATGATCAATAATCCTTGACGAAATAATAATATTATACTATTAATGAAACTATATTAAGATTTTGTCTGGTAAAAGAAGGGTGGGGTGGCGGCTGCATGAAAACTTATTATTTACCCAATTTTACGGAATTCCGTTTTTTCTGCTTTCCGCATTCTATCGGAAATTTCATCCGGCCGGACGATCATAATGTGAACCGGCCGAATGGGGTCAGAGATTTCAGTTTGCATTATATCGCCAGTGGAAGCGGGGATATTGAAATCGGGGATAGAACCTTCACATTAGGCGCTGGAGATGCCTTTCTCCATTTCCCGAACGACCGTATGCGATATTATTGCTCAGAGTCAGACCCGTGGAATATTTTCTGGATTCAGTTTAACGGCAATGCACTCCCGGCTTACTTTCTGGATAACCGGTATACCAGTTCTTCGATCTGGACGCTGAAGAACGCTTCCCTCCTGCATTCGGCATTTGAAGATTTATTTCATGAGGTTGAACATTATAATTTCCTCCGCCCCTCCCGGATCTCAACCTTAACCTATAGCGTAATCATTGAATTTGTGAGCAATTCGCTTCCATTCTCATCCTACCGCAGCACCAATCATCTGGATAAAATAACGGCTCTGTTGCCCAAAATGCAACAAAAAGCCCACCTTCCATTTGAGCTGGAATGGTGGGCGGGTCAAGCAGGGCTGACACCGAATTATTTCTGCAGCCTGTTTAAAAAGGCAACGAAAATGACCCCTGTCACTTATATCACCAAATGCCGGATTCAAAAAAGCAAGCAATTATTGCTGGCCCATCCCTCTATGTCCATCAAAGAGGTTGCCATTCTCTCCGGGTATCCGGGCATCAGCTACTTCAACAAGAAATTCATGGAATCCGAAGGAATTACGCCAGGTGAATTCCGCGAGATTCATTAGGAGGAGTACGGAAATGGCCCTTATTCACTATGTCGAGTGCAATACGATACACGCCTCTAACTTCGTTGTAGATGTTCCCGCTGGTGCGCACTGGCTCCTGGTCATTACCAAGACTCCGGCGCTATTCTGGGTGCATGGCGGACTCCAGCAATACCCTGCCCACAGCGTAGTTCTCTACCAGCCGCAGCAGAAAGTGTATTATCAGGCATGCGCCAGCCAGTTCATTAATGACTGGATCCGCTTTGAATCCAATGAGCCTTATGTTACGGAATCTCCGCTTCCCCTAGGTATCCCCTTTGCGCTTAGCGACCCTGACTATTGCCAAAAACTGCTTGAACTTCTCGCCAGCGAGCACCATATGGGCGGGGACTGCAAAGCCTCCTCCATCGATCTGCTCCTGCGCGCGCTGTTCAACAAGCTGTGGGAATCCTATTTCCAGGACAATATTACCCCGCAATACTATAAGCTGCTGAAGCTGCGCACGCTCATTCAGACGAACCCCGGAGAGTACTGGACCGTGGCCAGAATGGCCGGTGTGCTTGAGATCAGTCCAGGCTATCTCCAGAGTATCTACAAAAAAAACTTCGGACTCTCCTGCATGGAGGATGTCATTAACAGCCGCGTCCGCATGGCCAAGGAATACCTCGTCCACAGCGCCGAGAGCATCGCCGATATCGCCGCACGGTGCGGCTATCCGAATGTGGAGCATTTCTGCCGGCAATTCAAGCAGGTGACCGGGTGTACGCCGCGAAATTACCAGAGACAGGCCAGGGCCGGGGCTTCGCCGCCGTGAATCCAGAGCTTATCGGGCTTCCGGCCGCTGCCCGTTAGCAGCCAGCTTGAATCACGTCCATCTCAGACCGGGCTGCCAGCCTTCTTGAAATACTGCTGCACCAGAAAATTCATGATAGCGCCTGGTTGTTCTCTAGAGAACTCCGCCTTGTCTGCGAACAGCATCCCGTAAGGTGCTTCCGGGGTGTACGGCTCCCAGCGCGGCAATTCTTCGCCTGTAGAATCCTGGCCGTTCGGGTCACCGGTACGGATGAAGTGTGCGGTATAATTGCACATCTGGCGGGCCAGATCATAATGCTTGCCGACAAACGGCCGCCAGCACTTGGCCAGCGTCTCGAAGAAGAACCACAGATCTACCGAGTGGAAGGTGCCCGGGTTATCCCATCCCGGAATCTCCGCATCGAAGTTATAGTAATAGAGCGGCGTTTCGCCTCCGGTATCCGCGTTCGCCTGCGCGGCAATACGAATTGCGTGTTCGATCCCGCTTACCGCTGCCCGCTCCGCCGCTTCCTGAACGGCATCCGGCCGTGCGCCGCTAAGCTTCAGGAAGGTCTCCGCATCTTCCCCGAACATGTCTGCCGCAAGCTGCTTGAGCTCCTCGTAGGACTGCACATTCGGAGTGCTGAAGAATTCGGAGGAGGTATGGCCGAGCATAACCGGCACCTTCAGGCGTCTATTCTGCACGAACAGATCGAACGGATTCCCCACTTGGAACTTCTGGTCGGCAACAGTCCCCCAGAAGCCGCCAAGTGCTACTGCCTTGTCCCGCAGATAGACTGCATCCAGCTTCCGCGCTTCTGCCAGTGAGGATACACCTAAGTATTTGAAGAACTCAATTCCGTCCTGCTCCCCGTCCTGCAGCGTTCCCCGGAGCGGCGGCAGCAGGGTACCCGGATACAGGTCCGTGAAGATACCGCTTTCAACAATCGCACGCTGAAACAATCCTTCGTTCTGCGGAGAGGTAAGCTGGCTCATGACACTGCCGCCGCCTGCTGACTGTCCGCCGATGGTAATGTTGTCCGGGTCGCCGCCAAAGGCTGCAATATTGCGCTTCACCCAGCGGGTTGCCGCCTGTTGGTCAAGGTTGCCGAAGTTAGCGGGCGCCTCCGGCGATTCCGCCGTAATCTCAGGATGGCAGAGGAAGCCGAAGATATTCAGCCGGTAGTTAATCGTCACCACCACAATCCCTCTGCGGGCAATCCGTTCGCCGTCAAATTCCATCTCTGCCGGATGGCCTACCTGCAGCCCGCCGCCGAAATACCATACATAGACGGGGAGCTTCTCGTCCGCCTGCTTGGCCGGGGTCCATACGTTCAGGTACAGGCAATCCTCGCTCATCGCAATATCAGGCTCCACTGCCCATTCACGGGTATAGATATTGTTATCATCCAATTCCTGTCTGACCTGCATGGAGACCGGTGCGAACTCGTGGGCCTGCAGCACGCCTTCCCAGTCTTCGGCAGGCTGCGGTGCCCGCCAGCGGTTCTCGCCTACAGGCGGAGCTGCGAACGGTATTCCCTTGAAGCTCGTAATCCGGGGATCGGCTGCGGGCAAGCCTTTGACCGTACCATTCTCCACATTGACCAATCTAAGCATATTACCGTCTCCTTCACATGCACATAATTGCTTACCCCCAAATTCTAATAGACCCCCTGCCCCAAAACAATGATCTATGCGGGATCATAATTGATCTATTCTAACATGCCGGTGCTCCACACCACTTTACCAGCTTTATTGATCAGATGAGCTTCGTAGACATCATTATAATCAATGAACCCTTTGCCCGCCCCAGCTTTAAAATTCCACATATATGAGTACATGGGTTTTACAATCACCTGTCCTGCGACAGTCTTGAAGCCATATCCGCCCGTATCATTATACGAGACAATACCATCACCGAATCCTGCAAGCTGGCCGGTTCCCGGAACGGTGATGATCTTCCCCTTGGTATCGACAAGACGATGCGTATAATCATGCTCGCCCCTCAGCGTAAGCAGAATGTGCCCGTCCCGGAACTGTCCGAGAAAAGTACTGCCGCTGCTATACTGGGGCTTCACAATCCACTTGCCTGCGGTATCAATGAGACCGCTTTTACCGTTCAAAGTTGCGGTAGCAATTCCCTCCGAGAACGGGGTTGCCGACTCATAGATGGGCTTGCTCACCCACTTGCCTGCGGTGTCAATGAAGCCTGTCCGGAGGATTCTTTTGCCGCCTGCCGTGGTTCGTACGGTTACAGCCGCCAGTCCATCCGAGAAGGACTCACTGTTCTGCAGCCCGGGGATCGGCGGGATCACCATCTGGCCGTTGTGGTTAATATAATAGGTTTTGCCTGCTCTAGTCACCTTCGCCAGCCCGTCCGAGAAATCCTCCGCCCGATTGTAGATCCCCGGAATAATAACCTTACCCGCACGGTTCATGTATCCCATTCGTACAGTGACTCCACCGTTCTCAGTGTTGACCAGATCCTTGAACCAGGCCAGTCCTTCACTGAACAGTCCAAGCTGATAGTGCGGAGCATCAATGGCAAGCTCCCCTGCACGGTTCATGTATCCGGCTGTATAACCGGATTTCTTCACTGGAAGCAGGTCATCATAACCGAAGTCCAGCGGGGAAGTATATAGCGTCTGCAACTTCTCCTGCCCCTGGTTGTTCACGAATACGGTCTGGCCCTTATCCTTGAAGCTGAACCAATACTGGCGTTCCAGTTGCTCCTTCGCATCCCCAGATACGGGACGAAGCTGAATGAAGTTAGTGCCGGGAACGGTAGAGTGGCCTTGGCCGCCCATCGCTCCAGCTAATGCCAGATCAATAAACCATGCTCCGTTAAAATTGCGCGGAATCTGTGCCATGAGCTGTATTTTGGCACCGCCTTCATATTCGAGCAAGGCCGTCTTGGTGCCCAGCCGGATGATTGTTCTAAGCCCCTCTTGAGGAGTCAGCACAATCTCCTTGTTGTTCACCGACACGAACGTATAACCAAACCGCTCCGCGATGGAACGAAGAGGCACCATGACCGCCCCATCCACCTCTACCGGCCCCTCCGGCAAAAATAAATGCTCACCCTGGTCAAAGATCTCCCAGCGGTCGGCATGGGCCGTGGCCCCGCCAAGTCCGAAACAAGCAGCCAGTGCGATCAGGCCTGCGGCCAGAACCGCCGTGAGCGGGTGCTTTTGAAGAAAATAATGATGTAATTGCATAAGGAATGTCCTCCTGTTGAGTATTGCAGAATGGTTAGAACTGGAAGCTACTGATATAGATGCTTACAAGGCAGATTAGTTGCACAATATTGACAACACCATTCTACTGGGATAGAATAAATACAAATATTCTATTGCAATAGAACCGAAGGCGCGCCGTACCCTGGAGGCACTATGTGTTAAACCGTACATTTCCCGGGCAATCAGAGGTCTGGTCGGTCTTGTACACCATTCTCTCATTCGGCTCAAGCCTGATTGGCAGGCTAGCTGCCCCGATCTTTATGTACTGTATCGTGCTGGGATTCATACATACCCGTAATGTGCATAGATACATAGCAAGATTACTGGGCTTTGCGCTGATATCTCAGCTCCCTTATATGCTGCTGTTCGGTGTGACTGTACCCCGGATATATGGGATGGAGCCTGACCCTTGGGGAGAACCTCTTAACATCCTGTTCATCTTGTGCTTAGGGCTGTTCACCCTATGGATCTATAAATATCTGTGCAGATTTCACGTGTCATGGGGGCTGCTCGCTGTGGCAGGATTAGTTGCCTTAGGCTGGCTGCTGCTGGTTGAGGGAGGGAAAGGCGATGTTCTGATTATTTTCCTGTTATATATACTGAGAAGCTTGCCAAGAAGGCATCGGGTGGTTCATGCCACTATGAGCGTAAAATATTCATAAAGGGAAGAGGAGTGTGCAGAAATGGCTGTGAAGCTGTTCGATTCTGAACTGAAGGTCATGCAGATATTATGGGAATTCGGGGAAACAACAGCGAAGCGGATCGCAGAAATCCTGAAGCAGGAGACTGGCTGGAGCAAGACTACCACATACACCGTCATCAAGAAATGCATTGAGAAAGAGGCCATTCAGCGCGTAGATCCCCAGTTCGTCTGCAAGCCGCTAATTACCCGAGAGCAGGCGCAGGCGCAGGAAACGTTGGAGCTGATTGATAAAATGTATGGCGGTGCTGCTGACAAGCTTGTCGCCTCTTTGCTGGACCGTAAGATGTTATCCGCAGAGGAAATCAGCCGTTTAAAGCAGCTGGTGGATCATTTGGAACAGGAGGAGAGTTAGATGGGCATCGGAGCTATGAGCGCTTCTGCTTCGCTGCTGATTGTTGCGGTTGCCGCAGTTCGCGCAATAGGACGCAACACCTTGCCGAAGTACACCTTTGTCATCCTCTGGGCCATTGTCCTGGTGCGGCTGCTGCTGCCTTACTCGCTTCCGCATCAGTTCAGCTTGTTCTCCCTTATCAGGTGGCCCAGCCCGGCTACCTTATAAGGGACCGGGGTGGGAATCATCACCGGAATAGGAGGATCGGGGGCTGCACTGCCAGTTGGTATCCACCGGCTGATTACCGGAATATGGCTGTGCGGAGTGATGTAACGCTAATTGTGGCTACAAGCATTGTCCCTTTGACTGAAGCGCGCTTCATTGAGACGCAGACCGTAACCAACAGCTCCTTCTTCTCAAGTGATACCTATACTGCACCAGGTACTAAGAAAGTCTTGCACGGCGAATCCTTTACTGACGAATCCTTTACTAATGAAATCGGACTCACCGAAGGAACTGATCTCACTTATATTCACCTATCCGGATCGTTGGAAGAATAACTACTGACTAGAAGCCGAGGCTTCATCACTCTTCACACAATCAATGGCAACCACAATCGCGATGATGATAGCCTCCAGCTCCTCATTGAGCACTTGCACACTGTAGCTGTCTCCCCAGGTGAACCACTTCTTGTTCACTTCCCCGACGACGGCCCCGCGCTGCAAAACCTGGAAATCCATGTCCCACCAGTTCCCGTGCACCTCAATATCCGCCGAATCTATCGAATAGCGCGCCTTGAAGAACGACAGCTCCTTCTTGATCGTCAATACCTCACGGCCATCCACTTCCACGAAGAACTTGGGCAGGAAGCTGAACACCTTCTTCGTAATCTGTGCAACTTCCCTTCCGCCGGCATTCATAACCGAGAAGGTCTTGGGAATCCGCATGAAGCTGCCCTCCACGTAATACACATCCTGCTCCCGCTCATCCTTCACCGTGAACTTCTCGCCTATGCTGAATACCTTTTGCTTGATGTAGAGCTGTTTCATGGTTGGTGTCCTCCAATCCTCATTAAATTTATTACCCTTAAACGGAGATATAACTCTAGCTTAACCCCATTTTGGCTAAGCTGCATGTGCCTTTTTTAACTAAATCGCAGCAATTTAATGGCACAAATCCTTGCTCTGACTCTGTAATCCCTTTAAGCACAAGCAAAAAACAGCATTGTCTCCGCTCCTCGTTTAGAGGAAGAGAGGAATGCTGCTTTTCATGTTCCCTGCAATAGCCGTGCTTTGAGTTTGCAACCGGACAGGCCGTTCCTTAATCGGCGGATCTACAGCCTTTGGAATCGGCCCGTCTCTCTTACACTTCAAACGCCACTGTAACCTCTGTTCCTTCACTTAGTGTGATTTGGATATATTTCCCCCGTGAATCCTGTAACACATCCGCCCTATCCCCGTTGATCCGGGCCTCTGTCCAAGGAAGTCCCGCGCTTAACCGGATGACGTTCTCATTCCTGTGGGAACGCAGTACCAGATGCACCGATTTGGCAGGAAGATTCCAGGTTAATGTCTTGACTTCAGCCCTGGTTCTTGCCATAAGCCCATGTATAGAACCCGTCAGCCAATCGGAAGGCAACGCTGGCAGGATCTCTATTTCACCTGTATTCGAGAATAACAGCGCTTCATTAATAGCTCCCACGGTACCGAATAAGGTATCCGTACAATAACAGTTGCATCTTCTGTTAGAATCATGATCTGTCATTAAGGAGCTGTAATAAGCCGCATCTCTCATCATGGGCAGAAGGGATGACAGTACTCCGTCACCATTTTTCAACCTGGCTTGCACCAGTGCCTTATGCATCCAGCCGTGCCCTGCTGTATCGTCGCCTGTATTCAACCGGTCTCTATTATCAATCGCTATCTTAGCTGCCCGTGTCAGCGCAGGATCGGTTTGTGTCTCATAAGCAGGCCATGCCGGATACAGATGACTCAAATGACGATGGTTGTTATTTTCTGTATATTCATTCATAGCCCATTCGCGCAAAGCACCATCGTAGTCATATTTATAATTCGGCAGCAGCTCAAGTAACGCCTTCCACTTAGCTATAGCTGCTTCATAACCCTCGCGTTTGACTTCCCCTTCCATTGCAATAACCATAGAGAGTCCATCTCGTGCAGCTGATATATCCATTGTGGCATTCGCCGTAATTGTGCTGTTATACCCAATAGGATGGTTTTCCGGAGAATATGCAGGAATAATCAAGTATTTCTCTCCCGGAACAAGCCGCACTTTCCCCTGCTGATAACAGGCCTTCCCGTTGATATCCGTGTAATATTCCGGTGTACAGATCTGCTCCCAAAAGTTGGCCTGCTTGGTAAGCAAGGGAAGCAGGATATCTGCTGCAAGATCCAGATAACCTTTGTCTAGCAGCTGGGTGAACTCCTCATCACTCATGCCTCCATCTTGTACACTCAGAATGGGCTGAAGCTCATGAATCCGCATCTTGTCATGAAGAGGTATCTGCTGATTACCGTAACATTGCCAATATTCATAGATGGGCAGAAGGCACCAGCTTGCCCCGGCATTCCAGTACTCAAACGGATAATCATTGTCATATTCGACATGCATGGCCCGGTCCCCGTCAGAGTTAACGGAGACCTGAATTGCATCGTGCATCCCGTATGCCATCCGCGCATTAGCTTCAAAGTCGGGAGTATTCCGGAGGAAAAATGTAATATACCCGAGCGCTGCGTGAGTTAAATGACCAGTATTCATGGCTGCCACCTGCAGATTCACATTGGCATCCAGCGTATAAATCCCCCGCCAGCCAGGATTCCACTCTCCGGTCCACATTCCATATAAGCGTGGAGCGCTTGCACCGCTGCAGCAGATCATGGCATACCGCCCCTGATTGTATACCTGCTCCATAAACGCATGATTAACCCTTACCGGGGTTGATTGTTGCTCAGCGATTAAGGTCTGGTTGTCCGAATTCTTGTGAGGTGCATCGCCTTCAATACGGAAGCTCACTGCATTAAATTCTGCGGAATGCTTCATAGTGTGAGCAGCCAGGGCCGCTTCATAATCTAAATGACCATCCGCCGCTGAATATTTTTGAACAACAGCATGGGTCCCTTCAAAGAGCTCGTCTACAATATTGTAGTGAGCCATTGCACCAAACTCTTCGATTCTTCCTATAGTATGTGTTCTGCATGAGCGCGTAATTAGATACACAGCATCAGCGTCCTTAATCTGGATTGCCGGGTTGGCCTCTTGACCAACGTTCACTGCTTCATGGTTGTCCGGCATCAGTATTCTCTTTTTGGTGCCGTTCACAACAACAACCTGAGTCAAGCCGGCGTATCCCCCGTAAGCCAGTTCACTTCCCGCATAAAAAGGATAATGTACAACCTGGGCGAGAACGCCGGCATTTGCGTCCACCAGCTTTTTATATTGCAGTCCGTTCAGCTCGTTATGACCTTCGTTCGCTCCGCTCATCGCGGATATATCATCAATGGAGAGGGTTATATTTACTTTAGCACCTGTAGAAGAAGCTGTAATCCGGGTAATAGAGACATTATCCTCACGAGAAGTAAAGGATGTACGGACCCACTCCCCATTCTCATCGCTGTACCGCACCCCTGTCTCCGCAGTTTCATAATTCGTCCATCGCTGATACCCGCTTAAGCTGCCGTGGGAGGGTATATTGAACCGGAGCTGATGCCCCGGATGGTAGCTGTAATAAAAGGTTCTGATCCGGGTAGATCCGTCAGCATCTGTAATCTTCCATTTATCGTTCTGCTTGTACACATTTTGCCTGGCGGCATCCAGTTGTCCTGTCAATTCTTGCGGAACCGCACGCGGGTCCCTGGAAGGATAATTAAACCACATATTCTGAAAAATAAAGCAGTCCGTATACGGCGAGCCTGAAGTAATATATCCGTTCTCCCCGTTTCCGCTAACCATACCTTCCCGCCATGCATTTCCGGGATGAACTGTTGAAACTTCTGTATAGGCATTTGCATAATTCCCCTTCGTATACATCCGTGCTGGTTCCGGTACAATCATCAATGGATCTCCTCCTGAGCGGTTTGGGCTAATGACTCACATTACATCGATATTCAGTAATAATTATATCAATGGAGGGTGAGATTCGTTATCCTTAGAGATGACAAGGAAGATCAATGAATGTCGCATTTTGACAAGGGGGAGCGTGCAGAAGAATGAACTTACCTGACATTAACATCGGTGATCTGGATATCAAGCTGACTCTGGGCACAATGGTATTGAACGTATTGTATGTCAAGTTCGGGTACTTCTATAAGGCTATGCCTGCACACAGCCACAGCCAGGGAAGCTATGAGCTGCATTACATTCCAACCGGACAGGGAACTCTGATTGCACAAGGCAACCGTTACCCTATCTCGCCTGGCATGCTCTTTGTAACCGGTCCGGATGTCGTTCACGAGCAGATTCCCGATCTGAAAGACCCCATGGCGGAATATTGCATCTTCTTTGAGATTTTGCCCGGAAATTCTGTTTCTCCGAATGTAAAACATCCCCACTTGAGCGAGCCGTCTCTCCCCGAACTGCTGGTAGCCAACCCCTTCTGGATTGGGCAAGAGGACGGTACAATGCTTGCCTTATTCGAGATGCTTGCCGAAGAACTCTCCCGCGGGCAAATCGGAGTCCATCAGATGGCGACCAACATTCTTGAGATGATTGTGATTTGCCTGTTAAGGCATTATAGAGGGAATTACACCACTATAGCGTCCCTTCCCCTGAAGACTCTCGATGATAGCAGACTGCTCATGATAGAGAACTGCTTTTTATATGATTACAACTCCATTACGCTACAACAGCTTGCCAATCAATTAGGCCTAAGCACCAGACAGACGGAACGAATGGTTCATAAGCAATATGGCATGTCCTTCAAAGATAAGAAGCAGCAAGCCCGGATGGGCGCCGCTTCAAGGCTTCTGCTCACAACACAATTATCTATTGGCGAGATCGCAGCACAAGCTGGTTTTGCCACCCCGGAACAATTCAGCAATGCGTTCAAAAAGTATTTCGGCGAAACCGCTACTCAACACAAAAAGAAGCGTTGAAACGAAGCCTGCTTCGTCTAATCCCGGATGGAGTAAAGGGGGGCTCCAATCATTTGCAGCTCAATCTGCTTCATCCGGTACAAGTAGCCCTCTTGTTCCATTAACTCCGCATACGAACCTGTTTCGATGACCCTGCCCTGCTCCATGACGATAATCCTGTCCATACCTTCCAGTCCGGTAAGCCGGTGGCAAATGAGCAGTAATGTATCTCCAGCGGACTGTTCGTAGAGGCGGGTTAACACGCGCCCTTCTGTTACATAATCCAGCGAAGAGGTCGGTTCATCCAGCAGCCATAACCGCCCTTTGCGGAGCATCACCCGTGCCAGAGCCAGACGCTGCTTCTCGCCGTCGGACAGGTTCTCTCCTTTTTCGAATACAACATCGGTTAATGCCATATCCGGCAATTGGGCCTTAGCCAGAGCTTCTAACAATGCTTCGTCAGACTGTTCTTCTCCATTCAGCAGCAGGTTATCACGGACCGTTCCACGGAAAAAATGACTTTGCTGTAATACGACATTAGACGCTGCCCAAAGGCCTGTCTCATCCAGCTCTTCTACCGAAATGCCGTTAAAACGTATATCCCCGGATACAGGCGAGCGCAGCTTGAGCAGCAGATCGATCAGGGTTGATTTGCCGGAACCGCTCGGTCCGACCACTGCCGTTCTGGAGCCTGCCGGGAGCAGTAGCGACACCTCTGTCAGCGCAGGCCGCCACTCCTCTTCATATTGGAACGTGACACCGGACAGCTCTACCGAAACAGGCTCTCCCGCCGCCAGGGTGCGGCCCGGCTGCACAGGTAAATTACCGGCAGTCAATACGGTATCAGTCAGCCTTTTGGCCGCGTGCTCGCTGTCTTGCTTATAAGCAGGTAAAGTAGCCATGGCCGCGGCTTCTTCGAACACCGTCTGTGAAGCCATGACAAGCATCGCTAGAAATACTCCGGCCAGCGCACCTTCCACAATTAGATAGGCCCCTAACGTCAGTACACTCCAGGAAATAAAAAAGGTCACAAAAGTGTGCATCGCCTGTCCGCGCAGAAGATGGCTTGCTGCACGCTGCTGCTCTGCTGTCAGTGCTGCCGAAGCCGCCTGGAGCTGCTGTTCCCGCTGCGGCAATTGCCCGTACACCTTCAGATCACGGAAGCCGTACAAGACCTCGGTGACTTCCGTTGACAGCAGCGCCCGCTGCTTACGGACGCGGCCGTGTATCGACCGCTGACCCAGCAGTACGATTCCCGGTACCACCCATGCGGTCAGCAGCATTCCTGTTACAAACAGGCAGGCCATCCAGAATGAATAAGAGGCACTAAACACCATGGTTGCCAGAAAGACCGTGATGACGATAACCGGCGGATAAGCGACACGCAAAAAATAATTCTGCAGGCTCTCTACATCCCCGACAATCCGCGCCAGCAGATCTCCGCTGCGGTTCTTGTTCAATATACCGGGCGTTAAAGGGATCAGCCTGGCAAAAAAGCCTGTGCGCAAACGGCTAAGCATGGAAAAAGTTGCCCTGTGCGAATAAAGGCGTTCTCCATAACGGCTCGCCGCCCGGAGCAGGCCCAGCAGCTTGACCAGCGCGGTAAGTACGATCAAGGTATAGAGCGGCGGCATGAAGACCGTCTGTGAAATCAGATACCCGCTCGCGGAGAAGAGAGCCACACCGGCTGCGCCCGCAATAAACCCTCCCAGAATCGATAAGAGAATATCCTTACGCTCCGCTATCATAGCCTTGGACAAAATCGCCAGTTCGTTCATGCTGACCCTCCTTTTCGCTGAATATCAACCATCTCGGCATATTGAGGCACACGTTCAAGGAGCTCGTCGTGAGGTCCTGCCGCCGCCAATACTCCATGCTCCATAAACAAAATGTGATCCGCTTGCCGGATCGTATATAACCGGTGCGCGACTGTGATCATCGTTGCCTTTCGAGCCAGCTCGGTTATGGAGCTTTGCAGGATTTGTTCGGTCTGCAAGTCGAGGCCTACCGTAGGCTCATCGAACAAGATCAGGGCCGGACGTTTCAAGAATGCCCGCGCTAAAGCAAGACGCTGCTTTTCCCCTCCCGACAGTCCCCTGCCGCCCTCCCCAACATGGGTGTCCAGTCCCTGTTCCAGACCGGCAACCAGCGGTGCAAGTCCCGCATCCTCTGCGGCCTGCCTGATTTCTTCTCTGGAGACCTTGCGTCCGGCACCGATTGCGATATTGTCAGCGAATGTGCCGGCAAAAATATAGGGGTGCTGCGTAATGTAGCTCATCTGCTCAAACCATGAATCTTCCTCCCACCCCGTCAGCGGGCTTCCGTCCACCCTCACTGTCCCTGATACCGGCTTCAAAAGCCCGGCAATGAGATGGAGCAAGGTTGTTTTGCCCGAGCCGCTGTGGCCGACGATGGCAACATGCTGTCCTGGTTCTATGGATACGGGCCCAGCCTTAAGCTCAAATGAACCGGGTGCATAATGAAAATGCACATCATCCAGCGCAATGGATGGCGGCATCCGTAGCAGCTTGGCTGAGGACTGCCCGCCCCCTTCCGGCTGTGTGCCGGTGCCGCCGCTTATATCCGCAAGCATCTGCTCCACCTTACGGACCGCCCCCATACTGGTCCGCCCGCTGTGAAAAGCGGTTCCAGTATTCTTGAGCAGGTTAAAGAACTCGGGAACAAGCAGCAGAACAAGAAAGGCCGTGTGGAACGGCATCGATTTGAATACGAGCAGTTGAATAGCCAATTCAAGAGCAACAATCCCGATACCCAGCATGACGATGGATTCCAGCATAAACGTATTCGTAAAGGCAACCTTCAGAATATCCATGGTCGCATCACGGTAACCCAGGCTGCTGCGCTCAATCTGCTGCTGCTGGCGGCGGGATTGTCCAAATATTTTCAAGGTCACCAGCCCTTGAAGCGAATCCAGGAAGGTGCCGGAGAATTCTGCAAGCTGCTCATACTTTTCTTCGGATTTATTCTTCGTTTGCATTCCCACCAGAATCATAAACAAAGGGATGAACGGTGCCGTAAACAGCAGAATGAAGCCGGTATTCGCATGTAAAATAAACGTAACGGCCAGAATCAGAACCGGGATGATCGCTGCTTCGGCCATCCGCGGCATATAGTGACTGAAATAGCTGTCCGCCTCGTCCACTGCATCCAGCGCCACACTGACCTTTCCCCCCGTCTGACCCCGCAGTGTTGAGGGTATGGACGCATGGGTAAGCTTCTGCAGCACGGCTGAACGCATATTTGCCTTAGCGTCGGCAGCCATAGTTAGGCCTACTCTTCCGTTTGCGTATACCAGTAAGGTGCGGATCGCCATCACTGACAGCAGAAGCGCGAGCAGCAGAGCAACCGAGGATAAGGAAGCCCTCTCCACGAACACCCGCTGGACCGCTTCCGCCAGCAGCCCGGCCTGACTTACAATCGCAATGCCGAGCAGGAGCGACAGGAGGGTCAGTATAACAAGTCGTTTTCGTTGCCCAGACATTTGCTCAGCGATCAGGCTTGTTGTCTTGTTCATTTATTTCTTTCCTTTCACATAATCTGCGTCAAAGAGGAACAGCTTGAACACCAGAATCAAGGAAGGAATCAGCAAGCACATACCGCCGATGAACACAATGACCAGCGCCAGGCCCATGGCCGGTGAAGTGATGCTGTTCCCGATCGTTATGAACGGGTCCAGAATATAAGGATACTGCCCGATCCCATAAGCGAAGAAGGCGCATAGGAATTGCAGCATGATGCTTATGAACGCCAAGCCGTAACGGCGTCCGCTGTACAGCAGCCACATAGCAAGCATGAAGAAAGCAACGGACAGCGCAAGCAGCCACCATAAATCCATCATATTTTGAAAATGCCGCGCATTGTGCTGGCCCAAATAAATAAAGGCCGTCAGTGCGGTAATAATGGTCGGGGTGCTCCAGAACAGCGCATAAGTGCGCATCAGCTTCAGTGCATTATGATCCTCAGCCCGGGAAGCATAAAAGGTCAAAAAGGAGGCGCTGATGAACAACACAGATACAATCGCCAAGCCTACAATGCTCCAGGATAAGGGGTTCGTAAACAAGGCCCAGTAATCCAGAGACACGGTCTCTCCCTGCTTAAAGATAAAGCCGCCTTCCGACAGGGTAAGCGCCACGGACAAGGAAGCGGGAATCAGCAGGCCCGAAGCGCCGTACAGAAACAGATATACGATGTTATTTTTGGAGCCGTAATTCTCAAATGCATAGAACGAACCGCGGATCGCAATGAGGATAACGGCAATACTTCCCGGAACTAGCAGCGCCGATCCGTAATAATAAGCGGTATCCGGGAAGAAGCCGACAAGTCCAATGTAAAAAAAGACGAAAAAGACATTGGTAATCTCCCAGACAGGCGATAAGTAGCGGGAGATCAAACGATTGATCAGATGATCCTGCTTCGTCAGGCGGGCATAAAAGGCAAAGAACCCGGCTCCAAAATCAATAGAGGCCACAATTAAATAGCCGTATAAAAACAGCCAGAGCACTGAAATTCCAATCAGCTCGTAACTCATTCTATGTGCTCACCCTTTCCTGTTGATTTGTCGCCGGGATGCTGATTCCACTTCTCCATCTCGGTTTCTGCCGGATTGTCTTTGAACATGCGCCGCAGCACAAGAACACATACAGTTCCCAACAGGATGTACAGCAACAGGAATACAAAAAACAGGATTCTCACGCTCGGGGATGTCGTAGCCCCCTCCTCTACACGCATGTATCCCCTTAAGATCCAGGGCTGCCGACCAATTTCAGCGTAAAACCAGCCTAGCTCGACTCCTACAAAAGCAAGCGGTGCACCTAACGCGATAGCGCGAAGCAGCCATTTGTTATGCTCATTGCGTTTCTTCCAGAATACAAACAGGAAATACAAGAATGAAATGCCTAATAATGCGAACCCTACACCGACCATCAGATCGAACAAATAATGAACCAGGAGCGGCGGCCGCTCATCCGCAGGGAATTCATTCAGACCTGTCACTTCTGCATTGAAATCTCCAAAGGCGAGGAAGCTGAGAAATTTGGGAATGTGAAGTGCGCCCAGAACCTCATGCTCTGCGTTAAGCCACCCCAACAGAACCAGATCTGCTCCGCTTTCCGTTTCAAAATGCCACTCTGCCGCAGCCAGCTTCTCCGGCTGATGCTCAGCCAAAAATTTCGCGGACACATCTCCAGCAAGTAGGTTCAGAAGTCCAAACACCATGACCACGGCCATCATCAGCTTCAGCGCTTTTTTATGGTATTCCGAGGCGCCCTTCCTCAGGAGTGCAAATGCGGCAATACCTGCCAGCAGTGCGGCTCCGGTCAGATAGGCTGAGCTTAAGACATGGAACACCTTGGAGAATGTCGCTGTATTCAGCATCGCCTCCACCGGATTCACTGCTGTGAATTGCCCTCCCGCCATGGCGAAGCCCTCGGGCTGATTCATGAACCCGTTTACAGTTGTGATAAAAACAGCGGACATCCCGGCACCGGCAACAATTGGGATCGTAAGGAGCCAGTGGATATATGGCTTTTTGAAGCGGTCCCAGGTATAGAGGTAAATGCCCAGGAAGATCGCCTCAAAAAAGAAAGCAAACACTTCCATAAATAACGGGAGCGCAATCACGTTACCGGCCAGCTTCATGAAATTCGGCCAGACCAAGGCTAGCTGAAGCGAAATCGCCGTACCTGTCACCACGCCCACGGCCACAGAAATGACAAACCCGCGGGCCCATCTCTTTGCCATAAGCGTGTAGTGAGCGTCTTTTGTACGAATGCCCATGAATTCAGCAATGGCGATCATTAGCGGAACCCCAACGCCAATTGTTGCGAAAATAACATGGAACCCCAGTGTCAAGCCTGTCACCAGTCTGCTCCACAGCACGGTATCAATGCCCATTACGTTAGTGCCTCCTTATAAAAGCTGTTAGATATTTTGAATTATTATATCTTTAATTTTAAGTAAATCGGTTCCGGTCACCTTTTTGCCTTTAAACGTTCATGAAAGGATCAACTCTTTTTAACATCTTGGTGAATACTCCTGAAACTACTCTTTCGGGCTATTGTTTGATAGGAAGTTACATGCTATGGACTGTTTCATATTCCGCCTTTGTCCATTTCATGTATAATGGGCAATACCATGTTGATGATTGAGGGAGATTGTAATGCCAAACCGGAGATGGACCATCGCTTTGGTCCTGATTGTATCCATGTTCGTGGGACTGCTGCTGCAATTCAGCAGTTCGTTCATTCAGATTCACACTCTCGTAAAGCCTTTGCAGACGCAGCCCGCTTCAGGTAGTGACCCGGTCCACATCGTATTGATTGCACAGGAGCTGGACAATTATTCCTGGCGGGCGATTGAGCAAGGGGCCAGGAAGGCGGCCTTGGCCTACGGCATGGAGCTGGAATATATCGGGCCAGACCGGATTAATCCTGAAGAGCAAATCCGTTTGCTGGATAAGGCTATCTCCGCCAAGGCCGATGCTATCCTGTTTCAAGGAATTGATAACGACGAATACCGCCGGTTAATCCGCAAAGCAGCCGGTCTAGGTATCCCGATGATTGCTGTGGACACGGACGAGCCCGGTTCTGAGCGGCTGGCCTATGTGGGCACCGACAACCTCGGCGCCGGCCGGCAAATGGGTGAATTGGTGGCCGAGGCTTCCGGGCAGCAGGGCAGCATCGGCGTCCTGATCAGCAACGAGCAAGCGGAGAATCAGCGCTTGCGGCTGAAGGGCTTCCGTTCGGTCATTGAGCAACACCCCGGACTTCACATCACTGAAATCGCAACTTCCGATATCTCGATGCTCCAGGCCGCTCAGGAAGCCCAGACCATGCTTGTCCGGTATCCGCATATGAACTATATGGTCGGGTTCAGCTCATCCGACGGATTGGGCATCCTGGATGCTGCACGGCGCGTAAGGCCGGGTGGGGTGCAGATCTTCGCTTTTGACGATAAAATCGAGACAGTTGAGGCCGTCCATGCAGGGAACATCAAGCTAACGATTGTTCAGCAGCCGGTAGAAATGGGTATTCAGGCGGTTCAGTTGCTGCACGGCTATTGGCAGGGGAGCAGCCCCCCATCTGTAACCTATACCGGTACCTATGTGTTGAAGGCCGACAGATCAGAGTCTGCACCTAGGGGGACAACACCATGACCATTCGCATGAAGCTGCTGATTTTCATTCCGCTACTCGTCGTACTCGCCAATTCCGTGGCTTACTTCGTGTTCCAGAGCGGGAAAATCGTACAGACCAGCTATGACGAAATGATGGAGCGGATTCTGCTGATTGAGAAAACGACAGAGTCGGCGGAAAGCAATCTCCACTTACTCTATGCTTACCTGGCCAACCCCGCGGAGACCTCAGAACTCCAGTCTGCCGGGAAGGAGCTGCTGGCGCTGCAGCATGAGATCAAGTCGTTGCCCAAGCTTAATTCTCCCACCCACATCTTCGATCCGGAAAGCTACCTCAACCTGGTGTCCACGTTGCTGGAACAGCAGCGCCTCTCCATGGCATCGGCCCAGCGCGGAGATCTGCAGTCTGCTGTCCAGTCTTATATGGAGACGGAGAAAATCGCCGGATTCATCCGCGAAGACGGCCAGCAGCTGGTTCATTCCGAGCTGGCCTTCTACCGCCCCATTATCGAAAGCATTCGTACAGAGAACGAACGGATGAATCAGCGCGGGACTGCTCTGTTCGTGATGAATACACTCATGAGCGTTCTATTGGCCGTCTGGGCTTCCCGCAGTATCACCGTTCCTGTCCGCAAGCTGGTGGAGATGGCGAAGCATATCGCCAAAGGGGACTTAGGGATCAAGCCGGAGCTGCAATGGCACAAGGAGGATGAGCTGGGCTTGCTGTCAAAGGCTATTCAGCAAATGTCTGCCGATCTTGGCGTGCTGATTGAGAAGGACAAAAAAAGCCTGGAAATGCAGCGGATCGTAAAGGAGCTGGAGCTTCAAGCCTTACAGAGCCAGATCAACCCTCATTTTCTGTTCAATACGCTAAATGTCCTCTCCAAGCTGGCCTTCCTGGAGGGCGCGGAGCAAACCAGCGATTTGACTATCTCTTTGTCCAATCTGCTGCGCTACAGCCTGCAGAAGCTGGACCAGCCCGTCACCCTCCAGGAGGAGTTGACGCATATCCGGGAATATGCCGCGATCCAGCAGACCCGGTTCCGGGACCGGATCGGGTTCGAGCTGGAGGCGGACCCCTCTGCTTTGCCGGTGAGGATTCCGGCATTAAGCCTCCAGCCTTTGCTCGAAAATGCTTTTCAGCACGGGGTGGCCAAGCTGGAGGACGGAGGACGGATCTCTCTCATCGTCCAGCGGAGGACGGAGGGCATCTGCATTATAGTAACGGATAACGGAGCCGGGATGACAGAGGAAACCCGGCTCTCGCTGCTGCGCCTCGAAGAAGACCGGGAAGATCAGGAAGTCAAAGCATCCACCGGCATCGGGACCCGCAATGTGTTCAGACGGCTCCAGCTTTTCTATAACCGGGATGATCTGATTGAAATATTCAGCAGTCCGGGACAAGGTACGACCATTCAAATTAAGATTCCTAATGTAGGGGAAGAAGGAGGGACTCCAAATGTACCGGTTATTGATCGTGGATGATGAACCGATTGAACGCGAAGGTCTTGAATGTATGGTGAAGCGCTACCTGCCGGACACCTTTGAGTTCATCCATGCCGCAAACGGCCGGATGGCTATTGAATATGCAGAGAAATACCGGCCGCATATTGCCATAATGGACATTAACATGCCCGGCATCGGCGGGCTGGAGGCGTTACGCGAGATGAAAGAGCGGCTGCCCGGCACCCGCTTTATTGTTGTGACTGCTTATGATTATTTTGCGTATGCCCAGGAAGCGCTGTCGCTCGGGGCGAAGGAGTACATCTTAAAGCCGGCCAAACGGGAGCAGCTTATTGCTGTATTCCAACGGCTGGTCCGGGAGATTGAACAAGAGAGCGAGTCCAGAGCAAGGGAGCTGGATCTGCGTGACAAGGTCTCTCAGCTTCTGCCGGTTGCCGAGAATGAGCTGGCGCTGATGCTTATGCTGGACCACAGCGCCGATGCCAGCACCGGACAACTCGCTGATTGGCTGGGGATGTCTCTTAAGCAGGGGAGTGCGATCGTTATTGCCTATAGCGGTGAGGCTTACGCCCGGATGAAAAACAAGATTTACGACCATCTCCGCAGCTTCATCAAATCGCATGGACCCGGCTCAGTGGTCAGCCCCCTAATCGACCGGCACATGGCCATTTTTCTGCATCAGCCTGCAATCAGCGAACACGACTGGCGCCGGCAGACGAAACAGCTCTCGGAGCAGCTTACTCAGGTCAGCGAACAGACTCTTGGCCTGAAGGCTTCCATCGGAATCGGATCGCTGCACAGCGGAGCGGACGGATTCCGCACCTCCTATTACGAAGCCGTATTTGCCTCTACGCTGCCGGAGCGGACGGAGACGGTCTGCCATTTCGATGAGCTGAAGCAGCAGAATGTCCTGCTCCCCTCACCGGGCGCCGCAGATGGAAATGGTGCAGACGTTCAGCAATCCTACGTAGCCTCCGCCCTGCGCCAGATGCGTGAACAGCGCGAGGAACAGACGTTAAGCGTGCTGGACCGGGCCAAGCAATACATCATAGAGAACTTTACGGAGGACTTGTCACTGGAGGATGTCTCGGAAGTTGTCCATCTGAACCCTCATTATTTCAGTAAAATCTTCAAGCAGCAGTGTGGCGAGACGTTCATTGATTATGTCACCCGGCTGCGGATTGAGAAGGCCATTGCCTTAATACGCTCCACCCCTCTCTCCTTGAAGGAGATCTGCTTCGAGGTCGGCTACAAGGATCCGAACTATTTCAGCCGTGTGTTCAAAAAAATCACGGGTGTCTCTCCCACCTCATACAAGGATCAGTCTTAGCTGTTATGGATTATATTGAGATTACCAATCAAGATAATGCTAGACATTACCCTTCTTCTCTTCCCTGCTTCTGACAGCTTAAAATAGTGCGGGAACGTCCCGAATTAGTGAAGACGATTCCAGACCCCGCGCCGGAAGACGCGTGCTATACTTCTTTCTGAAGATCAAGAATCCTTTAAAGGATACGGTCTGCATAAAGAAGGGAATGGTACATGATGAACAAAGTATCGAGCAAATTTATATTTTTCTTCGGCTCGTTTGCAGGTATTCTATTTGGCTATGATATCGGCATTATTGCCGGTGCGGAAGGACATATTAAAAGCGATTTCAGCCTAAGCTCCCTCTGGATCGGTATCGTAGTCTCTTCGCTGATGGGGGGAGCGATTATCGGGTCGATTCTTAGCGGGTTGCTGGGGGATAAATTCGGCCGCCGGAAGCTGATTCTGATCTCTTCCCTGATCTTCTTCATTGGTGCCATCGGCTCCGCCGTTGCGCCGGACGAAACGACTCTGACTGTGGCCCGGATCTTCCTGGGGATTGCGGTCGGTACAGCTTCTTCCCTGGTTCCCGCCTATATGTCTGAGATTGCTCCAGCTCACATGCGCGGCAAGCTCTCCGGTTTAAACCAGTTGATGATTGTCATTGGTATGCTGCTTAGCTATATTGTGGCCTTCCTCTTTGAACCGGTTCCGGGTAGCTGGCGCTTAATGCTGGGCAGCGCCGCCTTGTTCGCCATTATTCTATTCCTGGGTATGCTAAAGCTGCCGGAATCACCAAGATACTTGATTAAGAACGGCATGAGCGGCAAAGCCCGTGAAGTTCTAAGTGCGCTGCGCACTTCCAAGGATGAGATCAATGCCGAAATTGCCGAGATCGAGGGTGTTGCCGATCATGAACAATCCGGAATCTCTCAGCTCTTCCACTCCAAGTTCCGCATGGCTTTAGTCATCGGGGTCGGCATGGCCACCTTCCAGCAGATCCAAGGCGCCAACTCGATTGTGTACTATGCCACAAGCATTGCCCGCAACGTCGGCTTATCTCCGCGGCTGGCTGCCGGATTCACCGTCATCGTGGGAGTAATTTTCGTGTTAACGACGATCCTCTTCCTGCAGTTTGTGGATAGATTCAACCGCCGGACCATCCTCACTGTGGGCAGTGCGGGGATGGCGCTGTCCTTCTTCACGCCGGCTCTGCTCGGCGGATTCGGAGTCGAAGCAAGCGTACTCAATTGGGTGACCTTAATCGCGCTTTGCAGCTTCATCCTGTGTTATGCCTTTTCTTGGGCGCCGCTTACCTGGATTATCGTCGGGGAGATCTTCCCGCTCTCTGTACGCGGCATTGGCGGCGGCATCTCCTCCGCCTTCAACTGGACGGGTTCGCTGGCTGTGGGTCTGATCTTCCCTATTCTTGCTGACCAGTTCAGCTTCGGAGTCATCTTCTCGGCCTTTGGCTTCATCTGTGTCCTGGGTCTCCTCTTCGTCCGCTTCGTGGTCATTGAGACCAAAGGCCGCACCCTGGAGCAGATCGAGACTGAGATGGCCCTTCATTCGGAACAAAAACAGCTGAAGCATCGGCTGCAAACAGAAGTTTAAAGAGTTTAGCAATACAGGCTGACCAAATCGACGGGTGTTACTCCGGCACTTGGTCAGCCTTTTTTTGCTGAGCTTATTATTGGATGCCCGCCACTCCAAAGGTGCTATTAATGGCTTTTTCATAACTACCCCAATCAAAATGAAATGGACCGATATTTACTTTTGTGATTTCCCATCTATTAATAGATCGGCATACTTGATATTTTTTTGATGCTCCTCCAGAGCATGATAATCCGAGCGGCTTGCTGGCTTTGCCTCTATGGTATCGAGAGATTGATAGTGAGTAAGAGCCCAAACCGTTACAAGGTATGGGCTCTATAATTTTTGCTAAACATACCACTGCTCTTGGGTTGTATATAACCTTGTATACTCGCCATCTCTCTGGATCAGCTCGCTGTGGCTGCCGACTTCGACGATCTCACCGGCCTTCATCACTACAATTCTGTCCACATGCCGGCACAGGCCTGTGCGGTGTGAGACGATAATTGCAGTCTTGCCCTGAGCTACCGTAAGGAAATTCATCAGGATTTGATGCTCAATCAGCGGATCCAAAGCGCTAGTCGGTTCATCCATCACGATAAGCTCACTATTCTTGAATAATCCTCTGGCGATAGAGAGCTTCTGCCATTGTCCGCCTGAAAGCTCTACCCCATCGAATTCTCTCCCCAGTGTACGATCGAGCCCTGCGGGGTCAATATCCAGTTCAACCATTTCCAGCACATCCAAGATATCACGGTCAGCATCAGACCTGCCCAGATCCGAAATACAAATATTCTCTCTTAGCGTAAGGGAATATCTCATGAAATCCTGAGGAATGATAGAGATCATTTGGAAGAGAGCCTCCTGATTAAGCTCCGCTAGCGCTTCTCCATCATAAGTAACGGTTCCGCGCTGAACGGGGTATAACCCCAAAATTAACTTGGAGAGTGTCGTTTTCCCGCTTCCATTTTCTCCTATAATCACTATCTTCTCACCTTTATGAATTTCCAGATCGACTCCTTTAATCGTTTTGTCACCTGCATTGGGATAAGTAAATTCAAGCTGCTCCAGTCTTATGCTTTCGGTAAGACTTTCTTTTTGCACTGATCCGTTACGCTCTTCAGGTAAGTCCAAAAAAGCATAATAATCCTTGGCGAAGGCTATTTTCTCAGGAAGGCTGCCCAAATCCATTAAGAATTTCTTCGTTTCATTCTGCACAGATAAGAAAGCCCCAACGCTTGCTCCGAACAAGCCTATGTTAATCTTGCCGGATATGGTTAGGACCAGTGCGAGAACGACACTCGCCGTATAACCAATGACACGAATCGTATCGCAGAAGAGTAAGGATAATGCATCCTTTTTACTGAATTCCCATAACTCCTTATTGATCTCAACTCTTGTTTCTTTGAATTGCTCTCTTAAGTACTGGTCGAACCCCATGGTTCGCATTTCTTTCACTGCTGTCTTATCATTGAACATTTCCCAAAGATAATCCCTATAGCGGACTCGTTTGGTTTGTCTCTTCTTGAGCGCATAGAAGTCCTTACCACGCAGCCTTCTGGCAATAAAGTAGGGCATGACTGTCAACAAAGACAACAGAATAAACAGCAGATTGTAGCTGGCCAGCACAGACACCAATGAGATAATGCTAATAGCGCTGGTAACAAATACGGCGGAGGACATATAGATTTGACTAAGAACCTCACGGTTCACACAATCCATTGCCCGGGTCTTAATGTTCATGGTCTCAGAGTCCTCATATTGAATCAGCGGTAACCGGGAGCTCTTGTGGGCTATAGCCTGTTTGTGATAGTCTGTGCATCGTTCATAGACTCCGGCATTGATCGTGATATTAGAGATGAACTGAAGAATCTGCTTCAATACATAGCCTGCCAGCAGAACTCCCCCGTAGACAAAAAGAGACTCCGCCTCCGTCCTGCCCTGTGTGTAAGCGAAAATTTCATTAAAAAGTCTGGCTGATACAATCGTTATAAATACCGGGAAAATGCCCTCAAGCAAATAATACAGCGGGGACAAAATCCCTGACCAGGGAGCCGCTTTCAATGTTTGCTTGTATACTCTGAGCACAATCACCAGCGGTGTGTATTTATCCTTCATGATCATCACTGTCCCTATACCAAGAGCTTTGCTTGCTCCATAGATTTGCATACATACCCTTCTGACTAATTAAGTGTTCGTGAGTTCCGTCTTCTGTAATAGCACCGTCTTGGAGCACTAAGATACGGTCAGAGAATCTGGCGCTCGCCAAACGGTGAGAGATAAATAAGCAACCCTTCTCACCCATCATATCTCTAAAAGTTGCGTACAATTCACTTTCAGCCACCGGATCTAATGCCGCTGTCGGTTCATCCATAATCATGAAAGGGCAATCTGTTAAATAGGCACGGGCCATGGCAATCTTCTGCCATTGTCCTCCGGACAGATCTATACCGTTCTCCGCAATCTTCCCTAAATTTGTATCCAAATCAGACAAAAACCCATCCGGTGCTGCCTTAGTCAGAGCGCCTCTGAGGTCATTGTCATGTCCTATTTTGGCTATGTTACCAAAAGCAATATTCTCACGAAGAGTCAATGAATACTTGCCGTAATCCTGAAAGATAATCCCGATGCTGTTTCTCAGGTTTTCTTGACTAATCTGGTTCAAAGGTACACCATATATCAATATTTCTCCGCGATCTGGAACATATAGCTTTACTAGCAGCTTCACAATTGTCGATTTACCGGCCCCATTCCCGCCAACCAAAGCAATATGCTCATGCTGATTAATGGTGAAGGAGACCTTCTTCAGCACCTGCTCTGTTGTCCTTGGATAGGTAAAACAGACATCTCTAAATTCTATGAATGGATACGGTTCAGAGTTTACAGATGCCGGTTGCTCGGATTCAGTTGTAATTTGCCGCTCTGGAAGCTGCATGAACCTTTCATAATGCATAATCTCCATACAACGATGAGACAACCGGGAGAACAGCAATGACAGATCATCTGCAATTCCCAGAATACTGCCGGATGCTCCAATCAAAGAAACGAACAGCCCGACTGAAATCCGCCGCTCCATGACTCCATGAATCAGCTCAAAGATCACCAGTCCTATCCACATCAGAAGTAAGAAGCTGCTGGCAGCAAAATAGCGATGAGACTTTATCGTAGTCATCAACCGCTCTTTCAGCACCTTTTCCGATTTTTGTTTCCATTTACTCTGTATGTATCCAACCGCACCAAATACCTTGAGTTCAAAGAGGGGCCTTTTGTCACTTAGCAGTCCCCCCAAGTAGGATAGTTCACGCTCATCCCGGGATTGGCTGGTGAACAGTCCGTTCATCATTTCCATGGCTTTGAAGTTCAGTACCACCATTAGTGTGAAAATAACCAGGAAGGCCACAGTGAACCAGCCCGATACCTGTAAAAAAATAGCCATCAAGCTCACTAAGCTGACCAGCTGCGAAATCATCGTTAAGGTCTGGATCAGCACCTCCAGAATCTTCTCATCCGGGTGATTACCCATTTTGTTCAAATGATCCTGTACCTTCGAATCCTCGTAACAGGAGTACTCCATCCGGTTAAATTTCTCCACAATCTCTTCCATAAAATTCTGGTTCAGCTTACTCCTTAAGCGTAGGGTAATCATGCTGTCCATGAAGGTACTATTCGCTGTGAAGAGCAAGGTGCCCACCAAGGCTGCTCCCCATTGGACAAGCTGATTCAGCGGAACACCATTATTGATATAACCTTGTAAAGAATCAATCAGATGCTGTGTTATGTATAGCGTCAGCGGAGTGGTCAGAGCAAGCAGCAGGATCTGTAAGAACTTCAAGATGATCAGATAGGGAGCATATTTGTATAAAATAGCAATCGATTTTATGGCTTGCTTGAGCATAATTTCATCCATTCTCTCCTTCATTTCCCGCAAACGGTGATCTGTCCTTGATTCAGGTAGATGACCTTATCTGCGTGTTCACACGCATACTTGCGGTGCGTAATCAATATGACAATCTGCTGCCGGTCATGGGCGCGTTGCTGTAAGGCTTGTACAATGTTCTCCTCAGATTGTGCGTCAAGTGCGGATGAGACCTCGTCTAATAAAAGAATGGGGGCATGACTAAGCAAGGCTCTCGCCAATGCAATTCTTTGCTTTTGTCCTCCCGACAGGTTCTGGCCCCTCTCCAGTACTGGACTCTGAAGCTTCCCGGGCAAGGACATCATATATTCAATGATATCGGCCTCCCTGGCCGCTTGGAATATCCCTCATCACTGGCTCCCGGGCGGCCCAGACGGATATTGTCTTCAATCGTTCCTGCAAAAAGAAACGGCTCCTGCGGAACATAAGCCATCCTGCTGCGAATCCGCTCCACATTCCATTCGCCTGCGCAAGCATCAGGCAAACAGATTTCCCCGGTCGGACTTTGCTGAAACTGGAGGAGCAACTCCATTATCGTGCTTTTCCCGCTCCCGCTGCTTCCAACCAGACACACAAAACTACCCGGATCGATTCTGAAAGATATATTGTGCAAGAGCTGCTGCGGTTCCAGTTCAGAATCTATCATCACCGGCCCCCTTCGCCCATAGCCGAAGCTGACATTCTCAAATGCTAGATAAGCTTCGGAACGGACAAGCTCTATTCTGCCTTTCATCTCCTCCGGTTCATAGTCGAACAGCTCGAAGAAACGTCTGGTTCCTGACAGAGATGTCTTCAGTTGATGCAGCGTTCCTCCCATACTGGCAAAGCTTGAGGTTACCCCATGCTGAAGCTGGGTCACTGCAATCAATGTAGCCAGGGGGAGCATACCCCTATACACAAGAACTGCTCCAACCATATATATGCCAATATTACTCAGGGATGCAATTGCATAATTCATACCATCGAAGGCAGAGAGTTTTTTGCCCAATTCATAGGAGTGGTGAATATAGGTTTCATTCTGTGCATTCAGCTTCTGCTGGAAGATTCCCTTAAGCCGGAAGAGTGCAATTACTTCTCTGCCGCCTATCCCTTGAACAATGATATCCAATAGTCTAGCCTGGCTCTCCTGTACATGATTGCTTCCCTGAGAGAGTCGTTTGCTCAAGTGACTATTGATGTAAGTTGAGAGCATTCCCCAGCCAATGATTCCAATTGCCAGCTTCCAATTCAGAACCCACAGGGCAATAATCGAACCCATGCCATAAAAAATCGTAGATAACAACGCACTAAGATGATCTGTGTACACCCGCTCTACCTGGTCTAAATCATGGGTTAGCCGTGAAATGAATTCACCTTGCCGGTGGTCATTATAGGATTTAACGGGCAAGGAAAGCAAATGCTCGTACGCCTGATTGCGGTAGATTTCCATCACTCTCTTCACTGACCTCATGCCAAGAAAGCGAAACAGAGGGTGAAGAACGCAAGTCACGCTAAGGCTAAGGATAAAAAGCACAAACGAACCCCACAGCTCGCCCGGTTCATTTTTAGTTACCGCAGCAAATAAATCCATGTAGACAAAGGCCAGAACCAGATTCAGCCCTACTCCGATAGCATTCTCAACAATGAGGCAGAGCAGATAGGGTATGGAATAGGCCTTCATTCTACATAGCAAGCTGGCTAATGCACGGATGGAAGAATCTGCTCTCAACGGACCGCCACCTCACCTTCCGCATCCAAAAGCTGTCCCCGATCCAGAATAACCAGCTGATCCGCAGCCTTGATCGTTGCCAGCCGGTGGGAGACGATGATAATCATATGCTCCCGCTTATATGTATTTAGGAAATCTATTAATTCCTGCTCAGCCACAGCATCCAAAGCAGAGGTTGGCTCATCCATAATCAGCACTGGAGCGTTCTTCAACAATGCGCGGGCGATGGATATCCGCTGCCGTTGCCCTCCAGATAACGCCTCGCCAGAGACTACAGTGTCATAGCCCTCCGGCCATTCATGGACAAATCGATGCACACCTGCTGCCGTAGCTGCTTCCATGACTTCCTCGCGCGTGGCATCCAGCCGCCCGTAGCCAATATTGTCCAGAATCGAGACCGGAAAGATATAAGGCTCTTGCGGAACGAATGCAATTAACGGGGCTACCGAATGGAAGCCTACCTGACGAAGATCATGCCCGAATAGTGTAATGGTGCCTTCTAAGGGTCTATCATAACCACAGATCAGCTTGACTAATGTACTCTTCCCGCTGCCGCTTCTCCCCGCAATGACAGTGATTCCAGGGGAGTCCGCCTTGAAGCTAATATTAGATAACACTACCTTGTCTTTATAGACGTAGGATACCTTGTCACAGGATAGTGTACCTTCGCGGCCCTGAAGCTCCACATATTCTCCTTCCACTTCATTCTCTTCATACAGCTCTGCGATCCGGGACAGCACTCCTCCCAGACGTCTGGCACTCGACACCATCCCCGGCAACAGGGATAGCGGACGGACCAGATAATTCAGGAGCTGAAGGAAGCTTACTAATTCACCCACATTCATCTGCTGCTTCTGCGTAAAGTACCCGCCAATAAGTACACATAGGGCATAGGGGAACGCACTGATTACAATTTGCACAGGAATTAGAGCAGATAGTTTCCGTTCCAGAGTGAGCTCCTTTAACCGGACACTCCGGGTTTGCCCCTGAAATTTGTCAATAAACCAACGGTTCTGCTGATACCCCTTGATCGTCTTCATCCCTCGCCGGGTTTCGTTCAGTATGGAGGTGAGTCCAGCCGTCTGATCAGATAACTGTCTAGACACCGAAGAAATGGAGGTGACCGTTCTATGAGACAGCCATAACGAGACAGGCACAATCAGCAGAGATACCACCAGGAGCTTCCAGCTTATACATAGCATAAAAATGATGGCCCCTAGTAGACGGACAGGCTGGTAGATGAACTGGTGAAGCTCCTGTCTGATGAACTGTTCCACCACCATAATATTACTGGATAATGTCGTAATCAGATCCCCCGCTGCTTTATCTTTCGACGAGTTATAGGGATGGCTGATCAACCGGCCGAATCCATCCACACGCAGATCACGGGCAATCAGCAGACTCGACTGGTTCGCGGCATTTTGATTCCAATATTTGAACAGAATACCCGCGCCGAGAAGAAGAACATATCCCCAGAGACTCGCGTATACCCACGCTCCGCCATCCGCATGCACCGCACTTGCACCATTAATGATCTGCATCAGCAAATACGGCAACGCTAGCTCCGTACAGCCAATAAGCACATTAAGCCCAAAGACCCACACAAATGATCTTAGATATGGCTTACAAAAGCGAATAAGAACCTTCATTCCCTATCTCCTTCATGCATTTCCCAAAATATAACTATAATTCAGGAAATCTACAACCTGTTGGATTATAGGGATTGACAATTTGTTGATGCGATAATAACATAAGTTACATAACAGTTGTTATTTTTTATTTTAGTTGAAGGAGTTGAGAAAAATACCGCCAAAAGCAGAAATTACTCGGGAACAGGTCTCCCTTACAGCATTTGAACTAACCCGCCAAGCCGGATTCGAGGTGCTGACAGCCAGAAATATCGCGGTAAAGCTAAAATGTTCTACTCAACCTGTCTACCGATTGTACAAAAGTATGGAAGAGGTCAAGGAAGACGTATACAAACGTACTGT
This sequence comes from Paenibacillus sp. FSL P4-0338, assembly GCF_038002365.1. NCBI lineage: Bacteria > Bacillati > Bacillota > Bacilli > Caryophanales > Paenibacillaceae > Paenibacillus > Paenibacillus sp. FSL P4-0338. The sequence continues at coordinate 569,006 of NZ_JBBOCG010000001.1, read as the reverse complement.
TGATTTCGCATTAAATGAGATCAAACAATACAGCAATGAGAAGAATGAACCTGCAATGAACCTGGCAGTAGGTTGTTTATTTTTTGCTCAAGCAGAGAAGCATCTGTTCCGATTGTTATTTTTATCTGAGTACAGCAGTGACTACACCAAGTATAATGATGACCTGCTTAATGAAGAGATTTATCAGGCATTTCTCCAGTTAGATCCTCAGCTATGCACGATGAGCACAATAAAAACCCGGGAAATGTTCAAGAAGCTTTCGGCATATTGGCTCGGAATTGGAGTTATGATCCATATGAACTCGCAGGAACTAACCATTGACGACGCGATAGTCATGCTTGAGGAAATGTATTATGTATTGAAATGTAGTGTACTTTCCAAAAAATAATTACCGAAGAGGAGAACCATGATTACATTTCTGACTCATTATTATAGACAGGGTGATACACCATTCCGCAGCCTATCCGCATTAAGTGATTCTGATGCAATTCAAGTTATGGAGTCTTTATATGTGGATAACCCGGTTGCCGATAGATTCAAGGAACCTGCTCAATATTTACATAATAGACGGCAAGCTGAACAATGGGTAAGGAGTGAATTTATAGCACAAGGGGGAAATCCCCAAGAAAATTATCCACTCTATGCAGTGCTGGGCTACTCTCAATGGATGGAAGATCACTTGTCTGCCCTTGAATTAAGCAGAATCCGTGTTCCGCTCAGTGTTTTTTCGCACCAGGATATAAGCTTCACTTATCCCGATAGCATGGTTACCTATTGGCTGGGGGCAGATAAGGAATCTGCTCATTATCAATTACAGTATCATGGGAGAATCTTTACTCTCTCTGACTTAGATAGGTTAGAGGATATTTACGGTGCACCAGAGGATAAAGGCAGAACTGCACTTTGGGAAGGTATGGGGCCTTATATTGAATACATTGAAGCTCAAATCTGGAATCCACAGCCCCTTTACGATTACTTAAATTCATCGATTCAACATTTTTAAATTTTGCTGAATAAAGAGGCATATCATTTGATACGCCCCTTTATCCAGCTTATTTCAATTAAATCAAACCGTTTCTATTCTATTTGAACTGGAACCAAGTTAAATTTGCCACTGTGGTTGAATCTGACTTCACAAAAGTAACATATACCGTATGGGTCCCTACAGCTGTCCCGGCAGTAAGCGGGATATTCTTGAGGGACCATGTCTGCCATCCGCCCGTGCTTTCTGCCGTCCAATAACCCAGCATAGTGCCTGTAGGACTGTCCAAGTGGAATTCGATCCTTCCGCCGGAATAAGCGGATGCAACCTTCAAATCAATGCTTGTTTTAGCTGTGCTGCCAAAGTCTACATTTTTAAATGCGATATAGTCGCCATTACTCCCTCCACCAACATCCAGCCCGCCATCCGTGCTTGCCTCATAGGATAAAACACCTGAACTAAGGTTATAGCCTTCCGCTTCAAATTTTAATGTGTTGAATTTTGGATCTGCAGCATAGCTGTTCGTATCTGTTATTTTCAAATCTGCCAAATTATTTACCGCAGCTCCACCGACGCGAACATTGTTTAGTGTAACTCCAGAGACCGTAGAGGTGTCATTCCAACCCTTCATGATTGAAACTTCACCTAAAGCGCGTAAATTGATATTATTATAGACCACATTTTTGATCGGGCCGGTTTTGGCAGAAAGATCAAACCATCTGGAGTGAACACCGGATCTTGGCCAGAAGCCTTCTACATCTATATTGTCAAATACAATGTTTTGTGCTGCTGGAGTTCCATACAGATGACCTACCGCTAAAGCGCGCCAGCACCGGTATACATAAGAGTTTTTAACAACGATGCCATCCTGAAGCTGTTTCACACCATCTCCAACCTTGAATGCTCCACATCTGCTCCAGGCCAAAGCATCATCCACAACTACATTGGACTGGTTCTCAGAAGTTCCCGGCCAGTTGGCAGCGATATCCGTAGTGGCTACATCCCATGTCTTAAAGGAGTAAGTGTCATCCTCCGATACGGCTACAGTGTGCTTGATGAGTACATTCTGGCTCTCTTGAATATCGATTGCATCATTCTCATAATCAAGCTCATTGTTGTTGAAGTGCTTGGTATTCTGGAAGGTGACGTTGTTGGATCTGGTAACGATTGTAGCCCAGCCGCCGCTGTCTCTGATGGTTATGCCGTCAACCGTGAAGTTGCTGCACTGCAAGGGTACAAGAATATTGTTCAAATAATTGTTTGTGTTTCGCATATAATGGCCATTGCCGTCAATCGTTCCCCTGCCATATATCTTAATATTGTTTGCATTGGTTTCGGTATAGATAAACCATGTTCCATCCTTATTCAGAGAATTCTTGTGGAAATGAGTAGTGTAATCGCTTGGATTTCCTGAACCCCGTATAACCGAACCACCCTCCAGATAAACCGAAACATTGCTTTTTAGAACAATGTTCCCGCTCTTGTATACTCCGGCTGGAACGTATACGATACCGCCGCCTGCTGCGTTAGCCGCATTGATAGCGTTTTGTATGGCAGTTGTAGCCAAAGTGGCACCGGTACTGTCAGCACCATACCCGGTTTTAACATTATATATCCCTGTACCGGAGGAAGCCGGAACATTGGTTTCAAGCGCATCTGCCGCAATCACCAGATCCTTCAGATTATTGATTTTGACGATGAGATAGGTTGGCGATGAAAGTGTAAAGGTAAGTGTGTTTCCGCTCTTGGTTGCAGTGATTCCCAAAGCTTTGGGAGAAATATTATAGGTATTGATGGGCTCGCTTGCTGTAATTGTGATTGTAGTCGTACCTGAAAAAGAGAAATTACAATAATTATAGTTTACAAATACCGCGGAAGTGTCGATTACCGGTATATTGGTGGCGTCTGCTGTTACCGTGTATTGACTGGTCGTGGTATAGACCGACGGTAATGGATAGCTTACGATTGTACCCGCTGCGCTTGCTGTCAAAGGAAAGACCGGTAACAGGTTGGCCATACAAAAAATTAATAATGCACTTAATAATTTGAACCTTTTCAACATAAATAAACACCTCTTTCATAAAGTCGATATATTTCCGCCCTCAGCCAGCTTCCAATCTTATTTATGTCCCGGCTCCAGACAGAGCCTGAGCAGATCGTCCACATGGGCCGTTGCCAGGCATTCCACCGTATCCGCAGAGCCATAATAGATCTTGACCTCGCCGTCATCCTCCAGAATCATCCCTCCGGGGAAAATCACATGATTGCGGAAGCCCCCGCCGATCTCATAATCCGCCTCCGGTGCCAGCAGCGGCTGCTTACTCATGCCGATCACCTTGCGGGGGTCCTCCAGATCCAGCAGCATAATTCCGGCGGTATAGCGCTTCTTCCAGGTGTCTTCCCAGCCGTGCTTGCCCCTGGCCGGGTCTACATCCACCGCATGGAAGGTGGTCAGCCAGCCCTTATCCGTCCGGACGGGAGGCGCGGCCGGACCGACCTTGTCATTGGCAAACGGCACCTGCTCGACGGCAAGCAGCAGGCTGGAGTTGCCCCAATGTATGAGGTCCGGCGACTCGGAGATCCAGGCGTCGAAGCGGTCCCGGCCACCGCGGCTGTACACTGTGAAGGGACGCTCCAGCCGGACATACTTGCCGCCGATCAGCTCGGGAAACAGCACCATATTGCGCAGGTCCGGTGTAGACAGGCTAAGCACCTCGAAGTGTTCCAGATCATCGGTAACGGCAATCCCGCCGCGGATGCCATGGCGCGTATCCACGGCAAAACACATATAACAGCGGCCGCCGATTACGGTCAGGCGCGGGTCATAGGCGCGGATAGTCTCCTCGTCATGCATTTTGAACACCGGCTTCGGGCCGGCGGTCCAGCTCAGCCCGTCATCGCTGTAGGCAATACCGAGATCCGTGGTGTGGTGCGGCTCAAGCGTCTGATCAGCCAGTGAGCCGTAATCATTGCGGAAGATCATCACATATTTGCCGTTGAATTTCGTTACACCGGCATTGAATACCAGTGCGGTGGGGTAAGGAACCTTCGATGCATCCAGCACCGGATTGCCCGGATACCGCCGGATGAACGGGGCGGATTGTAGAATCGCCGGAACGTGTTGAGTCATGGGGTGTACCTCCTTGAATGTTGAATGTTAAACATGGAATATGGGTTGCGCAGGACCGGACCGCTACCCCTTCAGGGAACCGGCCGTCATCTGCATGAAGGATTTGTTGGCGAACAGATAGGCCACGAGAATCGGCAGAATGGACAAGCAGGCGCCCGCCATCATATAGTGGGTCTGGGAAGCGGCTGAAATCCCGTACTTCAGGTTCGCCAGTCCGACAGTCAGCGTCTGCAGCTCCGGCTTCGTCATCGTGAACACGAGCGGCAGCAGATATTCATTCCACGCGCCACGGAAGGTGAACAGGGCACCTACGCCGAGTCCGGGTCCGAGCAGCGGCAGAATGATCCGCCAGAAGGTCCGGCCGGGAGAGCAGCCGTCTATTAGCGCCGCCTCGTCCAGCTCGCGGGGAATCCCCTTCATGAAGCTTGCGAGAATGAAGAAGATCGAAGCATGGGCGGAGATCAGAATCAGGATAACCCCCCACAGGCTGCTGTGGAGATGAAGCTTGACCATCAGATCGAACTGCGGACGCAGCACGACCGCCCCTACAGCTACGAACATGGTGAAGGACTGCAGTCCGATATACCATTTTTTGCCGGCAAAATCCATCCGGTCCACCACATAAGCCGCCATGGATGATACCAGCAGCGTGCCGACCACCGCCGCCAGGGAGACAATCAGGCTGTTCAGGGTATACCTGGAGAAATTGGCCTGCGCCCAGGCTTCGGCATAGTTCGAGAAGTGCCAGCTCTCCGGCAGGAAGGTCGCACCCGCAGTAAGCTCGGCATTAGTCTTGAAGGAGCCCAGGATGGTGATCACAACCGGAATCAGGGTGATAAAAGCAAACGACAGCAAAAATATCCACAGGATTGTTTTGCCCAGTATGGTTCTTAGTCTCATAATAGCCTCTCTCCTCAATCGGTCTGATTCATGCGTCTGGATGCGTAGAAATAAATGAGTGATATCATCCCTACAATGACCGCAGACACAAAGGCAACCGCACTGCCGTATCCGAACTCCTGGACCTGGACCGCCGCGCTGCCCCCGCCGACAGGGAAAAATAATTTGTACAAATACAGGAACATGACCTCCGTCTTGCCTACAGGACCGCCTTCAGTCAGAACCATGATGCTCTCGTAGCCTTTCAGGGCTGTAATAATCGCCAGCATAATAACCATCTGCATGACAGGCCCTAGCATCGGCAGGGTGATATAGCGGAACTGCTGGATTTTTCCTGCCCCGTCCAGGGAAGAGGCCTCATACACATCCTCGGGAATATTCTGCAGACCGGCGAGGAAGAGCAGCATATAATTGCCGACCGCCCCCCAGGCCGCAACCAGAATGACGGTGAGCATGGCATATTTCGGCCCCAGCCAATCCACACCGGAATCCGAGAGGCCCGAGCGGATCAGGAACTGGTTAAGAATCCCGTTATATGAGTTGAAAATCGTGAAGAAGACTACAGCCATTACGGCGGTACTGATGACGGTCGGCATGAAGAAAATCCCCCGCAGCAGCTGTCTGCCCCGCAGCCCCCGGTTCAATATGGCTGCCAGCAGCAGGGCCAGCGGAATGGTGATCAGCAGCTTGCCCCCTGCATAGACAAATGTATTCACCACCGAATCCCAGAACTGGGTGTCCTTCAGGATGCGGCTGAAATTGGCCAAGCCTGTAAACCGGGCCGTTCCGAACCCTTTGTAATCATAGAACATATAGCGGAACGCCCAGGCAATCGGGTAAATTCCGAGGAACAATGTGAGCAAGGCACTTGGAAAGATAAAGCTATATGAAAATAAGGCATGTTTCGTTTTGTTCATCTGGTTTCTTCCGGCTCCTCTCCTTGCGGCCAGAGCAGAGGGATGGGGAAGCAGCTTCCCCATCCCCCGCTATCCTGACCTGTATCTCTATCCCTAACCTTCCGTCTACTTGGCGAACTTGCCGCCCAGAGCGGCGGGATCAAAGCCGGCATCCGGCTCGGCCTTCACGCCGTCATTCGCAATCACACTGTCCAGTGCAGCGTTATAGCGTTTGTTCAGATCAGCGATAATCGCCTTGAGGTCGCCGCCGTTCAGCATATATTTGAAGAAGGCGTCATCCGACTTCATTCCTTCCGGTGCTACAGACGGATAGACCGGCCACACTCCATCGTTCTTATTCGGCAGGAAGCCTTCAATGCCGTTCACATCCGGTGTCTTGGCTGCTGCGCTAATGGATGGAACCATGGAGATGCCGAAGCCTTTTTCCTGATAATCCGTCAGCACCTGATCGCCGTACATGAACTCCATGAACTTCCAGGCTGCTTCTTTGTGCTCTGATTTCGAGCTGAGCGCCAGCCATTGGCCTCCGAGGAAGCCGGAAGCCCCCTTCACATTGCCGTCGATGGTAGGAACCGGAGCTGCCGCCCAGTCAATCTTGGCCGGGAACTGATTCTTATAGACGCCCGGCTCTGAGGAGTAGGACATATACATTCCGATCTTGCCTTCCGCAAACTGTGCCCGCAGCGGATCAATATCCAGCGATTCTACACCCGGCAGCATGCTGCCGTCGTCCTTGATCTGCTTAAAGGCATTGATGATCGGCTCGAAGCCGCTGAAGTCAAAGCGGGCTGTCTTGAAATCATACCCGAAGCCGCCATAGCCGCTCATTTCCGCAACCACCCGTGCCGAACGTGCGAATGCACTGCCGGGGTTCTTGAAGTTAAGGGCGAAGCCGTAAGCGCCGTCCGCTTTGCCGGCTGCTGTCAATTTCTTGGCTGTATCCACCAGCTCCTGCAAGGTAGCCGGCGGATGCTCAATGCCCGCTTTGGCGAACAGATCTTTGTTGTACACCAGACGCATGGTCGTTCCAAAGTTCGGCAGACTGTAACGCTTGCCTTCGAATTCATTCAGATCCGGCATGGCCGGGAATTTCGCCTTCAGCTCATCGCTCAGGAACTCGTCAATCGGAGCAAGAAAGCCTTTTTTGTAGAAGGTCTGAACGGTATTCTCCTTCACCCGGATCACATCCGGTGCATCAGAGGTCTGGAAGGACAGGTCGAGCGCGGTATCGAAGTCATCGCCCTTGACGACCAGCTCCACTTCAATCCCGTCCTTATTGGATGCGTTGAACTCGGCTACCTTCTCCTTCACGAAATCTGCATCATGGCGGTCGCCTGTCCAATAGCTGATTTTAGTTTTTTCCCCCGAACCAGCTTTCGCCCCGTCTCCCGTGCCTTCAGCTGCATTGCCGCCGCCACTGTTACCGTTGCCGCAGGCTGCTAAGCCAAGTGCCAGAACCAGGCTCAGAGATGTCATTAGCATACGCTTCATCATTGGTTGTGCCCCCTTATATATTCCTTATGTACTCGCTTACAATCTGATTATAGACGGATTGGCGCATCCGGATAAGGCGGGTAAGCCCACATTAAGGGCAGATATTTGCAGGAGTTCTATACAGATAAGGGAGGTAATCTCCGCCCTGCGGAAATCCCTCCCCTGCTGTTCCCTATTCTTTTCCAAGATAATGCAATTTGAACTCGGACGGGGTCATGCCGGTATATTTCTTGAACACCTCGCTGAAATAGCGCCTGTGCTCATACCCGAGCTCCTGGGCAATCTCCTGAACCTGCCGGCCGCTAATCAGCATCGCCTTCGCCTTCTCCATCTTCTCATGCATCACATACTGCTGGAACGAAATCCCCTGCACCTTCTTGAACAGATTGGAGAAATACCCCTGACTAAGGTTAATCTGCTTCGCCATCTGCTCCAGCGACAGCCCCGTATCCAGATGACTATGGATATATTCGACGGCCTGGCGTATAATCCGCGTGGACTCCAGGGAACGGGCCTCCGTAACTAGTGTACAAGCCTCCCGGCACAGCCAGGACAGCAGGTCCCGGATATCCTGCAGGGAAGGATGCACCTGATTCTTCATGGCGGCAATTCTGAGTTCCAGCGGTTCCACCTGCCCGTAAGGGAACTGCTCCAGCAGTACCCGGCAGATCCTGGAGCTCAGCTCATAGCCGACACTCTCAACATAACGCGGATCAGGCAAAAGCCCGCTGTCCAGCAGCTCCGAGAACAACTGGTCCAGCACCTGCAGGCTTTTGGCAGAATTGCCGGAACGCAGGGCGAACAGCAGCTCCTGCTCAGCGGCGGCGGAATAGCTATGGAGCGAGAAAGGTTTATTCTCGATATTGCTATAATGATATACCCCGTTGCCTCCGGTATAGAAATGATACCCCAGCGCGCTAAGCGCCTGTCTGTACGCCGCTCCCAGCTCCTGAATCGCCTCCGTGCCCAGGCCCACGCCAATTGAAAGGGTATGACGCGAGAAGCGGCTGACATTCATGCAGCAGGCCTCCGTAATCAGCGCGGCAGTCTCCGGGTCCGAGCCGTTCATGATGCAGACGTACCGGTCTGTCGCCTCCCGGATAATAACGCCGCGGGTCAGGGAGGAAATCGTCTCTTCGAGAATATTGTGCAGGCTGAACCGCAGCAGCTCGACCTCCTGCACAGGCTGGCTGCTCAGCTTCTCCGCGAAATGATCGATCTCGGCGACAAACACGAAGAAATCATGCTGGTCCAGCGGGATATCAAGATAGGCCCAGCGGGAACGGGCATCCGCCTCTGTCGTCTGGTGGTGCAGCAGGAAGGTGAGATATTCCTGGCGGAGGATGGGCAGACTTTCTCTGATTCTAGCCTCCATCACAGCAAGTCTGGCGGTCTCCTGACGCTCCTCCCGGCACAGCTCCCTGGCCTTCAGCACTGCATTCACAATCTCCTCCAGGGAAAAGGGCTTCTTCACAAAATCAAGCGCCCCCAGCCGGATGGCCTCCTGGGCATAAGAGAACTCCGAGTAGGCGCTGAGAATAATAATCTTACAGTCCGGCAGCACCTCCAGAATCGCCCGGGTCATCTGCAGGCCGTCCATTCTTGGCATCCGGATATCCGTCAGCACAATGTCCGGCCGGGTCTCGCGGATGAGCTGCAGTCCCGCTTCGCCGTCAAGCGCCGTCCCGGTGATCTCAATACCGTGCTCCTGCCACGGCGGCTTGCGCGAGACCATGTCCACCACACTTTTAATATCGTCGATTACACATAATTTGAACCTTTCCGGCTCCAGCTTCCGGTACATCCTTCAACTCTCCTCCCTAGGCGGAATCCACAGATCCGTCCGTGATCCCTTACTTGGCCCGCCGCTAACGTCCATACGGGCTTCGGCCCCGTAATACAAGGCCAGCCGGTGCCTGATGTTGAACAGGGCATAGCCTTTTCTGGACTGGGGGGCTTTGACCATCCCCTGCTTGACCTGTGCAGCATCAAGCCCCCGTCCGTTGTCGGTAATGCAAATATGCAGCAGCCCCTGCTCCCGGCTGACCGTGATATCAATCCAGCCTCCGCCGGTACGGTCGCTGAACCCGTGCTGAATGCTGTTCTCCACCACCGGCTGCAGGATAATCTTCGGCAGCAGGCAGGCCAGCAGGGCCTCGTCCTCTACCGTCACCGTGTATTCGAACAGACCTTCATAGCATTTCTGCTGAATAGCGAAATACTGCCGCATGTGGGACAGCTCATCCGCAAGGGTAATCAGATCCTTGCCGCCGCTGAGCCCGATCTGGAACATCTGCGACAACGACAGGATCATCTCGTTCACATCGTCATTCTCGCCCATGACCGATTTGCAATAGATGGTATTGAGCGTATTGTACAGAAAGTGCGGCTCCATCTGCGCCGTAAGGGCACGGATCTCTGCATGCCGCTTGTCCTCCTCCTTGGTCTTCACATCCGCGATCAGCGTCTTAATCTCCGACATCATCCGGTTGAACTGAAAGCCGACCTGGGCAACCTCGTCCTCATAACGGCTCTCATACACCACACTGAGCTGGTTCTCTTCGACTCTGCGCATCAGCCGCCGCAGCTTGAACAGAGGCTTCAGCAGCACAGAGGTCAGCTGATTGGAGATCAGCCAGGTGGCCAGCAGGAAGACTGCGATGACATAGAGGGTGATGCGCTGCACCCGCTGCAGCTTGCCCAGCAGCTGGTCCCGTGACTGCATACCGGAGATGATCCAGTCGGGTGATGAGGCTGAGCCTGTATAATTAACCAGATATTCCTTGCCGCCGTAGCTGTAATAGTGATCCTGCGGATCGGCTGCTCTCCCGGCTTCGGGAAGCACCGGCTTCCAGGGAAACCTGCCCCGGAACGGCCAGCGGGACTCCACCACCGCCTCTCCTTCCCTGCTCACCAGATAATAGTTCCTCCCCGCTTGTGCTCCGCCTGTATTCAGCAGCTCATCTATCCGGCCCTCCCTGATATTGACCACAATAAATACATTGCTGATCGGCGTGTAAGGGTATTCATAAATTCCCCGGACTACGAAGGAGACCACCCGCTGGCTGCCTGTGAACAACCGGTCATAATGTCCTTTGGCCCAGTAGCCGCCCGGCTGCTCCTTGCTCAGATCATATAATTCCGAACCGTAGAAAGAGTTGTCCTGCGCCCGGATCTGCGTAGTCGAATAGAAATCTCCAATCGGGGTAACGATCAGCACGTTCTCAATGATCGGCTGATTGAACGTTGCCTGGGAGAGCACATATTGCAGATCCGACAGATGCACATAATAATTCGACACATCGTGGCTGAACACATCGAGCATCATCTTACGGTATGCATCGCTCAGCATCAGGGACTGCACGGACAGCGCCACATCATTCAGGCGGGAATCCAGCAGCTGTGCCGTCTTGTTTACCGTCTCCCGGCTGCCGGCGTAGGCATTGTCCTCGATCTCCTGCGCAGCAATCCAATACGAGAAGGTGCCCATTGCACCGATGGACAGCGTGATCAGCACGATGAACGAGAACAGAATCCTCTGCTTGATGGATATCCGGTAATACCTGCCGGCGATCTGCCGCCTGAGCTTGCGGCCATAGGCTGTCAATGTATTCATAGCTTTCCCTTCTGAAGCATGTACCTTGTACCTCCCTTTGGTTGTCCGTTCTTGTCACTTGTACAATACGGCTGCTACGGCCCGGCGTCAAGATAGGGGATGAGGATTCATACGTTTGAAAGTTCAATATCTCCGATTAATATTTTTTATACTATGTAATAAAATAGCACCTCCCCAAAATGTGGAGAAGTGCTATTTATTAATAGAAACATTTTGTTTTAATTTATAATGATATCCCCTACGTTATTTTGGAGCATTTTTACAGTATTTAAAGATCGGTTTATTACATAACTTAGATTCTGAGGTTCACCCATTTTGACAAAATATAGTGTCTTATCTTTATAGTTCCGTAAGGGTCGCGTTGAAGAAATGGCAGCAACCCTTTCCTTTCATAAAATCGGATGGTATGAGGAGGAATCCCCAGCCTTTCCGAAGCCTCTTTAATGGATAAACTCACCTTGAGACCTCCATTTCCGGTAAGATAATATATTCCGATTTACATGACTCCCACCAATTAGGGAGAATCTTGAATTCATTGTACACCTTAAACTTAAGTTTAAGGCAACAGCTTCTTGGAAGTGGTTGATGTGCTTTGGAACGTTACAATCAGGATTTAAATACGCGGCAGGTCAGCGGACGTTTCTGCCACTGGTGGATATCGTCCAGCACCGTAGCGGTGATGTTACTGATGGTAGCGGGCGAGTAATGGGTGCCAAACATGCTTTCTATAAACCGGGCCACATCCCGGGTGCCCATGCCGGATTTGTACATCTGGATCACATCAGGGTACCCAAAAGAGAGTGACCTGCAAGCCTAATTCGTTTGATTATACTCCGAAATATTACTTACAGTTTTCGAAATTATAAGACACTTATTATGAATCTTATACAAAAACGAGAGGTGTCCAGTTCAGCTATTGAATAGCTGAACTGGACACCTCTGAGGTTTAATCCGTTTTTGTTTTGAGATATTCATTTAAATAAGATTGGGCAAATTCGTCTGTAGGATGTAGTCCTAAATTTTCATACTTCCAGATTGTAAATTGTTGCGCAGGGGAGAACAGAACTTCATCGTAACTGTAATCAATATTAAATTTTCCAGATTGATCTAGATACATTGTCAGATTTGTCCAGGGTTCAGGAGAACTTTTAAGTGACTCCGCATTTAGCTCAACGAAATACTCTATTAACTCTCTGTCCAATCTATTATATATTTGATCATCTACCCCATAAACTTCAGGAATAGATTGACCAAATATCAACTCGTTCCGGGTGGTAGAATTGTAATAAAAATAGACTATTCTTGATCCCGGCAATATCTCAGCATAGAGATAAATTTTATCCCATTCATCAGGAATTATTCCTACGAGCTTATTGCCTATAAGCTGATATAGTTCTTCAACCTTTTTCACAGATGTGTTTAACCTCCAACTTGATTTAAGATTGTTACTATTAGGATATGTAACATTATTAATTTTCCCACATGTCCGACATACTGAACTTGTCCATAGTGCTCATACCACTTTAAGAATTAAATGTTATACCCTGAGTTGTTGATATAAATATAAACAGATACTCATTATCTATTCTTTTTAATTCACCGTTATCTAACGCAACTAGAACTTCTATTTCTAATTCAACCCAGTATTTATCAGGCAATTTCCTTCCATTGTATCTATTTTGATATAAAGACCAGCTGAGCTTCTGGATTAGCGCCTTTTGTTGCACGGATGTTGCATTGGAAACCGAAACGATTGCAACCTACTATACCAAGCGCTGGCCCATTGAGATTTCTTTCGACAATCCAAGAACAATTTAGGCTTCGGCACCTATCAGGTACGTTCGGCCAAAGCCTTTATCTGGTTGTGGATTCTCTTAACTTGGACTCATCTATTTGTCTACGAATCCGCCCAAAAGGGGATTTCATTTCAGGCCGTCTGTGAGCGTTTTTTTAAAAAAGCAGCCTGAACCATTGAAAGGTCCAGGCTCTGACAATCCAAATTCTTATTTGGGGGTAACGAAAAAATAAAAGATAGATCAGGAACGACAATAACTAATATACATACAATATTTTGTATATTAATTCAGATATTGAATGGTTTTAAAATTAGCGCATTCTGTGAGCCATTATTATCATCACTTGTGGTCATTTTTGCTGCTTCTTTGATCCATCACAATTTTAATTTTTATTACTTCTTTTTTAACCCCTCACCCACACCGGCTATACCCGCAATTCCCGCAAGTCTTACAGCCCTCAATATTAATCAGCGAAGCACTACCGCAGGAAGGGCAAAGATCCCGCGAGGCTGTACCATGGCTGTGCGCGTCATGACTGCCGTGGTTATCGTTGGTAGCAGCCACAGGAACGGTGGATTTCAGCTCAGCGCTCAGCGCCTCGTTGAAATCAAGCTCCAGCGTGGCTGCGATGGGTGCCGGGATATGGTCGTCATGGGCGTTGTTGAGCACATGGGTCTCTAGGGCTTTGGCTACTGCGTCGGCGATAGACTCGACGCGGTTCGCGCCGAAGCCGATGGCGCCGGAGCCGCCGATGCCCTTGAGGTGCTTGATCAGCAGGCCAACCTTCTCGCCGTGGTCGCCGTAGCGTAGGAACAACGAGCAGACGCGGCCCAGGGCTTCCGCCATGGCGAAGACGTCAGAGCCAGCCTTGCCGACGTTCAGGAAGATTTCGGCTGGGATGCCGTCAAGATCGTTGATGGTGATATACGCCATGCCGAACGGCGTGTTGATCTTATAGGTCGCACCACGCAGCACCTGCGGGCGCTTCTTGTATTGTTTGTCTACTCCGCTGGCCGCCGGCTGTAGACCTGGAGCAGCTTCCATAGTCATTGGCTTTGCAGAGACATTAATCGTAGCAGCCGGTTCTGCTTCCTTGGCCTCCACTGACTTCACTTCTGCCGCAGCATCCTTCTTATCTTCCTTCTTCGTAGTTTCCAGCACCTGTACGTCACGGCTGCCGTCACGGTAGATGGTCACGCCTTTGCAGCCCAGATCGAAGGCCATTTCATACAGTTCGGCGGTCTCTTCCACGGTGAAGTCGGACGGACAGTTCGCGGTCTTGGAGATCGAACTGTCCACCCAGCGCTGAATAGCAGCCTGAGCGCGGATATGATCCTTGGCGGACAGGTCCATCGAAGTGACGAAGTATTCTGGTAGTTCCTCTCCCGGATGGGCTTCCAGCCATTCCTGGGCGATCGGCACGAACTGCTCGTCATAACCAAGACGGCTCTGGCGGAAATATTTGAAGGCGAAGTATGGCTCGATGCCTGTAGATGTACCCACCATAGTTCCGGTACTGCCTGTAGGAGCCTGGGTGATTACAGTCACGTTGCGCATGCCATGCTTGCGGATCGATTCGCTGACCTCCGGGTAGACCTCAGTAATATTCCGCATAAAGCCGCTCTGCAAATATTTGTCGGTGTCAAAGGCCTGGAACGAGCCCTTCTCTCCTGCAATCTCAGCCGAAGCCAGATAGGCCTCGCGGGCCATGAAGCCGTAGAGCTTGTCTAAGAATTCCAGTGACTCGGGGCTGCCGTAGCGGATATTCAGCTTAATCATCAGCTCCGCCAGTCCCATGGTGCCGAGGCCTACGCGGCGTTCGAGCTTCTGGTTCGCTTCATTTTCCGGGAAATGATACGGTGTCTTGTCGATGACATTATCCAGGAAGCGAACGGAATACCGGGTGGTTCTCGCCAGATCTGCCCAGTCCACTTCATGCTTCTCGGCATCGTAGAACTTGGAGAGATTGACGGCGGACAGGTTGCACACGCCCCAGCCGGGCAGGCCCTGTTCACCGCAGTTATGAGCCACAACACCACCAGCGATCAGCGAGTGCGTTACAGGCTCGGTAATATCGTATACCGTCACAACCTCGCCTGGTTCGATACCAACAACTTTGGAGATAAACTTTTCATTTTTGCGGGAAGGTCTGGCAATGCGCTCCAGTGCCTCTTGTTTTCTGGTAAGAAGCTTGAAGCCGATCTTATTCTTGAATTCCAGGATGTTGTTGCCGCTTAAGATCAGCTCATAGAATGCGCCGCCTTCGTAGCTGCGTTCCTCACCCGCTATAGTTGTATACGTAAACCCAGCCTGATTCTTCTTCTCACGGTTATAGATGGAGCTGTTAATTCCGAAATTAAGCAGCAGCAATTGAACGCCTTGAAGCAGCTTCTTCGAAGCTGAAGTCAGCCGGACGGTACGGTGCATTTCGTCACGGTCGTATACCGTTCCGTCTGCCGAGAATAATCCTTGCAGGAACGCTACAACAGTCTCCCGTGAAGCGGTATACAGCGCAGCCGGAACCTCTTTCTCACCGGCTCTAACCGCCTTAACTCCAAGTCCCTCAAGTTGTTCCCGGAACGATTTGCGCCACCAGTATGCTTGTTTGGTCCCATTCGTTCTGTCGAATACCTTCGCACTCACACCAGTGATACGTTCTCCAGCATCAATTAGCACCGGAATCACTTCACTGTCTGCCTCTCCAAACACCATTCCGATGTCACCGCGTTTAGACAGCCAGCCATCACCAGTGAGCCAGCCCAGGAACCATCCCCAACCCTCACCAAGCTGATCCTCAGCCGCAAATCCGCCCTCACCAGACTGCAAATATACACTATCTTCAGCACTCAGGTTCCGGGCCTCTTTCCAGCCGGAGTCGGTAAATAGGCGGTGCTCAGGCGTAACGGACAGCTCAACCCCATTTTGCAGCGAGATCTTCAAGGTTTCTCTCGTCCCGGTCGGGAAGACTGTAGCGCGTCTCATCTGCAGACCCGGAATTTCATAGCTTCTGCCGCCGACCACTTTGGCTTGCTCCACTAATCTCAAATCGGTTCCCACCAGAAAGGATTCCGTTCCGACCTTCTTATATAACTCTTCAATGGTTAAGAGTCCGTATTCCGTTGCAATGCGGGTATCCGGGTGGAAGCACGGATTGGTACAAATGATTGGATTGAAATACCAGCTATTAGACATCTGATTATAATACTCCATGAAAACAACGCCCGGCTCTGCAGATTTCCAGGCCGATTCGATAATCGTCTGCCAGATATCGCGTGCTCTGACAGTACGGTAAGGAATGACACGGCGGTTATCCGCCTTCCATTTATCGAGATCGCCGTCCCACAGGGTGTCGTAATCCGGGTCAGTCGTGTCGGGGAAGACCAGCTCCCAATCCAGATCCTCCTTCACGGCCTTCATGAAGCTATTACTTACGCATACCGACAGGTTGGCGTTCGTCACCTGGCCCATGGTCTGCTTCACGGTAATGAAATCCAGCACATCCGGATGCCAGTCGTTGATCATCAGCATCAGCGCGCCGCGGCGGCTGCCGCCTTGTTCAATCAGTCCGGTGGTATAGCTGAAGAGGCCGCCCCAGGACACAGAGCCGCTAGAGGAACCGTTCACCCCGCGGACAATAGCGCGGCGCGGGCGCAGCGAGGACAGATTGATGCCTACCCCGCCGCCGCGGGCCATAATCTCGGTCATCTCGGAGAGGGTCTCCATGATGCCGCCCCGGCTGTCTTTTGGAGAAGGAATGACATAGCAGTTGAACAATGTAAGCTCCTCGCTTGCCCCTGCGCCTGCCGCAATCCGCCCGCCCGGAACCAGCTTCCAGTCATCCAGAATCGAACGGAACCGGCTTGTCCACTCCTCCTGAAGCTCGGGCGTCTTCTCTACAGAAGCCATCGCGGCCGCAAGACGGTCCCACATCTCCTCCGGCGTCTTCTCGATGTTCAGCGTCAGCTTCTCTACATCCGACTGCACCAGCTCGCCGCTGCGGGTTCGAACCGTAACGATCCGGCCTGTGCGCTCCACAATCTCGCCGACCTCCTTGGTCGGGAACTTCGGATCGTCCTTGGTCAGAACAAGCACCACATCGCCTACCTTGGCATTATTGCTGTCCGCGTCCTTCCAGGCGTAACGGTCCAGGAATATTTTCTCGCTCAGACCCTCTAGACGCTTGTTGTGTTCCACTATACTCAATACCAAAACCTCCCGGGGATGTAATAGGTCATGCTTCCGGCGGCAAGGCAGCCGCAGCCTGCTTGTCCGGCGAAAGCTCCTTTTGTCAATAACAAACAGCCGAAAAAAATCCGCACACCAGTCAAATTTCATGCTTTTGTAACAATATATGGTGTGCGTTAACTTTTAAACTATACCACATGTTGTGGATAGAGGTCTTTTTTGAAAAAGCAGCCCCAGGCAGGAATAACGGAAAAACAAGAAAAGAACGGCTGATTTCCTCCCTCTTTCTCGCTTTTTTGCAGGGTAACGGAACTGAAAGTTTTCAGCGCTTAATCGCACTGTCCGCAGAAAGACAGGTTATGAAATCTCTCTGAAACGAGCATACTACTGCTACGCATTTCGATATGAAACTGCGACGGAGGAGGCTGCAACATGACGCAATTATTCCGCAATTCCTTGCCCCAAGAGAAGGTAACTTCTGCGCCGCTGCTGCCTGTTCCTCTATCTTTTGAGCGTAACTGGCTGCATGATCTGGAATCGAGACTCGATAAAGGGGGACCGTGGGGCGACTGGCGCTTATCCCGCCTCGCTGTACAGGGAGAGCAGTCGGGCCTGGTTACCAGCTTCGATGAGCTGCAGTGTATGAAGCATCTGTCCGGGCTGTCTCCGCTTCCCCATCAGCTGGATACGGCGCACAAAGTGCTGTTCGAGATGTCAGGACGGGCGATTCTGGCTGATGAAGTCGGACTTGGCAAGACCATCGAAGCGGGGCTCGTGCTGAAGGAATATCTGGTGCGCGGGCTGGTGAGCAAGGTTCTGATTCTGGTGCCGGCCTCGCTTGTCCTGCAATGGGTGCGGGAGCTGAATACGAAGTTCGGAATCTCTGCCGTAGCGCAAAAGAAAGCCTATTCCTGGGGCAATGACATTGTCGTCGCCTCGATGGATACAGCCAAGCGTGACCCGCATAAGGAAATGCTGCTTAGCCAGGAGTATGACATGCTGATTATCGACGAAGCCCATAAGCTGAAGAACAAGAAATCGACGAATTATCTGTTCGTACAGCAGCTCCGTAAAAAATACTGCCTGCTGCTCACCGCCACCCCCGTGCAGAACGATCTCGGCGAGCTGTTCAATCTGATTACGTTGCTGAAGCCGGGCCAGCTTGGGAATCAGGGCGATTTTGCTACCAATTTCGTGGTGGATAAGCGCCAGCCCAAGAATGAGGTTAAGCTTCGGGGCGAGCTGTCCAAGGTCATGATCCGCAACCGCCGGGGCGAAGGCCCGGTGAATTTCACCAAGCGCAAGGTGCGCAATATCCCCCTCACTCTCTCCGCAGAGGAGAAGGCGCTGTATGACGGCGTGACCGCTTTTGTTAAGGACCAGTATCAGGAGGCGGGCGGCAATCTCAGCAGTATGCTCTCCCTGGTCACGCTTCAGCGTGAGGTGTGCAGCAGCCGGGATGCGGTGTTCGTTACGCTGGTGAATCTGATCAAGAAGCTGCCGGCCGATTCTCCGAAGCGCGAGCGGATGATGGGTCTGCTCCAGACGATCCGGACGGTCAAGACGAATACCAAGGCGGAGAAGACGATGGAATTAATCCGCGGCATGAACGAGAAGGTGATCGTCTTCACGGAGTACCGCGCCACGCAGGAGTATCTGCTCCAGTATTTCCGTGACCATGGACTGCAATGTGTGACTTACTCCGGCGGGATGAACCGCGGCAAAAAGGACTGGATGATGGACCTCTTCCGCGGACGCGCCCAGGTGATGATTGCCACCGAAGCCGGCGGAGAAGGGATCAACCTGCAGTTCTGCCACCATATGATCAATTTCGATCTGCCCTGGAACCCGATGCGGGTCGAGCAGCGGATCGGACGGGTGCACCGGCTGGGCCAGGAGAACGATGTGGTCATCTATAACCTCTCCACAGAGGGGACGATCGAAGAGCATATCCTCCACCTGCTGCATGAGAAAATCAACATGTTCGAGATGGTCATCGGCGGGCTGGATGTCATTCTGGAACGCTTCGAGAAGAAAGAGTCGCTGGAGAAAAGCCTGTACAAAATCGTTCTCGAAGCGGGCAGCGACGAGGAGCTGCGCAGCGGGCTGGATACGATCGGCGATTCGCTCAGCGAGCTGACCCACGCCAAGCTGGATGATAGCGGGGTGCCTAACTGATGCTGACACCTACAGAAGTGCGCAAGCAGGTCATGGATTATCTGGAAGCGACCGAATGCACCATTCTCGAATCCTCTCCGCTGCATGTGACGGTAAAGCTCTCCCCGCGCGCAGACCGGATGTTGACGGACCGCCCTTATTATTGGGGCTTCGTGGAGCGCACCGGCGTAGATCCCGAGACCCTGAGCTTCAGCTTCGTCTTCGACCCGCAGAAGTACGATGAACTGGCCGCGCAGACCGCTGCGCCAGCGGCCCGCCCGCGCGGCGGGGCCAGCCGCCCGGCAGGGGCGGGAGCACCGCCGGGCCCGGCCGGCGCAGCGGATGCCGAAGCTGCTGCGGAGCCGCTCGGCACAGCGCAGGTGCCGGGAGCGGCGCTGCCGCCCGGGGTCTCGGCTGCGCCGGAGGACAGCATCCTAGCGCGGTACTTCGGCATCGTTCCGGTGCTGCCGCGACTCGGACCGGGGATGATCCGCCGCGAGGATGTAACCTACGGCAGCAAGCGCCTGCGGCAGATCTGGTCGGCGGCGCGGGACGAAGGCCGGTGCCTCCAGCTGTTCGAGGACCCTGGCCTTAGGCAGCGGACGACCTTGTTCTCGGCCGCCTACGAGCCGTGGCTGGCGGTCTGCTACAAGGTCGAGATGACCTGTGACCTGAAGCGCGAGGAGCTGCATTTCATCGCAGTCTCTTTAACCTCCGGGCTGATCGTCCCGGACTTCGAGGCCCGGCTGGGCGGCAAGGAGCTGACGCCACGGTTGCCGGAGAACATTCATGTCCAGCCGTTCGAGCTGGGGATTACGGACGGGGCCGACCGGCTGGAGGGATATCTGACCTCGAAGCTGGCACTGCTGGATTACACCTGGGCGGAAGAAGCCCGCACACGGCTGGAGCTGGAGCTTAGCATCGTGGACATCTACTACGCGGAGCTGCTGAAGGAACCGGAAGAAGAGAAGCGGCTAGCCACCCTTGAGCAGTATAACCGCCGCCGCCAGGAGACCTCGTGGCAGTATGAGCCGCAGATTGCAGTTTCTGCCGTAACGTACGGATTGTTTCATCTGCGCAGCACATAGAATGCGACCTGGTCCGCTAAAAGCAGGCAAAAAAACAGCGAAACTCGCGCCGCTGGCCGCGACAGCAAGCAACAGCCTTTTCAGGGCTTGTCCCCTACAATGAACAGTAAGAAGCGTAAATTCCCTCAAGAACAGGAAAGGTGACTGAACCTATGAATATCACTGCAAGGCAGAAGAGCTCCCGGCGGCGCGGCCGCCTGCTCCTCTGTCTGATTCTCGGACTGACTCTGCTGGCTGCGAGCGCCTCTTCTCCTCAGGCATTAGCGTCACAAGCCAGCCGGACGACCGTGACGCAGGCCGTCACGCAGGAGGTTCTTCCGGGACTTGAAATGAAGCCGATTCCAGCGCCGGAAACGCTGCAGGCCTTCACCCGGCAGACGATTAATCAGCTCTCAGCGAATGCTCCTTTTAAGGAATGGAAGGATGCCGGCACGGAGGTCTACCCTCTTGGTCCGGGAACGCGCAGCTGGCTGGTCAATGTGATGCACAGCGGTCAGCGGATCGGCTATCTCGTTATCTCCGCTGCGGATCAGGGCGGCTATCTGCTTAGCGAATACGGAGCTGGAACCGATGGCCTCCCTTATAGTATGACTGAACTGCGCCAGTATCTGGTGCAGCAAGGACTGATACCCTCTAATTCTTCAGGTGCCATCGGGGTTACGGCGCTCTATGCTCCAATGCTGCCTGTCTGGAGAATCACTACGGAGAACAGAACGCTGTATCTGAATGCTGCTGTCCTGGAGACACTGCCCTGGAGTCAGACCCAGGCTGAGCATATTCTTAATGCTGCACCGGAAGCCTCTGCCATGCTGTCCTCCGGTCCGGGCCAGGCGCACACTCCCCAGCCCGCTCTACGTAGCGGCGGAGAGGATGACCCGTATGCCGATCTCCTGTGGCTGACTGCACCCGGGCTGAAGACGCTGAACGGAGCAAGCCTGAGCGCTCTGCTTCAAGAGCGGGGCAGTCTCGCCTTCCAGTCCCCGGGGCACAACGACACGCTGGGAGCGCCATTCATGATCACAGGCAGCCAGAGCTGGCTGAAGTCAGGCGCTTCCCGTGACCAAGGGAGCACCGAAGCAGCCGTAGTCTATGCTGCCTCGGGTCCTGGCGGCATTCGTTACCTCCCGCTTAGCGCCCTACAGAAGGCCGGAACCTTCCACAAGCTGCCGGTACCGCTGCCCGGGGGAGCCACGCTGGGCTCTGCTGTTCTGCCCGGTTCAAGCCGGTAGACTGGTACTGACAGAATTCCTGCTCCATACTGAAACAGCCTTCCCGGGTGCCGTCTGAACGGCGCCACTTGGGAAGGCTGTTTGCTTATACATCTGAATTTAACTCAACCTCCGCTTTCTCTGAATTCAGGTGCATTTGTACACCTGATTCACACTCAACGCACGATTTCTGCTGATTCAGGTGCATTTATACACTTGATTCGCACGTAGCTACCAATTTTCACAAATTCAGGGGCATTTATACACCTGATTCACGCTAAGAGTTCGATTTCCGCGAATCCAGGTGCATTTATGCACCTCATGCCCACACAGCGCCCGCTCACTGTTGAAGCGCTACTCCTTACCTGCCCCGCCCCTGCTCCATTTGCTGCGCCAGACAGACCAAGCGAGCGGCAGCGTGCCGAACCATTTTTCCGCCCACGGCTGCTTTTCTGCCTTCCGCCGGGCATGGACAGCGCCCGGATTCTCAATGTAGACAACTACCTTTTCCGTAATATACTTCACCAGATCATCTCCGCCGGATGCCATCTCTTACACCTCCCAGGTGAGTGCTTGGCGGGTTCCCGCCCCTTGATCTTATACTTATAGTGTGCTCCAATCCTCTGATCTCTAAACCAGAATCCGAAGCTTCGTATAGGTTAGGCTGTTAAGGCACAATCTAACAAGACTACACCTGTATAAACCGTCATTAAGTACATGAAGCTGTTGATTATTCCGGCAGGGAGGTTACTCACATGAGACAATCGAATGTATTGGAGCCCTATAGCACTACACAGTACCACCGTTCAAAAGAGCAGCCCCGGCTGAGATCCGGACGGGGGCTTAAGCGGATCATAACCGCAGCATGCGTTCTGCTCCTGCTTACGGCAGGCGGCACCGCAGAGATCCACGCGGCTGCACCTAGCACTAATCCACAGGCAGAACAGCCCGGACAGCGCCAGCATATGCTCGGCCATGATCAGCGGATCATTCTGATCGATGCCGGCCATGGGGGGATTGACGGCGGAACCTCTTACGGCAGCATTTTGGAGAAGGACATCACCCTCGCCATCTCGCGCCGCCTCTTTCTCCTGCTGCGTGCGGACGGCTTCGATACGATTCTGAACCGTATCGGCGATTATGCGCCCAGCGATGAGAATCTGTGGCTGCGCAGCAGATCCCGGCATTTGCGCGATCTGGCCCAGCGCAAGGAGCTGGCAGAGACCCTTCCGGCCAATGTTGTGGTCAGCATCCATATTAACTGGGCGAAATCCCCGTCCAAGCATGGTCCGCTCGTCCTGTACCGCCAGGAAGGACGCAGCTTTCTGCTGGCCCGGACCATACAGGATCAGCTCAACTGGCTCTACGGGATGAAGAATGATCCTGTCCGGGGCAAGCCCTTCTACCTGCTCAACAAAATAACCGCCACAACGGTGATCGTTGAGGCGGGATTTGTCAGCAGTCCGGCTGACCGCGAGAAGCTCTGTACACCGAAGGGCCAGGAAGAGATCGCCGAAGCCATTGCGAACGGGATCGCTGCCTACCTTATGGAAGTGTAAGCCGGGAATTCCATTTCCATTCCTCACGGACCAGATCGGAGATGCCGACGAATTGCACCTTGTCCTTCATTCCGGCAATGCCGCTGCGGATGCCCGCGGCGGTCTCTTTGCCCTGGATGCCGACATGACCGATGGTGACGCAGAACTTTTGGCTCAAGGCCCGCTCCTGCACAAGCTTCATCTGCTTTATTACATGGCTTGCCGAATGCACATCATCCAGGAAGATATGATTCTCCACCGGCGGCATTCCCAGCTCCCGGGCCATCCGTCCCGCAACTGAACGATAGTTGGTATGGCTGTCTACGAAGAATAGACCGCGCTCCTTGCAGACCGCAAGCACAATACCCATTACCCGTTCATCTCCGGTCACCTTGGAGCCCATATGATTGTTGATGCCGATCGCGTAAGGCACATTATCGAGTGCAGCCTCCACCCGCCCCCGGACCTCGGCGTCATTCATGCTGGTCAGCACGGCCCCCGGTCCCAGCCATTCCGGCTTGCCCTGACGCGGCTCCATCGGCAAATGAACCAGCACATCGAAGCCCAGCTCATGGGCGCGCCGGGCATCCTGTTCGCTGGAGCGCAGGAACGGCATGACCGCAACGGTGATTTTGACGGGCAGCTTGAACATTTCCTCTGTCCCGCGCATGCTGTTGCCGAAATCATCGATAATGACCGCTACACGGCTGAGCGCCTGCTGCTGCTGATCTCCAGTTGTCCGGTTGCCCGATACGCTGCTCGCTCTGCTATCTGCAGGTGCGGGTGCTGTTGCTGAAGCTGTCTTGTCTGCTGATGCAACAGACATTCCATGCGGCGGGATCAGCGCCGCAGACATAATCACCGCTGCGGCCAAGGGATACAGAAGGACACGCTTTACTCTGTGATTGCTTATATTCATACTGGAACACCTCCTTCGTGATTCAACAATTGTTCTCATTGTTTGGCTCACGAAGGCTAAATATGTACGGAGCGCTTACGCAATTATTAACAATGGGATGCGGGTACAGCACGGGCGGCCTGTCAGCATCTATGCCCTTCCTCCAGCTCCGCGTCTGTCAGCGTCAAGCATAGCCTTCAGTACCTGCTGCGGTGTCACGGCAAACGGCATATTGCCCATCGGACTATTCTCCAGGTTACAGCTGGCCTCGGCAGCCAGCAGCAGCCGGCCCTGCTCCACACCAGCCAGTCCCATTGCTGCCAGGGTCACAGGCAGACCAGCCATCCGGCAGAATTCCACAACTCCGGCAATCTCTGGCTCTTCCGCACCCTCCAGGATCAGCTGCACCAGTGTAGCAAAAGCCACCTTTTCACCGTGCAGTACATGCCTGCACTCTTCCAGCAGCGTCAATCCGTTATGAATGGCATGGGCGGCGGCTAAGCCTCCGCTCTCGAATCCGATCCCGCTGAGATAGATATTCGCTTCAACGATGTGATGAACGGCAGCCGTGACACGGCCCTCACTGGCATCCTTCAGCGCCTGCTGCCCATCCGCAAGCAGCGTATCCAGGCAGGTACGGGCCAGGGCGAGAGCCGCCAGCGTCCCGGTCCCTCCGGTGCTGGTTACTGCTCCCGACCGGCTGCAAGCCCGGGCTTCATAGTAGGTGGACAAGGCGTCGCCCATTCCGGCGGCCAGCAATCTTACGGGAGCACCTGCAATGATCGCCACATCTGCAACTACCAGATCCGGGCTGCGGCGCAGCGGAAGATACCGGTCGAACTCTCCAGAGTCGCTATATAGAACCGCCAAGGCGCTACAAGGTGCATCTGTTGAAGCGACTGTCGGCACCAGCAGCACCGGCAGATTAGCGAAATGGCTGACGGCCTTAGCTGTATCCAGCGTTTTGCCGCCGCCAATCCCTACGATGGTCCCCACCTGTCCCCTGTTCAGCTCAGCTACCATCTGCTCCACCTGCACCAGGCTGCACTCCCCTTGGAATTCACGCAACATCAAGGGAAGCTGCTCGGCCAAGAAGCCGTCCTTAATCTCTTGCCCATACCTTGAGAGGATAAAAGGATCAACTATGGCATACGCTCCTTTATCCCCCATTTGCAGACAGTAACTGCCCAGTCTGGCAATCTCCCCGTTGCCCTGAATATATTTTGACGGTGAATAAATAATCTGCGGCATCAATGAATCCCCTCCTGCTCTACTTATCCCTCATACTTTGGCTTTGGCTTTGCGTCCGCTTGGCATCTGCTTGCGGTCTCCGGTCAGCTTGCAGGTCTGCGGGCCCAGATTACCCTGATCGATTTTGACATCAATGAAGTCTACAATCTGTTGCAGCGATGCGATCTGCTCGACAATCTTACGCCTGTGATCCATAATCATCACTTGCAGCTCGGGATAGTCCGACAGATCTGCATCCAGAGACAGATGAAGATAGGGCCGCATGTCGTCCAGCGACATTCCTGTTTTTTTGAGGCATGTCACCAGTTGCATCCGGTTCAGGTCCGAATCGCTATAGATGCGATGGCTGTTCCCCCTGCGCTTCGCCCGGGGCAGCAGCCCAATCTTCTCGTAGTACCTTATCGTATCCTCAGACATTCCTGTCCGCTCCGCTGTTTCCTTAATCGAATATCCCTGCACAAGATCCGCTTCTGCCAGACTCATAGAATCACTCCCTCTCTACTTGCTCTAAAAGTGCCTTCGTACCATTGTATAACCTGGAGTCAGCTCCAAGTCAACGGTTAATTTCGGTACTTGACTTGGATTCGGCTCCAAGTTATAGAATGAGCACCATTCACCCACTCACATTCAAAGGAGCAATCATAATGAACATAACACACGACTCCCGCACAGCGCTGATCACCGGGGCAAATCATGGCATCGGGCTGGCCCTAACCCGCCGAATGCTGGATGAAGGCTGGGAGGTAATCGCGCTGATCCGCTCAGCATTTGCTGAAGATGACTCCCTGATCCGTGAGGCGCATGCCCGCAGACAACTTCGAATCTATAAGGCAGACCTGAGTGATTTCACCCAACTGCGGAGTGCCCTGCAGAGCATCAATCATCATGAGAAGCAGATTGATCTGCTGTTCAATAATGCCGGCGGCAGCTTCCCGGAGTTAACCTTCTCCAAGCAAGGGCGTGAGCTGCATTATGAGCTGCAGACGGTCGTTCCGTATATCATTACAATGGAGCTGAAGCCGCTCTTGCTGAAAGGCAAGCTCCGCACGGTCGTGAATACATCCTCCAACGCTTTCATGATGAAACGCAGCTTCGATCCTGCCGCCCTGAAGCACCCGGCCAAATTTCAGATGCTGACCGGCCCTTATGCCGACACCAAGCGCGCCTTGTCCTTGTGGACAGAAGCGGTGGCCCCGGCGCTTGCGGCGGAGGGCATCCTGATCCGAAGTAGCGATCCCGGAGGCAACAATACCCTTCGCAGCGGCAAAAAATCCGGCATCCCGCTATGGTTAAAACCCATTACGCGGCTGTTTTTCCCCGAACCTACCCATGGGGCAGGCCTGCTGTATCAGGCGGCTCTGGGTGAACACAGCGGCAAGTCCGGTGTCTTCCTGATCAAGAATCAGGTAAAACCGCTGAAATTCATAGAGCATAGCAGCCGTATCCTTAAGGATGTCCGGGCCATTTACGAGCAGGAATTCCTTCAATCCGGCGGTGCATGATTGCTATTACTTGTGACAAGGCAGCAATTGGCACGCGACGCGATCAAGCCACAGCTCCCGTACGGAGGGCTGTGGCTTGACGATGCGCTGCATTTTTTTAATTTATGCCAAGCTGCATTCCAATTCTGTTCATAGCAGCTCCGACATTCGTCCGAATTCCCGCAGCAGCCGCAAATTCTCAATCACGATATGTCCCTTCCACCAGTTCTCACTAATCGCATACTCGCGTTCATATCCTTCCCAGCCCCAGGTCAGCTCCCAGACACCTGCGGCATTTCGGGTCTCCAGCAGATAATCAAGCTCCTGGTGCAACAGTCCGCCCAGTTCAGCGTATCCGGGACTATGCAGCGAATGGATGAACGCTGACGGTCTGCAGCCATACCCGTTCCAATTCCCCTCATCGCGGCTGATTAGCCGTGCGCTCTGTACTTTGAAGGCTTCTTGCAGCTCCACATAGGGGAAGTGCTCCTGCAGCCCCGCCCAGGTGATGCAATGCAGCAGCGTGTCCACGCATTTCAGCGGGTGCATCTCAATATTAGGTTCACGCAGGAAAAGCTCCGTCAGCTCACGGGCAATCTCCAGTCCGGTGGCATACAGCCCGCAATCCCGCGGAGCAGCCTTCAGAATGAATCCCGCCAGAATAGCGGTCGGGTTAAACATACTGTGGGAAGTACTGTTTGAGCTTGTATGCCACCAGGGGGCATGAGGATAATCATTATTAGAAGCTACGACATTCCTCCAGGTGCGGCCATCCATATCCACACCGCTGTCCAGGTATTTCAGAATTCCCTGCACCAGCGGATGCCCGCTATCTGCAAATTCAAGCTCCAGCAGCCGTTCCACCGCCGTAGCGGTCTGGATCGGGGTGGAATGCGGATTCCAGGCATCCGCCTCCAAGGCATGGCCGAAGCCCCCATCCTCATTCTGATAGGCGGATAGCGCTTCCAGTACCGGCGGAACCGCGCCGTCCCCGAAGTGAAATCTCCATCTCGCCAGGTCCAGCGGACGGGCATTGCGGTACATCCAACGTCTGATTCCCTCGTAATCCTCCAGCAGCAGCTTCATGCGCAATCTCCTTATAATAGGTTTGATAAAACTGTGAAAAACACAGATTTATTACTAACAAACTTTTGATTCCGTTTATATCATGATATGTCTTCGTTCAATTCGAGCCACTGCACCGCCGACCCGAACCTGATTGATTTCACCGCTCTCGCTCAGGCGCAATCCAGCCTTAATTTCAGAAGGACAATCCATCGAATACCCTTGCCTGAACATAACATTCTCCACTTCCTGCAAAGATCGTTGGCCGTATTGGTACAAATAGCTGAGTAAGGCACCATTGGATGTTCCTGTCGCGCTCTCCTCGGGAATATCGTACAGCGGCGCAAAATTCCGGCATTCCGCAGCAGAATCATCTGGAGTATCCATCGTGAACAGATGATATCCAACCACATCATATTTTTCGCTGATAGCGATTATGGCATCAAAATTTGGCTGAATCTCATTCAAGAGCTTCCTGCTCCGGATTGGAATCATAATGTCCCGCAAGCCTGTCGAAACAATCTGGATGGGCAACTCTGTCTGCAGTTCTTCGGCATCCATCCTCAAAGATGGGGCGATTTCCTCACAGGATATCCTTTCAAAAAATTGTGGTACAACCTGTGACAAGTAAACAAGACCCTCCGAGCTAATATCGACATCAAGAATCCCTGCCTTGGTTTCTATTGAATAGGAGGTCGCTTCCTTTGACAAACCCAATGAATGCATTAGTCCAAACGCAGCAATCGTGGCGTGTCCGCACAGATCAACTTCGCTGGCGGGGGTGAAATAGCGGATTTTGTAATCCGCAAGCAGGGATTTTTCCATAAAGGCCGTCTCCGAAAAGCCCAATTCCTTCGCTATGAGCTGCATTTGGGCAGCATCTAGAGAAAGAGCTTGCTCCAAGACAACGCCTGCCGGATTACCGCCACGCTCCCCTTCCGCAAATGCATTTAACGTATACACTTCCACATTCATGTTCCACTCGCCCTCTCTTTATTTTCAAAAACCGCCCGGTCTGCGCAACCGCACGTCCCCCGCCACCCTCCATTATTTTCCTTTTATCGATATGTTAGCTTAATATACCATGGTCAGTCTATGACAATTATTCTCTCCTGTCACTTTCCTTGAGAAATCCCTGAATGATTCTTTCAGATTGCTCTATTGGCGCACTCTATTTTCCAGTATAATACAAGTTAAAAAACACCATTTAGGAGGATATATATGACAGAAGATTTCTATTGTGACGAAGTATTGAGCGGCAAAACAGTAATTAACAAGGTCTTCGAAACGGATAATATTTTAGCGTACCACCATACCAAACCCTTTTACCCTGTTCATATTGTAGCCATTCCCAAACGGCACATCTCTTCCCTGTTAACCATTCAGGCCGAAGAGCATGAGCTGCTGCTTGAGCTTATCGGAGTAATCCAGGAGGTTGCCGCCCAGGTAACTGAAGAATACGGAGCATGCAGAGTGATTACCAATCTCGGTAATTATCAGGACTCGAAGCATCTGCACTGGCATATCTGCTATGGGGAACCACTAAGATAGTTAATTCCCGCTCTTGGCAACAAACAATTGGATAAACGTATCTAAATTTCCTGTAAGGGGCGTCCGTTCATCAGCACGTGTATTTAATGGAGCTAATCCCGTTATGCTACAATAAAAACGACCCCGTCGGACTAAAGGATATTTCACCGGGGTATACATATATATGGAACGATTTGGCTACCAGGTTAGCCTATCCGGGAATTCATGAAGGAGGGCCCTATGAACAGCACTTCCGGCAGTAGAAGAGGCACTTTCAAGTTCATCAAGCAGCTATGGGTGAAAATAGGCGCCGATGATGTCCAGGGCATCGCTGCGCAGCTGACCTATTATTTAATCCTGTCCCTGTTTCCTTTTCTGATCTTCATCATGACCCTGATCGGGTATGCGAATATCTCGCTGGAGAAAAATATAGAGCAGCTGGAGCAGATCATGCCCGCCGAAGCCATCTCTATTATAGAAGAGATTCTGCAGGATGTATCTGCCGGACGCAGCCAGACACTGTTGTCCTTCGGGATGCTGGCTACCTTGTGGGCCGCCTCCAAAGGAATCAATGCTATCATCAAGGGGCTTAACCGTGCCTACGAGATTGACGAGAGCAGAGTGTTCTGGAAAATCCGGGGGATCGCCCTGCTCGCTACCTTGACAATCGGATTCGTCGTACTGCTCAGCATTCTGCTACTGGTCCTTGGCAGCTGGCTTAAGACGCAAGTCTTCCTGCTGGTTGATCTTCCCTACGGATTCCAAAAGCTCTGGGATCTGCTGCAATACGCGATTCCGCTGTTCGTGATGTTCATCGTCTTCACCCTGCTGTACTGGATCGCTCCCAGCCGGAGATTGGCGCTGCGGGAGGTCATGCCTGGGGCGTTGTTCACCACCATCGGCTGGATTACGACCTCGATTCTGTTCTCGGTATACGTCAATCAATTCAGTGATTTCTCCAAAACCTACGGCAGTCTCGGGGGCGTAACAGTGCTGCTAATCTGGCTCTATATCAGCTCATTCATTATCCTGGCCGGAGGCGAGATCAACGCGGTCCTGCTGAACCGCAGGGTGAATAGTATGCCCTTCAGCTCCTTCAAAGGACAGAAGCTCCCATGAACCCCTCCCTGATTGACGCCATTACCAAAAGCCCGCTCCGTACCTCCTTCTATCATTTCACCCGGGCAGTGAATCTGCCCGCCATGGCTGCCCTTGACGCCATTTATTCCTCTGCGGTGCTGAGCCCCGCTCATGCAGCCGGAGAGCGGCGGACTGCGGCGCACCGGGTAAGCTATACCGGGCAAGCCGCGACGCTGAATGCCCATCTGCGCATTACGCCTGAGGCGATGGCTCCGGGGACAACGGCGGAAGAGTTCCGCCGCTGCCTGGACCGCCATGTGTTCCTGTGGGCGACCTGGCGCGATTGCCTCGCAATGGCTGCAATGTATTCGCGCAGAGAGCCGGGCGAGGTCTTCGCTGTGCTGAAGCTCGATGCCCGCAGCGTCCTGGCGGGTCACTACGCCCGCATCAAGCTGTCTAAATACGATTCCGGCAGCTCCCCCAGGTTCCCGCACCGCATGTCATACCGCAAGAGCTGCGCTATGCTGCTTCCCCTAGCCGAGTTCATGTCCTCTAACGGACAAGCTATCCCCGTCAAGCCGTCCGAGATCAAGGAGGTGCTGGCCCAGGATAAGCTGGCCCCGATCAGCCAGTATTTACAGACGGTCTACTGTTCACAGTCCCAGCTTGTACCTGAGCTCTGGCAGCCATTGTGCCAGCCTCTGCTTCTTTCGCCACTGTAGCTCTGCTTGAATTATATGTCGCATCGTGATATAGTCACATTATGACATAGTCACAACATGACATATTTTCTTAGCCATGACTAGGCACAATGAATTGACGAAGCAGGTGAACGCGGTGTCCGCAACGCAAAAGGTTCTAAAAAAGTACGTGCCCATGACAGAGACGGCCTTCTATATTCTATTGTCCTTAACCAAGCCGCGCCATGGATATGGAATTATTAAGCATGTGGAGGAATTGTCGGAAGGACGGCTCCGGCTGGGCTCCGGTACGGTATATGGAACCTTGACCAAAATGAACAAGGATGGACTGATTACCGTATTTGCCGATGAAGAGAGAAAGACGGTGTACGAGGTGTCTGAGCTGGGGAAGGAAGTCATGCGCGCTGAAATCGGCAGGTTAAAGGAACTTCACCGCAACGCCGTCACCAGTGAGGAGGAATTCAATTGAGAACTGTATTTCGGCCCTTTTGGAGCTATGATTTGCCGGGGACAGAAGCCTGGTTGGCCGATATGGCCGGCAAGGGATGGCGTGTGGAAGAATGGAGCTTACTGCGGCGGCGCTTTACCTTCCGGCAGGCTGAGCCTATCCGGCTAACTTATCAGCTGGCTTATCATTCATCCAAGCATTCATCCATGTCTCCTTATCTTGCCGCAGAGGGATGGAGCAGGCGGCTGCAGCAAGGCAAATGGAGCCTGTACGAGAATGACCGGCTGCCGTCACAGATTAGCGCCTATCCTTCACGTAAGGATGTCCTGAGGCGTAACCGCATCATCTCCTATCTTTTCATGGGGATCCTGGTGTATTTGCTGCTCATTGCACTTATTCCACTGCTTGTACTAGGACTCACCTTCAATCAGGATACTCCAGTCCGCATTCAGCCAAGTCCGCTGTGGGCCGTTACCTGGGCCGCAGCAGCGGGAGCCCTGGCCCTGCTTGTTCTTGCAATTTACTCAATAGTGAAGCTCCAGGCTGCCAGTAAGGTATTTCTGCTAAACCATCAGGACCTGAAGAAGCCTCCCGGACCGCAGAAGCCTGCCGGCACTACGATGGCGCGGATGAAGCCCAGCTGGATGTACGCCCCTGACCGGCTGGAGCAATGGCTGGAGGACAAAGAGAAGCACGGATGGAATCTCTATAAAGTAGGCTTCGGAGGAACGCTGTTCCATTTCAGCAAGGGCCGTCCGCGCCGCATGACCTATCACGCCGACTATCAGGTCATGGCCGATGAAGGGTATTTCGAGCTGCACCAGGAGGCTGGCTGGACGAGGCTCTACAGCTCTTCCTTCTCTCTGCAGAAATGGACCCTCTGGAGCCGGGAGGAGCAGAACGCTGCGGAGCAGCAGGAAATCTATAGTGATCCGGTCCACCGCCTGAAGCAGGCACGTACAATCGCCATCAGCTATACCCTGCTGTTCCTGCCTATGATCCTGCTCTACAGCTTTAATCTGTCGGCCTTCATTGATGGCATGCTGCGGGACGGGATCACTGCTTCCCAAGCGTGGAACACTTCAATTATGTTCCTTTCCATTCTGCTCTTCGGCTCGTTCGCGGGCAGAACCTGGCTATATTACCGGCGGCTCAAGCAGCAATAGGAGCTATATCATTTCTTATATTTCAACAAAAGGCGTATACCGGAAGTCCCGCTCCATGCGGAGAAGACTTCAGTATACGCCTTTAAGCTTATCACTTGTATGATCAGAAGAATTGCGGGTATTCCTTGGACATGCTCTGGACCCGGTCCAGCAGCGTATTGGAATGCTCCATCACGACCTTGCGCATCCCTTCCGCATCCCGCTTGCGGGTAGCGGCAACCATCTTCACATGCTTATCAATATCGGACGGCTGCACCCCCTCCATCTTCCCGTAGAGCAGACGGATACGATTGTAATGGGATGCTACCTCTTCGATGGTGAACCAGGATAACTCCTCCCCGGCCGTCTGAAAGATCAGCTGATGGAACCGGTTGTCCTTAATATAGAATTCTCTGAAGTATTTCTTGTCCATATATTTCTTCTGCTTATTAATCAGTTCCTGCATCGTATCTGCGACCAATTCACTGCATTTGCGGATGAATTCATCGATTACAGCAGATTCAAGGGAGGTCCGGATGAACCATTCCTCGCGGACTCTTTGCAGATCAATCTTGGAGACTACAGTTTTGCGCTGAGGATATATTTCCACCAGTCCTGACTGTTGAAGGCGGACCACTGCTTCCCGTACCGGCGTCCGGCTGACGCCATAGCGTTCAGACAGCTTCTGCACACTGACATCCATTCCTGGCTCGAGCGTCATATTCATGATGTCTTCTTTTATTCTATTGTAAGTTACATCATTCAGTGAATTACTGTTATTCATAATCTTCAACGGCTTCCCTACACCTTCCCTGAACTCACTCCTAGTACATCACGGGTTATTGTCTCCGCACTGGCTGAGTCGTAGCTGTAATACAACAGAATGTCCAGAATGAACGGCGAATACCGCAGTCTGTTCAGTTCCTGTGTAAAAGCCATGGCTCCAACTTCACTTAAGGTGCGTATTGTAGAATAATTATTCAGGCCCAGCAGCTTCCATAGCAGAATGCGCTCGGTCCGGGTGTATATTTCCTGTGCAAACCGGTCTTCTACAAAATGATAAATTTCGTGGCCAAGGATAGTATTCATTATACCAGCTTGCGGAAAAAGTTCAACTAGACCAGGACCCGCCTC
Source organism: Paenibacillus sp. FSL P4-0338 (assembly GCF_038002365.1). Lineage (NCBI taxonomy): Bacteria > Bacillati > Bacillota > Bacilli > Caryophanales > Paenibacillaceae > Paenibacillus > Paenibacillus sp. FSL P4-0338. The sequence goes on along the minus strand of NZ_JBBOCG010000001.1, from coordinate 535,262 downwards.
CCGTACCTGCTCCGCCGCTCTGCGCAAGGGTTCTTCCATGATTTCGATCCGGTCCGGCGGGGTATAGGAGGCGAATAGCACACGCTTGCCGGTCATGAGCGCATCCTTGAATTCCAGCTTCAGGTTCATACGTTCAGCAAGCACCCTGACATCACGGGTCCCATATTCAAGTATCATCCGCTGTGCATATTCTATGCCGCAGGCTCTGGCCTGCTTTAGCATTTCCCGCTTCGTCTCCGGCGAAATCCGCCGGTTCAGAATGTCTCTCGAGAAGGCATACATTCCCCAAGCCTCATGGTCAACCTCCAGTAATGGATACAGCAGCTCTCCCAGCTTCGTCTGCACTTGCATACGTCCCCCTGTCTACATGCACTTCCGCGCGGCTCCTAGCTCTGCTTGATATTAGCCGCCACGACAACGATCTCCGTGTCCGGCTCGAATGTGGATACCTCAATATCCATCAACAGCTCCAGCTGTTCGAAGTCCGATGCCGTAAAGTCCATGACACGGGCACCGATGCACAGGTAAAAGTCAGGTCTGGCAATCAGCTCTGTCTGGTACACAGCCATAGCCTCCCACAGCTGCTTAACCGCAGCCAGGTAATCACCCGCAGTGGTCTTAAGTGCCATAGCCCGGCCTCTCTGCACTTTGATGAAGCCCTTGGTGTCCAGGATGCGGACCGCCCCGGCTTCACCGGATTTATCCATCAATTCGCCGAAAATACTGACATACCGGGTCTTCTCAAGCAGCTTGGTCCGTTCCAGCGGGATACGCATATCCTTCGCCGCCAGCTCCTGCAGCTCGGCCTCATCGCATTCCTTCAGCAGCTCGGTCGTCTTCACTTCCGTAGAACCGGTAGCAATCGCTGTAACCTTGGAGGTCTGCGGATCAATATCAATATGAATCTCGATGCTCTCCGGTGTGGCCCCGCTCTGAATCGCTTTGTTCATGGCTTCCATCTTGAGGGCGGCAATCACTTCCTTGGACGGAGACGGAATAATCCGCTCTACAACGTCCCGGACCATCGACAGAGCAACCCCTATGGAAGAGATAACCTCTGCATTCTCGGGGATGCTGTATTTCAGGCCCATTTTCTCGGAAAAATAGACAATCAGCGAAGCCGCTCCGCCGCCGACACCCACCAGGGAGATCTGGTCCTTCTCCAGCTTGTATTTCTCGGCCAGCGCCAGGATGATCGGCTCGATCTTTGCATACGCCTTCTCCATAATCTGCTTGGCAATATCTTCTACCGTTGTTCCGCAGTAATCCGCCAGCGCCTGCATCGCTCTTCGGGCCGCTTCCACATTCCCGTAGGAGAAATGCTCCGGCTTCACCAGTCCCAGCACATTCGCCGCGCAGGAGTTCGTGATCGTCACCCGTTCCCCGTTCTCCAGCCGGATCGCCACATAATCAGCAGGATCACCCGGCTTCGGAGAAAAGAATTCGACCTGCGCTCCGTTGATCTTATCCGGATCGGTGAATACCGAATAATCCAGTCCGCCGATATGCGCCGATCTGGGTCCGACATCGACCACTCCACTTTTGTTCGCCCGGATCATGGACCCGCCGGCCACGCCGAGCACCCGTACATCCAGGGAATTGACATAGGTCGGATGACCGCCGACGATGGAATAGTCGATGGCGGGACGGCCGTTTTTGATCACACCGATATTGGTTGTCGTGCCGCCGACCTCGAAATATACCCCGTTAGAGGCTCTAAGATACATCAGTGAGCCCATGACCGAGGCCGCGGGGCCCGAGAGCATAGTCAGAACAGGCCGCTTCTTCATCTCAGTGATCTCCATAACGCCGCCGTCGCCTCTCATAATCATCAGTGGAACATGGACCCCGGCCTCCCTCACAGACTTCTCTGTGGAATTGGCGGTATCCAGCATCTTCGGCAGAATGCTTGCATTAATCGCCGCTGTTCGGGTTCTCCGGGTCAGCCCGTACAATTTCGTAATGTCGGAGGCCATGGTGGTCGGCATGCCTTTTTTCTCCGCTTCGATATAGACCAGTTCCTCAGGCCGCCCGTTATCTACGCCAAAAGCCATTGAAGGCACAATAACCTGTGCCCCCTGCTGCTTCAATTCGTCAATGACCGCCAGCACGGAGGCTTCGGACATTTTTTTAACATTAAGGAAGCTATTGTAGATCTTGATCTCCTTACCGTTGCCCAGATCGATATTCTGAAGCCGGGTCTGCCGCTTGGCGAGCCAGCCTTCCAGACCGCCCTTGGCCAGGCCAATGATGCCCACCTGGGCAATATCGCCCTCGATCAGCGCATTCGTAGCCTGCGTTGTACTGTGAGCCACGAACACTACATCCTCAGGACGGATATTGTTCTCCTCCAGGCAATTCATGAAGCATTTCACCACACCTGCGGCTACGCCTGTGGCATGGTCATGTGTTGTCTTGACGGACGATTTGCCGATAATCTCATGTGTCGCATTGTCAATCGCAACTGCCTTGGTATGGGTTCCCCCCACATCTATACCCATTCTAACCATTGTACTCATATGATTTCTCCGTTTCTCTTCATTAATAGTGTGTTAAACCAAATTTCCGTACATGAAGAATACGATCACGCAGAGAATAATCCCGATAATCCAGCCCGTAGGAATCGACATCTTCATGTATTCCTTGGCGGGAACCTTCGTATAGCCGAAGCCCCAGGCAACCCAGGACTGTGTTACGTCCAAATGCTGCGGTGCAACAGTAGTAATGGCGAACAGCGGATAGAGGAATTGTACCGGCCAGGCTGCGGTTGCCACCACAACGGCCAGGATGGCCGAACCCGAACCGACGAGGTTCATCGGACCGCGGAAGAAGCCGAGCGGTGTCAGGATGGCGAATACAATACACAAGAGCAGCGCAGTCTGGGGCATTGCGCCGTCCAGCAGGGTTTTGAAATAAGGGGAAGCATAGGTAGCCGCATTGTTGAACATTGACAGCGTGAGCAGGAACCCGATCATCGGTGCCACATCAATAGCTCCGTCCGCGAACTGCTTCGACAGCATTCTGCAAACGCTTGCAAAACCACCCTTCAGCTTACCGCAGGTCAGCAGGGCGAACAAGGCGGCGAAGATAAATCCGAAAATAATCGGCACCTTAAACACCACTACACCCACTACCGGCAGAATGATCGAGATCCAGGAGATGGCAGGTGCATCTACAGTAGCTCCGCTATCCGGTGTAGCCGCCCAGGCCCGTGAGAGCTTCCGGTTCATCATCACATTAGATACCACCAGCACCACGATCAGAGATACAGCCATCGCAATCATACCGAATTTGAAATATGTATTATAGTCGTAGCTGGCATAACTTTCATTGGCTGTTGCAAAAATCGCCTGATATTGCTTAAAGTTCACGATGTTCCCGAAGATCCCCGCCATGATCGAGCCCATGAAGGAGAACAAGGCAATCGGTGATGGAATCCCGAGCGACAGCATGATCGGCAGCACGATGACAGCAATGGAGATAACCGGGCCGATACCCGTCATGGAGGTGAAGATTACAGCGGTAACGATACACAGCAGGGACATGGTGATTCTTGGTTTGTCTCCTCCAAGCTCTACGACCTTACGGATCAGCGTAGCGGCAATCCCTGTGTCGATCAGGACTCTGCCGAAGAAGGCGCCGAAGAAGATATTAACCAGTATCGCCTTCCCGTAGTTCTCAGGCCCCGTCTGGAACACATTCGTCAGCACGTCAATGAAGGTCTTGCCCTCCATCACGGAGGTAGGATGAATGCTATTTCCGATCAGAGCAATCGAGGTCCACAGCACCGACATGACGAAGAAGCCAACCATTAGGTTATACCCCTTGACGCAATACCACACTAATCCAAAAAATGATAAGACCATAATGAAACCGATTACAACATTAGCCACATCCACAAAATAACCTCCTGAAGTAGGATAAATTAGTTAACATGCTAACATGCTATTTGGGTATACTGACATGTTAGTTTGCCACGTGAAAATATTAACATGCTACTTCATTAGGCGTCAATACCCTTCTGCATGTTATTTCCAAACACTTCAAAACGCAAAACAGAGGCTGCAGATGTGATCCATCCTGCGCCTCTGTTCACTTCAAACTCTTCCGTTATGTTTGTTAATCACCTGGTCACGATACTTCTGAAATTGCTCCCAGGATTGCTCCGCTGCTTCAGGCTGCTTAAAGTCGATATAGCCGGTATCCGATGTGTCCAGGGCATAAGCCTCCAGTGTCTCGCAGATCAAGCAGAGGGTATCCATCACCGCTCCCCCGCCCCGGACATGCAGCATAATTGAATCCACGAGCTCCTCGTCACCTGTGTTGAACTCAATCGAAAACCCCTCGCCCTCAAGGACGCCCCAAGCCTTATCCCGGTAATCCAGGTTCGGTAGGCGGCGGGTCAGCTTCTCAATGATTTCATCACGTTGTCCCAGCGGTGGCACTGGCGGCTGTTCTTCCTCCGGCGCTTCAAAATCGTATTTCGTTTTCATAATAAGTACATCCCAGCTCATATGCGCTCACTCCTGTCATTATAGACTCCAGTACTTAGACTACTTATTACCCGATTCGTCCACTCTTATCAACTCAAACGTTGCGGCTTCGATCCACAGGATCAGCTTGTTATGATTCACATCGATGAAGCTTAGCGGTACACCCAGTCCCGGCGAAGGCTCAGTTACCTCTATGTCGGTCGTTACATCGTTGGTCCCGATCATAGACAGATTCAATTTGTTCACTCTGTAAAAGGAATCCCCGTTATAATGCCTCTGGGTTATACTATAGCGGGGATTGGTGAACTCGTATTGGTACGCTTCATAGCCCTCTAGCCCCATCGAGGAGAAGTAATCTTTATGAATCACAAGTTCATCCCCAATGATGTCCTGTCCTGTAGGATATTCAGACGCGTCATTATAGGAATTCGCGAATCCCAGCAGCTTGTCCACCTTCCAGGTGCCATAGATGAACTCCTCCGTCGCCTGATCCAAATCGATTCGCCCGATAAAAGGTTCGGAGGTATTGCGCGGAATCAGATCCTCTTCTAGTGCTGCATGTTCCGGAGTTGGAGTAACCGGGGTGTGTTGTTCGTCTGCGGGCTGTGCCGCCTGACTGCATCCAGCCAGGCAGACCGCCAATATCGATATTTTCAGTATCTTCCCTAATCTTGTTATCATGGTAAGCCTCCCGCCTGCTTCAGTTCTTCAACCTTACCATCCGCTGGAAGTGAAGAATAAACAGACGGGTTACAATACCGGAACAAACGATTCATCAGCCGTTCTGAATAGATAGAAATTTTGTCAGATCCTTCTCTAGCTGCACAACCTCCTGGTTCGCAGCATTCGCATAATCCGGCAGCAGCATATCCTTAACCATGTTTGTGCGCAGCCAGGCAATGAAGAGAACATCCAGGATGAAGCTTGGGAGCTTAGGGACTATGTTAAAAACGGGCGGATCAACAGCAACACCTGCCTCACGGATTGCTTTTAGATACGCTTTTAAAGTAACTGTTATTTGGCGTGCCGTCTGTCTGGTTCCGGGTGTTACAGGGGCAATCTCCGGTTTGCCGCCATACAAACTGCCCAGCAAGGCAATGTCTGATACGGAATGAGTGATTAGATACGCCTGCATATCCTTTTTTACAGCGTAGGGAAGCTTGGCGGTTTGAAATACTTGTGCGAGCTTTAAGATGCGCTGCGTCACTGCGCCATTCATTTCTCCCAATGCGGTAGCCACTAGAAGCTTGGGCATGAACCGTGCGTGCAGGACCCCATCTTTAATCTGTCCGCCGAAGCCGGGAAAGGCCGGTAATAGTCTATCCCCTACAATCCCCTGCCACGAAGAAAATCCAATCGGGCTATTGGTCATCGTAACTATATTTTGGCTTTGATTATCTTTTAGCGCGAGCAATGCGGATTCGGCCCGGTCATAACGAACGGTAACGAAAATAAAATCGTATATATCGTCATTTTCGAGCGTATCCATGACCTTCACCGGAACCGTTCTGACTGTACCTTTGTCATTATATTGCAGGCCTTTTTCTTGTAAAAGTCTGAACCTGTCCGCACGAGCAAACAGACTAACGTCATATCCTGCTTCCATAAACTTTATTGCATAAATACTCCCGATGACACCTGCACCGAAAATTAAAATTCTGTTTTGCTCTGCTGACATTATAATCACTCCTGCCCTTTAATATCCCCATTTGATTATCCGACAACATGTTGTATGATGTGATCATAAAGCTTTAGGATTTCTTGATCAATCATCAGTTTTTTAATATCTGTCGGATGATATCTTATGCGCAGGCAGGAGGGAAACATGAACAAGCAGCCCCAAATTACGGAGAAAACAAGACAAAAGTTTATAGATGTGTTTTGTGAGCTATACAGCCAAAAGCCGGTTGAGAAAATTTCCATCCAGGAAATCGCCAGCCGGTCAGGGTATAACCGCAGTACCTTTTATCAATACTTTACTGACATTTACGAACTTCTGGACACTGTGGAAAATAACTTGCTCCATGACATCAAAGCAGAACTAGCCGGTAACGAGCTGTCGATGCATTCGGTTCAGGATGCGCTGTCTTGTCTGGACAGAAAAGAACATCTTCTGGCGCTCCATGCCCTTCTGGGCGATTATGGAAGCCCCCGTTTTTTAGCACGCTTAAAAAGAGACATCCCCATGGAACAATTCCTGAACCTTCCGCAAAACCATTCCTTAACGCCATACTTCATTGAGTTCTATCTGACATCTACCCTTTCTTTATTTCGCCTTTGGCTCCAGCAGGAAAAGGATATACCGCCAGAAGAATTTATTAAGTTAGCGGAGAACTTATATTCAAGAGGGGTTTCGGCTTATTCTGATGAAGGATTCTGAATGAACTCTGTTTTTAGCATAGCGACCCAGGAGGAAAGCAAAGATGACGACAACACCAGAACAAAATATAAGCGTAACCAACAGGCCGGGCAGAGAACAGCTTGAACAGATTTACGATATTTTAGATGAATGTTTTGCCGTAGGCCGGGGGTATTTCCAGGAAAGATTAGACCTCGACACCTCCTATGACCCGGATACCACATGGTTTGCGACGGTCGGCGGCAAGGTTGCTGCCAATGTTCAAATCTTTCCGCTTTCCATCAGAGTCGGCCAAGCGGTCTTGCAGACGGGCGCCATGGGCAGCGTCGCTGCAGATCCCAATTATCGCGGCATGGGGCTGACACACAAAATTCTTGCTGCACAAACAGACTACATGAGAGAAGCCGGTTATGATATAAGTGTACTTCTGGCCAGCAAGCATGCATTTTATGAAAAGGCCGGCTGGAGACTGATTCCCGAGACTGCTTACGCTGTTGAAAATGAGGCGCGGGGCGGGCAGCCGGGCGGTTACGAGGTTATACCTTTTGAGCCCCGTTATCTTGAGGATATCCGTGCTATTTATGAACAATTCAATCAGAACCGCACCTATACTGTAGTACGTAATGAAACCTACTGGAAGGATCTGATCCGCTGGCCGGAATGGAACAAGGCGGACTGTCTGCTGCTTCAGCACAATCATAAAATAGTCGCTTATGGCATGATAGAAAAAAAGGACACCGAACAGGTATTTATCAACGAACTCATCTATCTGGATGAGGCAGCGGACGGCGTGGAGTACTTATTTCATGAATTATGCCGTCTTCGGCCGAAGGCCAGGCACATCATGGCGATGCTTCCTGAGGATCACAAGCTGTATGCCTATTATCAGCAGCTTCAGGCAGAGCCCGTCCCCATTAATATGGCAATGTGGAAAATGATCAACCTGTATTCTACCTTCCACAAGCTTCAGCCTGAACTGGAGCATCGCCTTAACGGCAATGCCTTGATGGCGGAACAGGAGCTGTTCATAACGCTGCAATGCGGGGAGGACAATATCTGCCTCGACTACCGCCAGAAGCGGCTTTCCGTTTCCGGGAATAGTCAGGACGGGTCCCGGATATCCATAGAAGTGGATGAGCGGAATCTGATCTCTTATATCATCTTCGGCTATAATGCGGAAGGCGCAGCTGAAGCTGGGACCCCTGCCCGACATGCTGATATTCTGCAGGCCCTGTTCCCGAAGCAGCAGGCCGTGTTTTATTTAACCGACAAATTTTGAACGTAACCTGTCACCCCGGAGTTGTTTATTCACCGGAAAAAGGGTGTGCCGCAAGTCCAACACTGCCGGACTTATGGCACACCCTTCCTTTGCTTCATTCATAGGATTACCCGTTACTCATTTTTGATTTTCCGAGCAGTACAGCACCATAGGCTGCATTATGAACAGGCATAATCAGCTGGGTCTGCGGGTAGCTGCGGGCAAGCTTCCGCTCTAAGGCCTCTCTTACAAAACGGGATTTCTGCAGCACACTTCCGGCAATTGCAACCTTACTCTCATATAATTTCAGCCGCTCAATCACAGGCACCACAAGCTCAAACAGACCGGCTGCACATTGCTCCGCCAATTTTAGCGCCTGGGCGTCCCCGAGCCCGCATGCTGCCGTCATCACCGGGGCGAGCGCTGCAATATCTTTCTTCGTTGTATTTTTGTGGTAGACAAAACCTATGATCTCTTGCACCGTACCAAGTCCAAGCTGCTTATAGACCAGCGCCGGAATCATCGTATCCGCTGTTCTTCCGTCCTCTGCCTGAACCAGCAGGGACAAGAGCTCACGCCCGATATAATATCCGCTTCCCTCATCATCAATCAGATGACCAAAGCCTCCTGTGCGGTGCCGCTCTCCCTTTTCATTAACCCCGAAGCAAATGGAGCCTGTACCGGCAATGAGAATAATACCCTGCATCGCATTCTGGGCTCCATATAGTGCGGTTTCCTGATCCCCGGTAATCGTTAGCGGCCCGCTATAACCGTTATCTCTCACCTGTTGCTCCAAAAATCGGGCTACTGCCGGATTGCTTACGCCTGCCGCTCCTATACATACATGATTAACTTCCGCAAGGCTTGTGCAGCAGGACCTTATCTGATTAAAAATCTCCCCGAAAGCGGCAGCAATAGCCCCGGCATCGCCGCCATTATAATTAATAGGCCCTGCCGTAAAGGATAGTACAGGCTCTTCCTGATCATCATGAGTAACAATGACAGCTGTCTTGGTGCCGCCCCCGTCCATGCCAACAATAAATGCCATACTGATGTCCCCCTATAGCTGAATCGTAATACTGGCAGCCGGTGTTACCTCACCATTCAGGATGGGAATAAGGGACTTGAATGCATCCGGAGTATATTCAAAGGCTGCAATGCCGCAAAACCCGCCTTCGATTAAAGCTAAATCATACGGCCGGCCCAAGGTAATTGCCGTTACTTTACAGTTTGCTGCCACAAGCTTCTGCACAAGCGCCAGCTGGCCTGTATTTTCACGCGCATTGAACAGCCCGATAACAACATGCTTGTACCCTTCAGCCTTGTGCAGCACTTCGTTAATCTGCTCCTCGTCCGGATCAATACCGATCAGCTCATACGCTGCAGCAAAATGCTCACCCATATACTGTGGGAAGCTAAGCTCTTGATTCACACTGCTGGAGGCCAGGTCGGTCCGGTAGGCATAGGAGCCCACAAACAAGACCTGCCCATCCCCTGCCTGAACGGGCTGGGTCTCACCTTTAATCAGGCAGATCGTTTCCGTACGCATCAGCTCGTTCGCCCGGCGGTGAACTTCGCAGCCCACGATCCCGTAATCCGGTTCCCCAACATGCGTATAGCGGGCTTTATAGGCTAGAATTTTGGCAACAGCTGCATCAATAACCGCTTCATCCAAATCACCCGCCGCTACAGCTTCTTCTATTAAATGAACCGCTTCTTTAACCGTTGCAGGCGTGTGACTGATGAACACCAGATCAATCCCTGCTTTAACGGCTTCGAGTGCACCTTTTGCCGTCCCGTAATAGCGTTTAATCGCATCCATTTCCAGACAATCGGAGACAACCAGCCCCTCAAATCCCAATTTCCCTTTAAGCAGCTCTGTAATAATCGTATAAGACATCGTTCCCGGTACACCAGACGTTTCGATTTGCGGGAATAAAATATGGGCGCTCATGATGGCCTCGGCCCCCTGCCCGATTGCAGCCTTAAACGGCAGCAGTTCAAGCTGCTCTAGCTCCTCCACCGTTTTGTTAATGACAGGCAAGCCAATGTGTGAATCGACATCGGTATCCCCATGACCGGGAAAATGCTTCAGCGAGGACATTACGCCGCCATCGAGCAAGCCCTTCATCATTTGAATCCCGTACTGCGATACCGTCTCAACCGAATCCCCGTAAGAGCGGACGTTGATCACCGGATTGAGCGCATTACTGGTAACATCCATCACGGGCGCAAGATTGAAATTAATGCCTAATGCTTGTAGTTCCCGGGCCGTTATTCTGCCTGCTGCATAAGCATTTTCAGGGCGTCCTGAAGAGGCTATTGCCATGGCTCCGGCTACATTCGTCGCGTCCTTGGGCATCCGGGTCACCCGGCCGCCTTCCTGGTCAATCGTAATAAAGCCCGGAATGCCTGTATGTGTGGTGAACCATTGCTGCAGTTCTGCAACAAGCCCGCCTAATTGATATTTATTGCTGATATTATGGGAGAATAAAATAATATTTCCGACTTTGTACTGCTCAATGACTTCCTTCAGCTCCGGGGACATCTCCGTTGACGGAAAGCCTGTTACGAACATTTGTCCGATTTTCTCACGCAAGCTCATTTGTTCTATCGTTCTCATCCGCTATTCACCATCCGCTAGTGATATAAATGATACTGCTGTTTCATTTCTGCAAATTGCCTGCTGTCCTCTGCAAACTGTTCGAGCAGCTGCTTAGCCTGAATATCCTTCGTCCGGTAGATGCTGCTTCCGCCCAATAAGTCAATAAAAGGACGTGAGCCCTCCTTCACGGGAGGCAGAAATGCAAACGGCTCAAACAAGTCCCTGATCGTAAATAATAAGGTTACGCCTATCTCTAACGGCTTGATCACCTGGCGGTCTGTAATATATAATTGAACGCCGCCGCACAGCTCTCCAGAATGCTTAGAGGACGTTGGTTTGAAATGAACCGGACGGAAATACACGCCTGGAAGGCGCAATGCATTCATCTCATCTGCCAGCTGCTGCGCCTCAATAAAGGGAGCCCCAATCATTTCAAAGGGGAAGGTTGTGCCTCTTCCTTCAGAGCAGTTTGTTCCCTCAAATAGGCAGGTGCCTGTATATAACAGCGCGGTTTCATACCGGGGAATTCCCAGTGAAGGATGAACCCAGGTTAAGCCTGTATCCGGGAAAGACATGCTCCGTTCCCAGCCTTCCAGACGAACGACATGAAGCGATGCCTTCCAGTTCATCTGATCATTGGCCATGACAGCCACTTCACCTGCGGTCAGGCCGTACCGGACAGTCAGCTCATAATTCCCGACAAAGGATTTGAAGGCGGGCTGTAGGATATTCCCTTCCACGTTCACCCCGTTCAGCGGATTCACCCGGTCGAGAACAACAAATTCCACGCCTGCCGCAGCACAATCCTCAAGGGCATACAGCATCGTATAAATGAAGGTATAATACCGTACACCAACATCCTGGATATCATACACAAGGATATCTACCTTCTCCAGCATTTCCTTTGTTAAACGTTTGGAATCTTTGCGGTACAGGCTGTAGACCGGAACATTGGTAAAAGGGTCCGTATACGTCTCCACTAATGCCCCTGCATCCAGATCGCCGCGGACACCATGTTCAGGCGAGAACATGGCCGTAAGATTACAATTCTCGTGTAATATCGTAATGGTGGATCTGAAATCTTTGGTAAGCCCTGTCGGCGCGGTAATTAACCCCACACGTTTACCTTTGAACAGATGAAGATACTTCACAATAGAATCAATCCCGTTTAATACCATATCACGCAAGCCCCGATTGTCTGATTTTCATCGTCTCGGCAGGGACCATGAAGGCTTCGGCATAGGTTTTTCTTGCTTCACAGCCCCGGACAACGGCCAACGCTTTATAGTAATCCATATATTTAAAAGATTTGCTGTTCGTCACAAACCAATGCTGGCCTAACGCCTCAATCCATAAATCATAAGCCGCCTGATCAAAATCCACGTATACGTAAGGGACATAGTCCACAGCATCTTCCCAGTTTTCCGAATAATACAGCTTTGCGGCAAAATGAGCAGGAAGCTCACGCTCAAAAGAGGACAGGCTGGCAAAAAACCTTGCATCGTTCACGATATGATGGGTCAGAGCATGATCCTTATGCATACTGTTTCTCCAATGGGTGATGATAATGTCCGGCTTCACGCGGCGGATCACATCGCAGACCTCCAGCCGAATCTCCTGATTGTCTGGCAGCTCTCCGTCACAATAATCAAAAACAACGGCTTCACCGCCCAGCATATCAGCGAAACTCTCTGCCTCTTTGATTTTTTGCTGGCGGTACTCCTTCATATCCTGCCCGGCCGGCACGCCTCTTTCACCTGGAGTTAAAGCCAAGGTTACGATCCGGTCTCCTTTTAAGCTATGGCTGGCCAGTACACCTCCGGACGCCAATTCCACATCCCCAACATGCGCTCCAATCGCTAAGACCGTCAACTTTCCGCTCATCCTTACAGCTCCCTCCGCAATATGGAAAATTGTTTTTCAACAAGAAATCCTGCTTTTTGATAGATTCGAAGAGCCGGGTTATTGCTGCCAGTGAACAAAGAGATATATTGACAACCTGCAGTCTGAAAAGCTTCAACCATCCGGAAAAACAGGACACTGCCCAGACCATGTCCCTCATACTCCGGGTGTACCCCGATCCCGCAAAAAAATGCCCGGCCATCCGGTTCGACCATAATTGGACCTGCAAAACCCACAACCTCACTGCCATGAACTGCCACCACAAGAGGTTCACCATTCTTTACAAATGCTACTACATCCCTCTCCCACTGCGGATTCTGCAGGGCTGCAAGCATGGCTTCAAGCCCTTTATGAACAGCGGGGGCATAATGAGTAACCTGATAGCCTTCTCTGTTTGCTTTGCTTTCTTTGACTGCAATATCTTCAGGAACACTAAAGTCACCCAGCTTCAGGTGCATGCCGCATTGTGTCGCCCGGTCTGTATACCCTCTGGCGATTAAAGCATCATATAACGGCTGGTCTGTACTAATACCCGGGGCATTATTGTGTTCATGCTGCGGTGCGCTTGGAATCGTCCATTTCAGCTTAACAGGGTTAAAGAACAACACCTCCGCCTGACTTTTCCCAAGCTGCCGGAACCTTGTTTCCATGCGCTGCAAAAAGGCATCGTACAGCTCTAAAGAAGCGGCACCCGAATCTATAATTACGGTCGTAATATAGCCCGCCACATCGCCGAGCGGAAGGTCATCCCCGCTGCAGCCGGCTGCAAAACCTACAATCCCTTGTTCATTAAAGCCTACCCACATACACTCCGCATCGAAATAAGCATGATTAATAAATGTGTCCTGAAATTCCTGTTCGGTAAACGGCTTGTAGTCATACTTCGTAGCCTCCCGGTTCCAGAGCGCGACCACTCCAGAAAAATCTTCCATGGAGAAGAGTCTGATTTGCATCATTCCAACCCCCTGTGTTCCGGGTAGGGCCAAGAAATTTTGCCCATGACTACCGGCCGGGAAGCTCCGGTTACCTGAGGGATATTATTCGGCAGACGTCTCATCGTATGATAAGCCAGCACAGCAAAAGCAACGGCTTCCTTGGCATCACTGTTGCCGCCAATATCCTCCTGTGTCAGCACCTGCACTCCGAAGGGAGCAAATAACTGCCGCAAATCGCGCAATAACGTCGGGTTATAGCTCCCTCCGCCGCCAACCAGCAATCGCTGAGCCTGATGCTGCGGGGCAATATAACGTTCATAGCTGTCGGCAATACTCCATGCTGTCAAGCGTGTTACCGTGGCAATTACATCCTCAGCTTTCCAGCGATTCGCCTCCATCATCTGAAGTATTTGAGCAACATATTGTTGTCCAAACCGTTCTCTGCCCGTAGATTTCGGTAAAGGCAGCGTATAATACTCATCCTGCTGCATCCATTTCAAAAGCTGATCAATAACCTCACCGCCCGCAGCAATTTCACCACCGGCATCCATCGTCATTGGCGCAAATAAATGGGATACAAGACCGTCAATAATCATATTTCCGGGCCCTGTATCGTAGGCATACACCTCTTCGGGAGAAGCATTGGCAGGAAGAACCGTTACATTCCCTATTCCTCCAATATTCTGCAAAAGTGATGTTTTCTCCGGATGGTTAAACAATAAATATTCAGTAAAAGGCACCAAAGGCGCTCCCTGTCCATCCATTGCCATGTCAGCAACCCGAAAATCTGATATGCAGGGAATGCCCGTCCGGTTCGCTATCACTGCACCTTCTCCGATCTGTACCGTACAGTGCAGGTTATAGCCGTCCATCCTCTTCTCTTCCGGTGCATGATAGATCGTTTGGCCATGGGATCCTATCGCAAATATTTGGGAAGGCGCAAGCCCGCAGTTGCGGATCACCGACACTACTGCCCGGGCGTATAATTCCCCCAGCCACATGTTCATTGCGCCTACCTTATCCACCGTAGCCTTGGAAGGATCAAACAGCTCGAATATCGAACTTCTGACATGCGCTGGAAACGGAGTATTCTCAAAAGCCAGTAATTCCGTCTTTATTCCATACTCTGTGTCCGTCGTAGACGAAAGTTTAATTACCGCTGCATCAATACCGTCTACCGATGTGCCGGACATCAAGCCAACCAGATAGGTAACATTTACTTCAGCTGGGCCGCCCATCATCCTTTCACCGCTCCGACGGCTACTCCTTCAAGGAAATACTTCTGTAGGCTGAAGAACAAAATAAACATCGGAACGGCAGAAATAGTTGCCCCGGCCATCATAGGTGCAAAGTAAGTGGTATTCGCAAAACGGAAGTTTTTGAGTCCCACCTGAATCGTCTGCATATCCATGGTGTTGGTAACCAGGAACGGCCAGAAGAAGTCATTCCATGCTGCCATAAACGTCAGGATGGCCAGCACGGCCATAACCGTTTTGGACAGCGGCATAATGATATACCAGAAGATTTTAGGCTGGGAGCAGCCTTCGATTTTGGCAGCTTCAATAATTTCCACCGGAATGGAGGACATGAACTGCTTGACCAGAAAAATGTTATACACCGTGACAATGCTCGGCATAATCAGCGCTGTATACGTATTTTGCAATTCAAAAATATTCACGATCAATATATACAGCGGAACCTGGGTGACTTGAGTAGGGATCATCATGGACCCCAGCAGAATAGCGAACAGAATGCCTTTTCCTCTAAATTTCATTTTGGCAAAAGCGTATCCTGCAAGCGTGGCGAAAAATACGTTTGATACCGTAATACAAGCTGCTACAATAAAAGAATTTTTTAACCAATCCCAGGAATGGGCGCTGAAGTTAAAAAAGAATTTATAAGACTCAAAGGAAATCTTTGCCGGGATCAGCGAATAGCTCATTGCGCCAGCTTCTACCGGATCACCGAACGAGGAAATGATCATAAAGTATATCGGGAAAATGGTCGCTGCGGCAAACAGGAGAAGGGCTGTAATGATCAGACCATTACGGGCGAACAGCGATCCTTTGCTTTTGATATTATTGTTGAACAACCCCATAGGTTTCTGCCCCTTTCCTAGTATTCTATGTCTTTACCTAAAATCTTAAATTGGAAGAATGAGATCAAGGCAATAACCGCTGCCAGAAGCAAGGATTGGGCCGCTGCCTCCCCAAACTCGAAATATGTGAACGCATTGTTAAAGATTAACAATCCCACCATGGTTGTGGCATGGTCTGGTCCGCCGCCTGTCATCAGATAAGCGTTCTGGAACACCTGGAAGGAACCTATGACCCCTGTAACCAGCAGGAATAGCGTTGTTGGCTTAAGGAAAGGAATGACAATATACCGCAGCTTTTGCAAAAAAGTCGCCCCATCAATATCAGCTGCTTCATAATAACTGTTATCAATACTGAGCAGTGCAGCCAGATAGATAATGATCGCTGTACCATGACTTGACAGCCAGGACATTAATACAAGTGAAAACATGGCCGTTGCACTCGAACCCAGCCAGTTCTGATTACTGATACCAAAAAGTCCGACCGCTTGATTGGCAATACCTGATTTTAGCGGATCAAAGATCCACAGCCATACGACAGCAAGAGATACCCCTGAAGCTACAGCCGGCAAATAATATACCGCTTTAAATATAGTTTGTGTTTTTTTCTTAAAAGGCATAATCAGAATGGCAACAAGGAAGGACAGTAAAATATTAAATGGAACGGTTAACAGCGTATAGACCAATGTATTTTTCAGCGCTTTCCAGAACAGCTCATCTGAAAAGGAATTGACGAAGTTCTCCAGGCCGACATAAGTGGACCCTAGTGGACGATATTTCTGCAGGCTGATTATAAAGGCATTGATTACCGGATAGGCAGTAAATAAAGAAAATGCAATAAGTGCTACTGCGATAAACGCGTATCCCCAGCCAGAGTCACTTTCGAGCTTCAGCTTTTTTCTTTTGGTCAACAATTGATTCATTGGGCCGCACCTCTCTTCTTCAAAAAAGTACCTTCTGCTTGCCTACATTCAGAAGGAAAGCTGTACGTTTAAGCTTCGTACAGCTTTCACTTCACATGCCGGCCTATATGGCAATCTAGTCAGCGACCACACCATCTTCACCGAAGGATTTGACGGCAGCTGCTTTAACTGCATCATACATCTCTTGCGGGGTAATCTCATCGGCAAGCAATGCCTGCAGTTTAGGAATAATCACTTCTGTTTCAATTTTGAGCGCTTCAGCAGCCTGCTCCGTAGGAATATCTGTGCGGGCCGGGAGCGCTTTGGCCATCATTGCTTTACCTGCAGCTACGTTGTCTTCGTTACGCGGGAATTTTTCAAGCACTTCTGCTTTACGTGCAGACTCGGTAATTGGTGTTAAGAACAGCTCATTACTATAGTTGGCAGCAATCGAACCGGAAGACAGGAAATTCACCGCCAGGGCAATATTTTTGATATGTTCTTCTGAAGGCTCTTTTTTACCACGGAGTGCGATATAACCATCTACTATGGAAGTAGGGATATAATCGGCACCGTTGAAGGTTGGTACAGGAAGTGAAATGTAATCCACTTCGATCGAATCCGCAACAGCTGATCCATCGTTCGCTTTAATTTTCTCATTGTTCAGACGGGCGGAGTTTTCAAATGCCGACAAGCCTTTACCGGTGATCATCGTTTGGCCGGTCAGGAACATATTCCAGCGTTTGCCGGCATCGATGGAGCTTAACTCTTTAGGCATAGAACCATCGTCGATCATTTCACGGATCGCTGTCAGCAGGCCCAGGAATTTTTTGCTTGTATACGTGTATTTGAGGTCCTTGTCGAAGTAATCCGGCAGACCCGCAGTTTTAGCAAGAATAGCCAGGTAATCTTTAGAAGTTACACCGGAGGTCGCGAATACGAAACCGTAACGGCTGGTTTCACCTTTATCATTTTTTACTACGCCTTTTGCAATAGCTTTCCGGAACTCATCATAGGTCCAGCCGTTTTGCTGAATACTCTTCCAGTCAATTCCGGCTTCTTCAAGGAATTGTTTATTACCGCCGATGGTGTGGATTTCCATATACGCGGGCAGGCCGTACTGGGCGTTCCCCAATTGAAAATACTTCATTGGAACTTCGTCATAATCCGCCTTAACTTCGTCAGACAGGACTGGGTTCAGATCGATTAGTACATCTAGTGCTGCATATTTCGAAAGTCCGGAGGCACCGATCCAGGCAATATCCGGAGGGGAGCCTGCATTGACTTGTGTATCCAGCTTTTGTGTCATATCTTCCCAACTCGCCGGTTCGATTTTCAGCGTCAAATTAGGATGCAGTGCATTAAATTCTTTTTCCATATCAGCAAAGCGGGCCTGGTAATTAGCCGATACCGGAGGTAATAATGCAGTTATTGTATCTTTTCCCGCACCGCCGCTGCCTGTGTTTCCGGAATTTGCAGAATCCGCAGTGTTATTTGCGTTCCCTCCACAGGCGGATAACAGCGACATCATCATGATTGCTGACAAAAGCAGCGTTGAACCATTTCTTTTTTTCATCGATAGCAGCCTCCTCGATTTTCTAATTCAATGATAGGATCGCTTGTTTGAGGCGTCCTCCATTTGCTTCAAGCGCTTCTTCTGCCGCCTTTGCATCTAACCCCGTTTTAATCATCATGATGGCCAGCTTACAATTCATTCCTGCTTTTTTAAGTGTCTCTGAGGCGGCTTGGGTCTCTACCCCCGTCGTATTCATAATAATGCGGAGGGAGCGGTCTATCAGCTTGAAATTGCTGGCTTTTAAATCAACCATTAAGTTGTTATACGTTTTCCCTAATTTGACCATAGTACATGTTGTAAGCATATTAAGCACCAGCTTTTGAGCCGTTCCCGCCTTTAACCGGGTCGAGCCGCTAATGACCTCCGGTCCTACAACAGGTGAAATACAAATATCTACAATGGGTTCAAACTTGGAGTCCTTGTTGTTGCACACACCGATGGTAGCTGCCCCAAGCTCCTTCGCCTTCGCCAAAGCTGAAATCACAAACTTGGCACTCCCGCTTGCCGAAATGCCGATAACTACATCCTGCTCTGTCACCCCGATGCTTTCGACTAATGAGATCCCTTCCTCCTCATCGTCTTCACAGCCTTCAACCGCATTCCGTAAAGCAATATCACCCCCAGCGATATATCCTTGTACCAGGGAAGGATCTGTACCAAAGGTAGGAGGACATTCGGAAGCATCCAAAACACCCAATCTTCCGGATGTGCCGGCTCCTATGTAAAACATTCTCCCGCCGGCAGACAGCCTGTTGTGCAGAATATCTACCGCCCTTGCAATCTGCGGAATTTCGTTAGCGACGGCTGCGGAGACCAGAGCATCCTGCTGATTCATTAACTGGACCATTTGTTCAGTTGTACATTCATCAATCATCAGGGTGTCCGGATTCACGGCTTCTGTAGTTAATCCCGCAAGGTAGTCATTCATAGTCATCCTCCTTCTTTTTAAATATAAATTACATATATCTAACAAATGATGTTAGAATACCATACATTTATTAATTTTTATACTAATATATATTCCTAAAACCGTCAATAGATTTTGAAATAAAATTTTATTTATGAATATTATTCCGATTTTTTATTTCAGTGACTTGTATAATCAGTTATATCACATTTATAAAGCGCTTACAATATACAATTTTCACTTTTGTCAAACGTTCTTATCACTTCTTCTGCCGCATCCTTGAAAAACGAGTCATTAGTTTCGCCAAAATCAAACATTCTAAGGTGTAGATAATCTGACATGACTAAGGGAAGAACAAAGCGGCGCAGGATATTGTGAAGCAGATGTGTCTTCAGAAGCCGGCAAACGGCAAATAAGACACCTCCTTTTTGGTTTATGCGCATGATTTAAGTACGACGCTTGGTGAGCACGCTCCGCTGTTAAGAGGGAGAGTATCAAACCCAATTCAAGTGCACATCTGCTCTTCAATTACGTTCGCAGCCCACCTCAGGCGAGATCAGGTGAACTAAACGCAATAAAATAACCCCACAAAGTGGGGATTTAGCTTCGATGATAACTCAGGTACTTTGCGGGGACCCCAAAACATATAAATTCTTGTCTATTAAAAAAAGCATTGACCGATGACCGATCAATGCTTCTTCCAAATTCATGCGCTTCCCAGAACTTAATATCTGAGTTTTTTCTTCAAAATATTATGGGTATTGGTTAAAGAGGTTTTTACCTGCTCGTATTCTGCACTGGCAACCCCGGCAAACAGGATGTCGATGATCGTCAGCATAGCAATACGCGAGCCCATGGCACCACTGCGGATCGTTATTTCAGGGGTAGATATGCTAAGAACAATATCCGCCCGCACTGCAAGCTCGCTTTTGTTGTACCGGGTAACTGCAATACATGTCGCTTTATTCTTCTGGGCAATGATCAGGGCGTCAATAATATCACTGGTTGCACCAGAGTTAGAAATAAAAATGGCAACATCATCTTTGCCGAGCAAGGTTGCTGCAGTAAGCTGGCTATGGCCGTCCGTATAAGCATGACACATCTTGTTAATGCGTGAGAATTTCTGTTCCCCGTCCATACACACGATTCCCGAGGCCCCTATGCCAAAGAAAACAATTCTTTTGCTAAGGCACAGCACTTCTACTGCTTTTGCAATCTCTTTCCGGTCAACCACACTAAGTGTGTCCTCAATGGATTTCATGTTATTGAGTGAAATATTTGAAATAATGGTCGAGAGATCATCACCCGGCTGAATATCTGTATATTGGGCCTTTGCATCCTCATCGCGGGAACCCAAAGAAGCTGATATACTCACAATAAAATTGCGGTATCCGCTGTAGCCCATTGTTTTACAGAACCGCAGGACCGAGGCATCACTTGTTTTACTCGATTGGGCCAATTCTTTAATGGACAAATGGGGAATCTCTTCTTTGTTTTCCAGAATATAATCCCCGACCAGCCGTTCAACCGGAGTAAAGCTTTCCCTCATTTCACGAATCTTGATTAATATATTGTCATTTAAATTCATAATCTACCTACTCAAGATTTAATGAATATCATAGATATTATCATAAACAATACAGGCGGCCTATTTCAATAGCAAAACCATATTGGCACACCTAATTCTTATTATCAATCAGATCTAACCAATCAAAAAAAGCTCCTGAACCGTCAAAAGGACTGATTCAAGAGCTTATTCATTCTTACGGTAATGCGGTCAAGAGGACTCGAACCTCCAAGATATTGCTACCACTGGCACCTGAAGCCAGCGCGTCTGCCAATTCCGCCATGACCGCATATTCAGTTGGCTAACTTTCGCAGCCACAAGATAGATCTTACCATGCCAGAATTATGGAGTCAAGTTTATTTTATTGTAAATTGCTATCCATAAATTGCAAGTAAAATATTGCTTTTATTTGCGGATTCGGTGTATAATGAGAACAAAGGTTCGCATACTATAAATGAGGTGATTTATAATGGCGATTACCAAGAGACACCCCCTAAATACACCAATAATCCCTGAGAATATAACCAAAGATGAATTGTCCCTGGTCAGAAGCTATCTGTTGCTAACGTTTATTCATAAAGTATTTGAACGGGACTGCCGCGCCATCGGCAAGAGCGGTCTGTTCAAGACTCCCCAGCTCTACATGGAGCTGGTATCCAGCGCTACCAAGAAGACATCCCTGATGCTGCAGGAGGTTACCCGCGAGCTTACCGCGAACCAGCTCAAGATCAACACTGTGCGCCAGGATCAGCGCGGAGTTACCGCCGAGTATAACTGCCGGGGCTATGTTGGCGAGATCCATATTCTATGGCCCGGCTTCCGTAATGAGATGATGCAGCGTATGCGCGCCTACCTCGGACTGGGTGCCGAGCTTGCCTCCATTCTTCCCCGAGAAGAACAAGCCGAACAGTTAGCCATGACCATCTAAGCTGCCCTTGTGGTGGAATGTACTGCTGACATGAAGAGCCTCGTCCTTTTGCGGACGAGGCTCTTGGTGCGGGTGCAGAACAATATATGATACGTTGGGTGAGCGGCTTGATTAGACTTTGTCGTCTGGAGTACAGGCGGCATACATGTGACCCAGGTACCTTCGCGCGAGCAATTGTAATCGGTTTTTCGATTATATTTGGTCCAGCTACCTCCACGCGAGCAATTGTAATCGATTTTTCGCATACATTGGGCCCAAGCAGCAACCCGGCCTCTTCGTTCGACGCCTGAGGGAACTTACTTCAAGACCTTCTCCAGTTGCTTCGCCCCGGCCTCCGGGAACAGCTTGGCCGTATGCTCCATGATCCGCTCCCTGGATGCCTCGGGCTGATCGCTGTAACGTGAAGTCACATAGTCTGCTCCGAATACATGCTCGCTCACAGCATAACGGCCGATTCCCCAGCCGTAGGGACGGCCATGCTTGTCCTGCTTATACTCGAATTTGCTGGCTGTAATGTAGGTCTGCATCTGGAGCAGTGTCATGGCTGTGTCGAAGCCTTTGGCACCTTTGACCGCGAAGCCGGACAGCGCTTTAAGATCGCTGGAGAGTAGTCCTGCCTCATGCTCTAGCAGCACATCCATGATTCGTTTGCTGGCCATGGAGGCCAGTCCGTCATCATATCTGGCATCGAAATCATAACCGTCCCGGCGGTAATTGGCGAAGTCCGGATACCATTCTCTGCTGATGAACCCGGCCTTCTTGTTAAAAAGCTTCGCATAAGCGATCTCGCCCCCGGCCGCAATCTCCTCGCGCCATTCCCACGGGCCGATTACATCCTTCACGAACCAGTAGCCCGCAGGTGTGCATTCCTCCAGAGAGAAGCCTGCGATCTCACAGCGGAACAAGGGCAGGTACCCGATCTCCCGCACCAGCACGGCCAGTTCCCCGGCGTTCTTAATAACCGGCAGCTTCATGATTGCCCTCCTGGGCGGAAGGTCCAGCCCCCGTCTCCGTGGTAGATCATCTGCTTGCCCATCCCGCCATCGATTGTAATGTTCTCGCCCGTGATGAATCCCGCAGCCTCACTGCACAGGAACAGCATCATAGCCGCGATATCTGCCGGAGTTCCGACCCGTCCCGCAGGATGCTGCAGCCGGTCCGGCTCTGTATGAACCGGTTCCGGCGTTTCCTCCGTACCGTGATAAGCCGTAGTGTCAATCCAGCCCGGGCTGATGGCATTCACCCTAGCCTTACCGGCTAGACTTACACTAAGGGCGTGGGTCAAAGCACCAATCCCACCTTTGGCGGCAGTATAGCTCTCGGTATCCGGCTGCGACATCCGCTCCCGGCTGGAGGAGATGTTCACAATAGAGGCTCCTTGGGCTAAATACGGCTTAAGCCGCAGCGTCAGATAATAAGGCGCTGTCACTCCGATCCGCTGCACATACTCGAAATCCTCATAGCTGCACTCGGACAACAAGCCTTTTTTGCTGATACAGGCATTATTAATAAGGTAATCCACCTGTCCGTAGCGGCTGATTACCTGTGCGGTGAAATCATCCAGCACGGACTGCTGCGCAATATCGCCCGCATAGAAGAACAGCCGCTCTGTGCCATACCGCTCCTCCAGCCAGTGTCCGGCTGCTGAATCTGTATCGATGCAGGCAACCACTGCTCCGGCCTTCAGTAATTCCTCGGTGAGACAGCGCCCGATTCCGCCCGTCCCGCCGGTGACGATCGCTATTTTATTATGATGACTCATCGTGGCCTCCGTTCTCCGCTCATTCTGAGGTATAGGCTTCTGGTCTGGGCTCGCTCACCGGCTGATACAAGTATCTCCGGTCCAGCTTCACCACATGCTTGTTCGGACGCCGGATCATCACCTGGGTCTCGTCCCAGGCCAGCACGATCCCTCTGATATCATTGCTCGCCAGCCCGTCGCGCACGACTCTTACCCGCTCACCGGAAATCCGGTAGGCATCCAGTTGTTCATCACTGATCATAGTATTCTTGCTCCCCTCTCTGTGCTTAGCTTGTCCAATTCAACTCTGAATCCGGTCATGAAAAAGACCCAAATGAGAATCATCCGGGTCTAGTTATCTTTCAAAAGCAATCTGTATGTCTTATGAAGTTCCTATATCAGCGCTTCATTCTTCTCAAACCAGAAGTCAAGAACTTTAGCGGACATCACACGTTGTTCCAGATATTCGACCTGATGCTCTGTGAATGTCTGTCTCCAATTGAACGACAGCTCTTCACACAAACTTGTGATTGTCAACAGCTCTGACCAAGCAACATAACGTTTGTACCAGAAAAACTGAGGATGTTCGATCATATAGGGATACAAATCGTCGAACTCCGTGTGTTTGCAATCCAGCGCACGTTCGAAGTGATCCTTAGCCTCGGTTAGCTTATCAATGAAAAATTGCTCTGTCACCGGTTCTTTCCCCATTGTGACGCCTCCCCTCTCATGTCTAATTTTTATTATAAAGGAAAACTTATAGGGTGGAAAGCAGATGTTTCAAAAATAGGCTATGTTCCTGTTATTGTCACTTCCACCTTATCCAAAAACGATGGTCCCGTCATTAAGGGAGGTAATATCAACAAGGGATTCCAGACGGATTCCCTGTTCCCGGATCGTGCGCGCGCCGGCCTGAAAGCTTTTTTCGACCACTATGCCAAGGCCCACCAGCTCGGCTCCTGAACGCTGGATAATCTTAATCAGGCCGCGGGCCGCGTCGCCGTTGGCGATAATATCGTCGATGAAGAGGATTTTGTCATCCTCCGAGATGAACTGGCGGGACAGCATAATGTCCGTAACAATTCCTTTGGTAAAAGATGGAACCCGTTCGCAAAGTGCGTCTGGATCAGCCAACAGCGTTTTTTTGCGGCGGGCAAACACCAGCGGCACCTTCATCTCATAAGCGGTGGCAAATGCCACGGCAATCCCCGAGGATTCCACAGTCACTACGCGAGTAACTCCAGCCTCAGCAAATCTGCGGGCAAATTCCCGTCCCATTTCCATCGTCAGCATCGGATCGACCTGGTGGTTGAGCAGCCCGTCCAGCTTCAGCACCTGATCCGAGACGACTACGCCTTCCTCCAAAATCCGCTGTTTCAATAATTCCATAATTGTAAACCTCCATTACCCTTTATAATCGCAGACGTTCCACCGAAATCGCACCTGTTCGTCCAGGCGGAAGTCATGTCCCTCTGTTCCTCATCATAACCTGTACTATGCGGACTACACAAGGCTATATCCTTGCAGGCCCCGCGATTATAAACTTCGCAGCATTCATAAGGAGGCTAAGCATGAAGTCACATGTCCGCACATTACAGATCGCTTTCACTTATATCGGCACCATTGTCGGCGCCGGATTCGCTACCGGCCAGGAAATCCTCCGTTTTTTCACCAGATACGGCCACTGGGCGCTGCTGACGATTCTATTCTCTGCCGCTCTCTTTATCTGGCTGGGCACCAAAATGATGATCATCGCCCGGAAAATCTCTGCGGACTCGTATGAGGATTTCAACCGCCACCTGTTCGGAGCCAAGGCCGGGACCATCATCAGCCTGTTCACCATGATTATTCTAATCGGGGTGAACAGCATCATGCTGGCAGGCGCCGGGGCGATCTTCAAGGAGCATCTCGGCCTTCCCTATCAGGCGGGGCTGCTTCTGACTATCCTCGGATCTTACTTGCTGCTGAAGCGCGGCATTTCTGGCATTCTGCAGATCAACAGCCTGGTGGTGCCCCTGATGCTTACTTTGTCGCTGATCCTTGTCTGTAATACACTGGGTGTTGCGGGAGCCGAACGCTTCCTCTTCCTGCCCACGGATTACAGCAGCATCAATGCCTGGATCTCTCCGCTGCTCTATACCTCGTTCAACCTTGGCATGGCCCAGGCTGTGCTGGTTCCGCTAGCCCGTCATACGGATGATGAACATGCGCTGGTGCGCGGCGGTATTCTGGGCGGAGCGGGCATCGGTTTCATGCTGCTGGCGGCCCATTTTGCCATGAGCTCGCAGATGCCGGGCATCCTGCAGTTCGAGATTCCAATGGGAAGCATCGCCATCCGGCTGGGTCCGGTGGTGCAGATGATTTTTCTGCTGCTGATCTTCATGGAAATCTTCAGCACCTTCGTTGCGGGGATCTACGGTGTAAGCGTACAGCTCCAGCAGCGTCTCCCGGTTGCCCCTGCGCTGGTCGCCCCGCTGCTAATGCTGATCTGCTATGTGTTCAGCCAATTCGGCTTCAGCTCGCTGCTGGGCATCTTCTACCCGATCTTCGGCGCGCTGTGTCTGATATGGGTGGTCATGCTCGTGCGTTCCCCCATATCTCCGCCGCCAGGGCAGGGCAAGCCCCCAACAGGAGGTGCGGGCGGCAAAAAGCAGGGGATCACGATTGTCAGCATCAAGCCTGCCATCCGGACTACACGGAAATAACTGCTGCAGCAGGAATGATACCCACCACAGCTTCGGCGACGTGGCGGTGGCAGGTCATCATGACGATCTGCCGGGAAGCCGACAGCTCACCAAGCAGAGCCAGGGCCGCGTGAAGCCGGTGTTCATCGAAATTAACGAAGAGATCATCGAAGAACAGCGGCAGATTCACCTTGCTGCTCATTGTTTCTGCCAGTGCCAGCCGGATCGCCAGATACAACTGCTCCGCGGTTCCCCGGCTGAGCAGCCCGCTGTCCAGCAGTCCGGCATCCTTATGTTCAGCCTTCAGCTCCTTATGCCCCAGCGTCATCACGATCCGGCGGTATTCCCCGTGCGTGAGCTTCGAGAAATACACGGAGGCCAGCTGCAGCACCTGAGGCTGCTTCTCCTGCTCATAGATCCGGCGCGTCCGGCCCATCAGCTCGGCCGCCAGTGCCGTTACCGCATATTGCCCCGCCAGATTACGCAGTGACGCCCGTTGCTCCTCCAGCTGCTGGAGGGCAGTGTCTTCCTTGCCGCGCTCTGTCAACGCTTCCCGTTCCTGCAGCAGCTTGCCGCGCTGCTCAAGCAGTGCGCTCCGCTCCTCTTCAAGCTCGGCCGCCGCTTCTTCCGCAGCCTGACGCTCCTGTGCAAGCCGCCTGGCGTCCAGATGCTCCAGCAGACTCAGCAGCTCTGCCCGGCCTTTGTCATCCCATCCGCTGAACATCGCCAGCTCCGATTGACGCACAGACCGCGTGACCTCTATCCGTCTCAACCACGCTGAGGAACGGCGCAGGAACTGTTCTCCGTTCTCAGCACCGCCTTCCTCCAGCAGCTTCGAGCACCGCAGGTTCAATTCCGCCTGCTCCTTGTGATTCGCTGCCAGCTCCTCCCGGACTTCAGCCAGCCGTGCCTCCACACTCTCTGCGCGCAGCAGCTCAGCCTTCAGCTGATCCCACTCCCTCTTCCGTAGCTCCAGCCAGGTTAAGAGGGCGGCTGGGGTAGGGTGGCGGGTATCAACTGGAGTGGCGGGTGGATGCTGGGTAGTAGGATTGGTGACGGGGAGCGGGTGCTGCTCAGCTATAAAGGGAATATAATCTAGCCGTCCGGTCCCAGCAGCCGCCAGCAGCTTCAACCCTTCCTGCTCATAGAGCGCACATTCCGCCGCCAAGCCGCTCAGCCGCGCAGACCATTTGGCCTCCTGGCGCAGCAGCTCATGGCCCTGCTCTGCCAGGGCGAAGATATCCGGCAGGCCGTCCGGCGACAGCCCTTCGGGGAGTCTCCGCTGACGCAGCCATTCTTCGTAGCGTACCGCCAGCTCCGTGAAGCGGGCCTCCGCTTCCTCCAGCTCGCCGGTCAGCACCTGCTCCTGTCCGCTCAGCTGCGCAAGCTCCGTCCGGCAGGCCTCGGCCTCAGCCGCCTGCCGGTCTACGCGCTGGCGCCAGGTGCCCCAGGCCTCCATCAGTCGGCGCAGCTCGCGCATCCCGGCCTCCAGCCCGCCTGCGTCAGGGCTGGACGCCTTCCCGCTCTCCCGCTCCGCGCCGGAGAGCAACAGCCCGCGCAGCCGCAGCATCTCCGCTGCGGCCTTGCCCGCCTCCCCGCCGCCGGGCTCCGGCGGGGACCCCGCCGCCCCCGCTGCGCGCAGGGCGGCCCAGAGCCACAGGTCCGCTGCGGCCAGCAGGCCGAGCGCGGACCATACGCTGACCGGCGGTGCGCCGGTCAGCCACAGCGCAGGCGGCAGCAGCAGCGTAAGCGCTGCGCCCGCCTGCAGGAAGCGCCGGTAGCGTGCCGCCCGGCGCCCGTTATCGCCGGGGCGGCTGCCCCCGGCGGTGTCCTGGCGGCGCGGAGCTGACGCGCCGCCTTCCGGGCCGAGCTGCGCTTCGCGCCAGCGCTCGGCGGCCTGCTGCAGCTCGTCCCAGAGCTGCACCAGTTCACGCGGGCTGCGCGCAGCTAGGCCCGCGAAGTCCGCTGCGCCGCTGGCGTGCTCCTGCGCCAGCAGGCGCTCGGCCGCCTGCAGCGCAGCAGCGGCGGCGGCCTTGCGGGCGCGGAGGCTCAGCAGCTCCGCGCCCCGGGTCTCCATTTGCCGGTCATATCCGGCAAAGGAGGCGGCGTAACGCCGCGCGGCCTCGCGGTCCGCGGCGGCCGGGGTGAAGCCCGCAAGCTCTGCGGTATCCCAGCCTGCGCCAATGCTGCGCAGCAGGCGTTCAAGCTGCTCCCGCAGGGCCGTCAGCTCCGCCTGAATCCGCTGCTGCTCCGCCCGCTTGTCCTCATAGCTGCTGCGGCTGCGGTCCAGCGCTTCGAGCGCAGGCCCCTGCTCCGCAAGCAGAGGATCAGGCGGCTTCGCCGCAAGCTCTGCGGTAAGCTCTGCTGTAAGCCGTTCCAGCCGGAACCCTGCACCCTGCAAGCTGCGCAGATCGGCTGTAAGCGACCTCCAGCGTTCCGCCCCGTTGTCCGGGAATGAAGCAATCACAGGAAGCTCCTCCAGCTCCAGCCGGCCTTCGCTCCATTTCAGCCACAGCTCCCGGATGTCCTGTGCCTTGCGCAGCTTCATCAGCCTTGCTCCGGCGAGCTCGCGGTCCAGCTTCATCTGCTCCAGCTGCTGCTCCGCAGCTTCCAGGGCCAGCGTGTTCCCGTTATATCTCGGCAGATAAGAGCGGCTCTCCGCTACCTCCTGCTCCAGCTTCCCGATAGACTGTAGAATCCTGGCCGCCTCCTGGACCTTGCCGCGCGGCTTGTAAAGCTTCTCGGCCTCCTGGACCAGACGCTTCTCGGCCCGCATAATCTCCCCGCCGCCGCCCATCCCGGCATGGAACAGGTAGCTGCTCATCTCCCCCGACTGCAAGGCACTCAGCTCCTGCAGCTCGTCAAGCGAGACAGCGAACAGCTGGCGGAACATGCTGCGGGAGATGCCGCCAAGCAGACGCCGCTCCAGCTCCGCCTGATTCAGCTCCTCCGTGCGGCCATCCGGATGGAGGAGTGCAATATGCAGCTTCTCCGCTCTGCCCGGCCCTGCGCCGCCGGAACCATACCGGCGGATGGTCCATAATGCACCGGACTCATCCCTTGCTTCCAGCACTCCGCCGTGCGTCCCTCCTTGCAGCGGCTCGTACCGTTCAGCCGGATTCCCCCGGCTGGGGATGCCGTACAGCATGGCACGGATGAACTGCAGGGTCGTGCTTTTACCAGCCTCGTTGCGTCCGAACAGAACCGTGACCCCTTCATTCAGTCCGATGTCCCGCTGAGCCAGCCTTCCGTAGCCGCCGATCCGCAATGAATCGATCTTCATTCCTCTACCTCCCGGTCTTGCTGTCCATCACTATCTCCGGTATCCCCGGCAGTGTTCTTACTCATCACCCATCCGCCAGCATCCGCCGGCGCATTTTCCCGCGCCCGTCCAGTGCCTTCCAGCCCTGCTTCACTGCCCTCAGCAGAATACGCCTTGCCAGCCTCCTCAGCATTCAGCAGCGTCCCGCCGGGCTCTTCCAGTCCGCTCAGCAGGGTGATTCCCAGCTCCGCTGCACCTCTCAGCCATTCCTGCTTCTCTTCGGCTCCTACGGATAATAGCAGCCTGCGCAGCTCCTGATTCTCCATCAGCGGTCTCAGCGCAGTAGCAACCAGCTCGTCCAGCTCTGCGGCATTCCCGCTACTGTGTCCGGCAAGCCGCAGCATTTCACCCAGAAAGCTGTCCTCCAGAAGCAAGTGCTCCCGGTCAACCGCAAGTCCTGTTTCGATGGAGAAGCCCTCTGTCCAGACCAAGCCCGCATATTCCTTACGCACCGCGCGCACAGTTTCCCGCCGCTGCAGCTCGGTCAGCAGATCATCCGCCGCCCCCTTCTCAGCCAGCACCTTATGTATATCGCCCCGCCCGGTCAGGCGGAACCTGACCACAGACATCATCTGCGGAGTCTCTCTACGGATATCCTCCACTGCATTCTCTACAGCCAGGGTCCACTCTGCCTCGTCAGTGAGCCCTTCAATCGAGAGCTCGCGGACCTGCCAGCGTACACTGTCCAGTTCATGGAAATCCAGCCGGACTGCACCCTCTGCACTGACATCAACCGTATAACAGCCCTTTGGCCCGGTCTCCTTAATGCTTCTTCCTTGAATGTTGCCCGGATAGACGATAGGCGGATGCTCATGCAGAATACTCCGCTTATGAATATGCCCCAGCGCCCAATAGT
Source organism: Paenibacillus sp. FSL P4-0338 (assembly GCF_038002365.1). Lineage (NCBI taxonomy): Bacteria > Bacillati > Bacillota > Bacilli > Caryophanales > Paenibacillaceae > Paenibacillus > Paenibacillus sp. FSL P4-0338. The sequence continues at coordinate 505,132 of NZ_JBBOCG010000001.1, read as the reverse complement.
CATAGCCCCTGCCAATCAGATCCTTCCGGGTACACGGGGAGTAAGTCTCATGCTGGAGATCTCCCTCCACATTACCGTGCAGCAGAGCGATGTGGAACAGGCTGCTGCCCGGCTGACGGCTGAAACGCAGAGCGGTATTCTCAGTAACTTTGGAGGTCGGGTAGGAGATGCCGCTGATCACCGCTACCTCCTTCCCGTCTTCCCGGCGGCGGGCGGTAACACGCTCCGGCTCACTGCCGCCGAATACCGTAACATGGGCAGGCGGCGCCGAGCTAAGACGCGGGCCGTCCAGCGGATCATGGTTACCATGGATCAGGAATACCTGAATTCCGTGGCGTCCGAGTTCCTCCAGAGCCTCCCGGAACCGGAGCTGCCCCTGAAGCGAAGCATCCGAGACATCGTAGACATCGCCGCTAATGACCACGAAATCTACCTTTTGCAGCGTGGCTACGCCAACAAGCCGCCCGAGGGCGGCGAAGGTGGACTCCCGGAGATAGGAGCGGATATCCTGCGGGAGATGGGACAGACCGGCGAACCGGCTGTCCAGATGCAGATCCGCTGCATGCAGGAAACGAAAAGGAATCATAGCCTCACCCCTTCATTCCCGGCTGAAACTGCAGATAGGTTTTCTTCAGCTCATTGGCTACACGGGTCAGGGAATAGAGGCTCTTTGCTTTATCCCAAGCCGAGCGTGACAGCTCATAGCGGTAGCCGGGGTCAGAGATTACTTTTTCCAGAGCATCTGCCAGTCCTAACTCATCATCCGGATTCACCAGCAGCCCGTTCACCCCGTCCTCAATCTGCTCGGGAATGCCGCCCACATTAGTCCCGACCAGCGCCAGACAGCTCAGCGCAGCCTCGGCAAATACCGAACCGAACGCCTCCGCCCGCGAAGGCAATACGAAGATATCGAAGAACGGCATGAATTCCTCAGGATGCAGCGTATAGCCGTAAAAAATAGTCTCATTATATATACCCAGCTCCTGCGCAAGCTTCTCCAGCTCCGCCCGGCTCGGTCCGTCACCGATAATATGCAGCACATATTCATGCCCCCGCTTCTTCAGCTCAGCACAGGCCTTGAACAGAATATCGATGCCTTTGGCCGGCACCAGACGGGTAACCGTGACCAGCTGCGGAATCTCATTCTCATGCGGGACAGGCTTGAACCGCTTCTCGTCGAATCCGTTCGGGATCACTCCGATGCTGTCCGGCCGCTCAATATAAGGAGTCATATAATCGGCAAAAGCACGCGAAACCGTCATCAGCCGGTCACTCACATGCTCCAGCTCCCGGTAAATGGCGACCAGGAACTGATGCTCAGGTCCCCCCTCGCGGATCAACCCGTTCAGAATCAATTCACGCTCATAGCTGGAGTGCAGCGTCTGAATCAAGGGAACATCAGGATAGATTCTCTTCATCGCCAGCCCCGCAATCGGATGATGGGCATGGATCAGATCATAATTTTTGCTCATGCGCAGCTTGGTCCACCAGATGTAATCCCGGTAGGTCTGAATGTATTTTTGTACAACCGGACTATCAAAGTACACGGTCCAGTCGAAGGTCTCGAAGACGATGTCTTCGCGTCCCTTGCCCCGGATGCGCTTCGGCAGCCAGAACAAATCCATCTCCCAGCGGCTCGAGCGGAAACGTTCCTGCAGATAAGGGATCATAGAAGATACACCACCGGGCTGCTCCGGCGGGAAGAATAGCGCTTGCAGCAAGTTCATATAGGTACATCTCCCTTTACAATTGCCCTATTTACGGTGAAGGCCGGCAATTATGATATAGTTGTGTATATGTACAATAATAAATACGGGTACAATTACAGGTGTAGGTACGCTAAGGTTCCATATCTTAATTTTATCGGTATCCACCCGAAACAGCAACTAAGATGACAGCTTTACTTATCTTGGATTTTGACTAGAGGAGAATGAAAGATGAATGAAGAACGGCTGCCTGCCGCTTACACCGCTAACATTAGAGAGATGCTAGGGGATACGGCGGACGCTTTTCTGGAGAGCTATCTTGCTAAGCGGACCCAGGGTCTGCGGTTCAATACGTTAAAAAGCAGTGCACCTTCCGGCCACGCCGCAGCGGAGAAGGCAATCTCACAATTCGGCCTGTCACAGATAGCATGGTGTCCGTCAGGCTTCTACTATGAGGACCCGGTTCGGCCGGGAAGACATCCTTATCATACCGCCGGACTATATTATATTCAGGAGCCCTCCGCAATGTCCGCAGCCGAGCTGCTGAAGCCGCTTCCCGGAGAGATCGTTCTCGACCTGGCGGCCGCTCCCGGCGGCAAAACCACTCATATCGCCTCACTGATGCAAGGTCAAGGGCTGCTCATCTCCAATGAAATCCACCCGGAGCGGGCCAAAATCCTGGCCGAAAACGTAGAGCGGCTCGGCATAAGCAACACGCTGGTTACCTCCGCAGCTCCCGGTGATCTCTCCCGAAGATTCCCTGAGGTGTTCGACCGCATTATGCTGGACGCACCTTGCTCCGGTGAAGGGATGTTCCGCAAAGACCCTGCGGCGATAGACGAATGGTCCCCGAAGCATGTGGAGATCTGTGTAGCCAGACAGTGGGATATTCTGCAGGATGCGTATTTGATGCTGAAGCCTGGCGGTCATATGGTCTATTCGACCTGTACCTTCAACCGCAAGGAGAATGAGGAGACAATGGAGCGCTTCGTGCAGACCTATCCCGATATGGAGCTGATCGTTACGAAGCGGCTGTGGCCGCACCTGGAGCGGGGTGAAGGGCATTTCGTGGCCCTGCTGCACAAGGCTGCTTCCGCTGACCAGACAGATTCTGCTCCACGTAAAAGCAAAGGCAAGCGCGGTGAACGCGGCAGTAATGGTCCGAAGACAAATGCTACGCTTAGGGAGGCCTATCAACAATTCATGAGCTGGGCAGAGGCAGAGCTGCCCGGATTCGCCGATCGCGGCGTTCCGCTTCTATTCGGCGAATCCCTGTATCTGCTGCCTGAGGTGTTCAGCGAGCGGCTGCATACCGGGATACTGGACGGACTCAAGGTACCGCGTGCCGGACTGCATATTGCCCATCTTAAGAAGAACCGGATCGAGCCTGCCCACGCTCTGGCCATGGCACTCCAGCCGGATCAGGCGGCGCGCAGCTATGATATGCCTGCGGAAGGCCCGGAGATCCAGGCCTGGCTGCGCGGGGAGAGTCTGCCGGTTCCGCCAAGCCTGCATGGCTGGACCCTGGTGACCGTAGACGGCTTGCCCGTAGGCTGGGGCAAAGCCAGCTCAGGCCAGCTCAAGAATCATTTGCCCAAGGGCCTGCGGACTCTAAAAGCCCATCTTGACGAGGTTTAGGCAGTTGACCAGTTCATGAAGCCTCCCTACGCATATGATGTCATTATCCCATGGAGATCCGCCGGACTTAAGTGCCGGCAAATGGGAACAGACATGAATCAAGGGAGGAATCAGACATGGGTGCAGGTGTAGGCTTCACTTCGACCGGTGCGATTTTGGTACTCTTCATATTGCTCGTAATCATTTCCCGTTCGTTGTTCGTCTAATTCCGCTATAAGCAGCACAGCACACGGACCTCAAGCAGCCTGCTCCCTTAATGGGGGCAGGCTGCTTTTTCATCACTATACATATTGCACTTTTCCACTTACAAACAATATTTCACCAGCGCATCGCGCACGCCGTTCGCATTATTGGTGCCTGTGATCACATCTGCGGATGCTTTGACCTCCACCGGAGAGTTATCCATCGCCACACCCAGACCGGCATACGTCAGCATGGAAATATCATTATAATAGTTGCCGATCGACAGCACCTGCTCTTGCGGGATGCCAAGCTCAGCTGCCAGATGCTTCAGGGCATTGCCTTTGGAGGATTCCGGGTGCATCAAATCAACGAAGAACTCTCCGCTGCGCAGAATATTGTACTGCTCTCCCCAAGTAGCCCACTCCCGCTGCGCTTCATCCAGAATATCCGACTGTGTGAACACAGTGAATTTTACAATCGGTTCGCGAAACTCCTCCCAGGCCGGAAGAGATGCAGGCATAATACGGAAATGCTCATACATAAAGTGAGCTTCCTTCGTAAGGTTCTCCACATTGTCCACATACATCTCAAACGCAGTGTTCACATCAAAATGGATATCACGCTCGCGGCAATAGGCAATATACGGATCCAGCCCTCTGGCATCCAGCCCATACTGGTGCAGTACCTTACGGTCCTTGACACTCACCGTAGCCGCTCCGTTATGGCCCAGCACATACCCTGACAAGCCCATCTCCTCCATAAAAGGAATCGAATTCTGCGGACTGCGCCCTGTGCAGAGTACAATCTGCCCGCCCTGGCGCGTGACCTCGGCAATCGCCGCTTTGTTCTCTTCACTGAGCTGATGATCATCATTCAGCAATGTTCCGTCTACATCCAGTGCAATCAGTTTGTATTTCATACCCCATCATCCTATCTCTGTATAGTATACCTCTATTCCGCAGCCCCGCCGCCGCGCAGCAGCGTAAGCTCACGGGCCGTGAGCTCCCGGCAAGCTCCCTCGGGCAGCGTCTCGTCCAGCTTCAGTTCGCCCATCGACACCCGTTTCAGGAACACTACCTTTTTCCCGACAGCCACGAACATCCGCTTCACCTGATGGAATTTGCCTTCCGTAATGGTGAGTGAGATATACGACAGCACGCGGCTGCCCCGTTCTCTGCTTAGAATGCTAAGCTGCGCAGGCAGGGTCACATAACCATCCTCCAATTCCACACCCTCGGCAAAAGCAGCCACATCCGCTGCATCGACCTCACCCTCGACAGTGGCCTCGTAGGTTTTGGGGACATGCTTACGCGGGGACAGCAACTCATGTGCCAGCTTGCCGTCATTCGTGAGCAGCAGCAGACCCACGGTATCCTTATCCAGCCGCCCGACCGGGAACGGCTCGAACAGCACATACTCCTGCTTCAGCAGATCCAGAACCGTGCGGTCCCGTTTATCCTCGGTAGCGGATAATACACCCGGCGGTTTATTCATCATCAGATAAATGAATTCCCGGTAGAGGACCGGCTCCCCGCCAACCTCTATGCGATCATGCTGCGTGTCTACGTGGAATCCGCTGTCTTTGACGACAGCTCCATTTACTGTGATCAGGCCCTGCTTGGCCTGCTTGCGGATATCACTGCGCGAGCCGATCCCCATGTGGGACAGCACCTTGTCAATCCGTTGCTTCTTATTCGCAGTTCCTCCTGTAGCCATATTCTAAGTCCACCTCCACCCTGCGGGATATTCGTTCTTCAGTAGCCCTTCCTGCCATTTGCCCCAGCCTGCGCTGAAGCCATCGATGCAGACGAGGGTATAACCTTTGTAAGCATGTCCTTCCTTAATCGACAAGCGCTCTACGGGGATTGACAAGGTCTCCCCCTTCAGGTAGGAGACTGCTTCCCCGCCGGCGCTGGATAGCGATACCCAGCGGCTGCATTCCTCAGGACGCAGTGCTGTAGCGAGCGGATGACCGGGAACGAATCTTCCGCTCTTGATCTGCCCCACATACCAGCCCGGCCGAACTGTCTTCAGACCGTCCAGCGCTTCACGCGGTAACGGGGATATATATAGATGGTCGCCGAACCATATGGCATGTCCGGGCGGTTGTGTCCCCAGCAGCTCTTGAATAAAGTCCGCATAGACCGCGAACGCTATCGCTTCCCCGCCAGTTCGCTGTGACTGCGGACCTGGACCCGTTCCGGCTCTACCAGAGCCGGAGCCGTGTCCAGATCCGCGTCCTCCCTTGCTGCCCCGGCCGTGATCTGCCTTACCGGGAACTGCCTTACTATGAAAGTCTGTTTTGCCAGCCTTGCTCCGGGGCGCAGCGGACAGACTTCTCTCGTTAAGATCATTTCCTGCTTTTACGTTCTCTAAAGTGTCTGTCACCGTAGCTCCATTCTCTGCTGAACCGGCCTCAAATGCCTCACTCTCCGCTCCGCCACTTCCATCATGGCGCAGTACCGCCATGAAATGCCCTTCCCCCTTGACCTTATGCGGCCACAGCCGCGCCGCACCCAGCAATGGACTGAGGCCCGCAGCGAACGGGCCGGTTCCGCCTACGGGAACCAGCGAGAACTGCGGATGCCCGGACAGGAACCTGGCCACCAACTCCTCGTCCTCTTCCGGCGCGAAGGTGCATGTCGAGTAGACCATCGTTCCGCCCGGTTTCAGTGCCGTCGCTGCGGCCCGCAAAATCTCCCGCTGCATCTCCGCATATTTGTCCGGGGTTCCCGGCTCCCACTGTCTGACCATATCCTCGTCCTTGCGGAACATGCCTTCACCGGAACACGGCGCGTCGATCAGAATCCGGTCGAAGAAGCGGGGAAAGGCCGCCGCAATCCGCTCCGGGCGCTCGTTCAGTACAATGCCGTTCCGTACGCCGTACAGCTCCAAATTCTTCGCGAGCGCCTTCGTCCGTTCAGGATGCAGGTCATTCGAAATCAGCAGGCCTTCGCCCTGCAGCTTGGCAGCAATCTGGGTAGACTTGCCGCCCGGGGCTGCGCACAGATCAAGCACACGGTCCCCCGGCTGAACGTCCAGCAGTTCAACCGGGGCCATGGCACTCGGCTCTTGAATATAGTACAGCCCCGCATGATAATAGGGGTGCTTGCCGGGTCTGGCTCCCTCTCCGGTATAGAACCCCGAAGGGCACCAGGGAATCGGCTCCAGGGTGAAGGGGGAACGCTCCCGCAGCCCGTCCACCGTTATTTTCAGTGTATTGGCCCGAATTCCCCCGTAAGGTGACTGCTGATAGGTATCTACAAATTGCTCATATTCCGGTCCCAGCAGCTCTTTCATACGCTCTGCGAAAGCTCCGGGCAGTTGTGCTGTCATGATGCCTTCCTCCCGCTCAAATAATCAGGAACACCCCTGCGGGTGCTCCTGTTGTAACCTTGCTATGGTCAAGCGCCATCCGGCCTATGCCTGGGTCTATCCGGCCGCTGCGGCCCACGCCGCTGGGGCAGCACAGGCGGAGTAGACTCAGCCGCCAGCCTGACTTCTTCCTCCAGCAGGGGGTCTAAGATGCTAATCGTCAAATCATAATAATCAAAGGGCTGATCGTCGTAAGCCTCCAGACGGGCAACATACTCCCCAGCTTCCCGGACCAGCTTCCCCAAATCAATCCCCAGCGTCACCGCCGGATATCTGCCCAGTACTTCATGAGACTGCTTCAGCAGAATCAGACCGCCGCGCACATTGGCATTACGGAAATGGTACAGCCCGACTGCCACCTGCAGCAGAGCTTTGTATAACGGATCACGCTGCTTTTCCAGCCATAATTCCTCAAGCACCTCATGACATTCGAAATAATCCCTGTCCCGGTTGAAGTAGATGAGGTAGGCCAGATACAGCGGTTCATAAGCCATCCGGCTCGCTGCCCTTCTTGGCATTCGAGAGCAGCTCGCGCACATGATCCAGCAGGTCCTTCATTGCATCCATATCCTGAGCCTGCCAGATCGCATTGAACCGCTCCTGGCTCTCAATCGCTTCATTCACAAGATGATAGAAATACAGTTGATGAATGGCCTTCAGCAATTGGGTCGTCATGTTCGAGTTCTCCTCGAAGGTCTTCTGGGCCTCCAGAATCTCTTCCCGGATGCTGGACATCTCGCTGTCCAGAATGGAAGCCGCTTCTGCTGCCGTCTTCAGGCGCACCCGCATTTCATCGGGCAGGCTCTCCCGGTATTTATAATTCAGCGAATGCTCAATGGTTGCCCAGAAGTTCATCGCCAGTGTACGGATTTGAATTTCAGCCAGTACAATCTTTTGACCCAGTGCAGTCTGTACCGGATACCTTATTATCATATGGAAGCTGCGGTAGCCGCTCTCCTTATAATTGGTAATGTAGTCCTTCTCATATAACACTTCAAGGTCCTTGCGGGCGCGGATGTATTCCGCCACTCTGCGGATATCCTCGACGAACTGGCACATAATGCGAATGCCGGCGATATCCTCGATGCCCGTTTCCAGATCCTCCATTTTTACGTTTAACCGTTTGGCCTTCTCAAGTATGCTAGACAGCCGCTTCACACGGCCGGTAACGAATTCAATTGGAGTATATTCTTCCCTTTTCTTGAGTTCGGAGCGCATCGTCTTGAATTTAACCTTCAATTCCTCCACCGTTTGTTCATAAGGAAGCAGAAAAGTTCCCCAGTCCCTGACGTCCATCGCCTTGTCCTCCTGTCCATTCATCCTTCAGTGATGATCAGCGCCTACCGCATCAAGGAGCCTCTGGAAGCCGTCCCGCCGCAGCAGCTGCCGTAGTCCGGCATGCACTCTACGGTTAACCTCCGGCCCTTCATAGATGAGTGCTGTATAAATTTCGACCAGACTGGCGCCCGCCCGTATCTTATCGTAAGCATCCTGGGCTGTAAAGATCCCGCCCGACCCGATAATCGGCAGCTTGCCGCCCGTCTGGCTATAGATTCTGCGGATAATCTCTGTAGAACGTTCGCGCAGCGGCTGGCCGCTCAGCCCGCCTGTCTCACCGGCTTTGTCGCTCTGCAGCCCTTCACGGGAGAGTGTCGTATTGGTCGCAATGATGCCGTCCATTCCGGCTTCCGTGATGGTATGTACCATATATTCCAGCTCAGCGTCACTGACATCGGGAGCGATCTTGACCAGCAGCCCCTTCGTGATGCCCGTCTTGACCCGCTGCAGCTCCATCTCTTCCTTAACCTCGCTAAGCAGGTTCGAGAGCTCGCTGCCATGCTGAAGACTCCGGAGATCCGGGGTATTCGGCGAGCTGATATTGACCACAAAAAAATCACCGTACGGATACAGCGTACGGATACACTTGCGGTAATCCTCATGCGCCAATTCATTCGGGGTGGCCTTGTTTCGTCCGATATTGACCGCCACCGGAATTCTGCGCTTCTTCAGCTTCTTGAGACGTTCAGCCATAGCCTCAGCGCCTTCATTATTGAAGCCCATCCGGTTAATAAGTGCCTTGTCAGGCAGCAGCCGGAACAGCCGGGGACTGTCATTGCCGGGCTGGCCTACCGGAGTTACCGTGCCTACCTCCATAAATCCGAAGCCGATCGAAGAGAATCCTCCTACCGCTTCCGCATTCTTATCCAGTCCTGCCGCTAAGCCTACTGGGGTCGGGAAATGTACCCCGAACAGGTCCACTGCAAGATCAGCTGTCTCAGGAACCCCGTACATCAAGCGCATAGCTGCGCTCCCGCCGGGAACCAGATCAGCTTTATTCAGTCCCCCGATGACGAGATGATGCGCCGTCTCCGGATCCATTTTAAAGAAAATTGGCTTGCCAAAATGTCGATACAGCACCGTTCTCGCTCCTTCAAGGGAACCACAATTGACATGACGACTCCCGTATCTATAGATTTCTTCTTAATTTTATCCGTTTCCGGGGGAAAAGAAAAGTTTTTTGCCGCAGCAATTGTCCCCGCCTTGCCGCACTTCCTTGACGCCGCCGCCAATTCACAGATTCCCCGTAATTTCAATTCCGTCCGCAGTCCGCAGGTGATTCCTTGCCCAGCTTATGAACTGGTTCAGGAAATCCTGTAGTTCAGAGTCTCTAACCCGCTGCTGCTCAAGCTCAGACAAGATGGACTCCCACAAGCTCTTTGGAATAGGATTCTCCCAGCACGGGTCCAGCGATGTCTGCTCTTCTCCAGTGAAGGGATTGGCTACAGGGAACACCCTGGCCACCGCAGGCTTAAGATACTCGAAGTCCTCTTCATAGATAAACAGCATCTCTTCAGGTGCACTCCCGCCCTCTTCCATGTTCAAATTATACCGGGAAAAGGTGAACCCTATATTCCTCCGGGGACCTGCATAGCGGTATAGCAGCACCGGAATTTCGCTTTTGGATCTGCTTGCCATGGCAGCATCACTCCTGCTTCTGTGTTCTTCAGGCTCCAGCATGAAACCTTCCTTATGATACTCCAGCCTGTATTCCTCTGTATAGACTAAGGCTTCGGCAATCCAGTCCTGCCGCAAGAGATTGCAGCTAGACTTGTCTTTTCATCCAGACTAGAATAGAGGAGCGGGCACAAGTTCAATACACCGCCGCCAATCCTCACATGTAAGGGTTATCACAGACTAAGAGAGAAAGAAGCGTGACATAATGTCAACCAAACGTAAGCCTCCTACACTCCAGCAGAAAAAAGAAGAAGTGAACCGCAAAGCCATTCTGTGGATCAGCGCCAGTCTGGTACTGCTGATTGCGCTTATCGCCGTTTTATTTATCTTAGTCGGGAATTAGTTCAGCCAATGGTACACTTTGTGGGGGTTGGTCTGATTGCGGGGCGAATCCGAAGGGAAACGTTCCTCCGGTACGACCAGCTCCTCAGGCAGAACCCCTTGACTGATCTGAACCTTCGTGCCCATCGGCACCATCGCGAACAGCTCCTCCACATCCTTCCGGCTCATCCGGATACACCCCAGCGACTCATCCTTGCCGATGCTATCCGGCTCATTCGTCCCATGAATTGCATAATTACTGTCCGAGAGCTGCATACCGCGGCTGCCGAATTCCCCGTTATCGCGCCCGTTCGGGTTCACGACCTTATCCTTAATGAAGAACTCTCCTTCAGGTGTCTTATCTCCGCCGAGTCCCACAGGATAATTCCGTACAATCACATTTCCGCTGGTGACCGCCAGACGGTAGTTTTGCTTATCAACAATGATAGCAAGCGGTTGTTTGAAAAAAAGCTTCTCCCCCGGCCCCGCCGCCGGACGTCCGCCTGTCTGCTCTTGCCCCGGAGTACCCGCCTCTTGGCCTCCTGACGGCTGTGGAGATGCAGAGAGCAGCGGCGCCTCTCCCCGTGCGGCACTGCGCAGCGGTGCGAAGGCTTCCTTCATCAGCGGGGTGATGCCGCCCAGCACGTTCGCCGGGAACGGCTTCACTAATTCCTGTACCACTTCGGGATATGCTCCCTTGCTGTTCTTGTACGCAAGCAGCGCACTCCAGAGCACAGCAAGCTCCTCCTGCTGCTTCTGCCAGTTCAGCCCCTGCTGCTTAAGCTCTGCCGGATCCGGCGGCTGGCAAGCGCACGCTGCCTGATTATAGGACTGATAGACTATACGCCCTTCTCCGCTCTTAGCAAGGGTAGCCTCCAGCGGCAGCCCTTTCTTCCACAGCAGCCATTTGCCCGAGCGCTTCATACTGAGCAGTGCGGTGGCGGAAGGCGTCTTCGCAGACTTCAGGATGGCTGCCAGCCCCCCGCCTCCCGTAGCAGCATCCGCCGCGACAGCCGTGAAATCCAGACTTGCCGGTTCTCGCGGACTCACCTGTGTCTCTTCGGCGCTCTCCGGCGGCAGCACGGCTGAAATATTCGCGGCTGGCGCAGCGGTACCCGCTCTCTCCGGCTGAATTCCCGGTGCGACGGCAGCCGGAATAAGCATGAGCAGCAGCAGCATTAGAGCAAGCAGCACCCGGCGCTTCCTGAGCCTCGCGGTCTGCCGTTCCCGGGCCGATTCCAGTAGCCCTTCCTCGTACTGCTGCAGCATTTCCGCCGGCACCTTGCTGCGTTCAAAAGCCTCATACACTTCCCCGGCCTGATTGTAACAGTAATTCGCTTTTCCATACTGGCCGTTCTTATAGTATTCCTTACCAAGCAAGTACCATGCCATCTTATTATCCGGATGCATCTGTACATAGGCTTTTAGATGCTGAGCATTCTTCATGTTGGCCTCCACTTTAAGCTCAGTCGTCACTGCGGGGAACCCCTCTCACCTCCGGCCGCTTACGCTCCAGCCGATCCTTAAGTCCCCCTCCGATCCTTCCCGCTTTTGGTTATATGGTTATGTATGCGTATGTATCTTCTATTTTATATCGGCAAGGAATGCAAAAAAAGACACCTCAAGCCGCATTTATTGCGGACCGGAGATGTCTTTATGTAGACGGCAGAAGCTTAGCCCTCTTTGTTGAAAGGTGCATCTGCAATCTTAATGGAATCTGTAGGGCATCCGTCAGCTGAATCCTGCAGGTCATCGAACAAGTCGTCCGGAATCACTACATTACCGTGGTTGCCGTCGTTCTCATAGATCACTTCTGCCAAACCTTCATCATCGTAATCAAAAATATCAGGGGCCGTCGCGCCACAAGCACCACAAGCGATGCATGTGTCCTTCTCGACCCAAGTGTACTTAGCCATTTTTTCTCTGCCTCCCGCTTAACTATACAGCCTGCAGTCGCAGCCTGTTATTTTTCTCATATTAATATAAATAGGATACAATTTCAATGAATTTTCAATGTGTTGACATTATTGCCTCATTCTCTGCGGTGCTCCAGGCGGCTGATGGCGGGCCTTAACTCAGTCTATATCCTTGTCTGCGCCGCCCAGATTGTCCTTCTGCAGCGAGGTGCCCCGCTCCTTATGATTACGCAGCCGCGCCGAGTGGCTGTCGCTCAGCATCCCTGCGGTCAGCACCGCATTCTCGCCGAACTTGTTGCGCAGCATATCCATCGCCTTATTGAGCGATTCCTTCTTCGGCTGCCGTTCGTAGTCGAACAGATCCAGCTGAATGGCCGACTCCTCTTTGGGTATCAGCCCCTGGAGCGTTACCCCCAGCAGCCGCACCGGCTTATCGCCCTTCCAATGGCGCGCGAACTGGTCGCATGCCACCTTATAGATGTCCTCGGCGCTCTCCGTGGGAGCCTCTAGCTGGCGGGAGCGGGTAATCGTCCTCATATCCGGCGTGCGGATCGTCAGCTGTACCCCCGCTGCGACCAGCCCCTGCTTCCTCAGCCTCCGCGCGACCTGATCGCTTAGGTTCAGCAGAATCGGGCGCGCCTCAGCCAGCCCCACTACATCATGCGGCAGCGTGGTTGTATGGCCGATGGATTTGCTCTGCTCCCGCTGCGGATTCACGATCCCGTGATCAATCCCGTTCCCCGCCCGCTTCAGCCAGGCACCCATGACGCCGAAATGGCCGACCAGCATCGCCTCGTCCGCGGCCGCCAACTGTCCGATGCTGTAGATGCCAAGCTTACGCAGCTTCTCGGCCGTCTTGCTGCCAATGCCGAACATCTCATTGCACGGCTTGTCCCACAGCACGGACGGCACATCGCGCAGCCGCAGCACGGAGATACCGCTGGGCTTCTTCAGATCAGAAGCGATCTTCGCCAGCAGCTTGTTGGGGGCAATCCCGATGGAGCAAGGCAGACCCAGCTCCTCCATAATGCGCCGCTGCAGCGCCTCGGCAATCTCCAGCGGGGTACCGAATTGACGGGAGCCGGTGATATCGAGATAGCATTCATCTATAGAGACCGCTTCGAGCAAGGGGGTATAGCTGTAGGCAATTTGCATAAAAGCATTCGAGTACTTGCGGTATAGATGGAAATCCGGCTTAATAAGCATTAAAGACGGACAAATCCGCAGCGCCTTCTGCACCTGCATGCCAGTGGAGATGCCCAGCCTGCGCGCGGCGTAGGAGCAGGTGACGATAATCCCCCTTCTAGCCTCCACACTGCCCGCCACCGCTGTCGCCTTACCTTTATATTGCTCCGGATCTTCCGCCTCATGCACAGAGCAGTAAAAGGCATTCATGTCCACATGCAGAATAACCCTGCCGCTTGCCGGATAATATTGATCCACACTCTGCATGGTATCCACCTTCTTATCTTTCGGGGTTCCATTGTTATTGTCAGCATACCTCTACCCCGGCGGGAGGTCAACTTGCCAGAGAGCCGCTTGTGACAGCGCAGTGAAAAGTTCTTTGTTACTTTCCCGCGTAAAAATGCTATAATATAAAAATTAATTTCCTATGCGAAGGCTAATAACACTTTTAGGAGGACACTCATGTCTAAGTCTATCTCCATCTTCGATACTACCCTGCGCGACGGAACACAAGGCGAGGGGATCAGTCTGTCGGCGGATGACAAGCTGAAGATTGCCAGGAAACTCGACGATCTGGGTGTCCATTATATTGAAGGCGGCAATCCGGGCAGCAACAACAAGGATATCGAGTTTTTCAAAAGAGTCCAGGAGCTTCATCTGAATGCCAAAATTACCGCATTCGGCAGCACCCGGCGCAAGAACACGGTGACTGAGCAGGACGAGGGGCTGCAGCGGATGATTAACGCTGGCGTTCCGGCGGCTACCCTGGTGGGCAAATCGTGGGATTTCCATGTTCATACTGCCCTGCAGACCACTCTGGAAGAGAACCTGGCCATGATCGGCGATTCCATCTCTTATTTGAAGCACAAGGGGCTTGAGGTCATTTTCGATGCAGAGCATTTCTTCGACGGCTTCAAAAATAACCCTGATTACGCTGCCGCTGTTCTCACCCGTGCCCGCGAGGCCGGAGCAGACTGGCTGGTGATGTGCGATACGAACGGCGGCACCCTGCCGCATGAGATTCATGATATTGTGACAAGCATCGGTGTGATGCTCCCGGAAGCATCGCTCGGTATTCATACACACAACGATTGTGAGCTTGCGGTTGCCAACACCCTAAGCGCAATCGGCGCCGGTGCCCGGCAGGTCCAGGGGACCATTAACGGCTACGGCGAGCGCTGCGGCAATACCAATCTGTGTTCCATCATTCCAACACTGCAGCTGAAGATGGGCTATCACTGCATCCCTGGCGATTCTCTGCCGCAGTTAACCAATACAGCCCGGTTCATCAGTGAGGTCGCCAACGTGAACATGCCGGTGAATCAGCCTTATGTCGGCACAGCTGCCTTCGCCCACAAGGGCGGCATTCACGTATCCGCCATATTACGCGATTCACGAACGTACGAGCATATCGCCCCTGAGCTGGTCGGCAATAAGCAGCGTGTCCTCGTCTCCGAGCTTGCGGGACAGAGCAATGTGCTGTCCAAGGCTCAGGAAATGGGACTCAGCCTTGATCCAAGCAGCGAGCAGGCGCGCAAGGTGATTGACAAGATCAAGGATCTTGAACATCAGGGGTATCAGTTCGAAGGCGCGGATGCTTCGCTTGAATTGCTGCTCCGGGAAGCGACCGGTGAGATGAACGAGCTGTTCACCTTCGAATCGTTCAAGATGCTGGTTGAGAAAACCGCCGGCCGCCCTGTCGTCTCCGAAGCCTTCGTCAAGCTGAAGGTCGGCGGCGAGAGCCTGTACACGGCCGCCGAAGGCAACGGACCGGTCAACGCACTGGATAATGCGCTGCGCAAGGCGCTGCAGACCTACTTCCCGCAGCTTAAAGACATGCACCTCTCCGACTATAAAGTCCGCGTGCTGGATGAGCAGGATCAGACAGCCGCGAAGGTACGCGTACTGATTGAATCCAAGGACTATAGCGACACCTGGAGCACCGTAGGCGTATCCAGCAACGTGATCGAAGCGAGCTGGGAGGCTCTGGTCGATTCCATGCGCTATGCCCTTCTGGGACAGATCTCACTGGACCAGGGCATTCCTGCCAGCAGTGAACCGAGAGGTTTGGTCAATCACTGACCTCTATGGCTTCGCTCTATTTACTCCAAAAGCCCTCCGATGCGGAACTTTTTCCGCGCAGGAGGGCTTTTCACTATGGGGCTGATCGCCTGTGCTAAGAGCCGGTCAGCGCGATAATCTTTTTCTCCAATTCCTCTGCGCTCAGGACCCCCAGAATAATCTCGCTGATTATCCCATTCTTATCAATCAATACATTGGTCGGGAACACCGCCCCGTTATACTTGTCGAAGATCTGGCCCTTCAGATCATACATCACCGGGAAGGTCAGCATGTACTTCTTGACGAAGCGTTCCGCATTAGGCTTGTAATCCTGGCTGGCCACGTTAATTCCGTAGACATCCAGCACCTTGCTGTATTTCATAGCCAGCTTATTCAGCTCAGGAGCCTCCTGTTGGCAAGGATCGCACCAGGAGGCCCAAAAGTTAAGAATGACCGGCTTCTCCCTTGCCCCATCGACCCCATATTGCTTATCCCCTTCCTGCACTGTAAAAGGAGGCGCTTTAAGTCCGGCGGAGGCACCAATCTCCGGTTCCGCCGTCTGCTGCAGGACTGCAACCGCCTTAGGCTCCGATTTCATTTTATGTTCTATGGCAAGAACGGCCAGAAAAACAATCAAGGCCAGAATCGTTACATTCCGTTTATGGACTGCTTTCATAGAGTTCAGATCCTTTTCATGGAGGATTTTTCTCTATTGTACCCCCACTTGCTCCAGTTTCAAACGTAATTCATAAAAAAGAGGATTCCGTCAAAGACGAAATCCCATGAAGAGAGAGGGGTAAAGCTGACAGCGGCCAAGGAAGCCTCCGGCTGTTCAGACCGGACTCTTCCGTACAGCAAAGGCTGGGGAAGCTTCTGCTGCCCGGCTGCCACAGGAGACCTGCGGACAGCTGCTGGCGCTGCCGCAGCGGGTGGCATGTGTATTGGCCCTAAGGCCGATACGCAACGTAGCGCCGGACCCGCCGCCTTCCTGCTATACCTTAATGAGTCCCCGCTTTGCACTGCAATCCGGATAGTCTTATACAATAGCCCTCAGGTCCTGCTTAGATAGGCGTACAAGTCGCCTAGCGTATCTACCTGATTCTTTTGTAAGATCTGGCGGATGTAAGCTACCCACAGCTTCGCCGTCATCTTGGCATCCTCCAGCGCATGATGGCGGCCCTCAATAGGAATCTCATGGATCGCCAGCAGCTCATCCAGCGTGTAATTGCTGCGGTGCGGCTCCAGCCAACGGGCCAGCATCATCGTATCCAGCACCCGGTGGGTTAACTGGACCTTGGAGGTCTTCCATAAGGCAGCGTTCAGGAATGCCTTATCATGGGCACTTCCGTGCGCCACCAGCACCCGCTGCCCGACGAAGGACATGAAGTTGTGCAGGCCATCCATCAGCGGCGGAGCAGAGGAGGTCATCTCGGCTGAGATTCCGGTCAGTCTCGTAATATTGTCAGGAATCGTTGCCCCGCAGTTCACCAGTGTATAGAAGCATTCCTCTGACTTGATCTCTTCCCCTACTACCCGGATCGCCCCGATGGACATAATCTCGTCCCCTCCCTGATGGGAGAAGCCCGTAGTCTCCAGATCGAATATTACCGTCTCCAGTTCAGACAGCGGAGTATGCAGCACCTCGGGACGCCGCTTCTCGCGCATCAGGGAACGGATAAAGGCCATTTGCTGGGCTGTCTGCTGCGCCGATTCTCCGCCCCTCATGGAAGCGATGGCAGAGGGCATTCCGCCTTGCCGCAGATTATTCCAGAATCCTCCGCCTTTGCTCGGCTCCTTCATAGCTGTCTCCTTTCCGCTGACCGGAGCTGCCGCTGCAGCGCTTTATGCAGGCGTCTGATCAGCAGCAGGCTTTCCCGCAGCTCCGTCCGGAGCTGCTTATTCTTCAAATCATTCTCGGCATAATAATCACTGCTCACGAGCAGGCCGTCCTTCACCGTAAACGGCGTATTCACCCGCATCCTGAGCGCTGTCAGACAAGCCCGCCTGATTTCTTCCAGATGTTGATACTGATCCAGCTTAGCCAGCTCATCCAGCCGCTTCAGTGTCGAAGATGCTTCGATTCCATGCAGCAGCGACAAGTGCCTGACGATATTGACCAGCGGAATGTAGAGGCCATATTTGACATCGAAGCCACCGGCATTATCACCGAACCGTTCCGTCAGCACCTGTCCCAGCAGATTCAGTGTTGCCTTATGGCGCACCGTATTGCGCAATACCGCCATCGTCAATTTGCTGTTATCCGTGAATCCGTTATGCAGGGCTTCCCGCCACTGCGCAGACAGCGCCTTACTCCCCGCAACATGGCGCATATCCGAAGCTATAATCAGGTACCGGACAGGCTCCCATTCGAGCTGCTCCATCCAGTCTGCCAGCTGGCGCTTCCAGTCAGCCAGTGACTTCCGCCAGAGCGGCTCAGAGCACATGACCCTGCCCTCACACTTCTCATAGCCAATGGCCTCAAGCACATCCGACAGCATACTGCCAAAAGCTTCGAAATACCTTTTCCGCTCACCCTCCAGCGCTTCCTCCACAATCAAGCCGTTATCCTGATCGCTCCACAGCGTAGCCTCCTGCCGGCCCGCACTGCCGAATACAATAAAGGAATAGGCGCAGGGAGGCAGGCCGTAGCCCGCCTCCTTCATCTGCGCCTCACATATCCGTACCGCTGTCCCGGCAAGCTGGTCATGCATCGCATTGACCCGGTGCATCCAATCCTGAACGGGAATCACGTTAAGCTGCTCCAGCAGCATTCGCTGACATGCGGTACGCCTCGCCTTAAGCTCCTCCGGCGAACCGGCTGTTACGATGGACAAGTAACTTTCTTCTTCGTTCCAATCTGCTGCCTCCATCGAAGCCACTCGGTCCGCCTCCCTGCCTGAGTATAAATATTAGTGTTTGAGGGTTTTGGATTCTGATTCACTGATCAGCTTCATTTGCTCAGGATAACCGTACGTACCGTGCTCACTGATATCCAGACCCATCAATTCTTCTTCTTCCGTCACACGGATACCCATAACCATCTTCATTACATACAGGATAACGAAGGACATCACGGCTACGAACACGAAGGTTCCGACTACACCCAGCGCCTGCACGCCTAGCTGATGGAAGCCGCCGCCGTAGAACAGACCGGCTTTACCTACAAGTGCGCCTTTTTCAATCAGATCTGGTGCTGCGAAGAGGCCTGTAGACAACGCACCCCACATACCTGCGATACCATGTACAGAGAAAGCATAGATCGGATCATCCAGTCCTGCACGCTCCAGCCACTGCGAAGTCATGAAGGTGAAGGCACCGGCAATGAGACCGATAACGATGGCTGCCCAAGGCTCTACGAAGGCACAGGCACCGGTGATGGCAACCAGGGCTGCCAGTACGCCGTTAAGCATGGCCGGAATATCTGATTTGCCGAAGTACAGCCAGGAAGCTGCCAGTGCTGCCAGACCGCCTGCCGCCGCTGCAATGTTAGTAGTCAGTGCTACGTGTCCGAAGAATCCGCCCATAGGAGACAACGCACTGCCCGGGTTGAAGCCGAACCAGCCGAACCAGAGAATGATTACACCAAGTACAGTGAATACCTGGTTATGTCCCGGAATAATGACCGGCTTGCCTTCTTTGTTGAATTTGCCAAGACGGGGCTTAAGGAGAATGGTCGCCACTACAGCCGCCGTTGCACCTGTAAGATGGACTACTGTAGAACCTGCATAATCCTGCATGCTCAGCTCTGCCAGCCAGCCGCCGCCCCATACCCAGTGAGCTACAACCGGATAAATCACAACTGAGAAGAGAATTCCGAAGATAATATATACGCTAAGCTTAGCACGTTCAGCCATACCGCCGGATACAATGGCCAGGGAGACTGCCGCAAATGCCATTTGGAACAGGAATTTCGTATTTAGGGTAACATCGGAGAAGGCCAAAGATTCGAATGCAGAGGCTGTTGAATCGCCGCCGTAGAAGAAGCCTGTAGTTCCGAAGAAGCTGTTCCCGTTACCGAAGCCAAGGCCAAAGCCCAGTGCCCAGAAGCACAAGCTTGCAATCGCCAATGTCAGTACCGTCTTACCGGCCACGTGACCGGCATTCTTCATCCGGACCGAACCAGCCTCAAGTAGTGCGAATCCTGATTGCATGAAGAATACAAGGATAAATGCCAGGAACGTAAATGCAGTGTCAAGTCCAATCTGCAGATCCGGTGCTGCCGGACCCTCAGCTGCGAAGGCGCTGACCGGATAGATCATCAGTGTAATCATACCCAGGAACATCATCAACATCTTTTTTTTCATATTGTACCCCACTCCCCAATGTTATATTTTCTAACAAAGCGTGAAACTCTTAATGTCATTATAATCAGAAGTCAGGTAAATTGACAAGACTATTTTTTCGAATGCTTTAATTTAATTTTGGAAGCTTTGCCATTCTGCATCCAAGGCCTCCTCCCGAGCACGATTACCGGCAACCTAACAGGATTAGCGCACTTCCTTACGCACCAACTATGCAAACGCATACAGATAACATAGTATTTCCCTTGGCATCATATTGTATTTTTATTAATGTCTATTAGTAAACATGCCTTTTATTATCCCTTGATTGCTCCCCGCACCACTCTCTGCCTACTGTAATCCTGATGATTTACCGTTGACCTATCCACTCAATATATAACACTTCATGTCATGTTAAGCATAACTTCATCCCCCTAAGGAACACTCTGGTTCTATTGCCTCCCGAGCATCTTTATGAAAAGTCAGCATATACTTTAAAGTAAGCGTCACGTTTGACTGTACGGTTTCCAATTTGATATGATTATTTTACGCAGGAAATAGTGAGGTGAGATAACTTGGAGATATGACCCTTTACCGGATCGGAGAGCTGGCCAAGGCGGCCGGTATCAGTGAACGTACCATTGATTATTATACGAAGCTTGGACTGATTACACCTGAATCCAGGAGCATGAAGAATTACCGGCTCTACAGTCATGAAACCTTAGTCATTCTGCAACGTATTAATCAGCTTAAGCAAGAGAAATATACATTGGAAGAAATCAAATCCCTGATGGGCAAGTGGAATGCAGCCACACCCGAGGCCGAGGTCTCCGGCAAGCTGGTCCAGCTTGAGCTTCAGATGCAACAGCTTGAACGGGAAGTCAAGGCCCTGGAGCCCGTGATAAGCGGTTTGAAGCCTGGCCAGGCCAACCGTGCACTGGCCGCACTGATTCCTCAGGGCGTCGCCTGTATGGAAGCGATCCGGCTTCTGCTGACCCAGGGGCCGCCAATGTAACAGCTTGTAATTTATAATGGAGGAATGAGCACCTATGATGCCACTAATGTATGTATTGTTAGCTGTCGCTTTTATCTTCTCGCTATGGGCCCAGTTCAGGGTCAAGGGCAATTTCAAGAAATGGGCCAAGGTGCCGAACATGAACGGCTTAACGGGTTACGAAGCAGCCCGGCGTATGCTGGATGCCAATGGACTCTACGATGTTCCCATTGAACCGGTTCCGGGAACCCTCACAGACCACTATGACCCGATTAACCGCGTTGTGCGGCTGTCGGAGCCTGTATATTATGAAAGCTCCATCGCAGCGGTCTCCGTCGCTTGTCACGAGATCGGCCATGCGATTCAGCACAAGGAGCATTATCCGATGCTGGCGCTTCGCCACCGGATGTTCCCGGTTGTGAACTTTGCCTCCGGGGTCGCACCCTTCATGCTGCTGGCGGGCTTCATCTTCAGCTCATTCAATCTTATTGGTCTAGGTATTATCTTCTTCTCCGCCGCAGTAGCTTTCCAGCTGGTCACACTGCCTGTCGAATTCAATGCCAGCAGCCGTGCGCGCACGATTATGTTACAGCAGGGCTTCATCCGCAACGATGAAGAGCGCGGCGTAGCCAAGGTCCTGAATGCCGCAGCGCTCACCTATGTTGCAGCAGCGCTGGTATCCCTGATCGAACTGATCCGCTTGATCCTGATGTTCCTCGGCAACCGCGATTAAGATTTATATGACTAGACAGACAATACCCCGGTCGGCTATGAGCCGACCGGGGTATTGTCTGTGTGTCTGTCTTTGAAATAGGTAAGCAGGAAGTTACGGAAGGACTGGGCGACCAGCGGCAGCTTGCCTTCTGCCCGGTGAATCAGCCCGACGGTTCTGGTAATCGTAGGCTCCACCACCCGGACCTGCGCAGGCTGCATCGGGTTGGTCTGGTAGAGCGCCATCTCCGGCAGCAGGCTTACCCCCATCCCGGCGGCTACCAGACCGCGGATCGTATCGGTCTCCCCGCCCTCAAAAGCAATCTGCGGCTTAAACCCTGCCGCAAGGCAGGCCTGCCACACAATCGGCCGCAGCGAGTAGCCTTGGCTGAATAATACGAACTTCTCTTCCCGCAGCTGCTCCAGCCGGATCACTTTTTCGCTGGCAAGCGGATGATTCTGCGGCAGAATGGCGAACAATTCCTCGGTCATGACGACATCTCCGGCCACATGCCCCACATTCTCAGGGAACGGCGAGATGAATGCCAGATCCACCTCTCCAGAGATAACATCCTTGATTAAGGAAGGATAGGCTCCCTGCTTGAAGCGGAATTTCACATGAGGATAATGTCGGCGGAATGCCGCCACAATCGAAGGAATCAGATGGGTCCCGAGGCTATGCGGGAAGCCGATGCGGATCTCGCCGCGTTCCGGGTCAAGGAATTCATGCACCTCCGCCACAGACCGGTCGAGTTCATTCAGCACCGACTCCACTCTTTTGCAAAAGAGCTGCCCGACAGGCGTAAGCTGCAGGTTTCTCCCCTTCTGCATGAACAGATCCACCCCCAGCTCCTGCTCCAGCTGATGAATCTGGCGGCTCACTGCAGATTGTGCGACATGCAGCTCCTCCGCCGCTCTGGTGACATGTTCCTTCTGGGCAACCTTCAGAAAATACTGCAGCTGTCTAAGCTCCACGATTACACCCTTCCTTATTACCGGTTTCGTTTGAATACACGGATGATTAGCCCATAGATGAAGAATCCGGCGATCAGGCCGCCGATATGAGCAATATAGTTGATACTTGGAGCAGCAAAGGACATGATAATCCCCATCACCAGAAGTCCGTAGAGCGTCTTGCGCGAGCCCTCATCCATCATTGCTCTCTGAAGCACCGCAATATAGAGGAATGCGCCATAGACGGCGTAGATCGCCCCCGAGGCCCCTACAGAGACAATTCCGATCTCCACATTCCCGCGGCTGCTTATAAGAACCCACAGCAGATTAGCAATAAAGCCGCCGCCCAGATACAGCAGCGCATAACGCCACCATCCCATCAGCCGCTCCAGCGGCGGGGCGAACACAAGCAGCGAGAAGCTGTTGAAGAACAAATGGGCGAAGCCGTTGTGCAGGAACATCGCCGTCACGCAGCGCCACAGCTCATCCGTTTCAGCGCCCACATTGACCGTAGCCCCATACTTCACAAGCGTGTACAGGTTGGTAGAGCCGCCATTCAGGGACAGCACGATGAACATAACCACGTTGGCCAGAATCAGCGCACAGGTTACAGGGTAATACCGGAGATAACTTCTCCACTTCTCATACCTTATAAAAATCATAACACCCATCCTTTTATGTATGTTGTCCAAGCTCGACATCCAGCTTCTAAAAAGATTATAATTTATTCTGGCAGGTACATGCCAATAATGCAATTCAAGGAGGAAACAAGGACATGACGCAAGAAAGAACAGGCGTAGCCACATTTAAGGGCAACCCCATCACTCTGGTAGGCCCGCAGCTGAAAGCCGGAGATCCCGCGCCGCAATTCACGGTTAGCAAGAATCTTCTGGAAGATGTTACTCTCACAGATTACGCTGGCAAAATCAAGCTGATCAGCGTTGTACCTTCCCTGGATACCGGTGTGTGCGATGCGCAGACCCGCCGCTTCAACAGCGAGGCTGCCGGTCTTGGCGATGATGTAGTCATCCTCACCATCAGCACTGACCTTCCTTTTGCCCAGGCCCGCTGGTGCGGCGCCGCAGGCATCGACAGTGTAATCACCCTGTCCGACCACAAAGAGACTTCCTTCGGACAAGCCTATGGCGTCCTGATCAAGGAATTCCGACTCGATATGCGCTCCATCTTCGTTGTAGACAAGCAAGGCACTTTGGCTTATGTCGAGTATCTCGGTGAAATGTCTGAGCACCCGGACTACGAAGCGGCAATTTCCGCAGTTAAGGCTCTACTGTAAGCTGGAACGGACAGCACTGTTATGTTATACAGCATTCCAAGCTAAAGATGTACATTTGTGAAAAAAAGCGGCAGAAGGTCATCCTTCTCCGCTTTTTGCGTATGATGATCAATAAGGATATCCGTGCCCCAAGGGCTGTCCCGCTCCCGGAAACCGCATACAATCCCGGCAATACATGCCTGGATACTTGTCCTTAATCTACCTTATATTTGCCTAGCTTCTTATCCAGAGACTGATACAAACGTTGAATGACACGGTAATTGGCACCCAGATCTCCAAGCGACCCTCTGGATGCTGAATATATATCTACGGCACAGCGTACGGGCGTGGTGCTTAGCACAGATACGGTAATATCCAGCGAGCGGCCTAACGCCGTTCTTTTCTCTAGGGTAATCTCCCCTACAGATTGTACTTCATGCAAGACCTTATATCCAGGAATTTTCTTCAGCGTTGCGGATACTTCATCCCACGCCTTGTCTCTTGAAAGATTGTAATAACGCGTTTTAAGTGTCGGATCTTTGGCACGGTCGCTTGTTCCGTCATGACTGCGAAATAAACCGACCAAGGTTCTTTTCAACGACAAAATTCTTCCCCCTCTTCAAATCCCAAGTTCATTACTCTAAGTGTAACACTCTTGTCCGCGGAACAAAAGGGCATTGCTCACTTTAACCTTGAAAAAAGCACCCTCTACCCGCAGAAAGCAGGTAACAGGGTGCCTTGTCAATTGCATTAGAAAACCCGCCTATGCCGTCCGGCTGCAGTGTCTTCTGAACCTGCTAGAGCAGGTGGGTGACCGCAGAAGTCGTTTTTGAATTCCCCAGGTCATATAGACAGGGCTGTTCAGCCGCGCTTCATGTAGATCTCCCAAGACATTATCATTGGTTCAAAACAACGAGCAACCATAACGTACATCGCAGGATTTATAATCATTATATTGCCTTTTGACGAAAAAGTAAACCTGTATGCGCTTTATTTAACACCGGGATCATTTACCGTTGACATTACTGCCCGGATGATCAATGGAATGTTAAGTCCGCTTGAAATCCTTACCGGTATTCTTGTCTCTGTCGTCTTCATCCTCGTCTTCGTCTTCATCGTCATCATCCTCGTCGTCGGACG
Organism: Paenibacillus sp. FSL P4-0338; assembly: GCF_038002365.1. NCBI lineage: Bacteria > Bacillati > Bacillota > Bacilli > Caryophanales > Paenibacillaceae > Paenibacillus > Paenibacillus sp. FSL P4-0338. The sequence continues at coordinate 480,380 of NZ_JBBOCG010000001.1, read as the reverse complement.
CAAGACCTTCATTCTCTGCCGCTTCCAGCGCGGCCTGCTCTTCAGCCAGCTTCTTCTTCTCCACTTGCAGTTGCAGCTTATTGTATGTAGCGAAGAAATTAAAGAAGGCGAGCATAGCAATCAGTGTAGGAATACAAATCACGTAGAGAACCGGATACCGCAGACCTATATAGAGAAGAACGCCAGAACCAATCAACGTTGAGAACACACGGATCGGCCGGGCGATCGTGAGCAGAATCGAATTGGTTACCACTTCCTTGAACGTCATCTGGTAGTGAACCACGATGGAGAAGAAGTTAAACATCGATACGAACAAAATAATCATCAGCACCAGCATCAGGATACCGACGATCTTGAAATTCGGCATTTGCGTCATGTATACGGTCACATCAACGTACATCACGACAAACAGCAGGGTGTAGATAAGCCCTCCCAGCATGCTTTTCAGATAATTTTCTTTGTACCCCTGAAAAAAAGTGCGGAATGTACTTACATCAGTATTGCCCATTACCCATTTGCGCACCACTGTAAATAACGCCGACGTCGCCGGAAATACAGTGAATGGCGCGAATACACCAAGTACCCAGTTCAGCATAATCTGCTCATTCGGCCCGCCTGCTTCTGAACCCAGCATGAGGATCTTCATAATTCCTGCGAACAGGAACGGTATCGAACACAATGCCCATAAAATATTGCTGAAGGCGATGCGTGAGATCCATTCCGTGATGCGGTATATACCGCCCATTGCTCCTTTAAACTCCAATTCCCTTCCTCCTGTCTATCTTGTGCGTACTGCGTATCTTAACTATACCTGTTTGTACAGGACTTTTCCAGCGCCCAAGTTTACAAGTTCTAGGTATGTGTCTAAGCAAGCTCTGTAATACGTCCATATATTACATTGTAACCACAACAAATCCCCCATGCTCAAAGGAGGTTGACCTCATGTCCGCACCTGGCTGCTGCAATCCCTGGACTTCCACTGGAACGATTCTCGTACTCTTCATCCTGCTGGTCATCATTAGCCGTACCTTCATCTAAGCGAGTCCACAGTAAAAAAGAAGACGGGAACCGGTAACGGTTGCTCGTCTTCTTCAAGGTGTGCTGTTACGACTTAAGCGTCAAAATCCTGCTTGGCCGGGCGGGTGCTTGTGCTGCTCGGACGCGAGGATGGTCTTGCGTCTGTGTTACGGCTCGCTCCATCACGGTTGCCTTTGTAGCCGCCGCCGTAGCTGCTGCCGCTTCCGCTGTTGCCGCCATAGCCGCTGCTGTAGCCGCCACGGGTGCTTCCGCCGCTGCTGGCGTTGTCACGATTTCCGCGATAGCCGCCGCCGCTTGCATTGTCCCGGTTGCCGCGATAGCCGCCACCGGAGCTAGAACCGGAACCTGTACGGTTACCGCCATAGCCGCCGCCGTTAGGCTTGCGTCCGCTGCGGATATCGTTTTTGCCGCCGCGACGTTTGGCACGAATCGGATCTTCCGGAGTCAACTCAATTTGCGCATCCTTGTTATCGCCGGTAAGAAGCTTCATTGCTGCGGACAGCAGCTGTACAGAATCGTATTGCTCCAGCAATTGAATGGCAATTCCTTTGTATTCGTTCAGTTCGCCGCCATCCTCAACCATTGCAAGCAAACGTTCTGCTGTAATGCGTTGTTTGCCTTCAATAGCCTCAGCCATTGTAGGAAGCGGTTTGCGGGTAATGCGGTGACGGGTCACGCGTTCGATCAGGTGCAGGTGATCCATTTCGCGCGGAGTTACGAAGGACCAGGCAGTTCCTTCTTTACCGGCGCGGCCTGTACGGCCGATACGGTGTACATAGCTCTCAGGGTCCTGCGGAAGGTCGAAGTTGATTACATGCGTTACGCCGGATACGTCCAGGCCGCGTGCAGCTACGTCTGTAGCAACCAATACATCAATGCTGCCGTCACGGAATTTGCGCATTACAGCATCGCGCTGGTTCTGCGACAAGTCGCCATGCAGGCCGTCAGCGGAATAGCCGCGTTTCTGCAAGCCTTCAGCAAGCTCGTCTACCCGGCGCTTGGTGCGGCCGAATACAATTGCCAGATCTGGCGATTCCATGTCAATCAAGCGGCTAAGCGCTTCGAATTTCTGGCGTTCAGGCACTTCAACATAAGCCTGGTCGATAAGCGGTGCGCTAATCTGCTTAGGAATTACGGATACATGCTGCGGGTTCTTCAGGAACTGCTGGGCAAGGCGTTGAATGTTAGGAGGCATAGTAGCCGAGAAGAGCATGGTCTGACGTTCTTCAGGAACGAGCTTGAGGATGGTCTGGATATCCTCCATGAAGCCCATATCGAGCATTTCATCGGCTTCATCCAGTACGATCGTCTGAACATCATCCAGGCGGATGGTCTTGCGGTTGATATGGTCCAGGAGGCGTCCCGGTGTACCAATGATAATCTGTGGTTTTCTCTTCAGTCCGCGGATCTGGCGGCCGATATCCTGCCCGCCGTAGATAGCCAGTGAACGAAGTCCTTTGAAGCGGGTCAACTTACCGATTTCTTCAGCAACCTGGATGGCAAGTTCACGTGTTGGCGTCATTATCAGTGCCAGAATCTTCTCTTCTTCTCTTGCGATCTTGGAGATGAGGGGAATCCCGAAGGCTGCGGTCTTACCTGTACCCGTCTGTGCCTGGCCAATTAGATCCGATCCGGCCATTGCAAGCGGAATAGCCTGCTCCTGGATGGGTGTTGCTTCCTCAAATCCTAGCTCTGTGATTGCTTGAAGTACTTTTGGCTCCAAGCCGAATTCTGCGAATGTTTTCAAATTATTCATGCTCCTTCTATACAGTGGACATTCCACATGCTTGTCTGTATTCTTAAGTAGCGGTAAACACATTTATAGGCTGTCCAATCATGCCGTATTTCCTGCATGGTTTAGCGCGTATTGGGACAAAAAAATGTCCTATGATCAGGCCACTACTTACACCTGACAATTGCAGCTTCGCATTCTAAAGCAATGCAAAAATACCATTGTAACGTCCTACTCAAGAATATCCTATACATTATATCACAAACCCAATCAGGAATACCAGTGTATTCCTTACTTTCATTACTTACATGACACTCACACTACATTCAGAGGTGAATTTGCTTGGTTAAACTAAGATTATTCGGGAGCTTTCTTGCCGTTCTCTTCGGGTCAGCGATGATCGCGAGCGGCTTTAATCTGTTCCTGATCCCCCACAGACTGCTCAGCGGAGGCGTATCCGGCCTAGCGATGCTGGCCGGTTATTTCACTCCTTTTAACATCAGCTTACTGTATTTACTCTTCAATATCCCGCTGCTTGCTGCCGGATGGTTCCAGCTGGGCCGGAGATTTATCATTCTGAGCATTGTCTCTGTAGGGGCAACAACCTGGTTAATGACAGTCGTGCCTGTCGTTCAGGTATCCTCGGATATGCTGCTCGCCTCTGTATTCGGAGGGGTGCTTGTAGGTGTAGGGGCTGGTGTATCCTTCCGCGTAGGAGGCTCCTCGGGCGGCTTCGATATTCTGGGCTCCATTATAACACGGTACCGGGATTTCCCGGTAGGCAGTGTGCTGGTTGGCCTCAATGGTCTCGTCATTCTTGCTGCGGCTTATTTTGACGACAACTGGAATCTGGCGCTTGCATCCATGGTCTCCATTTACGTCACTGGCAAGGTAGTCGACCTAATTCATATCAGTCACATCAAAGTCACCGTATACATCATCACCAACCGGACTGACGAGCTGCTGCAGCAATTGCTGGGCCTTCAGCGCGGAGTTACAAAATTCAAGACAGAAGGTGCTTATTCTCATGTAGAACGGGACATGCTAATGACAGTGACCACACGGTATGAGCTTGCAGAGCTGAAGCGTATTATCAAAACAAGCGACCCGCAGGCTTTTGTTAATATTGTTGAGACTGTCGGTGTGATGGGCTCTTTCCGCAAACGGTAATTTATAAGAAAATGCTTATCCTTTCAAATTTATGTTATATTATAGCTACGCAGGACCTTAACAATTTCATGAAGATTGTGATTTACCCTCTTTTTTCCAGGCACTTCGTTTTTCCGGGTGGACCCTGAATTCTGATTCAGTTCGATTCGAAAAAGGAAAGGGTGATTGTTGTGGAAATGGAAACGGTAAAACTGTCAGCAATCGTCATGAGGTGGTATCCGGATATGATACCGTTCCTGAAGCAGGACGAACTCAATTCTGTAATCGTACTGCGTGACGGTCTGAGTATTCTGGAACCGGCAGATGCCATGGATATCATCCATTACAGCATTTGCGAGCATCAGAATTCTGCGTATCTTCATTAAGCAAGCTGCCCTAAAGAGCAAGTTGTAATAGTTGCCGCCCTGGTCATTGGCCTTCGTGCCAGTCCGGGGCGGCATTTACTTTTATATTCAGCGGTTCAAAATCTGTACATCCCGTTTATAAACAACAAGAGCGGAAAGATGACATCAAAAAATTACGGGTATTGTTACAAGTCTGTTCTTTTTGGGTGCATCCGTTACCTTATACTTTATAAGGAATGTACATAAAGGGAGCGAATAAGAAATGAATATCACCTGGGCTTTACTGATGATGGCACTGGGAGGCGTGGGTGTCCCGAATCAAGGACATGAAGCCGATGTGGCAGCAGTACTGCAGGGCGCCATGAATCCCCCCATCGTCGCAGAACACACAACGAATCCTGACGCAGCAGCATCACCGAACGGAGGCGGCACTGCCTCTCCTGCACCTTCACCAAGCGCATCGCCGGAGACAGCACGTATTGCTGATCCGCAGCCGGATGCTCCCAAGGTTAAGGGGATATACGTGACTGCCTACAGCGCCGGGGGCGCACGGATGGAGACTCTGCTTGCCCTGTTGGACAAGACTGAGCTGAACTCTATGGTTATCGATATTAAGGATGATGCCGGATATATCACCTACAAGACAGACAATGCTGAGCTTCAGCAAATGGGACATCCCCAGCCGTTCATAGGGGATATCAACAAGCTGATGACCCGCCTGAAGGAGCATAATGTCTACCCGATTGCGCGGATTGTAGTCTTCAAGGATTCAGTGCTCGCCAAAAAGAACAAGGAATTATCATTCGTTAACAAAGACGGCTCTGTCTGGGCCAACAAAGGCGGAGACAGCTTCGTCAATCCTTATAACGAAAATGTGTGGAAGTATAACGTAGATATTGCCAAGGAGGCCGTTAAGCTCGGGTTCAAGGAAATCCAGTTTGACTATGTACGCTTCCCTGAAGGCTTCGAGAAGCGTGCGGACACTCTGAAATACACGAAGAGCGACAGACCGCGCGTGGAAATCATCGCCGACTTTGTCAAGTATGCCAAAGCTGAGCTGGCACCGCTGGGAGTTCGGATCTCTGTAGATATCTTCGGTTATGCCGCCTCGGTACCTGCCGCAGAAGGCATCGGCCAGGATTTCGTGAAGATCTCCAAGAATGTCGATGTTATCAGCCCAATGGTCTATCCGAGCCATTATTCCACCGGCTGGTTCGATGTGAAGGACCCGGACAAAGACCCTTATGCTACCATTAAGGGCTCAATGGTTGATACGCACAAGAAGCTGAATCCGCTAGGCAGCTACAAACCGGTGATCCGCCCATGGATTCAGGATTTCACCGCCAGCTGGCTGGGCAGCGGGCATTATGTCAAATACGGCAAGAAGCAGGTTGAAGATCAGATTCGTGCCTTGAAGGATCAGAATATCGACGAATTCCTGCTCTGGAATGCCAACAACCGCTATACTGCCGATGTGAAGTACGACCAATAAGCTTTCTGCAATTATCCGGATGTATCCATAGCCGCACTATATTAGAGAGCCCGGCAGCTGCCGGGCTTTTTACTGGGAATATAAGTATTCAAAATAAAGATAACGGGGCATTGATGATTATGAAACAGACTTCTTCCATTAAGCAAAAGGCCGGGCAATTCCTGCATATATTGCTTCCGATTCTGATTACTCAGATTGCATTGTCGGCCATTACCTTCTTCGACACCAATATGTCCGGCAAATTCGGCACGAATGATCTGGCCGGCGTAGCCATCGGCACAAGCCTGTGGATTCCGATCCAGACAGGCCTCAGCGGTATTCTTATGGGGATCACACCCATTGTGTCTCATCTCCTCGGCAGCAAGCGGGACAAGGATGTGGCCAACCAGGTGATGCAGGGCATTTGGCTCTCCCTGATCGTATCGGTGCTCGTGCTGATTCTTGGCAGCCTCGCTCTAACACCGATCCTGAATTTCATGAATCTGGAGCCTGCGGTACGCGATATTGCCTTCCGCTTCCTCGGTGCCATCTCCTTCGGCGTTATCCCGCTGTTCGGCTATACCGTTGTCCGTAGCTGTATTGATGCCCTGGGTCAGACCCGCGTCTCCATGTTCATCACCCTGATTGCCTTGCCGATCAATGTGGGGCTTAACTATCTGCTGATCTTCGGCAACTTTGGCTTCCCCCGCCTTGGCGGAGTAGGCGCAGGCGTAGCCTCTGCAATCACGTACTGGGTCATCTTTCTGATTGCCCTAATCTTCGTCTACCGGGCCGAGCCTTTCCGTAACCTGCAGATTTTCCGTAAATTTCACGCGCTGTCCCTGGTAAGCCTCAAGGAGCTGCTGAAGATTGGTGTGCCTATCGGCTTTTCGATCTTTTTCGAGACGGCGGTGTTCTCGGCTGTAACTCTGCTGATGAGCCGCTTCGATACGATTACAATCGCTGCCCATCAGGCCGCCATTAACTTCGCCTCCACCCTCTATATGATTCCGCTGAGCATCTGTATGAGTCTGACGATTCTCGTCGGCTTCGAGAACGGCTCCGGCCGGCTGAAGGACGCGCGCCAGTATGGCATTATGGGCATTGGTACGGCGGCTGTCCTCTCCCTGCTCACAGCACTGGTGCTGATCTTCGCCGGGAATCATGTCGCCGGACTGTATTCGGATGACCAAGAGGTTATCTCGCTGATCCAGCATTTCCTGATCTACGCGATCTTCTTCCAGATCTCCGATGCCATCGCAACCCCCACCCAAGGCGTGCTGCGGGGATATAAGGATGTTAATCCAGCGTTCGTCATCTGCTTCATTGCTTATTGGGTGATCGGCCTGCCCGTCGGATACCTGCTCGCCACTTATACTGAGCTTGGGGCCTACGGCTACTGGATTGGACTCATTACCGGCCTTGGAATCGGCGCAATTCTGCTGCTGGCCCGGCTCGTCAGGGTGCAGCGCAGATTCGCCCCGGAGAAGGCATAAGTCCCCCCGCAAAGTGCAGCTACAGCTTGAATGTATACTTCAATTCTTATATTTGAATAAAAACAGCCACAGACATTCGGGAGATCCCCTTCGTCTGTGGCTGTTCTTCATCACCGGCTTTTTACAAGCAGATCTACCGCTTCCTTAATCACGTGTTCAGGAGAATTCCCCTTCGCCAGCTCTTCCTGGATACAGTGCTCCAGATTGTCTCCGATCACTGCACCAATAGAGCGGTCTACGGCTGTCCGGATCGCAGTCAGTTGATTGACAATCTCACGGCAATCCTTGCCTTCCTCCAGCATCCCCAGCACTCCTCTTACCTGACCTTCGATACGCTTCAACCGGTTGGTAATAGCTTTATCATATTCCACTGTCAATCAGCCCCCTCTAGATGAATAAATTCACGCCGGAGTCCTCGGCAGCTCCAAGATAGCTGGCAACACCGCCGAAGTCTACACCTTCGATCAGTTCTTCCTGCTTAATCCCCATGATGTCCATACTCATCGTACAGGCCATTAGCTTCACCCCGGCATTCATAGCCGCCTGCATAAGCTGTTCCAGGGAATCTACATTTTTGTGGCGCATCGTATACCGGATCATTTTGGCACCGAGCCCGCCCATATTCATTCTGGATAAAGGAAGCTTGCGTGTCCCCTTAGGCATCATCATGCCAAACATGGCCTCAAGACCCGACTTCTTCACCTGCGGAGACTGCGCGCGCCGAAGAACATTCAGCCCCCAGAAGGTAAAGAACATGGTGACCTGCTTGCCCATCGATGCGGCACCTATAGCAATAATGAACGAGGCAATGGATTTGTCCAGATCGCCGCTGAATACAACCATCGTTGTCCCTTCGTCGACCGCTGTCTGCGCGGCCTGAACGCCGGTGCTGTCCGACAGGTCTTGTCCTTTGCGTACCAGTGCCCTCACCTTGCCGCCGGAGACATCCACCGATTCCAGAGTGTTGTGAGTCTTGCTGCACCACTGCCCTATATCAGCAGCGAATCCAAAATCTGTAGCAAGAATCTCTACCTGCTGGCCTTCCTCCATTGCATTCACGGTTTCATATACTTTAAGTATAGGTCCTGGGCACTGTAGTCCGCAAGCATCCAGCACAAGACGCGGTTTACTGCTAAGTTGTTCCTGCTCGCGGACTATACTTGCTTGGGGCTGTTCCTTCAACTTCAAGGCTGGCACCTCTGGCTTTCCCGGATTGCCAGTCTGATTCCCCCTTACCATGGCCGCATATGTTTTGTAGCCTCCGTCAACGTTTCGTACTGCAAATCCATATTGGGTTAACATCCGGGCAGCAATGTAGCCGCGCAGCCCTACCTGACAGGATACGGCGATCTCCTGATCCCCCGGAATCTCTGTAAGCCGTTCTCTCAGCTCAGCCAGTGGAATATTGATAGAACCGGGGATATAACCGGCTACCCGCTCTATTTCGTCTCTGACATCAATGATAAGGCCGCCAGTGCGGGTGAATTCATCCACTTCATGCCATTGCAGATTGCGGACGAGTCCTTCCATCAGATTGGAGGCCACATAGCCCGCCATATTGACCGGATCTTTGGCTGAGGAATACGGCGGCGCATACGCCAGCTCCAGATCCGCCAGCTCATCAGCCTTAAGCTTGCTGCGGATAGCGGTGGCAATGACATCTATTCTTTTATCGACACCGGCACTGCCGACCGCCTGCGCTCCATATATCTCTCCGGTCTGCGGGTTGAACAGCAGCTTGAGCGCTATCGGTGCAGCACCGGGGTAGTAGCCGGCGTGGGAATTCGGATGGATATGCACAGCTTCAAAGGGAACGCCCAGTGAACTAAGCGTCTTCTCATTATTTCCGGTCAGCGCAGCAGTCATATCGAAGAGCTTGATAATCGCAGTACCTAATGCTCCTGTATACGAGGCTTCCCGGCCATTGATATGATCAGCGGCCAAACGCCCCTGACGGTTGGCACCCCAGGCAAGGGACACCATGGTATCGAACCCCTGAACACGGTCCTTCACTTCAATGACATCTCCAACAGCATAGATAGCCGGATCACTCGTCTGCAGTGAAGCATTCACCTTAACCGCCCCGCGGATGCCCAGCTCAAGTCCACAGCTTCGTGCCAGGTCATTCTCAGGACTGACCCCAATCGCCAGAATAACCATATCCGTGCTAAGCTCCCCGCCTGAGGAGAGACGAACCAGACGGCCTTGTTGTTCAAAAGCCTCTACGCCCTCATTCAGCCGCAGCTCTACCCCATGCAGACGCATATGCTCCTCCAGCGGACGAACCATCTCCAGGTCAAGCGGGTTCAGAATCTGCTGTCCCCGGTCAATTACGGTTACGGCAAGCCCCCGTTCCCGGAGATTCTCAGCCATTTCAAGACCGATAAAACCTGCTCCAATTACAGTGGCATGCCGGGGGTGACGGCTGTCCACATATGCCTTGATACGGTCTGTATCCGGAATATTCCTTAGTGTAAACAGGTTATCCGCCTCAGCGATTCCGGGAAACGGCGGAACGATAGGCTTCGCCCCCGGAGAGAGCACTACAATATCATATGGAATGTGCAGCGTTTCACCTGTTGTAACATTGCGGCAATGTACCTGCTTGCGTTCACGGTCAATCGCCGTTGCCTCGGTGAAGATTCTCACATCGATATTAAAGCGCGCCTGTATACCAGCCGGTGTCTGCAGGAACAGCTTATCTCTTGAATCAATAGTCTCTCCAATATAATAAGGCAAGCCGCAGTTGGCAAAAGAAACATGCTCTCCCCGCTCTAAAATTATAATGTTGTCTTCTTCGTTCAGTCTTCTTAAGCGTGCTGCAGCGGATGCCCCTCCGGCAACTCCGCCGATAATGACTATAGTTCTGCTCATATTATTTCCCTCCCATTTGTATACCCCTATGGGTATTATAATATACGGGTGGGGGTATATAGTCAAGCCAAAAAACGGAGCAGTCTCTTCCGGTAATGGAAGGATGACTGCTCCGCTAAGAAATGGAGATTGGATGAATTCTTGGAGTTGTTACTGGGATAGACGGGAAGCCAATTCATACAGCTCGATATTGAAATCTTTCTTCGTGTTCACTACCTTGTCGATATCAGTAAGAACCAGTTCCCCTTTAATAATCCCGCATGCCTTGTCTGATTCGCCTTCAATCAGCTTGCGGACCGCGAAATCAGCCAGACGGCTGGCAAGGTTACGGTCTCCCGGAGTTGGAGTACCCCCGCGCTGAATATGTCCCAGAACCGTAACACGGGCATCCAGGGAAGCATGGCGGTCTTTGAGCGCCTGAGCAACATCCTCACCCTTGCCGACGCCTTCAGCCACAATGACAATACTGTGACGTTTGCCGCGTGCGAAATTATCCTTCATCCGGTCTGCTACCTCATTCAGATCATAAGGCATTTCCGGCACCAGAATCGTCTCCGCCCCGGAAGCAAGACCCGCATGCAGGGCGATGTCCCCGCAGTGACGGCCCATAACCTCCACGATGGATGAACGTTCATGGGAAGACATGGTGTCGCGCAGTTTATTGATCGCATCCACGACCACGCCTACGGCCGTATCGAATCCAATCGTGTAATCCGTGAAAGAGATATCATTATCAATGGTTCCCGGAAGAGCCATCGTCTTGATTCCCAGCTTGCTGAGCTTGTTGGCGCCATGATAAGAGCCGTCTCCGCCGATAACAACCAGACCGTCGATGCCGAGCTCATTCAGAATGTCAGCACCCTTCTGCTGGCCTTCCGGCTTCATGAATTCCAGACAACGTGCAGACTGCAGAACGGTACCTCCGCGCTGGATGATATCTCCGACACTGCGCAGATCCATCGGGAAAATGTCACGGTTCAAGAGGCCCTGATACCCGCGCTGAATGCCGAATACCTCAATTCCAAAGTAGATCGCGCTGCGGACAACCGCACGCACTGCGGCGTTCATCCCCTGGGAGTCTCCACCGCTGGTTAATACTGCGATTTTTTTTACGTTTGACATTCTGTTAGTTCCTCCTTAAATTTGTGCCGGTTTCTCCCCTTACCCGAAGAAGACCCAGCAGCATCTAATACATGTGTTTGCGTATCCAGCGGCTGTTGACGAAGAAGAAGAGTCTGGTCAGCGGACTATTCTTCATCAGCCTCCGAGATACCGAGCGGACCTCCCGCTGCTCACTAACCTTGGGATCGGATAAATACAGTGCCAGCAGTCCTTCGATGATCATACGGTGCATGGAGTTCTCGGGAAGACTCCGGACATCCTTGCGGGCCCACTCCACAATGGAAGCGATCCGGTTCAGCATCATATCCGTATTCTCATAATAATTGCAGAAATTGAGATCACCGCCGGCCCGGTCTTCATCCTGGTCAATCAGATAATCCAGCATGATATGCAGACCGCACACATGCGGAAAATAAGCAGCACGAATGGATGATGATGCCACTGTACTTAGCTTAGGATCACAGGACGCCAGAAAAAGCATAAATACGCCCAGAGTTGAACCGGTTGCGGCCGCGAATTCATTCCACTGGAGATGAGGCGCCCGGTGCCCCTCCTTCTCCCACCATTCCTTGAGGGCAGCTTCCCGGAGCTCCGGGTGAATGTGCTTATATACCTGAAGATCGGTATACAATACAGCCAGATTATAGACCTCTTCAGCAGCAGCGCCGTACCCGGGTAGCCGGGAGGTCATCTCCTGGCATTTGCGGACCAGTCTGTGCAGGTATCCTCCGTCATTCTGTTCCGTCCGCAGCGCGTAGTAGTTCACAGGCTCTGCGCCGGGGGTAACAGCATCCAGCATGGACTTATGCAGCAGCCGGAAATCAGCCGGGTCCAGCGAAGTACTGCGGTCACACAGGTTGTCCAAATAATCACTGATCGTCTGATAAGCAACAATTAGCGGAATCAGTATATGTCTCATCGACAAATTGCCGGCGGCATAGATTCCGCCGCCTTCGCAATGAAACTGCTTCGTTTCAATGCTGGCAAGCGCTTGCTTGCGGAGCTCGGGATCGGGAATTCCTTCTGCATCCTTGCGCCAGAAATCGAGACATGATCGCACTTCCGGCAGCACGTACTTATAGACCCTCTTCATGAGTCCAATAGGACCGCGCGGACTACGGTTACGGCCTTGCTCAAATTCATTCAATGACAGTGCCTCCACATTGTTGTCTCCTTATCCAAATCATGATTATTATAATATGCAGAGCGGATTTGTACAAACAACAAAATCACTTTCGCAAACTCTTGAAAGATTCAGAAAATCGATATTTTACGAAACCCCCGGCCTCTCCGCTTTATGCTATACTATACTTTTCTATATTCCAAAGGAGTGCACAATCATGAATGCGAGGCGGAGCGGCGGCCAATACAGTGATCAAAACTGGCTGCGATCCTTTATGTTTACGCTGTACGGCACCAGTGTGCTGGTTGTTTCTTATTTCCCGTTATTTTATGCCCACCTGGGCTTCAGCAGTCCGCAAATGGGTCTGCTCTACTCCGTAGGCCCGCTAATCTCGATTCTCTCTAATCTGTTTTGGAGTATGATAAGCGACCGGCTGGGTACCGTCCGTAAGATTATGGCCCTCCTGCTTGGAGGCCAGCTGATTACCGCCATTATTCTGGCCAGAGCCACCGATTTTTCTAGTGTCATGCTTATTTTGTCCTTTTTCTATTTCTTCTATTACCCTGTTTTTCCACTGGCAGATACGATGGCTATCAAAATTGCCCAGCGCCACGGACGGAATTTCATCACCATCCGTGTATTCGGTTCGCTCGGATACTCCTTCTTCGCCCTTACAATCGGCTATGTACTCAGAACACTGGGACCTCAGTACAGCGTAGCGATTTGTATTGTGATTGTCGTAACTGCGCTTCTGATTACGATTGGGCTGAAGGATGTGAAGCGAACCGAAGCGGCACCACTCTCTGTAGACAAGGAGTCTATGGACAAACCGCTGAAGGGCTCCGGACTCCGGGAGATTCTGCTGCAAAAGGAAGTGCTGTGGTTCTTCGGCTCTGTCTTCCTGCTTGCCATCGGCTACCGGATGAACGAGGCCTTCCTGACGATCAGCCTCAAGGGCATGAATGCAGGAGATGAGATCGTGGGCTGGGCGCTGCTGGCTTCCGCGCTCAGTGAGATCCCCATCTTCTTCCTCCTCAGCAGATATGGCGACAAGTTCAAGGAGCTGCCGCTGCTCGCCTTTGCCAGCCTGATGTTCACGCTGCGCTTTCTGTTCATGTCGCTGGCCCAGGAGCCGGGTACCGTGGTTGCCATTCAGGCCATGCACAGTATTTCGTTCGGCATCTATTATGTAACCGCCGTCCGCTACATCACACGGATCATCCCTGATCATCTGCGGGCAACCGGAATGGCACTCTTCACCGTTGTATGGTCCAGCGGCGCAGGTCTGCTTAGCGGTACCTTCGGCGGGCTGATCTACCAGGACGCCGGCCGGAATATCTTCTATCTGGTCGCTACCGGCTTCTCGATTCTGGCCTTCATCGGCTTCCTGTCCAAGCATCTGTTGGACCTCGGGGGCGGCGCAGACCGTCCTCTAAGAAACAAAAGTAAGACCCCGCTCTGAGTGATTATGGGCGGGGGGAGGGTTCTAAAAAAAGAACAAAATCACCCTAACGGATCGGATGAACAAGATTACCTTCACACGAACACAATGTATGCTGTTTTTGACATACATTCGGGCCGTGTGCCGCTGTACCAGCCCATTTACACACACCTCAGTAGCAGGAAACTATAATTTTCTAAACTAAAAAAACACAGCCCCCGAAGGAACTGTGCTGCTCAAGCTGCCTGATATTACTCATGCCAGTGCGTGCTAGATCAAATATATATATTGCGGCTGACAGAAGCTCTGTCTTGGCCGTATTTTATAATTTAACTACGTTCGCTGCCTGTGGGCCACGGTTACCGTCAGTAACATCGAATTCTACCGCTTGGCCTTCATCCAAAGTCTTGAATCCGTCGCCTTGAATCGAAGAGAAATGAACGAATACATCTTCGCCGCCTTCAACTTGAAGGAAACCATAACCTTTTTCTGCGTTAAACCATTTTACTGTACCTTTCAAATGAACAACCTCCTAAAAATACCGCCATATATGGCGTATGCTTACATTATACTCTTTCTATACTTGTAAAGCAATCCATCTTTTCCCTGATTTCATGATTTAATTTGCTTTTCCCTTCTTCGGTGCGTTATCATTGACCCAAAAGCCAAAAATCGCCAGGGTGGTAATGATAATGATCAAAAAACATGAAATATACAAAACAGACAAGTGGAACATGATGACGGTGGAGGTTCAGGGACGTTATATTATCCTTCGTGAAATCTCCGACCAATGGGGGGAAGAAACACATACCTTCATGAGCCGTCCGGCTATGATGCAGTGGGTGAACAACCGCTTCAACAAAGAGTCTTACAAGGATAATGAAGAAGAGTACAAGAATATCATCGCAGCCTTCAAACAGGTGTAGTCCGGCATGAATAATGAGAGTCTTGTCACTTATGTCATTGTCGTCCTGTGTCTGGGTGCTGTACTGATTATGAGCAAGGACAAAATGCCCCCGCGCATGAAGCGCGGGATGGCATTGACCGCAGTCATTATGATTGCGCTGGCTTTTGTCTTCATTATTTATAGCCTGCTCACATAACTTCATCTGTAAGCACACTTATTTAATAAACATGAATTGGCAGGGCATACTAAGCAGACTTTGAGAATCAGGAGGCTGCCGTCATGTCCGTTACCGCCAAATCACTCCCGCTCCTGCTTGCGCTCAGCCTGCTGCAAGGAAATCTGTCGTCAGCGCTCCCGCAGGCGGAGAGCAGCCCAGCCGCATCCCAACTACCGAGGAGGATTTCTATGGAACAATTACCTAAGAGAAGTGAAGTGCCCGCCGAGAACCGCTGGAAGCTTGAAGATATGTTTGCTTCAGAGGAGCAATGGGATGCCGAATATAAGGAAGTGAAGGCACTGATCACAAGCGCTGCCGCCTTCCAAGGGAAGCTGGATTCTCCCGATGCCTTGAAGAAATGCTTCGAGCTGGACGATAAGCTGTCCTTGCTGACTGAACGCCTCTATGTCTATGCACATATGCGCCAGGATGAGGATACAGCAGCTCCGAAGTACCAGGCTCTCTCCTCTAAGGCCAAGAAGCTTGGCGTTGAAGCGGGTGAAGCTCTTTCTTTTGTCACACCTGAGATTCTGGCCCTGCCTGACGCGACGCTGAACCAGTTCATCGCCGACCCTTCGCTCTCCGACTACACCTTCACCTTGACTGAAATGAAGCGCGAGAAGGCCCATGTCCTGTCCAAAGCGGAAGAAGCCCTGCTGGCTCAGGTTAGCACGATCGCCCAAGCCCCGCAAACTGTATTCAGCATGCTGAATAATGCGGATCTGAAGTTCCCGAAGGTTAAGAACAAAGAAGGCAAGGAAGTCGAGCTAACCCACGGAAGCTATATTCAATTTCTCGAAAGCCCAGACCGTGAGGTACGCAAAAACGCATTCAAAGCGGTCTATGAAACTTACGGCAAGCAAAAGAACACTATTGCCGCCACGCTGAGCGCAAATGTGAATAAGAATGTCTTTTACTCCCGTGCGCGCAAATACCCTTCCGTGCTGGAGATGTCGCTCTACGGCGACAATATTCCGAAGGAAGTCTACACGAATCTGATCGATACGATTCACGAGAGTCTGCCGCTGATGCACCGTTATATGAAGCTGCGCCAGAAGCTGCTCGGGGTAGATGAGCTACATATGTATGACTTGTTCGCTCCGCTCGTGGACGAATATAAGCTGGATATTACTTTTGACGAGGCTAAGAAGATTACCAAGGAAGGCCTGAAGCCGCTTGGCGAGGACTACCTGAGTGTTCTGCAGGAAGGCTATGACAAAGGCTGGATCGATGTCTACGAGAACGAGAACAAACGCTCCGGCGCATACAGCTGGGGGGCTTACGGCACCCATCCTTTCGTGCTGCTGAACCATAACGATAATCTGAACAGCATGTTCACACTGGCGCATGAGATGGGTCACGCCCTGCATTCCTACTATTCGGACACGGCGCTGAAATACCGGGACGCGCAGTACACTATTTTCCTGGCGGAGGTTGCTTCTACTACCAATGAGGCGCTGCTGATGGATTACCTGCTGAACAAATCCACAGACCCGAAGGAAAAAATGTACCTGCTTACCTATTATGCCGACCAGTTCCGCACGACGGTATTCCGGCAGACGATGTTCGCTGAATTTGAGAAAATCATTCACCAGCGCGCCGAAGAAGGCGAATCGCTCACACCGCAGGATCTCTCTTCCATCTACTACGATCTGAATGTAAAGTATTACGGCAAGGATATGGTGATCGATCAGGATATTGAGATGGAGTGGGCACGGATTCCGCATTTCTATAACAGCTTCTATGTCTATAAATATGCTACCGGCTTCTCGGCAGCGACGAGCTTCGCCAAACAGATCCTGGATGAAGGCAAACCGGCGGTTGACCGTTACCTCGGCTTCCTGAAGAGCGGCGGCAGCGATTATTCCATCAATATCCTGAGCAAAGCCGGGGTGGATATGTCGTCTCCTGAACCGATCCGTGAAGCCATGAGCGTATTTGAGAGCGTGATTGAGCAGATGGAGCAGTTGACCAAATGAGGCAGAAAGCTTAGTATTACAGTAATCCCTTGCCCTCTGCGGGCAGGGGATTTGTATTGTCATAGATCCTGAGGAGGAAGATATATGAAATTTCAATGGTCACTTATATTAGGTTTATTTTTTGCACTGCTGACAGCTGTATTCGCAGTAATGAATGTCGATACGGTTCCGGTGAATTTCGGCTTTGACGTGGTCAGCATCCCGCTAATTCTCGTCATCCTTGGCTGTGCGCTGATTGGCGGTGTGGTGGTGGGTTCGTACGGGATTTTCCGCCAGTATAAGCTGCAGAAGCAGATCAAGAGCCTGAATGCCGAGCTTGCCAAGCTGCGTGACGCGGGAAGTATTAATATGGAGCCTATCCCTGCTGAGAGTGCCCCTTTTACTCCAGAAGGATCATCCCAGCTGTAATTCATAGACGAATAGGAGGAACTATCCTTGCTTAACATCCAGCCCAATGAAGAATATATCCTGAATCTGCTCAAAAAACTGCTCGACACCCCAAGCCCCAGCGGCTTCACCACCCAGGTGATGGCTCTGGTGGCCGAAGAAGCGGCCGCGCTGGGTATTCCGCTTACTTGGAATGAAAAAGGCGGCGCGATGCTGGGCGTACCCGGACTCGATCCTTCGCGTACGATCGGCATCAGCGCCCATGTGGATACGCTCGGTGCCATGGTCCGCTCCATTAAGTCTAATGGTACCCTCCGTTTAACCTCTGTAGGCGGATTCAGTATGAACAGCATTGAGAATGAATATTGCATCATCCATACCCGCAGCGGCTTAACTTATACCGGTACAATCCTGACCAGTCATCCATCTGTGCATGTATATGCTGATGCCCGTGATTTCAAGCGTGCGGAAGAGAACATGGAGATCCGGATTGATGAGCTGGTCTCCACCAAGGATGATGTGCTGAAGCTGGGGATTTCGGTCGGTGATTTTATTTCGTTCGATGCAAGGGCGGTGCTTACCCCCAGCGGATATATCAAATCCCGTCATTTGGACGACAAAGCCAGCGTAGCTGCCTTATTCGGGCTGCTGGAGAGCATCCGGCGCGAAGGCTGGAAGCCGCTTCATAACCTGTCCCTGCTCATCTCCAACTATGAAGAGGTTGGTCATGGTGCTGCCTGGATTCCGGGTGAGATCAATGAGATGATCGCTGTGGACATGGGCGCGATGGGCGATGACCTAAGCTGTAAGGAGACCGATGTCTCCATCTGTGCCAAGGACTCCTCCGGCCCTTATGACTATGCCATGACCAGCCGCATGATCGAGCTGGCGAACGGTCTGGCTATACCCTTCGCGGTCGATATCTATCCGCAATACGGCTCCGATGCCTCTGCTGCGCTGCGTGGCGGAAATAACATCCGGGCCGCACTGATTGGACCGGGCGTACACGCCTCCCACTCCATGGAACGTACCCACAAGCAAGCTGTGCTGAATACGGCGAAGCTGCTGGCGGCTTATGTTGGGGCGAACTGATAGGGCGGCGCAGTTAAGGATTCTGGCTATAGGAGCGCTGCTGATGCTAAGCGCGCTCCTCTTTGCTGTGTTCCCGCTTACAGGTACAAGTCAGCGCGAGGTCTTCTCGGGCCTTCCGCATAACTACACCTATCGGGAAGCTGCAGGTCCGGGCGGGGTTCAACTGCATATGCTATCGCTGAACCCGGAGGATGTGGTGCTACGGCGCGCTGGCTTACCGCTGCGTCAGATTGCCGCCTATGGGATCAATGGCGGCTTCTTTTACGGCGATGACCTGTTGTCCATCGCCATCATGAACGACCAGCCCGTGAACGATGAAGCCCGCAGCTACGGTTCTGGCTGGTTCAACGCGAAGTATGCGCGTGGAACGCTGGTCTGGGACGGTGCTGCGGGAGCCCTCAGCGTACAGGTCGCCGCCTCTGGCGATGACCTGGCGGTAAGCGATTGCGGGCATTACTGGGCGCAGGGCGGGATCAGCATGAACCTGCAGCAGGAAGAGCTGTGGGAGGCGGCTGCGACCGCAGAGCATTTGCCTTATGAGGGTGAGCGGCGCCTGCGCTCCGGGCTGGTCTATGACCAGTCCGGGAAGCTCTGGCTGCTCGTCACGAATTCGCTCTGCACGGCGGCGGAATTCCGCGCCGCCGTGCAGGAGACCGTCCCGGGCGAGGGACGTGAAGGAATCTTCCTCGACGGAGACGGCTCATCGCAGATGAACGCAGACGAGGCGGTACTGACCGGCGATTCACGGCCGGTCGTACAGATGATTGCGGTGGCAGGCGGCAAATAGCCATGGCAGGTCACGCTCTACAGCAGTAGCCGCTGGAGTGAGTCGCTAAAGTTGGACGGGGACAGCCACTCACCTATTCGCTTCACAGCCGAATTTTCTCAATCAAGGCGGCGTAAAGAACTAGGGGGACTAGTAGCTAATCAGATTTAAACATGTGAGAATTACTTTAACTAATGGCTTGCTGAGGGTTTACCTCGCCCCGATTAAGGTGCAAGAGGTAGGCTAAATTGTAATTTGTACAACTAAATCGCCGGAGGTGCCGCCGAATCTCTGTTTAGCTGTATTTGGTGCAATTAAAATACCTCTAGTTCTGGATTTTCACCAATCCGGACAAATTTAGTTGTACAGACTACAATTAGACGAGGAAGTCCACCCGTTTCACTGTTTTTAGTTGCACAGAATACACTTATCCCTGTTTTTTCGCTAAGAACGCAGCTTCACCCCTTACCGCATTTATGGAATGAAATCACTTATTTTAATCTGATTGTCTACTAAGATATACACTCACAGTACCCAAAAGGCAGCACCAGCTCATTTAGATAGCTGGTGCTGCCTTTTGGGTTGAGTATATTTGGTCCTACCAGACCGAAATGTTGCAACTATTGCAACCCAGTCGCATGAATTCTTGGACATTAGCATGGATTCCTGCATGAAATACAACAATTATCCTTTTAATCCGCTCTAGAATCGGGTGATGCTGCTTTTTGTACAACAATAGCGGATTAGCGCTTTGTTGACGATTGAGATGTTGCATTTTGGGCAGGATTTCCGCTTCCCCATCTGACTCTGCATCTCATTCTGGGCCGGCTCCGGCTCACCTTCCCCTATTCTCCGGTTAAGGCCATACCTGCTCCAGCTTGTCCGCATAATACTTAATAGCCTTGCGGTAATCCTGGATACCGGGATCATTGGATGTATCCGCAAGCAGGGTAAGCAGCAGTTCCATGGCTTCGGTGTGTGCACCGAGATTATGCAGCGTCATGGCTAGAAAAGCATTGAATTCCGCACGCTGCGGGAATTCAAGCGCACCCTGCTCCAGCAGCGTACGGGACTCTGTATACTGCCCCAGCGTCCGGTACGTGCTGCCCAGGCCCAGCATCGCGCCTGCCTTCTGCTCCGCATCTGGAAGCCCCAGGGCAAGACTCTGCTCGTAATAGGATACCGCCTCGCGTTCCAAGCCCAGCACATCATGCGTCCACGCCAGCTGATAATGCAGCTCGGCATTGCTCCCGTCTGCTGACAGCAGCTCTAGCAGCATGGTCCTTGCTTCTTCTGCCCGGCCAGAGGACCGGAGTTGCACGGCAGCATCTATCGAATGAGTCGCAGTCATTGGGTCACTGGCTCCTCTCTGAGCGTTACTACTTACCTACTCTTACCTACTCTAACCTACTTACCCGCGATCTTCTCCGCCAATTCATTCAGATACGTCCAGCGCTCCATCAGGCGCTCCAGCTCTGCCTCGGCCTGCCGCTGCTTCTCCACCAGCTCTTGGAGTCTGCCGGAGTCGGCAAAGGCCGCTTCCATCTGTGCCGAGAGGTCTGTCAGATGCTGCTCCGCCTGTTCAATGGCCTCGTCGATGCCCTCGTACTCGCGCTGCTCCTTGAAGGTGAATTTCAGCTTCTCGCGCGGCGCTGACCCGGCCTGTGCATTCCCGCCCTGCTCAGCAGCGGCACCAGCCCCGCTGGCGCTGCGGCCGGAGCCGCCTTCTGCCTTGCCGGAGTTCCAGCTGCCGGAAGGGACGTTCTTCGCCAGCCACTCTTCATATTCGCTATAGTCGCCGACATGCAGGCGGATTCCCCCATCCTCAAAGGCAATCAGCTTATCCACAGTACGGTCCAGGAAGTAGCGGTCATGCGATACGGTGAAGACTACACCAGGGAATTCATCAAGGTAATCCTCCAGCACAGCAAGTGTGCCGATATCCAGATCATTCGTCGGCTCATCGAGCAGCAGCACGTTCGGGGCTCCCATAAGGACACGCAGCAGGTAGAGCCGTCTTTTCTCGCCGCCGGATAGCTTAGAGATTGGCGTCCACTGCATCGCGGGCGGAAACAGGAAGCGCTCTAGCATTTGCCCGGCGGTGATGACACTACCGTCTGCGGTCTTGATGATCTCGGCTTCTTCCTTCACATACTCGATCGCCCGCAGGCTGAGATCCATGTCCTGATGCTCCTGGGTGAAATAGCCCAGCTTCACGGTCGTCCCAAGCTGTACCTCGCCGCTGTCTGGTGTAAGCTTACCGGCAATCAGGTTAAGCAGCGTAGACTTGCCGCTGCCGTTCTTGCCGACAATCCCCACGCGGTCCTGCGGCACAGCAATATAATTCAGATCCTTAATTAAGGTCCGGCCGTCCAGCGATTTGGTGAGATCCTGAATCTCAATGATTTTGCGGCCAAGTCTTGTAGAGGCTACGGAGATATCCATAGCTGACGCCGATGCGCCTCCCGTGCTCTCCTTGAGCTTCTCGAAGCGGTCGATCCGCGCCTTCTGCTTCGTGGAGCGGGCCTTAGCCCCGCGGCGAATCCAGGCCAGCTCGGTGCGCAGCAGATTCTTGCGCTTCTGCTCGGCCGAAGCCTCCCGTTCCTCACGGTCTGCCTTCAGCTCCAGGAACCGCGAATAGTTCGCTTCATACCGGTACAGATTCCCGCCGTCCAGCTCCAGCATTACACTGGCTACCCGTTCCAGGAAATAACGGTCATGCGTTACCATCAGCAGCGCCCCGCGCCGCTTCTGCAGATACTGCTCCAGCCAGGCTACGGAATCCGTGTCAATATGGTTGGTAGGCTCATCTAGAATCAGCAGCTCCGACGGCGTAATCAGCGCCGCAGCCAGCGCGACACGCTTGCGCTGTCCGCCGGACAGGCTCTCCATCCGGGCATCGAATTGGGTAATGCCCAGCTTCGTAAGGACCGTCTTAGCCTCACTCTCCAGCTGCCAAGTGCCGGCGGCGTCGATGGCCTGCCCAATCCGGACAAGCCTGCTCTCCAGCCCTGAATCTCCCGGATTCTGCTCCAGAAGAGACATAACCTCCATATATTCCCGCATCGTCGCAAGCTCCGGGTCTTCTCCGGCAAATACCTGCTGCAAGACCGTATTTCCAGGCTCATATGGCGGATTCTGTGCCAGGAACTGCACCCGCACATCATTGCCGATACTTATCTGCCCTGCATCTGCTGTATCGAGCCCGGCGATAATCTTCAGAAAGGTTGATTTTCCCGTGCCGTTGACGCCAATTACGCCTATCTTATCCCTGTCGTCCATGCCAAAGGAGGCATCACGGAACAGGGTTTTCTCCCCGTAGCTCTTGGAGAGGTGTTCCACCGTCATAATATTCATCAGTTGTCCTCGCTTGCCTTATATTTTGAAACCGGAATTGGCTGTATTCCCTTAGGATTCAGCTTCAGCAGGGAAGTCCCCCAGCGCCGAATCCAAGCTGCCCAGTGCCCCGGTGATAAAGAGCCTCGCCGCAAACTTTGCCCGCTTATCCGCATCTGCCTCGGCAAACTCAGGGTCGAACAGGATGTCCATCTTCAGACGGTCCAGAATCCCGATATACGACTGCGCCATCAGCTCGGGCTCGGTAGCCCCGCCTTCCAGCAGCACTTTCACCACAGCCTGCATATAGGCTTCCATGAACTGTGCCATATAAGCCACCAGCTCAGGGTTATTGTTAGGCGCACGGAAGAACAGCTTCGTATGCTGCTTGCGCTCATAGTAATAGAACAGATGATGCTCCGCAATAACGGAGAGCTTGTCTGTCAATGTGGAGCGGGTCCTCAGCTTGCCCTCAAGCTGCTCAAGGAAGCCATCGCAATCGCGGCGGGTAACCGCCATGAAGAGCTCCTCTTTGCTTTTAAAATATAAATAAACCGTACCCTTGGCAATGCCAGCACGTTCGGCCACTTCCGACATCTTCGTCTCATAAAAGCCGCCTGAACCGAAAAGCTCATAAGCGGCATCCAGAATAGCTGCATGTTTGTCTACGGATGCACTGCTCAACGGTTCACCTCCCAACCCATAAAATCCAGCATGTTACCGGATAACGCAACGGCAGGCTTAACCCTCAGGTCCGTCCTTATCCTATGTAACTTATATAACTGACCAGCAGCGCTACACCACCGCCTATTATAGAACTTACAGCATTTACAGTATCATTGTCCATCCAGCGCCAGCCCCGGGCGTATACCGTAGGCTTCCCGCAGTGCTTAGAGGCTTCGACCTCGCGGCCGCAGACCGTGCAGCGGTTCATCCGTTGCACAGTAGCACCCAAGAGCGAGTCGGCAAAAGCTCCCGCAAGCCCGCCCAGGAGTCCGGCCAGCACCAGCAGCCAGAAGGCATGGGGCGTCATGCCGGAGGCCGCCCGCAGCACCCAGGAGGCTGCGCCGATGAGCGCCCCTCCCGCCGCTGCAGCCAGCGTCCCGGGCAGGGATACGCCGCCGGAGGTGCCTGCCTGGAGCACCTTACCGGTCAGCACCGACCGGGGAGGCTTCCGGGCCAGCGTGCCGATCTCTGTCGCCCATGTATCCGAGGTCACGGTAGCCATCACCCCGATGAATAGGAAGCTCCAGAGCTCCAGCGGATAGATCGCGTTCAGTAGAACGGCCAGCATTCCGAGTCCGCCGTTGGCGAAGACCTGGCCCGCGTCGCGGCGTCCGGTTTTATCATACGTGGCCTCCAGCTCTGCCTTATTCTCATGATGCAGCTTCGACAGCAGCGTGGAGGAGATGAAGAACACGAGCAGGATACCGAACCAGAACAGATTCCCTGCACCGAAATAGATCGTCCCCATCACCACTGCCGCCACCATCCCTGAGAAGCTAAGCGACTGCTTCCAGTAGGCGGCCCCGGCAACCAGCAGCGCACCGCAGGCCCCGATCAGCCATTGCAGTAGTTCAAGTCCTGAGAACATCGCCTTAACCGATCAGGCAGGTGCCCATGAGGCGCTCGCCCCAGAACAGCTCGAACGAATCGCCCGCCACTACCGGACCTACCCCGGCGGGGGTTCCGGTGAAGATAATATCATCTTTGCCCAGACCGTAGCGGGCGGCGATGAAGTCAACGATTTTTTGCAGGGAAAAAATCATGTTCTTCACGTTCCCGCGCTGAACCTCAATTCCGTTCTTGCGGACGGTGAAGTCAGTGGCCTCCAGTTCCTCTTCCTCGGGCAATGCCATGTAAGGGGTCAGCGGAGCCGCGTTCTTGAAGCCCTTGGCAGCAGTCCACGGCAGACCCTTGCGCTGCAGATCATTATGCACATCACGGAGCGTGAAATCGAGGCCCAGCGCCATCACATCCACCAGCTCCTGCACACTCATCCCCGGCACGTAATCACGTGCAATTCGCAGCACCAGCTCACCCTCATAATGAATCAGTCCGGCGTCCTTGGGCAGATGGATGATCGCTTTATCCAGGGCCACAGCAGCATGAGACGGCTTCAGGAAGATCAGCGGCTCAGCAGGCACCTTGTTGCCCAGCTCCTCCGCATGTAATTGATAGTTACGTCCTACACAGTATACATTATTGATCGCACTGCTCATTGTTCCTTCAGCTCTCTTCCTCTATGAATTGGTGTGCTTACAGCTGCCTGATCAAGCCTTCAAAAAGAGTTCGCCCCAAATATCCGGACGGTTGGTACAGATCATAATATCGGAATGAATCTCCGACAGACGGCGCATTTCCTTGCCCTTGTTCAAGGTCCAGGCCATCACCTGCACCCCGCGTTCAATCAGGGATTTGGCCAGAACCGGGCTAAGCCGGTCGAAGCTTATAGATAAGAAGGAACAGCCCAGCTCATCTAGCTTACCCCCAGGATCACCGGATCTGGAGTCATAGATAAGCCCCGTATGAAACCTCGCGTCCAATTCCTTGATCCGCCGCAATACACTGGCATCGAACGAGGTCAGCACCACTTCCTCGCGCATTCCTCTGGCATTCACCAGATCAATGACCGCCTGTGCAAGACCGGGATACATCTCCCCCACCGTCTTCAGTTCAATATTCAGCCGCAGCCGGCCTGACGCCAGAGCAAGCACCTCTTCCAGTGAAGGCACCCGCTCTCCGCGAAAAGCACGCCCCCTCCAGCCCCCCGCATCCAGCCGCCGCATGTGTTCATACTCCATATTCTTCACCTTGCCGTGTCCGTTGGTCGTGCGGTCCAGGGAATAATCATGGATGACTACAGGCACCCCGTCCTTCGTCAGCTGCACATCAATCTCTATCCAGCGTACATAAGGCAACGCAATCGCCATCCGTACGGCAGCCAGTGTATTCTCAGGCGCTTTACCGGAAAAACCGCGGTGGGCTACACACATATTCTTCATCATTATAAGCACCTCCGGCTATTTCACCGCTTGGGTCACAGTGCCGTCATTGCGGACCTTGATCAGGCCGGAAGAAATAGACTGTATTCTGTGCAGCAGTAGCTGCCCGTCGGCATCATTCATCGGCACCGGCTGCGCCAGCTCGGCATCCATCGGCTTCAGCTTAAGAGCGCATTGCCCCTGCTTGCTGCATTCCGCCTGGAATACCGCCGTCTCCCAAGTAGCCGGGATAGAACCGCGTGTGAAAATAAAGTTGCCTGTGCTGTAGGCGATCCATTTGCCTTTATATGGTTCAATTCCCTGTAGCACATGCGGATGGCCGCCCATCACAAGATCCGCTCCGGCATCAATGAAGCTATGCCCGAGCACCTGCTGGGTCTTGTCATACTGCTCCATCCGCTCCCGTCCCCAATGGACGACGACAACGACGACATCGGCCTTTTGCTTGGCTGCGGTAATCGCCTTGAGCGCTTCCGCACTGTCATACACCGAGGCAAGGCCAGGCTTGCCCGCTTCCGCCTTCCATTCAATCACCGGCATCACCCGTGTGAAGCCCAGCAGGGCAATCTTAATTCCATTACGCTCAAAATACTGTGCCGAATAGGCCTCCTGGCTATTCCGCCCTGCCCCCACGTGAGGGATTCCGCGTTCGCCCAGATGCTTCAGGGTGTCCAGCAGACCTTCCTCCCCCTGATCCAGCGTGTGGTTGTTAGCCAGATTGACGGCATCCACACCGGCGGCCTTGAGCGCATCCAGTGCTTTCGGCGGGCCCTTGAATACAAACTGCTTGTTCTTGGCCCCGACCCCGCGTGCAGTAATCGGAGTTTCCAGATTGACTACCGTGAGGTCATCCTTCTTGAACATTCCATCCAGCGCGCTGTAGGAATAATCGTAGCCCTTCTGCTCCAGCAGCGCGCCTGCTTTTCCGCTGAAGATGATATCTCCGGCAAAGCTCAGCTTCACCGTCCCGCCGGAGGTGTTCTCCGGCAAGCCTGCGACCCGCCCGCTGCTGCTTCCCGTTGTGGCCTTCGGCGCATCCGTAGGGGTTGCCTGATCCGCTGGTCTAGGGGTAGGAGCTGCCGTAATGGTTGCCGCCGTAGCCGTAGGTTCTGGAGAAGCCTCCGGTGTCTCCTCCGGAGCAAGTCCAGCAGTAGCTGTAGCCACTGTCCCAGGCGGTTCCTCTGTAGGGACGGCTTCCGTAGGGGCAGCCGCCGTTGCTGCTTCTTCCGGCGAAGGCGAGGTAACGAGCGCCGCTGGCGGAGCAGCAGAGCCCTGCGGGTCCTTGTCGTCCATGAATGAATAAGCGAGCGCAGCGGTAATCATCAGCAGCAACGCCACATTGACCCAAGCCCATATCCTTCTGCGCCGCCGCCTGCTATGTTGTCTCTTGCCTTGTCTATTGCCTGATCTCGGCGGATACATGAGTGCAAGTAATCTCCTTTACCCTTAAAGTGTTTCTATTATAGCATATCTATCAGCTGCCGCTCCAAGCCGGGAACGGAGCCATTTACTAAATAACCCAGCAAAAGTGGGGATTTAGCTTAGATGATGACTCAGGTACTTTGCGGGGGCCTCATATCTAAAAACGGTGGAGCGCCACTGCTCCGCTCCACCGCTTCTTTTTAGATTGTAGCTCCCGCCGGCTCCGGCAGCTTCGGGAGGCTGGCTGCGGCAGTCTCAGCCGTAAGCTTCGCCTGCTTGATGCAGTCCGGCATCCCGATGCCGTCATAGCCTGCACCAAAGGCGTAGACGCCGGGCAGCTTCTGCGCCAGCTCGCTGCGCAGGCCGGCAATCCGGCCGGGATGGCCGACCGGATACTGCGGCATGGACGACCTCAGCCGGGTGATCTCTGTGAACAGCGGTGCTGCGGTGATCCCCATGATTTCCTTCAAATCCTTGCGGACCAGCTCCGCCAGCGCTTCATCCGGCAGCTCCACATTCTGTTCATCCCCAGACCGTCCCACGTAACAACGCAGCAGGACCTTATCATCAGGGCTGGTATGCAGCCATTTGGTAGAGGTCCAGGTGCAGGCGGTAATGTTCCGCCCTTCCTTACGCGGAACAAGGAAGCCCGATCCGTCGTATTCGGTAACGATATCTTGCCGGGTGAACGCCAGAACAACATTAGCTACCGATACATAGTTCACTGCATCCAGCGCCGACACATCCACATGGGGACGCAGCAGCTCTGCGGCTGCGAAGTTCTGCACCGTAACATAGATGTCGTCTGCTTCCAGCAGCTCACCGCTCTCAAGCTCCACCTCATAACGGGAAGTGCCGGAAGAACCGGCAC
This sequence comes from Paenibacillus sp. FSL P4-0338, assembly GCF_038002365.1. Classification (NCBI taxonomy): domain Bacteria; kingdom Bacillati; phylum Bacillota; class Bacilli; order Caryophanales; family Paenibacillaceae; genus Paenibacillus; species Paenibacillus sp. FSL P4-0338. The sequence continues at coordinate 452,587 of NZ_JBBOCG010000001.1, read as the reverse complement.
CTCCCAATACACGGATGAATTTCGCTCCTGTCCCCGTAATTTGCCGCACATCCTGCAGCTCATGGATGAGCGTGTGCACGAGACTTTGCAGCCCTTGACGGAAGGTGAGGAAGGCGCTTTTCTTCGTCCCGGTATGGGTCTCCACCGGCTTCCTGCCGGTCGTCATTCCACGGATCAGGCTGCCGTACTGGCGCTCGACCTCACCGAACTGCGGAAAGGTCGCCTGAAGGCTGATCTTGCGCATATCGCCTGCATAGATTCCTGCCAGCAGCGGCTCCGTCATATTCTCCAGCACCTCTGTACCCAGACGGCGCTCAATCAGATCGCCAAGCGACTCATCCTCAGCGCTGCGGCGGGGCGGGAGTACGAAATCCATCATCGCCCGCATTTTGCCGCCGAAGGAGACCAGTCCGCTCTTCAGGAAGGGCTTCAGCTCTGTCGGAATGCCCAGCACAAGACCGGCAGGCATCGGATGAAGCTTGCCCCGCTGCAGGATGTAGGTCTTCTTGGCGTTCGGATTGGTGCTTACCAGTTCGTGGTCCAACTCCAGCTCCCTGGCCAGATCGACCATAGCTGTCTTGCGGGCCAGGAAGGAATCCGGTCCCTTCTCAATCACGAAGCCGTCACGGTGCAACGTTTCGATTTTGCCGCCAAGGACCTTGTCCTTCTCGATTAAGGTAATCTGCGGCTCTACTGCCGCCTCACGGTAGAACTTGCGGATATAGAACGCGGCGCTGAGGCCGCTGAGGCCTCCGCCGATGATGACCACCTTGCGCGGTGAATCTGTCATGACAGATTCACCTTCAACTGGTTCGCCTTCGTACGCACCACATCGCTGAGCACCGCCATATAAGCCGGATCACTGTTCAGCGAGTCAATCCGCAGAAGACGCATATCCAGCTCGGAGGCAAGCTGCTGCGCTTCAATATCCAGATCGTACAGCACCTCCAGATGGTCGGACACGAAGCCGATCGGGGCTGACAGCACGTATTTTACCTGACTCTCGGCCAGCTCACGCAGTGTATCAAGAATATCCGGTCCCAGCCAAGGCTCCGCTGTCCGGCCCGCACTCTGCCAAGTGAACTGCCAGGATTCAACCCCTGCCTGTGCAGCAATCGCCTTAGAGGTCTCCAGCAGCTGGTCACGGTACGGATCGCCCATCGCCAGAATACGTTCAGGAAGACTATGTGCACTGAACAGCACGCGCACTTCTTCCCGCGACGCGCCCGTTTCTTCGAACTCGTCCAGCTTGGCAGTCACTCTCCGGCTTAGTACATCGATCAGCTCGGGGTGCATATGGTAGCTCTCAACGAACTCCATTTGAATACCGCAGGCTTCGGCTTTTTCCTTGGCGCGCTTGATATAGGTTCCTACACTCATCACAGAGTAATGCGGAGCCAGCACGATGCCTATCGCCTGGGTAATTCCGTCCCGGACCATTGCCTCGACACCATCCTCGATGAACGGTCTGGCATGCTTCAGCCCCTGGTAGCAGACATACTGGATCTGCCCGCTGTTCAGCTTGGCCTGCAAGGCTTCCACCTGACGGTCGGTATTCTCTCTAAGCGGAAAAACCCCGCCGACAATCGCCTTATAGCGGTCTGTCAATTCTTTGAGCTGCTCAGCAGAAGGAGCGTTCCCCCGGCGGATATGCGTATAATAAGCCTCTACATCCTCAAGACTCTCAGGCGTGCCGTACGACATCACGAGTACTCCAATTTTGTTGGCCACGGTTTCCATCCCCTTTTTACGAATAATTAACGTCCTATACAGCAAAGAGAGCAGCAAAGGCTGCTGCCATCTTGATGCTATTTATTCAGCTATGCCAGCGGCGGTGCCGCCTGTTTCATTGCTGCTGCTGAATACTCATGCACGTAATCCGTTAATTCCTTGAGCGTATCGAGTGAAGCTTCAGGGAACAATCCATGTCCCAGGTTAAAAATATATCCCTGCTGCGTGATGCCTTCATCAATCAGTTCCTTGGCCCGGGCTTTGAGCAACTCCATCGGAGCGGTCAGCAGGTATGGATCAAGATTGCCTTGAACCGCATAGCCTCCGCCCAGTCTGCGTCGTCCTTCGGTGATGCTTACCCGCCAGTCCAGTCCGATCACATCGGCCTGCAGCTTGGTCAAGCTGGGGAGCAGCTCCCCTGAGCTAACACCGGGGAAGTAAATCTTCGGAACCTCCAGATCGGATAATTCAGCAAAAATCCGGGTGATCGTCGGCAGCACATACTGCTCGAAATCACGCGGAGCCAGCGCCCCGACCCAGCTGTCGAACAGCTGAAACGCCTTCCCGCCGCTGGCGACATGGGCGCGCAGATAGGCGATAACCATATCGCCCAGCTTCTCCATCAGCTTCTCCCACACCTGAGGCTGGCTGAACATCAGCTCCTTGGTGCGGTGATAAGTCTTGGACGGTCTGCCTTCGATCAAATAACTGGCGATGGTGAACGGCGCTCCGGCAAAGGTAATCAGCGGAACGTCCAGCTCCTTGTCCAGTATAGCGATGGTCTCCAGAATATGGCCCAGATCGCCTTCCACATCAATCGGCTTCAGCCTGTCCACATCGCTTGCAGAGCGGATCGGATTCTCGATAACCGGCCCGATGTTCTTCACAATGTCAAAATCTACACCGAGGGAGGCCACAGGATTCATGATGTCAGAATACAGAATCGCTGCGTCCACGCCCAGCTTGCGCACAGGCATCAGGGTCACCTCAGCCGCAAGCTCGGGCTGCCTGCAGATCTCAAGCAACGAATATTTCTCCTTGATTGTACGGTAGTCGGGATCATACCGGCCAGCCTGCCGCATGTACCATACCGGGGTGTACTCCGTGTTCTGCTGTCTGCAGGCACGGATAAAAGTGTCGTTGTAGGTCATGATAAGATCTCCATTAGATTTGATAGAATACTGTGATTAAACACATATCATTATTATGCCCCTTTTGTAAGCGGCTAACAACTCCCGGGCGCTGCAGGGAATGACAATCCAATGACATAACTATGACGAGTGTTGCATTAACCTGCTGAAAAAATGTGATATACTGATATAATGTCGTCTTTTCGTGATTGTTGTTGCAAGAAATTTCAGAAAGGAAGTGAAAGCACTTTGAAGAATTGGGAGACCTGGAAAATCAACCTCATGGTGCTTTGGTTTGGCCAATTCCTGGTAAATGCCGGAATGACAATGATTACCCCGTTTTTATCTCTTTATCTCGCCAAAGATTTGGGGGTGACCGGTGACCGGGAGATCGGGATGTGGGCCGGGCTTATTTTTGCCGCCAACTTCCTGACCTCGTTCATCTTTCAGCCGCTCTGGGGGAAGCTCGCCGACAAATACGGACGCAAAATAATGCTCCTGCGCTCCAGCTTCGGCATGGCGATTGTTATTGTCCTGATGGGCTTTGCCCAGTCCCCGATGCAGCTGCTGCTGCTCCGCCTGCTGAACGGAACCATCTCCGGCTTCAATCCCGCCTCTGTCGCGCTGGTCTCAGGCACCACACCGAAACCGAAGATGGGCTTCGCGATGGGCCTTATGCAGTCGGGCGCGGTAGCCGGAACGATTCTCGGGCCGCTGATGGGCGGCTTACTGGCGGACTGGATCGGGTTCCGCCCGATTTTCTATGTGGTTGGTGCGCTTCTGTTCATTGCTTCACTGCTGGCGTTATTCCTGGTCAAAGAGAAATTCGACCGCGTAGAAGCAGCACAGGTGCCTCAAGTATCCGTGCTGGAAGGCTTGAAGGAACTGGCGAAGGTGCCGCAGCTTCCCGCCCTGTTCGGCGTGACCTTCCTGCTGCAGTTCGCCATGGTCAGCCCAATGTCGCTGCTGCCGCTCTATGTAGAGAAGCTGCACGGCTCCGCTGTGAATATCGCTTTCTGGGCAGGTATGGTCAGCGCCGTCACCGGTATCTCGAATATGCTCGCTTCACCGCTGCTCGGCAAGCTCAGCGACAAGGTGGGAGCGCACCGCATACTGACCTTTGCGCTGATCGGCGCTGCTCTATTCCTGATTCCGCAAGCGTTCGTGACCAGCGTCTGGCAGCTGATTCTCGTCCGCTTCCTGATGGGCGTCTTCATGGGCGGGCTGCTGCCGAGCGTCAATGCCCTGATCCGCTCCTATACGCCTGACGGCAAGGAGAGCCGGGCGTTTGGCTTCAACAGCAGTACACTCGCGCTCGGCAATATGCTCGGTGCGGTGATCGGCGGATTCCTGTCCGGTTATATCGGAATTGAAGGCCTGTTCATTGTCTCCGGCGCCTTCCTGCTGATCAATACGGTTTGGGTCCGAATCAAGCTGTACAAGAAGACTGAACCCCGGCTATTCCGTTAACAGGCTGGTGTGTCACAAGCTATTTCACCATCGCCAGCGCCAGGCCGTCATAGGCAGGCAGCAGCGTGCTGGTCAGGCGGGGATCGCCCGCAATCATCTCATTGAAGCGGCGCATGGCCTGGACGGCCGGTCCGTTCTTCTCCGTATTGAGCGTGCGGCCGCGCAGAAAAATATTGTCCCCGGCAATAATCGCCCCCGGCGAAGCAAGCCGGATCGCATATTCCAGATAATTCGGATAGTTCTCCTTATCGGCATCGATGAAGAAGAAATCGTACCTGTGCCCATGTGCTTCGAGCAGCTTCAGGCTGTCCAGTGCAGGGCCGATCCGGTATTCCACCCGGTCCCCGAAGCCCGCCTGCTGCAGATGGCTCTGTGCCAGCTCTGCATAGTCGGCCTTAAGCTCCAGAGAGGTCAGACGGCCTTCCTGCGCCAATCCCCGGCACAGACAGATTCCGCTGTAACCGCCAAGCGCTCCGATCTCCAGCAGGTTAGCTGAGCGGGAGAGGGTCACCAGCATCGTCAGCAATCTGCCGTAGCCCGGGGCAATCGACACCTCCGGCATGCCGCCCGCCGCGATGGCTGCTTTGACTTGGAGCAATAATTCATCTTCTGTATATAGCTGTTCGCTGTACTCTTCCTGATTCTGCATATGTATTCTCCTCTTGAATGGGTGTGTGCGCCTGCGGACAGGCATTGTGCAGAACTCTTCCTTACCCTATACTGTAAGCTGAACGTTCTACAGGTTCAGATGACAAACCAGTTACTCTTATTGTACTGGCTATACGTATTTATCCACAAGTTAAACGGAGTTGAGCGCACTTGGGCAAATTACAATTGATCGCCACCGCCCCCATGGGGCTGGAGGCTGTAGTAGCACGCGAATTAAACGAGCTGGGTTATGAGACCACGATCGAGAACGGACGGGTCCTGTTCAGCGGGGATTACATCGACATCTGCCGCTGCAATCTGTGGCTGCGTACCTCGGACCGTGTACTGGTTAAGATGGGCCAGTTCCCGGCCCGGACCTTCGATGAGCTGTTCGAAGGAGTCAAGGCGATAAATTGGGAGGACTGGATTCCCGAGAACGGCGAATTCCCGGTAGAGGGCCGCTCGCATAAATCTCAGCTGACCAGCGTACCTGCCTGCCAAGGGATCGTTAAGAAAGCCATTGTTGAGAAGCTGAAGCTGTCGTACCACACCGAATGGTTCCCGGAAAACGGACCCCGGTATGTGGTAGAAGTGATCCTGCTGAATGATATCGCGCTGATCACCCTTGATACCACCGGACCGGCCCTGCACAAGCGCGGCTACCGCCGCCAGGCTACGGAAGCGCCGCTGAAGGAGACGATGGCTGCGGCTCTGATCCAGCTCAGCCGCTGGAACGGCCATCGTCCGCTCTATGATCCTTGCTGCGGATCAGGTACAATTCTGATCGAAGCCGCGATGATCGCCTGGAACATCGCGCCAGGCCTGCGCCGCTCCTTCCCGTCCGAGCACTGGCCGGAGATTCCCCGGCGCCTATGGGAAGAAGCCCGCGAAGAAGCCTTCGATGCGGTGCGTGACGATTACCCGCTGCAGCTGACCGGAACGGATATCGATCCGGCAGCGATTGAGATCGCCGAAGCGGCGGCGAAGAGCGCCGGACTCTCCGGTGAGATTACCTTCAAGCATATGGCCGCTGCGAAGGCCCGGCCGGAAGGCGAATACGGCTGCATCATCACCAATCCGCCTTACGGTGAGCGGATCAGCAATGACAAGGAAGTGGAGAAGCTGACCCGCCAGTTCGGCGAGATGATGCTCTATCTGCCCACCTGGTCCTTCTTCGCCATCAGCCCGTACAAGGAGTTCGAGCAATACTACGGCCGCAAGGCGGACAAGCGCCGCAAGCTCTACAACGGCCGGATCGAATGCCAATACTATCAATACCTGGGGCCGCTGCCTCCACGGAAATAGGACGAGCGGAGGTATTGGAATAGCAACGTAGGCTGAGATTTCCGATTGCATCTGCCTGCTGGAGCAAAGTTTAAAACTAACTTACCCTCAACAAGCCTTAAGTCCCGCAGACGATTATACTGCGGACTTAAGGCTTGTTTGGGTTGGGTGCAGGATTGCGGATTGTTGCTCAAAATGCATAATCCCCCAGTTAAAGAGGTAGCGGTGAGACCGATTGTTGCATATTTTGCAGAATTTTTGCCGAAATGACGCCGCAGTAACTTAGAATGTTGCATTTTAGACAGGATTTCAGCTAAAAGCTTCTTTGAAGAGTACAATTGTTGCATATTATGCAGGAATACAGCAAGCCGGGGCAGGTGACGGACAGCAGCAGAATAGCGGAAGGTTCGACAACGCCGGTGCCTGGAAGCCGTAGAGGTACCCGAAGGCCCAAGTGTAGATGATCGCATGGGATGGTAAGCGAAGTTGATGAGCGGAGTTTGGCGGGAGCATATCACGACACGACAGCGCATCGCTGGTAAGCAATTGGACAAAATCCACCTATTACTCTAATCATCGTCAGCTACTCTAACATCCTTCTTTCTCAGAATCATCCTCCGGGTGTCCGGGGCCTTCAAAAAAAAATAAACAACCCCCGCAAATCACGCGGGGGCTGCACGATGCTGCAGGCGCAGCAGATCTGAATTACTTCTTTTCCGCCGGCCGTTTGACGAAGGCTTCCGCTTTGGCCAGCACCTCGTCTTCCGTCGGTCCGCTGATGTAGCGGCCGTTAATGTAGACGAACGGGCGTTTCCCGCACGGTCCGCAGTAGGAGATGCAGCCTGTCTTGATCTCGGCATCCGGTGCCATCTTCAGCAGCTTGGGCACGATGCTTTTCATTTTGATATGATTGCACTCGTCACATAATCTTATATCGTTAGCCATGAAGCAACCCTTCTTTATGTCCGTAAAATACGGGCGGATCAATTAGTGATCGCCATGATTTCCTTTAGACGGATTAGTAATCACAAAGCCTTCTTCCGGCAAGTAGAGATAATCAATCTTCACACCGTCCAGCAGCGGCTGGTTCGGATCAAGAATAACATCGATATCCTTGTCGGTGGAGACCACTACATCGTTCTCCTTGGGCGTGTCCAGATCCAGTCCATAGTGGGCATGGTCGCCATGGGCATGTGTAATCGCTACACGAAGTTTAAGCTCGCTGTTGCCTTCAAGTTCCATGGTCTTCTTTATCACTTTAGCCGCGTTGCGGGTAATTTTGACGTTCATTCGATTCCATCTCCCAGGCCTCTATATTTTAAATACTCAATAATTCATTTTAAGGAATATGGGAGGATAAAGCAACCATTAGGAGATGGACATCCACAGTTAAAGGTGCAATCGTCGCTAAAATGTCATCTTCCGCTGTGCAGCGCCGCGTATTTACGGTCCATCCGCGAGACGAACCAGCCCATCAGCAGCATCGTTACGCCAATATCGTCAATTGGTACAAACGGCATGAAATCGGGCAGCACCCAGTACAGCAGTGCCGGAATAGTGAACAGCAGCTTGTCAGCCATAGCCACATTAGGCGAAACGATATAATGCCAGGAGCTGCGGAATATATGAGACCATTGTTTGAGCGACAACAGTTTTCTGAATTTCATGAGTTATGCCTCCTTTAGAAAAGGGCACCGCCGCTAATCACCTGTAAAAGGATTGCGGCTGTGCCCTTTGCTGTTATCTTACGCGAATGCGCAGGATTCGTTTCACTTTTAAGTAAAATTTAATCGAATCCTCCCGAACCATACCCTATGTTTACTCCGTCACCTTAATATCGTCGATCCGTGCGGTGCTGGAATGCATCCGCAGACCGATCTTCCCTCCGGCCGGCTGTGCCGCCGTATCCGTCCACTGAAGCAGCTGGACACCTCCAGCGTAGGCGGTAACCGTGCTGCCGCTGACCGTTACCTTCAGCTCCGTCCACTGGCCGGGCGTAACGGAAGTAGTCGTGCTGCTGACCATGGTGAGCGTGCCGGCAGTTTTTTTGAACAGCTCCGCCTTGTCGCCTGAATCATTCAGCCGGAACATATAGTAATTGGAAGCGTCAGCATAACGGAACAGCAAGCCCACGTTGCCAAAAGCATTCAGCAGCTTGACTCTGGCCGAATAGGTGTAATTCCTCCAGGCAGCATCGCCTGTATAGGCAAGCGCTTCGCCTGTCCCGGAGTTCTGCGACAACGCCTTGGTCCCGTCATCGGCCACACTCCATGCTCCCCCGGAGGTAGTCCAGCCGGCGTAATCATTATCCTCGAAATCCTCCTGGAACAGCACCGCAGGCGGTGTAACCGTACCCTGGAATTCAAACGCCCCTACATCCGGCGCACCGTTATAGAGCGGATTCCCGAAGTAGTCGAGACCCCCATTGTCCAGCACAGCTATACCTGCATGGATCAGCGGAGAGGACGGGAGCAGCTTATAGCCGTCTGCCGAGTCGCGTCCGGTTGCGGTGCCGGGGCTGACGAGCCCGGGGTTGCCGGTGATCGAGTAAGGATCGCTTGGGACATTGGCATTCGCGCCGTAGAAGCTGTTATGGCTGTACGTCATTCTTGGACTGTTCGTGTATTGGCCTGCGGCTGTATTATAAAAAATATTATTCGTATAATTAACCATTCCCGTATTGCTCGCATGAGTCAGCGCCCGGTTCTGTGTACCGGAACGGTAGATGATATTGTTGTAGATTTGCAGGTTACCCCCGCCGCTCACCAGATGGAACGCCCCGTTGCCGTCCAGATCATCCTGACTTATGTTATAGCGGAAAATATTATTGTTCGTGTTATTCATAACGAGCAAAGTGCCGCCCTGATTATTATAGCTGTAATTGTACTGGTAGATGCTGTCATGCACTTCAACGTCGAAGTCCCAGGGCTGACCGTCCCCCTCCAGCATCCGGGTATCTGAGGCCTCATTGTACTGGAAGACCGCACCGGTTGTATAATAGGCCCACTGCGCCGCCACGACAGCGATATTGTCCAGATAGTTCACCACAGCCGTGTCAATATCACAGGCTTCGCCGATGGACTTCGTTTTGTTGTATTCGATCAGCGGGGATACCCCGGCTCTGACCAGGATGCCGTCCCGGTGGATTCGCTCCACGGTATTGCCCCGGATGACCACTCCCCGGAAGGCGTCGAACTTATGGGTCCAGGCACTATTCAGAAAAGCATCCGTCATCGTCTGAATCCCCGTATCCGCCACATTCGTAATGGTGTTATTCTCGATCAGGATGCCATCCCAGGTGCTCTCTGGTGCGGTACCCGCTCCGCGCGCATGAAAGTTAATGCCCCCTGTACGGCGGTCCGTGCCGAAAATATCATGAATATCGAGATTGCGGATGGTGATATGCCGGAAATCCCCGGCTCCTGAGCCTTCACCGACCACCAGCACTCCACTTCTGCGCATATCTGTGGCATGCTGCCCGCTCGTGATCTCCAGATTATTAATCTCCCAATAGGAGACATTGCGCAGCCGGACACCGAAGCCCTCCCCGCCCACCGCTGTGTTGCCGAAGTTGATCAACGGCTTGTCCCCGCTACCGTAGCGGTCCACGGTTATCGGATTCCCCTCCGTCCCGGAGCCATGCAGGTCCAGATACTGATCATTCCATACGCTGCCTGCCTTCAAAAGAATCCGGTCCCCCGGGCTGAAGGTCATGCTGTTCACCTTGCCCAGCGTCTTCCAGGCTGCCGTTTCTCCAGTGCCTGGGTTGGTGTCGCTGCCCTGGGCAGCATCGACGTAATAGGTGGTTCCAGCCGCGTTAGCCACCGGAGCTGACATGCCTGCAAGCAAACTGAACAGCAGCAAGCCAATTAGCCCCGGCATACAGAAACGGTATAGCCACCTGCGCGGCTTGCCTTGTGCCGGATTCATAGCTCCACTGCGATACCCTCTTGTTGTCATTCGGATCACGCTCCCGCAGAATATTTATAAAGCAGCTAAGGATTCCCCTAGCCATGCTCCCTGCTGCACCAGCTCCTTCTGCAGCTTAGCAAGATCCACGCTCCGGCTCTGCCCCTCCGCTCCGGCTGCCATCGCCGCCGCCATACCCGCCGCCTGGCCCATGGCGAAGCAGTTGGGCATCACCCGCAGGGAGCCTTGCACGACACGGTCCGAGGAGGCGGCGCGCCCCGCCACCCACACATTGTCCAGGCCCACCGGCAGCATGCAGCGGTAAGGGACACCGTGCGACTTCCCGGGCGGAAGATGGTGGATATGCATCGCCCCGCTGCTGCGGGCCATATGGATATCGATGAAGTAGCTGTTACGGGCAATATCATCCGGGAAGGAAGCCATATTCATGAAGTCCTCCTGGGTCAGCACGTAATCGCCGACAATCCGGCGCGTCTCGCGGATACCGATCTGTTCGCCGGTGGATACCAGATGGGCCTGTTCGAATCCGGGCACATAAGCCTTGAAGAATTCCAGCTGGCGGTGAACCAGCTGGCGTCCTTCTATGGCGCCCCGGGTCAGATCCTCTGCGCGGGAGCCGTCAATGCCGAACACGTGGCCGAAATTCACACCGACCAGATAATCGGCAATCCAAGCGAGGCCCGAGACGGAGTCCCGGCCCTGCGGCAGCTTCCCGTCCGCCTGCGCCTGCTGGACGGCTTGGTGAATCTGATCGGTGTCACCGCTTTCATTCCGGTATTCTTCAAAACGCTGCCGGTCCACATTCGCCAGCAGGTAGCACATGGTCGCGGCCTGAAGCTCGCCGGATTCTCCGCCCTTATGGAACGGTGCACCCGCCAGGGCGGCCAGATCGGCGTCGCCAGTCGTATCAATAACCGTTCGGGCGCGGACCAGACTCCGGCCTGACTTGTTGACGATCACCACGCCCTCAATGCTTCGGCCGGTCTCATCCATCACCGTCTGGCTAGCCACGGTATGGAGCAGCACCTCCGCTCCGCTCTCCGTAACCGCCTCATCGTAGACACGCTTCAACACCTCCGGGTCGATCGGCACCCAGTCCAGCTCCGCCCCGAAGCGCTCGCGGAACTCCGGCTCACATCCGGCCTTCATCCGGTCAAGCAGCTCCAGGCCGATGCCGCGTACCACGGCCTTCTCCCCGTCGCTGTAAGGGCAGAAGGCGGGTACAAGGGCAACCGTGCCCATGCCGCCCAGGAAGCCGCGCTGCTCAATCAACAGCGTCCGCGCCCCGCTGCGGGCAGCTGCTATTGCCGCTGCGACGCCCGCAGGCCCGCCGCCCGCAACCAGCACATCCACCTCACGGGATACCGTGATCTCCTCCGCAGGCAAGGTAAATACAGTTCTATTCATCGTTGTTCCTCCTTGAAGCTATACTTAGACTCCTCACCATTATAGTGAGACGGGGGCTGCAACAGCGTGCAGACTGATTGCCTGTTACGGTGGACAGTTTTGACTTATAGGGCTTCGTGCCGTTCTATTAGATCATGTATGAAGTTTCGTTCGATTACGGCTCTCTGCCGTCCTCCTCCGCCGGCCCGGCCTTATACTCGCTGGGATTCCGGCCGCTGTATTTCTTGAACACCTTGGAGAAATAAGCCCGGTCCGAGAAGCCGAGGGTGTAGGCGACATTCTCGACGGTCTCGTGCGGGCGGGCCAGCATGGTGATGGCCATATTCATTTTGTACTGGTTCACGTAATCAGTGAAGTTCACGCCGGACAGCTTCTTGAAATAGCGGGAGAAGTAGCTGGCATTCAGATGCAGATGCTCTGCCATATCGGTAGAGGTGACCATCCGGTCCACATGCTCCTCCAGATACTTATCCACCGCCTGAAGCCGGACATCCTTCTCCTCAGCAGCTGCGGGTGCCAGAGTATGCTGCCGCCACAGACTCCGCAGCTCCCGCTTGGTCAAGCTGGCAGCCTCCCCGATATGCACCGTCTGCTCCAGCTGCGTGAAGAAGTCCTCCTCGGCCAGCCCTCCGGCTTCGAAGGCCAGCTGGCGCACCAGATCCCCGCAGGTCTCCTTCACCAGCCGCGGCAGCAGCCGCTCCGCCATAGCCTGCTGTGTCCACTGATTCACGGCCAGATCAATCCAGGCGGCCTGTTGATCAAGAAGTGCCAAGGACAGCATGCCGCGTTCCTTTTCCCCGCGCCGTTCTAATGTCTGCCCGAAATCCGCATGCTCCTCAAGCAGAGATACAGGCGTCACTGACTGATAGAAGTTATTTTCACGGCAATCCGTCAGTGTCTTGTATAACACATCGAAGCTGCGGACCGGTGCGCAGGACTCCGAATAGAACCCCCGCAGGGTAATCTTCAGATACTGCTCCACCTTATCCTGTACCGCCTGCATGAATTCAGCCAGCTTGTTCTCTGTAAGGCGGGGGTCCGCCACATTCCAGACCAGATAAATATCGGCGTTCCGGCTCATAATCGGTGTAATGGAAGCCTCAGCAGCAGCAGACAGCTCCAGTGCAATATTGTTCACGGCTGAATGGATCAGCGGGATATCCTTGTACCGGTAACGCTCGGTGACAGATGCGGCATCCATATGAAGGAATCCATGACGCAGAAAGGGGTGCTTCCAGGAGATACCCAACCGTTCGCCGAACTCCAGCGTGTTCTCCTGGCCCGCTGCACCCGACAACAGCTGCTTCAGGAAGCTCTGCTTCAGCACTTCCTTATTGCGCTCAATCGCCTGGCGGAAAGAGTAGCGCTCCAGCAGTTCCTCCCGGGTCTTGAAGCGGCTCATCGCTTTGGCGAGACTGCTCTTAAGCTGCTCAGGCGACAGCTCATCCTTGATCAGATAATCATCGGCCTCCAATTGGATTGCCCGCTTCGAGTAATGGAAATCCTCATAGCAGGTCAGGAAAATCAGGCGCACCTCCGGCTTCGTGATCCTGAAGGCATCCGCCAGCTCCAGCCCGTCCATCCCCGGCAGGCCGATATCCACAATCACTATATCCGGCAGTGCTGTATGGAACTGCTCCAGCGCGTCTTCACTGCTAAACGCCGAAGCCACCAGCTTCAGATCCAGCCCCAAGGACCCGAGCAGATATTCCACATATTCCAGCATCGGGACATCATCGTCAATCAGCATCAGGGTCATCAAGGGGAACCGCCTCCTTCTCCCGGGTCACGGGGATATATAGGGTGAACGTCATGCCATCTTCGTCTTCTCTTGCCTGTGCGCTCAGCCGTGCGCGATATCCGTACAACACCTGTAGACGGCGTGCTGTGTTGACCAGCCCGACTCCTTTTTCCGGCCAGAGCGCCGGGTCTTCACTTCCTTGCAGACGCCGGTTCAGGCGCTGGAGCTTGTCCTCCGGCATTCCGCGGCCGTTATCGCTGATGCTGATCCGCAGCAGATCTGACTCGAACGCTGCTTCGAGCCGGATCGCCGGATGGTCCGGACGGGCGGAGAAGCCGTGGCTGATTGCATTCTCAACAATGGGCTGGAGCAGCAGCCGGGGCAGCATCACCGCACCTTCCTCCTCGCCTACCTCGCATTCCCAGGCGATATCCAGACGGTTGCGGATCTGCATCACCTGGACATAGCTGCCCAGCACCCTGCATTCCTCCGCCAGCTCCAGCGGCTTATCCACATGCACATACACCCGCAGCAGCTTCATCAGCGCATCGATCATGGCCCCGTGTCCAGGATCACCGCTTAAGAGCAGATCCACCTTGATCGAATTGAGCGTATTCAGCAGAAAATGGGGCCGGATCTGCGCCGCCAGCGCCTGAAGCTCAAGCCGCCTTTTCTCCTCCTGCTCACTCTCGACCTGCTGCAGCAGCCCGTTCATATCCTCCAGCATCTGATTGAAGGCCGCCGACAGCACCGCCACCTCATCCTTGCCCTTGACGGGTATCCGCACCGCGCGGTTGCCGCCGACATACTGCTTGACGCTGGCCCGCAGCAGGCTGATCGGCTTGTTCATATATCCGGCCCACAGCATAGACAGGACCAGAAACGCCAGGAAGAACAGTCCAATCAGCGAGATTGACACCAGAAACTCCCGGTTGATATGGCTGTCGATGGAGCTGCGGGGCGTCTTGCTGGTCAGCAGCCAACCCACCTTGGGAATACGGACCTCACTGACCAGCAGCGGGCCTTCATCCGCATTAGCCGCTTCTCCGGTGACAGCAATGCTCCGACCCTTCTGATCAATCAGCGTGAGCCTGCTCACCGCATTGCCCGTGTCCAGCAGGCTGCGGAAGTAATGGCTCGGAATGCCCACGTACAGCGTGGCCAGCTTGTCCTGATTCAGCGGGTCGGTAATGAAGCGTACAGCATAATAATAATCCGGTGCAGCGGGGGTGCCGCCGTAGGGGAACCATTGCAGCGACACTTTTTCCCGCTCATCCAGCCTGCTGCTCTCCTGAAGAAGAGTCTTCGGCAGCACAGAGAACACTGGAATATTCTGATTGCCGATCAGTATCCGGTTCTCCCGGTTGACCAGCATGATCTGCAGATCGGCATCCAGCGACTGCACCGACAGGATATTGGCCGTGGTCTTAAGCTTGTTGTAATGGGTATACACTCCGTAATTTCCGAAGTTCCCGGTATTTTTGAGATAACGCAGACTCTCCAGCACGGCCGGATCATATGCCTCAGAGAAATACACCGAGACAAACGAGATGCTGTCCACCGTTTTTTCCATTTGACTGCCGATGACCTTCAGGGTCTCCTCATTGGAACGCGTGATCTTCTCGCTCACATTCTCCCGCACAGAGGTATAGGACCAGAACGTAACGACAACAAAAGGCAGCAGGATCAGGATCAGGAACGTGTATTGCAGTCTGCGATGGAAGGAAAAACGGCTTAACCATTTCATAAGAATTCCACCCCGCACTGTAATGAAAGCTTCAACGTCCCTATTATAATCCAAAATCACTGCTGCCCTTGCACTTCATCCGTTATTTCTGATTGGCAGAAACTACCTTCTCGACTTCCGCTGTCATCTCATTCTTGACCTCATCGAAGCTGCGGTTATCCAGAATGAAGCTGGCGAAGCCGTTCTCCACAATCGCTTTCAGTTCGCTGCCGTACGGCACGCTGAAGGAGTCAGGCATTTTAATATTCGGATCGAACAGCGTCTTGGTGAGGGAGGCGGTATCGATCAGGTCTGTATTTTCCCCGAAAAAGCTGTTGATCAGCTCCGCTCCGTCCACGCCCTTGAACGAAGGAATCTCCTTGGTGAACTTGTAGGATTCCTTCGACATCCAGCGGATGAAGTCGTACGAGGCTTCCTTGTTCGCTGATTTCGCGCCCATGGCCAGGCCTCCGCCGGAAATATTCGTCATGCCCAGCTCCTTACTGTCCACCGAACGCGGCAGCGGGGCGTACATGCTCTGGAACTCATGCGGGAATTTCTCCAGATTCAGCGCCGCCCGGACAGCATAGCTTGGCACCGCAAGCATACTGGCATTACCGGCAAAAAATTGCTGCAGCACATGATAGTTCGAGGCCAGCACATCGGCATACGGCTCCGCGCTCTTATCTTCCTTCTCCATCGTGCGGCGGAGGTTGAAGAAGTATTCGAAGGACGGATCGTCAAAAATCGGCTTCAAGTCGGCGCTAAGCTGCGGATGCGGCTTCTCGGTGTATGCGATAATGTTCGGATATTCGCCCCAAGTGTGGAAGTACGTTCCGTAATGCTCCGGAGTGGTCAGCTTCTTGGCATAGTCGCGGAAATCATCCCAGGTCCAGCCCATCTCAGGCAGGGTCAGCCCTGCGGCTTCCAGGTGATCCTTGTTGAAGACCGTCAGCCACTGCGTGGAACTGGGCAGAATGCCGTAGACCTTATCCTCCAGCTTCAGCAGCTTGGAATATTCATCCTCGGGAGTGATCTTTTCCTGTTCAAAAAAAGAATTAAGCGGTTCCACAACTCCCCGCGAAGCACGCTCCAGCAGCTCATCCTCGTTCCCGGTCATAAACACATCGACCACTTCACCGCCTGCGACCAGAATATCCAGCTTCTTCATGAAATCCGTGCTGTCGCTGTTCTGGACCAGGGATTCATATTCCACTTCCACTTTATCCTGAGCTTTGTTATATGCCTGAACGGCCTGGTAGATGGGCTCTTCCGGCTTATCGGCTTTGAAGGTGTAGAATTTGATCTTGGCTTTGCCAGCCGTCCCGTCTGTGCCGCTGCTTCCAGTACCCGGTTCAGCTGACGCAGACCCCGGCGCATCGGTGGCCGCTGAGCTGCCCGCCCCGTTCCCGCCATTTCCGCCGCACGCAGTGACCGAGAGCATAAGCATCACACTGGCGAGCATGATTGATAGTTTCTTCACAGCAATTCCCCCTAGTTTTATGTTTTGCAAGCTCATTATACAATTGAAGCCCCGCGCACACCGTGTACAGCTATGCGGTGTGCGCGTACACTTTTTTGACCTTTATCCTTTGACGCCTCCAATGGCAATCCCGTTAATGACCTGCTTCTGGAGGATCAGGAACAGGACCAGCAGCGGCAGAATTGCAGCCACGGAGGCCATCATCATGACGGAGATCTGCGTGCCGAATTCCTCCTTGAAGAACTGCATCCCCAGCGGAATGGTGTACAGCTTGGTCGAATTCAGCATGATCAGCGGCCCCTGGTAATCATTCCAGGTCCAGATGAACTTGATGATCCCAACCGTCGCCAGAATCGGGCGGCTCAGCGGCAGCACGACACTCCAGAAGATGCGCAAGAACCCGGCGCCGTCCAGCTCGGCCGCTTCCAGCATATCATTATGAATGCCGATCATGAACTGGCGCAGCAGGAAGGTGAAGTAGCTGGAGAACATCCCCATCAGAATCAGCGCGGCATGAGAGTCGTAGAGGCCGAGCTCCTTAATCATAATATAGCGCGGAACAAGCGTGGCCTGCTCGGGAATCATCATGAATGCCAGCATCAGGGTGAAGATCAGCGCCCGGCCTTTGAAATCCAGCTTAGCGAGCGCATAACCGGCCATAGCCGAGATGACGATGGTCGCCAGGGTGGAGATCAGGGCGATTTTGAGCGAGTTCATATAGAATAATCCAAATGCCACATCACCCATCCAGACCGCCTTGAAGTTGGCGATTAGATTCCAGTCCGTAGGAATCCACTGAATCGGGAAGGTCCAGACCTCCTTCTCCGTCTTCGAGGCGGCCGACAGCATCCACACCAGCGGCATCAGGAAGAATACCGAGCACAGAGCGAACAGGACCGTGAAGATCAGATTGCCGGGCTTAAGTTTTTTCATTGTCATTGCCTTTCGTTCCTTTCGCCTTGGGCTAGTAATGGACTTTACGGTTCTGGGTCATCCAGGTAATGGAGGTCACCAGCATAATGATCAGGAACAGCACCCAGGACATTGCCGAGGCATAGCCCATTTTGAAGCGCTCGAAGCCTTCCTCATAGATCTGGTACACGATAACAGTACTGGAATAGTTGGGACCGCCGCTGGTCAGGAACTTTATCATATCGAAGATTTTGAAGGAAGAGATCGTGCTCGTGATCGCCAGGAAAAAGGTAGTCGGCCCCAGCAGCGGCAGCGTAATCCGCCGGAACTGTCCGATCCCGCTTGCCCCGTCAATTGTCGCCGCCTCATACAGCTCCTCGGGAATATTCGTCATTCCCGCCAGGAAAATAATCATCTGATAGCCCAGCAGCTGCCAGACATAGATAATCATAATGGCAATCAGCGAGAAGCTGGTATCGACCAGCCAGCGCGGCGGTTCGGAGACCCCAAGCTGCATCAGAATCTGATTGACCGGCCCTTTGGACGGATGGTAGAGTGCCTGCCAGACTGCCGCGATGGCTACCGTGGAACAGATATACGGTACAAAAAAAGCGACCTTGAAAAACGTCTTGGCATACAGCTTCTTATGAATCAGCGCTGAGAGCACTACACCCAACAGCATCGTGACCGGCACGGTGCCCACGGTAAACAGTACGTTATTCTTCAGGGCCAGCAGGAAGCGGTTGTCCCTGAACAGCTCGATAAAGTTATCGAGGCCCACAAAGTTGATTGCCGACAACCCGCCGACCAGATTCCACTCCGTCAGACTGAGGAACAGGCTGAACAGCAGCGGGAACACCGCGATGACCAGCATCCCGATGACCTCCGGCGCAATGAACAGCCATCCGGCGAGCTGCTCCCGTCTCTTGCGCGTCCAATACGTGCCGGCTGCGGGCTTGGCCGTTTTTCGCGTAACCGCAGATTCACTCATCGTATTCTCTCCCCTGCAGTTTCTGCTTCCATATCCGGCAGATAGCCGCCCTCTTCCTTCAGACGGCTGCGCAGCCGGGAGACATCCACGGCATGCACATCGCCGCCGCCATGAGCGGCAGCCAGGGCTGCAGCGAGTCCGGCAGCTTCGCCCATCGCCAGACAGACTGGCATCACCCGGACGCTGCCGAGCACCCTGCGGTCGCAGGAGATCGAGCGGCCGGCGACCAGCACATTGCGCAGCCCGCGCGGCGTAAGGCAGCGGTACGGTATGCCGTGTGATTCTCCGGGCCCGTAGAGCGTAATGGCTTGGCTCGACCCGACGCCGCTCTGCTGCTCCTTCTGTGTGCCGTGCACATCGATGAAGTAGCTGTTGCGGCAGATCTCATTTTCAAAGCTCCGGCGGGAGATGTAATCCTCCGCCGTCAGAACGTAATCGCCAGTAATCCGCCGGGATTCCCGTGTTCCGATCAGTGTACCCGTGCTCATGACAACCGCATTGCTGAAGGCTGCGGGGTGCACAGCGGCCAGCATATCCCGGTAGGCAGCTGCCAGCTTACGCCCCTCTACCAGTGCCCCGGATACGGAGAAGGGATTCGTATTATCGACTCCCCAGAGATGCCCGGCATTGAAGCCTACGGCACGCGGAGCAACCAGTTTGTTGCACAAATGGGTGTCCGGAATTGCCGGATATTCCCCCGACCGGACAGCCTTATGGATCGGGCTGTGCGGGTTCTCCGCATGCAGCTTCGGCCCATTCTGATAAGCGTAATCATCCACGTTGCCAAGGATGAAGCAGTGGGTCGCCGGCTGAAGCTCGCCGGTCGCTTCGTCCCCCATCTGGTACTCGGCTCCGGCCCATGCGGCGACATCACCGTCCCCCGTGCAATCGACATAGACAGCCGCGCGGAAGGCCTGCAGACCTCCTTTGTTCAGGAGGAGGAGGGTGGTGATGTTGCCGTTGTCGTCTCTGTCCACATCCGCAAGGGTGGTCAGGAACAGGATATGCGCACCGGACTCCGTGACAAGATCGTCATAGACCCGCTTGAGCTTCTCCGGCTCGATCGGCACCCAGTCCATCGCTTCCTCCGGCACGTGCGGCATTTGTGCTTTCAGATTATTGAACACCTTGGCCGCCAGACCCCGGTAGACCATCTTCTCTTTATCTGAGAAGGGGCACCAGGCCGGTACCAGGCCTGAGGTTCCCATTCCGCCCAGGCTGCCGGTCGCTTCAACCAGCAGGGTCCGCGCCCCTTCTCTTGCCGCCGCCGCTGCGGCGGCGCAGCCCGCCGGACCGCCTCCGCCAACAATGACGTCGTAGGCGGTATTCAGCGGGATGGGTTTACTTTTAAGTGTATATGTTCCGTTCTCCATAAGGCCCTCACTTTCCCGGCAGACATCCCTCTTGTGCTGAAGCCGTCTGCCACTCTTCTATGTACTAATTTTAGCAAGAGACTTTTGTGAGTACGGTATAGCTTTCATACGGGTTGATGTGTATTATTTTGACTCTTTGGGGGTGATGTGGGCGGGCTGATGGGGCTGAGTTGGATGATCAGCCGATTCAGAGGGATTTATACACTTCATTTGCTCACCTGGCCCACTTTTGAGGAATTCAGGGGGATTTATACCCCTGAATCCGCAGAAAATCGGCGCGAGGCGGGAATCAGGGGCACTTCTGCTCTTCATTTGCTCACCTAGCCCACTTTTGCCGATATCAGGGGCATTTGTGCTCTTCATTCCCACGCAAAAAAAGGATACAGCCGCAAAGCATCAGTTGGTCAGGATTGCGGCCGTGCCCTTTGCTGTTATCTTACGCAAATTTGCAGAGATTGTTTCATTTTTATTTCAAATTTGACAGAATCGCACTGAGAATTAGGCCTGTGTCCAGCGCCATATCCTCAAAATCAGCCAGGGGCAGCGGATTCTTACCCACTCCCAGCTCGACGGTGAAGCCCGGCTTGCGGAAGCGCTCGATGAACCAGTCCTTGTACCCGGCGTCGCTGCCGGTCAACTCCACCGCCCGGTAGCCGCTGGCCGCTGCCAGCTTAACTGACCAATCCTTACTCTCCGGCGGCTCATAGCCCCGGTAGTTCCAGTAGATCTCAGCCCCCTGGCTGTGCAGCGAGACGGCCGCATCGCCCGGAACACGCTCAGCCAGCGCCGCCAGCGCCGCCGCCTCCGGCTCACTAAGCGGCGCAAGGCCGCTGTAATCGCGCGGAGCCGGGCCGGGCACCTGCCGCCGGGCACGTTCCTCCTCCCAGTGTGCGGGGAACTGGTCCCCCAGATCGACGCCGCGGATGTTCGCCTTCCAGTGCCGGAAGCTGCGCCTGCCGCTGTTCCACCTCATCAGCTGCGCATAATGAGGATGGTCCGGCATCGCCCCTTCCTGCACCAGTTCGACGCCGTCGGGATTCGCCATCGGCACAGCCCAGAGCGTCCAGTCCCGGTGCCAGTCCGCAGGCTGACGTCCGTGCCAGTCCTTGCCTGATTCATACGCGGCAGCATATTCTTCTATGAAGCGCATCAGACATGGGGCCGTCAGCCATTCGTTGGCATGCAGCGCGGCATTCACATGCAGGTGGCGCGGGCCGCTGCCGATCCGCAGCAGGCGGAGCGGCTTGCCGAGTACACTGTGGCCTATAACTTCGCTGCCGACACAAGAATAGCGGGCCGCAAGCCTTGCAGCATCCGCCTCTACCTCAGCCGGGCCGTATTCCCCGCGCAGATAGACCGCTGTCCCCCGGGTGACTGCCGGAATTACCAGCACCTTACCCGGCAGGCAGACGCGTCCCGAGCTTACCCCGGGATTCAGCATCTCCAGCTCATCTACGCCCACCCCGAACAAGGACGCGATGCTCTGCGCATCGTCCCCCGTCTGCACCGCATACCGCTTGCGCGGTGCAGACGGCAGGAACAGCACCTGGCCCGGATATAAGTAGGGCTGGCTTCCAGCCCATGGATTTCCTTGTATGACATGCTCCGGTGTCAATCCGTGTCTTGCGGCGATACGGCTTACGGTGTCTCCCCTGCGGGCAATGTATTGCTGCATAGGTCTCATCCTCCTGGCCCTCTTGTGCCTGCGTCCCTTACATCCTGCGTGATGACATGCGGGAACCGGCCCTCACGCCTAGTATATGAGCAGCAGCAACGTGTCATGTGGAAATGTAACAACTCGGAGGTGTGCAGAACTGTCCACGAAGAATCCAGCAGCAAAAGACCGGGAAGCCCTCCCGGTCTCATCTTCCGGACATTCCCTGCAAGGGGTTTGTCCCTATTCAGTTCGCCGCTGTAATGCTCTCATCCTACAGAGTGGATACTTGCCATACAACAGGTGTCCGGCTGATCTGCTCGCCCAGCCAGTCCCGGGCGATCCGCTGGAAGATCTCCGCATCTCCGCTGCAGAAGAACTGGTGAATCGGACTCTCATCCCCGCGCGCCAGCTGGCCTTTATCGTAGAGGATGGTGCTGATCTCCCGTGCCGTCTCATCCGCCGAGCTGATCAGCTTGACGCCGGGTCCCATCACCTTACCGATCGGCTCGACCAGGAACGGATAATGAGTGCAGCCGAGAATCAGCGTGTCAATCGGCTCATACTTGATGCCGTTCAGTGATTCGGCCACCGCCAGATGGCTCTCCTCCGAGCGGAATAACCCCTGCTCTACGAAGGGCACAAGCGCCGGGCAGGCTTGGCTGACCACCTGAACAAAGGGAGACAGCTGCTTCAGCGCCGCCGTATAGGCACCGCTTGTAATCGTACCAATTGTGCCGATCACGCCGACCTGTCCGCTCTTGGATGCGCTGATGGCAGCGCGGGCACCGGGGTGAATGACTCCGATCACAGGAATAGCTACCTTGGCGGAGATATAATTAAGAGCTGCTGCTGTTGCTGTGTTGCAAGCAATGACGATCATTTTAGGATTAAATTGAATTAAGTAGTCCACGATTTGTTCAGTGAACAATTTCACTTCCTCAGTGGAACGGGGTCCGTACGGGGCTCTTGCCGTATCGCCGAAATAGATGATTTTCTCCCGGGGGAGCTGTCGCATCACTTCCTTGACAACGGTCAATCCTCCTACACCTGAGTCTAATATTGCTATTGCCTGCTGCACGAACACACCGCATCCTTTAACTCGTTTTGTGTAGCTTATGTAAGGCTGGAATAATGTGTACCAGGATTTCAGCCCCAATTGCAGATAATACCCCATTTGCCGGTTCAGTTCAAGTAGGGAGCTAGAGGAGCCATAATACAGACCCACCCGAAGCCTGCCGTAACACGCAAAAGCCGCCTCCCGCCTGTTCAGCGGAAAACGGCTCCATATCTTTTACATCAAGCTTAGGACAGCTTCCCTGCGGTCTTGCCATCCTCGATAGCTTCAGCTACAGCTGTATCTGTACCAGTCACAGCTTCGATCTCAGCGTCAGCCACGGCGGCTTGCTCCGCAGCTTCATAAGCAGCGATCTCATCTTTTACAGCTTCCACTGCATCTGTGACCTCTACAGCCTGCTCAGCAATACCGCTTACTGTGGCTACATCGGCTTCTTCCACCGCACATTTAGCGGACTTGCTCCATTCCTTCACCTCATGCGCCACCGAGACAACCGCTTCTTTAGCCTTACCATAGATTTCTGTAGTCTTCTCGCTGGCTTGGCCGGCAATCACCTGAACCTTATCCACCGCTTCCGTTGTGCCTTCGGCAATATCCTTACGCAGCTCCTTACCCGGCTTAGGGGCGAACAGCAGCGCTGTCACCGATCCTACAATACTGCCGGCAAGTACGCCCCAGAGCAAGCTTTTGCTATCTTTTTTCATCATCAATCTCTCCTTTGGATTCTATTGTGCCTCTGCCCGGCCACCCGGGCGATCGCCTATTTCTGCTATATCATAAGCATAGAGAGGATGTCCTGTGACTGCTCAGCCCTTGATTTCGGAAGTTTTCTGCTTGGGATTCGGCGTGATAGCATACCGGCAGCATTGGCCGCCCTCCGCCATACACTCACTGCGGGTCACCTTCGCCTCCAGCAGCTCCTCGAACAAATGCTGCTCGCACTGGCAGGCCTTGCGGTACTGGGCAGCTACCTGACGGATGGGACAATTATACTCCCGCAGTGTGTACGAGCCGTCCTCTTCCTTGCTCCACTCCGCCATATAGCCCCCGGCATTCTGAATCGTTGACAGCTCCGCAACCCGTTCCTCCAGCTCACGGCTCTGCATCATAGGGCTGTACTGGGCAAGCATCCGCCGCTTACGGCCTTCAAACAGCATATTGACCGCATCCACACCGCTCCCGTGGTCCAGCTCCCGCAGCAGCTCCAGCGCCAGATTGTGATAGCTTTTGGGAAAATGATCCTCCGCCCGCTCGGTAAGCGAATATACATGCATCGGACGTCCCATGGCCTGGCGCACGACCTTGGTCCTTACAAGCGACTCCTGCTCCAGCTGAAGCACATGGCGGCGGACACCCATCTCGGTAATTCCCAACTCTTCAGCAAGAGCGCTGATCGTCAGCGGACCTCTCATCTTCAGCAGCGTCATAATCATCCGCCGGGTTGAACCGCTCTCCTGACTCTTCTTCGCCATAAAGGACCTCCTTTCTGTCTGATTGCACACGGCTCCGGCTTCAGCTAGCCCGTGACTCCGCTGCCCAGCTCCTGATCCAGATACCGGCGCACCTCACAGGCGAATTTGTCCAGAATATCCGGCAGCGTCCGGGTCATGGGGTGCAGATTCTTGCGTTCCCACACGAAATAATCCTGAACCAGCGGCTTGCGCAAAGCCACAAGCGAAGTCAAATCCTCGTAGATCCCGCTGTCTCCCAGCACCTTTTCCTCATGAATAATAGATATAATATCTTCGTAGCTTCCTGCATCACGCATAATGAACCCGTCAATCAGACAGCTGCCCACATCCGTCACGACTTCAACGGCCAGATGTAAGCACCGTTCCTGCACCAGACCCAGCAGCGTACTGCCGTCCCAGGAAGAAGCTGCATGTGCTAGACCTTCATTAAGATCAGGGATCTGTTCAAGAATAACTTCTATTTGCTTCCGGTTGACATAATACACAGCTGACCCTCCACCCTGCGGTATTTAGTGACCTTCCCTAACATGAACTGCCGTTATTTCCCCCGCCTGCCCCGGCGCTTCAGCCAGAACACCATCACGACACACGCCGCCATAAAAACAATCAGATACGTCAATGCTTCCATCGGATACTCAAGCTCGCGCATTCCGCTCACCGCTTTCCGTGCTTAATGGGTTCCAGCCTTCCAAGTACATGCAGTCTCAGATCTCGTAATCGACTGCTACCGACAGTTCCTTGACCTCGTTAATATGGGCAATGACTTCCTTGTGGGCCGGATGCACCTGATACGCCTGCAGATCTTCCATCGAGGCCACAACGGTGACCAGGGCGATATCGAACGAACGCTCCGAGTGAATCAGATCGGCTCCGACTTCAATGGACAACAGCTGCGGAATTCTTCCTTCCATATTACGGAGGACTGCAACAGTCTCTGCGACCTTGTCCGGGGACCGGTCCTTTAATTTGAAGAAAACAATATGCTTGATCATCTATCCCGCTCCCAGCCTGTTTAATGTGAAATTGATTACTAAAAATATATCATAAACCGCAGCATTACTGAAACAATCTTGGTTCATGACCAAAACAGGAGCTTTGTACTCTGGACGAATGCCGTGATGAAATGGTAAAGTCATTACAGCTAAACTAGATGATCCGTCACTTCATTAAATCAGTACACCCGGAGGTATTATGGCTAAAAATCAGCAAGAAACACATAAAATTCAGGCCTGGTCTCTGATCAACCGCAAATATCTTGGACAAGGCGTACGGGTCAAAAGATTTCGCCGCCCCAAACGCAGCCAGATCCGCAACCGCGTTCTGCTGGCCATCCTGATGGCCAAGGACATGAAGCTCTCCCGGCTTGCAGAAGAGCTCTCCGTTTCCTCACGCAGCGTAAGCGCATGGGTATATGAAGGACGTATTCCCTCCAGAACCAATCTGGACAAGGTCTGCCGCCATTTAGGCTATCCGCCCCATATCCTGTTCAACGAAGCTCTTCTGCGGCAAAGTCCGATTGTGTGCCAGCCGACCCCATCCCGTTTCATGAAAAGAACGCTCGCCCATTCACCGCAGCATAACGCGATTCTGACCGGACTCTGCATGGTTTATGATTTCTCTGTAACCGATGTCAGCATCTGGATCGGCGTCCATCCCGGCACCTTCCGCAAGTGGCTGCATCATTGTCATCTGCCTACATTGGCCCTGCAAGAGAAAGCCGAGAATTTCTTCCGCATTCCGCGGCATATCCTGTTCGCCGACTGCGAGCTGCATTAACTTCATTAATAGGAAGCCGCAGAATGATTAGGGAACACGCACAGCATCAGTTTCACAGTAAGGTCCTTCTCGCCTCAGAGAGGGGCCATGTTGACGTTTCTTACGCAGAAGGCAGTTACCGTTTGAGCGCAAGGATCGTTCTTAGTATGTATTCATGAGTCCCGCCTTGCGGGCTCTGTAGTGATTCGCTAAAGGAACCTGTCTCCAGAATCTCCGTCCCTGCAAAATGCTCCCGCAAATCGGCATCGCTGAAGAAGTGGGCATATTTATCCTCTTTGTATTCAAAGGTGCCCGGCTCCAACTCTCTTCCGCAGCCGTTATTGGGGTCTTCATCGGAGAAGCTGGTGAAATAGAGCAGTCCTCCGGTCTTGACCTGACTGAGACTGGCCTCAATCAGCCTGCGGCGGTCCTCTTCGAGGAATAAATGCAGAACATCGTAGCAGTAGACAGCATCTACAGGCTGCCCAAGCTGAGGCTCCAGCGCCGAGCCTGCAATAAAGCTCGTTCCTGGGTCCCATGCTTCGCCCAGCTCCAGCGCCGGCTCACTTAACTCTATGCCGTATACTGTAAAATCAGCAGAGAATACCTTGGTATTCCGCCCATACCCTGCACCCGGAACAAGCACAGTGGATACTCCTGCCTTCTGAAATTTCCGCTTCGCCCATTCTGCCGACGGGCTGGGCTCACTCCCCCAGATCATCCCCTCCTGTGCAAATCTTTTACTCCAGTACTCTGTCATGCTGTTCCTTCTTTCTGTGTTCAGAATATGATCCTGCGTGGTCTAAAGATTAACGCCGCTTATTCCGCATGGCATTCAGCAGCTTCACTCCAGCTTCATCCCCGGTAGTGTAATAATCATACTCTGGAGACTCTTTGGCATAGAGTGCAATCTTCCCCTCAGCATCGTAGTGGATACCCCAGCCGTATTTCTTGGGCAGCATGGAGGCCCGCAGGCACGGATGATTCTTCGAAAACAGCGCTGCACAGATCTCCTCCCGGCGCGATTCACGCTCTTCTTCGGGAATGGCCTTGTGCCGCACATACACCTGGTACAGCAGTTCTTCATGGTTATAACGGTAAGGTGAGCCGGCCAGCAGATGATACTGGATAACATGAGCAGGCGGGAGCGGACGATCAGAGACAGGGATGGTTCCGGTCTCCACCGGGCAATCATCTGCAATCCGGATAAAAGTATCGGTATAGCTCATAGGTAAGCCTCCTTCTGTAGGACAATACTATCCTCCTATCATAGTCCACTCTACCCGATCCGGCAAAGTCTATGGACACAGCAAGACGGCTGGCTCCTGTAGCACAGAGAGATCAGCCGCCTTGCCGTTATAGCATCTATGAAGTTAACAGCCTACCAGCTGGACTTGGTAACGCCCGGAATTTGCCCCTTATGCGCCAGCTCGCGGAAGACGATCCGGGATACCTTGAATGTACTCAGATAGCCGCGCGGTCTGCCGGACACGCTGCATCTGTTCTTTTGGCGGGTGGCTGAGGAATCCCGGGGCAGCTTCTGCAGTGCAATTATATCGCCTGCCGCCTTCAGCTCTCTGCGCTTGTCAGCGTACTTCGCCACCAGCTCCTGCCGCTTCAGTTCCTTCACAACCTTGGATTTCTTGGCCACTATAGATCAGCTCCTTCGTTATTATTCGTTCAATGCCTGGATCAGCGCTTCAAGATTCTGCCGCATCAGACCTAGGTAATCTAGATTACGGGCAGCGTCTTCCTCTGTTAATCCTTCGATTGGATTCAGAACAGCGGTCTTAGCTCCTATTTCCTGGGCAATAGTATCGGCGACACTGGAGGAGACCAAGGTCTCAAAAAAGATCGAAGTCACCTTATTCGCCTTGGCGAACTCCACAATCTTAGCCATCTGTGCAGCAGACGGCTCCTGCTCCGGCGACAGTCCGGCAATCGGCACCTGCGTCAAGCCATATTGCTGTGCCAGATAACCAAAGGCGGCATGCTGGGTAATAAAGTCCTTGCGCTTCGTGTCCTGAAGCCCGGCTCTGAAATCCTGATCCAGCTTCTCCAGCTTGGCGATATAAGCATCGCTGTTAGCGTGGAAGGCCGCTGCATTTCCGGGAAAAGCTGCGGAGAGTGCTGCTTCAATGGTCTTAACCTCCTGGATAGCCATCACCGGGTCCAGCCATACATGAGGATCAAGCCCGCCATGATCGTGGTCATGGTCGTGGCCGTGGTCATGATCGTGGTCTGCTTCGCCGGCAGCGGAATCATTATGGGAATGGCCGTGACCGCTTCCTTCGGCTGTGGATTCATCATGATGGTCATGATCATGGTCCGCTTCACCCGCAGCTTCCTCCTCATGGCTGTGCTCATGTTCATGTTCTGTTCCTTCAGTAATCTGGAGTCCTTTACTCGCCTCTATCGTAATCAGAGCGCCTCCGTCCGCACCGTCCACAACCTGCTGCGCCCAGCCTTCCAAGCCTGCCCCATTATAGACAAGCACATCTGCATCCGAAATATCGGCCATATCCTTCGCGGTTGGTTCCCAGTCATGCGGCTCGACCCCGGGCGGAACCAGTACCTCCACATTGGCAAGATCGCCGGTAATGCTTTTTGTAAATTCATACATCGGGTAAAAGCTGACCTTAATGTTCAATTTATCCGCTGCCGGTATAGACGAAGCTTCGGCCGTAGCCGCTGGTGTTGCCGCCGGACTACTGGTAGAAGCGGACTTAGTCGCAGTATTGTTGCCGCAGCCGGAGATCACCAGCATGGCGGTCAGGGACAAGGCGGCAAGATGACGGATTCTGAATGTGGACGGTGCTGCCGAATTGGACTTTGCTATGGATTTGAAATTCATCATATGTTGTGAGACCCCTTTTCTTCATTAGCTTGAGATGAATACTGGCTGCGGCTGCGCAGCCTGATCAGCTTCTGCACCGCAATGGCCAGCAGCAGAAATAACAGCAGAATAAGTGCAATCGTGCCTCCTGGAGGCGTGTTGATATAGTAGGAAGCTGTAAGTCCGCTGAACACACCGGTCAGCCCCACGCTGACGGAGATTATGATAGCTGCCGTGAAGCCTGAGGCCATCCGCAGCGCAATGGAGGCGGGAAGCACAATCAGAGCCGATACAAGCAGTACTCCCACCACCGGCATGGCTGCGGCAACGGTCATGCCGGTTAGGACAGCGAACGAAAAGGACAACCACCCGGTATGGACACCGCTGATAGCGGCGGTCTCTTCGTCGAAGGTCAGGCTGTACAGCGGGCGGCGCAGAATGATGAAGTAGAGTAGACCGGCTGCGGCCACCACGGCAATCAGCTTAAGCTGAGTATCGCTTACGGCAACGATGGAGCCGAACAGATAAGAGCTGAAGCTCTTGGTCAGATTCTGCTTCAGACTCATCAGCACGACAGCCAGTGCCAGGCCGGAGGTCATAATAATGGCTACCGGAAGTTCGCTGTATGTACGGTAAGAGCGGCGCAGCTGTTCAATAATCAGCCCTCCTGCTACAGCTACAACAAAGCCGCTAAGAGCTGGATTCCATCCCAGTACGGAACCCAGGGCAACTCCGGCAAGGGAGACATGAGACAATGTATCCGCCATCAGCACCTGCCTGCGCAGCATCAGATACACTCCCAGCAAAGGTCCGATTAGTCCGATCAGGCCTCCTGCCCAAAATGCGCGTTGCATGAATTCGTAACCAAGCATGTCCAACCCTCCTGCTCCTTGCGTTCTAGCGTAATCACGGTATCCAGATAAGAACTTGTCTCTTCCAGGCCGTGTGTAACCATAATGACGGTCCAGCCATGGCGGCTGACATAATGCCGCATCAGCTCGTAGAACCCGATGCGGCTGGCAGCATCCATCCCCGTTACCGGCTCATCAAGCACCAGCACCTGCGGCTGCTGGGCCAGCGCACGGGCGATACAGATCCGCTGCTTCTGTCCGCCGGACAGCTCGCCGATTCTCCGGTTACGGTACTCCCACATCTCCACCTGCCGCAGGCTGCTCTCTACAAGCGCCTCCTGCTCCTTAGTGAAGCGGCGGAACAATCCCAGCCCTGAATAACAGCCGGAACGGACCAGCTCAATCACCTTGCTCGGAAATCCGGCATTGAAGGAGGCTACCTGCTGCGGCACATAGCCGACCTTGAGCCTGCCTCCTCCGGTAATTTCCCGGTTCAGAGTGACCGTTCCACTCCAGGGCTTCAACAGGCCCAGCATCAGCTTCAGCAGCGTAGTCTTCGCTGCTCCGTTCGGTCCGGTAATCCCTATGAACTGTCCGGCCTCCAGATCCAGCGACAAGCGGTCAATGACCGGCTCATCCCCGTAACCGAACACCACATCCCTGATGGATGACAAAATCATTATTCCTCCCCCTCTCTTGTCGGCCCGCCGTGCGCTGTAATCACGCTCCCGTGCCTGATTCTATTCCTAATTCTGTGCTTGGTTTCGAGCTTGGTCCTACGGCTGCTGCCGTAGTTATTGCTGCGTCTGGTGTTGGACCACTTGTTGGTTTGGTCCAAGTATGTTCCACGGATTAAACAAAGAAATTAGGCATTGATTTTATTCGTAATATTTACGATTTATATTTCAACTCCATTGATATTATCGTAATCATTACGATTTGTAAACCCAAATCTTCAAATTAATCGTAATCGCACTGATTAACCCTCTTCGACTTAATCCAGTGTGCGGCAAAACATCAAACTCCAAGCCATTCAGAGCGCATACATTCGGCCTATGCGCATCTGCGCCTAAACAATGTATTTGGTTTTTCGCATACATTCGCATTTGCTCCACCTACCTTCGCGGCAACTACTCCCTAACCAGCACAAAGCCGGAATCCTTTGTGCGGATTCCGGCTTTTCAGACTATCAATTACAGAAGCAGTTATTCCTGCCCCGCCGCAAGCAGTTCCTCGACGGGCCAAGGAAGCGGGTTGTTGAATGCCGTCCAGTCCTGCTGCATCTCCTCTGCAGTCAGCAGGCAGCGGTCCAGGCGGGCTTCGATATCCTCACGGTTCATCTGGACTCCGATGAAGACGATCTCGTTCAGCCGGTCTCCCCACTGCCCGTCCCACTTCGCCAGCACATCCGGTTCCGCAGCCAGCACCTCCTGCTGCTGCTCCTCCGGCAGGGTAGCCAGCCAATAACCGGCGGGACCGAACTGGATGGACGGCCCCGCCTGGCTGATGGTCGCTGCCAGATCACCGCTGGCCGCCAGCCAGACCAGTCCTTTTGCCCGGACGACCTCAGAGGGCCAGTTACTGAAGAAGAAGCTCAGCCGCTGCGGCTGGAACGGCGCTCTCCGGCGGTAGACGAAGGAGGTAATGCCGTATTCCTCAGTCTCCGGTGTGTGTTCCTCCTTGGCAAGCTCAGCGATCCAGCCGGATGACTGGCTAGTCTGTTCGAAATCGAATAATCCCGTATTCAGAATCTCGGATAGCTCCACTTGTGCATTCACCGTGCGAATGATCTTCGCCCGCGGCTGAAGTCTGCGCAGAACCGCCTCCAGCTTGTTAAGCTCCACCTCCTCCACCAGATCACACTTGTTAAGCAGCAGCACATCACAGGTCTCGATCTGATCGATCAGCAGATCGACGATATCCCGGAAGTCGCCTTCACCCGCCGTCATATTGCGGTCCAGCAGACTGTCGCCCGAGGCGAAATCATGCCAGAAGCGATTGGCATCGACCACCGTCACCATCGTATCCAGCCGGGCCAGCTCGGTCAGGTCGATATCCAGCTCAGGGTTCGGGTAAGTGAAGGTCTGGGCCACCGGGACCGGCTCACTGATGCCGGAGGATTCAATCAGAATGTAATCAAAACGCCCCTCCGAGGCGAGATGATTCACTTCGCGCAGCAGGTCATCGCGGAGGGTGCAGCAGATGCAGCCATTGGACATCTCCACCAGCTTCTCCTCTGTGCGGGAGAGGCTGCTGCCGGATTTTACCAGATTCGCATCCACGTTCACTTCACTCATATCATTGACGATAACGGCTACCTTCAAGCCCTCACGGTTATGCAAAATATGATTGAGCAGGGTAGTCTTGCCGGAGCCAAGGTATCCGCTTAGCACTGTTACAGGAATTTTGTCCATTGTAGTCTCCTTGTATATTATATTTTCAGAATAGCGCGGCTAATCAGCTTAGCGGGTCTCCCGGTGCAGCGTGATGCGCTTCAGGCGCGGGCAATATTTTCTCATCTCAAGGCGTTCCGGTGTCGTCCTCTTATTCTTCGTGGTGGTATAGTTGCGGTCGCCCGTCTCCGTACAGGCCAAGGTAACGATTACTCTCATCTCCATCTTGCTCCTTTCTATTTAATCGTAATTATTACGATTTACACATTCTACACGCTCCAGCCCTCCGCTGTCAACAGCTGTCCCCGAACATTTCAGCTCGCTTAGATTAGTGTTCTTTCCTGAATAAGCTTGACGTATAGATGGAATTACAAGCGGAAGCGGCTTGGCCGCCTTCTTATGGGGACGGTACTATTGGAGCGGGAGAGTGAGCCATGAAGATACCTGTGATTATACTGAGCGGATTTCTGGGGAGCGGAAAGACGACCCTGCTGCTGAGTCTGCTGAAGGAGAGCCAGCGGAGAGGGCTGAACCCGGGAGTAATCATGAATGAGCTGGGCGCAAAGGATGTGGACGGCTATATCCTTCAGGAGAGTACCGGCACAAGTGTGGAAAAGCTGCTGGACGGCTGCATCTGCTGCAGCCGCAAGGAGGAGCTGCCGCGCAGCCTGATCGCCCTGCTGGCACGCCGCCCGGACATCATCTACATCGAGCTTACAGGGGTAGCTGACCCGGATGAGATCGCGAAGTCGCTGCTGGCTCCGGCGCTGGCAGACCGGCTGCAGCTGCACCACGCCATTACGCTGCTGGATGCCGAGAATGCACTGGAATACAGCAGCCGCTTCTCGTCCGACAAGCAGCTCGTCCGCACCCTGCGCAAGCAGATCACCACCGCTGATCTCATCATCGTCAACAAAAGCGATCTGGTAGAACCGGAGACTCTATGGAAGATTGAGAAGATGGTCTACAAGCAAAATTCGGAATCCGAGATTGTCTTCACCCACTACAGCCAGATTAATCTCGCTCCGCTGCTGATAGGTATCGCAGCACGCGGATTCAAGGGCTCTTCTCCCCGGCGCGGCCCCGGCAATATCAGCGGCGCTACCCTCCAGCGGATGAACACGGACAATAGCAGCAGCGGCGGCAGCGCAACGGCAGTACATGAGCCTGAATCCGGGACGGACGGCTCTTTTTCCCAAGTGGCAGCAGTGACGTTAACCGTTCCCCCGGCATGGACCGGAAGCCTCCGGCAGGAGGAGCTGGAGCAATTTTTGCGGCAATGGGGCTACAGTCTACTGCGGGCAAAGGGCCATGTACGGCTTGCAGGCCGGGATTCCGTGCAGCTGGTGCAGCTCGCGGGGAACCGCATCTCCTGGGAGCCTTCAAGTTACCCGGGCCAGCCTTACATCGTCTGCATTGGCCTGAATCTGGACGAGAGGGCGATCAGCCGCAGCTGGGCGGCGTTATTCAGCTAAGAACCTTGTGCGGGAAGGAGCCGATAAACCCTTGACCACCTTTACTCCGTTTAAAATATTGCCGCTGCTCTTTTCCGCCGCTTTTCTGCTTACAGCGGGCAGCCTGTGGCTGCCCGGGCATCTAAGCCTGCTGGACAACGGCTATGTCGACACGTTCAAAACTGCATTCCTCGGCATTTTGCTGGAGGCCTTGCCGTTTGTCCTGCTGGGCGCGCTGCTCTCCTCCCTGCTCCGCGTCTTCGTGCCGGACGAGCTGATCTCGCGCTGGATTCCGCGCCGCGCGGTTCCGGCTATTCTCTTCGGCTGCCTGCTCGGAATCCTCTTCCCCGTTTGTGAATGCGGAATGATTCCACTGGTCCGCCGCCTCATGCATAAGGGGATGCCTCTCTATGTTGCCATCGTCTTCATTCTGTCCGGCCCGATCCTCAATCCGGTCGTCTACGGGGCCACCCTGACGGCCTTCCGCTCCCATCCGGAGCTGGCCTACACCCGGATGGGACTGGCTTTTGCCGTCGCGGCATGTATTGGCCTGATCATCTACGGGACCATCCGCAGATCGCCGCTGCGCCTGTCCATCCGCCGGGAGGGAAGCGAAGAGCAGCATGGCACACTACGCGGGGGCCGGGCGGCGGCGGTCCTGGTGCATACGTCGGATGAATTTTTTGAGATGGGCAAGTTCCTGATCATCGGCTGTCTGCTGACTGCGGGCATCCAGACCTTCATGAATCAGAGCAGCCTGTCCGTCATTGGTGACCGTCCGCTCGGCTCCTACATATTCATGATGGGGCTGGCCTTCGCACTCTCACTCTGCTCCACCTCCGACGCCTTCGTTGCGTCCACCTTCCTGCATACCTTCCCGGCAGGAGCGCTGCTAGCCTTCATGGTGCTGGGACCAATGCTGGATTTCAAGAACGCCCTGATGCTGCTCTCGCTGTTCAAGACCAGATTCGCCCTGTACCTGTTCTTCCTCATTGCCGCGGCCGTCTTCACCGGCTCCGTGCTGGCTTCATTCTGGCTGTAGCTGCCCTGAAATTCCAAATATCTGGAGGAGGATCTGCATGAATAACTCCGGGAGCATCCGGTTTCACTATGTACTCAGGGCGGTTATTCTGCTCGCCTTCGCCCTCTATATCGGACATCTGGTCCAGCAGGACGCCCTCCATTATTATGTTGCGCCTAAGCTGGCCCGCTGGATCAGGTTATGCCCAATTCCGCTGTCCCTAATGGCGCTCAGCCTCGGGCTCCAAGGTGCGCTGGGCCAAAGCTCCGCCCTCTGCGACTGCGAGCACCGCCTGCCCCGTTCATTCATGGGCAGCTCCGCGCTGTACAGCCTGTTCCTGCTTCCGCTGCTGCTCGGGTTCCTGCTGCCCGACCGGGCACTCGGCAGTGCCGCAGCGGCCAAGAAGGGCCTTACCCTGACTTATACCGCCGTAGAGTCCGACACTGGGGACAGGTTCACTCCGGCCAACCCCTATGAGGCCGAATTTGCAGAGCTGGCAGGACAGCTCTACAGGCAGCCCGTCATCCCTGTATTCCCTGAGATTTTCTCAGAAACGCTAGGCGCCCTTAATCTCTACAAATCGCAGTTCGAGGGCAAGGAAATCTCCGTATCCGGCTTCCTGTACCGTGAGCCGCAGGGGTCCGGTCAATCCGGCTACGCTGTCAGCCGCTTCCTGGTTCAGTGCTGTACGGCAGATGCCACCCCTTTCGGCATTCTCCTTGCGCCGGGTACACAAATAAGCCTGCCCGCCGATACCTGGATTGAGGTTCGGGGCAAGCTTCATGTGACGCTCCGTGAGGGCGTAGAGACTCTGCAGATCGCTCCGCAGAGCATAACCGCTATGGCAGCACCGTCCACACCTTATGTGTACACGAACGCCGATGCCGCAGCGGCATGGACAGAGCTGCAGCCTTGACTAGATGACCGCATCCAGCCCGTTGTCATCCTCCAGCGAAGACTGCGGGTTCGAGATTTCCACCAGGAGACGGGCCGGAATACAGATAATTTGCTGCTTCGGCCGGGAGATGAATCCCATGTCCAGCGCAATGGTCAGCGGAGCATCGGAATAGGTCATCTGAATACCATAATCGAATACCTTCAGCGTGTTATGACCATATCTGGTGCGGATATCAATAATCTGCTCTTCCTTGGTCAGCTGTACAGTCTTGTAGGCTTTGCCGTTCACGGTGATTACGGCCTCCAGTTCCCCTTGCTTATACGGATGATTGTGGTTAGAGAACCACTTGTAACCGTAGATGGAACCGGCGGCCAGCAATACAATGAGAATCAGCAGGAAATCTCCGCGCTTCATCGTTTTCACTCTATTGACCCTTTCGCTTGCCGTTATTCATTCGTAATATTTACGATTTATATAATAGTAATGCAGACAAGGAAAAGCTGTCAACGTGAATAGCGCTCGCTTTGCCTGCCAGCTATCCGGCCTTCTATATTACAAGACTACCTGCGGATGCTGCCCGACCATTCCCTCAGCACTCTGTCCAGCTCTTCTCCACGGATCGGCTTGGGGATAAAGTCCTGCATCCCTGCCCGGAGGCACATCTCTTCATCTTCCTTACGGGCAAAGGCCGTGGCGGCAATAATAACCGGGGACAGCCCCATCGCCTCGCGGATCTGCCGGGTCGCTTCAATTCCGTCCATGCCCGGCATCTGAATATCCATGAACACCAGATCATAATGCCGGGAACGTACAGCTTCTACCGCCTGTTCCCCGTTCACTGCCAGGTCTGAGGAGTAGCCGCGCTTTTTGAGAAAAGTCTGCAGGATCTGCTGATTCACCTGATGATCCTCTGCGACTAGGATAGACAACGGTCCGTACTGGCCCTCGGGATGATCCAGGTTGAAGATCCCGCCCTTATACTCCTGAGTGGCAGCAACTCCTGCCAGCAGCGCTTGGCCCGGCTCCTCCACCGAATACATCACGCCGATGGTAAAGTAGAATTCCGAGCCCTCCCCTTCGACGCTATTCACACCGATAGCTCCGTCCAGCAGCTCGACCAGCTTCTTACTGATCGCCAGCCCCAGTCCCGTCCCGCCGTACTTACGGTTGATCGAAGGGTCCAGCTGGGAAAAGGACTGGAATAACAGGTTCTGGCTGCCCTGCGGAATGCCTATTCCGGTATCAGTTACCGTGAACCTCAGAATCAGCGAGCCCGGCTCCCCGGCAGCCTCCAGCTTCACACAGACGCCGACCTCGCCTTCTTCCGTGAACTTGACCGCATTGCCGACGAGATTCACCAGCACCTGCCTCAGCCTGGTTTCGTCGGTGATGACAACAGCCGGAATATCCGGCTCAATATGGCTGCGCAGAATCAGCCCTTTCTCCTGGATACGCGGATAGAATAGCTCACAGACGTTCTGAACAACCTGCCGGATATCGACCGGCTGGAGATCCAGCGTCATCATGCCGGATTCAATTTTACTGAAATCCAGCACCTCGTTAAGAATATGTACGAGCGCGGCGCCGCTTTTATTAATAATCTGGGTGTAATACTGCTGTTCCTCCGTAAGCTCTGTTCCCGACAGAAGATCCGCCATCCCGATAATTCCATTCATCGGTGTACGCAGCTCATGGCTCATAATCGCCAGGAACTCCGACTTGGCCCGGTCAGCCTTCTCCGCAGATTCCTTGGCACGCTCCACAGCCTTCTCCTCGGTGATATCCCGGAAGACCACCACCGCCCCTTTATGCTCTCCGTTATCATATAGTGCCGTCATCCGGTATTTGACCAGGAAGCTGGAGCCGTCCTGACGCCAGAAAATCCCTTCCTGCTCCTGCTCATAAGAGAGCTTGGTCTTGAGCAGCTCCGCCAGCGTCCGGTGTCCCCCGGGATACAGCTCACCGTCCATCCAGGTCTGCGCGATCGTATGCAGCTTGATATTACCGGCCAGCTCCCCCGGATTATACCCGAGCATGACAGAGGCAGCGGGATTAATAAATACGGTCTCCCCCTCCAGATTCATGCCAAAAATCCCCTCCGACACAGAGTTCAGGATCAGCGCATGCTCATAGCTAAGCTTCTCAATCTGCTCCAGATACCGCTTAGGCTCTGTAATATCACTGGTAATGGCGAATACGCCGACCACTTCATGATCAATCAGCATAGGGACATAAATCATCCCCACCTCCACCCGCTCGCCGTCGTGACGGATCACCCGGGTATCGAAGGTCTGGGCCATGCCTCCGGCTGCCGCCAGAAACCGCATATTCACATGCTCCAGCTCATCCTCTTCAATAATCTCACAGTAACTGGAATGTATTAGGGTCTCCCTGCTGTATCCAGTCAGCTGCTCCAGACTGGCGTTCATTGACTGAATGTACCCCTGCAGATCCATGGCACTGATGGCAGACGGATTGTATTCGAAAAGCGACTTGTAGCGGTTCTCGCTCTCACGCAGCTGCTCCTCCATCCGTTCACGCTCGGTCACATCCTGCACCATACCGCGGATCTGCTGAACCTTGCCGGAGGCATCCAGGATCACTTCCCAGTGTGCGTAGAGAGACTTACGATCCTCACTACCCTTCACTCTGAAAATCGCCTCGCCCTTAGCCCCGGACTTCAGCGTATAATGCAGCTCTTCACGCAATCTGTCCAGGTCCTCCGGCACTACACAGTCAAGCAACTGAGTATAATGGACCACGGTATGATTTCCGCAATTCCCGCCTAATTCAAAGATAGCCATCAGCTGGCCGGAGACGATCAGCTGCTCATAGATGGAATTCCACTCCCAGGAGCCCATTTGTCCAAGCTCCTGCGCGGCAGCCAGCATATCTTCAACCTTCTTCCGCTCGGTGATGTCACGGGCAATCGTCAGGATCTGCCGTACTTCGCCTTCACGGTTCCGCACCACCTGAAGGGAGCTTTCAATCCAAAGATAATGGCCGTCCCTATGCCTGACCCTGCGTGTGAAGGTGTCACTGTCAGAGTAGAGCTTCCCCGGCTCGGTCATTTCCAGTGCATCCGCTTCATGGTAATATTCCGTTTTGTTGCGGCCGATCATGCCGCTTGCCGGATAGCCGAGCAGCGTTTCGACTGACGGGGAGACGTAGCGCAGCGTCCCGTCAGGATCGGATAATGAAATCATATCCGGAGTGTGCTCCGTAACCAGCTCGTAGAGCTGGTGGTCCTCCTCTATCTTCTTCTCCGCGATCTTGCGCGCGGTAATATCCGTCATCTCCGCAACCAGATGGGATGGACTTCCCGTCTGTTCATCAATGATCAGAAAAAGATGCAGGGCAACCCAGAGCATCTCGCCATTCTTATGTACGAACCGCTTTTCGGTATCTACAGCCATATCGGGACTGCTTATTAAATCATTCATAATCTGCCCGTGATCCAGGGTATACCCTTCATCCGGAAAGACGATATCCTGATAACGCAGCTCCTTGAGTTCGGTCTCAGTGTATCCCAACATCCCGCAAAGCGCAGGGTTGGCCATGAGCATAGTTCCATCCGTAATGGATACTGCCGCATATCCTATTGAGGACCGCATGTACAAGTGCTTAAATAGTGTGTCGGACAAAGCTAGAGCCTCCTCTGAGAAAATGGGGGACATAATTTAGTAACATTATACCTTTTATTCGGAATTTATGCTCCAGACCTAAAGTCCCGCTAATGATGGTGTGCAGGACAAGCTGCCGCTGGAAACGGTGCATATTCACACACAAAATAACCCCACAAAGTGGGGCTTTAGCGCAGGTGATGACTCAGGTACTTTGCGGGGACCCCAAAACATATACATTCTACAAGTGGAAACAGCTTTGCCGTCCTTTTAAGGACGGTATCGTTTCAGCGAGAAATAGAAGGATACTTTATCGTGTGCAACATATAAAGTCTTATATTTTCAAAAACACCGCCCTGGTCACTTTCATGACGTCAAGGCGGTGGGTTATAGGTTAGTCCAGTCTCCTGCGCGGCAGCCAGAAGGCACAGAAGAGTACCAGCGTCAGCGATAGACCGGCAAGCAGCCACTTGCCGTTATCCCATGGCTCCTTAAGCAG
The DNA here is from genome assembly GCF_038002365.1 of Paenibacillus sp. FSL P4-0338. Lineage (NCBI taxonomy): Bacteria > Bacillati > Bacillota > Bacilli > Caryophanales > Paenibacillaceae > Paenibacillus > Paenibacillus sp. FSL P4-0338. The sequence goes on along the minus strand of NZ_JBBOCG010000001.1, from coordinate 413,227 downwards.
GCCGAACAGGTAAAAGGGCCCGGTCAGTTTGCCTTTGGTGGTGAAATCCAGCAGATACCAGGAGAATCCGGTAATATATCCAGCCGAGAGGTTACCGGCCAGAAGAGTAGCCGTCAGACCGGCTGATCCGATCACAATGGCGGTGATTGCCGTCCCACCCACCATCGGCCATAGCTCAAAATCTGCACCTCTTTCATGTATCCAGGTGAACAAAGCAGCGACCGCAAGGAAGATATAAAGAGCGGTAAGCAGCCAGCGGAACAGAAATAACGGAAGATGACGTACCCGCTTGGCATAAAGCACCTCCTGGATGCCGCCATCCTCCAACAGACCTAGATGCGGATAGACTATCAGTCCCAGCAGGCTGACGAGGAATTCTCCCAGTTTCGCAACCTGGAGCCTGTCCATGAATACAGGGTCTATGAATACCGGTACGGCTGCCAAAAGTACCGCTGACAGCAGCCAGGAATAATGCACTGTCAGCTTAAGATTATAACGGGCGAGCGGAGCGATGATCTGCCGGCTCATCTCAGTGCTCCAGATGCGGGCACCGCCGGAGTCCGCTTCGTCTTCTTCCTGCCAAGAGACTGTGCAGAATCCATACGGCTACGGTTTCTTTCCCACAGCCAGGCTGCCCCGGCGGTCAGAAGAACGGCCAACAGCAGGTAGATGCTGCGGTTAAGGGCAATCTCATCTGCCCAGCCTTGGTACAGATTATAGTCATTAGGTGAATTGAAGCGGATGAACAGCCGGTTCAGCCCATAGGAGCCCATAAGCGGCAGTACGGATACGAACCACCAGATGATCTGCAGGGCGATAGGCACAATGCCCCGGCGGAACAGCATGGAGCCGAACATCCCGAAGGCGACAGAGATCCACAAGGTGGGCAGCAGCCACCAGGCGGTATAGCTGAGAAAGACTGATATAGCCTGTCCCGTCTGACCAGTAAGCCCAAGCTTATCCACCGTCTGCCAGCCCCCAATGACAGCGAGAATGAGGTAGACGAGGGAGAGCATAATCCCTTGGGCGATAAACTTGGACCCGACATATACCCACTGGGAGACCCTGCGGCTGTAGATCAATTCATTCATCCGGCTGGAGCGGTCCCGCAGCAGCAGGAAGGCGGACAGAAAGACCGGGAAAATCCCTGCGGGCAACGACAGATAATCACTGAAATAACGGGCGGCTCCGGGAAGCAGTTCCCCAGCGTCTACCTTGGCATTATAGTCCGCAAGCTGCGCTTGCTGTGCCTTCTCTGCTTCGTCCACAGACTTTATAACATAACTGTAACCATCCAGTCCTTGTTGTTGGTACATGCTGTTCCCGCCCAATCTACTGTTCAATGCCTCAGCGACACGATAAACCTCATCCATGCTATATTGGCTGGGGTCCTTCAGGATCTTAGCCAGCTGTGAGATTGCAGCGGTCAAGGCCGCCTTCTCTCCGGCATCCAGCTCCACCTCCATCGGGAAGCCCAGCCTGATCTTCTCGATGACTCCCGCATTCAGATCCCGCTTCATCTGGATCTTCATCTGTTCAGCCAAGCTGCGGGTATCCCTCGGAGTGGCCCAACCGTAATAAGGTTGTTCCGCAGTTCCCATATTCTGCGGCTTACTTATTACAGGAGGACCGAGCGCTCCCCAGGTCTCCTCCGTAGCATACGAAGTGAAATAGAAGAATATGCTGGCAATCACAAACAGATAGAATACCAGACTGCGCAACGTCATGCGCATCTCCTTGCCGATCAATGCCATCATACGCAGGATTCCTCCCTGCGCATCAGGTGGAGGTACGCATCTTCAATCGATGGCGCGGCCTGCTGTGCCCCTGCGTAGGGCTGCTCCTCAGCGAGCACCCGGACCCGCATGCCTGCACCCTCCGGCACGGCAGACAGTACCGGAAAGCGGTCGCGGTCCCGCTCCCACTGCGCCCGGTCCAGCTCAGCGATCCAGACACGGCCGGCCGCAGCGGCGGTAAGATCGCCTATTCTGCCGTGATACCGCAGACTCCCCTTCTGCAGTACGGTCATCTGCTCGCAGGTGGACTCCACATCCTCAACGACATGCGTCGACAGAAGAACAATCCTGCCCTCGGCGAACCGTCCCAGCAGCCGCCGGAAGCGGATGCGCTCCTCGGGGTCCAACCCCGCTGTCGGCTCATCGACAATCAGCAGCTTCGGCTCATGCACCATGGCCTGGGCTACACCCAGCCGCCGCTTCATGCCGCCGGACAGCGCCTTGACCTTGGTCCGGCGCTGCTCCGTAAGGTTCACTTGCTCCAGCAGATCATCTATTCTCCGCTTCCGTTCGGAGCGGCCGCCTATTCCGGACAGCAGCGCAAGATAATCCATAGCCTCATAGACAGTCATTCCAGGATAGAAGGCGAACTCCTGCGGCAGATAGCCAACCAGCTCGCGTACCCGGGCTTTATCCTGCAAGGAAACCCCGCCTATCTCTACCGTTCCTGAACTGGGCGTCAGCAGAGTGGCTAGCAGCCGCATCAGCGTAGTTTTGCCTGCCCCGTTCGGCCCCAGCAGGCCGTGAATGCCCTCGCCTACCCGAAAGCTGATATCCTGCAGTGCCGTCTTGCTTCCGTAAGTCTTGGTCAAATGGTTAATGATTAGCTCCATTTCAGTTCTCTCCCTTTCCTGCAAATCCTGTTCAACCGTCGTTCTCCAGACTCCACAGCAATTCAAGCTTCTCGATCAACAGACCTGCTGTAATCAGAAGGAGCGACAGCGCAACACACAACCCCTGATCCACCTTGCCGACCCAAATCATCAGGGCGAATACGGCTGTAATGATTGTGATACCTGAAACTGTAAGAATTTGCCGTCTGGCCAGCACCTTGCGGTTATGCAGTACTTTCTGTGCTTCACACTTGTCGTATTCCAGCAGACGGGCCTTGCGGTAGACTTCATCCAGAAATAGCTGTTCTTGTTCCGTTGACTTCACAATCCCACTCCTCCTTCTCGTAGATCTGCCTCAGCTTCTTGCGCGCCCGGTGCAGCAGCACCTTGAAGCTCACTTGATTCCGGCCCATCACTGCGGCCGCCTGTTCATAAGACATCTGTCCCACATCCACCAGATAGACCGCCTGCCCGTAATCAGGCTTCATCTGATACAATCTTCTGCGCCATTCCACATCCTCTTCCCGGATGATAGCCAGCTGTTCAGGATTTCCCTCATCCGGGTTATGTACGCTGCTGCTCTCCGCCGTATACGGTAAGCTTTGCTGCCTTGCACGCTTACGGACCGAGTCTATGCTCTTGTTGCGGAGGATGGTAAACAGATAGGTTTTGAAGGATGCCCGGTAATCATATTTCTCCGGGTACACCAGCAGATAGGCGAAGCAGTCCTGCGCCAGATCCTCGGCGGTATGATAATCCCCGGTCAAGTGGTACGCAAACCGCACAGCCTGCTCCCGGTATTGCCGGACCAGCCATTCAAACGCGTCCCGGTTCCCTTCCGTGAACCTGATTAGCACCGCCTCTTCATCCAGCCGAGAAGCCGCCGCCTCATCCGCCGTCTCCTGGTCCACTGCCACAAGACCTTCTCCCCGGTCCCTTTCGCTCCCGTTCGTCTCACACGCCCCCTCTCCTGCCCAGCCGTCTACTGCTTATTCGTTCAAGTAAGGCAAAAGGTTACAGTTTGTCCGTGAAAAAATAAAATCACCCCAACGGGTGAATGATGCCGGTACCTCCTGCCACGTGTAGGCAGTACTTTACGCGCCTCCATCCACTCTGCTTTCTGGCGGCATATAGCATGAAACATGAGCAGCATGGAAATCCAAACATTTGGCCCAGGTGCCTGCTTGCGAGCATTATGTATGCTGTTTTTGGCATACATTGGGTCCATATGCCTCTGTAGCACTCTTACGTTACACCTGTTTCGGCATTCCTTTGCATCGCTTCTGGGAAATAAGTCTCTTCCCCGTCAACTGGAGTAGAAACGCAAAAAATAGCCCTTCCGAAGAAGGGCTATTGAGTAATGCGGATGCGGTCAAGAGGACTCGAACCTCCACGATATTGCTATCACTGGCACCTGAAGCCAGCGCGTCTGCCAATTCCGCCATGACCGCATATTATGTAGTTCAGTGATTCAATCACCGTAATTAAGAATATACTCTCTTTTTTGGGGAATTGCAAGCTCTTTTTTGTCAAGAAATCTAACGGTCAACAAGTAGAAACGGCTTTGCCGTCCTTTTAAAGGACGGTACCGTTTCAGCGAGAAATAGAAGGATAATTTATCATGTGCAAAATATAAATTCTTATATTTCAAAAAAATGACCCTGCCAGCAGGCAGGGTCCAGAGTTCACCAGATATAATCACACATACAAGCTGAGGCACACTCAATATAACACCCGATTGTTAAAGCAGTATGTAATCTAATCATTGACTTCAACAATTAGATATATTTGTCGCGTCCGGCCCCCATACCGGCTGCGAATAGCAACACACTGGCTACAGCAAGCAGCGCAAGCGGTACATTCCAGCTCCCCGCAGCATCATGCAGCAGGCCGAACAGCGCAGGACCCATCGCGGCGAGCAGATAACCTGCCGATTGGGCCATGCCGGACAGCTCGCTGGCCTCCTGCGTAGTCCGGGTGCGCAGGCTGAAGAACATCATTGCCAGACCGAAGGCGAAGCCCCCGGCAATCCCAATGCAGATAGCCCATAACGCCATTAGTGCGGTACTGCCCAGCCAGACGCCAAGGATACCGGTGATAAACAGAACAGAAGTAATCACCACCGGCAGCCGCTGGTTCTTCATCCTTCCAGCCCAGAGCGGCACGAAGAACGTGAACGGCAGCTGGGCCAGCTGCATCAGCGAGAGGATCCAGCCGGCATGGCCGGCAGACATCCCCCGCTCTCCGAGGATCACTGAGAACCAGGCGATCAGCACATAATAGAGCAGGGATTGCAGTCCCATGAACAGCGTAACCTGCCAGGCGAGCGGAGAGCGCCAGACCCGTGCCGCTGATGAGGATACAGTGCCTGCCTGTCCCGTGCCCAGACTCTTCAGCTGCGGAATCCAGAAGATCGTAGCCAGTGCAGCAATCATGAACCAGAGCGCCAGCGTCCCTCTCCACCCCAGCCCTGCACGGGTGGCTAAGGGAACACTCAGCCCCGAGGCAGCCGCTGCACATATATTCATAGACACGGTGTAGATTCCGGTCATCAGACCGATGCGGTGCGGGAATTTCCCCTTGATCAGTCCCGGCAGCAGCACATTACAGACGGCAATCGACAAACCGATCATGGCCGTACCTGCGAAGAAGGTTACCGTGCCGGAAGCCGAACGGACCAGAATTCCCATGGACAGTGTGAGCATGGCCAGCACCAGGATATTGGGCAGTCCCAGCTTGCGGGCTAGCCGCGGCGCGAAGGGTGACAGTAGAGCAAAAGCCAGTAAAGGCAAAGTCGTAATCGCCCCCGCTAGAGTATTAGACAACCCCAGGTCATCCCGGATCATCTCCAGCAGCGGTCCGACGGAAGTGAACGGGGCGCGCAGGGCAGCGGCCACACAGATGATTCCGGTGACGAGCATCCATCTGCTGCGGACATCCGCAGCAGATGAGGACAAGGCCGGGCTTGTCCTCTTGTTATTTTCACGGCCGAGCTTCATGTGGTACCTCCAGGTCGCAGCAAAACACCCGTCAAGCCCGGAGCTTGTCAGGGAATAGCCGCTATATGTATTACGCCCTTCATCCAAGGCGCATTATTTCATTATATCATATCGCTTGCCGGAGCAGTCTCCCGGGCCCAGAATATAACCATACAAAGTGGGGATTTAGCTTCGAAGATAATTCAGGCACTTTGCGGGGGCCCCAATTCTTAAAAAAACCGCCGGTCAAGCGACCAGCGGCAGGTGAACAAAATTAGAGACAGAAGGATTTCGTGATGATTACGAGCAGGATGAACAGAACCAGGATTGCGCCAGTGGAAGTGAAAACTCCGCCGTATCCTCCAACATTTTCGCCCATGTTAACTCCTCCTTTATGCCTGGATACTGTTAAAATATGTATAAATTACGTTCTTGGTTTGGGTTAAACGGCAATCAATTCCGCAGTATATTTCAATTTTTACGATTCTCACCGTTGACAAAACATGTAACCATCTTTAGTATCCTAAGCAGAAGGTTTAATTGAGAATCACTCTCAGTAACCAGATACATAACATATTATAGAAAAGAGTGAACAAGAGATGCTGCGTCGTTTTTTCTCCTATTACCGTCCCTACAAGAAGCTGTTTATCCTTGATTTCACCTGTGCGGTGGGTGCGGGTCTGCTGGAGCTTGCTTTTCCGGTGGCTGTCAATAAATTCATTGATGATCTGCTGCCGGGTCAGGATTGGCCCCTGATTCTGATTGCCTGCGTGGTTCTGCTCGGGATCTATGCACTTAACACAGCCATGAACTATGTGGTTACCTATTGGGGGCATATGCTGGGCATTAATATTGAAACCAATATGCGCAAAAAAATGTTCGATCATATCCAGAAGCTCAGCTTCCGGTTCTTCGACAATAACAAAACCGGTCATCTGCTTGGCAGAATTACCAATGACCTGAATGATATCGGGGAAGTTGCGCATCACGGGCCGGAGGATGTGTTCATTGCGGTCATGACGCTGGTCGGCGCATTTATACTGATGGCCGATATCAATCTCCAGCTGGCCGTCATCACGTTCATCATCGTGCCGATTATGGCCTGGGTCATTATCCACTTCGGGCGCAGCATGACTGAAACCTATCATCGTCTATTCGGCAATGTAGGGAACTTCAATGCCCGGATTGAAGACAATGTCGGCGGAATCCGCGTGGTCCAGTCTTTTGCCAATGAAGAATTCGAGAAAGAGCTGTTCGCTGTGGACAACCAGAAGTTCCGTGAGACCAAGCTAATGGCCTATAAGCTGATGGCCAAAAGCTCGTCGGTCAGCTATATGATGACCCGTCTGATCACCATTGTCGTGATGGTCTGCGGGGCGTGGTTCTTCATCAAAGGAGAGCTGGAAATCGGGGAATTTGTCGCTTTCATTCTTCTGTCTAATGTCTTCTTCCGGCCGATTGAGAAGATCAATGCGGTTATTGAGAGTTATCCGAAGGGGATTGCCGGATTCAAACGTTATCTTGAAGTCATCGACACTGAACCGGATATCGCTGACAAGCCGGATGCGGTAGAGGTGGATTCGCTTCGCGGGGATATCTCCTTCAGCAATGTCAGCTTCGGGTATGAAGCAGACCGGACCGTGCTGAAGGAGATCAGTCTGAAGGTAAATGCCGGGGAGACCATCGCATTCGTTGGCCCTTCCGGTGCCGGGAAAACCACGATCTGCAGCCTGCTCCCCCGGTTCTACGATGTGACCGGCGGCGCAATCTCCATCGATGGGATCGACATCCGTGATATGAAGCTCAGCTCGCTGCGCAAGCAGATCGGAATCGTGCAGCAGGATGTGTTCCTCTTCTCCGGCACGATCCGAGAGAATATTGCCTACGGCAAGCTTGATGCAGGGCTGCCGGAAATCTGGCAGGCTGCCCGTCAGGCCCGCCTGGAGGAGCTGATTAACAGCCTGCCGAGTGGCATGGACACTGTGATCGGCGAACGCGGCGTCAAGCTGTCCGGCGGACAGAAGCAGCGCCTGGCGATTGCCCGGATGTTCCTGAAGAATCCGCCGATTCTCATTCTGGATGAGGCTACCTCGGCGCTTGATACCGAGACTGAAGCGGCGATCCAGCAGTCGCTGGCCGATCTGTCTGTGGGCCGTACCACGCTGGTCATTGCCCACCGCCTGACGACGATCAAGAACGCTGACCGGATCGTTGTTGTAAGCGAGGACGGCATCTCCGAGGAAGGCCGCCACGAGGAGCTGGTGAATGCCGGAGGCACTTATAGCCGGTTGTATCAGGCGCAGTATAATGCGTAGACATTTCTATTGATACGGACTCAAACTAAAAACCTTCCGAAATGCGGCTTAAGCCGTATACAGGAAGGTTTCTTTATTTTGAATCAAAATGTGGTGCATAATTAATTTCCTCAAGGATCGCTGCACCAAAGGCTCTAATCTCTTGAATACTACTGGTGTAAGAAAATCCATCGCCCGCAGTAAAAACGGTGATTAGAAACAACTGTTGATGATCGGATTGTTCTATCCATTTCCACTCAAAGGATTCGTCATAATGCGAAAAATAACCATTATATATATCCATCGGGAAATTATTAAGCATCTCAACAAATTTATTTAATGTAAAATTCGTCCACCCTACTTCACTCACAACGATGCTTCTATTCTCTGTAATTGTAACGATAAACTTACAGCCCTGATCAGGTCTCTTATCACGATAGACAAATTCTATATTCAAAGATTTATCATTCTTATAATAGTCTTGTAATTTAGCCAAATTAACAACCTCCGTCAATCCATTCCTCAGCACGATCTGCCATGGCCTGGACCTCGTTCATGAACCATCCTGCATGATAGCCGTCACAGACTGCATGATGGACTTGCAACGACAGTGGCAGGTATATTGAATCGCCTGTGGTCGTGAATTTACCTGCGGTAATAATGGGCAGAAGGTAATTCCCGTTATTGCTGATATTCAGGTTAAATCCCGTAAAGGAAGTCCACGGAATCATAGATACAGAAAAGGTATGCTCAGGTATAGGTGTCTTAGGGAACAATCTCCCGGAATCCTTATAATTCTCCACATCAGAAACATAAGCAACATGGAACGCTTTGAAATCATTCGTGCCCGCCGTCCAAATCGCCGAAAAGGATTCTGAGACACTGTCGGCAATTGTATACAGCGGGTCTACCTTGTCCCAATACCCTAATTCCCCCGTACAATTGTATCCCATTCTGAACGCAATATTGGAGTTGACCACACGGGTCATTAAGAATAGAAGGGCAGGATACAGCTTATATTCTTGTTGTTTTATTATTCGGTATAAAACGCTAATCTCGATTTCTGCTGTCAGGCTAAAGGTCGTACCCTGGTTCAGATAATGATTAAAGATCTCTTGTCTCTTCCAGTTATCCCTATCAATCAGATTAAAAATCATTGGCTATGCCTCCTAAATGTTTGTGTAAACTGAATTTAGGAGGCTGACTTGTCTGCTTTCTTCATTAGAAGCCCATCCTTTAAAAAGAGTTCATATTATTGTATCATACATCACTATTTCAAAAAAACGCTGTCACCCCGGCCTTGTTACCCAGTGTGACAGCGTTCGATACCCGGCTGCAATAGCAGCAGCTCCGGCTTATTTCTTGGCAATATGACATTTCAGCAGCTTGCCCTTGACCGTGGTCTCCTTCATCGTCTGGAGTACAAGCGGTCCCTTACCGTTCAGAATATCGACGTAGGTCACATTATCCTGAATCGTGATGATCCCGATGTCCTCAGCCGTAATGCCCTCAAGCTTCGCAATGGTGCCGACAAAGTCCACCGCGCGGAGCTTCTTTTTCTTGCCGCCATTGAAATACAGCTTCATGATGTCCTGGTTCATGACCTCGGTTTTGCCCGTTTTGCGGACCTGCTGCTTGCCCAACTTCTGGTCGAAGGCCGGTTTGGCATAGGCCACGGCATCGTCTGAAGGAGCCTTCATGACGGGCAGGCTGAAGCCGATATAGCCTTCGATTTCTCTGACCCATTTGTGTTCGTTTGGAGTCACGAAGGTGATCGCTTTGCCGCTTTTGCCTGCGCGCGCGGTGCGGCCGGTGCGGTGGACGTAGCTCTCTTTTTCCAGCGGGATATCGTAGTTAAAGACATGGGTGATGTTCTCGATATCAATTCCTCTGGCTGCAACGTCGGTGGCGATCAGATAACGGAACTGGCCGCGCTTGAAGGCATTCATTACCTCGAACCGCTCGTCCTGCTCCATGCCGCCGTGGATCTTGTCCACCGGATATTCGAGGTCAGCCATCCCGCGGAAGAGGGCGTTCACCTGCTCCTGGGTCCGGCAAAAAATAATACAGCTATCCGGGTTCTCCACCGTCAGCAGATCGCTTAGCAACCCGAACTTGGCAGCTTGTACAACCTCAATCAGTGCATGCTCAATCGATGCTGTCGTAATTCCGCTGGCTTCAATCTCAATGTCCACCGGGTCCGTCATATACTTCCGGCACAGATTCTTGATCACATCCGGCAGTGTCGCCGAGAACAGCATCGTTACACGTTCCTTGGGCAACTGCTTAATAATCTTCTCGATCTGCTCGATGAAGCCCATGCTGAGCATTTCGTCCGCTTCGTCGATCACCAGATATTGAATGCGGCTCAGGTTCAGCGTACCGCGCTCAATATGATCGAATACACGGCCCGGCGTGCCTACAACGACATGTGTCTTCTGGGTCAGCTCCAGCTTCTGCGGGGCGAACGGCTGCTTGCCGAACAGCGCTACCGCCTTGATCCGCTTGAAGCGCCCGATGTTCGTAATATCCTCTCGTACCTGCTGGGCCAGCTCCCGGGTGGGGGTCAGCACCAGCGCCTGGGGTTTGTTCTCCGCCCAATCGGCCAGCTCGCAGAGCGGGATGGCGAATGCTGCGGTTTTGCCGCTGCCGGTCTGGGACTTGACGATCAAATCCTGCGCCTTCAGCGCCACCGGAATAACCTTCCGCTGCACCTCTGTAGGGTCCGTGTACTTCAGAACCTCCAGCGCACGGATAATCTCCTCATCCAGACCATAATCACTAAACTGTACTTGTACTTCACTCATATTATATTCTACCTCTTCTATGCCGATTGTTCCGGTTCAGGCGGGATCTCCCGCGTTCCATCCATCTTGCGCATACCTTCATTATAACAGCTACTCTGCCCCTTGATTCCATTCCTTATAGAATTGCTCCAAAAAACTAAGCATGAACTGATGCCGCTCCTCTGCAAGCTGCCTGCCGTAAGCGGTGTTCATCAGATCCTTCAGCTTCAGCAGCTTCTCATAAAAATGGTTGACCGCTGTCCCCTTGGAATAGTCCCGGTATTCCTTCTGCAGCGATTCGTCACGCGGAGGGAGCTGCGGATCATAGACCGGACGGCCCTTGGCTCCCGAAAAGACCATGGTCCGCGTAATGCCGATAGCCCCCAGCGCATCCAGACGGTCCGCATCCTGGACCACCTGCCCTTCCAGCGTTGACATGGGCTCGCCCCCGCCGCCGCTGAAGGACATCGTGGCAATAATCTCCATAATATGCTTACGAGCAGCTTCATCCGGCAGATGTCTGTCCAGCCAGTCACTCACCTTGAGCAGCCCCGCCTCCTTGGAAGGATTCAGCTTCTCGTCTGCTACATCATGCAGCAGGGCGGCTATCGAACAGATCACCACATTCGCCCCTTCCATTCCGGCAATCAGGGCTGCCGTATTCCGCACCCGATTGGTATGAAACCAGTCATGTCCGGTGGTGTCCCTTCCTAATTGTTCTTTGGCGAAATTCTCCGCTGCTGTGATCAGCTGTGTATCATTCATTAGATTTGCTCCTTCGTGATAAATAATGCAGGTCTTGCGCCGCTGCTCCTGATCCGCTATAATGTGCTGTAATCCAGATGGAAAGGAATTGATTCACATGAACCGCTTGTCCATCATAACGAATCAACTTCATCATCACAAGCAGCGTTAGCACACCTGAATTGATTCAGGGCGGGCTAACGCATTTCGCGTTTGACCTCCCTGCGGCATAGATAATCGCGCGGGACCATGAGGTCCGGCGCGTTTTTTATTTTCACCGAATTCATATTTAAGGGAGCTGCTTAGGATGCAAAATATTAAAGGAACTTATGATTACTTCGGCCGGGAACAAGCCATCCGCCAGAAGGTACGGACTACGCTGCAGGAGCTGTTCGAGCTGTACGGCTTCGAGCCGATGGAGACGACCCTGCTGAATGAGCTGGAGCTGCTGACCTCCAAATACGCCGGAGGCGATGAGATTCTGCGCGAAATGTACAAGCTGGCCGATCAGGGCGGGCGCAGGCTGGGGCTGCGGTACGATCTGACGATTCCTTTTGCCAAGGTGATTGCCTTAAATCCGGGGATTGAATTCCCCTACCGGCGGTATGAGATCGGCAAGGTGTTCCGGGATGGTCCGGTCAAAAAAGGCCGACTGCGCGAATTCCTGCAATGTGACGCCGATGTCGTCGGTATTGCCGGACCGCAGGCGGAAGCAGAGCTGATGCAGCTCGCCGCAGAGGTGTTCCGCAGACTGGAAATTCCAGTGATGCTGAAGTGGAACAACCGCCGCTTCCTCGGCGAGATTCTGGGTGCAGTCGGTGTTCCGCAGCAGGAGCAGCTCTCCGTGATGCTGACCCTCGACAAGCTGGCCAAGATCGGCAGCGCCGGGGTGCTGGCTGAGCTGACGGACAAACAGCTAACCGCTCAGACGGTTACGCTAATCTCGGAGCTGCTTGAGCTGGCGAACCCGGGATTCGCGGAACTGGTGGAGCGGCATAAGCTGGAAGGGCAGCCCGGCACGCTCGAAGTGCTTGCCTTGCAGCAGCTGATTGATGCAGTTGGACTTGCGGATGTGTGCGTCTTCGATCCTTTTCTGTCACGCGGGCTGTCGTTCTACACGGGAACGGTCTATGAAATCTTCGATGCTTCAGGCAGCTATCCCTCCAGCCTGGGCGGCGGCGGTCGGTATGATGCCATCATCGGCAAGTTGGTGGGGCGTGATGATATAGAATACCCTACCGTCGGCATCTCCTTCGGTATGGAGTCGATCATGGCCCTGCTGGGTGAGCGCCCGGCAGATATGGCAGACCGTTCCAGCGTGCTGATTGTTCCGATCGGAGGATATATGCCGCAGGCGCTGGCGGCAGCAGCTAGCCTGCGTTCCGCCGGTATCCGGACCACGGTGGACTCCGGCTCGCGCAGGCTCAAAAAAACGCTGGCCGCAGCTTCAGCCAAAGGCATCCGCTACGTGATCATGGTCGGAGAGAGCGAAGCCGCAGTGCAGAAGCTGCGGCTGAAGGATATGGAGCTGGGGAGCGAGGAACTGGTTACAGCGGCGGAGGCGGTTCAGTTGATTTCGATGGGCTGAATTCTATCGAACAGAAACCTGGAGTCCGCCAGATACTCTCTAAGATAGGCTAGTGCATACGTCTGCTCCTCCCTCAAGCTGGGGAGTTCGTCTGGATTAGAGATGTGGTGGCTGTAGTTCCCGATCATGATCATAATGAAGAAGCATTCCAGCTTCCGTTCGTAATCCGGCTCCAGCGCACGGACGCTGCTATAGCCCCCGATCAGGCTCCTGCGCTGCTCCGGGGACAGCTCCAGCAGAGCAGCTGCCAGATCATAGAGGTAGAAGCCGTAGCCGCAGCGGCCGAAATCGATGGTACGCGGCTTGCCTGCAGCGAACACCACATTCCCGCCGTGCAAATCACCGTGAATCAGACCATAGTTACCGGGGTCCGGCGCCATAGCATTGAGTTCACCCGGGATCTTCACGGCAGCCGCCTGATAAAGCTTCCACCAAGCTTCCGGGACCATAAGTTCATGGTGCTTCTCCAGCTTGTCCCACTCCTTACGAAAGCTGTCTGCTCCCCATACCGGACGGGTGAACTCTCCAGAGGGAACAAACTGTTTGCCCGCTTCATGTATCCCGGCCAGCATAACGCCTACAGCGTAGAGCTGCTCATCCAGCAGATTGCCCTCTGAATGCTCCCCTTCGACCCAGCGCATGAGGGTAACATAGTTAAGTGGCTGTGCTTCACTGCCAGCTTCACTTCTAGTCTCCAGAATATAACTGCCGCTTGAATCGGGCAGCCCTTCAGGAACAATCAGGTCTGCTGTCTGACTGAGATGTCTGAGCCATTCCAGCTCCGACAGAATCTCCTCCCGGCTGCACCGTCCGCCATGAATCCGCAGCAGCAGCTTCTGCTTGTTTTCCGTCTCTATCTTGAACGTGATACTATCGGATTCCTTTATATATTCAATTTTTGTCCAAACTAATTCGTATGCCTTGAGCGCCCGGAATACTATATTTCTTGTTGCTGTTTCTATTGTCATCTGCCTGTCTCCTCCTATGAATGTCTACATTCATTATAGGGTCGGCGGAGGCGGCGGACATAGATAATAGACAGGTATAACCTGACTTTTGCACAAAAAGAAAAGGCTGCTCCAAGAGTCATGACACGACTTCTTGGGACAGCCTTCTTTGTTAAGTGTGGATCAGCTTGAGTGCCAGGCGTGGGCGCTTGTCTATGAACGCTGCGATTGTATTTCATACACTAGATTTTTGCATTTATGCTCCAAAATTCCGCCTGTGCAAAATTCTACTGTACAGAGAGCAGCAGATGCTATTTTTCGAGGGGTTTTAGAGGAATCTAGTGTACATAATGCAATCGAAGCCAGCTCTCGGGGTGAACATCATAGGCCTTAAGGTTGCGCGCCCTAAGACCTCTATCCTCTCTGCTTGCTTCCATACACAATCTTCTTGATGCTGTCGCCCGACAGGCAGAATTGCTCCGCCAGCTCGGTTACGCTTAGTCCGCTGGCATAATGCTCACGAATGGACTGGTTCCGGGCGCTTAAGTAGGATCTGCCGCCTGAATTCTCCCCCCACCGCTTGCGCTGTCCCTGGGGCTTAGGGATATAGAGCATCCCGCCCTGCATATATTTTTGAACCTCCTGCAGCAGCTGCTGCGGTAATACCAGGTCTGCATTTACATATTTCATATAGCTCCGCTCCTCTTAAGTTATTCAACTTATCAAGGCAGCAAAGTCTATAGCACAGAACCTTATCCGGCCAAACGTTGCAGCGGAGAATAGCTATCCGCTCTACACAATAACCGCTGTCTGTTGATCCATAGACTTTGCGTAGAGCTGAGCATTAATCTTGTCATGATGCGTCCTCCTTCCAGTATCTAACATAGCTTATATTGACTATAGCATACCAGTCTCCGGTCTTTCAAAAAAAAGGGACCCCGCCAGCGTCCGGCGGGGCCAAAAGTTATATTAAAGGGGGGTATGTGAGTACTATACCCCCTCAAGCTTAAAAACAGATGAAGCCCAGATAAAGATCTGCTGAAACGAATTTTAGATTTTGAATTTCTCAACCAGCTGCTGCATTTCCTTAGCGCTCTGCGTATTCTCGTCGGCCATTGTGGCTTCATGGAAGGTCTTCTCCACAATATCCGCCGTCTTCTCGGCGATATCCTGCACCCCGATGGCTCCCTCGTTCACGGTAGCCGCCACCTCATTGACAGCGATGGCGATGCTGGAGACGGTCTCGTTCAGGTGATCGGCCGCCGCCTCGAACTGGTTCATCAGCCCGTTAATCGTGGAAGCATCATCATTGTACTGCTGGCTGACCTCGGTCAGGCGCTCATAATCGCCCAGCACATTGCGGTCAATGAAGCTCAGCACGGCCTCGGAATGCCGGGTCATCTGCTCCACGGAGGCATACACATTCCGCACAACCTCTTGAATGCCTGAGGCCGTCTCGGAGGACTTCTCTGCCAGCTTGCGGATCTCCCCGGCCACCACAGCGAAGCCCCGGCCCGCCTCACCTGCCCGCGCGGCTTCAATCGCTGCATTCAGGGCCAGAAGGTTGGTCTGGCTTGTAATAGAGAGAATCGTATCGGCCAATACGTTGATCTCATGGATCGCTTCTGACTGCTCAATGGCCTGCTGCATCTCACTGCGGACGGAGCTGTAGATCTGCTTCGCGTTCTCTGTGGACGTCACTGCATCATGCTGAAGCTCCAGGGCCCGCTGCGTAATTTGGCCCGATACCCCGGAGCCTTCTTTTACCTTAGCGCTGATCACTCTGACATTACTCAGGGTCTCGTGAATGGCCGCCGTCATCTCCTCGGTAGAAGCCGCCGTCTCCTCCATCCCTGCGGACAGCTCTTCTGCCGTGGCTGAATTATCATGCGCATTCTCTCTGACCTCGTTCGACAGCTTCTCCAGCGTCTCGGCATTATCCAGCACCTTGGAGGAGATTGCAATCAGACTGCCCGCCATCTCACGCAGCGCCGCACGGGTACGGAACATAGCCTTGGCGATAGTTCCTGTCTCGTCTTTATTTTTAGTCAAATATTCATATTGATTATCATACTTGAGATCCAGCTCTGCCGTGCGGTTCACCAGCTCCGTGAGCTTGATGATCGGCGAGGAGATACGGGTAGCCACTGTAGTCCCAATCAGCAGGGTGAGCAGCAGGCTTCCCAGGCCGAGCAGCATAATGAAGTTCGTCATCTCGTTCACCGGCTGCAGCACCTCGTCCACATCTCCGCTCAGCACCAAGGTCCATTTCGTCTCCGGGAGCACGGTGTAGGCCGCTTTTTTCTTGGCCCCATTGAAGGTATATTCCACAATGCCATCCGCAACGCTCTCCCCCGCCTTCACCCGCTCGACCACGGCTTTGATGGATTCGTTCTCCACCAGTGAACCTATCTTCTTCTCGTTGGGATGATACAGCGTATTCCCCGTTTCATCCACCAAGTAAGCATAAGAGGAAGGCGCACCCGCCACCTTGGCATCTGCCAGATAAGTCACCAGACTGTCCGCCCTGACTGCCGAAGCGACGAATCCGACCATCTTCTCCCCACTCATCACCGGATGGACAAAAGCCAGAATATAGGCCCCTGTTGACTTAGACTTCAGCGTCTCGCTGATTACAGGCATCCCGGTCTTCAAGACATTCTTCGTATAATTTCTATCGCTGAAGTTGGCGCCGACCAGCTTGGTATCGCTGTCCGCTACCGCCGTTCCCTTCAGATCAACCACAAACATATGCTCCAGGTTGCCTGCATCCTTCACCAGACCCTGAAGCTTCACATTCACTTGACTCTGCAGGGGATTCCCGCCGCTCAAGCCGTTATTACCAGCCTGGGTCAGAAGCTGCACAATCTCGCTGTCCCCGGCAACCAGCTGCATACTCCGCTTCTCTTTATCAATCATGGCGGCAATGGTCTGCGCTTTGTTGGTGTTAGCCTGCTCCATGGAGGATTCGGTCAGATTCATGATGGTGCCCGTGGATTTAGTGTACGTAAAAATCCCCATTAATGCTGTAGAAATAAGTGTAACGACAATCATCATAACCGATAGCTTCATACGAATCTTCATGATTTCTACTTCCTTCCACCCTTTTCTTATCCTCTAGCTTCTAATCAGCCAAATAGCTTACTTTATTACAATTATTATCGGATTTCCCTCGAAAATAATGAATATTCCTTGTAGCATTTTCAGTAATATTATCACTTTTTGTCGAATGACAGCATGAAAATTACATTTCATTCCAAACACTACAAAACCCGCCCTCCGGTACCGCCGCAGACTACGGCATAAACAGGAAAAGCGGGTTCATATACACACATTCTATTTAGTAAGAGATCTGCGAATGTCGGATGAAGCTGGAGCGACGAGCCCGTCAGCCAGCAGATCAGCCTGCTGCCGCCGTCTCACCCTGCTGCGGATGAACATGCCGGTACAGGCAGCCAGAATCTGCTGGAACAGCATACCGGAGATCACAGGCAGCGCCACGGCTGGCGGGAAGTAGCTAACAGCCAATACTGCGCCTGCACTGAGATTACGCATGCCGGAGTTGAACTGCACGGCCACGGAGCTCTCATGGTCATAATGGAGGCGGCGCGAGACGAATGCTCCAATAACATAGCCGAGCGCAACCGTAACGAAGGTAACCGCGATAATTAGAACGAGCTTGCCGTCCGGATGCTTCAGGTACCGGGCAATGCTGGCACCGTTGATTGACACCACCGTGAACAAGCCCACCTTGACGAACGGGGCCAGCGGTGGCCCGCAGGCAGCACTGATCTTGCCTTTGCTGAATTGATTCAGCAGCATTCCCGCTACGGAGGGGAGCACCACCATCCAGAGCAGGCCCCGCATCATCTCACCGGCGTCCATCTGTACGCTTGCCCCCATCAGGACATATAAGGTAGCCGGTACAATCAATGGCGATAACAGCGTATCAATCAGGATCAGAGCCAGCGTAAGTGCAATATTCCCGCCATGCATGGATACCCAGACTACACTGACCACCCCGGTTGGAATCGCGAACAGCAGCACATACCCTGTAACCGTATAAGGATCGCCCGGGAAGAACAGCATCGCGGCCAGCCAGCCGATCAGCGGCATTACAACGTGCAGGATAACCAGCAGAATAATCAGCTTCTGCGGCTTGACCAGCACGGCTAGCAGATCCCGGAAATTCGATTTCAAACTGCCGATCAGCGTCATACCGGCGAAGATCCAAGGCACCAGCCACGTTAAAGGAAGCAGGGACACCTCATTAAGCACGCCAACTACGATGGCTGCGGGTGTTAGCAGCGGCATGATCCGCTCCAGCACACGGTTGGATGATATTAATCCGCGTCTTACTGCACCAAGCATGGTTCTCATCCCTCCATGTTAACTATGCCATCATACACCGCTGCACTGACTCTCTCTGCTGCCAGATCCGGTAAATGAGCTATACTCCTTGCGGGAACAAAGCGTCCAGCGCCGGGCAAGGCCGTTTCTCCAGATAGTCCGACAGCGGTGCCGGCATGTTGCTGTACAAGTCCTTCAGTGACGTTCCGTTATAGATATTGCCGATAATGACCGGGTGGCACAGCTCGGAGATCAGAATGTCGCCGTTGCCGTGCAGATGAAGCTGCTTCATCCCTTCAATGCAATGCGGGAAATAGACGCCCGGCTGCTCCTCGAAGCCCATTGCGTCCATGAACCGGTCCATACAGGTGAAGTAGAGGGTGGTATCCGCCGGCTTCCGCGCAATCAGCTCATTGACGGCATTCTTCAGCTGTTTCCGGGCGGCAATCGCCTTCCAGCCGGTATGTCCCATGATAATACTATTCTGGATTTCATGCGTTCTTACGCCCATAGAGTAGACATGCTCGCTGATTTCCTGCATATGGTCCTGCGTCTCATTGAACAGCAGCGTCTCCAGGACGACATTCACATTTGTTTTGGCGAACATGGTGATGTTCTCTCTAATTTTGTGATAGACGCTGGTGTGAATGTTGTAATAACGCGAGAAGCCCTCAGCGGTGGTGAAGTTGAAAGAGATATGTATCGTGGTCAGACCTGCCTCGACCAGCTGTGCAATTCGCTCTTCATTCAGCAGGCTGCCGTTCGAGTTGAGCTGGGTCTGAATGCCCCGGGAGGTGCAATAGGCAACGATCTCCACACAATCCTGAAACTTCAGTGTAACCTCTCCGCCCGACAGACGCACACGCTTCAGATTAGGCAGCTCCTCCAGAATGCGGATGACCTCCTTACCGTCCAGTGTCTGACCATCGTTTCTATTGTAAGCGCAGCAGTAATCACAGCGGAAATTGCAATTCGAGGTCACGCCGACTTCCAGACCTTCCAACTCATACGTCATCGGCTTATCCAGTTCCAGTGCTTTATATTTCGTACTCATCTTCTATAGTCCTCCTTGGATGTGCAAACATTCGCAATAAAGTTAACTATAGAATTATACAGGTTAGCCCACGAGGTTAATGTGACATTTGATATTTGCAAAAAGACTGCCGCATGGGTTAAGGCTCACCATACGGCAGTCTTCATTAATAGATGTACCTATTACAGCTCGATAGCTTCGCCCATCCGGTTCAGCACCGGCTGGCCGATGATCCCCAGACGCCAGACCGCAATTCCCTTAAGGCCGTAACGCTTAGCCAGACCGATCTTAGCATTGACGGAGGCTTCGTTCTCACTGTAGACCGATATCCCGAGAATCAGCTTGTCCTTGCTGACCTGATTAAGCGCCAGCCGGATGCTCTCATCGACCTTATTCATCGGCTCCGGCCCGGTCTCCCCTTCATAGGCATAAGCCATGATAACCAGATCGTCCGCAAGTGTCCCCAGCGTCTTGTAGTCATACCCCTTGTAGGAGCTGTTCAGCGGATGCAGAATGACGGTCAGCTTGAGGCTGGCGGCACGGGCGGCTGTGGAGAGATTTTTGACAAAAGCGTTATATTGACTCTGCACCAGGGCCTTATCCCCCGTCAGCCCCAGTCCTTCAAGATCCAGTCCGATGCCCTTAAATCCCTTCTGCGAGGCCAAATCGACAATACTGGCAATCGTCTGCTGCTGAAGCTGCGGGTCCTCTAGATTCTTACTCAGCTCAAGTGTTGAGTCACTGGAATAGACCATCAGGTAGGGAGCGGTCCCTCCCGCCGCCGCATTCTGCACAATCGACTCCGGCGTAACCTCGCCTGCCGCCTCCGGCCACCAGAAATCCTTGCCTGTGGTGGTGAACTGGCCGTCCTTGTCAATCCGCGCCCAGCCAAAAGCAACCGCATCAAAGCTTGGAATAAGCGAGACCTCACTGTACGCCTTCTGTGCGTAGAAGCCTAAGGTATACATGTCCCGCTTCGGGGAGGTGATGGACACGGTCTTGGACGCCTGATCCCAGGAGGCTGCCGCCCCGAACTGCTGGCTGAAGAATTTGAGCGGCAGCATCGTCGTTCCGCGGATATCCTGCGGCGCTACTTCCAGCTTCACTACCGCCCCGTTCACGACGGCATTTTTGCTGCCGAGCGTCAGGACGACTACAGTTGGAGCGGCACCAGCTGCGGCCTTCCGGGTGGCAGTGATTTTGCGGGCCTTCTGATCCCATTCCACCTGAATGCCCAGGGCTTCAGAGATGGCGCGGAAGGGCACCATGGTCGTTCCGTTCATCATCACCGGCTCTACCGGGAACGGCAACGGATAACCGTCCAGCATGATACTGACACCCGCAGGTGCAGCATGGACCGCACTTGCCGGAAGTACCGAGAGGCTGCCGAGTGAGATCGCTGCGCATAATACTATTTTGGCCAAATGCTTCATATAAGTAAGTTCCCCATCCTCTTAGATAGATTGTGAATCTCTCAACCTTACATCCCCTACTATTCTAGCAAACTAGATAAATATAGCAAATGAAGAGATTGTAACCATTGCAGATTCACCCGTCCGGGGTTCTCCTTACACCTACATGAACACGCCCAAAAAGACACCAACAGCCCGTTCAGCATCCACCTCTACAGCCACTTCGATGAATTCTCCTTCTTTGGGCTGTGCCCGCAAGTCTGCTACGACCATACCGGAGGTGAACGCCCCCTGATGCTCTACACGGACCTTCATCCGGCGGCAGGTTACCAGATCCGGCTGCAAGGCAGCCATCAGGGCCAGCGGATCATGCAGCGGAGCGCTGTTAATGAGATAGTTCGCCTCGCGGTAAAATTTAAAATAATACGCCAGCGACTCTTCCATAAAGTCAATGACCGCCTTATTCTCTTCCCGTCCATGCCGCCTCAGCAGCTCCACATGCTCTGAAGTGATCCGCGTCTGAAGTGTCACATCCAGCCCGATCATCATTACAGGCAGTCCTGAAGTGAATACACGGTCAGCCGCTTCCGGGTCGCCCCACAGATTGGCCTCGGCTACCGGCGTAACGTTGCCCGGCTTAAAGACCGTACCGCCCATAACTACTACCTTCTTCAGCTTGGAGGTCAGCTGCGGGTCCAGATCCAGGGCCAGCGACAGGTTCGTCAGCCGTCCGAGCGTCACCAGGACCAGTTCTCCCGGATTCGAATCTGCCATCCGCACGATGAACTCTGCCGCCGTCTCTTGCACCGGCACCTGCCGGGAGGGTGGCAGCTGAACGCCGCCAATGCCATTCTCCCCGTGAACATGGGTGGAGAAGCCGGTTAGCTCACGCACCAGCGCCCGGGAAGCTCCCAGCGCTACCGGGATTTCATAGCCCGGAGCCGCAAGCTCAAGCAGCCGCAGCGTATTCTCCGCCGCCTGCTGCACATCAATGTTGCCGAACACCGTTGTAATCCCCTCGACCACTACCCCCGGTGCCCGGAGCGCATACAATATGGCCAGTGCATCGTCTATTCCTGTGTCACAATCGATGATGATTCTAGTTGTGCTGTTACTCATCTCTATTTCTCCACTCCCTATATTAACTTTGCTCTCTAGGCTTAGTCGCACTGCTCATCTTAACATGGGGTTACCTGCGGCTCAATATGGTTTGCACACAAGCAGAAACGGCTACGCCATCCTTAAGAGGACGGTATCCGTTTCAGCGAGAAATAGAAGGATAATGTATCGTGTGAAACATATAAATTCTTATATTTAAATAAAGAATCCGCCAGCCTCATCAGGCGACGGATTCTTCATTACATATTATCGGGTTACATAAGCGGCCGCCGCCCCAGTGAACCGCTCCAGCGCTTCAACCAGCACGGAACGCGGGCAGGCCAGATTGATCCGCAGATGGCCTTGGCCTTCCAGTCCGAAGACCGAACCTTCGTTAAATGCCACCTTAGCCTCACGGTACATCAGCTGCTTGAGCCCGTCTGCATCGAGTCCGAGGGCCCGGCAGTCGATCCACAGCAGATAGGTGGCTTCCAGCTGCATCGGCTTCACCTGCGGAAGATGCTCGGCCAGATAGGAGATGGCGTAGTGAGCGTTGCCGTTAATGTGCAGGATCAGCTCATCCAGCCATTCTTCCCCTTCGTTATATGCCGCTTCCACAGCCTCTGGCGAGAAGAATGCCGACATGTGCAGGCTAAGCGTCTTAATTTTATAATCGAACTTCTGTTTCAGCTCCGGGCTGGAGGTGACGATATATGAGGTCTGCAGACCCGGCAGATTGAAGGTCTTGGTAGCCGCCAGTGTGGTCAGCGTAATGTCAGACAGCTCCGGGGACAAGGAAGCGAACGGAATATGCTTGTGTCCGGGCATGATCATGTCGCAATGAATCTCATCCGAGATCACCGTTACCCCATACCGCAGGCATAGCTCGCCGAGACGCAACAGTTCCTCCCGTTCCCATACTCTGCCGCCCGGATTATGCGGGTTACACAGCAGCAGCAGCTTCGCGCCACCCGCCATCAGCTCTTCCAGCTGGGCGTAGTCCATGACATAACGGCCTGCTTCCAGCTTCAGCGGATTCACCGCCACCTTGCGGTCATTCATCCGGATCACATCATAGAAAGGATAGTAGACCGGCGATTGCACAATCACCTGATTCCCCGGCTGGCTGAACAGCTCCACAGACAGGCTGAGTGAGGTTACAATCCCCGGAGAATCAGAGATCCACTCCTCCTGAATCTCCCAGTCATGGCGTCTGCGGTACCAGCCGGCAATTGCCGCTTTGTAAGAGTCGCCCGACACACTGTAGCCGTATATTCCTGACTGTACGCGGCGCAGAATCGCTTCCTGTACCGCAGGAGGGCTTGCAAAGTCCATATCGGCCACCCATAGCGGAAGAATCTCCTTGTCTCCGAACAGCTTCTCGGACTGGTCCCATTTGTAGGAACGGGTATTGCGGCGGTCAATGATACGGTTAAAATCATACTTCAACTAAAATCACCCATCCTTTCTGCTTGTCCGTACATTGTACCATGGGCAGAGACATCCGGCATCCTGATTCCATCCGCCAGCCTGCTTCAGCTTCCCTTGCGCAGCCGCTCCAGAGACTGGCCCAGCCGGACCTCCTCCAGCGGCTTCAGCACATAATCCACAATGTCCTGGTCGAAGGCCCACAGGGCATGCTGCTTCGTCTCTGTGACCACTACAATCTGAATATCCGGCAGCCTTTTCTTCACCAGCTCGGCTACAACGACTCCTTGGTGGCCGGGCAGCTGAAGATCCAGAAACAGCACATCGGGCTGCAGCAAGACAATCCGGTCCACAACATTCTCGGGATAAGCAGACATGCCGATCACATTTACCTTGCCTGTATGCTGAAGCATCGATGACAGCTTATAGAGATCCTTCTGATTCACATCCAGCAAATAGGCTTTAATCACCCGGGTTCCTCCTCCTTCCATAGGGATGCATTACGATTATCAAGCAGCTTGTACATTCTTGTTTGTAAAAAAATTGCTGTCCCCGCGTTTGCCAAGAAACGCTTAAGGACAGCCATAGTCGGTATTATATTGCAGCCTCAAGTGTAAGCTGCTTCTGGTAATGCTTTTAGTTGAAGGAAGCTGGCAGCAGGCTGCGCAGATCCTCCATATTCACAATCAAATGAATGTTATTCATTGTCCGCAGGGAACCGGAGATGATACCCGCCAGCTCGCCGTGCGTATCCAGCAGAGGCCCCCCGGACATTCCGCTTGCCACCTGGGCCGAGGTTAGAATTCGGCTTCTGCCGTTAATGTCGGCTGCCGGAGTGTTGACGATCCCCTCCGTGATGATCGCTGTATTCTTAAGCGGATACCCGAGGGCATACACCGCTTCACCATGTCTCAGCTTCTCCCCCCGCAACGGCAGATAAGCATAGGCATTATCCTTTTGCTTCATCGCGGCAGGACTTGGCAGTTCAAGGATGGCCACATCCTTCAGCTCGTCGGACTTGATGACTTTAATCGGACTGATCACCGTGCCATCCGCCATGACTCCTTCAATGCGCTGTGCGTTTTTGACCACATGATACGCCGTTGCTGCGGTACCGGCCGGAGTCAGGATGATTCCTGTTCCGGTGGAGCTTGCAGTACCGTCGCTTTTCAGCACACGCAGATAAAAGATCGCCTTACTCGCTATTCCATAGCTTTGTTCAGCGCTAAACGCCTCAGGTGTATCTGCACTGGTGGTGTCTGAATAGAAGAGTATCGCCGAGATCAATGAGAGGACCAGGCTTACGGCAAGCAGCTTTGTTTTCATCCGCCGATCTCCTTTACTTATGAATTTCTGTTATTTCACAACCGACATGATGTCTTTGTAAGCCCAGTGAGTAGCTGGAAGATCCTTGAACTGTACAGAGGTTACCGTCAGCTTCTTCGTGCCGGCAATCCGGTTGATCAGCACTACGGCCTGCGCACGGGTAATCGGTGTTCCCGGCTTGAAGGTTCCGTCAGGGAAGCCTTGCACGTATCCTGCCTGAGACAGGGCATTCACGTACTTCTCTGCCCAGTGGCCCTGCAGATCCTTCTGCTTGGTCACGCCGTTCTGAGTTACATCGAGCTTCAGCACGGTTGTCATGATTTTGGAGAATTCCGCACGGGTCAAGCCCTTGGTTCCGCCGAATCCGCCATCCGGGAAGCCTTCAATAATGCCGGCTGAGGCGAAGAATCCGGTCAGGCCTTCATTCTCGGCATTGACATCATTGAACAGGTTGCCTACATTTACTTCTTCCATATCAAGCAGCGGTGCAAGGGACTGGATCAGCTCATACCGGGTAATAGCTGCGTTCGGCATGAACAGACCATTCGGATAGGCAGCCATATACTTGATCTCGCCGCTGTTACTCTTCAAGCTGTACTTCGCATTCTCCACCACATATTCAATGGTAATGACTTTATCGTCTTTGTCCGTGATGGCTTTAATCGTCATACTCTTGGTAATCAGCAGCTCACCGGTGTATTTCGTGCTCTTGATAGTCGGAATGCTGCCGTCCGTTGTGTAATAGATCGTCTGCCCTGCTGGAGCTGTCAGCTCCAGCTTGCTGTTCCTCACAATCTTGACCGGAGCTTCACTATCACCAGTTACTGTTGATGTTCCAGCAATCGCGGTAATCGCGGGAGCTGCCGGTGCAGGTGTCGGGCTCGGAAGCGGAGCTACCAGGCCACCGCCACCACCGCCTCCGCCTCCGCCGCCAGGGCCGGAACCTGAGCCGGGATTAGGGACTACAAGCGTCCAGGTCCAGGCTGCAACCGGGCTGTACTCTTTGCCGGGAGCAATGGTAACGGCTCTAACCGTTGTGGTGCTCTTAAGAACGATAGGTCCGCTGTAGACCAGGGACGTCTCTGTAGGTGTTGTACCGTCCAGTGTATAGTAGATGCTTCCTCCCTGCTCACCTGTTGCCAGCTCCACCTTCACTTCAGTGGTGAAATTCTTATCTGCAGGAGTTGCAGTTGGTGCAACTGCTGCGCTCGGGTACTGGAGTGCTGCTGTATTAATAGCAATACTTCTGCTCTGTCCTCCAGCAGTTGCCTTCAGCACTGCACTGCCGCCTGATATCAGGCTGCCGGTTGTACCGTTCACTACAGCCTTGGACGAATCAGCGCTCCAGGAGAGTGCTAAGCCGCTGCTCATGTGGAATGCCGAACCCACGCGGTTAATCAAATCCTGCGGGTCCAGGATAACAGCGGCTGAAGCCAGAGTCCCTTCGTCTGTTCCGTTAAAGACTGCAAGTACTGGATAGAAGGTATTCTGGGCTGTCCAGACACCGGCATCCAGGTCTGCCGGCAGATTCGCACCGGTCAGCTCGGTGCCGAGAAGTCCCGTTGCACCGCTGCCGGCTCCGGCTACTGCCTGGCCATTCAGATTGTAGTACGCAATATTATTCTTCAGCATTTGTCTGTTAAAGAAGGAACCGCTGATCATGGCATGCTCAGACTTCTGTCCGGCAATTCCCCCGAAGAAGGCCTGCAGCGGTTGAATCTTGCCTTTTACTCCAGCCTTCACTTCTCCGGTATTCAGGGAAGAAGTAATGGAGCCGCTCTCTGCCAGACCGGCAATTCCGCCAGCCCATGCAGTAGACATGCCTTCGGCGAGAACCGTGGCGGCAGAGTAGCTGTTCTTGATCTCTCCCGCATTCAGACCGCTGATCCCGCCAGCGATCGCCTGGGCCGAAGCCACACGGATATCGCCATAGGCCATTGAATCAGTGATGGAGCCTTCCGCACTGTTCTCACCGGCAATTCCGCCTGCGGCCAGTGCAGATGAACCATCAATGTTGCCCTTCGATACAGCCTGGTGAATCACACCAGCGTTGCTTCCGGCAATGCCGCCAATCCGGCCTGCTCCGGCTAGCTTCACTCCTTCATTCGTAACCTTCTTCAGAGTTCCCTGATTCACGCCTGTTACCCCGCCTGCGGCAGCACTGCCAGCCACAGAACCGCTGACCTTCACATTCTGGATGACTGCACCTGTGTGGTTGATCCCGGCAGCAATACCTGCATTCACTGCGCCGGAGAGTTCTGCTCCGGTGAAGCTAACATTCAGGAGCTCACCACGGTTATCCTTGATGAATCCGGCTGTCTGCTGCTCAGAGCGCTTCAGCGAGAGTCCGTTAAGCGTATGGCCCTGGCCGTCGAACACGCCTGTAAAGCTGTCGAACGCGGTCCATCTGCGTCCGGCAAGATCGATATCCGCATCAAGCAGGATTGTTGCCAGCTCCGGCTTGTTCGCTGCCGTTCTGTTGAACAGCTTGTAATAATTCAGTCCAGTCTCGTTATAGAACATGACTGCACCCGCAAGCTGTAGCGGAGTTCGCACCGTAATGGATGCGTCCGTCAGGCCGTTCAGGAAGGTGGTATCAAAATCAATATCCCATAATCCCGAGCTCAGCGGGTTAACCGCTGCTGTACTCACGGCAGCTGCGGCTGCACCTGTGTTACGGCCTATGGCACCTAGTGTGCCTGTGTAGGATGAACTAATAATTTTGCCATCCCGGAAGTTATAGCCGACCAGTGCGCCAATATAGACATTGTCGCCTGCAACTGCGGCGGTGATCTGCGGCACATTGGCATAGACACTGGTTAACGTTCCATCACTATATCCGGCAAAGCCGCCGTTATAGGAGCGGGTCGAGGACTTCACCCCGACAGTAGAAATCTTGCTCTGCAAAGCGTAAGACTTGCTGATGCTGCCGCTTCTCTCCACTGCTGCTGCGAAGCCGCCGCTGCGCGTGTCGAAGCCGGTATTGCTTACGTCACCGGAAGCATAGGAATCTGTGATCGAATAATGATCAACAGAACCGGCGAAGCCGCCGACATAAGCACCTAATCTGCCGCTGACATTCAGCTTGCCTGTGGCATAAGACTGCTGAATTTGTCCGGCAAGCGTACCGTTCTCACCCAGGAGTCCGGCGAAGCCGCCTGCATATATCGTATTATCCTGATTGGTATCTGTAATTACTACCGGAAGATCTGAATGGGAATGTGCAATACTCACATGATCCCCCATACCGATAACCCCGCCAGCCCGTGTAGCCGGTACAGATTGGCCAAGTGTTACTGCCGTTCCTAAGGTAAGTGTCCGTCCAGAGCCGGCGATGACTTTACTGTAATGAATCTCGCCGCCTTCTCCCCAGCCCACAAGCCCGCCTACATTATTCACTCTGGTGTTGTCCACATTAAGACCGCTTCTGACAATGGTATCTACAATGATACCGCTGCTGTATCCGGCAACTCCGCCTGCATTCACTGTGTTGCCGCCGGTTACCTTCAGCTCTGTAGCAACCTCTGAGCTATAGATGGAAGCATCCGTATTCTTACCGGTCAAACCGCCTGCATAGAGGTCAGCACGATGGTCTGCTCCATTGACTGTGATTTGGCCGTTATGAACCTTGGCAATATAAATCCCTTTATACAGCGGATATGCCTTGCCAAAATCAAAGCCCTGATTGATATCCACGGCTGTGATCGTTCCGGCAATCCCGCCGACCACAACCTCGCCACTCTTCGCCGCTGCCTGAAGATCTGGTGATGAATCCGCATTGTAGATGATGGAATTATCACTCTCGCCCACAATACCTCCGGCAGTGATCACTTCACCGGCGGCCTGTAGGGAAGCCTTGAACTTGGCGTCGTTGATCGCCGTCCGGGAAGCCGATCCGGCAATCCCGCCGAGCACAGCCTTCAAGCTGTCGCTGGTCGTAGCCAGCTTCACACCTGACACTGCTGCATGTTCAACATCGAAGCTGCTGCTGTTATCTACAGAGCGGGCCAGCATTCCGCCGAGTCTGCCCTCCTTAGTGCCAACTACACCACCGGCAGTTCCGTTTGCTGTCAGTTGTACGCCGCTGCCGGAGCCGGTTACTGTTACATTACGGATGCTGTTCCCCTGATCGGATTGACCGATCATACCGCCAAGGATGGAGCCAAGCCCCCGCGCTTCCAGGGTTCCGTCTGCAAAGCTTACGGTCAGCCCTTCAGCTTGACCTGTCTGGTAATGTCCAACCAGTCCACCAACCGTGGCTTCCATTCCCGTGGAGGAAATCCGGTATCTGGAATTCACCTCAAGAGCCAGACCCTTCACATTCCCGTTCTGAACCCCGATAATTCCGCCGATAACGGCATGGTCAGCCGCGCTGCCGATGCTGCCGTCCTTATCGTGGATGACATAAGTGTCAGCTGTAATATCCGCTGTGTTGTCGCCGATCAGACCGCCGGCGATGCCGCCTTCAGCCACCGTCTCAATCCGGCTTCCACCGTCCAGCGTAAGCTGCAGACCAGCAACACTGCCTGAGTTCTGGCCGATGATGCCGCCGACAATACCGCCGCTAACCTTCACGCCGTCAAGCAGCTTAAGGTCCACATTCTTGACCGTGCCCAGGTTCGTTCCGGCCAGTACGCCGGTGTAGCCGTTACCGGCAACCGTAAGCGGCTCAAGATTCATGTTCTGCACTGCAGCCTTGACTCCAATGATTCCGAACAAGCCGGAATGAGTATA
Source organism: Paenibacillus sp. FSL P4-0338 (assembly GCF_038002365.1). Taxonomy (NCBI): domain Bacteria; kingdom Bacillati; phylum Bacillota; class Bacilli; order Caryophanales; family Paenibacillaceae; genus Paenibacillus; species Paenibacillus sp. FSL P4-0338. The sequence goes on along the minus strand of NZ_JBBOCG010000001.1, from coordinate 383,880 downwards.
CACAGGCTGAAGCGTTAAGCCATCAATCAAGTGGTTCTTTCCTTCAAAGGTTCCTTCAAATGGAGTAGTCTCCTTATCGCCGATAGGCACCCATTGCTTGGACTGAATGTGAATCGGATTCATGACCGTCACCGTTCTGTCCGTAAAGCTGAACTGGTCCACACCGGCAATCGTGCCGTTGACAATTCCCGCCAGACCGGCAAGCTCAGCCTCCGAGGTGATCTCGAAGCCAATCGCATCTTTATCCTTCACGTACCAGTTGATATTGGCATTCACGTTATTCCCGTTGTCACCGCCCACATTGGCCACACGGTTAACTTCAGGATACCGGTATACTGCGCTCAGCGAGCCGTATTTCCAGGCTCCTTCAAAGTCCCAGCCCGACAATCCAGGGAAAACAGCTCTGTCCTTCAGCGTCTCCGACAGAATCGTAGTCAACCGGACATGCACATTCAGCCAGCGGTGATTGCCCTCTGCGAAATCAGGCAGATCGCGGTTGATGTTCAGTGCTTCGTCTTTAATATAGTAAGACTTATAGAGCAGTTCTTTACTTGCATTGTCATAACGCCCGGCGAAGCCGCCGGCATAAGCACTCTTACCCTTCGCTACATTAACCTCTGCAGCTGAGTAGACATTGCTCACCTTACCGTTTGTAATTCTGCCTACAAAGCCGCCGGCGTAAGAATTATTGTTCTCAGCGTTAACACTTTTCGCTACGTAGGAGTTCTTGATGTTCCCGCCGGACAGTTCTCCGACCAGACCGCCGACAATGGTATATATGTTTTTCGCCGTAACTTTGGAAGCGGAATACGATTGCTCCACTGTACCGGCAGTATTTCTGCCGATCAGTCCGCCGAGGTAAACCGAGCCGCTTGATGTTCCTTGAGCATCGCCTGTCACATCAATATCTACATAAGAAGCAATGACAGGGCCAGCATTGCTGCCTGCCAGGCCTCCAGCATGTGTACCTGTCCCTTCAATGGTCAGGTTCGCATTGGAGTAAGTGTAGTAGAGTGTTCCTGATGCCGTATTGACACCGGCCAGACCGCCGATGATGGAGGAATTTCCTCTTGAAATGACTGTGATTTTATCGGTAATGCTGTTGTTGGCAATCAGCGCGCGGTTCTCACCAACCATACCGCCCACAATGGCATTTGCGGAAGCTGCTGAGACCGTACCCAGTACACGGGTATTCTGAATCGTGCTAATAGAGGTTACAGGATTCAGTACAGGTTCATTACTCTGGGCCGCATTCAGGCCCACAATTCCCCCGACATAAGAGGACACTGCACTGGCGTTAGCCTTCAGATTCAGAGCACTTACATACGTGTTCGCAATAATTCCCGAAGCACTGCCGTGATTATATCCGGCTACCCCGCCTGCAGTAGCGCGTGGTGCATTAAGTGTCAGACTAAGCGTTGATCCGGCCAGACGTTCCAGCCTGGAGGCTTCATTGTAGCCCACAAACCCGCCGATATAGGCATCTGTAGCCGCCGGTCCTACCAGAATCAGCATATTCTCCAGGTTGACCATTTTACTGTCACTGCTGATACTGCTGTCCGTTAGTATACCTGCCAAGCCGCCGACAGAAGGCTTCGCTGCTTGCGCCTGAATGAGCATCAAGGCACTATTTTCCGCATTCACTTCCGGCAATGTAATATCCGTTGCTCTGGCAGCACCTGCGATAGCTCCTGCTTTCGCATCCACTGCTGTCAGCGTAATCATCGGTTCAGCACCGGGAACATTCAGTACAGCGGATGCAATGCCTGCACGTGCTTCAGGCGTCGCCGCCCCTTCGGAATGTCCGGCGATTCCGCCTGCTTCAGCACGGACACCATTTGCTTCAATAGACAACTGGGTCACTGTAGCGTTAACCAGCTGTCCGGCATTGAAGCCGGTATTCCCGCCAAGCTGGTTATCCGCACCACTTGCGGTGATGACAACATTCTCCGCATGATTGTACGGAGCGGCTGCGGCCGAATGGTTCTCGCCGAACATCCCGCCGGCTTTTACCGAAATGCCTGTAGCCTTGATGTCAATATGATTCGTGTGACCATTGAACTGGGCAGCCGAGTTATGCCCTGCACCGCCGCCGAAGCTCACCTTGTCAGCCTTCAGCTCTGTGCGGATGTCTTGTACCTGTACAGGCACAGCGGCAGATCCGATTACCGCATCTGCAGTCAGCTTGCCTGCTGCGCCGCCGATTGTATATCCGCTTGTTCCAGCTTCATTCAGGAAGCTGATCCGTGCAGCCTTACCGCCGGTCAGCGTCAGAGGCTTGGTGTTCACGCCCACGAGTCCGCCAAACGTGACATTATACTGCCCGTCTGCTGCACCTGCTACCGCAGCCTGAAGCACCAAGGTACTGTAGCCTGCCGATTCAGCATCTCCCGCAGTAACTCCGCTTACCGTTCCTTGTGCGTTACCGGCGATTCCGCCGACAACGCCGCCAGCCGAGGTCACTTGAAGCGTTGCATATTTAATAGAAGAATTAGTCACGGTTCCTTCCAGATAACCGGCGATTCCGCCGATGGTACCATCGGAAGTAATATTCAGATGACCCGCTGTAGTCTTGCCGGTCACTGCCGATGCAATGGTTCCGCCAATTTCGTAACCCACGGTACCGCCGGTATAGACATCCGCAGTACCTTTAACCATCAGTTCGCCTGTGGAAGAGGTCTGGGTGATGTTCCCGCCTGCATCATAGCCGGCAATCCCGCCGGTATAGACTCCTTTACCGCCGTTAACCGAGATCAGCTCTCTATTCTCGAATACTCCCGCCGTAGCGTTGCTGGTAACCAGCCCGCCTGCGGCATATCCGATGAATCCGCCGGTAGCTACATTCTCTGAGCCTGTTGCTGTAATCTGCTGTGTATTCGCATAAGGATGCGTCCAGGTGAATTTACTGCCGGTATATCCGGCAATCCCGCCAGTATATACGTTTTTTCCGCCGTTATTGGTAACCGGCGCTGTATTCACAAAGGTAATGGAAGCCGCTTCGCTTGCTACCGTACCTGTTGCACCTACCAGTGCCCCGGCTGCCGAGTTCACTGCCGCTGCTGCATCAACGGTAATTGCACCGTTATTGGTAGTCATGTTGGAGAACACGACGGTGTTGTCTACTTTTCCGGCTATCCCGCCTGCCGCAACCTGACTCCCGCCAGCGATAGTAACCGCCGCCGTATTGATGATTGGAGTGTCTTCATCATTTAGACGAAGCGAGCCTGTGGTGTGCCCTGCAATTCCGCCTGCGGTGAGCACGGAACTGTCCGTCCCTTGGGCAAGAATCGCTCCATTATTGACTACTTTTTTGATGATGTTGCCTTTGGAACCGCCATAGCCCATAATTCCGCCAACATCGGCTGAACCATACACCGTAACGGTTCCATTATTGATAGAGTTCGAGATCATCCCTTCGCCCATCCCGACAATACCGCCCGAGTAGGAGTGGTACGGAGAAGCGTCCGAAGTGATATTGATCTGGTTGGTAATGTCAAAAACAATGCTGCTGCCGCTCATTTTACCTACGGCAGAGCCGGCATAGACATCATAGGTTACTCCGGTCACAGAGATGGTGCCTGATTCAAAAATCAGGCCGCCTACTGTACCGCCTTGCATATTTCCTATCAAGCCCTGGTAAGAACGGTTCGCTATTACATTCAAACCGTTAATCTTCTTCATTAATCCTCCTTCCGTGATTAATGTTCCCCGGAAGGGATGCTCGGCCGTACCGATTGGCACCCACTGGTAAGCGGAGAGATTCAGGTCATTCGTAATATCCAGAATCTTACCGTTGAGTCCGTTTACGGTACCTTCATTAACGAGCTTGGCTACACCTGCCAGCTCTGCAGCAGTCTTAATTTTGAAGGTATCATTCGTTGGCACGTACCAATTGGTATCGGCTGCGCTGTCCCAGGTCTGCGGATCAGCCTTGGCCATGATGCCTCCGGCAACTGCGGCAACGACAATTACCGCCAGTGCTATTAGATAACCTATCCATGATTTTCGCTTCAAAGCCATATTGACACCACCTGAATAGTATTGTGATTTGAGGATTCCCCAGCAGAGTGTGCCCGCCCGCTTACGAGCGAACGGGCACATCCTTGTTATTGCTTGGCTGTAATGAACTGATCAAGCCGGATGGCTATGGCTGCCGCCTGCTCACGCGTAAGCGGACTTGACGGGTTCACCTTATTGCCTTCCCCGAGAATAATGCCGTTCTTAATGCTCATTGCCACTGCTTGTCTTGCCCATGCTGGAACCTTGCCCTTGTCTGTAAAGCCGCTGAGGATCGAAGTGACTTCGGCTTCGCTAAGTTCACTGCCCGGATGGACCTGATTCAGCAATCTGCCGAGCATCGTCATCGCTTCGACTCTTGTCAGCGTATCCTTAGGCGCATACTTGCCGCCTTCAAGTCCGGTAACAATCCCCAGTTCGGCTGCAATGGAGACACTGCGGTTATACCAGCTGCTGCCGCTGACATCACTGAAGACTGCCGAAGCTGCCTGCTTGTTCATGAGACCTGCAACGCGCAGCAGAATGGTTGGATATTCTGCCCGGGTCACTTGGCCTGCCGGATCGAACTGTTCCGCAGATTTCCCTAGCACGAACAGCTTGGCGGATGCCGCAGCGATACCTTCCTTCCCCCAGCCTGAAGGCATATCCTTGAAAGTCTTCTGGTTGCGGATGAAGAAGAGGCTGCCTTCACCGGTCAGCTGTGTATTGACCGCCGTACCGCTGCTGTCCAGCTTCCACGGTACAGTTGTCCAGTTGCCGTCTTTATCCTTAAGCACCATGGCCGTAATTTCCTTGGCCGCAAGCGGCGCAGGAATGGCAATCTTGGCTGCAAGCGCCGGTGTCCAGCTGCCCTTCGGCAGGTTAACGTTCACTGTTACACCTTGCCCTGCCGCCATCAGCGTGAAGCCTTGCTGATCCGCAATAGCCTTCATCGCCTGCTGGTCAGCAGTGCTATTACCGCCAATGCCGGTAGTAAGTCCTGCGGTCACACCTGCAAGATTCTCAGGAGCAATGACCAGTTGTCCCATAGGAACTTCAATCACAATCTTCTTCTTCGCACTCAGCTGCTGCTGGACCACACTCTGGTCTACCCGGATACTGAATGCTTTGGCATTCGGATCAGCAGAGCTTACCGTGAGGTCACTACCTGCAACAGCTTCTTTATCCGTAATGTGTACGATCGCTGTAAGTCCATTCCACTCTGTCTTCATGGCTTGGCCGTTGACGGTAATCTGGGCTGCCTGCTCCGGTGCTTGTTCTTCAACAACTCCCGGTACGGCACCACCGCCGCCACCGCCACCGCCAGCACCGCCGCCGCCTGAACCACTGCTGGTCCAGACCGATGCAGCTACACTGCCGGAAGCCTTAACCAGCTTGTCCACAGAGGTACGCTTAGCCAGCACAATGGTGGCACCCGAATGAGCGGATACGATACCATCGAGCGGAAGCAGACTCCATGAGCTTACATTATCTTTATACTTCAGTACTTCAGGACTTGACGAGAAGACCTTGTAAGCGATCTGCTGTCCAGTCATATCTCCGGCTGAAGTCACCGTAATCTTCGTGCGGTTGCTGTCTCCGCTGATTGGAGAGGATACGGCTTGCACAACTCCCAATTCATCCGAATCCGGAACGGCTACGGTTGCCGCAAGCATGCCCTTAAGCGTTACACCCTCGGACACCTTATACTCTGCCTCAATCAGGCTGGAGCCTGTAGCCAGTGCAGTAACATTGCCTTGTGCCGACAGGGATACCGAATCGCCTACGGCCACTTCATAAGTCAGATTAGCTAGATCCTTACCGGTAACCGGCTCTTCCTTGAATTTCGGCTTGCCATTGTCATCCTTGCCATCCGACACCTTGAGATAAGCCTGGATCTTGTCCATATCCCCTGGCTCAAAATTCTTAGCCGATCTCTTGAGAACAAGAGCAACCGGTACTTTGAATCCGGCATTCGTAATATCCACTACTGCCGTATTCTGATTGCCCGCTTCGTCCTTAGCCACAATATTGAGGGCTACAGAAGGTTCATTCGAGTCAATCTTCACAGTTCCGTTGAAATCACCGGTTAACGAGTCCACTGTAAGTGGAGCAGAAATCTCAACATCCTTGTATTTCCCATCCGGCTGTAACTGACTCACGGTATAAACTGCAGCCAGCTTCGTTCCTGTAGTTGTTGTTCCGGCTACACGAACGGCCCCCTGTGCAGTACGTTCGCCCGTTACAGGCTCTGTGAGATACAGCACCGGTGCGATCGTATCTACCGTCAGATACAGCATGGTCACTGAGATATCCTTCGTTGCCGTATTTCTGGCCCTGAGTTCAATCGCATACGGCCCGTCCGTCTGGAACTGGTCGAGATTCAGTATGCCTTCGCTTGTGCCATCTGCTTTATTCTTCAGAGCTACTGTCGCAATGGATTTGTCAGCATAGAATGCTTCCACCGTCACATTGGACTGGCCTGAAGAGAGCGTCAGCTTCTGCTTCGTTTCATTCGTTAACAGGTTAACGTAGTTCCCGGAAGAGGCATCTACCGTCCCTGATGAACTCAATACCGTCAGCTTCGGCAGGCTCGGAACCGGCAACCATGTGCTGCTGCTGCTCTGCCGCTCGGCATAATGATAGTTCTGATGCTTGTCGGCATCCTCGGTTGGAACCGCCGATGAAGTAACGCCGATGACGTAATTCTTCTTCACTTCCAGGCCGACGTATTTCACCTTACTCAGATCAATCACTGTGCCTTCAAGGCTTCCCTTGTAGACTTCATCTGTTGTAGTTACAGCCTTCCAGCCGCCGATCAACAGACCTTCATATTTGCCTGTGGATGCATTCCAGTAAGGCTTAAGTTCCTGTTCGGTATACAAAAGTTCTCCAAACGGAGCATATTCACTCAGTTTACCTTCAGCATCCAGTTTCGCATCTACTACGTAGCTGTGCTCGAAGCCGCTGTGTCCCGATTTCTTCGCTCCCGGCTTGAAGGAAAGCGAGAACAATCCGTTGCCGGCAGGCTCAACCTTGACATCACTAACACTCTGAGGTGCCAGCGGATCAATAATTTCAAACCGCTGCGGCGAAGTCTTCGTCCCGAAGTTCGCGCTGGATTTCAGCTCGGCCCGCAGGTAATAGTTGCCTTGTCTGAGCAGCCCGCGGATATCCTCGGGATTGCCCATCAATGTTACATTGGTGACATCGATCACTTTGCTGCCGCTCGTGATTCCGCCGCTAACCGAGCCGCCAGCTCCAACTGGTACATCCTTGGCGATCAGCATACCCGGATCACCTGTCTGCAGAATCTCTTGGCCATTCAGCATTTCCTTGCGGCTTGTCACCGCATCCTCAGCCAGGTACAGGTTCACTGTATCGCCTTCGGCTGCGTTAGCAACTTTCCAGGAGGCTGTGAACTTATTCGCATTCGAGCTGTCCTTCGCCAGGTTGACTTCACCCAGAGTAGGCAGGGTTGGAACGTTGAGCAGCTTGGTATCAACAGCCGAGACGGCTGTCAGCTTCCAAGTGCCGCCTTTTGTAGCTTCATTCTCAGGAATAATGATATAAGCTCTGCGAATGTCCACTTCATCGCTCAGCCTGGACGGATCTTCAGATTTGAAGCTTGCAGGAATATATTGTGTAAAAGCATTTGCCGTAGGATCAGTGTTCGTGTTATCGAATTTCACCGGATACATTTTGCCAGATGCATCCTGCAGCTTGAATTCCGGCATTTCCTTGCTGCTGTACTCCATCTCAATGATGGCATTGCCGGCTACGCCGTCCATCGGAATCTCATGGATTCTGCCGCCGTTCTTGACCGTAATGCCGCCTACGCCGACATTGATTGATCCGTTCTCTACATATTTGACTCCCTCATCTACCTTACGGTAGATAATTTCCTGATTCTCTTCCTCGGAAGCTACCTTGGAGGTGGCCAGCGTCTGTACGCCTGCACCAATCACCATAAGACGAGGTCCAAGCTCAGGATCATCCACCACCAGATGGATCATTCCCTCCGGCAGCTGATCGGTCGAAGTACCGAATTCAATGCCGCCACTCCAGTAGTAAGTAATGCCTAAGGAGATTAGCAGAATACCGATGCTGCCCCAGACCTTATCATTGTTGACGCCGAGGAACATACTCGACAGCGGCATGCCGCCGACAATCGGTACATCGTTCGGAATCTGCACCTTCGAGCTGATATAGCCTTCAAAATCAGTGCGGTTCTTCTCCAGATTCTGTCCGACGAAGATGCCCGCCTTCCCGATGATAACGTCCCAACCGCCGATATCCATCTCTGCTTCCACGCGCACGAACCATGGCGTTACCCACTGCGCTTCGAGCAGCGCTTTGGTCAGCATCGGAAGCCGGTCGTCTTTCTCCGCATCAGCTTTGGCAGCGAAATCCAGCTTGCCTTCCACTTTAAGGCCAGTGCGTTTCACTGTCAGGTCCACATCTCCGAAGAAATACGCCGGAGCAATCCCGAACCGCATGCCTACGCCTGCCTGAATGGTTAACGGGAACGGATCTTGTGCCGTGCCGCCAGCAATCGTATCTGCCAGTTCACGTACTGCACCCCGGATTGCTGTCAGGTAAGTTGCACCTGTGACCAGGATACCCGGCTGCGGAAGCTCTGCACCGAAGGCAATGACATCCGGCAGAATCCGGCCGTCCTTTACTTTTTTAAGTGAGAATTCAATCTCCACACCCATCATATTCTTCAGTTGTGCCGCGAACTCCAGGCCGTATTCATTGCCTACGCCGCCATCCTGCACAGCATGCTTAATCGTAACCTTGCCGCTCGGAGCATCAGGACCTTTTTTCTTATCCGCATCCTTCTTCTTATCCGGTCCGAACAACCCCATCTCCTGATTGAGATCGAAGCCCAAGGAGGCATCGACGCCATAGAAGCCGGCACTGTTGAAGATTACATTCTTGATTTCGGAGTTAATGATCTTCAGGGACAACGAGCCTCCGAAGGAAATACCATTCTCACGCAGAATGAAATCATTGAAGGAGAAGCCAAAGCCGTCGATTGAGAAGCTTGGTGCCCCGAACAAAGACTGCTTGTTGAAGTACACATCCTCAATCATGATCTGGCGCAGCGGGTTCAATCTGTCACCCACACCGCCGATGGCCCATTTCAGACTGCCGTTCTGACTATCGTCTTCCGGATTGCCGTCATTGCCTTTCTCATCCTTCTTATCGTCATCTTTGTCTTTATCCTCTTCGTCATCCTTCTTGGTAGGATCGAAGTCCTCTTCTCCAAGCGACTTGTTGAAGCCGTTGAAGAAGTCGAGCGTCCATTCGCCCTTATGGAAGACGAACCCGCTGCTCGCTACACTCAGCGTCCCCTCACCCTTGATGAACAGGGTATCCAGGAAAGGCAGATCGCCAGGAAGGGTGTTGCCGAAAATATCCAGCTTACCGCGTACAAAAGACAGGTCCTTACCTTTATAAGCTACAGCATCATTAATAATTGCCGGTTCTGTCTTGGTATCCACGATGACCTGCTCTTCGTCACCTGTGCCAACCTGCTTGATCATGCCACGGACAGTTACCAGAATCTCACGGTCGAATTCCGGGTCCTTGGCTTCCGCTTCTTCCTTGAATTCCTCAAAGTCCTCTTCTGTTGCAAACAGCTTGTAAGCATACATTGGAGTCTCTTTCAGCGCTTCTTCATCCATAAATTCACTGATATCGAATTTCGGATCAACCGCTTTGCTCGCTGCGCCGAACAAGGCCTTGGTTTTCTTATATTCGGTAACAGCCTTATACAGGAACGAACCGTCCTTGAAAGGCTTGCCCGGGAACAGAGAGTTCAGCTGATCCACCAGCTCATCCTTTACAGAAGCGCCGTTTGCAAGGCCGCTGATATCCACAGCTTCCTTGTATACCGCCATTACTCCGGCTTCACGGATTCGTGTGTCGTTATTATCAGTGACCAGGAAGGATTGCGGAGTGGTCATATCATAGAGAGCCGCTATTTCCTCATCCCCGCCGGCATCACCTTTGTAATCAATCTCCACCTGGTACTCACCGAGCGGCAATTCAGGTCCAAGTCCGGCTTCCAGCACATTGCCGCCTGAATCCACCTGGTCACCGCCGCGGTACGTAATCCGCATGGCGCCGGAGAATCCGTCATCCGTCGGCTGCATCACCACTGCATCCTGAACATTGACTTTGTACCGGTTACCATCTGCTTTATTCTTGAGGTACAGGTCAAAGTTCGGAGCAGTCGTTGCATTGCCCGTATTGTAAGCTTCAATATTCGACAGATTGACCGTCAGATATTTCACATCTGTGCTATACAGCTCTGCCGGAGCGAGTGCATAGGAATACGTAGCGGTTGCTTCTCCCACCGGCGGCAGGAGAATGAAGTTGGTACGGGTCGATTCATACTGGGCTTTAATGCCCTCATCCTTAACGCCTTCGATTTTACCTTGCGTTTCGGGGCTTCTCGCGGAGATCATGTACTCCCGGGTAACCGGCCAAGGTCTGCCTTTGGCTTGAACGCGGAAGGTCGCGGTAATTGCGTCACCCGGCTTGTACTTCGGCTCAATGCCCATCGCCGCTTCATCAGGTGTGGCTGACTTTTTGAATTCCAGCATTTTGCTGCGGGAATTCTCCAGGACCGGATTACCATTGGCATCCAGGACATCATAACCCTTCTCATCCTGCCTGACGAAGCTTAGCCCGCTCTCCAAGGTCATCTCCACTTCGATCTTGGAGTGCTCCATATTGTAGGCCTGCAGGTTCTCTACTTCTGCTATAACGTCGAAGACACCGTTTTTCTCATATTTCGTCGGCACTCCTCCGCCGTCTACCGGCTCGGTAGCCAGTTGCTGAACCTGATCCACATAACGGATCGAGAACACTTTATCCGGTGCAGTAAGTTCTCCTAGTCCGTATACAGTCTCGAAGCTCTGGAAGCCGCCAGGTGCCAGCTTCTCCGGGTTCCAGTAGAAGGCGACGGCGGAGTCCGCTGTGCCGAAATCATTGGTGTCCCTAGTGAAGTCCAGATTCGGATGGACTTTATAATCCCATTTCGTATTCGCCAGACCGTTCCAATGCCCCACAATCATCTCATCCACAATATTAATATTCTGCTCAGCAAAGTTATTGAAGCCGTAGGCCACCACATTGGTTGCCTGAGGATTCGTCAGATCCAGCTTATCGCGCATAACCCAGTAAGAAGGAATCTTGAAGTACGCTCTGTCCTCTTCCGGGATTCCGGCATCATCCTCCGGGTTATGCACCAGCTTCCGCTCTACCTGCAGCGGTGACTTGTAGGCTGTGCCAATCTGGAACTGCGGTCCGTCGTTTCCGCCGACCATCGTATCCAGCAGAATCCGGCTGCCGATCTCCACCTGCGCCCCGCTCTTGTTATTCACTTCATAGCGGATATTGACATTCCCGGAATTCACAGCATCCTTGCTGTCGGTGTAAAGCATCAGAATCTGCTTGATCTCTACGCCCTTAATCTTCCAGATCATCTCCAGTTGCTTGGTGCCATTCGAATTCTCCACTACTTTAGGTGCAATAGTCTCTGAATAATGGCTGTTGTCGAATTTGTATTTATTGCCGTAAATATAATCTGTTCCATCAATCCGGAACGTCGTGAACGACGTCTCCGGATCATCTCCCTGGAACAGCAGGTTAACATTATTGTCGTTCTTACGGATCGGTTGACCCTCTACCGTGCGAATTCCGTAGCGGCCTGTTTCGTTATCCACAGTGACCTTAATAAAGTCATTCTGGATCATGGTTGTCTTGGTACTGCTGGCCGCCTCGACGAGAGCATGGAAGCTCTCGGAGGTGGACAGAAATACCATGATTAAGGTGAGCATTACCGCTACTGTGCGTTTCAACAACTTCACCAAGTATTCCCCCTGTTCTTGTTTCAACTATTTCAGATTGCCGACAAAGAAGGTAGCAAATTCGCGGTCCCGCTCCTGGGTTCTCACCACAATGGTGTACCAGCCTGTTTTCGGGAAGGTGACCTTGAAATTACTGCTCACCAGCTCAGCATAGGTCAGCTTCTGCTTCACCAGCTTCAGCTGTCCTTCGCGGTACAGACCAGGGTAATACAGAATATCGAATGTTCCTGCCTGATTGACCTTGTCTACTCCGCCTACCTTCATCAGGTTGAAGCCGGATACCTTGAAGGTAATGGTGTTGGTATTGAACAATGCAGATTCGCCGGATGAAGCCGAGATTAAGGTATCGTTACCGAAGACCAGCAATCCGCCGTCCTTCACGACCACCACATCCTGATAGACCACCGACTTATTGCCTACCTGGTCAACTGCTGTGTAAGCTACGCGCTGGCGTCCAAGCTTGCTCAGATCCAGCCCGCTGACCGATACTTTCACGTTAGCTTCAGCCGATACATTATCAGAAACGGTGAACCCACCGAGATCCGTACGGAAGCTAAAGTCTTTCTTGTCCTGGACAATCCCTACCGTTTCCTTGTTCAGAGTCAGCTCAGGCGCAGTGTTATCAAGTCCTGCAATGGTCACCGGAACCTTGTTCACATTGCCCAGCAGATCCGAGATGGCAATGACCGCTGAACCGCTGCTCTCAAAAGCACGCGAGTAGCTGTACGTTCCATCCGCTTTACTGATCTGGTTCGTATACACGGCTCCGCCCTGAATAGGTCTTACGCCCGAGAACATGTGGTTAGGGGCAGCAACTGTGCCGCTAAGCGTAACCTTTACTTTGCCTTTGGCATATTTCTGTCCGCCGATGGTAACAATCTGATCTGCTGGAACCGCTTTGCCTTCGGCATCTACAAAGGTATAAGCCACTTTATCCGGTACTGGCGGTGCAGAGAGAATATTCGTTACCTTCTCTTTGATAACTGTCGTATTGCCGTACACATCCACCACGGTAAATGATGCCGTTCCATTCTCCATGAGTGTAATGCTCTTATCGGGACTGATAATGTTGAACGCTTTAGCCGAAGCATCTGCCTTCTCTACCGTAACCGTAACCCCAGTGGAGAACAGCACATTGCCGCTGTTATCCTTCAGAGTGCCGAAGGTTTGGCTTCCATTCTCGCCATATTGGTAGGAACGGACTACTTTTACCCTAGGTACTTCCTTGTTAATGTTCGCAACCGTAGCTTCAACCGTATTGATATTTCCGGCAGCATCCTTAATTTCGAATTCGAACTTTCCGTTCTCCGTGAAGGTGTAGGCTGTCTTTCCACTATTGTTCACCACCGTGACCGGCTCAGAGGTGCTCTGGAGAAAGGCAACCACATTGCCGTTCGTGCTCTCCATGTATGAATATTCAACGGCTCCTTCAGGAGGAGTACCGTCAATATTCTTCACAACCAGATATAGGGTATCTGTCCGGTCCGGATCACTAAGATCGGTCAGATCGAAGCTATAGTAGCCATTCTGATAGATTTTGAATGAATTACCGGTCCGCACAGGCACCGAAGGGTTAATCTTCGATGGCATTACCCGGATACCCGGCGGGACCGTGATTTCAATATCCGCACCAACTTTGGCATTGACCGGGCTGTTCACGCTGAGTGAAGCTAGCGCATAGACCGGCTCTACTGTAGTAAGAGGGAGCTCGATTTCAAGCTTGGCCGCTGTGCTGATCAGACCGCCCGGCGTTCTGTACTTCACCCATACCTGAAGCTCCTCAGCCTTACTCGTCGGAACTTTAACTGCTACAAAGTTAGTGTACGGCTTCCAGTTCAGCCAGCTTACACCGTTATCCGGTGACACCGAATATTCATAACCGGTCTTGTCCTCCGTTTCGAGACTCAGCTTCATAATGGCTGTGTAGCCGTCCGCTGTATCACCGGACAGATAGATCAGAGAAGACTTGGCATCCGACACCGGCGCATCCGGCTTGGTCGTTGCCGAGACTTTGAAGGTTCCTGCACTTGCCTTGATCGTGCTGTTGCCTGCTCCGTCAACCGCGAGTACATATAAGCGAAACTCAGAGATTTCTCCCGCATCCAGCGATTTGTCGTCGATGGATACTGAGCCGCCTGCCGGAACATCTTTCCATTCTGTGGATGACTCTGTAGGTACTTTTGCACCTGCATCTTGTCTGACCCATTGATACTTGCTGACCAGTCCTGTTTTGCTGTAGAACTCCGACACGCTGATCCGCGTCTTCTGCAGCGGCAGGGGGTAAGCAATTGAATCAGGGCTGAAGTACACTACCGGTGCTTCATTGTCAAAATAATAAGCCTTCGAGTAGTAGTACGTTTTGTCGCTGTGCTTCACCATAAGATGAATGTACTGCGTTCCGTTCAATTTATCGCTAACTGGAATGACATAGCTGTAAGTGGCTTCACTTACAGAAGCGCCAAGACCCATGGCTGCAAGCTTGGCATCAGTGCTGACTTCTGGTGTCGCTGCCGGTTCCGTTACTTCTGCCGAAGCAGCAGGTGTCGCCGCCGGCTCGGTACTGTTATCCGGTGCCGGAGTCTCTTCCGGTTCAAGCGGCGTCAGCGAAGGCGCTGCCGGCCCTGAGGACAGGAACCTCATAAGGGCCACCGGTCCGATGCTTGCTGTAACTTCCGGTGTGGCCGGAGGACTTGGCTCTGTAGGAGCACCAGACGCTTCCGGTTCCGATCCGTTTTCAATCAAGCTTTTCTCAGACAACGGGGACATGCCGGATGACTCGGAGACCTCCAGTCCGGTAAATTTACTATCATTATCTGGACGAATGGAGCTGTCGCTGATGGCATAGCCCACATAATCGGGATGCACACCGCTGATCTGGAACGTAACATCATGACTCTTCACATAGTTAGGGTTGGCTTCCGGTGTGAACTGTGTCGGAATAGCCGCCTCTGAACTCACGACTACCGCTTTTTCCTGCGGAGTTTTGACCGTCTCGTTGCCTGCGTAATCAAGCGCCTTCAGATAGAGCCAATATGATCCGTCCTCATCAATATCATCATAAGTAGACCGGGTTACAGTTGAGCCGGTGTAGGTCGTATCCGCCCACTTGCCGATCGCCGGAGAATCCCCGTCCTTCACCCATTGATACTGCACACTTTTGACACCGCTATGCGGGTCCTTCACAAGAGCTTGTACAGTGGCGATATCCTCTGCAGCCATGGTAATGGCAGGCCCCTGGTTGTCCAGCTTCAGAACGCCTACTTCATGCTTCCAATTAGAGTCGTCATTCTTGAAATCGTCCACTTTCCAGACGCTCAGATCGCCGTATTGTCCAACAGCCGCCAGCGCCTGATTATCGGCATAGAAAATCTTATCCGCCTCTGAACCCGGTGCCTCTGCAATCCAAGCATCATACTGTGCCTTATGAGTATCCACATAGACTTTTTTCTTCTCATACTGCATCAATTCTCTGGCAGAATCCCAGGACATATCAGCAGTCCAGGTATGCAGATACCACTCACCGCTGTTCCCTTCCTCGAAGGCTTCTGCCGGAGGAGCAAGCAGGTTCGTCTTGTTATTCACTACCGACAGCTCTATATTCTCGAATTCTCCTGGATATAGCTCATCTGACGGCTGCTTGGCGGAGAGTGCGTAACGCTTGAGCGCTGCATGATGATCTCCGGCTACACCGGTGAACGGATCAGCCTTATCCTGGCTCCACCAGTAGTACACCAGGCCCACGGAAGGAGAAGCTTCCGCACTCAGATTCGAAGGGCGGTAGATTCCTCGGCTCGGCCGTTCCGTACCGCGGTCAGGGACGGTAGGATCCAAATGCGGTACTTTAATGGAAGGATCGTTGGCGTCAATCGTAACCTTGCCTTTTTTGGCATAGGTTGTATCCGTCGCACCGCCTGTCTCGAACCGGTAACCGATCACCGGCTCCGTATTGTCGATGAACAGGTTCGCCCAGTCAATTTTGGAATTAGCGAGCGATTCGTCACTGCCGTAAGGGTCAATTTTCTCTTTATGGATTCCATCGAAGTTCGCAGGCTGAATCATCAGGTTCCCTGCATAATCCTGGATAACATCGGTATCCATCTGGATGGGCTCACTGCCGCCCTTGGCATCATTAGATATAGCTACAGCCTTGAGAAGCGGGGTTTCCACAGTTTTGCCATCAGGCACAGTCATGCGGAAGCTCCAATTCGGTGTATTCCGGCCTGCAACATAATAGGCTTTCATTCCGTTATTGAAGAGGATGAAGGTTTTCTTCTCGTCCCAGCCGGTCTTGGCAATGGCCTCTTCCGTCATCTGCAGGGTGAAGTCAATCACATCTCCCTTATTCAGCGTAACTCCGGTCAGAATCTCCGGCTGAATGCCATTGGCGGTCTTGGAATACTTCGGACGCACGGCATCGACAATGACGCGGAAGCCGCCCCGGTCAAAGTCAAAGGGGTTCCCGCTTTTCCGGTCCAGCCAGGCATTGCTGCCGCTGCTCGGTACAGTATTGAGATTGACAACCGCTTTATTGCCTGCCGCATCACTGAGCACGGATTCTTTCAATTTATTATCCAGCGACAGATCCATCTGCGCTCCGCCGGTAGTCCCCCCGGTAATCAAAGGTTTCAGCGGATTATTGCCGCTGTTGTGGAAAGGAACTCCCGTATATCTGTAGGCAATTTTTTTCTGGTAGGAATCCAGATTGTTCTCGTTAAAGGATATATTCTGCAGATACTGCTGTTGTCCGGCTGCCGGAAGTCCGGTGCCCGGATCATTAATGAACAGCTTGTGCCGCAGGAAATAATCAGAATTCGCCTTTACCACCGAAGTCGGTCTGACCGGCTCGCTGAAGTTGTAGCTGAGCGTGATGTTCTCGTCTCTTTTGACATACAGCTCTTTCTGGTTAATATTCTCGTTAAGCCGTTCTGCACCGTTGCCGGTAAAGGTATAGTTATCAATCACCGGACGCTTGAGATCCTGGAACTTGAGGTAGAATCCGCGTACACCCGCCGCTTCACCATCATCATCGCCTTCACCCCAGACCCTAATAGTGATAACAGAATTCGGTTTGATGATGGCCTTGGCCGACTTGTTATACCGCTGGCTGCTGCCGGTTCGTTCATTGATAATATCTTTTCCGTCGATGTTTACTGTAATGGACGAATGACGGGTCCATAGGAACCCGGAGTGACGCCGCAGCACGGCGAACCCTGTAAGCATCTCCGCATGTCCGCTCTCTGCCATATTCTTCAGAAGCGGATTGTCGGCTACCTTCACCTGGAATTGAACCGTTGCTTCATTATCATCAACACCGGCAAAGATATCGCCCTTAGTCCAGTCGTACTTGGCGTCTTTATCTTCCTCTGTCTGCTTGAAGCCCTCCACCTTGGTATAAAAGTTGAGAAATGTATTGTCTGCAGGGTAGCTTAAGTTGCCGACATGTTGTCCGTTTGGAAACTTGACCTCAAAATCATCACCCGCAGCCTCTGCCAGTCCGCTAAAGGCACTGGGTATTAACGATAGCAACATACTAAGAATCAAGCTTAGCGAGATATATCTCTTCAATCTCCTGCTCATTAACAATTGGTGCTCCCCCTTATTCGTTCATCATTTCCTGTCCGGCGTGCAGCAAGCTTCGCTATAGTCTGGATTCACTCCCTATGCTTCCGCATTCTCCTTTCGACCTGCCCACCCGTGGACAACAAATACTAGTTATAAAACTGCCTGTTTTTTCATATCTGCGTTTATTCTATCAGGCAGCTCTAAACAAACTCTTAACAAATCTCGACAAAAGTTGCGTCAAACGCCCCGAAATAAGGTTAATACACTCGAAAAACGAAAAAAGTCCTGATTTTTAAGGGAAAATGTCTGAAAACACAAACAAACCGCACTGAGAGTGACTCAGTTGCGGTTGAATGGGTGTGGATCAGTTTTAAATTTTAAGATGGATTATGTCAATTGCTCATTTTCTTTCTTGCTATCGATAGACTAAAGATGAATTGCTTCTTATTGAAAATAAGCAGCTCACAGCCAACCTCAGAATCCGTCCGCATTAACTCAATTCCGATAATTTCATTTCTTGTTCGATACTTTGACATATCCGATGACATTGATCTTGATTCCTCCCTCGCCGTTGCGAGAATCAGAAACCAAGATGACAAAATCTTTATACGGGTTTTTCATAGGTTATATGTGTTATTGGTAGAATGTTGGGTTTATTCGGCACTAGGTAGCCCCACCACCTTGGTTATACATGTTTCAACCAATTACCTAAACACTTTGCACCCTTGTTTTAAGTGAATCGATACGAAGACTTAAATCCTTAGCATCGGTAATTCCTAACTCATCAACAAAATTATCAAAATCAAAAGACTTAATGATCTCATCCACTACCTCATAGATTTGAGAAGAAAGAATCCCGCTATTGATTTGCAGATCAGCTACACTAACATAAAATATAGTTTTCTCGGTGTCTCCCTCCTCAATGACCTTAGCAAACTCATACAAACATCGTCCTCCTGCTTGCAAATTATTTAAACCATCGTCAATTGAATTAGTAAAGACCTCGGCAACATATTTAGTCAATTCGTTATATTCCCATTCCTTCACGTCCACTCCCCCTTATCACCTTTACATCTTAGTGTGACATTTCTTTTTCAAGGTAAGGATGGTCAAGTAGACTAAGTAAACTTGTGGTTAAATATTTCGTCTGATACGGGTCTAGAGCTTTATTGACAAGCAGTTGGCCTTTCTCCATTCTAAGCAGCTGAGCTGAACCATCTTCTAGAAATAATAGATTTCCATCAATATGACTTATAAGCCTTCCCATAATTTTAAACAAAAGCTCTAGTCCTTGATAAAACGTACTTCCGAACAATTGAATTCTGATGCAAACATTCACATCTAAGTTGTAATGATTTCTAACAAAAGCGATATCCGAAATATCTTCAACTTCAAGTGCCAATGCAAATAGCTCAGACCCAATAACTATTTCCTCATCGTTACAACTCATTGATACCCTCTTGTCCCCATACTCAGCCGTAAATCTTTCCAGCATTTCACCTAATGAATTATTAATTACTTTAGATAGTAAAAACAATTCATAATCCATCCACTTCTCTCCCCCAAATACTAGTGTGAATTCCTCAGCTCTATACCTGAATTCCCTTTTGAATCTTTTTAAAATATCATCAATGGTAGTATTATCATTTTCATTCCCGGAAAAGTAGTGATCGACTATATCTACTATCTCATTGTAAAACCATCTTGCTTTTGGGCAAAGATCTACTGGCATTTTTTCGAGTTCTTGCAATACTTGTTTCTCCTCCAATAAGATAAAGTTCTTCATGCTCTTTTTCATTTAATTGACCCTTTAGAATAAAGTCCTTTAGTTTGTGAAAATCTATTGATTCAAGATCTCTAATGTAATTCTCTTTTGTATTCTTATATATCCGTGGCTGTTTTACTTTTAATTCCGCAGAGATAACCATCAAGACGGCCTTCTCCATATCATCTGAATTTTTTTCACTGTAGTGCTCATCAAATGCTCGGGCAACCACCTTTAATCGTTAAAATATACTCTACTCTAGATTTAACAGAATGGCTTGTTTCCCTGATTTTATATGCCCCTTTGTTAGCAATTAACTTTTTACATATTTGAATGTCCTTCGTCAGCATTTCAATGTCATTTTTATCGATATCCTCTTCAAATTCATTGTTTTCCAGATTCAATCTAGAATATATAAAATCAGCAATTTCTTTGTATTTTAAACTCTCTATTGCAATAGTAAAAATATATAATGTTTTAGTAAATAAACTATCGTTTACAATTCTCCAATCTTCTTCTAGAATTTTTGCTGAAACCTGCGCTACATTTAACCCTTCTTCCTCAATATATTCCTCAAAGTCTATCACTATTGATGATTTTATTGATTCATAGCTTGCTAAGTTCATTTCCAACACTCCTTATTTCATATTATTAGAATAGAAATTCAAATCAATATTTAGTAACTTTATCCTGAATTCCATCATTAGTTTGGAACAGCAATGGCTTCGAGTATTTTTGCCTCTGTGTCATTAAATCTTGGAAATTCATCATCAACATAACAAAAAACAGGTCAATAATGGTAACATCTGACCACAATGACCTGTTTCCCATTTCACTCGGCACTGGTAGCCAATTCCTCTTAGCCACTTACTTCACATTTTTCTAACATCCATTTCTTTGCTTCATCTGATTTCAACAAAGTCGGCTTCTCCAACGTACCAATATTAATACTTTTAATATGAGCTTCTTCTATACCTTTAATATTTTTTAAAGTCACTCCGCTTAATAATGTTTCTTCAAATGTCGCTACACTTATATCTATATTTTCTAGTCTTGCCCAACTAAAATCCGTTAAGTAGAACGATACATTAATCAAATTACAATCTAGTAAATATGCATTTCTAAATATTGCTTCCCAACAATCACCTTTACTAAATCTACTGTTTTTAATGACACAGTTGGTAAAATCCGTATATCTAAGGTCTGATTTATAAAAATCACATTTATCTAAATATGCATTTTTAAATGTTGACGAGGCTAATAATGATGTGTGAAAATCAATGTTTTCCAGTCTGAGATCATCAAAAGTACACTCAATCAAATATGCTTGTTCAAGCAATATATCGGATAAATCAATACTTCTTAAGTCCACTTCATCTAACTTTAACATTTCGCCTTCTTTACCAATTGTCTCAACCCACTTTTTATGCAAATCAAACTTCCTATTAAGATTCCCTTCCATTTTCCCACTCCTTAAGGATACCATATTATTTTATCGGTTACTCCTTCTTCATCAATTGTTTTCTTGAGTTGTTCAACATGCTCAGGCTCCATTTTTCTTGTGTCAATAATTACGTTGTTCCCATTATCAAATTCTTTTTGTAGCTTTTTCATACCTTGTTTAATAGTAAAGGCACCCTTTTTGGGATTTGTTATAGGAATTCCATTGTCACCACTTGGGTATGATTCAAAGCTTTTCACGTCCCACTTTAAACCTGATGAAGTATCTATAAACTCTGCTCCATTTTCTCCTTGAGGATCACGCACTAGCTTTCCCAATTGACCTCTTTCTTCTACTGCTAATCCAACTTCCCTTTCTCTGATATTTTTAGGTTCTATTTTCCCATTACTTGCTGGATCTCGAGCTAAGTCATCCAATTCCTTCTGAGTTCTACCACCCGTATAATTTCCAGCCTTATCGTAGAGGTTAGGTTTGTTACCTTTCCCCCTCCCCTCACTCCGCCACACCTGCCCCGGCACTTCGACCGGGCCAGGGCCGCCCGGCGTTGCCGGGATTAACCGGTTTGGGTAAGGGTTCATCCCTGGAAATTCCCAATGCTTTAAGGCATCCGGCACTTTCTTGACCGCATCGGTCAGCGGGTCCATCACCGCGTCGGCCAGCTTACCGACCATGCCGCTCTTGGCGATAGGTACGCCCGGGACGAGGATGGATGCGGCGTTGCCGAGCATTTCGGCTTTTTGCTCCGGGGTGCCTTCATTGAAATCATGATACATGGCTTTGGCTGCATCCACCAGAACTTCGGGGTGATTGACGAGATAAGCCACCTTGTCCATCGTTTCCTGAGTCGTCTTCTCCGGGTCGATGACGAAGTCAAACGCGAACTTGGCGGTGTCCACCACACCCATTACGGTAGATTCGATCAGACCGCCTACGAAAGCTTGGGTCACCTGATCGGCCTGCACCACTATTTTGCGCCATTCGGTCATGCCGTAGGTGTCTTCCAGCCAACTGTAATAGGCGGTGTATATGACTTCAGAATGTTTACTGGGATCATAGACCTTGTCCTTGAAGTAGGCAAAGGTCGTCTCGTTCTCTTTGTTCTTAGCTGTGATTGGCGTGCCGTCCGGCAACGTCATCGGCGGTCCATGGAGCCGCTTATACTCTGCCACCTGACGCTCCAGCTCGCGAATCTGTTCCGCTCGAACCACCGCTGCCTCGATGTCCTTATAATTATTCTTCGCCCACGCGCGGTATTTCTCATTCACCAGTCCTAAGGTGATAGCGAACCGCAGTTCATCACTGGCTGGCACCGCTGATCCGTCCGTCAGCAGCGGATTATAGGTGCAGGCCGATAAGGGGGAGCCCTTGTATTGTGTCCACAGGTCGGTCTTCGTATAGAAGCCCGGATCCACGCCCAGCTTCTGCAGCAGCTCCCGCTGACGTTCTGCATGTTCGTTCGCGGACTTCATATAGGCCTTGTTGCCATACTTCTCATATACAGAGTACGCCGCTTGACTTCGTCCGATTTCCCGCAACGCCTCCGCAATCCTGGACAATTGTTCCCGCGCCTGCTGCTGTTCGGCGGAACTACCGGTTTCTCGCTGCCGGAACAGATCGGAGATGACTGCATCTGCGGCAAAAAGCTGCAATTGTCTGTTCACCGAAGTGTCCCTGACGTTCCGCAGTAGCTCCTGAATCATGCGGCTAAGTGTCGGCGGATGACGAAGGACATCCTGAATGCCACGCCCTGCCCGGTCCCGTATGCCTTGCAGCCACCGGCTGAACATGCTGCCCGCCTGCTTCCAAGTGAAGGCCGGTGTCGTATGAACCAGACTCTGTGCCTTCGTCTCGGCAGCTTGATATTGCCCGGCCGCCCAGCGTAACGCCGATTGCTTACGCTCTATCTGGTCATTAAGCGACTGCGCCTCCCTTACCAGCTCCTGCAGCAACCGGACCGCCTCGCGGGAGGGAGACTGCACATAACTTTCCGGATAAGCAGCTTGCACCGAACGGACCAAACCGCCAACGCTTCTATCGGTACCGGTGACCTGTTCCTCCAGCACACGGTTCAAGCGCTTCAGTCCCTGTTCCAGCTCCAGTATCCGCTTGATGTCCACCTGCTGCTGCATGCTTCACCTCCAGAGATGCATCAGTCATACAATGAAATTATATATTTCTAAGGTCGACAAGAATTCCTGATCTCACCGTCTTTTAAAAAATCCATTCTAAAGCTCTCCACATTCTAATCTTCTGAAATTTCGTGCAGCCTTTTTAAGAATTCCCCAAAATCCTTAGAAAGGAAAAACATATTGCCCATATCTTCAGGGTCTTCATCATGAATCCAGAAATACACATGTCCAAAATGCGCTTCAGTAAGACCTAAGCATATCTGATTACCACCAGAATCATCTGCAATCGGAATAAATCCCGCCTCTAATATCTCATCAAAATTATGAATTTTTTTGTCTAAATCGTCGTACATTTCACCAATGCCATAAAAAACATTTACCATACCCATCCCTTGTTCTCTTGAGATAGTAAAGTAATAGGGTTTAGGATATCCCCCATTGTGTTTCAATAAAAATTCTCGATATTGTTGGGGAAGTTGAAGCCCGTTTATTCCTTCAAAGTCTCGGAGTCTAGATTCTGTTAAAACTTCACAGCTCCCTTGAATCTCCAATTCTAGTCCCCTCCTGTTCCATTTACAGTGGACTGTCCGCTCATTGGTTTGTTGGTTTCTACTGTTCATCATCGAGTGCATCCAGAACTTCATCCCTAATGTCTTGGGGCTGAATTCCCCTAGTCATTACCCCGGAATTGCGCGGCCATCCATGTTTGCCACATACTAACTCATTATGGTGATAGCTGATCCTTCCACCTCTCTCAAACAACTTAATAATAGGGTCATATAGATCGTGAAACTTCAGAGCCACAGGTGTTTTTTTGTCCACCACGTATGCCCATTCAAGATAAAAAGTGCAAAGATACTCTGTAACCCAACCAACGTTGGAGTTTACTAATGCATTACATTCTTCTTTTATATGTGCAGGTGTATCAAAATTAATTACTTCTGCTGCATTAAAAACAGCACGTCTATTATCATCCTTGGAGTTAAAATCCAAAAAAATATTCCCCCTTCTTATAAACTCGGTAACTAAGATTATATAAGAGGGTTTATCTATGCCATTATTTTTCCAATTCATGTTCATTATTTTTTTCTTGGCTTGTTCAAAGTTAGACTTCAATTTTCCCACCTCATTGTAAGAAATCCAATGCCTCAAGCCACCCGGCACTTTCTTTACCGCATCGGTCAGCGGGTCTTCATTATCATCCAGTTGAATTGCTATAAATAGTCCACCGAACCCAAGTATCTCAGGTAATTGGTTAATATTGTAGCTTCAGCAATCTCCCCGGTATACTTAAAGTTAAAAAGTAAAATAACTGCATTAATATCTCTAGGTAATTCTTCCTCCACTAGTGCATTAAATTTCGGGGCAATTTCATTATCATAAGAGAATCCTTCAAGTAATAGATTTAGGTTATTATTTGCCTCTTCATAATAGTCTGCTTCTCTTACTGCATCATCATATCTGCGAATCTCAAAGTGATTAGCAAATATGGATGGGATAAAATCTCCTTCATCGGAATAAGAGACATTAAGTAATCTATCCAATTCCTCGAAAGATTGAACATCTCCAACCCACAAAGACACGAATCCTTCCTGTTCCATGTTAAGTCTCCCTAAGTTTATAGTCCTTCAGGCACAGCGTATCCCCACCCTTAACCCACCCTCAGATCTGTAATTAGCCACATATCCATGGCTTTTTACTCTTCCCTGTATCTATTAAAAACAATATATAAAACAAAGCTACCACCTCTATTTTGTTATGGAATTATTCTTTGAATACATTTCCATCATTATGAATTATCCCAATTATAATGCATATAGGATAAAAAAAACCACAACACGGGCGGCTAGCTCGCATTGTGGCATGGAAGGTTGTATTTTATAATCTTCTTGCTAGAGTTATATTTCTAATCTGTTTTTTATTATTTCTAATAGACTGTGGATCTTAACATTATCTTCTGGATGATCAACAAGATGTTTCGCACTAAAAATAACTAAATAGTTATAAAATTCATCATACTCCATTACTGCCATTACATCTTCGTCACACGCTGGGGGCTCTCCTATAAAGCACACTTTCTTGTCTCCAATGTAGTACTTCTGCTCTGGCTCATGATAGGTAGAAAATTGTACTTCTAACGGACCTGAGCCATATCCGTGTCTCTCATTATCACCAAAGTATTCCAAGGATTTCGGGAAATTAATAATCCAGAAATAAGATTCAACCAGTTTATCAATTTCGTTTTGTTCTGTAAGTATTCTATGCATTTCTTTTTCTCCCTGTTAATCCTTGATTGCAATTAACTACTTATTAAAATAAGTCACCATATCTTCTTTAGTGTAAATGTCCGTATTCAGTATATATCCAAAGAAGTCTGCCACAATATTCTTATTCTCTGGATTAATACTATGGAATCGGTCTAGGAAGTGAATAATTAAGTCCTCATCCACATTTTCAATCGGGGCAGGTAAATACCTTGCACCTTCAAGAATATATGCTTGTTTGTTCACAAAAGAGACAGCATCTACAATGCAATCCCATTTCGCTTCATTTTCTTCATGTTCATCCATTTGCATTTTTATAAATAATCCCCCGAACTCTGTACCATCATCTAATAATGCGTATATTTCATCTCCAGCAGGTATTTTTGTTTCTAACCATCTCCAACAAATATCTAAAGCATTTCGAGCATCCTCAAAAAAATTATTGTCACTAAACGATTGAACAATAAACTCACTTAGTCCCAAGTAAAATATTATCTTCTTATTAATTGGTAATATAGACCAATCATTCACTTTGCATCCAGTCAATTCAGTATATTCCCATTCCTTCACGTCCACGCCCCCTCTCGAATGAAGATCAGATCAATTACGGCGGCAACTGACTATAATCAGCTTGTTTAATGTAAGGGGTTTCATAATTCCGTTAAGATATTTAGAAACTCATCAAAGGTGTTACTTGTAAAATAAGTTACAGGGTCTAAATCTGATGATTCTTCATGATTCCAAACGCAAACAGCAGGCTCTGTTTTATCAGTATTGCTATAGTCTAAACACACAAAGTCCCCTGCAAATAGAGCAGCTATTGGTAATAACTCAGTACCTACTAAGTTTTCGTCTGCCACGATCCTCTCATCTAACTGAGTTCTAACTACTCCGATATCGTAGAATTCATCATCGCTCTCCCCGATTACCTTCAAGATACATAAAAACCTATCAATTGTATAACTATGGTTGTTACACCTAAAGCTAGCTTTTACAGGAGAAGCACCATTACATATTTTAATAAATTCTTTATATTCATCCGGCAATTTAATTCTCCACTTATTTTCTTTTTCAGTCAGCAGAACATCATCCGGCAAAGGATATATTATAGTTTGATCTTTAACTTCCATGTCTCTACCTCCTAAACAATATTATCTTGGTGCGTCAGCCCATATACCTGCCGTCCGCCCACCATTATGAGGTTGTAATATTGTTGGTCAAATCAAATTGCTACATCTTGGTACCCCACCCTAGCTACTTCTTCATTCATTAGACGTATACCAATTCCGTTTTCTTCATCCCATGTACAGTCAAATGTTAGTCCAATAGATCTGGCTTCAAACCGTTTTGCAGCTGGCACATAAATTCCAACTAGTTTGATATTTTCAAGAAGTTTATCATTTGTTTCAATTAAAGGGTAATTTTTATCATATGAAGTGTCATACCCAAGTTCAGAACGCTTCTCTTTGTAATAATCTAAAATTGGGGTCAGAATACTTTGCTGAATCTCTCTCCAATTTTCTCTCAAAGTGTTATATGAAGCATACTGTTTTTCAATAAATTCACCATCTTCTTCACCATCTACCATCAAAGCAACATTGACTTGTTCGCCAAAAAATTCAATTGTAAAATCCTTGCTCCACACATAATGGTATTCAAGTTCACCGAACACAGCATCATTAATGATCACTTTGAGAAATCTCCTTCTATTTATTATATGTTAAAAAACTACTTTTTTAGCATTTCAAAAAATCCAGATATATTGCGGGCAACCTGTTGTGTCACAGGAGAGAATTCCTCTGACTCTTCATGAAACCAAATAACTACAGTAGGCTCTTTTGTTTCTCTGAAATCTAAGCAAACAAAATCTCCTGAAAAAAGCAATGCGATAGGAACTACATTCATTCCCACTAAATCTTGATTGTCCGTTAATCTATCCCCTATTTGTGTAATAGTAACTTCAATATCGTACCAACCATGTATAGGATCAGACTCACTGTCATCTAATACACACAAAAATTTCTCAATAAGATATTCCTGCTGCTTAAAACTAAAAACATTAGTGATTGGTACAACTCCATTATTTTCCTTAATGAAAATTCTATAAACTTCGGGAAATGAAACTCTCAAGCTTCGTTCAACTGCATCTAATAACTCATCACTCGGCAATGGTAAAACAACTGTATTAACATTCATTCTCATTTTTCCCACTCCTTTTTTTATCTTTTAGTTCGGCACTGAGTATCCCCTACCACTATTTCGTTACAATAACTAATCCACCTTCAAACCTAAAATGTAATCTACTGAATGTCTTGTAACAGTTTTTCAATATCATTTTTATGTATATGTAGAAACAAAATATATTGTTTTAGTAAACATACTAACATTTACTCTTCTCCAATCTTCTTCAAAAATTTTCGCTGAAACTTGCGCCACATTTAAACCCTCTTCTTCGATATATTCCTCAAAGCTTTGTATGATTCTGACTCAATAAAACTACTCTTAAATTCTTAGCTTCTAAACATACTATTAATTCTCCGTTTTTAATCTTATCAGTATTAATTTCTTCTACTAATTCAGCTATTGAAGCCATAAGTAAATCTCCCCCCTTTTTTTCAATTGTATTAGTTTTTAGGACTCTTATAGCACCAATCTGGGTCATACGGTAACGATTTTAGTTTTTGCATATCCTCCCAACTGTAGGCCCAATCATAGCCCGCGACCCAAAAGTAATCATCGGGGTTTAATTTCAGGTATTCATATATAAAGCGAAATATCAATTCTTGGGCACCATAAATCTCCTCAATTCCACCCACCTGATACAGTGAAAGACTCGGATCCAAGCCAAAAATGAACTCGTTATTATCATAAGTGATCTCGTAGTTATCCAGTCCATCAACATAAAATATAAATTGCTGATTATTCTCATGAACCAAAGGCTGATCAGTAACATTTAAGGTTGTATATAAGAACTGTTCATTCTTATATTTTTTATAGTTATCAAAATACAGTCTAGCATCTGCATGAAAAGCAGCTACTATCGTGTCGCTTAACAATTTTTCAGGGGTATACTTTTCTTGCTTCATTAAAATAAATGCTGACGTTCCCATACTACTTTATCACCTCTCCTAATTCGTCCTACTCTCTAAATCAACGTTATCTAAATTTTCATCTGAAATATCAATAGCATGTAACTTTGAATATTGTTCACGCCAATTATCTATAGGAAATGCACCAAAACCATAATCCAAATAGATACCCTGATCAAGTCTAAGAGTTCCCCCCCTTTCAAAATACTTAATCAATGGCTCATAAATATCTTGATATTCATCATTAATTAGTTTTTCTTCTCCAACTAAAGCGACCCATTCAAGATAACGTAAACATATTGTTTTACATAATAGATTTGGTTTACCTGATTCAGAAAAAATACTAGTGATAATATCCTCTAATTCTAGATTAGAGCCCAACACTTTTGCAGGACTAAAGAAAGGTCCGGATTCAATTGAATACCTCTCCAAAAATAGTGAACTTCTCCTCAAATACTCAGCAATTAAAAGTTCACTTGATTTCTTTTTTGTTTCAGAAGTTCCCCAAGCAATATTCGAGATTCGTGTTATTGCCCTTTCCAAGAAATCAATCATACAATTCACTCCATTTGAGATTATAGAATTTATTAGGCTTCGCTTGTTAGTTCTTTATATTTATTCTTAACTGAGTTCCAAGTACTCTTCTAGATACTCAACCTCATGCTCATCTAAGCTGTCCCGATAATTAACCTTATCTGACAAATCTAAGACTCGCTGCATATTAGTAATATCTAGTTCACTACTGCTACTTCATAACCTTCAGATTTTGAAATCTTGTTGATAACTAATTCACTCAAAGAAAGGAGATAGACTACCTTGGCATCCACATTTAAATTGTCGAATTGATTCATTATTTCGCACCACTCTATGCTGGGGTTATAAACAAAAAGTTTCACAACTAGGACAACGCCATACACTGTTCCCGTTGACATCTCCATTCTACCTATACAATTTTAAACTTTCGTTTAATTGCATATAGTCGAGATTCAATTACATCCTTATCATCAGAGTGCTTTAACAAATATACTTTACTTGCTTCCTTAAGATAAACATAGAAACTGGAGTAATCTAGTACGAAGGTTACATCTTCATCAACTGCAGGACGGTCAAAAAAATAACAAACCCCATCTTCTCCGAAGTACCCTTCTTCCCACTCTTCTAGCTCACTTGCAAATAAACACCAGATATGCTCATTACCAAAACCCTGCCCGTTACAATACTTTTCCAACGCTTTAATAAAGTTCCCATCTCCGATAGAAAAATAATAAAGATCGATCAGTTCTTTTTCAGAAATATTTTCATTTGTCATATCGTCACCTCCCTATTTCCCCTCAAAACATCCTTAACATTTGATGCATTTTCCAAATATACTGAACAGGCTGTCCGAAAGGCTTCTTAATCATGTAGTTCAACAACCTCCTCTAAAGTTTTTCATTAGGTTTTAAAAACAGGAATTCTCTAGGTTTGATAATTTCTTTGAAGTTCTCATTATCCCAAAATCCAGTATTATTATTAATATAGATCACTTCATTTAACCTTACTAAATAAACTGTATCGCCATTAAACTCAAAAATGCAGTTAGTGCTGACCTTATTCATGATTTCAAAAACAATAGTTAACATATTAACTATTGCTTGTTCCCATTCAAAGAACTTGTTAATTCTAAAACTTAAATCTTGTCGATTGATGAATTCATCCAAGAAGTACTCCGACTCATAACCGTAAAGTGACTTAGAAGTATCCATTAGCGCCAATGAAAACCCAAGCCTATCATATGTTTCAGTTATTCGAATCCCTTCTGACATTTTTTCTATTTTGTTCATGTCTAGTATCACACCCAATTTTTCCAGTTCAATACTGATATCAGTATTGGATAATTGTATCTCTTCTAACATAAATGAATATTCTATAGCCATTAATATAACCCCCCGTTTTATGGAAGTAAGTCAATTACCTTTTTATCTTTAGTTATTACGATGACTTCATCTAAATTCTTTA
Organism: Paenibacillus sp. FSL P4-0338; assembly: GCF_038002365.1. Classification (NCBI taxonomy): domain Bacteria; kingdom Bacillati; phylum Bacillota; class Bacilli; order Caryophanales; family Paenibacillaceae; genus Paenibacillus; species Paenibacillus sp. FSL P4-0338. Next base: position 353,729 of record NZ_JBBOCG010000001.1, on the reverse strand, counting down.
TAGGCCAATCAATAAATTGCTTTTTCAGTTCACTTAGATTTCCATTCCAGTCTCCAAGAAAGCGAACATAACAAAAAACAGAGTAATTATAGTAGTATCTGACCATAATCAACCTGCTTTGCGTATCGCAATAGCTTTATTTAGGTTACAAAATAAAAGCAATTGATATGCATACTTGAAATCAGCCGCCCTACTGGAGTTGAGATAAGAGCAAAAGTTGTCAGACTTCCATCCCTTTTTACAACCATTATAGCTCGATCTGGAAAAATTTATGTACCATCAGGTAAAAACCAGCACCTTCTTACATCAGACGGAAGGTCCACATAGTAAGCCCCTGGGCCTCTTTTCGCTCTCCAACATACCAATATTTAAAACTCCGTTCATGTACATTATTCTGTTCAATGTAACGTAGAATGACGCTTTGATCGCTGTACAATGTCTCATTATACAGTGCTTCATCGAAGCATATTCAAAGATCGCTCTGCTGATCATACTGTCTGACAAATCAGCCTCATCAAAAACCGACCCCAAAAAGTATCCTCCGGCAAGGTCGCTATGATGCAGAATGTTTTTTTTGAAATCCGACTCCACTATAATGGAATCACTCAAATCGGCATGGGGTAAAATTTCTCACCAAGCTGGCCGTTGGAGTCTACCCATGTCTTATGGTTCTCTAAAAGATGAGCAATGTTCATTTAATCCCCCCTTGCTGATTGGCCCTCTCCACAATCCACTTTAGTTTTCTCCAAGTTCAGCTAATCTGTCAACAATTCTATATTGAATGTATAGTATAGTGCTTAGCTAATTCGCACCTAAAAATGTGTTTACAATTGTCTCATTTGCTGGATGAATAATAGCCACTCCATCAGACCATTCCGTTCCATCAATATTCAAAGCCCGCCCGCAAGTATCACATTCTAAAATTAATTTTTTCTCCGCTTCAACAACATAATTCAACTCATCATCTTTACACCTGGGACAATGTAGTGAAACTGATTTTTCATGTCATTCAACCATTGATATACTGCCATACTCATCATTCTTTTCTATTTTGTCAGAAGCGTTGCTCCTTCAATTTCTCTAAACGATAGGGTGATGTGACAGTTAAGACCTATGCAAAAAAGAATCCCCGCACAACGGCTGGGGACATGTTAGCCAAACAACGGCAAGTATTTACGATAGTAATTAATCCATATGATCGTCCGATAGCCGTCAATCATACTGATTTAGGAATCGAGCAACTTTTGCTAAGACTTGATTCCGATGATTTAGTCTTCTCACGGGCAAGAATAGTTGAATTTGCTTGGCTTCGTTATCTCCCACCCGCTTAATATATGATGCGCTGTACTGACTGGCTTATTTGGTTACTAAATTACAATATCCTGGTATCCAACATCAACCACCTCTTCATTCAATAAACGAAGTCCCAACCCATTTTCCTGGTCCCATGTGCAATTAAAAAGTATTCCAATATCTCGACCTTCTCTTATATCTCCATATGGGACCACAATTCCCTCTAGAGCAATCATTTCAAGAATTTGGTCATTTGTTTCGACTAACGGATAATTTTCTTTCTGATCGATATCGTAACCCAATTCATGTCGCTTTTGTCGATAATAATTTAAAATTGGTTCAAGAAAACTTTCATGTAATTGCTCCCAACTCTTCATTAACGCTTGGTATGCCGCGTACTGTTCTTCATCAAATTCCCCATCTTCTTCGCCATCAATCATTAATGTAATATCAGTTTCTCTTCCGAAAAAAAGAATAGTAGTATCCTTAGACCAACTATAGTTATACTCAAGATCACCAAAGATTGGATCATTTTTTTTCATTTTATGATCTCCTTTTGTTTATTTGGCAAAACCTCCAGGTTCAAATGCCCCTGCATTAATCTCTCCTACACCGCCAAGATGTCCAAACGTACTGTTAATATTTGTTGGCACTAGTTGCATTGTTTTTACATCATTTAATTCATGCCATGTTAAGTTGTTTTTTTCACGATAGATCTTTATATCCCTTGCACTAATTTTACCCGAATCCATTCCGAATTGGCGTGCTAATTCAGGAGAACTATTGAGTTGCTCAGCCAATTTTGAATCTGATTGAATGAAATTTTCCTTCGTGCTTTTCCTCCATAAATTCCTTTTCCGCCTAGCATATATTCGATTTCTACTTGCGCTTTTGCTACAGGTGAAAAGTCAGGTACAACATTTTTATATTGTATACCATCAATGCCAGCCTCATTTAATACTATTTGTACTTCAGAATCAGGTGGCGGCTTAAGAGTACACTTAGATTCGCCCCTAGTTCCTTCAAAACCAACCGTTGGATTTTCAGGTGCAGGTGTCTGACTAAGTCTTGCTTCGTAAGAACTGGCAAATTCAGTTTGCTTGAAAGCAGGCGGAGTATTGTCAATCTTACCCGTCCCCTCACTCCGCCACACCTGCCCCGGCACTTCGACCGGACCGGGGCCGCCCGGCGTTGCCGGGATTAACCGGTTCGGGTACGGGTTCATCCCTGGAAAATTCCAGTCCTTCAAAGCATCCGGTACTTTCTTCACCGCATCAGTCAGCGGGTCCATCACCGCGTCGGCCACCTTGCCGACCATGCCGCTCTTGGCGATAGGTACGCCCGGGACGAGGATGGACGCGGCGTTGCCGAGCATTTCTGCTTTTTGCTCCAGGGTGCCTTCATTAAAGTTATGGTACATCGCTTTGGCTGCATCCACCAGCACTTCGGGGTGATTGACGAGATAGGCCACCTTGTCGATCGTTTCCTGCGTCGTTTTCTCCGGGTCGATGAAGAAGTCGAACGCGAACTTGGCGGTGTCCACGGCACCCATCACGGTAGATTCGATCAGGCCGCCTACGAAAGCCCGCGTGACTTCATCCGCCTGGACCACTTTTTTGCGCCATTCGGTCATGCCATAGGTCTCTTCGGCCCAGCCATAATAAGCGGTGTACATGACTTCGGAATGTTTACTGGGATCATAGACCTTCTCCTTGAAATAAGCATAGGTCGTCTCATTCTCTTTGTTCTTCGCTGTGATTGGCGTGCCGTCCGGCAACGTCATCGGCGGCCCATGGAGCCGCTTATACTCCGCAACCTGACGTTCCAGCTCGCGAATCTGTTCCGCTCGAACCACCACCGCTTCAATGTCCTTATAATGACTCTTCGCCCACTCGCGGTATTTCTCATTTACCAGCCCCAGTGTGATGGCGAACCGCAGCTCATCACTGGCGGGCACTGCCGAACCGTCCGCTAACAGCGGGTTATAGGTGCAGGCGGATAGGGGGGAGCCCTTGTATTGGGTCCGCAGGTCAGTCTTTAAATAAAATCCAGGGTCCACGCCCAGCTTCTGCAGCAGCTCCCGCTAGCGCTCCGCATGTTCGTTCGCAGACTTCATATAGGCCTTGTTCCCATACTTCTCATAGACAGAGTAGGCGGATGACGAAGGACATCCTGAATGCCACGCGCGGCCTGATCCCGTATGCCTTGCAGCCACCGGCTGAACAGGCTGCCTGCCTGCTTCCAGGTGAAGGCCGGTGTAGCCTTTAACAGACTCTGCGCCTTCGATTCTGCCGACTGATATTGCCCGGCCGCCCAGCGCAAGGCCGATTGCTTGCGTTCTATCCGGTCACTAAGTGACTGTGCCTCCCGTCCCAACTCCTGTAGCAACCGGACCGCCTCGCGGGAGGGAGACTGTACATAACTTTCCGGGTAAGCAGCCTGCACCGAACGGACCAAACCACCAACGCTTCTGTCCATTCCCGTGACCTGTTCCTCCAGCACACGGTTCAAGCGCTTCAGTCCCAGTTCCAGCTCCAGCATCCGCTTGATCTCCACCTGCTGCTGCATGCTTCACCTCCTGAGCACAATTCCCCTTTGACAGTTTGTTCTAGATTCATGTCATTAAAAATTCCCAGCGAAGTCTGGCATCAGATGTATCTATCAAAATATAAAGAAACCTATTTTTTCGAAGGAAACAAGAATTTGAAATCCCTTTGGAAAAACTGCCACCTCTCGGCATCCAAATCCCAGCAATTCCACCTCATCCATAAGAATGTCCCGCCTCCGGGCTATTTAGATTCTACGGTTTGTGTGCACAACCACCGGTTAACATCCTCTCCCTCAAGCTTAATAGGGTGATCCTCACTACCAATATAGATATGGTCGGCATGGATGAAGTCCACACCCTTCGCCTTTACGAATGTCGTATGATACAAATGCGCGCCATCCATATGAGCATAGGACAAGTCAGCTTCATCAAAACAGGCATGACTCAAATTAGTTCTTTGAAAAGAAGCACGGCGCAAATCTGCTCCGGTTAAATCAGCATATACTAGATCCCCATCATCGAATGACGCTTTGATGGCTGTACAATGCCTCATTACACAATGCTTCATGGAAGCATATTCAAAGATCGCCTTGCTGAGCATACTGTCTGACAAATCAGCCTCATCAAAAACCGACCCCAGAAAATATCCTCCGGCCAGATCGCTATAGTGCAGAACGATTTTTTTGAAATCTGACTCTACTATAATTGCATCACTCAAATTGGTATGAGGTACAACCAGTCCGCTCAGTGATGCTTTTTCTATATCCATCTTCTCACCGGACTGCCCATTGGATGCTGCCCATGTCTTGTGATTCTCTATAAGATTTGTAATGTTCATATCGTGTCTCCTTAGTAAATTACTATCAGGGCCACCACAAGACTTTATCACTTAGCTTCGCAGCCTCTAGTTCAATCTTTACTTCCTTTATGTGCTCTGGATACATTTTAGTTGTGTCCACTATAACGTTTTCTCCATTTGCCAACGATTTTCTAATATCCTGCATTGCTTTTTCAAGTGAATACCCTTTAGGTGCATATTTAGAATACCAACCTTTTACATCCCATAGTTGTCCATTGGCATCAATAAATTCAGCACCTTTAGGATTAGGGTCTCTTTTGATTGGGCCAGGTAACTCATTTCGAATCTCTAATTCCAAACCTGCGATTCTTTCAATTTCTGATTTTTCACTAATCTTAAAATCGTGTGCAGGATCTCTAGAGAGACTCTCATACTCATCGTTAGATCTTGAAAAGTATTTTCCTTCATGACCGTATTTATCGATTAATTCTTTATAGTAATTGGGTGCTGACTCTCTGATATCATTTATCCTGGATTTAAAATCACCGCCAGCATCATGCTTTCCTTCTGGCCCCTGACTCCGCCACACCCGCCCCGGCACTTCGACCGGACCGGGGCCGCCCGGCGTTGCCGGAATTAAACGGTTCGGGTAAGGGTTCATCCCTGGGAAATTCCAGTTCTTCAAGGCATCCGGCACTTTCTTCACCGCATCGGTCAGCGGGTCCATCACCGCGTCGGCCACCTTGCCGACCACGCCGCTTTTGGCGATAGGTACGCCCGGGACGAGGATGGACGCGGCGTTGCCGAGCATTTCTGCTTTTTGCTCCAGGGTGCCTTCATTAAAGTTATGGTACATGGCTTTCGCTGCATCCACCAGAACTTCGGGATGATTGACGAGATAGTTCACCTTGTCGATCGTTTCTTGAGTCGTCTTCTCCGGGTCGATGACGAAGTCAAAAGCGAACTTGGCGGTGTCCACGGCTCCCATCACTGTAGATTTAATCAGGCCGCCTACGAAGGCTTGGGTTACCTGATCCGCCTGCACCACTATTTTGCGCCAATTGGTCATACCGTAGGTGTCATCCAGCCAACTGTCATAGGCGGTATACATGACTTCGGAATGTTTGCTGGGATCATAGACCTTGTCCTTAAAATAGGCAAAGGTCGTCTCATTCTCTTTGTTCTTCGCTGTGATTGGCGTGCCGTCCGGCAACGTCATCGGCGGCCCATGGAGCCGCTTATACTCCGCAACCTGACGTTCCAGCTCGCGAATCTGTTCCGCTCGAACCACTGCCGCCTCAATGTCCTTATAATGACTCTTCGCCCACGCGCGGTAGTTCTCATTCACCAGTCCTAACGTGATGGCGAACCGCAGCTCATCACTGGCGGGCACTGCCGAACCGTCCGCTAACAGCGGGTTATACGTGCAGGCGGATAAGGGGGAGCCCTTGTATTGGGTCCGCAGGTCGGTCTTCGCATAGAAGGCCGAATCCACGCCCAGCTTCTGCAGCAGCTCCCGCTGACGCTCTGCATATTCATTCGCAGACTTCATATAGGTCTTGTTCCCATACTTCTCATAGACAGAGTAGGCTGCTTGACTGCGCCCGATTTCCCGCAACGCCTCAGCAATCCTGGACAATTGTTCCCGCGCCTGCTGCTGTTCGGCGGGACTGCCGGATTCTCTCTGCTGGAACAGCTCAGAGATGACTGCATCTGCTTCAAAAGGGTGCAATTGTCTATCCACCGAAGCGTCTCTGACGTTCAGTAGGAGATTCTGAATCATGCCGCTAAGCGTGGGCGGGTGACGAAGGACATCCTGAATCCCACGCGTTGCCTGGTCCCGTATGCCTTGGAGCCATCGGCTGAACATACTGCCTGCCTGCTTCCAGGTGAAGGCGGGTGTAGTCTTTAGCAAACTCTGCGCCTTCGTCTCAGCAGATTGATATTGCCCGGCCGCCCAGCGTAATGCAGATTGCTTACGCTCTAACCGGTCAGTGAGCGATTGTGCCTCCCGCACCAACTCCTGCAGCAACCGGACCGCCTCGCGGGAGGGAGACTGCACATAACTTTCCGGGTAAGCAGCCTGCACCGAACGGACCAAACCGCCAACGCTTCTGTCCATATCGGTGACACGATCTTCCAGTATGCGGTTCAAGCGCTTCAGTCCCTGCTCCAGCTCCAGTATCCGCTTGATCTCCACCTGCTGCTGCATGCTTCACCTCCTGAGTACAAATCCGCCGTCTAGTTATTTAAGTCGTCGAACATGGAGCCCTTCACTGTGATGGTCATGCCGTCCAGTGCCGTAATACCTTGAATGGAGCCTAGAGTGCGATAGGCCAGCTTGCTCTTGCCAAGCTCCACATTCCCAACCGACACTTTAATCGGATATTCACCGTCCGCCATATTGGCATGAGTATACAGATAGCTGTTCTTCGGGTTGATCACAATCGTAACGCGGGTCTCTTCCGTAATTTGATACATGCTCTGCCCGTCTTTTACGAATTCCTTATATTCAAAAGCCGTATTGCTTCCAGCCGTAGAGGACTGGCTATAGCCTTCCATCACCTTTTTCCAGTATTCATGGGTATCGCCCTTTACGTCCTGTGAATGCTCCAGCTCCACTACCTTTTTGCTGTAGCGGCTGTCATCTGTACTACGGTCCATTACGGCCAGCAGCACTTCGCCATTCACACCCTTTGGACTCGCGGCAGTCAGTATGCCCGTCTTACGGGCAAAACCTCCGCCCTGTTTGGCAAGCGGCTCATTGCTCAGGTTCACGGCGATCTTTTTATTGTTGATATAGATCAGGTCATTCTCATAACGGAAAGAATCAATGACCCGCTGCACCAGCTCTTTATGATCTTCAGTATCGTCCTTGACCGGCTTGTACACCACAGTCTTTACCTTGAAGGAATAGGACCCTGCCGGGTTAAAATAGTAGCCCGACTTCAGCGGATAGTTGAAGCGCTGCAATTCCCGGTCCGTGGCGAACACCGCTTTGTCATAGCCTGCTTTACCTGCTTGTCCATTTTTGGCTGCTGTCCGCGAAGTCTGATATTCTTGGAGCTGCGGACTGGTTGCACTCCAGGCAATTTCACCAGTACCTTGCTGCGTGAACGAACGATTGTATTGCCCATTTACGGCTACAGCTTTGTATGCTTGATTATTCTTATCTAAATGGTACATCCAGCGGATGACATCCACCGGATACGGTTCGGTTCTCCACAGCAACTTCTTGGATAGAGCGGTCCCGGTGTTCTGCCCGATCTTACTGTCTATCACAGGCTCCGGTACTTCTTTGCGTCCATGATAGAAATACATTTCATAGAGTTTCCGGTCCGTTCCCTGCGGGAAGCTGGCGATTGCCGTATCGGTCTCTGTCCGTGTGGTGCAAGTGCCATTGCTGCAGCTCGTCACTTCATACTCATAGCTTCTTTGCACTCCGCCTTGAAAGTCCACCCGGCCTTCTTTTACCGCAGGGGAATATGGATTAGCCGGATTGAGCCATTTGCCATGCTCAGGGTCATCGCCGAAATCCTTGCGGTCAATCACCGCGCTGACGATGGGCTGGCGCGAAATACGACTCCCCGGATCATCCACCACAGGATTGCCCGACACATTATATTGCCGGAATACATCCGGTGTCGCATTGGTCACATTCAGTTGTCCTGTTGCCTTGTTGATCCAGTCTCCGCGGGGTAAGTACAACTGGGCAACTAACGGTACGCCGCCGTAGATCGGGAATTCCACCTGCCGGGTCAGCACATTATAGCCCAGCGGCTGCGGCTGCAGCAGCTTGACGGCGATCGGATGCGAATCGAGCACGTTATTAGCCATCTGCTTCTCCTTGGGGTTCTTCCCCTCCGGGTTCACGCTGAACTTGATACGCACATCGCTGCCTGGCATCTTGAAGCTGGCTTTCAGCAGGCGCTCCCCGTTCTTGGGAATGACAAGCTCGCCGCTACCCTTCTGCGCATGACCGGTGAACGTCAGCTTCGCCGAAGAGCTATCGATGGCCTTGCCTGTACTCACCTGAATAATCTCCCAACGGAAGGGAGTCTTGATCTCTTCAGGAAAAGATGAATCCACCCGGATCTGTACTTGCACCTGTTCACCGGCCTCTGCCTGCAGCGGCAGCTGTTCAAATTCAGTCTTTATATCGTACTCCTGCTCAATCAAGGCCAGCGGTGCAATCGGAATGTCCAAATACGTGATATTCCCGCTGTTATGGGAGATATAGACGGTGCCATACCCCCACGAGAAATACGTGGGCGGCTGGAGCACATGAACATAGTCAATCCACTTGCCACCCTTGGATGGAGTGGCGTTGTTGGTATAGACCTTCTTATCTTGAAGCTCTTTATTCTGATTACGGTACATGAAATCCTTATACGTATGGTTGCCGCCGTATTCAATATTCAAGCCCTCGATAATCGCCTGCTCAAAGGTCCCGTCTGTGAGATAGGCGGTGAGCTTTGAGTTGTTAGTGTTTTGATAGCGGTCAAATTTATTTGTGTTAACTTTGAATTTTTGCTGAACGGCATCATCCTCCCAGGATTCCTTAATCAGGGAGAGATTCTGAATCTGCGTCCCGCTCCACCCGGCGAACCAGGGAACATTCTCTGTCGGTACCGAGTTGCCTTCCCGGGTATAGCCGGAATATTCATAGAGCCCTCCGTCCAATTGGGTGCCATGACTGGTCCCGTAGACGATTTCATAGTAACGTTCGGCACCTGAAGCAATCCTTTTTTGCAGCAGATCCTTCCGGTAGCTGCCCTTGGAGGTCTCCTCCTTGAAGTAATCCTTCACACCATATAAGTCCAGGTAATCTTCGTTGGCGAATTTCAGCACTTCGGCCGGAGTGGCCGGCTTCCCGCGTGCATCCGAATAGGTATCCATTTGGAAGACGGCAGCGACAAAAATGACCGATAGTATGGCTAGAACCAGGGCTCTCTTCATCCATCTACACCTATTTTCTGTATATAGTAAAAACCAGCGCGTTATATTCGGTAGAAGACACATTAATTTTGTATTTTGCATCTTCAAATGTTCTAAAGGGCAGGTTATACTCTACTGTCTTCTTTGGAGCAACATAGTCCAGCATGGCATCTACAGTAGCCGGCTCAATCTTTTGCCGCATAATCGCTTCTGCTTCCTTCATTTGCATGGCATAATCAGCACCCTCGATCTCGAAATCGACCAGAATGACAAGGACGGCCTTGCCCTTGGGAGGATTCTCAGTAGAAGAATTAACCTGAAGCATAGAGCCTGTATCCGTATAATAAGTGAATCCGTTGGAGGTCTTAGGAGTGCCCTTAGCGGGTGCGGAGCTGATAACAGGCGTCTTGCCATCCGTGGAAATATAAGCGGTGCTAACCCGCTGGTCCCAGTTCACGCCTACGCCCAGCCCTTCGCTGACAAACTTCAGCGGCACGAACGTTCTACCGTTCTTCATCAGGGCAGCGGTATCCATCGTCTTCTTGGCGCCATCCAGCGTAAATTGTCTGTTCCCGATGACTAGCACCAGCTTCTTGCCGTTCAGTTCCACCGTTACGGTCTTGGAAGCCGGAACCCAGCCCACCTTCGCCCCGAGGGCTTCACTCACGAAACGGACCGGCACCTGCACCCGGTTCTGCTTGTCGAGGAATGGCTGGGCATCCGGGAAGCTGATTTTGGAGCCGTCCACCACCACCCGGACAGACTGGGCGGCATGTGCAGATACAGGCATTAGCGAGATTAACAGGAATAGGGCTGTGAACAAGATTGTTATTTTTTTCATCTTCATATCCTCCTCAAGTGGGGTTGTGACAAGCCTTAGCTATACTTCCTCTACTGGCGCTGCAGAATTACCGGCTCCCCGTCTAACTCTATCGTAATTACAGGATCGTTAATCAGCGTGCCCATGAAGCCGAAGGCGTGCCAGTCTCCGCTTGCCAGTACTAGGTCTGCACTGTGCTTGCGGCCGTATTGGGTCAGGAGAGGTTCAAGCTCTTTGCCGGTAAAAGGAGTCACCTGCTTAGTCCCGTCACTGCTGTCCGAGACGGCAATCGAGCTGAGCCTGATCTCCTTCCGCGAGTCTGTCAGATCCTCTGCATACAAATCAAGCCCAACTTCAAGCGAACGTTCATCTGACGCCTCTGCAATTGCAGACAGGAAGGCATATTCATCCTCCTTGCCGCGCAGCTTGTTCATCGCAGCTTTATATTTCTCATTCCCCGGCGTAGTTGGCGACAGAATCGCCATCAGATGCACGCCCTGCGTCGAATAGCCGGTATAAATCACGGAGTCGCCCAGCAGCGGTTGAACCTGTTCTTTCTGATCCAGCATCTCTTCTACTTCCGCATCGCTGAGCACGATGGACATAATGCTCTGCAGCCCGCGAATCCGGTCCGAAGCCAGCACGGCGGCCATCAAATCATCAGAGTTTTGCGCAACCTTCTGCATATTTGCCTGCAACTCTTCATACAGCTTCTCTTTCAGTGCAGTGCCTTCATCATCTCCGGCAGGCTTCACCTGATCATAGCTCTCCGTAACGGGACTGTTCGTCTCCCACTTATAAGAAGAGACCCCCCAGCCGCCAACCTTCTGTTGCTGCAGCAGCACCGTAAAGTAATGGTCATTCATTACATATTCCAGGACCCGTCCGCCATCGTCAGGCAGCTCATAGGCATGGGAATCTTCCCCATACAGCCGAACGACATCCGCTTCCGCGTCTCCCATTTTGAGGCCTGCTGCTGTAGGAGAATCATCGGTCACATCAATGATGTAGAGCCGCTCATTCTCATCGAATGTGAAATCAGCTCGGTCCGTCATAACGGTACGATGTCCCTGATTCCAGTCGGCGGGATCACCTGCATTCTCAATTTCATTGCTGTCGTCTATGCCTTCAGCTTCCAATTGTTTGCGCACTTCTTCCAGAGTCATTCCCAGTTGGAACATACCATCTTCTCCATTCTTCTGCTCATCGGTAATAACCCTATGGGCCGGGACTGCTGAAGGACTGGGAGCAGCGGTCTCCAATACCGGACTTTGCGTGGCTGACTGCCCCGTTTCTCCTAAAGTAGCCTTATCTGTCCGTGCGCAGCCTGTAATCATAAGTGCGGTGTACAAGCCTATCATCCAAAACCATTTTTTCATATGGCTATTTCTCCCTTCCAAGAGTTACTGCTACTACTGAACTTTCTGTCACCGCGTACTATGTCCCTTGCCCGATTCTGCGCTGCCGTCCGTTTGCCCTTCTGTAACTCCGCCATTTTTGCCATACCCCACGATATAGGTGTCAGTAAGCTTATAGGAACGCCGGGCAACCCTATCTTTCGTATTGCCTTCAATGGTGTATACGGTTTTGGACTTGCTGTCATAGCCGGTGACGATGCCTGTATGGTTTTGCCCGCTGCGGGTAAAAAAGATAACATCTCCAGCCTTCGGCGTGTATCCCGAGGAGCGTTTACTATAACGCCCTTGCTTGATGTACCATTGTCTCCCGGCTTCAACACTTGCATATTTGGGTACCACATTGCCCAGGATTCCGGCTTCATTAGCGATATAAGAGACGAACATCGCACACCAGGGCTGGTAGTTCATCCCATACCATTTGCCGTAAGGCGTATTGTTGTCACCGCTTGTTTTGCCTTTGGGGACATGCTCCTTGAAGCCCTTAGCCAGTTCCAGCTCGGCGGCTGCAAGAAATTTGTCAATACCAGGGGGATTCCCGGTACTGCCGCCGTTTACACCGCCCTTAGCGTCAGGTGCTTCCGGCTTCGGCTTGGATGGCAGCTGCGGAGTCCCGGAGGGAGTCTGAAGCGCTGCGCTTTCTTTATAGGTGTTGTTGCGCCGGGGGGTATATTTGCCCATGACCTCGTCTTTCAATGCTGCATTATGAATATTCTTGAGCGTCAGCGGAAGACCCGCCTTAAGCACCGCCTCCACCACCCGGTTCGCTCCGCGCGGCGACTGATTCTTAAGATCCGCATAATAGACCAACGCCTGGGGATCGGTAATGCCGAGTTTTTCCCCGCTATCCAGATAGACTTGAACATCCTTGCGGGCCTGCTCATCCTGTGCATTCTTCCCTGCCTTGGTCGTCAATAAGGCGGCAAGCGCTTCTTTCTCCTTCAAGCTCAGCACCCTGGTATACCACCATTTATCCTGCTTGGCGTACTTGATGAGATCCTTCGCCAGACTGGCAGGCAGATGCTTCTTGAGCTTGGCTTCATAGTCTCCCTGGGATGGCGTGATATTCATTTTCTTGAAGGTAAGCAGGATCAGATCTCTGGCCCGTTCGCCGTGCCACTGTATTTTCCCGACACTCAAGCCGCCGCCGTCGTCCGGAACCACAGTACCGTAATTGCCTTCATTGCCAAAAATCACGCCCATCGCCAGGTCCGTAAGCTGCGTCTCCGTGAGCGTGTTGCTGCCCGTTCCGGCGGAAGAATCAGCCTGGTTCAGCTCACTGAACAGCTTCTTCCAGGTGTGCGGGCCTACGACACCGGCCACGTCGCCTGTATTGCCCAGATGATTAGCGGCCTTAAACGCATTCACCGCTTGTTTCGTCTTGGCGTCGAAACGGCCATTCACCGTAACCTCATAGCCAAGCTCACGCAGCCGGATTTGCATGATCCGCACCTGCTCGGAGTACACATGAGGGCTATATTTCAGCCCGCCCTGAATGACGCCGAACAAGTAGAGCCAGGTCATCTCGCCTACGATCCCGGCATCCTTGCCTGTATTGCCCAGTCCATATTTCTTCTTAAAAGCATTTACAGCCTGCTTGGTCTGCTTGCCGAAATAACCGTCTGCTTCAAGCGGATACCCTAATTCAGTCAGACACTTTTGCAGCAGCAGCACCTCTTTACTGTAGACATCGGGGTTGTACGAGAGCTTGGAAGAAAGTGCTTTGATCCCCTCCGGCAGTATCAGAGCTGCCGGTTTGGAGGCTGCAGCTGAGCCTTTGTTCTGGGAAATACCGGGTGCACTCTGCTTTATGACAGATATTCGCTCCAGCCTGATGGTAGACTGCTTCTCTTCCCGATGATACTGATCTGCTGCCCAGATGAGCGCAGCCGCTTTGCGGTCCAGCTCAGTGGAGAGCGTTCCCGCCAGCGAATTGATTTGCTTAAGCAGGTTCTCCACACTATAGACAGCAGACTGCACATAACCTTCTGTATATCGTTCGCGGGTTCTTGCAGCAGCCTGGCCTGCTGCCTTCTGCATATTGCTGCTCCCGCTGATCTCCCGGCCCATCCGCTTCAAGCCGGCCGACAGCTCAGTCAGCCTTGTACGGTCAACCTCTTGCGACACTGTCCCGGCCTCCTTCCGCCTGCTTCACTTCTATATCTGAACCATCACTTTCATGAGGTCTGGTATGCTGAAGTTATGTATGACAAGCATAGCCGCGCCGGAAGCCTAAGCTTCCGGCCGCCTATACCTATATTCCGCCTGCTTCTATCTGCGAAGCTGGCTGGCAATATCGCGATCGCTTTGTTCTTTGATCTCTGCAACCTTATTCAATTGCATACTGATGCCATTCACACACTCGACCAGCTTGTCGAGCGACGGCTTCAACTGATTGAATTCCTCAATGAAGGCCTTGGAGGATTCACCTTGCCACCATGCTTCAGCAGCTTTAATTTCACTATCCAGCTTGTTGATGATATCTTTAGCACTTTGGCCTTTAGCCTTAATGGAACTGGCAACACTTCTAGCCTGCTCAGGACTGAATACCTGTTTCACCATTCGATTCACCTCCCTTCGTGGAATCTATTGCCGTTACTTCTTCCTCGCAGCGGCTGCGGCCAGCGCGCGGCGTGCCTCTTCTTCGGCCTTCGCCCTCGCCCTGCGTTCATCGTCAGCCCGCTGAACAGCGCCCGCCAGGGCCTGCAGCTGATTCTGCAGCTCCCGCATATGTCCAAGCAAACGGGTTACATCCCGGGTAATCTCCTGATACTCGCTGCGGTAAGTATCCCCGGCTCCGCCCTTCCACCAGCTGCTGCTCTGAGCGGCACTGCTGTCATTCTTACTCTGCTCCCGGCGGATATCCTCCGCCGCACTGCTTACATTTCCTGACTGCCGGCGGATTTCTTGCGGCGTAGGCAACAAGCTCACCTCCTCAAATGGGTCATTCGAAGGCCCTAAGTAGCCGTACGAATACCCGAGTATTTATTCTTCAGAATCAGGTAGCCATCGCCCGGCTCCAGCTCCTTCTCCTTCTCACCGTATGGCAACCGGACGTTGAACAGATTCTGATCCTTCAGGCTGCCCAGCTGAAGTCCGCATTGTTCCTCGCGGATTGCCTTCCCGAGTCCGTCCCAGTTCCCGGCCAGCTCGGAGGTGTTATCTCCGGCAATAACGGCAACCTTAAGCGCCCGTTCCTGCTTTACCATTCGTTCCAGCAATTCTTTCAAGGCATAGAGGTCACCATTCGTGAACTCCGTAAGCCGGTCAATGACGAAGACGATACGCGGCCATGAGGCAAACAGCTCTTCGGCTGCACCGCCGCTGCTCTTGACCTCCAGCAGGGAGCGGCGTCTGCCCTCAAGCTCATTCTTGATTTCTTCTGCGAAGGCATACATATCATCTACGGCTGTCAAATCCGTTACACCAGGCTGCCCTAGCACACTGTAAATTCCCATACTCCCTGAATCAAGCGCATAGATAACGCTCTTCTCAGACCGATTAAGAAGCTGTGTGATCCATGACACCAGCAGTGTGCTTTTACCGGACATGGGATCTCCGGCTACCATGACAATAGGTGTTGTGTCCAGATCCAGGATGGCAGGCTGAAGGTCGCCATCTGATAGTCCAATCGCCAGCCGCCCTTCCGGGAGTGCACAAGCCTCATTCAGCTTATTGATATCAATGGATGCTGGCATCACCGGAATCCGCGGTGCTTCCGTTAACAACCCGGTGTCTGCCTGCTTACGCAGATGAAGTATCCACTGTTCCACTCCTCCATGCTTCTGCTCTGGCAGGAGCGGCAATGCCGTCTGGAACTCCAGCGGAGGCTTACCGCGCACAAGTCCCCGGCCGCCAGCGCGTGATGGCTCCAGTCCTTCCGTGCGGCCGACAATCATTTCATATTCGCTTTTCTCTGTCATCTGCAGGCTGATGGCATTCTTGAAATTGATAGCGAATTTATAGCGTACAAGCGAAGCATTGGTAGCCGTAACCACCATATAGATTCCATATTTGGTCCCTTCCCGCGCCAGCACCACCATCTGCTCATCCAGCTCCTCATAGGTCTCCGATAAGGCGAAATAGTTGTCAATCACAAGCACCACTGACGCCAGCTTGCCGATCCTTGCCCGATAATCGGCAAAGCCGTCCGCCCCGCTGTCTTCAAAAATCCGCTTGCGCTCATTCATGGTGCGAAACAGGAATTTAGTGAACTGGAGAATAGTCTTCTCCTGCTCCAGCGTCATCACGCCCCCGCAATGGGGCAGCGCTTCAAGCGCTTTGAACGAAGAGCCTCCGCAATCCATTAAGTATAAATGTACGTCATCTGGTGAATACCGGTACGCCGCTGACAAGCATAAGGTTCTCAGCAGCACCGTTTTGCCCGTGCCCGGCGCCCCGTAGATGAAGAGATTACCTTCCCCGGCCAAATCAAGCATCAACGCTTCCTGCCTTTGCCCGCGCGGGTCATCTACAAGTCCGACGGGGATGCTCAGCGTCTCCTGGACTGCCGGCCAGCCGCCAGCTTCCTTCCAGCCCCCGTCAGCCTTATACAATTCCGCTAAATCTACCGATTCAGGCAGCGGAGGATGCCAGGGTCCGGGGAGCGGGTGAATGTCTGCGCTCCGGGCAGAAGCTGCCAGCGATTTGACCACGCTCTCCAGTTGGCTTGGCACCTCCATCTCAGGCAGCTTCTCTTCATCCAGCGGATAGATCTGCTCCTGTTTGCCGTTGAGCTGCAGCCGGTAAATGCGTTTGTGCCGGAGGTGATGCCTTTGCACGTTGCCAGGATCATACATCGCTCCAGAGTAAGCCGACTGGAACATCTCAAAGATCTCGTCATTCCCCACCTGGATGAACGCCCGCCCCGGTTCCTTGATCATGGCCGCATCCGGACGCTTAATGACATCCTTGCTGTCCGCTTCATCCTGGACCTTCAGGCATATTTTGAATTTCGCATTGCTCCAGATCTGATCATCCACGATTCCTGCCGGCTTCTGCGTAGCCAGGATCAGATGTACCCCCAGGCTTCGGCCTACTCTCGCGGCACTGACCAATTCCTTCATGAAGTCGGGCTGATCCTGCTTCAGCTCCGCGAATTCATCGGCGATCATGATCAGATGCGGGATAGGCGTCATGCCGCGTTCCTTTCCTCCGTTATGATACAGCTTCTGATAGCGGTCGATATTGTTGACCCCTTGTTCGGCGAACAGCCGCTGGCGGCGCAGCAGCTCGCTTTTGATGGAGAGCAGCGCCCGGTTCGTCTCATTCCCGCCCAGGTTGGTAATCGTCCCCACCAGGTGCGGAAGCCCCCGGAATACATCGGCCATCCCGCCGCCTTTGTAGTCAATCAGGACAAAGACCAGGTCATGCGGATGATAGTGGATCGCCAGCGAAATAATCAGGCTCTGAAGCAGCTCGCTTTTGCCTGAACCCGTGGTCCCGGCAACCAGGCCGTGGGGGCCATGCCCGCTCTCATGCAGATCCAGACGAAATGCGGTTCCGCCTGCGCGTACACCGATAGGGACACTCATTCCCCTGAACGTCTTGTTGCGGCTCCAAATGGACGGGAAATCCAATTCCTCCACGGTACGGACCCCCAGCATGTCCAGCAGTGTGACCGAAGCAGGAAGAGCAAACGCTGCTCCCGTAGACCGCAGACGCAGAGGGGCCAGCTTACGGGCCGACTGTTCAAGCGTTCTCGTATTCACCTGATCGGGCAAGAAGGTCAGCTTGACTCCCGATATTTTGTCCGCGAGTTCGGCACTCTTGCTGTTCATATGGATCACTACGCGGCTGTTCATCGGAAGATAGGCTTTATTGGCTGCAATGAACATCGAGGATACGCCAAGCCGGGAATTCCCGTTATAGAGATAATTGTAGATAGGTTCATTCTCAAGCAGCGAAGGATCTTCAATGATAAAGACATAATGCGGATGCAAACTCCCGGGCACCGTGCGCAGCTCCCGTTCCCTCAGAATCTCCTGTAATTCACCCAGCACAGGGTGGGCCATCGGCCGGCCGCAGAGCAGGTAACGGGTGGTGAAATCCTCATTCCACACATGGGGCAGATGCTTAAGCCAGCTCCAATCTTGAACACGTTCCTCCGGCACCAGCAGCACGAGCTTCACATCATCGTATCCGTGATGCGTCACCAGCTGCAGGACCATTTGCTGCAGCAGATGCCGGGTTCGCTCTGCCTCTCCTGCGAGGCCGCAGATTTCAGCTTCCAGGAGGTTAACCGTAACCGGTGCATCAGGAACCTTGGCGAACTCCAGCGCCAGCCGGTGCGGCTCCATCAGCAGCGGGTCATTCTCCAGCACGACTGCCTGCTTGTTGTATACGATACGTAAGGCGGACGGCACACTGCCTACCCCCAGCCGCAAGGAGAGGAAATCCTGGTGAACCGGCATCCGTTCCCACAGCTTGCTGTCATGCTGCTGAAGTCTATGCAGACAGGCTTCAGGCTCCGGGTTCATCTCATGCAGCGCCTTACTCTGCTGTGTCCGGGCCAGTGACAGTTCGGCCCGGACATCGGCAATATATTGCAGATACTTCTGCTCCCGCTCCTTCTTCTGCCGGTTATACTTACGAATCTGCGACGCTGCACCCGTGAATGAGAACAGAAGCGTGGTTACCGTCATGGCAATGGAGAGCATCATATACATAGACTGGGCTGTCAGTGCCAGCAGCACGGTAATGACGAGCATTACGGCAGGGGGCACCAGCAGGGCCATCCAAGCGATCTCCGGTTTAGCATAGGCATGTGGAGGATTAGGAATTTCCAGTTCACCGCCAGGCATATCCGGCAAAAATCTGGGCTGGCGGCTGAATTCGTATACTTTTGCCATCTTCATCCCCCCTTAACGACTTCTGTCTGCCTGAAAGCGAACCTCTTGTCCGCCTGACATTGGCATGGTGTACCACAGCTCTTGATGAATGAAGAACAATTGCCCGTCTACCTTATGCACGCGGTCCGCACGCTCTCCATAAATGCGCAGGCTCTCACCAGACTTCAGATCCAGCCTATAGATCGATCCGTCATTGCCCGCATTGCAGCAGTAGATGTAACCACCTTCGCTGATCATGCTGAGCGGAATCAGGTCCGGGTAGGCTTTCTGCTCACCGGACAGCGGATCAAGCAGCGTCAAGGCATGTCCATTCATCAGATCCGCATACAGGAGCCGCGTTCCGCAGTACTGCAGATAAGCAGCGCCTCCCTCAGTCAGCCGGGTAGAGCGGTTACCCTCCAATGGACAACTGTAAATACCTTGTGCGCAAGCATAATAGAGCTGTTCTCCCAAGATCGTATAGCACTGCACCACACTGTCCGTAAGGCATTCGGTCTTGCGTCCGTCCGGCAGACAACGGTACAATCTTCCATCCTTTTCATTAATGTAAAACAGCCAGCCTGCTCTGAGCCTGATCTCGCGGCAAGGCTCATGCAGCAGTACTTTCAGCTCCAGCGTTCCCGTATCCACTCTGCACAAGGCATTACCACGGCTCTGGTCACTGGCGAACAGCAACCCGCCCGCTTCATTCATGAACCAGAGGATTCCGGGCAGCCTTGCAGCTCCTTCTTCATCCCGGCTCAACAGATAAGTTCCCGGTTCCGGTTCCAGCGTCCCGCATAGATCCGTTATGCAGTACACACCCGGAGTCTGTAACAGGAGTCCGCCGCCTGCAATATTATCATTCATGCTGTCATTCCTCTCCTATCAGCGTCAGCAGCGCGCCGTGGCTGACACCCTCTTCCTCAAGTGAACGTGCGCTCTCCAGAATACGGCCCAGCGGCTCTGCCTGCAGTCTCCCTCTCTGCGGCTTCTTCAGCGCAAGCGGCTCCTCCAGCATCTCCAGCAGTTCAGATACCGGGATTTCCGAGGGCAGCTTCAGATCAGCTTCCACCATTCCTGCCTTCAGCGTAACCATCACATATTCCATAAGAATCCTATCCTCCGTTCCCTAGTTCTTCACAGAGAGTACGGTCATCCGCTCGCCTGTCATGACGAAATCCACATCCTGCCCGGCTTCCCGGGCCAGGCGTAAATATCTTGTCTTGAACACATAAGGTACTTCCGCCAGGACATGCACTTCAGTAGTTTCCCGCCCATTCCATGCCTCAGGCTCATGTCTAAATTCAAGGGTTACCTGTATCGCCTGCTGCTCCCCTGCGAAGGTTAGCTGACCTCCATCGTTGCTTGTAAGCCCGGCTTTCATCGCTGCACCAAACGCTTCAGCGAAGTACTCCGCGAAACGTTCTTCATCCACCTCCGCGTCCAGGCCCCGCAGCTTCTCATAGACCAGGCTCCGGTCCTTCGCTGAGCGCAGCGCATTATTAAGCGCCGTACTCAGTACAATCTGCTCGCGTGAAATGTTGAACACTTCTGTCAGCGGTGCAATCAGGATGGACAGCATCACAGCGATCAGAATGGACACAGCGATTGTTCTCAAGTCCTTCAGTCCCCGCTTCTCATCCGAATGAGTTAATCGAAATAATAGTCCAGATCCTTATAGTGCTTCAGCCCGACTGAGGTTAGCGAAAAAGACACGGGAATCTCCGTGCGGATCTCTTCCCCCCATAGCTTAACGCTCAGCGGATAAACTGCGCGTACCGTGACCGTCACGGGCTCTCCCCGCTGGCGGTAGGGCTTCTCCAGCTCGGTCGCATTGGCATAGACTGTCTCGTCGTCATTGCCGACAGCCCTGCCATTATCTTCATTCAATGCTTCGACCTCGATCTGATTCGGATGCTCCCGGTAGATTGGACGCTCCTTCAGACGCTTCAGCGCATCATCATAATAGGATTGCTTGATATAGTTATCTTCGGCAGCGACCTGTGACAGGTTGAAGGTCTCGATGACCAGTGTCATGTACCATGGGAAGAAGAACACCAGATTGGTGAACACCATAATGCTGGCTGCCACCACAATCGCGACCAGAAAGGATTTTGCGACTCCCCGCATTGCTGGTGTACCTCCTTCAGATTACTGTGTGAATTTCTCAATCTGCTTCATGAAGAGATCCCAAATGTCACTGATCCAGGCTCCCAGATTTCCTTGCACAATAACGATGGCCGCACCGATAATGACGATGGCCGCTACGGTAAGTGCAATCTGCTTCACCCCGATATCCCCGCGCTCTTCTGTCCAAAAGCTCTCTTGACTCTTCTTAGGTTTAGCCACGTTTTCCGATTTCTTCTCCATATTGTTCAACCTCCGAATATAAAATTTATTGAAACATTTCCAGTGAACCCTTGACCAGGAACAGATAATAAATGGCAATGTACACAAACAGGATGATGATCAGTATCCATTGGATTCGGGCATTGCTGCGCTCACGCCGCAGAAGATCCTTCTCCAGTGCTTCCACCCTAAATTGATTGACCTCATTCTTGAGGTACACCATCTGGGAGACATTGTCATAGCCTCTAAGGCGGGTCTCCATGATGTCGCAGAACTTGATGACATAACGCATGGGAACCCGTTTCTTGAGCTGCTTCAGCGCGTATTCCTCGCCGTATTCAATATTGTCCAGCATCACACCCAGCTCTTCAGCCATATCCTGGCCCGCATGAGGCAGGTAATCCCGGATCACATCTGCCAGATAGATATTGATGGATTTGGAGTACTGGTAGTAGACCATGCTGTAAAAGGCAGGAAAATCAAGCGAGATATTGCGGTTCTTCTTCTCGATACGTTCTTCAAGACTCTTGACCGGATAGATCCAGCCCAGCAGAATGAAGATGGCGGTCACACAGCCAAGCAGCCGGTTTGCACTGCCCAGCACGATTGCCAGAAGCGTTCCGCCCGAGGCATAGAGCAATTGATTCAGTCTAATCTCCTCCGGCCGGACCAGCAGCTCCAGACGGTCTATCATCTTGCGGAAGCGGATGCGGTCTGCGGTGCCTACAAAGCCTGTCATATATTTCAGGGCAAAGTTCTTTTTGTACAATGCTACCCGCTGCTTCAGCTGCGTGCTTTTTCGTTCGTTCATGAACCGGCGTGCGCGCTTCTTCTTTCGTCCGCTGACCGGCTTTAGCATGGGCAGGAGAAACAGCTTAATCAGATACAGAATGGACGTTAAGGCACACACCTTGGCAATAAAGATCATTTACGGTCACTTCCTCCCCCAAGGTTACCCTGGAGCGCCTGGGTGCGTGCAAAGCTCAGACAGATTACACAGATCATCATGGTATTAATTAGCTTGCCAGCCTGCGTATCCAGCATGAATTCGCGAAATCCGTCAATGGACAGAGCGTAGATGAAGAATAGCAGTACGATGACGGTTTTCATCAGGAAATCACGGTTCATTTTACGGAAAATCGTCTCCTTACGCGCATTGATCTCCCTCAGTACCGCATTCTCATCTACAATATCCAGGAAAATGTCGGCCATTCCCTT
This sequence comes from Paenibacillus sp. FSL P4-0338, assembly GCF_038002365.1. Taxonomy (NCBI): domain Bacteria; kingdom Bacillati; phylum Bacillota; class Bacilli; order Caryophanales; family Paenibacillaceae; genus Paenibacillus; species Paenibacillus sp. FSL P4-0338. The sequence goes on along the minus strand of NZ_JBBOCG010000001.1, from coordinate 331,516 downwards.
GCGTTCGTTATATTCAAACACAATCGCCTTCTTCGTAAAATCATCGAACTTAGGACCGAGCTGGCGGTTCAGCAGAGTGATGGCCTGCCTGAAGCTATATCCGTTATTCTCGCAGTTATCAATGAACTGCCGGAGATAGACCCGGATGTTAGGGCTGATGTATTCGTCACTCTCCATCACCTTCTTGATCGCGACCAGCACACCGTCACGTGCCAGCGGACAGATCAGATCCTCTGCGTCCATAATATTTTCGATATCCTGGGCACGTATAATCTTGGACTGCATCACGAACCAGGTCATCAGGCCGACAAAGATGGAGATGGTTACGACTACCGACAACGTTACACTATTCATGAAGAACACAATGACCACGGCTACCAGCGCGAAAGAAATGCAGAGCAGAGAAGTGAAGCTCTCCAGAGTAACCGGGAGGTTGAAATCCAGAATCAGCCCTTCCACCAGCCGGTTATATTTCGCGATCGGGTTCTCCTTGCGCTTGACAATACGCTCCCGCTTAATCCGGGCAACGTAACGTTTGGTATTGTATTTACCAAGATGGTCGGCCACCGTGTCCAGCATATCTAACAGGCGGTGAAGAGAGCCCTCGAAGAAGCGGACCTGGAAGATCGTATTGAACAGCACAAAGGCCGCAGCTCCGAGCAGCAGACTAATGAGTAAGTTCACATTCATCGAATGCATAACCCTCCGTTTCGTCATCGAGGGGCTCCCGGGTGAGGAATTCAAACCGGCTGCGCTTAATGCCGGCCTTGAGCATAGATTCCTGGGCACGCAGGGATAGCTTGCCCACCCGCTTGTGCCGCCCGATGATTTGGACAACCCTTGTGCCGCCCGCCTCCTCCACCACATCATCATAGATGAACTTATAAATCGGATTAATCAGCGGCTTCAAGCCTTCAGACCCCAGAATCTCAGATATCGACGTGACCTTGCGGGTACCGTCAGCCAGCTTCTCCTGGTAGATTACGAATTTGACTGCACTGCAAATGTTGCGCAAGGCGAGCTCGGCAGGTTCATTCGACACCATCAGATAGGCAGTCAGGAAGCGGTAGATCGCCTCCTCATCCCCTTCGGCATGAAGTGTGGTGAAGAAGAAATGCCCCGTCTGTGCCGCCCGCAGCGCAGTCGCGAATTCACCCGGGGTCCGCAGCTCGCCCGGCCCGATCCAATGGGGAGACTGCCTCATCGCATTGATCAGCAGATTCTCCATGGTAGCCGGGCTGGCATCATCCTCTTCAGGCACGGATTCGTACTGCAGCACATCATTGATGATGGGGCCGAATTCTCCACCTTCCCGGCGGTGCAGCCGCATCTCGGACGGATTCTCAATGGTTATAATCCGGGAGAGCGGATGAATCTGCTTCACTAGCACTTCATTCAGCGTAGTTTTACCGCTACCGGTTGGTCCTACAGTAATCCATGACTGATCTGCTTTGGGAATTAGGGAGAGCAGCCGGAACATATTGACGGAGAAGCTTTGTTCATGAATCATCATGGCTGGAGTAAGACTTTTTTTGCTGAATTTGCGGATTACAAAAGCAGGCAGCTCATAGGGTGAGATTTCCGCATGCGTGGCATTCACCCGGTACCCTTCCACCGTTCGGGCATTCACCATCGGAACCTTCGGTGTTAGGCGCATCTTGGACACTCCAATTAACTTCGATATGATACGCTCCATATGTTCGCGGTCTGTGAAATGCTGGTCCCAGCGCAGCGTTTTGCCGCCGGTCTCCACGAAGATCTGTTCCGGCCCGTTGGCCCGGATCTCGTCAATTTGCGGGTCCTCCATGGCCTCGGTTATCGGGCCATAATGCGTGATTTCGTTAATCAGCGCATTTTTCAGGGACTGCAAACCGCCATATTCCTCCACACTAGGCTTCTGGGAATCGACAAACTCCATAATATACCCCTGGGTCATTTCCCGTTTGCGGATCGGGTCTCTCTCCCGGCGGAAGGCATTCGTTGCTGCCTTGCTAATATATTTCTGGCATAATTCCAGCGCTTCCTCGAAGCTGATGGTGGTGTATTTATTTTTGAGTGCATCCATATCTTCCGCTTGAGTGCTGTGGTGCGAGAACTTCTGCTGCATTTCACTTACTTTTGCCCGGGTTAGCAAGGCTCAGGCCTCCTTCACTGATTAATAATGGAATCCCGCAAACGGTTCATTTCCTTCATGAATGCCTTATTTTGCAGAGGATGATCTTTAACATATAGCTTGCCGTCCTGGGTGTACGCCGCTGCGGCCTTCACAAAGGGCAGCGCTGCTGCGATCTGAAAGCCCATCTGCTTGAACACCTTATAATCCAGCCCGATCTCATGCAGGTTCATCATAATCACACTGGTGAACTTGGCTGTGCTGATGCCAATGGAAGCGGCAAAGTCCAGCAGCTTGGTCATATTGCCCGGAGCCTCGATCCGCTCGGCTGCTGTAAAATATCCGATATGGCAGTGCTTCATCGCCCCCGTACAGAATTCGAGTGGAGGATTATATGGAATGTCCAGCAGGATAATATCGAACATTCCCTTAAGTGTGGATAATACCTGTTCAATATGCGCGAAACCAAATTCGAAGTATTCCTCCAGCAGATCATAGGGACTGGGGGAGAGCAGATACAGGTTCTCCTCAGAAGTAGGATCAATATCTTCACGCATATCCGCTTTATCGCTTTTGAGCACCCGGATCAGCCCTTTTCCTCTGGCGGGAGGATCTACACCAAACAGATAGTAGAGGTTCGGATTGAACACTTTAAAATCCACGATGCAGGTGTTGAAGCCTTGTTGTGCCAGCAGATAGCCTAAATTGCCGATCAGCATGGCCTGATCTGTCCCTTCACAGGCCGGCAAGAAACCAATAACACTATAGATCAGCGGGCTGTCCCGAAACTCGGCTCCTACCAGCTCCTTAGAGGATATCTTGCGGAAGATGCTCTCCAGTTTTTTTACTTCTTTTCGATCCATGATTCCACCTCATTTTGCAGTGTAGGCAGCTCATCCATAATTACCGTGCTGCCGCTTCTGCTGAGCATCGTAATCAGAAAGCTTTTGCTGTCCAGGCTTTTGTATTTGGCATACTTATTAATCTCCTCACCTGAGCCTTCCAGCAGCAGAGCCTTGGGCTGAATGCTCTTCAGGAAATCGTCGCTGCGCATAACCTCCTGCCGCTTGTCCTCGCTCAGCTTCAGCACTTCCTTGTATACCTCATAGATCGAATGGCTGTTGGCGTTGAGCATATCCTTGATGACAATACTGTCGAACAGAATCTCGGTCTTCGTAACGGAGGACTGTGAGGGGTTGAATACGGCATTGGGATTGCCTCCTGCACCAGAAGCTGCAGCTTCTTCCACATTGTAAGACACCCGGATACGGACACGGTCTCCCGGCATCAGAATGTCTCCGCCAGCCTCAAGGAAGTTGTAGGGCAGGGTGAGGACTTCCTGCTTCTCACCCAGCTTATACAGCCATTCATTCTTGACCGGCTTCTCATCCAGCAGCTGATCCTCATACAGCACACTATTATCCCGAATATAATATTTCGTGAACTTGCCCAGTACTTCAGGAAGCTTGTCCGCCAGCACCATATCGGATGTATACTCTGTGCGGATAATGTTATAGGTCTCCACTTGCTTCTCTGTCAGCACCGTAAAGGCGGGCAGCCCTCCCTTTTCTGTGAGCCGCAGCACCTCTACCGTATCACGGGCATCCTGGCTCGCGTTGGTGATGACTATGTATGAGACGACAATGACGGTCAGACTGAACAGTACTGCAACTATTCGTTTCAACAGGTTCCGGTTGGGAGCCACATTTTTTACACTTCTGATATCCATCTACCCCGAACCCTCCATCAATCTAAGAAGTATGGTGCCGAAGGCCCGCTCGAACTCCGGTCCGCTATTCACAATCGGGATATCACTTTCGATCTGCTGGTCAAATCCGGCACTGGCAGGCACGTACCCGGCCAGTGCCGGTTCAAACCGGAAGCTGTCACTGAGGCCCGAGCCGAGCAGCTCACCGACCTTCTCCGGGGTAAACAGGTCACCGTGATAACGGAAGCTGTGATTATAGCGGGTGACAATAACTTTGGTCTTGGCATTGAGATAGGCGGCAGAATCCCGTTCAAGCACTAATTCAATATTCCGCAGGGTGCTTAGCACCGAATATAGGTTGTTAGGAACACACAGTCCGAAGGTATCCATATGAATCAGCGCACTCTCCATCTGCCGCATGGCATCCAGGGGAAGATCGAGTACGACCAGGTTGAAGTTATTCCGCAGAGCCGATAACAATCCGGCCAGCTTCTCGCTGGTGTAGAATTGCTGAATCGCCCGCTTGTCCTGGAATCCGTAGCTGAGTGTAGTCATCCATAGATTTCCTTGGACCGGAAAAGCATTGGTCCTGTAATCCTGCGGCTTCGCCAGCATCCGGATCAAGGAACTCCCCAGATGCTCATCCTTGTGCGCCTGTTCATCAAATCCGCTGAAATATAAGTTAATCCCTCTGTATTCAGTATCCATATCCACAAGAATAGTGTTCAGTCCGCGTTTTGCAGCTTCTGCCGCCAGATTGACTGCGGTGCTCGTCAGCCCGCTGCCCCGGTGTCCGGTCACCGCCACTACCCGGCTCATCCCCCGGCTGATGTTCGCCAGTTCCCGGGAGAGCGAATCAGTGGACTGGAGGGCTTCTGTATCCTTGCCTTTGGAACGGAATCTGTCCAGGAAAGAACGCTTCTTGCCCTTCAGCTCACCCGGTTCACTCTCCCGGGCTGGCGTGAAGCGCATTTCTAGGCTGCCTGATCCTAACCCATTATTCCTCAGACGATCTGCAAGCTGTGCCAAAGCCTGCTTCACCAATGCGATTGGCAGCCTGGGTGTATGATATTCAAGAACACTGAGCCCCAGATATTGTCTTGCAAGGGATGACCATGCTTCTCTCTGACGCGGGTCTCTCGTTAATATAATTACCGGAGTGTCTTCCCGGGTCTGGGATAGATGCTCTAACAGATTATGAACAGACTCCCTGTCAGCAGCCAGTCCGTCCGGCAATCCTTCGTCTGTAATCACAACAGCTTCCGGTGCGGGAATCGTGGAATTCTGCAATAACCCGGCTGTATCCCGGACCCGCAGGCCTCCGTCATTCATAGTTGTCCACGGATCAGCGATATGGGCAGTGATGTACCCGTGACCTGTACCAGCCAGTAGAAGTACCCTCATCATCAATCCTCTTTCATTGTAAATTTGCCTGGTATAGAACCCCGGCCTTCAGCCTTGACACAATACGGCACATCATGAGAACATTTTCCATAAAACGACTAATAGTGCAGAGCACAAAACCCAGCACAGCACACAGAATCCGAGGCGGTGTCCTATATGAAACTCCTACTGTTATCCAGCCTTATGCTAATACTGATCCTATGTAGCTTAAATGATATCCGCCGGCGCAAGATTCCCAATATTCTGACGGTCTTAATTCTGGGAGTGGGCATTCTTCATATGATCCTGTACGGGTCTCTGCTGAACTCGCTTAACGGTTTGCTTCTTCCCGCCGCCCCCCTTCTTCTCTTGCGCAGGTACTCTCGTTCAATTGGAGCAGGAGACATTAAGCTAATCTCGGCTGTAGGGGTATGGCTGGGAGGACTCCTGAATCTGGCCCTGTTCGGTGCGGCTTGTCTGTTATGTGCTGCGGTTCTGCTCTTGAAGCGGACTTACCGGCAGGATATTCCCGGCTCCGTGCCCTTCGCTCCTTTTCTTACTGTTCCAGTCATTCTGACTGTGTTAATTATGTATTAACTTCATTTGATTTAGCTTTTCTCAATTGGTAATATTTCCTTCTGTTTTTAATTAATCCAATGGCAGGTGATTTGAAACAGGCCACATTACCCAAATTAAGGTGCAAATGCGAAATATTATACAGACCTATAGACAGCATAATTTTCAGGTAAACCGCTAATTATTATGTAGATCAATCGAACTAATCGTTCGTCCTAACGAAAAAGAGCGTTCCACAGTCTCTATCGGCTGTGAAACGCTCTTTTTTTTGTAAATAAACACTTTATGCTTGTGCCACCCGCTGCCCAATCGTCCGGCCTACCTGATCCAGAATGGCAGACACCGAGGCGGGATCATGCACATCGTACTCATCAATATTCAGCCGCAGCACCGGACAGGCGCTGAATTCGTTAATCCACTGGGAATAGCGGCCGTGCATATGCTCCCAGTAGGAGACGTCGGTCTGGATCTCCATCTCGCGTCCGCGCTCATTGATGCGGGTCAGGATCGAAGGCAGGCTGCCTTCAATATAGATCAGCACGTCGGGATGCGGGAAATATGGCGTCATTACCATGGCCTCATAGAGGCTGGTGTACGTAGCATAATCGGTCGGGGACATGGTGCCTTGATCGGCGTGCATTTTGGCGAAAATCCCTGTGTCCTCATAAATCGAACGGTCCTGCACAAACCCGCCGCCCAGCTCGAACATCTTCTTCTGCTCCTTGAAGCGTTCGGCCAGGAAATAGATCTGCAGGTGGAAGCTCCACCGCTCGAAATCGTGATAGAACTTCTCCAGGTACGGGTTATGATCTACCTGCTCCAGCGAGGTCTGGAAATTCAGGCGCTGCGCGAGTGCTGCGGTCAGCGTCGACTTGCCGACACCTACGGTTCCGGCCACAGTGATAATGGCATCATTCGGGATGTTGTAACTACTCATTTCATAAGCTCCTTTACTTGCTTCGCGATGGTGTTGAAATCTTCGGGATTCTCCACGAAATCCACCTGATTTCCGTCGATAGTGACGATTACGGTGGACGGTTCGCGGCGGGCCAGTGAGGCCATTGCATCGTCATAATCCTCAATTAACTGCTGGAGGTAGGCAGGGGCAATGATCTCTTCAAATGTACGCGCACGCTTGGCAATCCGGGCCAGCAACGTATCCAGATCCGCCCGGATATACAAAATGATGTTCGGCTTGGGGAAATCATCGGTCAGAATATGATAGATCTCCCGGTATTTGTCCCGTTTCGATCCCTTCAGCGTCCGTTCCCCGAAGATCAGATTCTTATAGATATGATAATCCGAAATGACCGGCTTCCCTTGATCTATGTACTGCACAGTTGTGTCTTCAAGCTGCTTGAACCGGTTGCAGAGAAAGAACATCTCAAGCTGGAAGCTCCAGTCGTCCATATTCTGATAGAACTTGTCCAGAAACGGATTCTCGTCGACAATTTCTTTAATGACCGGAAGCTGTAGTTCGGTGGCGAGCATCGTGGCGAGGGTGGTTTTACCGGCTCCAATCGGGCCTTCCACGGCTATAAAAGGTGCATGTTTCATTAACGCTAATTTCCTCCTCAAGTACGGACAATTCCAAAAAACAGACTAAATTATTGTACCACAGGAGCACCGCAAGCAACGGTTAATTTTCAAAGAAACTTTTCAGGGCCAAGCAGCGTCTATATTCAAGGTAATATATTCTTTTATTTACCTAATTCAGTAATTTCCTATAGAGAGTAGAGGATATCGTGATGAAAAAAAGAATTTTGCTTGTGAGCATGGTGGTGGGTTTGACGGCGTGTCTGACTCTGGGGAATCCCGAGGCTGCAACAGCAGCAGCTAATGACGTTGGCTCCGGCATCTCCTCCTACGGACCCGATTATCTGATTAAGGACGATGGGACCCTGTGGGTCTGGGGGGAGACGAAGTCCGTACCTACTCAGGTACATGGACTAAGTGATGTACAGGCTTCTTTCCCTTTATATTACAGTGCAATGGTAACCACCAAGGATGGCTCGGTCTGGAAGTGGGAGAGCAACGCCCGGACTATGGCCATTGAAGTTACACCTGTGCCCGAATTGAAGAATATAACCAGTTTCCAAAGAGTATACCCGCGTCATTTGGCAGTCACTGGAGAGGGTGCAGTCTATACTTCAGTTACGTCAACCGACGACAATACGACACCTCCGTTCGCGCCTGTTCCCGGCCTGGATCACGTTACAGCCATCTCTCAATATTCCGAGAGCAACAAGCTTAACAATAAGTTTAGCGACTGGCAGCGCTATCTGTTCCTGAAGACAGACGGGACGGTCTGGACCAGCATTGACGAACTTGCCACTTTTACACCGGTCGCCAATCTGAAGGACATTGTCCAGCTCGAACAGAATTATGCGCTCAGTAAGGATGGCAGCGTCTGGACCTGGCCGGACCAGGATAGTTATTTACCGGAGACCTATAGTGACCCGGCGAAGATAACTGCAACTCCTTTTTCCGGCTTAAAAGATATTCGCACTCTGTACAACAACGGGCGCAGCCGGCTCGCGATTGACAAGCAATCCCGTCTCTGGTTCTGGGGCTCCACAGTCACTGGATATTCGGATGGAACCACGTATCAGGATGAACCCGTTCCGGTTGTCTTCTCAGGGATCAGCAAGGTGACCGATGCGTACATTGTTGAACAATCAATTGTCGCTCTGACCTCAGACGGCAAGGTCTATGCGGCTTCGATTGCCGCAGAACTTATGTCGCCAAATGCAAAGTTTACCTTGCTTGCTTCCGACATCCAGTCGATAAAAGGCGGAGGAAGACATGTCATTATGCAGAAGAACGACGGCACCCTCTGGGGGTGGGGCGTGAACAAGAATGCTGAGCTCGGGTACGGTACTTATGAATTCAGCTACAAAGAGCCCGTTCCGATGCAAAAGCCAATCTCCGTTAGCCTGAATGGCGAATCCATTGCCTTCACCAATGGTGTCATTACCCGTAACGGACAGAATTTCATTCCGCTGCGTTCACTGTTCAGCAAGATGGGAGCTACTATCGGTTATTCCATGGACAAAGTAGTAACGATCACCGGTACCGCTGCCGATAAAACTCCGCTAACCATCGTCATCAACACCGTGAACGGAGCCACCACCGTAAATAATAAAAACGTCACTCTGGCAACACCGCCGTTTGTAGTTAATGGTACCGTCTACCTGCCGCTGCGCTTCATCAGCGAACAGCTCGGGGCCAAGGTCGACTGGCTGCCGCAGGAGAGCCGGATTGCGATTAGTATGAAGTAAGGATTCTATCCTGAAATAAAAATATAGCGGACTATTCTCAAATAGAGAATGGTCCTTTTTTATTTTTGATCTTGTATATAAACAAAGAATAATCTAAAATTCGCCTTTTGAGATATTTTGAAACCTTCAATCGTGTTGTTTATAGGAGGCGAAATAATGAAATCCAGCTCTTTGTTAGACACAGATATAGAATTCGCTGAACTCTATCAACGGCATGCAGATCTGGTCTACCGGCTTTGCTATATGTATTTAAAAAATCCTGTTGATGTTGAAGACGCTGTTCAATCTGTGTTCCTCAAACTAATTAACACTCCAAGGTTCTTTAATGACCACGAGCATGAAAAAGCATGGTTGACAGTAACTACTAGAAACTACTGTAAAGATATTCTTAAACATTGGTGGAGAACCCGCCGTGTGGCATTAGAGCGTTTGCCGGAGGCTGTTACTTGGAATGGTTTTGAGCCTTCGGGTAAAGTCTTTTCAAAACTTCTTTCGCTCCCCGAAAAATACAAAACCGTATTGTATCTATATTATTTCGAGGAATACACAGTAAAGGAAATCGCTGAAATGTTAGGCTGCAAAGAAAGCACAATCCAAACACAATTATTTCGAGGCCGTAAACGGCTTAAGTTAGATTTGGGAGGAGATTATATTGAGGATTAAAAATATTCATGAGGCTTTTGAAGCATTGACGCCAACAAAGGATCAAAAAGAAAAAATTTTTCAAAATCTTTTAACAAATAGCCAGATTAATCATAAAAGTCAAAGAAGAACTGCTCCTATTAAACTTAGAAGATATACTATACTTGCTGCTGTCCTGATGGTTGGATTAACCACAACAGCTTTTGCAGCAATATATACAGGACTTGATGAAGCACTGATTCAATTTCTTAAACCATCCAATAAGAATCAGGTTGTACATATGTCTAATGGCGCTTTTACAATAAATAAAATAATTAAAAATAAGCAGGGCTCACTAACCATTAGGCAGGTGATCGGCGACAGCAATCTAACTTATATTTTAATGGACTTTACCGCTCCTAAAGGCACAGATCTGAATGCGGCCCGCTATCGATTTCATGCCGATATCGACTCTAATCAAAGCTCGTACAGTACTGGATACGAGGTAATCGATGACGGGAATCCTTATGACAACAAAATTAGTTTGGTTATGAATATAATGACCAATAATTCCTTAGCTGGTCAAACTGTTGATATTATTTTTAGAGATTTAGAAGCAGCTGATCCGTTTCCCGGTATTTTTGATACCGTAGTATCTGGTTCCTGGGAAACCTCACTTAAGCTTGATTTCAAAGAGTATTCTACCCTTCATCAGATTAATCAGGCCATTTCACTGTATGGTTATAAGGCAACCTTAAAGACGATCTCTGTCTCGCCAATTTCCATCACCTTGAAGATTGAGAGCGATTCATTACAAGAGATTAATAAATTCGCCTTCAAATCAGAAGAAATTGCTCCAAATATATATTTGGATGACTTACCTATCACTATAAATTTTACAGATGGCACTTCAGAAACAACTAGAATTTTTACAGGAATGTCTACGAGCTATTATACAAGTAACCAACTCATTACACTAAAAACTTTTGATCGTGTTATTAATGATAAAGAAATCGAGTCTTTCATATTCTTTGGTAAAAAGATTCCGATTAAGACAACCGGCCGCTGAAATCACTGTATTCGAACTCGCGGATCACCTTGAGGCCTTCTGCTTCATTGTTTGCAGACAAGCCAACAGCAAATGTACTGTGCCATACCCGGGGCTGAATGTCGCTTTTGTGCAATACAAACCAGGCACGATAATATACAATGAGCTTAGTAAAATCATCTATAGCAAATTTGGGAGGGGCTATTGTGGGCTTCAAATCAACAATTTTGGTAGTAGAAGATATAGCGAGATCAAGAATGTTGTACGAAGATATTCTTAAATGTAAAGTAGAGGCTGATTTTGGCTTATATAATGTTGGATTTGAAGGCGGTTTGGCGCTGTATAGAAAATCGTTTTTTACAGAGTTAATTCATCAAATTGACAACGCATCCAAAACACATAATGTCGTTATTTATTTTGAATTTAAGGATATTTACTCGTTAAGAGACCGGATTGTGGCTGACGGATTTGAGTTATTGCACGATATTAAGGAACAGCCCTGGGGACAGAACGTACTACGCTTCTATGATTATGATCAGCATATTGTTGAGGTAGGAGAAGACATGGAGACTACGCTAGTTAACATGTACCGGTCAGGTATGTCAGCAGCAGCCATTGCTGTCAAGACCGGCTATCCTGAAGACCATGTCAAAACTCTATTAGGAGTTTAGTTAGCCATTTAAGGGGAGGTCGTTTTTATGATAACACCATTTATACATTTTCCAGGAAAATGTGTCGAAGCCATTCAGTTGTATGAGAGGGCATTTAAGGTGACCGACAAACAAGTGATGCTCTTCCAAGAAGCCCCTGACAACTCCGGAATGACTATCACATCAGAAATGTCCAATCTAGTCATGCATTCAACCCTCACAATCTGTGGAACAATGTTTAATATGAGCGACACGGTAGATACGCATGATGCAGGAAACATGTTAGGCTTTAATGTGAGGATGGACTCGGAGGCTGAGTTCTATAAGGCCTTCGATGTATTGAGTAAAGAAGGCGAAGTTTTACAAGAAATCGGGCCACAGTTTTTCAGTAAGCTATATACTGTTCTGGTCGATCCCTTTGGAATACGCTGGCAAATCATTTTAGTCTGACCACCCTGTTAGATTAATACAGTGCCGCAAAAAAACGCCCCCTCAGCCAAGCTGAAGGGGCGCTTCTATTATTATCATCAACCGATTAAGACAACCGGCCGCTGAAGTCACTGTATTCGAACTCGCGGATCACCTTGAGGCCTTCTTCTTCATTATAAGAAGCGATAGCCGGGAGGTTCACGCCGTTGAACATGTGGTTCTTCACCATGGAGTAATGCGCCATGTCGGTGAAGATCAGCTTATCGCCGTATTTCAGCGGTTCCGGGAAGGAATAATCACCGATCACATCCCCTGCCAGGCAGGTCATGCCGCCAAGCCGGTAGGTGTGGGCGAATTCGCCCGGTTCTCCGGCACCGAAGATGCCCGGACGATAAGGCATCGCCAGCACATCCGGCATGTGGCATTCAGCCGAGGTATCGAGAATCGCGATATCCATGCCGTTATGCATGGTGTCGAGTACCGTAGCAACCAGATAACCAGTGTTCAAGGCAACGGCCTCTCCCGGCTCCAGATAGATCTCCACGTTGTACGTCTCTTTCATATGCAGAATGCACTTGATCAAGGTGTCGAGATCATAGTCAGGACGGGTAATATGATGCCCGCCGCCGAAGTTCAGCCATTTCATCCCGTGCAGGTACTGGCCGAATTTCTCTTCTACAACCCTCAGCGTACGCTCCAGCGTATCCGAGTTCTGTTCGCACATCGTGTGGAAATGCAGTCCGTCAATGCCGTCCAGCTCGTCCGGCCGGAAGTTCGGCAGGGTTACGCCCATACGGGAGAAGTTGTAGCAAGGATCATAGAGCGGCACTTCAATCTCGGAATACTCCGGATTGACGCGAATCCCGCAGCTAATCTGCTTCGGCGCGTTCTGCACGCGCTGCTTGAACCGGCTCCACTGGTCGAACGAGTTGAACACTATATGATCGCTGTAGCGAAGCAGCTCATCGAACTCACGGTCGACATAAGCGGGTGCATAGACATGGACCTCTTTGCCCATCTCCTCGAAGCCCAGCCGGGCCTCGAACAGAGAGCTGGAGGTTACGCCATGCAGGTACTTGCCGACCAGAGGGTACATGGCGTGCATGGAGAAGCCTTTTTGCGCAAGAAGAATCTTGGCTCCGCTCTTCTCCTGCACATAATTCAGGGTCTCCAGGTTCTTCGTCAACAGCCGTTCATCCACCAGATAGGCAGGGGACGGCAGATTGCTGATATCGATATCGATGTCCTTGTTCTTCATGGCCATGCGCCTTAATCCAGCAGCGTCGGCGAGAAATCTTCTTGCCAAGGCAGGCCGTGTTTGTTAAGTGCATCCATGAACGGATCTGGATCGAACTCTTCGATATTGTGTACACCCGGTTTGTTCCAGATCCCTTTGATAATCATCATCGCCCCGATCATCGCAGGAACACCGGTAGTGTAGGAAATGGCCTGTGAGCCAACCTCTCTATAGCACTCTTCGTGATCGCAGACATTGTAGACATAATAGGTCTTAGGCTGACCGTCTTTGGTGCCTTGAATGATACAGCCGATATTGGTTTTACCTTTGGTTCTTGGTCCCAGGGAAGCCGGGTCAGGCAGAATGGCCTTCAGGAACTGCAAAGGAATAATCTCTTTACCTTCATAATTAATAGGCTCAATAGAAGTCATGCCGACATTCTCAAGCACCTTCAGGTGGGTCAGATAGTTCTGCGAGAAGGTCATCCAGAAGCGGATCTTCTTCACGCCAGGAATGTTAACAGCAAGTGATTCTAACTCTTCATGGTACAAAAGATAGATATCCTTCGGACCGATCTCCGGGAGATCGTATACTTTCTTCTCAGACAGCGGCGCGGTCTCAATCCACTCGCCATTCTCGAAGTAACGTCCGTTCGCAGTAATCTCGCGGATATTAATCTCAGGATTGAAGTTGGTGGCAAACGGATAACCGTGGTCGCCCGCGTTCGCATCCACAATATCAATCGTATGAATCTCGTCAAAATAATGCTTCTGCGCATAGGCCGTAAATACTCCGGTTACGCCAGGGTCGAAGCCGCTGCCGAGCAGCGCTGTAATTCCGGCCTGCTCGAATCTTTCCTTGTACGCCCATTGCCAGGAATATTCAAACTTCGCCGTATCCTGCGGTTCGTAGTTGGCTGTATCTACATAGTGCACTCCGGTAGCCAGGCAGGCATCCATGATCGTCAGATCCTGGTAAGGAAGAGCCACATTAATCACGACATCCGGCTGGAAGCTCTTGATCAGCTCAATGACTTCTTCCGTGTTGTCAGCATCCAGCTTGGCCGTAGAAATCTTAGTCAGGCCCCCGTCCAGCTTCTCTTTGAGCGCATCGCACTTCGACACCGTACGGCTGGCAATGCAAATCTCTTCGAATACATCCGGGTTCTGGCAGCATTTATGAACAACAACGCTCGCTACACCGCCAGCGCCAATAATTAACGCTTTTCCCAAATTAATAACCCCCTAATTATGCTTAAGTTATTAGTTATTAGCCTTGCTGCTCTGGAACAGGCTACATCCTATGAAAAATCAACAACGCTGATTATACAGAAACTTTCTCAATAAATCAATAAAATCCGACAAAAACTGTGATCTTCCGTGTAAAATCTGCAGTTTTCTACATTAATACTCTGTAATTCACTTCATTGCACTGAAATCCTTCGTTTTCCTTCGCTTTTAACCTTAATAAATGGAGAACCAGCTTAGGGTCCCTTCCAAATTTCAGTCCATCAGGCCAACCGGATAATTATATCACAACGGCGGTGTTGTTCAACTTTTTATTTTAAATTTAAGCAAGGCAGCCGGACAAAAGTGCAAATGAGGCACATTATAATAACTTACCCGTTTTTCGCTGCCGTTAACTGATAAGTGTAAAGGTCGCCCAATGTTGACTAATCTGATCCGGTCCGGTCCATTCGTTTATTATGCGTAACCCTGCCTTTCCCATACCTCTGTCATACCTGGGCGTTGCGGGATTAACTAGACCTTATCGCAGACGGCGGTTGTCCGCTGATCTGCTTGAAAGCTTTGCTGAAATGAAACTCATCGCTGTATCCGCAGGCGGCCGCAATCTCCTTCAGGGTTAGCCTGGTATACAGCAGCTGCTTCTTCGCATGCTCATAGCGGATCTCACTTAAATACCCTTTGGGACTCTTGTGCAGATATTGCTGAAAAAGACCGCGCACATACGAGGAGGATATGCCGTAGCGCACCGCCAGCTCATGGATCTGTAAGGGTTCACTGTAGCGCCGCTCCAGCTCCTCCTTCATCCGTAAGAATAATTCGTATCCCTGCCCCCGGTCAGGATGGCCGCCCTCCTTAGCCTGAAATAATTCGTACAAAAGCTGATAGAGCAGCGCCTGAGTCTTAAGCTGGCTTCCGGGACTGCCGGGAACAAAGTCGCCAGCAATCCGGCGAAACAGCTCACCCAGCGCTCTCCCCGGCTCCCTCCCGGGCTTCAGGCGGAACGGCAAGGGCAGTTCATGAAGCGGCTCTACCCTCCCCTGATTGTCCGCTGAAGGCGACAATGTATACAGCGAGAGCAGGATCATGGTGATCCGCAGTGGCATCCCGCCTCCGCTGTTCATCTCCATGGACAATCCCGGACGGAGATAGAACAGCATGTCCGGCGACACCGGATGCTCCTCTGTGTCTGTCCGGAACACTCCTTCCCCCTCCTGAATCCAATACAGGCTGTGGACATGTATATTCTGACGGATATCCCTCCAGTGCGGAAAGGTAGTCTTGTCATGAATCCAGTGGATATCCATCACCAGATTCTGCGGAATCTCCACCATATATAGCTCCTCCGTTTCTCGGCCTGCCATTTACAAGGATGGGATCAATCAGGGATTCATTTCTGAAGCGTTTTTGACATGCCAGTTCTGTTCATTATACCATGCCACTCCCCTGCATTCATTGCTACACTTAGGACATTAACGGCTGGAATGATGAAGGAGAGATACCAGATGACTGAAACCTTGTCCACTACGGCACAAGCCCTGGATTACATGCCTTGGATTGGCCTGTCCGAACAAGAAAGGCTTCAGCAGGACCGGCACCAGCAGCAGCTTGCTGCCGATTATCCCTGCACCTTCGGGGAAGCCTGCTTCGTCTCGCCGCAAGCCATTGTGCTGCCGGATCAGCTAACGCTTGGCGACCGGAGCTACATCGCCGGAGGTGCGATTGTCCGCAGCACACGGCTGGTCACAGGCAGCGACTGCTCTATTAACAGCTATAGTATATTGTCAGGCGATATTACCATGGGCAATGGCGTACGGATTGCTTCCCATGCAAGTCTATACGGCTTCAATCACGGCTATGCCGTGACGGATGTTCCGGTCTTCCGCCAGCCTCTGACAGTCAAGGGCATTGTCATTGGAGATGATGTGTGGATCGGGGCGAATGCCGTGATTCTTGACGGAGTGCGGATCGGGGCGCACAGCATTGTTGCGGCGGGGGCGATCGTAACCCGCGATGTACCGGCGTACAGCATTGTCGGCGGCAATCCGGCCAAGCTGATCCGCAGCCGTCTGGCCGGGAAGACAGTGACAGAAGATCATAAGGAGGATGCAGCAATGGAGATGAAAGAGCAGGCTGGCGAATACGCAGAGCATGTAGCGGATGCGCAGAGACTGTCGTCTGCTGAATATGAGGCAGATACTGCTAAGCTTGAAGGAGCGGGAATGGGCAGCGGGGTACTGCCGCTTGGCGGAGCGGAGCCTGCTCCTTCAAGCCTGTATGAGCAGCTCGCGAATTTCAGCAAGCAGGTGCAGGAGCAGCTAACTCCCCTGCTTGCGTTCTACTCCGAAACGATAGAGGGAGAGAAGCTGTTCCGGGACCGGCCTGGAGCGGGGCGGACTGTAAGGGCGTACTGCGATGCTGTGGAAATTGCTGCGATGTTCGGCAGTCTGCCGCCCGGCTGGACGAAGGAGGAGCTGACCGCCACATTACACCAGTTCCAGGACAGCGGGACCGGATTATTGCCCGACCCGTGGTCGCCGCCCGGACCGGAGGATCAGCCGGAGCTGTTAACCGATCATCTCTCGCGTTATCATCTTCTCGCTGTAGGCTACGCGCTAGAGGTGTTAGGTTCTGCTCTAACCTATCCCGTAGCCGTGGCCGAGAATATGGATACCGCCACACTGTATCAGCAGCTTGATAGTCTGCCCTGGGCGGACAATGCCTGGGGCGGCGGCGACTGGATTGATTGCTATGCTACCGGGCTGTATCACAATCTGAAGTCCTTCGGCTCCGGCAAGCGCCCGGATGATCTGTTCGGCTGGCTGGCGACGCACTGCAGCCGGGACTCCGGGCTGTGGGGTCTGCCTACTCCGGAGGAGAGCTGGCTGCAGCCGGTGAACGGCTTTTACCGGCTTACCCGCGCTACCTATGCACAGTTCGGCCTGCCCCTGCCGTACCCGGAGCAGAGCATCGATACCGTGCTGGCTCACAGCCGGGACCGCCGCTTCTTCCGCCTGGACGCGCTGAATGCCTGCAACGTGCTGGATGTCGTCCACCCGCTCTGGCTCTGCCTGAAGCAGAGTGATTACCGGCAGGCGGAGATTCGCGCTTGGGCAGAGAAGCTGCTCGGCGAAGTGCTGCCCTTCTGGGTTCCCGGACGCGGCTTCGCCTTCCAACTGTCGCGGCAGCAGGAGACCGGCCTGCAGGGCACGGAGATGTGGCTAAGCATTATCTGTCTGCTGGCGGACTTGTGCGGGTTAAGCTCAGCCCTGGGCTACTCCCCGAAGGGAGTTCACCGACTGGAGCCTGCCTTCTCGTTATCCGTATAAACGCGGCTTGCGCCCAGAAGGCGGCTTGAACTTATTTTCATAAGTGGAAACGGCTTTGTCGTCCTTTAAAAGGACGGTACCGTTTCAGCGCAAAAACCCCGTTATCTCCGCTCGTTCTGAGCAGTGATGACGGGGTCTTGTACGCTTTTATAGGCTGCTCCTGGTTATTGCCCGAAGCCGACGCGCGGACGCTCGCGTTCCTTGGTCTGCAGCTCTACCGCCCGGATCGAGGTAATGGGAATGTAGAGGGTCTGATACTCCGTACTGTATTTCACGAACCGTTCATCCAGCTCCTCCAATACGCCACCTCTAACACTTGTACCATCCAAAAAATGAATATGAACTTCCTGTCCCTTCAGCGCTTCCAGCATGCTCTTCCTCTCCTTCGTCTCACAAATGGGTGATGATGGTGTCAATAATTCCGTATTCCAGTGCCTCCTCAGCCGACATGAAGTAATCCCGGTCCATATCCTTCTCCACCTTCTCCTTCGGCTGGCCGGTCCGCTCAGCGGTGATCCCGACAATCTTCTCACGGATCTGAAGAATACGTCTGGCGCTGATCGCAATATCGCTGGCCTGCCCCTGCGCCCCGCCATGCGGCTGATGGATCATAATCTCGCTGTTCGGCAGGGCCGATCTTTTGCCAGTGGCTCCCGCAAGCAGCAGCAGTGAAGCGAATGAAGCAGCAAAACCGGTGCAGATCGTGTTGACTTGAGGTTTAATTACCTGCATCGTATCATAAATACCGAAGCCTGCGGTAGTTGAACCTCCCGGGCTGTTAATGAACATCTGAATATCCTTCTCCGGCTCATCGGCCGCGAGGAACAGCAGCTGCGCGATAATGCTATTGGCCAGCCCGTCATCGATTGCCGCACCCACGAATACAATCCGGTCCTTCAGCAGCCGGGAATAAATATCATAGGACCGCTCTCCTTGGGCTGTCTGTTCAATCACATAGGGGATTACGCTCATTCTGGTGTGCCTCCTCTGATCTGTTTTAGTGTGGATACCCTGTAAACGGTCCACCCGCACGAAAAGATACGGTGGGCGGAAGAGGTGCGGAAATAGCGGGGTGCGTATCTTTTACATTGTGCTGTTCGTTTATATAATAGAAGCAACGCAACCCATCGAAGGAGAGGGCCACTATGACGATTCTTGAACATCACCGGACACCGGATACGATAGCTATGGATACAAGACATCTTCAGGAGCTGGGAAGAACCTTGCAGCGCTACTGCCTGTCGCTCACCCGCTCCCGCTGCGACGCCGACGATCTGGCGCAGGAGACCTGGGCCAAAGCGCTCGGCTACCGCAAATTCACCATCAGCCCCAATCCCGAAGCCCTGCTGCTGCGGATTGCCAAGAATACCTGGATTGACGCTTCCCGCCGCCGGGGGTCGCTCATCCGTGCCATGGAACGGTCTGGAGTGTCAACCGATCCAGCTTCTGCTGCGGCAGCCCTAGAGGAGCTGACCGGGACGGAGCTGACCTTTCAGGCGCTGCTCGCCCATCTCTCGCCGCCGCAGCGGACCGCCTGGGTCCTCCGCGATGTACTGGGGTATTCAGCCGCCGAGTCCGCCGGACTCTTGGCTACGACGGAAGGCGCGGTCAAAGCAGCGCTGCACCGTGCACGCCAAGCCTTGAGCAAGGTCCGGGAGGAGCTGATCCAGCATGAAGGTCCCGCGCTTCCGCAGGATGCCGATTACCGGGGTTATCTGCGGGCGCTGGCTGAGGCCTATGAGCAAGGGCAGATTCCAGTATTACTGGAGCTGCTCCGCCAGGAGAACGCCGGGGAGGTAACCGCTGCTGTAAGCAACTTTACCGTTCAGTCCGTGTATTCCATGTATACAGACAACACCAGATACGCCTATACCCAGGGAGCACCTGCATACGGCGGGCTTCAGATGGCTGCATAATACGGATGAATGGAGCAGTGGCTCTGCTCTGATTATAACTTAGGAGAGTGAACCCATGAAGAAGGTGCTTGTGCTTGGAGGAACGAGATTTTTCGGCAAAAGACTGGTGGAGCTGCTGCTCCAGGACCAGGACAGCGAGGTCACCATCCTGACCAGGGGGCTAACTGAGGATACCTTCGGTGAGCGTGTGACCCGGCTGGCTGTGGACCGGACGGATGAAGCGGCGCTTGAGCAAGCTATCGGGGATACTTTATGGGATATCGTCTACGATAATATTTGCTACACGCCGGATGAGGCGGCTGCTGCTGTGCGGATCTGGGCCGGGCGGACCAAGCGGTATATCCTGACTTCCAGCTTATCCGTGTACGATCCGCAGCCGGAGGCGCTGGCTGAAACGGACTTCGATCCTTGGTATTATCCGCTGAAGTCTGGCGGAAAGACGGAAGTCAGTTACCAGGAAGGCAAAAGGCAAGCCGAAGCGATTCTGCTTCAGACAGCGGATTTCCCGGTGGCTGCGGTACGTTTTCCGATTGTGCTGGGCACAGATGATTATACGCGCCGGCTGCATTTTCACATCGAGCATGTTCTGGCAGGTCAACTGATTGGCATTCCTAATCCGCAGGCGGAGATCTCGTTCATCCGTTCGGACGAAGCGGCTGATTTCCTGCATTGGCTGGGCCGGGAGGGCTCAGCTGTCACGGGGCCGGTGAACGCCTGCTCGGACGGCACCCTGACCATTGGCAGCGTTATTTCCATCATCGAACAGATCACGGGAAGGACGGCTGTCGTCCAGTGTGAGGCGGCGGAAGCAGAGCAATCCCCTTTTGGCATCGGTGCATCCTGGTTCATGGATACGGCAAAAGCCCGCTCGGCGGGCTTCAGCTTCCTATCCTTATCAGAGTGGTTCCCAGAGCTGGTCTCGTCGCTGACCCATTCACTTCGCCAGGACCAGTAGTTCCTCTTCCAGCTCTTTGGAGATCTCTTTCTGCGGTTCGTTAACAAATGTACTCAGGCCGGGCGCAGGCTTATCCTGCACCGGTATTCCCGCAGGCAGGGGCCGTTGAATTTCGGCTTCTGCCTTTTTTCTCGTCTGTTGCGTGAGGTTCTTATGCATCTCCTGCTGTGGCTTGGCCTGGATATGCTCTTCTGTCTTCGCTTGCGCCTTCACTTTCGATGCCTGCACCCTTCCGCGAACCGTTGTATCTGCATGTGCTGAACTTGAATTTGAACCGGAATCCGCTGCTGATTCTTGCTCAGATGCTGCTTCCCGTGTAATTCCGTCCTCAGCAGCCTCCGGTATTTTGAACACATTGATCTCCCGGAACAGCCGTTGCGAGATTTCATTAATCTCCCCGGCCTGCCTTGCAATGTCCCCGATGGCCTGATCCTGCTGGGTGCTGGAAGCGTTAACCTCCTGAACTCCGGCCGCCGTCTGCTCAGCTACAGCCGCAACAGAATGTACAGATTCGGCAAGCCGTGAATTGAGGGTACGGGTCTGTTCCACCTTGAGGTGAATTTGCCCGATCTGTGTGCTGATGCCTGTAATCGATTCGTCGATAGCGGCGAAGGAAGCCAGGGTCTGCTCCACCTGATGGTCCTGCTGCTCCAGGCTGTCCCGGGTCTCCAGCATATGTCCCTGGAAATCCGCCATACCGGCCCCAAGCTCCTGAATAATCCTGCTGATATGCACCGAGGAGTCATTCGTCTGTACGGACAGCTGCCGGACTTCATCGGCAATCACCGAGAAGCCTTTGCCTGCTGCTCCCGCTCTGGCAGCCTCGATGGCCGCATTCAGCGAGAGAATATTCGTCTGCTTCGAGATTTCGGTGATTGAATGGGTAATGCGCGAGATATCCTTGGACTGGTTCACCAGCTTGTCCAGCGCACCATACACCTTGCCGATGGATTCCCGGGACTGACGGGAGCTGTGGCGCAGAGCCGTAACGGTATCCGAGCCCTGCTGTCTGTTCCGGTTAGCCGCTTCACTTGTAGTCAGCATTACATCGGTATAGTCAGTAATTTCCTGGACCCCACTGGCCAGCTCCTCCAGGAGCTGCGTGCTCTGCTCCGACTGGCTGGCCTGCTGGTCTGCCCCAAGCGAAATCTCCTGTATAGTTCTTACAATATTCTGGTTCGTATGCGCTGTAACGGCCGAAGACTCCTCAAAAGATTGCGCGTAATCGGCAAGCGAACCTGCCGCAGACAAGGTCTGCCGCAGCATCTCCTGTACCCTGCCGACCATATGGTCGAAATGATGGCTCAGCTGTCCCAGCTCGTCATTGTACGGGGAGTTAATCTGCTGCCGCAGATCGCCCTCCGCGATCTGTCTGAGCGCCGCCTGAAGCTTGCGCACTGGTGACAGGAACGAGCGGATCAGCAGCCAAGCGAGCATCAGCATAAACAGGGAGACTGCGATCGCAGCGTACATCACGATGGATACGGTATCATCCAGCAGAGCGAAGGAGACCCCCTGGGCCTGATCGGCATTGGCAGCGGCAGCGGTGTACAGCTCACCGTTAGTCTTTAGCATGTCCTGATTCAGCGCAAGCGCTTTTGTATGTATACCATCTATGGTCTCCAGCACACTCAGCGGATCAAGGGTCTCGTCCGATATCGTCGTTACCAGTTCTTTCGTTAGAGCGCCATATTCTTTTGCTTGTGCAGACAGTAGCTTATAACTGGCAGAAGCATGCGTACCCTGTTCAAAATTCACCTTGACCAGCTCCGCAGACAGCTGCTGCTGCTTCTCCTGCAACGGTTCGGCCTGCTCCAGGTCACTGGATTCCGCCAAGGAAGTCTCCGCACGGTTCAGCTCCTGCAGCTGCTGGGTGATGGTTGAGACCGTAATTCTATTCTCCATTTCGCTCTTCTGCCGTTCCATGGATTGCTCGACCTGCTTGATTTTATGTCCCTGGTACACAGCCACGCCCAGAAAAATAAGTGTAATCGCCGAGAAACTCAAGATCAGCTTCCATTTCATCGAAAAGTGCAGCGGCTTCCCCTTCAAAAGTATCATCCCTTCATATCCAGCCTGATTTTGCAATAGGTATATTCTGCTAATACTCTCTAATTGTAAAAGCCGGATATTAATTGTCCTCCTAAGTTATGTATGCGCAGCGTAAAGATTCTGTTGCGAAACTGTTAACAAATGTGCAGAATTTAAGGAATGACAGGACTAATTGGACTAATAAGACTATTGGATAGGAACACGGCTTATTTGTACGGGACGATTGGGCCGGTGGGTGTCAGAGAGACAAGGTGTGACAGCAGCGGCAGGCCCGGTTGTTGTACAAATTGCAACTTTGATATACCGATAAAAGGGTAATTCTAAAGATTGTTGCACAAAATGCAGGAATATCGCCGCCCAACCCCTTAGAGTAGAGGGAATGCTGCCTTTTGTGCAATATTTTCAGATTAGGATTAATTTAATGAGGGAGAAGTTGTATAATATGCAGGATTTGTACCAGCAAGAGCGCAGAAGGCATACGCAAGAAGGGACTGAAGAGTAACAGTGAGCATTGAAAATAGGCTTGAAGCTACTTCAAGAGAAGAATTAAGAGATTGGCTAATGGCGAACAGCACCACAGAGGGTTCTTGCTGGATAGAAGTCAGTCTCAAGCCGCTCCCGGGGACGATACTGTATCTGGACGCCGTGGAAGAAGCGCTGTGCTTCGGCTGGATTGACGGGGTGAAGAAGGCGGCGGCTGACTCGAAGCTGATACAGAGATTATCCCCGCGCAGCAAGCGCAGCTCATGGACCGAGCTGAATAAGGAGCGCGTCCGCCGCCTGGAGAAGCTGGGACTGATGCGCGCCGAGGGACGGCGGTGCCTGCCGGATATGGATGAAGAAGCTTTTCGAATTGATCCCGTGATTGAGCAGAGATTGAAGGCGGATGAGCAGGTGTACCGCCATTTCCTGGCCTTCCCGGCGCTATATCAGCGGGTGCGGATCGACACCATTCAGAGCTACATCCGCCAGCCGGAGCTGTTCGAACGCAGATTGGACAAATTCATAGAGAATACCAGAGTGAACAAAATGTACGGCCAATGGCATGACGGTGGGCGTCTGCTGGAGTATTAGTTCGGTTGGAGTATAGTTCTGGTGGATTATTAGTTCTGTTGGTGAGTTTGATTTCGGACAAATTGTCCTTACAGGCGGGGCATATAGCTCCCGAATGGTTTGCACAAACGGCAAGTGTGGGGATGTGTGATGGGTACATTGAAAGTACTGGGATGTGCTCTGCATGATGGAGATTACATAATGCATATTAGTTGGAAAAACGTATCCTATTCTGGGTCCTTTGGAGCGTTTGCAGAATTTAATTGGATTTATGTCATTTATTATTGTGCAAACTCCCTCTATGGCTCTGATGCCAGCATATTAAGTGCCTTTTTTCCAACTACGACTCGCTGTGTCCCCTTCCGTTCCTGAACGAGTGTTTAAAATCCAACTGTTCCCTGCGGCAGGGGCTGATGCAGACGATGAGGCTAATTCAGTACACATATATTGATGCTGATGTGATGCAGCTTGTGGTCCAGGTGCTGGCGCAGACGTTGACGCTAGTGCGGACGTATTGCGGATGCTAGTGCGGGTGTATTCAGAAAACCGAATACATTTACTATTAATGTTACTGGCGTGGTGCTGACGCTGGCGCAACAGCCATACTCGTACTCGTACTCATGCCCCTGCCCATGCTCATACCCTAACCATACCCTCGCCCAGCACCTGCCGCTCCCGCTCTCTATAATCGCTCAATTTGAGCGATTCACTTACATATCATAACAGGCCCCCGTAACCGGAGGCCTGCCCACACCTTACCGCCGCGCCTCTCAGTCCCGGCGGTACACCCAGCCGCCGGCCTGGCACAGCGCTGCCAGCGCAATCCCGGCACCGCCCGGCCCGGTCCGGCGGATCAGCGCCAGATCGGCCGGTGCCCCGGCCGCCAGGCCCGCCGCCGCAGGCAGGGCCATGAAGCCTGCCGGGCGCACGGACGCCATGTCCCAAGCGTCCGGCAGCGCGGCCAGGCCCGCGGCGCTGAGGCGCGCGATGTGGCGCAGCAGCATCTGCGCCGAGCCCGCCAGCAGCCCGGGCTCGCCGGCGAGATGCAGCCGGCCCGCCGGGGTCAGCACGACACGGCCGCCGACTGGCGTGTCGTAGCTGCCGGGCGCCAGCCCGGCAAGGGCAACGGCATCGCTGACCAGCAGTGCCCGCTGGCCCTTGACCTTCATCGCCACCTTCAGCACCTCCTCCGGGAGGTGGAAGCCGTCGGCGATCAATGTGCACCACAGCCCGTCCTCCGCGAGCTGGGTCCACAGGTAGTTCGGATGGCGCGGCAGCATAGCATGCGCGCCATTGCCCAGATGCGTGGACAGCCGCGCTCCGGCGGCTACCGCCCCGGCAATCTGCGCGGCATCCGCTGACGTATGCCCGATGGAGACGGTGATCCCCTGCCGGACGCAGTGGCGGATGAACTCTGCGCTCCCCTCCCACTCGGGGGACAGCGTCACGATGGCGAGGCGCCCGCCAGAGGCCGCCTGCCACTGATCGAGCAGGGCCGTGTCCGGCGGCCGGATATGCTCCAGGGCATGCGCCCCGCGCGGACCGTCCTCCGGCGAGAGGAACGGGCCCTCCAGATGGATGCCCTTAATGGTCGCCGCGCTGGCTGCATCCTCGTCACAGGCCCGGGCAATAGCCCGCATCGCCCCCAGGATGGTATACGGCGCGCCGGTAATCACCGTAGGGTAACAGGCGGTCACACCTTCCCGCCATACCGCGCGGACTGCCTTCTTGACATCCTCTGCAGTCAGTGCCGGATGATTGAAATCATGTCCGCCATAACCGTTGATCTGCAGATCGACAAGCCCCGGAGCCACCAGCGGCAGCTCTGCCTGTTCCTCCAGCGTCAGCCGGGTCTCCAGCGGTTCGATAGCAGCAATTAAGCCCTCCTCCACCGTAAGCCGGACCGGCTCGCCCGTCCGGTAATGCAGCGCCTCCAGCTTCATGAGAAGACTGCCCCGAACGAGTCGGTATCCAGGAACATCCGGCAGTCCCCATGCCCCCGCAAGATGGTGGACGGACATGCCGTAGAGACGGATTCATGCAGCGTCCGGGTCACCGCACCGCGCTTGGAAGCGCCCGGCACCATGCAGAACAGCCATTGCGCGGACAGTAGCACCGGTATCGTAAGCGTCAAGGCCTGCTGCGGCACTTCCTCCAGACTGGCAAAACACCCGTCATTCACCTGCTGCCTCCGGCAGATATCATCCAAGACCACCAGCTTCACAGGAAGCGGATCAGCGAAATCGGCTACCGGCGGATCATTGAACGCCAAGTGGCCGTTCTCCCCGATGCCAAGGCAGACTATATCGATAGGCGCTTCTGCCAGCAGCCGCCCGTAACGCCTGCATTCCGCTTCGCTACCTGCGGCAGGACTCAGATAATGAACCGTTCCCGGCCGGACCTTGTCGAACAGCGCCTCCCGGAGGAAGCGGCCGAAGCTCTGCGGTGAGCCTGCCGGCAGGCCGGTATATTCATCCATATGGAATGCGGTAATGCGGCTCCAGTCCAGCTCCTTCGCAGTGGCAAGCTCAGCAAGGAATTCGTTCTGCGAAGGGGCGGCGGCGAAGACGATCCGCACCTGCGCTTTGGAGGCCAGCAGCGCCCGGATGGCTGCCGCCGCCTCACGCCCGGCAGCAGCTCCAAGCTGTGCACGGTTTTTGTATACACGGACAAGCATAGCACCCGACAGCTCGGTGTGAATCGGTTTGATCGTCAGCATGGGTAGTGCCTCCTTGCTTCAGGGGGTTGTGTGAATCGGTTTGATCGTCAGCATGGGTAATGCCTCCTTACTTCAGAGGGTTGTATGAATCGGTTTGATCGTCAGCATGGGTAATGCCTCCTTGCTTCAGGGGGTTGTGCGGAACGGCTGCCTTCCTCTCCCCGGAATTCTCCGGGCGTAGCACCGGTATGCAGCTTGAACAGCTTCGTGAAATAGCTCTTATTCTCATACCCGAGCCGCTCGGCAACCTGTTCCACGCTTTGCGGAGATTGGTCCAGCCATTCCTTGGCCTGCTCCATTTTGATATGGGTAACGTAGTGGATGAAGCTCATTCCGGTCTCCTTCTTGAACAGGCGGCTGAAATAGCTCGAATTCAAATGCGTATATTCCGCCACCTCCTCCAGGGTGATCTTCCGGTTCAGATGGCGGTCTACATATTGCTTCACCTTCTTAATCTCCTCCCGCCGGGTCTCCTGGTACATCTCGCGGATATAAGGAAGCCGTTCGTAGAAGAAGGCCAGGGACCAGCTCTCCAACGTGCCGATATCGTCAATGTCCGCCAGGGTATCATGCAGCAGCTCCAGCGAAAAAGTAGACTGGAACTGCTGGCGCGCCATCAGCCGCATCTGATTGTCGTAGAGCAGCTTGAGCGTCCATTCCTTCACCTGGCGCGGGGCATAACGCTTCAGACGGATGTGGTCCATCCATTGGGCCAGCAGCTTCGCAAGCCTGTCCGCGGATTCCTCCAGGAAGGCTTCGCGGATCTCGTGCGCAGCTTCGGCGTAACGGGTGAACAGGTCCTCCTCTGTGAACGGCGGAAGCTCCTTCAGTCCCGTTAGCTCGCCCGGCTTCAAGTAGAAGGCATACTCCCGGCCTTGGGTTAGCAGCTCAATCAGCCCCTCGCGGAAATGCCCGCTGCCCGCAGGGATACACAGGTATTGAAAGGAGGCCCTTACCCCCGGCACGGCTTGAATGGCTGAACGCAGCCTGCCCAGCATAGAGATGTGTCCGGCCTCTGCCCCGTTCCCCATACCGCCGGTGAACACCAGTACACAATCACGGCCGCTGTAGGGCAGGCATAGGACAGCAGTATTGTCCTGATACACCGACTCAGCCGCCGATGCCGCCAAGGCCATCCGCCTAGGCTCCTCCCCCGCAGAATCCCCGCTGTCTCCGCTAATCCGGCAGAGCACAGCCACATGAGCTGTGAGCTCAGGCTTAAGGCCCAGCTCGGCAGCGTCACTCTGCCACTCGCTGCCTGGCAGCTCCCGGGCAATGATCCGTTCCAGTACCCGTTGCTTCAGCAGCCCCTTTTGATGCTCGGCCATGCTTTTCCATTTCAGCGTCTGGGCCTTCTCCTCGTCCCTGCGGCGCAGCTCCCCGCCCAGCTCCCGGAGCAGGGTGATGATCAGCTCTCGGCTCATCGTCTCCTTCAGAATATAGTCGCTCACCATCAGCTTGACCGCCTGCTGCGCATAGGTGAAGTCATCCATGCAGGACAGCACAACCACGCGCACCTCCCCGCTTCGCATCTTCAGCTCGCGGATCAGCTCCAGACCATCCATATACGGCATGCCAATGTCTGTAATCACAATATCCGGCATGTCCGCCCCGGCCTTCTCCAGAGCGACCAGACCGTTCTTGCAGGCCGAATGCAGCGTGAATCCAAGCTCGTCCCAGGGAATCATTGCCGACAGGAAATCCAATACCGGCTGATCATCATCCACCAGCATTACGCTATACATCCCTACCACGCTCCCTTTCCTCAGCCTGATCCGGAATCTGCACGGGCAGCACGAACCGGAAGGTTGTCCCCTCGCCGGGCCTGCTGTCCATCGTAATCTGGAAGGCTGAACCGTAAGTCAGATGCAGACGTTCATAGACATTGGACATTCCGATGTGGGCCAGCCTGCCAGGCGGCATCGCTTCCTTGCCCGGCGGCTTGGAGCTTAGCCCGGCGCGCAGGCGGCTCAGAGTGACCTCATCCATCCCCTGACCGTTGTCTTCTATCTCAATGAACAGCCGGTGATCCTGCGTCCAGGTTCGGATCAGAATACGCCCGCCCCCTTGGCGCAGCCCATGAATATAGGCATTCTCAATGACAGGCTGAAGCAGGAAGCGGGGGATACGGACACTGAGGCTCTCGGAGGTACAATCAGTATCCAGCGCCACCTCCTCGGACTGGCGGAAATTCAGCAGCTCCACATAGCTCCTGACAATATACAGCTCATCATGCAGCGTAGTGTATTCATCCCGCTGTTGAATCGTCATACGCAGCAGCCGGGAGAGCGAGAAGAGCAGTTCCGCATTCTCCTCATCTCCCCGCATCATAATGCGCAAGCGGATCGAGTTCAGGATATTGAACAGGAAGTGGGGATTAATCTGCGATTGCAGCATCGCCAGCTCCGCCTTGCGCTTCTGTGCCTGCTCTTCCTTGATCTGAAGTACCATCCCTTCTACCCGGTCCAGCATATGATCGAAGGATTTGCCCAGCCGCCCGATCTCATCATAGCCCCGGACTCCCGAACGGAGGCCGAGCTCCCCCCGGTCCACCCGCGCCGCCACCTGATCGAGCCGGATAACCGGCTTCGTGAACTGCCTGACCAGCAGCACCAGGATCAGCAGGAAAAAAGCGCCCGACACCACCTGCACCGCCGTACTCCAGCGGTGGGTCGCGCTGATCCGGCTGACCGCCTCACGGTAAGGCGACAGGCTGACAATCCGGTAATTGCCGTAAGGGATCTCCAGACTGCTGAGCAGATACTGCTCCCCCCGGTAATCGATGAAGCTGAAAGCGGCGGCGGGCTTCACGGCATCCATAAGTGAGAACGGCCGGCCCAGCAGGGACTTGTCCCGGGCGGCAATCACCGTTCCGTCCGGCGCAATCAGCAGGGTCTGCTGTCCCTTCCCGCTATCACTCAAGATCTGGCTGATCCGGCTCTCGGCGATACTGATTATTACCGTAGCGTAGGTTGAACTGGAGGACAGCTTGAGATTGCGGGCAATCGTAAGCACCTGCGGGCTGCCGGCTGCTGCGGTCGGGATATAGTTATCAATTACGCCTGCCCAGTACAGCTCGAAGGCAGGCTGCTTGCGGGCGGTATCCATCCAGGGCTGCTGGAGCAGTGCCCCGACATCGAGCTTGGCGTAGGAATAATTGGAGTAGTATTGCCCGTCCGAGGTGAGGACGGTCACGAACGTTTTTTCCATCATGGAGGTCACGCTGACCAGCTTGTCGGTCACCTCTTTGAAATCCAGGATATGCCTGGCTGTATCAGGCTGGTGCAGCTTGCTGCGCTGCCAGTTTTCTTTGAGAATAAGTGTGATGCCGGGATCGAACTGGATATAATTCGCCACCAGCACCATATTGCTAAAGAGGTTCGAGATGTACAGGCTCTCCTGCTCCAGCGAACGGCGTTCATTCTGAATCACCTGGGAACGGAGGATATGCTCTGTGCAGGAATTGGAAATATACAGGGTAATAGAGGCGGGAAGCAGCAGACAGAGCAGGGAAGCGACGAGCAGCTTATTGCGAAAACCGAGTCTCCATCCTCTTAGCAGCAATGGCCATCCCCCTTCACAATCAGACTATCGTGTCTATGCTTCTATCATATCAGCTTTCCGCCTCTAGCAGCTGATTTCACCGCAGGATTTCAGGTAAAATCCGGCCGTTTAGCCCTGCCAATTTTTACTTATTGGCATCCACAATCTTCTGCAGCTCCGCCTGCGCTTCGCTGATCGTAGTCTCCAGATCCTGCTGCTTCAGGATGAACAGCTCGGTCTCTTTGGTAAAGGCCGTTTCCAGCTCGCCCTGGTAGGTCGGCGGCACACTTAAGGGAGCAGGCTTCGCATTCTTGATCACATAGGCCAGTGAGGTTTCGTCAATGTTGTCCGGGCTCATGGCCTTGGTTTTGACGCCTGCAATGAACTGGTCCACATCCTGCTTCTTCCAGGCGGAGTATACATTCTGCATCTGCTCGCCCTCCGTGGAGTACCAGCGGATGAAATCATACGCTTCCTGCTGATGCTTCGACTTTTCCAGAATTCCAACGTAGTTGCCGTTAGCAATACTGACCCCGCTCGGTTCTCCTGCACTGTTCGAAGGCATCGGCGCGAACGCGGTGGTGAACGTAGCCGGGAACTCCTCCGACCCGCCGGCTTCACCGATCATCCAATTGCCGGTCACGATCATCGCGGCATGTCCGGTGAAGAATTCTGAGCGGTATGCGAGCTTCTGGGAGATCGTATCGGCATACGGTACGGCCACTCCGGATTCCTCAGCCTTATTGCGCAGCTCCAGAGACTTGCGGATGCCCGCGCTGTCGATATTTACGATACCGTTATTGACCAGATTATTGTCCTTCTCCTGGTTGATGATTCCGAGCTCCCAGTACATGGCCCAGGTATGGAAATAGGTGCCGAAGGTCTTGGAGGGGCCAGTGCCGCTGGTCAGTTTGGCTGCATAATCGAGATAGTCGTCCCAGCTCCATTCCGTCGGAACGGCTAATCCTGCCGCATCCAGCTTGTCCTTGTTCAAGAGGACAAAATAATTCTCAAGCGTATCCGGGAGTGCATACACCTTACCGTCCACGGATGGATCAATCGTGTATTCGTCAGCCAGCGTGATCCCTTCCTTGCTGATCAGGTCATTGAGCGGAGCCAGCAGGCCCAGTCCGGCGCGCTGTGAATAGTCGGTTGCTCCGGGCATGAATACCACATCCAGGTTCTCGCCGGAAGCCACGAGCAGATCCAGCTTTTTCATTCCGGCCACAGAGTCCCCGTTGTCGGCAAGCTCGACATATTCCAGGGTGACGCCCGGATGTGAATCCTCATAGGCCTTCAGCAGAGGCTCCATATCCGCC
This sequence comes from Paenibacillus sp. FSL P4-0338, assembly GCF_038002365.1. Classification (NCBI taxonomy): domain Bacteria; kingdom Bacillati; phylum Bacillota; class Bacilli; order Caryophanales; family Paenibacillaceae; genus Paenibacillus; species Paenibacillus sp. FSL P4-0338. The sequence goes on along the minus strand of NZ_JBBOCG010000001.1, from coordinate 300,340 downwards.
GCAGGGGACCAGTTAGCCACCTTGATCGTTACCGGTTCTGCGGAAGGTGCGGCACTCTCCCCCGCCTCCGGTGCAGCCGTACTGCCAGAAGTGGGCGATGCACTATTGTTGCCCGAATTGCCACAGCCTGCCAAGGCTACCAGAAGCACGACGATCCATACCAGCGCGAACACATTCTTTTTCATCCATAACACCCCTTCTAATGTGGTTTACATCCGGTTATGCAACTTCCGGGAACTTGCCGGCCTTCACCCCTTCACCCCCCCCAAGGAAATGCCTTCGATCACCTGCTTCTGCCCGAGGATGAACACAATCAGCAGCGGGACAATAGCCGAGACCGAGGCCGCCATAATCAGCGAATAGAAGGCGCCGTTACGGTCGGCGAAGGCGTTCATGCCAAGCTGTAGCGTGTAGAGCGTCTTACTGTTTAGGAAGACCAGCGGCGTCTGAAAATCATTCCAGGTCCAGATAAACCGCAGAATCGCATACGTGGCAATCGCGGGCCGGACCAGCGGAAACAGAATGAAGGTGAAGATGCGCAGATGGCCCGCACCGTCAATCTGTGCCGATTCGATATATTCGTTCGAGAGCGAAGCGAAGAACTGGCGGAGCAGGAAGGTGCCCAGCACGCTGAACCCGCCCAGCAGGATCAGGCCCAGATGCGTATCGTACAGGCCCGTGGAACGGAAGATGATGAACAGCGGCACCAGTGTGGCTTCCGCAGGAATCATATAGGTTGCCAGCACCAGTACGAACAGTGCATTTCTGCCGGGGAAGCGGATTTTGGTGAAGCCGTAGGCGGCCATGCTGGACACTCCCACAGACAGGAGCGTGGTGAGCGCCGTGACCTTGATTGAGTTCCAGTAATAGAGCGTGAAGTTGGCTTTGCCGAACCAGACGGAATGATAGTTGAAGGACGCCCGCAGGGTCTGCGGAATCCATTCAATCGGATACTTGAAGACATCGGCCTCCGGCTTAAGCGAAGCAGACAGCATCCATATAAAAGGAAGCAAAAACACGATCCCCAGCAGCGCCATGATCAGGGTGATGATGGCTTTTCCCCAATCCAGATTGCCTATTCTCACAGGTGTGCGCCTCCCTTCTCTAGTAATTGACCCAATAGCGCTGCCCCAGCCACTGCAAGCCGGTAATGGCCAGCACGATGACGAACAGAATCATAACCATGGATGAAGCATACCCGGTCTGAAGATCGACGAAAGCCGTCTGGTACATGTCATATACGACAACAGAGGTGGAATGGGCCGGTCCGCCGTCCGTCAGCACCTTGACCAGAGCGAAGGATTTGAAATTGCCGATAATCCCGGTCACCAGCAGGAAGAAGGTGGTCGGCGTCAGCAGCGGAAAAGTAATTGAGCGGAACTGGGCCAGCTTCGAGGCGCCGTCAATCGTCGCCGCTTCATACAGATCGGCAGGAATATTCTTGATTCCGGCGATATAGATAATCAGCGAGACCCCAAGATCGATCCAGATCATCAGCAGCATGACCGAAGGAAGCGCGTAGGTCGGATCGGCCAGCCATTTGGGCGGATGGTCCACGCCGAGCGCTGACAGGAAGCCGTTAACCGGACCGTACGAAGGATGGAAGAGCACCTGCCACACGACCGCTACCGCGACGACACTGGAAATCTGAGGCATGAAGTAGATGACTTTAAAAGCACCCGGCGCGTACACATGACTGGTGATAATCACCGCCAGAATCAGCGCGATCCCCATTCCGGCCGGTACGGCAAGCAGCATTATGAAGTTATTGCCCAGCGACTTCAGAAACACCTCATCCTGCATCAGCTGGCGGAAGTTATCAAAGCCATTGAAACGTATCTTGTCGAACCCGGTGACAAATGACCATTTGGTGAAGCTGAGCACGAAGGAGAATATCATAGGAATTAGCGTAAATACGAGCACACCCAGCAGCATGGGACCGGTGAACAGGTAACCCATCCCGGCTTCCAGCCGTTTTCTTTTTCTGCTGCCGGCGGTAGGTTTCTCACGGGACTGCGGTAAAGTAACTGACGTCTTCAATGGCTCTGTCCCCCCTCTTGCGTGATCTTATCTCTCATTATAGAAAGGTAAGGCAATAGGCATAAGCCACGATCCTGACCCGTTCGGAAAAATTTTTACCTGACCCTGCATCAATCAGTCAAAAACGGTCCGGAATTGCGCAAAATAGTTGATTTACTGAGGTAGTCCGGTTTGTTATCTTCTAGGCAAGCACCAGCTTAGGCTTACAAAACTTAAAGTGTATGCTTTCGAAGCCAGTTTGGCGAAGAGACCCAGGGGGCTTATGCTTACAAATCTTTTAGGAGGGATAGTGATGAACGTGAAGTCAGATATTATGTCCGCTTATATGGATACTATTGTCGAACTGCTGAATGAGATACGGAGTGAGCCGCGGGACAAGCTGCTGGAGGTGGCGGAGCTGCTCGCCGGGCATATTGCGGAGGACAGGCTGATCTATCTCTACGGACCCGGGGGACACTCCAATATGAATGCTACCGAGGTCTTCTTCCGTGCCGGCGGACTGATGCATATCAGCGCTATTTTAGATGAAGGCACGATGATCTCGAATGGTGCCCTGCGCTCCATGGCGGTTGAACGCACTCCCGGCTATGGCACATTGGTGATCGAAGACAACCGGCTCGGACAAGGAGACATTCTGATCATCGCCAATGCTTACGGGATCAACACAGTCTGTGTCGATGCCGCTCTGGAAGCACGCCGCCGGGGCGTGATCACTATTGCGGTGACCTCCGTGGGCCATGCCGAGGCTACGCCAGCGAATCATATCGCCCGCCACCCCTCGGGACAGAATCTCTACGCACTCTGCGATTATGTTCTGGACAGTAAGGTCAAGCCCGGTGACGCTGCGCTTCACATTGACGGCACCCAGCCGAAGATGGGCTCCACCTCTACCTTCGCTAACGCTTTTCTGCTGAATTCCCTGATGATGACCACTGCCGCCTGCCTCGGGGCAAAAGGGATCGAGGTGCCGGTCTGGCGCAGCGGCAACGCCCCGGGCGGGGACGAGTGGAATAACCGCTTCATTGAGCGCTTCAAAGGCCGGGTACGCTGGCTATGAGCCTGCAGCTGATTCCAGCCCCTCAGGTGGTGCAGAGCCGTGGACCGGAGCCGGTCACCGGGCTTCACGGCTGGGCGGTGCAGTTATGGAGCCCCGGGGAGGATGTCCGGCTAGTGGTGGCGGCTGAACGGATATTCGCCGGGGTAACAGTACATGCTGCTCAGGGCGGCAGCGGTGTATTCGCCCTGGTCACGGAGGGTACCCCGCTCAACCCGCTGCTGGCCCGGCGGGTCGAGGGCAGACATGACAGCTACGTGCTGATTACCGATAAGGACCGGATCGAGCTGTATGCGCTTAGCGCCTCCGGCCTCTTCTATGGGCTGAAGACACTGGAACAGCTGCTGGGGAGCGGCGGCGGTACCGTACCTGCGGTGACGGTTGCCGACTGGGCCGAGCTGCGGCTGCGCAGCGATTATCTGGATCTGCGTACCGTCTATCCGACCTATGAGCATCTGCTGGAGTATATCGCAGAGCTGGCCGATTATAAGATCAATACGCTGATTATCGAATATGAGGACAAGCTGCCCTTCCGTAAGCTGGCCTTCCTGCGCCATCCTGAGCTTGCCTTCACGGAGGAAGAACACCGGCGACTGCTCAGGACGGCACACGACCACTTCATTACCGTCATTCCGAAGCAGCAGTCCTTCGGGCATCTGGAATACATTCTGAAGCATCCGGCCTATATCGGTCTGCGCGAGGTCCCGGAGACCGTGTCGGAGCTGTGCCCGCACCGCAACGGCTCCTTCGGGATGATGGCCGGGATTCTGGAAGAGGTGGCAGCTCTTCATCCGCACAGCCGCTATCTTCACCTCGGCTGTGACGAGGTCTGGACCCTTGGCACATGCGAGGACTGCAAGCGCTCCGGGCTTACCCCGGAGGCTTCGTTCATCCGCTTCGTCAATCAATTGGCGGAGAAGACGCTCAGCCTCGGCAAACAGCCGATGATCTGGCATGATATGATCATGCAGGCTACAGCAGAGGAGATTGCGGCGCTTGACAAGCGTGTGATCGTGGTCGTCTGGATCTATGGCGGGCACCGGATGAAGGCGGATGCCCGTCAGATTCTCCACAAGCTGCGGGATGCGGGCATCCAGACCCTGGGCGCTTCCTCTGTCCGCTGCTGGGACGATAACGGCGATCAGAATTATCCGGTCATCCATAACCGGATCAAGAATGTGCAGGACTGGATTCAGCTCGCCCGCACCGAGCAGCTGGAGGGCATTATTCATACGAACTGGGGTTGCCCGTTCTCGTTAGGCAGCCCCTACGGATTGTTCGAGACCTCGCGTTATCCGGCTTTCTTCGCTGCCGAGCAGAGCTGGAATGCCGGAGCGGAGACCGGGACCTTCCTGACACGGTTCCTGCACCAGTTCCACGGCTTGCCTGCGGACCTGCTGAGCGGGGAAGACTGGGCGGAATATGCGGTCACTGACTATTACTCGCTGATTCCGCAGCTTCTGCCCGAGGTCAAGAAGAACTGCTTGACCGCTGAGCTGATCGATGCCATGATCCAGTACGAGCTTCCGGCGCAGCGCCGCTCACCGCTGCATACCTTCCTTTTCCGGGGAGCGATGTCGCCGGGCAGCGAGGAAGTGATGACCTTCCTCCGGGACAAATACCGGAGCGGCTATGGCGATCTGCGGCGAGCCAAGCTAAGAATGCAGAGCGTGCTCGCAGAGCTGCTTGTGCCGCAAATGTCGGAGCTGTTCATCCGCTCTCGCTTCTACCGGCCTGAACTATTCGAGGCCAACCTGCAAGCCATGATGACCGATCTTGAGATCATAGAACAGAAAGCGGGGGAACCTTGATGCCTGATATGCTTGTGAAGCTATACGATCTGCCGGACAACGGGGCGCTGCTGGAGCGTCTGCGGGGACAAGGCATTGTTATTAAACGGGCGATGACCGGAGATAAGCAGGCCATTGTGGATTTTGTCGGCCGCCATTTCACGGAGAGCTGGCGGAATGAATGCGAGGTAGCCTTCGCCCACCTGCCCGTCCACTGCTATATCGCCGTGAAACAGGGCGAGGTCATCGGCTTCGCCTGTCACGAGGTTGTAGTGAAGAACTTCTTCGGCCCGACCGGCGTGCTGGACGATTACCGGGGGCTGGGCATCGGGAAGGCCCTGCTGCTGGAATGCCTGTCCGCCATGCACCAGAGCGGCTACGGCTACGCCGTCATTGGCTGGGTCGAGGACGCACTGGCCTTCTATGAGAAGACCGTCGGTGCGATAGCGATCCCTGACTCTTTTCCCGGGGTATTCCGTGACCTGATCAAACTGGGCTGAATCTGGCCCTGATACAGCAATACAGCGGCACCCCGGGGCTTGACCGTCCCAGGTGCCGCTGTTTTTGTTGAGGATGTACACCTCCATCAATATATAGTCGGCACCATCCCTCCATCCATACGGATGGGAGAACCTCTAAAGGCTGCCGCATAAGGACTGCATACAAAGGCAGCCAGCCTGCCGATTTCCACCGGCTTGATGAAACGCTGTAATTCAGATTGCGGCAGATTAGCCGCCATGAATTTCTGTTCTTTTTCTGCAAAAGTTAAATTTTCGTCAGGATACATACCCTCAATGATATGGTGAACCTTTTCTGAGAGTGTAGGCCCGGGCATGATGGTATTCACTGTAACTTCCGTTCCTGCTGTCACTTTAGATATACTTTTGGACAAGGACAGCAGCATGGATTTGGTCATCGCATATTGAGGCATTTGTCCTGAGGGCATGACCGCCTCTTCGCTGGCAATGAAGATCACACGGCCATAATTCCTGCTCAACATTCCAGGTAAATATAATTTCGTTAATCCGTTTGCAGCAAGCACATTCGTCCGGAAATATTTCTCCCAGATGTCATCGTCCACTTCCTCATACTGCATCAATTCATAAATGCCCATACTGTTTATCAGAATATCAACGCTGGGGAAATGGGCGAATAAGGCTTGTCTTTGCTCAGAATCGGCAACATCGGCTGTGGCATTCTGAGGAGAGGTGGCCGGGTAATTCAGCTTCAATTCACGGACAGTCTGCTCCACCTCTTCCCTATTCCGTCCATTGACCAGTACGTTGACACCTTCCTTGGCAAGCTCTATCGCAATAGCTTTTCCTATACCCTTCGTTGATCCTGTAACTAGCGCTGTTGTATTGTGTAATCCCATCTCCATAATGCACTTCTCCTTATTCATTCCTTGTTGTGTTGCGGATAGTGATTATATTATCTCGTTGGGATCGTTCAGTAACTAGCACCTTGCGCCAAGCTTCTTGCCGGACACGCCAAAAGTTACAGCTCAACACATGCGGCATTCAGGTGTTCAACTATTCAGATGTTCCGCACGCCACTGTGAAGGCGTAACCCCTTCCCAATGGCGGAAGGCACGGAAGAAAGAGTTCTGATCCTCATACCCGGTCAGATACGCCACCTCTTTAAGATCAAGCGAAGGATTTGCCAAGAACTTCTGTGCCTGCTCATGTCTGACTTGTGTCAATAGCTGCTTGAAGGTCGTCTTCTCGTCAGTCAGACGGCGCTGTAAGGTCCGCCCGCTCATCGCAAGCTCCTTCGCAACCGTCTGGAGGTCGGGGCATCCGCCTGCGAGACAGTATGCAATAATCACCTTGACCTTCCCGGATACAGAGAAGCTGCCAAGCTGTTCATTGAGTGAGCGGTCCAGTGCGGGAGCAAGGATCTCCAGCAGTTCTTCGTTATACGAAACAAAGGGAAGGTCCAGATGGCTTTGCAGCAGCGTCAACCGGTTATACTTGCCGCCTGTTTGAATCGCGCAGCCGAAATAAGCTTCGAGCACTTGTTCATCGCCCATGGAGTGGACAAATTCGGCTGCCTGCGCCTTCAAGGGCTGACCCGTCCCCTTTCTTCCCAGCTCCAAGAGAAAAGCCAGCGTAATTCCCGCCAGCACCTGCGGGCCGGGCAGCCCTGTATCTCCCCACTCCAGTTCAATGATGCACTGCCCGTTCTCTTCCGCCATCCGCAGGCTTTCGGGCGGACACATCTGTTTGTACTTGACCATGCGGTGCAAGGCATCGCGATAGTCGCGGGCGTGATAAGTCGCTAATACGGCGGGCGGATACTGCGCGGTGTCAAAGGCGGCCGCAAGTCTGGTGATGCCTGATGCAAGATCTCCGGCGAGCTCGGAATACGCCTGCCAGATGGCGAAATATTGGGCAGTGGTAACTGTGGCTTCTGTTGTTATGGTTACAGGGAGCTGTGCCATGCGGGCTACGTCGGTTGCAGCAATCCCCAGGCGGCTTATCCCTGTCCAGAATCCCGGAGGCATTTTAACGCGTTCAGAGGGACGGGACTTCATAGGTGGGCCTCCTTTAGCCAGTTGCATATTACAGTGTTATGGTTGTCTTAAGGCCATATAAGAATACTCTTGTGCCTGTGATCATGTCTATCTTAATGAACGGCAAGGGTAGAACACTTCCTAATTTCACACATATTTCTTATTTGGTTGTACCCTACAGGGATTACAATGGATTCAGATCATCGCTGTACGGTGTCCATCATAATTAGTAGGAGGATCAATCATGCCCAATATCTGGATGCATATTGAATTCGGTCAGCAGCTGGCCGTAGAATTCAGCAGCCGTTTTCCGTGTCTCCAGCTGCTGGAACAACAGCAGAAGCTCTACAATCTTGGCTGTCAGGGTCCGGATTTCCTGCTGTATCACAGCTTTCTCCCCTGGAGCAAGGATGCGGGGGCGCTGCATCTCGGGGATCTGATGCATTCGCGCAGCTGTGGGCCTGTACTTATAGACTTCTGGGAGTCTGCGCGAAACCTCAGCGGAGCTGAGGGGGATCAGGCACAGCTCTACTTCCTCGGCTTCCTCACCCATCATCTGCTGGACCGCAATCTCCATCCCTATATTAACTGGAAAGCGGGCTATCAATACCGCGACCATCAGCGGTTTGAGATTGATCTGGACACCTTGTTCATGGACCGGCGGCGGAACCTCAACACATGGCAGAACCCGGCTTGGTCTCTGATTGACGCCGGCTCCCGCCTGCCCGGTCCGGTTCACCGCATCCTTCACACTACTGCCCTTAAGCATTACCCGGAAGCGATGGCCCGGTTGCCTGAGGAGATCTGGCAGACCTCTTACCGCGATATGGTGCTGGCCCAGCGCTGCCTGTATGACCCGAAGGGCTGGAAGAAGGCTATCACCTGGGGACGGGCACGCCTGCTGTTCTCCCGTAAGCTTACCGCCCGCGAGGAGCTGCTGGATTATCTGAATGAGCGGCACTCCGAATGGCGGCATCCCGCACTCTATTCCGAGGTCCGCACAGAATCGGTGTGGGAGCTATGGGAGGCTGCTCTTGCGGAAGGCCGGACGGTGCTCGGAGCACTTGCCGATTGGCTGGAGAGCAAGGACCCCGCTGCGGCAAGGTGCAAGCTGGAGCAGTTCTCACAGGTGCTGGGCAACCGCTCCTACGATACCGGCAAGGATTGCAGCATGAATCTGCAGAACCAATACGCCGAGCCGATCTGGACAAGTCTCCCGGGCAGTTGACGGCGGGGGGGGGGGGGAAGTATTTGGACGGGTAAGGGATGCGAGTGCGGGACCGGATGTGGGGCAGGGAACCGGGCATCGGGAAATGGCAACGCCCCCTCATTCCCACGCAGTAGCCTAAAATAACCACAAACAGCAAAAACGCCTGGTTCCCCGGGCGCTCAGCCTAATCTATACACTAGCCTGCTATCACACAGCCTTTACAGCTTACAGCGGATCAGCATTCGGAAGAATCTCCGGCGGGGCTGGAGGAATAATCTCGGGCTGCTCCGGCGGTACGATTTCGGGATGCTTCTCCGGCACAATCTCCGGCGGGATCACAACCGGCTCCGGGAGGATATCCGGCTTCACACCCGGGACAACCTTCGGCGGAACCTCTGGCGGCAGATCTTTGCTCATCTCCTTATACCTCCTTCATTCCTGATACCTCATGTATACCCGTTCCGCTCCTCCCTTAACCTTATTGCCCTAGTCCTCTCTAGTCCCCCCTCCCCCTCCTTGGTCCTCCCTAGTCTTTCCTACTCCTCCCTACTCCTTCTACTCCTCTCTAGTCCTCCCCACTCCTCCCCACTCCTCCCCGCCCCTCCATTGTCCTCCAAATCCCCCCCTTCATGCGAGATGTTTAACCTGCGGTTGATCTACAAGTAATAGTTAGTTGTTAAGATCAAGGCAACAAGATTACTGGGAGGGATACCGATGCGTCTGGCTTTATTCACGGACACCTTTCTTCCGCAGACGAATGGCGTTGCCCGTACACTCGGCCGGCTGACCGGCCACCTGCACCGCCGGGGAATCGATCATCTGCTGTTCACGCCAAAATCAGCCCCGGAGAGCAGCTACCCCGATCCTGTCAGACCCGTTGCCAGCATCCCTTTTTTCCTCTATCCCGAGTGCAGGCTGGCCCTGCCCGGCATGTCCTCCATCCAGAGTGAACTGACTGCCTTCGCCCCCGACCTGCTCCATCTCGCCACCCCGTTCAACATCGGCTTAACCGGCCTCCGGTATGCCCGCAAGCAGCAGCTCCCCCATGTCGCCTCCTATCACCCACTTCGACCGTTACCTCGAATACTACAAAATGAGAAGAATCCTCCCGCTCTACTGGAAATACATGAAGTGGTATCACCGGTCCTGCGATGCCATCCTGGCCCCTTCCCGCGAGACCTTAACCAGCTTACGCATGGAGGGCTTTACCCGGCTGCGACTGTGGTCCAGAGGGGTGGACTGCACCTTGTACTCACCGGAGAGACGAAGCGAAGAAGTGCGGGAGCGTTACAGCAAGGGAGCAGCGCTGATGATGCTCTATGTCGGACGGATTGCCCCGGAAAAAGATCTCACCACCCTCCTTCAGGCCATGCCGCTCCTGCCGGAGTCTGTGCGTGCAGCGGTTCAGCTGGTGATTGTCGGCGATGGGCCGCTGCTGCCCGAGCTGAAATCGCAGGCACCGGACAATGTCACCTTCACCGGGGCCAGACACGGCGAAGAGCTGGCAGAGCTGTACGCCTCTGCGGATCTGTTCGTCTTCCCCTCCTGCACGGAGACCTTCGGCAACGTCGTGCTTGAAGCCATGGCGTCGGGGCTTCCCGTCATCGCCGCAGATGCTGGCGGAACCCGGGAGCTGGTGGCACCCGGTGTCACCGGCATGCTGTTCAAGCCCCGCAGCCCGGCAGCCATGGCAGAGCGGATCTGCACTTCCGCCGCCGGGCACCTGCTGCGCAGCGCAATGGGCCGCGAAGGGCGGCACCAAGCCCTCAAGCGCTCCTGGGAGCAGATTTTCGACAGACTGATTAAGGATTATGAAGAAGTCATCGAGCGCCGCAGGATCAAGAATGAAGCTGGGATTTACACCGCCTGATCCGCTGTCTGCCCGCCTATGAAGACTAAGCGTTCCCGGGACCACGGGAATGCTTTTTTCCATTGTTCACGGTTTCTCCCCATCACTCTATTGACCATTGGAATAATGACTTATATTATACACATATACAATAATCCAAAAAATGGAATTCAGTCAGGCGGTGATCCTTTGAAGCCCCTCACAACGATTCGCAGTCATCTTGAGGCTTATCTCTATTCCCAGCAGTTGTCCATCAACCAGTTCTCCATTCAGTCCGGCATTAATTCCGGCACCTTAAGCCGTATCCTTAGCGGCCAGCAGCCGATTGCCATGAATCATCTGAAATTGATTACCCGGGGCATGGAACTGCCCGAGGATCATTTCTATAGCATGTATGTCGATGAGTGCTTCTTATATTCGGCACCAACCTGGCGGCGGCTGCGCCCCTTCATCCTGAATTCGGCGGAGCTGGGGCGGCTGGACTGTATTGAGCTTGTAGCCAAAAATCTGCTGGACAACCTAACCTACGCTCCGATGCTTTTTGAAGTGGCCGAGGACCTGTTCCAGGAGCATCACTGGCAGGCGGCGGCCGTGCTCTACAAGAATATCAGCACAAGCGAGAAGTATCAGCATTCGGAGCGGCTGGCCCTCTGCCAGTACCGTTTGTTCCGCATCACCCTCGGAGACAGCCAGACACTCAACCTCCAGGCTGCTCTTTTATTCGAATGTTATCTTGAACGGCTTGAAGTGCCGGATCAGCTCGACGGGCTGAAGCATCTGATGCATGTCTATTACTCGCTGCACAAGTGGGACAAGGTGGACGCGCTGGCCCAGGAGATGCACCGTCTTGCCATGCTCAGCTACCACCATCTGCACCGGTCGCAGCGCAGGGACCGCCAGGATAAATGTCCTGAGAAGCCGGTTTTCTTCTATGCGCTGTATTCGCATCTGATGCGGGCAAGTGTGTGCGAAGAATTCCGGGACTATGAATCGGCGCTGAAATACGTAGCTCTATATATGGATAGGAGCTGGATACGCGAAAAAGGGGAAGAAACCCGGCACATTCTGGACCAATTCCAGGAGTGGGGTACGGCCAATACCCTTCTCTACCGGATGATGTCCGGCGACTATGAAGTGTTGCCTGAATATGTGGCCTATATTGCTCCGCATGCCAGTGAGATCTTTGTAGCCCTGTACCATATTATGATCTCAGCCAACCGTTTCTCCTGGAATGTCGATGAAGTGCTTGAACAGTTCCCTTCCTATATTCCTTACCGGACCAACCTGAAGGACTTCGGGGAGCTTCACAACCAGCAGATCCTGGCTGACCAGTACTCTACCTTTCTCGCGGAATTAGCCAACTATTATTTACGCAATCACCGCCTGGAAGGAATGGGCTTCCTGCTCCAAAGTCTGGAATCCTCTGCTAAAATAAAGAGTGATAGCATAATCATTAAATGTGTGAATCTGTTTGAACAATTCCGGCATCAAGCCACTGAGGAACAGACAGAACAATACAGACTTCTGATTGGAGAGGTGCAAGAATCCAATGATAAGAAAAATGATTATGCTTCTAGTTTCGTGTAGCTTGGCAGTTATAGTTTTTCACCCCTTGGGGGGTTATGAATCTGTAACAGAAGCTACTTTACAATCCGTGGTTCAGCCTATGGGTCACGGGACGGGGGACGGCTGATCCAGCAGTGGCCACACCCGAAGAAAGGATGAGAAACATGAAGATCAACCGGAGGATGTTAGTCCTCGCCGCACTCGCACTGGCTCTGGCCGGCTTCGGCCAAGCCTGCCCCGGGCGTGCAGCTCCAATTAACCTACAGTAACGGAAGCGGGTTATCAGGCATGGCCGGAGGCACTGCACAGATCAAGAACGGGGTCTCTTATATGCCGGCTAACCTGGTCACAATCATGGGACTTGAGGGCAAGTGCAATCATGCCAAGTAGAAACGGCTTTGCCGTCCTTTTAAAGGATGGTATCGTTTCAGCGAGAAATAGAAGGATAAGTTATCGTGTGCAACCTATACATTCTTAGATTTGGACAAAACTGCTGCCTTCAGCGGGTGGAACAAAAGCTTCAGTGTGAAGCTTGGTCAATCCACCGGCGTACTGGACGGGAAGAAGGTCTCCCTTGGAGGCACACCTTATATGGCTGATAAGCAGCTGTATGTGCCTGTCAAATTTGTAGTAGCGGCCCTTGAAGCCGGACCCGTAAGATGGGATGCCGCCATGAATACGATACGGGCCAATGGTCTGCATATGTACCGCGGTTATTCAGAAGTGTTCGACGGCGGAGTGTACTCCCAGTCGCTGGACAGCGGCGAGCTGTATCTGACAACGGTGCAGAACATTAAGCATAAGCTTGCTGTTCTCGGTAGAGGACTGGATGTAGTGGACTTTACTTTCGAGCGCACACCTGCCGGTCTGACACTGCTTCAAGTTGTCAACTCCTATGGCGAACCACATGTGCATGCGGAGTATTATACCTACCTGGTGAAGAACAACAATGTAATCCGCCAGGGCATACGAATATCCACACCTCCTTCGGCACAGCCCCGGTCTGGGCCGGCGATAAGCTGGTACTCAATGATGGCCGCACGCTAAGGCTCATTGAGGATGGAACCGGAGCAGTCCGCGAGACGGTAGATATACCGAAACTGCTGGGTGCCACTGTAGCCAAAGATGTCTATTATAATGTCGAAGCCGTCTACCCGGATGTTCTGCTGGTCCGCCCTACAGACACCGCATTCCTGACCCTTGTTGATCGTACTACCGGTAAGCAGACTGTGTTATACAAGCAACTGCTCAGTGCGGAGCGCCAGCGCGAGGTAGAGCAGCCCGACTCCATGTTCCCGGGGGACTATATCTACTTCACCGGACGCACAGACAATGTCTTCACCTTCAACCTTCATAGAATAGACGGCAGCCCAGACATCATCAAGACCTACACATGGCCAGGCAGCCAGAACTGAGCCGCTACACTTTACATTCGAATGAGCTCGGTTTTTCGCATACATTTTTTCGGCCACGACAAAAAACATATAAACGTCATCACAACAAACAATGACGTTTATACGCCTAACCTTTAACAACCACCAAATGAAAGACAGGGCGTCTACAAACGCCCCTGCTTTTTCATTCTCCGCTCTATTCTTCTCTGTCTTCTTCGTTCTCTTCTCCGTTTACGGTCCTTTCGGTAGAGCAGGAGATCCAGCATAACTTCGAAAAGCACCCCGAATAGCTCAGCCATACAACCCCTCTTTTCAGCGGTTTCAGCGGTTTCAGCAGTTATAGAAGTGCTGCTTCACTCCCTACGGCCGCCGCAGTCCACCCAAGCTTGCTCCTTCACTAAATACCCGCTCAATCCTCCGCTGCACCTCGGGGTCAGGAATTAACGGCGGCGCCTGATGCGGCTTCACCCGGGCGTCGATAATCACATTATCACAGGCCCAGTGCTTATGCTCTACCGTGCTGTTCACCCCATGGATGTCATGGGAAGGATTGCTGCGCGTGAAGGTCGCCCACAGGAAGTTGTTCAGCGATTCCGACATGAAGCTGCTGTCATCGCACAGAATAATCATCGGGCAGGAATCAAGCGCCCCCTGCGCTGCAATGGCAGCACTCAGAGCGGAGATTTCCTCTGCCGCCGAGGAGTAATCCCGGAACGGCTTCCCCTGCATGGCAACGATGCCCGGCATAATCATGGCCGCCGGACCCCAGCCCCGGTCTACCCGCTGAAGAACCTCAGGCACCTCCGTACACAAGCTCCGCTTCTTTTCCCCTACGGCTGCGAAGACCACCTTGCTTCCGCTGTTGATCCCGGTGCCGGAATAATCCAGCGTATCGATCGTTGTGTTCGTCTGGAAGTGAATATCGCGGCGCAGATTGATCCGCTCCAGGATGTAAGTCAGGAACCCGGCGATATCATGCGTGCTGACCGGCTTGTCCTCTTCTGCCGTGATGAACAGATATTTCGCCAGACTGAGCTGGCCGGTTCCGAGAATCCGGTTGCTGATCGTCAGCAGCTCTGCAGGCTGCTTAAGCTGCTGATACGGGGTATACCGTTCACTGCCGATCGCGAACAGCAGCGGGTGCACGCCCGCAGCATCTATCGCATGTACCTCCTTCACGCCGGGAATCTCCGAGCGGATCGCCCCGCCGGTCAGCTCATGGATGAGCTCTCCAAAGGCAGTGTCCTCCTGCGGTGGACGGCCGACCACCGTGAAGGGGAAGATGGCCCTTTTTTTGGCATAAACCTTGTGTACTCTCATCACCGGAAACGGGTGAGTCAGGCTATAATAGCCCAGATGATCGCCGAACGGCCCCTCCGGCTTCGTCTCCCCGGGATGAATCTCTCCGGTAATCACGAAGTCGGCATCGCTGCTGACGCAGAAGCCGTCTACATAGCTGTAGCGGAAATGACGCCCCGAGAGCAGCCCGGCAAAGGTCATTTCACTTAAGCCCTCCGGCAGCGGCATCACCGCCGAGAGCGTATGCGCAGGGGGACCGCCGATGAAGCAGCTGACCTTAAGCGGCTCGCCGCGTCTGTTCGCGTGGGCCTGATGAATGCCGATGCCGCGGTGAATCTGGTAATGGACGCCCACTTCCTTATTCAGCTCATATTCATTGCCGCTAAGCTGGATACGGTACATCCCCAGATTGGAGTTCATAATGCCCGGCTTATCGGGATCTTCGGAGTACACCTGCGGAAGCGTGACGAACGCCCCTCCGTCGCCCTGCCAGTGCTTAATCTGCGGAAGATCGGAGATTTGAATCTCCTCGAACCCGGCAGGCACGCCGCTGCCCTTCTTGATCGGCAGCGCTTTGCGGGCGGCAAGGCCTGTACCGATATACCTTAAAGGCTGTTTGAGCGCCTTCATGGGATTGCTGCGCAGGGCGATGACCGCCTGCGACGATTCCCACGTGTCGCGGAAGATGAACTTGCTGCGCTCGATCGTTCCGAACAGATTCGAGACCGCCCGGTACTTCGAGCCCCGGACCTTCTCGAACAGCAGAGCGGGACCGCCCGCCTCATAGACCTTCATATGTATCGCCGCCATCTCCAGATGCGGGTCCACCTCTTCATGTATGCGAATTAAATGCCCGTGCTTCTCCAGGTCAATAATACATTCTTCCATATTGCGATATGACATGCTTCTACTCCCATTCTCTCAAGAATATGAACCTCTTTATTATCAATGAGTGTGTCCGTCAGGTCAATTGCCGCCAGGGCAACCTCTCCAGTTGTCACAGATATTCTTGCCTTCTTCTGTGGAGAGCCATTATTATACTTGTAAACCGGACGGCTCCGGGCAAACATTAGGCAAGCAAAGGAGACTAACGCAATGATCATCAAAAAGGTAACCTGGCTGGAGCTCTTCTACGATCTGCTGTTTGTCGCTGCGGTCTCCAAAGCCAGCCATGTGCTGCTGCATGTAGAACACGAGACCCTGTCCCTTGAGACACTGGGCAAATTCGTACTGATCTTCATCCCGATCTGGTGGGCCTGGGTCGGCCAGACGCTCTTCGTTAACCGCTATGGTCAGGATACGGTGATGCACCGGATTTTTCTGATTATCCAGTTGTTCTTCGTATTGATTATGACAGCCAGCCTGTCCGTAGATTTCGATGCCAACTATCTGCCGTTTCTGATTGGCTACCTCGGACTCCGGATCATGACCGCGGTTCAGTATCATTACAGCCATTCCAGAGAAAGCGGGCATCTGCGGAGCACCGCCCGCTATCTGGGATCACGCTTCTGGATTGGACTTACGATTTCGGCCTGCTCCCTGTTCTTCGATTCTTGGCTCCGTTATGCGGTGCTGTATGCCGGGATTGTGCTGGATGTGCTTCTCCCGTTGACCGGACGGCGGATTCTTGTGAAGACCCCTGCCAATACCCATCATCTGCTGGAGCGCTTCTCCCTGTTCGCGTTGATCCTGCTCGGCGAATCCGTGGTCAGCATTCTCGCCGTGCTGCAATCCAGCAGCTGGACCGGAACATCTGTCGGCTTCGCTGCGCTCACCTTTGTGCTAATCATCGCTATATGGTGGCAGTATTATGACAACCTGGAGAAGAAGGTCGATATGCATATCCAGACTGCCGGGCAGACGATTATCTACGGGCATCTGTTCATTTATCTGTCGCTGTGTATGCTTGCTGCGTCAATCCAGCTATTGTTCCTGGATCAGCTTCATTATGGGCAGATGCTGAACCTGTTGTTCGGCTCCGTGCTGCTCTATTTCGCTTCCACGGCACTGGTCTTTCAGGTCTACAGGCATAAGCAGCACCAGCTGGGAATGAAGCCGCTGGCACTACTGACCCTCATTCTGGCCTGCTTCTATGTGCTTGATCTTCTAGTCCATGTACCGAATGTACTGATCATGGGCGAGCTGGCGCTGTTCTTCGCACTGTACGCCAGGATTACTGCCTGACCCGTCAGCCAGTCAGCTCTCAGGCAAGGCCAATCTATTCGCTCTGCACGCCAAGAGGCTGCACCAGAGGTCATTGCCCGCCTCAGGTACAGCCTCTTCCGGCCGTCTTACTGGCCTGTAAATTCAATCTCATCGTAATCATAATAAGCCTGGAGGATCTGCTGCCGGTCATCCTGGAAGAGCTGGTCGGCCACACCGCTGACCAGTCTCGGAATCGCATTTCGTAGGCCCGAGATGGCCGATGCCGATAACCCGCAGCTGGCCAGAGCGGAATAGTTGAACACGAATACGCCATGCAGCAGCTTGCGGCCTGCTTCATCCCGGCTCTGAAGTTCAAAGCCGGGGCTAAGATACGGGTGCGCATCCAGCAGCGGATTCGCCGATCCCACAGGCGCTGTGTACCGGTCGCTCCAGCGGGCAATATGAGTCTCCACCTGCCGCAGCTCCGGCCGCAGGGCAGGATCGCTGAGCAGGCCCGTGCTGACGATCAGATAGTCGAAGCTGAACTCTCCGGCGGGCGTAGTCACCACCGCCTGCTCCCCTGAAGCCTCCACCTTCAGCCACGGCGAGCCGAGGTGCAGCTGGAAGCCGGGCCATGCCGCTGCGCGGCGGAAGGTATCGCTCGTCGGCGGCTGATTATACTGGAAGAAATGCGAGATGACCGCATATTTGTCCGCATCCGCCAGGGTATGGAACCGCTCAATCATGCCCGAGCCCTCCATCTGGCGGATCGGGTTCACCCCCGGAAGCTGCGTCCGGCGGACGAAGACCTGGGCCTCAGCCGCTCCCTCCTGAAGCGCGTAATTGGCATTGTCGAAGGCGGACGCCCCGCCGCCGAGAATCCCCACCCGCTTGCCGCGAAGGGCAGCGAAGTCAATCTGCCGGGAGGTATGGGCGTACAGGTGCTCCGGCAGATGATCTGCAATCATCGGCGGAACATGCCACTGCCCTCCGCCTTGAATGCCGGTAGCCAGCACCACCTTACGGGCCAGCAGTGTTTCGGCCTGCGCACCCGCTCTTGTAACCTGAAGGCGGTAGATTCCATCGTCACCAGGCTCGACCAGCATTAGCCGCACCTCGTTACGTACCGGCAGCTTCAGAATCTGCCGGTACCAGCGCAGATACTCCATCCACTGCCCGCGCGGGATTTTATCCACCTCACTCCAGGCCTCCGCCCCATGCTGAGCCACCCACCAGGAACGGAAGGTCAGCGACGGGATGCCGAGATCAATCGAGGTCAGAGCTTTGGGCGTACGCAGCGTCACCATCCGGGCATAGGTCTCCCAAGGCCCCTCCAGCCCGTCACGATTCTCGTCGATAATCAGCAGATTCGAGATCCGTTCACGCAGTAATCCAAAAGCCGCACCAAGCCCGCTCTGGCCCCCGCCCACAATCACGACATCATAGACATGGCCTTCATCATGCTCCACAGGGCGAACCCAGTCCGCGCCGCCATAGGCGAGGTAAGAGAGATCCGTGTTCACACGTTCATTCAAGGCTTCCAGGCTCATCATTCCTCAGACCTTTCCGGGGCATCTTCAGCTCATAGCTGCTGCTCACTTTGCATTCTATTCCATAATCCCTGATATACATCTATGGCGATATTATATAGGGTATGCCCCCGCTTTTGAATATCGATGGAAGGTTTATTGTCATAAGAGCTGAATTCAGTGGACGGGATTGTACATTAAGCCAACATTTCAACGTCAGCTCCCCTTAACGCTTGACAAATGGAATATTATCTTACGCGTATCAGCAAAAAAGAGCCGTCCCCATCAGCTCAAGCTCCGTGCTCTCAATGATAAGCTGCGTCAGCAAACTGCTCGATTTCCTGCTCTATATCCAGCCCGCCAACTTCCTGATCATTCCGGTGATCCTCTATAGTATCTATTATTTCAGACACACTAAGACAACAGCGCGCCCTCAATGAATCCGGGCGCGCTGTTGTTAGTTAGAAGCGTGCTACAAAAAACTCGCGGTTCGACGGGACGAACTTCTGTGTGCGCTGCACATTATCCGCATCGATAATCCGGAGCGTGTAGCTGACCGTTGTCAGCGTACTGATCGTATTGAACTGGGCGACGCCGAATTCATCGAATTGAGCCGTGATCACAGTGCCGGAGCTCCGGGTCAGTGTAGCCTTCCAGTCCTGCGTTTCATATGGGACATTGTTATTGTTCACGGCAAGCACGATGAAATTATTAAGCACCTGTCTGATCCGCCGTCTCTTGGGTCTTACTACCGCCGCTGCTCTTGCTTTTTTAGCCATCAGTTGACGTTTTGCCAGCAATGCCTTCTTCTCTGATTCTTTCATTTGCTTCACCACTTTCTATTGGAATACAGTAGTAAATGCAAGAGAAGAATCAGCCGAAACGCGTTATTGCCTGTTATTTGCATAAATGTATCGCTGTACTCATTCCTGGTTTCGTACCCACGAGGCAGCTGGCCGCATACACTGCTTCATAGAGGTGATTACATTATGAAGAGTAAACCATCATGGGCCAGGCGTCACGCCGCCAAGCTCAATCGGCCCCTAAAGCATAAGATCCGCAGAGCTTATTCCACTGTTGCTACAAAAGCAGCTATACCGGTGATCATACAGTTCAGACAACCGCTTACTCCGGCGCGGCTCCGCGAACTAAGGAAGCATCTGGGACGGCATGTCCTCCCGGTCAAGCATCATCTGCGGCTTCATCAGGCCGTGGCTTCACAGGTATCCCTGAAATGTCTGGAGTATGTATGCCGCTGGAACGGAGTCCATAAAGTCTATCTGGACGGCATTAAGAAAGCTACGCTCAACATTGCAACTCCATCCATAGGCGCTACAGCAGTTAGACGTTCAAGAGGGCTTACCGGCAAAGGCATCAACATCGCTGTGCTCGATACCGGAGTCTATCCGCATCCCGACCTGACCCGGCCGGTGAACCGCATTCTGGCGTTCAAGGATTATATCAATCACCGGAAATGCCCGTATGATGACAACGGACACGGCACGCATATCACCGGGGATGCCGCCGGTAACGGCTGGTCCAGCCGGGGCAAGTACCGGGGACCCGCGCCGGAAGCGGGAATTGTCGGAATCAAGGTGCTCGATAAGTATGGGGACGGCTATGACTCCACCATTATCAAGGCCATTGAATACTGCATTACCCACCGCAAAAAGCTGAGGCTGCGCATCCTCTCCATGTCCTTCGGCGGACCGGTGGCTCCGCATATCAAGGATGACCTTCTCGTTCAGGCCGTTGAAAAAGCCGTCAAAGCCGGCCTCACCGTAGTCATCGCCGCCGGCAATGCCGGCCCTAGGCGCCGGACCATTGAGTCCCCAGGGATCAGCCCCTCCGCGATCACCGTCGGTGCTGTCAATGACCGCCGGACGCTGACGCAGAAGGATGACCGGATCGCTGTCTATTCCAGCCGCGGGCCCGCCCCCGGCGGCAGAGTGAAGCCGGATCTGGTCGCCCCCGGCGATTCAGTGATCTCGCTGCGCGCCCCCGGCTCCCAGCTGGTCCGTGAATTGCCGCGCAATAAGGTCGGCAAGCGGTATTTCAAGCTGTCCGGCACCAGCATCTCCACGCCCATCGTGTCCGGTGCCGCCGCACAGCTGCTCCAGCTTGCGCCTTGTCTTACGCCGCGCCAGGTGAAGCTCTTGCTGAAGCGTAACGCCTTCCCTCTCCGCCTGAAGCCTAATACCGGCGGAAGCGGGGAGATCGACGTACGATTCCTGAAACGGCGCTGCTCCCCCAAGAAACCCCACAAAGTGAGACTTTAGCTCCCCAAAACAAAATAACCGGTACAGTAACCGCTCCTTATTCTTCGGGGAGCGGTTACTCCTCAGACAGCTGCGGCCATAGCTGGCGCGCCCAGGCTAACAGTATCTCGTCTTCTCCATATCTCCCTATACACTGGAAGCCGAGCGGCATCCCTTCAAGCGTTGCCGCAGGCAGAGTGACCGTGGGCACTCCCGCGAAGCCCCAGACCGCAGGCATCCCTGCCCAGCCCGTATTCCGCTCCTCGATCTTCGGTGCAGTCCCCCCTTGGGCCGGAGAGACCCACAGGTCGATTCCCTCTTGGTCCATAAGCTCCATCAAGTCGCGCCGCAGCTCCCGTTGCCGGGTGCGGTACTGCTCCAGCTCCTCCTCCGGAATCTGCTGTCCTCTAAGGATCGCTTCCTGCACGGGGACACCGTATTCTACTCTATGCTCCGCGAATCTATCTTCATGCTCCCGTGCCAGCTCACCCTCAATGAAGCGCAGCATGGCATTGCCGTAGATGAGTTCATCCTCCCACGGCATTTGGACATAACGGACTTCATATCCAAGCTGTTCAAGCCCTGTAATCTGAGCCTGGAACACCCCTTTGACTTCCGCACTCATCAGCTCCATATAGACTCCCTTAGGGATACCCAGAACCGGCTTACGGGAGATTGGGGCAGCAGGAGCTTCCCAGTCCGGGACAAGCAAGGCTGCCGCAGCCTCCATATCAGGCAAATCTTGCGTGAAGAACCCTACCGTGTCAAAAGACGGCGAGAACAGCAGCACACCATCCAGCGGAACCCGGCCATAGCTGGGCTTGAACCCGACCACTCCGCAAAAGGACGCCGGGGCGATCACCGAACGCAGCGTCTGTGTGCCCACTGCCAGCGGACAGAGCCCCGCAGCCACCGCTGCGGCGGAGCCTGCACTGGACCCGCCGGGAGTATGCGCGGTGTTATGCGGATTACGCGTAGCAATGGGTCCGTTGTAGGCAAATTCCTCGGTCACCGTCTTGCCTGCAATCACGGCCCCGAGAGCACGCAGCTTAGTGACCAGAGACCCCTGGGCACCGGCTAACAGCTCAGCGGATAGCTGCGATCCCGCCCGGGTCGGCAGACCGTCCACATGGAGCAGGTCCTTAATGGCTACAGGAATGCCGAATAAGGCCGGGTTACGCTCATCTCCGCTGTACATACTTTGCAGCAGAGCTTGTTCCGAATCCAGCCGCACTTCAACCTCATCCTCAGGGACAAACGCATGGATATGCGGCTCAAGCTGTCTGTAACGCTCCAAGTACTGGTTAAGTACAGTTCCGGGTGAATATCCGGGTTCATCCATCCGGCTCATCATTTCTGTCAGGGATACCTTGTGAAGCAACATTAGATCATCTCCATGGAATATTATGTATAGCATTTGGCTTATTACGTTTCAGACTGCATAAGGTAACAGAAATTCCCAAGCTTTCTCAGCGCCAAAAAAGCCACCCGGGCCGCCTCCCCTCCAAGATGGCTTTCATGTTCCCTATCACAAGAGCTTCCTAAAGCTCTTTGTCTCCTTGATCTCCGCTCTGCTTATACTCATTCAGCTTCTGATTAAGCTGCTTGGCTTCCCGTTTCCCGTCGATGTGCATCATTGCGTACACCATAGTTTTGACCACCAGAATGACAATGACGAACGGTACCAGCACTCCCTTATCCATTAGCGGGCCGTCCGCGAACTGCCACAGCCAGAGAATTACCAGCACATCCGCAAGGATGAAGCAGAGATAGAAGCTGATGGTCTGCACTTTGGGATCTACCTCATACGTATTCACCAGCGCATACCGGAAGCAGGTAAAAGCAGCCGCCCCCAGGAACAGCTGCACCAGCAGCGAGCCCCGGATCATCTCCGTAGCATTCAGAGCCAGCACAACCGCCGCAAGCACCATCAGCCCCCCGCAAGCCACCAGCAGATCCTTCACGAACAAAGATACATACTTTCTGGTTGTAATCATGAGTTTCCCTCCTATTCAAGTCTTGACAGCACAGCTATAACCCTAACTTCCGTTTGAGCACCGGGACATATTGTCTGGAGATGTGGACTTTCTCACCGTTGTGCAGCAGCGCCTCGTATCTTCCGTAGAGCACCGGGCGGAGCGACTCGATCTTGGCCACATTCAGGATGCTGGATTTGGAGGCCCTGAAAAAATCACCAGACTCATACTCCGTCTCCAGCTCATACAGCTTCAGCCTCGACTCATACACCTTCTCCTGGCAGTAGATGAACACCTTATGGTCCACCGCCTCGAAGTAATAGACATCACACGGATGGATGATGTGCATCTGTAGCCCGGTCATACCAATCAGCTTCCTGGGGCCTGTGTTCACCGAGTGGATCAGCGCCAGCAAGTCTTCATCCGGGTCATTGCACCTCAGAATAATTTCAGGCTCACCGCCCTCCGGAACCTGCTCAATCGTGATTTTCACCGCCACCGCCTCCTGCATTCTCTCCCTACAACTACAGTATATTTTTGTCAAAAGACTTATACAATGGCCTTTGCGCAAGCTGCACTCTGGCGGGTTCAAGCTGCAGGTTTGGTTGGTTCAATTCCTTGGTTGGCTCTCTAACTGGTCCGCCTAATTGCAGGCTTCAGCCGACGACGCCGTGTTATATAAGCAGCAAAAAACCCGCAGATCAGCTCTGCGGGTTCTTGGAATATACAATTTTACGGATGCTATCGATAGATAAGCCGTATTGCTCACACAATTGGTCCAACTCTGCACCTTTTTGGAAGCGGCTACGGATCTCAGCATTGCGGACTTTATAGTAATCGGCTGCCCCTGAGCTTTCGCCCCATTTTCTGCGTTTACTCTTGCAGGTTGGGATATACAGGGCTTCCCCTTGAATATATTGCTGAATCTCCTTCAGCAGGTGGTCTGGCAACAGCTTTGCTGCATTTACACATTGCATATCTGGCTCGCTCCTTAAAATTTATTAATCTTTTAAGGGCAAAGCCTGTGTAAATAACTGTATTACTTAAAACATACTTCAGGCGAATAAATCCGCTCCATGCCAAGCTTTCGCCTTAGTTATTTCACAGGCTTTGCATGGAGCGTGCCGTTCACATACTGACTCATCCGAAACATGGCCATCACCTCCCGGGATTCTGGAATTGGTGCAGATTAACTCTATTCTAGAATAATTTCCATATTGGTTCAACAACGGATGTGCACTGTGCCAGAAGTATAGCATTTAGCTATAATCAAATATTACCGGAAGAACATTAGTTTTTTGCGGGCGCCGATTATATAATAGAAACTATATGGTAAAGAAAGGATGCGATACAGCAAATGAAATTCTCAGAATATGTATACGAACGGCCGGATGTGGAGCAATTCAAGCAGGAGTTCACCACTCTGCTAAAGGACCTGGAGACAGGCAATCTGGAGGAGCAAAAGGCTGCCGTGGCAGCAATCAATAAGCTGCGCAGCCGCTTCGATACGATGGAGACCCTCGTGAGTGTCCGCCACTCCATCGATACGGAGGATGCATTCTACAAGGCAGAGCAGGATTATATGGACGAGACCGGACCGGTGATCCAGGAATACATCACGGATTACTACAGAGCCCTTGTCAATTCCAAGTACAGAGCCGAGTTCGAGCAGGTATGGGGAACACAGCTCCTAAGCTTGGCCGAGATCTCACTACGCACCTTCAGTCCTGAAGTAATTGAAGATCTGCAACTGGAGAATAAGCTGTCCTCCGAATACTCCCAATTGATCGCGTCCGCCAAAATCATGTTCCAGGGCGAAGAACGCACGCTGGCACAGCTGATTCCGTTCGATTCTTCCACGGACCGTGAAGTTCGCAAAGGCGTATTCGAGGCCCGTAATGCCTTCATGGCAGAGCATGAACCCGAATTCGACCGGATCTATGACGAGCTGGTGAAGGTCCGGGCAGGAATCGCTGCCAAGCTGGGATACAAGAGCTTCGTGGAGCTCGGGTATGACCGGATGGGACGTACCGATTATAATGCTGAGATGGTGGCGGGCTTCCGCAAGCAGGTGCATGAGCATATCGTGCCGGTTGCGGGGAAGCTGAAGCAGCGCCAGCGCGAACGCCTTCAGCTGGACGGACTGAAATTTTACGATGAGGGTATTAAGTTCAATTCCGGCAACGCTACCCCTAAGGGCGACCCGGACTGGATCGTGGCGAATGGTGCGAAGATGTACCAGGAGATGTCCCCGCAGACCGGTGAATTCTTCAGCTTCATGCAGGAGAACGGGCTGATGGATCTGGTCAGCAAAAAAGGCAAGGAATTCGGCGGCTACTGCACCTTCTTCAGCGACTACCGTGCTCCGTTTATTTTCTCCAACTTCAATGGTACCTCCGGGGATATCGATGTGCTGACCCATGAGGTCGGGCATGCGTTCCAGGCGTATTCCAGCCGGAATATGGAGGTTCCTGAATATACGTTCCCGACCTCCGAAGCCGCTGAGATTCATTCGATGAGTATGGAGTTCTTCGCCTGGCCATGGATGGACCTGTTCTTCAAGGAGGAGGCGGACAAGTACCGTTTCAACCACCTGGCGGACAGTCTGGAGTTCATTCCTTACGGCGTATCTGTGGATGAATTCCAGCATTTTGTGTACGAGCATCCCGAAGCTACACCGCAGGAACGCAAACAGGCTTGGCGGGACATTGAGCGAAAATATCTGCCCCACCGTGATTATGACGGCAATGCTTATCTGGAGCAAGGCGGCTTCTGGCACAAGCAGGCCCATATCTTCCGTCTTCCGTTCTACTATATTGACTATACCCTGGCCCAGCTCTGCGCCTTCCAGTTCTGGAAACGCTCGAATGAGGACTTCACCTCGGCCTGGCCGGATTATCTGAAGCTCTGCCAGGCCGGAGGCAGCCGCTCCTTCACGGAGCTGGTGAAGCTTGCCGGTTTAACCTCCCCGTTCGAGGATGGCTGTATCGGCTCTGTCATCGGTGAGATTGAGGGCTGGCTGAACAGCATAGACGATAAGGCGCTGTAGGGGCGAGGATTCATACACCGAATACAATTAAGTTACATTCACCATCAAGCACAGCGTCAACTATTAGGGGCTGTCCCAAGTAGCCGGTTCATGGCTTCGGGACAGCCCCTAATTTTAAGTTGGATCGATATGAGCACGCTCTCTTATTTCTTCTTCCCCTTCTCTGCGGCCTGCTGCTGATTCTCCTCTACTCTGAATTTGACGATTCTGGCAATGAGATCATAGGGGAGCGGCTCCTTGAGGGGGAACTGTACCGAACCCTTGGCTCCTTTGTACTGCGCTAGCTCCTCCTTGAAGGCTTCAATTCCCCGGGGTGCAGGATAGAACCCAATATGATTCTTGAAGGCGGCAAAATGCACCAGATTCTTATGCAGGAACCAGGTCGGCATCTGGTAGCTGATCTTCTCCACTGCCTCCGGTGCAGCTTCCGAAATGACCTTACGCAAGGTCTGCAGAAGCTCCTGGACCTCCGGCGCAAAGTCCGCAATATACTGGTCAACCGATTCATAGGTAACTTTATTCTTGTCCACTTCGGCTTCATCTCCCTTGGGTTGGTTCATAGATCTTCAAGCCATTGCAGGCATACCGGAATGAAACCGGCATAGTCATTCAGCGCTTGCAGGGTAGGCAGTACCTGGCTCGTTCCAAGCTCCCGCTCGGAAATATCCGGCCCTTCCAGTCCCAGAGACCGCCGAATGCTATACTCCAGCCAGCCTATTTTACCGTGGAAGCCGCTGCTCAGCACTTCTGGCCAGGGATCAGTAATCTCTCCCCCTTGATTACGGTAAGCATGAATCACTGCACAGAAATCTGCCATACGGATGTGACCACTCTCAAAGTCTGACCAATAGAGCGCTACTTCCATCAGCTCCTGCGCCGGGTTAACCCAGCCTGCGGCCTCCCAGTCAATGATCACGGGCTGACCTTCAGAGCTCCACAATACATTCTTCGGGTCCAGATCCCGGTGGCTGATGACTCTGTTCCCGCCAAGGACCGTCATAGCGGCGTTGACCTGCTTGCCATAACAGCTTAGCTTGTCCAGATTAGCCTTAAGGGGTACAGCCCACGAGAGGCCCATTGCTTCACCCTGCAAGGCATACCCCAGCCAATCTGTCCGCAATTCCTCCGCTGTGCTGTCCCTTTGGAGCTCGTTATGGAGGGGGGTGAAATCCGCCGCATGGATGTCAGCCAGAGCTTGTCCGATCAGAATGCAGTGCTCCAGCCCCGCTTCAGCCGCAGAGACGGAACGGCCTTCTATCCAAGGGAACAGCAGATAATATTGCCCGTCCGCTTCATGTATACAGCTTCCCTCATGGAGAAGTGCAGGAAGTGCGCTCACTCCCTGCCTGCGGGCCTGCACGGCTACCTTCTCGGCTGCTATCATGTTGTTCATCACAGCTTCCTTCCGCATGAGCTGCGGGTTGAGCGCCTTCACTGCATACTCTGCCTGATTCGTGGTCACACGATACATCCGGTGGAGGAAACCGCCGGAGATTTGCTCCGGCACCCCACTCAGTAAGCCCAACTTATATGTAGCACACAGCTTTTCAAAATTCAAATTGTAATTCGTTAGCGTCATGATCCCTTCGTCCTCCCGGCATAGAACTTCAAATATTCGTCCATATGGCTCTTCCAATAGTCCCCGTCATGCTGGCCTGCTCTGAGGTGATATTCCACCGGCACGCCCTTTCCTTTAAGCAGGGTATACAGCTGCTCTGTGCCTTCATAGAACCGGTAGCTGTCCTCCGCCCCGCAGTCCAGGTAGATACTCAACTTCGATAAGTCCCTGTTCTGCGCCAAAAGAAGCGGATCACGCTCCTGCCGCAGCGCTTCCGTCGGATAGAGAAGCTGGACCAGGCCGTTCTCGCCTCCGGCAAGAGACCAGTCATCCAGGAACAGCGCCGGGCTATGCCCGCCAACCTTACTATAGATATCGCTATGCAAAAACGCCGAATGCAGGCTGATAAAACCGCCCATCGATATGCCGCCAATATAGCGGGAACCGCTCTCAGGCAGAGTATTGAAATGCGTATCCGTATACTCCACAACATCCTTGACCAAATAATCCTCATAGCGTTCACCGCCCAGCGCTGCGGGATTACCTGGATTAGCTACAGCATTCAGCCCATAGCTGTTGTCCATCTGTGGAGCGACGATTATGAGCGGCTCGATTTGACCGGCCTCTATCAGTCGGTCTGCATTCTGCTGAAGCTCCAGCCCACCCCACATATCCGTCTCCCGGCTGCCGTAGCCATGGATGAAATAGAGGACCGGATAACGCTGAGAGGCATTATAACCTGTAGGAAGATAGACACTGAGCCGCATCTCCCGGTCCAGGGCCTCACTTTGAAAAACCAGATTCTGAACGCCAGGGCTTTGCAAGGGTGCCATCTCAACCTTGTCTGCCGCCTCTTCAGACGCTTCGCCTGAGTTCCGTGAACAACCTCCCAGCATTATACACAGTATGATCAGAAACAGATACAGCCTGAAGCCTCGAGAACCTTTCATATCGGCCGCCTCCCGTTCTCCGCTACAATCGTAGCGCTTACATTAAACAATATCATGGATTTGGATATTAATGGTAGACAATTATGTTGTCTATGTATTATCAGGTCAGCCAGAAACTACTGGTTGGCCTATCTTCTATGTGTTTTAATAAAAATCAATCGTTTTTCCGGTCAGCTCCGTCTTACTTATAAAAACATATTTCGAGGACGACTTCTTCCATAGACCAACACAATAAGGAAGAGGGGATGGTGAATGGGGGGGGAAGACAATGAACAAAACCAATACAGCAGATCTGTCGCTGATGGATGAAGAGGTGTTCTATGAGCGGCTAGCAAGTGAGCACCGTAAACTGTATGCGCTCGCTTACAGCTATCTGCGCTCAGAAGCAGATGCCCTGGAAGCGGTGCAAGAAGCCTCATGCCGGGCCTGGATGAAGCGCAAACAGCTTAAGAACGAGCAGGCCTTCACACCTTGGCTACTCCGTATTACCATCAACTGCTGCATGGATGAGCTAAGGCGTAAAAAACGCGTTGTGCTGACGGAAAGGCCGGAGGAGGAGACCCAGGAGATGAAGAGCAGCGATCGTCTCGATCTGGAGCGCGCCATGAGCCGGCTAAAGCCGAAATACCGGCATGCCGTGATGCTTAAATATTACCAGGATATGACAACCACCGAAATTGCCAAGGTACTGAATAAGCCCGAAGGCACGATCAAAACCTGGATGCGTCAAGGACTCATGCAGCTGCGGAAATATCTATGAGTAAATAGGAGGTGAAGGAAATGTTAGCAAAAGAAGAGCGTGTCCTAAAACAGGATGCACAAGAGGTCCATCTTCATGCAAAGGAGATTAAGGAATTGAAAATATATAATGCAATGCGCAGTGGAATGGCACAAGGGAAAAAACGCAGCAAACGGCGTTTCTATTCCTATGGGGCCGGCGCTGTATTAGCCGCGGCCGCAGCCATTTTTGTGATTGTCTCATCCATCGGCTTACCGGCCGGAGGTACAGACGATTCCGTCCTCGGCGGTTCAGTGCAGGCGGTCAGCACCACAAGCTGGAATGATTTTGCAGACTATCGCAGACAGCCATTAACGAACCGGCTGGTTGGCGGCATCCTGGAACGAAATCTGGTAAAGCCGGTCCGTCAAAGCGCATCAAACAAAGGATACCGTATGGATGTGGATGGCGCCGTCACGGATGGCCGTAAAGTGTATATCCTATTCAATGTGCACAACGGTACGGATCAAGAAGTTATTCCTGCGGATACGAAAATTCAATTCGGTGATTTCGAGGTTCCATATCCACATCGGGGCGCAGCCCTGGAATTAGCGAACAGTGGCGAATCCAGAATTCAGCCTGGCGAAAACAAGAATTTTATTTATTCCACCAACTATCCTGCTTCCATCACTGATTCCAAGGATCTGAAGTTCACTCTAATTATCACCGGAACGTCCGAACAGGCGCTCGCTTCCAGCAGCAGCAAGTATCGGACCAGCCTGGAGGTATCGTTTCAGCTTGATCCAGACGATTTCAAAGACCAGGTGCGCACGCTGCCTGTGAATCGCACGCTTACAGTGGACGGTCAACAGATTATAGTGCACCAAGTACAGTATACTCCGTTCAATACTTATGTCGATCTGGAGTATGACAAGGCGAACACCAAACAGATTTTCAGCCTGCTGAATCCTGTTCTGATCGCAACAACCGGGAGCCAAACCGAGAAATTGGTGTATCCGGGTAGAATCACGTCCAATAATTCCGAGGTGTACAAAGACTCCTCGCAGGCAACACTGGTGTTCAGGTATACCGGGCTCAACCAGCCGGACTCCATCGCGCTGAAAATTGCCGGTATCTCGGCGCTGGAGCCGGAGCATATGAAATTTGTGGTCGATCTGAACAAGCAGCAAGTGATTGAAGCACCGGCAAACGGTTTTGAAATAGTCACATCCAAGAAAGAACATTCTGCAACAGCGGCAGAGATTCTGCTCCGGCGCAAGGTGACCGGCCTGTCTTATTATACCGATTCGCAAGGGGCAGTACAGGCAGAGTACATCGGTGCAGGGCTGGACGACAAATTCACCGATGCGAACGGCCAGGTGCATGATAGAGCCAATCGGGAAACGCCACTAATCAACTTCGGCGGCACCATGATCTCTGGAAACGGTACGGGAATTGATGAGATGAGTTTATCTTTTGACAGTCAAGCTGCAGATTACCCGCAGCCGCTTACCCTATCGGTATCGAGCATTTGGAATCCAATTATGGAGACGCAGAGCATCGAGCTGTTCTCAAAGAAATAGACTACAGCAAGAAGTCCCGCCCAGCCGACAGGCTTGCGGGGCTTCTTGCTTATTTATCTGGACTTTGGAACTTCCACTCCCTAATTAATTTTGGTAAGCTGCCACTTCTGAGCGTCGGTTCCGTTGTCCGTCCATTGCTGCACGGCCGCTCCGTCTGCGGTAGAGGAGTTCGAGACATCCATGGCCAGCCCGCTGGCTTTGGAGATCAGCTTGTAATATCCGCCGCCCACATCGACGATGCTCCACCGCTGGGCGTTACTGCCGTTGTCATTCGCCTGCTGGAGCTGGACTCCGCTTGCCGTGGAAGCGTTCGGCACATCGAGCAATTTTCCGCTATGCATCGCTGTAAGCTTGTAGAAGCCGTCTCCCGTGCTCTCCACTCTGAATTGCTGATTGGCGGCGGTGTAATTAGTCCACTGATGCATTTTGGCTCCGTCTGCTGTAGAGACATCCGTCACATCCAGCACCTTACCGCTGGCTTTGTTCATCAAGGTGTAGACTCCGCCGCTGACAATACCGCTCGAAGGAGCGCCCGCCTGATACACCCGCACATAATCCACCAGCATCTGCGCCGGGAAGCTGGTTGCTCCATTCGGAGCGCCAGGCCAGTTGCCGCCTACCGCAAGATTCAGCAGCAGGAAGAACTGTTTCTGGAATTCCTCTGTATTGCCGGTTCCATTCTCAATATAGAATTCATTGAACTGGTTGCCGTCCACGAACCATCTGATGTACTTGGAATCCCATTCCACGCTGTACACATGATATTGAGAGAAGTCCAGATTACCGGACACCCTGCCGAATTCGGCATGGCCTCCTGCATCCCAGTGCACCGTGCCGTTAACGGCTGCGTTATTATTTACCCGCTCCATAATATCGATCTCACCGCAGGCCGGCCAATAGGCCGTATTAATATTGGAGCCGAGCATCCAGAACGCAGGCCATAAGCCTTGGCCGGACGGCAGCTTGATTCTGGCTTCGATCTTGCCGTATGTGAAATTCTTAAGCTCCTGCGTCTTGATCCGCGCCGAGGTATAGTTCATGCCTTCATAGGATTCTTTCTGCGCAGTGATGACCAGATTGCCGCCTGTCACCTTCAGATTCTGTGAACGGTTAGTATAGTATTGCAATTCATTATTGCCCCAGCCCCCGGTGCCTGTGCCAATCTCGGCTGTCCAGTTCCCGGTATTGAGTGAAGAACCGTCGAACTCGTCGCTCCAGGCCAGATTCCAGGTTGCTGCGCTTGCGCTCCCTGCAGGCACCAGTGCGATTAATAACGCGAACAGCATGAACAAGCTTAAGACTTTACCTCTTCTAAACATCTTCGTCCTCCTCTTTTGGCGTTTCAAAGTTGCCAGCCTTATTTCAATGCACGCGTACGTTCGCGCAGTTGAAACCTTTCCCAACCGGTTTCGGACATGAATATGGTAGCGCCTTCTTCTGCTACATCCCATATATATCGCTTTTGGTTCCCGGAAGAACCAGAAATTTGACAATTTAACGAACCCGGCGGAACGGAGCAGCTGGCCTTCGGACGACACTGCCTCATCAGCCCCAAACACAGCAAAAAACCGCTCCCGAGCGGAGGCGGTTCCTGCTTTTGCAAAGAGCTGTTGCCGTACTACTCGAGTCCGTGCTCTTCGCGGATCTTATACATCCCTTGTACGAGCAGCTCCGAAGGATCACGGTTAAGCTGCATATGCGTCAGTAACAGATGGAGCGGGATAGCGCATACGTTATTCCCGTCCGTGATTGCAGGGAAGCCTGCTTCAAAGACCGGTCCATGCTCCTCGTTCCAGGCCAGTCCGGCATGCACCTGCTCCGGTGCGAACTCCTCCGTTACAGCGGCGATACACATCGGAACCAGCACATTGTCGACAGCGGCCTTGGCTTCCTCTTCACTGGCGAGCGGCTTAGGCATGGAGTTGCCTCCCTTGGTCTTCATCAGCTCGTGGAAGAAGGACGCCATCCAGATCTCCGGACTGTTGCCGGACTGGAACCGGCCAGCCAGCTCACGAAGGAAGAAGCCGCAGTAATAATCAGCGTTATCGTTATCCTTTACACGGAATACAAATACCGGGCCGTAGTTGTCCAGGTTCAGCACCTGTCCTTCCACATCGCTGAAGCTCATTTTGAGCGCTACAATGCCGTTATGAAAAACAGCCTTGAGCAGCTCATTCCAGTTCTCTTCGGTCATGGCCTTCTCGGCAGCTTCCGCTTCACCGTTCACCGGCTCATTCGTGGTGTCATTGGTTGTTTCGTTTGTCATTGTTAAATTCACCCCACTTTCTATCATACCATCCTATTGAACAAGGTAACATACCCTATCTCTCAGGCACAAATGGAAAGCTCTGCCGGACCCGGATGTATGTCCTTATGCGCAAGTGCTATACTAGACAGGGTACAGTAACCATCTCATCTTGTAGAAGGGAATGACCCTAACCATGAATACCGAACAATTAGACCGAATTCACACTGGCCAAGGCTTTATAGCTGCTCTGGACCAGAGCGGAGGAAGCACCCCCAAAGCGCTGCTGCAATACGGTATTAAGGAAGACCGTTATTCAGGGGACGAAGAGATGTACACCATGGTTCATAGCATGAGAACACGCATTATTCAGAGTCCCGCCTTTACAAGCGAGCATATTCTCGGTGCAATTCTGTTCGAGAACACGATGGACCGCCTTATAGACGGGCAATATACCGCCGATTATCTGTGGGAGCAGAAGGGCGTCGTGCCTTTTCTCAAAATTGACCAGGGACTGGCCGCTCCTCAGCATGGAGTCCAGCTCATGAAGCCTATTCCCGCCCTCGATGCCCTGCTGAAGCGGGCAGTCAGCAAGCATATCTTCGGCACCAAGATGCGCTCCGTGATCCATGAGGCGAACCCGGAGGGTATCCGGCAGGCCGTTCAGCAGCAGTTCGGGCTGGCCCGGCAGATCGCCGCCTTCGGACTGGTTCCGATTATTGAACCGGAAGTAGATATCCTCAGCAAGGACAAGCAGGAATCAGAGCAATTGCTGAAGCGGGAACTGGCCGCACGCTTGTCTGAGCTGCCAGATGACGTGAAGGTCATGCTTAAGCTGTCGATCCCGACAGAGGATAATTTATACAGCGAGCTCGCCGCAGATCCCCATGTGGTTCGGATCGTAGCCCTCTCAGGAGGGTATACCCAGGCTGAAGCCAACGAGAAGCTGGCCCGCCAGCATGGAGTGATTGCCAGCTTCTCCCGCGCCTTATCCCAGGGTCTCAGCGATCAGCAGACAGAGGACGAATTTGGCCGCACCCTCGCTGCGTCGATCCAGGCCATCTATGAGGCTTCGATTACTTGATCAGATCCATGCTCATTTAAGCTCATAGCTTCATATACAGAAGAGGACCCCAGGCCTAGTGCCGCAGGGTCCTCTTCTGTATATTCCGAATAGAAGTTCAGAACTCAAAACTACTCCTGATAATCACCGGCTGATCGCTACTGTCACCGCAACAAATCTAAAGTGTTGCAGAATCTGCAACTTTCAGCTCTGTATACCTGGGTATGCAGGAGAGATGTTGCATGATATACAGGATTTCTCGAGCTAATCCGCACAAAAGAGAGGGAAATGCTGCCTTTCCTGCAACAATCTTGGATCAAGTCCTGGTTAGTGGAGAGAATGTTGTATTTCAGGCAGAATTTCATAGCAGTAATGCTCTTGCCCTAGCAGGAGCTATGCTTGCGTAAGCCGTTTAATGCCCTCCCGCACCCTAGGCGCTACCTCTGTCCCGAAGAGACGGATGGCCTGCATCACCTGGGCATGCGGCATGGAGCCGTGCGGGACATGCAGCAAGAAGCGGGTGATCCCTACATGCTCGTAGAGGTGAATGATTTTGCGGGCAACTGTGTCCGGGTCCCCCACATATAGAGCACCGTCAAAGCTGCGGGCGTCATCGTAATCCGTACGTTGATAAGAAGGGAGTCCCTTCTCCACCGCCCGGACATTCGTCCGTGCATGTGTAGACGGGAAGAAGCCCTCTACCGCAAGCTCGTCCGTCTCCGCAACATAACCATGAGAGTGTGAGGCAATCGGAAGCTTGGACACATCATGACCAGCCTTGGCTGCTGCCTCCTTGTAGAGCCGTACATGCATGGCATAATCGGAAGGGTTCACATTGCCGATAATCGCCAGGGCAAAGGGCAGACCCAGAGTACCCGCACGGACCGCAGACTCCGGAGTTCCCGCACTCGCAATCCATACGGGCAGCGGATTCTGCTCCGGACGCGGATAGATCTCCAGATTCGTTATGGCTGGACGGTGCTTGCCGCTCCAGCTCACCTTGCCGGGCTCCCGCAGCTTGAGCAGCAGGTCCAGCTTCTCGTCAAACAGCTCTTCGTAGTCCTTCAGATCATAGCCGAACAGAGGAAACGACTCGGTGAACGAGCCCCGGCCCACCATAATCTCGGCACGGCCACCCGATATTCCGTCCAGTGTAGCGAA
This sequence comes from Paenibacillus sp. FSL P4-0338, assembly GCF_038002365.1. Taxonomy (NCBI): domain Bacteria; kingdom Bacillati; phylum Bacillota; class Bacilli; order Caryophanales; family Paenibacillaceae; genus Paenibacillus; species Paenibacillus sp. FSL P4-0338. The sequence continues at coordinate 265,388 of NZ_JBBOCG010000001.1, read as the reverse complement.
ATCCTGAAATACCCGCACCGGATCGGCTGAGGACAGAATCATGACCGCACTGGTCAGGCGGATTCGGGTCGTCAGCGGTACAGCCGCCGCCATCAGCACAGCAGGCGATGAAGCTGCAAAATCAGGCCGGTGATGCTCACCCACGCCGTATACATCCAGTCCTACCTGATCCGCAAGCACGATCTCCTCCACCACTTCACGCAGCCGCTCCGCATGGCTTAGAGTCACTCCGGTATTCACGTCAGGCGTTGTCTCGACAAAGGTGCTTATTCCAAGTTCCACGTATTGTTCCTCCTAGAAGTCAGTAATCTTTATATTCTAAAACTAAATAGTCAAATATTCAAAGAAAACTTTAACCTGCAGCAGGGCAGGGTGCCCCGGCTGTGTCAACAGCCCGTGAGGCACCCTGCCCTGGCAAAACCGTTACATTCTTATAGCAGCAAGTGAATTAATCAGCAAAGCTGCTGTCATTGAGCCTTTTCAGTACTGCAGTAACCTCTGCTCTTGTCGCTGTTCCTTTAGGATCGAACTGGTTACCCGGTTTACCGCTAATGAATCCGAACGACTGGATATCAGTAACCGCAGAAGCTGCCCAAGAGGAAATGCTCTTGTCATCTGTGAACTTGACAGCTCCAGCGGTCTGTTCCGGCTTCAGCTTCATATAATTCAGATAATTACGGATCAATACCGCCAGTTCTTCTCTGGACACCGCCTGATCCGGCGCAAACCTCTTATTGCCTGTGCCCTGTACGATACCATTGGCTGCTGCCCAGGCGATATAAGGCGAGTAATATTTATTTCCCGCCACATCGGTGAAGGAAGCTGCTCCAGAGGGTTCAGCACCTGCCATTTTGCCCAGAACCGTTGCGATCATTCCGCGTGTCAAGGTCTGATCCGGTGCGAACTTATGATTGCTAAGACCTGTGAACCAGCCTCTGGCCGCTGCAAAATCAATACTGTCTTTGGCCCAGTGGTTCACGATATCGCTAAAGCCGGCGCTATAATAGCCTACGGCAAATTTAGAGAAATGACTTGTCTTGAATTCTACCGTTTTCGCCGCTGTGTTGTAGCGGCTGGTTACTGGAATGGCAACACCGTTGTTGTCAATATAGTATGCAGCAAGCCCGTTCGCATTCTCTCCAGCAGCCTGAGTATATGGAATTTGCACATGGACCCTCTCACCGCCGAAGCTGGTAATCGCCGAGGTACCATCCCCAATTGTGAAATCGTACACGGGTCTGCCGCCCACCCGTGCTTGAACACTGCTGCCTGCTATATTAACCGAGGACAGCTCTACACTAATACGGAGCGTTTCCCCCTTGGCAGCCTTACTGATGGCATCCAGCACAGAATGGCTTAGTGTAATAATAGCGAATCCGGTATTAATCTTCAGCTCCGCTTGAGTGCCGGAAGATAATCTGCTGACAAATTCGCTCCCAAGCTCTACTGTCAGCTTCCTGGCTTCCTTGACTGCCTCCCCGCGGAGTTCAACGACCGTCCGCTTGCCGGCCTTATCACTCATTGCTGCGTTGTCCAGCAGCTTCGCGGCAGCCTCAGCCGTAAGCTTAAAGCTTGCTTCTTGAGTCTGGGCATTCTGAGACGGTGCTAATACAGCAACGGTATCAGTGATGATTGTCTGCACAGCTAACGGTGTAGCCGTTGGAGCAGAAGTTGGAGTAATTGTTTTGACGGGCACAAACACCTGATCCGGTGTTTGTGTAGCTGCCGGGGTTGCTGTTGGGGTCTCCGGCTTAATCGTTGGCGTCACTGCCGGTATATCCGGTTTTGTCGTCGGTGTTGGTGTTGGCTTCGTAGTTGGCGTCGCTGTCGGTGTCGGTTCAACAACCGGCGGTGTATAATAGCCTCTAGGAATTTCTATCACGGATACCGTACCAGACACCTCATTAGCCACAAGCAGCAGCGGATAGCGTGTCGGACTCTGATCGGCTGCGATGAACGTCTGTCCTTCCGGAGATACATCTCCGGCCACCCGGTAAGCCGGCTTGGAACCCGACTGATCCACTGAATGTTCAAAGTCTCTTGTATTCAGATAGTCATAGAACACCGGGGCGTTCACATCCGAAATATCGTACATCATATTGCCGCTGACCCGCTCCAGGCCGATAAAAGCATACGGCTTACCGTCCACGATGCCGACTTTAACGTCCTCAGGTTCGGGACCTTTTTTTGCGCTTCTTTTCTCGAATACGAAATCATCATTGGACCAGTTGAAATATTGCGGCAGCAGTCTGGCGGTAATCTGCTCAAAGTCTGCTCCGCTGTCATACAATAGGGACATGTTGTCTGCATCCCAGATGGAGAAGGAACGCGCACCGAACAGATAGGTTTTGCCGCTGACAAATCCGGTTCCGCCCGCACCCACTTCATAATCTGAAGGATCGAAGGTTGTCAGTTTGATGTCCTTATCAGCATTTCCGTCCTGCCCTTTGCCCAGCTTGATATCCTTCTCGTTAGTGTATCCGTTCCAGTCCCTGGAATCCCCTTCATTGGCAGTAAGGATATATGTCTTTCCCCCGGCAGTGTAGGTGGTAATCCCGTCCGGATTATACATTCCATATACATTCGGCTCCGGCTGAATCTGAATTTTGCCGTCTCTGCGCATGTCCAGCCCATTCCCGGACACACTGTGGTCTTTGAAGCCCAGTCCCTTGATGCTGGTGAATACACCCTGCTCAATATCAAGTGCAGCAATGGCATTAGCCTCCTGCAAGGAGATGAAGGCACGTTTGCTATCCGCCGATACCGCTGCATATTCAGGCTCCAAATCTACGGACGGTGCAGTTTGTTTTTTGAGAATAACATTGTCCGCCAGCAGTGCATTTCTAGCCTCCGTGCTATCGAAGCTGGTGAAATCAACAATCTTGACGGTATGCTCCTGCAGATGAATCACAGTAACCGAACCCTTGGGATCAACCGCAGGCTCTTTGTAGCCTTGTCTTGGCTCACCTTCATCAGCCGTCAATAAATACTTGTTATCCGGCGTGAAGGTCACCATATCCGGCTGAACCCCTGTCATATAGTGGGTCTGGTATTTCCCGTTATAATCCAGCAGCAGCACAGCACCTGGCTTGCTGTAATCCGCCTCCTGTACTGCTATAGCAACAGTATCCAGTGTTGTGCTGATATCTACACTCGTAATATCCCCGAAGCTGAAGCCGTCAATCATCTTGCTTACGTCAATCCGTTTCTCCAGTGTAAGCAGATTATCCTGGCCCGGGACCAGCGTCTTCAAGCTGACAATATCAATGCTCTTCTCCTTGCCGTTCACCAGATAGAACTTCTGATTGTCACTGTTGTATTTCACAATTTCTGCAACTCCGCCTTCCAGATCCGAGAAGCCCGTGGAATAGCTGCCGATTTTGTGCATCACCGATCCGCTAAGCCGTTTGATCTCATTTCTGTCCCGCACACGGATTCGCTTACCGACCGTATCCACTGAAGACAGGCCGATGGCAGAGATTCGCTCTCCCGGCTGAATCGTTTCAAGCTGTACGTCAGGGGTAATGTATCCGTCTATAAATACTCTTACGTCCCCGGAGCCGTCATTCACGATGATTGCCCCTACTTTTCCACTGTCGAGATTTACAGCCTTCACAGTACCCTCTACCTGTACAAGACTGCCCCGGGTAGAATCCGCTATTGCTGCCGCTGTAGAGACCCGGGCCGGGACAAGCTCATGAATGCTGCTGTCAATGATCTGTATTTCTGTTACTGTAAGCTGCTTCTCTCCCTGATATCCGCCTACGGTTCCGGTAACCTCCACCTTCTGTCCTGCGCGGAAATTACCCGAGACCGGGAACAGGTTAATACCGGCTGTAGCATCCTGTACATAGATCGAATCAAAGAATGCCGTGCTCTGATCATATCCGCTTGCGCTCGAAGTCACCGTGCCTTGAATGGTGAACTTCGTCCCTGTGGCTGCCGCCTGGACTTCAGCAATAGGTGTTACTGTTCGGGGTGCGATCTCCTTCAGAATATTCTGAGAGATATTGTAGTTGCTATAGCCAAGATCCGCAGCATTATCCAGCGTTGCCTGCACTTCGAAATTGGACATGAACACGGAACCAGCCACAAATAGCTTGGCTCCCTTGTCCAGTGTTTCTACCGTCAGAGCCGGAATATTGCCCTTAACCACCGGATTCCCTTCACCGCCCAGACCGTCCTGATCTGAATCCAGGCTCTCTGAAGTGGCATGAGAAATCACGATAGGACTCACCGCCGCCTTATCCGCTTCAGGTACAAAGATCGAGGAACCGCTGTAGAAGCTATATTCCTGCGCCGGATTAACGCCATACGTATATGGGCTGTCCATGTTGTAATTCTTGAACCGGAGCCGGAAATTCTGGCTAGGCACGAAATTCGTATTGTCGATCAATTCATCATCTACAAGCCGGGCCTTCCCGCCGAGTGCCTCCAGAATCAGATTCTGCTGGTACGCCGCGTGATGAGCCGGATCACCTTTGGCGTCGTTATAATCAGCCAGTCCAGTGACAATAACAGTATGACCGTTATCTGCAAAAGCCTTTACCGCCGCAATTTCATCCTGCGTATATTCACCAAGCGCACCCACGGAAGCTCTGCGGTTCGGCGGAGTCAGAATCAACGCCTTCAGATCATTCAGGTTCTCCGGCTTAAGGCCGCCCTTAATGTCTACTAGACGGATATCATAGGTCTCTGCCAGCTTGGCGAAATTAGTCATGCTGTTCGCATAGTTCCCGGCCACATAATCATTAAGATGCGATGCGTCCACTCCAATATTGACGAGCTTCGCAGCATCTCTGACATTCAATTCCAGGGAGCCGGTAAACGTCCGGCTAATTCCATTCACGACTGCATTTGCCGTAACTACCACAACCGCGCTGCCCGGTAATGATGGCGTGTACGTGATACTGTCTTTTAATGTACCCAGTGATGCGATTGGCGCATTAAGGGTTTTGGCCGCAATACTAACACCATCCATGCTGTAATCAATCGATTGAATGGTTGCCGCAGAAGCCTCATTGTTAAACAGCTCGGTGGATAGCTCCAGCGATTCACCGGTTACCGGCATGCTGACCGAAGAGGTCACCGCAGTAATTCCGGCCTTCTCTACCTCGCCGACCCATACAGGTGCTGTTACAGCGATGTTGCCATCTGCTTGTACCACACGAATATAATAGTAGCCGCTAGACGGATTATCGATTGTCACAGCGTAATTTGCCTGGTTAGCCGTGATATTCTGGATATTCGATTCTTCACCGCCCCTGCTGATCACCGATACCTGACCAATCTGATCAGTGACATCCGGGTCCAGCAGATCTACATTGATATCCAGCTTAGAGATACCTGCCGGCAGACTTGATCCCAGCGGTTCCCCGTTAGCCGTGTATTTAATCTCCAGATTCTCATCTTCAGTGGCATACACACGCAGCTCACGGAGAGCGGAATATACGCCTTCCTTGCTGAGATCATCGGTCACAATAGCCGTTCTGGCAGTATTGGAGTTACCCCAGCGCCCCTTGTGATTATCCTGATTGTTGGTCGGTGCGAGATGCCAGCCTTTATCCAGCGCATTATTGTAATATTCGTAGGAGCGGAAATATCCGCCGGAGTTCACAGCCCCTTCGCCATTACCTACTTCTATTAGCGTCATATGCCGGTTCAGTTCAGGATCGTAATTGGAGAAGGTATTGAAATCTCCAAAGGTTGGTCCCGGGTGGTTGAACTGTCCAATGGAGCCGGGAATATTCTTAAGCAGTTTGTAGTAGTTGGTCATGCCTGAGACACCAGAAGCGTAGGTTTTATTATTTCTGCTGACGAAGCCCTCTGTATTAAAAGTATTGATATGCCCGGGGCCGCCGGCCCAGGTCATCTCATACCCGTAAAACGGAACAAAATCCGGCGTTGCCGCCGCAGCCGCTGCTGATTGTCCCTGCTGCCATTTAGTATTGGCAACACTTGCCTCATACTCAACAGGACTACTTGAGGTATCGAAATAATTGGAGTGGTCAGTGAGCGCAAAGAAATCCAGCTTGGCCACATCTCTAGCATAAGCATAAGCCTCTTCCATCGTGCCAGAGCCGTCTGACTGCACGGTATGTCCATGGAGCTGTCCAAAATACACCTTGGCCGCCGTACCGCCATCCTTAAGTGTATAGTTGTACGTTGCTGGAACACTATCCTTATATCCTTCCATTACTGCCGAGGCTTCAATCTTGGCTGGAAGCATGTCCGCTGTTAACGTAACTGGAGCGCTGTAAGCTGCCTTTGCATCTATAATCTCTTCCGGCATGCCTGCTTTCCGGGTCAAAATATAGCTGATGGCCGCTCCTTCCGTTGGTGTGGTCAGTTCAATAGTACTGCCGGAGGGAATGGCTCCCGTTCTGCTGGCAGACACCGGTCTGGTCTGTGCCTGAGTGTAGGTGAACGTTCTTTCAACACTGCTATTCGTATTCTTCAAGGCTCTAGCCTTCAGGACTGCCGTATTGCCCGGCTGGTTAAAAGCATCGATCACCACTGAACCGGTTGAAGCGTCTATTGTCTGCAAGGCTCCGCCGTTCAGGCTGTATTCCAGACTTGCCCCTGCAGTAAGAGTGGATAACTCCACCTTGCTTCCCGCGGGAACCTCTGAATCTTGACCCGGAGCAGCCGTAACTGCCGCTACAATATCGGAATCGGCTTTTTGCTCCCCTGTGATGAAGATGTTGAACAAGCGGGAAGTTCCTCCAGCTGCCACTTCCTCGGCAGCGGAATAACTTGCCGTGCCAGCACGGATCGACAGATTGCTTGTCTGCAGAAAGCGCAAGGTTACTGCCGCGTTGTCGTCAATAGCTGCAGGCAGCGGCAGATTGGACTTGGTCGGGGTTGCCGAATAGGAGGAAGCATTGGAATAAGCCCCCTCCTGAATATCTGTGAAATGAATGTTGTCCATGCTGTATTGCAGCTTGAAATCTCTCGGGCCGGTGCCCGAGCCGTAAGAATTGAAGGATAGCTTTAGATTCTCATATCCGGCAGCAGAAAAAGCCAGCGTCCAATACTTAGTATCGGCGCCAGCATTCCAGCCGGTTATTGAAATGGATCTGTTGGAATTAGTATAACTTGATATTTCCCCGCCAATTCCATTCTCGCCCATATAAGTCGAGAGCGTCACTGTGGAGGCAGCAGCCAGTCCGCCAGTCGCCGGGAAGCGGGTCAAGGTCTTCGTCGCATCCGGATGATCAGCGAAATCCCATTCCGCAACAGATACAGGAGTTGCCGCAGCATTCACAAATGTAGATACAGGCAACGTCATTAGCAGCATGATTGCTGCCATAATTGCACTAAGTATCCGCTTTGAACTATTAATATTCATATATGCCTCCCTAGTCTTTGATACCTTAACTTTAAGAGGCATATGTAAATTCTCTGCTGCTATATTGTTAAAATTATAAGTTATTCACGTTGATCTTCCGGTTCCGCTCCATGAAGCTCCCGCTTATTTCACCAGCTCCTCCAGACTGCCAAAGGCACCCGCGGCCGATTTCAGCTTGGATTCGCCTCCGACCACACAGAAGTAATTCTGCTGCGTTACCGACTCAAGCAGACTGGCATAGCTCCTGATATCCCCGGCAGTGGCCGACAGAATTTCATTACGCTCCTGCTGAAGATCCTCCGCAGTAATCTGCTCGAAATAATGCCGGTCCGCCTGACGGCCTGTAGCGCCGGGACTCAGCGGCTGGTCCAGCATGGCCAGGGTCCCGATAATCGCCCTCTCCATCTCCGCTTCATCTGCTGTATGTTCACCTGCAAACTGAGAAGCCCGGTCATAGATCTCCAGCGTCTCCAGCAGGTTCGGATCGCGGTAGGAAGTGAACAGAATCACACCGTCGCGGCGCAGGAGCAGATTGCCGCCATACGCACCGCCCTTGACCCGGACCGTATTCCACAGGTAGGTCAGGCTGAGGATCTTCTTGAGCACCTGCAGCTTGCCGGAATAGGCGAAGCCCAGCTTCTTGTAGTCATAGCCTTTGACTACATACTGTACCTGGCTCGCGGACATGAAGCCTTCGTTGACCGCCTGCCCCTGTGCGGACAAGAGCGGCTGGGAATGCACCGCCCGGCTGCTTAGGTCCAGCTCCTGCACATGTGCGGCGAATTCCGCATACGAATCCGCCGTACCGGTGACGGAGAGCGTCAGATTCTCCGTATTGAATAACAACCCGCAGATTTCCTTCAAGGTATCTGCAAGTCCTTCAGCCTGCTGGTCAATGCTGCGGGCAAGCTCCTTGATGAAGCGGTAATACGCCACGCCGCCAAGCTGCTCCTCATACATCCCCCGATCCGAGAAATAGGACAGCACCCGGCTGGCTGCAATCTCATTGCCTTTCTGGATCAGCATCGCCTCCATCCCGGAGGCTTCGCGGCGGACAATCTCCTGCAGCTTGGACAGGTTATCCAGATTGCTGCCGTAGAGCAGCTCATGCAGCAGCTTCAGGGAACCGCCGATGTTACCCTGCATGACCTTGATGCGAGCGCTGAATTTGGCCTGATAACTTCCTTCCGCAGATTTCCCGGCTCCGAACACCTCATTCTGAAAACGGATGCCCCCGGTCGAAATCCCGATCTCACTGGTCAGTTCCTCAATACTGTAGGCTTCCGTCTCCAGCTGTCCAAGCACTCTCGCCAGCAGCTCCAGATAAGGAATCTGCTGCGCTGTAAGCACGCTGGTGTCCCAGTACAGCTTGATATAGGCAATTGCACCGGCAGCCACTTCATGATGCAGCACCTTCATCCCATCCAGCGCGTACTCCACTGTGGGTACCCCGGCCGGGGCGATAGGGTTAATATCCTGGAGAGTCAGCTTCGGCAGCTTCTCTAGCTCCTCTGCGGGGTCAGGTGTGTTCTGACGGGCCAGCAGCTTATGCGTGCTAAGCACCAGCTCATCCAGCTGGGCCGGGGCCAAAGACGCTTTGTATGACGCCAGACGGCTGCGGACCGCCGCATCCTTTTCCCCCGCAAGAGTCTGAGAGGGCTGGAGGACAACGACACTACAGTGGTTACTGTTCAGCAGGTAGGTCTCAATCAGCCGCTCGAAATAGCGGCCCGAACTTTGTTCACGGATCGCCGTAATCGCCGCTTCATACTCCAGATATGTGGACGGCAAGCCGTCATACAGCCAGGCCTTCATCACTTCCATGTTGTAGGTGAGACCCTTCGGATATTGGGTGAAATCGGCTTCACGCAGTTCAAATTCCTTACTGTTCACCGCAGCGAGCACCAGCTTCTCATCCAGTCCGTCTGCTGCAAGACGGCTTAAGGTGGTTCTGACGAGATTCACGAATTCTTCTTTGGCCTCAGGGTTCGAATGCGTCAAGGCAATGCCCAGCATAGGCTGAACCATGCTATCTGAATAAAAAGCAACCACATCCTTGCCAAGGCCGCTCTCCAGCAGGGCTTGCTTCAGCGGGGCTGCGTTGCTGTCCATCAGCATGCTTTTCAGAATGGCAAAGGCCAGATTCAGCTCCCGGTCCAAAGAGGTCCCTATTACATAATTCAAGCTCAAGTATGTCTTGTCGGCTGCGGTTTCCGTCTCCAGAATGGGATACTCCGCGGTAAGCTGGGTAACGCCGGCCGGTGCCTGTAGAGCAATCGAAGTATCCATAGCCTTGCGGGTATAGCGGCTGAGGTATTCCTCATGGATAAACTGCAGCCGTGCTTCGATATTCAAATCGCCATAGAGATAGAAATAACTGTTCGACGGATGATAATAATTCCGGTGCGCCTCCAGAAACTGTTCATACGTCAAGGAAGGGATATTCTGCGGATCACCGCCGGAGGAGTGACGGTAGATCGTACCCGGGTAGAGCGATTTTTTGATCCGGTCAATCAGCACCGTCACCGGCGAGGAATACGAGCCCTTCATCTCATTGTAGACAACACCCTTGTAGATTAGCTCATCCCCGGAATCCGGCAGCTCATAATGCCAGCCCTCCTGCTCGAAGATCTCCGGCTGACTGTAAATATTCGGCTGAAAGACGCTGTCCAGATAAACCTCCATCAGATTGGCAAAATCCTGGTCATTCTGGCTGGCTACCGGATACATTGTTTTATCGCCAAAGGTAAAGGCGTTCAGGAACGTCTTCATCGAGCCCTTCAGCAGCTCCACGAACGGTTCCTTCACCGGGAATTTGTCCGAGCCGCACAGAACCGAGTGCTCCAGAATGTGAAACACGCCCGTGCTGTCCGCAGGCGGAGTCCGGAACGTAACACTGAACACCTTATTGTCATCCTGATTCTGTACATAGAGCAGCCGTGCGCCGCTCTGCTGATGCTCAAGCGTGTATACGGAGGATTCGATTTCCCGTATGTACTCCTTGCGTATCACTTGAAACCCGGAATAGACCTCACCTGCTTTTAAGCTGCTCATAACTTTTCCCTCCTTAGTTCAGGGCTGCCCTGATTCCATGAGCTTATCATATCCGGGGTTTCCGGTTCCAGTATGAGCTGCATAGAGGCTTGGACTACGGGATGCAGCACCCTGCTCTGACGCTGCGAGAATCTAGACCCGGCTCAACCGCTCAACTGCCTGCTGCTCATCCGCTACGAAAAATATATCCTTCCCCTGGTTGCATTCATAGATGAAATCACGCAGACTGCGGCTGGTATAGCTGCTGAAATCACCAACCACGGCTGCCTTTACCTGATAGTTAATGAACTTCTGCAGAATCTCACCGGCCAGCCTTGTCTTGAGGTCGAAGAACTCCTCGCTCAGCAGCGCCTTATGGATCACTATCCGGTCGCAATCCGTCTCATAGCGTACCGTTGCCATCAGATCCAGCGCACTCCGGACATCACACACCACGGCTTCGTTGCCGCTCACTACAGCAATGATTGTACCGCCAGCTTCTATAGTTGTTATGTTCATTACTATAACCTCCTTATCGAATATGTTAAAATATGCGGATAGCTAATATTAGCAACGATTGAATTGTACAGTAAAGGATGGATCATGATGGAGCTCACGATGAATTGGATTACACTCAGGGTACGCAATCTGGAGGCTTCCCTTGATTTCTATCACAGAATTCTAGGGCTTCCGGTGGAGCGCAGATTCGAGAGCAGAGGGAAGCAGATCGTCATGTTGGGGGTAGAGGGGCAGCCGAAGCTTGAGTTGATAGAGGGTAGTGACCCGCCGTTGAAGCCGGAATGCGGAGTGTCTGTAGGCTTCGAGGTCGGATCGCTGGACAAGGCTATGGCGGAGCTTAGTAAGGAAGGAATTCCGGTAGCCCGCGGTCCCATCGCGCCGAATCCCAGCCTGCGCTTCTTCTATATCCTGGACCCCGACGGCTTCGAGGTGCAGCTTGCCGAGCATATATAGAGGTAAGCCTACTTGCGGAATTAGCGCCACGCGCCTACACACGGCTCAATGTAATCGGTTTTTCGATTACATTGGCGCCTCGCGCCTACACACGACCCAGTGTATTCGGTTTACCGCACATCTCTCTCAAAACAGCAAAAAAACGGCATTTCTGCCGTTTCTTAAGGGATGGACTCTCAGGGGCTCGAACCCTGGACAAATAGATTAAGAGTCTACTGCTCTACCAACTGAGCTAAGAGTCCGTATGGTGTCTATGTATGATTCTCTAGACGATAATCTCTAAGCTGACTGCGTCCGCTCAAAAGTACTTTCATAGTATACTTTTTTGAACGGGCGCTTGTCAACTGTTTTATTAAAACTTTCTCACACTCAGCTATGAACTGCTGTTTACACGCGATTCTTCCGCATCATCACCACATACACCGGGAGTCCGGCAAGCGTGATGCCAATCCCTATAAGCGAGCGCATCGGATCACTGATGATCGTGCTTGCCAGAATATAGAGGCCTCCTGCTACGCCAAGAATCGGGGTAAACGGATAGAGCGGCACGCGATAGCGGCCTTGTACGGGCGGCAGCTTCCTGCGCAGGAGGAACAGACCGAACACGCCCATGGTGAAGAAGATCCAGAGCACGAACACCAGCAGATCCGTCAGCGTATTGAAGGTTCCCGAGAAGATGTAGACCACCGCCAGCACACTCTGAAAAACAAGCGCATTCGCCGGTGTACGAAACTTCGGATGAATGCTGCTCAGCACCCGGGAGAACGGAAGCTGTCCCCGCTCCCCCATCGCCTGCGGAACCCGCGCTGCGGTCATGAGGTAACCATTCAGCGCCCCCAGCACGGAGACGATAATGCCTGCCGTAATAAAGGCTCCTCCTCCGCTCCCGAACAAAGCCTCAGCCGCATCGGCTCCCGGAGTCTGGGATGACACAATCTGGTCATAGGGCAGCGCCTGAAACACCGCAATATTGAACAACACATACACGGCGATGACAAAAACAACACCGATCGAAATGACTTTGGGCAGCGTCCTGGCCGGGTCCTTGATCTCACCCGCCATATTGGTCACGCTGATCCAGCCGTCATAAGCCCAGAGTGTACCGAGCACCGCAGCCCCGAAGCCTGCACCCGCAGCCGCTGTACCGATGCCGCCGAAGCCGGGAGCCAGATCCGAGAACAGCCCGACGCCCACAATACCCGCTACCGGAATCAGCTTCCCGACCGTGGCCACCGTCTGAATGATCCCGCCGAACTTCGTCGCGATGACATTCATCAGCAGAATGAAGGCCAGAATCCCCACCGCAAGCAGCTTCTGCTGCCATGCATTCAGCGGCAGGAAGTAACCGGAATAGGTTGCAAAAGCAATAGCCAGCGCCGCCACAGAAGCCGGATAGGAGATTACCGCCTGCACCCAGCCGAGCAGATACCCGAACACTCCGCCGTACAATTCACTTAAATAAGTATATAGACCTCCCGACTTCGGAATGGCGGCCGCAATCTCCGCCACACTCAGCGCCGACGCCAGGGTAATGATCCCGCCAACACCCCAAGCCAGAATACTCATCCACGGGCTACCCGCATTATTCAATACAATTCCGGGCTTCAAAAAAATCCCCGAACCGATAATCATCCCGACCACCAGGGCCAGGGCTTGCAGGAAAGTAATACTTTTGGTTACCGTTTTCGTTGTCATCGCTTCATTCCTTGTCCTTCCATTCTATGAGTATGTATATGCTTGTATTTCTTCTCTACAGCGCCTCTACTCCCCTGCTTTTGGCCGGATAAATTGACTATAAAATAAACTTCCCATTGAACGATCCACTATATGGAATATATACTAATAAGTGAGGACGCTTTCAATTAGCTACTAACCTTAAAGGAGGAATCATCTACTTATGCTGCACACTCCTGGCATTACCGACTGCTCACCGGCAGAGGTTCATTATGACGCTTCAAGAATCGGAGTACTCCATACCCTTTTTCAGAAATTGATCGACGAGAACAAAATCCAGGCAGCCGCTTACAGCGTCTCCCGGTACGGCAAGACGTTCATGAATGGTGCCATCGGCCCCCTCTCCTACCGCAAAGACAAGACGGACCCGCTGTTGCCGACAACCGTTCATCGCATCGCATCCATCACCAAGGCGGTTACCTCTGTGGCGATAGCCAAGCTTGTAGAGGATGGTATTCTCCGGTTTGACCTTCCCGTGGGTGCCTTTCTGGAACCGTTTAACATAGAGCCGTTCAATAAAATCGACATCTACAGCCTGCTGACCCATACCTCCGGCCTGTTCCCTGACTGTGCGGGCAGCATGATTCCTTATCATAAGTCTTACTGGGAGCTGATTGGCGAATATTTCGACAAGTATAAGCCGGAGGACGGCGAGCTGGACTGGATCACAGCTGCACTGAGCTGCGGGATTGACAAGCCGGTCGGTAAAGAATGGCAATACTGCTCCTTCGGCTTCTGTATTCTTGGTGAGATTATTAAGAAGGTCACAGGTATTTCCGCTGAACAGTACATAGAGGAGCAGATCCTGCAGCCGCTCGGCATGAAGGACACGATGTGGGAGCCGACTCCCGAATTAGCGGGGCGCTTCATTATAAGAAATGAACACAAAGAAAAGCAGCTCCAAGACCTGATCCATGGCGTGCAGCCGGAAGAACCTCCAGCAGAGAAGCTGTGGAAGAACGTATCCAGCACAGGCGGGGGACTGGTCTCTACTACTGCGGACCTCACCCGCTTCGCCAATATGCTCCTGGGCATGGGCACCTTGGGGGATACGCGGATTATCGGCCGCAAAGCCGTAGAGAAGCTCACCACCCGCACGCTCTATGACACGCCTGATTACTGCTGGGGCAACAATGTCAAAGACCGGAGCTATGGCATTGGACTGGATATGCGGAGAGGCCCAGCATTCCTCTATTCCGAGGGCAGTTATTTTCATGAAGGAGCCGGCGCCTGCTGTATGGTAATCGATCCGGTGGAACAGCTCACAGCGGTATGGTTCGTGCCCTTCACGGACGATAGCTGGCATGCGGAAGCCCTGTTCAATGTAACCAATGTAATCTGGTCAGGACTGATGTAATGAACCGTCTTAAGCATAACTGGCTCATCTGCCGGGCCGTTGCAGAGGTTACCTACAAGGAATGGAGTGCCTACCGCACCCATTCCTTGGTCTCTGTTATTGTCGGCCCGGTCTATTTCATGGTGCAATATTTCATCTGGACCGCAGTCTATGGCGGGCAGACTACGCTCGGCGGGCTTGATCTCCAGCAAATGATCCGCTATTTCGGGGCAACGGCGCTAATCGGGTATCTGATTATGGATTTTGCCGACTGGAATCTGTCGATGCTGGTGCGCACCGGCAAATTCCTCACCTTCCATCTGCGCCCGGTGCATCACCGTTCCTTCGCCTTGTTCCAGAAGCTGGGGCACCGGATGCTCGGCTTCTTATTTGAGTTCCTGCCCTGCCTGCTGATCTTCATCTATATTTTCGGGATCGACATGCGGCCGGCAAGCCTCCCATGGACACTGGTATCTGTGCTGCTTGCCTTTCTTATGAACTTCTATGTCAATTATACGATTGGCCTGACCTCCTTCTGGCTGGTGCAATCCGGCGGGATTCGCAGCGCCTTCATGCTGGTGTCGGGTATTTTCTCTGGAGCGCTGATTCCGCTTGATTTCTTCCCGCACTGGCTTCAGGTCACCCAGCTGTTCCTGCCTTTCCAGTACATTGCTTATATGCCTGCCATGGTCTTCACCGGGCATTATTCACTGGGCGGTCTTGAGTTATCCCTTCCCGAAGCTGTAGGCATGCAGGCGGCCGCTGTGCTGGTGATGTTCGGCTGTAATGAGCTGGTCCGCCGCCGGGCAATGAAGCAGTTCACGGCGGTTGGCGCATGAATACGCGGAGGGAAAGGAACGTTCCTGTTATGAAAAAATATGTAGATGTATACAAGCAGTGTATGTACTCTGCTATCCAGACCGCTTCGGCCTACCGGATGAACTTCATCGTCAGCAGTCTGATTACACTCGTCGGCAACATTCTGTTTCCGCTGGTGACGCTGTTAATCTACCGGGCGGGCACCAGCTTTCCCGGCTGGAGCTTATATGAGGTGTTGTTGATTCAGTCTATATTCACTATGTCCAGCGGTCTCTCCAGTCTGGTCTTCGGAGGATTGCTGTGGACAACGATGTCGCATGTGAGGGAGGGCAGCTTCGAGGTCATTCTGCTCAAGCCGCTGAATCCGCTCTTCTACATTGTAGCAACTACCTTCTCTGTAGAGAGTGTCGGATTATTCCTGGGCGGGGCTGCCTTATTCATCTTCTCCGCTATGCATATCGGCGCTATCTCCGCCCTCGCCTGGCTGCAATTCACCGGAATGTTCCTGGCCGGGACGGCTGTATTGGCCGGATTATCGCTGATGATGGCGGCGATGTCCTTCAAGTGGGTCGGCAATTCGCGGATTTCCGAGCTGGCGGACAGTGTGCTGCATGTCGGCAAATATCCGCTGCCGATCTTCCCGAAGGCGGTGCAGGCAGCAGCTACGCTGATCATTCCCGTGGGGATGGTTGGCTACCTCCCGGCCTCCGCACTGCTTGGCCGGGTACAGGCCGGTGATTTTATCGCGATTCTGCCTTGCTTTGTCTTTCTCTGGGCAGGCATTTGGGTATACCGGCACATGATCAGATTATATGAGGGGGTTGGCGGCTGATGCCGGTGATTGATGTCAAGCATTTAACGAAGTCCTACACCACCTATAAGCGGGGCGCAGGCATGAAGCAGACCTTTACGAGCTTTTTCCGGCGTGAAGCGGTCTCTGTCCAGGCCGTGAACGATATCAGCTTCGCCATTAAGCAGGGCGAAATCTGCGGGATGCTGGGTCCGAACGGGGCAGGCAAATCCACTGCGATCAAAATGCTCTGCGGCGCACTCTACCCGACCAGCGGGGAGATCGAAGTACTCGGTTACTCCCCGGCCCGGGACCGGAAGCATTATGTCCGCACCATCGGGGCCGTCTTCGGCCAGAAATCCCAGCTCATCTGGGATATTCCGCCCATCGACAGCTTCAAGATGAACAAAGCGATCTATGGCATCTCGGCTACGGATTTCAGCAACCGGCTGGAAGAGCTGGCAACGCTCCTGGATATCGCCGGAGTGATGGAGAAACCCACCCGCGTGCTGTCGCTTGGCGAACGCATGAAATGCGAGTTCGTCATGGCGATGCTGCACCAGCCGGATATCCTGTTCCTGGATGAGCCGACCATCGGGCTGGATGTGATCGCTAAGCTCAAAATCCGCGAATTCATCCGCCAGATGAACAAGCAGCAGAACATGACCTGCATTCTCACCACCCATGATCTGGAGGATGTGGAGGAGTTAGCCCACCGGGTGATTGTCATTAATCACGGCGAGAAGGTGTTTGATGACTCGCTGCAGCGGCTGAAGTTGTTCCTCGGGGAGAAGAAGCGCGTGAGCTTTACCTTTAACGAGTCTGTGCGGGACACCCTTTTCGACAATGACTGGACCAAGGTCATGGAACGCCCCTCCGACCTCCAGATTACGCTTGAGGTAGACACCGCCCGGATCTCAATCAGCGATTTTCTGGAGAGCATCTCCCGCAAGCATGTCTTCTCGGATATATCCGTCAAGGAACTCCCGATCCAGCAAGTCGTAATGAATATCTATGAGAATACCAAAAGCAGCCTGAACCGTCACCCGTTAGAGTGACAGCTCAGGCTGTTTTTTTATCAGACTAATATTAGCTTCGGCTTACTTCGCAGCAGCCAGCTCAGACGCAAGCTTCTCCGCCCCGTCAAAGATGGAATAGCTGTAGCCCCAGAATTGGTTGAAGTCAATCTTATAGATCGCTTTGTTCTGGATAGCCTTCAGACTCTGTAGTGACGGATCGGCATAGAACGCCTTTATCGACTGGTCAGCATCAATACCGCCTGTATACACAGAGATCAGCATGACATCGGGGTTGGTGGCGATCAATTGCTCCTTGCTGATCTCACCGGTCACATCGGCGTAACTGTTGGTCAGTCCTAGCAATCCCAGCACATCTCCCGCAAAAGTATCCACGTTCCCGCTATAGACAGCGATTGCGCCGTTGCCTCCGTCAGATACATAGGCGAAGGTCTTGGCGCCTGTGGCTGCCGCTCCCTCCTTCAGCTTCGCTGCACGCTCCTTCAGCTCTGCGATGTATGCCGTGGCCTTCTCCTGCACATCAAAGATCTGGCCTAGCTGTTCAATATCCTTATACAGGCTGTCTAGCGTTGCCCCTTGCAGACTGGTGCTCTGCACGAAGGTCTTGATGCCCAGCTCGTTGAGTCCGCCTACCGTCCCTACTCCCCAATCCGCATCTGCGAACAGGCCGCCGCGGCCCATCACCAGATCCGGGCCTCTGCCTACAACCAGCTCTTTGCTGGCATAGTCTTGGGAGATGACAGGAATCTTTTTGAACTCTTCCTGAACTGCCGGATCGCCTGCACCGTAGAGAGCCGCAACCCCGACCATTTTGTCGGTAAGCCCCAGCTTAATCAGCAGTTCCGCCGCACCTTGGGTATTCGCTACTACCTTCTCGGGAGCTTTATCGAAGGTCTGCGATTTAGCCGTCCATTCGGTGCCTTCACCGTTATTCGTGTGGTTCTCAATTGTAAGCGGATATACCGTCTTGGCCGGCTGTGCAGTCTCCGCCGGTGCTGGACTGGCTGATGCAGGTGCAGCCGTTGCCGCCGCTTCCTTCTCATTACCTGCGTTGGAAGAACAAGCCGCCAGCATAACCGCCATCACCAGAACCGCCAGCAGCGGTACATATCTTTTGAATATTTTCTTCATTCTCTTAGGTCCCCTTTTCTGTATGTACGTTAGTTCCCCTGCGGGAATGGCATTAAGCCTATGGCCTTGCAAGGAATACCTCCGTAGAATATAGAAAGTTGGACAACATGTCAATGAGAATTATTATCATTGACAATCGTTCTCAGTATACCTTATATTTAAGAACATGCTAAGATATCCTGCTCACAGTGTCATCTGATGAGTCAGTCCATACTAATCCTCTAATGTAAAGGAGCCTTCCCATTGTCATGCATACTGATCTAGCCGTACCTTCACAGCCTAAGCAATCTCTCATTCATTCCCGTTATGGCTTCATGGCTGCTATAGGCGTCCTGTTCATTATTACCCTGCTGTCTGCCGGAGCTGCAGTCTCCTTCGGCCAGGTGGACATTCCTGTCTCACAATCCTACCGGATTCTGCTGCATCACATCACAGGCATCCAGATTGGAGATATGCAGGATCTGACCTCCGGTTCGTTCGTCGATATTATCTGGAAAATCCGCTTCCCGCGTGTCCTGATGGCGATGTTCATCGGCGCCGGACTTACGCTGTGCGGGACGATCATGCAGGCAGCGGTGCAGAACCCTCTGGCTGATCCATACATACTCGGTATTTCCTCCGGCGCTTCGCTGGGCGCAACCTTCGCCATCCTGATCGGCTTCGGCTCGATGGGGCTGCTCGGCCAGTCGGGAGTCGCCTTTTGGGCTTTTGCAGGGGCGGTTGGCGCTTCTCTGCTGGTCCTCACACTCGCCAGTGCAGGCGGCAAAATGACCTCCGTCAAGCTGGTGCTGGCCGGGATGGTCATTAACGCTCTATGTACCGCCTTCGCCAACTTCATTGTCTATTTCGCGAACAATGCCGAAGGCATCAAGACAGTTACCTTCTGGACGATGGGCAGCCTGGCCGCCTCCAGCTGGGACAAGCTGCCGCTGATCTCGGTTACCGTCCTGCTCGCCGTTATCCTGTTCCTCTCGCAGTTCCGTGTGCTGAATGCCATGCTGCTCGGAGATGAAGCGGCGGTTACGCTGGGCATTCATCTGGGTGCCTACCGCAGAGTCTACATGATTCTCACCGCGCTGATTACCGGAGTTATGGTAGCCAGCTGCGGGATGATCGGCTTCGTGGGACTGATTATCCCCCATCTGGTGCGGGGACTGGTGGGCTCGGACCACCGCAGGCTGCTGCCGGCGTCGATTCTGTTCGGAGCGATCTTCCTGATCTGGACGGATGTCATTGCCCGGACCATCGTACCGAATGTGGAGCTGCCGATCGGGATCATTACCGCCTTGATTGGCGCACCGATGTTCATGTACATGCTGATTAGAAAAGGCTATGCCTTCGGAGGGAAAAGCTGATGAATCTGAATGTTGAACGGCTAAGTGTCTCTTTCGGTGAGGCGAGGATTGTGCAGGAGGTCTCGCTGAGGGTGCAAAACAAGCAATTCGTTGGCCTGATCGGCCCGAACGGCTGCGGCAAATCGACGCTGCTCAAAAGCATCTACAAGGTCATCAAGCCCCGTCAGGGAGAGGTCTTCCTTTCTGAGCTTAATGTGATCAAGGCCAGCCCGAAGCTTGTTGCCCAGAAGCTGGGCGTAGTCGGCCAGTTCAACGAGCTGAGCTTCGACTTCACCGTCCGTGAGATGGTGGCGATGGGCCGGACGCCCCACAAAGGGATGCTGGAAACCGATACCCAACAGGATGCTGACATTATCTCTGCAGCACTCCGCAAGGTCAATCTGGAGGGGCATACAAGCCGCAGCTATAACTCCTTATCCGGCGGCGAGAAGCAGCGTGTCATTCTGGCGCGTGTGCTGGCCCAGCAGCCGGAATTCATGATTCTGGACGAACCGACCAACCATCTCGATATCAAATACCAGCTGCAGATTCTGAATATTGTCAAAAAGCTGGACATCGGCATTCTCGCCGCCCTCCATGATCTCACCCTGGCCGCCGAATACTGTGACTATCTCTATGTCATGAAGGAAGGCCGGGTCGCCGCCAGCGGAGTCCCTGAGGATATTCTGACTAAGGAATTAATCGGCGAGGTCTTCGATGTGGCCTGCGAGACCTACCGCAACCCCGTCACCGGCGCGCTGGGCATCGCCTATCTGGAGACAAGGTAACTCTTAGGCAGAAACAATAGATCTTCTACAACCTGCGGCTCCTTGCCCGCAGGTTTATTCTTTTTGCAGGATGTTGAAACTATTCTCACCCCTTAACGGTCTAATGTTCAATCAAGTGCTTCAAGAAGCCCATAAAGGAGTGAACGAACTGAAAGCCCAGCCGCAAGTACCCCAACGATTCGCTGAACAACTTCAAGACTGCCGGAACAACCTGTTCCGCAAGGCCTACTGTTATGTCAAAAACGAGCATGAAGCGCTCGAAATCGTCTCGGAGGCTACCTACAAAGGGTATCTTGCCTTCGGAAGGATGAAGACACCGCAGTATTTCGAGACCTGGATGACCCGGATTGTCATCAACACCGCTATTGACCATCTTAACCGGAACAAACGGGTTACTTACATGGAGGATCACTCGCAGAGCTATGCCGGGGATGAGCATGCTGTTCCACTGGAGGAGAAGCTGGATCTGTACCAGGCTCTGGACAGACTATTGCCCGAGGAGAAGGCGTATATTATCCTGAAATTTTTTGAGGATCTGCGCTTCAAGGACATGGCGGATATTCTGGAGCTGCCGGAGAACACCGTCAAGACCAGGTTCTACCGGATCATCGGCAAACTGAAAGCTCACTTAAAGGATGGGGAGGTCGAGGGAATATGACAGGAAAAGACCGTTATACACAGATCGAAATTCCCGCACAGCTCGGAGACGTTCTGGTGGAAGCGCAGAATAAAGCAGCGGCCCGCAGTAAAAGAACCGTACGCTTGCGATGGTTAGGCTCGGCGGCCGCAGCCCTCATAGCCTGTCTGCTAGTGTTGAATATCCCGGATGTGGCAAGCGCCCTCTCCAAGGTTCCTGTAGTGGGAAGCATCGTGAAAGTGCTGCAATTCGGGTCTGGAGGCGAGCGTACTGACGGCGCTGCCGTAAGCACGGTGACCGCTGAGGATACGATTCGCATCGTATTCAATCAGGAAGGTAATACAGCCGCAAGTGTACCTTCCTATACTGTCGACCAGCGGGAGGCTCCGAACCGTCTGATCTTCACTTTTGGCGGCGTCCGCAGCTTTGATTATGACGCACTGGAGCAGGATATGATCGCCTCTCCGCTGGTCAGCGATGTCTACAGAAATATCATCCTGGACGACTCCGCCATGCGGTTCGTGGTTGAACTGAAGGAAGGCACCCGCCATACCCTGACCGAGTTCAGTAATCCGGGTACGCTTGAGCTTAAGCTGACAGCAGAGGGCAAGGCCGCTGCACCTAAAGAAGTCTATTATGTACGCAGCGAAGGAATGCCGCAGGGAGAATCACTGGCTATCCTGGAAGAGGTCTATCTGGAGGATGATGTCACCTTCCTGAAGACTGCCTCCGGTGATTTCGCCGCTGTCATCGGGGGGTTTGCCACCCGTGAAGAAGCTGAGCAGAAGCTCGCGGAAATAACCGCGCGTGAGAACTATGCCGGGGACCTGCACGTGGACAGCTGGATGAGCAACGGGCATCCGGAGTAATTCTCGTATATAAAAGTCTAAGCCGCTTGTCATGCCAATTCCGTCCGGTATTAGCCGGTAGAATTAGGGGCTGTCCCAAAATTGACAGCCCCTTTTATTGCGGGAACGAAAAACAGCATACATTTGCTGACGTGCAGGCGTGTGGCCTGAATGTATGCGGAAAACAGCATACATTGGCGAGGTGTCCCCCTCCCCCAAGTGCTCACGCTAAATCTTCTCCATCATAAAGAGCTATCCCAAGCAGCCGTTTCACGGCTTCCGAGACAGCTCCTTCATTATGTTCTGCATTTGGGGCGGAACTTACGCCGCTGCACTATATTTCATCCGGCGGATAGACCAGGCCGACAGGATGACCAGATACACTCCGCTCATGGAGAAAAACAGCAGATTCTCCATAGCTGTCAGCCCGCGCTGGGTAAGCACGCCCATACCAATGGTCAGCAGTGAATAAGGAAACAGCAGCCCCAGCTTCAGCACATACAGCCCCAGCCCGACAAAAACCGCACACAGGCTGATTCCGACCGGCGTGGCAAAGCTGCGGATACGGATGGACAAGCCGAGCTGCAGAGCGGCAATGCTGAGCGAAGCCACCCAGCCGCGAAAGGTCCACAGGATGATGTCCAGCGGAAAAGCCCCCGTCAAAGACAGCATCTGTCCTGCCGCCCAATACATTAGAAGGAATAGCGCCTGCGCTCCGGCAATCAGCGCGCCTACAATAACAAGCTTGGCTATAAAGATGCCGGTTACGGATACTGGAGCAGCCAAAATCATATTCCAGTTCCGGTTCACATGCTCCAGCCGGCAGACAAAGGCGCAGCAAATGGCAATCAGAATTGGCAGGAAGAACTCCCCGTAAAATAAGCTGACCTGCGTCCACAGGCTAAACCAGCCGCCTTCGAGCGCCTCACGATTCATAACAAAGTTGGCACAGCCGATCATCAGGCTGACCACAGGCAGGCTGACCAGCACCAGTCCCATCCGCGAGTGGCGCAGCTTAGGCCATTCGGCAGCAACACTTCTGAGCATAAGTTCCCTCCTTATATCGCTTGTCTTGAGATATGGGCATTTCCGCCCACATACAGCAGCAGTGTAATAACTAAAGCTGTAATGCATTGAAGGACAGGTATTGTCCCTGTAATATATGACCCGGCAGAAGCTTGATAGAGATAAGTCACCGGACTGAGATCCAAATAATAAGACCAGACGATCATCTGCCGGACAGCGGCTGGGAATAGGCTTGCGGTCGTCCCCAGGAATCCGCCCAGCATGCCAAGACATAGGGCAAACGCCTGATTCTTCACCACCAGCGATATCCATTGCTGCATGGCAATAATCAGCAGACTGGCAATCAGAGTACCCGCAGTGAACTGAAGCAGCAGGCCTGCCGGAAGCGGTTCTGCGAGTCTATGGAACATGCCAAGGCCGGCAATAAAAACAACCTGGGCCAGAATGCCGTAGAGAATCAGACTTCCGGCACAGACGAATTTGGCGGCATAGACCGCCTGGCGTCCGACAGAGGTGGTCATCAGCATTTTCCAGGTATCCCCTTTATGCTCCATGTCGCAAATCCTTGACACCACAATCGCCGACAGAATCGGCAGGAACAGCCCGTTCATGGACGAGAGGCTGAAAATCAGCGCTTCCCAGGCGGCATTGTCTGCACTCCGCGAGATCGAGATGCTTATGGACATGGCCGCCCAGCCCAGCTCGGCGGCCAGAAAGAGCGTCAGCATCGCCCACACCTTTCTCCGCCGGATTTTGTAATATTCGAGGAACAAGGCTCTCGTCACAGGCTCCGCTCCTTTCCGGTAAGATCCAGGAAGATATCCTCCAGGCTCTTCCTCGACTCCACGATCCGGCTCACAGCAAGCTGGCCTGACACCAGGATCTCATTGATCCGCGCCACCTCAGAGTCCGGCATGGCACTGAACACCAGCTGCCCCTCTTGCATTCTGGGCCGGTACCCGTGCTCCGACAGTATCCTTACTGCCCTGGCTGGATCATCAATCCGAAAGTGAACCGCCGCCCGGTTCTGCGCCTGAAGCGCAGCCATCGTCCCCTGGAACAGCAGCTTGCCGTCACTGATAATTCCAACAGAGGTAGCAGTCTGCTCGATCTCGGACAACAGATGGCTGGATACCACAATCGTCATGTCATACTGGGCAGGCAAGGATTTAATCAGCTCCCGGATCTCTCCGATCCCCGCAGGATCAAGACCATTGGTGGGCTCGTCCAGTATGAGCAGACTGGGGAAAGCCAGCAGGGCTATCGCCAGACCCAGGCGCTGCTTCATTCCGAGTGAATATTGCCTGGCAGGCTTATGGCGGTGATTATCCAGCCGCACAATCTGCAGCACCTTATCGATATTCTTGGCGGGCAGGCTGCGCAGCCGCTGCATCACTCTCAGATTCTCAAGACCTGTCAGATGTCCGTAATAGGAAGGCGACTCGATCAGGGAACCCGTCCGGTTCAGAATCTCCAGCCGGTGGTTCCGCAGCTCTTGGCCGAACAGCTTAACTGTTCCCTGGGTGGGCTGCACCAGTCCCAACAGCATCTTGAGCGTAGTCGTCTTCCCTGCTCCATTCGGACCGAGGAAGCCAAAGATCTCTCCCTGCTGCACCTTCAGATTCACCTGATCGACCCGTGGTGTTCCCCCATAGGTCTTGGTCAATTGCTGTGTCTCTATCATTGGATGAGTGTTCATAGGCTCCAGTTCAGCTCCATTTCTGTCAAGTTGACTCTTGCTTCCAAGCATAGAGGCCTTCCCTTGCTACAGACTGAAGATAACCTTACGCCTACCTTAAATACTCCGGCCCCTCCCA
Source organism: Paenibacillus sp. FSL P4-0338 (assembly GCF_038002365.1). Lineage (NCBI taxonomy): Bacteria > Bacillati > Bacillota > Bacilli > Caryophanales > Paenibacillaceae > Paenibacillus > Paenibacillus sp. FSL P4-0338. The sequence continues at coordinate 240,735 of NZ_JBBOCG010000001.1, read as the reverse complement.
TTCTTCAACGCCTGATCGTGTATACTAATTCATGGGTGATGACGATTGAATACGATGAAGAACCGCAAAATAATGATCGTTGAGGACGAACCGAAGATACGTGAGATGATCGAGCTCTTTTTACGAAAAGAAGGGTATTACCGCATCTATACGGCTGGAGATTATAGCTGTGCCCTCGCCATGTGCCGCCAGGAGAAACCGGATATCGCCATTCTCGATGTGATGCTGCCGGACGGGGACGGGTTCTCGCTTCTCTCTGCCATACGCACCTTCTCCGGGATGCCGGTACTCTTCCTGTCGGCGCGCGGTGAAGATGAGGACAGGCTGCTGGGGCTGGGACTGGGGGCCGATGATTATATCGTTAAGCCATTCCTGCCGCGTGAGTTAATGCTGCGTCTGAGCGCTGTGCTGAAGCGGGTATATGCGCCTTCCATACCAGAGCGGCTGCCTGCCTTCAGAGTGGGTGAACAGGTGGTAGATCTGGACAGCGCTGTGGTACTGAGAGAAGGGCAGGAGCTGCCGCTGACGGCGAAAGAACACGCCATTCTGGTCAAACTCTATGAGAACCACGGCCGGATTGTGACCAGTGATGCCCTTTGCCAGGCGGTATGGGGGGATGACAGCTACGGGTACGAGAACACATTAATGGTACATATCCGGCGTATTCGCGAGAAGATCGAAACAGACCCCTCGAAGCCAGAGCAACTGCTAACGGTCAGAGGGCTTGGGTATAAGCTCTTGGCGCAGGAGGCGCTCTAATGGACAGTGCGGTCCGGATTTTACGCAAATTCGTAGGCTCTACCCTGCTGGTCTCTACGCTGCTGCTCCTGTTCAATCTGATTCTGCTCGGTTCGCTGATCTTCAAGGAGACCCATCAGGAGGCTTCACCGGAAAAGGTTGTGCAGGAGATATCCTCAGCTCTGCAAGGTTCTGACGGCGAGTATTCCCTTGATCCCAAGGCGGCAGCGCTGCTTCAGCTGAACCGGGCCTGGGCCATGCTGCTGGATGCAAACGGCAAGGTGACATGGAGTGAGCAGTTGCCGCCGGAGATTCCGCGCGCTTACAACATCGTAGAGGTGGCGAAATTCTCACGCTACTACTTGCTGGAGTATCCTGTGTACATCTGGGAGCACCCGGAAGAAGGACTTCTCGTCGTGGGCTATCCCAAATATTCATATGAAAAATATCAGCTCGAATACTTGACCGACTGGCTGCGTTCCCTTCCCTTAAGGGTGCTGCTGCTACTGGTCTGCAACGTGGTACTAGCTGTAGCCCTCTCCTTGTTCATCGGCACCCGGCTGATCCGCAGTATCCGGCCCCTGATCAACAGCATTCATGCCCTGGCCAAAGACAAACCGGTTAACCTGGAGACCGCTGGGATCTTCAGCGATTTGTCCGAGAGCATTAATTCGGCTTCCGCTACCCTGCAGACCAGGAACACGCAGCTGAAATCACGGGATGAAGCCCGCTCGAACTGGATCGCCGGGATCTCCCATGACATCCGTACTCCGCTCTCGATGATCCTGGGCTACGCGAGCAATCTGGAGGAGCAGGATAATTTGACCAGAGAGCAACGCCAGCAGGCTGCCATCATCCGCCGCCAAGGAGAGCAGCTAAGATCGCTGGTCAGCGACTTGAACCTCGTCTCTATGCTGGAGTATGATATGCAGCCGTTGCAGCTTAAGCCGGTCCGCTTATCCGCACTGGCCCGGACCGTGGTATCTGACACCATCAATAACGGCCTGGAGGAGCGTTATTCACTGGACCTGTGCATTATGGACGAACGTCTGCAAGTGATGGGCGACGAGAAACTGCTGTACCGTGCGGTAAGCAATCTGGTCCAGAACAGCATCCGCCATAATCCGTACGGCAGGCGGATTACGGTAACGGTCTCCCGCAGTCCGAACCCGAAGGAGCCGGAATGCTGTCTATCCGTATCCGATGACGGGCCTGGGGTTCCGTCAGAGCTTTTGCCGGAGCTGATCCTGCTGCCTTACTCCGGGAAGCGGACCCGCCCCGTCCGTCAGGGCCACGGGCTTGGCCTCCCGATGGTCGCCCGCATCGCTGAAGCTCATATGGGTAAGCTTGTTCTGGAGAGTAACACCGGCCACGGCCTGCGGGCCACCCTGCAAATCCCCCCTTTAGCGTGAAGAAGAATAGACAGCGAATGTACGAGCCTCTTGTGCGGAAAGAGGTTCTTTCATTTAGGCTAAAATCCTCTCTCCAAGATTCCCCATTTTCTGCTATGCTAATAGAAATTCATAGTAGATACAGGAGGCGTAACCCGGAATGGATGCATTTCAATATGAGCTTACCTCAGAGAGTTCGATTAACCTGAAATATGAGTACGGCGGTGAGTACTTCACGTTCAGCCTGTACCGGGATGACAGAGGGTGGGTGCTTCATCCGTTTGACGGGATGCTGCTGCGGAATCAGGCGATGTGTACGCTGGTTGCGCAGGAGCTGTTCAAGCACAAGCCTTTTCAGGTGATGCTGGCCAAGGAAGGGATTCTGTTCACCGATATACGCTCCACCGTCAATCTGGATAATGTCAACGCGCCGGTTGCCGCACGCAATGAACGCGAGCCGCGCGGTAATCCTGCAGACGACCTGATGGAATTCGTTCAGCAGCACTCGATTGAAGAGGTCATTGACTACGAAGGCAAACTGGTGGGGAGCCGTATCTCCTTTTACAAAGAAATTCTGCAGCGCATGTTCATGGACAACCTGGGCCCCTCAGACCCCGAGTTCCAGAAGATACAGGATATTGTACGGATCTACGAGCAATGCCTGGAGCGGCTGACGGATCTGAACGGTCCGAACCTGGATGCCGGAAGCCGGGGCAGATTCTGATTCTGCCCGTGCACTTATACAAGCTTGAACTACTCATAGGAAAGGCTGGTTCTCATGACACTTGAGCTTATCAAGGGGCAAAAATACAGCTTAACCAAAGACAACCCCCGCCTCACGCATCTCATCATTGGCCTGGGCTGGCAGGCTGCGGGAGCCGGAATTGAGATTGATAGCTCTGCTGTTCTGCTTACAGAGACACAGCGGGTCTCTTCTGCGGCGGATCTCATATTCTATGGGCATCCCGCTGCCGATGATCAGTCTGTAGCTCTATTGCCGCCTGAGCAACAGAGCAGCACAGGCATGGCGGAACACGCACAAATCGCTGTCCGGCTGGACCAGATTCCTGCGGAGTACGAGCGCATTACGTTTGCGCTGACGATTCATGAAGCCGTGAAGCGGCAGCAGAGCTTCTCTTCCTTGGACGGCGCCTATCTGCGGATCATGAGCGCTGCGGACGGAACGGAGCTGCTCCGTTATCCGCTGGGTAACGGTTATACGGTGGAAACTGCCATCGTTGCCGGGGAGCTCTACCGGTATCGGAGCGAATGGAAATTCAGCGCGGTCGGCTCTGGTTATGCCGGCGGCCTGCCCGCCCTATTCCATAGCTACGGGATATCGGCGGATGAGGCTCAGGCATTGGTTCAGACAGCGAGACCGGAGGCTCCGCCCCGGGAGTCTCCTTTTGTTCTGCCGGAGCTGCGGCCACGCCCTAAGCAGAGGCCAGCAGACCTGTTGCCTCCGGCTTCGCCGCCGGGTTCTCCGGGTAATTCGGGAGACCGGCTGCTGAAGAACCACGGGGAGGCGGTCCGGCTTCAGAGCGGGCCGGGAGCTGCGGGCGAGATCGTAATCAATCTCAACTGGGTTCAGACCGAATCCTCCAGCTGGTTTGGCAGAAAAGGAATAGATCTCGATCTGGGCTGTCTGTTTGAACTGAGCAATGGTCTCAAAGGCGCGGTCCAGGCGCTCGGAGAATCCTTCGGCAGCCTGAACCGGCCTCCTTACATCCTCCTGGACGGAGATGACCGTACCGGCTCGATTGCCACAGGCGAGAATCTGCGGATTAACAGCCGCCATCTCTCCGAGATCAAACGGGTTGTTATCTTTGCCCTCATCTATGAGGGAGTGGCAAACTGGTCGCAAGCTGGTGCCGTTGTAACCATAAGCCAACAGGGTGGGCCTGAGATCAAGATCCAGCTGGACGAGCACAACAACGATAAGGGAATGTGCGCCATCGCCATGCTTCACAGCCAGCCGGATGGAACCATCCTCGTGGAACGGCTTGTAGAGTATTTCAGCGGTCATGAGGAGCTGGACCAGCGTTACCAGTGGAATCTGCGGTGGGAGGCCGGGAGCAAGTAGGGAGCAGTCATAATCATGTGCGGCATCACCTTAACGGGGGACGCCGCTTATTGTGTGTGTTCGGTTTTTCGATTTCATTGAGCTCACTCGCGCCCACACTGCAAAAACAGCCCTTCCCCGTCAAAGACGGATGGAAGGGCTGTTTTGTGCTGTAATTATTTTATTCTGCAGTATGATCTACAGAAGCTGCCTGGATGCTGCCGAATGCCCAGAAGCCCGCCGGGACATCTGTCCATTTCTGGGCCGCACTGGTCAGCGGAGCGATGCCAAGGGCACGGTTAACGATGGTTACGGCTTCTGCACGCGTTAACGTCTGGTCTGGACGGAAAGAGCCGTCTTCGTAACCGCTGATGATGCCTGCCTGAGACATCCGTTCAATGGCTGCCTGAGCCCAGTGTCCGGCAATATCACTGAAGCCTGCCGCTTGGTCTTGAGCGCTTGTAATCAAACGGGACAGGAGGGTCGCCATTTCAGCTCTTGTAATCGTCTGGTTAGGCTTGAAGCTGCCGCCCCCATAACCTTTCATGATGCCGCTTCGGGTCACTTGACCGATTGCGTCTGCCGCCCAGTGTCCGGCAGGAACATCAGAATACACTACGCCAGCAGTAGCAGCGGACTGGCCGAAGGTGCGGGCAATGATGCTGGCCGCTTCTGCCCGGGTGATGCTGTTCCCTGGCTTGAAGGTGCCATCGGCATAACCTGTCATATACGCCTTCACCTGTACCTCAGGATCTTGTGCAAGTACAACGGTAAAGGTACTAAATTTGCTGATGCTAAATTGAATGCCTGACTTTCCGGTCTGGCCAAAAGGTACGATCTCTCCCTTGACCAATTCTTTGGTACCGTCGCTGTGCTGGGTGAAGACCGCAAGTGCCTTCAGTTGCTCCGCCGTTAACGAAGAGTTGTTAAGCGGTAATACCAGCGTAACCGGACGGCTCTGCAGATTGGTCTCAATCGTTACCGGACGGCTTACGAGCGTGACCGATGCACCGCGGGATACACTCTGCACCTGGGTTTTCGCAAGGGCTTCTACCTCTGCGCTCTGCTGTGATGTCTTCAGCGGAACGAGGTTGAAGTAAATATCTGTACCGAACCCAGCCATCGAGCTGCCCGGAACCTTCACCTCAGCATTCACTGTGAATAGATCCAGCGTGATCTGATTATCAGCAAATTGCTTGCTGGAAGTTGCCGGAATGGTCAATCTGGTCCCAGCCACCTCATCATTCTTATCAGGCACGTTGATTCTGGCAATACTGGACCCAGCGGCCTTAAGCTCATGAACTGCCCGGATAGCTTGCTCCAATGTGAACGTAAGCGTATCACTCTTCACTCCGTTTGCATCCTTAGTGCGGGTAATGACAACGGAGGATACCATGGAGCCTTGAGCGGCGCCGTTCTCAACGTTCGCATTAATGCTTTCTGTCTGCGGAGAAGGTGTCGGTACCGGAGCCGGCGCTCCCCCTCCTGATCCTGAACCACCGCCGCCCGGTGCCGGTGCAGGAGGATCAGTTGGCGTGACCGGAACAGGAACTGTCGAGAAGCTCCAGACCTTACTATCCGTAATTCCTGCATAGCTGTTACCTGATTCATCTGTAAAAGCACCCGGGTGAATCAGCACATAATAGCTGCCGCCCTGCTTGAGCAGACCGCTTGTATTGATGCTGACGGTAGAGTCCGTGACAGCGACAAGTGCTTTATTTCCCGCTTGAATTCTCGTTACAACCTCATTATTCGCTGCATTCACAAGCTCAATAGCGGCATCTCCAGCTAACACATTCTCGTTAAAAGTCAATGTGAGTGTAGCAGATACAGGTACATGCGTTGTATTGCCTGCCGGACTGTAAGATGTTACTACAGGCGGTGCCGTATCTGGTGCACTGGTGGTCACAAACCGCCAAGCGTTAATGCCTGAGATGCCGCTATAGCTGTTGCCAGCGAGATCTGTAAATGCTCCTTCCGAGATACGTACAAAGTAGCTTGTCCCATGCTCCAGATTATCCGCCGGATTGATGGTTACGACATTGTTCAGAATGGTTACCCTGTCCGAAAGAGCAGGAATCGCCGCTAACGGATGAATATCATCGGTGCTGCGGAATATCTCAATGGTACCCACTGCCGCCCGTACATTTTCGCTGAAGGTAAGGACCAGATTCGCGTTCACTGCCAATTCGGTGGCCCATGGCTCCGGCGAATACGTGATCACCGTTGGCGAGATCCGATCCGGTGCATCTGTGGTTGTGAACTGCCAGAGTGTATTCTCCGCATTACCATCATAGCCGTTACCTGCGAGATCAGTAAATGCCCCGGCTCCAATCTGTACATAGTAGCTCACACCATACTTCAGATCATTCGTAGGATTAATCGTAACTACATTGCTATGAATAATTACATTCCCGGAAGCTGCAGGAATCGTCGCTACTGGTGCATGATTCGCACTATTGTAGATGACGATATCGCCTTCCCCTGCTCTTACTTTCTCGCTGAAGGTAAGCTCCAGATTAGCTCCAATAGCTACACCTGTTGCACCATTCGCAGGTGAGTACGTGTTCAACACAGGTGCAGTTGTATCTGGCGCAGCCGGGGTGGTGAACTGCCAAATGGTGTCGTCTGCGATACCAGCATAGTAATTGCCGGATGAATCTGCAAATGCATTATTGCTAATCCGCACATGGTAGCTTGTGCCATACTGCAGATTGTGGACCGGATTAATCGTTACTACATTGTTCAGGATGCTTACATCCTTGGCAGCAATGATAGCTTCCAATTTGTCAGTTGTGCTGTTGTAAATCACAATACTGCCTTCCCCTGCTCTAACATTTTCGCTAAAAGCAAGCTCCAGGTTAGCTCCGATAGCTACCTCTGTTGCCCCATTCTCAGGCGAGTAAGTGCTTACGATTGGCGCTGTCGTATCCGGTTCGCTGGTGGTACTAAAGCGCCAGGTTGTATCGTTAGTGATACCGGCATAAGGGTTGCCCGCTTTATCCATGAATGCATTATTTGCAATCAACACATGGTATTTCCTGCCATAATCCAGATTCTCTTCTGGATTAATCGTTACTACGTTGCCGTCAATGGTTACCACATCCGAAGTGACAGGAATGCTCATCATTGGGGCATTTAGAATCTCGCTGTAGATCTCAATTTGGCCCGCACCCTTCATTACATCCTCATTAAAAGTAAGCGTCAGGTTGTTGCCAATCTCTACATCCTTCGCTCCATCTGCAGGATAATAACTGCTCACCACCGGCGGTGTAGTATCAGGCGCTTCGGCGGTTGTGAACTGCCAGGTGTCCTTGTCCGAGATACCTGTATAGGAGTTAGAGTTTTCTGCTAGATCTTTGAATGCTCCGTCATCGATGTTTACAAAGTACGTAGAACTGTATTTAAAATCTTCATACGGAACAATGGTTACCACTTTATCCTTAACCGTAACATTCTCTGAGTTAACCGGAATTACCATTAGATTACCTTCGTCTGTACTGTCATAAATCAGAATGTTACCGCTATCCGTTGTTACATTCTCATCGAAAGTTAGTGTCAGTTGGGCATCAGTCGCTACTCCCGCTTCGCCCTGGTCAGGAGAGTAGCCGGTAACAGTCGGAGCTTTCGTATCTCCTGATCCAGCAACAGTCGTGAAGCTCCACTCACCCGCTGCGATCGCTACATTGCCACTGTCACCGTTAGTAAAAGCATTCGCGTCAACTGTAACGGCATATTTCGTCCCTGGATCAAAATTGATGCCCGGATTAATCGTTACCGCATTAGTGTCCGGATCTAATGTTACTCTGCTGGCGTCATCAGCCGGGATGGTTTCAACCGGAGAGGACAGATCTGCAGCTTTAAAAATATGGATATTTTCAGTTCCTGCCTCTACCAGCTGATTAAACATGATCTCGAGATTTGCATCTATTTCTACATCTGTCTCATCATTCCCTGGATTCTGACTGAGAACCCGCGGAATGTTGGGAATGACATAAGACATAATGATCACACCGGAATCACCCGCTGCAATAAATTGATTAAGACCTCGGAAAAATACGATGCCGTTAAGCTTAGTAGTCGCGTTTGTAGTCTCAGGCTTCCATGTCCGCCACAGATCGGTAGTGGAGAACACTTTCCCCCCATCTCCTGCAGCTATAAACACGCTGTTTCCGAAAGCTACACCGTTTAGATTTATATTAGCTTCAAGAATCTTCTCTGCGCCTTTAGTACCCTCCGGAGAGGTAACAATAAGTCCAGAATCACCGACAGCTACGAAGATCCCGCCGCCAAAGGTAATTCCGTTCAAGTTAAGGTTTGAGTAATCGGTTGTTTTGCGCGTTACCTTTACCCATGTCGTTCCATTTCCTGAAGTTAAAACTGTACCGTTATCACCCACTGCAACAAACTTGTTGTTGCCATAGGCAATACCATTCAGATTAACATTAACGCCTGCAACGGATGATGCAGTCCAATTGCTACCGCCGTCGATCGATGTAATTATCTTTCCAGCATCGCCGACTGCGACTAATTTATCTTTGCCGTCGTAGGCGATGGCATTCAAGTTGTTAATGATGCCTGTATTCCGGGAAGTCCAATCCTCATTATCTGTAGACACTAAAACTGTTCCAGCATTGCCTGCAGCAACATATTTGCCATCCGTCCCTGTATGAACAATACCGTTCAAATCTACAGTTACACCAGAATTACGAACTGCCCATGTCGAAGGGTCGCTTGCGGCAACAATTCTTCCTCCTTCCCCGACTGTAACTAAAATATTTGAGCCTACAGCCACTCCGTTTACTTTGCTGCTGTCTGGCAGCGGACCAACATTCTCCCAGCTTGCCTCACCGTTGTCTGTTGAACCTGCATATACCGGAAAGGCCCCGGTCCAAACTAAGCTGATCACGAGTAGCAACGAGAAATATTTTTTCAATCCCTTACCCTTAAACAATGTATCGCTCCCCCTTGTTCATTCATCACTTTTCATCCGCTGCAGAGCAGTAGAAATTTTCATATATGCGCCCATTCTAGCAGACAGCTCTAAACAAACTCTTAACAATTCTCGACAAAAACCGATTCATCAGGACCTAATTGGGGATAGCTCTAAAAAAAATGAAAAAACAGTGATTTTCTAACCTCTTATCAATAAAAATGTCTAAACCTAAAAAAAGCGCACGGAGCTTTTGCTCACATGCGCAATTGTGTTCACATTTCCCCGAAAAATCCCTTGGCAACCAGGATCGCCGATGCGGAACGCGGCCAGCCTGTATAAAAAGCGAGGTGAGTCATTGCCTCGATCAATTCTTCTTCGGAGTAGGCCTTCCACGCACCGCACCATTCCCTCTGTATTGAATTCAATCGGCACTCAAGCCTAACCCTTCTAAATCAGACTGAAATCGGTCTGAGTCAGACCTCCATGTGAAATGTGTTACATGGTACCTTCAAGCAGAGGACTTTTTCCTCGTAGATCATTAGGGAGGTAACTGCATGATGCAAAAAAAACACTGGGGATACAAAGGGATTCTGCTGGTTGTGATCACGATTCTGCTGATCTCGATGGTAGGCTGCAACAACGCGTCGAACAAGGCAGCCGAAGGAGCGGTAGAGAACGATCAGAAGCCAGCGGCGGCAAGCCCAAGCCAGACCACGGGGACAGGCACTTCCGATAAAAGCGCTGCACTCTCCTTCAAGCCGGGGAAATACACAGCCAAGGGGAACGGGAAGAACGGCCCGATCGAGGTTGAGACAGAATTCACTGATAACGCTATTAAAGACGTAAAGGTGTTAAGTCAGAATGAAACAGAAGGCATTGCCCAAGGGCCGCTAAAGATTGTTCCTGAAAAAATCATCAGTGAGCAAAGCCTCGCAATCGATGCCGTCTCCGGCGCATCTATGACCACCAAGGGGATTCTGGAGGCTGTAGAGGATTGCGCCAAGCAGGCAGGCGGGGATCTGACGGTCTTGAAGCAGGCCAAAGCCACTGCTGAGAACAAGGAAGTGGAAGAGATCACAGTTGATGTGGCCGTAGTGGGCGCCGGTGCTGCCGGTACAGCTGCGGCGCTTGCCGCCGAAGACAGCGGAGCCAGCGTCGTACTGCTGGAGAAGACAGCTACACCTATGGGAGCCGGCACTATGGCCGGAGGCATGTTCGCAGCCGATTCCCAGCAGCAGAAGGACAGAAAACAAACGGTCAGCAAGCAATGGCTCTATGACCAGTACATGGCAGCCTCCGATGGCTACATGAACTCGCTGCTGGTCCGCAACATCATTGATGAAGCAGGGAAAACCGTTGACTGGCTGAATGCGAACGGCGCCAAAATGACCCTGGTGGATGCCGGTACCGGCTTTGCCTTTGAGCATATCGGAATGCCTGCCACGCTGCACGGATACCAGGAAGGCGGCACAGTAGCGATCACCAAGCTGATCAAGTCTTTTGAAGCCAAATCGGGACAGGTTCGCTTCAGCACTCCGGTGACTGAGCTGCTGACAGACTCTAACGGTGCAGTAACCGGCGTGCTGGCTAAGAAAGAGGATGGCTCCAAGCTCAAAGTGAACGCCAAGGCTGTCGTCATTGCAACAGGCGGCTTCGGCGGCAACAGCGAGATGATGGAGAAATATTTCGGCAAGAAGTTCACTCCGGGACAGATTGCTACAAATACAGGTGACGGCATTCAGATGGCCTGGAAGGTTGGTGCAGACCCATACGGGATGACCTCGACCCAGTATTTTGCGCAAATCTTTACGCCGGAAGAGATCGCTAAACTGGCCCCGATCAACAAGGATTGGTACAGCCTGACCAAGTTCAGCGAGTACCCGAACCTGAGAGTGAATACGCTGGGCCAGCGCTTTTCCGATGAGACTAAGGTTACCCTCTTCGCTGTACACGGCGCTGAGATTCACATGCAGCCCAAAGAGACGGAATTCCTGATTCTGGACTCCGCCATGCTGAACACCATCAAGAAGAAGGGCCTGGCAGCCATCGAACCCCACTTCTCCAAATGGAAGGGCAAGCGCCAGTTCTACATGGAATTCAATGAACCGAATGATACAGATGTTATTCTTGCAGATGAGAATAGACCTACGGACTACACCCCTTTGCTGGATTCAATGAAAGATACCGGTGTTGTTCACAGAGCAGATTCACTGGAGGTACTGGCTCAAGAGATCGGTGTGGACAAGGATACCTTCCTCGCATCCGCCAAGCAGTACAATACAGCCATTGCCCAGGGCAATGACCCTATGTTCTTCTCCGACACGAAGCGGCTGGTTCCGCTCAAGCAAGGTCCTTATTATGCCATTAAGTATGTCGGACGTAACCTAGGAACGCTGGGCGGCGTACGCATCAATGAGAAGATCGAAGCTACCGATTCGGACGGCCGGGCCATCCGTGGACTTTACGTCGCCGGTGCTGATGCAGGCGGGATGTACGGACAGGCTTATGTTGATTTTGAAGGCGGTACACTGGGCTTTGCCTATACCTCCGGCCGGCTGGCCGGTATCCATGCTGCGGGGTACTCGCATAAGTAATTAGACAACGAATTGCACAATTGTTAAAAAATCGCCCTACCTTTACCCGGTATGGGCGATTTTTGCTGATTCTCCTGAATTGGATTTGGATTATAATGAAGCAAAACTATAAAGGGAGTCTGTGCATCATGTTAGATATTCTCGCGCTGCTGGAGTGCTATAACACCTATGATCAGGATGATATTTACTTTGATGTAGCCAAAACTATGCTGGAGAACTATAACCGACTTCAGACTTCAAGCATACAGGAATTCGCTGAGTCCAACCACATCTCTGTCTCTACGGTCAGCCGCTTCATGCGGCAGATGTATTATGACAACTTCTCAAGCTTCCGGATGATCTATGAGCAGACGCCTCTGCAATATCAATATGACGGCAAATACTATCCTGCAGTGAAGGAAGAGGACATAGATCCGGTAGCCTACGGTGAGCTGCTGGCCGAGAAGATTAAGGCAACCACCAGCCAACTGGATGAACAGGCGATCACTTCGCTGCTGTCCATGATCGAATCCAGTGACGAGATCGTTTTCATCGGCATTCCCTTGCATTCCGAGATCTGGCGGCTGCAGGTCGAGCTGGTGCTCCTGGGCAAAAAGACCAAAGCGTTCATCGACCCCAACTATCAAGTCAATGCCGTTGACGGTGTGAACGAAAAGTCGGCCGTCATCAGCTTGATCTATATGCCGCAGTATAATCTTCATCAGGTGCAACAGTTGAAGAGAGCTAAGGAAAAAGGCGCTCGGACTGCCTGCATAGCTCACGTAAGATTACAAGGTATAGAGAACATTGTTGACCTGTCGCTGCAATACGAAGGCACCGGCACACAAGTAGACAGCCTGCTGATGCAGGTGCTGCTCAATTACATTGGACTCCGCTTACGGAACAAGCTGCTCTTAGGGAAGAGATAGAGGGGAGGCCATTTATGAATCACGATTATTATGTGAATTGCATCACTCAGGGAATGGAACAATATCTGCATACCCTGGCGTTGGCAGAACATATGCAATGACGTTAGATTTAGCAACAACCCCGTAACTGGCCACATTCTAGTCCGCGACTACATATACACAGGGTTACGTCATCGTCTGAATTTACATTATGGATTGATGTGGTGAATGAGGCGCTGCATGGCTGGCCTATGTTGAATCAGGCATATTACGAATTTTGGCTTTCACGTAGCGAGCTATCTTTTTATCTTGCTTACCTGGATGGTGTTCCCATAGCTACCTCCGCTGCCATGCAGACCGGTAATCAGGCATCCATTGAGTTTGTATCCACCCTGCAGCAGTATCGAAATCAAGGTGCTGCAAGCGCTCTGTGCCTCACAACCCTCCATGATTTACATAACAAAGGTGTACATACAGCAACCTTGAGAGCAAGCCACAAAGCCAATGCGCTTTATACAAAGCTTGGATTTAAGCCTTATTTTCAAACCGTAGTTATGTCTTATGAAGAAATAGAACGCTAGCCTCATGTATGCCAGCGATGCGTTCTTTTCCTCAGTTCAGCTATAGCACCGTTCCCGGCACTCGATAAGAACTTTGTGATATCCGGCCTAAATTCAATTTCAATCTGATCTTTGAATACTGTTATCCTTTCAATGATCCATCTCAACATAACTTTTTTGTGGTCATGGCTAGCTTCATTATATTTTAAATTCCACCCACTAATATTTTTGGCCAATTCTTTAATTTCACTTAATTCTAGTTTTTTCGTCTGAAGTTGCTCCTCAAGTGATCTGACTTCCTGATCAAGTTTTTGCAATTCCTTTTCTTTATCCTCAATCATTTCATTTAATAGTTCTGGCTTGAAGGCACTCTTTCCCAAAATACTTTTTGTCACTTCCTTTTTAAGTAAGTTCAATTCAACATATTCGCTTGCCAACTCTTGATTTTTTTTATCAAGGAATTCTTTAATATCCTTATACTCCTCTAGATCATAACCTCTGGAAAATTCTATGTAGTCTATCTTTTTCAAAGATGCGAGATATTGATTAACAACATCAGCTACAGTATCTTCAATTTTATTTTGTGCATAAATAGTCTGCCCCTTGCAATCAACCTTCCTTAACGCTTTGCCAGAACATCGATAAACCGCCCGTTTCCACATTTTAATCGTACCATCAGCAAGAGTGTATTTTTTGGCATTATATGTTGTAGTCAAAGGGGAGCCACAATAACCACATTTTATAAACCCGACCAATAGAAGCGGGCCTACCGAGGTGTTAACTCGTTCCCGATTATGGTCTTTAACTTGTTCTTTCGACCTAGAACTTCTTAGCAATTGAATATTATCAAAATCTTCTTTATCGATAATTACTAATTGAAGTTGTTGTTTTTCGGGCATCGTCCATTCTGCTTTACCTTTAGTCTCAAAAATCCCTTCAACCGATTTTCTTTTCCCATAGGCCGGATACCCTTTATACACAGGATTTCTAAGAATAAAGTTCACAGCAGCAGTGTTCCATTTACCTCCGGTAGAAGTGGGGATTGTATTTTCATTAAGAAACTTAGCAATTCGATTACTTCCAAAACCCTCTTTTATCACCATATTGAACATCTGTTTGACGATAGTAGCTTGTTCTTTATTTATTTCCAGCTTCATCAGCTCTTTGCCTTTCTTATTTTTAATTCCTGAAGGTGTTAACCGGTATCCGAATGGTGCAGTGCCACCTCTAAATACACCATCTTCGGCCATTTGTGTATGTTTTTCATCAACGCGCATCGAAGTTTTTTGAGATTCGTTATTCGATTGCCAGAATCTAAGGAAGTTTGTAATGTCATGCCCTTCGTCTGTAAATTCTTGTTGACCTTCTTTTACTGACCAGACTTCAATTCCCATTGAGTTGAACCATTTTAATAACAGAGGAGTTTCATATGTCCTTCTTCCTAATCTGTCGAACATGAAACAAAGCAATACATCAAAGTGACTATTTTCCGCATCATATCTAGCACGTTGAATTTCATCTCTGTCCTCATTCGCTGTCTTATATCCAGAAACGCCTTTCTCCGTATACTCTTTTACCAACACCCAACCCTTACTATTAATAAACTCTTGACAAGCCCTACGTTGCATAGGAATATCATTTCCTTCAAGCTGCCCCTTTGTTGATACTCTATAAAATGCTGCGACCCGTCTCTTATCCCCCATACCGAAAGCCCTCCCATCAGTCATATGTACTACCATATTTTAATCCTTATTATTCTTTTTGTAAATAATGTTGACTGAGAATTATATTTATGATATATTATTTCTTGTGAGAAAAACGAATGGGGAATTAGTTCAGTGGGAGAACGCTTCGCTGGCAGCGAAGAGGTCAGGGGTTCGAATCCCCTATTCTCCACCATTCTATGGACTCTTAGCTCAGTTGGTAGAGCAGTAGACTCTTAATCTATTTGTCCAGGGTTCGAGCCCCTGAGAGTCCATCACATTTTTAAAGACCCTGACCAGGGTCTTTTTTTTGTTCAAATTAAAGCCCCTTAATCCTATACGTTCATAAGCAATTCAACAAAAAGGCACCCATCGGTTTATTCACCAATAAGTACCTTGTACATTGTGCGGCTGTCCCGTAAACCCCAGAGCCAGCCCCCCCCAATGAGGGCTTACCCTCCCTAAACCGCTTACAGCCCGTCCAGCTCCTCCGTGTTCTTGGACAGCAGTCCTTTCAGTTCCTTCATGAACATGTTAATGTCCTTGAACTGGCGATACACGGACGCGAAGCGGACGTACGCTACCTCGTCGACAGGGTAGAGCTGCTCCATGACCAGCTCGCCGATCTGGCGGCTCTCGATCTCGGCGAGGGCGATGCCGCGCAGGCTTTTCTCCACCTCGGATACGATGACCTCCAGGCGCTCTACAGGGACCGGACGCTTCTCGCAGGCACGGATCAGGCCGCGGAGGATTTTGTCACGGCTGAACTCTTCACGGCTGCCGCCTTTTTTGATCACAATCAGCGGGGTCTCTTCAATCATCTCGAAGGTGGTGAAACGGCGGCTGCATAGCTCGCATTCCCGCCTGCGGCGGATGGACTTATTCTCATTAGCCGGGCGCGAGTCCAGGACTTTGGTATTGGTGTGGTCACAGTAAGGGCATTTCATAAGCTTCTTCACTTCCTCATCATTAGAATGGATAGGCCCGGTCCATTGATACACAAGGGCTATGCGGGCATTATTTAATTTCCAGAAAACACCGTTTATTTGTTGTTATGAATCTGACATGTCCGGCACATAATACAGTTACCAACCGATAGGAGGTGAACAGCAATGAGCCAAAATAACAACTCCAATAACCTGGTAGCTCCAAACTCACGCGGTGCCTTGGAACAACTGAAATATGAAGTTGCCCAGGAACTAGGTATTACCCTCTCCCCAGACGGATACCAAGGCAATAAAACTTCTTACGAAAACGGTTCGATCGGTGGTTACATCACTAAACGTCTTGTAACCCTGGCTGAACAGCAATTGGCAGGTCAGTACAAATAAGTACAAATAACCTGCTAAACACGACATAAGCTTGCCTAAGAAGTATCGAACGGCCTCCGGCCGTTTGATGCTTCTTTTTACATAATAGCAGCAGAAGTAACAAGCACCCTAGAACTCACTGTAGAGCTCGGTGTATTGATCATAATAATAAATCACACGCTGCACGTAATGCCGGGTCTCACCGAACGGAATGTCCTTCACAGAGGCTTCTGTTCCGTCCCACTGCCCTTCATCCAGCCAGCTCTGCACCTTGCCGGGTCCGGCATTATAGGCGGCTATAACTGCTATACGGTTGCCGTCGAACTGCTTAGAGAGCGTAGACAAATACCAAGTGCCCAGTTCAATGTTGGAGGAGGGCTCTTCCTTTAGCCGTTCCAGCGATACCTCAGGAAGCTTGGCCTTTTCGAGCGCCCACTTGGCGGTATCCGGCATCAGCTGCATGAGTCCCAGCGCGCCTTTTTTGGATTCGCGGCCGGTCTTATAATTGGTCTCCACACGGATAATGGATGCTACCAGGAACGGGTCCATCTCATACGTCCGGCTGTGCTGGCGGATCTCTGCTTTATAATGAATAGGATAAAACCATGACATCCAGTTGGAGCCTAGAAACAGGATCGCGGTGAAGCCGATGAACAGCAGCAGCAGGACTCTTTTGGAGCGCAGCCACTTTATCATATCAGGCCCAGCCTGTCCCACAGCCGGGCAACCTGAAGCTCGGCAGACTCCGGATCACCGCTATTGTCGATCACATAATCCGCTTTCCTGCGCTTCAGTTCAATATCCATCTGCGACCTCAGCCGGTCCTCAGCCTGCTCCAGCTTCATTCCGCTGCGCTCCATGAGGCGGGCTAACTGCACCCTTCTCGGAACATAGACCACAATAATCTGCTCAAACAAGGAATCCAGCTCTGATTCGTAGAGCAGCGGAATGTCGACAATGACCAGCCGCTGCGGATTCTCCTGCTCAAGCGCATACATTCTGTCCTTGATCTCCCTGCGGATTGCCGGATGGGTCAGGTTATTCAGTGTCTTGAGCGCCTCCGGGTCCCGGAAGACAATCTCACCAAGACCCGCCCGGTCCAGCGAACCGTCAGGCAGCAGGATGCGGTCTCCAAAAGCCTCCACCGCTGCCGCCAGCACCGGATGTCCGGGGAGCATCACCTCTCTGGCGATGACATCGGCATCCACCAGTGCAGCTCCCTTGCGGACAAACAGTGCAGACACGGTGCTTTTTCCCGAAGCTATGCCTCCGGTTAAGCCTATAATCATGTACTCACCTCATAATAACTTCATTATACCCATTACAATTAATAATATCGCGGGCAGCGCAGCCGCATGCTTCATCCAGTAGCTGCCGGATAATCTAAGTCCCGTCTTCATTCCCATTAGCAAAAAGGTTCCGCTGAATACAGCGATCATCAGCGAGGTGGACCACGGGCTGAATCCGAGCAGTGCCGCACCGAGGCCGGCTCCGAAGGCATCCAGCGACAACGCGATCCCCAGAATCATGGCTTCCATGGAGGAGATGCTCCCCGAGGCATCCATATCAGCGGAAGACGGTGTGCGGAGAATCTGTATCACCACGCCCAGATGGCGCAGTTCCAGCGAGAATACAGCCGGCTTCAGCACCGTTTCCGCATTCTGTGCGGCAGCAGCCGTCTCCAGTATGGTCTCTAATCCTGAATGATCCTCTGCGGCAGCTGGCGCAGTCTCTTCCTGCTCCTTCTGCGTCAGCATCTGAAACAGTGACCAGCAGCCCATTAAGACGAGAATAACCGCTCCGACACTGGAAGCGGCATTCGGCGAGACTACCTTGGCCAGCAGCACGCCGACCTGCATAGAACCATAAATGACGACCCCTGAACAGAGCGAAATAATGATAATGGAGAGCAAGGGGATTTTCATTTTACGCAGTCCATATGTAATACCTACACCAAATCCATCCAGACTAAGCGCAAACGCAAGCAACAGCAAAGACAACAATGGGCTCAGCACCCGCAATCCCTCCCGTGAAGAACCGGAGCCGGTGGATTAAGCATCCAAGCCGGAGCTCCGTTTCGCCATAATCAGCAATCTTCACACATTATATGGGCGGGACGGGCAGTAAGTGCCTGCCTTTATACATAGCAGTTATAACTCAAGTGTAACTAACCCGTAAACGGGCTCTAACCGCAGCGCTGACTCTAAATAAAAATCACAGAATCAGTACAGGTACGGGCTGGCAGCTGGGACAATAATGCGTTCCCCGTCCGCCGACCACGCTCTTCTCAATCAGCGTGCCGCAGGTAGCACACGGCTGATCCTTGCGTCCATAGATCTTGTGCTGATCCTGGTAACTCCCGCTCTCCCCCTGGCCGTTGACATACGACTTCACGGAGGAGCCTCCGGCATTCACCGCTTCCGTCAGTGTTGCGACAATAGCATGGTGCAGTCTGGCCAGCTGATCCTCGGTGAGGGACTTCGCGGTCTCCTCCGGGTGGATTCCTGCACGATGCAGGGACTCATCTACATAAATATTGCCGATGCCTACTATATATTCCTGATTGAGCAGCAGCGGCTTGATCTTGGTGCTCCGCTTCGCGACAATCTCCTTGAACCGTTCCAGCGTGAAATCGGCATCCAGCGGCTCCTGCCCCAGCTTGTTCAGCGGCTTCAGCTGCAGATCCTCTCCCGGCTGGAACAGATGCATCGTCCCGAATTGGCGCACATCCGTATAACGCAGCTCCGTCCCATCTGTGAAATGGAAAATAACATGCGTATGCTTGTCCAGCAGCTCGCCCTTACGGTACACGCCGTAACGGCCCTCCATCCGAAGATGTGAGACCATCACCAGCCCGTCAAATACGAAACGCAGGAACTTGCCTCTGCGTTCAACTGTAACCACACTATGACCTGCCAGCATATGGGCAAAGGCCTGAATATCATCCGGGCGCTGAATAATCCGCGGCAGCCGGACGGTGACATGCTCTATCTGCTTGCCTGTAATTAACTCATTAAGTGTTCTTCTGACTGTTTCGACTTCCGGCAATTCCGGCATCATGGCTCACCTCCACTCCATTATACCGGATATCTGCCATGTGCGGGGAGCCTATTTCGCTTCGTACCAGTTGCTCCCAAAACTTACCTCTGCCTTCAGCGGAACAGACAGCTGCAGTGCTCCGGCCATCACCTCGGGCAGCAGCAGCTTCATCTGCTCCAGCTCCTCCTCCGGCACCTCGAACACTAACTCATCGTGTACCTGGAGCAGCATCCGGCTCTTCAGGCCGCGCTCATGCAGTGCCTTATCCATATGAACCATGGCCAGCTTGATAATATCCGCAGCGGTTCCCTGGATCGGCGTATTCATCGCCGTACGTTCTGCGAAGGAACGCAGATTGAAGTTCTTCGCATTGATCTCCGGCAGGTAACGGCGGCGTTCCAGCAGCGTAGTCACATACCCCTGCTTACGGGCCTCGACTACGATATCATCCATGTAACGGCGGACACCCTGGAACACCTCAAAATACTGCTCAATGAACCGGGCCGCTTCCTTACGCGGAATGTTCAGGTTCTGTGACAAGCCGTAATCGCTGATGCCGTAAACAATTCCGAAGTTTACCGCTTTGGCGGAGCGGCGCATATTACTGTCCACACTCTCCGCAGGGACGCCGAATACGTCCATCGCAGTCTTGGTATGAATATCCATATCCTCGACAAAAGCTTCCTTCATCCGCTCATCGCCTGAGATATGCGCCAGCACACGCAGCTCGATCTGTGAGTAATCCGCCGCCAGAATCGACCAGCCCGGCTCTGAGGGCACGAATACCTTACGGAGCTTGCGGCCCTCTTCGAGCCGGATCGGAATATTCTGCAGGTTCGGGAACTGGCTGCTGAGCCGGCCTGTGGCCGCAATCGTCTGCCGGTAAAAGGTGTGTACCTTGCCGGTCTCCGGCGAAATTTCCTTCATTAAACCTTCGACATACGTAGATTGCAGCTTGGCCAGGGTACGGTATTGCAGAATCAGGCGCACGGCGTCATGATAAGGCGCAAGCTTCTCCAGTACCTCGGCATCCGTCGAATATCCGGTCTTCGTCTTCTTCACGACCGGCAGGCCCAGCTTCACGAACAGAACCTCACCCAGTTGCTTCGGAGAATTAAGATTGAATTCAGTTCCGCATGCGGAGTAGATCTCAGTGACCAGCCGGGAGATTTGGGCTTCGAATTCCTTGCCGAGCTGGATAAGATCGTCCTTGTTAACAGCAATGCCCTGCTTCTCCATATCGGCGAGAATCCGCGACAGCGGCATCTCCAGGTCCTGGAACAGACCGGTCATGTCCGTCTTGTCCAGCTCTTCCTGCTGCTTCTGCACAATGCCAAGCACAGTCGCACTCTTGCGGGCGACATGCTCACCGAGAATCGCAAGCTCAGGAATTCTATATTTGGCCCCTTTGCCGAAAACATCCTCATCCGGCGACAAGCGGGGCAGGCCGTATTTCGTGGTCAGGTCATTCAGATTCTGGCTCGCTTCAGTCGGGTCCAGCAGGTAAGCGGCCAGCTGAACATCGTGAGCGGCTCCGGCAAAAGCAATCCCCTGCCAATGCAGCGCCAGATCGGCACGGTGCAGATCATACCCGCTCTTCGGTGCCTGCTCGTCACCGAGCCAGTCACGCAGGGGTGCTGCCGCCTCACTCTTCAGCAGGGCAAAAGGCACAAAGTAATGCTGCTCCGGCGAAGACAGCCCGAGGCCGATCACTTCGGCACGGTGCGGGTTCTCCCCGTTAGATTCCACATGCAGGGCGGAGATGTCCGGCAGTGCCTGAACCAGCTTCTCTAATCCGGCTTCATCAACGATGGTAATCGTAAGCTCTGCCGCTTCCACCGCTGCGGGGCCGGACAGACCGCCGTCCGCCTCATGCGAATAGGCGCTCAGCGACAGGCGCTCCAGCAGGGACTTGAACTCCAGCTTCGCCAGGGCAGGGCCCGCCGTATCGGCAACAATACCGCTGAACACCATATCCTCCCAGGTATGCTCCAGCGGAACTTCACGGTAGATCGTCGCCAATTTTTTGCTCATGATGGCGCTATCCGCGTGCTCTTCCAGCTTCTCCTTCATCTTCCCCTTCAGCTCACCGGTTCCGGCAAGCACACCTTCCACCGATCCGAACTGCTGGAGCAGCTTAAGCGCTGTCTTCTCCCCGACTCCCGGTACCCCGGGGATATTGTCGCTGGCATCGCCCATCAGCCCCTTGAGATCAATGATCTGCTCAGGGGTGAGATCATATTTGTCCCGGATCTGCTTAGGCCCGTACAGCTCCACTTCCGTAACTCCCTTACGCACCATCGCTATGGTGGTATGCTCAGAAGCCAATTGCAGCATATCCTTATCCCCGGACACAATCATCACCTGACGGCCGGCGGCATCCGCTTCCCTGGAGATGGTGCCGATAATATCGTCAGCCTCGTAGCCGGCAATCTCGAACTGCGGAACTCCCAGACCCTTCAGCAGCTCTTTGAGCAACGGGAACTGCTCGGACAGCTCCGGCGGGGTCTTTTGGCGTCCGCCCTTATAATCTTCATAGCCTTCATGCCGGAAAGTAATCTTCCCCGCGTCGAAGGCCACAATCATATGTGTCGGTTTATGCTCCTCCAGCAGACGGAGCAGCATCGTCGTGAAACCGTATACCGCATTCGTCTGCTGTCCTGCTGTATTCGTCAGCGGCGGCATGGCGAAGAACGCCCGGTAAATGATATTATTTCCATCAATGAGTATCAGCTTGTCCACACTAGCACCTCGCCTTTATCTTGCTTTCTCTTTACATAGTACCATATGCTCCGTACAAAAAAGAACCTGAGGCTACAGATCCACACCTGCTCCGGCCTTTAGCTGCTGCTAATGGTATGGAATACAGGTTTGCCAAGTGAAGCGCGCTTTAAAACAAAAAAAGGCAAGCCCCGGGGAGGTGGCTTGCTGTCTGATGTTCAAGGCGCAGAGCTCTGCTAAACTGTATCTATGCGCCAACATTATGCGGTTATTGGTTCAAATCCGGACGTTTACCTGTAACCAGATACACTACACTCTCGCCAATATTCGTGGCATGGTCGGCAATCCGTTCAATGTAACGGCCAACCAGTGTGAGCAGCATCGCCTGATTCACGGTTTCAGGCTTCTGAACCATATACGTGTACAGTTCGTTTATCATCGCGCTGTACAGACCATCTACCTGATCGTCATCCTGCGCCATTTTGTAGGCCAGATCCGTATTCTCGTCCAGATAAGACTGAATAGCCTCCGTGGTCATGATCGTGACCAGCTCAGCCATGCGCGGAATATCCACAAGCGGCTTGATCAGCTGCTGCCCCTGGATGCGCATCGTTACCTTGGCTACATCCAGTGCCAGATCGCCCATACGCTCCAGATCGCTGGAGATTTTGAAGGCTACAATAATGCGGCGCAGATCCTTCGCCACCGGCTGCTGGGTGATGATCAGCCGTGAGCCGATCTCCATAATCCGGTCTTCCATGGCGTTCAGCCGCAGGTCCGCTTTGACAATCTCCTGCGCCCGTGCCGTATCAAGGGTCTGCAGGGCCAGTATCGCACCATCCAGGGCATCCGTTACATGCTCGCCCATCTGCTGCAGCAGGGTGCGCAGTTCTTCCAGATCTTTGTCGAATTCTTTTCTGCGAATCATATCGAAAGTGATCCTCCTCAAAAACATATGGTCATATCGGGTGAACGGAGTGAACCTAAGACTTACGAATCAGCCATCCTTAGCCGAAGCGGCCGGAGATATAGTCTTCTGTGCGGGAATCCTTCGGGTTGGAGAATAACAGCTCCGTGTCCGCAGCTTCCACAATGACACCGTTCAGGAAAAATACAGTGCGTCCCGATACCCGGGCGGCCTGATGCATATTATGCGTGACCATTACAATCGTATACTTATCCCGCAGCTCCTGAACCAGCTCCTCAATCTTGAGCGTGGACACCGGGTCGAGCGCTGACGTCGCCTCATCCATCAGCAGAATATCGGGCTGTACAGCAAGGGCTCTGGCAATACAGAGACGCTGCTGCTGCCCGCCGGACAGACTTAAGGCAGACTTCTTGAGGAAATCCTTCACTTCCTCCCAGAGCGCGGACTGGCGCAGGCTTTGCTCTACAAGGACATCCAGCTCGGCTTTGCTCTTCACACCGTGCAGGCGCGGGCCATAAGCCACGTTATCATAGATCGACTTTGGAAAAGGATTGGGCTGCTGGAACACCATCCCCACCTGCTTGCGCAGACTCTCCACTTCGATCTCGTCGCTGTAGATGTTTTTGCCGCCGATATTTACTTTGCCTTCAATACGTGTTCCGGGAATCATGTCGTTCATACGGTTAAGGGTACGCAGCAGTGTGGATTTCCCGCAGCCGGAAGGTCCGATAAAAGCGGTCACCTGCTTCTCCGGAATCTGCAAATCCACGTTCTTCAGGGCATGGAATGACTCATAGTAGAGATCTAGCTTCTCTATGTCAATGATGGATTTCATTAGTTTCTGTTGTCTCCTTCTCATCATCTTCGTTCCCCATGATAAGCTTTCAGTGTCAAAAGAGCTCCAGAGAATTGTTAACGCAGTGTAAAATCCGTGTGTAGTAAGACACGCGCCAGGGAGAAGGTGCTTAACTTGTGAGAAAAGAACACCGCCATGTTAGCTGACAGGTGTTCTCTTCTTGTTGACGACCAGTTTGTAGCCCACGCCGCGGATGGAATCGATATGCACGGATTCAGGGTCAAGCTCCAGCTTCTTGCGCAGGGAGCTGACATGCACGTCTACGGTGCGCTGGCCTCCAATATAGTCGAAGCCCCAGACGGCATTCATCAGATCATCCCGCGTCAGGACGACGCCCGGCTTGCGGGCCAGATACAGCAGCACTTCAAATTCCTTCGGCCGCAGATTGATGCTCTGTCCGCCCAGCGAGACTTCATAACGCTCGGGGTAGATCTCCAGCTGTCCGAGAATAATCGTCGATGCAGATACCGCTGTCTCGGGCGGAGCTTCTTCGGCAATACCGGAGATCCGCCGCAGCACTGCGCTGACCCGGGCCAGCAGCTCGGATACGCCGAAGGGCTTCGTAATATAATCATCCGCCCCGGACTTTAGCCCGCGGACGACATCCTCTTCCGCATTCTTGGCCGTCAGCACTATAACCGGTGTGCGGATGCCTTGTCCACGCAATTTATCCAGAATGTCAATGCCGTTCATGCCGGGCAGCATCAGATCCAGTACGATCAATTCAAAAGGTTCTCTAGTCGCACGGTCATACCCTGCCGTTCCATGATCCTCCACCGTCACCTCGTAGCCTTCCTGTGTCAGGTTATAAGACAGCAGCCGGGCTAGTGTCGGTTCGTCTTCAATGACAAGCAATCGTTGTGCCATAGGTTCCCCCGTCTTTTCATAGGTTATTAATTTTACAAAACTGCATACATGCACATCATAGCACCACAATGTTAACTTAGTGTAAAATTATAAATTTATTCTCTATTAGACTCTGCAGAGTTATTCATTCTCTTCCTGCAGCAGCGGCAATTCCAGAATGAATGAGCTGCCGATGCCCAGATCGCTCTCTACGTTAATAGAACCGCGATGCAGCTCAACCAGATGCTTCACAATGGATAGACCGAGGCCGGTTCCGCCGGAGCTTCTGGAGCGGGCTTTGTCCACCCGGTAAAAGCGTTCAAAGATCCGGGGCAGATCCTTGCGCGGAATCCCCATCCCCGTATCACTGACTGTAAAGCGCACGCTCTCGGTGCCATCCTTCTTCTGGATGCTCACTACGGTCACTCTGACATTTCCCCCGTCCTGGGTATAGTTGATCGCATTAGAGAGCAGATTCATGAAAATCTGGCGCAGCTTGTCTTCATCTCCTTCAATGAATAGCTCTGCAGGCACATCCGAGCTGAGTGTAATCTTCTTCTTCTCCGCCACCTTGCTGAGCGTCTCCAGCACGGAATCGAAGAACTCGATCAGATGAACCGGGGAGCATTCCAGCTGAACGCGTTTGGATTCAATTTTGGACAGCTCCAGGATGTCGCCGATCAGGCGGTTCAACCGTTCGTTCTCATCGTAGATGATCTGCAGGAACGAACGCGCCGTCTTCTCATCCGTAACGCCCCCGCCGAGGAGGGTCTCGGCGAAGCCTTTTACCGCAGCGACAGGGGTCTTCAGCTCGTGGGAGACATTGGCGACGAATTCGCTGCGCATTTTCTCAAGTCTGCGAATCTCGGTAACCTCCTGAAGCAGGAACAGCATCCCCCGGGAGCAGCCGTCCTGGATCATCGGCACCCCGTCCAGACGCACAATCCGCTCCACCGGATTATAGATGCTGCGCTCCTCGTGAATAGGTTCACCTGCGGACACTCCATCATCAATCAGCCGGGTAAGCTCATAATGATGCTTAATCTCCTTGTAGGAATGTCCGGTCATCTCGCTGTGCTTCACATCGAGCAGCCGTTCGGCGGCCCGGTTAAGCAGGGCAATCTCCCCTTCAGCGTTAATCATCACGATGCCGCCGGTCATATTGTCGAGTACGCTCTGCAGCAGATCCTCATTGTCGCGGATGGTCTTCAGCTGGGCCTGGAGACTGTCGGCCATCGCGTTGATGGCTGTAGCCAGCTGGCCGATCTCATCCTTGCGCTTCATCGGCACCCGGGCATCATAATCCAGATCGGTAATCCGCCGCGCCACTCTGGTGATTTGCTCCAGCGGTGAGGTCATACTCGAAGCCACCTTGTAGCTCACCAAGGTTGCGGCAATGAACAGCAGCACCAGTCCCCCTGCCATGATCATCCACGCCCGGTTCAGTCCTTCGGATACGGTATCCAGCCCCATCGACAGCCGGATATACCCGTCAAATCCCTGATCCGAGGACACGGAACCCGCCACATACATCATTTCACGGTCTAATGTATCGCTGTAACGAATCGCCCGGCCAATCCCTTCCTTCGCGGCCAGCAGCTCCTCCTCGCGGGTAGAGTGGTTGTCCATCTCGCGCGGATTCTTCTCCGAGTCACCGATGACCCGGCCTTGCTTCGTAATGAAGGTGACACGCGATCCGGTCAAGATGGAGATCTTCTCTGCCTGTTCTGTATAGTAGTTCAGGGCATCCGGACTACTGGTATCCATGAATGAGAAGGTGCCGGAGAGCAGCTTTATTTCCCGGGACATGTTTTCTTCCAGCACGGAAATATGCGAATCCTTGAACAGCTGAGCCATGGTGATCCCGGCCCCGGTCATTGATATTCCTATCAGAGCCATAAGTATGATGGTAAGTCGAATGCGGAATGGTTTCATCTGCGGCGGTCCTCTTCCCTCGTGTAAATGTCCATGAGAACACTCTACCTGCATTTTCGGCAAAATACCAGTTCCGGCGGCGATTATCAACGGGATGTAAAATGTGCCGCAAGCGAGAGGCGTAGGCTGGGAAGCAGCGCCGGGGAGGATTGGGAGATACCGAGGGGCGAGGGAGGAACCGAGGGCGAGGATGGAGCGATGAGTGAGATCGAGAACCGAGGGCGAGGATGGAGCGATGAGTGAGATCGAGAACCGAGGGCGAGGATGGAGTGATGGGGGCTCGTTAAGTGGACGCTCCGCAAACGGACCGTTGTTCCGATCGCTGTTGTTTCCGGATTTAATTAGAATGGACTCAGCGGTAAAAATCCGGGAACAAAGGCGAACGCTGCCGCTTCTCCACAATCAGTCCGCCCGCTCCGCTGTTTAAGAGGTGGGAGTTACACAACCCTAAATCTCCTTAAATAATCAACACCTCAACACCCTGACACCTCAACCCGCAACTATCCGATTCTGCAAACTTTAATTCCTCAACTCCTCATTTCTCCAATCCTCAACTCCTCCAATCCAAATAGTTTCAGCCCTGCTCTTCAGAAGTGACCGGTTCACGGCAAACAATTGGAAAAACGTAGCTTAATTCGCCCTTTTCTGCTAAATTACCGGAAGCAAGTGGATAAATGACAACTAATTATGTTTGTTTCTGCTATTTCTCGTAAATGTGAATGATTAAGTGTTGGTTGTCCAACTATTGTTTCTTCGGCGCAAATTTTGTAAGCAGCAGGTGGAGAAAATCCATCTATTTCTGCATCTTAAGTCAAAAGAAATCGCCCATTCTCAGAGGGCTGTATTACACCATCCAAAAAGGGGCGATTCGTGGATCAGACACTCCTGGATAATAAATTGACCAATAACCTGCTACTGATCCTTCCAGCGCTGCACGGTCAGCGTCACCGTCTGTGCACCGCCTGCGAGTGTAAGCGTACGGTTCGCAATATCCGCTCCGCTGGAAGTGATCTCTACCGTGGCCCAGCTTCCGCGCGTCAGCTTATACGTCACGGCGCTGCCTGCCGGAAGGTTCAAGGTGATGGAATAAATCCCATCACTTCCACGGGTCAGCAGGTAGGCCGGATCTGCCGCATTCCAGCTGTTGAACGAACCCGTCAGATAGACCTGAGCATTCGCTGGAGTCGTGCCCGGAACGCTGACCCGGAAGGTTACGCTATCGGCCTGTGGTTCGCCGGTAATCAGATTTCCTCCCGTCAGACTGGAGCTGCCGGTACCAAAATGATAGTTATTCCCGCCATTGTTGTCCCAGGTACCGCTGCCGTTATTGAAGGCTGCGGTCAGGCCTGTGGCGCTGCCGAGCGGAATGGTAATGGCTTTGTAGCCACTGAAAGTAGAGGCCTGCATCTGCACACCCGGTGAAGTCGTCCAGGCCGTTGCCCCATCCAGCTTGTAATGGATATAGGAGTTACTGAATGCTGTATTTTTGTAATAGATCGTCGCGCTGTTGCCCGCCGGAGTGGCGGTTGGCACAGGTGTCGCCGTTGGCGCTACGGTTGGTGTAGCTGTTGGCGTGGCACTTGGCTTAGGTGTTGCCGTAGCTGTTGGTACTACCGTCGGTGTAGCTGTAGGTGCTACGGTTGGTGTTGGCGTCGGTGTAGCTGTCGGTGCTACGGTTGGCACAACCGTTGGCGTCGCACTTGGCTTAGGCGTTGCCGTAGCTGTCGGTGCTACAGTCGGCGATGCCGTTGGCGTCACCGGACCACCCGACTGAATATTGCCTGTAGGCGTGTAGGTCCAGGTGCCGCTGCCGAATAGATAATTGCTGCCGCCGTTGCTGTCCCACGTGCCGCTGCCGTTGTTGAAGCAGGCTTCAAGCTGGGTGGCTGCGCCGATGTTAATGGTGATTTTGTTATAGCCTGCTAGCTCGGCGGCCGGAATCGCTACGCCCGGGGCTGTCGTCCAAGTCCCTCCAACCGGGCGGTAATGGATGTAAGGAGTGGAATAACCCTGCTTATAATAGATCGTTACATTATTGCCCGCCGGTGTGGTTGCAGTTGCTGCCGCACTGAAGCCGGAGAGGTTACCGGAGGCATCATAGGCTTTAATTTTGTATTCATAGGCTGTACTGGCTGACAAGCCGCTGTCTGTATATGAGGTGGAAGTAGTTGTTCCGATTCTAACGCCATTGCGGTAGATCTCATAGCCGGTAACACGGATATTATCTGTCGCGGCATTCCAGGTCAGCCCGATAGAAGAAGCATTAACCACTGTGGCCTGCAAGTTCGCTGGAGCAGCCGGAGCTTCATTATCCGGGACAGCAGGCACATCTGTGATGAACGGATGCGTCCCTTCAATAGTACCTTGGATGCTCTCCTTATATTTTCCGTTCTCCAGCGTATATTTGCCGGCACCGACATAGACCTGCTGGATATCACTTTTGGTCACATTGCCTTTGGCATCCTTGGCTTCAATGTAGTAGTCCAATAGCTGATCGCGGTAATCGGAGATGTAGGAGAAATACAGGTTCCCGATATCTGTGGCCGGAACCTTCTGCATAATCGTCTTGCTGTTTGGCTGCCAGTCGACACCGTTAATATCGGCGCTCAGGTCGCGGACATTCATCGGGTATTCCGTCCACGCACCAACCTTGGGGGGATCAATACCAGATACCCCGGCTGCGGCCAGACCTGCTGGATCATATACTTTAAAAGTATTATCCGCCGCGTCTGCCGTCTTATCACGGTGTGCCCGGACCTTCACCTTGATGTCGCTGATTCCGCTGGTATCGAAAGCATAGGTATAGATGGCAAAAGCATTATTATAATGCTGAAGGGTCCAGCCTTCTGCCTTACTGACATTCGCGCTGCCCGGATTGTACGGGTAGCGCTGCGGCCACCAGACCGAGGGGCCGGTTTTGTCTTTGGCCAGCTTTTGCGATACATAGGGCTTGGAGAAATACAGCGATTGATTAAAGGACAACGCCGGCTTCACGCTGTCATCCACATTCTCATCATAATAACCGAAGCCCGAGTCCATCGCAGGCAACAGGAAGTACCAGGCCAGCTCGGCGGGATTGGCGCCTCCGGCATAGTCGTTCGCGGTGTTGCCCTTCACGGGATAGGAGAGCATCCACGGATTTAATTGGTTGCCTTCGTAGGTCACCTCACGGTCCAGCGGGTTCGCCGGCTCCCAGTAATTCGGATGCTCCTCCAGCCAGATCTGTTCGGCGGTCTTGGCATAGTTCAGGGAAGCTTGTAATAACGCGAAATTACGCTCCAGATAATGATAGCCCTTCTCGAAGGATACCGTCATGCCTTCCTCGACACCCGCCAGATTCTTCTTCGGGGCGTAAGCGGTCCCGTTCACCTGATTGAAGGCCGCAAACTGGCCCTTCCAGATCCCAAACGGCAAATGCCAATGGTACCAGGTTGGATCAGAGGACGAATCCCGGGTATCGATCCAGGAGCCGTCCTGCACATGGACCACATCGGAAGCGGCCGGTGTGTTGCTGCGCAGATACTCATCGATCCCCATTCCGGTCACACCGCTGCTGGCATAGGTGACATTCCCGGCATTGCGCCAGGTCTCCTCAGAGCCGGCCCGGCCCGAAGAATTATCTCCGTCATGGGCCACGACAAAAATCTGCTTCTGCAGAGCCAGATTCTCATACGGCTTAAGCGCATCTGCTTTTACCTGGCCCAGATATCCTTCTTCCCAGGACTGCGCCTGCGCGACAGGTACGCCAACCACTCTCGATTCCGCCCCGGTTGCCGGGTCCACATAACGGACCCAATGAGCCGTTGAGGCAAAAGGATATTTATTATAGACCACCTGCTGCTCATTGAACATCGGTTCACTCACCCAGGCCCCCGCCGTGCTGACATTCTGCAGATCACTGCGGTTGGGCGGCGAGATCATCGTGTCCTTGCCCGGACTATCCAGCAGCGGGTAATCCTTGAGCGTGCGGGAGAAATGGTTGTTGCCGATCACCGACCACTGGATGCCAAGCTTGTTCAGCACCGGGATAATCCGCTCCGAGAACCCGAGTTCTGTCGGAAAAAATCCCTTCGATGACTTATAGCTGCTGCCCAGGAAATAAGGCTGAGCCATCGCCGCTCCATGATAGATCATATCCTTGAGCAAATAATCGTTGCCGACCAGCGGTCCCATAGAATGGTGTCCGGAGAAATGAATCAGATCGAGCATATTGTCACCGCCTGTTGTCCGAAGCTGATTCACCGCGTTCTTCCATGGGGTTCCCCAGGCCGGATTATTGTATCCGCTTACATTTCCTTGTTGAATAATACTGTTTACATTGTTCACCACAGACCCCGACATGGTAACATGCATCTGCGCCTGGGGATGATTGCTGTGCAGCGTGTTCGCCACACTCCAGGGCCAGGTTAAATACGCGCCCGTCTTGGCGTGATGGGAATAATAAGAGACCAGATCATTGTGGGGCATGGGAGATCCATTCGGCAGATAATAGGGATATCCTGCGGGCGGATTCTGCTTCAGCTGGATGACTTCACCATCGTAGGTATAACGGATCGGACTGCCTACAGGGGTAGAATTGTAAGTGTTCAGGTCATAGTAAGCCCAGAAATTCGGCATATGGTTATGGTAGACATGCGTAGCGGCAATATCTGCCGATACAGGGGAGACTATTGCCGGAACGGTCAGGAGTGCGCCCAGGAGCAGGGCTGTAATTTTGCGCAGGGACCTGGATTTCTTGGTCATGGTTCAACTCCTTCTTATCGGGATTATTCTTCGTCAAAAAAACGGGGGCGACGGACATCCATCCCTCGCCCCCTCAAGCTGCTTACTGATCCTTCCAGCGCTGCACACTTAGCGTTACTGTCTGTGCTCCGCCTGCCGGTGTAACCGTCCGGTTCGTGATATCTGTACCATTGGACGCGGTCTCTACCGTGGCCCAGCTTCCGCGCGTCAGCTTATACGTCACGGCGCTGCCTGCCGGAAGGTTCAAGGTGGTGGAATAGACGCCATCACTCCCGCGTGTCAGCAGATAGGCTGCATCTGCCGCATTCCAGCTGTTGAACGAACCCGTCAGATAGACCGGAGCATTCGCCGGAGTCGAACCCGGAACGCTAACCCTGAAGGTTACGCTATCCACCTGCGGTTCCCCGGAGGTCAAGCTTCCTCCAACCAGACTGGAGCTGCCGGTGCCAAAATGATAGTTATTCCCGCCATTGTTATCCCAGGTGCCGCTGCCGTTATTGAACGCTGCGGTCAGGCCGGTGGCGGTGCCGAGTGGAATGGTAATAGCTTTGTAGCCACTGAAAGTAGAGGCCTGCATCTGAACACCCGGTGAAGTCGTCCAGGTGGTTGCCCCATCCAGCTTGTAATGGATATAGGAGTTACTGAAGGCCGTATTCTTGTAATAGATCGTCGCGGTGTTGCCCGCCGGTGTGGCGGTTGGCACAGGTGTCGCTGTTGGCGCTACGGTTGGTGTTACTGTAGGTGTTGCGGTCGGTGCGATAGTCGGTGTAGCAGTTGGAGCTACAGTTGGTGCCACCGTTGGTGTCGCTGTTGGGGCTACGGTTGGTGTAGCCGTCGGCGATGCCGTTGGCGCTACCGGACCGCCTGCCTGGATATTGCCTGTAGGCGTATAGGTCCAGGTGCCGGTGCCGAATAAATAATTGCTGCCGCCATTGCTGTCCCAGGTGCCGCTGCCGTTATTGAAGCAGGCTTCGAGCTGGGTGGCTGCGCCGATGTTAATGGTGATTTTGTTATAGCCAGCTACCTCGGCAGCTGGGATAGCCACGCCTGGAGATGTCGTCCAAGTCCCGCCCACTGGGCGGTAATGAATGTACGGATTGGTGTAACCCTGCTTGTAGTAGATTGTCACACTGTTACCGGCAGGGGTAACGACCAGAGCGGCTGCGCTGAAGGCCGACAGATTCATAGCGGCGTCATACGCTTTTACCGTATAGGAATAATTAGTGCTGCCCACAAGTCCGTTATCTGTAAAAGAGGTCGTAGCGGAAGTCCCGATCTTCACGCCGTTGCGGTAAATTTCGTACCCTGTCACCCCAACATTATCAGTGGATGCTGACCAGGACACCAGGGCGCTGGAAGCGTTCTGTACCGTTGCCGTTACATTTCCGGGAACACTTGGTGCTTGCGTATCGGTTACCGGCTGAGTTTTGGAGTAGATTTTGGCCGAATTGGCGCCCAGGGTAACTGTAATTTGCTTACCGGTAACACCGCCTGCCTGCACGGTCACAGTATCGGAGGGGTTCAGCTGATTCACCAGAACCGTACCTGCGGTAAGCGTGCTTTCGGCGCGCAGCGGCAGCGTCACTGTCTGTGATCCGCTGGAGGCATTACTGAATGCGGAGATCACTTCCTGACCGACATTCGTGCCTGTATCAATCCGCCGGGAGAAGGCGTACAGATTCTGTGCGGACCACATTTCGCGCTGGGTGCCGGTGCGCAGGGCCGGGTTGTTTTTGCGGATCTCGTTCAGCTTGGCTACATGCTTGAAGGTACTGGCATTCTCATTGAAATAATTCTCCAGCACATTGCCGTTTGCATCCCGTTTCACCATCGACCAACGGTTCCACGTATCAGCGATGCCGCCCGTCATGATCTGCCCGTTGCCATTGCCCTTGTTCTGCTCCGTTCCCTGGAAGACCACAGGCGTTCCGCGCACGGTGAAAATAAAGGACAAAGCATTCTGCAGCTTCTCAACACTGCCACCAGCCTCGGTCAGGAAGCGGTTGCGGTCATGATTGTCGATGAAGGTAACCATATGGTTGGCGTTGCCGCCATAGTAGGAGTCTTGAGCCAGAGTGCCTTTAATATTCGCGTCAAAAGACTGCCCGTACGCAAAGCTGTTCAGCACGGAGAAGAATAACGGGAAGTCGAGCATCCCCCACTCCTTGTTGGTACCGACCCAGCGGGAGACGAATTCGGCATTGCCGTCAAAATTCTCCCCAAAAGTATTCACGCCCAGCAAATTCTGGAGTTCGCCGATATCCGTCGGCTTCATCAGCTTGGCCGCATCGACCCGGGCGCCGTCTGCCCCCGTATAGTCAAACCAGCCCTTGATCGAGCTGAAGATGGCCTGCTTGGCGGCAGGAACATCGAAGTCGATATCATCCAGACCGCCCAGATCATGATTCTCCAGATAATCCTGGGCCCACTGATCGTACCGTCCATCGGCAAGAGACCAGTTAATGTCCCCATTGTGGTGGTACCAGGCCGGATTATTGAATGGAGCCGCAGGCTGTAAGGAAGGAATATCATAATAAGCCTGAGTGCCCAGCATGTAATCGCCGATGTGGTTAGGAACGACATCGATGATGACCTTGATTCCGAGCGCATGCGCGGAGTCTACAAGCTCTTTCAGCTTTTCTTTGGTGCCGAAGTAAGGGTTGGCCTTGTTCGGATCTTTGACATTGTAGCCGTGGTAGGCCGTGTTCTTGCCTGAACCGTTGTTCTCACGGTTAGTCATCTGCGGCTCGGCTACCGGTGAGATCCAGATCGCGGTATAGCCCATATTGTGAATATACGGGAGCTTGTCAATGACCCCCTGCCAGTCGCCGCCCTTCATGTAACGGAAATCCTCCTCGGAGTTCTCCCCGTAGCGGATAGCCGCGCCTGTTGCATTATTGGAAGAATCCCCGTCATTGAAGCGGTCAACCATAATCTGATAAATCGTGTCATTCTCGGTTACTGTTCCAATGCTGGCTGCTTCCACCTTAGCTTGCGGCAGGACAAACAGATTCATCATGATCGACAATACAATGGATGTGATTAGAACGGGAACAAGCAGGCGGTTACGTTTTCTTTTCATTCCTCATCTCCCTCTCATGTAAAACCGAATGCAACACTTTGGGCCAGCGGATACTCTGACGTTAACAACTTGTGCTTTGCTTCAGCTTGATAGTGCATAAGCTGATACTGACTGCTTAGCTGGAGCTTAGCTGGAGCTTAGCAAGTGCTTAGCAAGTGCTTGCGTACTCTTAGCTAAAGTGTGTTAATGCTTAGCTAGAGTGTGCTAATACCTAGCTAGATAGTTTGGCTAGAGCGTGCTGATGCTTAGCTAGACAGTTTGGCTAGAGCTTGCTAATGCCTAGCTTGGCTAGAGCTTAGCTAGAGTGTGCTAATGCTTAGCTAGATAGTTTCGCTAGAGCTTAGCTTTACAGCTTCAACACAGCAGTGGGGAAACCGGTTTCCCCACTAAAAATTAACATGTCCCTGTATGCGCTGTCAAGACATATAAATCAAACCTGCCGCCAACCCGTATCCCATATAGGATAACCGCTCTGCAAAAAACACAAAAAACAGTATTCAGCATAAGCTCATACCTGGAAGGAACCCTCAGGGAGGCTGTATTGTTCTCATGCTCCCCTCTTCCTTTGCTGGTAAGATCAATTCAAGCCGGTTGGCGGATTCAGGGGCACAAGTGCTCTTCATTTGCTCGTTGAGCCAACTTTCCTGAAATTCAGGGGCACAAGTGCTCTTCATTTGCTCGTTGAGCCAACTTTCCTGAAATTCAGGGGCACAAGTGCTCTTCATTTGCTCGTTGAGCCAACTTTCCTGAAATTCAGGTGCACTAGTGCTCTTCAGCTACTCTTTCCCCCAATAAACTCTCAGCATAATTCCCATTCATTTCCACTCCCCGACAACTTTCAGCACCATCAGAGGGATTTATCCCTTTCATTTCCGCATCCAGTCCACTTTCAGCACCATCAGAGGGATTTATCCCTCTCATTTCCGCATCCAGCTTTTATTTATCCTTTCCTTTCCCCTCCCAAGCAACTTCCCGTTACGCAGCAGCGTCCCCCCTTATTCACTCACCTCATCCTCCAAAGGAGGTTGCCCTGCGCAATTTCCGCAATCGCCAAAAAACCTCCTTCAGCGAAATGAAGGAGGTCTAGTCTAACGGGATATCCAGCTAGCTTATATTACAGTTTGTTAGATACTATCGCGAAGCAGGAACAATCTACTCAATTACTTAAACACCGGCTCGCGGAACTGGGCGAGCTTTGCGGCGGAATCCTTTTCGACATCAGCATGCAGGCTGTTGCCGTGCGCATCCATGGTGACGATCGCTGCGAAGCCGTCCACCTGCAAATGCCACATGGCTTCAGGAATACCGAATTCCATGAAGTCTACCGCGTTGACCTTCTTGATACATTCTGCGTAATACTGTGCTGCACCGCCGATTGCATTGAGGTAGACTGCGCCGTGCTCACCTAAGGCTTGGAGGGTCTTGGGTCCCATACCGCCTTTGCCGATTACGGCGCGGATACCGAATTTTTTGATAATATCGCCTTGATACGGCTCCTCGCGGATACTGGTCGTCGGGCCAGCCGCCTTCACATGCCAGCCTTCTTCATCCTTCAGCATGACCGGGCCACAGTGATAGATGACGGCACCGTTCAGATCGACAGGGGTGTCGTGATCCATGAGGTATTTGTGTAGGGCATCGCGGCCGGTGTGCATCTCGCCGGAGAGAATAACCACATCACCGACGCGCAAGCTGCGGATATCCTCCTCGCTGATCGGTGTGCTCAGGCGGATCTCACGCGAGCCGCTGGAGCCAACGGAAGCTGCTCCTGCCGATTCGGATACTGCCCTATTCCCTGAGACGGCCGCATCCGAAGCTGCTTCAACCGTACCGGATACAATAGCCGGTGCCGCAGGAATCGTAGCATCCTCTGGCACCACGCCGGAAGCTGTCCCTTCTGCCGCTGCTACACCCACAGGTTCAGCAACAGGCTGCGGTGCTGCTTCCCCCTCAACGGATATCCCGGTGCCGCTCTCATACAGCCATTCCTGAATGTCACCGGTAGCCGGATGGACCAGAATGCCCTGACGGCGGAAGGCCCAGCAGTTATAGGCCACAGAGACGAAAAAGCTGGCTGGCAGCCGGTTCATCACTCCGATTTTGCAGCCCAGCAGCGTCACTTCACCGCCGAAGCCCATCGTGCCGATTCCGAGCTTGTTGGCATTCTCCATAATGTAATTCTCCAGCTTGCCCAAATCTTCAACAGGATTCACATCCTCGACCTTGCGGAACAGCTGCTTCTTCGCCAGCTCATAGCCCGTGGTACGGTCGCCGCCAATACCTACGCCAATGAACCCTGCGCTACAGCCTTGGCCCTGCGCCTGGTACACGGAATGCAGAATGCACTTGCGGATACCGTCGAGGTCGCGTCCGGCTTTGCCGAGTCCCTCCAGTTCTGCCGGAAGGCTGTACTGGATGTTCTTATTCTCGCAGCCGCCGCCCTTCAGGATCAGCCGGACATCAATGCTCTCTTCCTCCCACTGCTCGAAGTGAATCACCGGAGTGCCTGCCCCCAGATTATCCCCGCTGTTCTCGCCTGTTAGCGAATCCACGGAATTGGGACGCAGTTTCCCGTTCTTCGTAGCACGGATAATTGCGCTGTGAATATCCTTCTTCATCTCTATCTGATTCACGCCCACCGGCGTATGGATTATAAAAGTCGGCATCCCCGTATCCTGGCAGATCGGCGATATTTGCTGCTCCGCCATCCCGATATTCTGCGCTATCGTGGTTAGTGCCAGTCCGGAGCGTGTCGCCCGGTCTTCCAGCGCCCGCCCTCTGGCTACCGCCCGGCGTACATCACCCGGCAGGTTCGTGGAGGTCTCTACAATCAAATTATAAATGCTCTCTTCAAAATGCTGCATCTTCATTCAGTCTCCTCTCCATCTGGTTCAAGCGGCCCTAACTCTGGTACAATTAGTTACTATAATAGCACATTAAGCTGCTCATGAAAGGGGTTACCTCAAAATTGAACTACCATTTCTCTGCCTATCTCTACCGGCTGCAATATATCCAGCGCTGGAGCCTCATGCGCAGCACCGCCCCGGAGAACGTGGCGCAGCATTCGTTCCAGGTCGCCCTGCTGGCGCACATGCTGTGCACCATCGGCAATGCCCATTTCGGCCGGTCGC
This sequence comes from Paenibacillus sp. FSL P4-0338, assembly GCF_038002365.1. NCBI lineage: Bacteria > Bacillati > Bacillota > Bacilli > Caryophanales > Paenibacillaceae > Paenibacillus > Paenibacillus sp. FSL P4-0338. The sequence continues at coordinate 203,273 of NZ_JBBOCG010000001.1, read as the reverse complement.
TGAACGCCGACCGTGCATCCACGATGGCGCTGTTCCACGACGCCACCGAGGTCTTCACCGGCGACATCGCCACGCCGGTGAAGCATAACAACTCGCGTCTGCTGTCGAGCTTCCGCGAGATGGAGCAGGTGGCCGCCGACAGGCTGGCGGCCATGATCCCGCCGGAGCTGAGCGCAGTCTACGCGCCGCTCCTGCAGCCGCACACCAGCCCGCCCGGCTCCGAAGATGCCGGACTGCTCCGCTACGTCAAGGCAGCGGATGTGCTTGACGCTTACCTGAAATGCGTCTGGGAGGTCGCCGCAGGCAACCGTGAATTCGCCGCCGCCCGGGAGCAGACTGCCGCGAAGCTGCATGTGCTGGAGATGCCTGAGATGGCATATTTCCTTGAACACATGGCTCCGGGCTTCGAGATGTCGCTAGACGAGCTGTCCTCCAGTGCGAGTCAGGTTCAGTCTGCCGGGCAGCCCGAACCTATAGAGTAAATAGAGTACGGCATTCGCATAGCGTTGGCTCCCAGCGTTGGCTGGAACACTAACGTGTGAACAATGCGAATACCTTATACCGCTCTTAAGCAGAAGCTCATTTATCCATCTGACTGCATTCTGACCGCGTCCAGTGTCAGCCCTGAGGAGCGCACATTCAGTCCATGTAGCATTGCTACGGCACATTGCGATTGTGCTCAGTTTTTCGCATACATCGGGCCCACACGCCTTAGTGGTAGAAGGAGAAGTCAGCACGCGTAGCCTACAACGCTTATACAATACAAATAACCCGCCATGAGCGGGTTATTTGCGTATGGTCAGGTTACGTTAAGCACGGTTAGTCTGGTCAGATAAGTTAAGCACGGTTAGTCTGGTCAGTTTAGCTTGCTTCGGTTAGTCTGTTCAAGTTGCTTGGTTAGCCTGATCAGTTTAAGTGACATCCAGTTTGGTCACATCAAGCTAAGCCAAATCAGCTTGCCTACCTCAAGCCAAGCGGCTCGGACAGGATATCCCAGTCCTTGAATACCGGCTGGAGTCTTTGCGAGCGCAGCATCTCGGCCATCTCAGCCACGCTACGGTTGTCCGATATTTCAAACTGCGGGGTGCCCCCTTCGAGGGAATGTCCGCCCACTTCGGTGGATACCCCTGCGGACATCTTCGTGATGCCGAGCTGGACCAGATGATCGCGCAGAGCGGCAGGCTCGCGTGTGGACAGTGAGATGCCGGAGCGCGGCAGGAATAGGCGGTACGCCAGGATGATCTGCACCAGCGCACGGTCGGTAACATCGCTTGCGGGGTTGAATTCGCCTAAGTAAGGCCGGAATCTGGGAGTAGACAGGCCGATTTCGCATTCCGGGTACTTGTCCTGCAGATACCTCGCGTGCAGGGCCGTTGCCAGCGCCTCCTGGCGCCATTCGTACATGCCGAGCAAGGCTCCGATATTTATTGAACGAAAGCCAGCTTGACAGCCCCGTTCGGGAGCATCCAGCCGGTTGCGGTAGACGCGTTTGGGTCCTTTTACATGCAGCGCACGATAAGTCTCCTGGTGGTAGACCTCCTGATAGAGCGTTAAGCCGTCCACGCCGGCTTCTCTGAGTTCTGCATATTCAGCTGTCGAGAGCGGATTCACTTCAATGCTGACGGAGGAAAAATAGCGGCGCAGCACATTCACGCAGTCCCTCACATAACCGGCCGGACTATCCCTCCGGGATTCTCCGGTCAGGATCAGAATGTGGCGCAGGCCCGTGGCTGCGATGGTCTCTGCTTCCCGGGCGACCTCCTCCAGCGTCAGTTTTTTGCGCGGAAAATCATACATAGAACTGAAGCTGCAATACGTGCAGTGATTCACGCAAAAATCTGCAAGATACATCGGGGTAAACAGCTGCATCACATGGCCGAAATGCGTACGCGTTAACCGGTGCGCCTTCTGCGCCATCTCCTCCAGATAAGGCTCCGCTGCCGGTGACAACAAGGCCATTAGCCCTTCTTCATCCACCTGCTCTGCACGAAGCGCGCGCTTCACATCCTCTGCCGTATACCGGCTCCATAGCGTCCCGTAAGGAAGCTGTTCCAACCGGGTCATCGTCTCATAAAAGCTCATAGCCGTTCCTCTCCTCCCTAATCCATCTGTCAGGCCAAGAACCCGGTCAACGGTGAAGAGGCTGCCGCCGTCTCCTCCACAGGCCCCAGTCCGGCGAGATAAGCTTTGCGCCCTGCGGATACCGCTTCACGAAAAGCTTCTGCCATCAGCAGCGGATCTGAGGCGGTAGCAATCGCTGTATTAAGCAGGACCGCTGCGGCCCCCATCTCCATCGCCTCAGCCGCCTCGGATGGTCTGCCGATTCCGGCATCCACGATCACCGGCAGATCCATCTCGGAGATCAGAATCCGGATCAGCTCCTTGGTCTGCAGCCCGCGGTTGGACCCGATCGGCGCTCCCAGCGGCATTACGGCTGCGGCCCCCGCTGCCTTCAGCCGCAGAGCGGCGGACAGATCAGGACTCATGTACGGAAGCACCACGAAGCCCTCTGCTGCAAGGATCTCGGTCGCCCGGATGGTCTCCATGTTATCCGGCAGCAAATATTTCTGGTCGTTGATGACCTCAATCTTCACCCAGTTCCCCAGTCCCGCCGATCTCGCCAGCCGGGCAATCCGTACTGCTTCCTCTGCGGTGCGCGCACCAGAGGTATTAGGCAGTAAGGTCATATGGGAAGGAATATGGCTGACAATATTGTCACTGCTCTCCGGGTCCACCCGGCGCAGGGCAACGGTAATGACCTGTGAGCCTGATCGCGTAATCACCTTGGGAATGAGGGTGTTACGGCTGTATTTTCCGGTGCCAATGAACAGTCTGCTGGTTAGAGTCACTCCGCCAATCATCAATGGATCTTGCATATTAACGCCTCCTGGGGTAAGTCTTCGTGTTTAGCCTCCGCCTACAAAATGAACCAGCTCCACCCGGTCCCCTTCGCTGAGCAGTGTGTCTCCGTAAGCCTCTCTGCCGGCAAGCTCACCGTTCAGCTCGACAATCACCAGCTTACCGGCCCACTCAGGCCGGGCCAGCAGATCCGCCAGTGTCCGGCAGCTCTCTTCGAACCTCTGTGGCATCCCGTTAACGGTCACAATCATGCCTGTTCACCTCCTGCTGTGCCCTTTACTTGATCCATATCATGCATTACAAGACTGCTCTGCCGCCCTGTGAACCGCTTCCCTGTAGGCCAAGGCCGCTCCCATCGGGTCTGGAGCTCCGCAGATTCCCGACATGACAGCAATGCCAGCCGCCCCTTGGGCCAGCACCGCTCCGGCATTGCCCGGGGTAATCCCTCCGAGCGCAATCAGCGGTATGCGGCACCAGCGGACAGCCTCTGCCAGCTGCTCCAGTCCCCGTGCCTGCTGTCCGGGCTTGCAAGCCGTAGGGAACACATGCCCGTAGAGGCAGAAGTCTGCTCCCTGCCTTCCAGCCTCCGCCGCCACTTCCGGCGAGTGTACCGATCTGCCGATCCGCAGGCCCGGTGCAAGGCCGCGTACTGCGGCTGGCGGAAGGCTATGCCAGGCTAACTGTACACCTCCTGCCCCGGCGGCCAGGGCAACATCGATCCGGTCATTAATGACCAGCTTCGAAGGCGGCACCCCGGCCTGAAGCATCTGCTGCGCTGCCGCCAGCAGTTCCCGGGCGGACATGGCTTTTTCCCGGAGATGGATATAATCCACCATAGAATGCACCGCCACGGCCCATTCAGCCAGCGCTTCAGGCTGCAGCCGCCCGTCCGAGACCGCATGAATCTCGTACAATACCCTTCTCCTCCTGTCTGTTCCAGCTCAATCTACACCACAACACAACACAAAAAAGACCGCTCCCCGTAAAGGAAGCAGTCTGGAATAGAAGCTGGAATACCGGTACTCACCGTGTACCCCGCTGCAATATTCGTTCTCCACTTCCCTACGCTGGTATAAACCAGATCAGGTTCAAAGGGTCCGGACAACTACGCCCGTCTCAGCCTTGCGGCACCCCTAGTGATCGTTCTATGCTATTGTTTGGCCTTGCTTTTTGTATATTAGCATATTATTCCTGTCAGGGCTATACCTGCCTCGTCTCTCGTCTCACAAAAGCCAGCCTCCCGGCTGGCTTCTCCACATTTGCTAAGCAAATAGTGTATTAGTATGGTCACGCTGCTTCTTATCCGTTGACAACCTCGCCGCCGTTCACATGCATCACCTGTCCGCTCACATAGGAGGAATCGTCCGAGGCCAGGTATACATAAGCCGGTGCCAGCTCTTCAGGCTGTCCCGGGCGCTTCATCGGCTGGGTGCCGCCGAACTCACTGACCTTCTTCGCGTCAAAGGTGGACGGAATCAGCGGGGTCCAGATTGGTCCGGGCGCTACCGCATTCACGCGGATGCCCTTATCGGCCAGATTCATCGACAGCGAACGGGTGAAGCTGAGAATCGCTCCCTTGGTGGACGAATAGTCCAGCAGCTGCGGGCTGCCGCGATACGCCGTGATGGAGGTGGTGTTAATGATCGTAGAGCCTTTTGTAAGATGAGGCATGGCTGCTTTGGTCAGATAGAACATGGAGAAAATATTCGTCCGGAACGTACGCTCCAGCTGCTCCGCTGAGATGTCCTCAATATGGTCCTGCGGATGCTGCTCCGCCGCATTGTTGATCAGGATGTCGAGCTTACCGAGTCCTTCAACGGTTTGACGAATCAGGCTTTGACAGAAGCATTCGTCCCCGATGTCCCCGGCGATCAGAATGCATTTTCTGCCCTCTTGTTCCACCTGGCGCTTGGTCTCTTCCGCATCCTCATGCTCGTTCAAATAGGAGATTACCACATCCGCGCCCTCCTTGGCAAAATGAACGGCAACCGCACGCCCGATCCCGCTATCGCCTCCCGTAATGAGCGCGGCCTTGCCCAGCAGCTTGCCTGCTGCCTTGTACGCCGGTGTCTCAAACTCCGGGAGCGGGTTCATCTCACTCTCAATTCCGGGGCGTTGATCCTGTACCTGCGGCGGCAGGGTTTTAACAGGTTGTTTGTTAGTGTCTGGCATAATCCATTCTCCTTTCGCTATCCACAGTAATGTTGATTGATCATGTTAGCATGGCTTAAGGTCTGGTGTTTATGCATCAGGCAGTGTGCCTGCTTGGCTGTACGTTATGTTACTTACCACACCTGGCAGCCGCCCAAACAGCCAATCTTCATTCACCGGCACCTATAGCGGAACGATAGTCCGGTAAGCAACGAACGTTTCCAAAAAGAATATTATCTATATCCGCCAGGGGGAATGTCCTATACTTTGTGAGGAACGACAACTACCTTTAACTGAAGGGACGCTACTATCATGGGGAATGAGCGCATCTTGCTGACGAACGGAACTGTAATCGATGGAACCGGACGGCCGCCGCTGCATCATACAAGCATTGAGATTGTTAATGGCCGCTTCGGCACCATAACACAACATAGTAATATTCACGGGAGAACCGGGTATGACTCCGCAACAACAGTGATCGACCTAGAGGGTCTGTTCATTGTGCCGGGGTTTATTCACACCCATGCCCATACCAGCTTCAAGTACATACAGAATAAGCCGCTGCACGGATATCATACGGAATATTTGGCCGCGTGCCTTGCAGAAGGAATGACTACGATCCGCGATGAAGGAATGACTACGGCAGCATCGATTGACGATGTAGTCACTCAGACGCAGCAATTGGAGAGCGGTGCTTTTCCCAGAATTCTTACATCCGGCAAGGTATTCACTGCTCCAGGCGGTTACGGTGGTCAGGAGCCTATCGGGGTAGGGAGTGCGGATGAGGCGCGGCTTAAGGTCCGTGAAGTCTTGGGACAAGGAATACATTTCATCAAAACAGCGCTGGAAGACGGCTACGATTCCGCCACCGCCGGACTCCCCCAGCTGAATCAGGAGATTCTCGAAGCGATCTGCCAGGAGGCCCGAAGCATGGGCGCTTACGTATCTGCTCATGTTACAAGTGCACGCAATCTTCAGATTCTGGTGGATGCAGGGATCAGTGATGCTGCGCATATGGTCTACGACCGGCTGGACGATCAACTGATCCGGCAAATGGTGAGCGTGAGCATCCGTATCGTCCCCACGCTCACCGTACTCCAGATGTTCCAGGACAAATTCGGTGCGCCGCTGCTGGAGCAAGGGCTGGATAATGTCCGGAGATTTATTCAGGCAGGCGGGGAGATTGGACTGGGGGATGATTTTATCGAAGAAGCTCCTCCGTGGTACAGAGCCGGTATGCCGTGGAAGGAGATCCAGCTGTTAGGCCAAGCCGGCCTCTCCCCGATGCAGATTATTATGGCCGCCACTTCATCCGGTGCCAAGATCTGTAGGCTGGATCATGAACTCGGTACCATTGAGACAGGCAAGAGGGCCGATCTGTTGGTCGTCGGGGGAGATCCGCTGGCGGATATTAACAACCTGCGTCAGGTCAACTGGGTAATGAAAGACGGCAAGATCGTATCGAAGTCATACTAACAGGAGGTTTACAAAATGAATGCAAGAATCATACTATCTCCTGTCACCCCGGACGATATCGATTTCATCACAGATCTGGAAACTAACAACTCGCTCTGGCCCTTCGAGGATATGATTCCAACCGACAAGGAGGCAGTCCGGAAGACTGTGGAGGAACGAATCCATAGCGATTGGCACAAACAATTCGTGATCCGGCTCGCCTCCCCGGAAGCAACCCCTGTAGGGGAAGTGCATATACACTGGTATGTAAAAGAGCGCGAGAGCTGGGAGCTGGGCTACAGCCTTTTCCCTGAATACCGGGGGCAAGGCTACTGCACTGAAGCAGCGCAGCTGGCCTTGAAGCTTGCTTTTGAAGAATGGAAGGCCCACAGAGTCGTGGCTATGTGCAATGAATACAATACCTCATCCATCCAGGTGCTGGACAGGTTAGGCATGGTCCGCGAAGGCGTATTCCGGGAAGAAATACACTGGAACAACCAGTGGGTCAACCAATACTTTTATGCAATGCTGGACCGGGAGTACCTGGGGCGTAACGGGATATAGATCTATGCAGAGCAGCAATGCTGATCCTAATACTATTCACAACGCCCCTTAGAAGAGAGCAGCCCTTCATTCAGAATTCTATTCATCTTCTTTTACGATTACATCCAGAACCCTGCCTGCTCCCGTAACCTTCGTTGATGTATTCAGAATAGCCTGAGTAACCGTTGTCCCTCCATCCAGCTCCATCTTAAGTCCTGATGCAGAGGCAGCGGTCTTGACCGTGCGTATGGAGCCTTTTTGCAGGTGGAGGTTGGGGCCATCGGCTTCAATGTTCACGTCTCCGAAATTGCCATTAAGTGTCACTACGAGCCCGGCTGCAATGCCGGATGGCAGATCAATATCTGTGAACCCGGCTCCGGTACCCTCCCCCTCCTCCAGAATCACACTAGATTGTACCGACACCGTCTTCACCGATGTTGCACCTTCAGTTACCAGGCGGGCAGTTCCACTCTTCTTCTGCACAATCACTTGGTTCAAGGTTGTGTTCTTGAGCTGCACTGAGGGATCTCCGCTTCCCTGTATGATGACCTTGCCCAACACTTCAACACTGTCCAAGTCCACCTCTCCGTTGCCAATTCCCTCTTCCAAGACCAGGTCTCCAAATATCTTAAGATTCTGCAGCAGCACATCATAGCCGGATACGGTGACATTGTTATAGTATTTGATGGCTCCCGGCTCAAAGCTTCCCAGCCCCTCAGAACGGCTGATATTTACACTCTGCAAGCCGCCGCTTGTGACGTTGTAGTAATCCAGCAGTGCAATCGCTTCGGCCCGGGTCATCGCTTGTTTTGGAGCAAACCGTCCGTCCGGGTATCCCCTCATTCCTCCGGCGTTAATCATAGCAGCGACATCGGCTTGGCTCCAGCCTGCAATCTGATCCTTATCGCTGAACCGGGATAATACCTCCGTGCTCCCCGTCTCATAATACAGCATTCTGCTCACCATAATCGCCGCCTCCTGGCGCAGAACGGGATCGCCCGGACGAATCGTGCCTCCGTAACCCTTGATGATGCCCGCTTCGAGTGCTTTAGAGATTTCTTCGTATGCCCAGTCCGTCTTAGGCAGATCGCTGAAATCAGCCTTCCCCTTGCTCTCCGCCGTTAGCCCGGCCAACCTGTTCATTAACGCGATAAATTCCGCTCTAGTGATCGCCTGATCCGGCCGCACTGACCCGTCCGCGAATCCCGTCAGCCATCCCTTTTCAAGCCAGCGGCTAATCGGCTTCTGCGCCCAGTGTCCTTCATAATCGGTTGCCGCATACATAAGCCCGCCTGAACCCAGCAGCAAGCCCAGACTTAGCCCCACCGTTACTAATTTCCTTCCTATCATTACTGCGCACGCTCCTATGTATGTGATGGAAATAGCCCTGGAGGCAGAAGCCTCCAGAGCTGTTAGCGCCACACTGCCCATCCGGCAGCAGGCTATTTAGATAATTGTGTTGTACACCATGAAAAAGATCATGACGACCAGCGAGACCATCAGCAGCAGACTCATGGTACGGATCTTGGCAGTCTCCGCAGAGACATCACGGTTCTCTCTCATGCCTGCCGCAGCGAGGCGCAAGGGCTTGGTCATAATCCCGCCGAACGCGAACATAGCCAGCAGAAGCACCGTAACAATGATCATCCAAGGTACAGAATACTCGCCCTTAGTCATCATGTAGCCGCCGGTCAGCAGCTGAATCACCAGCCCGTATTGGGCAAAGCGGTTGAATCCGCCGATTGCACTGAGCGTGCCTTCCTTCGCCGGGGAGGACAGCTTAGCCGTCCCGCTTAAGATAAACGGCAGCACCAGATAGAAGCCAAGTGCCAGCGTCCCGATCATATGCAGAAAAAAGAAAACATGACCCATCGTAATCTCCTCCAATTTCAATTTGAGGGGCTCCGGCAAATTGCCGGGGTTAGCCTCCACCATCTGAACCAGGGATGCTGCGGGAGCATAATATGTACTGCCGTTGCCAGCACCTCGCCCGGATTCTCAAGCTGGGGAATGTCAAGCAGCCTAACCTGATGATAGTCTACAGGCGGCTACATAGATATAAGCTACACGGATGTGCAGCTTATATCTGTAGTATTTACCGGCCAGGTCTGCTTACAGATGGTTGATGATCTCGTCAGCAAAAGCAGAGCATTTCAGCTCGGTCGCGCCTTCCATCTGGCGGGCAAAGTCATAGGTAACCGTCTTGTTGTTAATCGCCGTACTCATTCCCTTGTAGATCAGGTCAGCCGCTTCCTGCCAGCCCAGATGCTCAAGCAGCATGACGCCGGAGAGGATAACAGAACCCGGATTCACTACATCCTTGTCTGCATACTTAGGTGCCGTACCGTGTGTAGCTTCAAAAATAGCATGTCCCGTAAGATAGTTAATATTCGCTCCCGGAGCAATACCGATCCCGCCGATCTGGGCAGCCAGTGCGTCGGAGAGATAGTCACCGTTCAGGTTCAGCGTCGCAATGACATCGAAGTCTGTCGGGCGGGTCAATACCTGCTGCAGCGCAATATCCGCAATGGCATCCTTGACGATGACCTTGCCTGCTGCTTCAGCTTCCTTCTGGGCAGCATTCGCAGCTGCTTCACCGTCGCGTTCCTTGATGACATCGTACTGGTTCCAGGTGAAGACCTTGTCGCCGAACTCTTGTTCAGCCACTTCATAGCCCCAGTTCTTAAAGGCGCCTTCAGTGAATTTCATGATGTTGCCTTTGTGTACCAGGGTCACGCTCTTGCGTCCGTGCTTGATCGCATACTCTACTGCTGAACGAACAAGGCGCTTCGAGCCTTCCTCGGATACAGGCTTAATACCGATACCGGATGTTTCCGGGAAGCGGATTTTGTTCACGCCCATTTCCTTCTGCAGGAATTCGATTACCTTCTTGACTTCGGCAGAGCCTTCCTGATATTCGATACCAGCATAGATATCCTCAGTGTTCTCACGGAAAATAACCATATCCACCAGCTCAGGATGCTTCACCGGAGAAGGAACGCCGTCGAAGTAGCGCACCGGGCGCAGACATACATACAGGTCAAGCTCCTGGCGCAGCGCTACGTTCAGGGAGCGGATACCTCCTCCGATTGGAGTGGTCAGCGGGCCTTTGATTGCCACAATGTACTCGCGGATCGCTTCCAGCGTGTCGTTCGGCAGCCATTCACCATATGTATTGAAGGCCTTCTCGCCGGCAAACACTTCGTACCACGCAATTTTCTTCTTACCGCCGTAGGCTTTCTCTACAGCTGCATCCAGCACCCGCTTGGAGGCTTTCCAAATGTCACGGCCTGTCCCGTCACCCTCGATGAATGGAATGATCGGCTGATCCGGAACCAGCAGCTTGCCGTCTTCGATTGTAATTTGTTCGCCTTCTGTGGGCAGATCGTATTGTTCCAGTTTCAACATTGGTAGATATTCCTCCTAAAAGTATGATGTATAAGCATTCATATCATTCATTGTACTAAAGGGGTAGAGCAGCCTGCAAGGGCCGCCCTCCCTGCCGCCCTGTTATCGCTCGTCTACAGGGACGTACTTCATGTCTGACATGCCTGTATATTCCGCACGCGGACGGATGATACGGTTGTCTTCGTACTGCTCCAGAATGTGCGCCGTCCAGCCCGAAGTGCGGCTGATGGCGAAGATAGGGGTGAACAGCTCCCGTTCAATCCCCAGCTGTGTGTAGACTGATGCCGAATAGAAGTCGACGTTCGGCTTCAGCCCCTTTTGGCTGGTGATCAGCTCTTCTACCTTGACAGACATATCATAGAGACTGGTGTCATTCTTCATCGTGCCCAGCTCGCTGGACATCTTCATCAGATGCTTAGCGCGCGGGTCGCCGTTCTTATAGACACGGTGTCCGAAGCCCATAATCTTCTCCTTGCGCTCCAGCTTGCCCTGAATATACGGCTCAACTGCCTCCAGACTGCCGATCTCCTCCAGCATCTTCATGACGGCTTCATTTGCCCCACCATGCAGCGGCCCCTTAAGCGCACCGATCGCCGAGGTCACACCGGAATAGATGTCGGACAAGGTCGCAACCGTTACCCGCCCGGCAAAAGTCGAAGCATTCAGCTCATGGTCAGCATGCAGCACAAGTGCCGTATCCAGCGCCTTGACGGATACCGCATCCGGCTCTTTGCCCCACAGCATATAGAGGAAGTTCTCGGCGATGGTCAGGCCCGCCTTGGGGGCTACCGGCTCCAGGCCTTTGCGGATGCGCGCCAGTGCGGCAACTACGGTCGGAATCTGCGCCTGCAGCTTCAGCGCCTTGGTCTGGTTCGCTTCCTTGCTCATATCATCGGCGGCTTTGTCGTACAGCGCCAGACTCGATACGGCAGAGCGCAAAGCGGCCATGGTGTTGGCTTCCTTGGGATACAGCTTCATTTGAGTGAGCACCTGCTCCGGGATCGCAGCATGAGCGCTGAGCTCGCGCCGCAGAGCTTCAAGCTCCGGCACCGTCGGCAGACTGCCGAACCACAGCAAATAAGCAGTCTCCTCAAATGTGGCATGGTCCGCAAGATCGTCAATATCATAGCCGCGGTAAGTGAGCACTCCATCTACGATAGAGCTGATTGAGGAGGTCGTTGCAACAATGCCTTCAAGTCCTTTAGTAGCTGTCATAGTATCTCTCTCCTTTGCCAACAAGAGTGTATAGTGCCGCTTCAAACCTCATGTAAACATTTACATTTCCAAGTATTTCAACTCTCTCTGAAAAAACTTCAGAACCGGCTCAGAAGATTGCAACTAAATTTCTGCTCTTTAACCTTTAATTATCATACCGGATTTTGACGGTTATGTGAACAACGTGGAAGCTTTGCAGGACATCAAATGATTTTATCGGAGGGATAGAAAAAAACGAACGCAAAATCTGTTTCATGAACCGGCTTCCAGGTTATGGATATGCCCGCCGTCTGAGCTTTTCTACCGCTGCTAGTCTTTTCACACCCCCTATGAATATATATAAGACGAGCCGTTATTTCTGGAATCCGCCAGAGTAGGAGGGACCGAAGATCGATACACTTGTGCTTAAAAGAATGCTGCGCGGCCTCTGGGTCGTGCTTGCCGCCGCCCTGATTCTGCTGGCCGTATATGTACTGCTGCCGCTTCTATACCCCCTGCTGATCGCCTGGCTGCTGGCTTATCTCATGCACCCGCTGGTCCTGATCCTGAAGGGGATGAAGCTCCCCGGCTGGCTCGCCGTATCCCTCTCGCTGCTCTTCTACATCGGAGGCATCGCTCTTGTACTGACCGCACTCATCACAAGGCTGGTCAAAGAGCTGATCGGGCTGCTCCAGACCTTCGATCTTCATACCGATCAATGGCGGGAGCTGCTGCTGTCCCTGAGCCGCAATGCCAGCATTCAGAATATTATTAACCAAATCAACCAGTTTTACCACGACAACCCGGGCTATCATGCCACCATTGACAGCAATATCAACCGGACCACTGAAACAGTCGGTCAAGCTGTGACGCAGATGATTACCGGATTCTTCAATATCATCCTGAAGCTGATCTCCTCACTGCCGAGCCTCGGCACCATTCTGATTGTTATCGTATTAGCCGCCTTCTTCCTCAGCACCGGCTGGGAACGGCATAATGCCAAGCTGACCGCCCTGCTCCCGGCTCCGCTGATGAGACCGGTCTCGGAAATCTGGAAGGATCTGCGCAAGGCGCTGTTCGGCTACATCCGCGCCCAGCTAGTGCTAATCTCCGTAACGGCGGTAATTGTGATCATCGGCCTGCTGCTGCTGGGCGTCAAATCAGCCTTCGCCATCGGCCTGACCATTGGCATCGTCGATCTGATTCCTTATCTGGGCGTCGGTATCGTCATTCTGCCCTGGGCCTTGTATTCGTACATGACCGGGAACATGGCGCTGGCCATCGGACTGCTGGTGCTCTACGGCATCATCCTGATCACCCGCCAGGTGCTGGAACCCAAAGTACTCGCCAGCAGCATCGGCGTCGATCCGCTTGCCATGCTGATCGGCATGTTCGCCGGCCTTCAGCTGATGGGCATCCTCGGGCTGATCCTCGGCCCGGTGCTGCTCGTTATTCTTGATGCGTTCTCCCGCGCCGGCGTATTCCGCGCCCTGCGCAGCTATATCCTCAGCGGCAGGCTGCATTAGGGGGCAGGGTTCGAAACTAATTGAGCATAGCGAATCATTAGCGATAAGTGTAGTCTGTGCAACTAAAAGCAGCGAAACGGAAAGCTTTCCTCTTCTAACTGTAGTTTGTACAACTGTATTTGTCCAAAGGGGCAAAAATCCAGGTATAGAGGCATTTTAATTGTACGAAATACAGCAAAACAGAGATTCGGCGGTATATCCGGCGATTTAATTGTATAGTCTGCAATTAAGCCTACCTCTTACATCCTAATCAGGGCGTGATAAACCCTCAGTAAGCAATTTTTAAAAATAATTTCACACTTTTAAATCTGATGCGCTATTAGTTGGATAAACGTATCTTATTGGGGAGATTTCAGAGCTTTTTGGAGTAGCAGTTGGAAAAACATCACTTAATTTTACGATCATCCGCCCCCTGGGAAAAATTGCAGTCTAATAAGTGTTGTTTTTCCAGCTTATACCTGAGAGTGCCTCTTGCGAACATCAGTAAGTGTACAATATCCAACTGTTTCCGTCCGTTACTGCTCTTCCCGCACCACTCCCTAACGCCAAAAAGGCCTCCAGCCGCAGCACCTGCAACTGAACACCTTCTGACAAACCCGATTACTCCATAGTGCTCCTAAGTAATCTTACCACTGCTTAATACTCCATAGCACTCTTTACTATTCCTTACAAGTCCTTCATACCGCCAGCAACCGCCAGCCTGCTCTAGCTCTCTACCCGACTACCTGCGGTAGAAGGTGAACGTGCCGTTTTTCATCTTCTTCTCGATCCATTTCAGCAGAAAAACCCGGTAGAGCGGCCGGGTCAGCGGAAATACCAGAGTAAAGCCGATCAGATCCGTGACAAATCCAGGCAGAATCAGCAGCAGACCGCCGAAGAAAATACATAAGCCGTCCAGCATGGTCCGTCCGGGCACCCGTCCCTCCTGCATATGTGTTCTGCTGTCCTGCAGTACCTTCTTGCCCTCGAACCGCATCATTAGCAAACCGATGACTGAAGTAGCCAGCATGATCAGCAGTGTCTTGGGCGCTCCAAGAAAACTTGAGACATAGATGAAACCGAATAATTCCACGGCCGGGACTGCAAATAAGGCGGCCCACAGCCATTTGTTCCTGATCATACTGCTCCTCCTTCTTCCTTACATTAACGCTATTCTTTTTCGTTCAGCGCAGCCAGGAGGGCCTGGAACAGCTCAGGCTGTGCCCTGTCGATCCGCACAGGCCTCCATTCCCCGTTCAGCCAGACATGGCTCGTCGAGCCGCTGACCAGAAGCTCGCCAGCGGTCCGCTCCTGCCCTTCCTGACCCGCCGCTATCCGGCGGATTTCGTATTCATACACAACCCTCAGAGCCGAGAAGGTGGTTAACCGCGCATATACGGTAATAAGATCATCATATCGCGCGGGGCTTTTAAATTGCAAATCTGCAGAGGTTACCGGCAGCAGCAGACCGAGGCCCTCCAGCCTCCGGTAGTCGAAGCCCAGCTCACGGAACATCTCCGTGCGGCCGCACTCAAACCAGATCAAATAGTTGGCATGATAGACCACACCCATCTGGTCGGTCTCCTGATAACGTACACGGATGGAGGTACTGTGCCAGCGGCTGGCCCATCCCGGTTGATGCGGATTCATATTCATGCTCCTCTCTATAATACAGCTTATCCGGCAGCCAGCAGTCCGCTAAGCGCCGACACCGCCGGATGCAGACGTAAGCGGCAGCATACGGCGTGAACTTCTGGCGACATAGACCAGCAGAGCCGCGCCCGCAGCCGCACTAATCATGCAGGAGAGGTTCATCAGCCCGACCCCGCCCTGGTTCAGCAGCATCCCGTTCAGCAGATTGCCGAGAATCCCGGCTAACCCGGAGAATACGATGTTAAAGACACTTTGCCCGGTCGCTTGCATCTCCGCTGAGGTAATCTTCGATACATATTCAACCGCCGCGATATAAAAGAACCCGAACGAGAGGCCGTGAAGCACCTGTACGCCGATCATGACGGAAGGGTACGGAAAGGCCACCTGGACGCCCCAGCGCAGTACATAGATTAACGCTCCAAGCAGCAGCGTCCGCTCCATGCCGAGCCTGCGAATAACCCGGGAGGCGAAGAACATGGATGGAACATTGGTAATGGACGCCAGGAACAGAGCGATTCCCGCAGAGCTGGTGGACCCCCCAACCGACTGGAAGGCAATCACGAAATAGGTCCCGAAGGCCGTCATGGTCTGATTGACCAGAAAGCTCCCGCCCAGGAAAGCCAGGAATATACGGTTGCCGAGCAGCTTTTTGATTCCCTGGGAGAAGGATTGGCTCATCATGTGATTCTCCTCCGCCTGCTTGGGAAGGGTGAAGGCAATGACTACAGCGATGCTATTCAGCAGCAGAAACGGCAGCCAGATGGTCGATACAGAGAATTTGGATACATACTGTCCCCCCGTAATGGCCCCTACGGCGGCGCCTATGCTCATCATCATGCGGATGCTTCCGTAAGTGGCTCCAGCCCTGTTCGCAGCCGCTATGGCGTACGAGTCGGCTATAGGCGCCTGTGTAGAGGAGAAGATCGTGGACACGGTATACACCAGCATCAGCACGATGAAATATTCCGAACGGTACAGGACCGCAAGCACCGCCGGAACAGCCACACTCAGAATCAGCACCAGCCGCGCCTGGTTATACCGGTCGGAGACCATTCCCCATAAAGGCTGCACACAGATGGCGATCAGCGTCCCTATAGCCATCAGCACGCCGATCTGGCTGACTTCAAGTCCGTTTGATTTCAGCAGCAGCGAGAGATAGGAGCCGAAGGAGCCCCCGGCCAGTCCCAGAAACAGATAGAACCCGCGCAGCTTTGTTATTTTTTCCATGGGGATTACAAATCCTCTCTCATTCTTTTTAACAGAATACCCAACCTTGATAGCCGCCTTCTGCATTAAATAGAGCACAACCTATTATGAGGCGGTGGACAAGTGGGCCAAGTCAATAGATTATCACGGAGCAAACCCTGTCTGAAGGATAAACTCAATACGGGCAGAGCCGCCAGTTCCGGCTTTGGCTGGACTTCGAGCAACTGGAGCGGTTATGCCATTTCCGGCAAAAAAGGCAGCTACCGGCAGATATCTGCCGACTGGATCGTCCCTTATGTAAAGCCTACGGAAAAAGCTACATTCTCCTCGGCCTGGATCGGCATTGACGGCTTCAAGAACAGCAGCCTGATCCAGACCGGCACCGGTCATGAGTCGGTGAACGGCATAGTCCGGTATTATGCCTGGTGGGAGATTCTCCCCGCCTCCGAGACCGTCATTCCTCTTCCCGTCTCCCCCGGCAACCATATGCGCGCTTCCATTGTCAAGCTGAGTCCCGGCAAATGGTGCATCACCCTGCGCAACCTCAGCAAATGCTGGGTCTTCCGTACCGTACAGCGCTATAACGGACCGCAAAGCTCAGCCGAATGGATCGTCGAAGCGCCGCAGGTGGGGTACGATATCGCCCCGCTGTCCAAGTTATCCACAGTCTGCATCACCTGCTGCCAGGTCAATGGACGTAGCCCTAGACTAAAGGTCTCCGATGGCGGCGTTATGATCCAGAATAAGAGGCTGCTGGCCGTGCCATCCCTCCCGCGCTCTTGCGGAAGCGCCTTTTCGGTCAGACGGATCTATCGTAATAGTCCCCCTGCCGTGTATTCCAGGAATCCTATTTATACATCTCCCTGACATACTATCCTGCTCCAAACACTCAGGTCCAATATATCCATTTGCACCATTGATATCAATCTGTATCTTAACATTCCGGAAAGTTCACTTATCAAAAAAAGAGCAGCGGCAATCAAGCGCCACTGCTCTTATCATTATATCTTATTCGTGCTGCAGAAGCTCTTCCAAATCCTAGTCGGCTGGAATCGTATCTACCTTCACCAGGTTAGTGGAACCGGAACGTCCAAGCGGGATACCTGCAGTGATGACTACAAGATCGCCAGCTTTAACCAGACCGGAAGCTTTACCGCCGTTAAGAGCTGTTTCCAGCAATTCGTCAGTAGAATGAGCTTCAGGACCGAATACAGGAGTTACGCCCCATACCAGCGCCAGTTGACGCATTGTTCTTTCCTGGGTAGTAACAGCAATGATCTGTGATTTAGGACGATATTTGGAAACCACGCGTGCAGTGTGGCCAGTTACAGTCGAAGAAATGATCGCTTTAGCATTCAGATCCAGAGCGGAGATCGCTACGGATTGGCTGATCGCTTCAGTTACAGTAGTTTCTTGAGCAATCTGCTGCTTCATGAAGATCTCACGGTGGTTCAGAGCAGATTCTGCTTTCTCAGCAATACGGGACATAGTCAGTACGGATTCTACCGGATATTTCCCCGCAGCAGTCTCACCGGACAGCATGATTGCATCAGTTCCGTCGAAGATTGCGTTCGCTACGTCACTTGCTTCAGCGCGGGTTGGGCGCGGGTTGCGCTGCATGGAATCCAGCATCTGGGTAGCTGTGATTACCGGTTTGCCGGCGATGTTACATTTCTGAATCATCAGCTTCTGAGCCAAAGGTACATCTTCAGCAGGGATTTCTACACCAAGGTCGCCACGGGCAACCATGAGGCCGTCGGATACTGCCAGGATCTCATCCAGGTTATCGACACCTTCCTGGTTCTCGATCTTGGAGATGATCTGGATGTGGGAAGCATCATGCTTCGCAAGCAGTTCACGGATTTCCAGAACGTCGCTGGCTTTGCGTACGAAAGAAGCGGCAATAAAATCAATGTCCTGTCCGATCCCAAAAATGATATCACTGGTATCTTTTTCCGTAATACCCGGCAGGGAGATGGATACTCCTGGTACGTTAACACCCTTCTTGCTCTTGATCGTACCGCCGTTAACAATACGGGTCTTGATTTCAGTGCCTTGAATGTCGACAACCGTAAGACCGATCAGGCCGTCGTCGATCAGGATCGTCGATCCTACTTGAACATCGTTAGGCAGGTTGTTGTAAGTGATGGAGATACGGTTATGGTCGCCAAGGATCTCTTCCGTAGTCAATGTCAGATACTCATCCTGAACCAGTTCAATCGGTTCTACTTCCAGCTTACCAGTACGAATCTCCGGTCCTTTGGTGTCGAGCAGGATGGCAACAGTCTTGCCAAGTTCCTTGGATGCTTGACGGATCGTGTTGATCCGGGCTCCATGCTCATCAAAATCGCCGTGGGAGAAGTTCAGACGGGCCACATTCATACCAGCCAAAATCAATTTTTTGATATTCTCCAACGATTCACTTGCAGGTCCGATCGTACATACAATTTTACTTTTCCGCATTAGGTTTTCCTCCGTTTTTTCGTTCTCTCTGTCTCGCTTTTTCCAACTACAAAATCTACTATAAGGCTTACTCTCTGTATAGGAACTTTATCACATGTAAAGACATGCACGTTTTATTGCGCCCTTATGAATATTACTGCATGTTGAACACAAAATCAATGTTAGTGCCTGTTTTTGCTGTAAATTAAAGTCGAATAATATAGGATGGCTGATAAAAGAAAAATCATCCCGCAGCAAGCACAGGATGATTATAATGGGAATAATTGTATAATAGGTCTTGTCCCGTCCGCGGGCTGGATTAATCTGGAATATGTTAAAAAGTGCAAACCCGGCGGTACCGGCCATGCCGCTCATTCCCCGGAGAAAAGCTCCCGCTTACTCCACAATCTGCGCTTCATCCTGATCGGAATCCTGCTCCAGCACCGACTCGGAAAACTCACCGATTTTGCGGAATTTCAGATAACGGTCTTCCTTCAGCGCTGCTGCATCCATGCCGGACAGCTCCTGCAGGTGACGCCAGACTGTATCCTTAACCGCCTCCGCTGTAGCTTCGTAATCCCGGTGCGCACCGCCTCTGGGCTCTGCAATAATCTCCTCAATGACTTCCATCTCCAGCAGATCGGTGGCCGTAATCTTCATCGCCTCAGCGGCCTGTTCCGCCTTGGTGGCATCCTTCCACAGAATCGACGCTGCACCGTTAGGGGAGATCGCTGAATAGATTGCATTCTCCAGCATCAGCACGCGGTTGCCCACGGCCATCGCTAAAGCTCCGCCGCTGCCGCCCTCGCCGATAATCACGCAGATGACCGGCACGGCCAGCTGGGACATCTCGAACAAATTGCGGGCAATCGCTTCCGATTGTCCGCGTTCCTCAGCGGTATTACCGGGGTAAGCCCCCTTCGTATCCACAAAGGTGATGATCGGACGGCCGAACTTCTCTGCCTGCTTCATCAGCCTCAGTGACTTGCGGAAGCCTTCCGGATGGGCGCTGCCGAAGAAACGGAGAATATTCTCCTTCGTATCCTTGCCGCGCTGCTGTCCGATAACGGTCACAGGTCTACCATTCAGCTTGGCGATTCCGCCGACTACCGCAAGATCGTCACCGTACAGGCGGTCACCATGCAGCTCGATAAAGTCCGTGAAGATAAGCCCGATCAGATCCAGCGAGGTCGGGCGTACGTGATGCCGGGCCAGATGCATCTTCTGGGCCGGGGATATATTGGAATAGATCTCATTCTCCAGCTCGCTGTAGCGCTCTTCAAGCCGGGCTACCTCATCGCTGAAATCAATGCCCTTCTCTTCACCGAACTGCTTGAGTTCGGCGATTTTTTTGCGCATTTCTACCAGAGGCATTTCAAAAGGCAACTCTCCTGCCAACCTAAAATCCCCCTTTCACATCATGCAGTTCCAGCAGCTTCGTGAGTGTGGAGCGCATTTCCTTACGGTGCACGACCAGATCCAGCTGTCCGTGCTGCAGATTGAACTCTGCCGTCTGGAAATCCTCCGGCAGCTTCTGGCGGATCGTCTGCTCGATGACAATCCGTCCGGCAAAGCCGAATACCGCTCCGGGCTCGGCAATAATAATGTCGCCCAGGCTGGCAAAGCTCGCCGATACCCCGCCGGTAGTCGGATCAGTAATGACAGAAATATACAGGCCGCCTGCTTCACTGAACCGGGCCAGCGCGGCGCTTGTCTTCGCCATCTGCATGAGACTGAGAATGCTCTCCTGCATTCTGGCTCCGCCGGAGGTGGAGAAGATCAGCATCGGCAGTGCCTGCTCTGTCGCTTCTTCCACCGCTCTTGTAATTTTCTCTCCAACCACAGATCCCATGCTGCCGGTGAAGAACTCAAAATTCATCACGGCTACAATAACCGGATGTCCGCCAATGCTGCCCTGGCCGGTGATTACAGCTTCAAGCTGTCCGGTTTTGGACTGCTGTTGCGCAAGCTTCGAGGCATAGCCGGGGAACTTCAGCGGATCAATCGACGCCATCTCGCTGTCGAACTCAATGAACCCTTCCGGATCAAGTATCATTGCAATCCGTTCGGTCGCATTGAGGCGCATATGATAGCCGCAGGAAGGGCATACTTTCAAATTCTTCTCCAGTTCCTTGCTATACTGGATCGTTCCGCATTTGGCGCACTTGCTCATTAGACCTTCGGGAATCTCCCGCTTAGGGCGCTCGCCTTCTGCCGGTCCGCCGCTTCGCTCCAGACGTTCTGAAGGAATAGTCGCGTACTTCCGTTTTTTCTGAAATAAATCTTTGAACAAGGGTCGCACCTCTTCAGCCGTTTATTTGCGTAAATAGCAGCTTGCCGCTGTCATGAATGCTTTGAATCTCTATGCCATACTCTTCAGGGATGCAGAATCAGATTGAGGACCTCCTGCACTTCTTCAAGCTCTCCCGAAGGAACCAGAATCTCAAACTGCTGCTTGGACATATTGATGGGACGGCATTTAATCAGAAATCCTTCTTCCGTAAGCTTCCTCTGGATCATCTCCGCCACTTTGGCGGTCGGCGCTATATAGATTACCGTCCACATGCCCTGCAAGGCCTCCCTAATCTCGAATCCAGCCGTATCCTGAATATAATGAAATTATGATAACACAGTTTTCTTTTTTCCCGCAAGCAAGCCCGGCAGGAAGGACTCAGGCCCGGGAGGCCGGTCGCAGCGCATCAGGAACAGCCGTTATTCGGTCCCGGTCACATGGGGATAGACCTTCGCACCCTCATGCCCGTGGGCGATCCGGGCTGAAGCTGCAGCCGCAATTCCGGCCACAAGATCATCCAGAAATACATGAATGCTCCCTTTATCATCATTCAATTTGCCGATAATTCCAAGCTTTATTTTATCCAGGTAGCCGAAGCTGGTCAGGCCGATCATTCCATACACGCTCGTGATGCCCAGTGCCAGCGTCTCGTCCGCCCCGTAGAGCGATTCATCCGCTTCCATTACCGCCTGAAACGGCTGGGGCAGCAGCTTCTTCTCGGCTAACTCATCCAGCGCAATCCCGGTCATGAGCGTATACTGGACTTCTCTTTTGTTCAGGACCGACTTGACGCTGCTCAGGCACTCCTCCTGCGTTAAGCTGGGATAATAGACCGATTGCAGGATATAGACGATCTCCGCGATCGAGTCCAGTGATACTCCCCGGCGCTCCAGCAGCTCCTCCGCCATTTGATAGGACATGATGTCATTCCCCTTCCGCACGGGACAATGCCCCGCTATGATTTAGCTGAACTTGAGAGTGAAACCTGACAGATTCATAAGTTCACTCTATTGGTTCCCTAATGTATGCGGAAGAGGGGGCAAATGTGCTAAAAAGATCAGTGTATCACAGCGGCTGCCCATAAAAGATGCATTTGTGCAGCATCAAAATTAACTGGTGAGAAACTCTTTAACCAGCCGCCATGCTGAGGGTTTGCCATGCCCCAATTAGGGTGCAATGGGGATGCTTAAGTGCATTCTGTACAACTAAATCATCTGATTTAGCGCCGACTATCCTTTTAGCTGTAATTCATACAATTAAACTGCCTCTATACCCGGGTTCTCACCCATTCGGGCAGATTTAGTTGTACAAACTACAGTTAGAGGAGGAAAGCCATCCTTTTCACGGTTGATAATTGCACATAATACACCTATGTGAATGTTCACTTCGAACAAGCTCCAAGGACAGCTTGGCTGCTCCTATCGGAGACGGACGGTTCCGGCACCCAGCATCTCTTCAATGGCTGCGAACAGCTCCTCCGAGGGCTCGATCCGGTAGCTGTCGCTCAGCGCAAGCACCTTCTGGTTGCGCTCGTAGAACAGCAGCGTCGCTGCGGGTCCCGGATGGGTCTGCAGCAGCGCCTGGAGGCGCGGCAGCAGACCCTTCAGCTCAGCGCCCGGCGTGATCTTGATGAAGACACGCTGGGCGCCGGGCGCTGAGCCTGCGAAGCGCTCAGCGGCTGGGTCCTGCCCCGTGCGCAGCGGGGCAGGGCTGCCCGGCCGCGCGTCTGACGCGGCCTGGGCCTTGGGCGCGGCCTGCGCAGCGGCCGCGGAAGCGCGCGCACCGGGCGGCTGTGCCGCCGGTGTGCGCGTGCCCGGTGCAGCGGCGGCGCCAGCTGCACCGCCGGGCCGGGCGCCGGGGCCACCGGCGCCCGTGCGGGCTGCAGGAGCGGCCGCAGGCGCTCCTGCGGGGGCACCGCGGCCCGCGCCGTAGGCGGGCCGGGACCCGGCGCTGCGGCGCTGCAGCAGGCCGCGCACGCTGTCCGAGGTGAGCGGAGCTACCTCCTCAGCCAGTAGCTTGAAGCCCTCGTCCTCCTGCTGCACCTTGGCGCGCAGGGCCAGCAATGCGCCCTTCTCAATCAGGGCGCGGCTGCGTTTCCACACCTCCGGGAAGAGTACGACCTCGCAGCGCTCGATCTGGTCTTCCCACTCCACAAAAGCCATCGCCTTCCCGGCTTTGGTCGTGATCTCCTTCAGCGACACGACCATACCGGCCGTCACGGTCATACTCTCATCCGCAGCTTCGCCAAGATCCATCAGCTTCTGCATCCCCGGCTCCTCCAGCAGCCCCGCATGGTCATCCAGCGGATGGCCGGAGAGATAGAGCCCGAGCAGCTCACGCTCCAGCTCCAGCTGCTGGGTTCCGCTGAACCTCGGAATATCCGGGTAGCGGATCTCCCAGTTCGGCGTCTCGATCAGGTCATCGAACAGCTGGATCTGCAGCTCATCGCGCTCTTTGCGCCATTTGGCCGCCGCGTCCACCGTCTCATCCAGCATCGCCAGCAGCTGCGCCCGGTGTCCGGGCAGCGCATCGAAGGCGCCGGTCTGCAGCAGCGATTCGATGACCCGCTTGTTGCAGACGCGTAAGTCAACCCGGCGGCAGAAATCGAGCAGGCTGTCGAACGGCCGCTCCTTACGGACCGCCATAATGTTCTCCACAGCCAGCGTGCCGACATTCTTCACCGCAGCCAGCCCGAAGCGGATATGCCCGCGGCCTTCGCCGGGCACCGGAGTGAACAATACCCCGCTCTCGTTGACATCCGGCGGCAGTACGCCAATCCCGGACCGGCGGCATTCCAGGACATATTCCGCCACCTTGCGGTGGGTCCCCATCACGGCGGTGAGCATAGCGGCCATGAACTGCACCGGATAATGCGCCTTGAGATACGCCGTCTGGAAGGCGAGAACACCATAAGCAGCCGCATGGGCGCGCGGAAAGCCGTAGTTGGCGAACTTCACGATCATATCATAGACCGCATGGGCATCCGCTTCCTGGTAGCCCTGCTTCAGACTGCCCTCCACGAAGTGGCTGCGCTCCTGATCCAGTGTCTCCCGCTTCTTCTTGGACACTGCACGGCGGAGCAGGTCTGCTTCGCCAAGCGAGAAGCCGGCCATCAGCGAGGCAATCTGCATGATCTGCTCCTGGTAGACGATAATACCGTAGGTATCGGCCAGAATCGGCTGCAAATCCGCATGCGGATAGACAACCTCGAACTCCCCGTGCTTGCCCCCGATGAATTTCGGGATGAATTCCATCGGACCCGGGCGGTACAGCGCTACCACCGAGACAATATCCTCGAACCCGCTAGGCTTCAGGTCCTTCAGTACCCGCCGTACACCTGCCGATTCCAGCTGGAATACGCCCGTCGTCTCGCCTGCTCCCAGCATCTCATAGGTGAGCGGATCGTGATCCGGAATGATGCGGAAATCAGGCACACTCCCGGTCATCTCCTTCACCCACTTCATGCACCTTTCAATAATCGACAAAGTCCGCAGGCCGAGGAAGTCCATCTTGAGCAGCCCTACGCTCTCCAGATGCTCCATGGAGTACTGGGTAAGCGCCGTACTCTCATTGCCCGCCTGAAGCGGAACAGCATCGGTCAATGGACCCTTGGAGATGACCACGCCAGCCGCATGCGTCGAAGCATGGCGCGGCATGCCCTCCACCTTCATCGCCATGTCGAGCAGGCCTCTGGTCTTCGGGTTCGTCTCATACAGCGCCTTCAGCTCAGTCGAGCTCTCCAGCGCCCGGGTAATATTAATTCCGAGCTGGCCCGGAATTAACTTCGCCGCCTTGTCCACCTCGTTATAAGGCAGATTCAGCGCCCGGCCCACATCACGGACAGCAGCCCTGGCCGCCATCGTACCGAAGGTGATGATCTGCGCCACATGCTCCTTGCCGTACTTGTCCACCACATAGGCAATGACCTCATCGCGGCGTTCGTCGCTGAAGTCGATATCAATATCGGGCATCGTGATCCGCTCAGGGTTCAGAAACCGCTCGAACAGCAGATTATATTTCAGCGGGTCCACATCGGTAATCTTCAGCGTGTATGCGGTGAGACTTCCTGCGGAGGAACCACGGCCCGGACCGGTAACAATGCCGCTGCGGTGACAAAAAGCGATAAAATCCCACACGATCAGGAAGTAATCGCTGAACCCCATACTCTCAATGACTCCCAGCTCGTAGTCGAGCCGCTTCTCAGCCGTCTCCTTCTCCTCTGGCGATTCCCAGAGCGGAGTATCCGCATAGCGCTGCTCCAGCCCGCTGCGGCATAGCTCGCGCAGATAAGCAGCGGCATCCAGCCCTTCCGGCAGAGGCGAGAATTCCGGGAGAATATGATTGCCGAACGTCAGCTCCAGATTGCACGCTTCAGCGATCCGCTGCGTGTTCTCTATCGCCTGCGGCACATGCGGAAACAGCGCAGCCATCTGCTCCCCGCTTTTGAAGAACAACTGGTCTGTCCCGATCTTCAGCCGGTCCTCATCGTCCACAGATTTGCCCGTGCCGATGCAGATCAGCACATCCTGAACCTCGGCATCCTCCTTGTCCATATAGTGGACATCATTAGTCGCTGCCAGCGGAATGCCGAGCTCTTCAGCAAGCGCAATCAGCTGCGGATTCACCCGCTTCTGCTCGGCAATCCCGTGATCCTGCAGCTCCAGATAGAAGTCGCTTCCAAAAACATCCTTATACCGCAGTGCCGCCTTGCGCGCCTCCTCCTCCCGGCCGTGCAGCAGATGCTGCGGTACTTCACCGCCCAGACAGGCACTTAGGCAGATAATGCCCTCGGCATGCGCTGCCAGCGCCTCCATATCGATACGCGGCTTGTAATGCTGGCCCTCCAGATGGCCGATGGAGATCAGCTTCATCAGATTCCGGTAGCCGGTCATATTCTTCGCCAGCAGAATCAGGTGATAGATCGGCTGATCCTTGCGGCTTCCCCGCTCACGGCGCGAGCCTGCGGTTAAATAAGCCTCACAGCCGATAATCGGCTTGATTCCCTGCGCCTGGCAGGCTTTATAGAAAGGGATGGCCCCGTACATCACACCATGATCCGTCAGCGCCAGCGATGTCATGCCGTATTCGCCGGCCCGGCGCACGAGATCTGTAATGCGCGCCGCCCCGTCCAGTAAACTGTATTCGCTGTGCACATGCAAATGCACGAATGGGCTCATATTCCCCACTTCCCTTCAGTTCCAAATCAAAACATAAGATGAAACTATTTTATCATATTAGAGGGGGAACCGCCCATAGAATGGATTAAGAGCATATGGACAGGCAAAGGCAGGCCGCCGCCTGATCTAAGGAGGGAGCTTTTTATGGATATTTTCTTAAGCAAGGCCGTCCTCGACTTCTTCATCGCATTCGGCATAGTGCTTGGCGGAGCAATGCTGGGCGGAATCGGCGCCGTCGTCTCTCTTCAGCCGCCAACCGATACCATGCTGGAAATCGCAGACCGGATTAAGATATGGGCACTGGCTACCGCAGTAGGCGGAACCATCGACCCGATGCGGGTCATTGAGAGCAATATGCTGGGAGGCAATCTCTCTCCGGCCATCAAGCAGATTCTCTATCTGGTGTTCGCTTTCCTGGGCGCTCATATGGGCAGCGAGCTGGTCAAGTGGGTATGCGGCAAGTAGAAGCGAAGGGGTGAAAAGATACATGCGACTTCCGCCGTTCCACCGCTACCGCCGATTCTCGCAGATTGCTGCTGTGTTTGTGCTGGGGGTGATTGTGGGAGCCGCCCTGTACAACGCGATTTATCATATGGGCTATAACATTCTCTGGGTGAATAACCACGATCTGCGGCTGGAGATTGAACAATACCGTAAAGACATTCTGACGCTCAAAAAATACAACAATACCTCCACCGTCATCCGTGAGATTAAGGTGCGTACCGAGGAGAGTAAGGTCAAGGACGGTGCGGCGGCGCTGGACCCGGTGACAACCAAGGAGGTTCTCAGCAAGCTGGCGGGCGATCTGGAGCCGCTGCGCGGGCGCAGCATGTTCGATATCGATTCCGACGGCAAGCTGGCGCGCCTGCTGCTGGACAGCAAAATCTATCTGGCCCGCGAGAAGGAATACACCGTCAAAATCCGCACCATGCTGGTGATGGAGGGCGTGCTGCAAATCTGGGTGGAAATCAGTCCGTATAAGCGCAGCTGAGCCGCAAATCATGATACAATAGTGGACAAATCACAATCACAGGATACAGAGTGCCCGGCTAAGGCAATGCTGACTGACGGGTCTTCCACAAAGGAGCTGCCGTTCATGATTATGTTCATTAAGTATGTGCTGTTTGCCCTGCTGGTTATCTTCATGGTATGCGCCGCCGCGTACAGCATCTCTTCCCGCAGAACCGCCGACCCGCTTATCCAAGGCACCAGACGCTCGATCATGAATATGCTGCTGGGCGGAATGCTGGTCACGCTTTCATTAATGTCGATGTTCATCTTCCGCGGCTCGACGCTTAACGTGGTCATTGAGGCTGCTTTTCTGCTGCTGGGCTTGTTCAATATCTTCTCGGGACTGCGCAGCTTCAGCTACTATAGCCGGATGCGCAGCGGAAGCTGAGGGTTCAGCCCGCCGCCAATACAAATAGACCAGTTGCCCATCCTGATCGCCTGCAGGACAGCCCTGGTCTATTTAATATTTTGCCTAAAATGAATCTTCGTTCATAGTCACTCACTAATCCCGTTACCCGTGGTCAATCGACTGCAGCATCAGAACGGCCTTGGCAACAATGGTATCCATATAGCTGATCTCGATCTCCAGCTTGCAGGTGCGGCGGCTGATCTCCAGCAGCTTCGGCATGACGGTGATGGAATGCTCAATCTGTACCGGACGGATGAAGTAAGTGGACATATTGTCCAGTACATAGTCGTTCCCGGTGATATCCTTGGCTGCCTTGAAGGCGGACAAAGTCATCAGGGTGGACAGAACCCCTTCCGAGATCGTTCCCAGATCGGTCGCCATCTGCGGGGTAATGAAGCCATGGAAGAACAGCCTGCCCTCCTCATCCCGCTCATCCGCGAACCCGTTCCAGATCAGATGATCGAACGTCTCTCCAAGCTGCGGCTGATTGCTGGCGTCGCGCAGGCTCTGCAGCACTTCACGGCGGGTGACCGATCCTACCAGCTTACGGTTGCGGTCCACAATGGGCAGAAAATCGATCCCCTCCCACATCATAATCTGCGCCGCCGAAGCCAGCGAGGTCTGGAGTGCAGCGGTGACCGGACTGCGCACCATCGCCTTTTCAATAATTTGCCCTTCGCTGAGATCCTCCACATCACGCCGGCCTACAATTCCGATAACCCGGTTCCATTCATCCGTGACCGGGAACCGCTGCTCTCCGCTGGCCAGTGCCAGTTCACGCAGTTCTCCTACGGTGCTGGAGATTTTGAGCGTGTTCAGCCGCAGCTTGCCCTCCACGATATCCTCCACCAGCATTATCTTCTTCTTGATCAGCCGGTCAAAGATCGCGCGGTTAATCATCGAAGCCACCGTAAACGTATCATGTCTGGACGAGATGACCGGCAGGTCCAGCTCATCGGCCAGCGCTTTGACCTCGCGGCTGGTGCCGAAACCCCCTGTCACAAGCACCCCGGCCCCCTGCTCCAGTGCAAGCGAGTGCACATCATCGCGGTTCCCGACGATCAGCAGGCTGTCGGCATCGATGTACCGGATCATGGCATCGACCTTCATCGCACCGATCACATATTTATGAAGATGCTTGTTCAGACCCTCTGCTCCGCCAAGCACATGCCCTTCAACAATATCCACGACATCGCCGAAGGTGAGCTGCTCGGAAATATTACGCGGCTTCTTCTCCACCCGGACCGTACCAATCCGTTCCTTGGTGATAACGATTCCGAGGTTCTCCGCTTCCTTCACCGCACGGTAAGCCGTACCTTCGCTGACCCCCATCTCCTTCGCCAGCTTGCGGACGGAGATCTTGGTTCCTACCTTCAGACTCTCAATGTGCTGCAGCAGTTGTTCATGCTTTGTGATGTTATCGCCTTGACCTTCCAACTGTTACACCCCCATACCCCGATCTGTACTATTCTGTACCCATTATACATGCTGTCCGTACTGGAGTACAGCAGGTTACACTGTATCTTTCAAAAGTTATGACAGCCGGGAATATATATATAACACCGGGTAACTTACTCCCGGCAGGAGAAGCACGCACAGGTAACCCCCGGTCCGCCGCAACGGCAAACAGGGGGTACTTTTACACCGTCAGCTCTATTCCTGGACTATGATCTCTGCGACACCCGGCCTTCTTCATTCCATTTGCCCTGCCACTGTGCAAGCTTGGCCTTGCGGACAGCATCCAGGCGCTTCTGCTTCTCTTCATCCACACCGATAATGAAATGCAGATGCGAGGCAATGACCAGGAACGCGAAGATACACCAGACGATACCGAAGCCCAGCACCCAGCCGGAGCCATTCTGAACAGACAGCTTCGGCAGCGCGTATAACAGCATGGCCAGGGCAATCAGCAGATACACGGAATGCTTGAATTTACTTTTTTTTCTCATTGCAGGACCGCTCCTTCGCTCTACAGGTTTGTTAGAATGAATCTATATCTCTATTCTATGAACCTGCGGCCGGAAATATGAGACAAGCTGCGTAATTTTTCAGCAGGATGTTAGTGCCTTGTTAGCAGTTTCTATCCTGCATGGCTCGGGTATGAGATGATATATCGCAAAGGAGGGAATGACCTTGAATCCCATTTATAACCAGACCCGTTACATCGCCCGCAAAAAAATATTCTCTGCGCTGGGCGGAAAGCTACATATCTTGGGTGATTCGGGGGAGCTGCTGCTATTCTCGGAAATGAAAGCGTTCCGGCTGAGAGAGGACATTACGCTGTACCCCGACGAGACGATGGGGAGGGAGCTGCTGCGGATCAAAGCGCGCAAGATTCTTGATATCAGCTCAACCTATGATGTGTATGATATGGAGACCGGGGAAACGGTGGGCGCACTCCGCCGCAAAGGCCTGAAATCTCTCATCAAGGACGAATGGGCCATCCTGGACACGCAGGATAACGAGATCGGCACCATTAAGGAGGACAACGCCTTCCTCGCGCTGCTGCGCCGTGCGCTTGCCATTATTCCGCAGAAATACAACTTAGAGATCGGGGGAATGGTGATTCCTGCCTTCCGGCAGAACTTCAATCCGTTCGTTACCAAAATCACTGCCGATTTCTCAATGGACACCCATGGCAAGCTGGACCGCCGTCTCGGGATGGCCGCTACTATTCTGCTCTGTCTGGTGGAGGGCAAGCAGGATTAACGGATTGTGACAAAAAGGGTGATTCCAGAGCCGTATAGCCCTGAAATCACCCTTTTACTGTATCAGAGAGAACCCCCGGCGTGCTGCCGGTGCCTATTGCGCGCCGTACATTTGAGACAAGCTGTCTGTGATGATTTTGTTCACATCTTCGATGACCACACTGAGGCGGCGCTCTGCGTCGAACAGACGGCGGATGCCCAGGTTCAGGTTAAGCACCTCAAAGAGCTTCTCCATCTTCTCCATGTCCTCCTGCGGAGGCATGTCCCCGCTCATCATCCGCTGTTGCAGCTCAATCTGGCTCTGGCGGAAGTTGTCTAGCATCTGCTTGCTCTCCGGATCTGCTTCGATCACCTTCATTGCACTGGTAATATCCGATACCTCACTGCTGTCCTTAATAGCACGCGCCAATTCATGCGCCTTATCAATCACGTTCATTTTATTTCCTCCTCCAAGTTATGTTCGTCTCTGCTTCGCTTCAAAAGCCCCTGCTCATCCAGCAGGCAGCCCCAGGGGCTGTCTGAGCCCAAATTTGGCAACCGCCATAGTGCTGCCCGGGCATGCCTACTTCCTTCTGTGCTCCCGCCCTCCGGTCCAGGCGCGCCTGCCAGCCCATGGCTACCGGCGATATTAATCCGCCCGGCACGGCTTTTTCGGGAATAGGTCAATCACCAAGGGTCAGATGTCTCCATATGATGAATGATATGTAACCCTCAAGATTCATATTGCCGGCACCATGCTTGCCTACCGGAAGGAGATCCACGATGTCTAAGCTAAAGATCCCGGTTCAAACGGTCCACTCGGGCATCCTGCAGGAAAATGCTGTAATGCTAGGCGACAAATCCATGAAGAGGCTCAAAATACCGGCGCACGGAACCATTCAGCTGAACTTCGGCTCTTTCCGGCAGGAGGTTACTGTAATTCCTGTCCCCAAATCCGACAGCCTGCGTGTAAGTGAGGCACTCGGCCGGCGGCTTGGCTTAAGACAGCGCTTGACGCTTAACGCTTCCTACAGCGCCGGCAGCCGCATTCTGCGTCTGGGACCGATGATTGGCGTCCTGGTGAGCCGGGACCACCCCGAACAGCCGGAGCGGGTCTTCGGCCAGATCACCATGTTCTGCCGGGAGCTGACTCATGCCTGCCATGCACAAGGCGCCTATGTCTATTTCTTCACCCCGGAAGCGCTGGAATCACGCACCACTACCATCCAGGGCTGGGTCTACGATGAGGGCTGGCGGAAGCTGAGTCTTCCTGTTGCCGATGTGATCAACAATCGGCTGACCACGCGAAAGGTAGAGAATAAACCTAGCGTACAGCATTTTTTGGCAGATGTAAAATCCCGCTATGGAACCCACTTCTTCAACGAAAAGTTCCTAGACAAGACAGAGGTATTCGAGGCACTGGCCCAGGACCCCGCCCTGCAGCGGTATTTACCTGAATCGCATGCCCTGAACGGCTTCGCCATATTGAAAAGGATGTGCAGCAGCTACCCCAGCGTGTTCCTGAAGCCGGTACGCGGCAGCCTGGGCAAAGGCATTCTGCGCATTTCCAAGGAGGAAGGCGGCGGTTACCGGCTGCTGTCCACCACTGCGATGGGCACACGTAAGCAGAGCTATACCAGTCTGGCGAATCTTTTTGGGTCCATTGCCCCCAAGATGAAAACCACCCGCTTCCAGATCCAGCAAGGTCTCTCCCTGATGGAGCTGGGACGGCGGCCGGTCGATTTCCGGGCCCTGGTGCAGAAGAACGGCACCGGCAAATGGAGCGTCACCTCCATTGTGGCCCGGACCGCCGGAAGTAATCATTTCGTCTCCAATCTTGCCCGCGGCGGCACGCTCAGTACAGTCAAGGAGGCTGTCGGCAAAAGCAGTCTTCCCGCTGGTGTCAAAGAAAGCACCCAGGTTCAGCTGCCCAGAGCGGCGCTGGCCATTGCAAGAGGGGTTGAGACTTATATTCCCGCCCATTTCGGGGAGCTCGGCATCGACCTCGCGCTTGACCAGTCCGGCCGAATCTGGCTGCTGGAGGTCAACTCCAAGCCGTCCAAGAACGACAATACACCGCTGAATGACCAGAAAATCAGACCCTCAGTCAAACAAATGATTCTATACTGCCGCTATCTGGCCGGGTTATAAGGAGGACATCATGACCACAACAGCAATGGGGTTCCTTGGCATTATGACAGGCCGTCGCCACGGGATTCCTCCCATCGCAGAGCCGGAGTTCTGCAGTCAGCTCTGCCGGGCGGCCCCGCTGTATGATCTGAAGGTCCTGATCTTTCATCCGGAGGGGGTAGCGGCGGACGGCTCCTATGTCAGCGGATATCAATGGCAGAACGGACAATGGGAGCCTGTGCAGGCTCCGCCGCCCGACATTCTCTATAACCGCTGCTTTTACCGGTCACCGGAGGAGAAAAGAACTGCAGCGGCGGCTCTGTCTGTATTGACCCGCTGTCTGCCCTGGTCACGCGGACTTCCTGATAAATGGGGAGTCTACGAGATACTGCGGCGCAGCCCCGCCGCCGCTGCCCTGCTGCCGGAGACAGAGAACTACAGCAGCCGCGAAGCGCTTGGAAATATGCTCGCCGGATGGGAATACGGCGTTTTTCTGAAGCCCAGAACCGGCTCCCACGGCAAACGCACCGTACACGCTGTACTGCTCGGCAGACGCGAAGGCGGCGGAGTGAAGGTGCGGGGCAGAGACAGGAATAACGAATCTTTTCAATATGTTTTCGGTACGCTGGACGAAGGTCTGGACTGGATCGGCCGCTTCATCGGCCAGCACCGCTACATCATACAGCCTTACCTGCATCTCACCGGCAGCGGAGGACAGCCGTTCGATGTACGTGTGCTGATGCAGAAGAATGGCACTGGTGCCTGGACCCTGACCGGCATGGCCGTCCGGCTCGGCACCCGGGGATCACTGACCTCCAATCTGCATGGCGGAGGCACGGCCGTTCCCGCCCTCCCTTTCCTGCTGGATGAATATGGCGGGGCAGGTCGCGAGCTGCTGGAGGAGCTGACTCAGGCATCTGCACTCCTGCCTCCGCTGCTGGAAGAATCCTGCGGCAGACTCGGGGAGCTGGGCCTTGATTTTGGCATCGATGCCGGAGGAAGAATCTATCTGCTGGAAGCTAATTCCAAACCAGGGCGCACGGTATTCCGGCTGACGGGCGACCGCCGGGCTGCTAGACTCGCTGCCGAGAACCCGCTGCGCTATGCGCGCCATCTGCTGCTTACATCAAGCAGCCACCACAAGCTGTCTCACGGGCAGCTTCGTTCACACGGGAGAATGATATCTATGGTTCCAAAGGAGGATTCATAAATGGGTCTCACTTTTTGCAATGTACATTTCACCAAGCAGCCTGATCGAGTAGTATATGTCTCGGGTGAACTGATGAGAAGCCTGAAATTATCCGGCAAGAAAAATATCCGCCTGCGCCTCGGAAAAGATGCCATCCCCGCCATGATCAAGCCGATCAAGCGTGCCGGCAAGCATCTCTTCCTGGCCTCAGGCGTCAAAAGCGCCATCAAGGTCCCGAAGTCCGGTGGCATCTACCTGCGCAATCTGCAGAATGACGAGGTGCAGCTCGGACCGCTGGTCGGCGTGCTCTCAGATGGACCCGCTTCTGCTGGGCAGCCCTTCGGCTCCCGCACCGGCTTCATCAAGCAGCTGCTGCGCGAAGGCAGCAACAAATGCTACATCTTCGCCTTCATGCCTCGGGATATCGACTGGCAACAGGAGCAGGTCAACGGATATTTCCTGACGGCAAGCGGCCGCTTCGAGCGCAAGCTGGTGCCCCTGCCGGATGTAGTCTATAACCGCCTGCCCAGCCGCAGAGCCGAGACCTCCCCTTACATCAACCAGCTGCGCGAGCGCTTTGGACGCAAGAAGATTCCTTATTTCAACTGGAGCTTCTTCAACAAATCGGATATCTACAAGCTGCTGGAGAATGACGGGGCAGCGAACCGCTTCGTGCCTGAAACGCACAGTAATCCAAGCTCCGAACAAATGCGGGATATGCTGGACCGTCACCACTTCGTCTACTATAAACCCTCGGCCGGCAGCCTGGGACACGGCATCTACAGGCTGACCTACCTGCCGAAGAAAGGGTATTTCGCCCGGTACCGCAAGAGCGGCAAGAACGTGCTGCTGCGCTTCACCAGCTTCGACAGCCTGATGCGGATGCTGCGGGGCCGCCATGGACAGAGCATGCAGAACTATGTGGTCCAGCAAGGTATC
Source organism: Paenibacillus sp. FSL P4-0338 (assembly GCF_038002365.1). Taxonomy (NCBI): domain Bacteria; kingdom Bacillati; phylum Bacillota; class Bacilli; order Caryophanales; family Paenibacillaceae; genus Paenibacillus; species Paenibacillus sp. FSL P4-0338. The sequence goes on along the minus strand of NZ_JBBOCG010000001.1, from coordinate 169,022 downwards.
CGTCTCATTGAGATTGACAACTGCCCAATTGATTTCCGCTTCCATATGCACAAGAACGGCAGCAATCAATGGGTCGTCGTCGGCATCGGGGCCAAAAAAGCTGGACGGGGCAGTGTCACCACCCATCTGAAGAACGGCGGAGCGCTACTGACCCCGCAGCAGGCCCTCGGCCGTGTGTTCGGGGCCAGATCGGATGAAGTGCTCCAGCGCGCCAAAACCACTGCCGTCAAGCTCGCAGAATCTCTGGAGATCCAGCACCGCCATCTGCTCGGCGAGATCGGATTCGACCTCGGTATTGATCAGGATGAGGATATCTGGATGTTCGAGGCTAATGCCAAACCGGGACGCTCTATCTTCCGCCACCCCTCCCTGCGCGCTGAGGGCAAAGCTTCCATTGAGCACATCCTGGAGCATTGTCTGTATCTCAGCAAATTCCGCAGGAGGGATGACTTGTGAACAGCCGGATACCCGATCCCAGCAAGCCTGTAATCGCCATTCTCACCACCAGTGACCGGCTTCAGCAGTTCCGCGGCAACCGCAGTAACTTCCGCGACATTATCCGTACCGGCAGAGAAATGGGCTACCTCGTCTATGTCATCACGGTCCGAGACCTGAAGCTGAATGAACAGATTGTGACCGGCTACGTGCCGTCCGCCAGCGGGAAGCTCTGGTATGCCATTCCGGTTCCGCTGCCCCAGGTCATCTATAACCGTATTCCTAACCGCGAGGAAGAGGAGAAGACACAGGTTGTGCGCAAAATTGCCGAGTGTCTGGAGCATCCCGAAATCTCGCTGTACAATCCGAGCTTCTTCAATAAATGGAATCTCTTCGAGTGGCTCAAGGAATCCAAGGCCACCTCAAGGCATGTGCCAAAAACCCGCCGCCTGCGCAGCGCAGCGACCCTTACCGCGATGCTGAAGAATCATGAGAGCCTCTATCTCAAGCCGGAGAAGGGCAAGGCGGGCAAAGGGATCATGCGGCTGAGATACCGCCCGGACACTCTGCTTCCCTACCGGCTGCAGATTCAGAGCGGCAAAAAAAACACGACCTACAAGGCCGCATCCGTAGAACGGCTCTGGGCCCGGATCGGCCGGGAAAAAGGGTCCGCCCGCTACATTGTCCAGCAAGCCATCGTGCTTGCCGGACACCACGGCCGCCCCTTCGATCTGCGGGTGCTGCTGCAGAAGAACGGCCGGGGCGCCTGGGCGGTAACCGGCATCGGTGCACGGCTGGCCGGGGCCCGCAGCATCACCACCCATGTGCCGCGCGGCGGCAGCATTGAAGACCCCTCCAGCATGCTGGAGGGAACCTTCGGGCCAGAGCAGGCGGAAACTATCCTGAAGAATGTCTCTACCACGGCGCTGCTGGTTGCCCGGCAGATTGAGCGGGCTTCTTCCAGCATGCTGGGCGAGATGTCGATGGATCTCGGGGTCGATGAAGAAGGCGGAGTATGGTTCTTTGAAGCCAATTCCCGCCCGATGAAATTCGACGAGCCGGCGATCCGCAAGCTGTCACTCGAACGTATTTTTCAATATGGCAATCATCTGTCCCGCCAATCCAAATAATCCATTACCCGTCAAAGGAAGTGACACCATGCAGATATCCTCACTCTATGACAGCAATCCCGTACAGTGGGAATCCAGGCGAAACGGATTGCTTGAGTTCCTGAGGGAGTATGGGGAGCAGCGGATTACACTTCGCGGATGCAGGAGGCTGGCCCGGCTGACACCGGATCAGCTCGCCCTGCCGGGGGTCTCCCTGCTCGTTGCCACTGTGCGGGGTCAGAACGGCCGCCAGCTCGCAGGCGTCAGCTTCGTGTCCGGCTTCGGCAAGGAGGCCTGTGTAGTCGCCGTTCATCCCCTGTACCGGAACAGGCATACGGGCACAGCCCTGCTTGCTGCACAGCTGGAGCGCCTTGGGCAGCTGGAATGCCATGTCGCCTGCGACAATGCAGCCAGCCTCAAGATGTGCTTCAACAGCGGGCTTGCCGCTGTTGACCTGGTTAGCGGCCCTACAGGCAAGCCCACCCTGCTCTTGCGTTCCCCGAGGAGCGCAGTTGATCCCGCCATTCTCCCGCAAGGAGGTGAACTCCTGTGCCAGAGCCCGTCCTAGGCATCCTCACCCTGTATCTGAACGACGCCAAGCAGCTCGAAGAGAAGAGTGTATACCGGAGGATGATTATAGAAGGCAGCCGGATGGGATTGGATGTTTTTGTATTCACCCCGGCAGATGTACATGTAAGCAAGGACCAGATTCATGCCATGGTCTATGATGTCAAAAGCGGAGTATGGTCGCGGAAATGGCGACCCTTCCCGAATATGATCTATGACCGCTGCCGGATTCAGCGCAGCCAGCGCTTCCAGCAGCTGCTGCGCTTCCGCGCGCGGTACGACCATCTGACCTTCCTGAACCGCCCGCTGCGCAATAAATGGACGGTGCACCAGACCTTCTCCCAGCGGAGCCGTTTCCGGTCCCATATGCCGGAGACGCTGCTCTACCAGTCCTCTACCGATCTGCACCGGATGCTGAAAGTAAGCCCCGTCGTCTATGTGAAGCCGATTAACGGCACCGGTGGGCGCGGCATCCTGCGGATCGAGCGTCAGCGTGAAGGCAAGTCTCTCTTCGATATCCAGGGACGCCGCCAGAGCCGCCAGATCATCGCCCCGCGCAAGGTGTCGCTGAACCGGCTGGAGACCATCGTCCGCCAGTGGTGCATCGGCGGTAAATTCCTGGTGCAGCAGGGCATCCCGCTGCGGCTGCCCAGCGGCCGGTTCCACGACTACCGGATGCTGGTGCAGAAGAACGGCCAGGGCGACTGGGAGTTCACCGGTATGGCCGGCCGGGTGGGCGCCGCCCGCAGCGTCACCTCGAATCTCCATGGCGGCGGTCATGCCATGAAGGCAGAGACGCTACTGAAGCAGTGGCTTGGCAGCGAAGAGCGGGCCGACAAGGCCATGCGTGCTGCCGAGAAGCTGGGGATCGAGGCGGCCGCCTATCTCGAAGACAGCTTCGGCGCCCTCTGCGAGCTGGCCCTGGATCTGGCCATCGACCGCGAGGGCAAGATCTACGTGCTGGAGGTCAACCCCAAGCCTGCCCGCGAGGTCTTCGCCCGCTCCGGCGACAACAGCACCTACCGCAAAGCGCTGGTCCGCCCGCTGGAATATGCGATGTGGGTGTATAAGAATAAGAATACGCCTAGTTCTTCTAAGGTGGTTGAGGAGTAGGGGTTTTATTTGATAGCAAAGAACCCCCTCTGGATCTGAGGGGGTTCTTTTTATGCGCAGATTTTACAATCCATCCACGTCTCTTGGAATTGTCTTTAATAATCGCTAAAAGTACACTTTAATCAATGTCAAATAACATATTTCTGACCATTCCGAAAATTCTTTTCATTGTAATAACCCCTCATTATTTCAAATTAACATCTTCTTTTCTTACTTTAATCAAATAATACAAGATCAAAATGAACTGAAATATAAAAATGCTAAATGGGAGCAGAATGAGCATTTCCACCTGATATTCAGGAAAGAATTTAATCTCAACCACTGCTTGCTCATACTCTCCGCTCCTTTGTATTGCTTTGGAAAATAAAATTAATAAAGAACTCGGTAAAACAGTTAATAGAAACCAGGTGATATGATATTTTATTCTCCGTGTTCTTACATATAAAAACGAATTAACTAAAAGTAAAGAAAGTGGCACAAGGTACATCTTTATTGAAAAATTCAATAGCTTAATTCCCCAACCCTCTATTCTTATCCTTAGAAAATAAATTAAGAATAGCTGTAGTCCAATAGCCAACAGTACATAGAGAATGGCTTGGAGTATTGTTTTTAATGCTCTCACATTTCATCACCCGCGCCTTCTTATTTACTTTTAGACAAAGCTTGTTTAATATCAAAGTCCTTAATTGAGATCATCCCCCTAATATGTAAGCGATTACAAAAGCTTAAAATCCATTAATTTGAATAAAAAAGATTAATATCCCTTTAATGTGATTATCGAGAATTCAAAGGATGAAGTGAATAGTAGGCGGTGCTTTTTATGAGAAAATCTCAAGGAATAGAGGAGAAGGTAATAAAATATCACATTTGATATTTCCCTATAACTTGTATTACCGCCTTTTATAACACTTGCCGGAGACGCTGCTCTACCAGTCCTCTGCCGATCTGTACCGGATGCTGAAATCCAGCCCCGTTGTCTATGTGAAGCCGATCAACGGCACCGGGGGGCGCGGCATCCTGCGGATCGAGCGTCAGCGTGAAGGCAAGTCTCTCTTCGATATCCAGGGACGCCGCCAGAGCCGCCAGATCATCGCCCCGCGCAAGGTGTCGCTGAACCGGCTGGAGACCATCGTCCGCCAGTGGTGCATCGGCGGTAAATTCCTCGTGCAGCAGGGCATCCCGCTGCGGCTGCCCAGTGGCCGGTTTCACGACTACCGGATGCTGGTGCAGAAGAACGGCCAGGGCGACTGGGAGTTCACCGGCATGGCCGGCCGCGTGGGCGCCGCCCGCTCCGGCGACAACAGCATCTACCGCAAAGCGCTGGTCCGCCCGTTGGAGTACGCGATGTGGGTGTATAAGAATAAGAACACGCCAAGTTCTTCTAAGGTGGTTGAGGAGTAGGGGTTGTTAATTATATAAATGACAAGTGCCCCTCCGTATATGACAGAGAGGCGCTTGTCGTTTACATTTTTCCGAATTTTAGTGCAACATGTAATTGCCTACATTTAAATCAGCATTTTAGTGAACGATTTTGAAAATATGCAGCATCATTCATAGCTACTTCTTTGAAATATGGTATTGAAAATAAGAAGAATTCACTAAAATCGACAGGTAATACATCAATTTCAATTAACTTCAAGCTGTCATTAAGATCAACAAATTCGATAGATAAGATCTGTTTACCAGGCACTGTTAGCGTTAAAGGGATCTCTGCAACACCATCATTAAAATGAACATCTATTTCCGTTGTTCCTGTAGCCGAGAGTTCTACATCACCGAATTGTCCGGAAGATTCTTTACTTGAAATTGTGTATCCCGACACCTTAACTTTAATATTTCCATCAAATAAATAAGCTTTAGCACCCTCATCTCCATAGACATTTCCATAGACGCTCAATTTAACAGTTGTTGGTTGATTGACTCGGATAGTTGATTGAGATAATTCAACAGAGGAATTAAGTTGTTTATTAACTCTAAGCATCATTCCCTTTACTTTGACCCAACCCCCACTGGACCACTCCGACCATAGGTGTTCATCATTCACCCTTACCTTCACTTGGAACACCTGTCCTGCTGGCAGTGGTGTACTTACCGTCCAAATGTTAGTGTCCCCTGTTGTCGGTTGCTTCACTTCACCCGAATCCACCACTACTACTCCATTGGCATCCAGAACCTGTACCTGGTATGCTGCAAAGTTTGTTCGCGCTGCATCTTTTTGCGTCCACTGGAATGCCGGATTACTCACGTTACTCTCAGACGGAGCACTTTGACTGCCCAGTGGATACGTCAAGTTTACTTGTGGCGCTGTATTGACCTGTACTAGCGCTGGGGTCGTTCGGTCCGTGGTAGTCCCATCTCCCAGTTGCCCTTGGCCGTTCCCACTCGCTTTTCCCCATGCATACACATTTCCATCTGCTCGAGATGCTACAACATGGTTTTCCCCTACCGCTACTGCTTGAATTTCACTTAATCCTGCTATCTGGACCGGTGCTCCATTCGTCCAGTTCCATACACTTCCGTCTTCTGCAATCGCATAGTTGCTTGAACCTCCCGCAATGCCTTGAATTTCACTTAATCCGTTCACCGGGGTTAAGGTTGCATAACTGCCTCCCCATACCGCCACACTTCCGTCTTTCTTCAGTGCTATGCCGTAATTCGGCATTCCGTTTGAAACAGCAATACTTGCTATTTCAGTAAAGTCCTTTATCTGTACTGCAGTACTTTGATAATCACTCTTCCCTGGTATTCTGTTGCCACCAGCATATCCCCAAGCCCATACTGTTCCTGCACTTGTTAACGCATAGGCATATCCCTTTCCAGCTACTAGTTGACTAACTCCGCTTAGACCAACTACCTGCACCGGTGTTGCTTGGTTCCTGCTTGCTCCATCTCCTAATTGGCGGGAGCCGTTGTCTCCCCACGACCATACCGTTCCATCGCTTTTTAGCGCATAGCTAGTGGACTCACGGGCTGCAATTCCAATGATTCCACTTAGATTCTTCACTTGAACAGGCACCAGGCTGTTGGTCTGGCTTCCATTCCCCAGTTGACCACTGCTATTATACCCCCATGCCCACACTGTTCCATCACTCTTCAGCGCCAGACTGTGTCGGTCACTTGCAGCTACGGAAAGCACATTTGTCAGCCCCGGAACCTCCACTGCTGTCGTTTTGTTTGTCGTTGTTCCATCCCCGAGTTGACCAATATAGTTACTTCCCCAGGCTAACACGTGTCCATTGGTGTTCACTTGCAGATTGTGATTTTCACCTGCGGATAAGGTCAACGGGTGGAGTTCCGTGCTATTCTTTACTTTGACCCAACCCCCACTGGACCACTCCGACCATAGGTGTTCATCATTCACCCTTACCTTCACTTGGAACACCTGTCCTGCTGGCAGTGGTGTACTTACCGTCCAAGTGTTAGTGTCCCCTGTTGTCGGTTGCTTCACTTCACCCGAATCCACCACTACTACTCCATTGGCATCCAGAACCTGTACCTGGTATGCTGCAAAGTTTGTTCGCGCTGCATCTTTTTGCGTCCACTGGAATGCCGGATTACTCACGTTACTCTCAGACGGAGCACTTTGACTGCCCAGTGGATACGTCAAGTTTACTTGTGGCGCTGTATTGACCTGTACTAGCGCTGGGGTCGTTCGGTCCGTGGTAGTCCCATCTCCCAGTTGCCCTTGGCCGTTCCCACTCGCTTTTCCCCATGCATACACATTTCCATCTGCTCGAGATGCTACAACATGGTTTTCCCCTACCGCTACTGTTTGGATTTCACTTAATCCTGCTATCTGGACCGGTGCTCCATTCGTCCAGTTCCATACACTTCCGTCTTCTGCAATCGCATAGTTGCTTGAACCTCCCGCAATGCCTTGAATTTGGCTTAATCCGTTGACCGGGGTTAAGGTTGCATAACTGCCTCCCCATACCGCCACACTTCCATCTTTCTTCAGCGCTATGCCGTAATTGTTTTGCAGTGATCCTTCCGAAGTTGCGATACCAGCAATGTTCGTCAACCCGGTCAGTGGTGATGCTGCAATATATCTAAAAGTATACCAGTCCGGAAAGCTCCAACCCGGCATATTGTTGTTAACAACAGATCCCCAACCCCATACCGTACCTGTGCTCGTTAAAGCATAAGCATGTCCCCAGCCAGCTATTATGTCACTAACCCCACTTAGGCCTTCTACCTGCACCGGAGTTGTTCGGTTCCAGCCAGTACCATCTCCTAATTGGCGGGTGCTGTTCTCTCCCCAAGCCCATACCGTTCCATCGCTCTTCAGCGCATAGCTAGACATTGAATTTGCATTAGCTGAAATTTTAATTATCCCACTCAAGTTCTTCACTTGAACAGGCACTAGGCTATTGTTCTGGCTTCCATTCCCCAGTTGACCACTGCTATTATACCCCCATGCCCACACTGTTCCATCGCTCTTCAGCGCTAAACTATGGTACGGACCAGCAGCTACGGAAAGAACATTTGTCAATCCCGGAACCTCCACTGCTGTCGTTTTATCTGTCGTTGTCCCATCCCCAAGTTGACCGTAATAGTTTCCTCCCCAGACCAGCACGTGTCCATTGGTTTTCACTTGCAGGTTGTGATACAGACCTGCTGCAACAAGGCTTTTGGGAGTTTGAACAACAAATATTCCATTAAATGAAGAGTTTGTTGCTTCATCTCTTGCAACAATAGTAAATGTGTAAGATCTATCAGAAATTAAATTACTAAATGTAAATTCAGTATTAGAAGTACTATTAATCAGTTCAGAATCTTGATAAATATCATAACTAGTGACACCTACATTATCTGTTGAAGGTAACCAAGAGATCTTAACTTGATTATAATTATATGATAAGATTTCAAACCCATTAGGTGTGGAAGGCTTCACCTTATCAACCTTAGCATCACCCACAACTTCCTCACTCTGGTTAAATGCATTATCTACCGATCTAGCAAATACATTATATAGACCATCAACATCAAAAATCACAGGAATGGTGTAATCCTTCCATGCTCCGTCATGCCCTATCTTATATTGGTACTTTTGAAATCCGCTGTTAGGAAATCCTTTATCCGTATCAGTTCCACCAGCTAAGGTAACAGTAACAAATTCATTAGTCCACTTTAAGGGTTTTACCGTCAATGTTGGTTTAGGCGGATTAGTTCTATCAATCTTCGCTTCCCCTGAAACTTCTTCGCTGAGATTAGAAGCAGTATCTACTGATCGAGCGGTAATCTTAAATAATCCCTCAGTATCGATAATAATGGGGGTGTTATAATCCTTCCACTCACCACTATCGATCTTATATTGATACTTTTGAAATCCACTATTCGGAAAACCCTTATCCGTATCGGCTCCACCGGACAAAGTTATGGTAACTAATTGATTCGTCCATTTTGACGGTGCTACTGTCATAGTTGGTTTAGGCGGATTGGTCTTATCAACTTTAGCCACACCTGTTACTTCTGCACTAAGGTTAAATACGTTGTCCACTGATCTTGCGTAAACATTATAAAGACCTTCTGAATCGATCACAAAAGGAGCAGTATAGTCTTTCCATTCCCCGTTTGAATTGATCTTGTATTGATATTTTTGAAAACCGCTATCTGCATCAGTCCCACCGTCTAATGTAATCGTGACAAATTTATTCGTCCATGTTGTTGGATCGACTGTCATTACGGGCACAGTAGGATTGGTAGTGTCTACCTTGACGGTTTCAGTTAGTACCTCAGAGTCATTTCTATTCTTGTCTCGAACATAAGATTTGAAATTATAAATCCCTGTATTAGGCAGTGCTAATGGTTCTGTGTATTCTTTGTATTCGGATTCGTTAAGGTTATAAAAGTATTTGTAAATACCGGAGGCATTATCTTCTCCTGATAAATTGTAATGAACATTCTTCCCATACCATTCATTTACGCCTTTAACTCCAGTAACGTGTGAGGTTAAGGTAGGAATTGTTTCGTCTTGGGTTCCTCCAAGATCCAGTTCAACAGTTGGGTTGATGCTACCTTCGAAGTTACCGTCACCATTTTGATCAATCTGAAGTATGACTTGCCCGTTCTGATTAACATCTGCTTTAAATACTGAAGTGGGAGTAACCGCAACATTATCAAAACGCAATGTTCTATTTTCAATATCTTTTTCGTTCGCCCATACAATGGAGAAAGTTAATTCACCATATCCTGTACCAACAATACGAACTTTATAGTCTTCTACATCATTCAATAAAGCAATTTTTGTTTCGCCGTCAGTAAAATAGTTGGCATCAGGGATATTTGATTCAAAGTTATCAGGACCAGTTGATCCTGTATGTTTTCCTGAAGAATCGTAGACATGCAGTTCTACAGGGCATTCAGCTTTAATTTTCAACGTTTTTGTTTCCTGTTTATTTCTGCGTATTTTATCTGATACAAGTTCATTCGGCCTGCCCTTTAAAATATTCAGAATTTGCTTCTGTACGTCTACACTTGTAGCAAGGCCTATATGAGATCTTTGAATATAAAAAGTTCGCGACGGATCAAGCATAAAACCAGCCGTTGCACTGGAAACAGGCACGGTATTATCACCTTGAACATTTTTCACATCACTGAGAATAATATTTGGATTCGAATGAGTATAAAAGGTAAGTGTACCTGCAGTAGGCTTCTGATCACCCACAAAATAATATGAATCTACTTGCTTAAGAGTATTTACCGGATCTAATGTCGAATGGAAATTAGTTGCTTTATCAAACAAAATATCATTTGACCAGCTTCGGCTATTCTTTAGAAAATTTGCTGTATCGTTAAAATTGGTGAACTTAGTAGTTTTAACTCTCGATCCTGTAGACTCTGGATATTCTTGCGTCTGTAAATATCCATTTGTTTGAGAGGTGAAATATTTTTTTGAAGGCAGTAATTCATAGAGGGATGGAATATTAGGCTCAATAGAACGGATTGAACTACTTATAGCCATGTTTTTATATTCATCATCTGTGATATTTCCAGTTTCAAACATATAAGCAGCCTGAGGGGTTCCTTGAAAAGGGGTCCCTAAAGTGATTAATTTTTTTATTAAGTGACCATTCCCTTGTCTTATGTATTCAGTAGCAACGATTCCCCCCATGCTATGAGCGACGATATAATAATTGCTATACGGAGAAGCTGCGCGCTCAATATCAATTCTAGCCTTTAATTCTTGTGCATTAAATGTTGAGCCCTTCCTCCAATCATAAGCAAAATCGACAACATGATATCCAGAATTCTTAAAAAAACTTATAATCCCACTATAATAATCTTTAACACTATTACCAATACCTATATTTTCAATACTTTGTCCGCTTGTGTTCATTTTCAAATTATTTATGTTACTCCATATATATTGTTTGCCACGAGAATCTGGCATCCAAATCTGTTCTTCACCATGATACAACTCGCTTCCCATTGTTCCTGGTAAAAATATTATTCTATCTTTATAAACAGTAACAGTACATTCATTGGTATAGTATTCTTGATCTGTCGGCTTTACAACAAATCTATATTTCCCTTCTTCTTTGGGTTCATAAGAAAAACTCCCCCCCCAACTCGATTGTTTATAAATATATTCCGATTGTTCTTCGCCATTTATGTATATGTTAATGAGTACTGGGTGGGCCTCATCATGAAAACTATAATTGATGTGTATTTTCTCTCCAAATTTCACAACAGCATCATCTGGATATACGGAAGTACTAAATATTCCGATTGATGATTCTTCGGATAAATTGTTACTATTTAATGATTTCTGGACTGATTCAGCATATATATAGTGTTGACCTATTCCCAATGAATTAAATAAAGAAAGGAAAACCACAATACATATGCTAATCGAAATTATTTTTTTCATAAAATTCACTACTCCTTTAAACTATTTTTTTCTATCTTAATTATTTAGTATCTATCTTGATCATTCCTACGCTCAACTTTCCAAACAAAAAAAAGAATAAATTGAATTAATATAAATATTTTAGGTAATAATGCAATTAATTGAAATTGATAACCTGATAAAAAATTCGAACTCGAATTATCAACAGTCACTTTAAAAATTATTAATAATAATAGCGTAGGAAATAGATTAACAAAAAACCATATCTTCTTATATTTCAATATATTGTCTTTAAAAGAAATAGTATGATTAAAAAACATAAGGCTCACAGGAAGGGCATAAGCTCTTATTATTTGCCCCAATATCTCATGATTCCAACCTTCAATACGGAGATCAAGAAGGTAAACAATTAGAAGATGCAGCAAAACAATTATTAAAGTATGAAATAATGCTCTGAGGATATGAGTAATAAACTTTTGCATATGATCCACCTTTCAAGAAAACACATTTCCATTTTTCATTCTCAATATCCTAATATCATACACTTAATAATATATGGTTTAAATTTAAAATTTTCCCTTTATGGTTTTTGTCAGTTTCTCTCCTTAATTATGTATATCTTTTCAAATAATTGATCACCCATAGCACAAAAATAAAAATTATTTGTACTACAATGTATATAACAGGAACGATAATTACTAATTCAAAAAAACCACTGTCAAAATTCAAATCTATAAAATTATTTTCAGTAGGTTCATATTCTTTACTGTTATAAAAAAGAATTAGAAGACTAACACTAGGGATTGTGCTTATGCAAAGCCATATTAGGTTATATCTAATCTTCTTTGTTATTAATGAAATCATGCAGGTTGCATACAAGAGGAGAATTAGAACGAAAGAAACAATATATGCTTGTCGTACCGCCTCTTCCTCCCATGCTTTTGATTTCAGATTCAAAAAACGAAAACGAATAACAAATAAATGTAAAAACACAATAAATATCACTTGTGAAAAAGCACTTTTTCAATTTATTCACACCTCACAATTAGGTAATATAGTTACCCTTATGCTGCCGTAATCCTCTAATCGGAACAGATTATCCCCTGGTGTGAAACGGTAATAATTATTCAGGATGCTGCCATGGAGGTGGTTGCAGAGCAGCTTGACAAATTCCGTTATAAATACCATCTTTTATTTAATTGATTATTTAATCTCTAACCCTAAGTCCTCGCATATTTTATAAGGTTCACAGTAACTAACACTTTTATCTATATCTATTACAAAATCTATCAGCAATCTTTCATTACTTTTCTCGCAAATTTTCAACCTAACATCTTCTCCATATGTTAAACCAAGTAACTCGTCGACATCTTTTTTCTTAATCTCTTCATTGGTAGTTTTATTCACTACGACAACGTTAATACTTCTTATATCCTTGAATCTCTCCCTACTCTTTTCAACATCAACTGAATACGGTAGTTTTTCTTGTTCAACCATAACCTCTACTTTTTCAATAAACTTTTCATTGTTCGAAAAGCTAATGTTAGAAAGTTCTTGCTGTACTGATGATTTTGATTCGATAATCCAAGGTGCAAGAAAAAAAAAGAGAAACGTAGTCCCAAAACAAATAAGAAGTAAAAGTGGTAATTTTTTTTCTATTAGGTGTTTTGCAAAAAAAAGATAGGCTATGATACATAACAACAAAAGGGTAGCGTAAAAAAATAAAGAATCATAGTGAGTTACAGTAAATAGATTGCCACCACCAATAGAAAAGGCAATCCCTATAACTAAAAACCAAATACCTACACCCATGACTGCGCTTAAGGCAACAAAAAATAAACTCATTATCATGGTATTCTCCTTTGGCGAGGTTACGCGGCTTTCTATCACCCCATGATAACTAATCTTGACCATATTTAAATTTGTACTGCTCTCCTTCCTCTAAATTCCTCATTCATCAACCAATTAGAAATATCGGGTTAAATTGAAATTTTTTCCTTCACTTAGAATTATCGGTTTTTCCCTATTAATCTTGTATATTAATGTTAAATTCCGGAGGTAGAAAAATTGAAAAAGACCCTTTTCCTACTGATACCGTTGTTATTATTGGTCCTTGCATTCTGCAGCACTAATAAACGCAATCCAAATCTTTATCTTATTCCAAACAATTATGTGGGTTGGGTGCAGATTATTTATAATCAAGAGGGGTTTAACGCTATCGAAAAGAATAACGGAAAAAATATTTTTACCATTCCTGAATCTGGAGTATTAAAAACATCCACCCCAGATCCTGAATACGGGATATCTTTCGAAGAATTTTACTACTATGATGAACAAAATAAGCAGCAAAAATTAGATGTCGATCAAATGATCCACCATCACACTATAGGCGACGGCGAGTCGGTTAGCAGTTCCGGTAAAATCGAGGGGCCTACGGTGCAGCGCTTTTTTGTAGGAACAGAAGCTGAGCTTCAAAATCATCCTGCTCCTGACTATCCTGTTGAACTAATGAAACCTGCTTCGTCTAATGGTCCAAGACCTTAAACGCTTTGATATTGAAATAGGACATTTCGATTGGTGATACGCAGTGCTCCCGAACGTTCAAGGGCTCCTTGTAGATAATCGCAGAGTTCATCGAACCTGCCCGTTAGGATACGTAACTGGTCTTCGCTAAAATAGGATGCAACATATAAAATAAGCGGTGCAGCCGATTGTATGACAATATCATTTTGCAATATGTATTGGGCTGTTACCTTAAAATATTTGCTGAGGATATCCTGGCCATTCTCCAGGTTGAAGTTTTGCACGGCTTCGTTAAAGAAAGACAGCCTGCCGTCAAACTCCAATATCAGCTGCAATAGTTCTCTATAATTGTTCGCGCTTACAGTTGAGGCGTATGCCGTTCCATCAGGCACCAATACACGGTTGATTTCAGAGAAAATCTTCTTGTGGTCCTGAAAATGGTACAGCAGGTGATTCGCAATCAAAACCTCAAATGAATGGTCCGGCCAAGGCATCTTCTCTGCATCTACGATTTCATATTGAAACCGCTCTAGCGGATCATGAATATTCCCTTTTGCCGTTTCTATCATCCCTCTCGAGGCATCAGTCAAGACAATTTCTGATCTAAGCGGAACTTCTCTCCGTTTTTTCGCCCACAACACACCGGTTCCGCAACCGATTTCTGCAATCTTCAGACCCTCGGTAAGTCCCAAATGCTCGAATACCCATTCATGCCAATCCACCTTATGCTCACAATACTGATATAGCTGTATCCTTGCATTCAAGCGGTGTTCATTGGAGTACTGGTCTTCAGAAAATTTTTGGACATGAGAAAATAATTCATCCCTGTTCATTATCGTATAAACCTCCCATTTTCTCTTTTCTCATTTTAAACAAATAATAGAGCGTTAAGATAAACTGGATAACATAGTTACTAAAAACCAGTTGATTTTGTACTTTATTCGCCGATTGCGTGAAATTATAATAGCATTTACACTGCATAATATCAGCGGTATGATGTACACCCTAATGGTTTCTTCTAATAATGCAGTTCCCCATCTCTCCATTTTTATCTGCAGATAATAAATCAGGATTAAGTGTAGTCCAATAACCAGCAGCACGTAGAGAATGGCTTGGAGTATCGTTTGTAACGCTTTCATCTTTCATCGCCCTTCATTGAGCTTTTCACTTTACTTAAGTGTTCGCTCAAACTCTCAGGATTAAATTCCCGCTCCTTACCGTCTGCATCAATCATAGTAATTTGCTCAGGCGGTTTCTCCAGACTTTTCCCTCTAACTAACAACTGTCCTTCCCCTTCGATCTCGTACTTTCTGATATACACTCCTGAACCGATATCCTCGAAAGCATACTTGTCAAAATCACTCCAATGTAGTGAGTCCACTCTTTCAGATAAGCTCTTTAATACATTTATTGGAATAGATCCGCTTACGCTTACTTCCGGGCCATACGTCTCCTTCCAATGCTCAAGCCACTGCGGATACTCCAACCCCTTGATCTCTTCTAGCGTCCTCCCTTCCATTGAATACTCGCCGCCTGCGACTACAAGATTCTTGGTTGTGCTTAGCGGAGCAGAGCTACCGCCTATAACCTCATGATCGGCGAGCATAACATTCACAGAAATTTTGTATTGATCTGGGGGATATTGCTGCGCCAGCGGATGATTCTTCACTATGAATTCATAGGTTGTAATCTCCTTTCCGAAGTAGATGCTGGCTTCTTCATCCTGTACTGCCCAGAGCTGCATATCTTGCAGGCTCTCGAGCCTCTGCGGCTCCAGCGTATATCTTGACGTCTCGCCTTCAGAGGCAACGTGGTATAGCCTAGCGCTTCAATATAACCGGCGGCGGTCTGCTCATCTGTCTGTTCCCCTCGAATGTTCTGGTTATTGCTACAGCCAACCACGGACAGCAGCACGAGACCTAGAACAAGGGATACAACGGCATAGGTAGTTAGTTTTTTCATGTAGATAATACTATCATAAAATACTTTATTTGGGATGTAGATTCAAAGAACTTGTCAATCATCTAATTACACACCTTGTATAACCAATACACCTATTGTATACTCCGATTAAAGGAGCGATGACATGCGAAAAATGAAGCGAATCACGTTAATCACAGGGATAGGACTAATGAGCCTGATTGGGATTGCTGTTCTTGCGGTCAACTCTTTTGTAATCCAAAGACCGGTCACTACAACCGCTGTCATCGCAGAAGTGAAGCCATACGAGTGGAATAAGGTCAAGCTGGGCGGGAATACCCTTTCCAGTGATGGATCAGAGTATTTCATCTGGACTAAGACCGGTGAGAGCAACAACTGGATCTTCTTTTTTTCCGGTGGCGGTGTCAGCTGGGATGCCCGGAGCGGTGCACATCCTATTAAGCTCATGAACTTTATTAAAGGCGGAGATACAGGCAACTATTTCGCTGATATTCCGTTCTATATGCTGACTTTGCTGGGCGGGATGATGGATACGGACAACCCGGATAATCCGTTTCACGGCTGGAATGTGGTCTACCTCCCTTATTCAACAGGCGACTTCCACATTGGTAACCGCACCGCTACGTATCCGCGTGAGGATGGGAGCAGCTTCACCATGCGGTATAATGGGCGTAATAATGTGCGCAGCAGCCTTGACTGGATCTATGCAAACGTGGCTAAGCCCGATAAGCTGCTGATTGCAGGGGAAAGTGCGGGGGGATTCGGGTCAGCCTTCTGGGCGCCCGAGATTGCTTCACATTACCGGGATGCTGAGATTTTCCATTATGCAGACAGCTCCTTCCTGAAGTCAGACAAGTGGCCGCAGGTGATGGAGCAGGAATGGGACTCGGATTTCACTGCAAACTTCGGGTATGCGCCAGAGGCAGATATTATCGGGGCTGCTTTTCGGGCGAATGGCCGGCTGCTGCCAGCAGGTACGGTGCTTTTACAAGCCTACTCGGTATATGATGAGATTCTAATCCACTTCCAGAACAAGATCAACGACTACAATGGCCCACGGAACCAGAGTCTTATTAAGGCATGGTCAGAGGAAATGCGGCAGTCGGTAGCTGCTCTAGCTGCAACGGTTCCTAATTATTATTACTATCTGACGGATTACGGGCTGAATGCTGAGAACGGGACGACCCCGCATACTTTTGCCACCCGGGAGACCTTTTATCAGGCGGAGCAGGATGGTGTGAAGCTTGTGAAGTGGCTGGGGGATGCGGTCAATCAGCAGAAGCGCTATTCGGTAGGCAGCAAGTTTCTGGAGACGCAGGCAACCGCGCAGGAGTAGGACCAGCAGCAATATTTTCGCAGGTAGACAGGAGAGAAGATCATTGAATTTACGTGAAAAGCAAATGCAAATGACCAAAGGGCTCATTAAGGAGGCCGCGCTGGGCCTGTTCTGTGCTCAGGGAATCGAACGAACGGATATGACGCAGATTGCCGGACAAGCCGGTGTCTCCCGCCGAACGTTATACCTTCATTATAAGGACAAGGAAGATTTAGCCGCTGAGCTCTATGTGGATAATCTGGAGCGGATGTTTGGCAGGCTGCTGTTTGATTTTGATTTTGCCCTGCCAGTTCCCTCCCTGGAGAAGATTCTGGATCAATATCTCGCGCTTAGAGAGCATGAGGAGGCGTTGATCTATTATGATGCGATTTTTGGAGTGTATTATAGCACCCTGTCCAAAGATCCGGCGGAGTTGCCTGATTTCAAGAGAGCTATGGAGGTCTGGTACTCCCGGTACATAAACCTTGAGACCGCAGCGGCGGCTCCAGAGTATCAAAAAAAGTGGCTGGATCTTCTGCAGAAGTCCACCCACCTGTATTTCATGTATTTACAAAAAGCCGTTATTCTATCCCATCAGCGGGGCGGTGCCGTGACGGAGGAAGACCGGGCAGCGGACCGGCAATTCAAGGATTTCATTATGGCTGGCGTGCGGGCAACCTGACGATAATCGTTGTTCCCTCTTTGGCCGCACCGTCTACCTCGATACTGCCTTGATGCAGGGAGATGATTTTTTTAACAATAGCCAGCCCCAGACCGTTCCCGTTGTTACTTCCATTGCGCGACTTGTCTACTGTATAGAATCTTTCGAATACGGCGCCCCACTCTTCCGGGGATATTCCGATGCCATTATCACTGATAGTGATTGCAACTTCCGCTGCACTGCTGTCTATACGGATGCGGATCTTCCCGCCTTCAGGCGTGAACTTGATGCTGTTGCCGAGCAGATTCATCCATACCTGCTTCAACTGGTCTTCATCCCCTATAATATGAACAGCTTCCGGCAGCTCCAGATCGATAACGATGCTCCGGGCGGACCATTGCGGCTCACAGGTCACCACGATTGTTCTGATCTGCTCGTCAAGCCGGAAGGAGACTGCCGCGAAGGGGTGATGCTCGGAATCCAGAGAAGCAAGCTTCAGCAAATTATCACTTAGCCGTGACAGACGCCCACTCTCCGCAATGATGATATCCAGATACTCCTTACGCTCTTCCTCCGCAATCAAATCATTGTTCTGCAGCGCCTTGGCAAAACCGGATATAGAGGTCAGCGGTGTCTGAATTTCATGAGAGACATTGGAGACGAAATCCTGCCTCATCTGCTCCAGCTGCTTCAGTTCTCCCGCCATCTCCACATAGCTCTGTGTCAGCTCCCCGATCTCATCCACACGGTTCCTCGGAAGATCCACTTCGAAATCACCTTTGGCCAGTCTTCTGGTGGCGTTGGTCAAAGCCTTGATCGGCTCTACCAGGTATCTGGCAGCCACAACAATACATACACTGCCCAGCACAAGCACAAGCAGCAGCACGAAAAGAACCAATCGGTTGACGATATTTTCGTTCTCGGCAGAGTACTGAAGGAACATCGCATGCCACTCCCCCTTGAGCATAAAGGGCATTCCGATGAACGTATCATTATCTTCTGTGGAGGAACGATAGACCTTGCCCTGCAATACTTGCCGGACAGCCTCTGGGGTGATGGTCACAGCCGGACTATCCGAGAGCCCGTAAAAGGTATGTTCTCCCGAAGGATGGTACAGGTGAATAGGATGTGCGGATACCTTAACCATACTATTCAGGAACTCGTCCGTATCTGTAGGCTTGGCGTCATCATAGCGGTGAATAATCTCCCTGCCCACTGTGAACATCTCGTTCTGTCCCTCATAGCTTATCTGCTTCTGAAATACATACAAACCAATGAAAAAGGAACAGATCAGACTAAAGACAATAATGCCGAGAAACGTGAGAATGATCCGAATATACAGGGTTTTGATCATGGCTCAGGGATCAGGCGGTATCCGAGACCCCGGGCGGTTTCGATTTGAAAACCCTCGCCATTGCCGCTGAATTTCTCCCTCAGCCGGCTGATATGCACATCTACAGTCCGGCCGTCCCCTTCATAATTGAGCCCCCAGATTTGCTGAATTAGCTGTTCTCTGGTGAAGATCTGCCTGGGGTGGCTGACCAGCAGAAACAGAAGATCAAATTCCTTCAAAGGCAGCGAGACCGGCACTTCACCGCGTGTAACCTGAAAAGTCCGGCGGTTAAGCACCACATTGCCAAGCTGCACGGACTGGGAAGTAACGACCAGCGAGCGTTTGAGCAGCGCTTTTACCCGCATGACCAGTTCAACCGGATCAAACGGCTTGGTCAGGTAATCGTCCGTTCCGAGCTGAAACCCTTTAATCTTGTGGGCAGACTCCGCTTTGGCCGTCACCATGAGGAGGGGGAGATTGGCATCCGAACGCCTGATTTCCCTGCACAGCTCCCAGCCATTCAGTCCGGGCATCATAATATCCAGGATGACAAGATCGATCTGTGTGTCCTCGATTATGGATAAGGCCTTAGTGCCGTCACTGGCTTCTCTGAGGTCGAACCCTTCCTTGCGCAGATATAGAGACATCAGCTTCCGGATATTGTCATCATCATCCGCGATAAGTATAGTAGCCACGATCACCCTTCTCTCTTAAGCGTTATCCAAACTGCCAGCCGAGCAGATTCCAATGATAGAAGAAGATCATCAGCACGACAGCCGAAAGCGTCACTAACGTATAATGCACCCGCCTAATGGCGGTCCAATACTTATTTCTCCAAACCTGTATAGTCGAGACCAGCAACGCTAAGGTCAAGCCCGCCAAAAGGATTGGCATCCCCAAACTGAGAGACAGCAAAGGACTGATACTGGTAAACTTCTGCATCGTGTCCATGGACATCACTACCATGAACAGAGTAATAAAAGATAACAGCGCCCAACCGGCAGTTCCTGAAGATAATCGGACGGCCCGCTTTTCTGCGAGCGTCATTGCCTTGAACCTGCGATTGAAGAGGATTGGTCCAAGCAATGCGGTGATGAAAAGGACTGCCAAGACCCCAACGACGATAAGCCAAAACTTACTCTGATCCAAGAGCGGCGTCCGCTCCAGCGGCATATCCGGGGCCATGTCCAGGAGCATATGAGTAACCTTGCCAGACTCATCCGTACGGAAGCCGATCTGATCGGTCCCTCCCTCAAGCTGGAACAGGTTAGGACTAATTTCTCTATACAGCTGTTGTTCACTGCCGCTTCCCAAGGATAACTTATTACCCGCAATCGAAACATTCAGCTGGGCAAAAAAATTGAAGAACTTGTCAATATCACTGCTGTTGTGGCGTGTAAATTGATAGGAGCCGGCATATTTCTGCACAGATTCCGCAGAAGCGGCGAACTCCGGCTGCTCCACCTCCGGAGCAGGATAATAACGGTTGAAGAAGGCCTGGAGCAGATTGGACGCAGCTTCGCTGCCTTGACCGCCATTGTAGGATAAGAAAATACCCAATTGCTTGGCAGGTGCAAGATAGAATTCTGTATTGAACATGGGATCGGAGCCGCCATGCGAGATTAATGTTACCCCGTTCACCCGCTTCTCTGCGAATCCGAGTGCTACACCCGGCAGGCGCTTATCAAATTGGAATGCTGTTGAATGCATCCGCTCTGCGGTTGCGGGCTTCAAAAGCTGCTGTTCGCCGTATTTCCCGTTCTGCAGATGCGCAATCATGAAGTGCGCCATGTCTACAGCGGATACGGTAGCCGAGCCGGCAGGACGAAAGCCGCCCTCGAACGTAGGTGTGCCAGGAATAAAGCTGCCGGTCTCACTATTGTACCCTACCACTTGGTAAGGGATGAATGACTTCGGCAGAGGCTCCACAACCGTCGAATATTTCATGTCCAGCGGATCGAAAATATACTTCTGAATATAATCATTATAGGGAATTCCACTGACGTCCTCCACAATCATACCTGCAAGCGTGGCTCCGTAGTTAGAATAGGAACTCATCACACCGGGCGGTCTGATCCGGGCGAGCATATGCTTATTGAGCGTTTCTGAGATGGACCCGGGCAATTCGGCAGGATCAGTGGTGATCTGATAACCGACTCCGCCCTCTTCAAATCCTGCTGTATGAGTCATCAAATGACGCATGGTGACGGGCTCAGGATAAGTGGCAGGAATCTTCACGGATTTCAGATAGGTGTTAATGTCCGTGTCCAGATCAATCTTTCCCTGCTCTACCAATTGCATCACCGCTGTCCAGGTAAACAGCTTGGTCGTTGAAGCGATTCGGAACATGCTGGTTGCAGGATCAACCGGTAGCGCTTGTTCCAGATTAGAGCTGCCATACCCCTTGGCCAAAATAATCCTGCCGTCCTTGACGACGGAGATAACCGCTCCCGGAATTTGCAGCCGGTTCATATACTCTTCCATCATCCCATCCACAAAGGCGGTCAGTCCTGCCGTATCCTCAAGCTTGGCGGGCGCTTCCATCCGGGAACCCGGTAAAGATGCTTGCCCTGTCTCCGCCTTGGCATGTTTCCCGGGAAATATAAGGCCTGTAGCTAATCCCAGCACAGCCAATATTGCCAGAGTAGCGATCAGCCTGTTTTTCATAGATATTAACATTATTATCCTCCGCATCATCTTTATATTGAAGGTTGAATTTCAACCACCTAACACTTATAGAGATTATCAGAGTAGTGTGAATGGAACGTTAACAGGATTTGCACAAAAACGCCCCTCAGCCAGTTGGCGGCTTGGGACGTTCTTCGTGTGAGTTAATGATTGTCTGCACATTAGGTCCTTTAACTCAATTGCATACTCGTAAGACAGGTATCATCACTCTCAAAAGTGGAAATCTCGGACTTGGCCTCTTTGCCGTCATGAGTAATGGTCATCTTATAGTTCTGATCACGCGGCAGCCATAGGTCGATGAAGCCGTTCGGCTGGGACTTGACGGTCTGGTTCATGATCTCCTTACCGTCCTCGTCTACGACTGTTACCCCGAAAGATTGTTCGACCATCTCTCCCTGACAGCCGGTCAGGCTGTGGGTCGCACAGGGATGTGTATTCTGCACATAAGGAGCAACCGACAGGAAGAACTCATCCTCCGGCAGCCTATAGACTGCTTCGTTAGAACCGCCGCTCTCCACGATCAGCTGGGTTGAGGTAATCGAAGCGGACTCCGCCGTCAAGGTGCGTGAGCTGAAGTCAGCCACCATTTGCTTGATGTCCTGGCTGCTGCCCGGAGTTGTAGCAACCTCCGTTGTCTTCCGTTCACCGCTACCCGAATACAGGTAGATTCCCAGCGCTGCAATAACCGCACAGGTGCCCGCTACTATTTTATTGTTCATGTAAGATTCATCTCCTTGTAGATGGAATTCAGCCCATTTCTTCCCGCAGATCATGCTCCATGAACAGAATATCACGTTTCATTTCCTTCATGCTAGCTCTGGAGATCCGTCCGGCCTCGAACATCAGCTGAATGTTATCACGCTCTAGCTGAATGCCCGCGCGTGACAACTCGTGCAGCGACTCTTCGAACTCCCGCTTCGTAGCAGAGAGAGACTCCTGCCGGGTCAGTCTTAGCCGACCCCGCTCATAACGAAGAATCAGGGAGCTAATGACCTCAGGCTCCATCTCCCCCGTATTCTGCAGCTCTCTCAGCTGTTCAAGAACGTAAGCAAAAATCCCGGACTGCAGCCGGTTCGATTCCTCACGCCGCTCCTGCGCGTTTAAGCGGACCTGCTGAATGACACCGGTAATTTCTTCCCAGCTTTTGAACGGAATCAGGTCGTTCTTGTACTGCGGATCACGGGTGTATATGAACAGCTGCCGGTTCAGCCGGTTCAGATAGCGGTAGGCCGTGTACGGGTTCACTTCGTGCTGCTTGAGCGCATGCATGATGTATTCCCGCTGCCACTTGAGTGCTGTCACCCCAAGCTGCCGTTCCATTTCCTCAGCGTCATCCTTCTTCTTCAGCAGGCGGATTCTGGCATTGTAGGTTCCGGTCAAATGATTCAAAGCCATCCGGGACTGGGACTGATCTGTAGCCTGCTCCTGCAGTCCGGCAACTACATTGCGCAGAATTTCGATTTTGGCCTCAGCCTCCTCGGCATTATGCTCCGCTTCATGATCGGAGCCAAGTAGCAGCGGCAGCAGGAAGTTAGACGCCAGCAGAGTCCAGAGAATAACACCCGCCGCCAGGAAAATAATCAGGTCTCTCGCGGGGAAGTAGGAGCCGTCATCCAGGAAAAACGGGAGTGACATCGTACTGGCCAGGGTAATCGTACCTCGAACCCCCGACAGCGTGAGAATGAGCGCCTTCCTGAACTCCAGCTTCCAGGGTCCCCGCGTCTCCTCCCCTTCGGGAATATCCATGACCAGCATCCAGACCAGCCTCAGACCGAGGACAGCAGCGGTTAATAGCAGGGTATACAGGATAACCTGGACATTCCCTATATCCGGGTTGTTCCAGACGGTCTTAATAATCTCCGGCAGTTGGGTACCGAGCAGCAGGAACACCAGACCGTTCAGGACAAAGATAATGACCGCCCAGGTACTTTTGGACACGACGCTCAGCTTGGCTACCTCAGGATTCATCTGCTTGTAGCTGAAGGAATGCGCGATCCCTGCACTGACCACTGCCAGAATGCCATTGACGCCCAGCTCCTCAGCGGCCATAAAAATAGCAAACGGCGTCAGGATCTCAATCAGCATATGTAGCGTGACATTCTCCATCCCGAGCCTGCGCAGCCACCGCACGATCCCGTATTTAATGAACGTCAGCACAAGGCCCAGCACCACACCGCCTAACGAGATGCCAATAAAGCTCAGACTGGCCGTTTTGAAAGAGAATGCTCCTGTGACCATAGCCGCAACTGCAAATTGAAAGGACACCAGACCCGAAGCATCGTTAATTAACGATTCTCCTTCGAGTATCTGCATCGTCTGATGGGGGATTTTCACTTTTTGCTCTAATGCGCCTACAGCAATCGCATCCGTAGGGGCCAGTGCCGCCGCCAGCGCAAACGCAGCCGCCAGGGGCAATACCGGCAGCAGCCAGTGCAGGAAATATCCCAGCACCCCTACCGTTAGAAAAACCAGTCCCAGCGCCAGCAGCAATATCGGCTTTTTCAGCTTCCATAAGGCCACTTTATCGGCAAGTCTGCCGTCATTGAACAGCAAGGGGGCAATGAATAATAGCAGGAACAGCTCCGGGTTCAGCTCCAGCTCGAAATGCAGGGGCAGCCAGGTCAAGGCCATACCCAGCACAATCTGAATAATCGGCACGGAGAGCGAGGGGATGAACCGGTTCACCAGATTAGACAGCGACACAGCTGCCAGCATCAACAAAATATACTCAAATAATTCCAATCGGACAAACCTCCATCTCTGCACTTGCTTGTGCAGATCCTAAATTACGTTATGTATTTAAACTCAGTATAAACGATCTGGGAGGAAATATCCTCTTGGCGGCTGCTATAGATAACGATTAAACGGGTAATGGACAGACATCGAAAAACCATTTATTGCCGCCTGTCCATATGCCGGCGTATAATTAGCTCAGACGAAGAACGTCCCAAGCCATCGCTGGCAGAGGGGCGTTCTTTTTTTGTTAACATGAAGGAGGGAATACATATGGAGTTTGAAAAAGCGCATCAATTGCTATTGGACCGGCATCTAACTGTCCGAACAGGGGAGCGCAGAGGGCGTCTCTCACGGGGGCACCAGTATGCTGAGAAACTGATGCTGCGCAATGTCTGGTGGCCGCTATTCGGCAACCTGGATGACCTGCATCCTGAATATGAAATCTATGACTGGAACCGCAAATCACAATTTCTGGATGTTGCCTTTCTCCCCTCCTACGGAAAATTCGGTCTGGAGTGTGACGGTTACCAGAGTCATGTGAAGGATATGGACCGGGAGAAATTCAGTTACTCGCTTAACCGTGATACATTCTTGAGCGGAATGGGCTGGAGAATCATCCATTTCTCCTTCGATGATGTACAGAACCGCCCGGAAATCTGCCGGATGCTGCTGCAAATGGTCATTACTCCCGCCTTGCTCCGCAACCCGTCCGGGCAGTCTCTCTCACCGCTGGAACGAGAGATCCTAAGACTATCCTGGAGTCAAAAGAAGGGCTTACGCCCCAAAGATGTGATGCTCCAATACGATGTGAGCTTTCGGACAGCGCGTAAACAACTGCAGGAGTTAGTCCGTAAAGGCCTGCTGCGCCCAGTGATCCAAAACACTTATGTATGTTATTACGAGCCGGTAGAAGGATTATCCGATTGGTTTCTGTAATGTTGAGGTTAGCAACTCCTCCGAACAGCAGAGTAGGTCTGTTAAGTAGAGTAGATCGGTGAGCTGTGGGCTTGAGGGGTGCGGTGAGGGGTGCGGTTCAGACGCTGAAGACAAACTGAAAGTGTTGCAGGAAATGCAACTTGGCTATCTAAATACTGGGGTGTGCGGCAGAATTGTTGCAAGAAATGCAGGAATCTTAACGCAAAGTTGCTCAAATGCGAAGTAATCCTGCCTTTTGTACAACATTTCCCGATAATTTCCATATCAGCGTCAAGCATGTTGTATAATGCGCAGGAATTGAACGCTTAACAGAAAAAACCGCCTTCGCCCTCCTAAACGTGCGGGCGAAGGCTGACACATTGCCTACCTTATTAAAGTTTCTTCCCAGTAGTAAAGCTCACTCCTGCTCACTCCTTGCTTACTCCCTGCTTATTCCAGGTACGCCGGATTACAGGTCAGCTGCAACGCTGTTATCATATAGAGCAATCAATTCATCGAACGATGAGATAATGACATCCGAACCCTTCAGCTCATCCTGCCGCCCGAAGCCGGCATAGGCGCAGCCGATGACGGTCTGTCCGTTGCCCTTGCCCGCCTGTACATCGGAGGAACGGTCCCCGACCATCCAGGCGCTGCCGATCTTGTGATTGTCCAGCAGAAGGCCGAGCAGCTCGGTCTTGGTTGCCGTACCCGAGCCGCCTGCGCTATACAGCCCCTCGAACAGGTCCTTCAGCTCGTGCACAACTACAATGCTATGGATATAATCCTCCAGCCCGTTGCTGGCTACGAACAGCTTCACTCCGCGCGCGTGCAGCGCACGCAGCGTCTCGACTACCTTAGGGTACAGGACCGTCCCTCCGGCTTCCAGCCCCTCAATCTCAAGCTGCAGGAGCAGTTCATCCGCCCGGCGGTGTACGGCCTCATCCGCTTCCGGCATTACGTTCTTCCAGATATCCGCAAGCAGCATGCCTAGACTGCCCAGGATGCGCTCCTCCGGCGGAGTCGGGCCGGAATGCAGGCCTTCTTCCCGCAGGATATCAAACATTTTATGATAGGCGGGCAATAACAGGCTCTCTGTCTGGAACAGCGTACCATCCATATCGAATACGATGGCTTCCGGCTGGTTTAAGTTCGGTAGCGGTCTGTTGCCCACCTGTGTCTGTTCTTCGTTGCTCATGAGGTGAATCATCCCTTCCCAATTGTTCTTCGGTCACACGCCCTAATAATATAGGAAGCAGCAGATGTTGTCTACGAACCCCTAATTACAGAAAGGGACCGCAGTGCAAACACATAGCGTGCTTACACTGCGATCCCTTCTGTTCATACTGCATACTGCATACTGCCTCAGAACCTTGACTTATACGTTGTCGAAGCTTGAGATCAGTTCATCGAGAACATCTTTGCTGACCATTTTACCCTTGAAGTTGATCAGGTTCTCGGCACTTCCGGAGAAGATGCAAGTAGGTTCATATTTTCTGAGAATGATCTTTTCGCCGTCCACAAAAATTTCGAGCGGATCCTTTATGTCAATTCCCATTGTTCTACGCAGCTCAATCGGAATCACAATACGTCCCAGTTCATCTACTTTTCTTACTATACCTGTTGCTTTCATCATTATGCATCCTCCCTTGAAATAACACTTGGATCATCATTCGGTGTTAAAAGCTATCAAAGCTTCTAATAAGTAGAAATGATTACTCTATAATAGCATTGTAAAGTGCTATTTCTTTCCTGTCAATTTTATTTCTACATCTTTTGATATTTATCGACAAAAAATTCGACAAAGATTAGAGTTTTTTCGACAAATCTATAATCGAAACCGTTTTATTTCCATTTTATTCTTTTCATTCTATTTTTGCCCGAAATGCTCTAGGGTATTGGCTGAAGCGGTTCTGCTCTTAGCTTACGGCTGCTCCTTTGGAACTATGCTCTGCCTTCCTTACTTGACAATAAAGATATACAATCTATATATTTTACTTAATATACTATATTGGAGTGTTTCTATGAGCAAAGAAGCAGAGAAAGAACAAGCCGTCTATACTGTCATGGATCATATGGCAAGCGTGCAGCAGAAGTCGCAGGCGTTCATAGACCGGATTACCAAGAAAGGATCACTCTCGCAGAACCAAATCATGCTGTTGTTCCTGCTGCAGCTCACCGGCTCCCTTAATATTACGGATATTTCAGAGCGGCTAGTGATTACTCCAGGAGCCGCTTCGTTCATGTGCGATAAGCTGGAGGATCTGGGATACATCGAGAGAGTGCGCACGAAGGAAGACCGCAGAGTCGTCAATATTGTTCTCACCGGACCAGGCAAACAGCACATCCTTTCTCTGTTCGACAACTTTGCATTGACTGACCTCGTCAAAATCTCGGTGGCCCTCCAGAGAATCGATGAGCTGATGGGCGGAATGTTAGAATAATACTAACGTTATTCTTTAAACACTGATTGCATTTCCTTTAGGGAAGTGCAGTTTTTTTGTTGTACGATCTGCGATTCAGGCGAAACCCGATTGTTGCGGTTGATTATATATTTCATTTAATATATATTATAGTTACTTAAATATTATAAAACGGCGGTGAATGAACCTATGCCTACACGGAACCCGGCACCTGCGCCCAATAAACCTCTTAAAATCAACGGCTCCCGGATCTGCCGGGGGGATATGGACGCCTCCCGTGTGGAAGTGCTGGGCCACCTGCATGTCAGCGGGAGCTTGACCACAACGCGCCTGAGGCTTAGAGGAGAGTGCTCCATAGGGTTGTCATGCAATACGCAGGAGCTGAGCAGCTTCGGCAGTCTGCGCGTTCCTGAACTCAGAGGCGTGAGCATCACGTCCAATGGATACCTGTCTGTTACCGGTGAGGCTGCCGCAGAAGAATTCAAGGCTGAGGGCTGCGTACGTATAGACCGCTTGTCCTGCATCGGCACCATCCGCATCAAGCTGGGGGCCTTGTGCAAGATCAGACACATGACCTCTGAAGGTGATATTATCGTGTCGCCCTCCTCCAGGCTGCTCCCTATTCCGCTGAGCCCTTTCCGCAAGCTGCGCTGTGAGATCATTGAAGGGGCTGACCTCACCCTGTACCGGACGCAGGCAGACCTCGTGTGCGGACAGAATGTTACGCTCGGGCCGGGATGCTCCATCCGGGAGATCCGTTACCGGGAGACGCTGACAATTCATCCCCTTTCCCAGATAGGCAAGATTATTCAGATAAATACATAACGATGGAGGTACAAACATGAAATCTTCTTCCGCTGGTGCAATGCCTATATTGCTAAACTATTTGGCAAAAGGATTCGTCATCCTGTTTGCATTGCCCGTGCTGGGCGTCTGGTTGGCCGGGAGCTTCATCTGTGCCATCATCGCTCCTGTAGCAGGCTTGCTGCGGACCTTCGGAGTCAGTGCCATAGGGATGAATCTGACCCCGTCCTATTCAGTCCCGGTCTTTCTGAGCTTGCCCTTCAGCTTAGTTCTCGCGTCCCTCCTTCTCTTGTCCTTTTATTACACCCGCCGTTTGTTGCGGAAAAGCCTAAGCTTCATCAGGTAGCAAAAGGGGTATTTCAGCAGCCATCCTCCGGCGCAGAAATACCCCTTTTTGTATACAGAACACTCCATACCAGCTGTTCAGCCTCTTCTTGGTGTGCGAAGCTGGCCCTACGAACGAAGCTCGAAGAGCCTCGCAGTCTTGCCAGCGGGCAGCGTAACGGTCAAGCTGCCTTCCTCCGCGTTCCAGCTCCACTGCGACCCGTGTGTCTCAGGATACGTACACCGGGCCTCCGCATCGCGTCCCCTCAGCTCAGGAACAGGCAGCGTGACCGCAGCCGCTTCTCCCGCAATTCGCCATACAGCGATATAGCGGATGTCTCTATGACGCAGACCGAAGCTGACCCATTCCCCTCCACTGTCGGGCAGACCGAGCGGCCAGAAGGCGAAGGCTTGCGGAATGTGGGCGCGGATAGACTTGTAATAATCCAGCGCCTCCTTCACCAGCGCCCGGCGTCTTGGCGTTAGCTCAGCCAGATGGCCGCTCTGGTGGACGCGAAGCAGCAGCGAGTTAACCATATTGAAAATAACCTCTTCATCGTCGCCTTCGCGCAGCGGATATGACCAGACCGCGGATTGTTCGGGAGTCAGTGCAGCCGGAGAGCCTGCGGCAATGGCAGCATACTTCACGTAATCCTCCTGATCACTGGTGGACTGGATGCTGTGACGGCTGAGCATGGCGTAATCCATCCGCATCCCGCCGCTGGAGCAGTTCTCGATCACCAGCTGCGGATAACGGGCAAAGATGCTGTCGAGCCAAGCCAAATAAGCGCGGTTATGCTGCAAAAGGCCGTCCCCGAAGCTGTCTGCCTCCGTCTCCGTACCAATGCCTGCATTGATGTTATAGTCCATCTTGATATACCCGACGCCGTATTCCCCGACCAGCCGGGCAATCACGCTGTCGGCATGCTTGATGACCGCCGGATTACGGTAATCGAGCTGATAGCGGCTGCGGTCCTTGACCCGCTTGCCATGGCGCATGAAGAACCAGCTGTCGTCAGTCTCCGCAAGCTTCGGACTGTTGATGCCCATCACCTCCAGCTCCAGCCACAGGCCCGGAATCATCCCCTTGCTGCGGATCACATCCAGCACGTATTTGATGCCTTCCGGGAAGCGCTCAGCCGAAGGCTCCCACTCCCCGACCCCGTCCCACCATTCACCTGGAGCATACCAGCCTGCATCGATGCAGAAGTATTCACAGCCGACTTCGGCAGCAGCATCAATCAGCGGCAGCAGCTTCTCCGTGGTCGGGCTTCCCCACAGGCAATTCATGTAATCGTTGAAAATCACCCGCAGCCGCTCATTATCCTCATTCGGTCTGCGGATCAGCCGCCGGTATGCAGTTAGCTGCTCAGCCGCCTCTCCGAACCCACCCTCTACTACACCTGCGGCCACCGGCACAGAGGTGAACGCTTCGCCAGGGGCGAGCTTCAGCCACCAGTGGTTGTCATGCTCCGTAGGCCCGCTGACCAGCAGTGTAAGCTGATCTGCCTGATCCGTCAGCTCCCAGTGCCAGGAGCCGTTATGTTCAATCTGCCAGAACAGGCTGCTCCCGCTCTCCTGGTTGCTCAGCACGGCCATTGGCAGCAGCTCAGCCGCTGACCAAGACCCGGTATTGCTGGCCGCAATCCGCTTCGATCCACGGTCAGCGAGATGGGACATGCCCAGCTCTGGCAGACTGTAGCTTTTCCACTGCAGCTCACTCTGCCACCCGCTGTGAGCAATACTCACTTCAATCTTGTCGTTACGGTCTCCGTCGCCCTCCTTGTCCACTCCTGTAAGCGCGAACGAAGACAGATACTCCACACCCGCTTCCGCATCGCCTTCATTCCGTACCACTGTCCAGGAGCGAACAATCTGCACGCCAGTATAGAACTGATAATGCTGTACTGCCTTCACACCCGTCAGCGGGTCAGCCAGCGTAAGCTCCAGCTTCCGTCCCAGCGGATTCATCGTGTCCTTATGCCCGACATACACCATCCGTAATCCCGGATAAGACGCGCGGTGCGTCCGCCCGTGATATTCCGCCCGGTCTTCCCCCGACAGCTGCAGCTCCAGCAGCCGGAAGCTTGCCTTATGCTTGTCTTCTATGCTCCCTGCTTCCAGCGGCGCTGCGCCAAAATGCAGCAGCCGCACATCCAGCTCCCCCGAAATTTCAATCGTAAGATAAAGCCCGTTCTCGGCTATGTCTATAAGCCTGCTGTCCATGTCTGATTTGGCCTCCTTACAAATGATGTTGTTCTTGGTCTCTTGGTTACTTGGTTACTTGGTTACTTGGTTTCCTGTTTTTCTACCTCCCCTGATTAGGAGGCCATCTCTTGTATTCGTAACTCCTGATTTCCTGCGGTGCTCGTGTAAGTGGCGAAGTAACGGAGGGAGGTTTGGAATTGGAGGAGCGGTAGCGACCGCCTTTATGTTTGGATTTCTACTGCGGCGAGCAGTTTAAATCGGGAAATCCAAACATAACAGCGGCCGGAAATCCAAAGCTCACGCAGTTACGTCCAGCCACTTACACCCCCTCCCCCGCCGAATAATCTGTGTTACATAGAAAGATGGCCTCTCAGCAATCCTCAGAGGCCATCATTAAACCTTATTTTTATTCCGCAGACCCGAATTGAATCCAAGCCTTCTGAATTTCATCTATTGCCTGATCCTTCGTCTTGCTGCCGCCGATATAAGCCTGCATCAGCTCACCGAACTTCTGGTGGAACGTATCCAGGGAGTAGTTCACCGACAGGTCGCCGGATTTCTCCGTCTTCAGGATTTCTTCCATTTCCTTAGGCATTTGCAGGTCAGGCATCGGAGCGTCCTTGATCGGAGGAATAACCTTGGCTACATTAGAGAACCAGCTCTTCCCGTAATCGGAAGTATACAGCCAGTTGAAGAATTCAATCGTTTCCGCTGCTACAGCAGAATCCTTATTAATCCGCAGTGCCTGGTCGGCACCGGTGATAATCTGGGACTGCTCCGGTTTGTCACTGACAGGGTACCCGGCGATGCCGAGGTCAAAGTCAGGGGTAATTTTCTTAATCGCTTCTTCATCCCACGCGCCTTTACCGGTCATGAATGCTGTTTTGCCCAGGGCGAAATCACTGACCTCAGCGTTGCTGTCGCGTTCAAGCGGCTTGTCTGTTCCGTGCTTAACGGTTGTATCAATGAAGCTGAAGAAGTTGTCGTTCAGCACCGGATGATCTTTGAAGGTCGTCTTCCCGGCAATGAAGTCCGCTACGAGCGTCTTGGCATCGGTTCCGGCATCGGTCGCTGCGGCGTCTACGAAGTGCTGGAAGATATGCTTCCATACCCACCACTCTTTGTAGGCGTTGGCGAAGGGGGTGATGCCCTTGGCTTCAAGCTTGGTGATCGCATCATCCATTTCAGCAGTTGTCTTAGGCACTTCAGTGATGCCGGCATCCGCCAGCAGCTTCTTGTTGTACATCAGGACGAACAGGTTGCCCTTCACCGGCAGTCCGAGCACTTTGCCATCGGTAGAGCTCATGTTGGAGCGGACGGCATCCGTCATCGCGGCGGCCAGCGGCTCATTGGTCAAGTCAGCGCTGTATTCGGCAAAAGTATCGATATCCCCGCCTGCCGTGGTCTGGAACACATCCGGTGTGCTGCCGGCGGCAATCTTGGATTTCAGCACCGTATTGTAGTCTGCCTGCATGATTTCCAGATTGATCGTAACGTTCGGCTTCACCTTCTTGTATTCGGCAATATAAGCATTGAAGGCATCTGTGTATTCGGGAGAGGCGGTGAACATATTAATGGTGACGGGCTTGGCGGAATCCGTTGGTGTATTGCCTGCTCCAGCTGTTCCACCCGTGTTGTTAGCGGTATTATTGTTGCTATTTCCGCCGCAGCCGGCCAGCAGTCCGCCCACCAGCAGCAGACTCGCAGATAATGCCATGAATCGTTTTAACATGATGTTGCCCCCTTTTTCCTTATGCATCTTGTGGTCTTGCTCATCATTCTAAATAAAAAGAAAAAGGATAAGAATGTACATAAGTGAACTTCTGAGGGTAAAAAAGTGTCCATGTAACCGTTTCACTTTTCTACCCCTGGCAGCTGTAGCCGGAATTCAGAAGGGGAGCAATCATAGTAATTGCGGAACGCCTTGCTGAAATAGTTCTTGTCCTTATACCCCAGCATTTCAGAGATATCCTGAATTTTGAGGGCAGGGTCGGTCAGCAGTGCTTTGGCTTTGTCCATCCTTACCTTTTGCACATACTCGTGAATGCCGTAGCCGTATTGTCCCTTGAACAGCTTCATCAGATACTCTCTGCTCAGGAAATATTGTTCCGTGAACATTGATATCTTAATATCCCCGAAATAATGGTTATCAATATACGCCTTAATATTCTCCAGCACGCTGCTGCGGTCTCCGGCCACCGTCCGGCTGATCTCGCCCGCATAACGGTCAAAGATATCGTTAAGCACGCCCGCAAACTGCCCGAAGGAGGCGAAGTCGCTAAGGACGCCCAGGGAAGCCAGACTGCCGTCCTTTCCGCTGCGGGTCTGCGGCGGCATAGCATCCAACTCTGCAGCAATCTCGCCCAGCAGCAAAAGAAAACCATGTAGCGTCCTGTCCGCCTCCCCGAGCGTGAAGCCTTCCGTCTCCTGGCATTTACGGATGAATTCGCTGAGGATGCTGCGGGCATGGTTCACATTCCCGCCCTCCAGCGCGCTGCGGATCTGCGGCATCCGCCCGGTCAGGGAGGGATTATCCCGTGATACCGGATTCACTGCTCTGCCCTGTGCGATCAGGCTGCCCTTTAGACTGAGCAGGTCAATCGTATCTAGTGAGGCTTTGGCCTGCTCATAGGAGGCGGCAATGCTGAGCGAATCACTGCAAGGCTCCCCGATTCCGCCTGCACAGATGATTCCGAACAGCTCCTTCAAGGTAGAAGCTGCTTTCTTCATATGGTGCAGCGACAGGAAGGCCGCATCTGCTTCATAACCGCCCTTCATGGTGAAGATGGCAATGAATTCGCGCTCCCCCTTAGGGCTGGCGAAGCTGAACGACTCGAACTGCCCGTCCGTGTTCTCGTTCATCACATTCGTTACGGCAAAATGCAGCAGATCCCGGTCTCCATGGAATCTTTCCTTACGTACCTGCTCCAGATTAAGCATCCGCAGCAGGCCGACAGCGAAGTGGCTGGCCGCCCCATCCGCCCCGATCAGCGGGAGAAAGGCCTCATTGGACTGGGTCTTGAAGCTCCGGTCAATGATGGACAGGTACATCTTCTCCTTCAGCTTCGGCAGCGACATATTGAGTGTAATATTGCGGTTGATGAACTCGCTCTCCCGCTTCCGCTTGGCCTCCAGCACCCCCACTGCCTTGCGCAGCGCATGGTTAAGATCTGTGCGGTTCACCGGCTTCAGCAGGTAATCCACCACCTTCGAGCGGATGGCTTGGCGTGTATACTCGAAATCATTATAGCCGCTGATCACAATCAGCAGCAGGTCAGGGAATTCCTGCTCGGCTATCTGCAGCAGCTCGGCTCCGCTCAGCTCCGGCATTTTCATATCAACCAGCACCAGATCGAACCGTTCGCGGCGCAGCAGCTCGAGTCCCGCTTTCCCGTCTGTCGCCTCCCGCACCTCACTGACACCAAGGCCTTCCCAATCCCCCAGGATATGGATCGCTTCGCGCAGCGGCTCCTCATCATCAATAATCAGCACTCTATACATGTTGTCCCACTCCTCCCCGCGGCAGCCGCATATCCATTCGTGTTCCTTGCTCCGTGCTATGAATGACCAGACCCGACTCTTCTCCATACAAAAGCTTCAGCCGGGTATTCAGATTCTTCAGCCCGATACTTTCCATGCCGTCCTCTTCGTCCGTGTCCGCTGCGCGGTCCTCCCACTGCATCTGAAGTGAATTCAGCACCTGCTCCAGCCGTTCTCCGCTGATGCCCGGACCATCGTCCAGCACGGAGATCACGCTGTGTGTGCCGGTGATATGAGCCTCAATGGTGAGGGTAACCGTACTCGATACCTTTTCCAGCGCATGCTTGATGCAGTTCTCCACCAGGGTCTGGAGCGACAGCTTGGGGATTCTCAGCTCCATCAGGCTCTCATCCCAGGCGTACACCACCTGCATCCGGTTCCCGAACCGCGCCTTTTGCAGCGCCAGATAACGTTCGATATGCCCCAGCTCCTCCCTTGCCTGCACCACATCCTTGCCGCTAATGCAGTATCGCAGGGTCAGGGCCAGGTTGTCCACCATCTCGACAATGTCATCGTTGTTGTTCTTGAGGGCCTTGGTTGAAATCGCCTGGAGCGCATTGTACAGGAAATGGGGATTAATCTCGGCCTCCAGCGCTTTTAGGACGGCGTTCTTTTCAACGATTTTCATTTTATAGCGTTCATTAATCAGCTCATTCGTCCTCTCGACCATCTTGTTGAAATGGCGCGACAGGTAGGCGATCTCATCCTTGCCTGCAACCGCAGCCTGCGCATCGAAGCTCCCGGTGCTGAACCGCTGCATCTGGAGCGACAGATTCTTCAGCGGGTGGGTAATCCGGTTCGAGGTGAAGCTGACCAGCACCACAGAGACGATCAGGAACAACAGGCCAATCGCTACACTTAACGTACGCGTCGTTGTCGCCGCCTCATAGATTTGGGTGTAGGGAATCGGCTTGACGAGCTTCCAGCCTTCCTTTTGACTGATGTCATAGATTACGAGGTATTTCTGGTCCTTGCCGGACCAGGTTACGCGCCCCTTCTGCTCCGCTGTCAGCAGCTTCGCCAGCCCCGCCTCCTTGCTCTCCCGGTAGAATTCCTTATCGTCCACCTTGAAGGGCTCCCCGTCCGGGCTGATATACATCAGATGCTCTCCGGTGCTGAACGGGATATCCCGCATAATCTCATCGGTTACGGAGGAGTTCAAATATAGCGATAATACCGCCTGCGGCTCGCGTGACACGATGGAGCGGATCAGCCGGTGGTAGCCCATGAACACCTTGGCC
This sequence comes from Paenibacillus sp. FSL P4-0338, assembly GCF_038002365.1. NCBI lineage: Bacteria > Bacillati > Bacillota > Bacilli > Caryophanales > Paenibacillaceae > Paenibacillus > Paenibacillus sp. FSL P4-0338. The sequence continues at coordinate 133,294 of NZ_JBBOCG010000001.1, read as the reverse complement.
CGGTTAACGGGGTAATCGGCGCTGTTCACGCTGGCCGGCTGCTCCTCCACGAACGACTGATAGGAACGGTTATACGGACTCTTAAGCGCCCGCTTATACCACGGCAGGTCATCAATAGGCGGATGCTCGGCTACCCGGACGGTGATATTATAGTTCTCCTTGGTGACATAATAATACTTCTGCTCCTTGATTACATAGAGATAGACAGCCTCCAGATCATTGCGTGAAAAATACAAATTCCGCAGATAATCCTCCACGTACATCCGGGAGCTGTAGTCTTCCGATTCATGCAAGAGCGCATAATTGAACTCATCATAGGAGATCTGAGGCAGAGACAACTGCTCAATCCCGCTCAGATAGCTCTCCAGATTACGTCCGACCAGGAGCAGGTTATTGCCTGTACTGGCAATGCTGTTATCAACCGATTCCCGCTGCAGCATGCTATAGGATATGTAGGTGAGTGAACTGACCACCAGGATGATGATAATCGTAAACAACAGAATCAGCTTGTTAGCCAGGCGGCGGGACACCCGCGCCAGTAAAGGCTCGATCAGCTTAAACCACACTTTTCTCATGATGCTCTCCGCTCTCCCCGCTGCCGGTTTTGGGGACTTGTCCGGCCTCCGCAGTCCGTTCACCTTTTTACCCTTAACTGTACTCTAAAATCCATTTTTGACGATAAGGGTCTGCTCTATAATACACAATATAGACTAACCGGAATGGTTAAGTGTGGCAAGCCAGGCCTAATACTCCCACCCTATAACTCAAGAAGAGGTGCATCCATGTTAAAAACACCCGGCAAAAGATGGCGCGAGAAATTCGAATTCGGAATCTTTACTCTCCCGGTTCTGATCTGTATCGCTGTAGCCTTCTATATCCCCTTCGCCATGACCATCCGCTATTCAATGACCAAGTGGAACGGGATCTCCAAGCACCCCAAGTTCGTCGGGCTGGATAATTTCAAGCAGATCTTCTCCGGCGATACCAACTTCTCGGATGCCGCCTGGTTCACGATTAAATACGCGGTGCTCTACATTATCATAGTCAACGTGCTGGCGATTCTGCTGGCGGTGCTGCTGGACATGAAGCTGAGAAGCACCTCCTGGCTGAGAGCAGCCTTCTTCATCCCTTATATCCTCAGTCTGGTCATTGTCGGCTTCATCTGGAAGTTCATCTTCATGCAGGGCTTCAACTCACTGGGCGAGAGCACCGGCTGGGCAATCTTCGATCTCAGCTGGCTCGGGACACCGGGACTGGCCTTCATCTCCATCCTGGGCGTATCCATCTGGCAGTCGATCGGGTTCTATCTGGTCATCTACATTGCCGGTCTGCAGTCTGTGCCTGAGGATCTCAAGGAAGCCGCTACAGTAGACGGTGCCGGGCCGCTGAGACGATTCTTCAGCATTACGCTGCCGCTGCTTGCCCCATCGATCACGATCTCTGTGTTCATGGCACTCACCAATTCGATCAAGGTATTCGATGTCATCCTGTCGCTGACCGGCGGCGGTCCCGGCGGAACTACGTATAGTATCGCTTATGATATCTACCGGGATACGTTCCAGAACAATCTGTACGGCTACGGTACAGCCAAAGCGCTCATTCTGTTCCTCGCCGTGCTAGTCGTAACGATCATCCAGCTGACCGTCTTTAAACGGAGAGAGGTAGAGGCCTAATGACAACCAACCACAACAAGGCAGGCAAGATCATCCTGGAGGTTATTCTGGTCCTCTTGTCTCTGCTGTTCCTGTACCCGCTGTTTCTGACCATTATCAACTCGCTCAAAAGCTTCGGCGAGGTCATGACCGATGTCATCGCCCTGCCGCAGAAGCTGACCTTCAGCAACTACTCCTATGTCTGGGAGTTCATCAACTATCCGCGGCTGTTCCTGAACAACTTTATCATTACAGGTGTCGGCCTGCTCGGTATCGTATTCATCTCCTCCATCGCCGCCTATAAGCTGGCCCGGACCAAGACCAGATGGAGCGGTGTCCTGTATTTCCTGTGCATTATGCCAATGCTGATCCCGTTCCAATCGATTATGCTGACGGTCCTCCAGACCGCTAAGAACCTCAACCTGTCGGAGAGCACTTGGGGACTGGGTCTCCTGTACTGGGGCTTCGGCGCTCCGCTGGCGGTATTCATCTATCACGGCTTCGTGAAGGGTATCCCGACAGAGATTGACGAGAGCGCGACGATTGACGGGGCTTCCGGCTTCCGCCTGTTCTTCAGCGTGATCTTCCCGCTGCTGAAATCGGTCACCACCACCATTGTGATCATCGATGTCATGTGGATCTGGAATGACTTCCTGCTCCCGCTGCTAATGGTCAATGGTTCACCGGAGACGAAGACGTTAACGCTGGCGGCTTACACCTTCGTGGGCCAGTATACCTCGGACTGGCAGTATGCCATGACCGCTATGGTAATGGCAGTGCTTCCTTCGATCGTGGTCTTCATCTTCCTGCAGAAATACATTGTGAAGGGCGTTGTGGCGGGGGCGGTTAAGGGCTGATCCTGTGATCACCGCAAAAAGGCGTCCTATAAGCCGTAACGGCTACATGGGACGCCTTTTCTTTTTGCCGCGGGATACCCTAATGAGCCTGCAGCCATTCATTCTTGATTTCTGGCGATAGCTCAAGCCCCAGCTCATTTTTACAAGCCGCTTCAAACTGCTTATAGAGTCTGTTGATATTGTCCATTGCGCCGCGTCCCCGGTACATACCGATTAACATGCAGCTTATTTCCTCCTCCAGCGGATACAGCGACAAGTATTGCTCAAGACGTAATTCTGCTGCTGCTCCATTTCCAGCTGTAAGCTCCGCAGCCGCCAATTCCCGGACCATTGCTGTATATTGCTTGAAGTAAGCTTCCTCTAACGGGATCTTCCATAAGTAATTCTTGCCTTCCAGCAGCGGCCCCTGATACAGCGAACAGAGCTCTTCGGCTTGTTCTGTGGTCAGTCTGCCCTCATTGTGGACCTGCTGCAGTTGATGATACAGAAGGAGATCATATTGTTTATTTGCCGTGTCCAGCCTGTAACCGTCATTAAGCTTCTGTATACTCATCGGAATTTCGTTCTCTTTCAGGACCTTTTTTAACAGGTACAGGGTATTATGCAGATTGGATAATCCCCGCTCTCCCTTCGCATCCTGCCACAACAAATCAATGAGCTTCCACTTGCTGATATACCGTCCAGGGTGGCACAGAAGATAAGCGAACAATTCCTCGGTCCGGCGGGTTCGGAAATGAACCGGGAGTCCCTCCGGATTAAGGACTTCAAATTCACCGAAGCAGCGGACAGAGAAGTTAGACTTGATGGTATCTGCGGGAATGAGGGTTGACCGGTGCTTGAACAGCCGCCCGGTGACCCGCTGAATCGCTTGTGGCGTGACGGGCTTAAGAATATAATCAAGTGCACTTACTTCAAATGCTTCTAGCGCATAATCCTTATAAGCTGTTGTGAACACAATCTCCGCCTGACCCAGCTGCTCATGAATATGCACTGCAAGCTGCAGCCCGTTCATCCTCGGCATCTCCACATCAATGAACACGATATCCGGCTGCAGCTCCTGCAGATTCGCCAAGGCCTCTACCGGATTCGTAAAAGCTCCTACAATGCTGTAATTGCTATTTTGGCCAACCAGCACCTTCATTAAATCCAGGATTGGCCGTTCATCCTCAACAATCATCGTCCGAAACATGGAAGCCCCCTCCTTCACGCAGAATTTTTTTACTCCTACTCCTCAGAAGCCCCTTGCCCGGAGCCGCCACCGCTGAGCGGCAGATAGATCGTAACCTTCGTACCGCTGCCTGCTTCCGAATGAATGCTTAAGCTGGCTCCCGGAATCGTATCCAGACGCTTGCGGATATTCTGAATACCAATGCTTCCTTGCAGCTCTCCTCGACTGTTCAATGTATATAACAGATCAGCGGGGATGCCGACACCGTTATCTTCAACTGAGATCTTCATATATCCGTCACCAGCCTGAATCCTTAAGACAACCTTACCTTGTCCCTCCTTCTCGAACAGTCCATGACGGATGGCATTCTCAATGAACGGCTGGATGCAGAGGGAAGGGATATTCACGGCCTTCAGGGAATCATCCACCTGGCTGCTATAGTCGAACCTCTCCCCGAAGCGGGCTTGTTCAATTTCCACATAGGCTTGAATCAGCTCCAGCTCCCGGTACAAAGGAATGACGAGTGTGGAGCGGTCCATATCCAGAATAAAGCGCATATATTGGCTGAGCATGGTTAACAGATAAGCAGCCTTGACGCCATCGGTATAACAGAATGAGATGATACTGCTCATCGCATTATACAGGAAATGCGGTTTGATCTGGGCTTGATGGAACGCCTGCTCATGCCGGATCGCTTCCTGGATCGACGATTTCATGGCCAGCAGATTATGAATCCGGGCCATCAGCGTCTCGCTCTCAAAGGGCTTGGTCACAAAATCATTCGCCCCGGCCCGGAAGCCCAGCGCAATATCGGAAGGCGCATCCTTAACTGTGGCGAACAGGATGGGCAGATCCAGTATAGAATGGCGGCTACGCAGTGTTTCGCATAATTCTATGCCCGATGTACCCGGCATCATGATATCCAGAATGACAAGATCCACTTGCTGATATTCCTGCAGTTTGGTCAACGCCTCCTTGGCGGAGAAGGCTATCAGCACATTATAATCATGACGGCGGAGAATATTCAGCAGTGTATGGATGTTGGAGGCCTCATCGTCTACAATCAGAATGGTCTGCCCTTCCCGGTCCAGTACATCAAGCACCGTATAATCAACATCAGCATGCAGCGCGTAAGGTCCGGATACGGCAGTCTGCTGATATTCGGGAATAGGGTCGACTACGGGCAGTGTAAATACCATGCAGGTTCCCTTGCCCTTCTCGGACCAATCCACCCGAATCACACCGCCCATACGCTCCACCAGCTTCCTGCTGATATACAGCCCTACCCCCATTCCGGTATATCCGTCCTCCGGCAGCAGCCTGTCCACCTGCTCGAAATATTCAAAGATCGCCGCATGGTTCTCTTCCGATATCCCCGTTCCGGTATCCTCCACTTCAATGGAGACCTCACTCCCGGCTGCTCTTGCTGTAATCTGAATCGATCCGTGACTGGTATGCTTGATCGCGTTATGAACCAGGTTATACATCACCTGCCGCAGCCTGCTCTCATCCGCGAGTACCCAGGTACCAGCTTCCACCTGGTTGAGCAGCTGCACCTCTTTGCCCGCCAGCTCGAACCGGAGAATATCATAGACGATTTGGACAGCCACTCTCAGATCAACAGCGGTCTGGTGCAGTCGCAGTTCTCCGTGCCTCAGCCGGCTGACATCGATCAGATCCTGGATCAGCATCGACAGCTTCGTGGATGTATCCTTGATCAGCCACAGGTTCTGCTTCTGGCCTGCATGCAGATTCTCTTCCTGATTCTCCAGTAGAAACGAGGTCATATTCATAATTCCATGGAGCGGAGTCTTGATCTCATGAGAGGTGTTCATCAGGAATTCATCCTTAAGCTGGTTCGCTGTCCATAGCTTACGGGATAGAATCTCTGCTTTGGCATACGCATTCGAGAACCTTACGGCCAGCAGGATATTAATGAGCACAATAAATGCAATAACCCCGCATCTTCCTGTAAAATTACTCTGCACAATATTCTCGGAATAGAGGCCGTCATTCATCAGATAGATTATCAGCGAGATGGCACCGCCAATGAACAGCATCAGCTCCGCACGGTCTGCCACTTGACTCTGCCTGCGGATATATAAATAGACCATTCTCGCTACAATGCCGAGCATAACGATCCAGAGATAGAATATAAAGAAATATTTCACACGAATATGCACCCCGTACGGCAAAAGCACAACCATAACAAGATACACCATAAACGGGGTAAGAATCAGCTTCAGCCTGCGCAGCGACATCAGGTGCGACTCTACGGTACAAAAGAACACAATAATCAGTATCGCGCTAAGGAAGTGGCTGACATCCAGCAGCTTATACGAAAAATCAAAGGGAACAGACGGCAGGAGACGCTGAAACACCTTCTCCCCGTACAAGGAGTTCTGCAAGGCCAGAAACAATAAGAAAAATCCGCTAAGCAAATACTCCTTCTCTTGGCGCCCAATAAAATAGAAGCTGAGGTGATAGGCACCGAACATGGCCAAGATCAAAATGACTCCAATATCCGCACCGATCTGTATCATGTTGCGCCGGGTGATGTCCTCTTGTGCTCCAAGCGTGAGGGAGTTCACAATTCCACCGGTGACAAAATTATAGTTAGAGACTTGGATCACAATCTCGAGCTTGCGGGCATCCGGGTGAAAAAATACCGAATAAGGTGTATTTCCGGGTTGAAACGCACCTTTGTCGGTAGAAGGAAGCCCGCTGGCCCCCTCCTCCTGTCCACCAATGAACAGACGGTGGGACATTCGGATGCTTCTTATTTTTAAGCCGAGTATTTCATTGGTATCCCTAAGCAATACCTGCAGACGGTAGGTGCCAGAACCCCTGCTGCTCATCCCGCCATCGGGATTCTTGCCGCGCCAGGTACCGGGAACCTTAAAATAGTCAAGCGGAGAATCATACTGTACTAGCCGGAAATCCTCAGGGCTCAGCAGCTCATCCGGATAGAACTCCCATTCACCATCCAACTTCACGGCTCCCTGCTGCTCAAGATTCCAATTGGACAGATCCAGTACTCCCTTGTTCACTCTTACCTCACTTTGAGGAGGGCGGGTCAGTGAGAAGATTATGAAGATTAAAGAAAAGATAATAAAGAAGAATATGCCGATTCCCGCAAGTCTGCGGATATTTACCTTTCTCACAAACAGCCTCCAGTTCAAATCATCGATGTTCTCATTCTAACTTAATGCACTTATAAAAATCTCACAAAATACTCAAACAGAAAAAAGCACCATCCAGCGGAACTTCCTGGACAGTGCTTCCTTCTTGCATTATCTTGTTAATCCGATCCGGTACACCGGGGTAGCGGTCACACTATGGAACGCGGCAACGGCTTCGCCCTCGAACACCTTCTCCACCGCCATGGCGGCATCGTCGGCCAGCTTGACGGCACCGGTGCGGCGCGGCGTGGTCTCCAGTACGATCTCGCCCCGGCGCAGCACCTCCCGGAACCGCGACAGGCCGATTTCCCAAGGCAAGCCGTTATAGAAATGGTCGTGGAACAGCTGTCCGGCAGCGAAGGCATAACCTACATTTCCGGTATAGTCGATGCTCAGCAGTACTTCTTCCGTACTCTCGAGGACATCCTCAGGCAACTGGAGGACAACCTTGTGGTCCTGAATCCGGCGCATGATAACCGCAACTTCCTTCTGCGGAACCAGCACATCATATGCCTGGAACCAGTCCTCCTGGCGGCCGCTGACCATGGCATCCGCCTGTGCCATATTCCACTGCGTTGCCGCTTCGGTTTCGCCCGTGTATTCACAGAAGGTGAATGCATGCTGCCCTTGGCTGATGAATTCCATCCCGCCTGGGGTCTGAACCGGAGGAGCCGGTGAGAAGATTAGGCGGCGGCGGCCGTTCTCTTCAAGCTCCCACATCGTCGCTGCTTCACGAGCACTCATGGCGTAGATACGGACTTCTCTGGCTCCGTCCCGCCGGATCACAATCATAGAAGACTGGTCATGCGGAATCAGCACATTGTAGCCGTCAATCTCTGCTACGTCCCCGGTCTCCGCGCTCACCTCCAGAATACCGGCACTCGCGTCAATCTGGAACTCGCCGTCAACACCCTCTGGCACAGAGAAGAAGTAGGTCGCTGCTTCCTCCGTTTCAATAACTGTTACAGGCTGGGCTGTAGCAAATTTAAGATTCAGGCCATCCAGCGCGAAGTTGAACGGCAGCAGGAAGGAAGCCTTGGGCTGAACCGTCAGCTTGCTCCGCTGCGGGAAGCTCAGCGTCTCCTCTCCCAGTTCTACCGCAAATACAACCTCCTCATGTGTATCCATCTCCACATGGTCCTGATAATTATTGACGAACACAAAACCCGACTTGCCGTCCGTGCGGACAGCATAACGCAGCGTATGCGCATCCTCCGGCGTAACTGCTTCCGCCCCCTCGGGCAGCACAGTCGCCATCGGTGCCAGCCGGTCTGCGAACCGGCGCAGGAAATAATGAAGCGGACGAAGCAGATGATTCGACTCGCGGATCTGGCCGAATTCGCCAATCGGCGCCTGGAAGTCATAGGTCAGCTTCGGGGTGGTGCTCTCATTCAGGTATCCGGTTCTTCCCACCGGATTCGTTCCGCCATGGAACATATAATACCCGATGAAGTTGCAGCCTCCGGCAAGATTCATTAAGGTCATGGCGATGACACTTTCCGGCTCCACCTGGAACCGTGACAGGTACCAGGTCTGCATGCCGCCGCCCATCTCGCAGCAGGCGAACGGGTATTTCGTCCGCGGATACGGCGGATTGAATTCGCCGCCCGGCGCCTGCTCATCATGGAAGTTCACGAATACATATTCCGGCGTTGGCTTCTGGACCTGGTTCGGATCACTGATGCTCCATGGAGTATAGGCATACCCTCCATACAGCGGAAGTACCTCATCCTCCAGGAACGGCGCCTCGCCCCAGCCGGTGCTGGTATAGATCGGGGCGATCAGACCCGAATCCACCGCATACTGTTTAAGCAGACGCATATGCTCCGATCCCGCTTCACCGCTAACGCCGCCACTCAGGTATTCATCACCCTGCTTGGCGGTTTCTTCCCAGAGTGCGGCAGCAGCATTTAGCTCATTCTCCAATTGAATGCCGATCACCGGACCGCCATCCTTGAACATCTGCCCGGCAGCCTGTTTGCCGATCTCCTTGAACAGCCGGTTCACATACTTCAGGTAGCCCTCATCATTGGAGCGGACCGCGAATTCGCGCCCAAACAGCCAGTCCGGCAATCCGCCGTTACGGACCTCGCCATGACAGAACGGACCCACACGCAGGATAACGTATAGGCCATTATCCCGGCACAGCTCCACGAACCGCCGGAGATTGCGGTTGCCCGCCCATTCGAACACCCCTTCAAGCTCTTCGTGATGATTCCAGAAAATATAGGTCGCAACCACATTGATTCCCGACAGCTTCAGCTTGCGGATCTCACTCCCCCATTCCGCCGCAGGATAACGGGAATAATGGAACTCGCCGCAGATGGCGAAGTAGGGCTTGCCATTCAGTTCCATATAATAATTGGTGAAGCTGAGCTCATCCCCTTGAGGACTGGTTCCGCCCAGCCGCAGCGTAGACGGGTAGATATTCTTGGGAGACACATGAGCCTGAATCGTATACTTCATGAGAATTGCTCCTTTGCCGAAATGTATGATTCATGTACAATCTATACCTATAATTTCACAAAAACTGCCCCAAAGCTAATGCTTTGGAGCAGCCCGTAAGCTTATGCTGTTATTTCTGCGCTGCGAGGAACGCATCGATCTGTGTCTGCATTTCAGTCTGAACCTTATCGAGACCTGCTGATTTCAACTGCTTGATCAGATCTGCCTGGCCTTTAGCCAGATCTTCGATCAATCCGTACTCCAGTGGAATCGCATAACGCAGCATCACGTTGCCGATGTTAGCTACTTCGTTCTTCACTGGCGTAGTGTCGAAGACGAAGGTTTCGAGCGGGAAGTGATAGATGCTGGACTGCCAAGTGTTGAACATATCGTCCGCTTCCTTAGGATACGCTGCATCCTGACGGTTCAGCGGGGAATTCCAGCCCCAGTTCGAGAAGCCCGTGTAGTTAGCGGCAGCAGGACCGGCGGTGAACTTCTTGTCGCCTTCCGGATTGTAGTTGCTTCCAGCGATACCGTACATCGTCAAATCGTGAATCTCTTTGTCATTCTGCAGTAAATCGAGCAGCATCAGTGCGCGCTCAGGATTCTTGGAGGTAGCATGCACAGACATCCCGTTCTGCGTTGAGATCGCAGCAATTTTCTTTTTGTCCGGGGTAAGGTCAGCAATAGCCAGCTCAACATCCGGTTTGTCACGGCGCATTTCAGCCAGGTTAGCAGCTACAGTACCCAGGTTGTGTGCATAAGAGGACACCTTGCCTGCTTTAATATCCTGCCATACATCGTTTTTGTTGCTGACTACGTTCTTGGACCATGCGCCATTATCGGCCAGGTCTTTGTAATATTGAAGCAGGGAAGTGAATTCCGGTGTGTCATAGATATTGAAGACTTTACCGGAAGCATCATCCAGCTTATACGCCAGCGGCAGCAAGCTTCTGTCTACGACCTTGAAGTTGTTGTTCTGCTCCAGCAGCGTTTGATCCAGCTCATGGAATTTCCAGCCGTCTGCCGGCTTAGCTCCATAGGCAGTAATCCCTTTTTCATCCTTGGCAATCGCCTTCAGGTACGTTGCGTACGATTCAGGACTGTTGATTTCAGGCAGGTTATGCTTTTTGCGCAGATCCTCACGGTACAGCACTACTTTGTCGGTTACTTCAACATTGTTGTTCGGAACCATGAACAGCTTACCGTCCACTTTTGCCTGATCCCAGTTCACTTTCGGCATAGCTTCCCAGGTCTGCGGCATATACTTGGTCAGCATATCATCCGTCAGTTCCAGGAATCCGCCCTTCAACGCCTGATCGTTATAGAAGGCCCAGTTCGCTGTATACACGAGGTCGAAATCTTCGTTCGCCGCGAACTTCAGCGGGTATTTCTGGGTCCAGTCGGACCAGTCGAGGAACTCAGTTTCTACGGTAGCATTGATTTTCTCCTTGAGCTTGGTGTTCAGTTCTCCGAAGACCTTATCATAATCCCCAGGCTGTGGTCCGAGCAGAATCATTTTGAGCTTCACTTCTTTGGAGGTGTCCGGAGCGCCCGAATTTGTTGCTCCTTCCGATGTCGCCGGAGCCTTAGTGGCCTCCGCTCCTGTATTAGCGTTATTATTGCCGCCACCGCATGCACTGAGGACCGTCCCTAGTGCCATCATCGTTGCAAGCGTTACTGTAAGTTTCTTTTTCTTGTTCATCATGACCGATATTTCCCCCTTAAGTAATAGTTGCCTCAAGTCTTGTATTGATAACCAGGTTACCCTGTGATCATCCTTTAACTGCACCAATCGTAAGTCCTGTTACAAAATACTTCTGGATGAACGGATATGCCAGCAGGATCGGACCTGTAGCTACAATCGTCATGGCCATCTTCAGACTTTCGGTTGGCAGGTCCGTGTTGACTACCGCACCGGAAGCCATCATCGCCTTACGCATTCCATCCATGTTACCTAACATTTTGTAGAGATAATACTGGAGCGGCATCAGCTCCGACTTGGAGATGAAGAGCAATGCGTTATACCAGTCATTCCAGTAGGCCAAGGCAATGAACAGACCAATGGTCGCCAGAGCGGGCTTGGACAACGGTACAATTAACTGCATGAAGATCCGGAAATCGCCGGCTCCGTCAATTTTGGCGGATTCTGTAATCGCATCCGGGATGCTGCTCATGAAGGACTTCATGACAATAATATAGAAGACGTTCATCATCATCGGCAGAATCAGTACCAGAAGCGTATCCTTCAGATGCAGATAGTTGATGATCATCAGATACCATGGAACCAGACCGCCGCTGAACAATGTAGTGAAGAAGAAGAAGAAGGAGAAGCGGCTGCGCCATTTGAAATCTCTCCGGGACAGCACGTAGGCTGTCATTGATGTCAGGAACAATCCGACGATCGTACCGATGGCTGTAACGGAGATCGTCACGCCATACGCTCTGAGCATCTCAGCCGGATACTTGAACAGCAGGCTGTACGCTTCTGTCGAGAAGGCGGTCGGGAAGATCTGGAACCCTTTCTCGATAATCGCGCTCTCTTCACTCAGAGAGGAAGAGATAACCAGAATGAACGGGAAGATACAGAATATGGCCAGTATCGTAAGGGTTACGTATCCGATAACGGATAGCACCATTTTGTCCCGGTTTGCAGGCTTTCTGCGTACTTCCGGTGATTTAATATTAGCAGTGGTTGAACTCATCGGGCATTACCTCCTTGTCCTAGAATAGAGCGCGATCCTTGTCGTATCGGCGTACTGCATAGTTGGCCAGCATGATAGTTGCGAAGCCGAGCAGAGATTGATAGAAGCCGGCTGCTGCAGACATCCCGATTTCATTGGATGTGGTCAGCGAGCGGAAGACGAAGGTGTCGATTACGTCTGTGGATGAGAACAACAGGCCGTTGTTGCCGACCATATTGTAGAACATCCCGAAGTCTCCGCGGAAGATATTACCGATCGCCAGCAGCACCAGAATAATGACGGTCGGCATCAGGTTCGGAATCGTAATTTTCATAATACGCTGGAAAATATTCGCGCCGTCAATTTCGGCGGCTTCATACATCTCGGTGTCAATGCTGGTAATCGCGGCCAGATACATGATCGTTCCGTAGCCGAGTGTCTTCCACGCGGATACGATAACCAGAATGAACGGCCAGTAGGCTGCCGTATTATAAATATCGATTGGCTGCATACCCAGTCCCTTCAGCAGCACATTGACCGTACCTACATCGAAGTTGAACAGGTTGTACGCAATCGCGCCCACAACAACCCAGGAGATGAAATAAGGCAGGAACAATACCGTTTGGGTCAGCTTGCGGAACCATTTGCCCGCTACCTCGAACAGCAGGATAGCTGCGAAGATCTGAAGCCCGTTGTTCACAACGATGAATGCAATGTTATATAGCGCTGTATTTCGGGTTACGCGCCAGGCGTCGCCGGAATCAAAGAAGAATTTGAAGTTATCCAGCCCGTTCCACGGACTGCCGAATACCCCGCCCGTATAATCAAATTGCTTGAATGCCAGCACAATGCCCGACATAGGCAGATAAGCAAAGAGCAGAAAGAACAATACTGCCGGTGTCAGCATAAGAAGCAAGGATCTGTATTTCTTGACGTCATCCCAGAATCCATGTTGTTTCTGTTTCATCTTGAATCCCCTTTCCCATTCCCATTTCTCTATAGACTTATTATAAATAAGCGTCCATCCGGTGTGGATTAGGGCTATCAACTAAAAGTAATACTTTTTCAACGATCCGTTTAAATATATATACTTTCCAAAAAACAAAAAACGTTGCCCTCTGATTTGAAAACCAGAGCTGGCAACGTTTGGTAAGCAAAGCCTATATCTTCTGCTTCTTGCGGTATTCCCCGGGCGTCATGCCGGTGATCTGCTTGAACTGACGGTTGAAATAGATGATATTCTTATAGCCCATCCGTTCAGCTATCTCATAGATCTTAAGCGTCGGATCACTGAGCAGCTCGAACACTCTGCCTGTCTTGCGTTCGTTGACGTATTCACTGAAAGGAACCCCGTATTCCTCCTTGAACAGGAAGCCCAGATAATTCGGGGTGAAATCGAAGTGGGCGGCTACCTCCTTCAGTGTGATCTTCTTCTCCAGATTCTCCTCGACATAATTCATAATCTCGTCGATCAGCTTGCGCTTCTGCCGTTGCCGCTTCACATACAGCAGCTCTGACAGCTCGAAGAATCTCCGTCTCATCCACGACAGGATATCATGAATCGTCTCGAACTGGAACAAGATATCCGGCTGATGGGACTCCCACTGGAGCAGCTCATACAGATTCTCATTCTGCTGCTGAAGATCCGCATGCAGCTTGGAGGTGATACGGATAATCAGCTCATAGACATCCTTCTTGCCCGCATTCGTGAACAGCTCCAGGAGATGATCATCAATCGCCACCAGATCGTACTGGATGATCGCCTCCAGCAGTTGCACAACAGTCTGTTCAATCCTTGCCCCCGGCGTCCCGCGCGGGGAGGACTCCAGATTGTCGCGGATCAGCCGGTTCTTGCCCAGCAGCCACTTCGCACTGAGTGCAGCCGTTGCCTGCTGGTAGGATTCATGCAGCCCCGCCTCATTCTGGGCGTAACGCCCGACCCCGATGGTTAAGGTGCAGGGTGAACTCCCGGCCATCTGCTTAATCAGCTCATCCAACAGACTGAGGAAGCTGTCCGGCGGAAGGCTGCACAGAATGACGAACCGGTGATGATGGACAGGAATCAGCGTTCCCAGCTGGGCGCTCTCTACGAACGCTCTAATCTGTCCAGCCATCTGCCGCGTCTTGACACGCGCATCCTCCTCGGACAGGTCGCGCATTTTCCATTCCAGATCATCAATCTCAATAATCGCTGCAGCCGCCCCCTTCATGAGCAGCGGATTCAGGGCACTGCGCAGATGCTGCTCCGCCGGCTCAGGCGATGCATCCTCGAACCAGCGCAGAATCAGCTCCTTGTTCACCAGGGACAGCGCCTCGGTGAAGGAGCGGTTCTGCTCCCGTTCCTGCTCCAGAGCGGCAGACAGAGATTCCAGCATGTCATAGAGATCCTTGTCTTCTACAGGCTTCAACAAATAACCGGAGGCATTGATCTCAATTGCTTCCTTAGCATAGCTGAAATCCTCATGGCCGCTGATGAAGACAATTTTGACCTTCGGATGGATGACCTTGGCCCGCCGCGCGAATTCCGTCCCCGTCATAATGGGCATCCGTATATCGGACAGGATGATATCCACCCGCTCCTGTTCCATGATCTTAAGCGCATTGAAGCCGCTGTTCGCCGTTCCTACCACTGCAAGATCCAGCGGGCTGGCCAGCACTCTGCGCCGCAGCCACTCCAGATCGATCGCTTCATCGTCAACCAGCAATATATTGATACTCATCGCAATCTTGTCCTCCTGTATGTGTAACTGACCCTATGTCCCTCAGCTATTCGAATTATAGCGCCCTTGGTTTACAGCTCCTCATCGCCCTGGAGCCCAGCGGGGAGCAGCAGCCGCACGGTTGTGCCGCCACCGTAGAAGCTGGCAATTGTCACTCCGTACGCATCGCCGTATCTGAGCTTAATCCGCTCGTCCACATTTTTCACACCGTACCCGCCTGACTGGCTCGGCCCCTGCATCATACGCTTGACCACCTCAGGGCGCATGCCGATCCCGTTATCGATTACCTTAAGTTCAATATTGTCCCCTACCCGCTTGCCGGTCAGCCGGATGGCAATGGTCTCACCGAACCAGGCATGCTTGAATATATTCTCCACAAAAGGCTGAAGCAGCAGCTTAATCACCTGCATATGCAGAATCTCCTCGTCCACATCCACGTGCAGCGTGAAGGCATCTGCATATTTGACCCGCTGGATCTCCAGATACGTAGCCACCTGATCCAGCTCCTTTTCCAGTTCAATATAGACATTGCCCTGATTGAGCGTCAGCCGGTAGAACCGGGACAGCCCCTGGACCATCTCCGTAACTTTACCAATCTCACCGAGATTAGCCAGGCTGCTGATCGTAGACAGTGTATTATAGAGAAAATGCGGATTGATCTGTGCCTGCAGGGCTTCCAGCTCCGCCTGCTTCTTCTGGATTCCCTGCACATACACGCTGTTGATCAGCCCCTGGATGTTGGAGGCCATATCATTGAAGGAATCCGCGATCTGCACGAATTCATCATTGCCGGAGAAGCGGATACGCTTCTGGAAGTTCCCGTCCTGGAAGGAGCGCACCAGGCCTACGATCCGGCTCATTTTGCGGCCCGATATCCGTGCCACCACATACCCGATCAGGGTCATGACCAGGAAGCTAAGACTGCAGACCGCGATAATCACACGGCGCAGGCGTCCGGCATCCTGGGTGAGATATTTATGCGGAACCATCGCTTCAATAATGAAGTTACTGCCCGGAATCGGTTCCTGCAGCCTGAGGAAGCTCCCCTCTGCACTGCTATTATTGGCCGGACCCCGCTGGAACAGAACGTCACCGGTGGTCTCCTCCACCAGCCGCAGCGTAATTCCTTCCTCCAGCGGAAAGGTATCGAAGCCGCCGAACAGGTCCTCCAGCGATACCGTAATCCGCACATACCCGATCAGCGACTTGTAGTCACTGAAGTTGACGAGTCTGCGCACATGCGAGAGATTGCCCAGCTTCTGGTCCGTATCAATCTGCAGCCACAAATTATCACGCTTGGAATCCTTCAGTGAGCGGTACCATGAACTGCCTGTAATATCGTCCAGCGGCAGAATGTAGTAATCGCTGGTAATAATCGGCTCATCCAGATTATCGCCCGACACAATGTTCAGATCAGCGTTCGGGGTGTAGAGCATAAAGCGGATCTTGTTCCCGAACAGCTGCAGCGGCGCGGTAATCTGGGGGACAATCTCGTCAAGCATCGTCAGATAGATCTCAAACGGCGTCCCCTTCTGCTCAAGCGCACGCTGGAATGGCTGGCTGCCGAACAGGTTGTCCGACATCCGCTGAATCTCGTCCATCTGATAGCGGATATTGTTCCTCGACTGCTCCATGCCGGTACGGATGTTGGACTCGGCCATCTCTGTCCGGGAATCGGTCAGCATGGAATAGGAGATATAGCCGATGAACACATCCGTAAGCAGAACCAGCAGCAGATAAGGAATCATCATTTTATAGGTGAAAGGCATGTACTTCTTAAGCTTGGGCATCATTCACTGGACATCCTCTGCATGGAATTCGTTATAGCTATTCTACTCCGAAACGGTCTTTATGATAATACCAGGAACACGCCAAATAGCCCAGGGAGGATTAGGAAACAGCTCCCCGGGCTTATAGGTTATGGCCTCATACAAAACGATTCATTAAGGCTTACTTCACAGTTTCTCGCTGACTGCCCCGCCCGCTGTAATCTTCGCATTGAAGGAGAGCTGGTTCAGCTTCTTGATGGTCTCTTTATTGTAGGCATCCCCCATGAAATTCGGCTGGCCGCCAATGATTTTGACCGGCGTAATGCTGCTGGTTACCCCTGACGGGATAATGGTGAAATTAACCAACATGGAATGCAGGGTCTTGTCTCCGCCCCGTGTAGAACGGTTGAACACAAAATTGCCCAGTGAATAATAGATCGGCTTATGCTTGTAATATTCAATGCCCATCAGGCAATGACTATGCGCACCCAGGATGATATCTGCTCCGCTGTCGATCATCTGCTTGGCCAGCTTCCGGGCATACGCTTCCGGGTAATCCTTGAATTCCTGATTCCAGTGAATATATACAACCGTATAATCATTATCCTTGGCAGACTTCTTAATTGCACTCATCAGCGGCTCTGCCGTATAAGCGGAAGCTGCACCCGGACTGTTCTTGCCTGCATACCACGAAGGATCTGACAGCACACGGCTTGTACCCAGAACGGCGATCCGCTTGCCCTTGACGGTCTTGACATACGGTTTGAACGCTTCAGTGATATTGGCACCCGCACCGGTGTGCCCAATGTTGTTCTTATCCAGATGAATCAGCGTATCCAGCATCGCGGTCCGGCCGTAATCCAGAATATGATTATTGGCTACGGTCACGCCGTCGATCCCCGCTTTGCTTAATCCCTCAAGGGCCGCCGGCTTGGAGCGGAAGGCGAACGTCTTACTGGCCGCAGCCCCGCGCACAGAGACCGGAGTCTCCAGATTGGCAAAAGCCATATCTGCCTTCTGCAGCACCGGCGCTACCTTGGCGAACGGGAAATCAACGCCATACTTGGCAATCTGGTCGCCGACAAAGCCGTCCAGCAGAATATCCCCGGCAAACGTAAGGCGGATCTCCTCCTGCGGGGCAGCCCCCTTGGCGCTTATCCCCGCGGCAGGGACCAGTAGAAGAAGAATTATGAATATAACAGCATATCTGCGCAAAGTTCTCTAGCCCCTTTTTCTAATGTAATATAATAATGACTGTGGCTAGGAAATATAGAACACAACGCAGGATGCGCTCGCACTTGCCTGCTGATAGAACTCCCGGATGGCCTCGAAATAAGTATAGATATAATCAAAAAATTCATCCGCCTCATCATCATCCATCAACGGATAGATTCCTTCCTCCATCATCTGCCGGAACGGGTAGTGTTCCCGGAGCCAGGCTTCTTCTATTTCCTCCAGAGCCTCTGCGGTTAGCTTCACCTCATCCGGTTCCAGGGCGAACACCTCGGCATCGGACAAGTGCCCGATATAATGACTGGTCAGAGGAACAACAGCACCCAGAGGCGAAGAATTGCCTTCCTGTCCGCCATTCAGTATATAGTGCAGGGCTTGCCAGGACTTATCAATATCCAGCTTAGGCCCAATTTCGTGCAGGCTCACTTCTTCCGCACGGATCGACTGAAGTAATTCAGCAGGTACCGCCAGATAATTGCCGATCATCCCCATGAGATTGTCTCCTTCTTTCTTATGCCCTTGAAGCTATTCTACTACAATGGAAGGAAACAACCAAATGATGGATGAACTTTGCTAGATTTGAGCTTTTTTAAGCACTGCCCGGAAGCAGCTCAGGCCGCCCCACTGATCTGTCCGCACCGCATCTGCCGGAAGATTGAAGTCCGTCTCGCCCCAATACTGGAATCCGGCCTGCAGCAGAATCTCGTTCATCCGTGGCAGGTTGACAGTCGGATGGTCAAAGGTCAGCACCAGCAGACCTTCTCCGTTAAGCGTTCTATGGAATTCGCGGACTGCCAGCACCGCCTCCTGAACAGACAGATGCTCCAGCACCGAGATACAAAAAACTGTATCAAAGCTCTCATCCTCATAAGGCAGTGAGGTCAGATCAGCCTGGGCGAGATGCAGCCTGTTCACAGGTCCGGCCTCCACCTGGCGGGCTGCAGTTGCTCCGGCATCCTCGGTGATATTCTCCATTATCGCTTTATGCGACAGAATCCGGGCATCCTTATCGCAGGCATACACCTCAGCGCTATGCTCGGCAAGATAGAATTTGAGCGGGTGAGAGATTCCGCAGGCTGCGTCCAGTACCACATCATGCGGTGAGATGAAATGCGTACACCATTCGTATTCATACGGGCGGCTCCACCAGGCTTCCGGCAAATCATAAACCAGCTTGTCACGGCGTGCATCGGTATTCACAAAAAAACGGGAGACGTAAGGATGTGTCGGCATGGCCAGGACTCCTTTACTCGTGGGGATTTCGGTAGTGAGAGTATATTCACGAATCCCGGTTTCATGCTATAACCTCGCAGCAGCCTGACATGGGGATTATTTCGTAAGCTTCATAAAGTAGATTCCTATACCCAGATTATAAATGGCATGGGCAATAATCGATGAAATCAACGAATCCGTAAAATAGAACAATAAAGCAAATATCAGGCCATTAATGAATACTAATGCGTAAGCCAAATGTACCCCTTTATACTGTGGGATATGAATAACCCAAAATAAAAAAGTACTTATGACAATCACAACTCCATCAAGGAAAGAGCCATAACCTGTAAACAGTCCAATTAATACGCCCCTGAAGAAAAATTCTTCTACAATTCCTCCGCCCAGTGAGCTGACGGCAATGCCGCTTGGAGTTCTCATGATATTACGTATAATCTCCGTACCTTCCGACTGAGGAAGCACCGTTTTAGTTGTTATGATAAGACCGACTGAGATAAGCACTACAATCGTACCCACGAACAGACCCAGCAACGTAACTTCAAGAAAAGACATCCCACTGGGAACAAACAAGGACTGGATATAGGGAATGATTTCACCCCACCGGAAAATTGCAATGAGTGCTGCGCCTAAAACCAGAAATGGCACTAAACCTAACCCAATCTGGATCAGCCATTTATTATGTTGCCGAGTACTTAATTCACTCAATTTCTATTCCCCCCTTCCTTCAAACTGGTTGTTATAAAAGACATGAACCGCTTCAGCAAAAAATTCAGCCATATCATCAGGCAACAAAGCTCTTAAAATGTCCGATGGTTTGTTGGAGCCCCGATCTGAATGAAAAAGCTCGTTCATAGATACCGGAACAAGGGCTAATACTTCCTGTAACTCCCGCTGTACTTCTTGACTATCAGGACGCAGTCCGCTGTCAATGGATGTCTGAAAAAGAGACAATAACCTCCGGTTTAACCGATCGAATGCTATCTGTTGCTGTTTATTTTTGGGCATGATTTTATCTACCGTGGTTGCAGGGAAGTATTGTTGTAAAATCGTTCTTTGATCTTCTTCTAACCGGATCGCATTCATGAGCAACATCAGATCTTCATTGCTCAAATCGCCCGTTTCATTCATTACCTTCTTGATTCGGGCTATCATGTCCAAGGATTCGTTTATTATTTTTCGCTTATCAAGAAGCACAGCCTCCTGCATTTCCACCATTTCTCCAAAAGAATACACGGTCTCTTCAAGCATTTGTTTGATTTCGGTTAGCGGCCAGCCCATACTCTTAAGCAACTGTATGTTATAGAATTTCTTGAGATCATCTCTAGCATAAATTTTCTGATTGGCATCGTTTTTCTTTCCGGGAACAAGAAGCCCGATTTTCTCATAATGTCTTAGTGTCCTTATCGTCGTATTAACAGCGCTGGCGAATTTGCCCACCGTGAGCTCCATATAATCCCCCCATGTATTACCGTTTTAGATTTATAAGTACCGTGTTTTTTTATTATAAACTGTGACGTAACGTCCTACTCAATCCCTAATATTCAGGGTGGAAGGCTTCGCAAGCAAAACAGGCGCTATCCGTTAACGGACAGCACCTGCTCGGCGTAATCTATAGGACTTGTATCTATAAAATCTACTTATACATAATAGCTAAGCAGCTTCGCATCGACGCCGTGCCTGGCGATCAATCCGTCCAGCATCTTGGACCAGTCATGGTCTGAGGTGCAGCGTTCCGGCTGGGCTTCGAACCAGGCAACCGACCGCTTCACGCCTTCCGCGAACGGCAGGGTGGCCTGGAAGTCAGGCACCAGACGTTTGATCTTGCTGTTGTCGAATACACTGCTGACTGCCTGATCCCCGACCAGTCCGTCCGCCGTTCCCGCTGGAGTATTCGCAGCAATGAAGTCCGTAGACATGTGTACAACCTTCGGCTCACGGCCGGCTGCCTCCCCGATGGCGGCATAGATCTGATTCCAGTTCAGCACCTCATCCGAGGTAATATGAACCGCTTCTCCAATCGCTTCCTGGAGTCCCAGCAAACCAACGAAGCCTTTGGCAAAATCCGTATTATGGGTCAATGTCCATAGAGAGGTGCCATCGCCATGAATAACGAGCGGCTGTCCCTTGCGGATGCGTTCCACCAAGGACCATGGATGGCTCCAGCTGGTCAGCGCCGCCGGAATGGCTGTATCTCCGTAAGTATGCGAGGGACGGACAATCGTCACCGGGAAGCCGCTGCTCTGGTACGCTTCCATAAGCAGTTCCTCGGAAGCAATCTTGTCCCGGGAATACTGCCAGTAGGGATTCACCAGCGGAGTCTCTTCGGTAATCAGATAATTACGCTGGGGCTTCTGGTAAGCGGAAGCCGAGCTAATATAGATATACTGCCGCGTCTTGCCAGTGAACAGGTCAATATCTGTCTGCACATGCTCTGGCGTGAAGGCAATCCAGTCGACTACAACATCGAAGTCATACCCCTTCAGCGCTTCGGATGCCTGCTCCTTGTCACGGATATCACCGTGTATCACCTGTGCACCCTGCGGCACGAAGCTGCTGCGTTCTCCACGGTTGAACAGATACAGTTCTATTCCCCGTTCCACTGCCAGCCGGGAAACCGCCTGACTAATAAGCCCCGTTCCTCCGATAAATAGAACCTTCATCTGTATCCTCCCTCTCTCTTAACCGATAATTTCATCAATTCGTGTCAGTATATCCTCATTCAGCTCAATGCCGGAAGCCTTTACATTCTCCTCCACCTGCTCAGGGCGGCTCGCGCCCACCAAGGCACTGGATACATTAGACTGGCGCAGAATCCAGGCCAGTGCCAGGTTGCCTACAGAGATATCCAGTTCAGCGGCAACCTTGCCCAGCTCCTGAACCTTCGTAATCTTCTCCTCCGTAATTCCTTTACGCATCCAGTCGAGCCGGGCAGCCCGGCTGTCTGCCGGAATATCGGAGACCGAGCTGTATTTGCCGGTCAGCAGACCTTGAGCGAGCGGGGAGAATACGACTTGTCCGATTCCCTTGCGCAGCCCAAGCGGGATAATCTCCTTCTCGATATAACGTTCAAACATATTATAGACCGGCTGATTGACCACGATATGATCCAGCAGATACCGGTCGGCAACCGCAAAAGCTTCGGTCATCTGCGCCGCTGTCCATTCACTGACTCCCACATACATCACCTTGCCCTGACGGACCAGATCATCCAGTGCCCGCAGCGTCTCTTCGATCGGGGTCTCCGGATCATACCGGTGACAGTAGAGCAGATCCACATATTCAGCGCCCAGCCGCTTCAGGCTGGCATGGCATTGCTCGGTAATATGCTTACGGGACAGGCCCCGGTCATTGGGCCCGTCACCCATTACCCCGAATACCTTGGTCGCCAGGACATAGGATTCGCGCGGATAGCTGCTTAGGGTGGCTCCCAGCACCTTTTCCGCCGCCCCCTTCTCATAGACATTCGCGGTATCAAAAAAATTAATGCCCAGGGAGTAAGCGGTTTCAATGGCCTTAACGGCATTGTCCTGCTCTACATAACCTCCGTAGGTCAACCAGCTTCCCAGGCTGATCTCACTGACCTTAAGTCCGGTCCCACCTAATCTGCGGTATTTCATTAATCCCTTGCTCCTCTCTGAATCCGGCGGGTCCCGCCAACCGGTTGCTATATGCACCTATTCATTCTAGAACAATTTGGTAGAAATAGAAAGCGGAGCGGACGGCTCTACCGTTCCGCTCCACTTCTGCAGATAGATTCCAGATGAACATTCAGCACACGGATCACACGTTGTTTATTCATCCGGTCAGGCTCAAGCATGGCATGAAGAGCCAGGCCATCAATCAGGGCATATAGCCGCTCGGCTTCATCGCCCTTGTCCAGCCCCGGCTTGAAGAGCGCATGATGATCCAGATAGTCAATAATTTGGACAATCAGCGGATAGATCGCATCATTAAGCTCAGTAGCTCTCTCCCCGCCAGTCTTGAGATGGAAGGTAAATGCGAACCATACCTCCATCTCAGCCATGCTGCTGTCGTCCGTAGGAAGCAGCTCGAGCAGCACCTGCAAGATCTGCTCCCGTGGAGGAAGCTCCGACTGCATAATGTACACAATTCTCGCTGTTACGCGCTCCTTCACCAGATTCATAGCAAACTCCAGCAATTCCTGCTGGGTAGAGAAATAATGGCGCAGCGCACCCAAGGATACACCCGCCTCGGCAGCAATATTACGCACTGTAGCCCCTTTGATTCCCTGCCGGATAATGACCCGCCAGGTGGCTTCGGCAATATTCGATTTTCGTTCGGAATGATCTACAATTTTTGGCATGACCATATTGTAGCATACCGGAATTGATAAGCACAATTTAAATAATACGGTTGTATTATTTAAAATCCGCTGATATACTTCGACTAAGCTATACTTACTATCAACTATAACAAGGGGTGCGATATGAATCTGGTTGCATGGGCGATTGTTACCTGTGAGGTATTGTTCTGGGTGGTTATTCTTGCAGGCTTTACAGCGCGTTATATCTTCAAGCGGCCAACACTGGGGCTGATTTTGCTGGCGATGACTCCGGTCCTCGATATCCTTCTGTTGATGATCTCCGGCGTGGATTTGGCACAAGGTGCTACCGCTACGACAGCACATGCGCTTGCAGCTGTGTATATCTCCGTGTCCATTGTATTCGGTAAAAGCATGATCGCCTGGGCCGACGAACGCTTTCGCTACTATGTTACCAAGCAAGGAGCGAAGCCGGCCAAGCGTTACGGCATGGACCATGCCAAGCATTATTTTCAGGGCTGGGTGAAGCATTTGCTCTCTTTTGTGCTCGCTGCCGGTATTCTCTATGGTCTCATAATGTGGATTGACGACGCCGCCCGTACGGAAGCCCTGTTAAGTATCCTGACCGTATGGTCCGTGGTGGTCGGTATTGACCTGATCATCACTGTTACTTATTTCATCTGGCCCCGACAGGCCAAGCGTTCAAACTAAGCCGGCTAGACGCCGGCTCTTATATTTTTCACCGTCCGCTGTTCCAGTGAGAAATCCTTGTATATTCTATCCCCGCCATCGCCGGTAGGGGCTTGCGCTAACAATCCGACCTTGACCGTATCTCCCACCGGAAGGGTAAAGAAACGCATCATATCAAACTGTACGCCATCCGTCGAATAATGAAAAGCAAAAGCATTCCCGGACCTTGCGGCCTGCAGCCATACCTCATTGCCCTCAATATTGCAGCCATTCGCGTCATCCGAGGTCTGGTTCGTAACTACGCTGACCACCGCATGGGTATCGAAATCTGTCAGCTCAAAGCAGGCCTTCGCCCAGACCGACAGATCCTGCATCATCATAATGGAAGAAGAATCGTACGTGTCCCGGAAGTCATGACTCACCTTCACCCGCAGCACGAAATCCCCGGATACTTCAGTATAGAAGAACGGCGCATTAGTCAGATTCTCAGGCGTCAGCCCTTCTTCCGCAACTGCCCCGTTATTGCAGAAAAAATCGCTTTTTGCAGGCGCACTCATAATCACTGTATCTTCCTCAAACCGGATCGTCCCTTCATTCATCCACTGGTATGCTGCGAAATTAGTCTTGGTCATTTGGTAGTCCTCCTATTTTTGGATCTTTCCAATTTATTGTAAACGCATTCTTATACTATAGCAAAATGGCAAACCTGCCGGAAACCATATTTTAACAGACTCCAGAAAATGAGGTTGACTTAAACCATGGTTTAAGTCGTATCCTATAACTGTCGACACCTAAATAATCACTTGGAGGTCTCCAGATGAACTATTATTCCATTGGCGAAGCTTGAGGTGGCACCGCCGGCCGTAAATACAGATCTCGGCGGAACAGGGCTGCATGTACATGGCGAGCCGTTAGCTGCGTTCACGGACGGGATTTTCCAGGGACTCGCTGAGGGACTCCAAGAGATCGGATACGGCACTTCTGTGGACCGTCTGCGCATGTCACGGGACCAGATTGACGAATATGCAGCCCAAATGTATGAGGCGACGAAGAGCTTTATCGAATAAAAAAAGAATCGCACCAAAGAGACCATCTTAGGGTAGACGGTCTCTCTGTGTGCGTATACGTTATTTAGGGAAAGCCTGCTTACATCAGCTTCTTAATCTTTTCCACCGGTAACTCCAACGCTTTGGATACCTCTTCCGGGGTAAATCCGTGAAGCAGTAATTTACGGATAATCTCCGCCTGGCCTTGTTCTATTCCTTGCTCTATTCCTTGTTCTATTCCTTGTTCTATCCCTTTTTCTATTCCTTCAGCTATACCCTCTTCATATCCCCAACGCTTCCAGGCTGGCATGAGTTCCATAATCGCTTCACCCTCCTCCGGGTATTGTATCATTAATTCTTTTATGATCTCTTCATCCTGGGCCCGGTCCGGCTTGAAATATAAATCTGCCACTGACATCACAAGCGCCAGCCGACCTTGATCAAGTCGTGTCTTCAGCTTCATGAACATGCGCAGGAACTCCCGGCGCACTTCTCTTGCTTCTCTTGTAGTATACCCCATCTTGGCTAGTAACGCAGCAGCCACTGCATTGTCCGAATCAATAAATCTTCGCCAGTTCTGCTTACGCAATTCCACCTTTAGAAACTGGAAGCGCAAAATCTGGTGCTCAGGAATAACCATCTCCAAGGTGTCCTGCTCTTCTCTGATCTCATCTGAAGTGAAGATGGCAATCGGAATAATCAGCTTATGCTCTTTGCGGTAGCGCTCAAACAGACGGCTGAAATAGATAAACATCCGTTCATGAAACCGGTTATCCCGATACGACTGCGGCTCTAGATGAATTAGAATATAACCGTCCAGTCCTTTGTAGCGGATTTCCAGCAGCAGATCCAGCTCCCGCGCTTCCTCGCCAACAATATCAACCAGCAATTCCTGCATCAGAAACCGGGTTTCACTATAGTCCAGCATTGCATCAAGCTCAGGAAAAAACAACTCAATAAATTCCTGAAAGAACGTCTCTAGCAGCTTCTTAAAAGCCTCATCATGCGGTATGGGTATTTTAGTCGCCTCCTGTTATGTACAGCTTGTTTGTTGTGAGTATATTCCAATTAAATGGAATTCGGTATAATAAAACGCACATGCGTTCTTGTTTCGTCCGTTAAAAAAAGAGCAGCCCGATTAAATGGCTGCCCTTGTCTGATCAGAAGCATTAGCTTTATCTATCTAACCTACTCCTTATCCGCTTCAACAAGCTTATCCATGAGCCGGATGATCATCACTACAGCTTCAGCACGGGAAGCAGATTCCTTCGGTTTAAAGGCGCCGTTGCCTTTCCCAGAGACAATTCCCGCATTAGCGAAGGCATTAATTGGCTCTGCCGCCCAGCTTCCCGGGAGGTCAGAGAATAGTGCCGCCGTGCCGGGAACATAGCTCGTAAGACGCGCCAGCATAGTCACAGCTTCCGCACGGGTGATCTCCTGCTTAGGGTGGAAGGAACCATCGGCGTAGCCCTGAATGACTCCATGCTCTTGAAGCGCCGCAAGTGCCTTCGAAGCCCAATGCCCCTGCGTATCGGAGAATCCGTTCCCCTGTGAG
Source organism: Paenibacillus sp. FSL P4-0338 (assembly GCF_038002365.1). Classification (NCBI taxonomy): domain Bacteria; kingdom Bacillati; phylum Bacillota; class Bacilli; order Caryophanales; family Paenibacillaceae; genus Paenibacillus; species Paenibacillus sp. FSL P4-0338. The sequence continues at coordinate 106,778 of NZ_JBBOCG010000001.1, read as the reverse complement.
CCGGTTAAGCCAAAGGCTTTTGTGAGCATTACAGCAAACTCAGCGCGTGTTACTTTGGCTTCAGGATGGAACGAACCATCTGCATAACCCGTTATCATCCCCATGCGGGCTGCGCGTTCAATGAACGAGGCACTCCACAGCGTGGAAGGCACATCCTTGAATGAAACAATAGCCGCTGTCTGGCCTTTTGCAACTATAGATTTAAGCGTATCTAAGTCCAATCCATCTTTAAGCACAGGCCTCGTTACGGTTGGCTTCATAGGACCGGCAGTTATAGCTGGTGTCGGTTTCGCTGTCGGTGTTGCTGTTGGTGACGATGTTGATGCTGGCGTTGCTGGCGTTGTTACCGCCGGCTTTGGTGTTGGCGTTGCTGCCGGTGTTACTCCCGTTTGTGGCGTTGGTGTTGGTGTTGCTGTCGGCGTTGGCGTTACCACCGGTGCCTTTCCTCCCTCAACCACGATGGGAATCGCAACGGTTAAGCCGCCGAAGGAAGCTGTAATCGTTACTCCATCCCCCGCTGCAACACCCGTAATGATCCCCTTGTCCGATACCGAGGCGACCCCAGGATCTGAGGTCGTCCAATGGACCTGATCTGTAACCACTGTACTTACTCCATTGTCATATACCGCTGTAATCACGGAAGCCGCTTGTTTGTTCACCTGCAAGGTGTGTGTACCAGGATCGGCGGCCAGCTTCAGTAGCTTAGGCAGCGTACCTTCTGTCTGAACAGTTACCGATAACTTCACCGGCGGCAGGTTGCCGTAATTCGCCTGGATGGTCGCCTCGCCCACTTCAACGGCATGAATGATGCCCTGGGCGTCTACTGTAGCTGACTGTTCATTAGAAGATGTCCATATGGCTTGGTTCGTGACATCGGCCGTGGAGTTATCGCTATAGGTAGCTGTAAGCACCGTTGCGTGCTTATCACCAACATTCAGCTTCAATTCGGCCGGGGCTACGGCCACGGAGGTTAGCGTCCGCTCATCTTTTTTCACAATCGTATAGTTGTCAATTAATTCTGCGCTTTGCGTAGTGCGGGCTTGGATTACGATCTTGTCATGGCTCACCTGAATGGCAGAATAGACCGGAACATCCTCGTCAAACATGAAATCCAGATACTCGTATTTGCTTCCATCGTAGAACTTCCAGCCAGACGCTCCGCCGTCCAGATAGACCGTTCCTTGCTCTCCGCTTGGCAGTGGCTTGCCTTTGCTCATCGGATAGGTCCGAGCATATACATGGTCATGGCCTTCCAGCACCAGATCGACCTTCAATTCTTCGAGAATAGGGGCAAAATAAGTCTGCGTGTATTCAATCAGATCGCCGCGTCCATCTTCGGTATGATAGGCAGGTTTGTGGAACATGACAACTTTCCATTTTTTGTTGCTGGTTAGTAGATCCTCCCGCAGCCACTCCGCTTGCTTGCCCATCGTGACTTCGTCTGCTTCTGAGTTCAGTACAATGAAATGCACCTCTCCTGAATCGAACGAATAGGCATACTCCTTCTGGAGCTCAGGTCCGTTAACAGGAAGCCCCAAGGCTTTGGCGAAAATGTACTTCCCTCCCCCTTTTACATCATGATTCCCCATGGCATACGCGGAAGGAACAGAGGAGGAATAGATCGACGAGGCTTGCCAGAACTGGCTCCATTCATTCAAAACCGCCCCGTCATCGACCATATCACCGCCATGCATAACGAACTGGGTACCCGGATAATTGGTGAACGCATTCTTGATCAATTGCTGATAGGTCTCCAGCCCATTGTCCCCTTTGGTATGCGAATCGGTTACAAATACAAAGGAAACAGGCTTGTCCGGCGCAGCCTCCACCGTCTTATAATTGTTCCAATCGCTCCAATGGCCATCGTAGCCAACTCTGTAATGATAGCCCGTACCCGGCTCAAGACCCGTGACTAATGCGTTATGAAACTTGATTTCGCCCATAGGTCCGCCTGCAACCTCAGGAATGACCTCCACCTCGGAGAGCGCACGCTGCATGGCTGCTTTTGCCGGAGCATTCGCCAGGTCACTATCCACCCAATCACTATCTTTCATATACTGGATGTAAGCTTCTTGAACGGTTGGCGCGCTCTGCCACCCTACACTCAGCATCGTCTTCATATCTTCGGTAACAAAGGTCTGCACATATTGCGGATCTTCCCCGCCAAATGGAGCTACAACATTCATACTGATACTCTCGCTTGTCCCGCCATCCTTGACAGCCTGCACGCTCCAGGTGCCAATGGCAAGGTTCGTCAGGGACGTATGGATCTCTCCCAAGGCATTGGTCAAGCCTATTCCTGTGCTAAGATCACTCTGCTCCACATCTGTGGATGAGATGTAACCCGCCTTGCTGCCATCCGGCAAATACACCTTGATGAATCCGGAGGCACTGCCTGCTGTGGCGAACATCCGCGCGTTTTTCTCAACATTAAGGAGCACTGCGGACGCTGAATCGGCTTTGGCATATACTTTGGACCCATCGGCGGTTACATGCACATAAGTCTGAGGACCGCTGGTATCGGTAAAATCAATCCCGGCTCCTTCCACCGGCGCTCCTGCGCGAGAGGTAACCGTGATGATATTCTGCGTGTTCAGGGCTGATCCCTTGATGCTGATCTTGTAAGGAAACCCGATCTTATAAGGAAGAGGGGAGGCTAAGGAAGGAACTGGCATTCCGCTTCCATACCCGAAACTGCCCTCCACCATGGTCATCTGCTTAGCTGTCTCTCCGCGCTCCATTTTCGCAGACCGGTTCACTTCAAAATCAATACTTGCCAGCGCATCCGCCTGATCCCCTTGCAGTCCCTCGGCACTGACTTCAACATAGCCGCCTGTATTATCGAGGGTCGTCTGCACATGGCTGAGGCCGGAGCGTGCAGTAATCACATTTGCCTGCAATGTCTCTGGATCGAACTTGATTCTGGCATGAAAGCTCTTGGCTTCGCCTACGTCCGTCGCCTTCAGCTTCAGCCGGTAGGTCTCATTACTAACAGCCTCCTCCGGGGCTTCCAAGATAAATCTGGCCCCATGCTCAATCTGAAAAGCATATTCGGCCGCTGCTGGATTGCCGGCCCTATCCTTCACTTCTGCGAGCACCTGATGATAACCTCCGGCCAGCGGAAGCTCCGGGTGATAGGTAATCTGCTGAAGATTCAGATCATAGGCATACGTTGACGATGCCACAGCCTGACCATCCACCGTTAACCGGATGGAATCCGGATCAATGCCCGACTTGGCATCCTTCGCTGATAGAATAAGATCAGAGACAGGAGCGCTCAAGGTTTGATTAGGAGCCGGTGCCGCCGGAGTTAACACAGGCACATCCATATCTTCATTAATGGGCTCATCATAGATCAGCCTGACGTCATCAATCCAAATGGAGCCTTTATTCTTTTTGCTCATTTGTCGTTCTTTCATCTGGAAGTAGAAGGCCAGGGTACCCGGCATGGTCAGGTCTGAACCTATATCCGCCTCAACATACTTCCACCCGCTCCAGTCTATCCCGGTCTCTTCACTCCTGATTTCATACGTTTTGGATTTGCCGGTGGAAGAAACGTAGAACTTGGAGGTAAGACCATGACCTTCCTGATTGGCATATACCCACATCCCGATTCTTTTAGGGGTTCGGTTAGTCAGCGCTAGCTGAGTTGCTGGCCCAACGGCAACCTGAGAGGGGTTATCGGTTATGCCAATGAAATCATAATCAATCCGCAAGGACTTCGCTCCGCTATGTACGTATTTCGGGTTCGACTCCAGCGCCAGACTGCCGCTATGAATGCGGGCACTATCAAAGGTTAAGTCCGCTAAGCTCACCTGTTCAAAATCCTCAACCTTCACGACCCCGCTGGTCTCCGCTGCCTCCCCAAAGGCAGTCGGTAACGGAGATAGAGCTGGGGTAAGGGTGGGAAGCAGAACCGTCATAGCCAAGATTCCGCTCCATACTTTCTTTACAAATGGATAATTACTCACGAACTTTCACGCTCCTTGTTGTCTGTTCTAGTAGTCAGCATAACGGCGTAATATGTTCGTAGAATCATCACAATGTAAGCATATTAAATTTTATTGTATTAGACAGCAACAGCAATCGCCTTCAGGGCCGGGGAGATCCATAGCTCGGCCCCCGTTGCCTGCTGAACCTCTTCTACAGTCAGACCCGGTGCGATTTCCATCAGCATCAGCCCTTGGTCCGGGATCACCTCAATGACCGCCATTTCAGTGACAATCGTATTTACGACATGCACCGCTGTCAGGGGCAGCTTGCAGGCTTTGACTATTTTCGGCTGCCCGTCCTTGCTTACATGATCCATAGCGATAATGACCCGCTTGGCCCCAACTACCAGATCCATAGCGCCGCCCATGCCCGGCACCTTTTTCCCCGGAATCATCCAGCTTGCCAGATTGCCCTGCTCATCGACTTCAAGCGCACCCAGCACGGTAATATCCACATGCCCTCCACGGATGATTGAGAAGGAGACCGCGCTGTCAAAATAGCAGGCGCCGGCCATCGTGGTCACGAAGCTGCCGCCAGAATCGATACAGTCGATGTTTTCCTCAGACTTCGCCGCCTTGGGGCCTACCCCGAGAATTCCGTTCTCCGCCTGTAGCATAATCTGGACATGATCAGGAATATAGTCTACTGCCAGGGTCGGCATCCCGATCCCCAGATTCACTACATCACCGTCTTTGAACTCCTGGGCGATTCTTCTCACAATAAATTCCCGGTTATTCATGCGTATTCCCCACCTTTACAATAGCATCAATCAAAATTCCAGGGACGTTGACATGATTGGGATCAATCTCCCCGAGCTTAACATAAGTATCTACCTCAGCTACTACATAATCCGCCGCCATCGCCATCACGAAATTGAAGTTCCGGGAAGAGCCGTCAATCACAAGATTCCCCGCCTCGTCCGCCTTATGGGCCCGGATCAGTGCCACATTTGCATGGAGAGGCAGCTCTAGCAGATACTCCCTCCCGTCGATATCAAGCTTTCTTTTGCCTTCCTCGACAATCGTTCCTACTCCTACAGGAGTTAACACACCGCCCAGCCCCGCTCCTCCGGCCCGGATTTTCTCAGCTAACGTGCCCTGCGGAAAAAGATTCACCTCGGCTTCCTTAGTCATTAGCAGTCTTCCGGTCTCTGGATTGGAGCCGATGTAGGAGGCATAGATGCGCTTGACCCGGCCGCTTTTAACCAGCTTATAGATCGATAATTCCGGGGTGCCGGTATCATTGGAAATTAGCGAGAGCTGACTGGCTGACTGCGTCTCGACAAGCGCACGCACCAGCTCTTCGGGGTGGCCTCCAGCCAGAAAACCGCCAACCATCACGGTATCTCCATCCTTCACCCTCTTCACGGCGTCTTCGGCGGAGATTAATTTGTTTATCATAGATTTCAGGCTCCTTGTTCATTATTTGGAGACAAGCTGGTTATTGGAGATAATCATGAATGACTTTCCCATAAGGCAGCGTTAGATCGGCAATAAAATGCTTTCCCCCGTGATACGTCTTCACCGGTAAATCGGCCACAGGGGCACTCACATGAGGAATCAGGCTTAAGCGGGCCGGCCCGGTCCAAGCGCCCTTTACGTGAACATCTTCAAGAGTGTAGGCAACCAGCTGCGCAATCTTAGGGGTCCCATCCACATCGGGAATCAGCTTCAGATTCACTTGGGTTTTGGCGATAGCTCTAGCAGTGTCCTCTGTATCCAGCAGGTTATGCTTATAAGGCATCGTTCCCACGGCCACCAGGACATCGTTATAGTGCAGCGTGCCGGTCAGCGTCTCTGTGCCTGCAACGGTCAGGCGGGGAGAGGCCCACTTTTTGGGGAACCCCCAGATTTCCCGTCCTCCCAGAATGGCAGGCGCATTATCCAGATACATCTGGGCTACAAAATTGCAGGGCTCCCCCTGAAAGGTACACGGAATCACGATCCCGCTCTCCTCATAGCTTCCCAGGCCCGACGAATCAGGCATCTTGATCCATTCATAAGACACGGTGTTACTGCCATCCGGCTGCAAGGGTTCCGGGACCGCCTGTCTGATCGCCGCAGGGTCGGATTCATAAGTGATGACCATAAATTCACGGTCAATGAAGCGGTAGGGCGGACGCCCGTAACCCGGACTAGCCGCAGGCATGGATTGCAGCGATAGCACCTCTTTTGCATTCATAATGATCTTAAACTCCCTTTCTGTCAGAATTGTGTTAATAACGTGCGTTCTCAACCAGCATGGCAATGCCCATCCCCGTTCCGATGCACAAGCTGGCTATACCGTAATGTTTAGAGCTTCGGACCATTTCATGGACCAGCGTAACGAGTACCCTGGCTCCGCTGGCCCCGACAGGATGTCCAATCGCTATCGCGCCGCCGTTAACATTCACCTTCTCCGGGTTAATCTCAAGCTCATGCAATACCGCGATGGCCTGTGCCGCAAAGGCTTCATTAATCTCGAACAAATCGATGGCCTCAAGAGGAATGTTCTGGTTCTTAAGCAGCGACTTAATGGCCCTTACCGGACCCATCCCCATATACGCAGGGTCTACGCCCACCAGTGAATACCCCCTAATATAAGCTAAAGGCTCTACCTCATGCTCCTTGCATTTGTCTTCCGACATGACCAGCACAGCAGCCGCTCCATCATTGATCCCCGAGGCATTCCCAGCAGTAACCGACCCGTTTTCCTTAAAAGCTGGCTTTAGATGAGCAAGCTTTTCTATGCTGACCTCTCCTCTTACATGCTCGTCCTCCGAGAACCATACGCTTTCCTTTCTAGTGGTGGTCATCACGGGCACAATCTGCTCGGCAAAAACCTGGTTCCGTTTAGCTTCGGCGGCCTTGATCTGGCTGTCATAAGCAAATTCATCTTGCTCCAATCGTGAAATATGATATTTCTCAGCAATGTTCTCGGCAGTAATACCCATATGATATTTATTGATCGGACAGGTCAGGCCGTCAGACACCACGGTATCTACCAGCTCGCTGTTCCCAAGTTTATAGCCGTTTCTTGCATTTCTCAGGACATAAGGGGCATTCGACATACTCTCCATCCCTCCGGCCATGAGGATACTCCCTTGTTCAGCCCGAATAGAGTTGTAAGCTAAAGCGACGGCATGAAGCCCAGAACCGCAAACGGTGTTAATAGTTGTTGCAGGGACTTCAATCGGGAAACCGGCTTGCAGCGCCGCCTGTCTGGCAGGATTCTGGCCCTCTCCCGCCTGAAGGACATTGCCCAGATAGATCTGCTCCACTAACGCAGGTTCTACATGGCTTTGCTGAAGGCAGGCCGTCATCACATTTGCTCCTAATTCTGTAGCACTAAGTGTCGAAAGTCCGTTGTTAAACGAACCAACTGCAGTCCGTAAGGGACTTACCAATGCAACTCTGTTCACAAAATTTCACATTCCTTTCTGATGGTATTGGACTTACATGCGGGTATTTATCACGATGTATGAGAGAGTATGCATTACGGCTTAGATCGGCTTAATCAGTTTGATTAGCTTGATCGACTCAGCCGCCTTGATCGCCTTCCTCCATCTGATTATTTGGTATTTATTTACATATTTAGTGTAAGTCTAAACGCAGGTTTCCTCAACGCTCAAAATTATACATAATTTTACATATGGATACCTCTAGGCCCTTGTACACTCCCCCAACGAAGTCATACTATCATTTCCTTTGATATTCTGGTTATTAATGGTTATTTCAGAAAAACGCATGAAAACATACCAAAAGAGTTCACATCCTTTGTAGCGGATTTCCAGCAGCAGATCCAGCTCCCGCGCTTCCTCGCCAACAATGTCCACGAGTAATTCCTGCATCAGAAACCGGGTCTCACTGTAGTCCAGCATGGAATCCAGCTCAGGAAAAACAACTCAATAAATTCCTGAAAGAACGTCTCCAGCAGCTTCTTAAAAGCCTCATCATGCGGTAAGGGTATTTTAGTCGCCTCCTGTTATATCCTGCTTGTCTCTTGTGAGTTTATTCCATTTTAGTGGAATTCGACATAACAAAAGGTACATACGTTCTTGTTTTATCTTCTCTGCAATGAGTTCAATCTAGACAGCAAAATCTCACATTCCCTTCTTATGGTATTGGATTTACGGCAAAACGCCTCCGCCAGTTTCACTGGTCATGGAGGCGTTATGTACAGTTCTATGTAACACTTCGGGTTATACCTACTATATAGCGAAACAATATTAACAATGCAGGAATGCTGTTCCAGAGCTATGGAAGAACACTCACAGATTATTGCGCAGTGTTAGCTACCTGCCCGTCCATCAGTATGATTATCCTGGCATTCCCTGCTTCATCATACAATGTCGAAAGCATCTGTATGTCCCTGAGCGCATCTCCGGTGAGCGAGTTCCATTCCTTAACTGCCCTTTCATACAACTGTCCTGATTCGGAGTTGTAGTAATAATCCATATATTTGTCATTCTCTATGGCAGCTTTCGTTCCATACAGCTCTTTAATCCTTGTCTTACTCATCCCTAATTCTGCTCCCCTAGCGGTCCGGTAGACCCCCTGCGGTTCTCCCGCCATCGCCATGGAGACGACCTTATTATCTCGATAGATTACACTCACTCCGAATTCATAAGAATACGAATTAGGCAGGCCTACCGTACCCTTCCCCAGCACCTTCTCTGCGGCCTTGCGGCTCATACCATAGCTAACCCTTTCCTTGCTATTATCTGCCTTGAAGATGGCCATGTCCTGTTTGGAGAATGTATCCGGCTCCATACTAACGGCTTCATTATTACCGCAGCCAGGCAGTGCAAACAGCAGAAGAATGACTGTCCAGACTGTATAAACTCTTTTGAAATTCAATATTTTTCCTCCTAAGGTTAATATCAAATAACACTACCACAAAATTCTTTATCAGGCTATACAACCATCCCTTAAACTCGAATATAGGCTGTCCAGACTTCAGAATGCATAAAGAAACCGTTCTTTATAAAATGGATGACGATGACTGGTATCTCCATTTTACCAATAGAACGATTTCTTCATGTGTTTCAAGAGTATCTATTCATAGTTAAGTGGACGAACTGACCTGTGGATAACCTACTTCAGTAGCATCAACGCTCAGAACACCCGCTTCTTATCCTTCTCCTCGATCAAAATCTGCACCGATTCCTTGAACCGGATCGCATGAATGATCTCCCGCTCGCGCAGGAACTTGAGGCTGTCCTGCAGATCCACATCGTCGGTCATGTCAATCAGCCACTGGTATGTAGCCCGGGCCTTCTCCTCTGCGGCGATGTCCTCATACAGGTCAGCGATCGGATCGCCTTTGGCCGCAATGTAGGCGGCTGTGAACGGAACACCGGCAGAGTTGTTGTAGAACAGCGCATGATCCCGCTGCGCATAGTTCGGGCCTAAGCCTGCGGCTTCCAGCTCCTGCACCGAGGCATCCTTGGTCAGCTTGTAGATCATTGTGGCAATCATTTCCAAATGGGCAAATTCCTCGGTGGAAATATCCGTTAGTACCCCAATTACCTTATCGGGTATAGCATACCGCTGGTTCATATAGCGCAGCGCCGCAGCCAGCTCGCCGTCCGCACCGCCGTATTGCTCCATCAGATACCGGGCCATCCGCACATCACATTTGCCGACACGCACCGGGTATTGCAGCTTTTTCTCATAGATCCACATTCGTGAACTTCCCCCTCCTTAAGGCTATTTCATTTCCGGCTTCATGTCTTAGACTTGCCAAGGCCAGGGACTCTCGATCCATTGCCATGGAGCCTTAGAATAGGCACGGCCGAAATTCTGCAGAGGTCCGTATAGCTCCTGGAACTGGTTCGCCAGCTTGGTGCGCTCATAGGTCAGCTGATTGAACTGCTCAATCGCCTTCACATCCTCCGGATGAGTATCCAGGAACAGATTCAGCTCGACGAGTGCAAAATCAAGGACCTGCAGCTGCTCCAGCATCTCGTAATAACGGGGCTCACAAGGATTAGCTTCCATAGCCTACTTCCCTCCTTTGAACTTGGACTCATAAGGGCTGTATAGCGATGGCCATAACGTTCCATGCTTAAGCGCCTCCGGCAGGGAGAACTGCGGCAGATTCGGGGGCTGAAACGTGACGAATTGATTCGGCGGCACAACATACGTCTTGAACGGCACCGGCGGACAAGGATCAAACGGTCCCCTGTACGGTGTCCATACACGATCCTGGGAGTTCAATGATCATTCCTCCTCTTAATTGTTGAGAGCATACCTTCATGCTTCCAGATCTTTGACAGTTACCTTCGTAACTAACTTATGACCGCTCCTGAAGGGAAAAGAACCCCTGCGCAAAAAAACAAGGTACATCAGCAGCCCTGTCATGGCTGCTTGATGTACCCTGTTGTAAAGGTAGCCGCTATTCCGGCGGCTCTTCAGCATACTCTCTCTTCCTCCGCGTCCTCTGTATCCTCTTCGGCTGCAGGCGGAGCTTTCCACTGGGTATTAACTTACCTCATTTAAAGCGCATCACATCACGGGTAAGAACACATCTCTCCTGCCTGCTCCTTATCAAGTACCAGCCGACGATAAAATTGACCTGATTGTGGTTCTGGACACACTCTTTCTCAGGGGATATTGTTGATGTTGTTTCAATATCTCTTGCATGGAGGAGTGTACGCAATGATTAGACAAGCAACCGCCGATGATTGGAAGGAAATATCCTCTTTACTTGACCTGTTGGGATATCCTAATACCGGCTCTTTTATTAAAGGCAATATAGAAAAGTTAATCGCTCATCCTGACGAAGAGCTAATGGTATATGAAGATGAGGGACGAGTTGTAGCTTGCATTTCGTTGCATTATATTCCCCAGCTAGCTCTTCCAGGGGACATTGCTTGCATTAGTTATCTTGTTGTTGATTCAACAACAAGAAGTACAGGCATTGGACGTGAAGTTGAAGAATACGCAAGCCAGGCAGCTAAAAAGAGAAACTGCGACAGAATCCAGGTACATTGCCATTCCCGGAGGGTTGACGCACATCGGTTCTATAATCGGCAAGGTTTCTCAGAGTCTCCAAAATACTTCACAAAGATGTTATAACAAAAGAGCGCGGAATAACTCCGCTTACTCTTTATCTTCTTCCCAACCTTCCGCATCCTCTTCAGGCTCTGGAGAAGGCTCGCGGTGGATGTTGATCCGGGTGATCCGCAGCCGGGTGGACTCCTCCACCTCGAAGGTGACATCGCCAACTACAACTTTCTTGCCCTTGGACGGATTGCCCTCCAGCTCCTTGAACAGCCAGCCGCCGATGGAATCCACCTCGTCATCCTCAATTACAACGCCCGTGAGATCGTTGACGTCTTCAATCAGCATCCGGCCCTCCACGGAGATGTAATCCCCGTTACGCTCCACGCTGGGACGTTCATCCTCGAACTCGTCATGCAGATCGCCGACGATCTCCTCCAGGATCTCTTCAGCGGTCAGCAGCCCCGCAGTTCCGCCGTACTCGTCGACTACCAGCGTCAACTGGGCCTTGTTCTTCTGCATCAGTCGCAGCGCATGGCTAATCTCCATCGATTCCGGTACATTCAGAATCGGCCGGACCAGGGAAGCCAGATCATTTTGCTGCTCAGGTGGGGCGAACAGCAGATCCGTGATATGGATGAAGCCGATAATCCGGTCCTTATCTTCTAAGGCCACCGGATAACGCGAATGCTTCGTTTCCGTAATGATCCGCATGTTCTCCTCCAGCGGAAGATTGCTGTATAGTACATCCATATCGGTACGCGGCAGCATCACCTCACGGGCAAGCAGGTCCGAGAATTCGAAGATGTTGTCCATCAGCTTCATTTCATCCTGATCGATCACCCCGCTCTTCGCGCTCTGATTCATCAGAATGCGGATTTCCTCCTCTGAATGGGCAGCCTCAGCTTCACTGGCCGGCTCTACGCCGAACAGTCTCAGCAGAGCGTTCGCTGACGCATTCAGCACCCAAATGAAGGGCAGAAACAGATTATAGAAGAACATCAGCGGAGCGGACAACAGCAGTGCCGAGCCTTCTGTTTTTTGGATAGCCAGCGATTTCGGTGCCAGTTCCCCCAGCACAATATGTAAGAAGGTAATAATGGAGAAGCCGACGATCACAGATACCGTAGAGATTAACGTTTGGTCAGTAACACCGATCTGGTACATCAGAGGCTCCACCAGGAGTTCCGAGATCGCCGGTTCCCCGACCCAGCCGAGTCCAAGAGAAGCAAGTGTAATCCCGAACTGGGTGGCTGAGAGATACGAATCCAGCCGCTTGTTGACCTTCAGCGCATATCCGGCCATTTTGTTGCCTTCGCTGACCAGCTGGGTCAGACGGGATTGTCTGACCTTGACCAGTGAGAATTCCGCCGCAACGAAGATACCATTTAATAATACGAGCACCAGAACGAGCAAAAGATTAAGCACTAATCTTCCTATGTCAAATTCCGTATGCACTATAATAACGCCCCATTTCTACAAGGTGATCGCTTTTCTGGTTTTGAAATCGACCCCGGGATAATACATATCGGCCACGAGCAGGTTAGGCCCGCAGCAGCCTGCGGCATCGCAGTAACAATTCACTTGCTGATTCAAGGGATGCTTAGTCTGCCACTCGGTGAAAATATCATCCAGCTTCGCGCTGCTGATATTGCCAAACGCGGATATATCGGCAAAGTCCGTTACAAAGACGTCGCCCGTGAACAGGTTCACATTAACCCGGTTTCTTCCGTCCGGATCATTACGCAGCGTTACATTCTTCTCGCTGCGCAGTCTGCTCAGCAGCTGCTGGTCTTCCTCCAGGAAGCTGCAGGCGAAGAACGGCAGCGTGCCGAACAGCATCCACATCTCCGGGTCACGATGATCCAGGAGGGAATGAATCGCAGTATTCATCTCCCGGAGCGACAGCACAGGCAGCTTCGAAGCGAAGCTGGAGGCGTACATCGGGTGTACCTCATGACGTCTTGCCCCCATGTCCCCAATCAGCCGGTGAATCTCGGGAAGCTTGGTGTGTGTACGGTAGTTGATCATCGACTCGGCAGAGATCAGCATTCCATCGCTGCTCAGCTGGCGGGAATTCTCCAGCATCGTGTCATACAGCCGATAGGCGGCCTCCTTCGAGACCGGGTGACCGCTGTTCGCGAAGCCCACCTCGTGGAAGTCATCGCCGTTCACATAGTTGAACGAGATATGCATAACGTCCAGGTAAGGGAGCAGCTGCTCATAACGGGAATATGGCATGGTCAGGTTCGAGTTGATCTGTGAACGGATACCCCGCTCCCGTGCATATTTCAGCAGCGGTACGATAGTATTCTCCACCGTTCCTGCACGGAACATCGGCTCCCCGCCCGTAATGCTGATGGTCTGCAGGTGCTCTACCTCCTCCAGACGCTTCAGCATCTGGGTCAAAGGCAGCAGCTCTCCCTCTTTCATCGTGAGACTATCGCCGACGGCGCAATGCTCGCAGCGCATATTGCACAGATTCGTGACCGTCATCTCTACACTGGTCAGTACATGCTGCCCGTATTCGCGGAGTGAAGTAATCGGGTCCCACGGATCATACTCCGGCGACAGCTCTTTTACAGGGATTATAGATGATGGCTCTAATATACTCATTTCTTAAGGCTCCTTTAATGCTTATTCCTTATTATTAACCCAAAACAAAAGAAAAAGAACGATAACTTAAGCTATATCATACCACGACTACTCAAAAAAACAGCAAGGCGGAGAATACAGCTCCGCAATTCCTGCAGATACCCTATTCTCTCCTCGCTGCGCAGAACACCTATCCGGTACTTTTCACTACAGGTTCTCCCCCGTCCGTCACATCCACAATGACTACAGAGAGGGCTTTGCTGAGATCACGTTCATAGGGGGTAACCGTTTCGCCTTCGGGTCCGTTCAGCACCCGGACAACAGGCCGATGCGGCGTGCTGGGATCAATCTTGACCACCACACCGCTCTCGCCGGAGCTGAGCTTCACCGTAAGTCCCAGCGGATAGATGGCCACACGGTCTCTGAATAACTCCAGCTGCTTTTGTTCGTACAGGGTTCCAGAGCCGACATACAGCGCTTCTACCGCCTGATGGGGCAGCATGGCTTTTTTGTAGATCCGGTTGGAGGTCATCGCATCATAGGAATCTGCTACGCCCAGCCATTTCGCATATTCATGGATCTGCGGACCCGTCAGGCCGCGCGGATAGCCGGAACCATCAATCCGTTCATGATGCTGCAGAGCACAGTGAGCCGCCAGCAGAGGAATATTCGGCTCTTCCTTGAGAATGCGGTATCCAATCTCGGTATGCGCCTGCATATGGCGGAATTCCTCCTCGCTGAGCATACCGGGCTTTTGTACAATTTTGACAGGAATCTGCGTCTTGCCGATATCATGCAGCAGCGCCCCAAGCCCGATGACCCGCAGCTCTTCTTTGCTGTAGCCATGGGCAATGCCGAGCACCAGCGTATACAGGCATACGTTCAGGGAATGGACGTACAGGTAATTATCAGCCGTGTGCATGTCAAGCAGCATGATCATCGGGTCCTCTTGCAGGGACATGTCGTCGAGGATGGAATCCATCACCTTGGAGAATTTCTTGTCCAGATGATAAAAGCCTTTGGTAATCCCCGAGGCGCCAGACATCTGCTGGAACTGGTTACGGATCACCTTGAGCGCCTGATTACGCGTCTCATCCTGCAGCATTCCGGGAATCACAATATCCTCCGTGAGTGAATCCTCAATATAGATATAGCCGATATCGATTCTGGCGAGCCGCTTGATCAAGGGATCGGTAAGCTCCACTCCGTCCGCGAGCAGAACCAGCCCTTCATCATTATATATTTTTTTACCCAGCTTCATTCCCGCCTGAAGCCGATTGACGGATACTAGACGCACCTTGGCTCACTCCTGCCTTTAACGGTAAAATTGCTTATCTGTGATGCCAGGCTGAGAATCAACGCATAATAAACAGCCAGAAGGCGGCTGCAAGTATGAAGCGGTAGATGGCAAAATGCGTCGGTCTGATCTTCTGGATCATTCTCATGAACAGAACCACCACCACATAGGCCACGATGAAGGAAATGATGAAGCCGATGACAAAATACCCGATGGTCTCACTCGTGAAATTCTTGTACGAATCCAATAGCTCATACCCCGAGGCCGCGCACATAATCGGAATCGCGATGAGGAAGGAGAAGTCGGCTGAAGCCTTGTAGCTCACCCCGCTCAGCATCCCCCCGGAAATTGTTGAGCCGGAGCGGGAGAACCCGGGCCAGAGGACGGAAATAATCTGGAACAGTCCGATCGAAAGTGCCTGCCCGTAAGACAGATCATCCAGGTCATGCGCCGTCACGCGGATCTTGCGTTTGTTGACCCATTCGGCAATGATCATCAGAATACCGCCTGCTACCAGTGCCCAGAGGACGGTGGATGCCCCGAAGAGGCTTTTGATAAAGTCCCTTGCAAAAAAAGCTACAGCGAGCGCAGGCACAATGCCCAGCAGCACATGAATCAGGTTCAGGCGGGCTGCCGGCATTACGCCCCCTCTGTCTCTGCGGCCGAAGCCGAGCAGATTCACAATCCGCTGACGGTAAACCAGCGCAATGGCCAGTATGGCCCCCAGCTGAATCACAATCTCATAAGTCTTCATAATCGAATCCTGCTCATTGAAGCCCAGAAGCTTAGTCGTTAAAATCATGTGTCCCGTCGAAGAAACCGGAATGAACTCCGTAATTCCTTCCACAATTGCCAGAATAATGGCTGTAATTGTATCCATATTACTCCTCCTGATCTAGTCAATGAAACCTGGTAATGCGTTAACTATCAATTTGATTAAACATGGTATGGATCATCAGGTGGATTGCCTCTCCCAGCGAACCGCTTCACACTCATCCAGACTCCCCGGCCGCTGCAGCTCCATCCGCAGCAGATCGCGCAGGAAATGAGGAAGCATAAATACCGCCTCCCGGCCGTTGGCTATACTCTCATAGCCTGTACGGAACGTAAACATATCCAGCGTGCCGACACTATATACCTTGGTATCCTCCAGCTGCTCCCCGCCGGCAAAAATCGCAATACCGTTATCATAAGGCATGACCCTAGGATCGTACAAGATTTTTAATCCGTCCACGGCCAAGGTGCCCAGTACTTCTCCCCGGAAGCCGTATCCATAGATGACCTTATTGCGGAACTCTGCCATCAGACTCTGTTCCAGTGCAGTGCGGATATCCTTGCCTGTCAGCTGTACAATACAGGGATTAATCGGAGAAGGACATAAGGCATGCAGCATGCCCGCGGTGATGTTGCCCTCCGGCAGCGGGCCAAGCAGCTGGCCTGTATTAACAAGCGAGATGGGGCTGCCTGTGAACTGGCGGACCGCCTGTGCCAGCAGGTTGCCAAAAGGAGATTCCCCCTGCAGGTCCAGCGAAAGCATGCGGTCGCTGATGGCAACCGTCTCCTCCAGGGCTTCACGCCCGCGCAGCAGATGGATCGCCGCCGCCGGAGCGACAAGCTCCTCCGTCAAGGCAGGATCGACTGCCGTGCAGACTCCTTCGGCCAGGTGAAACGATCCGCCTGGCTGCTCCCGCTCGAAGACCACCCGTCCGGCGTACCGGCCGAATTTGCCGGCGCCGCATACGGCTGTCCCGTTAATCATCTGCGGCTGCTCCAGCATATGGTGGGTGTGCCCGCCCAGAATGGCATGCACGCCTTCCAGCTTCTCTGCCAGCCTCTGGTCTGCGGGCAGCCCCAGGTGTGACAGAATGATCACGATATCCACCTGCGGGGCAAGCAGCTGAACCTGCTCGCGCAGTGCCTCTTCCGGGTCCAGCACATCCCAGCCGAGCAAGGAATAGAAGGAGGTGAACGCCGCCGTCGCACCAGTTATTCCAATCTTGATCCCGTCTTTCTCCAGAACCGCGCGGCGCTGCATCCAGTGCGGCGGCTCACCGGTGGCGGACTCCAGGAAATTGCAGCATACTACAGGACACTGGATGCCTGTGAATATGGCTGAGAGCATCTCCTTGGAGAAGGTGAGGCCTTCGTTATTACCGATGGTGACTGCATCGTATCCGGTCAAATTCATAATATCGATGTTGGCCTGTCCCATCGTGCCTTCCGTCTCTACGGCAGCGCGGTCCATATGATCTCCGATATCAAGCAGCAGCACCGGCTCCTCGCCCGCCGCTGCCTTCATCGCGGATATCACTGCCGCGAGCGGACTCATCATTTCAAAGTGGCTATGTATATCATTGGTATGAATAATGGTTAATCTTTGCGGCCCAGGCTTCATAAGCTGGCTTCCCTCCCACTTGTACAGCCGTTTATAAAGTAAGCGGCAGGCTTGTTCTGTTCTAGAGTTAGCATAACATTTTCAGACTCAATATGGTATATTGTAATCATTATAAGCTGTCCTAAGCTTAAGTCCAGAAAGGGTGAAGAACACATGCATATCTCTATCCGGCTGTTCGCCGGTCTGGCCGAAATTATCGGTTCCTCCACTCTGGTCTTCCACGCCCATGAGTCCCCTGTAACAGCTGGCCGGCTGAAGGAACTCCTCTCCGCCTCCTATCCCGATGCTGCGCCGCAGATCGGTGTATCCCTGGTAGCCGTTGATCAGGAATATGCGCCTGATGATACAGATATTACCGAAGGCTCAGAGGTAGCCTTCATTCCGCCCGTGTCCGGCGGTTAACCGGACCGTTCCCCTTCCGCGAATATGCACAGGAACACAACAGGTTAGGACCAGCGGGTTGCACAATCTGCAAGCTACAATCAGTACTCTTACACCATTGAATATTGCGGACTTTGTTGCTATGCTGTAAAAAATTGCTATAGTAAGGTGGCCTATTCATTGAGAGTACACGTGATGGATCTTAAACCGGGTGATCATCTGCAGATGGATACCTTCAGCTCTCGCGGGCTGCATGTACTCCCTAAGGGATCACGGCTGCAAATGGAGGAAATCGCCAAGCTGATACAGCACGGCGTTGATTATGTAGATATTGACACGGTACAGGAAGAACCCGCCCCTTCCAGCCGGACCTCAATTATCCAGGCCGCAACCAACAGCTTCGATACCATGATTGACGGCTTTGAGTCTCTATATATGGAAGCGCTCAGCAAAGGCAGCTTCAATCAGTCTGTAGTGGATGATATTCTTCAGCCGACCTTATCCTCGCTAGACAAACACAAGGATGTAGTAACCCTCCTGCTGTTGCTGGACCGGGAGGATAATTATACCTATAACCATTCCCTTCAGGTTGGCATGCTCTCGTATTATCTGGCTACGTGGCTTGGCTATTCTAAGTCAGAGTGTTACGAGATCGGCCGTGCGGGATACCTGATTGATATCGGCAAATGCCGCATCTCCCCCGCCATTCTGAACAAACCCGGCAAATTAACGCCTGATGAATACGAAGAGATCAAATTACATACGGTTTACGGTTACGAAATCATACAGAATTCCATGAACGATCCTTTCACAGCTCTGGTTGCCTTGCAGCATCATGAACGCGAGGACGGCTCCGGTTATCCCAAGCAGCTGACTAAGACAGACATTCACCCTTACGCCCAGATTGCAGCCGTTGCGGATATTTACAGCGCTATGACCACTCACCGGGTCTATCAGTCCAAGCAGGAGCTAATTTCCGTTTTGCGTGAGATCAACTCCCTTAGCTTCGGTAAGCTGAACGGCAAACCGGTTCAGGCCTTCATCAATCATCTGATGCCTAACTTCATCGGGAAGCGCGTCCTGCTGAACACCGGTGATATGGGTGTCATCGTGATGAACAACCCGCTGGATGTCTTCCGTCCGCTTGTGCAGAGCGAAGGCAGGTTCCTTGACCTGTCACGCGAACGCACAATTGCCGTCGTTGAGATTTACATGGAGTAGCGAGACTTCCTCTACGCAGGATAAATCCTTACATTTCACATAAATCAAGCAGCACCCCTGCGTTGGCGCAGAAGTGCTGCTTGAAGTTGAAGAACAACTGAAGCCTCCCCCGGCCGGGGGAGGCTATCATTTTATCGGATTAGTGTGAGCAGCAGCTCGCCGCTAGGCACTTCTGTCCCTGTGCTCTTAAGCACATCGAGGTATTGTGCCGAGTTGGTCACAATCACTGGTGTTGCAGTTACAAATCCGGCAGCACGGATGGCTTCAAGGTCAAATTCAAGCAATAGCTGACCCTTGACCACCTTGTCGCCTTCCTTCACTTTTTTGGTAAAATGCTGCCCCTTAAGCTTCACGGTATTAACACCGACATGAATCAGCAGCTCCGCACCGCTATCCGAAGTGATGCCGATGGCATGTCCTGTCGGGAATACAGTAGTTACGGTACCGTTCACAGGGCTGGTCAAGATGCCTGAAGAGGGCTCAATGACTATCCCCTTGCCCATGGCGCCGGAAGCAAAAGCTTCGTCAGGCAGGGTGTTGAGCGGCTGCAGCGTACCGGAGAGCGGGCTTACAACCAGTTCTTTATCAATCAGCGTCGGTGTAGTTATACCCGAGGTTCCGCCTGGATTAACCGATGCCGCAGCAACTGTCTCAGGCTCCTTATAGCCAAGTACTAACACCAGTACAGTGGACAGTACAAATGCTACCAGTATACCAATGACTACCCAGACAAATCCGGTGCCGAAATACGTCGGCAGGGCCAGCAGACCCGGCAGCGAGAAGGACAATGCTCTTGCGCCGCCTGTTGCAATAATTGCACCGCCGATAGCGCCGGAGATACAAGCGTAGATGAACGGTTTTTTGAGCTTCAGAGTGACTCCATAAATCGTGGGTTCAGTAATTCCGAAGACTGCTGATAGTGTAGAAGAACCGGCAAGCGCCTTAAGCTGCGGGTTCCGCGATTTCAGGAATACACCGAATACAGCCCCGGCCTGCGACAGAACGGCCGCACTGAGAATAGGCAGCATGGTATCCTGACCCAATGTAGCAATATTGCTGAGCATGATCGGGACGAAGCCCCAATGTACACCAAAGATTACGAATACTTGCCAGAACGCCCCGGCTATGGCTCCGGCCACAAGCGGACTTAGATTGTAGAGCCAAGTATAGCCGGAAGCGAGTCCGTCACTGATCAGCGAGCCTACCGGTCCGAAGGCCAGGAACGTAAGCGGAATAACAATGAGCAGCGCGAACATGGGAACAAGAATATTCCGCACCGACTCATGAATGAAGGAACGGAACCACCGTTCTACATACGACTGCACCCATACCGCCAGAATAATCGGGATCACGCTGGAGGAATAGTTGATGAGTACGATCTTGATCCCCAGGAAGTGCAGCGGGTCTGGTGAGCCTACGGCCGCAATGACTGCGGGATAGATCAAGGCTCCGGCTATGGCAATCGACACGAACTGATTCGCCTTGAATTTGCGCGCTGCTGTAACCGCCAGGAAGACAGGCAGGAAATAGAATACGCTGTCGGCCGCCGCATTAAGGATCATGTAAGTGCCGCTGGTGGCGCTAATCCACTCCAGGGACAGAATCAGAGCCAGCAAGCCTTTGAGGATCCCTGCCCCGGCCAGTGCACCCAGAATCGGCGAGAAAATGCTCGAAATGATGTCCACCGCTTTGCCCAGAACTCCGGTGCTTTCCGAGCTCTCGTCGCTGCCGATTTTCTCCGCATCCTGAAGCGAGGTTTCCTTCATAATCTGCTCGAAGACCTGGCTGACATTGTTGCCGATGACCACCTGGAACTGTCCGCTGTTCTCCACTACTGTAATGACTCCCGGCGTTTTCTCCAGCGCTGCTTTATTGGCTTTGCTGTTATCCTTCAGCTTGAATCTTAAGCGTGTGGCACAATGAAAGACGGAATTCACATTCCCTTCTCCGCCAACGAGTGTGATGATTTTTTTGGATAAGTCTTTATCGCTCATTTGAGTTTGCTCCTTTGAAAGTTCTGTATTTAAGCATCGTTGCAGAGACGAGTTGTGCCAGCTTTTCTATCTTTCCCCTCTGCAAACAAGAAAAACCTGAACTCAAGGCAAAAGAGGCGTCATTACACGCTTTTTTTGCCATCAGTTCAGGTTTTGCCTGCATGACCAGTTACACCCTGAAAGATGATATGAAAATATGAAATGTTGTAGTCCTGCGTATGTTATCTGTTATGTGTTACTCCAGATTATTGCGTTCTGTTACACGCTGAATGTGAATCGTCAGATAGACATATTCATCCTTACTGAGGCTCTGACCATGCGATTTCTCCAGATATTCATTGATCTTGCCTACACATTCGAAAGCCTTGACATAGGTAATTCTCACCTGGTTGTACAGGAACTCTTCCCCGCTATTATTGGTCTCCTTCTTCAGCACACGCATGGAAAAATACTGCAGATGGGTCAGGAACCGCGAGTAGTTAAGTGAGGTCTCGTCCAGCACCACCTTATAATGATAAGTAACGATATTCAGAATATTCTGAACGATCTCTGTCATCTTGATCGTCGATCTAACCTCCGTGCCATCCATTCTGGCATTGACCAGATGCAAGGCAATGAAGCCGGCTTCGTCCTCACCCAGCGAGAGGCCGGTGGTCTGTTCGATCATCTTCAAGGCATCCAGCCCGATCCCGAATTCCTTCTGGTAAAAGCGCTTGATCTCAAACAGCATCGCATTCTTCAGCTGAATCCCCTTCTCAAAACGCTCCAGCGCGAAATGGATATGATCCGTCAGCGTCAGATAGAGATTATCGTTCAGCTCCGTGTGCAGCACTCCACTCGCGTAGGTGACAATGCCGCTGGCCAGCTCCAGGTGAGCTACCGGAATATCATTCAGCAGTTCAGTCAGCCGGGCAGTGAATTCATTCTCATTCAGCAGAAAAATCTTATCCACCTTGGCAGGATCAACATAATCCCCCGCTACCTTATTGAAGGAAATCCCTCTGCCCATCACAATAACCTCCTTGCCCTTCTGGTTCTTGGTCAGGAGCACATTATTGTTCAGCACCTTCTCGATAATCATCTCTATTTCACCTCCTGCCGCATAGTTTGTACAAAAAAAGCCTAAGTTGATCCCAATATCATTCATAAAATGATACTCGCATCAGCTTAGGCATTGCCCGCGTTACCGGTCACAATCCTGTATTACTGCTATTGTAGCATAAATAAAAGCGATTTCAAGAACTTTATTTATAAAGATCTAAATATTCATATTAGGCTTGATTCGGTTTGAAACCGGATCTTGAGGGCCACGCTAATAGCAGACAGTAATACAAGGAGGAGATATGATGCTTGCGGTTCACCAGCGCCTTGCCGAGCTATATACCCTGAGTCTGAAGCGCCCGCTGGCTCCGGCGGAACAAGACGAGCTTCAGCACTGCCTGCATGTTAACACCGTCTACTGCTGGGAAATGGCGCGCCTCCATGTCGAAGCCCTGCTGGCAGCAGATACTTATGATACCCAGTGGCAACAAGAGATCAGCGCGCAGCTGCTGGAGGTCCGGGTAAGCGGGAAGCCGGGGAAACGGTCTTGATGGAAAGGGAGCTCAGCGCACCACCTATACTTTCCAGCACATAAAAACAGCAGCCCATCCCCCATATCGGGGCCAGGCTGCTGCATGTGCTTCTACATGTGCTTCTACAAGAAGCGGAACTGCGCTTCAATTAATCCGTTATAAATACCGTCATGCTTGGTCAGCTCGGCATGATTGCCTTCTTCCTTAATCTCGCCGTGATCCAGGACCACAATCTTATCGGCATGCCGGATGGTCGAGAGGCGATGAGCGACGATGAAGGAGGTCCGTCCCTGAAGCAGCAGCTTCAGCGCTTCCTGAATCTTGATCTCCGTCTCCGTATCGATACTGGCTGTCGCCTCATCCAGAATCAGAATACGCGGATCGGCCAGCAGCGCCCGGGCGAAGGACAGCAGCTGGCGCTGGCCCATGGACAGTGCACTTCCCCGCTCCTCTACCTCGGTATCATAACCCCCGGGCAGCTTGGTGATGAAATCATGAGCATCTACGGCCTTGGCGACCTCTTCGATCTCTTCGTCCGTGGCATCCAGCCGCCCGAAGCGGATGTTGTCGCGGATCGTTCCCGAGAAGATGAAGGTATCCTGCAAGACAATCCCGATCTGTTCGCGCAGACTCTGGAGCTTCACCTCGCGGATATCCTGTCCATCAATGGTAATGCCGCCGCTCTTGATATCATAGAACCGGCCAATCAGGTTGATGATTGTGCTTTTGCCGGAGCCGGTATGCCCTACGAGAGCAATCGATTGGCCTGCTTTGACATCCAGATTAATGCCTTTGAGTGCCGCACGGCCCTTCTCATATTCAAACACAACATTATTAAAGTGAATATCCCCTTGGATCTTGGGCAGCGTTGTCGCTCCTGGCTTATCCTGAACGGCAGGCTGCTCATCGAGATACTCGAAGATCCGCTCTGAGGAAGCCATCGCAACAAGCAGCTGATTGTACATCTGTCCCAGCCGGTTGATCGGGTCCCAGAAGTTGCTGACATAACTGCTGAAGGCCACCAGGAGACCGACCGTAAGCTCACCGGACTGGATCAGATAAGCCCCGAGCCAGAAGAGGACCATCGTCCCGAAGCCGCCGGTGATTTCAATGATCGGACCGAACGCCTGGTTCATCGCTGAAGCCTTGTTCCACGATTTGCGGCTGTCCATATTCATGGCATCGAAATAATACATGTTCTCTTCTTCCTGGGTGTAGGCCTGAGTAACGCGAATCCCCTGAATCGACTCATTCAGATGCGAGTTGATCCGAGAGTTCTTCATACGCACATCCTGCCAGGCGATGCGGATTCTCTGCCGCAGCTTGGTGGAGATCAGGAACATGATCGGTACGGTAACCATCACCGCCAGCCCCAGCTTCCAGTTGATCAGCAGCAGAATAATCATAATGCCCAGCAGCTGCACACAGTCAATCATTAGATTGACGACCCCGTTGGTGAACAAATCCTGCAGCGAGTTGATATCATTGGTCACCCG
Source organism: Paenibacillus sp. FSL P4-0338 (assembly GCF_038002365.1). Classification (NCBI taxonomy): domain Bacteria; kingdom Bacillati; phylum Bacillota; class Bacilli; order Caryophanales; family Paenibacillaceae; genus Paenibacillus; species Paenibacillus sp. FSL P4-0338. The sequence goes on along the minus strand of NZ_JBBOCG010000001.1, from coordinate 82,846 downwards.
GACCAGGACGGATCCGGCCGGACGTTTATCGAAGAAGTTGAAGGACAGCTTCTGGATATGCCGGAACAGGTCCGATCGCAGGTCATAAATCACCCGCTGGCCGATCACATTCGTATATTTGATCCGGTATACGCCGGCAATCCATTGAATCAGATACAGAATGATTACACTAGCCGTTAACGTGTATAGCAGCGTCAAGCTGGTGTTTCCGTCTTTTGGAGCAATTGCTTTATCAATCGCCATACTGGTCAGGAACGGAACCGTCAGCTTGGTAATCGTACCCAGAATCATCATGATCGAGACCAGCGGCAGCATTTGCTTCGCATATGGCTTCATATAGCTGAATAAGCGGGTGAACTGCTTCCAGTCAAAAGCCTTGTCGATCACATCATCGTCTTTATAGATAAAGCGTTCTTCCAGCGTCTGTTCTTCTACCTTACTGTTATCCGTATCTTTTACACCGTCAGTGGTCTGCTTGGAGGTCTCAAGGTTCATGCCGGATCACCTGCCTCTCGCTTCTTATCCCTGGCTAAGTAATCGGCGTACTGAATCCGGTACACATCCTGGTATGGCCCTGGGACCGCAATCAATTCCTGATGGGTGCCCTGCTGTACCATTCTCCCTTCATTCATGACAATGATCTGATCGGCATGGCGCAGGGAGGAGATGCGGTGGGCAATAATCAAGGTGGTCCGTCCGCGCATAACCTCCTGGAAGCCGGCCTGAATCTCGTGCTCCGTCTCCATATCCACTGCACTGGTCGCATCATCCAGAATGAGAATCCGCGGATTCTTGAGCAGTGCGCGGGCGATGGCAATCCGCTGCTTTTGGCCGCCCGAGAGACCCATTCCCCGCTCCCCGACTACCGTATCGTAGCCTTCCGGCATCTCCATAATGAAGTCATGCGCCTTCGCCAGCTCAGCGGCACGGATGATCTCATCCATGCTGACATTCTTCAGTCCATAAGAGATATTATTGCGGATCGATGAGGAGAACAGGAATGTCTCCTGGAACACCGTCGATATTTGCGAACGCAGACTGCGGACCTGGAACTCGCGGATATCCACGCCATCGAGCTTGATACTGCCCTGATTCACATCATAGGCACGCATCATCAGTTGGGTAATCGTGGATTTACCGGACCCCGTTCCGCCAAGGAAGCCAATGACCGCACCAGGCTCGGCATGGAAATGAATATCCTTGACTGCTGGCATTTTGTTGCCGTAAGCGAAGGTGACATGATCGAACTCTACCTCACCCTTTACTTCTGCCGATACAAGCTCGCGGGCATTCTCTATATCCCGGACATCGATTGTCTGATTCAGCACTTCCAGCACACGTTCACCGGAGGCTTTCGACTGGGTATAGTTATTGATGTGGAACCCTAGTCCCCAGACAGGGCCAATGATGTACCAGATCAGGCTGAAGAACGCAACCAGCTCACCCAGCGACATCTGCTTATTGATAACCAGAGTACCGCCGACACCCAGCAGGATGGCGACACTGACCGAAGCCAGCAGCTCCATGAACGGGAAGAATTTACTCCACAGCTCGGCTGCAAAAATCTGATTATCTTTATAACGTTCATTACGGTGTGAGAACTTCTCAACTTCGTAAGCCTCTCTGGCAAACGATTTGACCGTTCTTACCCCGGTGACATTCTCCTGTACAGCCGTTGTCAGGGAACTTAACGCCAGGCGCATCTCCTGAAAGGCCGGATGAATCTTGGATTCAAACTTAAGCGCGACGACCGCCAGAAACGGCATAGTGATCAGAGTAACTAGCGTCAGCTGCCAATTGATGGTGAACATCATAATGGAGCCGAACAGAACCATGAAGAACACATTCAACAATTGGGCAAATCCGAAGCCGATGAACATGCGGATCGCTTCCAAATCCCCGGTCAGCCGGGACATCAGGTCACCTGTCTTCGCCGTATCATAATACCGGAAGGACAGAAATTGCAGCTTCTCATAGCAGGCATTACGCAGCCGGTAAGCCAGGAAATTCCCCAGCCGTCCGCCGAAAAATCCATGGGCAAACTGCAGGCACGCCTTGACAATAATGACAGCAAGCACACTGAGAGCGAGTACGGGCACCTCAGTAAACTTTAGGGGAACAATAACATCATCGATCAATCTCCTTAACAAATTGGGGGTAATAAGCCCCACTGCAGTTGCGGCCGCCAAACATACAATCGACAGAATCAGATAGTGTAGCTTCTCCCGATAAAAGCCCCGCAGTTGCCTGAGAACATCCATATCTCTCCTCCTTAAAGCTTTACGAAGTAAAGCTGGCTCCGTAAGCATAAACTTAGCTTTACGAAGTAACCTTCCTCGTAAGCATAAACTTAGCTTTACGAAGTAACCTTCCTCGTAAGCAAGAACTTGGTCTCTAAATATCGCACCGCAAGCTAGCTTTTTTAGCGCTTCCAATTTAGTGACTTTAAGCAGTTTATCATCCCTAATTTAATGCGGCAAAGGGGAGAAACCACCGTTTTCCCTCTTTTTTCGGAATAAACCGGGCTTAAGCAGGGGCTAAAGGACGCCCGTCGTTTTAAATGCTGCTATTTCCTCGCAAATACTGCTCAATTAAGAAATAGCAAGATTCAACTGTCTGAATTAGCTTTACAGCAATCTAATAATAGGGATTTTATGTATTTTTGTTGCGAAATGGCTTCTGAAGAGGACTGAGATTTCGCTAATCGAGAAAATCAGCAGTATTTACTTAGCAATCGGACTCAGATTCCTTTATTTCACAGACCGGCCCTGTTTTAACATCTCGAAAGACAATATAAGGGAAACTCAGTCCGTTTCAGCACCAATATGAGCTTTTTTGAAGATATAAGAGCTTCTCAGTCCACCTCATCCCTACTACAGAAAAAAACTCAAGCAGTCCTAATAGAACACAAAAATGCCCACAGAGCTTTGACCAACCTGCATCAAAGTTCTGTGGACACTCAGTACATATATCTTTGAATATTGGAGGAAGCTCCTGGTTACCCGATACTGCCTTCCATTTCAAACTTGATCAATCTGTTCATCTCGACCGCATATTCCATCGGCAGTTCTTTGGTGAACGGCTCGATGAAGCCCATGATAATCATCTGCGTGGCATCGGCTTCGGAGAGGCCGCGGCTCATGAGGTAGAATAGCTGCTCCTCAGACACCTTGGAGACCGTCGCTTCATGCTCAAGCACAATATTATCGTTCATGATCTCATTGTAAGGAATCGTATCCGAGGTGGACTCGTTATCCAGAATGAGCGTATCGCATTTGATATTGGATTTCGCGCCTTCTGCCTTGCGGCCGAAGGAAGCGAGTCCACGGTAAGTGACCTTGCCGCCGTGCTTACTGATCGACTTGGATACGATGGTTGAGGTAGTATCCGGTGCTAAGTGGATCATTTTGGCGCCTGCATCCTGATGCTGATTCTTGCCCGCTACCGCGATGGACAATACAGAGCCCTTGGCTCCACGGCCTTTAAGAACAACCGCTGGATATTTCATTGTCAGCTTGGAGCCAATGTTGCCGTCTACCCATTCCATGGTAGCATTCTCTTCGGCAACCGCACGTTTGGTAACCAGGTTATAGATGTTCGGTGCCCAGTTCTGAATTGTTGTATAACGGACACGGGCATTCTTCATGCAGAGAATCTCAACCACTGCACTATGCAGAGAGTTCGTGCTGTAGATCGGTGCAGTACAGCCTTCAACGTAATGCACGAAGCTGTCTTCGTCTGCCAGGATCAGAGTACGCTCGAATTGTCCCATATTCTCGGAGTTGATGCGGAAGTAGGCCTGCAAAGGAACTTCACACTTCACACCCTTAGGAACATAGATGAAGCTGCCCCCGGACCATACGGCACTGTTAAGTGCGGCGAACTTGTTGTCAGCAGGAGGAATGATCGTACCGAAGAACTTCTTGAACAGCTCCGGATGATCACGAAGCGCAGAATCTGTATCCGTGAAGATTACACCCTGATCTTCAAGGTTCTGCTGCATGCTGTGATAGACGACCTCGGATTCGTACTGTGCAGAGACACCGGCAAGGAACTTCTGCTCCGCTTCCGGAATCCCCAGCTTGTCGAAGGTCTCTTTGATCTCAGAAGGAACTTCCTCCCAAGTCTTGCCCTGCTTCTCTGAAGGTCTAACATAATATTGGATATCCTCGAAATCCAGATCATCCAGATTCCCGCCCCACTGCGGCATTGGCATCTTGCGGAACTGCTCCAGGGATTTCAGCCGGAATTCCAGCATCCATTCCGGTTCGTTTTTGATAGCGGAGATTTCCCGGACGATTTCTTCCGTGAGTCCTTTACCAGACTGAAATATCGACTTGTGCTCGTCACGGAATCCGTACTGGTATTCCTCCATATCAGGCGCTTTCTTAGCCATGGTGTCAGCCTCCTTGTGTAATGTTATTGATAAGCTTCTTACGTTTCTATGCCTTTGCGAAGCGCGTTCCAGGCCAGAGTGGCACATTTGATCCGCGCAGGAAATTTATTAACACCGGAGAGGGCCTCAATATCTTCGTAGTCTCCAAAATCGGCTGCCTCACCCTTCATTAGAGAGGAGAAGCTGTCGGCCATCTCAATCGCATGCGCTACTGTCTGGCCTTTGACCGCTTCCGTCATCATCGAAGCCGACGACATGCTGATCGAACAGCCTTCGCCGCTGAAACGGGCGTCTTGGACAACGCCATCCTCCACCTTAAGCTGAAGTGTAATACGGTCGCCGCAGGTAGGGTTATTGAGTTCGATCTTAAGTGCGTCGTCTTCAAATGAGCCGCGATTCCGGGGATTTTTGTAATGATCCATAATTACGCGTCTATATAAGTCATCCAAGTTCATAGCTGAAGTACTCCTTTGCCTTGATTAAGGCTTGAACCAGCGAATCTACATCCTGCTCTGTATTATACAGGTAGAAGCTTGCCCTTGCGGTGGAGCTGACCTCCAGCCAGCGCATGAGCGGCTGACAGCAATGATGCCCCGCGCGGACAGCCACGCCTTCCGCATCCAGCACGGTGGCTACATCATGCGGATGGACATCACCCAGGTTGAAGGTGACTACCCCCACCTGACGGTTACGGGGACCGTAGATCGTCAGATCGCTGATCTCCGACAGGCGCTGCTCCGCATAAGCAGCCAGCTGCATTTCGTGGCGGTGGATCTCATCCATCCCGACCTCCTGGAGGAAATCAATCGCTGCCCCTAATCCGACGGCACCCGCAATAATCGGTGTTCCACCTTCGAACTTCCACGGCAGCTCCTTCCAGGTAGACTCATACAGCCCGACATCATCGATCATCTCGCCGCCGAATTCGACCGGATCCATAGCTTCCAGCAGCGCCTTCTTGCCATAGAGAGCACCGATACCCGTAGGCGCAAGCATCTTGTGCCCGGACAAGGCGTAGAAATCACAATCCAGGTCCTGCACATCCACCTTCATATGAGGTGTGCTCTGTGCCCCGTCCACAACGATTACTGCACCGTTCCGGTGGGCAATCGCTGCAAGCTCTTTGATAGGATGGGTAACCCCCATGACATTGGATACATACGCTATGGCTACGATCTTCGTCTGAGCAGTAATCGTCTGCTCAGCATCCTCCAGCGTAATCGTCCCGTCCTTCTGCAGCGGAAGGAATTTCAGGGTGGCCCCGGTGTTCTTGGCCAGTTGCTGCCAGGGAATGAAATTGCTGTGATGCTCCATCTGGGTAATCACAATCTCATCCCCTTCCTTCAGGACGGAAGGACCGTAAGAGGAAGCTACAATGTTAAGCGCGGTCGTTGTCCCGCGTGTGAAGATGATTTCCTTCACGCTGCGGGCATTAATGAAGTTCTTGAGCTTCTCACGGGCGCCTTCATACGCATCGGTTGCCCGGCTCCCCAGGGTATGCACCCCGCGGTGTACGTTGGCATTATCCCATTCGTAGTAAGACTTGAGCGCCTCAATGACCTGGCGCGGCTTCTGTGAAGTGGCTGCACTGTCCAGGTAGACCAGAGGATGGCCGTTAATCTCTTGGTTCAGGATGGGAAACTGCTCCCGGATCTGACTGCTAATCATTGGCCTAACTTCCTTTCCACAAGAGATTGGAGCTGATTGCGCAGTCCCTCCAGTGGAATTTGCGACACAACAGGTGCAAGGAAGCCGTATATGATCAGTGTTTCTGCATCATGACGCGATAATCCCCGGGACATCAGGTAATAGACTTGCTCGTAATTGACCTGTCCTACAGAAGCGGCATGGCCTGCGGTAACATCATCTTCATCTATAAGCAAAATTGGGTTGGCGTCTCCGCGCGCTTTAGGGCTTAGCATCAGAACCTTCTCTGTCTGCTGTCCGTCAGCTCTGGTTGCGCCCTTCTCAATCTTCGTAATTCCGTTAATGATCGAGGTTGCTGAATCCCGCATAACAGCACGGGTAATCATATCACTCGGTGTATTCCGTCCGAAATGCTGCGCCTGTGTAGTGTAGCTCAGCTTCTGCGAGCCGGAGCCTACAGCAATTACCTTTGCATCTGAGCTTGAACCGTTGCCTTTAAGCACCGATTTGGTATCACTGGCTGTATCGCCATAGTTCATCTCACCGATGATCCATTCGATCGAACCGTCATTCTCCACAACGGCACGGCGGTAAGTAATATCTGTAGTATCCTGGCCGAGCTGATGCACCGTAGCGTATCTCACTGTAGCGCCAGCACCGACGAAGACTTCAACCGCTCCGTTATGCAGACCCGCTTCGGACTTATCCGATACATAGTTATCTACGTAAGTCACGGAACTATTCGAATCGGCTACAATCAGAATATGCGGTACAAAGGCAGCTTCAGCGTCATCCGTGAGCAGCACCGCCTGCAGCGGAGTCTCGAGGATGACATTCTTCGGAACGTAGAGGAATACCCCGCCGTTCCATAGTGCTGCATGCAATGCGGCGATGGAGTGCTCTTCAGGCAATACTGCCTTATGCAGATAACGCTGAACAAGGTCTCCATGCTCTCTGACTGCAGTCTGCAAATCGGTGAAAATAACCCCTTGCGCAGCCAGCTCCGGGGCTAGGCGGGCATATACAGCCCCTGAATTCCGTTGAATAATCAGGCTGCCTTCTTCTTGTCCTTCAATTAGCCCGGCAATAGAGGCTGGTGCCTCTTGAAGTGCCGCCAGCGACTGGCTTGGCTTGTATGCCCCATAGTTGTTGATATTCCAGCGGTCAATCCGCGTCTTCTCCAGCTTCGGCAGCTCAAGCTCAGCGGCAAGCTCCAGAGCCTTCAAGCGGCCGTCCTTCAGCCAGCCCGGTTCACCGCTGCTCTGCGACTGTGCGCTGAGCTGCTGGGCGTCCACGGGAAGAATGGTTTGCGTCGTCATAAGTGGTTTCCTCCTTCCAGCGTTTCTAAGCTTCTTGTCCTACAGTTTCGTCTTCGATGCCGAGCTCTTCCTTGATCCATTCATAACCTTCTGCTTCCAGTCTCTGTGCCAGCTCAGGACCGCCGGATTTGACAATCCGTCCCTGCATCATGACATGCACATAGTCAGGCTTGATGTAATTAAGCAAACGCTGATAGTGGGTAATAACCAGGAATGCGCGTTCCGGACTGCGCATAGAGTTCACACCGTCAGCAACTATTTTGAGTGCATCTATATCCAGGCCGGAGTCAATTTCGTCAAGGATGACGATCTTGGGGTCCAGCATCATCATCTGCAGAATCTCGTTACGCTTCTTCTCCCCGCCGGAGAAGCCCTCGTTCAGGTAACGGTGCAGGAACTCAGGATTCATATCCAGCTCCTTCATCTTGGTTTCCATCAGCCGGATGAAACGGATTAGAGAGATCTCACTGCCCTCTTCACGGCGGGAGTTAATCGCACTGCGCAGGAAGTCGGAGTTGGTCACTCCGCTGATTTCACTCGGATATTGCATCCCGAGGAACAATCCGGCACGGGCACGTTCGTCCACTGCCATCTCCAGGAGGTCTTCCCCTTCAAGTACAGCGGTGCCTTCTGTGACTTCATACTTAGGGTGTCCCATCAGCGCCGAAGCCAGCGTACTTTTACCCGTACCGTTCGGTCCCATCACGGCGTGAATTTCTCCGCCCTTCATCTGAAGATTGATTCCCTTCAGAATTTCTTTTCCTTCAATCGTCGCTTTCAGTCCCTCAATGACAAATTCTGCTGCCATAATAATTATTCCCTCCATTGATCGATTTGCGAAATCAGAAAGTTGTATTGTCACAGGTTAACCCTGATTACAAGCATTTAGATTTTTTATCACATTGTAATTATTATAAAGTGAATCAGGATGATTATCAATGATTCTCACTAATTTTATTACAAAGGTCCGGTTTTTACAAATGAATTCAGCTCTATTCTTACTTCTGGAGGCAAAGCTCTGGATTCTGGGCCGCTTTTGTCCCCGCCCAGTTCCAGCACAGTAACGATCCGCTCCAGCGGGTGAAGTCCAAGTGCCTTACACCGTTCCCGTTCATACACCCATTCCGGAATGTGGCGGCGTACCCGCCACGCTTCAGATTTGGCCAGAAGCTGAAAATTCTGAACGAGACAGCAGACTGCGGCATAATCCTCCTGCTGCTTATGAGGATCGGCTTCTTCTGTGGCTACAACCAGCAGCAACGGCATCAGGGCTTGCTCCTCTGCAGAGCTGAGTTGACGGGCAACCTCGCCGCCGGTTACGTAGACGAACCTCCACGGTTCCCTCAGGCCGTCATTCGGTGCCCAGACCGCTTCGTTCAGCAGCTTCTGTACGCTTTGTGGAGCAGGCAGAGTGGAATCTGCAAGCAAGCTGCCCTCCTCACCAATGATAGTCCAGCTTCGCTCAGCCGGCGTTCTTTTCCGCCCCTTCGGTGCCTTGTCAAAATAGCCGATTTCCAGAATTCCGGCAAACCGTTCTCCCTCACGCAAACCAATTTTTTTATATAAAGACTCGCTGAGAATTATGGGATCTGTGTACCACAGCATACCAAGTCCCTGCTCCCAGCCCAGCAGCTGAACGTTCTGCATGATGCTGCAGACCGCGGCATAATTCACATCCCGCTGCTGCTGCGTTTCAGCGGCTTCAGCAATGAAGAGGATGTGGGCCGGCGTATTCATTATTTGCTTCTTCAGAAGAACGGTCATTTTGGAAGGAAGGAGCTTGGCAAGAGTGCTTCCCTTAACCTTCGCGATCATACATTCTGCCAGTTCATCCCGGGACTCGGGGGTTCCGGCATAAAGACAGCGCCAGTGAGGTGTTCCCTCGGCCTCGTATAGACCGGCGGCTTCATTCAGCACAGATACAATAGTTTCCTGCTCAACTGGCATATCGCTGAATCTCCTAATCGTCCGCCGTTCTCTTATGGTTCCGGATACATTCTTCACTCTCATTCCTCCCCAAATATAGCTTTGGCATAAAAATAATTTACCAGTAAACTATATTTTCAAATATGGGGAATGTCAATCCATTATTTTAAACGATAAATCCGTTAAATAATTAGTTTACTAGTGAATAATAATGAACTAGAATGGATTTAGTAAATACAAGTTACAAGAAGGAGTGGCCTGGCCCCATGTATCCAGCCGAAGGACTTAAGCGCCTGCTGTATGACCGTTTTATCCATTTATCCCATTTATCAGAGGAATATATTGCCGCTGAAGAAAATACTTTGGCTGAACTCCTGCAGGAGCACGGGATTACGTTCTCATCAACCAGTCTAACCAGCATTCATGTCCTCGATTGTATCGGCAATAACGAACCGATTAACAGCACTGCAATCGCGGACAAAATGAAGCTGTCCAAGGCGAGCATCACCAAAATCAGCACCAAGCTCCTGCAGGATGGCTGCATCAAGCGAAGCCGGATGAACGACAACAAGAAAGAGGTATACTTCAGCCTTTCCCCTAAAGGCAGACAGCTCTTTGACATCCACGCCAAGATGCATGAGCACCTTGAACAGAAATTTCTCGAGAGCATGAACTCCTTCACCGAGCCGGAGCTGCAGGCTTCCCTGAAATTCGTCCAAACAATAATTGATCATAGTCCAAAATAACCACACTATCAAAAAAATAAAGCCTCCCGCGGGAGGCTTGCCTTCGTCTTCTTCATTCTGGACGCCTGCCTGGCAATCAGCCCAGGAAAGCGCGCAGCATCCACTGGTTCTTCTCCAGATCCGTGCGGATCTTGATGAACAGGTCTGCTGTCGGCTGGTCGCTGATTTCTTCTGCCAGCTCAATGCCTTCTGTCAGTTCTTCAGCCACTGTAGCGAAATCTTCGATCAGCGCCTGAACCATACCGCGGGCATCTTCTTTGCCTGTGGCTTCCTGAATGGTAGCCAGTTCCAGATATTCTTTCATAGTTGCTGCAGGGCTGCCTTTGATGCTCAGCAGGCGCTCAGCCACCTCATCCATTTTGAGTGTAATATCATCGTACAGCTCTTCGAACTTCACATGCAAGGCGAAGAACTGCTCACCCTTCACATACCAGTGATAGTTATGAACTTTCACATACAATACGTTCAAGTTGGCAACCTGACGGTTCAGTACCTGTTCCAATGAAGCAGTGTTCACTTTATTTGATGCTTTAGCCATGAGATGATCCCTTCCTTATCCACTTTAATTTAGCCGGCTGCTTGTCCATTATCCGGCCTTGCAGTTGTCTATTCTTCATTTACCCTTCTGCCTGGAGGGCGAAACAAGCTTGAACCCGGACATGCCCTCATCCCCGCCGCCAGATGCAAGCTTCTGTCCTACCCCGTAGGATGAACCAAGCAGTCGCTGGTTATGCTAAATAATACGGTTCAAAGACAGAATAAAGTCAGCCAAAGGACTGGGAAGTCCCTTGGCTGACTGCACATCGCTATGCGCCTTACATCATTAGCAGCAAGGCCTCTGCACCGGACATGCCTGGAACAATTCCCAGCTTCTCTGCTTCTATGGTTACAGACTCCAGCGGCGCGGCCAACAGCTGAGGAAGCGTGCGCACCCCGACAGCCCTTGCCGCAATAATCTGCCGGTCGCTCAGCACCTCGTTCAGCAGTCCTATATCCAGCGCCCCGCACATGATATATCCTTTGTCTGTACTGATGCTGAGCAGCGTAGTTTTGGGCAGCTTCACCTCAACACCTACCAGGACATGGTTGCCCACCATCATAGGCTCTAACGTTACCATTTGCAGCACCTCCTTCTTTTCACATTCACGTTGTAGGTTATGCTTCCGGCTCAGAGCGCGTGTGGACGATGGTCCTAGTTCATAGAGAAATTGAAGGGCCGGAAGTCCTTATTTCTATGCAAGAGGGTATATAATTTCCGCTTATTTAGTGGTATAGTTTATATACTAATTTAAATTAAAGAAATCGTGACTAACGATTACGCTGGGGGATTAATGGATAAGAAACTACAACACACCGACGGCAATTATCTATTCAATGTCGACATCCTGATTAATGCCCGTACGAACCCGCTTGCGCTGCAGTTCCTGCTTGAAATGTTGAATGCCAGCGACAAAGTCACGGATTTCAACATCAACTCCGGGCTGGAGCTTGGAAGAGCCATTGATCATCTGTTGAAGTCTGCAAAAATGGCTCTGAAGAATGACGCCTTCACACCTGCTCCGGTGAAATTGCCGGAGAAGCCGGCAGACCCTCCGGCAGACAAGCCTGCGGAGAAGCCAGCAGCCAAGAAGCCGGCGGCAGCACCGGTAGAAACTCCTGCTGATGTATTCGGCAAAATCAGGCAGTACATTCAGAATAACCAGCTGGTCCGGCTGCGTGCGAACCGGCACGGCAAGCAGGTGTCCATGCCTTGCCGTATTCTGAACTTTGACGAAACGGCGAATTCGCTGAGTGTATACCATGTGGACGAGAAGCAGGTCTACACCTTCAAGCTTAATGAAATCGATGAATTCCTGTAAGACAAAGAAGCACCTGCTCCAGGTTCCCTGGGGCGGGTGCTTCTTTGTCTTACAGTTATTGTCGAATACAATGCTCCAGCTGTACTTCACTTCTTGCGCGAGAAGGCCTCCAAGGCCAAGCAGAGCCAGCCCGCAATGAAGCATACGCCTCCCAGCGGAGTAATCGCTCCGAGAACTTTGATACCGGAAATACTTAGGATGTACAGGCTGCCCGAGAACAGGATCACCCCGGCAACCATCAGCCGCCCTGCCCAGCGCAGACGGACACTTTCGCCCCATTGCCCTGCGGTAAGCCCGATAAGTATCAAGGCCAGCGCATGGAACATATGATACTGGACACCCGTCTCGTACACCTGCAGATAGTGCTCACTGATTTTTGGCTTCAGGATATGCGATCCAAACGCGCCGATGGCAACAGACAGCATACCCAGCAAGGCTCCCCAGCCTATCAATCTTCGTTGCATGGATACACAACTCCTTCCCTGAGTTGAACTCCTCCTATCTTAACGTATCTGCTCCGCCTTTTGCCAGCCGCATCATTCAGAGCATATATGCCCTGAAGACTTGCATTTAGAGCGGTGTTATGATGAAGTGGTAGTAATAACCTATTATATCCCAAGGAGTGCAGCCCATGGATTATCATTCACCTCCCGAACAAGACACGAATCCGGATTATGTATACCAGGAGAACAAACGCGACTTTAAGCACTCCGGTCCCGGTATCGCTTCGTTCGTAATTGCTCTGCTCACACTGGTCTGCTATGCCATTACCTTAGTGTATGTAGGAGCGCAAGCGTCTTCTCTGATGAATGAGCATAATAAACTGATTGCCGATTCGGCAGAAACGATCATGTATCTGGGTCTGACCATGCTGATCCTTGTCGCAGTGAATATCATCGGGGCGGTTACCGGAATTATCGGTCTGACTCTGCGCAGACGGCGCAAGGTATTTGCTGTCATCGGCACCATCATCAATGCGGGCTTCCTGCTCCTGTTCATGCTTCTGCTATCCGTCGTTCTGGTGAATGCAGGAGCGTCCTAATAACCGTTCTACAGCAAACACAGCATATCCCCTCGAACCGGGACATGCTGTGTTTTGTTGTGAAGCCATATAGCAGTGCTGGACACTTAGATCTCGAACTCTTCGCTTGAGTCGGACAGTCCGCCATTCTGCACTCCAGAGCTGTTGGCTACGGCAAGCACGTATACCTTATATTTGGTGCCTTTCACTATTGGATTACCGTTAATGTCTTTCGCTGCAGCCGCTATCGAGAGATTGCTTCCGTTAGGGACTGCTGATCTATAGTATGAGGATTGCACGCCAAGGGCTTCTGTACTGCCGAAGCTCTGCTTGGAAGGGACGGCGAATACCCGGTATTCGGAGATATTCGACTCACGGGAGGATTTGGTGAAGTTAACCACAACTTTGCCGTTATCCATGCCGTAGGTCACATTCGTCACGGAGGTGACAGGTAGCTTAGCCGATAAGCTAATAGCTGCCGTTCCCTCCGACAATACGTTAGCTCCCTGGTAGCTGCCGTTTCTGACAGTCAAGACATATACTCTGTAGCTGATTTCCGGCTTGATGGCCGTGCCGCGGACGTCTTTGGCTGAGGCATCAAGCACCTGATTGGTGCTGTCCCCGGATGTACCTGCGGTAGTATAATTCCCCGCATTGTTCGCATCCGACAAGCTGAAGCTGTTGTAGTAGTTCGTTGGCACCACCAGAATCCGGTAATGGCTGATGTAGGATTCATCTCCGGCATGATTGAACGATACTCTCAGATCACGGCCGTCTCCATAATCGTTCACATCACTCACACTTAGATTCGATATGGCACTGAGGCCGGAGGTATTCACCAGCGTAATCGCCGGAGAAGCAGCAGATAGCACATTCGAGCCCGAATTGTTCCAGTTACCTGCCGCGAGCACATACACTTTGTAGCTGGTTCCATTCCTGATCAGGGATCCGCGCACATCTCTGCTGGAGGAGCTCAGAATCTGTTCGGTATACGTTCCTGATGTGTTTACCGCCGTATAATTGGCACTGGATACGTTATTTGCATCATTTAAGCTGAAGCTGCTGTAATAGTTCACAGGCACAACCAGAATGCGGTACTGACTGATATTGGTCTCGTCTGAAGCATGGTTAAAGGTAACCTTCAAATCCCGCCCGTCATTATAATCGTTCACATCGGTCACATTCAGGTTGGATACCCCTGCATTGGCGAGTGTAAAGGCCGTCGAAGCAGGTGACAGCACATTATTCGCTGCATTGCTGCTGTCAACCGCCAGTACATATATCCGGTAGCTGACACCCGTCTTGATCAGCGCTCCATCTGTATCTCTGGAGCCTGAGGTGAGGTTCATACTGATATTGTTGCCCGTCTTGTTGAGCTGCGTGTAATTGCTGCTGGAGACCGCATTAGCTCTGCCCAGATCAAACACCTGGGTATTCGACGCTTTGACTACGAAGATCCGGTAAGAGCTTATCTTGCTCTCATCGGCCAGCTTATTGAAGCTGACGGAGAGATCGCGGCCGTCCCCGTAATCACTGGTATCTGTTGCCTGGACGGTGCCCAGTGCCGGAACTGCCTTGTTCTGCAATGTAATAACGGCAGATGCACTGGAGAGGGCACTGGTATTATTGCCTTTGCCGACTGTTACTACATATACGCTATATCCCTGATTATTCTTAATCAGGTCACCATCGATCGTTCTGGCGGCAGCGTTCAGCTTCACAACAGGATTGGCTCCTGTTACCAGAGCAACGGAGTAGTTATTGGAACCTACTGCCAGTGCAGACGACAGGTTCAGTGAAGTACCAGTCTTGGCGACAAGCACGCGGTATTGATCCACCAGCGATTCGTCGGCCGCACGGTTGAAGCTGACCTGCAGATCCCGGCCGTCTCCATAATCGCCGATATCCTGGGCGGTTACCCCCGATACCGGAGCCGCATTCCCGCCTACCGGAACCGGAGTGGTGATCGTTACAATCTGCGCAGCCGGATTCCAGCCGACCTCGCGGCCGAGCGCTTCACTGACGAACCGGGTAGGCACCATTGTGCGGCCCTTCAGATTCTGGCCCGGCACATCCAGGCTGACTGCCTTATTGTTGATAGTTGCGATCTTGGAGCCAATCTTCAGTACAATCGTTGTATCATTCTGGGAAGCAGTTACTGTCTGTGTCTTCTGATTCCACTTGATGTCGGCATTGAAGGCTTCAAAGATAGCCCGCAGCGGTACCATGGTCCGTCCGTTCACCATTACCGGCGGCTGATCGGTGGACAAGGTCACTCCATCAATAATAACTCTGATGGGTTTGGCTGCTGCCTGGGCAGGGGCCTGAAACAACATCGGGAACACCAATAATCCTGCTACAATCGAAATCCATAACTTTTTCACAAGCTCACCCTCCCGGATAGGAAACATCTCTCATTTTTCTATCTCTTTGACGCAAGCTGGGCAGAAAAAGTTTCTCTCAAATCCGGTTACAAAAAAATAACTTTTGGAGCCGGTTCCAAAGACAGCAAAAAGACTGCAACAGGAGGGTACCTATGAGGTATTCCGCCATTGCAGTCCTGGTTCCGGGTACTCTGCCGAATCAGTCCGCTTTGGTCAGACTGGACAATACCCGCTGAATCACGACAGGATCTTTTCCGACTATTTTTTCCACATAAGTAAATACTACAGGTTCATCCATCTCAAGCCCTTCCGGCGCCTCCTCTGTACCTGCACCGAGTTCAAAGGCCGTCGGCCCTTCTTCTGTCACAATCTCCACGGAATGGGTATCTATCTGCCCGACATAAGTGCCTGAGCCTTGAATCTTCTCTGACTCTGCGGCTGCGGAAGGACTAGACTTAAGCACCGGACTGGCGAGAGGTACCGCCGCCGTCTGTACAGGGATGACCGAAGAGCCTGCTGAGGACGATTCTCCGGGGGCTTCCGCCGGGCTGTTCCCGCCACAAGCCGTCAAGGTGAGCATCAATGCAGCGATTGCTGTCATAGCGGGTAGCGTACGCTCTAGTCTCATGATGTATGCCTCCTCTGCTTAGTTGTGTGCTGCTTACCTTACCTAAAGATTACCCAGCAAGCCGGGTAGTGTAAACTTGCCGTTACGGGCTGGGCATCAGCCGTACGCACAGAAGCGCCGGACTAATACAATAGATGAAGAGCCTTATTCAGCATTTGAAGGAGTGGTATCCTTGAGAATCGATATCGGCTGCGGCCCCGGCAAAGAGTCCGGGTATCTGGGAATCGACCGCACACAGTACCCCGGGGTGGATATCGTCTGCGATATTTGCGAAGGAATCCCCCTGCCCGACAATACGGCCGAATTCGTAATGGCCAGCCGGGTCATGCCTTATGTGAACGATCTGTTTACAGCGATGTCAGAGATTTATAGAATAAGCACGCACCAAGCGGTTGTGTGTATTCTCTCACCCTATGCCCATAGCTTCCCGCATGCCTCCAATCCTATGTTTAAGCAAAAGTTCGATGAGTATACCCCCCGTTATTTCACCGGAAGTTTCTTCCAGCCCCATCAGAGCCCGCTGTGCCCGGAGATCCCGGATTATCCTGTGCCGCTGCCGCCGTTTGACTTCAGACTGCTGCGGATGGAGCTGTTCTATCAATATCCTTATGACGACAATCTGTATGATACGGAGGAGCTGGAGGTGCTGAAGACGCTGCAGTCCAATGTCATTCACGAAATTATGTACCACTTCGCCGTCATTAAGCGGGAGATTACCGATGAGGAACTGGAGGCGATGAGCCGGAAGGTACTGCCTGAACCACAGTCGCTGCTAGAACGCCGGCTTCGGCTGCAGAACAGGAAATATATGTTGTAAACTTTTGGGATGGACATACAAGATTGCTCAAAACTGGACATAGGCTAATACAACACAAGCAAGATCGCATATCGGCTTCCCGCAGGAGCCGGTCTGCTTTTTTTTTGAAAATAGAAGAATTTATTTGTTTCACATGATAACTTATCCTTCTATTTCTCGCTGAAACGGTACCGTCCTTTACAAGGACGGCAAAGCCGTTTCCACTTGCTGTCTGAGCTTCTATTCAAAAGGAGGTGAAAATTATTCCTCTAGTCGTTCGGTCTACGGTTAACGCAACTGGCGCCATCACTTTTACAGGCAACACACTTGGACTTAGCCGCTCTGATGTTGTCGGTGTACCGGGTACACAGGACAGTATCGGAGGCTTCTCTACGATCAATACTGCTTCTGTATTCGGCACTTACCCTGCCGGCACTACCAGTTTATATCAGAGCAACAGTTCAGCAGCAGTTCTAGTACTCCCTGCCGGAAGCACGGTTCTGTATGCCGAGCTGATCTGGGGCGGTTCCTATGTTAACGGCAACGTCAATCTCACTACGGCAATCAACAACCCTGTATCCTTTACTACACCGCTCGGGAACACGGTCAGCGTCACCCCCGATTCAGCCACAGCCAATTCGGTGGATCTGGGTGGCGGGGCACTCGCGTATGTCCGTTCCGCCAATGTCACCAGCACCATTCAAGCCTCCGGTGCCGGAACCTATGTCACTGGCGGTGTAGTCGGGACTATTGTTATTCCTGGTGATTCCACTGCCAACCATGCGGGCTGGACACTTGCCGTCATCTACCAGAATCCGTCGCTGCCCTTCCGCAACATGTCTCTGCGTGCAGGTGCGGTCCTTGTCCAAGCCTCCTCGGCGCCGGTGGTCACCACCATTACCGGCTTCGCCACACCAGTCACCGGTGCGCTGGGCGGACGTATCCAGTTCAGCGCCCAGGAAGGAGATGCCAACCGATCAGGCGACCAGGCGCTTTTCGGCCCTACCTCCGCCACCCAGGTCGCCCTGTCCGGGCCTAATAACTTTGCCAATAACTTCTTCGCCTCGCAGATTAACAATGATACCGGCAATCTGAATACGACCGGCACGTTCGGCACCCGCAACCAGACTAACGGCAGTCCGGGCTCCAACATTGTCGGGGGGCGGCAGGGCTGGGATATCACGAATGTGGATGTATCCGCGCGTCTGGTCAATAACCAGTCCTCCGCACTCCTGACCTTGACTACTTCAGGCGATGCTTATGTCGTTAACGCCAACGGGCTGCAAATTGACATCAATGCTCCCAAGATCTCCTTGGCCAAAAGCGCAAATGTCGCCGGTACCATCGTTGGCGATCTGGTCACCTACACCGTAACGGTCAACAATACCGGTACGGCAAGTGCAGCCAGTGTTGTATTGTCAGATACTTTACCGGCAGGTCTTACTTTTGTCGCAGGAAGCGTGGTGGTTGCCGGTGTTTCCAGGCCGACTTATGATATAACCTCCGGCATCCCGCTGGGATCACTGGCCCTTGGCACTTCTATAACGGTTACCTATCAAGCCAGGGTGACTTCCTTGCCGAATCCGCAGTTCGTCCCCAACACAGCCACCGCCGCCTTCACCTTCCAGAGTGTGGCCGGAGGCCCGATTGTGAGCGGAGTTATTCCATCCAATACACAATCGCTGCCGGTATATTCTCCGGTTCTCGGCATTGTCAAAAGCGCCAATACTTCCAACGCAACCGTCGGAGACCAGATTCTCTACACCCTGCAAATCTCCAATACCGGCAATATCGGCGCCACGACTACGCTCACAGATAACATTCCTGCCGGCAGCTCCTATATTCCGGGAAGCTTCACGGTAAACGGTACGCCCGTGGCGGGTAATCCTGCCGCCGGGATCGCCATCGGCACCATCGCAGCAGGAGGAAGCTCGACCGTCCAGTTCCGCGTGCTGGTGAACAGCCTGCCCTCTCCTCCGCAGCTCGTTGACCAGGCTACAGCCGCCTATACCTTCCTGGTTCCGGACGGGCGGACCGTGAACGGTACGGCAGCCTCCAATACGCTCACCATACCGGTTCGACTGCCGAATGTCGCACTTGTCAAAAGCGCCAGCTTCCCGGATGTCGCCGTAGGCGATACCCTGCAATATACGTCTGTGGTTACTAATAACGGAATTGTCGCCATCACGAATGTTGTGCTCTCTGATCCGATACCTGCAGGCAGCACTCTAGTGCCTGGAAGTGTGGTGGTGGCGGGAACCGCGCGGCCAGCCGCTGATCCGGCTTCGGGGATATCTGTCGGCACCATTGCGCCAGGGACCAGCGTAACAGTAACCTTCCAGGTGAGTGTCAACTCTGTGCCGGGAAGCGGCCAGCTCGCTAACCAGTCATCGGCCTCTTACAGCTCGGGGTCCTTCAACGCCATCACACAGTCCAACACAACCTTGACTCCCGTATACCAGCCCGTGATCGGTATTACCAAAAGCGCAAGCCCCGGCAGCGCCACGGTTGGGGGAAATGTGCTGTATACCCTGCAAGTCCAAAATACCGGCAATCTCGCAGCAACGGTAACCTTAACTGACACGATTCCTGCCGGGTCTGCCTTCGTCGCCGGAAGCGTCACAGTGAACGGCGTGGTCCGTCCATCAGATTCTCCCGTAAGCGGAATTCCGCTCGGGTCCGTAGCACCGGGAGCCGGCTTGACCGTAACCTTCCTCACCACTGTTCAATCCCTGCCGTCTCCGGCAACCTTGACGGACCAGGGCAGCAGCAGTTACACCTATCAGTTGCCCAGCGGACGCTCTCTGTCCGGCGGAAGTGTATCTAATACAGTGACTATTCCAGTCTCTGCCCCGAACATCACGATTCTCAAAAATGCCAATCTCACCTCTGTGGCTGTAGGCGAATATCTTACTTACACCGTCTCCGTATCCAACCCCAGCGGTGTAGCTGTTAACAATGTAGTGCTATCTGATCCGGCTCCGGCAGGCAGTGCCTTTGTAGCGGGGACTGTCACGGTGAACGGGACGGCCGTACCCTCTGCCAATCCAAATGCCGGGATTGCTCTCGGTACACTTGCTGCGGGCGCAACAAGCATCGTTGTCTTCCAGGTTAATGCGACCTCTATTCCAAGCCCGCCACAACTGAGCAACCGGGCCAGCGCCTCATTTACGGCCGGCTCATTCAGCGGAACGGCCCTATCCAATACAGTGTCTACCCCGGTCTTCATTCCAGTCATTGGACTTGTCAAAAGCGTAGGCCCTGCGCAGGCCTCTGTAGGCAGTCTGCTCTCCTTCTCCATCCTGGCCAGCAACACCGGCAATATCGCGGCCATGCTGAATCTGACTGATGCCCTGCCGCCGCAGACGGTATTCGAGACCAACAGCGTAAGTATAGGCGGGACGCCGCTGCCTGGGTATAGCCCATTAACGGGCATTCCGGTGGGGCCGCTTGCTCCCGGAGACAGCGTCGTAGTCAGCTTCCTTGTTACGGTTACTGCGCTCCCCCCGAACCAGCAGCTGCCCAATACCGCAGCGGCCTCCTACACGTTCACCCTGCCGGATGGGCGTCAGCTTGGCAGTAACACCGTGTCGAACACCCTTACCGTACCCGTCTCGGCACCAAATGTCAGTGTGGTCAAAAGCGTCAATGCCATTGATGCCGTCACCGGTGATATCCTCACCTTCACCTCCGTGCTGACGAATACCAGTATTGCCTCTGTCAGCAACATCATTCTCAGCGATCCCTTGCCAGAGAATGCAGCGTTCCTTCCCGGAACCGTAATTGTCGGCGGCGTCTCCCAGCCGTTGGCAGTTCCGTCCGCCGGCATCCCAATCGGCAGCCTGGGGCCTGGAGCCTCCGTTGCCGTCACATTCGAGGTGAGAATAACCATGCCGATTCCTTTACAGGTCAATAACCAGTCGACCGTCAGCTTCACCTCCGGGGTCTTCTCCGGCTCTTCATCGTCCAATGTTACCACCACACCGGTCACACAGCCGCAGATCTCGCTTGTCAAAAGCGCCAGTGACCTGAACGCCACAGTTGGCGATACGGTCATTTATACCGTTGTGGTCAGCAATACCGGTAACCTGGCCGCCAATGTTACCTTAACCGACAATATCCCGGCTGGTACTACCTTTGACCCTAACAGCGTCATTGTCGGCGGTTTTCCTCAGCCGGGGGCTGCACCGGATACCGGAATTACTGTCGGAACTGTCGCTCCCGGGGCAAGTGTACCGGTCAGCTTCACGGTCTTCATCGTGTCCCTGCCGTCCCCGCAGCAGCTGGTCAATCAGGCAGCTTCTACCTATACCTTCACACCGCCTGACGGCCGGCTGCTCAGCGGCAGCGCCGTCTCCAATACTGTAACCATCGCCGTCTCTGCCCCCAACCTGTCGGTGGTCAAGAGCACCGCTTCCACTTCAGTAGCAATCGGTGACACCATTGCCTATTCCGTCGATATCACGAATAACGGGGCAGACCCGGTAAACAATGTGATCCTCAGCGATCCAACACCGGATGGAGCCACTTTTGTGCCCGGCAGCGTGTCCGTGAACGGGGTTCCTTTCCCTAATGCCCATCCGGCATCAGGGATTCCAGTCAGTACGCTTGCCTCTGGTGCCTCAGCCGTTGTCTCTTACAGTGTCACCGTCGCCTCCGTACCCGCAGATGCCTCCATTGATAATGAGGCGAGTGTCACTTATACCTCAGGTGTCTTCGCCGGCTCAACCTTCTCCAACCCTGTGGCGGTCCCCGTCTTCCAGCCGGAGATCGCAGCAGCCAAAGCTGCAAATACCACCAATGCCACAGTCGGGGATACCGTGACCTACACCATCAACATCAGCAATACGGGCAACTATGGAGCCAGCCTGACGGTCACGGACAATATTCCGGCCGGTACTACCTTTGTGACCAACAGCGTTCTGATTAACGGCCAGCCTCTGCCGCAGGCCGATCCTTCCACCGGAATCGCCGCAGGTACCATCGCTCCGGGAGCGACTGTAGCTGTCACATTCTCGGTGGTCATCACTTCATTGCCATCGCCGCAGGTTCTGGTCAACCAGGGAACCGTGGCTTCCAGCTTCACCTTGCCGGACGGAAGAACCCTGGGAGGCTCTTCCCTCACGAATACCGTGACCCTGCCGGTCTCGAACCCGAACCTGGCTGTCGTCAAAACTACGGCAACCACCGCAACCAATATCGGAGACACCATCACGTATTCCGTAACCTTAACCAACAACGGTATTGCGACAGTCAATAATGTGGTATTCACGGATGCTCTGCCTGCCGGGACCGCCTTCGTTCCGGGCAGCGTGCTCGTGGATGGCGTGGCACGCCCTGCGGCTTCACCGGCTACGGGGGTGACCATAGGCAGTATCGCTCCCGGGGCTTCCGTCACAGTGGCCTTCAACGTGACGGTTACAGCACTGCCTCCTTCCGGGTTACTGAACAATCAGTCCTCAGCCAGCTTCACTTCCGGCGCCCTGTCCAGTGCGGCCTTCTCCAATATTGTGACCACTCCGGTATTCCAGCCGATCATCGCTGCAGCCAAGAGCTCCAGCGCTCAAAATGCAACGGTAGGCGACACCATTGTGTATACCGTCAATGTAAGCAATTCAGGCAACTATGCGGCCTCAGCCACGCTGACCGATACGATTCCGGCAGGTACAACTCTGGTTCCGAACAGTGTGCTGATTAACGGCTTTCCTTCTCCGGGTGCTGATCCTGCTACCGGAATCACCCTGGGCAGTATTGCAGCCGGCGCAGCGCTGACCGTAGTGTTCTCCGTAGTGATCGACACGCTGCCGGCCAGCCAGCAGCTTAGCAATCAGGCCATCCTCGCCTTCAACTATACGCTGCCGGATGGACGCGTCTTCAACCAGTCCGCCAGCTCGAACATCAATCTGATTCCGGTATCATCGCCGGATGTTCTTGTAGCCAAGAGCACTACTGTAATTGATGCAGTCCCGGGGGATACCGTTCCGTACAGTATTGCAGTCACCAATAACGGCATTGCACCGGTTAATAATGCCGTGCTGAGTGATCCCATTCCGGCCGGCTCTTCCTTTGTGGCCGGCAGCGTAGTCGTGGACGGCACTCCGCTGCCGGGGGGCAATCCGGCAAACGGGATTTCGCTCGGAACCATAGCTCCGGGAGCTACCGTTCTGGTTACCTTCAACATCCTGGTCAATACACTGCCCAATCCGGCCACACTAAGCAATCTGGCTTCCGTCAGTTTCACCTCCGGCGCATTCTCAGGTGCCTCTTATTCCAATACGCTGGTCACTCCGGTATTCCAGCCGGTTATCGGCATTCTGAAGGCTGCCGATACCACGAATGCGACGGTGGGAGATACCGTCACCTATTCACTCAGCGTCACCAATACAGGCAATCTTGCGGCTGTCGTCACCTTAACAGACTCCATCCCTGCAGGAGCTGTATTCATTCCGAACAGCGTACTGGTTAACGGCCAGCCCGTTCCCGGCGCTGATCCGACTACCGGAATCAACCTGGGTACAGTTCCAGCGGGCGCTACTGTTACCATGCTCGTCACCCTGCAGGTTACGCTGGCTTCCCTGCCTTCACCGCAGCAGCTGGTGAACCAGGCCGCCGCAGCCTTCACCTTCACGCCACCGGATGGCCGCTCGCTCTCCGGATCTGCCGTATCGAATACGCTGGTCATCCCCGTCTCTTCACCGGACGTAACCGCAGTTAAGAGCACTCCGGCTGTCGATGCGGTTGTCGGTGATATCATCACTTATACGATTGCCGTCACCAACAACGGCATTGTTCCCGTCAACAACGTGGTCCTCGTTGACCCGATCCCGGCCGGCAGCCAGTTCGTTGCAGGCAGCGTAACTGTAGACGGCACTCCGCGTCCCGGAGCAAATCCGGGCACCGGTATCCTGATCGGAACGATCGCACCGGGAGCAACCTCAACGGTAACCTTCCAGGTTCAGGTCATCGTCATATGACAGACGGCTCAGGGCTTCAGCCTGTCGTAAGTAATCAGTCCATGGTTCTATACAGCTCGGCAGAGGGCACGGACTCGGTTACCTATTCCAATACCGTCAATACGCTTGTCGTGGGTCCGGTATTATCGCTGCAAAAGCAAGCAGACCGTCAGATCGCCTCCCTGGGGGAGACACTCGTCTATACAGTGACCGCCAGGAACAGCGGCAATACCGGGGCGGTTGTCACCATCACGGATGTGCTTCCCCCGGGTGTCTCGTTCGTTGCCAATAGTGTGCTTAGAGACGGTGTCCCCCTTCCGGGGATCACTCCGTCTTCCGGCATTCCCCTTGGCATTCTCGCCCCCCATTCGGGGGTCAGCATCGCCTTCCAGGTCATTGTCATCTCGCTTCCGCCTTCACTCGCGCTGCATAACAGAGCGGTTGGCACGTATTCCTTCAATACACCTGAAGGCAGAGCGGTGAACGGGGAGATCCGCTCCAACCCTGTTAGTGTCTCCCTGCTGTCCTACCAGTTGTCTTCCCTGCTCTCAGCCAGCACCCCCACGACCTTCATTGGGGATGTCGTCACCTACACCCTTCAGCTCAGGAATGAAGGCACCCTGCCGCTGACCACAGTCATTGCTATGCTTCCCGTTCCGGAAGGCACCTCCTTCCTTCCCGGAAGTGTTATCGCTGGCGGGATTTATCAGCCTGAGGCCGACCCGGCTTCAGGCATCGGACTGGGTTCGCTCCCTGCAGGAGCAGCCTCCGAGGTCTCCTACCGTGTCCGGGTGACCTTGAATCCTCCAGGATCAGCGATTCTTGCGAACGCGCAGATCTCTTATCAGGCTAATGACAACCGAACCTCCACCACAAGCAATACGGTTCAGATTACGGTCATCCAGCCCGGATTATCGGTAAGGCTGAAGGTTGATCTCTACAGCGCAGCGCCCGGTGACAACTTACGGTACGAGTTCATTGTGAATAACAGCGGCAATCTGGCTGTGAACGCGCTGCTCACGGACGCCGTTCCGCCAGACGTACTGTTTGTCTGGGACAGCGTCCGTGTGGACGGGATTCCCCAGAAGGGCCTCCGCCCCGGGGACAGAATCCCGCTGGGCACTTTACGGGCAGGCGCTGTTGCTGTGGTTGATTTTCTCGTATCCATTCCGGGTGCCACCGATATCCGCCAGACTCCGGCTATTCAGAATCAGGGAGTGGTCCAGTATACATTCTCCCTGCCGGACGGGCGCAATGTCGGGCAGGTCTCCCGCTCAAATGCGGTGACCACGTTGCTGTTCACGCCCATCATTTCTATTCAGATTCAGGGTGAGCCGCCCGTTATTGAGCCTGGAGGCATCGCTGAATTCAACATTCAAGTGTCCAACAGCGGGAATTATCCGGCTGAAGTCTCAGTGATCCGGATTGTACCGCAGGGTACCGTCATTGATCCTGATATCGTTACGATAAGCGCCACTGTAATACCCGGTACACCGTACAGCGGAACAGTTGCTCTGGGAACGCTGCAAGCCGGGCAGACGGTCACACTCACTTATTTTGTCAAAATAAATACGGATTATATGGGCAAGGATCTTCAAGGCTCTGCGGCTGCCCTGTATGTGTTCACCATCGATGGACGACGGTACTCTGGCGAAGCCCGTTCCAACACCTACAAGTTGCTGATGGAAGAAATCAGTGAATAATACAGCTCACATATCCACCATCTCCCTGAATATACTTTAGTTACAACCTGCTGCATTTGTCTCAGTCTCAATAGTGACAATACCGAATAATACAGTCCATGGGAGGTGGTCATCCTTGTCCCAGCCGTCCGGTCCATACGCTTTTGTCGTCTCCAAAGAAGACTGGTCCCTTCACCGCAAAGGCCATCAGGATCAGGAGCGTCACCAGCAAAAGGTCAGAGAAGCCATCAAGGGCAATCTGCCCGATCTGGTTACTGAAGAGAACATTATTTTGTCGGGCGGCAAGCAGATTGTGAAGGTGCCGATCCGCAGTCTGGATGAATACCGGATTATCTATAATTTTCGCAAGCAGAAGCATGTCGGACAGGGAGACGGCGAGAGCCAGGTAGGCGATGTCCTCGGGCGTGATTCCCAGTCGGCCCAGCCGGGCAAAGGGGATAAAGCGGGCGATCAGCCGGGAGCGGATACCGTTGAGGCCGAGGTCGATCTCGAGGATCTGGAGGATATTCTGTTCCAGGACATGGAGCTGCCCCATCTGAAGCCGAAGGATAAGGAAGAGATTGAAGTCAAATCGATTGTCTTCAATGATATCCGCAAAAAGGGCATGATGTCGAACATCGACAAGAAACGAACGTTACTTGAGAATCTGCGGCGCAATGCCAGCAGCGGCAACCCTGGAATACACAGCATCAGCCCCGATGATCTGCGTTACAAGACCTGGGATGACATCACGGTCCCTCACTCGAATGCCGTGATTATTGCCATGATGGACACCTCGGGCTCGATGGGTACTTTTGAAAAATACTGCGCCCGCAGCTTCTTCTTCTGGATGACCCGCTTCCTGCGCCGCCAGTATGAGAAGGTGGATATCGTATTCTTGGCCCATCATACGGAAGCTAAGGAGGTCAGCGAGCATGACTTCTTCACCCGGGGCGAGAGCGGGGGGACGATCTGCTCCTCGGCGTACCAGAAAGCACTGGAGATTATCGACAGCCGCTATCCGCCTGCCCAATACAACATCTACCCCTTCCATTTCTCGGATGGCGACAACCTGACCTCCGACAATGAACGCTGTGTCAAGCTGATCGGCGAGCTGCTGAAGCGCAGCAATATGTTCGGCTACGGTGAGGTGAACCAGTACAACCGCAGCAGCACTCTGATGTCCGCCTACCGCCACCTGAAGCAGGAGCAGTTCATGCATTATGTAATTAAGGATAAGAAGGAAGTCTATCAGGCGCTGAAAGTTTTTTTCGGCAAAAAGGTTACTGAAGCTTAAGCAGCCTGACATTAGACTTGTCAGCCCGGGCCACCCCGGGCTATGCGCATTTTTGTTGTGAGTTCCCGCCCCGCCCTGCCGCTTCTTGCGGTGTGCGGGGTTTTTGTGCGGTTTTTTTGTGCTGGCTTGGAACTTGCGCCGCATAAGTCTGTTGACTATTATATCGTCAGCCGATATAATAACTATATCGGTTGACGATATAACGACAGATGGTATACCGTCAGATGCTATAACGCCGAAGGATACAAAGGAAATGACCTGGTCTGTGGAATGAGACCCAAAGATGCAAGATAAGGAAGGTGATAGCATTGTCCGGCAACAATGAATACGGGGCGCTGACCGAAGGCGTCTATTATATCCTCTTGTCCCTGCTCACCCCGATGCACGGCTACGGCATTATGCAGAATGTGAAGCTGCTGAGCAATCAGCGTGTAGAGCTGGGGGCAGGCACGTTATACGGAGCGTTAAGCACGCTGGTGGAACGGGGCTGGATCAAGCTGCTGGCCGGTGGAGAAGATTCACGCAAGAAGGAATATCAGATTACGGAGCTTGGCAAATCGATAGTCCAGAGTGAAATGACAAGGCTTGACGAGTTGCTCACAAATGGAAGAAAGCTACTGGGAGGCGAAGTGTAATGAGTCAGGTGGTACGCAAATTTTTCATGGATTTCGAGAAGGAAGAAGCGTGGCTGAATGAGATGTCTGCCAAGGGATGGGCACTGGTGGAGCATTCTTGGGCCCGTTATGTGTTCGAGGAGAGCGCCAAGGGGGAGTATATTTACCGGATTGAGCTGCTGGAGAAGGACCCTAAGGAGGCGGCAGGCTACTTGCTATTCATGGAGGAGACCGGGGCCGAGCGTGTGCCGTCCGGGCCTCCTACCAAGGCCAATCGTGCATTTATGAACCAGCGCTGGGTGTTCTTCAGAAGGAAGGCCTCGGAAGGCCCCTTCCAGATCTATACCGATGCGGATTCCAAAATCAAACACTATCAGCGAATCTATAAAGTCTATCTGTCCCTTGCGTTCCTTGAGCTGATCATCGGCTCCTTCAATATCATGCTGATTATGCTGAATACTTCCTCTAACATCTACAAAATCAACCTCATCGTGGGAGTGTCCGTTATCATTCTGGGCCTGTTCTTCGTGTGGCTCAGTTTGCCGGTCCGCCGCAAGATCGCGCGGCTGCAGCAGGAGAAGCTGATCCGAGAGTGAGGGGTTACTTGATGGCAGCTAACAAGTGGAATAGTGCTGCTTATTTCTTCAACTTCTTACGATTATAGGTAAACAAGTGGAAAAACAGCATCTGCTAGGGCCGGTTTTGCTCCGAGTGGGCGCTATGCAAACATTTAAGTGTTGTTTTTCCAACTCTTGCCGGAATATCGTAGATCCGTTCGATAACAAATGCCCAAGATCCACCTATACCCCCATTGCGGCAAGCAGAGCAGTTTTTCGCATACATTCGGCGAAGCGCCTACCCTGAGTAAATTGTGTTCGGTTTTTCGCATACACATACATCCGTACCTTACGCGCTCATGCACATCCTCCTCCACCTATGCCAAAATTAAAGGGCTATCCCAAGCAGTCATTTCATGACTTTGGGACAGCCCTCATTCCAATATTTCTTCGCTTCGTTAGACTGATGCCTGCTCCGCTTACTGCACCTTCTCGCGGTCCTTGCCCTTATCGGATTCCCCGGCGTTCTTGTTCGCGGCCTCGCGGTCCTGCATCATCTCGTCTACTGACTTCACCTTGAGGCGGGCGGCGCCTTCGTTGCCGGCATTTGTGGGGATCAGATCACCAGAAGCTAGGCGTTCCTTCGCTTCTGCAATGGCTGCGCTGTACTGTGGCAGCCACTGTTCTCCGGCCACCAGCATCTCGTCAACCATCTGCCAGATCTCCTTCGGATTGCAGACGGCACCGACCAGCGGGTCCATCATGAACGCCTGACGCAGCAGCTTGTCGTCACCATGCACTGCCGCCTCCACCGCCAGGCGCTGCACGGAGATACTCACGTTGCAGACTGCCGCCAAGCCGAGCGGCAGGTCGCCAACCAGCGGCATTGAGATGCCGTTGCGGTCCACATAGCCCGGCGCCTCAATAATAGCATCATCCGGCAAATTGGTGATCACGCCGTTATTCACCATATTGAAATGGCCTCTGTACACGCGTCCTGTCTCCAGTCCTTCAATAATGAACGAGCCATGCTCCTCGCCGCGCTTCTCCGGGATATACTCCATCGCCGGGTCCTTCATCCAGTTCGGAAAGTCTGTCTCGAACCAGTTGCGGCCTTCGGTACAGATCCGCAGGTAGCCGCCCGTCTCGCCGTTAATCCATACCCCCATATCGATCCAGTCCATGATCTCCTCGGGGCGCTTGCGGTACCACGGAACGTATTCGCTTAAATGGCCGTTCGACTCTGTACTGTAATAGCCGAAGCGGCGGAGCATATCAATCCGCACCTTCTCCGTGCGGCTGTAATCAGGATGTTGCTCGAAGGCTTCCAGAAGACCAGCTGTCAGATCCTTGCCTTCATGCTTCGCGGAGATATACCAGGTCTGGTGATTGATCCCGGCACAGATAATGTCCACCTGCGACTTCTCCAGACCATACACCTGGGCGATCTGCTGATGTCCATGCTGTACGCCATGGCAGAGCCCGATGGTCCGCACACCGCCGTATTTATTACAGGCCCAGGTCAGCATAGCCATCGGATTCGAGTAGTTCAGCAGCAATACATCCGGCGCAGCTGTCTCACGGATATCACGGCAGATCTCCAGCATCTCCGCAATCCCGCGCTGCCCGTACATAATCCCGCCTGCGCACAGCGTATCTCCAACACACTGATCCACGCCATACTTCAGCGGAATATCCACATCGGTAGCGAAGGCCTCAAGCCCCCCCATACGAATAGTACAAAATACGTACTTGGCTCCCCTGAGCGCTTCCCTGCGGTCCGTGGTGGAAGAGATAGTGATATCCAGACCATTCTCCTTAATATCCCGCTGGCACAGCTCGGTGACCATGTCCAGGTTATGGCTGTTTATATCCATGAAGGAAACTTCGATATTACGGAATTCCGGCACAGTCAGCAGATCGCGCAGCAGTCCGCGGGTGAAACCGATACTGCCTGCCCCGATAAAGGTTACTTTAAAAGACATAATAATCATCCTCCGGCAATGAATTATTGACTCCTGTCCATTGTAGCAAGGAGGCTGCCGGAAGCGTAACCAATATCATGACCATTTTGCAGATAACCTGTCAACAATCCTAACCTTATGTGCAGGAGGACAATCACGGCATGGACACCTAGCTATTCTTCACTCCAGTAATGGCGTTCGATAGAGTTGCGGTATTCGATAGGAGTACAGCCTGAATATTTCTTGAATAGCAGATGAAAATATTGCCTGCTGCTGATCCCCACATAGTCGGCAATCTCCGCTACCGGAATCTCGCCCTGTCCCAGCAGCATCCGGGCTTTCTCCATACGCAGCTGGTTCAGGTAGTCAGTCAGGGTCTGCCCTGTGTGCGTCCGGAAGATGCGGTGCAGATAGCCCGGGTGAACATTCACAGAGAGCGCGACTTCCTTAACCTGGAGGCTCCGGTCATAATTCTGATGCAGGAACTCGATGGCCCGCCGCACATAGAGCTGTGAGGGCTGCTGGCTGGCCGGAAGCGATTCCCCCCGCAGTCTGGCGAGCCGCAGCAGCAGCTCCACGAAGAGCAGATGCACCATACTACTCCCCTTCCGCCCGCGTTGATCCAGCTCCAGCACCAGCGCTTTTAGCACATGGAAAACCTCCTCCTGATCGGACAACACCAGACTGTCGAACGGATGCCGCAGCAGCTCTGCAAGCATTTCCTCCTCCCGGGCCAAGCTGCCAATGGAAGGAACTACGCCCTCATATTCGGTAAAAGCAAATTCCACATTCAGCATCCGGCAAGAGGAGCCCTCGTCCACGATCAACCGGTGCGGCACCTCCGCATCCAGCAGAATCATCTCTCCCCGCTTCAGCCGGAAAGGTGTGTAGCCACCAGCTTCACTCCGCACCTCCACTACACAGCTGCCTGAGATAAGATACATGATCTCCGTGGAGTTGTGATGATGGTAAGCCATCGTATAATTGCTCCATTGCTTGTAGTAGTAAGCCAGAAAGTGCGGGCTGTAATCCCTCTCCAGCAACGCCTGTTCAAATAGACTGCCATTCATCTCCGCTACGCCGCCCGCCTCCCCTCTGCCATTATCGATAGCACAAGTGTATCGCTTGATCGCAGGCAGGACAAGCAGCGGGTTGCCACTCCCCTGACCTATCCATTTTATCCCGGCGCAAAAAAACAAGAGCAGAAGGCCCGCGCCCTCTGCTCCCATTCATCATTCTCAGTGAATCTTTGTTAATATTCCATTCACCAGACTATACACCCCGCCGCCCTCTATCTCCTCGGGCTGTCCATTCAGCAGGTAGATGCCGGTCTCTTCATCAATTCCGTAATTCGGCAGCTCGCCGAGGGTACGGACCGCTGTCCGTAGATGCTCCTCCTCATCCCACTGCGTGAAATGGACGGATAGCAGCAGATCAGGAATCAGATTGAGGCCCTTGCGGTGTTTGAATTGTCTGCTCTCATTATCCTTGGCAGAAATTACGCAGCGCTCCGGGCTAATCAAGGCTCCTGCCGAGAATCCCGCAACCGGTATTCCAGACTCATAACGCTGCCGGATCACTTCAGCGATAGGGGTATCCACAATGAGGTCGGCATACAGATCCGTATCCCCGCCCCCGATGACGATCCCGCCGCAGGCCCGGAGGCACTCTATAGCAGTATTCACCTCAGTAGACTTCAGCGGCAGATAACAGAATTCGGCTATCCCTGCGTCAGCCAGCGGCTGCATACAAGCAGCCATATAGTCTGGCCAGTCTTCCCCTTCTTCAAACAACACAGCGACAGGTTCTGTGGCTGCTGTCATCGTGCTTACGAACCTCCGTGCCAGTCCACGGGTAAACGGCGGACCGCCGCCGTTCAGAAATAAATGCTTGTCCATGACATCACCTTCAGTATTCAAGATATCCTGCATCTAACCTCATCCATCTTATAGAAAAGCGCAGGTTCCCGCAATACGCTTCCTCACCCGCTCCCCCTCATCCTTGTATCCCTTCATCCCTGAAAAGAAATCATCGACTGCTTCAGCTGCTCCGCCAGCCCCTCCAGTCTGTGCGAAAGGGCGACCAGCTCCCTGCTGACCGTGAATTGCTGTGAGGACATGGACGCCACCTCTTCCGTAGAGGCACTGGTCTGCTGCACCACCGAGATCACACTCGCCATGGATTGTCCCAGCTGCTGCTGGTATTCGGTCAGCTCGGAGACCGCCGCCGAGGACTGGTTCAGAACTCCGCTGAACACCTCCATCTCGGCCCTTACACTCCCGAAGATGAGTGAGGATTCCCGGACCGAAGCCAGCTGGCTGTCAAACATCGGCGCAGCCTCATTCACAACCTTGACCGTATTCTCGATATGGCCGCTGATCTCCCCGGTAATCCGGGAGACGGAGGCAATCGACTCGCTGGATTGATTGGCCAGCTCTCTAATCTCATTGGCAATGACAATGAAGCCTCTCCCGGCGGCACCGGCGCGCACGGCTTCAATTGATGCGTTCAACGCCAGAATATTCGTCTGCTTATTCATCGCAATCATCGGAGAGAGGATGCTGCGGATCAGCACCGTGCTATCCCGCAGCATGGCTGAATTCTCCTGAATCAGATCCATCAGCTTCAGCACACCTTCGCTCTGCGAGACCAGCTTCTTCATCCGCTCCGCTCCCTGGTCGCTGACCTCCATGACCTTCCTTGCGGAAGCAGCCATAACTGCATTATTCTCTGCCACTTCGCTGGTCTTGCCGCCCATCAGCTCTACCTTGGCATTGCTGCTCTCTGCCTCGGCCGCCAGACTGGCGGCTCCCCCGGCGATTTCGCCAGTGGCGGTTGCGACCTCACTGGCCTGGCCGCTAATCGCACCGGAAGCGGCAACGAGCTGCGCGGAGGTCGCTAATACCTCCGCAGCCGAGCTGCTGCTCTGCCCGGCCATCCGGGAGATCTGCTCCATCATCCGGTTGAAGCTGTGGCCCAGCCGCCCGATCTCATCCTGGCCCTTGAAGCTGGTCCGCACCTGCAGATTGCCCCGCTCGCCCTCTTCCATCAGCCGGGCCAGCTTGCCAAGCGGACGGCCGATCAGCCGCACCAGGACATAGCCGATGACCAGACCAATTAGAGCGGCAGCCAAGACTACCAGCAAGGTAATATAGAGCAGCCGGTCGGCCGATCGGGTGAAATCACTTACCGGAGCGTACCCCAGCAGCGTCCAATCCGCCGTACTCAGCGGCTGGTAGACTACAAGCTGCGGGCTCCCCTGCTCCTCCTTCTTCTGCACTCCGGTCTGCTCCCCGGCCTTCAACTCTCCGGTATGTATGTAAGATGCCTGCCCGAGCAGCACATCGTCCGCGCTGTACGCAACCCGGCCCGAAGAATCGAGAATGCGGATCTCTCCGGCCAGCCCGATATGCAGGTTGGACAGCACATCTGTCAGCGCCTGGCCCTTCACCTCAATCAGCATGTAATACTCTGCCGCCGGATTCTGAATATTCCGCAGCAGACGGCCCATCGTCATAGCGGACTGGCTGTACGCGTCGAAGAAGCCTTTAGCCCGGACGGGGAACCAGACGGGATTGCCTTTAGCATTATCAATCTCCTTCATCCGGGCCAGGATGCCTTCATCACTGCGAACTCCGCTAATTCCCGTCGATTTGTAGGATTCGGCGTCGACCATACTTCTTGCGACCAGCCTGACACCAAGCAGCCGCTCATCCGATCCTCTGACGGAGTCCAGCTTGCGGCGTATCCGGTCCTCTGCGGCTGCCCGCGCAACCGTACCGGCGGTTGGAAGATTAACCGTCTCCATGTCAGCCTTTAGCGCCGGATCTACAGCGAATTGCCTGGAGAGCGCTTCATATTCAGCGAACAGGAAATCCAGCTTGTCCGCCGCCTGGACAATGGACTGTGAGGAGGCAGCTGCCACCTCATCGGTAATGATCCCTTTTGCCGCATAATAGGAGGTTAAGCCCAGAACTGAGGACAACAGGACAATCGTACAGAACAGAATTACGAATAACTTGACGCCAACCGAGCTGAAATTAATGAATCGCCGCCGCTGCATTACATTCTCCCCTTATCATCCAGATCACGATTTCTCCACGTAAGAAAGGTGCAGCCCCTAAGAACTGCTTCAAGGCCGCACCCGTTATTCGTACATACATTGACTAATTGTTATTTCCCTATCCCTTGCTGGCCCCAGCCGTCAGGCCGTCAACCAGCAGACGCTGCAGGAAGCCGAAGAGAATCATAATGGGTACAGAGATCAGCACGGCGCCCGCCGCGAACAGCGTGAAGTTGGAATTCTGCATCGTATTGACCATATCCCACATCCCCACGGCAACCGTCCAGTTCTCCTTGGTCCGCAGAATCAGCTTGGCGAAGATGAAATCGACCCACGGGCCGACAAACAGGGTCAGCGCTATATAGGTGATCATCGGACGGGATAACGGCAGAATAATCCGGGTAAAAATCCCAAAGTTGCTCGCCCCGTCGATCCGTGCCGCCTCATCCAGTGAACGCGGAATCGTGTCCAGGAAGCCCTTGGCGATCAGCGTTCCTCCGAGCGGCGCTCCGGCCGCATAGACGATAATCAGCGCCAGATGGGTATCCAGCAGATTGAACTCCTTCAACAGCAGATAGATGGCGATCATGCTCATGAAGCCCGGGAACATCCCGAGGATGAGCAGTGTGGACATGGTGGTCTTGCGGCTTTTGAACCGGAACCGGGATAAGGCATAGCTGGTTAACAGCGTCAGCACCAACCCGATCAGCATCGAGAACACCGCAATCTTGAGCGTGTTCGCATACCAGGTTCCAAACATATAGACCGGTGAGGTAAACAGCTCTTTATAGTGGGCAAGGGTGAATGTCTCGGGAATCAGCGTCTTACTGTACAGGGATTTACCCGGCCGGAACGATGCAAGCAGTATCCAGAGTGCCGGATAGATCGCAGCAACCGCCAGTGCAACAAGAACGATATAGCTTAAGCAGAGACGAATAAAATTCGCTGCCTTGCGTCCGATGATCATTGAATCATGTCCTCCTCTTGGAACGATTTGGTCCGGCGGTAATTGTACAGGGAGAACCCGGCAACAATGAGGAACAATATAATGCCGATAGCAGACGCCATATTATTCTTGTTCTGATCCAGCGTCAGCTTATACAGCCAGGTGACGAGCAGATCCGTCGAGCCGGCGTACTGGTAGTTCCCGTTCACCGGGTTCCCTCCTGTCAGCAGGAAGATTGCATTGAAATTGTTGATGTTCCCGGCGAACTGCATGATCAGCGTAGGCGCGGTGGAGAACAGAATCATCGGCAGGGTGACGATCCGGAATTTCTGATAATTGGTCGCACCGTCCACCTCAGCCGCTTCGTACATATCGCGGGGAATAGTGGTCAGCACCCCCATAATCAGCAGCATGGATACCGGGATACCCACCCACATGTTCACCACAATGACTGTAACCTTGGCCCAGAACGGATCTGTCAGCCAGGGCAATCCATTCAGCCCGAAAAAGCCGAGATACTGGTTGATCGGGCCGAACTGCCCGTTAAACAGGTTGCGCATCAAGAGGAGCGAGATCATCTGCGGAATGGCATAAGGAATGATCAGGAGCATTCTCCACATGCCCTTGAAGCGTATCCCTTTTTGGTTGATCAGCAGGGCAACAAGCATCCCGCCGAAATAAGTTGTTATTGTGGACAGAACCGCCCAGATGACGGTCCAGGTAAGTACGCCGTAAAAGGTATGGCTCCAGGTTTTCAGCACCAGCAGATTGCGGAAGGTCTCAAAGCCCACCCAATCCACCAGCTTGGCCGGAGGGATGTGATTCGGTGCGGCATAGTTGGTAAAAGCCAGCATGATCATAAAGAAGATCGGCATAATGGTGAAGAACAGAATTCCAAGCCCCGGGAGCAGCAGGAAGCTCTGGGCAAATTTATAATCCAGAATATAACGTACGGATTGTGTAAATGTATGCGATGGACGGCCGTTTTCGCGTTCTGCTCCGGTTTTATAGGCATCCCTAATATTCATGTACCAGACAATCAGGAATAACACAAAGAACAGCAGGGTAATCAGACTTTCAATCAGAATGACGATGGAATGGTCCCCGGGCACCATTTTGGCAATTCCCTTTACCTTTTCCAGACGGCTTGGAGATTCCCCGAGTGTGGTGATCCCCCAGAAGGCTCTTCCCAGATTGCTAATGAAATAGA
Organism: Paenibacillus sp. FSL P4-0338; assembly: GCF_038002365.1. Lineage (NCBI taxonomy): Bacteria > Bacillati > Bacillota > Bacilli > Caryophanales > Paenibacillaceae > Paenibacillus > Paenibacillus sp. FSL P4-0338. The sequence continues at coordinate 46,838 of NZ_JBBOCG010000001.1, read as the reverse complement.
TAAGTGCCACAGCTTCTACAGCCATGAACATAAGCCCTTTGATGAATTGGCGGTTATATATTTGTCCCAATCCCATAAAAATGGCCGACAGTATTCCAGCTCTCGCTTTGTGTCGCTGCATTTCCCTTCCGTTCTCCTCTCCGTGCGGAATTCAAGGAAACTGCCCGCCGCAGGCTATGCGGCGGGCAACTCTAATTCCACGGTAAGCTGATGGTTGTGTAATTACTGGGCAGTGGCCCCGTTGTTCAGGTCCTTGATTTGTTCTACAGCTTTGTCCATCGCAGTCTTAGGATCTGTGTTGTTATCCCAGATTGCCGGAAGTGCTGCGTTCACCGGGCTCCAGACGTTCCCCATTTCAGGAATCGAAGGCATCGGCTGGGAGTTCTTGGCTTGCTCGGCAAAAGCGGATACGAACGGATCATCCGTAATCTGCGGGTCCTGCAGGGCTTCATTATTGGTCGGCACGGAACCGACCAGCTTGTTGAGCGTCAGCTGCGAGTCTTTGCCGGAAGCAAAGTGGGCATACAATTTAGCAGCATTCGGATATTGCGTATAGGCGTTGACGGTAAAGATCTTGATCCCGGAGAAGGTAATGGCGGTTTTGCCGTCAATGGTTGGAACCGGAGTGATTCCGAGGTTGTCGCCCAGCGCCTCTTTATATCCGGCAAGCTCCCATGGTCCTGTAATATCCATAGCTACATCGCCGCTGTTGAACAGACTGCGCTTGATGTCCGGGTTAATGTCACCGCTCTTAATCGGCAATACTTCCTTCAGCTTTGCAAATTCAGTCAGACCTTTGATCGCACCTTCATTATTCAGGCCGATATCGTCTTTGTCGGTACCGTCTTTGCCGAACAGGTAGCCTCCGGTAGTGGCGATGAACGGATAGTTGAAGTACATGTTGCCGACTTCCCACATAATGCCGTAACGGTTCTTAGCTTTATCCGTGAATGTTTTGCTGAAGGCAATGACGTCATCGAAGGATTTCGGAGCTTCTTTTATCAGAGACTTGTTGTAGAACAGCGCATAGGTCTCCGCCGCTCTTGGATAGCCGTACAGCTCACCTTCATAGGAGGAACCGACAATTGAAGCCTCAGTGTTCTCAGCCTTGGTCTGCTCTGCAAAGACATCATTCGGGAGCAGCAGGCTCGCACTTGCCGCCTTGCCGAGATTATCATGCGGAATGACGGTAACGTCTGCTGCCAGACCGGAAGGACCATCCTGGGTCAGCTTGCCAACTTGGTCAGGCGGTGCTACCTCTTCAATTTTGACCGGAACGTTATATTTGGCAGTGAATTGCTTAGACACTTCCTCGGCGAACTGTCTTTCTTCCTTACTCTCCCAGATCACAAGGGATGCGCCCTCTTCAGGGACGATCTCACCCGCTGCCGGAGCGTTGTCGCTGCCGCCCCCGGCATTATCCGTAGCCGCTGCATTATCCGAAGGAGCATTAGTCGCCGCTGCATTCCCCCCCGTATTGTTGTTGGAGCCGCATGCCGTAATTGATATTGCCATCGAGCACGCTGCGGTGAGAACCATAAGTTTTTTGAGATCCATTCCTTTTAACCCCTCCTGTGTGTGTATATTACTTGATTTGACGATGATGCTTCTTTTGCCTTGACGATGATGCCCCCTACTTTGCGCAAACGATTTCAGAGGATTCAAAAAAAATTCTGCTTTCTACCATTGCCTCTTCCGAATGCATCATGCCTTGTTTAGAAAGCGCTTCATTCCTGAATCCATAATACATCAGCTGGCTTGCAATTGTAAAAACGTTTGCACACAGTAAAATCACTAATTTTTCGCCATTTACCCTAAATAATAATATTATTACTCTTCTTATCGCACGATTTCTTTAAATAACTTTAATATACTTCATTTATAAATTTCGAATCTGCATTTTTTGTCGTATTTAGGCGAATAATGTTGTAAAAAAACTAAATATTATCAATTTACAGACTTTGGAAATCGGTTTCCCGTTGATATTTCTTTGTGCAACTGTTTGTACAAACCTCTTGAACCTCATTTTGTTCCGTGCTATAATCCAAACCATCATGAAACACCTCATTCTTCACCAATCTAAAGGCACTGTCCCTTCTCGGGTACAACCTCGGCGTAATCTAACCGGCGGTTGTGCCTCTTTGTTGTGTGCAGAATCGGGTGCGTAATCTAGCTAAACTAAATCTGGGAGGAATTATTATGTTATTAGAAGCCGTGTATCACCGTCCCCGTCTGAACTGGTCGTATGCCTACGATCACAACACCATCCACCTGCGGCTGCGGGCCAAGAAGGGTGATCTGACCGAGGTCTTCGCCTGGGCGGGTGATAAATATGCCTGGGATTCGACCAAGGAATTGATCCCGATGACCCTGTTCACTTCCGATGCGATGTTCGATTACTGGGAATGCGAATCGGTTCCGCTCTACCGCAGGCTGAAATACGGCTTCCTGCTGCAGCAGGGCCAGGAACGCATCTGGATGACTGAAAGTGATTTCCAGAAGGAGCGTCCCGCGAACCCTAACCGGCTGTTTGAATTCCCCTACATAAGCCGTGGTGATGTCTTCACGCCTCCGGCTTGGGTAAAGGACGCTGTCTTCTATCAGATTTTCCCCGAGCGCTTCGCAAATGGCGATCCCAGCCTGAGCCCTGCTAATGTAGAGCCTTGGGGCGGAACCCCCCGGCCGGATAATTTCTTCGGCGGAGACCTGCAAGGTGTCATAGACCATCTCGATCATCTGACAGAGCTGGGCATTACGGGCATATATTTCACGCCGGTCTTCACAGCCACCACCAATCACAAATACGACACGGAAGACTATATGCAGATTGACCCGCATTTCGGTGATGTGGACACGCTGAAAAGATTGGTCGATGCCTGTCATGAGCGCGGCATCCGCGTGCTGCTGGACGCGGTCTTCAACCATGCGGGCCGTACCTTCGCTCCGTTCGTGGATGTGCTGGAGAAGGGTGAGGATTCGGAGTATAAGAACTGGTTCCATATCCGGGAATATCCGCTCCAGGTCGTGAACAATATTCCGACCTACGATGCCTTCGCCTTCGAGCCGCTGATGCCGAAGCTGAACACAGAGCATCCTGAGGTGAAGGAATATTTGCTGAAGGTCGCAGAGTATTGGATTAAGGAGGTCGGCATCGACGGCTGGCGTCTGGATGTGGCCAACGAGGTGGATCACGAATTCTGGCGTGATTTCCGCAAAGTGGTGAAGCGTGCCAACCCCGAGGCTTACATTCTGGGCGAGATCTGGCATGAATCAGCCCCTTGGCTGGAAGGCGACAAATTCGATGCCGTCATGAACTACCCGTTCACGGATGCGGTGCTTGACTTCTTCGTCTACGGAACCCTGGATGCAGAAGGCTTCTCCCATTCGATCGGCAGACAGCTGTCCCGGTATCCGCTCCAGGCCAGCGAGGTTGCCTTCAATCTGCTCGACAGCCATGATACTGCGCGGCTGCTGACTGTGGCAGAGGGTGATAAGAATGTCATGAAGCTGGCTGCGCTGTTCCAGTTCACCTTCATGGGCACGCCCTGCATTTACTACGGGGACGAGATCGGAATGGATGGCGGGGGAGACCCGGATTGCCGAAAATGCATGGAGTGGGACCCGGAGCGGCAGGACCGCGATTTGTTCAACTTTTACCGTAAGCTGATTGAGATCCGCGGCAGCCACCGGGCGCTACGTACCGGACGCTTCACCTTCCTTGAAGCCGGAGCCGGAGGCAGTAAGCTGGCCTACGAGCGCAGTCTGGGCGATGATCTGATCATCGTGCTGATCAATACGGAGGAGACGGTGCAGACCTTCCGGCTGGATGTTCAGGAACGCAATTGGGAGAATCTCTGGACCGGCGAAGCGCTCCGCGCCGAACGCGGCAAGCTGTCACTGCGGCTGCCGGCATACGGCTTCGCCGTGCTTCAGGCAAACATGTCCTAAACTCTGCCCGCTTTCTTATAAGCTGATTCAGAACATTTTAGCGCAACCGTTTGTATATTGAAACAGAGCTACTACTTAGTACTGGACACAATAGAATCAATTCTGTTGTGTCCTTTGTATATTCAGTATTTATAGGGTCTGTTGAATTTTTTTAACTTGCTATTCTTCCGAAAAAGTAATGTTCAACTGCTTACTTTTTAAAGATTGATCAGCAACACCTTGCTCTCTTTGCACTAATTTTGCACAAAAACTCTTTACCAATTGCACTGATTTGCACGTACCTCTGCTCCACTTCCAAATTCATAATAGCTTAAGCCGTATCGCCGTGTGGTGCTCAGAACGTATAAGTCACGGGGATTGCGCCCTATGCGAGGTTCACTATTTACAATCAACCCCACTTCGATTAATATTACTGTGTAAAGCAAACGGTTCCATTAGGAGGTTTCTATGACAGTTACCATTAAGGACGTTGCCAAGAAAGCGGGAGTCTCTCCCTCCACGGTGTCCCGGGTGTTGTCAGGCCATCCCAGAATCAGCTTAGAAACTTCCCGTAAGGTCAAAGTGATTATGGAAGAAATGGGCTACACCCCGAATATGATGGCCAAAAGTCTGGTATCCAAGACCACTAACAGTATCTGCATCATTCTTCCGAAACCGGCTGAAGAGCTGTTCTCCAATTTGTTTTTTATGGAATTAATCCGCGGGATCGTCACTCAGTCCAGCCGTTCCGGCTATGATGTGCTGATCAGCTCCGGGGCGAACGAGAAGGAGGAGCTTGAAGCTGTCTCCCGTCTGCTTAAGGGACGCCGCGTGGACGGCGTTATTCTGCTGTATTCCCGTAAAGACGATGCGGTGATCGATTTTCTGCAGTCGGGCGGTTATCCCTTTGTCCTGGTTGGACGGAGCGACCGCTACGAGGATATTCTGTCAGTGGACAATGATAATATTATGGCCGCCTATGATGCGACGAATCATCTCATCTCCATGGGACATGAACGCATCGGCTTCGTCAGCGGCCCGCCGAACCTCATCGTTTCACGCGACCGGCTGGAGGGTTACCGCAAGGCCATGCAGGGTAAGGGTCTTACGATGAAGGATGAATGGATCGTTGAAGGCGAGTTCTTGCAGGACAGCGGCTATAGGGCGATGTCCTTCTTCATGAATCTTCCGAACCGTCCGACAGCGCTTGTCGCGGTGGATGATATGGTCTCCTTCGGGGTACTCCGCGGATTGAACGAGCTGAAGTACAAGGTCCCTGAGGATCTGGCGATTGTCAGCTTCAACAATATCCCGCTCTCCGAGCTGTCCAGTCCTCCGATCAGCAGTATTGATATCGGAATCTATCATCTTGGCTATACGGCCTCGCAGGTACTGATCCAGAACATCCAGAAGCCGGATAATCAGGATGGTTATACGAACCGTTTTGTCATTCCCCACCGTTTAATCGTACGGGAGTCCTCTATGCATGCTCCGGGAAACTAAGGCATGTACAAGAAAATGAATGAAGCAGACTTACGCTTCATTTATTTTTTGGAGCTTTGTACAAACGTTTGCGCTAACATATGGAGTGTATTCACTAATCATTTTAGGAGGTTCAATATGTCAGATATCAAAGCCTGCCTGTTCGATCTGGACGGCGTTCTCGTAGACACTGCCCGGTATCACTATATTGCTTGGAGGGAGCTGGCCGAGGAGCTTGGATTTGTCTTCACAGAGCAGGATAACGAGCGGCTCAAGGGAGTCAGCCGGGCGGCCTCGCTGGAAATCCTGCTGGAAATCGGCGGCATCTCGCTTGGCGAAAATGACAAAGCCAGACTGGCGGAACAGAAGAATAACCGCTATGTCGAGTATATCGCCAAGATGGACAGCTCGGAGATTCTCCCCGGCGCCCTGGACTTCCTGAAGGAATGCCGGACCGACGGCATCAAGGTTGCCCTCGGCTCAGCCAGTAAGAACGCGATGACCATCTTGAACAATACCGGCCTGACCCCATACTTCGATGCCATCATCGACGGCACACATACCAGCGCGGCCAAGCCGGACCCGGAGGTCTTCCTGCTGGGCGCGAAGGCTCTTGGCACCGCTCCCGTACAATGCGTCGTCTTCGAGGATGCCGCAGCCGGTATCCTGGCCGCTTCCCGTGCCGGTATGCGCAGCGTGGGCATCGGCTCCCCCGAGACACTCAGCGGAGCAACACTAGTTGTCCCTTCCCTACAGCAGCTTACTGTTGCCACGCTGAAGGAATCTTTTTCCACTGTGTGACGAATAGTAACAGAAGTAGGAACGTGAACCGTTCCGAGCCGTGAGCCCTCCCGCTCACGCTGCATCTAGCCCGCCGGACAGCCTTACTGCACTTTGTACAACTATATTGCCAATTTAGCTCCCATTCCTCCGCTCAGTTGTACTTTGTACAATTATGCAATCACTTTTAGGCTGATATGACCTTTTAGAGCAGATTTAGTTGTACAGACTACACTTATACGGCTTCAGTCCCTCTAATCGCGCCTATTAAATGCACAGAATACAACTACCTCAAAGTCTAAGCCTCTGAGCTTTGCAATGGGTGCGGAAAGCGGCATTTACTGTATGCACTTATCAATTTAATTCATCATCTCAGATCTACAGTCAGATCGGATGCTGCACTTGCATCTTCTACCCTACCCTCAGGAAAAGAACTGAGGGTAGTTATTAAACTTATGGGGATGAAGCTGCGGAGTGAAAGTTTGGAGCTGTAGGAGCGTTAGCGACCGCCTTTATAATCAGATTTCATCCGCTGAGAACCACTTCAATAAAGAAATCTGATTATAACAGCGGCCGGAAGTCCAAACCTTTCGCGCAGCGGCGATGCAGTCCCCATGATTTTAGTACGAAGTTCAGTTCTTTTCACATCCCCCCTTAAAGGAGCCATAACCATGAAACAATACTTAACAATCAACGAATGGTCCATTATCGAAGAGTCCTTTGATCCGCAGACCCAGGAAATATCCGAAAGCGTATTTAGTATCGGGAACGGATACATGGGCGGCAGAGCAAACTTCGAGGAGCAGTACAGCGGACCCAGCCTGCAAGGCAGTTACATGGCTGGCGTCTATTACCCTGACAAGACACGGGTCGGCTGGTGGAAGAACGGGTACCCGGAGTATTTTGCCAAAGTGCTGAACAGCACTAACTGGATCGGCATCAACATCGAGCTGGACGGGACGCCGCTGGATCTGGCCCACTGCACAGTCAGCGAATTCCGCCGGGTACTCAATATGAAGGAAGGCACACTCTCCCGCAGCTTCACCGCAACCACCCAGGACGGCAAAGAAGTTAAAGTGGAGAGCATTCGGATCGTCAGCATGGTCCGTCATGAGATCGGGGCGATCCGCTATTCGCTCACTCCGCTCAATTTCGCAGGGAATATTACCGTAACCCCCTACCTGGACGGCGATATCAAGAACAAGGACTCCAACTATGACGAGAAGTTCTGGAACGAGGTGGAGAAGAAGGCTGGACCAGAAGGCGGACATCTGACCCTGAAGACCAAAAAGCTCGATTTCCATGTCACCTCCGCCTTCGTCTTCGATATTCTGCTGAATGGTGAGCCGGTTGCGGCCGAAGCAGGAGTGCTGGAACAGGACAAATATGTGGGCAGTACAGTGAATGTTCCGGTACAATCCGGCGATCAGCTGGTTATTTATAAGTATGCTGCGAATGTCACCTCCCGCAATTACGGTCTGGGACAGCTCGTGGATGCCGCATCGGCTGCACTTCAGCGTGCGCGGGAGGCGGGGTTTGTGGCGCTTTTGACAGAACAGGCTGCGGCATGGGGCGACAAGTGGAAGGAAAGCGACATTATTATTGAGGGCGATGTGTCAGCGCAGCAGGCGATCCGGTTCAATATTTTCCAGCTGAATCAGACTTATACGGGCGAGGATGACCGGCTCAACATCGGACCGAAGGGCTTCACCGGGGAAAAATACGGCGGCAGCACCTACTGGGATACGGAAGCGTATTGTGTGCCGTTCTATCTCAGTACCGCCGACTCCGCGATTGCCCGCAATCTGCTGATCTACCGCTACAAGCATCTGGAGAAGGCCAAGGAGAATGCCCGCAAGCTCGGCTACCGTAAAGGCGCGCTCTACCCGATGGTCACGATGAACGGTGAGGAGTGCCACAACGAGTGGGAGATTACGTTCGAGGAGATTCACCGTAACGGCGCGATTGCCTATGCCATCTATAACTATGTGAATTATACCGGCGACAAGGCTTATCTGGGCCAATACGGCCTGGAGGTGCTGGTAGAGATTGCGCGCTTCTGGGAGGAGCGTGTGAACTATGTGGCGCATAAGGACAAATACGTCATGCTGGGCGTCACCGGCCCGAATGAATACGAGAATAACGTCAATAACAACTGGTACACGAACCGGATGGCCGCCTGGACGATGGAATACACGCTGGAGGCTCTGGCCTATTTGCAGGAGAATGAGGGTACGCGTTACGCCGAGCTGGCTGATAAGCTGGAGCTGCTGGAGAGCGAAACGGCCAAGTGGAATGAGATTATCGCCAAAATGTACTATCCGGCTGACGAGGAACGCGGCATCTTCCTCCAGCAGGACGGCTTCCTCGACAAGGAGATCATCCAGGTCAAGGATGTGCTGCCGGAGAACCTGCCGCTGAACCAGAAATGGTCATGGGACCGGATTCTGCGCTCTTGCTTCATCAAGCAGGCGGATGTGCTTCAGGGACTCTACTTCCTCGGCGACCGATATGATCTGGAGACTAAGAAGCGCAACTTCGACTTTTACGAGCCGATCACCGTTCACGAGTCCTCTCTCTCCCCTTGCATCCATGCCATACTGGCCTGTGAGCTGGGCTATAAGGAAAAGGCGTATGAGATGTACCTGCGGACCTCGCGTCTGGATCTCGACAATTACAATAACGATACGGAGGACGGCTGCCATACCACCAGCATGGCGGGCACGTGGATGTCGGTTGTTCACGGCTTCGGCGGACTTCGCGTGCTGAACGACCGGCTCGTCCTGAACCCGTCTAACCCGGGACACTGGACCTCCTATTCGTTCAAAATCATGTTCCGCGGCTCGCGGCTGAAGGTCACCGTGACCGATGCACAGGTTACCGTCAGCAACGAAACCGAGGTTCCAGCCTCCCTCACCATTCACGGCAAGGAGTATACAGTGAACGGACTGGGCACTGTCAGTGCCGGGGGTGCTTCCGTCACGGTGTAATTTGATCAGCCCCGAAGATATTTGGCTTCTTCGGGGCTTTTTTTCAATAAGAGCTCCACTAATTCTGCCAAATCATCAATGACAGCATCCGCTTCAGCCACTGTGACAAACGGATCATTCCGTTTCCAGACAGCCTTCATTCCTGCTTCGCGGCTCGCACGTATATCGTTATCCGGATGATCGCCAACAAAAATAGCATGCTCTGCGGCTACACCCAGCCGGGTCAATGTACGATGGAAAATAGCCGGATCTGGCTTGCGCAGTCCCTCCCATTCGGAGATAAGCACCTCATCGAATAAATGCCCGATGTTCAACGCCTTGAAATTATCGTATTGAAATTGGCCATAACCATTCGAGATTAACGCAATCTTCAGACCATGATTCTTGAGCTCAGTAAGCATAGCTAACAAATTCGGGTAACCTGTACAATGTTGCTGGAAGTTGTATAAGTAATCATCGAGCAGTGAGCTCCAGTCCAGCTTTGGAATAGAAAACTCTTGTATGAGCTGTTGATACACTTTGTCCTTCCACAGGTAACCGTGATTATCAAGCTCGATGAAGCGCTGGACAAACAGCTCATGATCAACGGTTTGAAGTTCCGGGTAGCGCCGGTATTGATCTTGGACAAACTTTAACAGAGAGGTGTCACGGTCCAGCAGTGTTCCATCCAAATCAAAAAGAACCGCTTGGATTATCAGTTCAATCACTTCCTTTTCTTATTACCTATTAAAATGAATATACCATAGAAGGAGCATCCCCCAATGAAAAGAACCTTTTGGAAAGAAGCCGTAGTCTACCAGATCTACCCGCGCAGTTTCCAGGACAGCAACGGAGACGGCATCGGTGATCTGCAAGGTATCGTCTCCCGGCTGGATTATCTGCAGAAGCTGGGCGTTACTGTCGTCTGGCTGTCGCCGGTCTACAAATCGCCGAACGATGACAATGGTTACGATATTAGCGATTACGAGGATATTATGGATGAGTTCGGCACGCTGCGGGACTGGGAGGAGCTGCTGGCCGGACTGCATGAACGCGGCATGAAGCTGATGATGGACCTCGTCATCAACCATTCCTCGGACGAGCACGCCTGGTTCGCGGAATCCCGCTCTTCGAAGGATAATCCCTACCGGGATTATTACATCTGGCGTCCCGGCGGACCGGACGGCGCGTTGCCGAACAACTGGAGCTCCATCTTCAGCGGACCGGCCTGGGAGCGGGATGAGGCGACCGGCGAATATTATCTCCACCTGTTCTCGCGCAAGCAGCCGGATCTGAACTGGGAGAACCCTCGGCTGCGGGAGGCACTCTACAAGATGATTGCCTTCTGGCTCGACAAGGGTGTGGACGGACTGCGGATGGATGTCATCAATCTGATCTCCAAGGTGGAAGGCCTGCCTTCGGTCGAACATGAGGATCTCGCACCCGGGGAGCTGGCGGGCGGCGGCGAATACTACATGAATGGTCCACGGGTCCACGAGTATCTGCAGGAGATGAACCGTGAGGTTCTCTCCAAATATGACGTAATGACCGTCGGGGAAACGCCGGGAGCAACGGTCGAGGATGCCATTCTCTACACAGACGAAGACCGCCATGAGCTGCAGATGGTGTTCCAGTTCGAGCATATGGACGTGGACTCCGGCCCAGGCGGGAAGTGGAATGTGGTGCCGTGGACGCTGAAGGGGCTACGGGATATTTTGCATAAATGGCAGGTGGGGCTTGCAGACAAGGGCTGGAACAGCCTCTATCTCAACAACCACGATCAGCCGCGGATGGTCTCCAGGTTCGGAGACGACGGCAAATACCGCGTGCAATCGGCCAAAATGCTGGCTACCCTGCTGCACACGCTCAAAGGCACACCTTACATCTATCAGGGCGAGGAAATCGGTATGACTAACGTAAAGTTTCCCACGCTTGAAGACTATAAGGACATTGAGATTCTCAATATGTACCGGGAAAAGGTGACCGAAGGCGGCGCAGACCACGACACCATTCTTCAGGCGATTCATACCAAAGGCCGCGACAATGCCCGCACGCCGATACAGTGGGACGCCTCCAGCAATGCCGGATTCACCACCGGAACCCCGTGGCTGAAGCTCAATCCGCGCTATACGGAGATCAATGTGGAGCAGGCGCTGGCTGATCCGGACTCCGTCTTTTACTATTATCAGCAGTTGATTCAGCTGCGTAAGCAGCATCTGATTATGGTCTATGGCGTTTATGAGCTGCTGCTGCCGGAGCATGAATATATCTATGCCTATACCCGCACCCTGGAAGGTGAAAAGTGGCTGATCCTGCTTAACTTCAGTGATGCACCACAGACTATAGAGCTTACGGAGGAGCTGAATGCCGTCACCGCAACGATCATCGGAAATTATTCAGAGGAGCCCGCTGCCATGGACCGCAGCACCCTCCGCCCTTACGAGGCCAGAGTTTGCCGGATCGGATAGCGTAACGAAGGCTGACAAATCCCTTCATCCATGGCATCATAGATGGACAGACTGCCGGACGAAACCTGTCACTAATGAGCAGAGAATAACAGGAACATATGTGCGGTAACATGCTAGAATGATTTCAGAAGGAGATGGGGAGCTTTGGAATGGCTGATCCGAATGAAGAACGCACTGGACTATATGGAGCTGAAAATGACTGAAACGCTGCGCATCGAGGATGTGGCTGAGGTAGCTTATGTCTCACCGTTCCACTTCCAGCGCATGTTCAGTATGCTGACCGGCTTCACCGTGGCCGACTATATCCGCAAACGCAGATTGACACTGGCCGCCCAGGAGCTGGCCGTATCCAAGGTTCGTGTGCTGGATGTGGCGCTGAAATACGGATATGAATCGCCGGAGTCCTTCGCCAAGGCGTTCCGCAAGGCGCATGGGATTACCCCTTCGGAAGCGCGTAAATCGGGCGTCCAGCTCAAAGCCTTCCCCCGCATCTCATTCCATCTATCATTGAAGGGAGATCAGGACATGGACTACAAAATCGTGGATAAACCAGCTTTTACTGTTATCGGCAAATCAATGGAGGTCACTACCCGTGACGGGGAGAATTTCCGCAGAATCCCGCAGTTCTGGGACGAATGCAATGAGGACGGCACTTCCGACAAGCTGATTGAGCTTAGCGCATCCCGTGAATGGCTTGGCATCTGCATGTGTATGGATATGGAGAAGGAAATGCTTACCTACTGGATCGGGGTGGAAGGAACAGCGGATACGGATGCACAGGGGTATGAGACGGCAGTCATTCCGGCCGCCAGCTGGGCGGTCTTCCGGTCAGAGGGCGCTTTACCGCATGCGATTCAAGGGGTTTGGCAGCGGATCTATCAGGAATGGTTCCCGGGAACCGGCTACGAGCATACCGGCGGACCTGAGATCGAGCTATACCCGCCCGGCGATACATCTGCTGAGGATTATGTGTGTGAAGTATGGATTCCGGTGATGAAGAAATAAGCTGCAAGGCTGGATGTGGTATCCGGGAACGGCTTCGCTGTCTAACATGGACGGTGGAGCTGTTTTTTTGTTTTGAGATTCTTCCCAAGCTTGGTATAATAAACAGATTATAGTTTTCTTAATCTAGTGTATTCTCATCCGAGATCGGTGAAGGAGATATTCATGTCTATCGTAAAAATCTTTTCAGACAGCACTTCCGATTTGCCGCAAGGCTGGAAGGACACCTATGATATCGGCATTGTGCCGTTATATGTAGTCTTTGAGAACGGTACCTTCAAGGACGGGGTCGAAATCACCCCTGAGGAGGTCTACCGCCGGGTCGCTGCGAGTGGTGCTCTGCCTAAGACCGCTGCGCCTTCCCCTGCTGATTTCATCGCCGCGTTCCAGCCAGTGATCAGCAGCGGCCATGATATTGTCTATATCAGTCTATCCTCTGCTCTATCTTCTACATATCAGAATGCACTGCTGGCAGCGGGTGAATTCCCGGAGGGCCGGGTGCATGTCGTAGATTCTGAGACCTTATGCGGCGGAATTGCGCTGCTGGTCATGAAGGCTGCCCGTGCCGCAGCCACAGGCGAGAGCGCTGCCAACATCGCAGCGATGATTACCGAAGCCCGTAACCGGGTGGAATCGGAATTCGTGGTCGATACGCTGGACTACTTATACATGGGCGGACGCTGCTCGGGAATGCAGAACTTCATCGGCAGCCTGCTGAAGATCCGTCCGGTTCTCCGGCTGGTGGACGGAGCCATTGTCCCTGTTGCCCGCATCCGCGGCAAAAAGGAGAAAGCGGTGGAGCAAATGCTTCAGCATGCGCTCGCGAATGCCGCCGATATGGACAAGGAGCTGCTCATTATTGCCCATACGCTGGCAGAAGAGGATGCCAAGATGCTGGAGACCGCGCTGCGCGCGCAGACCGGTGTCGAGGAAATAGCCGTCATTCATGCCGGCTGTGTCATCGGGAGTCACTGCGGACCTGCTACGGTAGGTCTGATGTATATGCGCTAGAGCGGGTGGAGCCAGTAGCAGGCATCAGGTCCGGTAGTGGCTGCCCCGATTGCATAGCTTGCTTCACCAAGACAGCACCACCATGCGGGTGAATGCTGTAAGAACTTAAGCTGACTGGACTGCTCACCATCGCGCCAGCACAATGTGATCGGTTTTTCGATTACATTTGGCTCACTTGCCTCACGATTGCGCAATGTGATCGGTTTTTCGATTACATTTTGGCCGATATACTATCCGCTGCTCCAATTGTGTTCGGTTTTTCGCGAACATTCCGCCTACTTGCTTCAAGCTAACAGCAGGTCCCCAAATGGAGACCTGCTGTTTTTTTGCTGGATACTATTATGTTGTCCTATCAGGATATAACGGTCTTAACAGCCCCTCAGCAGCATCGGCAACCAGCGTGTAGAATTCGGGGAATCCCTGGTGCTCGGCACTCTTGATTTCTTCAAAGGCACGGATAGATAGCCCTTGCGAAGCGACAGAGGTCAGGATATTCCCCAGCGTCCAACTCCGCACCACCACTTGTCCTACGCCGGAACGCTCCTCTTCAGGAAGCAGCTTGGCGAATGCAATTTCACTTTCTCTAAGCGTATCGTCAAAATAATTTCCGGTGGGATGCTGAAGCGTCTTGGTGGTCAGCCATGCCCTGGCGAACGGATGGAAATCGGTCAGCAGGAGCCGTCCATTTGCCTTCAGCCGTCTGCGGACCAAGGCAAACACCTCATTCAAGTCTGCGAAATAATGCAAAATCCCAAACTCCATCAGCACCACATCGAACGTTCCCAAGGCTTCTTCTTCGGGGATATTCATGACGTCTGCACAGAGGTAATTCAGCTTCACCCCCGCTGCCTCCGCCACTTCACAGGCGTATAAGCGGTTCTCTTCCGAGATATCCACGACGGTGACTTCTGCCCCCAGCAAGGCGAAGCAAATCGCCTTCCTGCCATGAGAGCCGAGCAGATTCAGCACCTTCAAGCCTGTCGGATCGCCTGTGTACTTAAGCCAATACCGCAGCGTATGTGCGGGATCTTGCTGCAGCTGCAATGCAAGCTCCTCAGGTGAACCATGATAGTGTGTCCAAGCCTGATACGCTTTTGTCTCCCACGCCGCCTTATTCGTACGTGACATCTGCTCTTGCATGTTACTCCCCCTTATAAGAAGAATTTGGAAATTATACTCTCTGATTTTACTATAATCTGCTTATAATGCAACAAGCAAAACGCCTGCGCCAAATAAATTCTTACATATGAACCAAGAAGTCTGAGAGAAGATGGCCGTTGCCAGCAAGCAAATGGAAAAACGTAGCTTATTTCGCCGGATTCAGCGGATCATGGACCAACAAGTGGAAAAACAGCAACTAAAATTGATGATTTTACCTTTTAGGCTGAATTGGGCTAAATTAAGTGCTGATTTTCCAACTGCTATCCCAGTAAGAGCCTATCGAAGATAAGCAAGTGGAGAAAATCCAATTGTTTACGCTGCCCATGCGTCAGAGTGGAAATAACAGACAGAAATAACCCGCTCCCACTGTATCTTGGGGAACGGGTTGTCTGGCTCGATAGTTGAGTATACAGTTGAGTGACTCGATTGACAAGAACACAAGTGAACTTCCGCCCCTCCCACCGGCCCCGGCTAAGCCTCAGGAGAGTATTCAGGCTCCAGTTCTTCCTTCATAAAAGGCAGCATGAACCGGAAGATCGATCCCCGGTCCTCCTCGCTCTCCACAAAGATCGTTCCGCCCATCAGCTCCACGAGCTGCTTACAGATGGCAAGTCCCAATCCTGTCCCGCCGTATTTGCGGTTAATAGACGGATGTAGCTGGGAGAAGGACTGGAAGAGCAGATTCAGCTTGCTGTCGGCAATGCCTACGCCGGTATCGCGGACCGAGAACTCCAGGAGATATTCCGGTGAGGCGGGCAACGGGATGTTCTTGACTGACAAAGTGACACTGCCCCGCTCGGTGAATTTCAGCGCGTTGCCGACCAGATTGACGATAATCTGGCGCAGCCGGCTTGGATCGGTCGTGACGATGTCCGGCACACTCGTATCTGCCCACCAGCGCAACGAGAGCTTCTTCTCCTCCGCCTTCGGAGTGAACAAATCGATGACGCCCTCCAGCATCTCCCGCAGATCGAAGCGTTCGGATTGCAGCGGCATCTTGCCGGCCTCCATCTTGCTGAAATCGAGGATGTCATTAAGAATCTGCAGCAGACTGTAGCTGCTGCTGCGCAGAATCTCGGCGTAGCTGCGCTGTTCCTCCCCAAGCTCGGTCTCCAGCAGCAGGTCGGCCATGCCGATCATTCCGTTCATCGGCGTGCGGATCTCATGACTCATCATCGCCAGGAAATCCGACTTGGCCTGTGCAGCCCGCTCTGCTGATTCCTTGGCGCGGAGAACCTCCCGTTCGTTCGTAATATCGCTGAAGGAAATAACCACACCGCAGATCCTCCCCCGGTCCAGCAGCGGAGCGATCCGGTAATTCACGAAGAAGCTGGTTCCATCCTTGCGCCAGAAGACTTCATCCGCCATGCTGCGGGTAACTCCGTCTTGCAGGGTAAGCATAATGGGGCACTCCAGCAGGGAATGGCGGGGCGCACCTCCATGCAGAGAATGGATCATCTCCATCATTGGCAGCCCGGTCAGCTCTGACGGCTTGTAACCCAGCATCTCTGCCCCTTCACGGTTAATGAAGATGGTCCGGCCGAGGTTGTCCAGGCCGAAAATTCCGGCCGAGACAGAGTTCAGAATGAGGCTAAGCCGTTTGTCCTCAGCCATCTCGAAGATGAATTCAGCCACCGGCAGCTCATCGTCATCCTTCGTGGCGGCCACTTCATCCGCATACACAGAATATTCTTCTCCTGCCTGCACATTCCGCTCATCGTCTGCAGCATTGCTGCTGCTCATGCTCACCCAGCTATGCAGCAGACTGGAAAATGGCCGGTTCCCGGGATCATGGAGGATAGCGAACACACCAGCAATGCCTTCGTCAGTGTGAAGCGGCACATAGCGTACCGTAACATCTGCATGCTCGTCCTTTCCGGCACCAGTAGTTTCAGCACTAGCGCTTATTATACTTCCAGCACCTGCACTCACCGCATCCTCAACCACGCCAGTCCCTCTCGCCGTCTCTTCGTTTCCTTCCGCAGCATCCAAGGCCAGCCCGAAGCTTGATGTAATCCCGGCCAGGGCAGATGCGAAATGAACCTCGCCGGGCAGATGCATCCGGCATTCGTTCAGTCTGCCTGCCTCCTCGGCACTTAACATCCGGTTGCTGTCCCTGTATCGCCCCTGCCTGTCCAGCACAATGATGAAGTCTGGATGATGATCAAACAACGCTCTATACGTACTTTCGCCTGATAGCGCGTTGTCCAGAATAGTAGCCCAGTCCTTAAGCATAGCCCACCTCCTCCGCTCTTGCTTCAACTATGCTATAGTTAGCGTCCGAAGACTGCAGAAACGCTCTGATTATGTAGAACTCTCTGAATTAGTTCCTATTATAGCAAAAAAAACGTATGCGGTCGCCAGAAAAACATTGCACTAGCCAGTCTGTACAACGGCAAAAACAGTGCAAGTCCTTCAGAAGGACCGCACTGTCTGCTGCATTTCTAAGAGTGGACCGGCTACGATTCCGGCAGCCTCAGCTTACATCCTGATGCTCGATATTTCGGATCGAGAAGTAGGCAACCGCCACCCCGGCCAGGGCCAGGCTAACCGAGATCCCAAGCAGATCACCCATGCGGAAGCTTCCGTTCCCGAAGCCGGAGGAGATCAGCATCACGATCAGGACGGCGGAGACAATCGTAGCCGGCACCGATTTGCGGCGCATCCCGAAGTATAGCGGAATCAGTCCGATACCGGCTGCGTAGAGCGCATCCATTCCGGCTTGCATAGAGTAGGTAATAACCAGATCCATTGTCAGCGTTCCCTGAATGAGGTCAGGCAGGAAATAACCAACACCTGCAAGAATACCGCTGATCACTATATTAGACAACCAAATAGTAAGGAAGGTGAATAGAAAGACAATAATCAGCTTGGCCGCCATGAGCATTTTACGCGGTACCGGATACATGAACAGCACTGTGATTGTATTATTCTTATACTCGTCGATGACCAGCTTGCTGATCAGTACAGAGGCGAAGATGATATAGATTGCTTTTACAAAAACAGATACCCCTTGAAATAAATCGCCATACGTCGCGAAGTCTCCTTCATCTATACCCGTAAAAGCAATAAGAATCATGAAGCCCAGAATGGCCAAATTTGCAATCAGCACACCTTTAAGAAAAGTGAATTTACTCTTGCGCAGCTCCAGACGGATTAACTTAAGCATGGTTGTTGCCCCCCATCAGTTCCACAAAATGATCCTCCAGCGAATGATGCTTCTTGCTCATACTCTCCAGCTCCACCTCTGCTGCGGACAGGGCCCGGCTCAGCTCCAGCTGCGGGATATCTTCGTATACACGAATGGTCCGTGGGTCAAGCACCTTGTAATTGCGGAGGCCCAGCTTCCCCTCCAGGACGAAGACGGCCTTCGTACACTCGCTAGTCACCAGCTCGATATACTGGGTTTGCTGGCTCCGGATCGTATCCATTGCCACCTGCTCCACCAGTACCCCTTCACGGATTACGCCGATTGTGTCGGCAATCTGTTCGATTTCGCCCAGAATGTGGCTGGAGATCAGCAGCGTCATGCCATAATCACGGCTTAGCATACGGAACACCTCGCGAAGTTCCTTGATTCCAAGCGGGTCCAGCCCGTTAATCGGTTCATCGAGGATCAGTAGCTCCGGCTTGGTCATGACCGCTCTGGCAATGCCCAGCCGCTGCTTCATCCCGAGGGAGAAATTCTTCACCGGTTTGCTGTCCACCGCTCTCAGCTTCACTAATTCGAGCGCTTCCTCTATCGCGTTGGCATCATAAAAGCCCATATACTCTCCATGCAGCGCCAGATTCTCGCGGGCACTCAGCTTGTCGTAGAACACCGGGTATTCAATAATGCTGCCCATGCGCTTCAGCATGTCGTAAGAGCGGTGGGTCATCTTCTCCCCGGCAAATTCAATCTCGCCCGCCGTCGGCTTCACCAGATTTGTGATCATTTTCATCACCGTTGTTTTGCCCGCGCCGTTCGGTCCCAGGAATCCGTAAATTTCACCCCGCTTAATCTCCATATTCACACTACTCACAATTTCCTTATCCTCATAGACCTTGGTCAGATCCCATGTCTGGAGTATCGTTGTCATTTTCCGTTATCCCCTTTAGCCTCGTCTTGTTCTTCCTGGTATTTATTCTACAGGGCGGAATTTGCTTTTTTCTTACTGAAATCTTACTTAATTCTTAAGAAGCTTCAGAAGGACTGTCTGGGAAAAGAGAGCGTAAATGCCGTACGCACATTCGGCTGGCTGCTCAGGGAAATAGTGCCGTTCATCTGCTCGGTCAGCCGCTTCGTAATCGTCAGCCCCAGGCCGCTGCCCTGATAGTCGCGGTTGCGCGAATCCTCCAGGGTGTACAGCCGCTCGAACACCTTATCCTCGTGGCCTTCGGCGATGCCCTTGCCCCGGTCCCACACTTCTATGCAGACCCGTCCGGCGTCCGGGTACAGCTTCAGCCCCAGCACTCCCCCTGCATTACCGTAGGTAATCGCATTGGAGAGCAGGTTCGTCAGTATCCGGTCCAGCGCCTCATCATTGCCCATGATATGAAGCGGCTCTTCCGGAATCTCAATCTGCACATCCGTGCCGCTCTCACTAAGCAGATCATAGAAGGCCAGAATATTCCGGCGGCAGACCTCGCCCAGCTCTACCCGCGAGAGCGGGATATCCCGGTCCCCCGACTCCAGCTTCGCCAGATCGAAGAACCGGTTCATCAGCGCAATGACCTCGCCGGCCTTGGTATGAATCGTCCGCAGCATACGTTCCTGCTCTTCTTTGGATACCGTCTCATCATGCAGCAGCGTCTCAATATAGCCCAGCACTACCGTCAGCGGCGTCTTCAGATCATGCGACACATTCGCCAGCATTCCGCGCATAGATTGCTCCAGCTTGCTCCGCTTGGCCGCTCCCTGATGGTTAACATCCAGCAGACGGTTCAGATCGGTCAGCAGCTGCTGCATCTGCGGACTGCTGCTCATTAGCAGCAGCCGCTCATGCGATCCGCCTTCTATGATGCTCTCCAGCTTATGATGAATGTAGTCCAACTGGCGGGCATGCTGCCGTGAATTCAGGAACTGCAGCGTAGAGACCACAAGCAACAGGACAAGCAGAACCAGCAACAGAATGATCACAGCAGCATATCCCCCAGCTTGTAGCCGATCCCCCACAGCGTCTTGATATACTCCGGACGGGAGGGATCTTCCTCGATTTTCTCGCGCAATCTGCGCATATGTACATTAATTACGTTCTCATCGCCATAATAATCCTCTTCCCAGACTTGGCTGTAGATCTGCGCCTTGGTGAATACCCGGCCCGGACTGCTCACGAACAGCTTCAGGATGTGGAACTCCTTGGCGGTCAGCTTCAGCTCTTGCCCGTTCTTGCGTACGGAGAAATTATCCAGATCCACGGTCAGTCCCCGCAGCTCGATAACCTTCGGCTTCTCTGCCTGCGACTCCCCGCTGCCCTGCGCTCCGCTCCCGACAACAGCCTGGCTTCCAGATGCAGCATACCCCGCCCGGCGGATCGCCGCCTTCACCCGGGCTGCCAGCTCAATCATCGAGAACGGCTTCGTAATATAATCATCCGCGCCGAAGCCCAGCCCCAGCGCCTTGTCCACATCGCTGTCCTTCGCCGACATAATCAGTACCGGCACAAGACTGCCGCTGCGGATAATCTGCAGCACATCCGTGCCGCTGCGCTTCGGCAGCATCAGATCCAGCAATACCAGATCGTAAGTAAGACCGCCCAGGAACTTGCTCACTGCCATGTCCCCGTCATATGCGATCTCCACCTCATAGCCCTCTTTGGTCAGATAAGAATGGACCATTTCGCTGATCGCTTCATCATCCTCGATCAGCAGCACCCTCTGTTGCATAGTGAACCTCCTGTAATTAACTCTGTCTACCATCTATTTGAAATTATACCCTCTGTCCGTGCCGGATTCTATATAGATTGAAAATGAACTGAAAGGGTGCTGTTCTCCGTATACATTCTCTGAACCTGACAGGCCGTGGTCCAGTTCCTCCTATTATAATGAATGATATAATCTCTTATTCAATCTGACAGACAAGGTGGTATGATCATGGCAGCCAAAACCAACAAGCAGCTCATTCTTGAATTCGAATCCTTCATCCCCTATATTCAATCGCTGGACAGCATGGAAGATGCAGACTGGGAGGCTCCGCTGGAGGCCGGAAAATGGTCCCTGCAGGATGTCCTTTGCCACATCATACTGTGGGACAAATACTTTTATGAGGAGGCCCTGGTCAAAATCCAAGAAGGCCTGCCGCTGACAGCTGCGCATCTGGACTTCAATGTATTCAATGCCAATGCGGTTCTATACGCCAGGACAGTAACCCGGCAGGAAGCCATCCAGCAATTCGTGCTGTACCGGACCAAGATTACCGGGCTTGCGGCCTCATTAAGCGATACGGCCCTTGAACAGAATCATCGGGATGGTGACGGCAAGAAATTCAGCATACGCAAGTATCTGAGAGATTTCATCTCCCACGACAAGCATCACAAGAAGCAGATAGAGAAATATGCAGCATCAGTTGCAGTCTCTAAATCATAAAACTGCGGCCCCGTCTGTCCACTGAAATCTGGATAGATGGAGCCGCAGCTTTTTATCATTCTTTTGGATATAAACGATGCTTAATCCTGATTCCTAATCACAATATCGAACTTCTCATGATTCGGATGCATGAATAATTTATTGTAAGGGTCCGTATTCAAAAGATTCACATTCTCCTGCCCGAGCAGACTGGTCAGATGACCGGCAAATGTGGTTTTGCCCGATGCCATAAAATGCGGCCAGGGAACCGGCTGTCCTTCCAGCAAAATCCCGGCAACAATGGCCCATATCCCGCTATCTGTCTATTGCCCGGCAACATACCTTTCCACTTGAAGAGAAGCCAGCAGCAACGGCGCTACACCCATTGGTACATCGGATACAACAGCTTCGGAAATGTAGTAATCGTAGGAGCCGTTGCGGTCTTTGCTGAGCCCTGCCCCGTGGCAGATCTTGTGCAGATGAACGCCTTGTTCGTCTTCGGTAACCAGATGCTTAAGGATTCCCTCGTAGCCTTTTAACATCGCTGCCTTGAAGGAAGGCTCCAGATAACGCAGCCGCAGAGCTTTGGCCATTGCATAGACGAACATGCAGGAGCCTGTCGCTTCGAGGTAGTTGCCTTTGCGTCCCGCCTGATCCAGCACCTGATACCAGAGGCCGCTCTCCTGATCCTGCACCTCAACCAGCGCACCGCACATCCGCTGAAAAATCCCCATTACCGTTCCCCGCTGCGGATGGGTCAGCGGGAAATGCTCCAGGCAGTCCACGGCGGCCATCGCGTACCAGCCCATCGCCCGGCTCCAGAAATGAGCCGACAATCCGGTGGAGGAATCCGCCCACTCCTGCTCCCCGGATTCATCCCAGCCGTGATAGAACAGGCCGGTACGCGGATCACGGGTTCTGCGCTCAATCAGCAGCAGCTGACGGGCCGCTTCATCGATCAGCTCCGGACGCCCGAAGACTGCCCCGTATTCGGCCAGGAACGGCGAAGCCATGTATAACCCGTCCAGCCACATCTGGAAGGGATATATTTTCTTATGCCAGAAGCCGCCTTCGGAGGTCCGGGGCTGTCCGATTAGCTGCGCTGCCAGCAGATGGGCGGCTTCCGCGTAGCGCTGCTCACCCGTCTGAGCGTACAGCCAGAACAGATTCTTGCCCTGATTGATCTGATCCAGGTTATATTCCTCCAGCGTGTAGGAGCGGATGCTTCCGTCCTCCCCGATGAAGCTGTCCATATGCCGCTGCATGAAGGAGAGGTACTCAGGCTCGCCATGCTGCACCCCGGCCCGGGCCACTGACATCAGCAGCATACCGGGCACATACGCCCAGCGCTCCATTACATATTCGTGCTCCCCTTGTTCATTGCATTGACCGATGAATGTATCCGCGATTCTGCGGGATAAGCCTGTGCTTACTGCTTCTGATATAGACATCTCTATTCCTCCTGTCATTTGCGTTACTGTAACCCTACTCCTGCGGACCGGCAAGCTGCTTAAGCAGCCAGGCATACGCCGGTTCCCCGTGAATCTCATGGCCCCCTGTGAAAAAATCCGCCGCAAGCTGCCCGCCATGGCCCTCTGCGGCATAGATTTGCTCCAGCCGCTCCAGAGCCTCCCTCACGCCGGCGGGACCAAACAGATGATCCGCGTCTCCCGCCTCCAGGAACAGCCCGCGTGGTGCAATCAGGCCCAGCAGATCCGGCATCTCCGCTTCCAGCAGAATGCCCGGAATATAATTGTCCAGACAATGATGCCGGGTGAGAATGCTGGCTTGGAACGTATTGGCATAGCCGCTAACAACCGCACTGTTGATCCGTTCATCCAGTGCAGCCGTGAAGCCCGCCACCAGCCCGCCGCCGGAGATGCCCATAATGCCGATCCGTTCCCCGTCAACCTCTTTCCGCTCCTGCAGATAATCCAGCGTCCTCATCGTCTCATAGATACGGCAGCCTGCCATCGTCTGCCCTGCCATCAGCAGCGCCGAGGACAGGCGGAAGCAGGAATTACGTCCAGGCTCGCCGCTGGCCAGATCCTCAGCCAGACGCCTGTCTCCGAATCCGAGTACCTCGGGAGCCGCAACGACGAAGCCCTGCTTCACCAGGGAGACGGCAAAATCCTTATGCAGTCCCGGGTCCCCCGTCCGCTCCGACCCGTCCGGGTTCAAGCCGGTAATCTCGCGGCTGCCGTAGCCATGCCCGTGAATAGCCAGCACAGCCGGGCAGGGAGAGCCTGCCGGCACCTCCGGGATCAGGAGATACAGGGCCATTCTAAGTCCTTCATAAGTGGTAATCTCTATACGTTCGCGGATGTATCCGCTGCAGACCGTCCGCTCCAGCTGTACCGGTTCAAGCGCCGCCCGCTGAGCGGGAAATCCGCCCAGCCGCTCTATGAACCTCGCGGCAAGGGATGCCCGCCATTCCGCAAAGGGGATGTCCTTGCGGAAGGCAGAACTCCGAGGTACAGAAGCCGTCAATTGATTGATGTATTGTTCCAGTGATTCCATCTTGGAGATCCTCCAATCTTGAATTCCCGGGTCCGGGTATACCACAGTCCAAGCGATTAATAGCCCTCGGGATGCCAACCATCCAGCACAGACAGAATCCGGTACTGCGCGGCTTCCTCCGCAGTTAACTGGCGTGACCACGCTACCCGGCCCTCGGGGCAAGCGCCCGGGCCGCTGCTGCCATACTCTTCATAGCGGCTGGTCTGCTCCCTGTCCGGCTGCCCCCAGTTATGCCAGCCTTCGCCGGTCACTGAACCGTCCATCACCGTGCGGATGAAGGCGACATGCGCGTAAGGGCGCCAAGGGCGTCCAAGATAGCACTCGCTTACCCCTTCGCCGCCGGTAATCCGGCAATCCAGGAACACATAACCGAAGGCGGCTCCCTCCGGCGTTGAAGCCGCTGTGATATACCCTCTGGAACGCTTGTTATGGAGATGGCAGCGGTCAAACAACGCGGTCGCCGGACCAAAAATATAATCCACATCCCCTTCAATGTAGCAATCATCATAATATTGCCGTCCCGGCCCGGTATACAGGGTATCCTGGTCACCTAACAGACGTACACGCCGGAACACAGCCTGCCCGGCATCGACGAACGCCGCGACCGCCTGTCCTGTTCCCGGGCCGGAAGTGTTGCGGATGGTCAGATTCTCGGCAGTGAAGTCTTCTGCGAACACGTTCAGCGTCCCGGTGCGGAAGGTACGCAGCGGTTCACCGTCCGCGCCGAGCGTATGGGCATTATCATTCCACGAGATAATGGTAGAATGCTGGTCCTCTCCCAGCAGCAGGATGGGCGGGGCTTCGCGGGCGATCGTAACCTTTTCCTCATAGATCCCGAGCTTAATCCGTATGGTTACGGCTTGTGTCTCCCCCGGCGGGATGGAATCCAGCGCCTCCTGCAGACTACTGTATCCTTCTCCGGCATTCTTCGAGACTATAATTAACATGGATGGCTCCTTTCACAGCAACCTGAATATATTCTATAATAACTCTAACAGCTTCCAGGAGAAGAGGAGATGTATGAACAGCGTATCTGGCCCTAATCCCAAATATCATCTTGAAGACGGACGCTTCAGCATCCAGCATATGAAGCGTAAAGGCATCACTGCGATGCCGCGTCCCCACAGCCATGAATGGACTGAGCTGTATTACCTGACGGATGGGGAGCGTGTATATTTTGTGGACGACCGGGTGGTTACGGTTCACAAAGGCGAGCTGATTCTGATTCCCGGCCGCGAGCTCCATTCCACGGCAAGCTCCGAGAAGGCCGAATTCGAGCGTATTCTGATCAATTATGACCCGCTGCTGCTGCCCCCGGTGCTGAGGGACGAGCAGCAATGGTTTCAGAGCCACCGCTACCGCTTGTTCAGGCTAACCCTGCGCGAGCAGAATGAAGCGGAGTCCCTGCTGAACCGCATGCTGGAGGAATCCCGCATCCGGCGGCCCTTGTACGAAGTCAGTGTCACCGCTCTATTGACCGAGCTGATGGTTCTGCTCCAGCGTTCAGAGAGTACGGCCCAGGCCGGCGGGACCCGCCATCCGCTGCACCATTTGGTAAACGAGGTTGCCACCTATATCCGCGCCCATTACCGGGAAGCGCTTACGCTGGAAGAGACCGCCAAGGACTTTTTCATCAGCCCCTCTTATTTGAGCCGGGTATTTCATCGCCTGACCGGCTTTCATTTCCGGGAATATATCGTCCATATCAGGGTCCGCGAGGCCCAGCGCCTGCTGGCCGGTACCCCCGCCAGAATTCAGGAGATCGCTGGAGCAGTCGGCTTCGAGCATCTGTCCCATTTCAATAAAACTTTCAAAAAATCAACCGGTCTGACCCCGCTCCAGTACCGCAAGGAAGCGGGGTCACAGCCTGCACCGGAGTCCTAAGGTTAAAGCTCGGTGATGGCTAGGTCTCCTGAACGGACAAGCTCCACATCACTGCACTTATGCATCTGTACCTGCGGCTCCTCCTGCGTCTGCAGCCTGATCCGGTCCAGCTTCAGCCCTGCTGCATGGCGCAGGATGATACCCCGCCTGCTTATGGCGCTGAAGTTCTCCACCGTAAGCGCAGCAAGCGGCATTTCCGGTAACCCGTTCACCAGCAGCGCGGTTGCCGCCCCGTGGCAGGCCATATTCCGCAGCGTGATGTTACGGAACTGCGGAGTCTCCTCCGTGACCGGAACCTCCTGCTCGTCATAACCCTCAGACCCCTCAACCCCGGCATAGAACAGGTGGAAGGATACCGCTTCATGGACGATGCCTGACATCTGTATATTTTCGATCAGGATATCCTCCACGACGCCGCCTCTTCCCCGGGTACTCTTGAAGCGCAGCCCGATGTCCGTACCCATGAACACGCAGTCGTTCACCCGGACCGCTTGCACACCGCCTGACATTTCACTGCCGATCACTACCCCGCCATGTCCGTGATAGACCGTACAATGGCGGATCGTAATGTACCGGCAGGCTCTTCCTGCCTGGCGGCCTTCCTCATCCTTGCCGGATTTCAGGCAGATGGCATCGTCGCCTACATCGAACCTGCAATGCTCCACCAGCGCATGTGTACATGACTCCAGATCCAGCCCGTCCCCGTTCTGGGAATACCACGGATTACGGACCTGAATATGTCTGATTGTAACCTGCTCACAGCCCATGGGATGCAGACACCAGGCAGGAGAATTCTGAAAGGTCGGCCCCTCCAGCAGCACTCTCTGGCAATTCCGCAGGCTCAGCAGCGCAGGACGCAGATACGCACGGCCAGGGAGATAGGCTTCCATTGCTGTCTCGCCGTTTTCCTTCAGCTGCAGAACATAAGCTTCTCCCGCAAGCGCTTCCTTGGAAGGCCACCATATCTCACCCTGTTCATCCAAGGCCCCCCCGGAGGCAAGCAGGCTATTCCATTCCAGTTCCGTCCGCTTGAAGCGTTTCACCGGACGCCAGGCCTCGCCGCTGCCATCGAAGATGCCTTCACCGGTTATGGCTACATCGATCAGATTCTCCCCGTCCAGCGGAGCCTGGCAACGCCATCCGACAGTCCCTTCGTAATGGGAGAACAGCAGCGGATACAGATTGTAGTCGGGTTCAAAGCATACCAGCGCCCCCCGCTCGGCACACAGATTGATCCGGCTGTGCAGCGTCAGCGGCCCGGTGCGCCAGATTCCCGGCGGGATGATCACCGTTCCTCCTCCTGCGGCAGCGCAGGCATCCAGGGTATCCTGTATAGCAGACGTACACAGCAGCCCTTCAGCTTCTGCCCCATAGTCTGTAATACGGAAAGTCCGCTGCGGAATCTGCGGCAGCTCCGGGATTGGATAAGCTGCGGAATCATGTATTGTTTTCATCGTATTCCTCCTTCAGTGTCTATTCAAGCTCTTCATAGCTGAACCAGCCGTAATCCGCAACATTGCTGCTCTGCGCTCCACCCGCACTGGCATACATTCCGATATAGGCCCCTGTAAAACCTCCGGCCCAATCCGTACTCAGCACCCGGCCGTCAGCCCGTTCATGCAGTGCGGTCCAGGTGTCAGAATCTGCGGCTCTATAATAAAAGCTATAATCTTGCCCCCTGGCTTCTACCTTAAGCTGTACCGTATCCTGCGCATACGGCGCAGAGGCCAGCAATTGCTCAGCTCCTCTGCTGCGGACGGTCAGCTTCAGCAGCTGCCCTCCGTCCTGTACCACCCGTTCATACCGGAAGTGGTTGTCCCCATTCTGGATCAGGGCCAGTCCGGCGCTCTCGCCTGCGGCCTCCGGCTGGAAGCGCATTGCCGCTGCGGCTCTGAAGCTGAGATGCTGCTGCCGTCTTCCGATATAAGCCGGATTGCCGGTCTCCGCCAGCACCTCCGGCTTCAGCCGCAGCCGCAGATGCCCCGGATGCTCGCTGAGGCTCCAGAATTCACCGCGCGGCGTGCGCAGGAAGTTCCAGACGGGGTTAAGCTCCCCGGCAGCAAAATCATCCCGCACCGGCAACAGCGGCCACTGCGTCACCGGCAGATCCGGCGCTGGCCCCTCCAGCTCAAGGACGCCCTTGCCGGGATTCACTACCGGCCATTCGTCCTCCCACTTGACCGGAGTCAGGAAGGTCTCCCGGCCCAGGTTGCGGTAATATCCCCCGCAGGTCCGGGAGGCCAGACAGAGCATCCACCACTCCCCGTGCTGCGTCTCCACAAGCTCCCCGTGGCCCGTATTCACGATGGGGTACTCCCTGCCGAGATGGCGGTGGGTCAGAATCGGGTTGGCCCGGCATCCCTCATAGGGCCCCGTCACGTTCTGGCTTCTGGCAACCGTTACTGCATGGGTATGGCCGGTGCCTCCCTCGGCGATCAGCAGATAATACCATCCTCCGATGGAATACAGATGCGGCCCTTCCTGGGCATGTGCAGTCTTCAGCGCACCTTGCCAGAGGCTGTGCTTCGGACCGGTGAGTCTGCCCTGCGCCAGATCAATCTCCTGCAGCCAGATATCCATATGCTTCGGATAATCCTGGCCTTCGGGAGGAACCCGGTTACCGGTATAATAGACCTTGCCGTCCTCATCGAAGAACAGGGAAGGATCAATGCCGGGCGCATCCTCCAGCCAGACAGGGTCGGACCAGTCCCCCGCCGGATCAGCGGAGGTTACATAGAAATTATGAGGTTCCTTGTGATTATCAACAAACGTCGTGATCATATAAAAGAGGCCCTGATGGTACCGGAGGGTCGGCGCCCAAATCCCCCTCGACGGAAGAATCCCGTCCAGATTAAGCTGGGACGGACGGTCCAGCACATGGCCCAGCTGGCGCCAGTGGACAAGGTCTCTGCTGTGAAAGACCGGAACCCCGGGATAGAATTCAAAGCTTGAAGTGACCAGATAATAGTCTTCACCTACACGGATAGCCGAAGGATCAGGGTAGAAGCCCGGCAGCACCGGATTACGGAATGTTCTCAAATTCGGAAGTCCTCCTTCACGCGGGCGATAGGTACGAATAATTAATCAACGATATGTAAGCATAACCAATTATAGTTCGTATAAGTTTAATTTTCTTGCGCTTTCTATGTTCTTTTTCCTATTTTTTATACTTTCTTGTCCTGGAAACAGAAACAGCGGCAGCAGGGGACGGATAACGTCTCTTACTGTCGCTGCACTATGGAGTAGAATTCACTCTCGTTATTTTAATCAAACGTCTTAGCATATTCTCTTAACTGTTCAGGATCACTTGTGTGATTCAGCCTTACTTCCTTACATAGAGCGAATAGGTCTCTGGTGCGGCAAAATTTAATTTCTGCGCCAATCGGATGGAGGCAATATTGTGAAGGTCACAGTCCCATCTTGGTGTGATCTGACGTTCTAAGCACTCCAGGATAAAAGCTTCGGCAACACACCACGCCACGCCTCTTCCCCTATACAAAGGATTTGTCACAATATCAATCTCCGCATACTGTTCGGACGAGAATATAGAGACACACTCTCCAGCAATTACTTCGAGTTCCGTAACAAAGAAACCGAAGCCCTTGTCCGCAAAACGCTCCACTAGTCCCCAATATTTCCGGATGTACGCCGCATCGAACTCTCTATCCCCCTCAAGCGATTCCTCATTTATCCTGTTCAGCCGGAAGCCCTCCTGCATACCCGCTCTTCCCGATTGCAGGTAACGCTGCTCATTGAATGTAAAAGAATACCTCTGCAGCCTCTGCAGCTTCGCCCCTAAAAGCTCATTGATTCTGCGATCCCACCCCTCAGAGGATGAAAATAACGTAAATCTCTGATCTAGCCTCTCTCTATGCTTGAATTCGTGCAGCAGCCTGGATGCAAAATCATCATTCGTTTCATCCCCCACCACTGTATAAATGCCTGAAGAAATACCGATCAGCGCCGAAGACTTATCGATGATGATGTCCCCGTCAATGTAACGATCTAATACCGAATACGCAAATGTGGGATAACTCTTACCTTGGCTCTCATCCATAATATTTCTTGCGGCGATGACAGAAGCATCTATTTTCATTACAATTCAATCCTTTCTACAGCGAAAAACTATTTAGTCCATATCAAATTAGATAAATAACTAATTACATACTAATGTAATATGTTAAATTATACAATTGTTATTAATTATATGCGGTGCAGCTTACGATACCGGGAGGGCGTTAATCCCAGCTTCGCCGTGAACACCCGGCTTAGGTAGAAGCCGTTCTCGTAACCGCAATGCTGGGCGATCCCTTCAATGGGCAGTCTGGAATCCTCCAAAAGCTGGCAGGCCCGTCTAAGCCGGAGTCCGGTTACGAAGTCTGACGGGGCCGTCCCATAGGCCGCACGGAAACGCCGCGTTAATTGTACTGGAGTAATATCAAGGGTAGCGGCCAACTCCTGCAGGGTCATAGGTGTACAAGCGTGCTCCAGCAGCCATTGCTTAGCCTGCTGCATCAGCGGGCCCGGACTTGTCTCTTCAGAGCGCAGCTCCTCGGATGCACTGCTGCGCTCGATTTCAAGCAGCCTCCAGAGATCCTCCAGCATATGCTTCATCCGGCTATACCCCGGCTCCTCCTGAATCCCTCTTCCGATACTCCGCATATAGCGGTAGGTAGATCTTAGGCGCTCCACGTCCCTGACTGTCCAACTGCCTCCAAGCGTTGCAGCGTCCTCCGGTGCCCCCTCTTCCTCCCATTCGAATTGTATGAAATGAAAAGTCAACGGACTAAGCGTTCTCCGGTAAAAAGTTGTCCCCGGCGGACATACAATGATGTCCCCGAATCCGCCCTCCCCTTCGTGGTCCCCGAAGCGATAAGCGAAATGTCCCTGCTCAACCGCAAATAACGTCCACACAGGATAGGTGTCGTGCTCCAGCAGGAACTGTTTTTTCTGCTCCCAATAGATATAGGCTGCCGGACGAACCGACCAATTCATGCGCATGTCTGACTCCCCTCCGATTGCATTATTCAGCGAAATAAAGTATATAAATCAAGAAATTAAATGCATGTCATTTGATTAATGATTATCCTATCATGAAACTACGGATATATTAACATACACCAAAGGAGAGGTTCAACAATGCGTAGTGAAACGGTCAACACGGATGTAACGGTGGTAGGCGGAGGACTGGCAGGGGTATGCGCGGCGATTGCGGCAGCCCGGCTGGGCCAGCGTGTGGCGCTGATTAATAACCGTCCGGTGCTCGGCGGCAACTCCAGCAGCGAGGTGCGGGTATGGGTCTGCGGCGCAACCTCACACGGTATCCACCGGTATGCACGTGAAACGGGGATCATGGGCGAGCTGTTTGTGGAGAACCAGTACCGCAACAAAGACGGCAATTCGTATCTCTGGGATATGGTTGTGCTTGAAGCAGTTAAGGCCGAACCGAACATTCAGCTGTTTCTGAACACGGATGTACATGAGGCCGATGCTTCCGAGGATGGCAGCGGCCAGCGGAGCATCCGGTCCGTGACGGGCTGGATGATGGGGTCGGAGCGGAGAATTACTTTTGAGAGCGCGGTCTTTCTGGACTGTACAGGGGATGGCCTGGTAGGCTTCCTGGCAGGTGCAGAGTACCGGCTGGGCCGTGAAGCACGCGAAGAATATAATGAGGAATGGGCACCACTGGTTGCCGATGATATTACGCTCGGCAGCACACTGCTCTTCTATACCAAGGACGCAGGCCATCCGGTCAAATATATCGCTCCGGCCATGGCAAAGGATATTACACAAACCGCTATCGCCGAGCGCCGTATCATCCGCAGCGGCGACAACGGCTGCGCCTACTGGTGGATCGAATTCGGCGGCGAGCAGGACACCGTTCATGACAATGAGGCCATCCGCGACGAGCTGTGGTCTGTGATCTACGGGATCTGGGATTATATTAAGAACTCCGGCAAATTCGACGCGGACAACATGACGCTGGAATGGGTCGGTTCGACTCCGGGCAAGCGGGAGTACCGCCGGTTCATTGGCGATTATGTCCTGAATCAGAATGATATCCTGACTCAGCATGAATTCCCGGACCGCGTGGCATTTGGCGGCTGGTCCATTGACCTGCATCCGCCGCAGGGAGTGTACGCTACAGAGTCTGGCTCGAAGCATATGTATTCGGACGGCAGCTATCACATCCCGTTCCGTTCGCTGTATTCGGTGAACGTCAGCAATATGCTGATGGCCGGCCGCGACATCAGCGCTTCGCATGTCGCGTTCGGCACGACCCGCGTCATGGCTACCTGCGCGGTCATCGGCGAAGCCGCCGGTATCGGCGCGGCACTCTGCGCTGCCAAGGGAATATCGCCGCGCGAACTGCATGCGGCCCACCTGAATGAGCTGCAGCAGACGATGCTGCGCCAGGACGCTTCCGTCCTCGGGCTATGCAACGAGGATGAAGCAGATCTGGCGCTGAAGGCTGCGCTCAGCGCCTCCAGCGAGCGGAGCCGGCTCGCTGTAGAGGATTCTGCGTTCAGCGTAACGCTTACCGATAACATCGGCATCACTGTTCCGGTTGATCCTGAGCTGGACGGGATTGAGCTGCTGATCGATGCGGCCGAAGCCGCAGAGCTGACGGTCGAGCTATGGGAGACCGGTCGGCCCCAGAATTATATTCCCCATACGTTAATCCAGTCTGTATCAGCTCCCGTCCAGGCCGGACCCGCCCAGTGGGTGAAGCTCCCGCTGCAATGGAAGCCGGAGTCACCGCGCAACGCCTTCCTGGTCGTCAAGGCCAATGCTGCGCTGTCCTTGCATATGGCAGATGAGCCAGCTTCGGGAATGCTTGCATACGGGCATAGCGAGACCCCCGCTGCCTCAAGGGACTTCGGCGAGAATCCGCCCGCACAGCCGGTAGTGCAATGGGACAAAAAGAAATATGACCACAAGGCTCCCTGCCTCCGTCTGTCCGGGACAACGAGCGCCTTCGCCGCAGACAAAGCCACCGACGGCTACCTGCGTCCGTACGGCGGGCCGCATCTGTGGTCCTCGGACCGGATGGCCTCCGGTAAGCCGGAGTGGCTGGAGCTGGCCTGGAACGCGCCGGTAACTCTGCGCGACGTTCACGTTACCTTCAATGACGATGTCAACGAGGACTTGATCAACCTGCATCATCATGTTACGCCTTACGAAATCCTGCCAACGCTCGTTAAGGAGTATCGTATTGAAGCTTACATCGACGGTAATTGGAGTGCAGTTGCCGGGGAACGTGACAACCACAAGCGCAAGCGGGTACACATGCTGAACGAAGCTGTGACAGCCGACCGCCTGCGGGTCGTGGTCCTGGAGACCAACGGCAGTGAGTATGCGGAGATAATTGAGGTGCGGGTGTATAGTTAAGTAGACTTCAAATTGCAATAAGATGGGGTGTTGAGCAGGGCCTAACTACGGTTAGGCCCTTGTTTGGCTTATACGGGACTTTTGCCGGGAGGCGCGGATTACTGCTCCGTCCACTGCTCAAAGAGATTGTATAATTCATCCAGGCGTTCCTCGTCTTCGGCCGCGAACATTAGCAGATGGCCCCCGTTATTGTTCATAATCACAATCAATTCACCCGGCCGGCCAAAAAAACGTACGCCCGTGTACAAATCCGAATCTGCTTGGCGGGATGGAAAGTTCTGCTCAATTCGCTCCGCAGTAGCCTCATCGATGTCCCAATATTCTTCGCTGCTATTCTCCATCGCCAGCACTGCCTGCAAATGGGCCATAGCCAGCAAAAATTCCTTAACAGACGAACGCAGGCGCTCCCATTCCTCTCCGCTGCGCACATAGACGGGAGGATTATCGAGCTTCATATCCGCTGCACGGATTCCCCACACGCAGGCTTCTTGATTTTCGGTATAAAAGATGCTGTAGTCTTCTTCCATATAACGCGGAAATTGGTGAGGCTGAACCAGAAAATCCTGTGTCGCATTCAATGCAGAGTGGGCCCCAAGCTCCGTATAATACGCCCGCAACACCTGCGGAATATGCCCGTAGCGTTCCAGCCACGGTGTTAACGATTCATTATCAAATCCGCACGGTTCTGTAATATGGAACAGGTCCCGAATCGCTGTAAAATCGGTCATTACTTATCTCTCCCGTTCGTCGATATCCAAGTATTAATTAATGTAATCTTAACATAATTTATTGTGAAAAAAAGCCTGATCCTCTGGCGTAAATGCTCAAGGATCAGGCTTTTTGCAGTTTATGTTAACGCTTCATATAAAGCAATAAGCGCCAAGGACTGTCCGTATGCCATAGGTCTGAGAGCGATCTTCTTGTAATGCTCCTTATCCATCCCCATACCGGTTCCGGCCGATACATTCAGCACGGTTCCATCTCCGCTAATATTTTGACATACCGACTGAATGGCCTTGTCTGCCGCAGCCTGATAAGAGGAATCCAGAATACCGGCTTTGATGCCTTTTATAATCCCTGCGGCAATTGCGGCTGACCCGGATACCTCTTCATAGCTGGACGGGTCCTGCAGGACGGTATGCCAGAGACCGGAAGCTGCCTGGAGGGATACCAGGGCATTGACCTGAGCGGTATACGTATCAATCAGAAACCGCCGGAACCCCGGGCTAATCGAATCCTGGCAGGCTTCCAGGTAATCGGTGATCCCATACGTGAACCAGGAATTGCCGCGGCACCAGAAGATACTGCCGAAATTATCATTGCGTTCGAAGCTCCAGCCGTGGAAGAACAGACCGGTATGTTTGTCGAACAAATACTTGATATGCAGCAGAATCTGGTGTTCAGCCTCATGCCCCCAGTCCGGCCGGTTAAACTTGCGCCCTGCCTGGTTCAGAAACAGCACCGCCATAAAGAGCGTATCAATCCATAGCTGTCCATTATGCAGGTGAATGCCATCCCGGTTGCCAATTGCAGTGACCGTGTGCTGAAAGCCGCCTTCTTTGGTTTTGGGCAACTCATGGATGAGCCAATCTGCATGCTCCCGGCATAGCTCTTCCAGTTCGCTGGAAGGCTCAAGCTGATCCAGGAGCAGCACCAGAGGCAGATAAGGAGCTGTTGTATTAATGTTTTTGGAAGGCAGGCCCGCCTCCAGATTACGGGAAACCCAATTCCGGAAAAATTCCATATAGCGCGTATCGCCATAATGCTTTTGCAGCTTGTAAAGACCATAAAGACCTACGCCCTGAGGCCAATCCCATTCTTCAATGCCGAAATCGCGCTGCACAATCCCTACTCTGGTATCGGCTTGAACCACGGTTTTATCCTTTTCATAGTCGCTGCCGCCCAGGTTCATAAGCCTGTCTACGACCAGCCCGATTTTTTGAAGCAAACTTTCATTTGTCATCGATTCATCAGCTCCTTATCATTTCATAAGTTCCGGTTAAATGGTCCGCAGATGCCACTGATCGTTAATTTCTTTAATTAATGACAGATCGCATTTGGGTGTCCGGTCATAGGCCAACAGGCCGTTAATCTCCTGCTCCACATCCGTTAACTGCGTATAACAATAGCCATAAATAATCTTGGAAGCGTATATTGCCTTCATGATTCTTCCGTATTCCAGAACAAGGTCCTCTGCAGATTGTGCGCTGGTATATCCCCAGCCGTCGTCAGCGCCAGCCTTATAGCTTATACCACCGAATTCAGTTAACAAGATCGGCTCGCCCCGATGCTCATATCCGTCTGCATATACACTCCGGGCCGATGGCTTGGAAGCAAGCATGGTATCTTTTGTCGAAAGAATCCGCTTGAACTCTTCATACTTATCGGGCTCATCTGCTCTGCCATGCTGATAATTGTGTACCGCACAAATGTCCGTCAGCGTCATTTCCCATCCGTCATTCGATATGACTAACCGGGTATCATCCAATGAATGAATCAGACTGTACATGGCTACGCTGTGATATTGCTGCTGCTTATCCGATTTCACCAGCGGAATCCCCCAGCTCTCGTTAAGCGGAACCCAGGCCACAATAGAGGGATGATTGAAGTCACGGTCAATAATCTCAATCCATTCTTTGGTTAACCGGGCTACAGCATCATTATTGTAAGAGGCGTTCGCCGCACATTCTCCCCATACCAGGAACCCAATCCGGTCAGCCCAGTATAAAAACCGCGGGTCCTCGACCTTCTGATGCTTCCGGCAACCGTTGAACCCTAGTTCTTTGGCTAATTCGATATCCTTCTTCAGATGGTCATCCGTTGGCGCTGTAAGCAATCCTTCCTGCCAATATCCTTGGTCCAGTACAAGCTTCTGGTAATAAGGTTTGTTATTCAGATAGACCATACCATTCTCTGTATGAACCTTCCGCATGCCGAAATACGATTCAATAGAGTCTACCTCAACCCCGTGATCGTACAGCTTCATTTCCACATCAAACAAATTAGGAGCCTCCGGGCTCCATGTCCAGCCAGCCCGGTGAAAGTTTGTGCGGAATATTTTCAGACCGAATAGATCTACCATTCTGCTTGTTATAGGCTGTAGCAATCGTATTCGGTCCTGAGTAACAGATACTCCGCCAAAAGAAATATGGATATCCAAATCTAATTCTTCTGATCCATGTCCTTCCGATTTAACCTCTATCCCAATACTTCCTTGATCCAAATCTGGCGTAAACTTCACCTGCTGAATATGAACAGGATTTACCACCTCCAGCCATACGGTCTGCCAAATCCCTGTTGTACGGGTATACCAGATGCTTTCGGGCTGCTCTAACCAGAACTGTTTGCCCCGGGGAATAGTCTCGTCTGTTGATGGGTCCTCCACATGAACCGTTACCTGTTCTTCCTGTCCAGTTAAGGCATGCGTAATGTCAAAAGAAAATGAAGTGTGTCCGCCCTCATGCATCCCGATATATTGACCATTCACATACACCCAAGCTCTATAATCTACCGCTCCAAAATGTAATATCACCCGCTTTTTATACCAGTCCGGATCGAGTGTGAAATTGCGCTTATACCAGACATAGTCATGAAACGTGGTATCGTGTATTCCGCTGGCAGGGGTCTGAAAGGCAAAGGGAACCTGAATGGTCTGGCTGAAATTCTCACCTGGATCAAACCATCGTTGCGCGGCTCCCACATTCCTGTCATCAAATTCAAATTGCCAGCTTCCATTCAAATTAAGCCATGCGTCTCTGACGAACTGCGGACGCGGATATTCCATCCTGTGTGTCATTTAGCTTCAGCTCCCATCTTAGTAGTCCGCAACAATAAAAGTTAACTTTTTGTGGTTTAGATAGTAAATCTTCCTCGCGGGCAAGCAAATACTATCATGATGAAAGCGTTCTTTCAAGGTTATATCAACGTTATTCCTCATTTTCAACTTTGTGGTATACTAAATAAAATTACCGCTTGACTATATCTATCATTGTAAACTAAAAAGTTAACAATCGGAGGTACATATGTTCTTAGAACTCGACGATCATGGTATTTCTGTTCTAAAAGCACTGGCATCGGACACAAGAGCTTCGATTCTTAGACTATTGTTACATACGCCGCTAACTGTCAGTGAGCTGGCCGCCAAACTCAACTTAAGCAAAGCTATCGTGTCACGCCATATCCGGTTACTGGAGGACGCCAAGATCATCAAGCTCCAGGACAACCTGGAAGCTACCGATGGCAGAAAGAAGAATTTCATTGTTGCTGTCGATCATATTGCCCTCAACTTCCCGCAAAAGCTCCATCTTCCTTTTAAAGTCATTACTAATGAAATCAAGCTGGGATACTATTCTAATTTCTCAGTCACCCCCACCTGCGGATTAGCCAGCCAGGCAAAAATTATCGGAAAGTTAGACGATCAACGGACCTTCGTCTCCAATGACCGGATCGAGGCTTCCTTACTTTGGTTCGCGGAGGGCTTCGTCGAATATATCATTCCGAATGAGTTCAACCACAATTTCACTGCAGAGTTATTAGAGTTATCCTTAGAGCTCTCATCAGAGTTTCCTGAATCCAACAATAATTGGCCGAGCGATATTGCTTTTTATATCAACGATGTATTCTTAGGCACCTGGACGGCACCGGGGAACTTCTCAGATGTGCGCGGGAAAATAACACCGGCCTGGTGGAATAACGAGCTCAGCCAGTACGGCCTGTTGAAGCATTTAAGAGTCACCAAAAAGGATACTGGAATAGACGGTCAAAAAATATCATCGGTCTCCCTCGCTGAGCTTAAGATCGAAGAGTCCCCTTTCATCAAGCTGAGGATTGGGATTGACGGAAATTCTACTAACAAAGGCGGCCTTACCATCTTCGGGGAGCACTTTGGAAATTATCCGCAGAATATTCTGCTTAAACTGTTCTATACGGAAGCAGAGTAAACCCAACTGGAGGTGCCAGCCATGCAATGGGAAGAGGTTCGTAAGATTTATCCTAATCAATATGTTAAGCTGCAAATCCTTGCGTCGCATACCGAAGGCAACATCAAGTTTGTGGATGAAGTTGTACTCATTCGTGCCATTCAGGACCCACAAGAAGCGACAAAAGAATTGCTTCAAGCTAAGGATGGCGTGATTGTGTCACATACCGCAAATGATGAATTGAAGGTAGAGATTCGTACTCTTCGTGAATTGCGGGGATTCGTACAGCATTAAAATTGATTATGTTGATGGGCTGTTACAACGTCCCTAACCTT
Source organism: Paenibacillus sp. FSL P4-0338 (assembly GCF_038002365.1). Taxonomy (NCBI): domain Bacteria; kingdom Bacillati; phylum Bacillota; class Bacilli; order Caryophanales; family Paenibacillaceae; genus Paenibacillus; species Paenibacillus sp. FSL P4-0338. The sequence goes on along the minus strand of NZ_JBBOCG010000001.1, from coordinate 8,445 downwards.
GATTTATGAAGGACAAGCTCTGATCATAGACAAACTTGTCATCGATACTGGGGCGTCTCACACCCTGTTATCTGCTGATGCTGTTGCAGATATTGGTGTTTACTTTGAGACTGGAGATGAACTCATAACCTCGTTTGGGACTGGTGGGGAAGAAAGCTGCTTCCGCAAAACTTTTGATTCAATTCACTTAGGCAGCCTTCATATTGAGAATTATAAACTGGATGTTGGGTCGCTTCATGAGAAGCTAGCGATCAATGGGCTACTTGGGTTAGATCTACTGATGAAGGCTAATATTGTACTGGATTTGGCTGAGCTTGTTATGTGTTCGGCAAAAGAAAAAGATTAGGTTGAGTGCCTAATCTTTTTCTTTTGCCTTATTTTCCTTTACTTAAATTCATTGCAATAGACCATCTTTCAATTGGGATAAAACACTTTCATCATTTATTTCGTTCGTTCCAAGTTCTCCACGAAATGCTTTAGTTAGTATCGTCTGTGTTATTAATTCAAGTGACTCCTGGCTATCTAATAGCTGTTCCAATTCCTTCTCTTTTGAAATCAAATTTCCTATGATGCGCTGAATTTCAATACCTTCCTCACGAGGAGGCAATGGAAAGACAATGCTACTCACGGATACTGAACTAACATTGCCTTGATTAACAGCTCCTGTCTCAAAACTAAAAAACAATTCTCTAAAAACAGGAGATTGCAGATAGTAATAAAAGTAATCACTTAAATCAAGGGGGGTCAATGCCAAAATTCTTTGATTTAGTAGTAATGTGTCATTCACTGTTTCAACTCTGACAGCATAACCATAATCTCGCTTATATTTAGTTCCCGTTAGGGATAATAAAATATCCCCCTCATTAACTTTGAATTTATTAAGTAAGTCATTATCATAATCATTTGGTAAAAAAACCGGATTCTTATTTAGATTCAAAACATTTTTGTGCAAATTACCCATTCTAACAACTTGAATTCCAACATCACTAAAATGTTCGCTTTTAAATGCATACCCAGATTTAGAGTCAGCAATGTCTTTAAGATGTACCCACTTCCATCCTGAGGGCAATTGATGGGGCGGAAGTATTTCTTCAACCTTGCCGCTAGATTTCTTCAGTTTTTTCTTTAGTCGTTGTTCGAAAACTTCAGCGGATTCAATTTCAAGGTTCGCTTCTCTCCATTTAGCAGTCAATTCACCACGAAAAGCTTTATCCAAAATTGCCGCTCGGCGAAGTTCAAAGGTTTCTTTGGCTTCTTCGATTAGTTGTTTGGCTTGATTGATTTTATTCAGGAATCTTTCAATTTTGTCCGCAATTCGTTTTTGCTCATCAATTGGAGGAAGAGGAAACGCTATAGACTCAATCATCTTTCCACTAATGTTAGGTTGAGCGCCTCCGTAAGCCATTTTTAGTATATCCTCTGATGATTTTAATACAAAACAATTCTTATAAGCTCTATATAATACGCGTTCATCTATCTCTTTTATATTTCCAACTCGCTGGTTTTGCAATGCGACTTCGTCAGAATTATAAATTCCTGTTTTCCCTGTAGTAGCTCCTGACATTGCTAAAAGCATGTCGCCTCTTCTAATTAGGAACTTTTCATCTAAGAATGTGTATGGAACTTTCACTGCTTCTTCTGATGTAGTATTATTACCTTTAATATTTGATATTCTAATAACAGGTATTCCTTCGTTGCAATAATCAGTGCTCTTAAATGCAAAACCATTAATTAATTGTGCAACTAACCCAAATCTTACCCAAACCCAATTCTCTGGTATTGGATACGGCTGCTCCTCCACAGGCACCAACGCCTCCTGCAGTAACTCCTCTGCTGTCTTCACTTTATTCTTACTCATACGTTGTACTCTCCACGCGCTTCCGCAACCTGAAGCAGCTCTTGACGTTCTTCAGCAGCATACTCCGGCTTGTTCTCCACCGCTTTTAGTTCAGCGACAACCTCAAGAAGAAGTGTCATGGCTTCATCCAGCTTAGCAATCGCCAGTTCCGCCGAATCAATCGGATCGGGCAGATTATCATAAGCAGACAATGACTCATCCGCGATCAGTCCAATATCCAAACTATCGTCCTTCTTACGGATATCCTCGCGAGTAAACACGTTAAATCTATCGTCTTGCATGCTACTCCGATCCACAGCCGTATACGCCTCCACAAACGCATCAAAATGTGCTGAGGTTAGTGGAGTGCGTTTTCCAAAGCTTGGCATATTCGTCCGCAGGTCATACACCCATACATCCTTGGTGCTATCCTTATCTGTCTTCTCACGGCTGAAGAACAAAACGTTCGTCTTTACCCCCTGAGCATAGAAAATCCCCGTAGGCAGGCGTAGAATGGTATGCAGATTACACTTGTCCATTAAGTCTGCACGAATTTTCGCTCCTACTCCACCTTCAAACAAAACGTTATCAGGAATAACTACCGCTGCACGGGCTTTTCCGTTGGCTTTTAGCGCCCGATAAATATGCTGCATGAAGTTCAACTGCTTATTGGAAGTAGTAAAAGTTAAGTCGTCACGCGTAAGTCCTTCTCCGCCTTGCTTGGTGCCAAAGGGTGGATTGGTCAATATCACATCGTAATTCTTCAAGCCTTTACCCAAATCGGAAAGAGTATCTCCCAGCATAATATCCCCATGCAGATCATGAAGCATTGCATTCATCATCGCTAGGCGATGGGTATCCTTAACTAGTTCCACCCCAGTGAAAGCTTCATTTCTTTGAAACTCGGCTTCTTTTTGGCTCAACTCAAAATAATCATCCGTCTTGCTCCGAATGTGACTATCTGCTGCAATCATAAATCCAAACGTTCCTGCGGCAGGGTCATTACAGCGTTCTCCTGGCTGTGGATCAACCAGCTTCACGATGACATCAATCAATGGACGCGGGGTAAAATACTGCCCTGCTCCCGACTTGGTTTCGCTCGCATTCTTCTCAAGCAGTCCTTCATACAGATCCCCAAGCCCTTCTTCCTTAGCGGAATACCAGTCGAGCAGATCAATGGAGCGCACGATTTTCTCCAGATTCTTCGGTTCATCGATGTTGGAGCTGGCATTCATATAGATCTGCTTAATGATCTCGTTGCCTTCCTTACCAAGATCAAGCAGTAACTGACGATAATGATTCGTTAATTCCAGCCCATGCCGCTCCTGCAGCGAATCCCAGCGATATGGTTCAGGCAGAATGCCCTCATTATTCGTTTCCTTCATCATTTTAAGAAACAGCAGATAAGTCAGTTCCGTAACATATTGGTGATACGTGATGCCATCATCACGCAGTACATTACACAGGTTCCATAGCTTTTGTACAATTTCCTGATTTCTCATGGATTAAGCTTGCTCCTTTTGTCTGGTTGGATATAGCGCAACATTTATTGTAGCAACAATCTCGTCCAATTGACCATCAAAAATTTTATTCAACTGCTTATAACCGCCCTTACTGCGGAAAGGTTCCACATCGAATGCTTTTTCGGGATTCGGGTCCAGCACAGATTCTTGCAATAACTGCTTCTCAATCCGCTTCAACCAATCCTTCTGCACCTTCGGCCATACCCGCATCTCATAGATCTTCTTCATGGCATTCTCGATCCGTTCTTCATGGCTGAGGAGCGGGTCACCTAACGCCTGCTGGCGGATAAAGCTGATGATGTCTGCGGCGACGTCCTGCTGCTTCACATCACGCCATGCGGTTTGCAGGTTTTTCTCGGTAAAGCCCTTCTGATCCAGTGCCACCCGAAGCTTCCGCAATTCTTCACGGGTCAGATCATTCGGGCGGGTACAGATGATGTTGAGTGCCGGAATCAGATTCAGGTTTTCACGGATAAAACCGTTGAATCCTTCCAAATAGTCCTCAGGTTTGTTGGCTGTCCCATAGCCGCGTGTTACTTCTATCAACTTATCCTCATGCTCTGAGATGAACTGGCGGTTATGCCTCCCTCTATTCTCTTCAATGAACTGAAGCAATTGTGGTTTGCTTAATAAAGCTTCGCTAACCTGCTCTGCACTTGCTTTCTTTACCTCATCAATGAACTCATCAATACTCTGTCCATCGGACAGCGCTATGAAATCCTCATGATCCTGAGGTGTCCATCCCTGCTTCTTCCGCTGCATCTTGGCCACAATCTCTTCCTGATGTGACTTAATGTGGTGTTCACTCTTCATCTGCTTCAGCTCATCGACCAGAAAATCCAGGCTGACATGGGGTCTCGTCACAACGGGCTTCATATCTGTATAGGGCTTAAGTGACTCATAGATTCCTACAGCATCATAGATTGTAAAATGATCCTTATCAATCTCATCACAGCGGCGGGTGGCCCGTCCCAGCATTTGTTCATACAGAATACGGGAGCGGACACGCCTTAGGAAAACTACATGGGAGATACTCGGGATGTCAATTCCCGTTGTAAGCAAATCTACAGTGACCACGATATTTGGCCGCCGTTCATTTTTGAAGAGCTTAATGGCATGCAGTGGATCTTTGATCGATCCTGTAATTTTTAGAATCGCTCCATCATCTACTGGGCCGTAGACCTTCTCCAATTCTTGCTTGAAGATCCGAACCACCATATCCGCATGATCATCCGTTGCCGCGAAGATTAAGGTCTTCCCATCCGCTTCAGGATCGATATATTCAGTGAGTGCCTCCAGCACCACACGATTGAAACTCTCCGTAATCACCGTCTTGTTGAACTGGGTTACTTCGAGATTGACCTCGTCTTCCAGCATTTCCTTCTCCACGGTTCCCAGGTCCACATTATACACAGATACTTCCTCACCAATCTGCCACTTGATGCCGTTCTTCTTCAGTTCTGTTTCAAACTGGATGGGTGGTTCATGGTCGATAAGATAACCGTCAATTACAGCTTCACGGTAGGAGTAGTTAAAGATCGCTTTGTCAAAAATCTCAACCGTATGGAGCGCTGGAGTAGCCGTTAGCCCGATTCGCACCGCATCAAAATAATCCAGTACCTTCCGGTACTTGCTCACATAGTCGGCATGATCCCGAAATTCCAGTTCGATCTCTGTCATTTCCTTATCAAGCGTATAACCACGGTGGGCTTCATCCACGATGATGCAATCATACTGATCTACAGAAGGAATGCCTTTATCATCTTCGCTATAAAAAAGCCGCTTCACCATACCCTGAACGGTAGCAATCTGTACCTTCGTCTCCACATTAGGTTTCTTGTCGTCCAGCGTCTGAAGCTCAAAAATCTCAGTGAACGAGTGATAGCTCTCCAGCTTGGAATCCTTAAACGCTGCCTCGGCCTGACGGCCTAATGCTGAACGGTCCACGAGAAACAATATTCTTTTGAAACGATTATGTTTGATTAGACGATAAATTAGGCCGATGGCCATTCTCGTCTTGCCTGTGCCTGTCGCCATGGCTACCAGAATTCTGCGTTGTCCTGCTTCTATCGCATGTTCCACAGACAAAATCGCATCCTCTTGATACTCACGCAGATGCAGATAATCCAGTGATTCATCACGGAGATCCTTTGTAGCCTGATCGATGTCCTGCTGTAAAAGAGCCTTCAACCCTTCTGGTGAGTACCAGGTTTGCAGCACTCTGGTATGGTTCGTAGGCTTGCGTGCATCCAGAAACCAGATTCCAGATTTGTGTTCAAGCTGTTTTAAATAGGGTCGCCCATTTGTTGAAAACAAGAACGGAACCTGATAATTCCCCCAGGGTCCATGAATGATTTCTTCACCATGCTTAATCACATAGGAGGCATACTTCTTTGCCTGTTCAATGTCGGCTTGAACATCCTTGCTCTGGCGTTTGGCCTCGATAATACCGATCAGTTCTATTCCATAGAAAAGAGCATAATCCGCAAAACCATTTTTTAAAGGCCATTCTGCTATAGCCAGATATCTCCCTTTTTCAGGACGGGTCCCTGCGCTAAAACGCAATTGTATTGTATCTGCTTCCCAGCCTGCCTGCCGCAGCTTCTCATCGATGATCATTCTTGTCTCAGCTTCAGTCAGTTGGAGGGCACTGCCGAGCTTCCTGGCCTTCGAATGACGTTTCTGTTTCTCTTCCTGAGTCTTGGAATCCTGAAGTTCGGTCAGCCGCAGGAGCTCTTGTTCCAGTTGCTGCACTTTGGCGTCGTAGGAAGCAGACAACTGCTCGAGCTGCTCTTCATTGTATACAGTGTCATCTGCCTCTGCCGGCTCCACATACTCTGGCGCTGTAAAGTCCCATTCCCCATAGACCTGCATAAACCAGACGGCTAGACGAAAAGCAAAATGCACAAGTGCCTTGGCCTCTTCGGTTGTACCATAATTGCCCTGATGTGCAGCTTTGTTGCCTTGTTTACGGATAGCGTGCAGCATATCCAGCAACTCTTCCGTAAGCAAATCTTCACGGCTCAGAAAGTTCAAACGATCTATCTGATTCAGACCCTCAGCCTGTCTCATTTCTTCAAGAGCACAGATGAATTTCGTCATCGTCTCTCCAAACATACGGAGCTTCATTAAGGATGTATTGGGATCGGTATACATATTCCGTTCAGCCATTTCGGCCAGATTAGACAGAATATTCCAATGGTTCGACAAGAAAGTGAAATTGCTATTGTTCATATCATTCACCTCTGGATGTTTTATTCGTAAAATGTAAAATGATTCATAGGAAAATATTCCTAAGTTCATAATAACATGTCTAAATACAAGGGGAATATAAAAAAAATAAGGACTCAAATTGAGTCCCCCACACTTGTTTCATCTATACGTCTTAGCCAGGCATCGAAAAAACTTCTGCTGAGGTTCTCCACCCAATGATTGCATAATAGACAATTATGCTTTCAAGGAAAATCTTACGTAGACCTTAAAGACTTGGTCCAGTTAATTGAAGAAAACTTTGGATTCAACGTTACACTGCAAAGAAAAGAAGATCATCCCAATTTTACAGAAGACCAAAAGAAGAGAATGAGTACCGTCATTTTTAAAGATGAGGACGTTCTTTCACAGCTTCACAAGGCCAAAAATGACCGTGAGAATGGAATTTCCACATATAGCAACAGCGAAGAGGCGTTTGCCCAATTACTGAAAGAGGTTCAGAATGAACAATGACCGCTACAATGTTCTGTGGACCACATATGCACGGGTAGCTCTTGCCCGTATGGGGAAGCTCAAAGTAAATTCAGCAAACGTTTTTAAGTTTGTAACTTTGCTAATTCTGGACTATCTGAAGAATAGCCTAACCTCTCAGCCTATTCGCTGTGGTTAGGCTATTTTTTGTACAATAACTCTTCTATTCCCTCATGCAGCGCGCATGCCCATCATACTCCTTCCCCTCCCCCCATATACATAGGAAGAACGGTTCACAAGCTGGAAGGAGAGATGGATGCATGCCCGGTGATGATGAGATTAAAGCGCTGGAGCGGTCGATTGCCGAGATTACGGAGATTGCTTCCGGGTTCGGACTCGATTTCTATCCGATGCGTTATGAGATATGTCCGGCGGATATTATTTATACCTTCGGTGCGTACGGGATGCCTACCCGGTTCGGGCACTGGAGCTTTGGCAAGACTTTTCATAAAATGAAGGCTCAATACGATTTCGGCCTGAGCAAAATTTATGAGCTGGTCATCAACTCTAATCCGTGCTACGCCTTTCTGCTGGACGGCAACTCTCTGGTGCAGAATAAGCTGATTGTTGCGCATGTGCTGGCGCACTGCGATTTTTTCAAAAATAATATGCGCTTCTCCATGTCCAACCGGGATATGGTCGAGAGCATGTCCGCCACCGCCGACCGCATCAATGATTATTCCGTCACTTATGGCACAGACACTGTAGAGAGCTTCATTGATTCAGTGCTGGCGATCCAGGAGCATATCGACCCCAGTCTGATCCAGCCGCGCAAGCTGGGCAAGACTCATCTGCTCGAAGCCAAAATGAAAGAACGCAAGGACTCCCCGCCCGGCGGATCTGGTCCGCCTAATGCCTACAGCGAACTGTGGGATCTGGAGAAGAGCGATGCTGCTGTGCAGGAGCCGGAGACTGCCGGTAGGCGTGCTTTTCCCCCGGAGCCGGAAAAAGATATCGTCTGGTTCATCCAGCAATACTCTACCGCTCTGGAGGACTGGCAGCGCGACATCATGACGATGCTCCGTGACGAGATGCTCTATTTCTGGCCGCAGATGGAGACCAAGATCATGAACGAAGGCTGGGCTTCCTACTGGCATCAGCGGATCATGCGCGAGCTGGACCTGACCGCCGAAGAGACTGTCGAATACGCCAAGCTGAATTCATCGGTGGTGCAGCCTTCCCGCCAGAGCCTGAATCCGTACTACCTGGGGCTGAAGATCTTCGAGGACATCGAACGCCGCTGGGACCGGGACAAAATGTTCGAGGTGCGCGAGCTGGATTCCGACCTCTCCTTCATCCGAAGCTATCTCTCCAAGGAACTGGTGAACGACCTGGACCTCTACG